>JBGAJJ010000009.1:0-17695 GCA_044224985.1 Terricaulis sp.
CCCCGCGCCACATGCTGCGGCGCAGCCGACTGCGGCGCCACGTGTCAGCAAAGATGCAAAGCAACAGGTGGACGCTAAGACGGCTTCGGTCGATGGCGAGCCTAAGGGCGACGCGAATGCCAACGTGAAGGCGCCAGCGGCGAAAGCATCGACCGAGAGCGCTTTCAAGGTTGAGGTCGCGCCGGCGTTTCAAACACAAAGCGGCGCGGCGGATACCTCGCAACTTTCGCAGTCCAACACCATCGCCGCGACGACGTCGCAAGCGAGCACTCACGTGCAGCACGCAGCGACGGACGCCGGCGCGCAGCGCGCGGCGCCAGTGGCGGCGCAAGTGGGGCGTGAGATTGTCCGGCGCTTCTCAGGCGGCGCCACCAATTTCGAATTGCGGCTCGATCCAGCGGATTTGGGCCGGGTTGAAGTGCGCATGGAAGTTTCGCGCGATAATCGCGTGACAGCCGTGATCACCGCCGACAATCCGCAGGCGCTGACGGAACTTGCGCGCAACGCGCGCGATCTTGAACAGCAATTGCAGTCGGCCGGGCTTCAGCTCAGCGACAACGGCCTTTCGTTCGATCTGCGCCAAGGCGCGCAGGGCGGCGATAGCGAGGGTCAAAGGAATTCCGACGCGCGCGGCGAGAACAATGCAGCGGCAGCGCAGCAAGAACAACAGACAACGCCCGTAGCGCGGCCGATCGGTTACGAGCGGTGGCGCGGCGTGCGTGTCGATGTGATGGTTTGAGGACTAGGCGATGGCTGTCTCAGGCATTGATGTCACGGCAACAGCTTCAGAAGCGGCGACCTCGCGTACGCGGCTTTCGGACAATTACGACACGTTCCTGGTGTTGCTGACGGCGCAGCTGCAGAACCAAGATCCGCTTGCGCCGATGGACTCGACGCAGTTCACGCAACAGCTGGTGCAGTTCAGCCAAGTTGAGCAGCAAATTCGCACCAACGAGCAGCTCGAAGGCTTGGCTGGTCAATATCAAGCAGCCGCCGCGGGCGCCGCCCTCTCCTATCTTGGCAAGGATGCGATCATCGAGGCGGATGAGACGTATCTCGCCGGCGGCTCGGCCAACTGGGCGTATCGTCTGCCGGAAGCGGCGGACTCGATGAAAATCCAGGTCAAGGATATGCAAGGGCGCGTGGTCTACGAGACCACCTCCGCGGCGCGCGGTTCCGGCGAGCACCTCTTCACCTGGGATGGCGTCAAGACCAACGGCGAAACCGCAGCCGACGGCGTCTATCAGATTTCAATCAGCGCACAGAACGCAGCCGGTACGGCGATCACGCCGTCTGTCTCCGTGCGCGAAACCATCATGGGCGTGGACTTCTCCGGAACCACGCCTGTCGTCATCACGCCGTCCGGCACACGCGAACTGAGTACGATCCGCTCGGTGCTTGAAAACGGCTGAGTAACAAGCGGCCGCCGAATGCGGCTGCTTTGCACGCGCAGAAGCGCTCCATCAGTAACGACAACCTTTTTGCCGCGTTCGGTGGGACGCACGCGGCGATGGAGCTGGGACACATGTCTATTTATACCGCATTGCGTGCGGGCGTTTCTGGCCTCACCGCCAATTCGAGCGCCCTGGCCGTCATCTCCGACAACATCGCCAACGTGAATACGGTTGGCTACAAGCGCTCGGGCGTCGATTTCTCGGCGCTGGTCAACGCGCAAAACTCGAACACGACCTACAATGCCGGCGGCGTGTTGCCGCTGACGCGCCAGCAGATCTCGTTGCAAGGTTCGCTCGAGCAGTCACGCTCGACAACGGACTTGGCGATTTCGGGCGACGGCTTCTTCATCGTATCGTCGAACAGCCAGCAGCTTTCGAACGGCGGCTCGGTGCTGTTTACGCGCGCCGGTTCGTTCACGATCGACGCCGATGGCTATATGGTCAACGCGCAAGGCTTGTTCCTGCAAGGCTGGCCGGTCGGCAGCGACGGCAGCATCACCTCCTCGCCGACCTCGCTCTCGGCGATCGAGCCGGTGAACATTTCAGGCGTCGGCGGTCTCGCCGAGCCGACAGCGAACGTAAGCCTCAACGCCAATCTGAACTCTGGTCAAACGGACTACGCAAACGCGCAAGGCGCATATGACGTCGGCGATCTGGCGACCGGCACGATCACGCCGCACTTCGAAAGCTCGCTCGAAATCTACGATAGCTTGGGCGCGCCGCGGACGATCGCATTCGGCTTCCTGAAGGTTTCGCCGAACACCTGGCGCGTTGAGGCTTATGCGCGCCCGAATACGAACGTCACCGGCGGCGGCGCCAATGGCGGCGTGCTAGCGGCCGGCATCCTCACCTTCAACACGGACGGTACGGTCGCCGGCGTTGCGGGCCACGGCACAGCCTCCACCGTTCAAGATCTCGATGCCGCCTTCAACATCGATTGGGCGACCTCCACCGGCGCGGCCGATCAACCGGTCACGCTCAACCTGAGCACCGGCATGACGCAGTTCGCCAACAGCTTCGGCGTCACTTCGGTGACGGCGGACGGCGTGCCGCCGGGCGATCTCGTTGGCCTCGTGCTCGAAGGCGACGGCATGCTGACGGCGCAATTCTCGAACGGCCGCGCCCGGGCGCTCTACCAGATCCCGCTGGCGACGTTCTTGAACCCGAACGGCCTCAAAGCCGACCAAGGCGGCGCCTTCCGCACGACGCTTGAATCAGGTCTCTACAACATCAACTCGTCGAACGCCGGCGGCGCGGGCCGGATCGTTTCGGGTGCGTTGGAAGCGTCGAACGTCGACCTTGCGACCGAGTTCACGAACCTCATCACTACGCAGCGCGCCTACTCCGCAGCTTCCCGGATCATCACCACGGCGGACCAGATGCTCGAAGAGCTTTTGATGATCAAACGTTAGGTTGAAGCGTGGCTCGGATAAGAAATGAGTAAGAGACTCATGTTCTAATTCGAGACACGCTTCTTCGCCCAATTCGATTCGCGTCTTAGCCGTTTCTTTAGCGATCCAAGTTATGGTGGGTTGCTAAGAAGGAGAAAGGCGCATGCAGAAGCAACGCCGATATGATGGGGTGGTGATGGGTCCCGATGGGAATCCCCTCACTTTGGACGATCTGCCGCCGCCGGGAACGACCCGTTGGGTCATCCGCCGTAAAGCAGAAGTTGTCGCTGCGGTTCGCGGCGGCCTGCTCACTATGGAAGACGCTTGCCAGCGCTATGGCCTCTCCGAAGAGGAATTCGACGGCTGGCGTAAGTCCATCGAGAAGCACGGCCTCCCTGGCTTGCGCACCACGCGCATCCAGCACTACCGCGCGGCCGGCGTCTAACAGACGCCGCGCTGCTGTGGCAGCCGACCTGTAAGTACCAAGGCTTTCAAAGGCCCCCGCTCTTCCCCGGCGGGGGTCTTTGCGCGTCTTGGCTCCGCGGACTCGCGGCGGCGCCCTTCGACAAGCTCGGGCTGACGCCGATTCTGACGCCGGTTCAAATAGCGTCAGCCGCGGTGCGGACCCACTTCTTGTTCTAGGCCCCGGCTCAGGACCGGGGCGCGTTGGCGCGCTGTAAGCGCACCAACGTGGTTAACGCTTGTTTCACTCCCGGCCCGGCAAATTCTGCCCACCGGTGAGAATTGCCCAGTGATTCTGGGCAGCTCTCTTCGTGCGTGCAGAGGGCTGGCGTGAACTTTACTCAACTACTCTTGAAGGCAGGCCCGACGCGTTTGTTCGCGATGCTTGGCATCGCCGCCGTCGTCGCCGCCCTGCTCTTCACGCTGGTGTTCCGCATCGGCGGTGAGCCGAAGGCGCTGCTGTTCGCGGGCGTCGAGACGCGCGAGATGGCGGAGATCACGCAGCGGCTCGAAGCTGCGGACATCCCCTATGAGATCAGAGAAGACGGCGGCTCGATCTACGTGGCGCGTTCGGAAGTTTTCAATGCGCGTATGATGCTCTCAGCCGACGGCCTGCCCTCGCGAGGCTCGATCGGGTACGAGATTTTCGACGAGCCGGATGCGCTCGGGCAGACCCAGTTCCAGCAGAACATCAATCGCCTGCGGGCGCTCGAAGGCGAGCTGTCGCGCACAATCGGTTCGCTTGATGGGGTGAAATCGGCGCGCGTCCACTTGGTGCTGCCGGAGCGGCAGCTGTTCTCACGCGATGCCGAGCAGCCGACCGCGTCGATCGTCATTCAGCTGCGCCGCGATGAACTCACCTCGGGCCAAGTGCGCGCCATTCGGAACTTGGTGGCGAGCGCGACGCCAGGCCTCAGCGCCAACCGCGTGACCATCGTTGACGAGACCGGCCGTCTGCTCGCGGCGGCGCAGTCCGGCGAAGACGGCGCGGCCGAAGGCATCGATGCGCGCCAGGTCGCCACTGAAGACCGCATCCGCCGCACGGTGACCGATATCGTTGAAGGCATTGTCGGCCAGGGCAATGCGCGGGTGCAGATCACAGCCGAGATGGACTTCAACCGTGTCAGCGAGACGCGGCAGACATTCGATCCCGAAGGCCGCGTGGTCCGCTCGACGCAAACCTCGGAAGAGACCGGCCGCAGCGGTGAAAGCGCACGCGGCACGACGGCGGGCGCGAATGTGCCCGATGCAAACGCCAGCAGCGCGCAGAACGGCCCGCAGAACGAAAACAACCAGAGTTCTGAAACCGTCAACTATGAAATCTCGAACACGACACGCACCGAAGTCAGTGAAGGCGGCCGTATTCGCAGGCTCTCGGTAGCGGTTGCGGTCAACGGCACGATGGCGCCAGGCGCCGACGGCGCGGCGGCGACCTATACGCCGCGTCCGGCGGAAGAGATGCAGCGGCTGACGGCGCTGGTGCGCTCGGCCGTGGGTTTCAATCAAGAGCGCGGCGACGTCGTCGAGGTCGTCAACACGCAGTTCGCCAGCCTCACGCCAGGCAATGAGGCGGCGGCGGCGCCGGGCATGTTCGATTTCTTGGGTAATCTCGACGTGATGCGCATTGTCGAGATCGTCGCATCTTTGATCGCGGCGTTGGCATTCGTGTTCTTCGTACTGCGGCCGCTGGTGAGCGGCTTGATCCGCGGCGGCGCCAATGCGGCGGCGGCTGGCGGCGGCGCGTCCATCTTGCCCGGCCCCATCGGCGGCGGCGCCGCGGCGTTGCCGGGACCGCCCCGCATCGGCGACGAGGAGAGCATCGATCTCGCAGAAATCGGCGGCCGCATGCGCCAGTCTTCAGTGAAGAAGATGGCCGAAGTGGTCACTCAACATCCAGATGAGTCAGCGCAGATCATTCGCGGCTGGCTCAACAACGCGATTTAACCGATGGCAGCGCCAGCAAAAGCCAGCGAAAACCTTCCCGTCCCGGCAGGGGCGCCAGATCTCTCGCGCTACAGCGGCGCAGAGAAGGCCGCAATTGTGCTGATGAGTCTGGGAGAAGACGCCAAGCCGTTGTGGTCGCTGCTCGATGAGGAAGAGATCAAGGAAGTTTCGCAGGCGATGGCCGGGCTCGGCATGGTGCCCTCCTCCGTCGTCGAAGCCCTGGTGCATGAGTTCGTAAATCGCATGTCGGGGGCCGGCTCCGTCATGGGCTCGCTAGACCAGACGCAGCGGATGCTCGCGCAAATTCTGCCCAAGGAGAAGCTCGATGGGCTGATGGACGAGATCCGAGGTCCGGCCGGGCGCAACATTTGGGACAAGCTCGGCAACGTGCACGAAACCGTGCTGGCGAGTTATCTGAAGAACGAATATCCGCAAACGGTCGCGGTGGTGCTGGCGAAGGTGCGTCCCGAGCACGCAGCGAAAGTGCTGGCGGAGCTGCCGCAGGACTTCGCGGCGGAATGCGTGATGCGCATGCTGGCGATGGAGCCGGTGCAGCGCGATATCCTCGAGAAGGTCGAGACGACGCTGCGCACCGAGTTCATGTCGAACCTGGCGCGGACGTCGAAGCGCGACAGCCACGAGCTGATGGCGGAAATCTTCAACAATTTCGACCGCCAGACAGAGTCACGCTTCATGGGCGCCCTCGAAGGCAAAAGCAACGAGAGCGCCGATCGCATCAAGGCGCTGATGTTCGTGTTCGAAGACCTCGGCAAGCTGGATTCGGGCGGCGTCCAGACGCTGCTGCGCGCAGTTGATAAGAGCGACTTGGCGCTGGGTCTCAAGGGCGCGTCCGATACGCTGCGCAATCTGTTCTTCTCGAACATGTCCGAACGCGGCGGCAAGCTGTTGAAGGACGAAATGGCCTCGATGGGCCCGGTGCGCCTGAAAGACGTCGACGCCGCGCAGACACGCATGGTGGCGACGGCCAAGGAATTGTCGGCGCGCGGTGAGATCGTGCTCTCGGACGGCAAGTCAGAAGATGAGCTGATCTACTGATGAGCAACATCCGCAAATACGCCTTCGACACTGAGTTCACGCCGGACGGCGAGATCATGCGCGAGCCGCCGAAACGGATCACGCCGGAGGAAGTGCAGGCTGCGAACAGCGACGGTTATGAGCGCGGCAAGAACGACGCGACGGCGCAGGCCGAACGGCGCACGGCAGCCGCGCTGGAAGCGATCGCTGATGCTGCCTCAGCGGTGTTGACGAGGTTGAACGCGGAAAGCCAATCGATGCGCGCCGAGGCCGCGCGTGTGGCGTTGACGGCGGCACAGAAAATCGCCGGTGCGGCGCTCGACTCATTCGGCATTGAGCGCGCCGCGCAGGCGATCGAAGCCGCGATGGACTCGTTGCGACATCAACCGCGCCTGGTCGTGAAATTGCCAGCAGACATGGCCGAGCAATTGAAACCGCGCATCGCCGAGATGTGCGAAACGCATGCTTACGCGAGCGCGGTTCTGGTGCGCGCGGAGCCTGGCCTGAAGATCGGCGAAGTCGTCATCGATTGGTCCGACGGCGTGATCGCCATGGATCCCGCCGACGCGGCGCGGCGCATTGAAGACTTGATCGACGCCGCATTAGCGGCGCCACACGAGGCGCACTCATGAGCGACATGAAACTGGACGAATTCCAACCGACGCCGGACGCGGCCCTGCCCGCTGACGGCATCGAGCGCAGCGCCGCCGATCTTGCGGCGGTCTACGATGTGCCGGTGAACATTCAGGCCGTGCTCGGGCGCGCGAACATGGAAGTCGCGTCGCTGCTACGCTTGAACCGCGGCTCGGTGATCGAACTTGATCGCAAGGTCGGCGAAGCGATCGATATTTACGTCAACAACCGCTTGGTGGCGCGCGGCGAGGTCGTCGTCGTCGACGACCGGCTCGGCGTGACGATGACGGAAATCATCAAGGACGGAGATACGGCGTGAGCTGGCGCACACTCCTTTGCTCCCCCGCAAGCGGGGGAACTGTCACGCGAAGCGTGACTGAGGGGGCGGCGCGCCGCATCACCGGACATTTGCGCGCTTGCGCCCCCTTCGTCGTTGGCTTCCCCAACGACACTTCCCCCGTGAATGGGGGAAGAAAACTCAACGCGAACACCTGGAGTATCCCATGCGCCTCTTGATCGTCGGCCCGCTCGGAGGACAAATCTCCGCCGCCACGAAGATCGCCATGGGTCTCGGCGCGAAGGTCGCGCACGTGGACACGATCGAGCAAGCGACAGGCGCGCTGCGCGCTGGGCGCGGCGCCGATCTCTTGATGGTGGATGCACGCCTCGATATCGCGGCTTTGATCGCGGCCAATGAGGCCGAGCACATCGTCGTACCGATCGTAGCGGCCGGCGTCGGCGTCGATCCGATGGTCGCGGCAAAATCGATCCGCGCAGGCGCGCGCGAATACATTTCGCTGCCGCCGGATGCGGAGCTGATCGCGGCGGTGCTGGCGGCGGTGTGCGATGACGAGCGCCCGCTGATCGCGGCGGACGCGGCGATGAAACAAGTGGTTACGCTGGCCGATCAGATCGCGGGCTCGGATGCTTCGATCATGATCACGGGCGAGAGCGGTGTCGGCAAGGAAGTGCTGGCGCGCTACGTGCACAAGAAGTCGAAGCGCAACGACAAGCCGTTCATCGCGGTGAATTGCGCGGCGATCCCCGAGCAGCTCTTGGAGTCCGAACTCTTCGGGCACGAGAAAGGCGCGTTCACCGGCGCGGTGGCGCGGCGGATCGGCAAGTTCGAGGAAGCCGATGGCGGCACGCTGCTGCTCGACGAAATCTCGGAAATGGATTTGCGGCTGCAGTCGAAATTGCTGCGGGCCTTGCAAGAGCGCGTGATCGATCGCGTTGGCGGCGCCAAGCCGGTGCCGGTGAATATCCGCGTGCTGGCGACTTCGAACCGCGATCTCAATGCGATGGTGCGCGCCGGCGAGTTCCGCGAAGACTTGCTCTATCGCCTCAACGTGGTGAACCTGCGCATTCCGCCGCTGCGGGAACGCAAGGAGGACTTGGCGGCGCTGTCGCAGTTCTTCATCGAAAAATATGCGCGCTCAAACGGCCGCCCCGCTCGCCAGCTCTCGAAAGACGGCTTGGCGCAGGTGATGGAGCATCGCTGGCCGGGCAATGTGCGCGAACTCGAGAATGCGATGCACCGGGCCGTGCTGCTGGCGAACGGCGAAGATGTCGGCGCCGATGCGATCCGCGCGCCGGACGGCGCGCCAGTCGGGCATCGCGACTCCACGGGCGACGCGATCGAGGCAGCGCAAGTGGCGGCGCGCAATCTTGTCGGCCGCACGGTGGCGGAAGTGGAGCAGGATCTGATCCTGGAAACGCTGACGCATTGTCTCGGCAACCGCACACACGCGGCGCACATTCTGGGCATTTCGATCCGCACGCTGCGCAACAAGCTGAAGCAATATTCAGACGAAGGCCTGCGCATCACGCCGCCGCCGACCGGGCAAGCAGCTTGATGAGCGAAGCGCTGGCATATTCCCCCTCCTCTCGAGAGGAGGAGGCTAGGGGGTGGGGTGAACCTTACTCTCTAGAGCCTCGTTTGCGTTCGCGTGTCTCTTTAGCGCCTAGCGCTTCACCCCACCCCCTGCCCCCTCCCCTCACGGGGTGGGGAAGATGACCGACGCAGCACAGCCGCGGGGCGCTGATTTTTCGTTCGGTACGCTGCGTGGCTTTGTCATGCGCGGCGAGATCGGTCTCGCGGTCGGCGTGCTTGGCATTCTGGCGATCATGCTGGTGCCGCTGCCCGCGGTGCTGCTCGACTTCCTGCTGGCGATCTCGATCATTCTCTCGATCCTGGTGCTGATGACGGCGCTGATGATCAAGAAGCCGCTGGAATTTACGGCGTTTCCATCCGTGTTGCTGTTGGCGACGCTGTTCCGACTTGCGCTCAACATTGCATCGACGCGCCTTATTCTTTCGAACGGCCAGTCCGGGGAGCATGCGGCCGGTGAAGTGATCGCCGCATTCGCTCAGTTCGTGATGGGCGGCGAGTTCGTCATCGGCGTCATCGTGTTTGCAATCCTCGTAATCGTGAACTTCGTCGTCATCACACGAGGCTCGACGCGTATCGCGGAAGTGGCGGCGCGATTCACGTTGGACGCGATGCCCGGCAAGCAGATGGCCGTCGACGCCGATCTCTCGTCTGGCTTGATCAATGAGCAACAAGCGCGCGAACGCCGCAAAGCGCTTGAGGACGAAAGCTCGTTCTTCGGGGCCATGGACGGCGCCTCGAAATTCGTGCGCGGCGATGCGATCGCCGGCCTGTTGATCGTGTTCATCAATATTATCGGCGGCATCATCATCGGCACCATGTCTCACGGCATGGACTTCGCCGAGGCCGGCAAGACCTACACGCTGCTGACCGTCGGCGACGGACTGGTGACGCAAGTCCCGGCGCTCATCATCTCCGTCGCCGCCGGTTTGCTCGTGACCAAGGCCGGCATCGATGGCGCCGCCGATAAGGCTCTCGCGAAGCAGCTGGCTTCATATCCAGTTGCGCTTGGCGTTGTGTCCGCGTGTGCGTTCGGCGTCGCCATGCTGCCGGGCATGCCGATGTTGCCGTTCCTTATTCTGTCTGGCGCGTCTGGTTTGTTGGCGTGGCGGTTGCGCCAGGCGAACCAGGCGTCGCTCAAGGCCGCGGCCGAAGCGCCGCCGCCCGCGCCTGCCGTTGAAGAGACGCCGCAATCGTCGCTGGCGATGGACGATGCGCGCATCGAGATCGGGTTTGCGCTGCTGCCGCTCATCAACGACGTTCAGGGGCGCCGCCTCACCGATCAGATCAAGGCGCTGCGCAAGACCTTGGCGCAAGACTACGGCTTCGTGATGCCGAGCGTGCGTATTCTCGACAATGTGCAGTTGCCGGCCGACGCCTACGCGATCCGCATCCGCGAAATGGACGCGGGCGAAGGCAAGTTGAAGATGGGGCATCTGCTGGCGATGGACCCGACAGGAACGGGCGTCGCGCTGCCGGGCGAAGCGGTGAAGGAGCCTGCGTTTGGCCTCGACGCCAAGTGGATCGACGAACGGGCGCGCGAAGAAGCAAGCTTCCGCGGTTATACCGTTGTCGATCCGGCGACGGTTTTGGCGACACACCTCACCGAAGTCATCAAAGAATACATGAGCGAACTCTTGACGTTCGCTGAAGTGAAAAAGCTGGTGAAAGAGCTGCCCAAGGACACGCAGACGCTGCTCGATGATGTCGCGCCAGCGCATATTTCGTGGTCAGGCGTGCAGCGCGTGCTGCAGAATCTGCTGAAAGAGCGCGTCTCGATTCGTGATCTTGGCGCGATTATCGAAGCGATCGCGGAAGCGGCGCCGGCGATGCACGATCTGGTGCTGATCACCGAGCACGTGCGCGCGCGTTTGGCGCGGCAGATTTGCTATCAGCACCGCAATCCGTCGGGCGCGCTACCGATCCTGACGCTTTCCCCGAACTGGGAGCTGGCGTTTGCTGAGGCGCTGATTGGCGAAGGTCAGCAGCGGACTTTGGCGCTGGCGCCTTCCAAGCTGCATGACTTTGTTGCTGATGTGCGCACGGCGTTTGAGAAATCAGCGCAGCAAGGCGAGACGCCGGTGCTGCTCACCTCCCCCAATATTCGTCCGTTCGTGCGCTCGCTGATCGAGCGCTTCCGGCCGAGCACGGCGGTGATGGGGCAGTCTGAGGTGCACGCGAAGGTGCGCCTTAAGGCGATGGGGCAGGTTTAAGGAATATGGACCGCCGGCGCCCTCGCCGGCCAGCACCGCTGCCTGCCGGCGGGGCGTCGGCGGTCCATAGGCAAATTCGCTGTAATTAAGGTTGCGTTCACCAAAATCAGGCGCGCCGCTAAGACCTCAGCAATCGTTACGCGCGCATACCGGAACTATGTCAGGCGCAAACGCCATCGATCAGCCGCTGCCGCGCACGCGCGCGGCGCCGGTCTATGCGATCGCCTCGGGGAAAGGCGGCGTCGGCAAGACGTGGCTGTCCACGATGCTGTCGATCGCGTTCGGACGCGCAGGCCAACGGGCGCTGCTCGTCGATTGCGATCTGGGGCTTGCCAACGTCGATGTGCAGCTGGGCGTGCGGCCGACGGCGGATGTGCATTCGGTGGTGCGCGGTTTCCTCGAATTAGAGTCCGCGGTGACGCCGGTTATGGGCGGCCCGGGACGCAATGGCGGTTTCGATCTCATCGCTGGCCATTCGGGCTCGGGCGCGCTGGGCGCGGTGAAGCTCGAAGAAGTGGCGCGTATCGCCAACGGATTGACGCGGCTGACGCCGCACTACGATCGCGTCATCCTGGACCTTGCAGCCGGCATCGATCCGACAGTGCTGCGGTTTGCGCGCGCGGCGGATCGCTTGATCCTGGTGACCACGGAAGAACCCACTGCCCTCACCGACGCGTACGCGATGGTGAAGCTGCTGCGCTTGCAGGGATCGCAGATCACGCCGTGGGTGATCGTGAACATGGCGGAGAACCGCGTCAAAGGCCGCAAGGTGTTCGATCAGTTCTCGCTGGCGTGCAATGAGTACCTTGGCTTCAAGCCGAAATTCGCGGGCGCGATCACGCGCGATCCGCGCGTGCCGGACTCGATCCGCGCACAAACGCCGCTGCCGACACGTCACCCGCAGAGCCAGGCGTACGAAGATGTGATCCGGATCGTTGAGGCGCTCAACGCCGGCTAAGCGGCGCTGTCGCTCCTGACAAGATTACCGGCGCGCTCCAGCGCATCCTCATATCGTGCAAAGACTTCGACATTGGCGAGCGACAGAGCGCCCATCCGTTCAAGCACCGACTTTGCCGATGGGTTGAGTTCGCTCATCAGGACTTTTGTGCCGTGCGTTTCGCATCGCTTCAGAAAGCGGCTGAGCGCGCCAACGCCTGACACGTCGATCATGGGCACGCCGCCGAAACGCAATATGAATGCCTTTGGCGAAGGAAACGCCGCTTCGAATGCGTCGCTGAGGCGGCTTGCGGCGCCAAAAAAGAGCGGTCCGCGCAGTTCGAACATCTCCACGCCTTTCGGCAATTCATCGCGCGCGGCATAGGCGCTGCGGCCGGGAACGCTGAAATCATCCTGATCGCGTTCAATCAAAGACACGCCCTTCTCGATAGCCGTCGCTTCAGCCATGCGGTGCATGAAGATGATTGAGGCCAAGACGATGCCGACTTCGATCGCAACCGTGAGATCAACCAGCACCGTCAGGGCAAACGTCGCCAGCAACACAACGCGATCGCCCATCGGTCCGCCCAGCATGTGCCGAAAACGTTCCTGCTCGCTCATGTTCCAGGCCACCACAACAAGCACGGCCGCGAGCGTGGCCAACGGCACAAACGCCATCAACGGCCCGAGTGCGAGCATGAAGACGAGCACGAAGAGCGCGTGCAACATGCCGGCGATTGGGGTCTTGGCGCCGGCGCGGATATTGGTTGCGGTGCGCGCGATCGCGCCGGTTGCCGAAATGCCGCCAAACAGACCCGAGGCGATATTCGCAACGCCCTGCGCCACCAACTCACAGTTTGACCGATGGCGACGGCCGGTCATGCCATCCGCGACCATCGCCGACAACAGACTCTCAACCCCGGCAAGGAATGCAATGGTAAAGGCAGGCTGGAACAGCTCCCGCACCCGCTCCCATGTGACCGCGGGAAATTGCGGCGCGGGCAAAGCCGACGGCACGCCGCCGAAGCGTGAGCCGATCGTCTCCACATCCAATTGAAGCAAGGCGACGATTGCCGCGCCGCCGCCGACGGCGATCAAGAACCCCGGCAGCTTCGGCGCGAACCGGCGCAAAGCGAGAATGAGCGCCAGCGCGCCGCCGGCCACGGCAACGGTTGGAAGAGAGATTGTGTGGCGTGCCGCCCAGAAGGCTTCGAGCTTGGCGACGAACTCGGCTGGCGCTGCCTCCATGTTGAGGCCGAACAGGTCACGAATCTGGCTGGTGAAGATGATGACGGCGATGCCGGCGGTGAAACCGGTGACGACCGGCTCGGGGATGTACTTGATCCAGTCGCCGAAGCGCAGGATGCCTGCGATCAGCAACATGCCGCCGGCCATAATCGTGGCGAGCACCAGTCCGTCATAACCGTGCGTATGGATCACACCGTACACGACGACGATAAATGCGCCGGTCGGACCGCCGATCTGAAAGCGCGATCCGCCGAGCGCCGAAATGACAAAGCCGGCGATGACCGCAGTGATCAGCCCCTTATCCGGAGTCGTCCCCGAAGCGATCGCGATCGCCATGGCCAACGGCAGGGCGACAATCGCGACGGTCAGCCCCGCAAGCGCGTCTGCCCGGAAACCCGCGAAGCTGTAGCCTTCCTGCGCGATCACGGTGATCGATTTGGGGATATAGATGCGCCAGTCGAATGCCGGCGTCTTCGGTTCCATCTCGTTCAACGCCATGGCATCAGGACTTCATGCGTGCGGTGCGGAGCGTGGCGAATTCATCCAGCTCCGCATCTTCGCGCTTGGCGCGCTTTAGCTTCTCGCGCTGCTCTTCCAACTCGATCAAGCGCTCAAACTTGCGCACCTCCGTATGAGCTTCGGCGATCAGCGTGCGCAGGCGTTCGGTTTCTTGCGCGATCAGGACGCGCTCGGCATCCAGCGCTTTGCGCACGGCCATGGCGGCGACGGCGTAACCGCCATAGGCGCGGGCGGATTCGTAATCGCGCTGGGCGAGCATTTGTTCGTTGCGCAGGGTTTGTTCGTGGCCTTCGATGCGCTGGACGACATTGGCGTCCTTGGCGACCTGATCGGCCAGCGCACGGCGCAACGTTTCAAGATCGCGCGCGGCGAGCTTCAGGAGGGTGCGGAAGGCTTTCATCAGACAACCTTCTCCCTTGCGGAGAAGGTGGCGCGCGTTAGCGCGCCGGATGAGGGGCGACGGTACGCGCACGCTGCGTTAGCGGGACAGGCGGAGCCTGCTATTGCGACGACCGCGGCAGTTGAACGCCCCTCACCCCCTGCCCCCTCTCCGCAAGGGAGAGGGGGAGTGCGCCTAAACCTTCTCACTGTAGCGCGTCCTCAAGCATGCCGAAGCTTTCGGCGAGGGTTGAATGTTCGTCGCGGTGCTGTGTCAGCACGCGTTCGATGGCGGGGCGGACGCGAATGGCTTCATCAACCTGTGGATCGGCGCCGGGCTTGTAAGCGCCGATGCGGATGAGTTCTTCCATTTCGCCATAGAGGCTGAGCGCTTCGCGAGCCCGGGCGACGAGCGCGTTTTCTTCGGCGGTGTGGCACATCGGCATGAGACGCGAGATCGACTTCAGCACGTTGATCGCCGGATAGCGGCCGCGTTCGGCAATGCTGCGTTCCATCACGATGTGGCCATCGAGAATGCCGCGCACGGCGTCGGCGATCGGTTCGTTGTGATCGTCGCCATCGACGAGCACGGTGAAGAGCGCGGTGATGGATCCCTGCTCGCCTTCGCGGCCGGGACCGGCGCGTTCGAGCAGTTTTGGAAGTTCGGCAAAGACGGACGGCGTGTAGCCTTTGGTGGTCGGCGGCTCGCCGACGCCGAGACCGATCTCGCGTTGCGCCATCGCGAAGCGGGTGACGGAGTCGATTAGCAGCAGCACGTCCTTGCCTTCGTCGCGGAAATGCTCGGCGACGGCGCAGGCCATGTGCGGCGCGAGGCGACGGCGGGCGGCGCTTTCGTCCGAGGTCGCCACGACGACGACAGAGCGGCGGCGGCCCTCTTCGCCGAGCGTATCCTCGATGAATTCCTTCACTTCGCGGCCGCGTTCGCCGACCAGGCCGATGACGATCACGTCGGCGTTGGCGCCGCGCGCCAGCATCGACATCAGCACCGACTTGCCGACGCCAGAGCCGGCGAACACGCCCATACGCTGGCCGCGGCAAAGCGCAGCGAAGATGTTGAGCGCACGCACGCCAACATCGAGGCGCCCACCGACGCGGGCGCGATCATGCGCCGACGGCGGCGGCGCGCGGACCGGTGTGGGTTTCAGCCCCTTCGGCAGCGGCCCCTCGCCATCCACCGGATTGCCGAAGCAATCGATGACGCGGCCGAGCCAGGCTTGCGACGGCCGCGCCACGGGCGCCGCGCCTTCGAGCACCACACGCGCCCCGGGGCGGATGGCTTCGATGGAATCGTACGGCGCGATCAGCGCGCGATCTCCACGGAACCCTACGATCTCTCCACGCGCCGATGTGTAGCCGTGAATCGTCACGCGTGCGCCGAGCGCAAGCGCTTCCATCGGCCCCGTGACTTCAACGAGTGCGCCAGAAAGTCCCGTCACGCGTCCTTCGAAGCGACGCGGATCGAGCGCGTGAATCTCTTCAGCAAGCTTAGAAAGAAGTGATGACATCGCGCGTGCGAGTTTCCTCACACTTCTTTCAGCCGGTATGGTGAATCAAAACCTAACGCGCTGCGCTTGGTTTAAGCGGCTCGTCCTGTTGCCGATTCAAAATCAACGGCTTGTGCTTGCATTTTCTTCAGCATCTAGAGCTTGCCGCCAGACTCGAACACTGATTCACACGTCTTAACGGAGCTGATTGAGGGGCGGGTCGAGGCAACTAATGGCGGATAACGATACCAATTCGTTGCGCTGTTAATACTTCTTACAGAGTTGATAGCGACTCTGTGGATTAACGTTGCCGAGGCCTTGCGCCAGCGGGGAGCATTCAATGCGAGTCTTGTTGATCGAAGACGATAGCGCCACTGCGCAGGGTATCGAGCTGATGCTGAAGTCCGAGGGCTTCAATATCTACTCGACCGACCTGGGCGAGGAAGGCATCGACCTTGGCAAGCTCTACGATTACGACATCATCGTACTCGACCTGACGCTGCCCGACATGCACGGCTACGACGTGCTGAAGCAGCTCCGGGTCGCACGGGTCAATACACCGATTCTGATCCTCTCGGGCACCGCCGATATCGACACCAAGGTCCGCGGCCTTGGCTACGGCGCCGACGATTACATGACCAAGCCCTTCAACAAGGACGAACTGATCGCGCGGATCAACGCGATCGTCCGCCGCTCCAAGGGCCACGCTCATTCCGTCATCAAAACGGGCGACATCGTCGTCAACCTCGATGCGAAGACGACCGAGGCTCACGGCCAGCGCGTCCACCTGACGGGCAAAGAATACCAAATGCTGGAGTTGCTCTCGCTCCGCAAAGGCACGACGCTGACGAAAGAGATGTTCTTGAACCATCTCTACGGCGGCATGGACGAGCCGGAACTCAAGATCATCGACGTGTTCATCTGCAAGCTGCGCAAGAAGCTGGCGGCGGCCACGGGCGGCGAACACTACATCGAGACGGTCTGGGGCCGCGGCTACGTGCTGCGCGATCCGCAAGAGGCCGGCGCAACGGCGACCGTCACCAGCGGTGTGGCGGCAGCCTAATTCTCCGAATTCACGCTACGCCCTCGTGTAGCGGTTTGAACTCACGTAGCCTCGGGATCGAAAGATCCCGAGGTTTTCGTTTACCATGATCCATCGGCGCGATGTTCTGCGTGCGAGTGCGGCGGCGGTGGCGGGCATGGCGCTGCCAGCGGCGGCGGATCAAGGCGCGGCCGCCGATCTGCGTCGGCTTGTAGATCGCCTGGCGGAGCGCTCGCGGGTGACGCGGCCGTTCTTGTTGCGGCGATTCGATGCGGCGCGGCTCAATGCGCGTGAGCGCGTGCTTTATGAGACGCTGCTGCCCGGCGCTGACGCGGATGCGGCTTTGGCGCAGCGGGCTTGGGGCAAGAATGGCGCGCCCTACCCTGTCACACACCGCAATGGCAATTGGCGGCGCGCGGCGGAGCTGCGCGAAGAGGACCCCATCCGTAATGCGGTGCGCACCGTCAATCAGGACACGAATGCAATCGAAGCCAGTGCGCGGCGCGGGGTTGTGGCGCCAGGGTTTGTGATTGATGCGACGCTGCCTGAGTTGCGGAACGCTGCGCAGCGCGTGCAGGCGGCGAACGTTGTGGATGGCGACACGCTGGTTGCGGCGCTGACGCGGCAAGCGGAGGCGTTGGAGGCGCAACGCGCGACAGCGCCGGATGAGCCTGGGGTTTGGCGCTTGCCGGATGGCGATGCGTTTTATGCGCAAACGCTTCAGCTACAGCTCGGCGCGGAGGTCGATGCGCGCGAAGCGCATGGGCGGGCGCTGGAGCGCTGCCACGCATGCCAGCGTGAGGCGGATCGTTTGTTGCGGGCGCAAGGCCTGACACAAGGCGCCGTGGCGCAGCGTTTGAAGGCATTCGCGGCTTTGGATCGGTTTCAGGTTCGCGATCGGGATGCAGTTGTCGCGGGTATGAACGCGCAGCTTGAGAAAGTGCGCGCCCTGCTTCCTGGCGCGATTGACGCGACAGCGACAGGCGCCATTCAGCGGCTCGATCCGGCGCGCAGCAACAACGGCACGCGCGGGACGCGGGTTGG
>JBGAJJ010000010.1:0-16420 GCA_044224985.1 Terricaulis sp.
TGTATGAGCTGCAGGGCGAAAGCATTTCGTTTGTAACGATTGAGGATGACGTGACGCGGTTTGCGGCGCAGCCGGGGGCGTCAGCGGCGCAAGGCTTGGCGGCGATGCATCTATTTGAGCTGCGCGAGCGAACGCGGCGCGCGGCGGGAGCGCGCTTTACGCTGACGGCGTTTCACGACGCGGCGTTGCGCGCAGGACCGCTCTCCCCGCCCGGGCTTGAGCAAGCCATGCGTGCTGCATTCGATTTGTGACAAGCACATCCATCATTCCCGCCGGAACCTAAGGGGCTCCATAATATGGACCGTCGGCGCCCTCGCCGGCACGGCGCAGGCAGCTACCGACAAACGCTGGCGTATGTTCGGTCGGGCGCATGCCGGCGAGGGCGCCGGCGGTCCATATTGAATAACGAGCCGGCTATAGAGCTTCGTGCGTAACCCGGCCGTCTGAGACGGTGAGCTTTGCCGTTGCCGTTGGGATTGCGCTAGGCTCAGCTGTCAACAGATCGACCGAGAACGCCGTGACATTGGCGCGCTTGCCGACTTCGATCGTGCCGCGCTCGTTTTCGGTGAAGCTCGCGAAGGCCGGCGCGGCGGTGAACATGCGCAATGCTTCGATGCGAGTGACGGCTTCTTCGAGATGCCAGTCGGGGCCGGCGAAGCCGCTGAGATCGTGGCGATAGGTGGCGGCGTAAAATTCAACCAGCGGATCGCCCTTCTCCACCGGCGCATCGGTGCCGCCGGCGATGGTTGCGCCGGAATCGAGCAACGCGCGCCAAGCGTACGCGCCGGCGAGACGGTTGGGTCCGAGGCGCGCGGGCGCGAAGAAGAGATCGCTGATCGCATGCGACGGTTGCATCGAAGCGATGACGCCCTGCGCGGCGAAGCGCGGAATGTCTTCGGTGGCGAGAATTTGTGCGTGCTCGATGCGATAGCGCGCATTGCGGAGCGCTTCTGGATTGTCGGCGTAGGCATCGCGATAGGCGTCGAGGACAAGGCGGTTGCCGCGGTCGCCGATGGCGTGGGTGGTAACCTGGACGTTCTTGGCTTTCGCGCGTTGGATTATCGCCGCGATTTGTTCGGGCGGCGTTACCAGCAAGCCGGATGAGGCGCGCGCATCGCTGTAAGGCGCGAGCAAGGCCGCGCCGCGTGAGCCGAGCGCGCCATCCATGTACATCTTAATGCCGCGGATCTTGACGGCGCCCTCGCCGTACGGGCCGGTTTCGAGAATGCCCTCGGCATCGTCCGGCGTGAGGTAGAGATCGGCGCTGAGCGGGAGGTCGCCGCTCGCGGCAAGCTCCTGAAAGAAGCGCGCTTCAACGAGCGAAGTGCTCATGTTGTGAACGCCGGTCCAGCCGCGCGACGCGTAGAGGCGCGCGCCTTGCTGGAGCGCTTCGCGGATCATCGCTTCGGTGGGCGGCGGAAAACGCGATTGCACCAGGCTCATGGCGTTATCGATCAGCATGCCGGTCGCGGCGCCTGAAGCGTCGCGCTCGATGCCGCCGCCTGCCGGGTTGGCCGTGTTGTTGTCGATTTGCGCGAGCTGCAGCGCGGCGGTGTTGACGACGGCAGCGTGACCATCGACGCGCTCAAGAAAAACCGGACGGTCGGAGACAATCGCATCAAGATCGGCGCGGTTGGGGAAGCGACGCTCCGGCCAATGGGTTTCGATCCAGCCACGACCGTAGATCGGCCCTTCCGCGTGCGCGGCCGCGTACGTGCGCAGGCGCTGTTGCAGATCGGTGATGGAGCTTGTGCCGACGAGATCGAGCGTCAGCGCCGCGGCGCCGACGCCCGTGAGGTGGACGTGCGCGTCGGTGAAGCCGGGCAGCGCGGTTGCGCCGCCAAGATCGATCTCGCGCGCACCGCGTGCGTTGGCCCGGGCGTCGGCGAGTGAACCGACGACAGCAAACACGCCGTTGCTGATCCGGAGCGCTTCGACCGGGGCCTCAGCAACGCCGGTGTAGATTGGGCCACCGTGAATGACGAGATCGGGTGCGGCACGCGGCGTGCAGCCAACGAGAAGCGCGCCAAGCGAAGCTTGCGCGAAATGACGACGGCTGAGTTGCATGAAGGATCCCCCTGCTCACACGACAGGCGGCAGGCAGCACATCCCGGGCGGCGGCGTCAACAGCGGAATTCCGCGACAACTGGCGATCTGGCGCCGAGCGCGTTCGACGAGCGCGCCAAGGCCGGCGCGATTAGCCGAGCGTCGCGAGGGCGGCGGCGCGCACTTGCGGACGCAGCACCTTGTTCAATGCATTGCGCGGCAGCGCCGCAACGACGAAGAGTCGCTCCGGCAATTTGAATTGCGCCACGCCACGAGCTTTTAGGAAATCGGTCAATTCGCTCAGTTCAATCGTCTCGTCGGGCTGCCTTGGCACGATAGCCAAACCGATACGCTCGCCCAAAGTCGCGTCGGGAATCCCAAATGCGCATGCTTCCGCCAGTTTGGGGTGACCGCCGAGCAATTGATCAAGCTCCTCCGGCGAAATATTGTATCCACCGCGAATGATGAGGTCTTTGCAGCGCCCGACGAAGCGATAGAAGCGGCCGCCGCCGGCGCGTTCGAACAAATCGCCAGTGCGGAAATAGCCATCGCGGGTGAACGCCTGCGCGGTCTGTTCGGCCGACCCGAAATACCCCTCGAAGATCGCCGGTCCACGGATCTGCAGCTCGCCGGGCGCGCCGTCCGCAACAATGCGCCTGCCGGTTTCAGGAGACACCAGGCGCGTATCCATGTGGCGCTTGGCGCGCCCGCCATAGGGCGGATGCAACATTGGCGCGCGTGGGAAATAGCTGGCCCGCTCGTCGGGATCGGGAACGTCCTCGGGTCCGCTTACAAGCGACAGCCCTTCGTTCGAGCCGAACAAATTGACAATGCCAATGCCGAGACGCTCCTGGAATCCGCGCACCATCGAGGGCGCCAGAGGCGCTGAACCAGAAGCAATGGTGCGCAGGCTCGAAAGGTCGAAGCGCGCGAGCAGCGCCTCGTCCTGAAGCAGCATGTTGAGGATGGCCGGCGGGGCTATGGTGAAGGACGGCTTTTCGGCGACGATCTGCTGAAGGAAGACATTGGCGTCGAACGGATGGTGCAGCACCATCGTGCCGGCGGCGCGCAGCCAACTCATGGTGACGCCGCCGATGCTCGCCATGTTGATCATCGGGAACGGATTGAGCAGGATATCGCCATCGCGAACGCCGGCGGCCTCATATGTCGCCGGCGCGATCGCCACCCAATGATTGTGGCTTCTTGGAACGCCTTTCGGCGCGCCGGTTGTGCCTGAAGTCCAGCAGATCGTGAAAATATCGTCGGCTCGGATTTGAGCGCGCCGGCAATGCTTCGCCAGGTTGCGTGGATTGCCTTGCGCACGCGAGAGATCGTGGCCTTCCATCGGCGGCGCCGGCCCGAAGGTGAGCAAGCGGCACCCCGTAGGCAGCAGATCGCGCGCCTCGTTGACGTGATCGCAGCCGCGCACTTGTGTGCAGCAGACAAAGGCGCTGGGCTTTACGATCGCGACAATCTGCCTGAGTTCATGCGCGCGATACTGCACCGGTACGGGACTGACGATGGCGCCGATCCGCGCGCAGGCGAAATAGAGCGCCGGCAATTCCACGATATTCGGCATCTGCACGAGCACAACGGAGCCCTTGCCGACGCCGACATCGACAAGCACGCTGGCAATGCGCGCGACTTCAGCATCCAATTCGCTGTATGTCAGACGAACGGGTTCGCCGAACGCCACGGTCGCTCGGTTGGGCGCGTCCACCACGGCAAGGCGCTCGGGATGACGCGCTGCGTTTGCGAGAAACATCGCCCCAAGCGTGCGCTCACCCCACCATCGCGCCGCACGATAACGCCAGCGCTTCAAAGCACTCGGCCGCGGCGACGACAGCATTTTGATCCCTCCTAGCGCGGAGCGCCCAGCCTCCAGTTCGCCCGTATTCCTTGCATACCGCTACTATGCGCGATCCCCAGCGCGACGCGCTGGCGTCTAGAAGTATCGGCTCGCCGCGGCGCGGTTTTGACTCTGCTCGCGGATTTCCTGCTTTGCGACGCTGGCGAGATGCACCTCGTCAGGCCCGTCAGCGATGCGCAGTACGCGTCCCCACGTCCAAAGATCCGCAACCGGCGCATCGGGCGAGAGACCCATGGCGCCAAATGTCTGCATCGCGCGATCGCAAATCCGCGTCTGCAGCGACGGCGCCACCACCTTGATCATGGCGATCTCCTTGGTCGCTCCCTTGGCGCCGCGACGATCGATCAGCCACGCCGCGCGCATGACCAAGAGCCGCGCCTGGTCGATCTCGATCCTCGAACGAGCGATCCAATCCGCGACGGCGCCGTGTTCATGCAGATGGCGGCCAAACGTCTTCCGCTCAGCGGCGCGCGCGCACATCAATTCAAGCGCAAGTTCGCATTGGCCGATCGACCGCATGCAATGATGAATGCGGCCGGGGCCCAAGCGCGCCTGCGCAATGGCAAAGCCGGCGCCCTCCTCACTGATGAGATTTTCCACCGGCACACGCACATTGCGCAACACCAGCTCACAATGCCCCTCGGTCGATAGCTGCCGCATCACCGGAATATTGCGCACGATCTCAAGCCCGGGAGCATCGAGCGGCACGATGACCATGCTTTGTCGACGATGGCGATCGTTATCTGGATTGGTGACTCCCATGACAATCGCGAAGCGGCAGTGGGGATGCGCCGCCCCCGATATGAACCACTTACGTCCATTGATCACGTAGTCGTCGCCGTCGCGCCGAATGGAGGTTTGTATGTTGCTGGCGTCGGAGGATGCGACGTCCGGCTCCGTCATCGCGAAACAAGAGCGAATCCGTCCTTCCAACAATGGCGCAAGCCATTGCTCGCGCTGGGCCGGCGTTGCGAAGAGATGCAGAATTTCCATGTTGCCGGTGTCGGGAGCGCTGCAATTGAACACCTCCGACGCCCACATCACGCGCCCCATGATTTCCGCAAGCGGCGCATACTCAAGATTGCTCAGCGCCTGCCCCGGTTCATCGGCTTTGAGGGCTGGCAGGAAGAGATTCCAGAGCCCTTCCGATTGCGCCAACGCCTTCAGATCCTCGATGAAATCGGGATGCGCGGCGCCGGCCTCCACTTCCTGCTTCCAGCGCGGGATCGCCGGGATGATGTATTGGCCCATGAAATCGCGCAGCTGCGACTGCAGCGCGAGCATGCGGGGCGTGAAATCAAAATCCATGACGGGCTCTCTTGGAGAATTTACTAAGCGGGCTCCTTCACGGTGATCCCGCCATCCACGACAAGGATCTGACCGGTGATGTAGGCCGCCGCTCTGGACGCCAAAAACACGGCAACGCCGCCGATATCGTCGGCTTCGCCGATGCGGCGCAACGGCGTCCCCTCCTCGACGTTCTTCAGCAATTTTGGATTTTCCCACAATGCGCGTGAGAAATCCGTCTTGATCAAGCCCGGCGCAATGCAATTTGCGCGAATGCCCTGCGGACCCCACTCGATTGCGAGATTCTTCGTCAACGAAAAGTCGGCCGCCTTCGACATGCCGTAGACGCCCAGCGTGGCGCTGCCTTGGCCGCCGCCAATGCTGGACACGATAATGATGTTGCCGCCGCCGCGCGCAACCATGTGCGGCGCCACCATGTTGCACAGCAAGAAGTTGGCCTTCACGTTGCTGTTCATGATCTTGTCATAGGCGTCTTCCGGCATGCGCGACATCGGGCCGAAATACGGGTTCACGGCGGCATTACACACCAGAATATCGATGCCGCCGAAGGCAGCTACGGTTTGGTCCACCAGCGTCTGCAATTGCGCGCTTTGCGAAACGTTGCACGGCACGGCGATCGCTTCGCCGCCAGCGCTGACGATGCCATCGACGACAGCCGCGCACGCCTCGGCTTTGCGACTGGAGACAACAACCCGCGCGCCGGCGCGGGCCATGCACTCAGCAATCGAACGGCCAATGCCCCGGCTCGAACCGGTGACGATTGCAACTTTTCCCGCCAAATCGAACATGTTGAACGCCCCTTGGACAGGCGCTTCGACGCTTGACGGCCCGCCTTAATCGGCCATCAGGTGTAATTCAGTAACTTGCATAACGCAACTGTCCGGTCTGCGACGGATGGAAGCGCAGTCAGAACGCCTCGACCTTGCAGCGGGCGCACTGGATGCGCGGGCTAAACCACTCAAGGCACGGCTTGTGCAAAATGCGCCAACCGAGGTCTTCCCGCGGCTTCAGCCATTTGCGCGCCCACGCGTCCATCGCCACGATAATCGGATAGAGGCTCAGCCCCTTCTCGGTGAGGTGATAGGCATGCCTGGGCGGGCTGCTCTGATAGAGCGTTCGAGACAACAAACCCTGCTTGGTGAGCCGTTCCAACCGCGTAGCAAGGATGTTGGGCGCAATCCCAAGCGCGGCCTCAATGTCGGAATACTTGGTGGCGCCGAAAAAGGCGGCGGCGACGATGAGCCCGGCCCAGCGATCGCCCAGGACACCCTCCGCAGGGATCGCGTTGTCGGCGTCGGTAAAAACATCTGAGTTGCGCACCCGCTTGTTTGGCCGCGAGCGCGGCTCGATTGGGTGCGGACTCGTTTGAAAGACCTTCATGTCTCGGGCGTCAGCTTGACGGCCGCAACAGGCGCATACGACTTCGATATTGGCCGAATGGCCACACAGATTCGCGGGCGCAACGCCACTCAGCACGGCGCTGGAGACCCGCCAATGATCGTTCCATTGGCGAATGAGCTTTAGCGTTGGCCCCAGTTCGCTGCCCTTCGCGGTCAAGCGATAGCCTACCCTCGCGCCGGCTTCCTGCTTGGCGACGCAACCTGATTCCATGAGCTGGCGCAGGCGCGCGGCCAACGTGCTGCGCGGCACATTGATGAGCGCCACGATTTGGTCAAAGCGATGCGGCGCGGACACCAGCACCGAAAGGACCTGCATGATCCAGGCATCGCCGATCATGTCGATGACTTGGTTCACGAGATTCGAGCGGATCATCCAATGCGCCGGGGTCTCATCGTCCACCGGGGTCCGATCGCTGACCGTTCGTTTGCTCATCAAGCGCCGCACATCCTAGCCAGGCGCTCCACAGCGCACCGCGAGCCACGCAATAGACGGGCTGTCGACCGTTTTGTCACGCGACGTCAGCGATGAAGCCGCGCACGCGCCGCCCTGCGCCATCTAGTCGCTTGCATATCGAGACTTACTGACGTAGCATGATGGCAGATTACTGCGGTTTGCGGCCATTCAGAGCCGCGGCGACGGCGGCAATCACTATCATTACCGAATGAAATCAATCCGGAGGGAAGATGTCCGCGAGCCAGAAGGGCGTCGTCGTGCTGGAACGCGCGCCATTCGTGGGCGGTCGCACGCTCTCCTATGTCGGCAAAGGCGACAAGGTCGTCGCCGATGGCGTTGAAATGGACGCCGAGGCGTTCCGCCGCTCACTCGCTTATGCGCATTGCCAGCTGGGCAAATGCACACCCGACATCAAAGACATTTTTGCTCAAGGCCTGCTCGACGGTCGCGTTTTCGAAGCTGGCGGCCACGGCTTGTTCTGGGGCAATCGCGGCCGCGTCAACTTCCTGATGGACCATCTCGGCGTCGGCCATCGTCTGCCGCTCAATCGTGGACTCGCCTTTGTGAAATGGGAAGGCGAAGGCAAGCCCACCAAGGCCTACCAGGTTGAAAAGGGAAAGCCTTATCCTTGGATGTCGCCGGAGGGCTTCGCGGCAACGCTCGCGCAACTCACCGATATGGCGCGCTCCAGTTTCAACGATATGGCGCACCTGATGCGCACGCCGCTGCAGACTTGGCTTGAGCAGCGCCAAATGCATCCCGAAGCCTATGACTACATCAAGGTGCTGGCGGCTTCACAAACCGCGCAGGCCGAACCGGCGATGACGCCGACGGGCGATTTCCTCGGCTACATGGCGATCGCCGGCGATATCCGGATGAACCTGGTAAGCGGCTCCGTGGCCACTGCGGACGACCCCGGCTGCATCGCCATTCCACAGGCGTTTGAACGCGTTGTGCTGGAGCACGGCGGCCAAGTGCTGCGCAATACCCGGGTCAAGGAGGTCATCATCGAGAACGGCCGCGCCGTCGGCGTGCGCATTGGCGCCTCGGACAACGCCTATGACGAGGACCGCATCATCTTCGCCGACAACGTTATCTGCACGATTCCGCCGAAATACATTTTCAACGTCTTGCCCAAGCAGGCCTTCCCCGCGGAGTGGGTGCAGCTGCTGCAAAAACAATTCTGGGGCGCCGGGCTGCTGACTGGGTGGTATGGCATGAAGCGGCCGCAGCTGCCGGATATTGGCATCGCCGAAGGCAGCTTCGTCTACATGCCGGGCATTACCAAGCCGGACGAAGGTTTTATCGGTGTGGTCGACATGGTGATGTGCGACTTCACCGCCTGGGGCGAGGGCACCGCAAAGCGCGGTCCGCCGAACAAGCGCGAATATCTCTTCTCAACAGCGCTGACAGATCAAGAGATGCGCAATCCCGATCGCGTCGGGCGTGTCATCAGCCTCTGCGAGGACTGGGCCAAGCGCACCTTCCCGCATTGGGAAGAAGACATGGAATTCTGCATCTGGACGCCCTCTCCCGAAGCATACGGCCTCTGGCGTCCGGTCGGCGAAGACCGTCCGGACGTGAAGTCGCCTTGGGTCGAGGGCCTCTACTTCGCCGGCGATCAATACGGCGCGCGGTTGTGGGGCGGCGGCGTCGACGGCGCTTCGCTCTCGGCGGTGATGTGCGTCGATGCGATCACTGGCTCGCAGCGGGAAGAAGGCATCTTCCCCGAATTCCATCGCGGCATTCCGGCCGTCGCAGCGTAGGCGGGTGAGCGATGAGCGGGACTCGCGGCAAGACTGCGATCGTCGGGATCGGCGAGATCCCAACCGGCAGGCATGCCGAGCGTCCCGCTATATCATTCGCCCTCGACGCCGCGCGCATGGCGATCGCCGACGCCGGCATTGGCAAAGACGCGATCGATTTTGTGATGCCGACCGGGGCGCTGTTCAGCGCACAGTTCAACACCGAACTGGTGACGTGCCGGGTGGTGGAAGAACTTGGTCTGAAGAACGTCGTCGGCAACTGCCAAGTCTTTTCCGGCGGCTCCAGCAGCACCAATGGCCTGCGCATGGCCAGCGCACTTATTGAAACCGGCCGGGCCGAGGCGGTCTTGTTCGTTCATACGGATAAACTTGGCACCGGCGTGTCGAGCCAAGGCGGCATCGACCTGTTCTCGACCGCGGGCATCTCATCGGAATGGGAAACACCGTACGGTCAGCACTATTCGACGGTCGCCGCGCTCACCACCACCCGCTACAAATACGAAACCGGAACCACCGACGAGCATCTGTCGGCGGTTTGCGTGTCGAACCGCAAATGGGCGGAACTCAACCCCAACGCATTCTTCCGCAAACCGCTTACGATCGAAGAAGTGTTGGCGTCGAAGATGCTCTCGACGCCGTTGCGCGCCAAGCACTCGAACATGCTGCTCGATGGCGGCGCTGCGTTTATCGTCACCTCAGCCGAACGCGCGCGCGATCTGACCGACACTCCGGTCTATGTCCTCGGCGAAGGCGGCGCGGTAACGCACTTTGCGCTGCACCAGGAGCCAGATCTCACGCGCTTCGGTTGGGCGAAGGCGGCGCAACAAGCGTTCGGCGAAGCTGGCATACGCCCGGCTGACATCGATGTCGCTGAGATCTACGATTCCTATCCGGTCTACCAACTCATCGCATTCGAAGAACTCGGCCTGTGCGGTCGTGGCGAGGCGGGCGAGATGTTTCTGCGCGGCGACACTTGGCCGGGTGGGCGACTGCCGACGACGACGGACGGCGGCATGCTTTCCAAAGGCCATATCGGCGCCGGCGGTTCTGTTTCACTTCTCGTCGAAGCCGCCCGTCAGCTGATGGGCAAAGCCGGCGCGCGCCAAGCGCCCAATCCACGGTTCGCGGTCGAGACCGCTGTCGGCGGCACATACATGGACGCGCAGGTGACCATCCTCGGCACAGAGATACCGTCGTGAGATTCGCATGAGCATCGCCAAACCCGAACCTGTCGTTGCGCCATGGGCGCGGCCGTTCTGGGATGCGGCCGCCGAGGGCCGATTGGCGCTGCAGCAGTGCGAAAGCTGCGAGAAATATATCTTCTACCCACGCGTGGCGTGCCCGCATTGCGGCGGCGAACAGATCAGCTGGCGGACTGTATCCGGCCGCGGCACGCTCTACAGCTTCACGATCGTCGAGAACAACGCGCCCTCCGCATTCATCGCCGACATGCCGTTCGTCGTCGCCGTCATCCGCTTGAAGGAAGGCGTGCAGATGCTCTCAAACATCGTCGATTGCGATGTTGCGGCGTTGCGCTGCGACATGGAGGTCGAGGTGACCTTCGAACGCCTCAGCGACAATTTCGTGCTGCCAAAATTCCGGCCCGTAAGTTCCTGAGGCGCCCATGACGCAAACCAAATACGGCGACGATTTCCGTCTCGGCGATGTCTTCGACACCGGCGCGGTGACGGTTACGGAGACGCACGTCGTCAACTGGGCGGGGCTCACCGGCGATTTCTATCCATTGCACATGGATAAGGAATACGCGGCCGCCACTCAATTCGGGCAACGTCTCGCCCATGGGCCGATGATCTTCGCCCTTGCCGTCGGCCTCGTCGCGCTCTCGGGCGTCGGGGCCGATTCCGTTATCGCCTGGCTGGGTGTCGACAATATGCGCATGCAGCGTCCGGTGCTGATCGGCGACACGATCCGCGTGCACGTGCAGGTGAAGGAGCAGACTCCCACCAAGGACCCCAAACGCGGCGTTCAAGTCTGGCTCTACACCGTACACAATCAGCGCGGTGAGACAGTGATGAGCTTTGACTACAAGATGATGTTCCACATGCGCGGATGAGCGAGCGGAGAAGAGACGTGTCCCTTGCGACCATCGGCGATCTCTACGACCGCGCCGTTCTGCACGGCGGCGCACGCACCGCAATCGCCGATGGCGCGCGGCGTTTTAGTTACGCCGAACTCGGCGCGAACGCGCTGAAGATCGCAGGCGCACTACAGGCGCTTGGCGTCGGCCGCGCACAGCGCGTCGCCTTCCTGATGGTGAATTGCGCCGAGTATGTGTTCTGCGAGTACGCAGTGGCCAAGACAGGCGCCGCGCGTGTGCCGCTCGCGGTGCTGCTTGGCGATGACGACCTCGTCTATATCCTGAATTTCTCACGCTGCGATGTCTTGATCTATCACGCGAAGTTTGCCGATCGTCTTCGCCAGATCAGACCCCAGCTCGACTTCATCAAGACGTTCATCTGCGTCGGCGCCCAAGGCGCTCCTGCAGTGGACGGAGATTTGACGCTGGAGGCGTTGCTGATGCAACCGACGCCGCCTTGCGCGCCCTGCCCCATCGATCCGGAGGATATCGCCGGCATCTATTTCACCGGCGGCACGACCGGTCGCCCCAAAGGCGTGATGCTCTCGCACCGCTCCTGGTACTACACGTACTACGCCGAGATGTTGGAATTCGGCATCGCCGACGGTGAGGCGTTTGTCTTTGTCACGCCGATGACGCACGCCTCCGGCTGCCTCATCCTGCCGGTGCTTCTGCGGCAGGGATGCTGCATCATTCTCGATCGCTTCGACCCCGACCTTCTGCTCGACACAATTCAAAAGCACCGCGCGACGGCGACGCTGCTGGTGCCGACAATGATCTACGTCTTGCTCGATCATGCAGGACGCGGCGCATACGATCTGTCCAGCCTCAAGAATGTGCTCTATGGCGCCTCAGCCATTGCGCCCGAGCGGCTGAAGCAAGCGCTCGCCAGCTTCGGGCCGATCTTCACCCAGTTTTTCGGGCAAACCGAGGCCCCCATGGTGCTGACCGCGTTGTCGCGTCAGGCCCATGTCGATGCCGCATTCGCTCAGGACGATGTACTTATGAGCGCCGGGCGCACGGCGTATCAGGTCAGTCTTCGTCTCGTCGATGACGATGGCCGCGACGTGGCGCGCGGCGATGCCGGCGAAGTTGTCGTCCGCAGCTTGAACATGATGTCGGGCTATCTCGATAATTCCGAAGCTACCGCAGCGGCCATACGTGACGGCTGGCTCTATACTGGCGACATCGCGCGCATCAGCAATCAAGGCCTCGTCACAATCATCGATCGCAAGAAGGACATGATCGTCTCGGGCGGTCTTAACGTCTATCCGCGCGAGGTCGAAGACGCGCTGTTCGAGCACCCGGCGGTGAAGCATGCGGCTGTTGTCGGGGCGCCGCATGAAAAATGGGGCGAGGAAGTCCGCGCCATTGTTGTGCTCCACGACGGCGCACAGGTCGGCGCGGCCGAACTGATCGAATTCGTCAAAGTGCGCAAAGGCAGCGTCGCGGCGCCGAAGGCAATCGAGTTCTGGGAGGCCATTCCCCTCACCAATCTCGGCAAGATCGACAAGAAGGCTATCCGGGCGCGGTTCTGGCGCGGCCAGGAGCGAATGGTCTGAACACAAGGAAGGCGGCGAGCGCTCATGAACTTTGACGAAGGCGAACAAATTGCGATGCTGCGCGAAACGCTGCGCCGGTTTCTCGACAAGGAGATGCCGCGCGAACGCGCGCGCCAACTCGATCAAGAGGCCACCTTTTGCAAGGACACGTTCGCACGCCTATGCGAGCTGGGCGTTACCGGCCTCACGGTCCCGGTCGAATATGGCGGCGCGGGCGTGGACGTGTTGTCGGCGATTGTGGTGATCGAGGAACTGGCGCAGCGCGGCACCGCGCTCGCCGGCCCGTACATTCATTGCGCATTCTACGGTGCGATGAACATCGTCGAAAATGGCGACGAAGCTCAGAGACAGGAGTTCTTGCCGCGCCTCGCCAAGGGCGAGATTCTATTCGCGTACGGCCTCTCGGAACCCGACGTCGGCGGCGATCTCGCTTCGGTTGGCGTTACGGCCCGGCGCTCGGACGACGGCCGCCATTGCATTATCAACGGCACCAAGCGCTGGTGCACGGGCGCCCGCGCCGCCGACTACATCTATACGCTCGCGCGCACCGGCCCCAAGGAGGATCGATACAAGAATCTCTCGCTCATTCTTGTGCCAACCGCCACCCCCGGCATCACCATTGTCGACATCGATCATCTAGGTTTGCGCTATGCCGCAACCACCGACGTGATTTTCGAAGACGTCCAGGTTCCGATCGAAAACGTTGTGGGTGGCGCGGACGCTTGGAATCGCGGCTGGCCCATGCTTGCCGGCCGTTCGCTCGATGTCGAAAGATTGGAGATCACCGCCGTCGCGCTCGGCATCGCGACCGCCGCCGTGAATGACGCCTGGCAGTACGCGGGCGAACGACGTCAATTCGGAGTCCCGATCAGCGGCCACCAGGCGGTACGCAACATGCTGGTCGAGGCGCGCACCAAGCTCGCCGCGTGCCGTCACATGCTCTACCACGCCGCGTGGCTTGCCACCGAAGGCCGCGATTGCAGCGTGCAAAGCTCGATGGCGAAGCTGTTCGTCGCCGACAACGCCGTAGATATCGTCCTGACCTGTCAGCGTGTGATGGGCGCTTATGGCTGCGCGCGCGAGTACGACATGGAACGCTACGTGCGAGACATTGTGTGCATGCCGATCGTCGGCGGCTCTTCCAATATGCAGAAAAACAATATCGCCGGCCGCCTTCGGCTGCCGACAAAGTAGTTTGCCAACCATGGGCGATGCTTCCACCGTTTCCGCCGGCTCGCCATTCAATGAAGGCGCGCTCCGCGATTGGCTCGCGGAGAATTTGCCCGGCTTCAGCGGCAATCTGACGGTGCGGCAATTCCAGGGCGGTCAATCGAATCCGACCTTCCTGCTGGAACATGACAACGGACCTCTGGTGCTGCGCAAACGCCCGCACGGGACCTTGGCGCCATCCGCGCACGCGATCGACCGAGAGTATCGCGTACTCAGTGCGCTTGCCGACAGCGATGTTCCTGCGCCCCGTCCGCGCCTCTATTGCAGTGACGCGAGCATCGTCGGCACGGAATTCTACCTCATGGAATTCGTCGCTGGCCGCGTGTTCGCCGATCCGCTTCTGCCGAACATGGCGCCCCGGGAAAGACACGCGCTCTACGATGCGATGAACGATGCGCTCGCGCGGCTGCATCAGTTCAACTGGCGCGCCGCCGGACTCGACGGGTTTGGCAAGCCCGACGCGTTCTTCGAGCGTCAGATCGCCAGGTGGAAGAAGCAATACGAATTGACCCGCACCGACCGCATTCCCGAGATGGATGCGCTACTGGATTGGCTGCCGGCCCATATTCCGCACGATCAGACGGCGTCCATTGTCCACGGCGATTTTCGCATCGGCAATCTCATCTTCCACGAGACGGAGCCGCGCGTCGCGGCGATCCTCGACTGGGAGTTGTCGACCATCGGCCATCCGATCGCCGACCTCGCGTTCAATTGTATGGGATATTACCTATCGCAAGATGATCCTATCGCGCGTGGTTTTGTCGGGATCGATACAAATGCGCTTGGCATCCCCGGTGAGCAAGAATACCTCGCCGCATACAGTGCTCGAACCGGGCGCGATCCAAACCCGCTGTGGCGTTTCGCCATGGCGTTCAGTCTCTTTCGTACCGCCGCGATTCAGCAAGGCGTCTATGCGCGCGCACTGCAGGGAAACGCGACGTCGTCAGATGCGGTCCAGTTTGAGGATTGCGCACGCCGGGTGGCGCGCGCTGGCGCTGCACTCATTGATTGAGACTCTCGCCGCAAGCGACTCTTGCGTGTCGAACAACATTGCCGCCCGCGATCGCAGGCGGGACGGCGGCGCCAAACTACACCCGCCGCTTCAGCCGGCGCCGCTCAAATCGACCGACACCGCGGCGAGCTTGGCTTCGTCCAGCTCGACGCCAATGCCAGGGCGATCGTCCAGCACAAGGTCGCCGGCATCCCATTTGATTGGCTCCTTGACGATCTCATCAAAGAAACCGGCCGATTTATAGATGCTTTCCTGAATGAGGAAATTTGGGATCGCGGCGTCCAGTTGCATCGCCGCGGCTGTAATGACCGGTCCGCCCCAGACGTGCGGCGCCATGAGCACATAATAAGCCTCCGCCATGCCGGCGATCGCCTTGGCGGCGGTGAATCCGCCGCAACTGCCGAGATCGGGCTGCGCGAAATGACAGGCGCCGGCCGCGAACAATTTCTGGAAATCGTGCACGAAGGCCAAGCGCTCGCCAGTTGCGATCGGAATCGACGTGCTTCGCGCCACCCTGGCCATTTCCTCGAAATTCTCAGGCGGACAAGGTTCCTCCAACCAAAGTGGATCGTACTTCTCCAAGCGCGTCGCCAAGCGCCGAGACACCGAAGGAGTCATCTGGCCATGCGTTCCGATCATAATGTCGGCCCGATTGCCAACCGCGGTGCGAATAGCTTCGATGGTCCGCTCCGCGCGATCGTATTCCGCCATCGTGATTTCCAGCGGCGCGAGCGGCCCCAGGCCCGGCGGCAGATAACGCAGCGGGTCGAGCTTGAGGCCCGTGAAGCCTTCTCCCACCAAGCGCGCCGCCAATTCGCCCACGCGCTTTGGATTTTCCGACCAGTTTGCGGCCGAAGCAGCCAAATCTCCGCTCTCATCGTAGATGTAGGTGTAGGAGCGCAGCCGCGTGCGATATCTTCCCCCAAGAAGATCGCAGACGGGCACAGCGAAGTGCTTGCCGCATATGTCCCACATGGCGATGTCGAATGCGCTGATGACTCCCGCAATGAAATAGTCGGGATGGTGCGAACATAGCCCCGCATAGAGTTGTTTGCTCAGCACTTCTCTGTTGAGCGGATTGCGGCCGGCGAGATAACGGTTGAACACGTCGGTGGCAAGTTGCGCGAAACTGCGCTCAAGGCCGTACATGCTGAAGAGGATCGCGCACTCGCCCCATCCGACCAAGCCGCCGTCAGTCTCCAACCTGAGGAAGCACCAATAATACCCCCCCCAATGTGGTGGCGGCGTTCGAACCACAAATGCCTGAACCTTCTTAAGCTGCATGTTGTGCTCCCTGTCGCGCCAGTGGGGGCGGCGCCCCACCCCAGTCCGGTTCGATCGGCCTACATCACATAGATTCCGCCCGGTTGTTGATGCCAAAATCCGTTCATCAGGCCGGGCGGGCCAACAATTGCCCTAAGGCGGGACAACGCGGCGTCGGGCGCCATGCGCCGGTGCAGCGTCTCGTCAAATATAGACGCCACTTCGACCATGTTGAGCATGTGCGGCGAAAGCCGCACCGCGTTCACACCAGACTCGATCAAATCCGGCAGTTCGGCGATCAAACACAGATACGGATGCGACAACGTTTGCACGCCGTTGACGGTCAGAAGGCTCTCTCCATCGATTGTCTTCAAGTTCATGCCGTCGGTGTCGTCACCACAAACGAATTGG
>JBGAJJ010000006.1:0-324296 GCA_044224985.1 Terricaulis sp.
GGACACAGTCCCACCGAAAGTCCTGTGATGACCCGCATCCGGGAAAAACGGCCGTTCACGGGGCGCGCGCGATGCGCAAGACGCGAAAGCGTCACCCTCGGCACTAACCCGGCGCCTCCTGCGCGCCCCGTCTCCCGCCTTCGCTCCTTCGGAGCTTCGGCGCGGCGAGCCCGCCTTTTCGCGCGCACGCGCAACGAGGATGACGCATGTGCGCACCAATGTCGGACGCTACGGACCGCCGGCTTCCAGCCGGCATTGTTGGTCACAGGCTCACACCCGTGAATTTTGAACCACCGTTGCCGGCTGGAAGCCGGCGGTCCGCAGCTTTTGCACCTCACATATATGTCCGAATCCGGCGAGCGTTTGAGGCCTTGTTTGCCTATATTCGCCCCATGATCCTGGACGCCGATACCTGCCACGCCGCGTGCGATGCGAAGGACCGACGCTTCGATGGGCGCTTCTATGTGGGCGTCAAATCGACCGGGATCTATTGCCGCTGCATTTGCCCGGCGCGCACCCCGAAGCGCATCAATCGCACCTTCTGGCCCTCGGCGGCCGCCGCTGAAGGCGCAGGCTTCCGGCCGTGTCTGCTGTGCCGCCCCGAGCGCGCACCTGGTCTCGCGCCGATCGATGCGCCGGCGCGTTTGGCCGCCGCCGCCTACGCCCGCATCGAAGCGGGCGCCTTGGAAGAGACGGGACTGGAATCGCTCGCCGGCGAACTCGGCGTCACCTCGCGCCACTTGCGCCGGGTGATGAACGCGCAGTTCGGCGCCAGCCCGATCGAGATCGCTCAAACCGGACGCCTGCTCACAGCGCGGCGGCTGCTCAACGAAACCGCGCTCTCGGTTACCGAGATCGCGTTCGCCTCCGGCTTTCGTTCACTCCGCCGCTTCAACGCCACGATGAAAGATCGCTACGGCGCGCCGCCCTCGCAGATGCGCGGCCGTAAAGCCATCGCGCGCGGGGAGACCTTCACCGTCACGCTCTCGGCGCGCGGCGATTATTCCATCACCCCCATTCTCGACTTCCTCTCTATGCGCGCACTCGCGGGCGTGGAGATCGGCGGCGCCAAGCGTTATGCGCGGGTGCTGAAATGGGGCGATGCGCTGGGTTGGATCGAAGTGAGCTGGGGACCGAAAGGGCTCTTGCTCACGCTCTCGGAAAACCTCGCGCCGCATCTGCGCCCGCTGGTGGCGAATGTGCGCGGCGCCTTCGATCTTGACGCGGAAATGACGACGGTCGACGCCCACCTCGCGTCCGACCCGCGTTTCGCACACGACATCAAGCAGGAGCCAGGCGTGCGCGTCCCCGGTGCGCTCGACGGTTTTGAAACGGCGATCCGCGCCGTGCTGGGCCAGCAAGTCACCGTCGCCGGCGCGCGGACGCTGACGGAGCGCCTGGTCGCCAAGTTCGGCGCGACATTGGAGAAAGGTCCGGAAGGGCTGACGCGCGCCTTCCCCGAATGCGGCGCGCTCGCAAACGCCGGCGCCGAGGCGATCGCCAAGATCGGCTTGCCCAAGAAGCGTGCGGAAACGCTCTATGCGCTCGCTGCCGCCGCAGCCGACGGCAAGCTCCCGCTCGCGCGCGGCGCCATCGCCTCGGGCCGCGCGGCGCTCGCGGAAATTCCGGGCATCGGTCCCTGGACCATCGAATACGTGGCGCTGCGTGCGCTCGGCGATCCCGACGCGTACCCGGCGACCGACATCGCGCTCATCAACGCGCTCGGCCGCAAGGGCGAGACGCTCGAACATCTGAAACCCTGGCGCGCCTACGCAGCAATCCGGCTGTGGCGGCGCGGCGCGAAGAAAGGCATGCGGCCATGATCTCGTCGACGCACAAGAGCCCGATCGGCACGCTGACGCTCGTCTCGGACGGCGAAGCGATCGTCTATCTCGAGTTCGAGAACAACAAATATCCGGCGCCGAAATTTCCGAAGGGCGAGGACGCCGTCATCAGGCAAGCCAAGAAGGAGCTCGATCTCTACTTTGCCGGCAAGCTGAAGGACTTCACCGTGCCGGTGAAGCCGGAAGGCACCGCGTTTCAGCGCGCGTGCTGGAAGGCGCTGACCAAGATCCCGTACGGCGCCACGCGTTCATACGGCGAGCAGGCGACGAAGATCGGCAAGCCGAAAGCGGTGCGCGCGGTGGGGCTCGCCAACGGCCGCAACCCGATCCCGATCATCATTCCTTGCCATCGTGTCATCGGCGCGAACGGCAGCCTCACCGGTTTCGGCGGCGGCCTGCCAACGAAGCAATTCCTGCTGGAACTCGAACAGGGCCAGCAGCTTTTTCGCTGAGGATTACGCTTCCGCAACGGCGTTTGCGGGTCGCTCCCTGCGCTTTGGCCTGCTAAGCAGCGCAGAGAGGGACGGCCCAGACCATTCATTTGGGGGGCGTTGAGGGAGTAGTCGATGCGGAAGCTTCTCGCTGTATTTGTGTGCGCCGCTGCGCTGGCCGTTCCGGCCGCAGCACCAGCGCAGACGCGGCAAGGCTGGAGCTACGCCTATGTCGACGGCGTCGCCACCGCAACGCAGGCCGGCGAACGCGGCCGCCCCGCGGTGACGCTCACCTGCCGCCCGCCGGACGGCGATATTCTCATCACCGACTACACGCTCGCCCGCGCCGCCCGCCGTGCGCAGCGCGCCGACGTCCGCGTCGGCAATCTCTCGGTCAACATTCCGATGGCGCTGGAAGGCCGCGGCCGCAATCAGACCGTCGTCATCCATCTCCCGCAACGCCCGCCCATGCTCGCCGGGGTGCAGCCGACAGATCAGTTGTCAGTCACCGTCAACGGCCAGACCCGCACCTATGGCGGTGAGAGCGGGATGATGTTGAAGGACGTCGCCTACGCCTGCTGGGGCTCCTGATACCGCCTGTGACAGCGCCTTGCGCGGTCGAAAGAAACTTGACTAACATCAAGCCCATGGGCTGAGGCGCCGCGGACGAAGCGGCGAATAAAACATGGGCTTCGGGGGAACCGGTCCGCGAAAGACCGGGCGCGAAAAACCACGGCATCAGGGCGGCGTGTGCGCAATGGCGCGGCTCGAAACACTCGCCGGGCGCGAGGACGGCGTGCTGGCGCTGCTCGCAGACATGGCCTTCGCCGTGCGCGCCGAAGAGGATGCCTGCGTGTCTTACGCGGTGACCCGCTGTCTGGGGTCGCAGCACCACATCGCCATCCATGCCCGCTTCGCCGACTGGCAGGCGTTCAAGGATCACGCCGAGACCGCGCACATGAAGCGGCTGATGCCGCGCCTATCCCCGTTCCTGGCGGCGCCCATCGCGCTGGAGATATTCCTCGAGGTCTAGCTGCGGGCTGACGTCCTTATCGACGACGAACGGCGCGAAGTTGAGTCCGACGGCCACGGCGAACGCGACGGCGGCGGCCGAGAAACTCACCCAGTCCGCTTGCCCGGGCGCCGCGCCGCTGCGCGCCTGCGCGACTTCGAGCGCGATGAAGCACGCCGTCAGCATGCCCGCCGCTGCGAAGGCCACGCGCGTGCGCAGCGCCTGCCCTTGGCCGCGCCAGAACACGTAATGCAGCCACGCCAGCGCGGCCGGCAAGGCAAAGCCCAGCGCCTGATGCTGCATGATCGCCACGTCGGGAACGCGCAGCATCCAGAACGGCGTCAGCCACGCGATGGCCGAGACTGCGCAGACCGCGAACGCGGCGCCGCTCAAGAGCACCACCGCAACGTGACGAACTTCGGCGGCGCCGCGCGTGGCGCGCATGGCCAGCGCAAGCCCCGCCGTCAGCCAGAGCGCCGCGTGAACGCCGGCCTCAACGAACGACACCACGTGCAGCGCAGGCACACCGCCCGACATTGCTGAGCGCACGGTGAGCGAGGTCGCCAGCACGCCCATGAAAATCGCCGACGCTTCGAGGACGCCGGCGGTCTTCCGCGCGTCGTTGCGCTGCGCGAGGTATGCGCAGCCGCCCGCGAGCGCTGCCGGAAGCGCGATGCCGATGGCCACCAGGAGGATGCCCGGCAAATGCGGCGCGGCGTCGAAAAAGGTCTGTGCCGTCGACCACGCATTGGCGGTCGCGAAGATCGACGCGGCGCACGCGAAAGCACGCCATGTCGGGTCCGGCACGCGGACGTCGAGCGCGACGAGGGCGACCGCCAGTAGAGCGAACGCCGGCGCGGCGAACACGGCCGGCAGCGCGATCACCAGGGCGCTGGTCACAGAGAAGAAAGCGCCGAGCGCCAGGATCCACAGCGTCAGCCCGAGTTCGCCGACGCCGCGTCTGTCGCGGAGCGCAGCGACGGCGATGAGGCCGGATAGACACGCGCTCACCATGGCGAACGCACCGGCGGCGGCCAGCGGGTCGGCGAGACCGTGCTCGGAGAGATGCAGTCCGCCCGCGGCGACGATGGGCCCCAGAGCGGCCGTTCCCGCGAGCGCGCCGCCTTGGGCGCCCAATTGCGGAATGCGGATGATTCCGATGGCGAAGAACCAGACGCCGAACCAGGCGATGGCCGGGGTGAACCAGATGGCCGCGCTTTCCTGGCCGGTGAGCACAAACAGCCCGATCAGCCCCGCGCCGAATGCGGAAAGGGTGAGCGCCTCGAGCCGGAGCGACAGTGCGCCGACAGCGGCTGCCGCGGCCACGATCACCCCGAAGGCGACCCCGCCCGCGCCAATCATGCCCAACTGACCGCCGAGCGCGAGGGTGGTCGCCGCCATCAGCAGAGTCATCGCAGCGCCAGGCGCGGCGCGGCGCAGGTGTGCATGAATAAGCCCTGCGACCGCCGTCAGTGTGAGGCAGAGCGAAAAGCTGATCGGCTCGATGCCGAGCACGAAGCCCGTGGCCGCCCAGGCCGCGCCAGCGATAACGCTGGCCCACGCCGCGCCACTCCAGTTCGGCCGCAGCGCGACCATCATCATGGCGGCCGCGATGGACAGACCGCTCGTCACCGTGGCCGAAGCGTCAGCCGCGAACAGGAAACCGATGGCAGGGGCCGCCGCCATGGCGGCGAGGGCTAAAAGGCGGCCGGTCTCCGGCGACAGCGTCGACAGCTGCAGCGCCTTCTCGGCGTCGAGCGCGCGCGAGCGCCACGCCTGCGCGGCGCGCGCCCAGGCGCTCGGCGCTGCGACGATGGCCGGTTCAACGTCTGGTGCGATGGAGACGACCTTGGCGCCCGCGGCGCGACGCGCGCGCGGTGCGGCCTTGGCCTCAAGCCGGGCGCGCAGCGCCGCGATCTCGAGGTCCTGTTTTTCGATCCGCCGCAGCAGGAAGACGAAGCCGCCGAGGGCCGCCGCGAGCTGGAGGGCGATGAAGGCGTAGAGCGCCATGCCGTTCTCCGGAAACACGAAGGGGGCTTCCTAACCCCTTGGGCCGGATGAAGCATGCGCAAATGGGCAGGGCGGCCATCCTGTGGATAAACCGTAACCGGGAGAACCCAGTAGGCGCTTAGTTGACGCAGCGTCCGCCTAGCTGCCGGATAGTTTCCGCATCAGCTTCTGGGTTTGGCCATGACCGGCTGGATAGGCTTCCTGGCCCGCCGGATCGCCGATCTTGTCCCAGCTGTCGCGCACCTGCTCCGCCGTTGCGGTAGGTAGATACAGTCCGTCCGTCTCGTAAATCCGGGCAATGGAGAACACTCCGGCGCCCGCGGTGAGGATCGCACCGTTCGGCCCGTCCTTCGAGGCGAGATAGACCACGCCCGGCGTCACGTGCTCGGGCCCCAAACGCTCAAGCACCTGCGGCGGCATCAGCGCCTCCGTCATCCGGGTGGCTGCCACAGGACAGATGGCGTTGAAGCGGATGTCGTTTTTGCCGCCCTCGATCTTCATGGTGTTCATCAGCCCGACGAGGGCGAGCTTGGCGGCGCCGTAGTTCGCCTGGCCGAAATTGCCGTAGAGGCCTGTGGAAGACGTGGTCACCACGACCCGCCCGTAATTCTGGGCCTTCATGATTTCCCATATCGCCTTCAGCGGCTTCACCGTGCCCATCAGGTGCACGCTCATCACTGCCTCAAAGTCGGCGAGCTCCATCTTGGAGAAGCTCTTGTCTCGAAGGATGCCGGCGTTGGCGATAAGGACGTCGATACGGCCCCACTTGTCCATGGTCCGCTTGACCAAGTTGGCGACGCCCGCGTCGTCGGTCACCGACGCGCCGTCCGCGATCGCCTCGCCGCCGGCCGCCGTGATCTCAGCCACGACCGCGTCGGCCGCCGCGGACGAGCCGCCCGTCCCGTCTACCGAACCGCCGAGGTCGTTCACGACGACCTTGGCGCCGCGGCGGGCGAATTCGAGCGCGTGCGAGCGGCCCAAGCCGCCGCCTGCGCCAGTGACGATGACGACCTGGCCGTCGAAACGAATGTCAGACATGGCCGCCCTGATGGCGTGTCGATGGCGATGGCGTCAAGGCGCTGACGCCGCGGCAGATTTCACTGTCGCGCGGTAGATTGCAGCGACGCTCCCCGCCTAGCCTGGATTCGGTCGAGGGGAAGCAATGGTCTACACGCTGGAGAACGCGCGCAGCCTGGGCGCAATCGCACTCATCATCCTGGTGTGCTGGCTCTTTTCCGAGAACAAGAAGCGCTTTCCGGTTTTCCTGGCCATTGGCGCGCTGGCGCTGCAGGCCGGCCTGGTGTTGGCGCTCTTCGCCATTCCGAACTCGCGCGACGTGCTCGAAGGTGTGACAGCGGCGGTCGATGGCCTCGCAGCGGCGACCGACAAGGGCTCCCAGTTCGTGTTCGGCTATCTCGGCGGCGGGCAATCGCCGTTCATGCCGACGGACGCGCCGCTACCGTTCATCTTCGGCTTCCGCGTGCTCCCGCTCATCCTGGTGATCTCGGCGCTCTCGGCGCTGCTCTGGCACTGGCGCATTCTGGAATGGATCACGCGCGGGTTCGGATTTGTGTTTGAGAAGACCATGGGCCTCGGCGGCGCCTCCGCACTGGCCGTTGCGGCCAACATCTTCATGGGCATGGTCGAGAGCCCGATCGTGATCCGCGCCTATCTCGACAAGCTCACGCGTTCCGAGCTTTTCCTGATGATGGTCGTCGGCCTCGCCACCGTCGCGGGTTCGACCATGGTGGCCTACGCCGTCATCCTCGCGCCGGTGCTGCCGACCGCGGCGGGGCATGTGCTCGTCGCCTCGATCATCTCCGCGCCCGCGGGCATTCTGCTCGCGCGCATCATGATCCCGGAAGCGCCCGACGCGCCGAAACCCGATTACGACGTGACGCTGAAATACGAAAGCTCGATGGACGCCATCACGCATGGCGTGCAGGACGGCGTCATGGTGGCGGTGAACGTCGCCGCCTTCATCATTGTCTTCGTCGCGTTCGTCTGGATCGTGAACAATTTGCTGGGTCTGCTGCCGCCGCTCCACGGCGAGCCGGTCACGCTGCAGGGCATCTTCGGTTACGTCTTCGCGCCGGTCGCCTACATGATCGGCATTCCGTGGAGCGAGGCGCATCAGGCCGGCAACATCCTCGGCGTGAAGCTCTTCCTGACCGAATTCATCGCCTACATCGACCTCGGCGCGATTCCAGTCGACGCCATGAGCGAGCGCACGCGCATGATCCTCACCTACGCCATCTGCGGCTTCGCCAATGTCGCCTCGGTCGGCATCATGACCGGCGGCATGAGCGTACTGATGCCGCAGCGCCGCAGCGAGATCATGTCGCTGTCTTGGAAGGCGCTGTTGCCGGGCTTCCTGGCGACGCTGATGACGGCGTCGGTGGTGGCCGCACTGCCGGCAATGCTATTCGGGGGCTAGGCCTTCATCTTCGCCCGTGGGCGTGCGGCCCCGCGTTTCGCGCCGCTTTCGCGCTTCCGCAGTTCTTCGTGCAGTTTGTGCGCGCTCTGCTCGACCTCTTCGAGGATTGCCTCCAACTCTTCGTCGGTCAGATGCTCGATGCCGATGAATTTGTTGTCGCTGTCGCCGACGCGGATGAGTTCATCGAGCTTGGCTTGAATGGCGGCGTTGTCGCGATTCTGCGTGTTCTGAATCAGGAACACCATCAAGAAGGTGATGATGGTCGTCGTTGTGTTGATGACGAGCTGCCAAGTGTCCGAAAACTTGAAAATGGGCCCGGCGACCGCCCAAACGATGATAAGGGCGCAGCAGCTGACGAAGACGAGCGGCTTGCCCGTCCATTTCGCAGTGGTGTTGGCGAAGCGGGTGAACGCGTGTGTGACGGACATGCCCGCTCAACGACGAGCGGAACTTTCCGGTTCCTGTCTCAGGCGTGGCCGGCGTGCAGATCGCGGCCGATGGCGTCCGCGCGCGCCCCGAGCTTGGCCCGCCTCTGCCGCATCGCCTTCAGCGCACGCTTAGCGCCGTCATGCCCGCCGGCCAGCGCCGGGTCGGCCTCGATCCGCGCGATAAGCAGCAAGGCGTCGCGCTCGTGCCCGAGTGCGTCCGCCAGGCGTTCGCCCGTCTTGCGCCGGCGCCTGCGGTCGTCCGGCCAGGCGCCGTTCAGCAGCTCGACCGCATAGAGCCGGTCCTTCTCGCGCTTGCGCCACTCGTGGCGGCGGGCGGGCGTGTCGGACTCGCGCCCCCGCCGCCGCGCCCGGCGTGCGCGACGGGCGATGCGCTCGGCGCCGCGCGCGACCTGTCGCGGCGAGGCTTCCGGCCACACCTGCGCCAATGCCAGGAGGTCTTTCAATCCTGCGCGGATGGTCTCGAGGTTCATCGGCGCGATCTGCTCACGCGCGCGCTCCAGAGTTTCCGCCACCGCCTCCAGCGCGGCGGACTCCCTCTTTTTCGCCTTCTTGGCGCACACCCGCGCCGCGTCCGCGAGCGAAGCGAGCTCGCGCTCTTGCGCCAGCGACCGCATCAGCGTGCGCGCGCTGTCGTTGAACACCTTGGCCAGGCCGGGCGCGCAATTGCCGCCGATGCGCGAAAGCGCGCGTGCGCGCTTCAAGCGCACGCGGCATCGATGCACGATCTTCGGTCGCAGCGGCTCTTTTTCCAGTTCACTGATGGCCGCGCGCACTTCGTCGGACAAAGCTGCGCGCAAATCGAACGCCGCCGCAGGCGAACGCATCATCTGACCCCCGTGGAAGACTTTCCCCGACCGTCCGTCGCGTTATGCGCGGACGTTGTTGGGGGTGATCTTCTTCAGTGCGCCGGAAAACGCAAGCACGGGGCGTGCACGTTGTGTGACAATGCCCCGGACGAAAATGACGGAGCGTCCTTCGCGAATGACTTCGCCTTCACTCTCGATCCAGCCGTCGAGCGTACCCGCGCTTAGAAACTCGCAATTGCACGTGAGTGTGACAGCATGGACGCCGCCGGCCAACGCACTGTGCGCGATGGAAAAAAGCGAAAAATCGGCGAAGCTCATCAGCGCGCCGCCATGCACAGCGCCACCGCCATTCAAATGATCGCGTCGGGGAATGAACGCCGAGCGCGCGCGCCCGTTTTCAACCTTGAAGCAGAACGGCCCCAGCAGGGTTTCGTACGGGTCGCCGCCGCCGCCCCAGGTCTGCCAGCCCGCGAACGGGCCTTCCCTCAGCGTTATGGGCCCTGAATAGCCCTCGGTCCCCTCGGCAGCCATCGCTTAGCTCCTCCCCAAACGCGGTGCTGGCATGATAGGGTGAACCCGGCAAGTGCGGGGAGCTGATGCGGAATTTGCTGGCGATAGTGGCGGCGCTCGCCCTCACCACCTGCGCCACGGCGGAGGACAAGCGTTTCGCCGTCGGCGAGAGTGCTGCCGGCTACGTCATCATCGGCGTCGCCGAACAGAGCGGGGCTGCTCAGGAAGCGAGCTACACCATGCTCTGGCGGCGGGTGGATCCGGAGACCGGCCGCTTTGCGCCGGTGAACAACCGCACTGCGTTTGAAGCGCGCACCAACGCCCATGACAGCGTCCGCGTCCGGGGCATCCCCGGCGAGTTCGCCATGGGCGAATTGGCGCCTGGCGTCTATGCGCTCGACAGCGTCTTCGCCCAGATCGTCGACCGTCGCGTCGCTTACGTGGCGCAAGGCGTAATCATTGGGCCCGATCGCCCGACATTCGAGGTGCGCGCCGGCGAAGCGGTTTATCTCGGCGTGTGGGAGATGCGCCTGACGGAGTTGAACGCGGTGACCCGGCTCTGGCGGATGGACGAGGCGGATAAGGACGCCGTCGTCCGCGAAGCGCGCCAGACGCGCGGCGCGGTCATTCTCCGCGAGCCCCACACCACACAGGTCCCGTGCACGCCGGTCAGGTTGAACGCCGTCTCGACGCGGCAGGTGTGCGGATGAGCGCAGTGCGGCTGCTGAGCGTGTTCTGCGCCATGCTGACGCTGAGCGTGGGGCCTGTGTTCGCGCAGCCAGTCTTGTCGCCGTCCCAGTTTCGCGACGCAGGAATCGCCAGGCTCCGCCAAACCGATCCGACAGCGCAAATAACGACGCGGGACGAATTGGGCGTCACGGTGGACATTCCGGGAGATCCCCATCGTCAGGGCATGCAGATCAACTTCGACAATGCCTATCGACTCTATCTCGACGACCCGAGCCAGCTGGACGCGTTGCTGACCCGCTGGGTTGGCTTGGCCGGGGCCAATCGTGACGAAGCTTTCCAGCGCGACCGCATCGTCGCGGTGGTGCGCCCACTCAGCCAGGTGCAATCTTACAACGATTTCCTCAGCCAGCAGCCGGGCGAGGCGATGCGCCTCGTCTCGCGCCCGCTGGCCGGCGATCTTCACGAAGTGCTGGTGTTCGACAGCGCCGACGCCGTCGCCTACGCGACCGCGGAGAAGCTGGAGGACTTAGGCGTCTCGATTGAGGAGGCCTGGACGCTCAGCCGGCAGAACCTGCCGACGCGCATGGGCGACCTTTCCGTCGAGCGCTTCGAGAATGGTCTGCTGCTCGTCGGCGGCGGCAACGGCTTGGCGCCGAGCAGCTTGCTGTTGGCGGAGTTCTGCCAAGGCATGTTCGCCCGCAACCCGGTGCTGGTGGTCGACCGCGACAGCTACGTGATGGCGGACGCCGGCGTGCGCGGCGCCGATGATGCGTTTCATGCCGCAGCGCGTGATATCATCGCCGACCGCCAATCTATGTCCGCCACCATCCTTGTGTGCCAGAACGGCCGCCTCGCCGCCGAAACCGACTAGGACCAATGGAAACCGAAACTCGCGACCAACTCCTCGACGCCCTGAAGCGCTTCGTCGACGAGCGGCTTATTCCGCTTGAAGCCCAGGTCGCCGAAACCGACGCCATTCCGGCCGACGCTCTGGCCGAGATGCGCGCGCTCGGTCTCTTCGGCCTCTCGATCCCGGAAGAACATGGCGGGCTGGGCCTCTCCATGGAGGACGAGTGCCGGGCGATGTTCGAGTTCTGCCGCTGCTCGCCGGCGTTCCGCTCCGCCTTCGGCACCAATGTCGGCATCGGCAGCCAAGGGCTCGTGATGTTCGGGACCGAGGCGCAGAAGCAAAAATGGCTGCCGGGCATCGCGTCCGGTGAGATCGTCACTTCGTTCGCGCTGACCGAGCCTGAAGCGGGTTCGGACTCCGCGTCGGTTCGCACGAAAGCCGAAATGCGCGGCGACCATTACGTCCTGAACGGCAATAAGCGCTACATCACCAACGCCAACCGCGCTTCGCTCTTCACCGTCATGGCGCGCACGGACCCGAGCCAAAAGGGCGGCGCCGGCGTCTCCGCATTCCTGGTGCCGCGCGACAGCGAAGGCCTCTCCGTCGGCAAGCCGGAAAAGAAAATGGGTCAGCAGGGCGCGCACATCTGCGACGTCAATTTCGACAACGTCAAAGTCCCGCTCGACATGCGCCTGGGTGAAGAGGGGCAAGGCTTCAAAGTTGCGATGCAAGTGCTCGACAAGGGCCGGCTGCATATCTCGTCGGTATGCGTGGGCGTCGCCGAGCGCTTGATCGAAGAGAGCGTGAAGTACGCCGCCGAGCGCAAGCAGTTCGGCCAGGCCATCGCCAATTTCCAGATGATCCAGGCCATGCTCGCCGACAGCCGCGCCGAAGCCAATGCCGGGCGCGCCATGGTGCTTGACGCCGCGCGCAAGCGCGATGCGGGCGAAAACGTCGTGCTTGAGGCTTCCGCCTGCAAACTCTTCTGTTCGGAAATGGTCGGCCGCGTCGCCGATCGCGCCGTGCAGATTTTCGGCGGCGCCGGCTACACCGCCGACCACGGCGTCGAGCGCTTCTACCGCGACGTCCGCCTCTTCCGCATCTACGAAGGCTCAAGCGAAATCCAGCGCCTGGTGATCGCGCGCGAAATGATGAAGCGGGGCGGATGATGGCCGAGGACGATCCGCGCAGCGAGAGACCCGCGCCGAAGACATTCGTCGAGCACGCAAAGGGCCTCGCCGCTCTGCCGGGCGAGAAACTGGCGGAGTTGAAGGCGTTCGGCGAAGAGAAGATCGATCAGAGCATGGCCGGCTTCCGCCGCGCGCTGCCGGCGCTTCGCCAGGCTGGCTACCAGATGCGCGAGTTCGAGATCGAGCTCGGCATCACGCCGAAGATCATCGCCCATTTCATTCCGTTCGACGTGAGCGAGGAGGATGTCGCCGCCGCACGCGAGGCGCTCAAGGACAATCCCGTCGGCGTCTCGATGCTGAGCGTGCTGAAGCGCGCTGGCGACGCGCACAAGCGCTTCAAGGTGATGGGCTTCAGCTGCGCCGAGATGGAATTGGACATCGGCGTGATCCCCGCCGCGCGCCTGCGCTATCGGGCGGAGGACGCCTGACACTGATCTGTTGCGCCGCGGCGGGCGTAGACCGCGGCGGGAGAAGTCTATGATGCGCTTTTCGTTCGTCGCCATGTTCGCGCTCGTGCTGGCGGCCTGCTCTCCCCCTGCCGCCACAAACACGGCCACCAGCGCCCCGGCCGTTGAAACGTCACCGGTTCAGCCGCAGCCGCAAAGCGTCACCGTCTACGAACGCTATGCCCAACTCGAATCCGATCCGGCGTTCCAGGCCAAACTTGCCCTCTCCGCTGAGCGCATCCGCGACATGGACTGGCTCGTTGGCACGTGGCGCACGACCATCCAGGTGGGCGAGGCCGCCGCCGACCCTGCAGCCAACACCACCTTCCGCCGCCAGGGCGATGCGCTCATCGTCAGCAGCGATCTCACCACCGTGCTGGGCTACGACGCTTTCGCCGGCCGCTGGTTCAGCGCCGGCTTCGAACCGCCCGCCGCGCCGATGACTCAGGCCTTCTCGACTGCGGACTGGGACGGCGCGACCTTGGTGATGGAGTCCGATGCGCGAATTTTCGGCGAGCGCTTCGTGCTCCGCCAGACGCTCCATAAGATCAGCGACGCCGAATTCGAGATCGTCAACGAGCAGCAAACCGCGCCGGGCCGCTATGTCGTCGTAGACCGCTACCGCTACACGCGCCGCTAGCGGGCGCCGAGATTGGCGTCGAGGAAGTCCAGGAACACGTTCCAGTCGCGGGTGGTGACGCCGTGCAGGCCCGGGCGCGTGTAGTAGGCGATGCCGGCGGCATAGTTCGGTGTTGTCATCTCAGGCTGATCCAGCCCAGGCTTGCCGTAGAGCCGATAGACCGGGCTGGCGGCGCGCGCCGCCTGCCAGGCCCCGTGCGGGTCCGACCACGCGTCGCGCGCGCCGTTGCCCAGCAGCACGGGACGCGGGGCGATCAGCGCCAACAGCTGATGCTGGTCCATCGCAGGTGAGCTTGGCGCATTGGCGAACACAGGCGGAAACCAATGCGGAAAGGCCTCGTGCATCTTCGCAATCGGTTCGCCTTCCAGAGACGATGACAGCGACGCGCCGCCGCGTCCGGACTGGTGCGCGATGATCGCCGTGAAGCGGGGATCCATGGCGCCAGCGAGCAGCGCGGCTTTGCCGTTGCGCGAATGGCCCCAGATGGCGACGCGGTGCTGATCCACGCGGGCATCGGTCTGCAGCATGTCGAACGCCACCGAATAGAGCCAAGCCCAGACCGCGATCGCGCCGACATCGTCGCGATCGCCGTAAAGTTGGCGCAGGCCCTCGCGCGCCGCCACCGGCTCATCGGCGACGACATCGCCCGCATAGAACATCGCCAATCCGTACCCGCGCGAAAGAATCTGCTCGTACGGCGGCACGCTGATGTGGCGGCCAAAAATGCCTTCCACCAGCGGCGCGGTCCATTCCGCCTCGCACGCCCACAGCACTTCGGTGAGCGGCCCGGCGATGGTCTCGGGCGGGTGGCGGAACGCTGCGCGATCGCCGCAGAAATTCTCCATGATGATGATGGGCACGGGGCCCGTCGCGCCTTTCGGCAGCACGACCACCATGTTGAAGCGCAGCGGATCGCCCGCGCCTTGCACTTCGATCTGCCATTGCGAAATGTCGGCGATGTCCGCCAGCGGCGCATACGCGATGGCCGTACGCGAGACGACGCGCGGCGCGGCGCGCACATTGGGATAGGGGCCGTAAACTTCCTCCGCGAAGCGCGCCCGCAACAGCGGCGCGCGCCGTGTCTCCCAGTCCTGATTGTTGGCAACCGGCGCGTCGTCGCCAAAGGCGTCCAGGATGGGCGGCGGCGCCGGCGGCCCGAGCGACGGGTCGAGGCGCACCGCCGGCAGCATCGTCGAGCAACCGACGCTGCCCAGGCACACCAGCGCGACCGCCGCCAAGCTCGCAATCCACTGCCAACGCATGCCTTGTGGTTCCCCCGCAGTGAACAAACTCCCGTCTGCGGCGCCAAATGTCCATGCGTTTCTGTTCGCGCGGCTTGCAGGATTGGCGCATCGGACCGACATCAACGGCGCTGCAATGGCCACCCGTCTTGCTACACTCGTCGACGAAATCCGCGCGTGCCGCGCCTGCGCGCACGCGCTGCCGCATGCGCCGAACCCGGTGGTGTGGGTGCATCCGAGCGCGCGCATTCTCATTGCGGGCCAAGCGCCGGGCCGGCGCGTGCATGAGAGCGGCATTCCGTGGAACGACGCGTCCGGAGACCGCTTGCGCGATTGGATGGGGCTCGACCGCGAAACGTTTTACGACAAGCGCAATATCGCTGTGGCCGCGATGGGGTTCTGTTTTCCCGGAACCGTCAACGGCGCCGATCTACCCCCGCGCCGCGAGTGCGCGCCGCTCTGGCGTCCCCGGCTTCTGCCGTTGCTGAAAAAAGTTCAGCTGACCCTACTCGTCGGCGCCTACGCACATCGCTATCATTTGGGTGCTGCGGCGAAACGGACGCTCGGTGACACCGTGCGGGCATGGGCGGAGTTTCCTCCAAGCGTGCTGCCTTTGCCGCATCCATCGTGGCGGAACACGGCATGGCTGAAGCGCAATCCATGGTTCGAAGCGGATTTGGTGCCCGAGTTGCGGCGAAGAGTATCCTCAGCCTTGCGCTGATCCTGATCGCGGCGTGCGTCCCGACCGTGCAGCGCGCCGGTTTGCCGCGCGACGGCTTCCAAGGTCCGCGCTTCGATGTCGCCGCGGCGCGCTTCTATTCCTTCGACGGCGCTCCGCTCGGTCTCTCCGCGTGGACTCCCGCCGACAACCAGGAGCCGTGGGCCGTCATCATCGCGCTGCACGGCATGAACGACTATGCCGGCGCCTTTTATCTCGCCGGCCCGTATTTCGCGCAGCACGGCGTCGCGGTGTACGCCTACGACGCGCGCGGCTTCGGGCGCTCACCCAACCGCGGCGTCTGGGGCGGCGAGCGGCTGATGACCGAGGATGTGCGCACCGCCGTCGCCGTCGCCCGCCGCATGCACCCCAACGCCAAAATCGCCGTGATGGGCGACAGCATGGGATCTGCCACGGCGATCGCGACCTTTGGTGCGGAAAGTGCGCCGGACATCGACCGTCTGATCCTGGTGGCGCCGGCCGTATGGGGCTGGTCCACGATGCCTGACAGCTACGCCGCCACGCTCTGGATCGGCGCGCACACGCTGCCGTGGCGCGCGGTGTCGCCGCCGCGCGGCGTCACCCGCCGTGTCGTCGCCTCCGACAACAACGCCGCGCTTCTCCAGGCCGGCCGGGATCCGCACATGATCTGGACCACGCGCATCGACGCGCTCTACGGGCTGGTGAGCCTCATGGAAGACGCCTCGCAGCGCGCCGCCAATCTGCACGGCGATGTACTTTTTCTCTATGGCGCCCACGATCAGATCATCCCGCGCGCCTCGGCGGTCGCCACGGCGCGGCGGCTGCCCACGACCGCCCGCACCGCGCTCTATGCCAACGGCTACCATTGGCTGTTGCGCGATCTGCAGGCGCGCGTCGTTTATGACGACATTCTCGCCTATCTGGCCGATGCGGATGCCCAGCTGCCGTCGCAGGCCCCGACGCTCCTGCCGGTGCTCCAAGCAAATCGTTAACGGGATTGTCCTAATCTCCCGCCCGCTATGGCGGCTCTTAAGGGTTTGTTCGACAAGACAAAGCTCGCGATGACGCGAGCGCGCCTGCGCGCGTGGTGGGAGGGCGAGGACTTCGACGCCGAGGCCGCCGCCGCCGCGATCGCCAACGATAGCGCGCCCGAGACCGGCGACGCCGACAGGGAATTGTTCGACGAACCCCCGTTCGACCTGCCGCCGCGGCTCACCGCTCTTAGCAGGCTGTGGGGCGAAGGACGCATTCGTCCCGGTGACGCCACGAGTGAAGCGCTGGATCCCGCCCGCGTCGACCTGCAGGCCGATGGCGTGCTTGCTCTATTGAGCCCAGGCCTGATCGCGCCGGTCGCCGCCGTCGCCGGGGTGCATCCCGGCAAGATCGAAGTGTTCGAGTGGCGCGAAGAGACGCTCGAGGCGCTGAAGTACGGCGTGCGCAAGGCAAGCCTGGAAGATCGCGTTTCGGTGACCCGGATCGATATAGAAGCGCACATCTTTACGCCGAACCACTATGACGGCCTCATCTCCATCGACGACATCGCCTATACGAGCTTCCCGCCGCACTTCGCGCAGCAAGTGATGAAGTGCCTGAAGCCCGGCGCTTGCGCTGTGATCGAGTGCTATGCCGGCCTTCCGTCGGCCGAGCTGGCGACGGCTTTTGCGTCCAGCTTCGCCGAGCCGCAAATCCGCGCCCATGGCGACGTCCTGCAACACTTCAGCGAAGTCGGCTTGAAACTTGAGAGCGATGAGGACCTGACTGAAGAATTCCTTGCGCACGCGCGCGAAGGGTTCCGCCGCCTCGGCGAAGCGCTCGGCGACGCCGCCAAGTTCGACGCCGACATGGCGCGCGAATTGGCGTGGGAGGCGGAAGCCTGGAAGATGCGGCTCAAATTGCTGGCGCAGCGCCGGCTCGAACGCCGCCGCTTCGTGTTCCGCCGGCCCGCGGACAGCGCCGCGCCAGAAGTCGCGCCGGCTCAGGCCGAGACCGCGAACGCGCCCCAGGGGTGACACGCGACTGCGAACGTCTCGCAATTGCCGCGCGCTTAGCGTCGCGATCAATCGGCCCGCACGGCGCTTGACGGGCGCAAGGTCGCGGCCCCATACCCAGCGCCCTTCGGGACGCTTGGCCGTTCCGGGCGCGTAGCTCAGCGGGAGAGCACTCCCTTCACACGGGAGGGGTCACAGGTTCAATCCCTGTCGCGCCCACCACTTTCGCCCGATACCGGCCCTCCCAGTGCCGAAACACTTAACCATAATCGCAATGCGCTGCTGCAAATGCGGATCGGTAGGGCGCTGCCGCCACTTATGCTCCGGCAGATTATTTCTCGCGTGGGCCGTGAAGAGGTTCCCGAAATGCTCATTCTAGGCGAGTTCGCGAGCAAACCGGTGAATATTGCTTCACCTCGGCGTTTTCCGTTCTCGCGGCGGGACCCAGAGAGGTAGCCGATCACTTCATTGTTTTTCTGTCGCGCTTGCGCGGGTGTCTCTGGTCCGCCACATGCGCGCCTAGCTTCGCAGCGAATATGGCTGCGTGGCCAAATCGGGGGCTGACGAAAGCGCGGACGTAGGCCGCGCGCATACCGGACCCGGGACAAAAACCCAAAACCGGGCCGATTGAGGTGGAGCTTCGATGGATCACGATTTCTGCAACCAAGATGGCGCTAGACGCATCAAGCAGCGGATCGAGGAGTACTGGCGTGAGCGTGGCTACAACGTCGACATCAAGCTGGTGGAAGCCGGCTTCGTGGCGGCGATGCGCTCGGCGCGGACGGACGTGCGGAGCGACATGGTGAACGGCCTTCCGACCAAGCGTTCGGATGACGACGATCGTTCCCCTAGGTCGCGCGGCACGATGGAAGTCGCGTAAGCGCCGGGTTTCCTGCTGCGGAATTGGTTGAGCCGGCGCGAGGGCCGGCGAGACCTTCAGGGGCGCGCCGCGAGCAAGCGGCGGCAGGCCGGCGTCAAATCCGAATAGCGGTCGAGCAGCGCGTCGGCGCCCAACAGCTCGACGTCTTCGTCACAATAACCGAACCGCACCACGGCGACCGGCGCGCCCGCGCCGCGTGCGGCCGCGACGTCGGCCGCAGTGTCTCCGACCATGACGGAGCGGCGCACGACGCCGCCTGCGCGCGAGACCGCGGCGCGAAAATGATCCGGATGCGGCTTGCGCTCGGTGACGGCGTCGGCGCCGACAATCGCGCTGAAGCGTCCTGCAATGCCCAGCGCATCCAGCAATTGCTGGGAAAGATCGGTGCGCTTGTTGGTGCAGACCGCGAGCTTGGCGCCGCCGGCCGCCAAGGTCGTGAGCTGATCCACGACGCCGGGGAATGGGCGGGACTCGCGCGCAATGTCGGCGCGGTAGAAGTCGACAAAGGCCTTGGTGAGCTGATCCAGGCGCTCCGCTGAGAAGCTGACGCCCGACGCCGCCGAGGCGCGTTCCAGCGTCACCCGCGCGCCGTAGCCTACCATGCGCCGCACCTTCTCAAGCGGCATGTGCGGCAGGCCCTCGAGGTCGAGCGTTTCGTTCAGCGCCCGCACCAGGTCGGGGGCGGTGTCCACCAGGGTTCCGTCCAGATCGAAAACGATCGTCGCGTCGGCGAATTCGCCGCTACTCATGCTGTTCTGCCTTCTGGACCGGCTTCGCGCGGTCCGCGCCTTTGCGCTAGAACGAGCCCAGGATTCGAACAAGCGGGTATCTGACACATGAGCCGAGCGCGGGCGGCGATCATTCTGGCGGCGGGCCAGGGCACCCGGATGAAGTCCGAGCTTCCCAAGGTGCTGCACCAGGTCGGCGGGCGCGCCATGCTGGACTGGGCGATCGCCACCGCACAGGGCGTCGGCGCGGCGCGCGTCGTGGTTGTCGTCGGCACGCATTCTCCGGCCGTGGGCGAGCACGTCGCCAAGCGCTTGGGCGCGGAAAGCGTCGCCATACAAGACCCGCCGCTTGGCACCGCGCATGCGGTGCGTGCGGCGGAACAGGCGTTGGCCGGGTTCGACGGCGATGTCGTCGTCACCTACGCCGACGCCCCCTTCGTGCCGGCCGAGCGCATCGAGGCGCTCTTCAATCTCCGCGCTGACAAGGGCGGGCTGGCGGTTTTGGGCTTCGAAGCGGCTGACCCCACCGGCTATGGCCGCCTCATCCTGAGCGCCGATGGCGCGCTCGATCGTATTGTCGAGCAGCGCGACGCCAACGAAGCCGAGCGTGCGGTGAAGCTGTCGAATTCGGGTGTGCTTTGCGCCGACGCCAAGACGCTCTTCCAATTGCTGGCGCAGGTCCGAAACGACAATGCCAAGGGCGAATACTATTTGACCGACGTCGTCGCGCTCGGCCGCGCCGCCGGCCACAAGACGCACGTGCTGACCGGACCGGAGTCCGACACGCTGGGCGTCAACTCCAAGGTCGAGCTTGCGGAAGCCGAGGCGCAATTCCAGCAGCGCATGCGCCGCGCCGCCATGGAAGCGGGCGTCACGCTCATCGATCCGGCCAGCGTGTTCTTCTCCTACGACACGGTGATCGAGTCAGACGTCACGATCGAGCCCAACGTCTATTTCGGCCTCGGCGTGAAAGTCGCGAAGGGCGCGCGCATCAAGGCCTACTGCCACATCGACGGCGCCGAGATCGGACCGGGGTCAAATGTCGGGCCGTTCGCGCGGCTGCGTCCGGGCACGAAGCTTGGGCCTAATGTGAAGATTGGCAACTTCGTCGAGGTAAAGAACGCCACCTTTGGCGCGAAGGCGCAGGCCAGCCATCTGACTTATGTGGGCGACGCCGACGTCGGCGCGCGCGCCAATCTCGGCTGCGGCACGATCACCTGCAATTACGACGGCTTCTCCAAATTCCGCACCACCATCGGCGAGGACGTGTTCATCGGCTCCGACACCGCGCTGGTGGCGCCCGTCACCGTGGGCGATCGCGCTTACACCGGCACCGGCAGCGTCATCACCAAAGATGTGCCCCCCGGCGCGCTCGGGGTCGCCCGCGCCCGTCAAACCAACATCGAAGGCTGGGCTGACAAAAACCGCGCCGCCAAGCAGAAGCCGAAGCCGTGAGCGACGAGCCGATCTCCGTCACCGTGACGCGCGATCGGCGCGACTACGTTTCGGCTTTGTGGGCCAACTACTTCATCTGCGGCGGCTGGTATTGGGCCGCTGGCGCATCCTTGTTCGTAGGCGTCTTCGGCATTTTCATCGCCGCGATCGAGCATCACCTCGACACGCCATCTATCGGCAGCGCCTTCATCATCTTCGCTGGCACGTTCCTGCTCGTTCTGCTGCTGCAAGGCGTGGTCATCGGCATGGCCGCAGGGCGCAGCATGCGCGCCGTCAGCGGCGCGGGACCGATCACCTATGTGTTTTCGCCGGACGTTCTCGAAGTCCATACGCCGGCCGGCGAAGGCAAGACGAAGTGGGAGATTTGGCGTAGCGCCTTCGAAACGAAGCGCGTGATCGGCATTCGTCACGAACTCAACATGCTGCACATCGTGCCGAAGCGCGATATCCCGGCGCCGACACTGTTCGCGTTGAAGGCGCTGTTGCGTAAAGCGCTGAAGGGAAAAGTCACATTCAAAGCGGAGTCCGCCACATGAGCGATCTGGCCAAGGTCAACGCCGCCGCAAAGGCGCTCGACTTCGTGAAGGACGGCATGATTGTCGGCCTTGGCACCGGCTCGACGTCGGCGCATTTCGTGCGGCTCTTGGGCGAGCGCGTGCGACAAGGTCTGCGGGTGAAGGGCGTGCCGACCTCGGAAGCGACGCAAGCCCTCGCGGAGCAGCACGGCGTACCATTGCTCAACATTTCGCAGGTGACCGGCATCGATATCGACGTCGACGGCGCCGACGAAGTCGATCCGCAGTTTCGGCTGATCAAGGGCGGCGGCGGTGCGCTGTTGCGCGAGAAGATTGTCGCAGCCGCAAGCGGCGCGATGATCGTGATCGCCGATGAGTCCAAAGCTGTGGAGACGCTCGGAAAGTTTCCGCTGCCCATCGAAGTCACCCGCTTCGGTTCCTCGCTCACCGCGCAGCGCATTCACGACGCACTCCGCGCAACCGGCTGCGAAGGCCATGAAGTGGTCCTGCGCGTCGGCGGCAAGGGCAACGATCCGATGATCACCGACGGCGGCAATTACATCCTCGACGCCCAGGCCAAGCGCATCCCCGACGCAAACGAGCTAGCAGATGCGCTGAAGCGCATCGCCGGCGTGGTCGAGCATGGCTTGTTCATCGGCCTCGCCGCGACCGTGATCCTCGGCAAGGACAAGGGCGCAGAGGTGCGGGCGCGTTGATCAGTCATTCCAGACGGCCGGAGGCCGATCTGGAATCCAGGGCCACGACCTGAGTGTTTGACCTGGATTCCAGACCACGCTCCGCGCGTCTGGAATGACTGGAGAATTAAGCCCGCTTCTTCTTCGCCTTCGGTGCGCTCACTTTCTTCGAGCGTGTGCGCGCCGCGGCGGCGCGCGCGGAGTCCGCCTTCGCCTTCTTCACCGGCTTCGACGGCTTGCACTTTTCGCAAAGGCAATTGCCTTTGAAGATCTGCTTGAAATAGTTGATGCCGTAATCGTAGTTCAGCTCTTCGCCCGGCTTAATCTTGCGGCGGGCATGAATGTAGATGCGCCCCTTGTAGATGTTCGGCTCGCAGTTCGGACGGCAGGAATGGTTGATATAGCGCGCGGTGTTCCATCGCGGGGCGCCGTCGATGGTCTTGCGCGAATTGATCTCGAACAGATAGCGGCTGTTGGATTCCTCTTCCTGCTTCTCGGTCAGCGGCACGCCCTTGTACTCGATGATGCAGGAGCCCTTCGGAATTTCGCTCTCGGTGAAAAGGCCAAGTCCCGTACGCGAGCGGCGCACGTGGAGATCGAAGTCCTTAATCTTGTAGCTCAGTCTGGCCATTTCGAATCCGACTCGCATTCTGCCAAGGGCGCTCTTTCGAGCAAAATTGGCCCCGCCCTGGCAAGGCCCTTCACTCAAACGCTTCCTTAGCGAACAGCAATTGTCGCGCCGCTTGGCTAACGGGCGAGGCCCACGCCCCCAAGCGGGGTCATGACGATGCGTTCGCCGAAACCTTCAAGCAGAGGCCGCGCCTGTGCGATCGCGGCCTGCACCTCCGGCAAGTGCAACGAGGCGTCGTGCTGGGCTTCGCTGTCCCAGACCTCGGTGATCCAGATGGCGTTGGCGTCGCTCGGGTCGGAGCCCACGACGTAGAGCCGGCAGCCGGGCATCTGGCCTGTGCCAGCGAGCAGGACCTGGATCAGCGCGTCGCGCTGGCCGGGTTTGGCGATCATTTTGCCGATCAGGCCGTACATGGGGCCCTCGCTTCCACAAGCGGCGAGCGCCAAGGCGGAAGCCAGGAGGGTGCGGCGCTCGACAGACACGGGTCGCTGCTTAGCGTGACGCTGAAATGGAAACCATCCTGCGGCGCCGGATGGGAGGTGGCTGGGGTGCTAGGATTCGAACCTAGGAATGGCGGTACCAAAAACCGCTGCCTTACCGCTTGGCGACACCCCAAAAGAGAGAAGCGGGTACTTAATGGGACCCGCTTGCCGATGCAACAGCGGCCCTCGGACGCAAGGCCCGTGCCCCTCCACACGCGAAAAACCCGCTTAGCAGAAGCAGGTTAGGATGGCCTGAATGGACCCTGACGGCCCGCATTGCCACCAGCGGATCGGCGCGCTATAGCCCCCGTCCTTCGGAGTATAGCTCAGCCTGGTAGAGCACCACGTTCGGGACGTGGGGGTCGTAAGTTCGAATCTTGCTACTCCGACCATCCTTCGCTCACGAGCGAAGGCGGCCTCATCCCTCCGTCCGACGTATCGCGTTGTCCCGGCAGGGCCCCACCAGTACCGTCCGGCCCAATGTCGCCTGTCGCCATCGTCACGCCCGTCTACGAAGACCAGGAGAGCTTCGCCGAGCTCTGCCGCCAACTCGCATCGGTCGAGCGGGAGGCAGGCGTCAAGTTTCACATCATCGCCGTCGACGACGGCTCGCTCGGCGCGCCGCCGCGCATGACGGCCCTGAGCGAAGCCGGCGTCGGCGGTGAGATCCTCCGTCTCGCCCGCAATGTCGGCCACCAGGCGGCGATCGCCATCGGCCTTGCGCGCGCCTACGCGCTGAAGCCCCAGGCCTGCATCGTGATGGATTCCGACGGCGAGGACACGCCGCAGGCGATCCCGCAACTGCTGCACGCGCTGAAGGGCGCGACCATCGACGTTGCGGTCGCCGAGCGCGCCAAACGGTCGGAGACGTTCACCTTCCGCGCCTTCTACGCGATCTACAAACGCCTCTTCAAAGTCGCGACCGGGCAGACCCTGCGCTTCGGCAACTTCATGGCGCTCTCGCCCATCGCGCTGGAGCGGCTCTCCGGCATGTACGAGACGTCGACCCACGTCGCTGCCGCGGTGGTGAAGGCCAAGCTGCGCCGGTCCGACGTGCCGACCGATCGCGGCGTCCGCTACGCCGGCTCGTCGAAGATGAACTTTCCGAGCCTCGTGCTGCACGGCATGCGCGCGGTGATGGTATTCTCGGACCTCGTGCTGACGCGCATGGCGCTGGCGCTCGTGGCGATGGCGGCGGTGGTGGTCGTAGTGGTGCTGGGCGCTTTTGCGGCCAAGCTCCTGGGCGCCGCGACGCCCGGCTGGGTCACCATCGTCACCGGCTTTGCGCTGTCGCTGTTCCTGCAGACCGGCCTTTTCACCATGATCACGCTCATCGTCTCGAGCCTCGGCCGCGTGGATACGCCGCCGAAAGTGCGCGAACGGGCGCTTGAATACGTCGCGCGCACCGAACGCACCGGCGCCGATGCGCAGGTGCTACGGGCCTGACGCCGCCGGCGGCACGATCACGTAATTGATCACCAGCGGCGCGACCTCCGGCGAATTCGGATAGGGCGCGCTGATCGATTGCACGGGCAGGCCTGCAATCAGCGGCGCAAGTTCGTCACGCGGCGGCCGATCCGCTGGCCAGACCACCAGCATGCCTTCGCGCTGGACCTCTTCAGGCGTCACCCATGGCGAGATTGCATAATCGCCATTGATCAGCACCGATGGCGGTTCGCGCACTTCAAGCCCGACCAGACCGGCCGTCCAGATGTCGCCGGCGACGACGCGCAACGGGCGCTCCTGCGTTTGGGTCGACCATTGCCGCCCGAGCGCGCGCGACATCTCCGCCTGCGGCCAGTTTCCGCGCAGAGGATCGTGCGTGAAGCGCGCGCCGTACTTCATGTGTCCGAAATAGAGCCCGGATCCCAGCAGCAGCAGCACGCCCGCGCCTATGACCAGCCGCTTCAGCCGCGCTTCGCTGAACCTCGCACTCAATAGCGCCACTGCGAGCAGTCCGGAGGGCGCAAACATCGCCGCGCCCCACGACGGCCGGATGCCGGCGCCGCCGAGCAGGCCCAGCACCGCCGTGAGCAGCATGGGGCCAAGGCCCATAATCAGCAGGAAGACCAGCTTGCGCCGCTCGGGCGCGGGCGGCGCATTGTCCGCCACTTTGCCCATCAATCCGGCTGTCGCGAGCAGAATGATGAGCGGCAGATGGTCGGCGAGCATCGTCGCCAGGAACTCGAACGGCGAATACCAGGGCGCGCCGCTGGCGCGGCGTTCGGCATAGGCGAACGGCTGGAAGTCGTGCGCGATCAGCCATTGCAGCTGCGGCGCGACCACCAATGCGAACACGATGAGCGCCAGCCAAGGCCCGGGCGATAAAATGCGCCTGCGCGTCGTGGCGTCGTAGAGAATCCAACCCGCCGCGACCACGAGCAGAATGGCGCTCGAATACTTCGCCCACAGGCTCAAGCCTGCGAACAGTCCGAGCAGCGCCCAGTCCAGGAGCTTGCCGTGCGTGCCTGCGCGCCAGAGCGCAAGGATGACGAGCGCCCAGAACGGCATCTGCGCCACGTTGTGATTGAACTCGGGCGTCGGCCACGAAAAGAAGACGACGCCGGTCAGCAGCAGCGCGCCAGCCAGCGCGCGGCGCTTGTCCAGGAGCTCGCATCCGAGCGCATAGGCGGCCCAGAGCGTCGCGCACACGAAGATCTGCGACATGAGATAGGCCGGCCAGCCGGCGGCGCCGGTCAGCCGCCGCGTCGCCTCCAGCACCAGCCCGGGCAGGTTCGGGTGCTTGAACGTGGCGACCACGCCCTCGCGGCCCCAGGCGTACATCTCCACGACGTCGAGCGGCGGCGCCGTGTGCGAAAGCGCCGGCGCCAGCGTCCACAGCAGCGCCTGCGCGGCCAGCAGCGCGGTCAGCGCGTAACGGTCCAGGAAGTTTGCGGTCATGCGTGCGAAGCGGGCCCCCCGGCGCATTTTCGGCAGTGGTGACCGCCGGATCCGCGGTCGAAAATGCGCCCATTCAAAGTATAGCGCGCTTGCGCGCTAGGCCTGCATTTGCACCACGATCCAGATGAGGCCAACACCTAAGCCGACGATGATCATCCACCGGGCGCCTTCCGCGATGGCGTGGACGAGGTGGCGACCCGGCCCGAACGCTGTCAGCGCCAGCGTCGAGACGAAGCCCATGCCGACCCACATCCAGCCTTCAAGGTCGCCCGAGCCGCTGGTCATGCCGGCGATCCAGGCGATGTAGCCGCCCAGCGCCCCAAACATGAAGCGCACCAAGCCCTTCAGGATGGCGCTGTGGGAGACGATTTCTCCCTGGTCACGGACTTCGCGCTGGTAGGCCCGGACCTGCTGGCGGGCCGCTGCCGCCTCCTGGCGCGCCACTTCGGCCCGGAGCTGGCGCCAGCCTTCCGCCTCGAATTCCGCGCGCGTCTGCTGTTCCAGCATCCAAGCGTCGCTGGCGATCGGGGGTCGTTTCGGGTCGTTCATCTGGCTGTGTCGCCCGGTCGTAAGTCCTGATGCCCTCAGGCGAAATGTGGCTCAACCCGGGGCTTTGGCAAATGCTTTTGGCCGTAATCCAGCGGCCTCAGCGCGACGTACCCGAGTGATCGCAGGCCGGCGGCCAAGGCCGACTTTTATCATTTTTCGATAAGAAAACTGCTTGCGTCCGCCGCCTCTTCATATCATTTATCGATAAACCCGGCCGCGTGGGCCCGGGGTGGAGAAGGCCGTGAAGCAATTTCTCATCACGGTGGCAGGGGTGCTGACGGGTCTCGTCCTCTTCCTGTTCATCGGACCTATCATCCTGATTTCCATGCTGATGTCGTCGGTCAACAGCCGGCCGCCGCAGCCTCAGCACATGGTGCTGTCGCTCGACCTGCGCGAGCCGATGACCGACCAGCGGCCCTCCAACCCGTTCGCGGCCTTCGGCGGCGGCAGCGAAGCGCTGCTCGACGTGCTGGCGCGCATCGAGGCGGCCCGCACGGACAACAGCGTCGACGGCATTTACGTGCGCGCCTCGACGCAAGGCATGCCGGCCGCGCAGGCGGAGGAAATCCGCTCGGCGCTGCAGGCCTTCCAACGCTCGGGCAAGTTCGTCGTCGCCCACATCCAGAATGACGGCGTGCGCATGTCGATGCCCGGCTACATGGCCGTCGCCGACGCCGACGAAGTCTGGCTGCAAGGCGCCAGCGAATTCATGCCGATGGGCCTCTCGGCCGAGGTCACCTTCTTCGCTGGCACATTGCAGCGCTATCACATGCAGGCGCAGTTCGAGACGCGCGAGGAATACAAGACCGCGGCGGCCACGATGACCGATCGCGACTTTACGCCCGCGCACCGCGAAGAGCTGACCAGCCTGATGACCAGCCTCTACGACGTCATGCTCGCCAACATCGCGGCCGATCGCGGCATCAACGCGCAGCAGGCACGTGCGGCGATCGAAGCGACCCCGTTCACCGGCCAGCGCGCCGTCGAGCTGAAGCTCGTCGACAAGCTCGGCCGTCCGGAAGAAGCCGAGCGCGCGGCGCTGGCGCGTGCGCAACAGACGCATCGCGGCGCCGAAGTGGTCGACTTCGCCGAATATCGCCCGCCGCAGCGCAATAGCGGCCCGGTGATCGCCGTCGTGCAGGGCGAAGGCGCCATCGTCTCCGGCCCGGAATCGCACGAACTGTTCGGCGACGAGCAGGCGATGAATTCCGATCGCGTCGCGCAGGCGCTGCTCGACGCCTCCGAAGACGAAGACGTGCGCGTCATCGTCTTCCGCGTCTCCAGCCCCGGCGGCTCGGTGGTGGCCTCCGACCAGATCCTGGCGGCGCTGCGCACCGCCCAGGAACGCGGCAAGAAGATCGTCGTCTCGATGGGTGAAGTGGCGGCTTCCGGCGGCTACTACGTCTCGGCCTATGCCGACGAAATCGTCGCCGAACCCACCACCATCACCGGTTCGATCGGCGTGCTCGGCGGCAAGCTCGTGATCGGCTCGGCGATGGACTATTACCTGTCGTCGAACACCCCCGATCCAATCACGGTGGGTTCGCCGCTGGTGAACATGTTCTCCTCGGACCGGCCGTTCAACCAGGCCGAACGCGCCGCCTTCGCCGGCTTCATCGACCGCGCCTACCAGGACTTCATGGGCATCGTCGCCGAGGGCCGAGGCCTGACGCGCGAGCAAGTGCATGAAATCGCGCGCGGCCGCGTGTGGACGGGTCAGCAGGCGCTCGAACGCCATCTGGTCGACCATCTCGGCGGCTTCTCGGTCGCGGTCGCCCGCGCCCGTGCGCTCGCCGGCATCGGCGAGAACGAGCGGGTGCAGCTGAAATTCTACCCGGCTGAAGAAAATCCGTTCGAAGCGATCGAGAAGATGTTCGGCGTCTCGTCGGAAAGCGCTCAATCGCTGGCGCGCTTGAACGCCTTCATGAGCGATCCCCGCGTCGCCCGCGCCATGGCGGCCCTGCGCGAAGAGGACGCCAACGTCCGCGCCGAAAGCCACGTCGAAGTGCGCTGAGCGCTGAGAACTCCAAGCCTAAAACTTGCGGCCCTGCGAAAGCAGGGCCGCTTCGTTTTTGAACACCGTTCGGTCGCCGTTCACGCTGGATGGCGACGCCTGCGTCGGGCAGCGACGACGACGCTGATGGCAATCGCGCTGATGAGAATAATCACCCAGCCGGCGACTAGGATGGGAAACGCGCGCTGCGCATCGGCCGCCCCCATGAAGAGGTCGACATTTCCAGTGTTCCAAAAGACCCATTCGCCGGCAATGTCGGTGGCGAGGCGGGCGTTGCCGGTTTCGAGCAAAATGATGCCATCGCCTGTGGCGGGATCGATGCGAGCGCTGGTGTTGATCGCCGGCGTGTTGCTGCCGTCGTGACCGACGACAAAGCCCCCCGCGTTGTTTGGCGCATAGAGGATTGTCCCCAAGCCCCAAGTCTCAATGCCGTATTGGTAGGCATGCGGACGACGCATTTCGGCGAGGGCCTCCGGCGCCAGAACACCGCGCCCCGGAGGCGCCCCGTCCGCGCCAGCGATGTTGGCCTGCAAGAAGTGGGTTAGATCTGCGGCGGACGTGTAGAGCGAGGCCGCCGCCGGCGCGGAGAAGGTGTAGAGGATCGCCGCTTCGCCACGTTCGTTGAACGACTGCGCTACGTTCGTTGCGCCATCGGGCAGGACGAAAGTCGAGTGAGTCATGCCGAGCGGGGAAAGAACAGCGCGCCGCATGTAGTCATTGAATGGCTCGCCGGAGACCTCCTCAATAACCAGTTGCAGGAGCGCATAGCCGCCGCCGGAATAGAGGAAGCTATCTCCCGGTTTCGCCCCAACGCGGACACGTCCATCGGCGCCGGGCGATGCATCGCTCGCGCGCGTCAGTGAATGTTCAAGGCGCTGGACTGTTTGGCCCGGTTCGAACCCTCCGTACCCTAGACCGTCTGTGAGGCCTGCGGTGTGGCTCACGAGCCGTCTTGCGGTGACTTGGTCTTCGTCGAAAGCGCCGTCCGGCAAACGCCATCGCGTGAGGTAGGTGGAGATCGGAGCGTCGAGATCGATGCGTCCTTCACCGGCCAGCTTCATTACGCCCCAAGCCGTCAGCCATTTGCTGAGGGACGCGACCTGAAACAGCGTGTCGCGATCAACCCGTTCGCCCGCCGACTGATAATGTTCAGCGACGACGCGTCCGTTATCGAGCAGTACGAAAGCAGCATTGCCTGCGTTTTCGTGTTTGATCCGCGCGATCGCGGCCGTCGCAAATGCCGAGGTGTCGCCGCGGGGCGCCAGAGGGCGGTGCAACCATCCCAGCATAAGGTTCGCTGCAACAAGCGCCGTCCAGCCGACCAGGAGCAGTGTGGCCGTCAAACCAATCCAAACCAGCGTCCGGCGCGGACTGTGCGGTCTGGCGTCGGCCTTTTCGCTTCGCATGGCGATTTTCCTTCTATGATTGCGCCAGACCGCGATCTCGGCGCGTCGACGCACCAAGCGCTTCGAGAATAAGGTTCACGATATCGAGCTGACGCGTCGCCTCGATGTCTCTACTTCTTTTTTGAAGGCGCTCGCCGCTGGTCCTCCTTCCAGCCAAACACCTCTTCGACGCCGACGCCAAACACACGAGAGATTCGAAATGCGCTCTCAAGCGAGGGGGAATATCGGCCTTGCTCGATCGCAATCACTGTTTGCCTCGTTACGCCGATAGCCTCCGCCAACGCGGCTTGGCTCAAACCGCCGCACTGCTCGCGTAGCTCTTTGACGCGGTTCGTGATCGGTGGGGGCTTCGGCAAGAAATGAGCCTCATCGCCGGAAGAGAATGATTTGGGAGCCGTATTCGGCCACTCCCGAGGCGAACAAGGAAAGCGCGATCACATTGAACATGATGTTGCCGTCGCCATTGACAGCGTAGTGCCCAAGCGCCGGCAGCACGCCAAACAAGAATGCGAGGCCTGCCCAATGGCCCGCGCGCGCCACAATGAGCCTCTCGCGCTCGTCTGGCGGCGCCCCGGATTGTCTCGGAAAGAAAATCGCCAACGCGACTTCCAAAACGCCCGCGCCCGTCACGGTGACGACCGCAGCGACGATCGCCGACTTCTGTGGCGGCGCCGCGAGGCCTGCGCCCAAAATAGACGCGAAACAGAAGGCTCCGGCCCCGCCGAAGAGAGCCACCATCACCCACGCCACTATCTCGCGCACAGCCATCGGCGACTCTCGCATCTGTAAACGAGAGCATAGTCGAATATTTTTGACATGTCAAAAATTATATACAACGGTCGTCGGACCCCCGTGCCGCATCCCTGTGTCCGATCGCACCCTGACCCGGCTCATCGCGTTCGATGGTGGCCCGGGCGGCGGCGGATTTCGTTTGTTCGCGAAAGTCCGCCTGCGAAGGTTCAGGCGCGGGCCTCGCGTTGTCCGCTCTCACCCGCATTGCCGCCGCAATCGGCTGGCCTCCTTGCATCCAGCATCGCGACCGGAGGGATCGTGCAAAAGCTCGCCGCAGGTTTGGCCGCACTCGGCATCGCACTGATCGCCGGATCGTTCGCGCACGAGGCGACGGCGCAGGCGCAAGAGGGCGCTGAAGGTGAACGCGCCGCACAGACTGCACTTGCCGAAACCCATTGGGCCGGACGCGTGCGCTGGAGCGGTCGCGCGCGCGACGATGAGGACTGGACGCTTTATTTCCGCAGCGACGGCGTGCTCATCTATAGCGCAGGCCGCGTGAGCCACGAGGACGGCGCCTGGCGCCAGCGCGGCGCGTTGGTGAGTTTCGACGCCGGCGACGCGTCCGCGGTGGGCGCCTTGCGCGACGGCGTGCTCGAAGGCGCGGCGTACACTCAGGAGGGCGCCCGCGCCACATGGCGCTTCCGCCGCGAGGTCGGGCAGATTTATGCCTGTCCGCACAATCTGGTGGCGATGCGCGGCGCACAGGCGGCGCTCGAGTGCATCTGCCCCGAGAACGTCGCGACCGCGACCGCTTGGGGCGATGCGTCCGCCTACACCGACGATTCCGACATCTGCACCGCCGCCGTGCACGCCGGCGCCATTAGCGCGACGCGCGGCGGGCGCGTCACCGTCTGGCCGCGCGAGGGCCGCGCCGCCTATCCGGCCTCCACCGCAAACGGCGTCACCACGTTCTCCTACGGCAGCTGGCCCGGCAGCTACGTCATCGCGCAAAGCAAGACGAGCGGCCTCCCTGATCCAGTGCAGCGGCGGTAATCTATCCGCGCGTCTAGTGCGGAAGGCCTAGGATTTCGGCGCCCGCCGGGCAGGCAAATTTAACGCTTGTTGGCGAGCATTGGGCGCCATGAGCGTGAGCCTCGATCCCAAGATGGCCGATGATCAGGCCATGCGCCTGTCGCACGCCGAAATCAGCGCACTGACCCAACGCGGCGTGTGGTCCCGGCTGGGCTTCTCGGTTTTCGTCGGGCTCATCGCCTCCACAATTGTCCCTTGGACCGCCATTGCCGCTTGGCTTTCCATCGTCTTCGTTTGGGATCTGGTCGGACGGCCCGCCTTGGAGCGCTGGGCCGGCGCGCGCTCGCACGCCGCGAGTTCGGAAGCGAGTGTTCGCGGCTTCGCGCTGACCTATGCGCTGGGCGCGGCGATTTATTCAGGCTTGGCCGTGCTTTGCTACCTGTCGCAAACCGCGTTGGGCGCGCAGATCGCCATGGGCTGGATCGCGGGCGCCGCCATTCATGCTTTCGTTTACTTCTCGCACCGGCGCTTGCTTCTCGCAGCCAATCTCTGGGCGCCGGTCTGCGTCGCCTTGTTCATGCCGGCGATCGCCGCCGGATCCATATCTGTTGAAACGGCGCTGGTGACGTTGGCGACGTTTACGCTGCTGGCGTCGGCGGCGATCTTCGCGACAGATCGCAATGCGCTGCTTGTGCATTTGGGCCGCCAGATCCACGCCCGCCGCGTGGCCGAAGACGCGAACGAAGCCAAGACGCAGTTCCTGCGGGTCATCAGCCACGAGCTGCGCACGCCGCTCAACGCCGTCATCGGCTATTCTGAACTGCTGGAAGAAGATTTGGCCGCGATGGGCGCTGAAACGCAGCGTCGCGACGCAGAGACCATTCGCACCGCCGGCAAGCATCTGCTGGGGCTGATCAACGACATCTTGCGCTTGTCGCAGCGCGAAGCGCACGCCGCGCTCCTGGATGATGTGGAAACTGACCTCGACCATTTGCTGGCCGAACTGGAAGAGGAGGTGCAGCCTCTGGCGGTCGCGCGGGGCAATCAGTTGGTTCTGGATGTGAAGCCATTGCCGCCGGCGATGCTCGATCGCGCCAAGCTGCGTGATTGCCTGTCCAAACTTCTCTCTAACGCCGCCAAGTTTACCGAGAACGGCCGCATCGACGTGCGCGCCTGGGCGGCGCCGGAGCGGCTCGTCTTCGAGATCGCCGATAGCGGCATCGGCATGTCTCCGGCGCAGGTCGCCACTGTCTTTGAAGCCTTCGCGCAAGCCGACAGCTCGCTCACCAGATCGGCCGGCGGCGCGGGTCTGGGCTTGGCCGTGGCGCGCAAGAACGCCCGTCTGATGGGCGGCGACATTTCCGTCGAAAGCGCACTGGGCGCGGGGACGGTTTTCACTCTCTGGCTGCCGATCAACGCCGGGTCGAACGAACCCCCGGCGGAGGCGCGTTCTCTGCAGCATGAAGCTGCGCCCCGACTTGCTCAGTCGGAAGCAGCAGCAGCAGCTTGCGCGGAGCGCTGCGCCGCGTCGTGATCCGGTGCGGCCGGCGCCGCTGCGAACAGGCGGCCGAGCACCAAGCCAATCGCCATCGCGGTGACGAAGATCCAAGTGTCAGCCGGCGCGCGGCCGAAATTGACAAGCGCCGGGCCGGGGCAAAGGCCGGCCAATCCCCAGCCGACGCCGAACAAGGCCGCGCCCCCAATCAGCCTGAGATCGATGCGAAGCTTGCCGGGCGCCTCAAAGGCCCCGTTGAACAGCGGCCGCCCGCGCCGCTGGGCGAGCGCGAACAAGGGTGCGGCGGTCAATACCGCGCCCCCCATCACGAAGGCGAGCGATGGATTCCACGCGCCGGCGATGTCGAGAAAGCCGATGACACGGGCCGGATCGGTCATGCCCGAAACGAGAAGGCCGACCCCGAAGAGCAAGCCGAAGAGGAGCGCGAGCACCGTGTTCATGAGGGCGTCGCCAGATGTTGTGTGACGTAGACGGTCGCGATCGCGCTGCTCATGAAAACCAGCACTGCGACGAGTGAGCGGGACGAGAAGCGTGCGAGGCCGCAGACGCCGTGACCGCTGGTGCAGCCGTCGCCGATCCGCGCACCGATGCCGGCGATCAGTCCCGAAGCGCCGAGCAGAAGCGGCGATGCCGTGTGCAGCGCCGTTGGCTCATCCAGATGCAAGAGCGCCGCGGCGGCGCCGGCGGCCAGAAGTCCGATGACGAAGGCCCATCGCCACGCCCCGGGCGCCAACAGAATTGCGCCACCAAAGACGCCGCTGACGCCGGCGATGCGGCCGGTCAGAGCGTAAAGTCCCCCGGCCGCAAGTCCGATAAGAGCGCCGCCGAGCAGAGCAGGCAGGAATGGGGCGAACACATCCGTCATCGCCGCCTCAATAGCGCCAACCGATGGCGAGGCCGAACGCGCTCTCGGCCAAGCTGATATTCGCCTCGCCGCCGCCAAACCCCGGCGGCGCGCCAGGCGGTATCGAATTGCGGCCGTGGACGGTCACGCGCGGAGCGTAGAGCGCGTAGCCGGTGAGTTCGACATGTTCGCTCAGCGCCCAAGTGGCGCCGACCGTGTATTGGTTTTCCACGACCCCGGGCGCCAGGATGTTCAGGAAAGTTTGATCGGCCGCGATCGGTTGGCCGTTGAAATCGACGCCGGCGCGCAACGTCCAGGCCGGTGACACGCGCCAGTCCACGCCGATCTTGTAGCTCGTGATGTCGTCCCAGCCGAAGCCTGGACCATTGTCGGCGCCGAAGGGGATGCCGGACACGGTGAGGCGGCTCAGCGGATCGCCGACCGAGTCGATCTCCGAGAAGTTGATCCGCTTGATGTCGAACGCGAGGTCGATCGTGTCGGTGAGCTGATAGTTGAGACCCACGCCATAGTTCGATGGAATGTCGAATGCGCCCTGGTCTGCGAAGAGGCCGCGGTACTTGTCGAATTCCTGCGTGTAGGTGCGTGACTGGTAATAGGCGCCCAGGCGCAGGCGATCGTTGATTTGGCCGAGCCAGCCGATGCGAACGCCTGCGCCGTAGGCGACGTCGGTGCTCCGGTTCGAGAAGTTCGCGGGATCGCTGGAGGCCGTTGCGAAAGGCGCGATGCCCTTGGCCCGGAAAGCCTGGGCTACCAGATTGAGCGAGACGCCGATGCTTTGGTGCTCGTCCAAGCGGAACGCCAAAGTCGGCGTTACGAACAATTGCTCGAAATTGACTCCCGCCTCTCCGGTCGCGCCGAAGCGTGCAAACGGATTGCTGGAATAATCGGTGTTCATGCCGCCATTGCCGTAGACGGCGACACCCCAGGCCCAGTGCTCGTTCAGCTGACGCACATAGCCGAACTCCGGAATGAAGAAGTTCGATGTGCCGTTGCCGCTATAGGAGGCGTCGGCTCCGAACGCGTTGCCTACGATGCTGGCGGAGCGGTCCGGCCGGAAGACTTCGATGCCAAGGTCGGTGCGGTCGCCGAGCGACAACGCTGCGGCGGGGTTGGAGGCGATCGCGAGGGAATCGCGCGGACTGGCGATGGCGGTTCCAGCGGCGCCCTTTTGCTGCGTGCCGACGCCGAGCGCGAAGTAGCCATCGGTCGCATGCGCGGGGCCGGCCCCGAAAAACAGCCAGCCGGCCGACAGAAGCAACGTCGCCATGGCCGGATTGGACTTCTGCTGCGCCGTCATGGCGGGCCTCCAAAACTGGCGCGAGATGAGGTTCCGGGGAGGACGCGCCGAGTTCGCGCGCAGGCTAGTTCCGGGCGCGGTGCGAGCTATGCAGCTTTGCTAAACTGACTCATTAGGAGGGCGCTGTCGGCCGTGCGCGTCCGATGGCGCCCGGCCTGTCGCCATGGGACGCGTTGGCGGCTTGCATCCGGTCTGAGCCGATGACACTTCAGCTTGGCGCCGTCAGTCTGAGGGGCGTGGGAAGACTTCGGTGAGCAGCAACAACGATTTATTGCCGCCCTATCTGGCCCTGCGCGTCTTCGAGGCGGCGGCGCGGCTGGGCAGCTTTTCGCGCGCAGCCGAAGAACTCGACATCAGCCCGGGCGCGGTCAGTCAGCACATCAAAGTGTTGGAGGAATTCGCCGGTCAGCCTGTGTTCCGGCGGCTTGGCCGCAGCGTAGAACTCACCGACGCGGGACGAGCCGCCTATCTTCATGCGGGCGTCGTGCTCTCGGAGATGCTCCATGCCGGCCGCGCTTTGCGCTCCGCCACGAGAGGCCGGCGCGTCTCGATTTCGACGCCGCCGTCCTTTGCATCAAAATGGCTGATCCCGCGGCTCAGCAAATTCCAGGACGCCCATCCCGAAATCGAAGTGCGCTTATCTGCTGACATGACGCTCACCGATTTCGCCACCAGCGACATCGACATGGCGGTGCGTTACGGCGGCGGGGGCTACGCAAGCCTGCACTTCGAGCAGCTGATGTCTGAATCCGTCGTCGCCGTCTGCAGTCCGCGTCTGGCGCAGGAGGCGGGTCCGATGACATCGGCGTCCGATCTGACGACGATGCCTCTGATCCATGATGATTCGCCCGACAGCGATCCCTCATGCCCAAGCTGGAATATGTGGTTCGCCGCGCGCGGACATCGTCGCGCCGACGTTGATCGTGGTCTCAGGTTCAATCAGTCCAGTCTCGCCATTGAAGCCGCGGTCGAAGGCAAGGGCATGCTGCTCGCGAAGCAGCAGCTGGCGCAGCGGGATTTGAATGAGGGCCGGCTTGTCGCACCGCTCAGCGAAGCGGCGGCGCCTGTCGCTTTTGCATACTGGCTGGTGTGGCCGCGCGGGCGTCGCTTCGAACCCGCGCAAGTCGCGTTCCTGGCGTGGTTGCGCGAGCAGGTCATCGCATCCGACGCCGCCGCCGATCACACCGCATAGCGGGGCGCTGCGCATCTATCCCTCAGCTGTGCGCCCAAATTTCCCTATCCATCAACGGCCGCACAAAAATCTATCCACCCCCACCGGGTGCGGCCGCATACTCCTGCGCATGCGCCACGCGCCAATCACCTCTGTCTCCGATCGGACCCTGACCCGGCTCACGCTGTGGGCGGGTCTTTGGCTGGCGCAGGTGCTGATGTGGTTCGCGTGCGATAGCGGTCCTGGCCAGAGTATCATCAATAAACAACTCGGCCGCATCGCGCGCGCCATTGAGAGCATCGTGCTCATCCGCGTCTTGAAGCGCTGGCGCATCCGCCGCCGCCCACGTCCCTGGCTGCCTGCAAGACCCGATAGTTGGCGTCGCGCCGCTGTCGGCTCGGCCCTGCGCCGCGCTCTGCGCGGACGCGACATCGACGCACGCCTCACCGCGCTCAACGCCGCGCTCGCCAACCTCGACCGCCTGACGGCGCACCTCCTGCGGCGCCTCCGCCACGGCCTGTCACGCCGCGCGCCGATTGCGGCATGCGCCGGCGTAGGGCCCGCGCTCGCAGACGCGGTCGCGCCGCCGCTCTGCGCCGATACCTCCTGACTGGCTGTGCTCGCTTTGGTCGCCGTGCCGCTGTGGTGAACCCCATCACAGCGACCGCGACGCATGCGCGCTGCTCAGCACGTCCTTTCCCGTGAGGGAAAGGTGGCTCGCGCAACGCGCGAGACGGAAAGGGCGGAGCGGCAAGCTCTGTCGTCTGCGCATGTCGCCACCAACGCCCTCTCAGCCGCGAGCTCTCGCTCGCGACAGCTCTCGCTCACGGGAGAGCACATAACGGAGTGGGCTAGCCCTTATTCTCGACTTCGTACTTCGGCAGGTCCGCGCGCAACGTTTCGTACAAGCGCTCCACAAACCGCTCCGGATCGTCATCGACGAAATCGTCGAAATACGCATCGAGATTGCTCTCGAACACGTACTCGCCGTCCTCCGCGAAAATGAAACCGAGTTCTTCGTCGGTCTGCACGTGGATGACCGCGATCTGGGTTTCGTCGTCGTCTTCGTCGCCCAGCGTGAACGCCAGACGGCGCGAGACGATCTTTTCGGCCAGGATCGGGGCCAGCGCCTGCAAAGCGGCGAGATCGTCGAAGCCGGTGTCTTCGTTCAGCGCCGCTTCGAGGCGTTTGCGCGCGGAATCCACCTCGGCGTCGAAATCGCCGCCGGCAGACGCGGACTGTTTCTTGGGCGCGCTCATGCCGCTTCCATCAGGCTTTGGAAGACCGGCGCCCCGCCCAAGCGCCCGAGCGCCGGATCGGAGGAGCGTTCCGGGTGGGGCATCATGCCCATGACGTTGCCGCGGTCGTTGATGATGCCGGCGATGTCGCGAGCCGAGCCGTTCGGATTGTCGAGATAGCGGAAGACCACGCGGCCCTCGCCCTCGATGCGGTCGAGGGTTTCATCATCGGCGCTGAAGCGCCCGTCGCCGTGCGCGATCGGGATATGCGTCTCGCGCCGTTCGCGGAAGGCCCGGGTGAAGGCGGTGTTGCCGTTGGTGACCGCGAGCGGCACGTCGCGGCACACGAATTTCAAGCCGGCGTTGCGCAGAAGCGCGCCCGGCAGGAGCCGCGCTTCGGTCAGCACCTGGAAGCCGTTGCACACGCCCAGCACCAGGCCGCCCCGTTCGGCGTGCGCCGCCACCGCGCGCATGATCGGGGCGCGCGCGCTCATCGCGCCGGAGCGAAGATAGTCGCCGTAGGAAAAGCCGCCGGGGAGCACCACCAGATCGACGCCGTCCGGCAGTTCCGTGTCCTTGTGCCAGACCATGCTGGCGGGCTTGCCCGAGAGGCGTTCAAGCGCGCGGGCGGCATCGCGGTCGCAATTGGACCCGGGGAACACGACAACGGCGGATTTCATGCGCCTTCAATAAGGTGCGTCGGCGCAAATTTGAAGGCCGGACATGAGGTTGCGGCGATGAAGCCTGGGTCCGGCTCAGCGCCCGTTGCGCGCTGGCAACGAGGCCTAGCTGCTGCCGGGATCGATCCGGCAATTGTCGCGCTCAAGCTGGGTGGTGGCCGCCTCGACGTCGCCCAGTTGCATCATCCACACGATCGAGCCGGGCGAGAGGTCGCGCCAGACCGGGCCTTCGTGGGCCCAGCGGCCGAGGCAAATGCGCACCGGCAGGCCCTTGCGCTCGATGGTGCGCGCCAGGTTGCGCCCGAGCTGCGCCGGGCGGCGGACCGAACCTGTGACTTCAAGCGTCCCTTCGCTGACGACCCAGCGCTGCCCGGGCTGTGCGTTGGAGACCCAGCCCGGACTGGCGCCCACCGGCGAGTGCACAAGTGCGCCGGCGAAGAGGTCGGGATGATCCACGGCCATGACGATGGCGAGATCGGCGCCGTTCGAGAAGCCGCCGATGAAACGTTGCGCGCGGTCGGACGATGCGTGCTGCGTGCGCTCGGCCCACGGGATGACCTGCTCGATCAGCCATTGTTCGTGGAGCGCGAAATCGTCGCTGCCGCCGGGCCAGCCGCGCAAATATTCCGCGGCCCGGGTTTCGGGGTCGGCATTGGATTCCGGCGCCACGATCATGAACGGATGAATCTGGCCCGAAGCGATGAGCGGCTTCAGCCGCAGGAGCGCGACGCGCAGCCCGCCCAGCCCGTCGGCCATATAGAGCACCGGCAGCGCCTGCGCGCCGGCGTTTGCGGGCCGCCATACCCAGACGGGTCGTGTTTCGCCTTCGCGAGGTCCTGGAAACACCGACCCGCGCGTTTCGGCCTGGATCTGATCGCGCGCGGCCTGCATTTCGTCCGATGGCTGCGCGAAAGCCGGCGTGGCGAACGTCAGGCACGCGGCTGCGAGAACAAGAAATCGCATGACGTCACCGGTAGCGAAGCCGCCGCAGCGGCGCCAGCCGAGGACGCAGCACAAGTCGGTGAGGTTGCGACGAACGGCTGCGCCGATTTCATAATCCGTTGGCGGCCCTCGCGTGCTGCGCTAGCTTTGGAACCTGATTGCGGGGGCAAGATGAAGCGCGCGATATTTTCAGCTCTGACGCTTGCCTGCGCGGCGGCGCCCATGACGTCGGCGGCTCAGCCGGCTGAGCCGCTGACCTATTACAATCGTCCCGGTGCGAGCCTCGCCGATCAGCGCGCCGATATCGAAGCCTGCATGCCGTCAGTGATCGCGCTTACGCAGCCGTTTCCAGGCGGCAACACGCAAATGGCGGGCGCGATGTACGGCGCGGCGGGGCTTCTGATCGGCGGCGCCATGGATGCGCAGGCGCAGCGCGTCGCCACCTTGCGCGCGATGCAGACCAATTACGACAGCTGCATGAACGTGCGCGGCTGGCGCGTCATGCGCCTCGAAGGTCCGCTCGCGCAGGAACTGGATGCTTTGGCGCCGGCCGAACTTGAGTTGCGCCTGGCGGTGCTGGCGGGCGCGCCGGCGCCGGAGGGGCAGGTGTTCAGCGCCTTCTCAAACACGTACGCTGACGGCGCGAGCCGCGGCGTCGGCGGCCAGGCGCCGGACTCGCTCAGTCTGCGCTTAATGCCTGAATCCTTCATGGAATTGCCGAGCCGCCGCGCACGCGCGCCGATGGGCGGCATGACCAGCGAACAGGCGCGTGCGCAGGGCGCGGAGCGACGCGCGCTGCAGGAACGTCAGCGTGCTCAAAGCGCGGCCCTGGTCGGGCGCTCGCGGCGCCCGGCCGAAGCTGTGGCGCAAGCGGAGCTTGCAAACCTCGCCGCCGACGCAAGCGCGGTCATCGTGCGCGTCACTGGCGGGCCCACCGGCTCGGCCGTGGTTTTCGTGCGCGCCGATGCGGCTCCCGACGATGCGGCGCAGGATGTCGTCATTGCAGAGATTCAGCAGTCGCGTCGCAATCGTCCGATACAGGAGACCTTGGTATTCGCCGTGCCGCCGGGGCGCTGGCGGTTGACCGCCATGGTGGCGGGCGGGCGCCTGAGCTCGTTTTGCCTCGGGGCGCCGGAGTTCGACGTCGGGCCGGGTGAAGCGGTTTTCGCCGGCTCCTTCGCCTTCAGTTTGGCCGGCGAGCGGCGCCCGGACATGATGATCGAGCGAACGCACGCCGACCTCGCGTCGGCGCCGGTCCTGGTTGAACGGATGCGGCGCGCTGCCTATCGCAACGGCGCAACTTTCGAATGCGGCGGCGGCGCCTCCTACGTGCATGCATTCGAGGCGCCGGACGCGCCGTTTGCGGAGGGCTATCGCTGGGGCTCGCTCGCGCGCATTGATGCGACGACGCAAGCCGCTGCAACAGCGCCGATCGGAGAGGCCGCAACAGTGGTTGAAACACCCTAGGAGAACGCCGTGCCGCATTGGGGTTACTTCTTCGGCGCCGTTGCACTCGGCCTGGCGATCGCGCTGACTTGGGTTTTCTGGCGCACCGATGCAGACGACTGACGCCGATGCGCCTGCATGCTAAGTTCGAAGCGCACGGGAGGTGATCATGAAGGGTGGATGTTTGTGCGGCGCGGTGCGCTATGAAGTGACCGGGCCGGCTCTGTTCGGCGGGTACTGTTATTGCGCCGATTGCCGCAAGACGAGTTCAAGCCACTCCGCCTCGATCGCCATTGCCGAAGCGACCATGACCTGCACCGGGGCGACGCGCGAGTTCTCCAAGACCGGCGGCAGCGGCAATCCGGTGACCCGCGTGTTCTGTCCGGCTTGTGGCGTCGGCATTTACTCGAAAGGGGCGCGTGCGGGCGTGGTGATGTTGAAGGCGGGAACGCTGGACGACGAATTCCTCGAAGCGTTCAAGCCGATGGCGTCAATCTACGTGAGGCGCTGCCCCAGCTGGGATCAGCCGCGCGCAGGCCTTCCGACGTTTCCGGAAATGCCGACGCAGCCGCCGTCGAGCTGACGCATGCTCGTCTATTTTCTGGTCGCCGTCCTGGTCACGATCGGCGTGGTTCTGCTGCTGATCGGTTTGCTCACGCGCATCAATCGCGCGCAGAAACGGGAGGACGACGGCGGTGGAGACGGCGGGGCCCATTTCGCGGGCGGCCCCAGCGGCGGTCACCACGCTAGCGGTCACAGTCACGGTGCGGCAGCGCATGACGGCGGTGGTGATGGGGGCGGTGGCGACGGCGGCGGCGACTAATGCTACGGCTGCGGCAACCGCGCGAATGTGCTGGTCTCTGAGCCGGCCTCGCCGTTCTCAACATAGGTTTCGTTCCGTGCGAATGTCCCGTCGCCGTTGATCTCAATCCAGAATGCGTGTTCGTGCGCCACACGCTCATTGGGCAGGTTCGTCGCATCGCGAAAACGGAATTCGAGACGCTGGCCGGAAATTTCGGGCCGGTATTGCAGGCGCGGTTGATTGCCGAGCGGACAGTAGTGTGTGGCGATCAGCGCGTCGCCATCCATGTGATAGACGGTCATGGATGTGCGCGTCGGCGACATGGTCCAGGTCTCGACCAGGACGCTCTCGCCGGCGACGAGGCGGTAGTCCACCAGGAACGTGCGGCCGCGTTCGTTGGTCCCCTGCCAGGCGCCGACAAGCCCCTTCAGCGTCTGGAACGCTTGGTCCGGCGCCGGCGCCGCGCGCTGCGGCGCAGAGCGCGGGGTAGTGCAGGCGCCCGCGAGCGTGGTGAGAGCGATGAGCAGCGTGCGTCGATGCATCACAACAGACTCAGGCTGCCGAGGTGGAGCGCTTGCCACGCGGGGCGCTCGGTCATGACCGCGAACATTTCGTCGCCACGCTCGGTGCGGCCCACGTTCATGGCGGCGAAGACGGCCATCAGAAAGCCCGAGAACGCGTAGAGCTTATACTCGCGCCAGATCTGCACGGTGTTCGGGATGACGCCAAGGTTGACGAGCTGATTGGCATAATAGTCGACTAAGCGTTGCTCCTCCTTTGCACGCTCTTTCGGATCGGCGATGCTGGTGCCAATCAGATAGGCGACATCGGCGATGCCGGACCCTACGCCGAGCGTCTGCCAGTCGACGATGTGTGCTTCGCCGGCGTCGGGCGAGAAGAGAATGTTGTCGATGCGGAAATCCCGGTGCTGAGCCGTCGGCGCGTTCGGAACATAATCTAGATACTTGTCGAGGCGCGCGACGAAGGCGGCGCCCATCTCCAGGATGTCGGACGAAAGGCGATTAGCGTAGCGCTCGCGAAATTGCAGGAAGAGTGGCGGCATAAGCATGCGCACCATGTTGCCTGAGCTGTCTTTTGGCCGAAGCCAGGCGATGTCGTTCAGGCGCAGGTCGGCCCAATAGGGGGCGTGCAGACGGGCGGCTTGGCGCAGTGCGGCTTCAATTTGCGGGATGGAGGCCCCCGCCAGCTGATCTCCTTGCCGGGCCGGGGCCATGTCTTCCAGCAGCAGGACGAAATCGAGATCGTCGTGGCTTGAATCTTGGAACAGGCATTGCGGGCAATTGACGCTGATGGTGTGACTGAGTTCGCGGTACCAGCCGAGTTCGAGCGTGTAGCAATTGAGCGCTTGAGCGATCGAGCGCGTGCCTTCATCGCTTGCGGGGCATTTCGCGACGATGCTTGTCGGGCCGCCGCCTGCTTCTTTCCACTCGAGTGCGAGCCGGAAACTCTTGCTCATCTGGCCGGTGCCGATGGGCGTGGCGCTGAAGCCGGCAAGCGAATGGCGGGGTGCGGCGAGCGCTTGTTCGAGCCAGGCGGTCGTCATCGCGTCGGGGTGCGTGGGAATCATGGTGCGGGATCCAACAAAGACTTGAAGCCGCTCGGCGCATGCGGACCGACGAGCAATTGTTCGAGCACGCCTTGGCCCTCGTAGGTATAGCCGCCGTCGCGAAGCGTGGCGTACGCGAGGGCTTGGATGTGGAGATTGCCGGGAACATTGTCGTCGATACTGGTGAGATCGATGATGTCGTGTGCGACGTCGAGTTCGCCGTGGTCGCGGCCGTGTCCCCAGGTGGGGTGCATGTAACCGAGGCCGTGCATGTAGAAGTGCGCGCCGGTCGGCTTGATGCTGAGGATCGTCTCCGGCGCGAAGGCGATTTCGGCCGAGGCGATGCGGCGCGTGCCGGGTGCGTAAGCGAGCTTCGCTTCCGGCCGTTCATATTCCGTAAGCGAGGCGGCGAGCCGGTCGATCACGGCGCGGCGGTTCCAGGCTCTGCCGTCGGAGTCGTCGTTCGTGTGAAAGAACGCGGCGCGGTCATCGAAATTGAACGGAGCCCAGAGCCAGAAAAACTGTGAGAGCGCGCCGCCCGGCGGCGGCTGCGCATCTGGCGCGCCGACCGGGCGGATGCCCCAGGAACGGTCGCGCGTGCCGTAGGCGTCGATGCGGTGGGTGTCGCCGCCAACCGTGATCGTGCCGCCCCATGCGCCGTTCTGCGTGAGACGGGTGTAGTCCATGAAGAGGCGCGCGCCGTTGCGACGGGTGAATCGCGGCTCCTCGATCGGCGCATGCCGCGCGGCGAAGACGAGCGTGGCGGAGACGCCGCTTCCGTTGTCATCGACGCGGACCGCGAGCCGTTGCATCGGCTCCATCACGGCGATTTCGATGGGGCCAACGCGGAGGTTCATGCGCTCGCCGTGCAGACGGCGCGATGCGCGGACATTGTGCTGCTTGCTGCCGACCGAGACGCAGAACGCCGCGTCCATCACGTCGAGTTGCGGATAGACGCCCAGCGCCGCGGCGAAGAACAGCGCGCCGTCGGCCGAATAGCCGTTGAAGAAATAGCGGTCGTAGAAATTGCGGTCGGCCGCGTAGGCGATCGGCTCCGGCGTCTGGTGGATGGGGAAGTCGTCGCCCTTGCTCAGCATGCGGCGCGAGCCTAGCGCGCCGTGCGCTGCCGGCAAGCCGGTTGTCTTCTGCCAAGGCCGAGCGGATTTGACCCCGATCAAGGTTGCGCAATCCGGTGGCTTCATGCTCGCCGCATGTGGGTCTTTCGCCCCTGGGAGCCGTGTCCGATGTCAGCCACGCCGAACCGTCCCATCGCCGTCGTCACCATTCACGGCACCGGCGATACGGCCGAGACGCCGGAAGGCCCCAAGTGGTTTCAGCAAGGCTCTGCGTTCAGCGAGCGGCTGACGGCCCGGCTCGCGGCGCTCGGACACGAGGCTGAGATCGTTCCGCTGCTTTGGTCTGGCGCCAATAGCACGACAGGTCGGGAGAAGGGCGCGGAAAAGCTATCGAGGCTGATCATGCGTCTGGCGCGGACGCACGCCGGCGTCCACCTGGTCGGCCATAGCCACGGCGGCAATGTCGCCAACGACGCCGCTTGCCAGCTGAACTGGTCGAGCAAGCAGCGTCATCCGAAGATCGCCAGCCTGATCACCGTAGGCACGCCGTTCTTCAAGGCGCGCGTCTCACGCATTGAGCGCCTGGTGGCCTGGATGTTCGTGGTGATGCTGGCGGTCAGCGTGCTGGCGTTCGCTGCGGTGTGGATTTTTGGCGGCGCGCCGCTCGTTGACATGTTCTTCTATGGCGACACTCCTGATTGGGCGGCGACGATTCTGGGCGTGCTGTCGACGGCGAACATCGTGTCGCTGGCCTTCGTGTTTCCATTGGCGCTGCGCGGCGTCGCCCGCATTCGGCGCGCCGGACGCCCGATGCGAAGAGACACGGAAGTGACTTCGATCTGGCATCCCAACGATGAGGCGATAGCCTTCCTTCAACGCATCGACCAATTGCCGATCGAGCCTTTCCGCGCTGGATCAATCTGGCGGGGCTCACGCACGGCCGCGATCGTCTGGGGTATGAACGGCGTGATCGCCGGCCCGGTGTTGGCGTTGCTCTGGACGATTGGCCTGGTGACCCTTTTCCTCAACGGTCGAGAATGGGGCGTGCCGCTTACCCAGCCGCAGCTCACTCTCGGCGTCTACGTCGCCTACTTCCTCTTAGTATTTGGCCTGTTTGCGACGCCGCTGCTGTTTGCATTCATTTACGCGCTCAACAGGCTGGGCGCGGCGACAGTCCTGGAATGGGGTTTGCGCAAGCAGCTGAACAAGGTCGTCGGCGGCACGCTCAAAGGCATCGCCTTCGGTCGCGACGGAGACCGGCGCATCGGCGATGTGTCTTCGTGCTCGCACAATTACGCAACGCGGCAGGTGGTTCTGGAGGGCGATGTCGCCGCGCGGATGATCGCCGCGTCGTCCGAGGCCACGCGGCGCTTGTTCGATAAGTACCGGGGCGGGCTGTTCAGTGTCGGCGCCGACTCAGGGAACGCACTGACAGAGCTGACCGCCGACGCAATGACGTGGGACAGCTTGGTCCACGCCACCTATTTCGACCACCCAGAAATCGCCGAGATGATCGCCGATCGGATCGCAGCCGTGGCCTCAGCTGACTCCGTACCGCCGGCGATGCCTCTCTCCGCAGCGCAGTCGGCAAGAGCCGCTTGAACTCTGTCCACGCTCGGCGCCGATAAGCTAGTCGTCCTTGCCCCAACGCCAATGCCAGCCGCCTTCGGTCGTGCGCCAGCAGATGACGAGGAAGAGCGCAGTTATGCCGCCGGTGAGGATGAGGAAGGGTGTCAGGTGGACGTGGCCGGTTTCCGCGCTCGCGGAGAGCCAAACGCCGAGCAGCGCGACGACGGCGACGTATCCGGCGGTGAGCGCCCAGCCTTGCCAGGTCGCAGGATAGGCGCCGAAGCCGTAGTGTTTGGGTTTGAACCATGCGGCCATCATCTGAATCTAGGCCTTCTCCTTCAGTCATTCCAGACACGCGGAGCGTGATCTGGAATCGTCGGGCACATAGGATATTGCCCTGGATTCCAGATCGGCCGCTGGTCGTCTGGAATGACTGAGAGAGGTATTGTTGGTCCGAGGGATGCGTGCGTTCATCGCTCAAACACGACGTCGAGTACGAGCGCGGACAGCGATGTGCCGGCACGTATGGAGTCGTAGACGATGCCTCGGACGTTCTTAGAGTCGTTGCACGCGGGGAAGGCCCACGTGCGCCACATGGCCTAGCGCGCGATCTCCACGCGGTAGCTTTCGATCACGGTGTTGGCGAGCAGCTTCTCGCACATCTCTTTGACCTTGGCTTCGGCGGCGGCGTCATCGAGCGAGTTGTCGAGTTCGAGTTCGATCACCTTGCCGACGCGGGCGCCGGCGACTTGCGGGAAGCCCAGCTCCTTCAAAGCGCCGGCCACGGCCTTGCCCTGTACGTCCAGCACGCCAGGCTTCAGGCCGACGGTCACGATGGCTTTCATTCTGTCCCCGCTCGTTCAGTTCTTAGTGCACAGCATCGCCGCCGGCGGCGGTCTGTTTCACGATGCCGAGACGGCGCGCGACTTCCACATAGGCTTCGGTGACGTTGCCGAGGTCGCGGCGGAAGCGGTCCTTGTCCATTTTCTCGTTGGTCTGCACATCCCAGAGGCGGCAGCTGTCGGGGCTGATTTCGTCGGCCAGCACGGTGCGCACCATGTCGCCTTCGTAGAGGCGGCCGAACTCGATCTTGAAGTCGATCAGGCGAATGCCGACGGCGCCGAACATGCCGAATAGGTAGTCGTTGATGCGCAGCGTCAGCGCCATGATGTCGTCGATCTCCTGGGTGGAAGCCCAGTTGAACGCGGTGATATGCTCTTCGGCGACCATCGGGTCGTTGAGTTCATCCTTCTTGTAGTAGAATTCGATGATGGAGCGCGGCAACGGCGTGCCTTCCTCGATGCCCAGGCGCGTCGCCAGCGAGCCGGCGGCGACGTTGCGGCACACGACTTCGAGCGGGATGATCTCGACTTCGCGGATCAGCTGCTCGCGCATATTCATGGTCTTGATGTAGTGCGTCGGAATGCCGATCGCGTTCAGGTTCGTCATGATGAACCCGGAAATCTGGTTGTTGATGACGCCCTTGCCCTCGAGGATCGCCTTTTTCTGCGCGTTGAAGGCGGTGGCGTCGTCTTTGAAATATTGGATGAGCGTGCCCGGCTCCGGACCCTCGAACAGGATCTTGGCTTTGCCTTCGTAGATCTTCTTGCGACGGGACATGGGTCTGCTCTCCCTCCCTCGAAGCGGTTCAATCCCCCCGTTTCGAGGCGACGGTCGACGGAATCGCCCGCGGCCGTTGAGGGGTGAACTTAGGGTGAAAGGGGGCCTGCCACAATGCGGCCCAGCCTGTTCCAGAGGCTCCCTCACAGCGGTTTGAGGGCGGAAAAGCCTGAAAATTCCCTGCATAAGGGCCGCAGTTGATCCTGTCAGCCGCCGCCCTTATTGAAAGGGCTAACCCCCGGAGAGGAGCCCAATGCCCCAGTTCGACGACCGTGAGCGCGCCGAAGAAAAGAAGTTCTCGCTCGACCAGGAGCAGGAGTTCAAGGCGCAGGCCCGCCGGGCGAAGCTGGTCGGCCGCTGGGCGGCGGGTCTTATGGGCCTCGCCGACGGCGCGGCGGACGACTACGCCAAATCGGTGGTGATCGCCGACCTTGAAGAGGCGGGCGCCGAAGACCTGTTCAAGAAAGTCCGCGCCGATCTCGACATGCACGCCGTGCAGCTGTCGGATCACCAGATCCGCGCCAAGATGGACGAGTGCCTCGCGGAAGCGCGCGCGCAGATCAAGGCCGGGACATAAGCCACAGGCGCGTAGCTAACGCGCTTTAACGCCGTTCCTGAACGTTTCCGTGACCGGGCTGGGTGCATAGTGCGCGCATGCTGCGGGTCATTGCTGCCGTCTTAACGCTGACGCTGGGCGCTTGCGCGCCAGCGCCTGCGCACATGGCGGCGAGCGACGCGAGCGAAGTCCTGGAGCGCTTCGCCGCGGGCGCTGCGCCGATGGATGTTTGCACGCCGGGAGGCCGCGCGCAGCTGCGGGGCGCCGTGCGCGCCTACGGCGCGGAGATGGCGCGTGCGGGACTCACCTGGCCGCAGGTGCCGGGACCGGGCGTCGATCCGGCGTCGCTGAAGCGCATGGACATTGCCGTTATGATCGCCTTCGGCGCGGGCTTCGTCGAAGGCTCTGATTTCCGCGGCCATGCGCGGCCAATGATCGGGCGAATGACGCTGACGCAATGGCCGGAAATTCGCGGCATGCGCGCCGCGGCGCGGACCTCGTGCGCGCAGGTTGCGGCCTTGCAGCAGGCGGCGGCGCGCTTCGTGATCGAGAGCGAACGCTACGAAAGCATGCGTGGAGAAGGCGGCGAAGGCGTGGAGCGCCAGGCCATGATGCTGCTGCGCGCGCGCCGCGAGATGGAGACTCTCGCCGCGCAATCCGGCCTCAGCGTCGGAGCAGCGGGTTCATGAAGCGATGGTTCGCCGCGCTGATGATGCTGGGCGGGTGCGGCGCGGCCGATGAAGTCGGCGCGCCGGAGGAAATGAGCTTTGCTTCAGCCCGTTCCAACCTCATGCGCGCCGCCGGCAGCGGGAGCGCGACGGCGTTCTGCAGCGACGAAGGGCGGATCGAATTCCGCCGCGCCGTCCGCACCTTCTCGGCCGCCGCCGCGGCCGAGAACATCGAACTCGACCGGATGCAGATGTCCGGGAACGACGAGGCGACGAACCTCATCATGATCGGCGTCTTCGCGCGCATCGTGCAGCCGTCGGATTTGCGCGGGCAGGCGCGCGGCTTGGCGACGATGTTGAACATGCCCGGTGTAACGGGCGCGATAGGCGATACGCGCGACGCGCTGGCGAAGGCGTGTCCTGAGACGGTTACAGTCTATCGCGAAGCGGCAGCAATGATGCGGCTGCAAGCGCGTGCCGAACACGCTGAGAACATGAGCCCGCGTGATCAGCAGCGATTGAGCGAACGGATCGAAAGCCAGAGCGGGCGCCTGCAGCGTTCGATCCAGCGGCTTGAAGCCAGGATGTGGGCCGAAGGCTGGGACGGCGACTCAATGGCCGGTCTGCCCTAGCCGAACACGCGGGCGAAAATTTCGTCGACGCGGGCGAAGTGATGGGCGTCGTCGAAGCAGCCTTCCAGCGTCTTCGCGTCGAGCTTCGCGGTCACGTCCTTGTCCGCCTTCAACCTGTCGATCAGCGCCGTCTGTGGTCGCGGCGGCGGGCTTTGCCACACCGCCATGGCGTTGCGTTGCACCAGCCGATAAGCGTCTTCGCGCGCGACGCCCACTTGCGTCAGCGCCAGCATCACGCGCTGCGAATTGTGCAACCCGCCCAGCATGGCGAGATTGCGCGCCATGTTCTCGGGATAGACGACCAGCTTTTCGATCATCCCGGCGCAGCGGTGCAGTGCGAAATCGAGGTGGATATTGGCGTCGGGACCGATGCCGCGTTCGACGCTCGAATGCGAAATATCGCGCTCGTGCCAGAGCGCGACGTTCTCCATCGCCGGCGTCACTGCGCTCCGGACCAGACGTGCGAGGCCGCAGAGATTTTCCGAGAGCACCGGGTTGCGCTTGTGCGGCATGGCCGAGGAGCCCTTCTGGCCGGGCTCGAAGAATTCCTCAGCTTCCAGCACCTCGGTGCGCTGCAGGTGGCGCACTTCGGTGGCGAGCCGCTCTATGCCGGAAGCCACCACTGCGAGCGTCGCGAAATAGGCGGCGTGACGGTCGCGCGGGATGACCTGGGTTGAAACCGGCTCCGGCTCAAGGCCGAGCTTCTTGGCGACGTACGCTTCCACCCGGGGATCGATCTGCGCGAAGGTGCCGACCGCGCCGGAAATGGCGCAGGTGGCGATCTCGGCGCGCGCTTGCTTCAGGCGCTCGGCGTTGCGGGCGAATTCGGCGTAGTGGCCGGCCAGCTTCAGGCCAAACGTGGTAGGTTCGGCGTGGATGCCGTGGCTACGGCCGATGGTCGGCGTCAGCTTGTATTCGAGCGCGCGTTTTTTCAGTGCGGCCATCACCCGCGCATTGCCGGCGATAAGCAGATCGCAGGAGCGCACCAGCTGCACGTTGAGACAGGTATCAAGGACGTCCGAGGAGGTCATGCCCTGGTGGGCGAAGCGGGCTTCGGGACCCACGTGTTCGGCGACATTGGTGAGGAACGCGATGACGTCGTGCTTCACTTCGCGTTCGATCTCGTCGATGCGGTCGACCTCGAAGCGGCCCTTTTCGCGATAGACCTTCGCGGCGTCCTTCGGGATCGTGCCGAGTTCGCCCATGGCTTCCATGGCGAGCGTCTCGATCTCGAGCCAGATGGCATAGCGGCTTTCGGCCGACCAGATCGCCGCCATCTCGGGGCGGGTATAGCGCGGAATCATGGGCGTTTCTTACAGCCAAGCGCGCGGCCCGTCACGTCACCCGCTCACGCCACCCAGTCGCGCCGGAGCGTGCGGGCCGACAGCAGGAAATGCAGCCCCGCCCAGAGATATCCGCACACCCCGATCATCATGGCCCACCTCAGACCGGTGGCGATGGCGGGATTGCAGCGGGCGATGTCGGCGCCCGGTGGAATGACGGGGGCAGGCAGCTCCTGACCGAGCAGGCTGTATTGGTGAAACTCCTTGCCCAGCGCCGCCAGCCGCATCGCCTCGCAGATGTCGACGCTCAGGCCCGTTGCTCCGAGCAGGTTGTTGGTGAAGGCGTCTGCGATGGCGCCGATCACGGGCGGCCCCAGCGCATAGCCGATCAGGTTGACGATGAAGAGCAGCACCGCAACGGCGATCGCGCGCATGCGCGCCACGACGACGCCCTGCGTAACGGCGTACATGGGGCCGAGATAGAAGTAGTGACAGATGGCGGCGACGCAGAGCGCCGGAAGCGCCAGCCGGATGTCGGCGAGGAAGAACGACAGCAAATAGAGCGGCGTGGCGATCGCGAACCCGAGCGCGGGAAGCCAGGCCAGCGCATTGGGGTGGCGCTTGGCGATGCGGTCGGCGAGGAAGCCGCTGGCGAAGGTGCCGATGGCGGCGCAGAGCCCCAGCACCGCGCCGATAATGCTGCCGGCCTCGAACAGCGTGAAACCGTGCACGCGGATCATGAAGTTGGTCAGGAACTGCCCGACGCCGTAGCCGACGAAGCTCGCCAGGGCCGAGCCCAGGGCGACGTGCCAGAACGTGGGCTTCTTGGCCAGGGCGGCGACGGCGGAGATGAAGCTTGGCGCCTCGGCCTGGGCCGCGCTGCGCGGCGGCTCCTTTACGGTGAGTTTTACGATGACCGCCAACGCGACGCCGGGGACGCCCAGCCAGATGAACGCTTCACGCCAGCCGACGTTTTGCGCGATCCAGGCGCCGCCGACCGCAGCGATCATGGAGCCGATGGGGATGCCCAGCGCATAGATTGAAAGCGCGCTCGCACGCCGCTCGGACGGAAAGTAATCGGAGATGACCGAATTGGCCGGCGGCGTGCAGCCGGCTTCGCCGATCGAAACGCCGATGCGGGCCGCGCAGAGCTGCAGGTAGTTCACGGCGAAACCGCATGCGGCGGTGGCGGCGCTCCACAGCGCAAGGCAGACCGCGAGAATGGTCATCCGGTTGCTGCGCTCCGCAAAGCGCGCGATCGGGATGCCCAGAAGCGTGTAGAGCACGGCGAACATCGGCCCGCCGAGCAAACCCAGTTGGAAGTAGGTGAGGCCGAACTCTTCCTTGATCGGCTCGCCCACGATGCCGATGACGACGCGGTCGATGAAGTTGAAGGTGTAGACGATGAGGAGCGCGCCGAGCACGTAGGCGCGATAGCCCTTCGAGCCGTGGCCCGGATGCGCCTGTGCGGCGTCTGTCATGGATCGCGTCCTCCCGGCTCCCTTGTGGCGGCGCGCCAAGTTGACCGCAAGCCTTTCCGGTCGAGCGACGCGCGCGGGATTTATTATATGAGCGCCGCCGTGTTAGCGTTGACGCGCGGGAGGGACGCGCCATGGCTGATGCTTTGACTCCAGTTCAGGAGCTTGCCGAGCAGACCGGCTCGGGCGGGCTGCTGGTGCGGCGCTGGATCGGCTGCTGGGTGGATATGCTGGCGCTGGCGGCGATCGTATTTGTGCCGGCGCTGGCCCTTGGACAAACCATCGACAGCGAGGCTGGCGGTGTGGTGCTCGGCGTCAGCGCTGTGATTGCGCTGCTCTATTTTCCGGTTTGCGAAAGCGTGTGGGGCCGCACGCTCGGCAAGCTCATCACCGGGCTCAAAGTGGTGGACGCGCAGGGCAAGACGCCGAACATCGGGCGCGTCATCATCCGCACGCTGTTTCGGCTGATCGAAGTGAACCCAGGCTTGCTCGGCGGGATCCCGGCCGGCATCTGCGTGCTCGCAACCAAGCGCAAACAGCGCCTCGGCGACATGGCGGGCGGAACCTATGTGCTCGATGCAGGCGAGGTGCGGCGCGCGGTCGATATCGGCGCGCTGACCTCAGCGGCGCAGCAGTTCGCTTAGAGCAGCCCCAGCGAGCGAAAGCTCTCGACGCCGTTCTTGCCGACGACCAGATGGTCGTGGACCTTGACGCCGATGGCGCCGGCGGCCGCGACGATTTCGCGGGTGACGGCGATGTCGGCGGCCGAGGGCTTGGGATCGCCGCTCGGATGATTGTGCACCAGGATCACATTGGCGGCGGAGAGTTCGAGCGCGCGGCGGGCGATTTCACGCGGATAGACGGGCGCGTGATCGACGGTGCCTTCATTCAGCACTTCATCGGCAATGAGCTGGTTTTTCACGTCGAGGAAGAGCACGCGGAATTGTTCGCGCGGCGCATGCGCCATGCTCATGCGGCAATAGTTCAGAAGCGCCGACCATGAGCCGATGACGGTGCGTTGGCGCACGTGCGCCTTCGAGGCGCGCTCCAGCAGCGCCTGCACGATCTTCAGATCCTGCGCCACGACGGGCCCCGCGCCTTCCACTTCGGCGATGCGCTGAACGGGCGCCGCCAGCACCGCCGGCAAGTCGCCGAAGCGGGTCAGCAGCGCCTTCGCCAGAGGTTTGGTGTCGCGGCGCGGAATGGTGCGGAAGAGCAAGAGTTCGAGGAGTTCGTAGTCCGACAGCGCGCCGGCGCCCGCTTCGTCAAATCGCTTGCGCAGGCGGGCGCGATGATCGTGGTAGTGCGGCTTCAGCGCATCCCCGGGCGATTTGCGCAGGCGACTGACAATGTCGGGGGCCTCATGCGCCGCATCCAACTCGAACAGGAAGTGCGACGCATCTTGCACGGCTTTGTCGGCGGAGGCCTTGCCGCTGTGCGCCTTGTCTGAGGAGCGCCCCGCCACCGGCGCCCTCTATGTACGCTTCATGGCGTGGGGCTTGTCGTAGCCGGCGGGCGACTTGGTGAAGATCTGGACGCCGTTTTCGGTCACGCCGACCGAATGCTCGTACTGGGCCGAGAGCGACTTGTCCTTGGTGACGGCGGTCCAGCCGTCGGCCAGGATCTTCACGCCAGGGGCGCCGATGTTCAGCATCGGCTCGACCGTGAACATCATGCCGGGCTTCAGCTCGGGGCCCTCGCCAGGCTTTCCGAAGTGCAGGATGTTCGGAGCGTCGTGGAAAATGCGCCCGACGCCGTGGCCGCAGAACTCGCGCACGACCGATACGCGCTCGGCCTCAGCATAGCTCTGGATGGCATGGCCAAGATCGCCCAAGGTTGCGCCCGGCTTGATCGTCGCGATGCCGCGCATCAGCGCTTCATAGGTGATGTCCATCAGCCGTTCGGCTTTACGGGGCACCTCGCCGACGCCGTACATTCGGCTCGTATCCCCGTGCCAGCCGTCCAGTATGACGGTGACGTCGATGTTGACGATGTCGCCTTCCTTCAGCGCCTTGTCGCCCGGAATGCCGTGGCAGATGACGTGGTTCGGCGAAATACAGGTGGTGTGGCGGTAGCCGCGGTAGAATACGCAGGCCGGCAGCGCGCCGTGGTCGAAAACGTACTGGCGGGCAAGATCGTCGAGCCGGCCGGTCACGACCCCGTCGTGGATTTCGCTCACCAACATGTCCAGGCACCCCGCGGCGAGCTGGCCAGCAGCCATCATGCCCGCGAAGGCGGTCTCAGGGTCGTGAATTTTGATCTGGCCCGTGTTGCGCATGGGCGCTTCTGCGGCCGCAATGAAATTCATGAGTTCGTCCAGGCTCCGTTCGAGCCTTCATAACATAGGTGCGCTGCGACGCCAGCCGAAGAGGCCGCCCCGGTTCCCGCGACGGCGACGTCCGTTGGAGTACTAAGGCGGTGGCCTGAACGGCGCGTCTATCCGTTACGACGCCGGTAGACGAGCAAATAGCCGAGCGTCCAGGTCTGGCCGTCCGAGGACGTTTCACCCCGTTGCAGGACGGTGCCGTCGGACTGCGGCGTGAAGGTCACGCGATTGTAGCGGGCGGGTGCGTTCGGTCCTTCGTCGGCGGTCGTCATTTGGACCGCGCCCCCGGCGATCGGGCCGCCGATATAGTGCGTGACTGTGCCGGTGGTGTCGTTCCAGAATTGCTCCCAGTGGCCGGTGACGCGGTTGTAGATGTTGAGACTCTGGCCGGCGTAACCCGCGTTCTGCCCGACGCTTTCCCATTGCTCATGGATGACGCAGCCGGCGTCCGCGCTGGTGATGGAAGAATGACCGGCAAGCACATTGTTGTCGGCGCGATAGGCGTCCCACTGTCCGATCCAGAAGTCGAGTGCACGATGTTCGCTGGCGCTGCAATTCGGCGGCGCTTGCTGTTGCTGCGCGAAGGCATGGCCGGTCAATGCAACGGACGCGATGAGGGTGACGAACAGCAAGCGCATGGTTTTTCTCCTGCGCACGAACGAAACGCGCAGGCGGGCAGGTCACAACAAAGCGTCGATGAGGCGACGCCGCGGCGCGACTACGGGAAGGCGGTCACGCGGCCGTGAAGGACATTGTGCTGAAGTCGGCGCGAAGCTCAGGCCGCTTGCGACGCGCTCTTGCCGATGACGCGATTTCGTCCGGCGCGTTTGGCTTCGTAGAGCCCTTCGTCGGCGCGCTTCAGCACCGTCTCGGCATTGTCCGCGCCATCTTCCGAGCAGGCGACGCCCACCGAGACCGTTACCTCAAGTTCGCCCGCGCCGACGCAGAAGGGAGCGGCGGCGATCTGACGGCGCAACCGCTCGGCCGCGAGGCAGCCGACGTCGCCGGTCGTGTTCGGCATGATCACGACGAATTCTTCACCGCCCATACGGCAGGCGAAATCGGACGGGCGCACATTGGAGGCGAGCCGTGTCGCGAATTCCTTTAGGACGTCGTCGCCCACGTCGTGACCGTAGCTGTCGTTGATCCGCTTGAAGTGGTCGAGGTCGACGACCATCACCGAGACCGGAGCGCCGCCGCATTGCGCGCGCTGCACCAGCGGCGCCAGCTGCGCGAACAGGAAGCGGCGGTTATACAGGCCCGTGAGTTGGTCGGTGACGGCGAGTTCGAGCGACTGGTCGAGCCGTGATCGAAGCGCTTCCATGTAACGCTTGCGGCGCATGAGCGTGCGGGCGCGCGCGACGATCTCGTCGTCGTCGACGGGGCGGACGATGATGTCGTGAGCGCCAAGTTCGAGCGCGCGGACGGCGCGCTTCCTGTCGTCGGGCTCGACCACGGCGAGGATGGGCAGGTGCCGCGTCGGCTCGCCCGAGTGCATACGGGCGATGACGCGAAAGCCGTCGAAACTCTTGGCCGTGACGGAAACCACCACCAGGTCCGGCGGTGCGCCCGGCTTGTCGTCGCCGCCCAGCAGGGTGACGCGGTGCTCGACGCCGAGCGCGGTCTTGATGCTTTTGATTTGGGTCTGGTTGTCATCGACCAGCAGCACGTTGCCGGCGGTCAGCCGGTGCTGGTCGAGGGGGTCGGCGCGCAGCTCCTCGCCGATGACGCCCAACCGCTTGCCGGAGGCTTCGCGGGCGCGCAGTTCGTCGATCACCACCTTGAGCGCCACCAGGCTCTTCACCCGCGCCAGCAGCTGCACGTCGTCGATCGGTTTGGTGAGAAAGTCCTCAGCGCCGGCTTGCAGGCCGCGCAGGCGGCTGTCGCGGTCGTCGAGTGTCGTCACCATGACAACCGGAATGTGACGGGTCTCGGGCTGCGCCTTGATGCGGCGGCAGGCCTCGTAGCCGTCGATGCCCCCGGGCATCATCACGTCCATCAAGACGATGTCTGGGCGTTCACGGCGAGCGATCTGGACGGCTTCCTCGCCGCGCTGCGCAAACAGCACGTCGTAGTACTCCGCCGTCAGCTTCGCTTCGAGCAGCCGGCGGTTGGCTTCGATATCATCGACGACGAGGACGCGCGCGCTCAAGCGTGGCTCCCAATTAGCCGATGAATTTGCGGATTGTTTCTAAGAAAGTCGTTACCGAAATCGGCTTCGAGAGGTAGGCGTCGCAACCGGCGGCGAGAATTTTTTGCTCGTCGCCGCGCATGGCGAACGCGGTTACCGCAACGACCGGAATCGATTTCAGCGTCTCGTCCTTTTTCAGCCGCTCGGTGATATCGAGACCGCTGATTTCCGGCAGCTGAATGTCCATGACGATGAGGTCGGGCTTGTGCTCGCGGGCCAGCGGTAAGGCTTGGCGGCCGTCCTTTGTCTTGACCGTGCGGTAGCCAAAGGCTTCCAACAGGTCGTTGAACAGCCTCATATTCAGATCGCTGTCTTCGACGATGAGAACCGTTTTGGCCATCGTGTCCGAAATCCACCCCAAGCGCCGGGCGTTTTTGCCCTGTTGGAGTCTTCTATCACTCAGGGCTTAACAACCCTGCCAAGTCTTCGCACTCTAGTGTGAAAGGTTAACAAGTTATTTGAAAGGCGGCGGCATGCGTTTGGGCGTGGACTTCGGCGGCACCAAGATCGAGGCCGCGTTGCTTGATTCACAAGGTGAAATTGTCGCCCGCGAACGCGTGCCAAATCCTGGGAATTATAGCGCCGCCGTGGCTGCGGTGTGCGAGCTCGTCGGGCGAATCGAACAGCAAACGGGCGCCGGCGCCGAAACGATTGGCGTCGCCATGCCGGGCTCGATCTCGCCGGCGACCGGTCACGTCCGCAACGCCAACTCGGTGTGGCTGAACGGCAAGCCGTTTATCGAGGACCTGACGGCTGCGCTGGGGCGTCCCGTGCGCGTCGAGAACGACGCGAACTGTTTTGCGCTTTCTGAAGCGGTCGACGGCGCGGCGGCCGGCGCGCGGGTGGTGTTCGGCGTGATCCTTGGCACGGGCTGCGGCGGCGGCGTGGTGGTGGATCGCAAGACGGTCGAAGGCGTGAACGGCATCGGCGGCGAATGGGGGCATACGCCGCTGCCGTGGCCGCGCGCCGATGAGGCGCCGGTGCGCGATTGGTGCGGACGCTGGGGGTGTCTGGAGCAATGGATCTCAGGCTCCGGTTTCAAGCGCTGGAGCGGCTTGACCGGTCGCGAAGCCGACGAGCGCGCGCAGGCGGGTGATGCCGCGGCGCGCGTGGCGCTAGATCTGCTGGCGGATCGCATCGCACGGAGCTTGGCGGTGGTGATCGATATCCTCGACCCGGACGTCATCGTATTTGGAGGCGGGCTGTCGAATATCACCTCGCTCTATGCCAGCGTGCGCGGAAAGCTCTTGGCGCATGTGTTCTCGGACGTGCTGCGCACGCAGGTGGTTCAGAACAAGCACGGCGATAGCTCCGGCGTGCGCGGCGCGGCTTGGTTGTTCGGAGAAGGTGCGTGAGGCTCTGCCGCGCTTGCGCGTCGGAAACCAACGCGGCGCGCTGCACGTCGTGCGGCGAGGAACTGAGCATTGAGCACGCCGAACTCGCCGCGCTCTCAATCGCCCACCTCGACTGCGACGCCTTCTACGCCACCATCGAAAAGCGCGACGATCCCAGCCTGCAGCCGCATCCGGTGATCGTCGGCGGCGGCAAGCGCGGCGTTGTCTCGACCTGCTGCTACGTCGCGCGCGCCTATGGCGTGCGCTCAGCCATGCCGATGTTCAAGGCGCTGAAGCTCTGCCCGCAGGCGAAGGTCGTGCATGGCGACATGGCCAAGTACGTTACCGAGGGCCGCATCGTGCGGCGCATGATGCAGGAGCTGACGCCGCAGGTGGAGCCGCTCTCGATCGACGAAGCCTTCATGGACCTCTCGGGCACCGAGGCGCTGCATGGCGGGTCGCCAGCGCAGTCTCTGATCAAGCTGCAGAACCGGATTTGGCAAGAGCGGCAGATCACGGTGTCGATCGGGCTCAGCTTCAACAAGTTCCTGGCCAAGACCGCCAGCGATTTGGACAAGCCGCGCGGCTTCTCCGTGATCGGGCGCGGCGAGGCGCTGGCGTTTCTGGAGTCCCGTGGTGTCGGCACGCTGCCGGGGGTTGGCCCGGCCGGTGCGCAAGCGCTGGAGCGCAACGGGCTGAAGCGCATCGGCGACATCCGCGCCGCTGGCCCGCAGCGCATGCGCGGGCTCTATGGCGATTGGGGCGCGCACCTGTTCGCGCTGTCGATGGCCGACGACCCGCGCCGCGTCGATCCGCACGGCGAGCGCAAGAGCATTTCAGCCGAGACTACCTTCTTCGAAGACGTCGCAGACCTGGAAGCGCTGGAGGATATCCTGTGGCCGCTCTGCGAGAAGGTCGCCACGCGCTGCCGGGCCTCCGAGACGGCCGGGCTGACGCTGACGTTGAAGCTGAAGGACGCCAAGTTCAAGATCATCACCCGCCGCCGTCAATTGCCTGAACCGACGCTCCTCGCGGCGCGCATCTTCGATACTGCGCGCGAATTGATGGCCGACGAGGTGGACGGTGTGACGAAGTACCGCCTCATCGGCGTGGGTCTGTCCGACTTCTCCGATGCCGCCGCCGCCGACAAAGGCGATATGCTCGACACCGGCACGCCCAAACGCGCCGCCGCCGAGGCGGCGATGGCGAAGGCGCGCGACAAATTCGGACGTGACGCCGTGATGACGGGCCGCGGCCTCAAGGTGCATCGCGAGGATGCGCCGGACGAGATCGAGGACGAAGAATGATCCGCTGGACCTATCCTGTTGGCGTCGCGGCCTTCTTCATGCTCATCGCTGTGGCCAAGTTCATCGCGCCGCGTCAAGCGATCTTGAGCAAGCTGTCGTGGTCCTACCTCGCCGCGACGTGCGTCTTGCTCGCGGGGGCCGTGACTCTGCTCAGCAATCAGTCGATCGCCGGTTATTGGACCGTGCCCGCCTCGATCGGGCTCGGCTTCCTTTATTGCCTCGTCCACATGTCGCTCGGTCCTGGGGATGACGGACCGCCGGCAAAACGCTAGAGAGAGTCCAGCCAAGGAGAGCGGGGCGATGGGGCGGATCGAAGCGCGGTTGCAGGAATTGGGGATCACGCTGCCGACGCCGCCGGCGCCGGTCGCCTCCTATGTGCCGTTCGCGATCGTGGGAAAGGTCGTGCATGTGTCGGGTCAGGTGTCGGTGGACGCCTCCGGCGGCATCAAGGGCAAGCTCGGCAACGAGATTGAAGTGGAGCAGGGGCAGGCGGCGGCGCGGCTCTGCGGGCTCAACCTGCTGGCGCAGGTGAAGGCCGCGTGCGGCGGCGATTTGGACAGAGTGAAGCGCGTCGTGAAGCTCAATGGTTTCGTGAATGTCACGCCCGATTTCGATCCGATCCCGCAGGTGATGAACGGCTGCTCCGACCTCATGGTGTCGGTGTTCGGAGACGCCGGCCGGCACGCGCGCTCTGCTGTAGGGCAAGCCAATCTGCCGCTGAATTATGCGGTGGAAGTAGATGGCGTCTTTGAGCTCGAATAGTCCTCTGCTTGCGGCGGGAATGCGCCCCGGCTTTGTCTTACCGCCCTGCGAGCCCTAGATTGATCCCATGGACGCCGGCGACGCGATTTCCATCCAGGTCCTCGGCGACCTCTCCAACATAGACCGCGCGGAGTGGGACGCGCTGGCCGGTCCCGCCGGCGCGCCGTTCGATCCGTTCCTGTCCTGGGACTTCCTGCAGGCGTTGGAGGAGAGCGGCTGCGCCATCGCCGAGAAGGGCTGGCAGCCGGCGCATCTCATCGCTCGGGAGCGTGGCGGCGCAGCAATCGGCGCGATGCCGCTCTACGCGAAGGATCATTCTTACGGGGAGTACGTGTTTGATCACGGCTGGGCCGATGCGCTGATGCGGGCGGGCGGGCGCTATTATCCGAAGCTGCAATGCGCCGTGCCGTTCACGCCGGTTCCGGGCCGCCGGATTCTGGCGAGCGATCCGGCGGTGGAGAGCGCGCTGGCGCAGGGTGCGATCGGACTGGCGCAACGCGCGGGCGCATCGAGCGTGCACATGACATTTGCGACGGCCGAGCAATGCGCGCGCGTGCAGCCGCTGGGCTTCATGCGCCGGGTCGGCATTCAGTACCACTGGTTCAATCGCGGCTATGCGACCTTCGCCGATTTTCTCGGCGCGCTCTCGTCGCAGAAGCGCAAGACCATCCGCCGCGAGCGTCAGCGCGCGGTGGAGGGACTGCGCGTCCGTCGCCTGCGCGGCGCCGACATCACGACGCGTGACTGGGACTTCTTTTTTCGCTGCTACATGGATACGGGCGGCCGTAAATGGGGCTCTCCTTATCTGAATCGTGCGTTCTTCACGCTGCTCAGCGAGCGGATGGCGGATCGCTGTGTGTTGTTCGTGGCGGACGCAGACGGCGCGCCGGTGGCCTCGGCGCTGAACCTGGTCGGCGGCGACGCACTTTACGGCCGCTATTGGGGCCGCGTCGCGGACGTGCCGTTCCTGCATTTTGAACTCTGCTATTATCAGGCCATTGAACTGGCGATCGAACTCGGTTTGGCCCGCGTCGAAGCTGGCGCGCAGGGCGAACACAAGTTGGCGCGCGGTTATGAGCCGACGCAGACCTATTCCGCCCACTGGATCGCGCATCCGGGCCTGCGCAGCGCGATCGGCAATTACCTGAAGAGCGAAACGCCGGCCGTCATCGACGAAGCGGAAATGCTGGCCGAGCACACGCCGTTCAAGAAGGACGAGTAGCGACGGCCGCGTCCGGACGCGGACGCCAGAGGTAGTAGAGCGGCGCCCCGATCAGCATAAGCACGCTGCTCCAGCCGAACACTTCCCAGCCCGAACCGTAGAGCGCGAACAGCGAGTAGAGGATGGCGGCGAGCGCGATGGCCGCATAGGCGGTCGACAACCGCCAGGAGTGGCGCAATTCGGCCACCGCGCAGGCGAGATAGTAGAAGAGCCCGATGGCCGTGCTCATCATCAGCAGGAACTGGAACGCGCCGATGAGGCCCTTGGTGTAGTTGAGCACGAGGAAGACGCCGCCCAGCGCCGATGAAATGAAGAGCGAGATGTGCGGTGAGCCGCCGGCGTTGGTATGTGCGAGCCAGCGCGGCGCGAGCTTGTCTATGGCCACCGCCATCGGCATCTGGCCACAGGTGAAGATGAGGCCGTTGAGCGTTCCCGCCGTGGCGACGAGGGCGCCGGCGGAGATGACGTAAGGGCCCCAGGGTCCGAACACACGCGCGGCGTCGGCGAACGGCGCGGTGGAGTGCGCCAGGGACGCGGGCGGCACGAGCAGCATCACGGCAGTGGTCGCGCTCAGATAAACGGCCGTCACCGCGAGCATGCCGAAGATGAGCGCGCGCGGTATGGTGCGCTCCGGGTTGGTGACGGAGCCGGCGGGCAGGGTCACCACTTCGAAACCGGTGAACGGCCAAGCGGTGATGAGCACCACGGCGGCGAGCGCGACGACGGGCGCCTGGCCGCTCGGATTGAAGGGCGGCAGATTGGCGACGTCGCCAAATAGAAAAGAGCCGGCCGCGATCGCCAACAACGGCATCAGCTTCAGGATCGTCATCAGGATTTGGACGAAGCCCATCTCTTTGAGCCCGCGCACGTTCACCAGCGTCATCACTGCGGTGATCCCGAGCGCCGAGAGGCACTGATAGACGGAGCTTGCCGCGATCGCGGGAAAGAAAACGCCAAGGTAGCCGACGAAGGCGATGGCGACGACCGGAATGCCGATGACGTAGGAAATCCAGTAGCCCCAGGCGACGAGGAAGCCGGGCAGTTCGCCGAAATGCTCTTTCACATAGACGTAGGGGCCGCCGTAGCGATTGGTGCGCGAGGCGAGGCGCCCGAACACGAGCGCCAGCGCGATGGAGCCAAGCGAGGCGATGATCCAGCCGCCGAAACTCAGTATGCCGTAGGGCGCAAGCAGCGTCGGCAGCATGAAGACGCCCGAGCCGATCATGCAGCCGACGACCAGCGACCAGCAGGTCCAGAAGCCTAGCGGCTTTGCTGCGTCTGTCTCTTTCGCCATGCGCACCCCCGCGGCCAGATTGGCGCAACTCCGCACGCTGCGCCAATGCAAAAGCGCGCCCGAGGTGGCGGGCGCGCTTCAGCTCAGACGTTCCGGGAGCTTAATGGAACGTCTCAGCGATCTCGGCGGCGAGCTCTTGCTGCGTCTGCTGCTCATAGAGTTGCGGATCAAGGACGCAGTACTGAAATTCGACCTGATAGAGGTGCGTGGGCAGCACGTCTTTCGGCAGCACGCCGTTGGTTTCGACTTGTCCTAGGAACCAGCGCACATAGCGCTCGCTCCACTCCGCGCGCTCCGCGTATGGCGCGGTTTTCGGCGGTGCATCGGCGATCGGGCGGCCTGGGTGCAGGATCGCATCACGGTTCTCGAACAGGTTCGTTTCCATTGTTGCGTCCTCTGCAACAAATCAAATGGTGCGTTCCTGTTGCTAACTCACGTGCCAAGCCGGCGTTCCGATGACGTTACCGTGAGGTCTCAGCGCTTCTTTTTCTTGTTCTTCTCGCCGTGGCGCGGACCGCCGTGTTTTTTCTTGCCACCGCTCCCGCCGCCCCCGCCGCGATCGCGTCCGCGAAAATCGCGTCCTGCAGTTTGCCGGCTTTGCTTGGACTTGCGCCAGCCGGGGAGCGCGGGCTGCGGATCGGTCAGTACTTTGAAGATGAGGCCGCCGCTGATCGGGGTGGCTTCCTCTAGTTCGACTTCGAGCCGCATGCCGAGCGGGAAGCGTTCGCCGGTTTGTTCGCCGACGAGGGCGTGCGCGGTCTCGTCGTGAATCCAGTGTTCGTGGCCGAGCGAACGGATGGGCGCGAGGCCATCGGCTTGGGTTTCATCCAAGCGGATGAAGAGGCCGAAGCGGGTGACGCCGGTGACGCGGCCTTCGAAGGTGGCGCCGATGCGGTCGGCGAGGAAGGCGGCGATGTAGCGCGAAGTGGCGTCGCGTTCGGCGGCCATGCTTTTGCGCTCGGTTTCGCTGATGTGCTGCGAGATCGTGTCGAGGCGCTGTTCTTCGTTGTCGGTGATGCCGTCGGGCCCGAGCTTAAGGCCGCGGATGAGGGCGCGGTGGACCACGAGGTCCGCATAGCGGCGGATGGGCGAGGTGAAGTGCGCGTAAGACCTCAGGTTCAGGCCGAAGTGGCCGATATTGTCGGGCGCATACACCGCTTGCGACTGCGTGCGCAGGATGACTTCGTTGATGATGTCCTTGTTCTCGCTCTCCTGGGCGAGTTGGAGGATGCGGTTGAAGCGGCCGGCGGTGATGGTCTGGCCCTTGGCCCAGCTCATGTTCACTGTCGGCAAGAAATCGGTGAGGGCGGCGATCTTCTCGTCGCTCGGGCGATCGTGGATGCGGTAGATGAGCGGGCGCCCGCGCTTCTCCAGCTCCTCGGCGGCGGCGACGTTGGCCTGGATCATGAATTCTTCGATGAGCTTGTGCGCATCGAAGCGCTCGCGTCGCTTCACGCCCGCGACCTTGCCGTCCTTAAAGATGATCTTGTGCTCGGGCGCGTCGATCTCCAGCGGCTGGCGGCCGTTGCGGGCTTCCCAGACGGCGGCGTACGCGGCCCAGAGCGGCTTCAGGATCGGAACCAGCAGGGGCTGGGTTTTCGCATCAGGCTTGCCGTCGATCGCCGCTTGCGCCTGCTCGTAGGAGAGCTTGGCGGCCGAGCGCATCAGGCCGCGCGCAAATTTGTGGCTCTTCTTCTTGCCCTGTCTATCGAACACCATCTCGACGGCGAGACAGGCGCGGTCTTCGCCTTCGATGAGCGAGCAGAGATCGGCCGAGAGCGTCTCCGGCAGCATCGGCGCGACGCGGTCGGGAAAATAGGTGGAGTTGCCGCGCTTGAAGGCGCCGCGGTCGAGCGGCGAGCCGGGCGTCACGTAATGCGAGACGTCAGCGATGGCGACCCATACGCGCCAGCCGCCTTTGTTGTTCGGCTCGTCGTCGGCCTGCGCATAGACAGCGTCGTCGTGATCGCGCGCGTCTTCGGGGTCGATGGTCAGGAGCGGCAGTTTGCGCAGATCGGTGCGGCCTTTGAGGTCGGCGGGCTTGGCGAGGCGCGCTTGCTTTTCTTCCTCCTCGCCGAAGCCGACTTGGATGCCGTGCGTGTGCATAGCGAGGATGGAGGCGGCGCGCGGATCGTTTTCTTTGCCGACGACCTCGCGCACGATGCCGCGCTTCGGCCCGTGCACGTTGCGCGAGTGTGCGAGTTCAACGAGCACAAGATCGCCGTCCTGCGCTGTGCCGGCGTGTTCGGGGAGGATCATGAGATCGTGGCGGGCTTTGCGGTCGGCGGGTTCGACGCGGCCGCCGCTCATTGGCCGGCCGCGATGATCGCGCGCCAGGCGATAGACGCCCAAGATGCGGTGCGCGCTTTGGCCGAGGCGCTTGACGACGCGCGCTTCCGGGCCGTCGCGGGTCTGGCTGATGCGCGCGAGCACGCGGTCGCCGATGCCGACCGCGGGCTCGTTCTTGCTCCCGCGCGCCTCGCCGGGCGCGAGCCGCACCGGCGGGCCGAAGAGGCCGTCAGGCCCGCGCATGCGCGCGAGCAGTTCGCCGTCGGCGTCACGGTCGACGATTTCCATGACGCCGCTTTCGGGCAGCGCGTTGGCGTCGGCGTAGCGCTTCTTGCCGGTGCGCCCAAGCGCGCCGGACTCTTCCAGATCGCGGAGGATGTGGCGGAGTTCTTTTTTCTGATCCGAGGTGATGCCGAGCTCGTGCGCGATGTCGCGCTTCTGCGCGCTGCCGCCGGATTTCTGGATCGCCTCCAGCACGCGCTCGCGGGTGAGGGGCTCAGGAGGGGGACGATTCTTCGCCATTAAAATTTCCAGGCCGAGAGCAGAGGCCACTTCGGCAGTAAGGCGACCATCCACAAGAACAGTGAGATGAATGGATAGGCCAGAACAAAACCAACAGGCGCCGACGCCCAGAAAAACCACTCTGGGAACATGCCTGGCGGAGCCAGCAACGCTGAGAACGGATAGCTAGCGGCTGCCCAGAGCGCAAACGTCAGCTTAGAAGCGTAAGGCGACGGCGCGCGTCGAGCGTTCGCTGCGACTGCGAGCAGCAGGAACTGAAAGCCCGATAAGAGACCGTACACGGTCATTGTCCATTGAAACCAAAGTCCGCGTCCCAGCGTCACGTACACGACTGTCAAAATCGCGAGCGCACACGCGAGAGCCAGAAGGTTGAGATGCAGCGGTCTCAACCGCCCGCGCTCTTCTGGCGACTTCTCGCCAGCCATCACCCCCTCCCCTTGAGGGGAGGGGGCAGGGGGTTGGGTGATGCGCTTTGGGTTGTCATTCACGCGAAAACTTAGAGAGCCGCGGGCGCTTACGCCATGCGAACCTGAAGGGCCGGAGGCTCACCCAACCCCCTAACCCCCTCCCCTCAAGGGGAGGGGGAGCGCGTCAGGTCTTCTTCGCCGCCTTCTTAGCGGAAGCCTTTTTCGCGGCAGCCTTCTTCGGCGCGGCTTCTTTCTTCGGCTTCTCAGCCGCCGCCTTCTTCGCCGGCGCTTTCTTTTTCTTCTTCCCGCCGCCCGCTTCCGCGCGTGCCGCCAATAGCTGCAGCGCTTCTTCGAACGTGACGTCCTCCGGCTTCTTGTCCTTCGGCACGTTGGCGTTGGTTTCGCCGTCGGCGATGTAGGGGCCGTAGCGGCCGTTCAGCACCTTCACTGGTTTGCCGGTCACCGGGCTTTCGGCGAATTCCTTGATCGCGGCGGGCGCGGCGCGGCCGAAGCGGCCTTTGCCGCCGCCGGCTTTCTTTTCATCGATGACCGCAACGGCGCGGTTCATCTGGATCTCGAACACGTCCTCGACGCTGGCGAGGCTCGCATACATTTTGCCCATCTGCAGATAGGGCCCGTAGCGGCCGATGCCGGCGAGGATCATCTCGTTCTCGCTCGGATGCATGCCGACCTGGCGCGGCAACGACATGAGCGCGCGCGCGCGGTCGAGCGTGATGCTCTCCGGCGTCCAGCCCTTCGGCAGACCGGCGCGCTTCGGCTTATCGTCGCCGTTCGGCATTTCGAGATAAGGCCCGAAGCGGCCGCTTTTCAGCGTGATCGGTCCGGTCGGGCCTTCGCCGATTTCCTGGCCTTCGCTCGGGATCGCGCTTTCGGCGCCCTCAGCAGGCGCAAGCGGGCGCGTGAACTTGCAGGGCGGGTCGCCATTATAGTTCGAGCAGCCGACGAAGGCGCCGTACTTGCCGAGGCGGAGCGAAAGCTGGCCCACGCCGCAGAGCGGGCAGAGGCGGGGATCGGAGCCGTCTTCCTTGGCCGGGAAGATGTGGGGCCCGAGCACTTCGTTCAAAGTGTCTAGCACCTGGGTGATGCGCAGATCGCCGATGTCTTCGATGGCGGCGTGGAAGTCCTTCCAGAACGTGGCCATCAGTTTCTTCCACGGCAGATCGCCGGAGGAGACCTGGTCGAGCTGTTCTTCCAGATCGGCGGTGAAATCGTATTCGACGTATTTGCGGAAGAAGTTTTCCAGGAACGCCGTCACCAGTCGGCCGCGGTCATCCGGGATGAAGCGGTTCTTGTCCATGGTGACGTAGTTGCGCTCGCGCAGCTTCTCGAGGATGGCCGCGTAGGTGGACGGGCGGCCGATGCCAAGCTCTTCCAGCTTCTTGACGAGGCTCGCTTCCGAGAAACGCGGCGGCGGCTCGGTGAAGTGCTGATCGGCCTTTACTTCGCGCACGTCGACGCGCTCGCCCTGCTTCATTTGCGGCAGACGGCGGTTTTCTTCGTCCTCTTCGTCGTCGCGGCCTTCCTGATAGAGCTTCAGGAAGCCGTCGAAGAGAATGACCTGGCCGGTGGCGCGGAGTTCGACTTTGCCGGTGGGCTCAACAAAATCGACGCTGGTGCGTTCGATCGAGGCCGCTTCCATCTGCGAAGCGACGGCGCGCTTCCAGATGAGATCGTAGAGCTTTGCCTGATCGCCATCGAGCCGCATGCGGTCGGGGAAGCGCTGCGGATCGGTCGGGCGGATCGCCTCGTGCGCTTCCTGCGCGTTCTTGATCTTGGAAGCGTATTTGCGCGGCGAGTCCGGCACGTATTCGTTGCCGAAGCGCGAGCCGATGGCGGTGCGAATTTCGCGCATCGCGCCTTCATCCATGGAGACGCCGTCGGTCCGCATATAAGTGATGAGGCCGACCGTCTCGCCGCCGATGTCGACGCCTTCATAGAGGCGCTGCGCCACTTGCATGGTGCGCGAGGCGGAGAAGCCCAGTTTGCGGGCCGCTTCCTGCTGCAGCGTCGAGGTTGTGAACGGCGGCGGCGGGTTGCGCTTGGTCGGCTTCGCTTCGACGGCCGAAACCTTGAAGTCGCCTTTCTTCACCGCGTCGCGTGCGGCGTGCGCCATGGTTTGATCGGGGATGTCCAGACGCTTCAGCTTCTTGCCGTCGAACGCGGAGAGGCGCGCGGGGAAGCTCTCCTTGGCGCTGTTGGCCAGGATGGCGTCGACGGACCAATATTCCTGCGGCTTGAATTTCTCGATCTCGACTTCGCGGTCGACGATGATGCGGAGCGCCACCGATTGCACGCGGCCGGCCGAGCGCGAGCCCGGGAGCTTCCGCCACAGCACGGGCGAGAGCGAGAAGCCGACGAGATAATCGAGCGCGCGGCGCGCGAGATAAGCGTCGACCAGTTCCATGTCGATGTCGCGCGGTGCGGCCATCGCGGCTTTAACGCTATCCTTGGTGATGGCGTTGAAGGTGACGCGCTGGACGTCCTTGCCCTTCAGCACCTTCCTATTCTTCAGCGCTTCGAGCACGTGCCAGGAGATGGCTTCGCCTTCGCGATCAGGGTCGGTGGCGAGGATGAGGCGGTCGGCGTCCTTCAGGGCGTCGGCGATGTCTTTGACGCGCTTGTTGGACTTAACGTCCATTTCCCATTCGAGCGCGAAGTCCTGGTCGGGCTTCACCGAGCCGTCCTTCGACGGCAGGTCGCGGATGTGGCCGTAGCTCGCCAGCACCGTGTAGCCCGAGCCCAGGTACTTGTTGATCGTCTTGGCTTTTGCCGGAGATTCAACGACGACGACGCTTTGCACGTGCGGTCACACTTTCCATGTCGGGGGGCCGTTTCGGGGGGCCGAAGCGGGCGGAAACTGGGGGGCTGACCCCAGCCTGTCAACGCGGGGCCAGCGTCGAGCGTCTGCCCTTGTGCCCGGCGAAGGCTAATTTTCCTTTTCCTTTCGGCAGCTTGGGCAAATCGGGCAAGATGGGTTTGTAAACGCGTAGGTTGTAGACGAGGATGCGGCAGGGGTGAATGCGGGCGTTGAGCGCCGCGCTGACCCCAGGGAACTCGTCCGGGAGGAGCGGTGAGGCTCACTGGCGCGGCCGCCTACGAGAACGCCGTCCGGGCGGACAATCCGCGCTGGCCGGAGGCGATCGCACGCTTCGGCGCCGACCCGCTGGCCATCGCACACCGGCCAAAGTTCCGTCTATCGCCAGACGATCGCGTCTTCTGCATCGGGTCGTGTTTCGCCCGAAACGTCGAAGAGACCTTGATCGCCCGCGGCGTCGACGTGCTGAGCAAGACCATTGTCTCGCCGCGGGCGGAGTTTCCCAACCGGCCCAACGGGCTCGTCAACAAGTTCACCACGCCCTCGATGGCCAATGAAATGCGCTGGGCGCTCGCGCGCGATGGCGACGGTCTGGGATCGCTGGTCGAGAGCGAGCGCGGCGTCGTTGACCTTCAGCTCATCCCCAATGCGCCGCCGGTCCCGCGCGAGCGCGCGCGTGCGCGGCGGCTCTATCTCGAGTCCGACTATTTCGCCCGCATCGCCGAAGCCGATGTGCTGTTGGTGACGCTGGGTCTCGTTGAAGCTTGGCGTGATGAGGTCTTGGGCCTCTGGCTGAACGCGGCGCCGCCGTTTCACGCCGTGCGGCGCGAACCGGAGCGTTACGTTCTCCACGTGACCGGCGTGGCGGAAAACCTGGCCGCACTTGAGCGCATGCGGGCGCTGCTGCATAGCGCCAACCCGAACGCGAGGCTTATCGTCACCGTCTCGCCTGTGCCGATGAGCGTGACCTTCAGCGGCGCAGATGTGTTCGTCGCCAACTCGCTGTCCAAGTCCGTTCTGCGCGCCGCGGCGCACGCATTTTCAGTCGCGCATGAAGACGTCGATTATTTTCCGTCCTTCGAGATGGTCACCGGATGCTCGCGGCCTTTTGCATACGGGCCCGACTGCGTTCATGTCCGCCACAGGGTTGTGGAGCACGTGATCGGAATGTTTGTCGATCTCTACCTCCCCGATTTGCCGAGGGCGCCGGAAGGCTTCGTCGAACTGCTCTATCTTGAAGCAAACGCCGATGTGGCCGAGGCGGTGCGCCGCGGCGAGTTGCGCTCGGGCTACGACCACTGGCGTGCGTGCGGCGCGGCGCAAGGCCGCCCGCTGCGTCCCGCGGAAATTCCGCCCGTTCTTTATCGTTTGGGCGTCCTAGACCCGCCGGAAGCTCAGCGCTCGGACGGATATGCGGCGCCGCTGAGCGCCGCATATCCACCGGGCAGCGATGCGGCCGCGCCGGTGATTTCCAGCTCCATCAACGCCGCCGCGACGGCGCCTGCAGGCGCATCGAGCAAGCGCGCCAGATCGTTGACGTGAATGGGCGTCGGCGACAGCAGCTTCACCACCTTGCCGGGCAGGCCGACGGGCGTGGCGAGCGGCGTGGTGTCGAAGAGCGGGCCGGTGGAGAGCGGGCGCAGCGCCACCCCGGCGTCGCCCAGCGCGGCGATGACGTCGGCCGCGTTCTCGATCAAGGTGGCGCCGCTCTTGATGAGGGCGTTCGAGCCGCCGGCGCGCGGATCCAGCGGTGAGCCGGGCGCGGCCATCACGTCGCGTCCCTGATCGGCGGCGGCGCGCGCGGTGATGAGCGAGCCCGACCGCAGCGCTGCTTCAATGACGACAACGCCGCGCGACACGCCGGAGATGACGCCGTTGCGCCGTGGAAAGTCGCGCGCCCGCGCCACCGTGCCGAACGGCGCTTCGCTGATGACGGCGCCCTTTGCGCTGATCGCCTCGTAGAGCTTGCTGTTCTGCGCCGGGTAGGGCTGGTCGATGCCGCCCGCGAGCACGGCGACCGTGCCCGTCTCCAGGCTGCCCTTGTGTGCGGCGGTATCGACGCCGCGCGCCAAGCCGCTCACCACCGCAAAGCCGGCCTCGCCCAGATCGGCGGCGATGCGCTCGGCCAACAGCATGCCGGCGCCGGACGCTTCGCGCGCGCCGACCAGAGCGACCGTGGGACGCTTCAGCAGTTTTGCCTCGCCGCGCAGCGCAATGACTGGCGGGGGCGCATCGAGTTGCGCCAGGAGCGGGGGATAGTCCGGCTCGCTGCAGGCGATGAAGCGGGCGCCGATCTTCTCGGCGGCGTCTATTTCCGCTTCGGCGCGATCCGCCGAAGGCGGCGTGAGGTCGCCAAGGCGGGGCAGCGCATCGAGCGCAGCGCTTGCGGTTCTGAACCGGCCGATTAGGCGGTGAAAGGTGAGCGGTCCAATCCGCGGCGTTCGCGCCAGCCGCATCCAGGCGATGCGTTCCGGGCGCGACAGCGTCCGCGTCATGCGGAAGCGGGCGGCTCGGCCGCAGCTGTCGGCGGCTCGGCCTTCTTCGCGCCGATCTTGGGTTCCGTGCCGTTGCGCAGGCGCTCGATGTTGGCGCGATGGCGCCAGAAGATGAGCGCAGCCAGCACCCAGCAGAACCCGATCTCCCACCAGTCGAATTGCGCCACCATCGCGAGCAGCGGTGCAATGAGAGCAGCGCATAAAGCCGCAAGCGAGGAATAGCGAAACATCGTCGCGACCGCGATCCAGGTGAGGCCGGAGACGATGCCGATGGGCCAGATGCCGGCGAACAGCACGCCGAAGAAGGTCGCAACGCCCTTGCCGCCCTTGAAGCCCAGCCACGCCGGATAGCAATGACCGATGAACGCCGCGCCGCCGGCGACGAGACCGATGGCGACGTGCTGACCAGTGCTTTCGCTGAGCGCGCGCGCGATCAGCAAGGCGATGCCGGCTTTGCCCGCATCGAGCACGAGGGTCGCCAGGGCGATGTCCTTGCGTCCGGTGCGCAGCACGTTGGTCGCGCCGATATTTCCCGAGCCGACACTGCGGATGTCGCCCAAGCCCGCCCAGCGCGTGAGCAGCAGGCCGAACGGGATCGAGCCCAGGAGGTAGCCGCCGATGGCGGCCGCGATGAAATAGTAGATCAGCACGGCCGTGTTCCTAACAGGGCCGGACGCGATTGGGGAGTGGCGAGTTTGCCGGCGGCGGGGCTAAGCTCGCGGCGAAGGCGGGGACGAGCATGATCTCACGGCGTGGCTTGGCGTTGGGTGCGGGTGCGGCCGCATTGGCCGGATGCGCAAAGCAAGGGCCGGTGGTGAACCTGCCGCCGCGTGAGCGGCAGTTTCCGTCCGACTTCGCGTGGGGCGTGGCGACCAGCGCGTTTCAAATCGAAGGCGCGCTCACGGCGGACGGGCGCGGGCCGTCGATCTGGGACGTTTTCCCAAGGAGCAAGATCGCCGACGCCAGCGATGGCGCCGAGGCTAACGACAGCTACCACCGCTATGGCGAAGATGTTGCGCTGATCGCGGATGCGGGACTGAAGGCCTACCGCTTCTCGATCGCGTGGCCGCGTGTCGTGCCGGAAGGGGCAGGCGCCGTGAACCAAGCGGGGCTCGACTATTATTCGCGTCTCGTCGACGCGCAGTTGGCGCGCGGGGTCGTGCCTTACGCGACGCTGTTCCATTGGGACCTGCCGCTGGCGCTGCAGGAACGTGGCGGTTGGCGCGCGCGCGATACGACGTCGCGCTTCGTGGAGTATGCGCAGCTTGTGGTGCAAGCGCTTGGTGATCGGGTGAAGCACTTCATCGTCATGAACGAACCGATGGTGCATGTGTTCGCGGGCCACGTGCTCGGCGTGCATGCGCCGGGGCTTGCCGACGCGAGCCTGATCGGACCGGTGACGCATCACCTCAATCTGGCGCAAGGCATGGCGATGCAGGCGTTGCGCGCGGCGCGTAGCGATCTTGCCGTCGGCACTACGCTGGCGCTGACGCCGTCGCGGCCGTCTCCTGGCTTGTTCTTGAACGAGGCGGCGGCCAAGGGCTTCGATCGGGTCTGGAACGGCGCTTTCCTCGATCCGCTGTTCAAGGGGCGCTATCCCGAGACGGCGCGCGATTTCGTGAAAGACGTGGTGCGCGACGGCGACATGGAGACGATCAGGCAGCCCGTCGATTTCCTGGGTGTGAACTATTATGCGCCGGCGCACATGCGCTTTGATCTGATGAGCGACGCGCATATTGCGCCGGGCGATCCGCCGGAGGGCGGAGAACTTGATGCGTTCGGCCGCCAGATCGATCCCGGCGGGTTGAGCGAAGTGTTGAACTGGCTCCGCAGCGACTACGGCAATCCGCGCGTGTTGATCACCGAGAATGGCTGCTCCGATCCCTTCAGCACCGGGCCTGCCGTGATTGAGGACGGTTTCCGCGTCGCCTATGTGCGCCGCCATCTCGAAGCGGTGAAGCGCGCCATGGAAGACGGCTCACCGATCGGCGGCTATTTCCATTGGACGCTGGTCGACAACTGGGAATGGGCGGAGGGCTATCGCTCAAAGTTTGGGCTTGTGGCGCAGGATCGGACAACCGGCGTCCGAACGCCGAAGGCGAGCTACGCCTGGTTCAAGGCGCTGGCGGAAACTGGGGCTCTCGATCAGGGCTGACGCAGCGCCATCTCGCGGAGACACCGCTGTCGAACTACAGTTGCGCCAAGAGGGCATTCGTATGAACGAAGAACACATCCTGGTCAGCCGCCACGCCGCGGTGCTGGAAATCCGGTTCAATCGGCCGGCCAAGAAAAACGCCATTACCAACGCCATGTATGGCGCCATGGCGGACGGTTTGGAGCAGGCGGCCGCCGACAAGCACATGCGCGCAATCCTGTTCACGGCGGCGGGCGATTTCTTCACCGCCGGCAACGATCTCATGGATTTTGCAGCGATCAACTCGGGCGAGGCGGCCGAGAACGCGCCGCGCGAGGTCGGCCGCTTTCTGATGCGCATGATCGAAGCGGAAAAGCCGGTCGTGGTGGCGGTGCAGGGCAACGCGGTCGGCGTCGGCGTCACGATGCTGTTGCAGGCGGATCTCGTTTACATCGCCGAAGGTGCGAAGCTGATCACGCCCTTCATCGATCTGGGCCTTGTGCCCGAGAACGCCTCGAGCATAACCATTCCGGATCGCATCGGTTATGTTCGGGCGTTTCAACTCCTGGGTTTGTGCGAGCCGATGAGCGGGCGCGAGGCAGCGGCCTGCGGCATCGCCAACGCCGCGCTGCCGATGGCTGAGGTCGAGACAAAGGCGCGCGCCGCGGCGCACGCGCTCGCGAAGAAGCCGGCGGAATCGCTGCGGCTCACCAAGAACCTGATGCGCAACCGCGAGGCGCTGACCAAGCGCCTGAACGAAGAGGGCGCGCTATTTGCGCAGCGGCTCAAATCGCCGGAAGCGGCCGAGGCCTTCGCCGCTTTCCTGGAACGCCGCCCCGCTGATTTCTCGAAGCTGGGCTAGCTGCCGCGGCAGCTCACCGGCGCGCTCCGGCCGACTTCCCATGTCGCCGCCGCGCCGCCGCCGCGCAGACCGTAACGGCCGTTGGAATAATAGCCTTCGCCGGCGTTCGGCAGCACCATGGACGGGCCGCCGATGATCGCGACGCGGGCTTGGCCGTGGCTGTAATCGACCATGAGCTGGGTGCCGTCGTTGCACTGATAGGCGACGGGCCCGGTGAGCGGCACTGGCGCGGGCGCCGGGCCAGGTTCGGGAAAGATCGGGTTGGATCCTCCGCCGCTGGTCGAACCGCACGCCGCCAAAGCCAGCGCCAAACCGACGATCAGAACACGCATGCTGCCTCTCCCAGATTAGGCTTCGGCGTTGAAAACGAGCTTGCCGCCGATGAAGGTCTTTTTCACGGCGCCCTGCAGCGTCTTTTCGTCGAAGGGCGAGTTGTTGGATTTGGACTTGAGCTTGTCGGAGTCCAGCCGGAACGGCGCGCCGATGTCGACGAGGATGACGTCCGCAGGCGCGCCCTTGGCCAGGCGGCCGGCGGGAAGACGCAGAATTTCAGCGGGCCGGAGCGTCATGGCGCGGATGAGCGCGCTCAGCGGCACGTCGCCATTGTGGTGCAGCGTGAGTGCGCCGGCGAGCAGCGTCTCCAGGCCCACGGCCCCGAAGGCAGCTTCTTCGAACGGCAAACGCTTCTCCTCGGCTTGCTGCGGGTCGTGGCCGGAGACGATGACGTCGATCAGGCCTTCCTTCACGGCCTGGCCGAGCGCCACGCGGTCATCCTCGCTGCGCAGCGGCGGCGCAAGTTTCGCAAACGTGCGATAGCCATCGACGTCCTGCTCGTTCAGGACGAGGTGATGGACGTTCACGGAAGCATAGGCGTTGACGCCGCGGCCTTTCGCACGCTTCAGCGCCGGCAGCGTCTGCGCCGATGAGAGCATGTCGAGCAGGATGCGTCCGCCGGTAAGTTCTGCGAGCGTCAGATCGCGCTCGGCCATGATGCTTTCGGCGGCGGCGGGAATGCCGGGCAGCCCCAGGCGCGCGGCGAGGTCGCCTTCGTGCATGACGCCGCCTTCGGCAAGATAGGGATCTTCCGGACGGTGCGCGATGAGCGCGCCGAAGCTGGTGGCGTAGGAGAGCGCGCGCCGCAGCACCCGGCTCGACGCGATCGGCTTGTCGCCGTTCGAGAACATCACCGCGCCGGCTTCGGCGAGGAGGCCGATCTCGGTCATCAGCTCGCCGTCGAGGTGTTTCGTCAACGCCGCCGCCGGCAAGATGTGCACGCCGCCGCTGCGGTCTGGTCCGCGGCGGAGCACGAAGTCGACGAGACTTTGATCGTCGATCACCGGTTCGGTGTTCGGCATCATCACCATGGTGGTGACGCCGCCCGCCGCCGCTGCGCGGCCCGCCGATTTGAACGTCTCTTTGTGCTCCGCGCCCGGCTCGCCGATGGTGACGCGCATGTCGATGAGCCCGGGCGCGATGTGCGCGCCGCCGGCGTCGATGATCTCTGCGCCGTCCGGCGCCGACGCGACCGCGCCGATGTCGAGGATCTTCGCGTCGAACAGGATCGCGCCGTTTTCGACCTTGTCCTTCGACGGGTCGATCAGCTTGGCGTTCTTGATGAGGACCGGGCGCACGTTCATGCGCGGATCACTTGCGCGCTGCGACGTTCACCGTCGTCGAAAAGGCGAGCGCGATGATGAACGGCACCCAGATGGGCAAATCGCCCAGGCCCGGCGTGTTGAGCGCCCTGGCCAGATGATCGTCCACGCACCACCAAAGCAGAAACATCCACATGCGGCCGCCTCCTCATGGTTCGCCCCGATCGTTGGCGCCGCTTTCGGCCAGCGCCTCCAGCACCGCCATGCGCACGGCGACGCCCATGCGCACCTGGGTTTCGATCAAAGACACCTCCGGATTGTCGGCGACGCTGCTATCGATTTCGACGCCGCGGTTCATCGGCCCGGGGTGCATGACCAGCGCGCCCTTCTTGGCGTACTTCAGCTTGTCCTCGTCCAAGCCGTAGAACCAGAAGAATTCTCGCGCCGACGGGAAGAAGCCGCCCGCCATGCGCTCGCGCTGCACGCGCAGCATCATGACGACATCGGCGTCCTTGAGGCCCGAGGGCATATGGTGGAAGACCTTCGCGCCCCACTTCTCCGCGCCGGCAGGCATGAGCGTCGGCGGGCCGATCAACCGCACCTGCGCGCCGAGCAAGGTCAGCAGCGCCACATTGGAGCGGGCCACGCGGCTGTGCAGCACGTCGCCGCAAATGGCGATGGTGAGGCCTTCGATCTTGCCGAGCTTGTCGCGGATGGTGAAGGCGTCGAGCAGCGCCTGGGTCGGGTGCTCATGCTTGCCGTCACCGGCGTTGATGACGGCGCAATCCACTTTCTGCGCCAGCAGCTCCGCAGCGCCCGACGAGCCGTGGCGCACAACCAGCAGATCAGGGCGCATCGCGTTCAATGTCGTCGCCGTGTCGATCAGCGTTTCGCCCTTGGCGACGCTTGAGCTCTTCACGCTCATATTGACGACGTCGGCGCCCATACGCTTGCCGGCGAGTTCGAAGCTCGATTGCGTACGCGTCGAGTTTTCGAAGAAGAGGTTGATCAACGTGCGCCCGCGCAGCGTGTCGAGCTTTTTGACCTTCTTCTCGGCCAGCGGCGCAAAAGTCTCGGCGCGGTCGAGCAAGGCTTCGGCTTCGAAACGATTGAGGTCGCCAATGGCGAGGAGATGCTTCTGGCGAAAACGGACGGGGCTCGAACGCGCTTCGCTTTTGTTCACGCCAGTCGGTCGCTGAGCCATGGACGGTTGTTAGGACGTGTGCCCGCTTCGCGGCAAGGGCGGCGCAAAGAAGGCGTGGATAATCGTTTCAGCCATCTTGGCGCCCCGGACTCGGTGCTGTACTGGTTTTGTTCCAATGGTGGGACAGGGCGGGTTTGAGGGCTGAGTTCGAGAAGGAGGGCGTGATGGTGAAATCGCACCCAAAGAAGGAAGAAGCCGCTTTGCGTCCGGTGGGGATTGCGATGGCGGCCGTGGTGGCGAGCTTGGGCGCGGCGAAGGCTGCGCCGGTGGAGCACGCGACGCATGCCCCGCTCGAGCCGGCCAGCCAGTCCAACACCTACGTCGTCGACCCGACCAATGCGCCCGGCTACGGCGAAGACCCCGACATGGTGGTGGGACCGAGCGCGCCCGTGGCGCCGTTCGGCGGGAAGTGAAGCGCTAGCGCGCCTTCGTGGCGCGCCGCTTCGCTTTCCGGGACAGATACGCCAGCACGCCCGCTTCGTGCTTCGACAAGCCTTGCTTGCTGGAACGCGGCAGCTTGAAGCCGCCGTCGAGGTAATCCTCGATGAGCCGCGGGTGGATGTAGCATTTGCGGCAGATGGTCGGCGTGTTGCCAAGGCTGGTTGCGACCGTCTGGACGGCGTCCTTCACGTTGGCCTTCGCCGTGAGCTTGTCGTCGCTCTTGGCCAAATGAGAGAGCTCAGCTGCCGCGAGCACGGTGCCGCCCCAGGTGCGGAAGTCTTTCGCCGTGATATCCGCGCCGGTGACCTCGCGCAGGTAGTCGTTCACGTCGGTTGAGGTGACTTGCGCGATTTCGCCTGCCTCGTCGCGATACTGGAAAAGCCGCTGGCCCGGAAGGTCTTGCGTAGCTTTCACGATCTTGGCGACGCGACGGTCTTTGGTGGTGAGCCGCCAGCTCTTGCCCGACTTGCCCTTGAACACGAAGCGCAGCTGATCGCCCTTCACTTCGGCGTGCTGGTTCCTCAGCGTGGTGAGGCCGTAGGAGCCATTCTGTTTCGCGTACTCGTCGTTTCCGACGCGGATGAGTGTCGTGTCCAGGAGGTGCACGATGGCGGCGACCACCTTTTCGCGCGGCACGCCCTGTTTGCGCATGTCGCGCGTGATGCGCGCGCGCAACGCCGGCAGCGCGGCGGCGAACTCGGCCAGGTGATCGAACTTGGCGCTGTCGCGGACCTCGCGGAATTTCGCATGATAGCGGTGCTGCTTGCGGCCGCGCGCGTCGCGCCCGGTGGCCTGCATGTGCGCGTTGGGAGAGGCCGCGATCCAAACGTCGCTCCAGGCGGGCGGAATGGCGAGCGCGCGAATGCGCTCAAGCGTCTTCTTGTTGCGTACGGCTTTGCCGCCTGCGTCGTGATAGGCGAAGCCCTTGCCGGACCGGCGGCGGGAAATGCCCGGACGGTCATCGGTCACGTAAGCGAGGCCGGCCTCCTTGGCGGCGGGATCGGTTTCGGGCATGGACATCGTCGCGGAACAATCGCGGCGCGCCCGGTGCGGTTCCCCTCAGTGCAACGCGAGACCGATGGCGATGGGCATGGTGAGGAACGAAAAAATGGTGGTGGCCGTGATGATGGCCGCCATCAATTCAGCGTCGCCTCCCATTTCCCGGGCAAGCGTGTAGCCGGCTGCTGCGGTGGGAGTCGAACCGACGCCGGCCGCCACCGCCGCCGCCATCGGCGTTGCGCCCACAAGCGTCGCCGCGCCCCAGAGCACGGCGGGCGCTACGATGAGCTTCAGCACGCTGGCCACCCCCACGCGCACGCGCGCGGCGCGCACCGCTTTGAAGTCGAGCCCGGCGCCGACGCACACCAGCGCGATGGGCATCGCGGCGTTTGCGAGCAGGCCGATGACGGTTTCCACGCCGCCGCTGGCGCGGACATGCAGCAATTGTGCGAGCAGACCGGCGGCGCAGGCCAGGATCAGGGGATTGGCGACGATCTGATCGACGATGGCGCGCGGGGAATTTGCGCCGTTCGTGCCCCAGCGTGCGAGCACCAGAACGCAGACGAGGTTCACCAGGAGCACCAAGGGCCCGAAGGCGATGCCAATGAAGTGCGGGCCTTGCGGTCCGTAAAGCGCAGGCGCCGCCGCCAGCAGCACGAAACTGTTCCAGCGCACCGACCCTTGCACGACGCTGGTGAAGGCGGGGCCGTCCGCCCGGATCAATGGCCGCAGAGAAAGGGCGATGACGAACAGGGCCGCAAAGCCCACGACCAGACCCAGGACGAATGCGCCCGCATCTGCCGCGGCTAGATCGGCCGTGCTCGTGAGTGCGAAGAGAAAGGCGGGATAGAGGACGAAATAGCCGAAGCGGTTGATCTGGCCAAACCCCTCGGCGGTGACGATGCCAGCCGCGCGCACGCCGTAGCCGATCATGATCAGAATGAAGACCGGCAGCAGCTCGGCGATGACTTCGCTCATGTGCGCCGTTCCTGCAGCGCGTCGAGCGCGCCTTGCAGCATGTAGGCGGCGGCCATCTTGTCCACGACCTCGCCGCGGCGGCGGCGCGAGGCGTCGCCTTCGATCAAGGTGCGCGTCACGGCCGCGGTGGACAGCCGCTCGTCCCACAGCAGCAGCGGCACATCGCGGAGGCCGATGAGATTGCGGGCGAAGGCGCGGGCGGCTTGCGCGCTGGGGCCGGCTGATCCGTCCATGTTCAGCGGCAGGCCGATGACGAGGCCGGCGCAGGTGCGGCCATCGTAGAGTCTGAAGATAGTCTCGGCGTCCAGGGCGAACTTCTTCCGCGCCACGGTTTCCAGGGAGGATGCGATGAGCCGCGTCGCGTCGCTGACCGCGACGCCGATGCGCTTCTCGCCGGGATCGAGCCCCATCAGCGCGCCTTGCGGCGGCAGCGCGGCGGCGAAGGCGGGGAGATCGAGGAGGGCCAAAGCGGCGCCCTTATGGACCGCCGGCGCCTCGGCGGCCAGCACCTGCGCCGGCCGGCGAGGCGCCGGCGGTCCATACGCCTTGAACGCCCCGCCGGGCGCTGCTAGCCCCACGGCCCAAGAGGCATCCATGTCGATCGATGAAAAAACCGTCCGCAAAGTGGCCAAGCTGGCGCGCCTGGCGCTGCCGGAAGAGCGGGTCGCGCCGATGGCCGCCGAACTCAACGGCATCATGGCCTGGATCGAGCAGCTGAACGAAGTCGACATCGAAGGCGTCGAGCCGATGACGAGCGCGGTCGAGGGGCTCTCGCTGCCGATGCGCGAGGATGTCGTCACCGACGGCGATAATCCCGAGCGCGTGCTGAAGAACGCGCCGAAGGCCGAAGACGGATTCTTCGTGGTGCCGAAGGTGGTGGAGTGAGCTTCACGATCGCCGCCGAAACGCCGTTGCAGGACGACGTGCGCGCGCTGGTGGCGGCGCTGAACGCGTGGGCGCTGGAGCAGACGCCGCGCGAGTTCACGCATCACATGACCGTCGAGCAAATGTCTGAGCCGGACACGACCGTGTTCATCGCGCGCAATGAAGCGGGCGCCGCGCTTGGCATGGGCGCGCTGAAGCGGCATGGCGAAGGTCTGGGCGAAGTGAAGCGCATGTTCACGCGGCCGGAAGCACGCGGCGACGGCTTGGCAGGACGCATTGTCGGCAGGATCGAAGCCCTCGCTCGACAGGAAGGCCTGGCGCGATTGGCGCTGGAGACGGGCGCGGTCCCGTCCTTCAGCGCCGCATGGCGCGTCTACGAACGCGCCGGGTTCACCCGCTGCGGCGCGTTTCTCGATTACCCGCCCGACAGCCCGCACAACATCTATTACGAAAAACTGATCGGCTAATGACTGACCTCACAACCCTCACCCTCGCCGCGGCGCTTGACGGCATGGAGAAGAAGCAATTCTCCTCGCTCGAGCTGACCGACGCCTTCATCGCCGCCATTGATAAGGCGAACCCGCATCTGAACGCCTACGTCGTGACGACGCCGGAGCTCGCGCGCGCGCGCGCCAAGCAGTCCGACGCCAAGCGCGCGTCGGGCAAAGCGGGGCCGCTGGAAGGCGCGCCTTTGGGGATCAAGGATCTCTTCTGCACGGAAGGCGTGCGTACGACCGCCTGCTCGGGCGTGCTCGGTGAATTCACGCCGACCTATGAGTCCACCGTCAGCGGCAATCTTTTCCGCGACGGCGCAGTCATGCTGGGCAAGCTCAACATGGACGAGTTCGCGATGGGCTCGTCGAACGAGACCTCGCATTTCGGGCCTGTGGTCTCGCCCTGGCGGCGCGGCAATGACGACGCCAAAATCACGCCGGGCGGGTCCTCGGGCGGCAGCGCCAGCGCCGTTTCTGCCGATCTTTGCCTCGGCGCCACCGCCACCGATACCGGCGGTTCGATCCGCCAACCCGCCGCGTTCACCGGCACGGTCGGCATTAAGCCCACCTATGGCCGCTGCTCGCGCTGGGGCATCGTCGCGTTCGCGTCCTCGCTCGATCAGGCCGGCCCGATCGCGAAGACCGTCGAAGACAGCGCCATGTTGCTGCAATCGATGGCCGGGCACGACCCGAAGGATTCTACATCGCTGCCCAACAAGCTGCCGGATTTCCGCGCGGCGTGTTCGAAGTCCATCAAGGGCATGACGATTGGTATTCCGGACGAATACCGCGTCGACGGCATGCCCGAGGAAATCGAGAAGCTCTGGCAACAAGGCATCGAGTGGGCGAAGGACGCCGGCTGCACGATCAAGCGCATCAGCCTGCCGCACACCAAATACGCGCTGCCGACCTATTACATCGTGGCGCCCGCGGAAGCCTCGTCCAACTTGGCGCGCTATGACGGGATGCGTTATGGCGCCCGCGTCGCGGGCAAGGACTTGAACGGCACCTACGAGAACACCCGCGCATCCGGCTTCGGCAAGGAAGTGCAGCGCCGCATCATGATCGGCACCTACGTGTTGAGCGCCGGCTATTACGACGCCTATTACCTGCGTGCGCAGAAGGTCCGCGCGCGGTTGAACGAGGACATGAAGAGCGCGTTTGCCGAAGTCGATGCGATCCTCACGCCGGCGACGCCGTCGGCCGCATTTGCGCTCGGTGAAAAATCCGGCGATCCGGTGTCGATGTATTTGAACGACATCTTCACGGTGACGGCCAACCTGACCGGCAATCCGGCGCTGGCGCTGCCGGCGGCGACCGACAGCAACGGCCTGCCGCTCGGCCTGCAAGTCATCGGCAAAGCGCTTGACGAAGAGAGCGTCTTCGCCGTCTCTTCTGCGTTGGAAAAGGCCGCCGGCTTCAAGGCGAAGGCGGCGAAATGGTGGGGATGATCCATGCGCAGTCTACTCGCAGCTTTTCTGCTCTGCTTCGCGGTGCTGGCGGCGCCTAGCGCTGCAACGGCGCAGGTCAGCGGCTCGCTGAGCGGCGTCTGGCGTGGCGTTTTTGCGGGCGCCGGCAATCAACCGACGGAGTTTCAGGCGAACCTCGCCGACATGGGCGGCCGCATCACCGGCGACACAACCGAACTCAGCACCCGCGGCGCGGACAGTTATTTCTATCTTGGCGACATCCGCGGCACGCATCAGGGCGACATGGTGCGCTTCACCAAGACCTATGACGGGACCGGCGGGCGCTCGCATGTCGTAGAGTACGTCGGGCGCGTGCTGCCGGGCGGGCGGCGGATCGTAGGGACGTGGTCGATCGGCACGACAACCGGCCAGTTCGAAATGGTGCGATGAGGCGGCCGCCGCCCGCACGGACATTGCAGCGCCGCCGCGGCCCGATCCGTTACGCTTTGCCAACGAGACCGCCGCGGCCGCCCGTTAACGTGGCGCATACGAATCCGGCTAATCTGCCGCCCATGGCCAAACGCAAACGTGCAGCAGCTCCCCAACGCGAACGCCGCCCGCGCGGCGAGATCGACCGCAATTATTTCTTCGGCGATGTGCTCATCAAGACGGGCGCGGCGTTGGGGATCGTGCTTGCGGGGATCGCACTTTATACGCCGTTCTCGTTCATGGATGCGGTCAACGACCGGATGTACGACTATCTCGTCGTGATGGGGATTTTCGGCGCCGTCGGGATTGCCGCCTTGGTAGGTGGCTATCACCTGCGCCGCGAAGCCACGCATTGGGATTTCGACTGAGCTAAAGCGTCGCCGGGTCAAACCGGCGCTTGATTTCGCCGCCGCGCGGGTCAAGTTTGCGGCCCATGGATCAGGCTGAAATCGGGCGTCTCGAAAATTATTTGCGCAAGCTCCTGGGCGCGCCCGGGCTTTCCGTGCGCGCGCAGGGGCGCGAAGAGGCGGAGATGCTGGTGAGCGGCCAGAAGGTCGCTGACATCAGCAAAGACGAAGACGAGGGCGAACTTTCGTATTTCGTCAACATGGGCGTCGAGCGGCCTGCCGGCGCCGCCAAGGATGCGCCGATCGATGCGCCCGAGCGTGCGCGCCTCGAAGGCGTACTGAAGAAGAAGCTCGGGTCGGGCGGTCTTTCGGTGCGCGCGCGGCCGCGCAAGACCGATAGCGCCGAGGTCTACGTGGGCGAAGAATTCATCGGCACGCTCTCGCGCGATGAAGACAGCCGTGAGTATGGCCACTTCCTGACCATGAGCATCCTCGACATCGATCTCGAAGACGACGCCTAAAAGAAAAGCCCCGGCGCCGCAGCCGGGGCTAAGAATCGTTCGTTGCATTCAACCCAAGTGCAACCGCGCAAGCTGAAGAGCGGCGCGGGCGATCGCGTTACAAGACACCCAGCATGGAAGCGACCAGCGGGTGGCGGACGATGTCGGCGTCGCCGAGGCGGACGACGGCGATGTTATTCACTTCTTCCAGGCGATCGGCGATGCCGGCGAGGCCGGAGAGGTCGGGCAGCAAGTCGGTCTGCGCCGGGTCGCCGGTGACGACCATGGTCGAGTGCCAACCCAGGCGCGTCAGCAGCATCTTGATCTGGCCGTAGGTGCAGTTCTGCGCTTCGTCGATGACCACGAAGGCGTTGTTCAAGGTGCGTCCACGCATGAAGCCGACGGGCGCGATTTCGATGAGGCCTTCCGCCATCAGCGCTTTCAGGCGCTTGGCGGAGAGGCGATCGGTCAGCGCGTCGTAGAGCGGGCGCAGGTATGGCGCGAGCTTGTCTTCCATGGCGCCGGGCAGGAAGCCCAGCGATTCGCCGGCTTCCACGGCGGGGCGCGAGAGCACGATGCGGCCGACCTTGCCGCCTTCCAGCGCTTCCACGGCTTTGGCGATAGCGATGTAGGTCTTGCCGGTGCCGGCCGGACCGAGCGCCAAGCACAAGGAGTGCGTGTCGATTGCTTCCATCAGCGCCGTTTGGCCTTTGGACTTGGGGCGCACATGTTTGACGAAGGCTTGGTCGCGGACGTCGTTCGCCGGCTGGTACCCTCCATCGAGCACCTGCAGATTGCGCTGCCGGCGGTCGTCACGTTGAAATTCCTGTACGTTCAGCACGCCTTGTGCGTGACGACGCTTAGTGCTGCGCTTCGCCATTAAGGTCTCCTTGCTGGAGCGGCCACGACCGCTGCGGCTTCTGCCGGGCGGATCGAAAAACAGGGTGGAGTCGAAAGAGTCGTCGAAGGATGCGCCGGGCGGCGGTATGTCGAGTGCGCTGATCTTGCGCCTGGCGCCCACGCTCTCCCCCACTAGCGGGCCGAGGCCCTGGAGACGGGTGGATCGAGAAATCCCGATCCGATGGTTGGAAGCCTGAGCCGCACCGGTTAATGACGCGTTGAGGAAGCGGAACGTCTCAAAAAATTCGCAGACGCCGCGGCAGCCGATCCGGAGCTTGAACGATGCCCATCTACGCCCTCGCCGACGCTGATCTTGAGGTCGAGGATCCGGACGCCTGGTGGGTGGCGCCGACCGCGGTGCTGATCGGTCGCGTGGTGCTGAAGAAGAACGCCTCGGTCTGGTTCGGCGCGGTGCTGCGCGGCGACAACGAGGCGATCGTCGTTGGCGAAAATTCCAACGTGCAGGACGGCAGCGTCTGCCACACCGACATGGGCGCGCCGCTCACCATCGGCCGGAACGTCACCATCGGCCACCACGTCATGCTGCACGGCTGCACGATCGGCGACAACGCGCTCATCGGCATCAAGGCGACGGTGCTGAACCGTGCGTCGATCCCGAGCTTTTGCCTCGTCGGCGCACACGCGCTGGTGACGGAGCGCAAGACCTTCGAGGAAGGCTCGCTCGTCACCGGCGCGCCCGCCCGCGCCGCGCGCAAGCTCGAGGACGCCCAGCGCGACATTTTCAGATACTCGGCCGAGCACTACGTGGAGAACTGGAAGCGCTACAAGCGCGATCTGAAGCCGTCCAAGTTCGCCTAACTCCCGCCCGGTGTTCTTCACAGCTTCGCCACGGGAAGCTACAAAACGTTCATGCGGCGGGCGCCGCTTTGGAGATGTGCATGAGCGCCGACGATCCGCGCGTCGAGGAACCCGCGCCGCCGCCGCCAGCGGCCGCGCCTCAGCCTGCGCCGGCGCCGCAGCTTCCCCGCGCGCCCGGCCCGTCGACCAACCGCGTGCTGATCATAGCGGGCATGGTGGTCGCCGCGCTGGTGGTCATCTATGCGATCCTCAGTAACGGCGGCATCCACTTCAATTCCGGCAAGCAGGCCGAGCAGCAGTTCACCGTCCAACCCTACGTGCCGCCACAACATCTGATGACCACCGGCGAAGAGGTGCGCGCCCATTCGCAGCCGGATGTCGCAAGTCCGACATTGGTGATTTTCGGTCCCGAAGTTGCGCTCAACGTGACGGGCCGTGTGTCGCGCGGCCTGGGCAATGACTGGTACGCGATCAACTGGAACAGCCAGACGGCGTTCATCCGCAGCGCCGACACGGTCGTCGGCGAAGGTGCGCCGCCGACCATGCAAGTGCGTCCTCACGAAGAGCGTGAAATCAAGAAGCCTGAGGACGAGGAGACCGAAGACCTCGAAAATCGGGTGGTCGAGGAGGAACCGGATCGCGGCGGACCGTTCGAACTTTCCGGCATCGATTGGGTGCGCGCGCCGAGCCAGCGCGATTTTCAACGCTACTATCCGCGCCGCGCGCTTTATTCGGGCCAGGACGGACGCGTGGTGCTCGACTGCGTCGCAGACGGGCGCGGACGCCTGAGTTGCTCGGTCGCCGAGGAAGCGCCGCGCGGATTCGGGTTCGGCAACGCCGCCATCAGCATCTCACGCGGGCTGCGCATCGAATCTCGTACCCGGGACGGTCGTTCGGTTGAGGGTGGACATCTTCGACTGCCGCTCGTGTTCCACTCGGAGTGATGAAGGCGGGAACGAACGACGGCGTCAACGATTGAGAGCCCGAGGGTTTAGCCGGGTTCTCTGCCATGAAAGCAATGTCGTTCTCCGCACTGGCGCTGATTGCGCTCGCCGCCTGTTCGCCAGCCGATGCGCCGGTGACGCAGGAACAAGTGCCGATGAGCGATGCTGCGCGCTCGACCATGGATCAGGTGAACAGCGCCAATTTTGCCGCTCTGTCGCAGGTTCCCGCGATCCCCGATCCCGCCGTGCCGACAGCAAGCACGCAAACGGCCGGGGCCGCGACCGGTGGGGCTCAGCAGGAAGCTACGGTGGCAGAAGGCGTGCACTACGACGCCGCCATGGTGCGCATCGAAGTCTTACTCGATCGCGCGCATTTTTCGCCGGGAGTCATTGACGGCTACAACGGCGAAAACGTGCAGAAGGCCGTGCGCGCCTATCAGACGGCGCATGGCATGACGGTGAACGGACAAGCGGATGAGGCGCTGCTGCAGGCGTTGACCGCGCAAGATTCTGCGCCGGCGCTGATCGCCTACCGGATCACCGCGGAAGATGTGCGCGGGCCGTTCGCTCCTGTGCCGCAGGATCTCGAAGCCATGTCGCGCCTGGAGCACGTCGGCTATACGAGCGCACGTGAAGCGCTGGCCGAGAAGTTCCACATGGATGAAGACCTGCTGCAGACGCTCAATCCCGGGGTCGATTTCACCCGTGCTGGCGCAGAGATCGTCGTCGCCAGCACCGGGGGAAATCTCGGTGCGCAAGTGGCGTCGATCACCGTCGATAAGGATGCGGGCGCGGTGCTGGGCTATGACGCCCGCGGCGCGCTCATCGCTTATTATCCGGCCACCATCGGCAGCGCCGATGCGCCAGCGCCCTCCGGCGACTACACGGTGCGCGGCGTCGCGATGAACCCGACCTATCGCTACGATCCCGCGCGACTGCCGACGTTCGGCCGGCGCAATCATGGCGCGCTCAACATCGCTGCCGGGCCGAATAATCCCGTGGGCGCGGTGTGGATCGCGCTCAGTGCGGACACCTACGGCATCCACGGCGCGCCGTTCCCCGATCAAGTTTCAAAGACACAATCGCATGGGTGCGTCCGGCTGACGAATTGGGACGCGATCGAGTTGGGCCAGGCCGTTAGCGTCGGCGTGCCGGTGCGGTTCCGCGACGGCGTGAACCTCGCCGAGCGTCCCACGCCTCAAAGCGGCGGCTGATCACCAGCGGCGAACGCGACCGGTGTCGACGTGGATGAAATCCGACGAAGGATAGAAACCGACGCCGCCTGCCTGCATGCCGAGCGCTGCATCGCGAAGATGCGCGAGTTCGACGCCGCGTATGCGGATGTCGATCGCGCGGCCGTCCATGTGCAGGCTGCGGGTTGCGACGCCGGAAGACTGGTCGTGCAGCATCGCATTGGTCGTCGGCGAGCGGTAACCGGAAATGATCTGGAACGGCGCGCTGGCTTCGACCAGGCCGTTGAGCTGGTGCAGCTGATCCAGCAACCGCGGGTCTATCGCGTGCGTTTCGCCAGAGCGGTGATCGCGCATCACGTGATTGATCGCCTGGAGTGCGTCGGGAACATAATTTCCGCTCTCCCAGTAGGCATCGGCGAAGGTATCGCCAGTATGCGTGTTGACGAACGATATGCGGCGCGCGCCTGGAACGGTGGCCTGCGCTGGCGGTGCGATGACGGCGCCGGCGGCGGCAAGCAGTAGCGCACCGCTGGCGCGTTGGATCAGTGAGCGTCGGTTCATTTCGTCTCCGCCCGGGGAGATGGCGTACCTGCGTGGTGAATTTTAGACCATGCAACGCCGTTCGCGCGCGGGAACTGCAGTTTGATGGCGCGGGTTCACCTCAGGTGAAAGTTCCTTTCTATTTTGTCATAGCGCTTGCAATCGTGGCGCTCGGCAATTTTGCACTGTTGCCGCGACCCGCGCACGTCGCGCCGGCGGCGACTGAACGGCCGGTGCTGCCTCATGGGGCGACGGTGACGCGGGCGAGTGGCGCTCCAACGCAGCAGCAGGGCCGCTGGGGGCTGATCGGACCTTCATCGCCGACGCGCGCATCAGCGAGCTTGCTGGTTCCGGTCGAAGGCGTCTCGCGCGCTGAGCTCGTTGATACCTGGGGTCAGGCGCGCTCCGAGGGGCGCACCCACCAGGGCATCGACATCCTCGCGCCGGAGATGACGCCTGTGCATGCCGTAGCGGACGGGCGCATCGTCAGGTTTTTCGAAAGCGCGCGCGGCGGCGTCACCATCTATCAGTTCGACGCGAGCGAACGCTACGTCTTCTATTACGCGCACCTGAACTCGCGGGCGCGCGGATTGGCGGAAGGATCGCCGGTGCGGCAGGGCGATTTGATCGGTTACGTTGGCATGACCGGCAATGCGCCGGTGCCGCACCTCCACTTCGAGATCGAGCGACTGACCGACGAGAAGCATTGGTGGGAAGCGGACGCGGTGAACCCGTTTCCGTTCCTGCGGGACGGCGTTGCGCCGGGTTAAGCCCAGCCCCGCGCAGCGTTACCGGGCTTCGCCGCGCAGCGGGCCGTTCCAGACCTTGCTGATGCGCACGTCGACTTCCGGGCCGAGATTGAACCAGGCGAAGCGGTCGCGCGTGGCGTCGATCACCACGAAGCGGTCTCCGCGCTCAAGCGTCTGACTCAAGGTGTTGCGGATGATGCCCGCGGAGTAGCGGGTCCGCACAAGCCAGAGGCCCGGCGATAGTTCGCAGATGCCGCCCATGCTTTCGAGGGCGGCCATGAAGGCGTTCCAGGAGCCAGAAACGATCTCGGCGTGGACGAAAACGTTCGCCGCCTCGATGGCGTCGTTCGCCGGTTCGCCCGCGCGCAGCGGCGCCATGAGCGCTGTGACGCGCCGCGCCTCCGTCCAGCCATTTTCGGGGCTGTTGGACACGAGCGTCGCGGGACGGATACGTCCCTCTTCAACGAAGCGGCCGAGTTGCTCGATCGAGTACGGGCCGTAGGCTTGGCCGCGCACCTGCACCCACCATTGCGTGGAAGCACTGGTCTTGATGGCGGCATCACTCACTGAACCTGCTCCGTTTCAGTACGGCGGCGCAATTCGCGTCACCGACGAAAACGGAGGAGTGCAATCACCGTGCCGGGTGCTGCATCAGATGTTAAGGCCGCTTCAGCGCCGGGCCCCGGGTTTCGAAGTCGACGGCGAAGCCGCCCTCGATCAGGCGCGCGACGCGGCCGTAGACCCCGCCGATGCGGACCCAGGCGCCGATCGGCGGCGCCATGCGCGGCGTGCGGATGGTTACGCCTGCGAGCGAAAAATCCATCACCTCGCCTTCGTACGCATCGCCCGCCTCATGTTCGATGCGGATGAAGCGGGCGTTGTCGGCGACGACCCTGTGGGCGGGCTCTTCAATGCCGAGGTCTTTGTTGATGGCGACGGTTAATTGCTCGGCGAGTTTCTCCCGCTTGTGGGCGCTGAAGTCGAAAATGATGGCGACTTCGCCTTCGCCGCAGGTGCGGGCGACCTTGCCCGAAACACGCCCGATGCCGTCGAGATAGAGCACGACGCGCTCGCCGACGGTGGGGAGTTCGGTCGCCGCGATGCGGACGTCGCCCGGGGAAATGTCGGCGGTGCGGCAATCGTGCTCGCGCCCGGCGGTGTCGAGCATGCGCCCGCCGACGATCAAGGGCGTTCGCCGGAAGCGGCGGCGCTCCTGGGTGCGCGTGCGCATGGAGACGAGCCGCGTAGCCGCGGTCGCGAAATCGATCTTCGCCGCAGTATTGGTCATGCGGCCTTAATGCCCCATCACCGTAAACACTCCGTTTACGTTTGGAGCGGGGTAGGGCCAGATGTCGAGTTTGGCAGGGCCTGACGGTGCGGCAGTCTCGCGCTGGCGTCTGACACCTGATACCTGACACGTTAACGACAAGAAGGTCCAAGGGAGCGGAACGTGGCCGAAGAAGGCGAACGGTTCGATTATGTGATCGTGGGCGCGGGCAGCGCCGGCTGCGTGCTGGCCAACCGGCTGACGGAAGATCCCAATGTCACCGTGGCGCTGCTGGAAGCAGGCGGGCAGGACAAGTCGATCCTGATCAAGATGCCGGCCGGCGTGGGCAATCTCATCGCCACCAAGGGCCCCATTAACTGGGGCTTCGAGACCACCCCGCAAGCGTTCATGGACGGCCGGCGCCTTTACCAGCCGCGCGGACGCGGCTGGGGCGGGTCCTCCTCTATCAACGGCATGATCTATATTCGCGGCCACGCCCGCGATTACGATCAATGGCGCCAGATGGGCCTGACCGGTTGGGGTTACGCGGACGTGCTGCCGTACTTCAAACGCGCGCAGCACCACGAAGACGGCGGCGACGCCTGGAACGGCGAAGGCGGCCCGCTCTGGGTGTCGCGCGGTCCGCCCGGGCACCCGATCTACCGCGCCTTCATCCAGGCCGGCGCGGAAGCAAACTATCCCGTCACCCGCGACTTCAACGGCTATCAGCAGGAAGGCGTTGGTCCTTATCATCTCACCATACGCGACGGCGAGCGCTGGAGCGCTTCGGCCGCGTATCTGAGACCGATCGCGGGCGTGCGGCCGAACCTGAAAGTCATCTCCAATGCGCACGCGGGGCGTATCATCATCGAGCGCAAGACCGCCAAGGGCGTCGAGTATTCAGCCGGTCCCGGCAAGCCCGTGCAGAGCGTGTTCGCCAACCGCGAGGTGCTCGTCTGCGGCGGCGCGTTCCAATCGCCGCATCTGCTCTTGCTCTCGGGCATCGGGCCGGCGGACGACTTGAAGAAGGCGGGCGTGCCGGTCGAGGTGGACGCGCCGGAGGTTGGCAAGAATCTGCAGGACCACCTCGATGTCTGCGTCATTCATGAAATGACGAAACCGGTCTCGATGTACTCGATGACCAAAGGTCTGAAGCAGCCGATGGTGGGGCTGCAATACATGCTCACCAAGCAAGGCCATGGCCGCACCAACCACTTGCATGCCGGCGCGTTCCTGAAAACGCGCGCGGAGCTGGATCGCCCCGACATCCAGCTGCACGTGGTCAACGCAGTCATGCGCGATCATGCGCGCGTGAAGCCCGATCGCGACGGCTTCACTATTCATGCGTGCCAGTTGCGTCCGGAAAGCCGCGGGACGGTGACGCTGGCTTCGCGCAATCCCTTTGAGGCGCCTGCCATCGATCCACGCTATCTGGCGGAAGAAAACGATCGCCGCACCATGCGCGACAGCGTCCGCATCGTGCGCGAGATCTGTAAGCAGCACGCGCTCGACGGCCTGCGCGGTCCGGAAATGCAGCCGGGTGAGAACGTCCGCACAGATACGGAGATCGACGCCTGGATTCGCCAGAACGCGGAGACGATCTATCACCCGGTTGGCACGGTGCGGATGGGCGCCGACGAGAAGGCGCCGGTGGACGAGCGCCTTTGCGTGCGCGGGATCGACAGCCTGCGCGTCATCGATGCGTCGGTGATGCCGACGCTCATCGGCGGCAACACCAATGCGCCCACGATCATGATCGCTGAAAAGCTCTCCGATCTCATCCGCGGCAAGCCGACGCTTGCGCCGGCCGATGCGCCGATCGCCGAAGACGCGCGGGTGACCGTTTAGGGGCCTTGCAGCCGCCGGCGCGGCGCGCGCGTTTGCGTGGCCGTGGGCTTGCGCATGCGCCGGGTGCGCTCGGCGAACATGGCGCGGATGCGAGCCCGCAGCACGCCTTCGTCATCGCGATCGCAAAGGCCGCTGACGGCTTCCGTCTTGGTGGCGAGCGCGGCCGCCAGAATGACCCGGACCCCGGGGCGGTGCCGGCGCACCCAAGTCGCCAAGGCAAACCCGGTTTCGCCGCCGGCCAGCTCGGCGTCGCTGATCAGAACGCTGATGGCCGGCCCGGCGACCAGGATCGCTCTGGCTTCCTCGGCGGTGGCCGCCTCCAGCACAGCCCAGCCGCAGGTGCGCAGATAGGTCGCCAGCCCAAGCCGGATGATGACGTCCTGCTCGGCGAGGAGAACAGTGCGAGCGGCGCGCTTCTTTACGGCTTTGCGTGGCATCTCCGGTCTCGTGCGGTTGGAACAATGAAGGTAACCCGCAGTGCTAGGGAAACGGACCGGCGGAAGCCCATGTTCCAGCCGGACGGCCGAAATGAATGGATCGGGGCGGTGAGGCGGCGATCCGGGGACAGTTTAATGGGAACCAAGGCCGGTTTAGAGGCATTCCTAACCTACGTTGCGCGGCTGAGTGGCGCGCGGAGGGGGACATGAGTCCGGCTGAGGAGCCTATCGTGGAGCCGCAGAGCGAAAGCGGCCCTGTCATCCTCGTGGCGGAAGACGAGGTGATGATCCGCCTCGGCATCTCCGAACATCTTCGATCGGCTGGTTATACGGTAATTGAAGCCGTCAACGGCCAGGAAGCGCGCGCCGTGCTTGAGGCCGGGGTCGGCGTCGACCTGGTATTCTCCGACATCGACATGCCGATGCTTGACGGCATCGGGTTGGCACAGTGGATATTGCTTAATCAGCCGCACACGCCGGTGATGCTGACTTCGGGTCTGGCCGCGGCGCTGGCGACGGCGCAAACCGCGTGTCCACACGTCAAGGCGTTCGTGAACAAGCCTTACGTTTATGAAGCGGTCGCGGATTCGATGCGCGCCATCCTGGCGCGCAGCGCCCGGCGTTAATCGTTAACGACGACGAGGCGCATCCCCTTGGGCGTCTTCGCGGCTGGCGGATGCAGCGAGCCCAGTTTCAACAACTGAATCTGACGCGCGCCCAGAAAGCTCTCGCCGCCCAGAGTCTGGAAGAGGCCAAGGAAGCGGTCGCCCAGCATCTTCTCGACCTTCAACGGCGTCAGTAGAATCTCGGCGCCCAGCAGGCGGCCGTCGACGCTTTCGGCGGTGACGCGCGCAATGCCAGGTTCGCCGGCGGCGGCGCACGCGTCGATCATGGCGTTCAGCAGCTTCAGATCGGGCGCCAGAAAGAAGCGCGCAAAATCGTGCTCCTTAAGGTCGCGGCCGAACACCTTCACCAAATCCGCGCCGAAGGTGCGGACGGGCAAACGTCCGTCCCGCATGCGCTCGATCACGAACAGCCGCTCGATCACCTGGTCCGCTCCGCCTTTTTTCGGCGGCGCGCCCGAGCCTGCGAGCGCGCGTCCATAGGCCAGCAGCGCCCGTGTGTCGGGGTGGAAAGTTTCCTCGCCCAGCATGGTCGTCCAGTCGTCGCCGCCTCGTTCCCAGTCATCAGTACGCAAGGCCCGCGCCCGCGCGCCGGACGCGAATTGCGTGCGGTAAAGGGAGCGCTTCGTGCGGCGGGCGAAGCGTGGCCCCCGGCTTGCACCATCCCTGGCGAAGTTCAGGAGAGACGGCTGATGACCGTTCCAACGCGGTACATTCTGGCGGCGATCTTTTTCGCGATCGCGGCGCTGGGTTTCATTTTTCTGCCGGCCGGCGCGCACGCGCAACCGTGCAACAGCTGCGCGCCGCCGCCGTGCCACACATGTCAACCGCCGCCGCCGCCGCCGTGCCACAGCTGCCAGCCGCCGACCGTGGTGGTGCCGCCGCCGCACGTGCCGCCGCCGAACATCGTCGTGGTGAACGCCGGCGCCCGCGCCAATGCGCAAGCCAGCGCCACCGCGATCGCCATCGCCACTGCGCGGACGGGCGACACCATCATTCGTCAGAACACGATCGTTGAAGCCGGCGCGCAGGCGCAGGTCTCGTCGATGGCGTTCGCGGTCACGGAAGCCAGCGTCGCCACCGAGAGCGCCGTGACTGAGCGGATGCTGCTCATTCAAGCCATTTGCCTCGACGCCACCAACAATCCGCACCCCGCGTCGCAGACGTTCGGCGGCCGCGATGTCGCCGACAGCTATCGCGGCGAGATCTATCGCTGCATGTCCGGCACGCGCATGCGCTACACCGTCGATGGCCGCAACTATGATTGCGCGCAAGGCGAAGCGCTCTGGTACGAAAACGGCGCCGTGACCTGCCGCACCCAGATCGAGCGCCGCCCGTGCAACGAACGCTCGCTGCTGCGCCGCTTCGGCCCCGGCGACAAGCTTGTCCGCATCCGCAACGCCGAAACGCGCCAGGCGCGTACGGAGACGACGTTCAACGGTTCTATGACCATGGATGGCGGTGTCGGCCAGGGCGTCTATTGAGTTTCGTCAAGGCTTATTGCTCCTCATATCTCTGAAGGCCTCACCCCTCGGCCTGCCCCCGCGAAAGCGGGGGTTTTTCTTTGCGCAGCGCCAAGGCCTGCGCGTGCGGGCGCACGGCAGTGAGGTGGTGCAGCGGGACGCGAGGCGCGCTACGAACTGTCGGCGATGGCGGCGGGAGAAAGCGGCGGGCGCGGAAGCGGCGTCGCGGGACCTTGCTCGGCGGCGATCGGCCGGAGCCGGGTCAGACGGCGGCGCATGCGCTTGGCGATGAGGTGCGCATGAGCGTCGAGATCGCGCAGAACGCCGATGAGGACGCGCACGCGCGCGGTGATGTCGCGATGGCGGAGCGTACGGCGAAAAGCTGAGCCGATGAGAGAGCGGATGAGATGGCGAGCGCGCTGATGGCGGCCACGCCAATGCAGGGGCCGCCGCCGTCGCGGGCGTGCGATTTCAGCGGCGCGGATGATGACTAGTCTGATCACCCAGCGTTTGAGCCACGCGATGGAAACCTCGCCACGCTGACGCGTGCGACGCGGGTCGATGCGGCGGCCTACCAGCACGACGTCCGCGATCCATGTCAGCATCGCAAGCGTCCAGAGGACGAGCCTCTGCATGCGATGGCTAGAGAGACGGGGGCGTTTCGACACGTGCATGAGCGCGCATAATCGCGCGGCTGCGGAGGTGTAGGACAAGTTTTCGCGGACGCTTTTGTTTTCAGGGGTTTGGCGGCGGATTGTGGGGGATAGATTCCCTCCTTCAGTCATTCCAGACGGCCGGAGGCCGATCTGGAATCCAGGGCCACGACCTGTGTGTTTGCCCTGGATGCCAGACCACGCTCCGCGTGTCTGGAATGACTGAAGGGGCGTGTCCGCAATGACGACGGGGCCACGTGATTGGGGAAAAGAATGGAATCTTACCCACCTTGCATCCCCATCCTGCGCCGCCGGCGGGAACTCGCCGCATGCAGGCCACCGTTGCGCCATCGTTGCTTGATGCAACAGAGGCGGTTGGCCCATGGGATGGGACGCGATGGGACTGTTCTTCTTCCGGCTGTTTCTGATCGGACTCGGCGTCTGGCTCGGCGCGGGCGTGTTCGATGCGCTTTACGGCCATCTCGCGTGGTGGAACGAGCCGGTGCGTTGGATCCGCTTTGCGGCGATGCCCGAAGGCGCGCGCGACCCGTGGCCCTACATCACCTATGGCCTCGCCGGCCTCACCTTGCTGTCGTGGGCCTTCTTCGCGTTCCGCCGCCGTGGCGGGGCGCTCGCCTTGTCTGCGCTTTTCGTCGCGACGCTCATCGTTGCGGCGAGCCTGTTCTATTTCACACCGTCACTGGAGGCGATCATCAGCGGCGCCGATCGCTTGAGCGAGGATGAGATCGCTGCACAGTCGCGCTTATGGATCGAACTCAATTTGGCGCGGTTGGGGCTCGCCGCTGTCGGACTCTATCTGGGCATGATGGCGACGCAGCGCTGGACGCCGGGCGGCATCTAGAACCTCGAACCCGACCGTCCGGGCCGGCGCCCCCAGATTTCTTCATGCCCTTCCCCAAATCTTCCAGTGTCTTTCGAGGCCGAAGCGGCCAAGCGGTGCGTCGCGCGCAGCGCCAAACAATGCTACCTCAGCACGGTCATGAGTTCCGCTAAGGGCGGCTTCACGCCGGCTTCCGTTTCGCTGAACGCGTTGCGCGCTTTCGAGGCGTCCGCGCGGCATTTGTCGTTCACCAAGGCCGCCGAAGAGCTTTGCGTCACGCAGGCGGCCATCAGTCATCAGGTGAAGGCGCTGGAGGAGCGCATCGGCGCAACCTTGTTTCGCCGCACGCCCAAGGGGCTGGTGCTGACGGATGAGGGCATGGCCCTGGCGCCGACGCTCACCGACAGCTTCGACCGCATGACCAAGCTGTTGGAGAAATTCGAGCGCGGGCATATGCGCGAGGTGCTGACGGTCGGCGTTGTCGGCACCTTCGCAGTGGGCTGGCTGCTGCCACGGTTGGCGGATTTTCGCGAAAAGAACCCGTTCGTCGATCTGCGCATGCTGACCAACAACAACAAGGTCGACCTCGCCGGTGAGAGTCTGGATTATGCCATCCGCTTCGGCGACGGCGCCTGGCACGGCGTCGAGGCCGAGCGTGTGATCGATGCGCCGTTCGCACCACTCTGTTCGCCGGCGCTCGCCGAGCGGCTGGAAACGCCGGCCGATCTCTCGGGACAAGTGCTGCTGCGATCCTACCGGCCGCAGGATTGGCCCGAATGGGCGAAGGCGGCCGGCGTAGAAGATCAGATCGATGCGCGCGGACCCTTGTTCGATTCAAGCTGGGTGATGGTGCAGGCGGCGATCCAGCGCGAAGGGGTGGCGCTCGCGCCGCCGGTCATGTTCGAACGCGAACTGGTGGAGGGCCGCCTGGTGCAGCCGTTTGCGATCGAGGTGGATGTGGGCGCGTACTATCTGACGCGGCTGATGACCAAGCCGCAGACGCCGTCGATGAAAGCGTTCCGCGATTGGCTGCAGGCGGCGCGCTGAAATTTGCGCACCCGATCAGTGGGTGACGTCGATCGCCGTCAGCTCCGCGCCGCCGCACATGATGTGGACGCGCGTATATTGCGCGCCGGCGGGCGCGAAATAATAGGCCGGCGTCGGCGTCACCACTTGCGCGACGACGCCGGCCGGCGGCGTCAGCGAAAGCGTCAGGTGCGGCTCGGTTGCGGCAGGGCTCTCAGCTGCATCGCGCACGAGCGAGACGGCATAGCCCGGGGTGGGCAGATCGACCTGGCCGCTGATCGTCAGCGTAGATGCGCCGCCGGCCTGGCCCGCGAGCCTGGCGCTCCAGTTGCGATGTGCGACCGCGGCGCAGGCGGTGGCGGTGGTCGCGGTTTCCGTGCTCGTTTCTGCCGCCGTCGTCGCCGTCGCGGTGGACGAATCCGTGCTGCTCGCGGTGTCGCCGCCTTGCTGACCGCAACTCGCCAAGGTTGCCGCCACGGCGGCCACAACAAGCGCTCGCAACACGTTCATGAACCCCTCCAATCGGCGACCTGACTAGCATACCGCGCACGCGCGGGCGCCTCAATCGTGTGCTCGCCAAGTCTGCCGCACGGGCGCCTCATCCCGGATTGTTGCGGAAGCGCTGGAACCACCTTAAGTCGGCCCTATGACTTCACTCGACGTTCGTTCCGCCCGCCCCGATCAGCTCGTTTCCGGGGGCAAGGGGCAGTGGGAAATCATCATCGGGCTCGAGGTGCACGCGCAGGTGACCTCGAATGCGAAGCTCTTCTCGGGCGCGAGCGCCGCTTATGGCGGCGATCCCAACAGCCATGTGTCGCTCGTGGACGCGGCGATGCCGGGCATGCTGCCGGTGATCAACAAGTTCTGCGTCGAGCAGGCGATCCGCACGGGGCTCGGCCTCAACGCGGAGATCAACAAGAAGAGCCGCTTCGACCGGAAGAATTATTTCTACCCGGATCTGCCGCAAGGCTATCAGATCAGCCAGTACAAGGACCCGATCGTCGGCGAAGGCGAGATCGAGGTGGAGCCGGACGGCGAAGAGCCGATCACGATCCGTATCGAGCGGCTGCACCTTGAGCAGGACGCCGGCAAGTCGATCCATGATCTCTCGCCGTCGGAGACGTTCGTCGATCTGAACCGCGCGGGCGTGGCGCTGATGGAAATCGTGTCGCGGCCGGATATCCGCAGCGCCAAGGAAGCCGCGGCCTATTTCAACAAGCTGCGCGCGATCCTGCGTGCGCTCGGCACCTGTGACGGCAACATGGAAGAAGGCTCCATGCGCGCCGATGTGAACGTGTCCGTGCGCAAGGCCAACACCAAGGAATGGGGCACGCGCTGCGAGATCAAGAACGTCAACTCGACGCGCTTCATGCAGCAGGCGATCGAGTTCGAGGCGCGCCGGCAAATCGAAATTCTGGAAGACGGCGGCACGATCGATCAGGAGACGCGCCTGTTCGACCCCGATAAGGGCGAGACGCGCACCATGCGCTCGAAGGAAGACGCGCACGATTATCGCTACTTCCCGGACCCTGATCTGCTGCCGCTGGTGATCGAGCAAAGCTGGATCGATCAGATCAAGGCGTCGCTGCCGGAACTGCCGGACGCGAAGAAGAAGCGCTTTGTCGATGCGTACGGTCTGACGCCGTACGACGCGCGCGTGCTATCGAGCGACAGCGAAGCGGCTGCGTATTTCGAGACGGTGGCCAAGGGCCGCGACGCGAAGGCGGCGGCGAACTGGGTGACGCAAGAACTGGCGGCGGTGCTGAACAAGCGCGGGCTGGAATTGTCGGCGTCGCCGGTGAAGGCCGAGGCGCTGGGCGCGCTCTTGGATCTGATCAAGGATGGCACGATTAACGGCAAAATCGCCAAGGATGTATTCGCGAAGATGATGGAGACGGGCGACGCACCGGGCGCCATCGTCGAACGCGAAGGGTTGAAGCAAGTCACCGACACGGGCGCGATCGAGAAAGCCATCGACGCGCTGATGGCCGCCAACGCCGACAAGGTCGCCGACGTGCAGAAAAATCCGAAAGCGTTCGGCTGGTGGGTCGGTCAGACCATGAAGGCCACCGGCGGCAAGGCGAATCCGGCGGTGGTGAACGAGATTCTGAAGAAGAAGCTCGGGGTGTGAGTTTGAACCGCGAGCACGCTACGGATGCGCTCCGCTTCTGGGTTTCGTCGCCAAGTAATTTTCAGTCATTCCAGACACGCGGAGCGTGATCTGGAATCCAGGGCAACAACCTGAGTGTTGGCTCTGGATTCCAGATCGGCCTCCGGCCGTCTGGAATGACTGAGGGATGTGCTTCTCGAAGAAGACTGCGAGAGACTGCCGCCTGGAAAACGGCGGTACGTGTGCGCCTAAAGCACCCGGCTCAGTTTCGGCATGGCGTAGTGCGTCACGTGTTGAGCCGCGCCGAACAGCAGCGACGTGGGCGCCGGCGTTTCGAGTTGCGCGCGGAGGTGGTCTTCGTAGGCCTTCGCCTGCAGGGCGGTGATCTGCCCGCCGGCGGGCAGGAACATCTGCATCATCACGGCGGTCCAAATGAAGAGCATCATCGCGCGCCTTCCCCCGAATGCGTATGCCGAAACGTTTGGCCCGCTTTGGTTGCCTGCGGGTTAATTCAGAAGATCGGCAGATCGTCTTCTTCGACGAACCCTAGCGCCATCAGCTGACGGTCCGTGGCTTGCGCGGTGACGTGCGCGATCTGTTCGATGGCGTGCGCCTGTTGCGCCATCATCTGCATGGGGGCGGAGAGAAGCGACGCGGAGAGCGTCCACCACAGACTTGCGAACATCAGCATAGCAAAAGCTCCCGCCCAGCGATGGACGGGAGCTTCCGGTTGGTTCGGTTGATCAGCGGTTAAGACGAGCACCGCCCCGGAGTCGGGGGGATCCTCCGGGGCGGCTCGTATGAACGTGTCCGGCTCGTTAGTTGTTGGCCAGGATCACGCCCAAGATGACGCCGGTGGCGATGCCGACGAGAAGCGTCTCGCCGCGATCGTCACGGACATAGTGGTAGCCACGCGGCGGCGCGCGATAGCCGTGACGGCGCCAATCCACTTCGCGATAATGACTGCGATAGTAGGACGGCAGACGGTCGCCGCGGCGCCAAGAGCGATAGCCCGGGCTGTAATAGGGGTCGTTGTAGTAGGCGACCGGGGGCGGGCCGTAATACCAGCGGCCACGATACGTGTAGCCGTTGTGGCGCGACCGTTCCCAGCGCTCGCGGCGGTCGTGGCGGCGATCCCAGCGGCCGTCGCGGCGATGATCACGGCCCCAGTCGCGGTCACGTCCATCGTGGTCGCGGTCCCAACCGTCATGGTCGTTGCCATGGCGACGCGGCGGATCGGCCGAGGCTGTGCCAGTGAAGCCCAGCGGCGCGATCATCGTCGCGACCGCAAGAGCGGCGGTAGCGAAGCGTTTCATGGTTAGCTCTCCTTCCTGCTTCCCGTTGAACGGCTCCGTTCAAGGAAAGGTCCCTCTCTGCGACAGACTTTGGCGCCGCTTTACTGAACCTCGACTGAATGAATCGGGGAACGTGCAGGGGTGGTGCGGAACTCTGTGTCAGAGTTTGTCAAATCCGTTTCTTGAATAACTTGATCGTGATCTTGCGCGCGGTTTGAGTGCTTTGCGGAACCTGAACTCGTCTTTGTGCGCCAATGTTTGACGTTGCGTGCGCTGGCGCTTTCGCGCGCGCGCGCCCATGTCGTCAGCCGGGAGCAGACATGACCAAACCGATCGCGCTTTATTTCTGGCCGACGCCGAACGGCTACAAGATTTCCATCGCGCTCGAAGAGATGGGCTTGGCCTACGAGATCAAGCCGGTGGCGATCGGCAAGGGCGATCAGTTCAAGCCCGACTTCATGGCGATCTCGCCCAACAACCGCATGCCCGCCATCGTCGATCCGGATGGACCGGGCGGCGCGCCGATCTCGGTCTTCGAGTCCGGCGCCATCCTGCAATATCTCGGGCGCAAGAGCGGAAAATTGTATCCGCAGGACGAGCGCAAGCGCGTCGATGTCGATCAATGGCTGTTCTGGCAGATGGCCGGCGTCGGTCCGATGTTCGGGCAGGCGAGCCACTTCAAGAACTACGCGCCCAACCTGGTCGATGACCCTCAAAAGATCGCCTACAGCGTCAACCGCTACAATTGCGAGGTGAACCGGCTCTGCGGCGTGCTCGAGCGCCGGCTCGAGGGGCGTGACTTCATCTGCGATGAGTATTCGATCGCCGACATCGCCGCGTTTCCGTGGGTGCGGACTGCCGAGCGCTATGGCGTCGTGTGGGGCGAGTTTCCGAATGTGAAGGCCTGGGTCGACCGCATCGTTGCGCGGCCGGCGGTGACGCGCGGCGTCGCTGCGGGCGAGCCGTTCCGGAAGCCGCCGCCGGCGCCGGGCAGCGCCGAACAGAAGGAAGCGGCGAAGGCGCTGTTCGGGCAAACGGCGAAGTCCGTCTCGGATGCGGCGAAGGGATCGTAGAAGCACCGTCCTCTGTTGCGGGTGTCGCTGGCGTGCGCGGGTAAACGCGCGTTAGCAAACGCGCACGCATACGATGGTTCGCGCGCCGTTCATTCATAACGCGCATAAATTCAAACACGGCTTCTGCGGCTTAAGCTTATTGCAATTAAAGCATGGCATCCGTGTTCCCCTGTGGCGTGAGAAATGCACGTCGGTGGGGGAAACGCACACGGGGATACCCGGGCGTTTCCAAATGGACCAAGGGAGCGGCCAAAATGGCGTTCACGGATGCCGAAATTGCTGAAGCGCACGACAACGCGCGCAAAGCGGGACAAAGCGAAGATCTCTACAAGCTGGGCTTGATCTATTCGGTCGGTGAAAGCGCCGATCTCGTTCAAGCGCACATGTGGTTCAATCTGGCTGCCGTGCGCGGCTCGGAAGCGGCCAAGGAAAGCCGCCGCGAGCTCAGCGACATGATGTCCAAGGACGAGATCGCCGCCGCTCAGCGCGCTGCGCGCGAGTGGCTCTCGGTCGCGACCCATTAACGAGTTTCCCCAGGACTAGGGCAGTGCGGCGAAGGTCAAGAGGGCGTGCACCCGCGCTTCGATGACCGCACCCGTGCTGCCCTACGGCCTCGGCGCAGGCGTTAGTTATTCCGGTTGCCTCGCAGGTCGTAATAGAAGCTGAACTGCACCGGCAGCGCGTCGCGCACGTATTGCTGCATGAACAGGTTCACCTGGCTGATGCCTGAGCGCGGCACGTAGACCACATCGTAGCGCGAGAGCGGTTGGGCGTCGGGAAAACCGCGGCGCATGGCGCGCGGCGAAAGATCGAGCTCGCTCACCGTCGTTGCGCCCGTGGCGCGCGACATCACCAGCACATCGTTGCGACGCGCCGTCGGCAGGAAGCCGCCGGCGAGCATCACTGCCTGGAAAGCGTCGATATTCGCGGGCATCTCGTAGATGCCGGGGCGCGCGACTTCGCCGCCCACGAACACTTGTCGCGAGGCGTAGCTTTTTGCGGACACGCTGAGCTCCGGTGTGCGGAGCTGGCTCGAATAGGCCGCGACCAGCGTGTCGTGGAGTTCGTCGGTGGTGAGATCGGCGGCGCGAATGGGCTGGAGCAGCGGCAGCGAAATGCGCCCATCCGGCGCCACCGTGACGGTGCGATTTAGTTCCGGCGCCGAAAAGACGATGATCTCGATCTCGTCGCCCGGAAAGAAGCGGTATTGCGGCGTCGCATCCGCATAGATCATCGTCTCCGGCGGCGCGGCCTGTGTCGGCGTAACCGGCTGTTGCTGCGCCGAGGCGCTCGCGGCGCAGAGGCTCGCCGCCAAAACCAAACCAATCAATCCGAAAGCACGCATGGGCGCCTCAAACGCTTTGTTAGCGCGCGCGGCCTTAACCAAGACGCGGCGCGTGGGTCATTGGCGGCACACTCGCGCATCAGTGGTGAATGATCGTTTACCAAATGGCGCCAAACTGATGCTGGGAGACGCATGATTATGACGACAGGCACGCAGCCAGAAGGCCGCGCCCGCTTTGGCTGGGCCAGCGTGCCGCGACTGACGTTCGTCGATCTGGCCGCGATGCTGTGGGCTGAACGTTTCGTCGTGCTGGCGGTCTGCGGCGCCATCTGCGCGCTTGGCCTGATTGCGGTCGCCGTTGCGCCCAGAAGCTATACTGCGCGCGCCGAACTGCTGGTGCGCATGGGTGAGGAATACGTCTACCAGCCGACTGCCGGCGCCGCGGGTGCGGGTGCGACGCCGGACATGCAGGCGGTCGTGAACGCTGAAATGCGGATGATGGGATCGGGCGCTGTCGTGCGCAGCGCGATCGGCCATGTGGGCGTGGCCCGTCTCTATCCGGAGATTGCGACTGGGCCGGGTAACGACGCCCACAAGATGGCGGCGGCGGAACGCGCCTTCGCCCAGCATCTGACCATAGAAACCGCGCCGCAAACGCCCTCGATCGGCCTGTCCTTCGCGCACAAGAACCCGGAGGTCGCCGCCGCGGCGCTGAACGCGCTGGTGGACGCCTATCTGGCGCATCGCCGCGACGTGCTGGTGGGCGGCGAGTTCGACGCGCTGTCGCAGCAGAGCGCCGACCTGAACACGCGCGTTGGCTCGGCGAGCCAGACGCTGGCGCAATTCCTGACGGAGAACCAGATCGGCGACTTCGACGCAGAGATGGCGGGTCTCGCCGCACGCTCCGCCGACATCGAAACGCAATTGCTCGATGCCCAGGCGCGCCGCGGCGAGGCGGACGCGCGCGCCGGCGCGCTGCGCGCGCGCTACCAGGCCGAACCTGAGGAAATCCAGCTTTACAGCGAGAGCGATGCACGCCGCGATCTGGTGCAGGCGCAAATGCAGCGCCAGGAACTGCTTTCGCGCTACCAGGAAGATGCGCCTCCGGTGCGTGAAGTCGACCGCCGCATTCAGCAGCTGCAGACCTTCCTGGAAAGCGGCGATCCGGCGAGCCTGACGCGGCGCGGCGCCAATCCGGTGCGCCAGGACCTGGCCAGCCAGATGTATGCGATGCAGGCGGAAGCCAGCGCCCAGCGCGGGCGCGAGCAGGCGTTGCTGCGTCAGCGCGAAGAGGTGCGCACCCGTCTGACGCAGATGCGTGCGATCGAACCGCGCTTCCGGGAATTGACCCGACAACGCACAATTTTGGAATCGAGCGCGCAGGCGTTCGCCGCGCGCGCCGAAGAAAGCCGCGCCCGCAGCCAGATGCTTGGCCGCTCCACCGACAATATCAGCCAGGTCGAGCGCGCCGCGCCGCCGACGCAGGGTAAGAGCCTGCGCTGGCCGATCGCGCTGGTGACGATATTGCTGGCCGGCCTGCTTTCGGCGGCCGCCGGCCTCTCGCGCGCGTTCATGCGCAAGAGCTTCCCCACACCGTCGAGCGCATCGCGCACGCTGGATTTGCCGGTGCTGGGAGTCGCGCCGCAGGCGGCGCCGAAGAAGCCCGCGCCACAACCCAAGCCGCAAGCCGCAGCGAAGTCCGCGCCGCCTGCAAAACCGAAACTGACTGTTGTGGAAGGCGCAAAATGAGCGCGGACATCTCTCTCGATCGGGTTTTCGAAACGCTGGCGGTGCAGCCGCGCAAGGGGCCGGGTTCGGGCCGCGTGGTGATGTTCGTCGCCGCCCGCCGCGGCGAAGGCACGTCGACGATCGTGCGCAATGCGTTGACGTTCGCCGGATCGGGGGCGGTGTATGGCGTCGATCTCGATCTGAAGCGCAACGCGCTTGCGGCCGAGGTGGCGAAAGAGGCGACGCTTGGGCCTGCGATCGACGGCCGCCTCAACGGCGCAAGCTTCTATTCCATCACCGACGCGAGTGGGCGTCCAATTGCCGAGTCCAAGCCGGCGTTTTCGTATCACCGCGTGGATCGGTCGAAAGTTTTCGTCGGCGCCTTCGATGATACTGTGGTGCCGGGCGGGCGTGTGCTGCTCACGCCGGGAGAGGAATATTGGAACGCGGCGCGTGCGGGCGGCGCCACGGTGATCGTCGATGCGCCGGCTATTCTGCGCAGCCCGGTTGCGGTGCGGATGGCGGAATATATGGACGCCGTGGTGCTGGTGGTTGGCTCGGACCCAGGCGCGGCGCCGGTGGCGATCGCCGCCAAACATCAGTTGATGGCGGCGGGCGCCAACGTGATCGGGCTCGTGCACACGGGCGTGCCGGCGCCGATCTTGAAAATGGAAAAGCTGCTCAGGATGGCGAGCTAGTCGCGCGCCGTGAGCGCTGCGCCGTAGAAGCGCTGCTCGAAAAACCAGAAGACCTTGCCGGCGCCGCGCGCGGCGCGATCGAGCGATGACAGCGCGCGGCCGCGCGACACCACGACGATGAGCGCCGTCAGCATTCCGTAGGCGGCGGCCTGGCCGGCGCCCACGATCATGTGCCGCGCGAGCGCGGCGAAATCGCGCGCCGCCCAAGCGGTTTCGCAAGGGCCCTGGCCGTAGGCGAAGGCGCGCTTCAGGCCATGGGCGAGCCGGCTGCGCTCGTGACCCACGTGCTCGGTGACGGCGGCCTCGGCGGCCCAGGCGAAGGTCGCGCCGGCTTCGCGCCACGACGCAAAAAGCGCATCGTCTTCGCCGCCGGTTTCGTTGGCGGCGACGTCGAATTCGTTCAGGCTGAACAGCGCGCGCGGCTGCAGCGAATTGCCGATGCCGTAGTTTTGCGCGATGGGGCCGCTCGCGCTGGGACCTGCGCGCGAATAGAGGCGCTCGAAGAAGGCCGCATGGCGGCCTGCCTGCGGGGCTTGCGCGCGAACGGGGCCGAAGACGCTTTGGGCGCCGGTTTCGCGCCGCACGGCGACCAGCGCCGCGAGCCAGTGAGCGGGCGCCTCTTCATCATCGTCCAGCCAGGCGATGAACTCGCCGCGCGCATAGGGAAGCGCAGCGTTGCGCGCGTGCGCCACGCCGGGCCGCGGTTCGTGCATCCAGCGGAACGGGATCGGCGCGTCGCGATCAAGCGCACGGAAGACCTCGAGCGCCGAACCTTCCGGGGAGTTGTCGACCGCGATCAACTCGACGCCGTCGACGCCGGCTTGCGCGAACACGGAAAGCGCGGCGCGCCGGAAGCTCTCCGGGCGGCGGAACGTCGGAATGATGACGCTGACGCGGATCATGCGAGGCCTGTTGCAAGGGCCGTGCTGACGGGCGCGGCGGTGACGCCGAGTTCGCGTGCGCCCTGCAGGAACGCGTCGAGGTCGCGCGTGCTGGTCCCGAAGGGCGAAGGCGCATCGCCGACATCGTGCGTGAACACGATGAGCCAGGCTTTCTGACGCGCGGCCGCCTTCAGCGCACGATGCGCGCGCTTCATGTCGCCGAACAGCGGGTAGGCGCGCAGCTGCGCAAGATCGCGCTTGCCGACGTTCAAACCCGGCAGCACGCCGCGCGCGCAGGCGAACCGCGGCGGCAGCACCTGCTTCAGCGCGCGCGAAGTCTCGCCATAGGGATAGGCAAGCGTCTTGAGCGGCTGGGTGAGGCCCATGGCGGCGAGGACGTCGCGGTTGCGGGCGAGGTCGTGCAGCGTGTCGAGCACGCCGCGCTTGGCGCAATCGGCGTGGTCGTAAGTGTGGCAGCCGATCTCGTGGCCGGCCGCTTCCAGACGCTGGAGGTCGCCGGCAGAGAAGTTGCGCCCGCAGGGACCGTCCCTCCCCGCCAGGCCGGCGGCGGCGTAGAACGTGCCGCGCGCGCCGTGGGATTCCAGAACGCGCGCGCCGGCGCTGGCGGCGCTCGCCGGGAAGTCGTCGAAGCAGACGGAGAGCATGGGCTCATCGAAGCTGAGCTTCGCCGGGCGCGCGGGCGTCCATTGGGTGAGACGCCGCTCCAGCTTGGCCGCGAGATGGCGCGGCGGCGCGTAGGCGTCCATGTGCGTCACGGCAGGTGCTCGGCGTAGAGCGACGCGCGATAAAGCTTCAGCGCCGCGCAGCGAACTGGCATGGGCGCGGCGCCCATCGGATCGCGTGCGAGCCAGGCGAAGACGCCGCGCAACCACTGGGGCGCCAGCTTCAGCGCGCGCGCGGTGCGGTGGGCGGCGAAGCGCGCGACCTGACGCGGATGCTTGGCGGCCAGGCGCGCGAAGTTGGGGCCGGCTTCGCGGCACTTGCGCATGAGCACGTCGACATCGTCGAGGCCGGCATGGGTGGCGGAGTTATCGATGTGGGCGATCGGGGCGTGCTGGGCGGCAGAGAGCGCCCAATCCACGTCCTCGAAGCCCCAGCCGACGAAGCCGTTGTCGAACGGATGCGCGGCGAGGAAATCGCGGCGCACCAGCAGGTTGGCGGTGGCGACGCTCTGCGCCGGCGCCCGCTCGCGGAGGTGGGCGGGCTTGCAATCGCTGCGCGCGAAGAGGCCATGATGCAGCGCGGTTTCGCGTGTGGCGGCGGCCTGGCGGAGCGAGAGGCCGCCGAAGGCGACGTAGGGACGTTGCCAATCGATGAAGCCAAGCCAGATGGCCAGGAAGTTCGCCGCATCCGGGATCATGTCGGCGTCGAGGAACAGCACGTACTCGGCGCGCGCTTCGGCGATCAGGCGATTGCGGCCGGCGGCGCGGCCCTGGTTCCTGTCCCAGACGATGATGCGCACGGGTGCGGCCAGCGCCTCGGCGGCGTGCGCCACGTCGGCGAGCAAGTGCGCAGAGCCCGAGCCGTCGTCGAGCAGGACGAATTCCACGCCGTCCGGCGCGCCGCGCAGCGCTTTCAGCAGCGGCGAGGGATCGTGCTTGTGGAACGGGGTCAGCACCGAAAGGCGTGGCGTCTGGCGCGCGTGCGGGCCGATGGAGAGCGTGCGTTCAGCGGCGGACATCGAGGCGACCCGTAAATGAGGTATGAACGAAGCCGCGGATGGTAACGGAGAGAGTTTGCAAAACCGCTGATGCGCGCCGGCGCGCGCCGAAAAGATCGAGCGCAAACGCGGCGGCCGCGTAGGTGAAGACACCGGTAAGCAAAGAGAGCGAGAGGATGCGGTTGGGCAGCGCGGCGATGGCGAGCGCCATGAGCGCCGTCGCCAGCGTGACGCGGGCGAGCGCCGGCCAGGGGATCGGCGGCGCGAACAGGCGCCGGCCGATGAGCGCCAGCAGCACGCTGCCTGCGCCTGCGCCCGCGGCGGCAGCGATGGCTGCGCCGACCGCGCCTTGCGTGGGCGCAAGCATGAGCGTCAGCCCGATCTGCAAGGCGCCCGGCGCGAGCATGATGAGCGCCCTGAGGCCGGTGCGGCGCGTGAGCTGAAACGCTTCCGACCAGTAATAGAGGTTGAAGCCGGAGAAGAGGCCGGCCAGCACGAGCCAGGGCATGGCTGCCGCCGCTTCGGCGCTGAGGCCCGCGCCGACCAATACGGCGGAGAGCGGTTGCGCCAGCAGCAGCAAGCCCGCAGCGGCGGGGAACGTAATGGCGGCGATGGCGGAGAAGGCGTCGCGCGCGGCTTTGCACGCGGCGTCTGCGCCGTCGTTTTCGTAGGCGGCGAGGATGAGCGGCGCGATGGCTGCGCCGGCGGACATAAAAATGAGATCGAGCGGACGCGCGAGACCGAAGGCGGCGGCGAAGGCGCCCAGTTCGGCCGCGCCCGCTTGCTTGGCCAGAATGATGCGCGCCAGCGCCTGCACGCCGAGATCGACGGCGAGCGCGAGCGCAAGCGGTGCGCCGTAAGCGAGATAACCGCCCGCGCGCGGCGCGGAAATGGCGCCGCCCTTGGCGCGTGTGAGCAGGCGCGGTGCGTCGGCGGCGAAGACAACGATGCCGGCGACCAGCAGCCCCGCGAAGGGCGCGGCCGCCCCGAAGTGTCCGACCGTCAGCAGCGCGACGCCCGCGCCGAAGCCGAGAACGAGATAGGCGGTTTCGAAGATGGCGTAGCGCGCGGTGTCGAGCGCAGCACGATCGGTTTCGCGCGCGAGCTTGGTGAGAAAGCGGAACGCCGCCGCGCCGGCGGCGAAAAAGGCCAGCGCATAGGTTTCGGTCTTGAGGTCGAGCAGGCTCAGCAGCGCGACGGTGACGACGAGAACCCCGGCCGCGAGCGCGAGCGCCAGCGCCAGCAGGGTTGCGAAGTGATCGGCGCTCTTCGACGCCGCCTTCGACGCCGCGAGGAACCGGAACGCCGCCGCTTCCGCGGCGGTGAACACCAGCGTGTGCGCGAACATCGAGACCGAGAGCGCGAGCGCGTACTGGCCGAACTCGGCCGGGCTCATCAAGCGCGTGAACGCCGCGATCGCGCCGAACCCGACCAGGGCCTGCGCGATCTGGAGCGGCGCGAGCGCCAGGACTTTCTTCACCCGCACGGTCGCTGGCCTCAACGCGTCCGCTTGGCGTCGCCCAGAAGTGCGGGCGCGGTGCGGGCGAGGATCTTGAGGTCGAGCCAGAGCGAAGCGGTCGAGACGTAAGCCAGATCGAGCTTCACCCGGTGACGCACCAGGGCGGGCGTCTCGATCGGGCCGCGCGAGCCGTTGACCTGCGCCCAGCCGGTGATGCCAGGTTTCACGCGGTGGCGGTGCGCGTACTCGGCGACGATGTGCGCGAGATCGCGGTCGGCGGCCTTCATGCCGACGGCGTGCGGACGCGGGCCGACCAGGCTCATGCTGCCGCCCAGCACATTGAAAAGCTGCGGCAGCTCGTCGAGGCTGGTGCGGCGCAGGAAGCGGCCGATCTTGGTGATGCGCGGGTCGGCCTTGGCCACCTGCTTCAGCGGCGCGCCGGGATCGTGGCGCATGGTGCGGAACTTCAGGATGGTGATGATGCGGTTGTTGAAGCCGTGGCGGCGCTGGCGATAGATCACCGGCCCGCGGCTGTCGAGCTTGATCAGCGCGGCGATGACCAGCATCGGAAGCGCGAAGAACGCAAGCAGCGCCGAACCGATGACGATATCCTGGGCGCGTTTGATCAAGGCGCGACGCGCATTGCGCGGACGCCCGGACACGCACGCGACCGCAGCGCCGGTGAGCTTGTCGATACGCTTGCCGCGCACGCTTTCGGTCTGGTCGATCAACAGCAGATCGACGCGGTTGGGAACCGCGCGCAGCCGCTCGATGATGGCGCGCACGCGGGCTTCGGCTTTCTGAGTCACCGTGATGACGATGCGGTCGACGTGCGGCAGTCCTTCCCACGCGAGCAGCGCGTCAAGATCGCCGCCGACAGGCGCGCCCGACACGGCGCTGGGCGCACGCGCGAGGCGATCGTCGACGACGGCGACGATGCGCACGTCGCCGCTCTTGTCGGCGTGCGCAACCAGCCGCGCGGCCGCTTCGGTGGCGCCGATGAGCACGACCGTTTCGGAGAAGACGCCCTTGCGGTGAAGCGCGCGAATCCACACAGCGAAGGCTGCGTGGATGCCGGCGAGCACAATCGCGGCCAGGGGCAGGATGGCGGCGAGCGCGCCTGCGCTGCGCGCATCGGGCGCCAGCACGTTGGCGACGACGAGACCCAGGATCGCGCCCAGCGCCAGGCCGCCGGCGCCACGCTCTGGCCGCATGTGTGCGGGAGAGGTGCGGTAGCTTTCGGTGACCCACATGCCCGCCTTCAGCGCCAGCGCCGAAAGCACGAAACCCGCGGCGTCGCCGAGGCTCAGGTCCGTCAGCGCGCCGCCCGCGCCCCACAGCGCGGCCAGTTGCGCAACGGCGGCGACAACGAGCCAATCGACGGCCTGAATGAAGCCGATGGCCAAATGCGGTTCGATGTGGACGCCGCGGCGGGCGAGGTCCGGAAAAGCGCGTGCATCGTTGGCGGGCGTGGGGCCCGGCGTCTCGGTGACGAAAGCCGTTTCCGCGCTCGCTTCCTTAACGCCGAACATGGCGAGGAACGCGGTTTCCAGCTCGAGGCGGCGGGCGTCGTCGTCGATTTGCGGGACGCTTTCCGACCCGGTGTCGACCGCGTCTGTCTCATTCGACGCGCTGGGCGGGGCCTGATCGTCGCCGATATGCTCCAATTCGGCGCCGGCAAGCTGCAAGGCGGTGTGCCACATGGTTAATTCGCCCTTGGGACTAGTTTTGTCCCGCCCGCTCGCGCAAACGCCGCGCCAGTTAACGATGAAGAAGCAAGGGCTTGCGTCGGGCGTGTCAGCGGCACGCCGGCGTCCGGCGGGCAGGCGGGGCTAATTTCTGCGCCGCCCGGGGTGCGGCGGGGTGCGCGCTCGGCATCCACGGGGCGGTTCGGGCGGCGGTTCGGGCGGCGCGCGGCGCGCCCGACTAGTATTGCCCTGGCGCCGTTCCCCCGCTACGTGTCCGCCCCTGCCGGAAACGTGGCCGAGTGGCTGAAGGCACTCCCTTGCTAAGGGAGCATACCTTAACCGGGTATCGAGGGTTCGAATCCCTCCGTTTCCGCCAGGCTCTTGCTGAAACGATTGATCATTTGGGGCGAACGCCGGCTGAGTGCGGGGAAACGCTCCCCTTGATCGCCTGTGTTTAAAAAGCCGCCGCTTAGCGCGGCCCGCCGTCGAGAGGGGGCGACGCCCAGTCAGTCCCGTCCGCCGTCTGTTAGTCTCTCAACAGCGCTCATCCTCCCCATACCAGAGCTGCTGCCAGAGCAGGCTCTTGTTGAGCGAGCGCGTATTGGGCTCCCCAGCTTGTCTGATCTGGCGACGCCGACCTGCGCCCCGGGGAGCCTAACTCGCCTACGCCGCCAGCGGCTTGGCCGCGTTACGCAGCGCCAGGATAAAACCGAGCGCCGCGGCGATGCTCGTCGCCACGCCGGTTATCGCCAACCCGTAGCGAATGCCGCCAGCAGCCGAGCTGATCAACGTCACGAATGTCGGCGCGACGCCGAAGCCAATCAGCGCGCCGATCACGATGAACGCGCCGAGGCACACGCCGCGGATTTCGTTCGGCACCAGCACCGCGATGGCGGCGGCGGTTACAAGACCGGTGATTGCGCCGCAGGTGAGCAACACGAAAAGCGCCCACGCGAAGCTCGTGACGTCCGGCATCAAGGGAAAGAAGGCGCCCGGAATGGAAAGTGCGGCGGCGACGACGGCGCCGATCAGGATTCCGGCCTTCACCTGGCTCTTTTGTCCGAGGTCGGCGGAGACGCCGCCCAAGATGGCGCCGACGAGGCCGGAGCCCAGGATGACAAGCCCCATCCAGCCGCCGAATTGTTCGGGTGTTTGGCCATAGACGCGCTGCAGCACCGGTGCTGCCCAGATGCCCGCGGCGGCGTCGGCCATCACGACAGTGACTTGGCCAAGAAAGAGCGGCGCCAGCAATGCGCGCCGCTCCCACAGCATTCCCAGCGCAACGCTGAGGCTGGCCGCATTGGCGCCGGTGATTTCACGCCGCGCCGGCTCGCGAAGCGCGAGCAATAGCAAGGTCAGCACGACGCTCGCAGCCGCGAAGACAAGATGCACGCTGCGCCACGGCGCAAGGCCGGGAAGGAGCGGGGGGAGGTGCGCGTAGGCGCCCAGAAGCGCGCCGCCGAGTGCAAAAGCGCAGGCGGCGCCGACCATGTTGCCGAGCGAGAGGAAGATCAAGGCGCGGCCGCGGTTCTCCGGCGCACTCAGATCCGCGGTGAGCGAGATGGCGACGGTGAGTGAGCAGAAAGCGCCCACCCCGGCCAGCATGCGCGCGACGAAAAGTTGCCAAAAGCCGTCGGCGAACACGGTGCCGACGGTGCCGGCGGTCCACAACGCCGAGAGCCAAAACAGCAGCTGCGCGCGGTTGCCGCGATCGGTGACGCGGCCGACCGGCAGCGACAGCACTGCGATCGGGATCGAGGCTGCGACGCCTTGGATGAGGCTGATCTGGAAATCGGTGAAGTGGAGGTCGCTTTCGGCTACCTCCTGCAGCGGGCTGAATACGCCCCGCATGGCGGAAGCGTTGGCGATGGTGAGCGCCAGCAGGACAAGCTGCCAGGAGGCGCCGCGCACGCGCGCCGCCAGCGCGGGCTGGACCGCCGCCGGCGCCTCGGAAGCGAACTCAAGTTGCGCCATTGGCCAGCGTCTCCGCTTTCAGCAAATCACCGATGGCGTCGTCGAAGTGCACGCTCATGGCGGCGGCGGCCGCGGCGGCATCGCGCGCTACGATCGCACGCGCCACCGCAAGGTGGCGGTCAATCATGAGCTGCTGCTGTTTTTTGGCTTTGCGCGTGCGCCATGCGGCCGGCACCGCGACATCCATGAGCGGCGCGAAGGAGGCGACGATCTGGATGAACAAGACATTGTGGCTCGCGTGCGCGATGGCGTTGTGAAACGCGATGTCGTGGCGGGTGCGCCGGGCGTCGTCGTCGCGATCCTCCGCCATCGCTTGCGCCAGCTCCATGATCCGCGCCGCTTCTTCATCCGTCCGGCAGGTCGCGGCCAGCGCGGCGGTGCGCACTTCGATGGTGCGACGCACGTCCCAGATCTCCGCAACCGTGATTTGAGCAGTTGAAACGGCGTGGTTGAGCGACGTGGCGATCACTGCGCCATCGAGTTTGCCCACGCGAGGCTTGCGGCCATTGCCGACATCGATGAGCCGCAGCGCGGCCATGGCGCCGAACGCCTCGCGCATCACCGCTCGACTGACTCCGAGCAATTCCGCGAAATGCGCCTCGCCCGGCAGCGTGTCGCCGACGCGGAGTCGTTCGTCGCGAATGTAGTTGGTCACCGCCTGGATTGCGGCTTGCACCAGCGAGCCGCCGTCGGCAGCGCGCAAAGGAGGATTGGCGGTGGACAAGGGGGGCTCCGTTAGGCCGCGGCGCTCTGGCAGGCACGGAAGTCGGATGGCGAGACGCCGAAGCGGCGTCCGAATGCGCGGGCGAAGCTGGCGTTGTTGAGATAGCCGTTCTCGTAGCCGATTGAGGACACCGGCTTGTCGGTCGTGAGCAGCATGCTCTTGGCTTGCGCCAGGCGGCGCTCCGCCAGCGCCTCGGCGATCGTGCAATTGAACATGTCCCGGAAGCCGCGCGTAAGCTTGGCGCGGTTCAACCCGCAAGCGCGAGCGATCAGGTCGAGCGTGAGTTTCTCGCCCCAGCGTTCATCGATCATGCGCCTGGCGGCGGCGACGCGGCGCGTGTCGGCGAGCGAAAGCGTGCTCTCCCCGGCGACAGCGACCAGTTCGCCGTCGCTCTGCAGGCGGATGGTTTCGCACAGCAATTCGATCGCTTTGCCGAGGCGATAGACGCTGCGCGTCTCGCCCTTCAGCGTAGTGTCGTGGATGGCCAGCACGATGGCGCGGAGCGCCGAAGGCAGGTGTGTGCAACGGGCGCCCGGCTCGGCGCCGCCGACGCGTTCGAAAGCACTGCGCTGGACGACAAGCATCAAGCGCTGCTCGCGCTTGAGCGCCTGTATGTTCGGGTTGAGATCGAAAACGAGTGTCGGGCAATTGCCGTCGGCGCAGAAAACGAGCGCGATCGGTTCGGGCGGGAGCGGCGCCGAGTCGAGTGCGGCGCCGGACATCGCCAGCGTCATCTCCGGCGAAACCTCAACGAATTCGCGGTTCATTCCTCACCCCAGTTCTCTGGTTGTCAGGGTGAGTGAAGCACCTTTCAGATAGGTTGGCAAGAACCTGTCTGATAGGTCTGGTGATCTAGCCCTGGAGTGCGCGGCGCAGCGCGTCCCGGCTGTCGCGCCGCGCCCGGATCGACACGGGCGCGGCGCCCCCGAAGATGTCGAAGCCGTGGAATCCGCCCGGATAAACATGGAGTTCGACGGGGACGCCGGCCCGCATAAGCCGGTTGGCGTAGTCCAAGTCTTCGTCGATGAAGAGGTCGAGCGTGGGACAGGCGATGAATGCGGGCGGGAGGCCCGCGAGGTCGCCGGCGCGCGCCGCCGCTGCGTAGGGCGAAACGTCTGCCGCGCCCGGCGCCTCGCCAAGCAGCGCGCTCCAGCCGAAGCGGTTGTTGTGCGGCGTCCAGATGAATTCGCCGGCGACGGGGTTGGGCTCGGCGGCAATGCAGGTGCGATCGTCAAGCATCGGATAGATGAGATGTTGAAAGGCCAGCTTGTATTCGCCGCGGTCGCGCGCGAGCAGCGCCAGGGCCGCAGCAAGACCGCCGCCCGCGCTTTCGCCCATCACGCCCACGCGAGCTTTATCGATCCCGAGTGAAGCCGCGTTGGCGAAGGTCCAGGCGAGTCCCGCGTAGCAATCTTCTATGCCGGCGGGAAAGGGATGTTCGGGCGCAAGACGATAATCGACGCTGACGATGACGCAATCGAGCTCAAGAGCCAACGGCCGGTGCAGCGGTTCAAGCTGCGCCGCACTGCCGCCAACATAACCGCCGCCGTGTATGTGATAGATGCAGGGCCGGGCTCGGCCCGCGCCGCTTGGCGTATAGATGGTGAGCGTAATGTCCGGGGCGCCGGCGGGGCCCGGCGCCTGGCGCACGGTCTGCGTGATCGCTTCGCTTGCGCGCGCATCGGCGGCGATGGGAAGCTGCGCGAACCGTTCCGCCTCGCGCATGGGACCCAGAAGCTCGTTGGTCAACGCGATCGTTGGAAACGCGTCCAGCACGGGCAGCAGAGCCGGGTCGACGAGTCTGCGTGTATCCATCGTGATCAGTCCGCGAAGATCTTGCCGGGGTTGAATAGATTCTTTGGATCGAGGGCGCTCTTGATCGTGCGCATCAGCGCGACACCGTCTTCGCCCAGTTCGCGCACGAGCCAATCCTGCTTGCCGAGGCCGATGCCGTGTTCGCCGGTGCAGGTGCCGTCCATGTCGAGGGCGCGTTGCACCAGCCGTTCGTTGAGCGCCTCGGCCTCCTTATGCTCGGCGCTGCTGTTCGGATCGATCACGAAGATGACGTGAAAGTTGCCGTCGCCGACATGACCCAGGATGGGCGCCGGAAAGGATGCCTTTTCCAAGTCGCGCTTGGTCTCGTTGATGCAGGCGGCGAGCCGGCCGATCGGCACGCACACGTCGGTGGGCCAACCGATCGCCCCCTTGCGCATCGCGGTTGCGGCGTAGAAGGCCTGGTGGCGCGCCTTCCACAGCCGCGCGCGCTCTTCGGCTAGATTGCTCCAGCGGAATTCACCGCCGCCATTGTCGCGGGCAAGATCTCCAACCGTGGCGATCTGCTCTTTCACCGCGTGCTCGCTGCCGTGAAACTCGAAGAAGAGGGTCGTGAGTTCGGGATAGTCGAGCTTGGAATATTGATTCACCGCCTTCATCTGCACGTCGTCGAGGATTTCGACGCGCGCCAGCGGGATGCCGAGCTGAATCGCCTGCACCACCGTGTCGACCGCGCCCGCCATCGTCGCGAAACTGCAGACCGCGGAAGAGATTTGCTCCGGGATGCCATGCAGGCGGAGCGTCACTTCGGTGATGATGCCCAGCGTGCCCTCCGAGCCGATCATCAGCCGGGTCAGGTCGTAGCCTGCTGCGCTCTTGCGCGCGCGGCGCGCAGTGCGGATGTCTCGGCCATCCGGCGTCACCACCCGCAGCGACAAGATCGCTTCGCGCATGGTGCCGTAGCGCACCGCATTGGTGCCGGAGGCGCGCGTCGACGCCATGCCGCCGATGGTGGCGTTGGCGCCAGGATCGATGGGGAAGAAGAGGCCTTTGTCGCGCAGCGCGGAATTCAGCTCTTCACGCCGGACGCCCGCCTGCACGGTACAGTCGAAGTCGTCCGGATTGATCGTGAGAATCTTGTCCATCTCGGAGAGGTCGACCGAGACGCCGCCGCGCACGGGCGTGGTGTTGCCCTCGACCGAGGTGCCGGCGCCGAACGGGACGATCGGCACGTTGGCGCTCGTGCAGGCTTTCACCAGCGCGACGACTTCTTCGGTGGAGTGCGCGAACACGACCGCATCCGGCAAGGCGGTGGCGAAGTGGGTTTCGCTGCCGCCGTGCTGGGCGCGCATGGCTTCGCCGAGGTGGAGCCGGTTTCCGAAGATTCCGCGCAATTCCTCGACGAAGCTGGGCGCAAGCGGGGTGCGCGTGCTCAGAGCAGGCGCGCCCATCGCCTAGAAGCGCGCGCTTATGCGAACGCCGACACGGCGACCGTCGCCTGTGATCCCGAGATCGTGCGTCAGCGGACTTGCCGGACCGAAGAACGCGGCCAGCAACGATCGATCGAGGTACGAGTCGTAATAGCCTTCATCGGTCAGGTTCGTGCCCCAGAGCGCGATCGTCCAGTTGGCGTGTTCGTACGCCACGTTGGCGTTGACCAGATAGTAGCCATCGAGCATCGGCTGGAAGGTCGGATCCAGACTCGAGCCTGCGCGGTCGCCCTTGTAGGTGACGGTGGTGTTGAAGACGATTCGATCGTCGCCCAGCGGAATGGTCACGGTCGGTGTGATGAAGAAATTCCAGTCCGGCTGGAAGAGAATGAGGTCGCTCGCCAGGCCGCCTGGAAACACAGCTTCGAACTCGGAGTCGTCGGTGATGCGCGCGTGGTTGTAGGTCAGCCCGCCGTTCAGCGTGAAATACTCGTTCGGCGACCACGTGCCTTCGACTTCCAGGCCGTAGCTGGTGACGTCGCCGGTGTTGAGGTTGACTGCCTGAAGCGACGGGGTCAGCGAGTTTTGGCCGATATAATGCTGATAGTCGTTATAGTAGATGGCGGTGTTCAGCGTCAGCGTGCGATCGTCGCTGGTGAATTTGTCGCCCAGTTCGTAGGTCCAGACCGTGTCGCCCTGCCAGAAGGGAAGCGGACCGCCGGGCGGATTTGCGCCGCCGCCGCGGAAGCCGCGCGCGATCGACACATAGCTCATGTGGTTTTCAGTCCAGTGCTGGGTCAGCGTGAAGCGCGGCTGCCACTCGCTGGCTTCGTAGGTGCCAGTGCCGACGGTTGAGACTTCCTGATGGTCGAAGCGCACGCCGGCGGTGAATTCTAGGGTCGGCGTCACATTGTAGAACGCGTTGGCGTAAATCGCCTCCTGGGTCGTATCCGAACTCGTTAGCCGGGGCGCGCCGATGATCTCCATGGTAGGCGGCGCCGGCGGCGGCAGTCCGGTTGGCACGGTGAGCCCATTCTGCACCGAGGTGTCGGTGCCCGATGCGCTTGCGAAGACGCCAATGAGGGTGCTGAAGCGATCGTTCCATTGAGTGTCGAAGCGCAATTCGCCGGTGTAGGTGTTGAGCTGGTTGTGGCCGTCGACGACGCGCAAGAATGCGATCGGTCCGAAGTCGCCGTCGCCGGTCGCTTCACCTTTGCGATAGTCGTAAGCGAGGAGCGCCGTCATCTGGGTATTGTCGGTGACGTCGAACACGCCGCGCAGATTGGCGCCGTAATAGGTGTAGGCGGCGATGCTGTTAACGTTGAGAGCCACGTCGTCGATGTAATTGGTGGGACCAGACGGCGATGAATAGGCTGTCTGCTGACCCTCGACGCGATCCCAGTAGGCGTTGAGCGTGATCTGCGCGTTGTCCGGCGCGTCCCAAATCAACGTGCTGCTGAGCGACTGGTTTTCCAGCGGCCGCGCGTCCGTGCCGGTGAGCAGGTTCGTGGAGAAGCCGTCCTGCGTGTGATAGACGCCCGAGATTCTCCCCCGCAGAACGCCCGCAACAAGCGGTCCGCTCAAGCTCGCGGCCACGGTCTGATAATTGTCGGGATCGGCGTATGACGCGCTGAAACGGCCCGAAAAGTCGTCCGTCGGTTGACGCGTGATGACGTTAATGGCGCCGCCGAGCGTGTTGTTGCCGAACAGGGTGCCTTGCGGACCGCGCAGGACTTCAACGCGTTCGATGTCGCCGACCGGGTTGTTCAGATAGGAGGTGTTGGCCTGGTAGATGCCGTCGACGAAGATGCCGACGCCCGGTTGCACCGAGTCGATCAGGGTGGTGCCGACGCCGCGAATGGACAGAAAGCCGCGCCCGACGGCGTCAGTTGTGATGTTCAGACCAGGAGAGAGGGCGGCGATCTCGCGCACCGTGTTGATTTGTTCGCGCTCGATCGTGTCGGCGGTCACCGCCGTGACTGCAATCGGCACGTCCTGCAGGCGCTCTTCGCGTTTGCGTGCGGTGACGACGATTTCGTCGCTGTTTTCGGCGGCGGGCTCAGTTGCGCTCTGGGCGTGCGCGGCAACCGGAGCCGAGATGATGGCGAGCGCTGCGCCAGCCAGAAGTTGATGGATACGCCGCATTGAATTCCTCCCCTCACGCCAGGTTCTCAGCCTGAGTTTGTGGGGAAGAGACTACGCCTTTAGGAAACCTATCGGATAGGTGACGGACTGGCGAGTTGCTGTGCCGACTGGCTCTGCCAATTGGCTCTCCGGATCGGGCGCCCCCCCGATTTTCGGGCTTCAGCGGGCCGGCATGGCCGCAAGGCGGTCCGCAATCACCCCCATGCCGCGGCGGTTCGGATGCCACGGCGCGCCCATGGCTTCCTGGTAGTCGCTGGGCAAACCGACGCTCCAGGGATCGGCGTCGCACGGCGTGTGGTGGCGCGAGATTTCGTCCATGGGCAGCACCTGAGCGCCGCTCTCGGCGGCGGCGCGTGCGGTGATATCGAAAAGCCGCGCCGCGACGGCGCGCAGCTCGGCGGCCTCCGTTTCGGTGAAGCGCGACTGCGGACATTGCACATCAGGCACCAGCGTCACGTATTGAATGAAGACCAAGCGGGCGTGGGGCGCGCGTTCGTGCACCTGTCGCGCGATCTCACGCAAATTGCGCTCAAGCCCGGCATACGCCTCTTCAGTGACCGCGAACGGTGGCGGGCAAGGCAAGGTCAGCCCCGCGACACGGATCGACTCGCCCGGTGCGCAGCTCGCGGCGGTCAGGTTGCCGACATAGGCGATGTCATTGCCGCCAATGGTGATGGTGACGAGCCGCGTGTCGCTGGTGACCGCGTCGATCTGCGCCGGGAGCTCGCGCCAAGGCGCCAGCACATTCGCGCTCGTAGCGCCCGCACAGCTGACGTCATCGAGCGCGAGGTTGAGGCGCGCGGCGAGCAGGTGCGCATAGTTGACCGTGCTCTGATAGCAGCGCGGGGGGCTGCCCGGGGGTGCTGCGCCGGTTCCGGCGCCGGCTGCGAATGAACTGCCGAGGTTCACATATCGCGCGCCGGGCTCCAGCGCGGCGGAATGCGCGCAAGCGGAGAGGCAGAGCGCGGCCGCGCAGACGAGAATGAACGCTTTCATGTCGGTCACCAGCAGGAATAGCCGCCGTCCGCCAGCACGATGGATCCGGTCATCAGGCTGGCGGCGTCGGAGGCGAGGAAGAGGATCACGGACGCGACTTCTTCGGGTTCGCCCAGCCGCGCCTGCGGCGTGCCGTCGATCCAGCGCTTGTACATTTCGCCTTGCTTGTCGGCGAATTCGTTGAGCGGGGTGCGGATGTAGGTCGGCGCAACTGCATTCACCCGCACGCCGCGCGGCGCCCATTCGGCAGCGAGGGATTTGGTGAGCTGATGCACGGCGGCCTTGGAGGCGTTGTAATAGCTCTGTGGTTGCGGCCGATTGACGATGAAGCCGGACATCGAGCCGACGTTCACGATCGCGCCTGCTCCCCGTGCGAGCATGTGCCTGCCGAACGCGCGCGCACACCAAAACGAGCCGTTCAGGTTTACGTCAAGCACGTTCAGCCAATGCTCGTCCGCCACGTCTTCAGCGGGCGTCTCACTTCTGGCTATGCCGGCATTGTTGACCAGAATGTCGACTTTGCCCTCGTTTGCGGCGACCTGATCGGCGACTGCGGCGACGCGGGCCGAGTCTGTTACGTCCATCGCAATGCCCACGATTTTGTAACCTTTCACCGCCAGCGCAGCGCAGGCCTTATCGATGGCGTGCACATCGCGGTCGGTGATCACAACGCGCGCGCCGGCTTCGGCAAATGCTTCTGCTGTCGAAAACCCGATGCCGCTTGCGCCGCCGGTCACGACGGCGACCCGGCCATCGAGCTTGAATTTCTCCAGATACATGCGGGTGACACCTAGAAGGGAAGAAAGGCTTCGGCCTTGAACGGTGGCTCGCTCACCGTCACGCCGGTGTTTGGCGTGTGCACCTGTCGCTCGACGCCATTGTATTCGGGCCATGGGACGACGCCCGCCTTGGCGAAATCGACCCAGAGCTTGTTCATATGCGTGGCTAGCGCCTGCGGAGGATTCTCGCCTGCGAGCCCAGATCTTCCGCTGACTGTGCTCAACGTATCGAAAACGAACGGCAGTTCGATCGCGTGACACGCGCCGAGCGCGCCATCGTACGCGGTGGAGCGCCAGGAGAAGTCATAAACCCAGGTCTTGCCCTTGTGCGCAGCCGCGAACTTTCGCGCCGGCAGGCGGAAGACGAGGTCGGTCAACGCCTCGGTAAAGGCGTCGCCTGGTCGTTTGACTTTGTCGTTAATGCCATACGCTTTGAGGATCTCGCGCGCTTTTGGTTCGGCCTGACCGACCGCGAAGTTCGCGAGGAATTTTCCAATTTTTCGCCGCACGCCGCTCGGGACAAAATAGAGGTTCATCTCTTCGCTGTTGGTGCCGACGATCAGTTCGATCTCGGCGCCGACGCCATTCTTCAGTGCAACGACAGGATGTTGCGGCAGCACGTCGTCGCCGTAGACCGGCAGGAATTTGCTGAGGCCGAACGCTGGTTCGCGCTTGTCGGGATTGCGCAGGTCCACACGCGTGGCCGGCAGTGACGCTTTTTTCTGCACCGCCATCGCGTCGGATATGGTGCGGCTCTTGAAGCCGTCCACTGTCGCCGGAACGCGCAACATCTTGGCAAGCTTCGTCACCAGCCGGCGAGCGACCGGGATCGGGCGCACCATGTCGCCGTGACCGCTCTGCACAATGGCGCGTTTAAACGAGCCTTTCGCCAGCGGCGACGCCACCAGATTAGCAATTGACATCGCGCCTGCGCTTTCGCCGAATACGGTGACATTGTTCGCATCGCCGCCGAATGCGGCGATGTTGTCCTGCACCCATGCAAGCGCCGCCAGCTGATCGCGCAGGCCGAGATTCGTCGGCGCCCCCGGAATGGGCAGAAAGCCCTCGATGCCCAGACGATAATTGATTGTCACGCACACCACCCCCGCGCGCGCGAAAGCCGTGCCGTCATACACATCGGCGCTGCCGGCGCCGCCCGTGAAGGCGCCGCCATGAATGAAGACCATGACCGGCGCGCTGCCGCCAACATCGGGGGACCAGATGTTGGCGAGCAGAAAGTCGTCGCCAAAGATCATCTCGCCGCCGATCAGCGGCTCGATGTTCAGTCCCGGCAGCGCCTTCTCCATTTCCGCCTTGCTGGCGATGGGCTGGGGTGCGACGGGTCCCTTGCGCATCGCGTCACGCACGCCCTGCCAAGGCGTCGGGGGGCGCGGCAAAGCGAAACGCAGATCGCCGACCGGGGGGGCCGCATAAGGAACGCCCCAAAACACTGCAACATCGTTCACCAGTGCGCCGCGCACTGCGCCAGCTTGCGAAATGACGGTCAGTTCCGATGCTGGCGTCTCTGAATACTGGGCGGTGTGGGTCATTACCGCCAACCTAGCACACCGCGCGGGTGCTTTCCCGGCATCGCTATGCACTCCCGCACAATGATAGTGCTCAGGAAGCCAGCGAGCGCCGCCCGACCGTTGAGGGCGCTCGGGCGCGGTGAAGAGCTGGAATCGCCCGAAAGTGGTCGATGGCGCAATTGCATCGGCGGGCAGGGATCGGCCCATTTGTTCCGCACTCTGGTTGGCAGAGTGGCGGAATTGCCCGCCGACAAAAGCGAGAGAGTCTCATATCAGTGACCGGCGACGATGTCGCGCTTCGGGTCGCCGCCCCCGAGCGTGGTGCGCGAGCTTGGTCAACGCAGCGCTGTGCGGCCCTCATAAATGTTAAATTAGCCGCCGCACGCGCGCTAAGTCGATTCAATGCCGCCCGGGTCTTCGGGTCCCGCGCGTCTGCCGCACCAACGCGCCTACCCTCGAAAATGACGGCGCTGCCGCCGCCACGCCGGCCGCGCCTGCCATGATTGACCCAACGCAAGGACGCAGCGTTCGGCGGAGGGCAATTTGGGCGCCTTGTTCGGACTGTGGCGCCCTCGCCGCCTTCCAGCCTGTCGGCCATTCATGAGCATTAAGGAAATTCTCGTTCCGGTGATTGCGCTTGGCGCAGACGAGCCCGCATTGCGCGCGGCGGGCGATCTGAGCGAGCGTTGCGGCGCGCATGTCACGGCGCTGATCGTCGGCGTGGGCATTGGTTCGGAATATGCGCCGATGGCGAGCCCGCTCTCCGAGCTTCTGCTCGATCTGGCGCGGGGCGCGAACAGCGCTGCAGCCAAGGAGCGCGCTGCGATCATGGCGTGGATGGAGCGCCAGCGACTGGCCTTCGAAGTCCGCGACGCGACCGTCGAGGCGGCGCTGGCGCACAATGAAGTCGTCGCGCACGCGCGCATCGCGGACCTGGTGGTGATGGCGCGCGATCGCGCCCATCGCATGGCGCGCTACGAATTGGTCTGCGACACGCTCTTCCGGTCGGGACGGCCGATGCTGCTGCTGCCGGACGGGGCGAAGGGGCTGGCGCCGCTCAACCGGATTCTGATCGCCTGGAGCCCGACCGCCGAGGCGGTGCATGCCGTGCAGGCGGCGCTGCCACTGCTGGAGGCGGCCAAGGAGGTGCGCGTGATCACCGTCGACGCGATGCCGACGCCCGCGGGACATGGCCAAGCGCCCGGCCGCGAACTCGCCGCTTACCTGGCTCGTCACGGCGTTAGCGTCGATGTGAGCAATCTCGATGGACTGGGCCGCGAGCACGCGAAGGCGATCGCGGACGCGGCGCTAGATTTTGGCGCGGATCTCATCGTGATGGGCGCCTACGGGCATTCGCGCGTGCGCGAATTCATCACCGGCGGCGTGACCCAGTCTATGCTGGAGCACAGCGCCTATCCGCTGCTGCTGGCGCACTGATCAGGAAAGCCAGAGCGTCGCTTGATGGATGGCGAGGCCGATAAGGCCGCCGATCACGGTGCCGTTGATGCGGATGTACTGCAGATCGGGGCCGACGTTCTGTTCGAGCTTTTCGACCACGGTCTGAGTATCCCAGCTGCGGATGGTTTCCGAGATGAGCTTGCCGACGTCGCGCCCGTGCCGGCCCGAAATCTCAGTGAGCAGCGCACGCAGTCGGCGGTTCAACGCTTCGACGACTTCGGCGTCTTCGAGAATGGCCGCGCCGAACCGGGCGATGCCGTCTGCAAGCGTCTCGCGCGCGCTGGAGTCCGACGCAGCGGCGGCCGCGCGCATGGCGCTCTTCGCCGTGCGCCAAAGGTCGCTGAAATAGGCGCCGACCGCCGGGTGCGCGAGCAGATCGGCGGCCAGGCGCTCGATTTGCGCCCGCAGTTCCGGGGAATTTTGCAGATCATCGGAAAGACGCTGCAGCATGTCGGTGATGCGCTGGCGCGCCGGATGGTCGGGCTCTGCTGCGATATCGCGCAGGGTGCCCTCGATGGCGGAGATGAGCGCGTCCGACGCACGCGCGTCGAGGGCGATCAAGCGCCAGACCCAGGAGGTGCGTGCGCGCACGGTGGCGCGGATCGCGTCTTCATGTTCTTCGAGTGCGCGCCAGCCTTCGGCCAAAGCTGCGTCGAGCACCGGCTGATGGCGCCCGTTTTCGGTGAGCAGCTTCAGTCCGCGCCCGATCAAACTCGAGAGCCGCTCGTCGCGGCTGAAATCGCCGAGCTGGCGGCGCATGAAGGCGCTGACGACTTCGTCTTCGAGCAGGTCCGCAAGCGCCGGCAGCGCGTCGAGAACGCCGTCGGCCACACGCCGCGCCGTGGCCGGATCTGCCAGCTGGCGGCCGAGCGACGTGGCGAGGTCCTGGTCGCGCAGCCTGTCGCTGATGACGCTGGGCGCCAGAAAGTTCACCGCGACGAAGTCGCCGAGCGCGTCGGCGATGCGCTCCTTGCTTCGCGGGATCACGGCCGTATGCGGGATCGGCAAGCCGAGCGGATGGCGAAAGATCGCCGTCACCGCAAACCAGTCGGCAAGCCCGCCGACGAGGGCGGCTTCGGCGAAAGCGCGCAGATAGTCCCAGCCCGCGTTGTGCGCGCGGTTCATCACCGCCAGCAGATAAAGCAAGGCCATGACGATGAGCAGGCCCCCCGCCAGCAGCCGCATCGCCGGCAGCGACACACGGCGATGCACAGACGTGGGGTGGCTCATTTCCGACATGTTTTCATTCTCTTCCCGTCACCGCCTGTAAAGATTGATCGAGGGCAAAACGCTGTCCCGACGCGTCCGCTATCTGCAATGTGACGCAGAATGTGGAAAGGCCGCGATGCCGTTTCTTGGCAGAGTAGTTGGCGCCGCGCTGGTCTTGGCCGGCGCCGCCGCCGCTGTCGCGGCCGTGGTGGCCGCGCCGAAAGTGTTGCGCGCGGCCCGGCCGCTGGCGCGTGCGACGCTGAAATACGGGATGGACCTTTACGAGCGCACGCGCACCGCTTCGGCGGAATTTGCCGACGACGTCGAGGACCTGGTCGCCGAGGTGCGCGCGGATTTGACCAAGTCGCCGGGCGCGCCGGCGGAATAGCCATAGCTGTGGTTAAGGCACATCTGTGACCGCGCGCCTGTTCAGCACTTGCAGCGCCAACGGCGCAAAGCTCAAGCCGATGATGGCGGCGGCTTCCAACGGCCGCGGCGAGGCGATCCGCAGTATACGGCGCAGCGACGGCAACGCGAACGGCGCGGTGAGCAGCGCGTAGCCCGCACCTACGCCCAGCTCGATCTGACGGTCCAACAATTCTTTCGCGGGCCGGTTCGGCCGCAATTGCAGCGCGTGCGCCAGCTGCCGTGTCGCCAGCGTGAGGAAAGTGAGGCCCCGCGCGCGCGGCCCGTGCCCGTAGCGCGCCGCGCCGATCAGGTGGGTAATGATTGCGGGCGCAGCGATGCGGAGCGCATCGAAGGCGATCGACCCCATTTCGCGGCGCCCGAACGGCGCTTCCCCTGCGTGCCGCGGCCGGCGCTGAAGAATATCCGCGGCCGGGCGCGCCATCGCCAGACCCATCGCCGGGAAGACGTCGGTCATGAGGTTGAGCCAGAAGAGCTGCGCCGGTGTTTCCAGCGCATGCGGACCCTGGACGCCCTCCGCCATCAGCAACGCCACCTCGCTCGCATTGGTCGCGAGCAGGAAGCGCACGGCGCGGCGCAGGTTCTCGTCGGCGGCGCGGCCGCGCGCGAGCGCCGTGACCAGGCTGGTCAGGTCGTCGTCGGCGATAACGATGTCGGCAACGTCGCGCGCGACGTCGGCGCCCGACTTGCCCATCGCGACACCGACATCCGCGGCGCGCAGCGCGGGCCCATCGTTCACGCCGTCGCCAGTCATCGCGACGACGTGGCCGTCGGCCTGCAGGGCGCGGATGATGGTGAGCTTGTCGGCGGCGCTCACGCGCGCGAACACTTCCGTCGTGCGTACCGTTGCCGTCAATTCGTCCGGCGCCAAGCTTCGCAATTGCGTCGCGTCGACGACGTCAAGCGCGCCGTCACGCGACAGCCCGAGGTCTTCGGCAAGACGGCGCGCGGTGCCGGCTTGGTCGCCGGTGAGGATGATCGTGCGCAGGCCCGCGCCTTGCAGCGTCTTCACCGCTTTTCCGGCGCCCGGGCGCAGCGGATCGCGGAGACCCACAAGTCCAAGCCATTCGAGATCGGCAGGGTCGCGGTCGGAAAGACTAACGTTTCTACCGCGCGCCACGCCCAGCACGCGCAGTCCCTCCTGTGCGAGCGATTCATTCTGCACCAGGATCGCAGCGCGGGCGTCATCGTCGAGCGGCGTCACGCGGCCGCCGCTCAGCATGGTGGCGCAGAGGTCGAGAACCTGATGCGGCGCGCCTTTGACTGCGACCAAGGTTGTGTCGCCGGCGCCGTGCTGGGTGGCCATGTAGAGCCGCGTGGCTGAGCGCAACAGCGCGCTGTGCCTCGGGTGAGCGGCGCGCAGGGCGCGGACGTCGAGGCCGGCCGCGGCCGCCAATTCCAGGAGTGCGAGTTCGGTGCCGGTACCGTGCGCATTCTGGCCGTCAGCGGGCTCGGCGTCGTTGCAAAGCGCGGCGATCTTGGCGATGAGGCGCGCGCCTGCAGCGGTGCGCCCCGGTTCGATGTCGTAGCGCCGGCCGAAGGTCTGGACGACCGCCGCCTGCATCCGGTTCTGCGTCAGCGTGCCGGTCTTATCGAGACAGAGCACGTCGATATTGGCTGCGGTCTCCAGTACGTTGACGTTGCGAAGGTAGGCGCCCTCGCGCGACATCGCCCGCGCCGCCATCGCCTTGGTGGAGGCGGCGAGCGCCGGCAATCCCTCCGGAATGGCCGATACCGCGAGTGCGATCGCGCTGCGCGCCACCGCCATCAAAGGCTGGCCGCGCAGGAGCAGCATGACAGCGAGCGCTGAAGAAGCGCCAAGACAAGCGATGGTGAGGCGAACGCCCAGCCGATCGAGCGCCGCCTCCATCGGCGGCTGCGGCGGCTGCGCCGTGTCCAGCAGCGCCCGCACCTGGCCGATCTCGGTCGCCGCGCCGGTCGCGGTGACGACGGCGACACCGGCGCCGTTGGTCACCACGCTGCCGCGGTAGACCATCGTGCGCCTTTCGGCGAGGGCGATTGTTTCGGGCAGGATGGCGTGATGATCTTTTGCGACGGGAAAGCTCTCTCCGGTCAGTGAAGATTCGTCGATCATGAGTGCGTCCGCACGAAGCAGCCGTGCGTCCGCCGGCACGGCGTCGCCGGCCTTCAACACAATCCAATCGCCGGGCGCGACGCGAGACGTCGGCACCTGTAGTTCCGCCCCTTTCCGCAGCACCGTGGCGTCGGGATCCGTTTGCCGCGTCAGCCGGCGAATGAGGTTCGTGGTCCAGCGTTCGGTCGATGCGCCAATGCCGGTGTTGAGCGCGATGACGCCCAAGGTCAAAGCCGCGTCTGCAATGCCGCCGGTGGCGAGCGACAGCGCCGCTGAGCCGGCGAGAAGCGCCACCGGCGCCGATTTCAACTGACCTGCAATCACGGTGAGGATGGACGGCGGCGCCCGTTCCGGCAGCCGGTTTTCACCGACGGACTCCAGCCGCTCGCGCGCCGTTGCATCGGTGAGGCCGTTATCCGCAGACAGCGTGCGGCACGCGCGTTCCGCAGGAAGCGCATGCCACGGTTCTGCGCCGCCCGTCGCCTGGGCCGCTGGCGCGGTCAGGCCGCCGCGCCAGAGATCGCGCGCGAGCGCGGCAATCGCTTCTGGGCCGATGGCTGGATCGTGCTCGACAAGCAGCGCCGCCGACGCGGCGTTCTCGCGCACGTCGACGACGCCGTCGCGCGCGGCGATGCGGCGCGCCAGCGCGCCGAGGAGATCGTCGCGACCGCGCAGCGGCGGGAGACGCAGTCGCGTGCGCCCGGCGATCGCATGATGAACGCGCACATGCGGCTCAAGCCGATGGTCGAAGGCGACGACGCTTTCTGCTGCAGCGCTGCCCACCATCCTCAGGCCGGCGGCGTCTCGCCCTCAGGCTTCACGCTGACGGCCGTCTCCCGACGCAATTTGTCTGCCGCTTCCAGCGCCTTCTTCGCGCCCACCTGCAGCGTCTCGGCCGTTCCTTCGGCGCCCTTCGCGGCGGTCTCCGCCAGCAGAATGACGGCGTGACGCATCGCCACCTGCGCCTCGAGACCGAAGTCCTTGAGCTTCTCGCGCACCGTGGCGGCGCGATCCGGAATTTCGGCGCGGAGCGCTTGCGCCATGAGGCCGGCATGCGCCTTGAACATTTCCAGCTGCTCGGCGGCCTCTGCGACGTGCTTGCTGGCCTCGCCGCCCGCCTGGCTCGCGCTCGCCGCCATGCTGCGCTGGGCTTTGTCGAGGCGGTCCTCAAGGTTCAGGAGCGTGGCCTTCAGGCCCTCGCAAAAGTCGATAACCGCTTGGCTCATGTGGGTCTCCACCTGGTTCGTTCGATGCTGTTCACGCGGGCCCCGTGCGGTCCTTGCGCTGGATCAACCCTGTGATGGGGATGGCTGTGGTTTAATAATACGAAGGACCGCAGCCCGTCAGGTGGGCGGTCCGAGATGACAAGCGAGCAAGCATCATGCGCCAGATCGTCAACCAGGAGCCGAGCGTCGAAAGCCTCGACATCTCTCGGGAGACCTTGGCCTTCATCATCGTCGAGGCGCGGGCGCTCGACGTGCAGAACGCGACGGGCGGCCCAGGCGACGGCGGCTCTCCAGGCGAAGACGGCGCGACAGGTCTGTTTGACGGCGGCGACGGCGCCACTGCGAGCGAACTATCCTCGGCGATCCGCCGGCTGTCGGCCGATGAGCAGGTCGCGCTGGTCGCCTTGACCTGGATCGGGCGCGGCGATTTCGACGCTGCAGACTGGGAGGAAGCCAAGGCCACCGCCCGCGAACGGCGCGTCGGCCCGACTTCACGCTACCTGATGGGGATACCTCTCTTGGGAGACTATCTCGAAGAGGGTGCGGCGGCGCTGGGCGTCAATTTGGCTGACGAAGAGGCCGAACTCTAACGACTGCGTCAGCTACATTTCGTCCGTTCCGCTTGAGCAAAATCAAGTACGCGTCGCGACACCTCGGCATCATCTCAGCAATGAGCATGGAGCGCGCGTCATGACCTGGAAGGACATTCTGGTTTTCGCCGACGGGTCGGAAGATGGTCTCGTGCGAGTCAAGCTTGCGCTTGCGCTTGCGCAAGCGCACGAGGCGCATCTTGAAGCGCAGGTGGTCAGCGTTCTTCCGCTGCATCCCTGGGGGCCGTTCAGCGGCGCGGTGGAACAAGCCTATCAGGGCGCGCGCAGCGCCGCGCTCGCGCAAGGCCAGAGGGCGTTGGCCGCCATCCGTGGCGTCGCCGCCTTCGGTGCAGACTTTTCGGGCCAGACCTGCGAAGCCGGTTTCGATGCGGTGCAGCGGGTGGTGGCGGCGGCGGCGCGTCCGGCCGATCTCGTCATGCTGGGCAAGCCCGAAACTCACGATCGAAGCGATCTCGATACCGAGATCTTCATGGGCGCCGTTTTTTCCGGCGGGCAACCCTGCCTCATGTTGCCGCGCTGGGTGCAGCCCCAGAGCTACGGCAAGCGCGCGCTGATCGCGTGGAAGGCCACGCCGCAGGCGGCGCGGGCGCTGCATGCTGCGCTGCCGCTTCTGAAGCGGGCGGAAAGCGTACGCATCGCTGTTGTCGATGCACGCGAGGAAGAACCAGGCGAACAGCGCAGCGCCTTGGAGCGTCTGACTGCTCAATTGTCTCGGCACGGCGTGCGCGTGGAGGAGCCGGTCATGACGCAATCCATGCTCGGCGAGGTGTCGCAGGCGATCGATGCGCAAGTCCTGGAGTTCGGCGCCGACCTCCTGGTGATGGGCGCCTACGGCCACTCGCGCATGGGCGAATTCGTCTTCGGCGGCGTCAGCCGCAGCATGATCAGGGGCGCACGCGTGCCTGTGCTGCTGTCGCATTGAATTGGCGCCGGCGTTCAGCCTCCGCAGCTTGTGTAAGACCTACGGCGACGGGGCCGCCGCCGTGCGCGCCCTGAACGACGTCACCCTGGAGATCGCCGAAGGCGAATTGCTCATTCTGCTCGGACCGTCAGGGTCGGGAAAGTCGACCCTGCTCAACATCCTAGGGGGCCTCGACCGCGCCACGTCGGGCGTCGCGATGTTTCGCGATCGCGAACTGACTTCACTCGACGATGTCTCGCTCACCCGATATCGCCGCGCCGATGTCGGTTTCATTTTTCAGTTCTACAATCTCATTCCGAGCCTCACGGCGCGTGAGAATGTCGATCTGGTCGGCGAAATTGCCGACGATCCGCTCAGCGCGCATGAGGCGCTCGACCTCGTGGGGCTCGGCGACAGGCTGGATCATTTTCCAGCGCAACTGTCCGGCGGCGAACAGCAACGAGTTGCAGTGGCGCGCGCTATCGCCAAGCGTCCGGCTGTTCTGCTCTGCGATGAGCCCACTGGCGCGCTCGATGTGCATACCGGCGTACGCGTGCTCGAAGCGTTGCAGGAGGTGAACAAGCGCTACGGTTCGACGACGCTGATCGTGACGCACAATGCCGACATCGCCCGTATGGGCCATCGTGTTGTCCGCTTCCTCGATGGCGCCATTCGTAGTTTGGAAGCCAACGTCGCGCCCGCCGCGCCCTCGGACTTGGTGTGGTAGCATGCGCGCGCTGGACAAGAAGCTGTTCCGCGACATCTGGCGCATGCGAGTCCATGCTGCGGGCGTCATTCTGGTGCTTGCCTGCGGTCTTGCGATGTTTGTGATGGCGGTGGGCATGCGCGAGACGTTGGAGCGCACGCGGGCTGAATATTACGCGCGTCAGCGCATGGCCGATCTTTCCGTTTCGGTCGTGCGGGCGCCAAACCGGCTGGAAGCCGCTCTCGCAGCGGCGCCGGGCGTTCAATCGGTGGAGACTCGAATCGCGGGATACGCCTTGCTCGACTTGCCGCAGATCGAGGAGCCGGCGGCCGCGCGGATCGTGTCGCTTCCGCCTGGTCGGCGTCCGCGCATCAACGATCTTGTGCTTGCCCGCGGGCGATGGCCTGACCCCACGCGTCCGCAGGAGGTGATGGTCAACGAAGCGTTCGCCAATGCGCTGCGGCTGCAGCTGGGCGACCGCATCGCGGCGACGCTGCACGGCCGGCGCCAAAGTCTAACCGTGACCGGGTTCGCCAATTCGCCCGAGTTCGTCTTCGTGACGGCGCCAGGTGAGATGTTTCCTCAGCCTGGGCGTTTCGGCGTCATTTGGATGGGCCGCGAGGGATTGGCGCGCGCGTACGATCTGGATGGCGCTTTCAATGACGCTGTGTTCCGGCTCTCACGCGGCGCCAACGCAGCCGAAACCAAACGCGCCATTGATGCGCTGCTGCGGCCCTTCGGATCGAGCGGCGCCAACGGCCGCGACCGCATGGTGTCTGATCGCTACCTCAGCGAGGAACTGCGGCAACTCGCGACGATGGCGGCCTTCTTGCCCGCCTTCTTCCTGATCGTGGCCGCCTTTCTGGTGAACATCGCGCTCGGGCGCGTGATCGCGACCGAGCGTTCGAACATCGGCTTGATGAAGGCGTTCGGCTACAGTAACGCCGCGGTCGCATGGCATTATGCAAAGAGCGCGTTGATCTTCGCCCTGATCGGGATCGCGCTTGGCGCGATCGCGGGCGTTGCGTTCGGCCGCGCCATCGCGGCGCTGTACCGCGTCTACTATCACTTTCCACAACTGGAATTTCAGGCGTCGGTCGCGACCTTCATGCTGGCCATGACGGCAGGCGTCGGCGCAGCTGGATTGGGCGCAGTGGCGTCCGTGCTGCGGTCTGCCCGCCTCGCGCCGGCGGCGGCGCTCGCACCCCCACGCCCGACGACCTATTCGAGCACGGACGGGACTCTCCTCGGCGCGATGGCGCGGGGCTTCGACGCCAAGAGTCGTATCATCCTGCGCCGAATCGTCCGCTTTCCGCGCCGGGCCGCGACGACCGCCTTCGGAATTTCACTGGCGATCGCGCTTCTGGTCGTTTCACGCACCTTTCCCGCGGTGATGGAGCATATCCTCGATGTCCAGTTCACGGCGGCAAATCGCCAGGACGTGACGCTGAGCTTGATCGAGCCGCGCACGGCGAGCGTGCTGCACGAAATCGAGCGCCTGCCTGGGGTCATCTACGCCGAGCCATTTGGTATCGAGAGTATGAGGCTGAGCTTCCGTGGGCGGCGCGTGGACGAAGCTGTGTTCGGTCTGGCCCCCGGCGCACGACTGAATCGCCTGATCGGTTCGCGCGACCGGGCGCTCGAGCCGCCAGCCGCCGGGATATTCCTGGCGCGCGCTCTGGCCGCCAAACTGGGCGCTCACGCCGGCGACGTGATCAGCGTCGAGCAAACCCGCGGACGGCGCGTCACCGCCGAGGTGCAGGTGGCGGGCGTGGTCGATCCGATGGTGGGATCTTCCGGCTATATGGCGATCGACGACCTGGCGCGCTTGGTGCGGGAGCCCGGCCGGATCAGCGGCGCCTATGTCCGGCTCGACGAGACGCAGCGAAGCGCGTTCAACCGTCGCATCAAGGAGGTGCCCGCGCTCGCGGGCGCCAGCTTCCTTCGCCTCGCCGAGCGGTCGATGCGCGAAAGCATAGATCGCAGCGTTGGCACTATGAATCTTCTCTATGGATTGTTTGCGGCCGTTATGGCGGGCGGCGTCGCGTTTTCGGCCGCGCGCGTCACGCTTGCTGAACAGGAGCGCGATCTCGCCACCTTGCGGGTGTTGGGCTTCACGCGCGCGGAAGTGTCTTATGTCCTCGTCGGCGAGTTGGCCGTGCTGGCGCTGGCGGCTGTTCCGGTGGGCTGCCTGCTCGGCGTCGGGCTCGGCATGTGGCTGATGCGGCTCTTCGAAACCGATATGTATGCGTTTCCCTACGTCTATAATCCCGGCGGCTTTGCTTACGCCGTGGCGTTTGCGATCGGCTGCGTGCTGGCGGCCGCGCTCGTTGTCCGCCAGAGCATCGACCGGCTCGACATGGTGGGCGTCCTGAAAGCCAGAGACTGAGACATGACCTTGCCGGTTCTCACCCCGCCTACCGATCCGCGCACCGAGTGGCGCGAGCGCGCACGCGCCGTCGCACGGCGCGTCAGTTCGCTGCCGGTCGGAAAAGCGCTCGCCAAGGTGCGTCCGGCGCAATGGTTCTGGATTGCGGCCGCTGCAGCCGTCACGATCTTCTTTGTATGGATGACTTGGCCCAACGCGGCGCCGGTCGAAGCAGCGCTCATCGATCGCGGACCGGTGGTGCAGGAAGTCAGCGATGAGGGGCGCACGCGCATCCACGACGTGTTCGTCATTGCGGCGCCGCTCGCGGGCAAGCTGGAGCGGGTCGAGCTCGAGCCTGGTGACGCGGTGGAACGCGGCGATGTCGTGGCGACTGTCACGCCCGTCGATCCCGCGCTCCTGGACGCCCGAGTGACGGCGGAAGCACGCGCCGGCGTCGCTGCGGCGCAAGCTGGCGTGCGGGCGGCGGAGGCCGATCTCGATCTTGCGCAGCGGGAGCAGGCGCGTGTGGCGCAGTTGGCGCGCGCCGGATTTGCGTCAGCGGCGGCGCTCGACAATGCGAACGCGGGCCTCAGTTCAGCGCGGGCGAACGCGCTTGCGCGACGTGCCGAGTTGGCGCGCGCGCGTGCGGCGGCCGGCGAGGGGATGTCGCGACAGGGTGCTGCCGCGCGGGTGCGCGCACCGGCCGCCGGGCGCGTGCTGCGGCTGCTGCAGGAAAGTGAAACGGTGGTGACGCCGGGCGCGCCGCTGATGGAGATCGGCGACCCCGGCGAACTCGAAGTGGTGGCCGAGTTCCTGTCGCAGGATGCAGCGCAGATGCGTCCCGGTGCGCGCGCCTTCATCGAAAACTGGGGCGGCGGCCCGATTGCGGCGCGGATCACTCGCATCGAGCCCTATGCGCACACAAAGATCTCAGCACTCGGCGTCGAGGAGCAACGCGTCAATGTCATCTTGCGGCTCGAGCGGCCCGGCGGGGCGCCATTGCTCGGGCACGGGTTTCGGGTCGATGTCCGAGTTACCACCGCGGAGGCGCAGGAGGCGTTGCGCGTGCCGGTCGATGCGCTTGTGCGCACCGGCGACGGATGGTCGGTGTTCCGCATCGAGCACGGGCGCGCGCGCCTGCGCCCGGTGCGGACAGGTCTGGGCGGCGATCGCTATCGGGTGATCGAGGCCGGCCTGGAGAGCGGCGATCAGGTCGTTCTTTTCCCCGGCGATGCGATGGAGGATGGCGCACGCGTCCGGGCCGTAGCGCGACGGTCGTAGCGACTCTAACAACCTCGGCGATCTAGGCCGCCGCCTTCACTGTGCGGGGCGCGAGCGAAGCGAGTATGTGCTCGGCGCGCTTGGCCCAGGTGTGATGGCGCTCGAACCGCGCGCGCGCCGCCTCACCCAGGCGCTGTCCAAGCGCCGGATCGTCGCGCAGCCGCGTGAGTGCTTTGGCCCAGTCCGACGGATCGTCGGGCGTGCACAACAGCGCCGTTTCGCCGTCATTCAGCACGGCGCGGATGGCGGGCAGGTCCGAGGCCAGGATGGCCTTCCCGCAAGCCATGTACTCGAACAGCTTGAGCGGCGACATCCAGCGCGCCGTGTCGGTGCGGCCGTCCGCGACGATGACCGAACGCTGATAGGGCGCTGCGACCACATCGAAGCCGGCGATACGCGCGGCGACCTGGGCATGGGGGATTGAACCGTGGCAGTGAAGGTTCTCCGGCGGCGCGCCCGCGATCCGCGTCATTTCATCGGCGCTGCCGCCGACCACGTGGAAATCTGCCCACGGACAGAGCCGCGCCGTCGCCGTGAGGACGTCGGCGCCGCGCCCCGTATAGAGACGTCCGACATAGCCGACGCTCGGCCGCGGGTTAACGGGCGATCCGGCCGCCGCATCGTGCGCGTCCGCCCCGTCGTGCGCCACGCACAGTTTGCCACGGAGCATAGGATAGTGCTGGAGAATGTAGTCGGCGAGCGCATCGGAGATGACGACGACGCCCAGCAGGCGCCGGTCCTGGACGACGCGGTCGAGCGCGGCGCGCCCGATACGGCTGAACGCGGACAGATCGGCGTGGATCTCCAGCAGCGTGTTCATACCCAGCGCGCAACAGGCAAGCGCGGCGTGGGGTGCGCGTGTGATGACGACGTCGGGGCGCGCCCGCTTCGCCGTCGCGCCGCCGATCAGAGCAGCGATGGCTGGACGCCTGGCTGCGGGCGGCAGCGCTTCCACCGCGAACGGGTGCTGCAGCCCGTAGAACGATTGGATGCGCGCGGTGAGATCGCCGACGCCGCCAACGCCGGGCGACGCTATCAGGGTGACGTCGTGCCCCAGGCCGGCGAAGGCGCTGCACATCTTGGCGACGTTGACCGTATTCGCCTCGGGGCCCGGCATGGCGATGTTATGGATGTAGACGATCCGCATCAGGAGCGCCCGCGGATCAGGCGGCCCACGCCCGAGCGGCGGGCGGCCGCGCGCACGAGATCCGCTGCGCGCTTTGGCAACGCGTCGCGACCCGCGAAGTCTGATGGCGGCGCCAGAAAGTCCGGCGCCTGTGGGTCGACGTCGAACGCAAACACGCCGTCCCAGCGCGCGCGGTCCTTCACGCCGACCGCGAATATGTACACCGACGTGCCGGGCGCCTTGTTCCAGGTGATGCGTGCGGGCGTCATTCCGTTTTCGGCAAACAGGCGCGCGACCGCCATCGGCGAGAAGCGCCAATAGTCACCGTAGTCGCCGTGATAGGGCTGCAGCCACGGCACCACAACGATCACCGCATCTCGCGACAGCGTGCAGAGATTGGCGAAGGCGGTGCGGAATTCGTAGACGTGCTCGAGCGTGGTGTGATTGAACACGACATCGAAGCGTCCGCGTAGCGGGTCCGGCAGCGGACTTTCGAGATTGAGGAAGATTTCGCCGTCCCGCCCCTGAAAGCCGCGCATGTCGGCGTTGTAGTTGGTCAGAGTGTAGGATCGCGCGGCGGTGAAATAGTCGCGGTAGAAGCGCCCGGCTTTATCTTCATCGCGCCAAGCACTCACGTTGACGATGTCGCCGCTGAACAGCTGGCCGATCGACGCCAGTTCCTTATTGGACCAAAGCCGCGGCGCGCGGTGCGTGCGATCCAGGAAGAGCCGTTCGAAAAGCGGCGCGCGGAAGGTGGGTTTGGCGTCTGTGGCGATGCTCATGGGTGCTCCGTGGCCGCGTGCGCGACACGGTCGCGCAAGCGGCGGCTCTCGATATAGGCCCAGCCGTATGGAGTTGCGGGCAGCGCCGCGTGCAGAAGCGGCAAACGCCGTGGTGAGAAATGGGCTTTCCAAGGCGCGTCGCCGTATCCAAGGTCGAATGCCTTCAGTCCCGCGGCATAGGACCACTCGACCAATCGCTCGACCAGCAGGCGGCCCGGCGAATACTGGGCCAGAGGGCCCTGCGCGTGCGCAAGCATCAGGCAATAGAAGCGGCCGTCGGCGACCAAACCCCAATGCAATGCAAGCGGCTCACCGTCGATTTCGAGGGCGGATACATGCACTACGCCTGCGCCGAATAGACGTCCGGTAACTTCGCGGAAGTAACGGCGATACCCGGGGCGGTCGAAGCCGTCTGCGCCGTTGAGTTCGAGGTAGCGCCGGGTCTTGTAGCGAATGAGAATTTCGAGCATCGCCTGGGCTTCGGTAACGCTCCGGGCGACGCGGAACGTCACTGCGCCCGCTTCGGCGAGGCGGCGACGCTTGCGGCGGCTGTCTTTGGGGCGGTGGAGCCGCGTCGCTACGTAACTCGACCAGTCGCCCGTCAGCGAAACGACGTGCCCCGACGGTGGCGATGCGTGCGGCGCGAGCGCGGCGAGCGGATTGGAGACGTCCGCGGCCAGACCGATCACGTCTCGCGGCATCTTGTCGAACACCACCGCGTCGAAGGGCGGCAGCGCGCTTACGATGCGCCGCCACAGCGTGTGCGGGTCGCCAAAACGGCCGAAATCGCCAAACAGGATGGGTGCGTTGTAGTCGCATACGCCGCCGTCCAGAAAGCACAGCACGCGCGCGCCGTGGCGTCTTTCGATGCCCAATCCCAGTAGCAGAAAGGGGCGGCCGTCAGCATCGTCGACCGCGGCGAAGACGGGGCGGGTATCCCGCGCTGCGCCGATCGTCGCGAGCCACGCCGCGATGAGATCGCGCTTTTGAAAGATGTAGTGCGCGCTCAAGCCGGGCGCGGCGAGACTCGGCCAGATATCCGCGAAGCTTTGTATATCCGTAACTGCGCGCACGCGCAGCGCCGACGGCGTGGGGGCGAGGAGCGTCATGCGCAGTCCGCGTACGCACGGCGGCGGGGCCAAGCTGCGCGGCCTTCCGCAACGGCTGCGCCCAGGCGGATCATCGGCCGCTCAATGAAGAGATGGAGCAGCTCGGCCAAGATCAAGGTTCCGATCAATGTCGCTGCGCCGAGCGCGGCGAAGGCGTGCCATTGGCTAAGTGCGCCAAAGGACAAGACGAAGTAGGCGGCGGCCTGCACTACTGGCCAATGCGCCAGATAGACGGCGTATGAGCGCGCGCCGAAGGCGGTGGCGATACGAGACTGAAACGGCCAGAGCGCGGCGTGCACGAGGGCCCGGCCGCGCGGCGCCCGCGCCTGGTCGGCCAGCAAGGCCAGAAACGCCAACCACAGCGCGATGGCGAACACCGACTGAAACAGGAAGGCAATGGCGACGCACGCAACGGCCACCGCTAAGCCATGAAATTGCAGGTTCTTCAGCTGGTCGAAAGTGAGCCGTGACGCGATGCCAATGACGAAGAGATGGCCCAGGCCGAAGATCAGGCTTGGCTGCTCGAAGTGGCCGAAAACCTCAAGCCGGAACAGGATCGCCAGCGTCGCCACCAGCAGCACGGCCGCTGCGCTCCACAGGCGTCGCCGCAGCATCCAGATGAGGAGCGGAGCAAGCAGATAGAACTGCCATTCCAGCGACAGGCTCCAGGCGGGCCCGAGGAAGCTCTGCGAGGACTTCGGCAGCACAGAATCTGGAATGACGCCCTGCAGCAGCAGGACATGCGGCGCGACGTGAGAGAGTGGCCGCTGTTCGACGCTTGTGATCGTCGCTGCGACGCTGTCGTCCCAGGTGAAGCGCGGGTCGGCCGCCCACGGCATGAATGCGACTGCGTCCTGCGCGAGATACATGGTGATCGCGCCGAGCGGCAAGAACAGAAGATAGATCGGGAAGATGCGGAAGATACGCCGGGTGATGAAACGGCCCCAGCTTTCGCGCCGCGCAAGCACGACACCCGTGATTACGAAGCCGGAAATAATGATGAAGACGCGCACCGCTTCCGAGGCCGCAAACTGCGTGATCCAAAAGCCATGAACGACACGGTCGATGCCGCAAACTTGGATCACGTGCGACAGGACCACCGTCCATGCGAGCCACGCGCGCAGGCCCTCGATCGCCCAGATGCGCGGCGCATGCGGCGGCGGATCGAGCGGGACGGCTACCACGTTGCAGCCCACGCCCTGCGGCGCACAGGCGAGCCCTCTGGGGATGCACCCGCCACCATGCCGTAATGCGCTACGAGATTGGCGATTTGCACGTCATTGCCGCCGGCGAGGTTGGCGTGCTGCAGGGCCGTGTCTTGCGCGCCCGGCCAACTGACGAATACGCGCCGCGGGCCGACCTTGCGAAAGCACCAGCCCTGCTTGCGCGCCATCCAGTAAAGCCATGCGTCATCGCTGGTCGGGCAGAGTCTGCGAAAAAGTTGGGAGTCGAGGACGTCGGCGTGCAGGCAGCCTGGCGGATAGAGCGCGCCGCCGACGCCGGTAGGGAAATTCTCCGGCGAAGATGGACCGCTGGGCACATCATGGCGCCACTCTGCATAGGGAAGCGGTGCGCCTGCGCCGTCGAAAGTCACACGGTGAACGCGTAGCGCCGGGATGTCCTTCTGGTGCGGCGTCAAACCGCCGACGAGGTTCGCCAGCCAATCCGGCGGGTAATAGACGTCGTCGTCGGCGGTCGCGACGTAGGCGTTAGGAAAGCTCAATAGCGCCGGCAGGATCTTCTTGAACGAGCGGTGGTCTTCGCAGGTCTCGATCTGGAGGCCTTCTCTTTCCAGGGCCCGGACATCATCCGTCAGCAGGGCCGCGTCCGCATGCGCGACCCAGAGGATGATCCGATCAGGCCGCGTGCTTTGCATCAGCAGGGACTTGAGCGTGTGCGCGAGCGTCGCGAAGCGCGGCGGGTAAGAGGTGAGCGACACGACCAGCGGCGCAGGAAGAAGGTGATAGACGCCGCGGCGGCGTCTACGCCAACGGAACTCTACCCAGCGGCGCAGCGCTGCACCGGCGGCGTCGCGCGCGCCGCGCCGCAGCGGACGCAGATGCGATCGTATCTTTCGGTAACTGCGCTCGGCGGGATGCATGCCCAGGCCCCCTCAGCACTTTCAACGCGGCCCCTTATCGCCTGTTCCGGGATCAATGCGGCCTTCACCGCGTTTCCAGCGCTGGCATGCCAATGATGCGGGAAAAATGGCGGATTCACTTTCAAATGATGCGCCGCCGCGCGCGCTGATCGTCTCTTCGGTGCACGACTATCGCACCGGGAAGCGCGGCTCCATTCAGTCCGTCGCTGACGCCTTCGCCTCGTTGGGGTACAAGACGACGTTCCTTTCGATCCGCTTCAGTCCGCTCTCGCTGATCAAGAAGGACTCGCGCGCATTCTTGTGGAACCGCGCCAACCGCGTGGAGGCGCGCGGGGGCGTTGAATGCTACCTGTGGCGCACGCCTTGGCACCCGTTCGCGATGAAGTCTGAATTCGGAAACAGCGTCACGGCTCCGTTGCATTCGTTTTATGCGGAATCGTCAAACGGCGAAGTTGACAAGCGGATACGCGAAGCGGACGTCATCGTGGTGGAATCCGGGCTGGGCATCGCGCTGCTGCCGCGGATGCGGCGGCTCAATCCGCGCGCCGCACTCTGTTATCGGGGCGCCGACGCTCTCGACACCATCGGCGCACACCCGCATCTGCAGTCCCTGCTGCAACGCCACGCAGGTATGGTTGACCATTTCTGCCTTCTGGCGGAGCAGATGGCGCCGCATTTCACCTTCGCACGCGACAAGACCTACGTGGTTCCGCAGGGCATCGAGGCGGTGCAGTATGAGTCAATTGGACCCAATCCATACGACACACCGGTGAACGCCGTATCGGTCGGCTCAATGTTGTTCGATCCGTCATTCTTCACGTTCGCAGCGAAGCGGTTCCCGCAGATCATGTTCCACGTTATCGGTTGCGGCACGACCTTCGACGCTCCACACAATGTGCGAATCTATCCGGAGATGGCGTTCCTGGAGACACTGCCCTATCTCGCGCATGCCGACATTGGCCTCGCGCCGTATCATGACACGCCCAACGGCGGTTACCTCGCGCGATCGAGCCTCAAGCTCACGCAATATGCATATTTGCGCCGTCCGGCGGTGTGTCCCCACTTTGCCGTTGGCGGGCGGGCGCACCGGTTTGGGTATCAGCCCGGCAATCATGGCGAGATCGAAGAGGCGCTGAAACGCGCTTTGGCGGACACCTACGCTGCGCACGATGCACGGCCGATGAGTTGGACCGAGGTCGCGCAGCGCCTGATGCGGCCCAGTGATTTCGCCGACACCGCGATAGCGGCGCACGAGTTCGAGACCGTCTAAACGGCGAGCACTGTTCGCGCCGCGCCGACCACTGCTTCTACGGCGCGACGCGCAAAAACCCAGGCGCACGCCATGTAGAAGACGGCGCCCAGGGCAACGAAGGCGACCAGCCGAGGCAGCGCAGAAATGTGGCGAAAGGCTTCGGCGTCGCGAAGCGCCATAAGCATGGCGAGCATGGCGAGGCTGATCGCGAACGGGATTGCGACCGTGGTCAGGTAGGTCGAAATTTTGAGCGGTGCAAGACGCGAGGCGGCGATCCAGGCGGCGATATTGTGCGCCATCGTCGCCGCCAGCGCGCAGGCGGCCACTGCCGCCGGTCCTTGGCGTCCCACCAGCGTCATGCCGAGCACGAGGACGGCCAGCATGCCAAGCCGCAGTGCGGCGATCCAGCTGCGCCGCTCCATCACCAGCATCAGGTTGTCGCAATAGGATGACGTGATCGCGAGCGCGCCGGCGATCATGAGAAAGGCCAGAGGCGTCGCCGCCGGCGCCCACTCAGGTCCGAGGAAAAGCGCGATCAGTTCGGGCGCGACGGCGGCGATGCCGAGAAAAATGGGGAACGCGAGCACCATGCTGAGTCGCATGGCTTCGGAAACGGTGTCGGCAAGGCGCGTGAGGTCCTGCTTGTTGCGCGCAAAGGTGGGGAGCGACACGCGTGCGAGCGCAGTTGAGATGCCGAGTTGCAAGGCGAGACGCGCGCGCTTACCCAGATTGTAAAGCCCCGCGGCGGCCGGGCCGGACAGGCTGGCGACGACCAGCCCGTCGACGAGCATGGCGAGTTGGGCCAGGAGACCCGCGGGCGCAAGCGCGGCGCTCTGGCGTGCAAGTTCGGCGAAGACGCCAGGCGATAGCGTGAAGCGTGGCCGCCACGGGCAGGCGATCCAGAGCAGCAGCAGAGACACCAGCGCACTGATCCATTGCTGCAAGATTAGCGCTTCCACGCCGTAGCCGGCCCACGCGGCGCCGATGCCCGCCGCGCCGCCGATGAGGACGGCGAGCACCGAACGGAGCGCCAGAGCGTCGAAGCGCAAATCCAGCATGAGGTGCGCTTCCTGCAGGCGTGAAGCGGCGTAGAGCACCAGGAGAAGCGATATCTGCGGCAGCACCGTTGTGAGCGCCGGGGCCTGGAAAAGGATGGCGAGCAGCGGCGCAAGCGCCCATAAGGCCAGCACTTGCAAGCCTGCGATGGCGGTGGTCATCACAAAGCCTGCGCTGAACGCCGTGTCGTCGAACCGTCCTCGCGCCACAAGGTTGCCGGCGACCGACTCGTTGAATAGGGCGCGGCAGAGTTCTACCAGAGCCAGCGACACGGCCACCGTACCGAATGCGGCGGGGCCGACCATGCGCGAAATGATCATGAACAAAACGAAGGCGAGCAGTTGCGAGGCGTTGCCGCCGGCGACTGCCCAGGTTGCCCCGCGGAGCGCGCGCTGCCTCAGGCTCATTCGAAGTAACGGCGCAGGACGGCCATTTGCGGGCGGTCTCGTCCGTTCACCGGCTCGATGCTCAGCGGATAGTCTTCATCCCACCATGGCCCCCCCGCCCAATAGGTCCAGCCCAGCCAAGCGTCGCGGTTTGCGGCGACGTAGTCCAGGAGCGTGGCCATCTCAGTCGCGCACGCTGTATTCGCGCCGGCGCCGAATTCGGATAGGAAGCCGCGCTGCTCATGCTCGCGCGCCCAGCGGGTGAACCCTTCGAGACGCCGCCCGGCGCTGGTGGCGCACGTAGCGTGCGTGCCGCTCGAATCCGTATCGAGAAATTGGTGCACGTCGAAGGCGATGTCTGGATCGCGCAGGACCGACAATGCCGCGCCGTTGCCGCTCTGCACCCAAGAATGCGCACCCGACCACGCCGCTCCGGGCACGAGGATCAGTTGGCGGGCGCCGGCGCGCCGGATCGCCGCGATAGCGCCGCGATTGACTTCGATGAGGCGGGCAAGGTTCTGATCATGCGGCTCGTTCTGCAGACCGAATATCACGTGTCCGGCGTCGCGGCAGCGCCGCGCAAGCTCACCCCAGAAGGCCGCGAAATGCGCCGCGGTAACTTCGCTGCTTTCGCCGATAATGCGGGCTGCGCCGGCTTCGGTGCGCCGGCCATATTGGTGGGGATCGAGAATGAGGCGCATGCCGCGTGTCGCCGTCGCTTCGATGAGATCGTGCAGCAGTCGCCAATGGCCGGCGTCGAACTCGCCTCCCAAGCGCGGCTGCAGGCGTTCCCAAAGAAACGGGATGCGCACCGCGCGCGCGCCGCAGCGGCGGTAATAGTCCAAGTGGGCGGCTGTGGGCGTCGCATAATTGGTGTCGCGCACGCCGGGGAGTGCGCTGCTGTTGAATTCCAAGCCGGCGAGGTTGACGCCGGTGATGAGCGGGACGCGCGGCGTCTGCGCTTGTGCGCAGCCGATCGTGGCGGCGCCGGCCGCCAGCAATGCGCGTCTGGATAATTTCATGCGATTGCGCCTTGCGCTGCGAGCGACGGCACTGAGCGTGCGGCGGCCACGCGATGCTCCGAGGCCATCGCCCCGAACATGAACCATGCGAGCCCCGCGGTCTTCAGTGCAAACAGAGAGGAACCGCTAACGCACAGAAGGGCGCAAACATAGACGCCGAGCAGCAGCTTGAAGCGCGCCGCCTGCGGATTGCGCGCTGGGATCGCGACGAAGCCAAGCCATGTCAGCACGCAGAACGGCAGGCCGAAGGTCGCGAGCACATAGGCATAGCCGGAATCGGCAGTGTTCACGTAAGTGGGATCGAGGCCGAATACGGCAGGCAGATTCATGCTCATCAAGGTGCGGCCCGCGCCGGCGAGGCGCGTCGGCAGATCGTCGCCCGCGCCGATATTGGAATTGGCCAGCACGAGTAGAAGCGAGATCGCGGCGAGCGGCATGAGCGCCAGCGTGGGTTCAGACCAACGTACCGGCAGAAAGCGGGCAACGACGAAAAAGATGATGACGCCGGAGGCGAAACGCGCGTCAGCCATGATGATGCAGAAGGCGCCAATAAGGAGGGCCGCCAGCGCCAGGCGCCGCTGCGCTTTGGCGAGAGAAAACGCGAACGCGATCGCCAATGCGCCGAAATTGCCGAGCGACACAGGTTCCACGAAGATAGATGAAACGCGGTGCGGCCCTAGGATCGGGAGCAGATTGCGGCCGTCGCCCCGGAAGCCGCTTACGAAGAAGCTGTTGTCGAGTCTCTGGGTGACCTCTTCGCCGACGACGCCGCGCGCTTCGTAATAGCTGATGACGTTGAACAGCGCTTCGTACGCGCGCGGCGCGAGATACTCGAAAAGCGCGAATAACACGACGAGAAAGGAAACGGTCACGAACGCGCCGCGCGCTTTGTCGAGGCCGCCATAGCGCCAGCCTAAAGATGCGAATGCGACCAGAAGTAATGGATCGCGCACGGCTTTCAGATCGAAGTTCTGCGACAGCAGCACCAGCGCTAGAAAGTTCACCGCGAGCGCCAGTACGGCGATGGTCACGACGCGACGCGACCCAGGCAGGGCGAGCGCCAGCGCAGAAAGCACGATGGCGCCGTCAACGACCGCGACGAGCGTGTTTGAAATGCGCATTACATGCGCATTGAAGATGCAGAGGAGCGCTGTGTAGGAAGCGGCGGCGAGAACAAGGCCGATCGCCATAGGCTCAAGAGACGAGCGCTTCCGCATCATTTGAGAGTCGACCCGCGCTTGTCTTTACCGCGCTTGAACGCGCAAGCCGCCGCTTCGTTTCTCAGTCGCGAAACAAAAACCATGCGCAGCGCGTTGGCGTGCGTTCTTCGGACTCGGCTCATGTTGGCGGAGGGTCGCTGCTTTATGAAAAAACTAGCGCTTTTTGCGGCGTTTCTGCTGTTCGCTAGCCCGGCGCTGGCGCAGCAGCAGCAAGTCGCGTCGAATGCCGTCTCACCGTCTCAGACGAGCAATGCGTATCGTTTGGGCGCCGGCGATAAGATGCACATCACCGTTTTCGGCGAGGAAACTTTGACCGGAGATTACGAGGTGACGGCGTCGGGCGCTGTTGCTTTTCCCCTCATAGGTGAGGTGCCGGCGCTGGGATTGACGCCCGAGGAACTGTCTCGCTCCATTGGAACTCGGTTGCAGCGGGGCTTTTTGCGCAATCCGCGCGTGACCACGGCGATGATCACGTACCGGCCCTTCTTCATTCTCGGCGAAGTCAACAATCCGGGCAGTTATCCGTATGCCGCCGGGCTCAACGTCACCAGCGCGGTCGCTACTGCGGGCGGCTACACTTATCGCGCCAACCGCCGGCGGGTCTTCATTCGCCGCGCCGGTGAAACGCAGGAGCACCAGTTCGATTTGAACAGCGGCGTCGCGATCCAGCCGGGCGACACCATTCGGATCGGCGAGCGCTTCTTTTGACAGCCTAAAAGCAAAACACATCCGAACCGCACGCATTTATCGGAACAGCATCGCCTGCATAGCGTTTGGGTCGCGGGGTACGGGGTTAACGCCGCGCGTTTAGGCGCCTCAAGCCAGGGTCTGCTAGATGGACGGAACACACGTCGCGGTCGTTCAGCCACCGCCGGACGAGCCTTATCCAAAGCACGACGTTTTCGGCTTGCAGGACATGTGGCGCCTGCTCATGCGCCGGCATCGCATTGTCTGGGGAGTATTTTCGGCGGTTTTGTTGACCACGCTTGCCTACGCGGCGCTGCGGCCGCCGGTGTATCAAGCGACAGCTCTAATGATGATGAGCCCTAGCGAGCCGCGCATCGCGGGCCCCAATGAGCAAGACGAACAAAAACCCGATAACGGCTATGTTGAAAGCCAAGTCGAGATTCTCCGCTCTCCCGCTTTGGCGTTGCAGCTGGTGGATCGGCTCCGATTGAGTGAGGATCGCGAATTCACCTCGGCTGGCGGCCGTTACGACCGCCGCCGCCTGCAGGCGGCCAGCGCTGTCGCCAGTGCGATCGAGATCAACCGCCGCGCAGGCACCTATATCGTCGAGGTGACGGTCAAATCGCGGCGTGCGGAAAAAGCGGCGCGCATGGCGAATGCGCTGGTGGCGCTTTATTTCGATTCGCGGGCACAGGCGCGGCTGGACTACGCAAACCAGACAAGTCAATGGATGGGCGCCCGACTTGCCGAGCTTCGCAACGAGGTGCAGGCGCGTGAAACCGAAGTCGAGCAATACCGTGCCGCTCACGGATTGCTCATGGTGCAAGGCGACAATCTGAACGAACAACAGATGCGCGACGCCGAGGGTTCTTTGGTCGCGGCGAGAATGGATCTGGCCGAGCGGCAGGCGCGTTACGAGCAGGTCCGCGCAGTGATACAGGGCGGCGGTTCGGCCGATACGATGGCCGGCACGCTGAGCTCCGAGACGATGGCGGCGCTGCGCGCGCGTCAGGCCGACGTTACCCGCCGCCTGGCGGACTACAATGAGCGCTACGGCGATTTGCATCCCGCCGTCCTCACGGCGCGCGCCGAACTGGCGGATATAAATCGTCAAATCGAAGCGGAGGTCGGACGTATCGCCCAGAGCCTCGGCAATGAAGCGGCGATCGCGCGTGCGCGAGTGGCGACCCTGCAAGGCCACCTGGCGTCGGTGCGCGGTCAACTCGTCGGCGGCAACGCCGAACAGGTGCGGCTGCGCGAACTGGAGCGGAACGCCACGGCGGCCCGGTCCGTGTACGAGTCGTTCCTGCTGCGCTTCAACGAAGTAAGCACCGGCGCCGCCGGGCTCGGTGGTGATGCACAAGTGGTTACGAACGCCTCGACGCCGAACCAGCCCGCACACCGCTCGACGGGGCTCCTGCTGCTGTTCGCCGCCGTGCTTGGTCTGGCCGCCGGCGCGCTGGCCGCGTTCCTGGTGGAGCAATTCACCACGACGCTGCAGACGTCGGAGGACGTCGAGAAGATGGGCGTGCCGCTGCTGACGTCCATTCCGCTGCTGAATGCGCCGCGGTTGCGCAAACTGCCGTCCACCGAGCGTCACCCGGCGGGCTTTGTGGCGGCGAAGCCGATGTCTGCTTTCGCTGAAGCGATCCGAATGCTGCGCGCCAAGATCGCGCATGCGGGCTACAGTCAGAATGTGCGGGTCGTCGCCATGACCTCCGCGCTTCCAGGCGAAGGCAAGAGCTCGACAGCGTTGTCGCTGGCGCGGGTGGCGGCGCTGTCGGGTCGAAAGGTGATCCTGGTCGACTGCGACCTCCGTCGCCGCTCCCTCAATCACTTGCTGTGCATTGAGCCGACCGCCGGGGTCTTGCAGGTGCTGCACGGCGAAGTGAACTGGCGCAACGTCGCCGGCCGGGATGAGCCCAGCGGCGCGCACGTGCTTCCGGCGGCAGGCGACGCGGCGACTGCGGAAGACGTCTTTAGCACGGAAGCGATGCGAACGCTGCTGCGGGAGCTATCGGACGCCTATGAACTCGTCATTCTGGATTGCGCACCGGTGCTGACGCTGGCTGAAGTGCGGGATCTGGCGGCCATGGCGGACGGCGTCGTGCTGGTCGCGCGCCGCAACAAGACGGCGCGGGCGGCGGTGCAGACGGCGATCAACGAGCTGCGCGCCACCAACGCGACCATACTCGGCGTAGCATTTAACGGCGTCGACGTGACCGCACCGGGTCGGGTCTCCTACGCAGACCCGCTCTATTTCAATCACTCGGAGAAAGACACCTACTTTACGAGCTGAGCGCCGCGCTCGGGAGAAGCCGTTCGCCGCGCGCGCTTCGGTAGAGGTTCAGCGTGTCCTCGGCGTGCGCGCGCCACGAGAACTTTTCAGAATAGCGCATCGCGCGCCGCCGGCGGGCGTCGGTGAGGCCGTCAAGTTGCGCGCGAATGGCGCTGGCGGCGCTTTGGGGGTCGGCGAAGTCGGTAAGCGCTCCGACGCCCGCGGCTTCCACCAGTTCCACAAAAGAGGCGTTGGGCTGCGCCACTGGCGGCAAGCCGACCGACATGCCCTCTATAAGCGACATACCGAAGCCTTCATAGGTCGAGGCGGATACGAAGAGCGCGCAGCTGCGTGCAATCTCGGCCAAGCGCCGCGCATCGACGCCGCCATGCAGGAGCACATGAGCACCCACGCCGCGCGCCTCGGCGAACTGGGCCAGCCGCAACCGGCTCACGTCCCATTCCGGTCCTACGATGTGAAGCCGAACGCCGCGCAACGACGGCTGTGCTACGGCGTCGATCAGCCGCTCCACATGCTTGTGACTGGAGAGCCGCCCGATAAACAGAAGATCCCGCCCGGAAGCGCAGAAGTCGCCGATCGGCGCCACGCCGTTCGGCAGGTGCACGACGTGGTCGCGTAAACGCTGCAGCAGGGCGCGGTCCGACGAGGAGTTGGCGATGAGGAGATCGTACCGGCGCGCGGCCATCCGCGTGGCGGTTTCAAAATAGAGCTGCTTCACCGGCCGCATCCAGGCGGTGTGAAAAAAAGCGCCGTGACTTGAGGCCACGAAGGCTTGGCTGCGGCGCTTCTTCTGACGCGATACGCGGTCGAACATGCCGTCTATGCCGTGCACGTGCACAACGTCGTACGCCGCCAGCGTCTCCGGCGGGATGGCAGGCCAAAAGAAGCGGCGATGCCCGATCATCGGCACACGCTTGATGCGTAGACCGCGAATGTGCGTCTCGGATGCGAATAACGCTCCCGGATCGTTGAACACGCGGTTCAGGGTGAGCACGTCGTTGCGGCAGCCGAGGTCGGTCAGCGTACGGGCCAGCATGTCGACGAAGGTCTCCAGTCCCCCGACGCTCGGATAGAATTGGCGCACGACATGGCAGACGCGCATCATTGGGCCCTCCGGCGCCGCCATAGCGCCATAAACACGACTGCGATCTCGACCGTGTAACGGCGCCACAGGCGCGAAGGCTCGTGCAGCAGCCGGTAGAGCCATTCAAGGCGCGCCGCTTGCCAAAGGCGCGGCGCGCGCGGCGCGGCGCCCGCAAGAAAGTCGAAAAAAGCGCCGACGCCGACGAAAACGCCGCCGCCGGCGCGTGGCGAACAGCGGGCGATCCATTGCTCCTGCAGCGGATTGCCGAGGGCGACGAACGTGATGTCGGGCTTCAGCCAGGCGACCTCTTCGATGCCGACCTCCAGCTGGTCATAACCGTTCCGCGCCGCGCAGATGTTGAGTAGCGGCCAAAGTTGGCGCGCGCGTGCGGCGGCTTCGCGGACAACGGCCGGCCGTGCGCCGATGAAGTATACGGTAGCGCCCGCGGGTAGAGCGGAAAGCAGGCGCGGCGAAAAATCCGTGCCGTTCAGGTTCTCCGGAAAGCCGACACCGCAATGGAGCCGCGAGAGCAGAGAAACGCCGACGCCGTCATTGAGCACGTAGAAGCGCTGCAGATGATCGGCGAAAGCCTTATCTTGTAGCGCGCAATAGAGCAGGTGCGTATTGGCAAACGCTACCTGCAGGGGGCGCCGACGGTAGAGAGCCGTGAGAATTTCGCCGATCGCGTCGTCGCAGGTTCTCGCATGGATCGCCACCGGCCCAAGCTGGCGGGTCAACGCCGCGACGGTCAAACCGCGTTCCTGCCGACCAGCACCACCAGGACTGTCCGCAGCAGAATAGCCAGATCGCGCCCCATCGACCAATTGTCGACATACGCCAGATCGAGACGAAGCCGCTCCTCTGCCTTCTCGGGCGTATCGGTTCGGCCGCGCGCGCCTGCGACTTGCGCCGCCCCGGTGATACCGGGTCTGGCTGTGAAACGGCGCGGATATTCGTTGTTGACGCCGAAGAACCAGCTGTCGTGCGCGATGGCGTGCGGGCGCGGGCCGACGAGGCTCATGTCGCCGCGCAGGACATTGATCAGCTGGGGCAGTTCGTCGATGCTGGAGCGGCGCAGGAACTTGCCGAGGGTCGTGACACGCGCGTCGCCTTTGCCTGCCTGCCTGATGCGTCTGCCATCGTCCATGCTGATCATCGTGCGGAACTTGATGACGTCGAAGGCCCGGCCGCGGAAGCCGGTCCGCTTCTGACGGAACAAGGCGGGGCCCGGCGTTTCGGCGCGCACGAGCAGAGCGACCACGAATAACATGGGTGAGAGCACGGCCAGAGCTGTGGCGGCCGCTATCATGTCAAATGCGCGTTTCAAAGCGCCGCCCAGGGGGCGCCGCGCGAGGCGATACTGATAATAAGAGCGCCCATGGACTGCGCGTATGGGCGCAATGCGCTGTACCGGCGGCGGCGCGTCGATCACTTCTATCGGCATCTCAACTCCCGCTCGCGTGCACAATGGTTAACGAGCGAAGTGCGATGCGGTTGCATGGCGTCCGCGTCAGCAGCCGATATTTCCGCGCGAAACGAGCAAGACTCGACGCATCCGCGACGCGGCCTAGTTCCTCGCTGGATCAACGCCGGGAGACGCTCATGCTGGCTGTGCTGAAGACGCTCGCAAAAGAGAACCTTGTTCCAATTATTTATCGTTACCCGCCTTCGATGCTCGCGCCCGAACGGCTGGCGACCTATCTCCATGCATTGCTCGAACGCCGGCATCTGGCCGGCGACGTGGCCGAGATCGGCTGCAATCTGGGCGGCACGGCGGCGATTGCAGCGCGGATGCTGAAGCGGACAGGATGGTCCGGCACATACGTCTGTTTCGATACTTTCGGAGGGTTTGTAGCCGAGCAGTTCGAACAGGACGTCGCGCTGGGCACCGAGGCGCATCGCGCCGACATGTTTGCAGCCAACTCGAAGAGATTAGTAGAGCGGATACTTGCTTATCACGAAGCGCCCGAGGTGCGTCTGGTAGAGGGCGACATCACCAAGATCGCAAACGCCGCGCTCGGCGGGCCGTACGCCGCAGTGCTGCTCGACATTGATCTGTCCGAGCCCACCCATGTCGCCCTCAATCGCTTCTGGCCGTTGCTGTCGCCGGGCGGGGCTATTTATGTGGACGACTGTCCGGCCGGCAAGAACTGGAAGGCGCGCGTCGGTTATGCGCGATTCTGTGCAGAGCAGGGGTTGCCGGAGCGCTACGAATATGGACTTGGCGTTGTCGAGCGGCCGGCGAGAGACGCCTAGCGTTCGAGTCCGACCGGGTAGAGCTGATAGCGCGCATCTGCATAAGGGCTGCGGCCGTAGAACCAGGCTAGCCGTGCATCGGGATCCGCTGCGAAAGCTGGATCGGCGGCGAGACGCGTTTCGAATTCAGCACGCAGAGCACGGTCCGCTTGCAGCAGTGCGTCGGCGTAAGGCGCAATGATGTAGCCTTCCACGTACTCCACCCGCTGCAGCGTCTCGTTGAAGAAGCCCCAGGCAAAAAGACTGTCTTCGCTTTCGGGATCGAGCAGGATCATGGCCAGATCTCCGAGCGGCTGGTCTGTCGGCACCCGGACGGAGCCGGGGGGCATCCATTCATCGCGTGTTTCCCGGCGCGGGTCGCCGGAGCTTGCGCGTTGGCGGCCTTCGGCGGCGGCCGCTGAGAGCGTCGCACCCGGCAGGCGGAGCATCTCGACGTGAACCGTGCGCGCCTCGGTGATCGTCTCGACCTGGATGCCGTGGGTCCGGAGAAGCGCGATCACCTCCGGCTTGGTCGCCGGCACCCAATAGGCGCGCGGGCGGGTGATGTGTCCGGTCGGCTCGACCTGATGTACGGCGATGCGCATCGGTGCGCCGGCGCGGCCGGTGTAACGCACTTCATCTCGGCCGGAGGCGGCCGAGCGATAGCGTTCGTAGCCGACCGGCAGATAGTCGCGCTGGACAGTGCGCTCGCTTTGCCGCCAGCCGACGGGCAATTCGCGCGGGCGCGCGGCGGCGTCCTGGCGGGATGCGGTGCGCAGCGAAGCGCCGTGTTCGGCCAGTAAACGCAAGCTCGCTTCGTAAAGCACGTACGTGCCCAGTACGCGCTGGCGGTGCGGCTTCAACGAATGGTTTTCCACTAGCACCGAAGCCATGTGAATCATGTCGCCGTAGGCTTGGCTGAAGCGCGGCGAGAAGGCGTACCCCGCGAGCGCTTCGTCAGGCGCGAGGTCGTTGAGCGGAAACACGAGATCGCCCGGGACGTGGCCTTGGCGCGCGAGCGCGCGATCGACGTCCGGGCGAAAATGCTGATCGAGCCAGCGCGAAATGTGTGGCGACGCCGACCATGTACGGCCCGCCCCCTGATAGCCGTAGGTGACGTCGTACTGGTAGTCGCTGCCGTCGGTGACGTGGATGTCGAGAAAGAGATCGGGCCGCACGCGCTGCAACAGCGCCAGCATGGCGCGCATCTCCGGCGCGTCTGCCTTGGTGTAGTCGCGGTTCAGATTGAGATTCTGCGCCGTGTTGCGCCAGCCCTGGTTTGAGGGGCCGCGCTGATTGGGTCGATTGTAAATGCCGGCGCGCTCGTGGCCATCGACATTGAAGATGGGCACGAAGACGATGTTGACGCGGTCGATGCTGCTGCGCTTGTCGCCGAAGGCAATGTCGCGCAGCAGCATCAGGCCCGCGTCCTTGCCATCGATCTCCCCGGAATGGATGCCGGCCTGGATGAACAGCACGGGCTTTGCGGGGTCGAACGCCGCGCCGTCCTCGCTGACGAAGACTGCGAGCAGGTCGCGCCCTTGCGGCGAGCGGCCGAAAACTTCCATGCGAATAAGCGGCGAGGCGGCGTCGATGCGCTCCAGCCAAGCTCGCGTTTCGGCGTAGGTCGGCGTCGCTGTGAAGCCATTCGCTTCGCCGGGCGTAATCCAGGGATTGTCGGCGCCTGCGATCAGGCTTTCGCTGGCGCCATGCCAGGGCAGTTCCGGCGGAAGCGGAGCTTGTGTCATCTGCATCAATCCCAGTTGCGCGAACAAGGCGCCGGCAAGAAACAGCTTCGTCATCCCGCCAGCCTCCGCGTCATCGGTTCACCAATGCCAAGGCGGCGCCGAGGCGGCAAGCCGAGCTGGTAGGATCCGGCCTGGATTACGACCACAAACCGCCTCAGTCCCGCCGACAGAGGCGCCGACCCTGGGCCGATGTGCGTCGCGGCGACAAGCTATGCTTTTTCCGTTCAATCACGCTATCCTGGCGCCCGATGACCACGCCCATCCGCTTCCTCGCGGCCCTGCTGGCCTTTCTCCTGCTCACGCCGGCGCTTGAAGCGCGGGCTCAGGAGCAATGGGACAATGTCGAACGCGTCGTGGTGTTCGGCGATCTGCACGGCGAATACGACAAGTTCGTCGACATGGCGCGCACAGCCGGGCTTATCGATCAGCGTGGCGACTGGGCGGGGGGGCGCACGCACTTCGTGCAATTGGGCGACGTGCCCGACCGTGCACCGGATACGCGGCGTATTCTCGATCACCTGATGCGGCTTGAGCGGCAGGCCCCGCGCTCGGGCGGCTATGTGCACGCGCTCATCGGCAATCACGAAGCCATGAACATGACCGGCGATCTGCGTTACACGGTGGCCGGCGAATTCGCCGCCTTCGCCGACCGCAACTCGGCGCGGCGCCGCGATCAATACTACCAGCGCTATATCGCCGCCATTCGCCGCAATCCGCCGCAAGGCGGCGCGCCGGTGTTCGACGCCGCCTATCGCGCGCGCTGGGACGAGGCGCATCCGCTGGGCTGGGTGGAGCATCAGACAGCGTGGGCGCCGAGCGGCCCCTACGGACGCTGGATCACCGGCCACAGTGCGATGATCCGGATCAACGACACACTGTACATGCACGGCGGCTTGGGCCCCGCGTTCGAGACTTCCGACATCGCTACGTTGAACAGCGCGGTGGTTGCGGCATTGCGCGGACGGCCGCAGGCGAACTTCGCCGACATACTCGAAAACCAGCAGGGCCCGCTCTGGTATCGCGGTCTCGCGCTTAACGAGGAAGCGACCGAAGCGCCCCACCTGCAGGCCTTGCTCACGAACTATCACGTGCGCCGCGTCGTGCTTGGCCATACCAAGCGTTACTCAACCGTCTATCCTCGCTTTGGCGGGCAGGTCGTGTTGACCGACATCGCAGTCCCGGCCGCTTTCGCCGATCCACACGCCTTTCTTGTCATCGAGAACAGCGTCTTGACCACCGTCCACCGTGGCCAGCGTGTGCCGCTGACCCTCGGTGCGCCGGACGCATTGTGCGCCTATCTTGGCCGCGTCGCCGCTATTGACGGCAACACCGGTCCCAACGCGACGTTGTCGACGCAATGCACATCCGGCGCGGGGCCGGCGGCCGCGCCGGTCCAGTAAATCAGCGCCGGCAGCGCTCGATCAGCTGGCTCTGCACGCGCGCGGGGTCGTCGATCACTTCGAAGAAGTTCTCGAGATATTGCTGCGCGCTACGGCGGCGCGCTTCGTTGAGCCGCGACTCTCCCGTTACGGCGGCCATGATCTCAGTGCGCCGGGATTGAAAAAGCGCAATCGCGCCCGGCAGCGCGTCGTTGTGACGGCAGAGGCCGCGGTAGAGGCGCTGGCGCACGTTCTGCACCGGCAGCCCCGCCGGCGGCACGGCGTAGTCGGCGTTTACAAGTCCCGAATAATCGAAGTCGTAGGGCACCGAGATAACGCCCGTTCGAGTCTGCTGCGTCTGCGCGATGAGCTTGGAATTGTGACAGCACTCTTCGCCTGCGTGTCCCTGGGTCTGATCCCAGTCGAGGTTGCCGATCATGTATTCGAAGAGCCCGAATCGCGCAGATGCATCCGGGTCCAGTTGCGAAGAGGTGACGACGCCGGATAGTACGTCGAGCGCAACGCGATCGTTGCGGTGCGCCATGTCGTCCACGTCTTCGATCAGAAACGCAAATCTCGTCTCGTCGCTGCGGCGGCCGTCAGTGTCATGATAGGTGACCCGCACCGGTCGCACGCGGAAGGATACCGGCGTCACCGCATTGAAGAGCCGGTAGGCGGTGTACTCCATCACCGTGTTCTGTTCGAAGTTCGACCCCGGGCGGCAATGCGTGACGAGTTTGAGCTTGCCTTGTCCGCGGAAGACCGTGCCCCGCAGCGAGGTGTCGCCGAAATCTATGCGCAAGGGCGGAAAGCTGCAGACGCCGCCGGTGCGCCGGGTGATGCCGCGCGCCGACAAGCTGATCGCAAAGCGCTGCGGTTCGCCGGCGCCGGTCAGAATCAGTGTGGCCTGGACCGGCGCGGTCGAGCGCGGCGCGTTGCGCACCAGTGAGCCGAGCGGGGCTTCGATGGTGATTGCGAGTTCGGACTCTTCCGCGAAGAGCGCTGTCGGCCGATTGCTGGGTTGCGCCGACGCTGGCGTGGCGAACGCCAGCACGAGCAGGGCGGCAAGACCGTGCTGCAGCAACTTCCTCATTCATTCCCCCACATGCGGACGCCTGGACCAATCATGGACGAGGATGCGGGGCTGTGGAAGCAAGTGCGCCAGAGCGAGGGAGTTGGCTCTATGTATATGTATTTATGAATGTTTATCCGGCGCAGCTTCAATCTTGCGCGTGGCGCCGTGCTCCCGAAGCAGACGCCGGCGCGCCGAGCGGACAGTCGCCTCCGGCGCCAAGGCCTGAATCTCGCTCCGGAACTGCGCCCGTCGCTCGTGGATCGATGCCAGCACGTTGCCCATCGGAACGCCGATGTCGACGAGCAGCGTTTCGCTGAGCAGTAGGCTGGCCTCCACGGTTTCCGGCACGGCGTCGGTGGCGCCGCGGGCGTAGAGCCGGCCGGCGTGGTGGGCGTCGCGCGCCCGGGACACGATGAGCAGGTCCTCGCGCGCCTCGCGCGCCGCGCGCACCACCTCTTCGGCGCCAGACGAAGAATCCATCGTCACCACCAGCGCCTTCGCATCAGCCAGCCCGACGTTGCGCAGCATCAGCGGATTGGTTGCTTCTCCGAAGTAGACAGGCTCGCCCTTGGTGCGCGCTTCGCTGACCACGTCGACGTCGGTGTCGAGCGCAACGTATTCGACCTTGTGCTCCTTGAGCATGCCGGCCACCACTTGTCCGACGCGGCCGAAGCCGACGATGATCACACGCGCGCCCTCGGCAATGTCGGTGGGGGCGTAAAGGGCCGGATCGACAGTCGCCTTGGGATCGAGCCTGCGCGCAAGCACCTTGCCCAAGGTGGATAGCAGCGGCGTCGCCGCCATCGTCAGGGCTGCGATGATAAGCGCGACCTCGCCTGTGGTCCCCTCGATCATGCCGAGCGCTGCCGCCGCGCTCAACACCACGAAGCTGAATTCGCCACCGCCACCCAGGATCAGCGCGCTCTGCAACGCAGCGCGTTGCGAGTTTCCGAACAGTAGGGCCGACGCGTAGGTGATGGCCGCCTTCACCGCGATCAGGCCAAGCGACAGGCCGACGATCAGCAATGGCGCCGCGGCGATGGCGTTTAGGTTCAGCGTCATACCCATGGAAATGAGGAACACGCCGAGCAGCAGGCCCTTGAATGGTTCAATCAGCACTTCGATCTGCCGGCGATATTCGGTTTCGGCGAGCAGCAGCCCGGCGAGCAGGCCGCCCATCGCCATCGAGAGCCCGGCGCCGGCGGTCGCCACCGCAGTTCCCAAGAGAACCAGCAGGCACGCCGCCATGAAGAGTTCCGGGCTGGTCGTGCGCGCCACCGAGCGGAACAGCGGCCGCAGTAGCAAGCGGCCGGCGGCGATGATCACCACGACCGCGAGCGCCGCTTGGCCGAGCGCGACGGCAAAGGCGCCAAGATTGTCGCCGCCCATAGCGGGCCTGCCCATGATCGCAACCGCGAACAGGATGGGCACGACCGCGATGTCCTGGAACAGCAGGATGGCGAAGGCGGTGCGTCCGGTATTGGTGGTGAGACGATTTTCTTCAGAGAGCACTTGAATGACGACGGCGGTGGACGAGAGCGCCAGCGCCAGACCGATAACGACTGCGTCCGGTGCGGATTGATTAAGCATGATCGCGACGCCGGCGAGCGCCGCTGCACTGACGATGGTCTGAAGCGGGCCCAGGCCAAACACCAGGCGGCGCATCAGCAGCAGGCGTTCGAGCGAGAGCTCAAGGCCGATCATGAACATGAGAAAGACGACACCGAATTCGGCGACGACGCCGACACGCTCGCGATCAGAGATGACGAGCCAGTCGAGGCCGGGAACCTGACGCACGAGCGCGCCGATAGCCGTGGGCCCGAGAACCAAGCCGATCAGCAGAAACCCTAACACCGGTGAGAGTTTCAGCCGGTAGAAGATCGGAATGATGATGCTGACCGCGCCGAGGACGATCAAAACTTCCTGAAAGACTTCGAGATTGGCGTGATGGTCTCCCATGCGTCATGCTTAAAGGACGCGGGCGCGCCGGGTCAAATCCGGTGCAAATTGTCCACAGCGCGCACGGCGTGATCAACGCCACGCTAACCTTGCTTGCTAATTGGTTTGCAACGCCCGCGAGACAAAGCTCCTTGCGCCAACACCGCGTATGGACCCCCGTGAGCACCAAACAAGCGATTCAAAGAGCACGCGCGCGTTCCCGTGCACGCCTCCGCAAACCACGCGCGCCGGATGCGATCGAGATAGCGGCGGCCGTGAACGACAATGCGGATTTTTCCGGTCAACCGTCCTGGGCGGCAGAGGACGAATTTTCGGCGCCTGACGAGTTCGTCGTCGAAGCGCCTGCACCCTTCGCTTCGACATGCATGATGGCCGTGGCGGAAGAGGATCATGCTCCCGCGCTGGCGCCGGAAACGCGCACCCGGTTGGCGGTGGCGCTCGCCGACGTGGCGCCTGACTTCGATTCCCCGGACGCCGAGCCCGAGGCCGCTGGCTGCGAAACCGTCGACGAAGAGCCGCCGTTCGATCCGCCCGACGTGAACACGTTGACGGTCGGCGCGATCATGTTCGAGAGCGACGATCTTGCCCGCCTGGATGATGTCGCTGCCGTCGAGGCCGCGCGCCGGCGTCCGCTCACGGCGTCCGAGGACGTCGCGCAATCCTTGCCGCCGCTGTTGCGCCCGCGAGAGGCGTCCCCGGAGGCCTCGCCGCTGCCGCCGATCGCCGTGCACATCAGCTGGGATCGCCCCGAGTCAGCGGAATCGACGGAACGCGCGAGCAAAGATGAACACATCGCGCGCGCGACCGTCACTGCGAGCCGCGGCGGCATAGACGGCGCCGCGCTCTATTTTCAGTCGCATCCGGCGCCGGATCTGCTCATTCTGGACACCACCTTGCGCGGCCACGATATGGTCGCGGCGCTTGATCGTCTCATTGCCGTCATCGGCAAGGCGACCAAGCTGATCGTCATCGGCAGCGTCAACGATGTAGCATTGTTGCGCGAACTCACCGCGCGGGGCGTCTGCGAGTATCTGGTCGCGCCGGTCGGGTGCGGCGACCTTGTGGCCGCCGCGTGTCGGCTGTTCGAAGACACGGACAAGGCTCGTGTGATCGCGGTAATCGGGGCGCGCGGCGGCGTTGGCGCCTCCACGCTCGCGCTCAATCTGGCGTGGTCCATCGCCGAGCGGCAGCAGAGTTCGGCGTCGCTGCTGGATCTCGATCTGTCGTTCGGAACTGCTGCCTTCACCTTTCATCAGGAGCCGCAGGCCACAGAGACCGAGCTTCAGCGGGTGCTGACGCAGCACACGTCGCGGCTTGAGGTCATGGCCGCGCCCGCTCGGCTTGAGCACGAGCTTGCCATCGAGACGCTGATCGAGGCCGAACTCAAGCGCGCACGCCGCGCAAGCGCGTACGTGATCCTGGACCTGCCGCATGCCTGGACCGGGTGGGTGCGAAGGGTCCTAAGCGCTGCGGACGAGGTAGTTCTCGTCGCCGCGCCGGATCTCGCCAATCTCGCGAGCGCCAAGGCGATAGTGGAGGCGCTCAAGGCCGAACGCGCGCCGGAATTCAATCCGATCGTCGCGCTGTCTATGGCCGGCATGGCCAAGCGCCCGCAGATCGAAGCGCGCGAGTTTGCGGCGGCTTTGGGCGCGGCGCCCGCGGCGATCCTGCCCTTCGACGCCAATCTGTTCGGCATGGCGGCGATCAATGCGCAGATGATTGGAGAAGCGGCGCCGCGCTCGAAAGCTGCGCTCGCGATCGATGTATTGGCGAGCGCCGTCACCGGGCGCCAGCCAATCTGCGACAACCAGAAGCCGGAGCCGCGCATGGTCTCGCCTGAACAGGGCCCGATTGCAGCGGCCCCACCGCGTGAAGAATCGCCGGAGGCGACACCTCTGTGTGGTGATGCGTCCGCGCCGGAAACGCCACTGGAGCTCACGCAAAAGCTGCCGGCGATTCTGGAGAGCCCATACCTAACGCGGGCGCGTGCGACCGCGAAAGTGCGTCACGCGCCGGCGAAGGAGAAGCCCACAAAGTCCGACGACGAACTTCAGCGGCCGGGGCGCGTGGCGCGAATGGCCGCCTGTTCGATTGGCATCCTGGTGCTCGGCGGTGTCTGGTTCGCGAACCGCGACAGCGGGCGCGCGGCGGCCGGCCAACCCTCAACCTCGGCGCCGATCGCGGCGACGACCCCGGCCCTCACACCGCCGCAGCCGGTTACGCCGCTGCCGCAGCCCGCAGCGCCAGCGACAGAGGCGGCCGCCCAATATGAACTCGCCGCGCAGCTTCTCGACGGCGGCCGGCGCGAGGAAGGCATCGAGCAACTGCGCCGGGCCGCGGCGGCAGGCTATGCGCCTGCGCAATATCGGTTCGCCAAAGCGTACGAGCACGGCGATGGACTTGACGCCGATCTTGCCCTTGCGCGGCAGTGGTGTGAGCGCGCAGCGGCTGGCGGCAACGTTCGGGCAATGCACGATCTCGGCGTCTATTTCGCCCGCGGTGATGGCGGCCGGCGCGATGAAGCGGCGGCGTTCCGTTGGTTTCGCCAAGCCGCCGAGTTCGGCGTCTCCGATAGCCAATACAATTTGGGAATACTTTATCAGCAGGGTCGCGGCGTCAGCCGGAACGCCGGTGAGGCGCTTTTCTGGTATCTGGTCGCGTCGCGGCAGGGCGACGGCCAAAGCGCCCGGCGGGCGGCCGCGCTCGAACGCGAATTGACGCCGATTCAGGTCGAGCAGGCGCGTGCACGTGCACAGGCCTTCAGCCCGCGCGCTCCCAGCGAGATTGCGAACGCGCCGCCGCCGTTGGCCGAGGAGCCGGCGCCTGAGGCTGCTGCGGCGACAGCGGCCCCGCGCTGAAGCGCGCAGTGACGAACGTGGGCGCCTCGGGCTAAGGAGGCGCATGCAAGACCATCTTCACGGGGCCGCCAGAGGCGAGGCCGGGCAGGCGTACGAAACCGACGTGATCATCGTGGGCGCGGGTCCGGTTGGGCTGTTCGCGGTCTTCGAACTCGGCCTGCTGGATCTCAGATGTCATCTCGTCGATGTGCTGGATCGTCCGGGCGGCCAGTGCGCCGAACTGTATCCGGAAAAGCCAATCTACGACATCCCGGCGCTGCCGATCGTCACCGGCCAGGAACTGACCGATCGGCTGATGGAGCAGATCAAGCCGTTCAGTCCGATATTCCATCTGAACCAGATGGCGGACGCGCTTGAGCGTCTGCCCGACGGTAAGTTCAAGCTGCGCACCGAACTGGGCACCACAATCACCGCGCCGATCCTCTGCATCGCGGCGGGCGGCGGTTCGTTCGTGCCGCGCAAACCCAAAATCGAGGGGCTCGAAGCCTTCGAAGGCAAGAGCGTGCACTACGCCGTGCGCAAGATGGATCGCTTCAAGGACCGCGACATCGTCATTGCCGGCGGCGGCGACAGCGCGCTGGATTGGGTGCTGAACCTGCAGCCGCTGGCGAAGAGCACCACGCTCATTCACCGCCGCGACGATTTCCGAGCCGCGCCGCACTCGGTGGCGAAGATGCGGGCGCTGGTGGCGGAAGGCAAAGTAAGGCTGGAAATTTCGGACCTGAAGGGCCTCGCCGGCGCCGATGGCGCACTGAGCGCGGTGGTGTGCGAGACCAAGGACAAAGGCCGCTACGAAATCCCATGCAACGAACTCTTGGCGTTCTACGGCCTCACCATGAAGCTGGGGCCCATCGCCAACTTCGGGCTGAACCTCAACGAGAACCTGATCCCGGTCGACACGCAGAAGTTCGAGACCAGCGAGCCGGGCATCTTCGCCATCGGCGACATCAACACTTACCCCGGCAAGCTGAAGCTCATCCTATGCGGCTTCCACGAAGCGGCGCTGATGGCGCAGGGCGCGTTCAAGATTGCGCGGCCAGGTGAGCGGTTGGTGTTTCTCTACACGACGTCATCGACGGATTTGCAGAAGAAACTGGGCGTCGCTTAATCCTCTCAGTCATTCCAGACGCGCGGAGCGCGATCTGGAACCCAGGGCCACCGCTCAGGATGTTGCCCTGGCCTCCGGGTATCGCTTCGCGATCCCGGAATGACTGAATTTGCTATTCCGTCGTCGTACTCGACGTGTCCACCGTGCTGACGCTGGACGTATCCGCCACGGTCGACGCCGTCGCCGTGGCGTCGAACGTGCTCGACGTGTCGACGGTCTGATCCGCATAGCCGCCGCCCTGGTCGGCGCTGGCGCCGTAGTCGCCGGCGATGGTCGCTTCGCTGCTGGCGGTTTCGGCGTAGACCGCCGCCGCATCCGTGTCGCCGCTCTCGGCATAGGAGGCCGCAGTCGTAGCTGCGTCGTCCGCGATCTCCTGGTGATAGTCGGCCCACTCGAGGTTGGCTTCGTCCTTCTGCGCGTCGAGGATCTCGCTGTCGGCGACATCGCCGCCGTGATCCTTCACCTCTTCCATCGCGTACTCGGCCTTGTCGGCGTAGTCCTTCGCCGTTTCCCAATCGCCGGCGTCGGCGGCTTTGGCCTGCTCGCTTTGGTAGTACTCGGCTTCGTCGCGCTTCTCTTCGGCGAGCTGTGAATCCAGGAACATGGAGTCGGTGTTGAAGTCGGCGTGCAGATCGCCGCTGTCGGCGGCGGACTGCAGCTGGCTCATCATGGTCGCGGTTTCTTCCTGCGACATGCCCGCCATATCGGTCTGCAATTGCTGACCGGCTTCGGTTTGGAAATATTCCTCAAGCGTCATCGCCATCTCAAAATCCCCTTACTCTCCATCGCCGGCGTCGTCCGGCCCAGCGTCGTCAATATCCGCGTCGTGCTCCACTTCGCTCAGCTCGTGGGCGATGATGATGCCGCCGACGATTGCCGCACCCGCCACCGCCAGTTCAGCATCATGGCGTTCTTCGATCAATTCCTCGTTCGTTTTCCCGTCGTGCGCGAGCGCTTGATCGTACGTAGACGCCGCGGCGGCGTCCTGCCGGCGCTTTTCTTCTTCATCGGCGGGTTCGGCGTCGATCACCTTCGTCTTCGGCGCGGGCTCGACGCTCATGTCGAACTTGTCCGGAGGTTCAGGCGTGCTCATTCAGACGCTTGATCCGGACGCGGCGGCTTCGGCTGTTTGGGCGTGATCTTGATGACCTTGCCGCAGGCGGGATTGGGACACCGTACGTTGACGGGGCCAGGTCCGGCCAAGTCCGCCTTCGGCACGCGCATCGGCGACTTGCAAGCGATGCACATGAGCCGTTCGGTCTCCGCTGGCGGCGGACCCTTCGGTTGTGCGGGCGCTGCGGCGACGGGTTTCGCTTCCGTGCCGGCCCTCGGCGCCCAGTGTTCGATGACACGCCGCCAGCCGCTGAACTCCGCGCTCTCAGCGAACTCGCGTGCGAGCTTCAGGCGGCGCGCGGCGTAAGGCGTCGACGTCATCGCGAATTCGGATGTCGCGACGGTTTGATCGTCGGCTGCATCTTCCTGCACTTTCCAGGCCTCGGCGTTGATGCGCTGCGCCAGCGGGAAAGAGTGCAAGGTCCATTGCAGCGTCACGCGCCGCGCCACGGCGATGTCGCCAACGCAGAGCAAACCGGCGCGGTCCGCGGTGATGGCCGAGTGGCGCTGCCAAGCCATCAGCGGCGCGTTGATGCCGCTTTCGATCAGCTTGGCCGGATTGAGGAAGCTCAGCATGCCGTCGCCCATGAGCGAACGGTTGCCGGGCTGGCGTCCGGCGAGCAGATTCACCACCGTATTCCAAAGCGCGTGCCCCGCCTTCGCGTGACCCATCTCGCGGCCGAGCAGGTACAAGAGATCGTCGCCGCGGAAATTGGTGAGCACCGAACCAATGGCGATGAAGCTCGACGTTTGCGAGCCCATGGTCACCGCGTCCCACATGTGCTCGCCCGAAATGTAGATCTCAGGCAGGTGCGTAAGACCGACGATGCGCGCGGCGCGAATGGCGAGCGCGAAGATGTCGGGCATCTGCTGTTCGCTGAGCCGGATGCCGTTCACGGCCGCTTCGAACCAGGGCCGCCCCACCGTCTCCGAGAGCGAGTGCGCGGCTGAGTTCAAAGGACCGATGCCGCGGAGCGTGTTCATCGCGTCGGCGTCGAGCCGCCACATGAAAGCGTCCACCGGCATATCGTACCCGGGCCCGAGCGGGCGGAGCCAGCGGCAGGTTGGGCAGTAGACTTTGTCGGCCGCGAGCGTTGCGCCGCCGCCGCCGCACGTACTGCAGGCGTAAGCGTAATATTGTGGTTGCGGCGCAGGAGCCTGCGCGCCGAACATGGATTGGCCGCATGCCGTGCAAAAGCGCGCCGCCCCGTCCCACGCCGCCGCGCAGCGCGGACAGGCGGAGGCGGACGGCATCGTCACGTCAAATCCGCTTCAGGAGTTCAGCCTTTTTGGCCTCGAACTCGTCTGCGGTGATGGCGCCGGCATCGCGCAGGCCGGCGAGCTGCTTGATTTGTTCGACGATGGCCGCCGTGTTGTCCGCCGGCGCCGGTTGCGGAGCAGGCGTCGGCGGCGCCGCGGGAGGCGTATAGACGGGTGGCTGCGGCGCAGGCGGCGAATAAGGCTGTTGCGGCGCCTGCACCGGCGCCGCGCCGCCGGTCTGCAAATTCTTGACGATGAGTTCGAGTGTTTTTTCCGGCACGCCGCTGGATACGTTCCATGCCGTATAGGCCAACGTGAGCGCGATGATGATCAGCGCGAAATACATCACGTATGGATTGACCATTGCCAGTACGATGACGGCGAGACCCTGCAGCAGAATGAGCGGCAGCGCGCTATTCCACTGCACCTTCAGGCCAAAGCGCGCTGTGGTTTGACCAGGGCCCGCGGGCAGGATGGCGAGATCGCCGTCGTATTTCAGAACGACGCCGCCTGTGGTCCAGAAGTTCTTGTAGCTGAGGAGGAAACGCGCTGCGTTGGGCGCTTGCTGCCACTGCACTTCGCCGCCGCTTTGCTGAATGGCGCGGACGGCTTGATTGTAAGCGTCTTGCGCTGAGCCGGAGAATGTCGCCTGCTTGGAAGCGCCGCCGCCGCCGCCGGGGAAGCTGCGTGTCATCCCAGGTATGTTGGAGATCGGAGGCTGCGGGGGCGGTTGCGGCGCGGGCGGCGGCATCGGCGGTGGCGGCGCTGCGCCGAGCGGTGCGCCGCACGAGCCGCAGAATTGAGCGCCAGGAGCAACGGCCGCGCTGCAGCGCGGGCAGGCTGTGGTGGTCAAAAGAGCCCCCTCAAATAGCCGGGCGCGCTGTCCGTGACAGCGCGTTCATTATTTCGTGTTGTGCGTCGCTTCCCGTTCAAAGGGAAGAGAAAAACCGTCTCTGGCGACTTGGCGTGCGCCAGTTCGCGGCGTCCGAGCATCGGCGCCTCTCGCGCGCGGCGACGGCGGCGTCTATCTCCGCTGAGCGATCCACATTCGCCCTGGCGCTCTGCGCTAACGACGCTTCGCGCAGAGGATGTGGCCGCTACCGTGCGCGGTGGGGCTGGAATGATGATGAGACTGTACGGCAGTTCGCAAAGCGGCAATTGCCTGAAGCCGAAATGGGTTGCGGCGCTTTTGGGCCTCGACCTCGAATGGGTCGAGGTGAGCGCCTTCGACGGTTCGACGCGCACGCCCGAATTTCTTGCCATCAATCCCGCCGGCCAGGTGCCAGTCGTGGTGTTGAGCGATGGACGTACGCTTTCACAGTCGAATGCGATCATGCTGCATCTTGCCGAGGAATCGCGCCTGATTCCCAGCGACGCTTACAATCGTGCGAAGATGTTCGAATGGCTGTTCTGGGAGCAGTACAGCCATGAACCCGCGATCGCTGTGCGCATCGCGCGCATGCATTATTTGAAGATTCCGGAGGCGGAGCTCGACCCGGCCTTGCTGACCAAAGGCGAGGCCGCGCTCGCCCGCATGGAGCTTAGGTTGAAGGGCGCAGCGTACCTCGTCGGCGATGCGCTTTCGCTCGCCGACATCGCGCTCATCGCCTATACGCGCAACGCGCCCAAAGGCGGCTTCGAACTTGCGCGCTATCCCGCCGTCGGCGCCTGGATTGCGCGCGTGGAGCGAGACCTGGGTTTGGTTAACGCGTCGGAGGCTTCGTGAGGGGGCAAACACAGGGAACTGGCCGCTTCCCGCGTGCATTGCCTTCTGAGCGCCAGAATTGGCTCGGTAGGGTGCGGACGCGATGGATCTGAACGCCCTGCTGGCCATTTTCGGCCTTTTCCTGGTTGTCGGCTTTGTCGCGCAGTTGGTCGATGGCGCGCTGGGAATGGCCTATGGGGTCATCTCATCCAGCGTGCTGCTCGCCTTCGGCGTGCCGCCGGCCCAGATATCGGCGACTGTGCACGCCGCCGAGTGCTTCACGACAGGCGCCTCAAGCGCCTCGCATATGGCGCACAAGAACGTGGACTGGCGCCTGTTCCTACGGCTGGCGCCTGCGGGCATCGTTGGCGGGGTCGCCGGCGCCTATGTGCTGACGGGCTTCGATCCGACGCTTATCAAAGCGCTGGTCATCGTCTATCTCGGCATCCTCGGCATCTTCATGCTGTTGAAGGCGATCCAGGGCCCAAAGGAAGAAGAGCCTCAACTCAAGCACGTCGTGCCGCTTGGCGTCGCCGGCGGCTTTCTCGACGCCAGCGGCGGGGGCGGCTGGGGGCCGATCGTAAGTTCGACGCTGCTCGGGCGCGGCCACGCGCCCCGCTACGTGATCGGAAGCGTCAACACGGCGGAGTTCTTCGTCACCGTCGCGATTTCGGCGGCGTTCTTGTGGACGGTGCTGACCGGGCGCTTCGCGCTGCCCGAAGGCATCGCCGCCCAGTACGCGGCCGCGGCGTCGATCGGCGGGCTGATCGTGGGCGGCCTGATGGCCGCGCCGCTGGCCGGCCACATCACCAAGATCGCACCGCCGCGGACCTTGCTGGCGGGCGCATCCGTGCTGGTGATCTGCCTCTCGCTCTGGCAGGGCTATAATCACTGGCCGAAGTTGATGGAGAATGATGTGGTGGCGCAAGTCACGCACATGGTTCAGGCGCGTTAACGCAAAAAAGCAAACGCCAAGTTTACATCTTTGATGCCAAGCTCGCGCGAATCGTTTGCGCGGGACGTCGTGGTCAGTTCCATCAACAACTCGGTGGCGTTGAGCCTGCTGACCCAATCCTCATCCGGCACGGTGGGGATCGGCGCGGATTTGCTCACTGCGGCGGCCAAGGCGAAGGCGGGCATCGGCGTCGACATCGAGGCCGCGACACAGGACCCCGACGCACCGCTCGCGCCGGTCTGGACGCCGGGCTATACGCCGGGGGCGGCGGTGCTCATTGCGCGCGCCAACGCCGGCAAATCGTTCTTCGATCCCAGCGCCAAGCTCTATTCCGACCTTGGCGCCACCGGCGACTATAAGAACCTCTTCGCCCTCCACACTGGCCTGCAGACGCTGAACGCGCTCGCCGGCAAGGCCCAGGACGAAACGCTGTCCAATTACGAGAAATCGCAGGTGCTGGCGCAGTTCACCCGCGGCATGAGCGAGCTCTCGCAATTCTTCAACAACACGCAATTCGAGGATCTGCGGTTAGCACAAGGCGACCGCGTGGACGCCGCGCAGACGACGCTGGCGCTGCCGTCCAAGTCGGAAGACTACCAGACAGGAGTCATTCATCGCGGGTCGCTCAGCGCAACCATCACCGGCCTCGATGCGAACGCGACGTTTACGATCCAAGCGACATCGGCCACGGGCACGGTGCGTAACGTTTCGATCGATCTCTCGCAAATGGGGACGTCGACGCGGTCGCTGTCGAACGTGATTTCATTCGTCAACAGCAAGCTGTCGGCCGCCGGAGCGCTGTCACGCCTGGAAGCCGTGGATCAAACGCCAAAGACGACGCAGAGCGTCGTTGCGGGCAGGGTCATCACGACCAAGTACGCCGGCGCCAAGCAATATGCGTTGAAGGTGGACGTCCGCGGCAATGAGAAAGTCGCGTTCAACCCGGTCGCGGGCAGCCCGGCCTTCTATGTCGTGGGCGACACCAGCAACAGTTCGCGCCTGATCAAGATTTCCGACGTCAGCGACGCGGTCGGGCAACCCGTCGTGCTGGAGCGCCCCGCCGCCACGATCGGCGCGATCGGCGCAGCGCCGGGATACGCCGCCGGCGCAAGCCAATACGACACCACCGCCATGGTCTCGGCCGGTGTCAACAATTTCGAAGACCAGCTCGCCGGCGCCGGTGAAGCGACGCTTAAGCTGGCCTATGCCGATGGCCGCACGCTCAGCGTTTCGACCGCGTGGCGCAGCAAAGACCTTGAAGACTGGAATATCCCAAGCGGCCAGAGCGACGAACGCGGACGGCTTGGCGATCTGGCGCAGCGCCTGACGCAATTGCTGCACGAGCAAGGAGTCGCGGCCACGGTCCAGGTCTGGGAGGATGGGGCGGACGCAGGCTTGTCGGTCCTCACTGCGGACGACGTCAGCGTATCGTCGCTTCAGGTCGGCAGCCGCGCGGCAGCGTTCGATCCGGCAGTGACCGGCGGCCTCGACGACGGCGTGTTTGCGCGGCGCTTCGAGGCGGGCGCGGTGGCGAACGCGAGCGACCTCTATGTCGGCGCGCAGAGCTTCACGTTCACGACGGCGACGGGAACGCAAACCATCACCATCGACGGCGGCGAGAACGGCGTCGATGCGGCTTCGCTGGTGAGCCAACTCAACGTGCAACTTGGCAAGAAAGGCATTCGCGCGTCCGCTTCGCTGGTGGACAATAGCGGCGTGCTGACACTGCGCGTCGATGCGATGCACGAGGTGTTGAACGTCAGCGGCGCCATCAACGAAGACAGCTACGATGCCGATCTTGTCGCGCCGGGTGCGTGGGCGAGCGGCGGGTTGCCGGCCGCGGGCGCAGGCGAGCCGTATGGAGACGCCGTGCGTGACTATAGCGTCGCGGGCTCTCCCCTTTCGACGTATGCGGGCGCGCTCGACATTCAGGTTGTTGTGGCTACGCCGCAGGGCGACAAGACGATCAGCGTCTCGGTGAGCGCGCAGGAGCGCATCGACAATCCCGATGTGGGCCCCGGCGCCTGGGCGCAGGTGTTCCAGGATCGGCTGGACGCAGCGTTGAACGCCGCCGGGGTCTATGTCGGCGCGCAGGGCGGCGATCTCACGCACTGGCGGGCCGCAGAAGATTCTGGCCAGCGCATTCAGTCCATTAGCGTCAACAGCAACGTGCTCGCGCTCAACGCGACGGCGCCCGCGAGCGTCGGCGGCGCTTTCGGTGAAGAGCGCAGCTTCACCAGCGCGCAGGCGGCTGCCGCCACAACCGACGACGTCGCAGCGTTGATCAGCGACCCGACCGTCTCGATTACATTCGACACCATCTGGGGGCAGAAGACGATCGCGGCGTCGCTACAGTCTGGCGATGCGCGCACGCTTGAGAGCGCGGCCTTGAGGCTGAACGAAGCTCTGGCGGCCGCTGGATATGACCTCGGCGCCCAAGCCGCCGTGAACGGCGGCGGCGGCGCGGGCTTGCGGATCGTCAGCGGTGGTTCGCACACCATCCGCGCCGCCGGTGCGGTGACGCTCGGTGGAACGTCATTCGCGGTGACGCTCGATCCCGTAGACGCCAACGACGCGCCGACCGCGCGCAGCGTTGCCGAACGTGCGGCGCGTGGCGCCGCGGTCGTCGAGGCGACCGGCGCCAGCACTTCCATCGTTGCGCCGAGCGCGAATGCGAGCGCTTGGTTCCCCGGACGCGCCTTCGATGTCTCGGTCGGCGGCGGCGCCAAAGTCGCGACCGCGCGTGCTGTGGCCACCGGCGTCGACGGGTCGGTCTATGTGCTCGCCGATCTCAACGCGGATGGCGGCGGCGCAGCGATCAAAGGGGCGCGTGACGTCGCCCTGTTCAAGTACGATTCCGCCGGCAAACTTGCTTTCACCGAGGTGCTCGGTGCGGCGAACACCGCAAACGGTTTCGCGCTGGCGGTTTCGACAGACGGGAAGGTCGCCATTGCGGGCAACGTCGAAGGCGGGCTGAGCGACGGCGGCGTCGACAAGGGCGGCGCGGACTCGTTCGTCGCCATGCTCGACGCGTCCGGCAAGACGCTCTGGACCGCGCGGCGCGGCGCAGCCGGCAACGACGAGATACGCGCCATGGCGTTCGCGCCCGACGGAAGCCTCGTCGTCGCCGGCAAGACGGAATCGGCGCTGGGCGCCTCGCTCGCGCTGGGCGGCGCAGACGCCTATCTGCGCGGCTATTCGGCAACCGGTGCGGAATTGTTCACACGACAGTTCGGAACCGGCCGCGAGGACGCTGCGACGGCTCTGATGGTGCGCGACAACGGCGCCGGTGGCGTGGAGATCGTCACCGGCGGCGTCGAAGACAATCGTGGCGTACTGCGCAGTTTCACCTATTCCTCAGGGAGCGGCCTCAGCGCCGGCGCGACGCGCGACATAGGCTATTTCTACAAAGGCGAGATCAACGCCATCGCCGCCAACGGCGGCGAACTCCATGTTGGGGGCGCCATCGGCGCGGACCGCCTCTCGCTCGACGAAACCGCGCGCGGCGCGGTGGCGGGTCAGGAGGGATTCGTCGCGCGTCTTGACTCAGGTCTGGTCTCGCACGCGCTCGACCGCGCGACCTATCTGGGTTCGGCGCAAGATGATTCCGTGAAGGGGCTCGCGGTCGTCGGCGGGCAAGTCTACGCCTCCGGCCTCACCGGCGGTGTGATCGCCGGGCAAGGCACATCCGGTCTGCGGAACGGCTTCATCACCCGCATCGGTGATGACGGCGGGGCAGCTTGGACCCGCACGTTCACCTCAGCCGGCGGCACTTTCACCGCGAATGCGATGGCGGTGGATCAGTCCGGCGCGTCCGCGCTCGACATTCTCGGGTTGCCGCGCGGCGTGGTCGCCGTGAACGACAGCGGCAAACTGACCGACCGCAGTGCGCTGCGCGCCGACGACGAGTTCAAGATCGGCGTTGACGGCCGCAGGCTCACCACCGTCAAAATCGGCGCGAACGATACGCTCGCGTCTCTCGTCGCCACGATCAATCGCGCGCTTGGAAGCGGCGGGCGCGCTGAAATCGTCAAGGCGGACGGCAAGGAGACGATCAAGATCGCCGCGCGCGACGGCAAGGCGCTGCGCATTGAACCGGGGCGCGAGGGGCACGATGCGCTCTCTGCGCTCGGACTGACGCAAGGCGTGATTGCGGTGAACGCGAGTGGCCACAACAGCCTTAAGACGTTCGGTCTGGGGCTCGTCGCCTCGGATTTGAAGATCGACACCAAGACCAACGCGACCAAGGCGAAGGCTGAGATATCCGCCGCCATCTCGATCGTGCGGCAGGCCTATGAGACGCTGCTGCATCCCAACGCCAAGGAACAGACGGACGAAGAGAAAAGGCTGGCCGCAAGGAAGGCCGCCGCCGGCGCCGCGCCGGAGTATTACACGCAACAGCTTCAGAACTATCAGGCGGCGCTCTCGCGGCTGTCTGGTGGCTAGAGTTCGGCGCGCCGACGTCGAGAGTGATGGCCGGCGCACACAATAGGCGGGCCAGCAATCCGCGTCGGCTTTGCCGACCACGACGGGATCGAAGCTGCGGGAATGGCCGAAGCCGGGCAGGACGTGCCAAGGCCGAAGAGCGCCGCCACGACGACGATGCCCCGCCTCTTCGGGCGTGGAGCACGAGCCGCAGTCATGACCGGGATGGATACGCCCGCGCCGGGACGAGGTTCGCCATGGGCGCAACTGCTTGGCGCTTCTCAAAAAACCGCGGCGCCGAAAGCACATTCCGGCCCTGTCAGGAGCGGGCTTCCCTTGGCGGGCGGAGCCGGTTAGAAGCCCCGATCCTGATTGGCCGCGGTAGCTCAGTGGTAGAGCGCACCCTTGGTAAGGGTGAGGTCGAGAGTTCAATCCTCTCCCGTGGCACCAGCACCGCAAGGTACCGGCTGCCCGACGCCTAAGCTGTGGCTGGGCAAGCCATCCCTCGAACCCTATCTTTGGGGATCAACCTAAGGGACCCGTGACGTGATTTCGAACGCCTGATCGCAACGCTTCCGTTCGCCGCCAGGAACTTCACCTCATGAGTGCGTCCATAGTTTTTTCGAACCTCGCCTGGGCTGCGCCCGGCGGCCGGGTTTTCTTCTCGAATCTCGATCTTGCGTTCGCATCCGAGCGCACCGGGCTTGTCGGCCGCAACGGCGTCGGCAAGACGACGTTGCTGCGCCTCATCGCCGGCGATCTCGCGCCGACCAGCGGAAGCGTGTCGGTTGAGGGCCGCATCGCGGTGCTGCGCCAGACGGTGCAGGTCGATCCAAACGAAACCGTCGCCGACCTCTTTGGCGTGCGCGAAGCGCTCGCGCTACTGGCGCGCGCTGAGGCGGGCCGCGCCAGCACCTCCGACATCGCAAACGCGGACTGGACGCTGGAGGCCAGGCTCGCAGCGGCGTTGGCCCGGCTTGGGCTGGAGGCGGCGCCGGACACGCGCCTCGCCGCACTCTCCGGCGGCCAGCGCACACGCGCGGCGTTGGCGGCGCTGGTGTTCGCCGCGCCGGATTTTCTGCTTCTCGATGAACCGACCAACAATCTGGACCGGCAGGGCCGCCAGGCGGTGGCGGATTTGCTGCAGACTTGGCGGGCAGGCGCGATCGTGGTCAGTCACGATCGCGATTTGCTGGACGCGATGGATGCGATCGTGGAACTGACCTCGCTTGGCGCCACGCGCTACGGCGGCGGCTGGACCGCCTATCGCGAACGCAAAGCGCTGGAATTGGCGGCGGCGAGGCACGATCTGGCGGATGCCGAAAAACGCCTCTCCGAGTTGGCGCAGCGCAGCCAGGAGGCGGTGGAGCGCAAAGCCCGCAAGGACGCGGTCGGCAAGCGCAAAGCACGTGAGGGCGGCATGCCGCGCATCCTGCTCGGCGGCATGAAAATGAATGCAGAGAACACGACAGGCGAGCAGTCGCGGCTTGCGGAACGGCGGCGCGAGGCGGCCAGCGCCGATCTGCAATCGGCGCGCGAGCGGATAGAAGTGCTGACGCCGATCACGGTATCGTTGCCGCCTACCGGCCTTGCGGCGGGCAAGCACGTGTTGCGGATCGAGGATGTCACGGCCGGCTACGCGCCGGGTGCGCCGGTCCTCAGCCATCTCAGCTTCGCCATCACAGGTCCCGAGCGCGTCGCGATCGCCGGCGTCAACGGGGCGGGCAAGACGACGCTGCTGTCGGTCATCACCGGCGCTCTGGAGCCGTGGCGGGGCGTGGTGCGCCGGTTCACGCCGTTCGCGCTTCTGGATCAGCGTGTCAGCGTGCTCGACGCCTCGCTTTCCATCCGCGACAACTTCTTGCGTCTCAATCCACGGTCTGACGAGAACACCTGCCGCGCCGCGCTGGCGCGATTCATGTTCCGCGCCGGTGCGGCGCTGCAGATCGCCGGCACACTGAGCGGCGGGCAATTGCTGCGCGCCGGGCTGGCGTGCGTTCTGGGGGTGTCTCCTCCGCCGCTTCTGATCCTCGACGAGCCGACAAACCATCTCGACATCGATTCACTCGAAGCTGTGGAAGCGGGTCTGCGCGCCTATGACGGCGCGCTCTTGATCGTCAGTCACGACGAGACGTTTCTGGGGGCGGTCGGCGTCGAGCGCCGGTTGCGTCTGGACGCGCCCGGCGCCAGGACAAGCGCATGACGGCCAAAGCCCCGCCGAGCCCCCGCGAGAAGCGCCTCGCAGAGGCCCTGAAACGCAACTTGGCGCGCCGGAAGGCGTCCAGCGCGCCGCCGAAGAAAAAGTAGCTTCCGCCAAGGCTGTGCTCGCCTTGCTTACGCCTCCGCACCACCCCATAACCTCGACTTCCGGGCCGGGGTGAAGCGGCCAAGACGAAAGAGACGTATGGATCGTATTGCGATCACGGGCGGGGCGCCGCTCCAAGGTGCTATCCCCATCTACGGAGCCAAGAATTCGGCGCTGAAGCTGCAGGCCGCGGCGTTGCTGTCGGCTGAGCCGCTGATGCTGGAGAACATGCCGGATCTGGCCGACACGCGCTTCATGGCGCAGCTCTTGAAGAGCCTGGGCGTCGAGATCACTTGGATCAAGGAAACCCGCACCATCCGCATGCATGCGGCCGAGATCAGCTCGACCATCGCGCCGTACGACCAGGTCCGGAAGATGCGCGCGTCCTTCAATGTGCTAGGGCCGCTCTTGGCGCGCATGGGGCACGCGACGGTATCGCTGCCGGGCGGTTGCGCCATCGGCGCGCGGCCGGTCGATCTGCACCTGAAGGCGTTCGAAGCCATGGGCGCCGACATCCACATTGAACAGGGCTACGTGAAGGCCGCGGCGCTGCGCGGCCTGAAGGGCGCTGAGATCGAGTTTCCGTTTGTCTCGGTCGGCGCGACTGAGCATGCGATGCTCGCGGCTGTGCTGGCGAAGGGCGACACCGTGCTGAAGAACGCCGCGCGCGAGCCTGAGATCGAAGACCTCGCCGATTGCCTCAATGCGATGGGCGCGAAGGTCGAAGGCGCGGGCACGAGCGAGATTCGCATCAAGGGCGTCGACGCGCTGAAGAGCGCCAAGCACAAAGTGGTCGCGGACCGTATCGAAACCGGCACCTTTGCGTTTGCGGTCGCCGCCACCGGCGGCAATGTGCTGCTGGAGGGCGGCCGCTTCGAGCATCTGGGCGCGATGATGAAAGTGTTGCGCGCCGCGGATGTGACGATCGAGGCGGAAGGCCGTGGGCTGCGCGTTCAGCGCAGTCCGCGCTCGCGCATCAAAGCGGTCGATTTCGAGACCGAACCGTTCCCCGGCTTTCCGACCGACCTGCAGGCGCAAGCCATGGCGATGCTGTGCGTCGCCGACGGCCAGTCCAGGATCAAGGAGACCATCTTCGAGAACCGCTTCATGCACGCGCCCGAACTCGCGCGGCTCGGCGCCCAGATTACGGTTCACGGCAATGAGGCGGTTGTCACCGGCGTGCCGAAACTCGTCGGCGCGCCGGTGATGGCGACGGACCTGCGCGCTTCGGTGAGCCTAGTCATCGCCGGTCTCGCCGCGGAAGGCGAGACGATCGTCAATCGCGTCTACCATCTGGACCGCGGCTTCGAGAATCTCGAGGCGAAGCTCGCGGCGTGCGGAGCGCAAGTGACGCGGATGAGGGAAATGGAGCCGGCGTGAGCGGCAAGCTCAAACTCCTGGCCGAGGACGCCGCCGATCTCGACGTGATCGCCGCCGCCGCGCAGGACGCGCTGGTGCGGATGGGCGATGTGAGCTTCGATCCGAAGGCGCGCCGCTTCACCGCGCAGATCGCGCGCTTCAGATGGGAGGACGCGCAGGACGCCGGCCCATTCGAGCGGGTGACGGCGGCGCTTGCATTCGAGAGCGTGCTCAAGGTGAAGAGCCGCAAGGTGCGCCAGGATGCCCCGGATGCGCTGGCTTCGATCCTGTCGGTGAGCTTCGTGCCGGCGGAGGAACCGCCGGGCGGCGAAGTGCGCCTGGTTCTCGCCGGCGGCGGCGAAATCGCGCTTGAGGTTGAATGCCTGGATGCGGTGCTGCTCGACCTCGCGCAAAGCTGGCAAACGCCGCGCCGGCCCGATCACGAAAAAGCATGAGCGGCGAGACCAACCGTCTCGCCGAAGTGACGCTGGATGAAGCTTCGCTCGCGCCTGGCTCGGCCAACGCCGAGCAAGAGCGCCGCATCGCGCTCTTCGATTTGAAGGAGTCGAACAGCTTCGTGATCGTCGGCGAAGAGCGCGGACCGTACCATCTGGTGCTCTCAACTGCGGAAGGCCGATTGATCTTCGACGTGTCGACCGAACGCGGCGACCCGGTTGTACGGCACCCGATGTCGCTTTCGTCGATGCGCAAGCTGGTGAAGGATTACGGCCTCATTTGCGAGACGTATTTCGACGCTATCCGCACCGCGCCGCCGTCCAGAATCGAGGCGATCGACATGGGCCGCCGCGGGCTGCACAACGAGGCGGCCGAAGTGCTGATGGGAGAGCTTGAGGAGCGTTTCGTTCTCGATCTCGACACCGCCCGGCGCCTGTTCACGCTCATCTGCGCGTTGCATGTCCGGGGCTGACGCTTGGATGGCCAGCCGCCGACCTCGGTGTTGTTTGCCTGCACGCACAACATCATCCGCTCACCGATGGCCGCGGCCTTGGTGCGGCTCCGCTTCGGGCCGCTGATGCGGACCGATAGCGTGGGGCTCCGGCCCGGTGAGGAAGTGAGCTACATGGCCGCCTTCGTCATGGACGAACTGGGCGCGGACATCTCCAAGCACCGCCCCAAAGGGTTTGAGCATTTCGAGCCGTTCGACGAGATGGAAGACGGCCCGTTCGACCTTATCGTCTCTCTCTCCCCGGAGGCCCATCACCGGGCGCTGAACCTGGTTCCGGTCCTGGGGCGGGCGGCCGAATACTGGCCGACCTTCGATCCTCCCTGACGGAAGGGTCCAGAGAACAAGTGCTTATGGAGTACAGGGCGGTCCGTGACGGCCTGGCTAAGCGGATCGCCGCACGTTTCCCGCGCCCGTCGACGGGATAGGTCGGGGCGACTATAAGGCCCGCGCGCCCCCGGATTCGCGTTACCGGGCATCAAGGAGAGCAAGTGGCGAAAGAAGAACTCTTGGAATTCGAAGGCATGGTGGTCGAACTGCTGCCGAACGCGACGTTCCGCGTGAAGCTGCAAAACGACCACGAGATCATCGCCCATACCGCCGGCAAGATGCGCAAGAACCGCATCCGCGTGCTCGCGGGCGATAAAGTCCTCGTCGAGATGACGCCCTATGATCTGACCAAGGGCCGCATCACGTATCGTTTCAAATGACCGGCAATCTCGATCGCGCGATCGTCGTCACAGGCGCCTCGACCGGCATCGGCCGCGCGGCGGCGGCGAAGGCTTTGCGCGAGGGCGCGCATGTGTTCGGTTCCGTGCGTAAGCAGGCCGACGCCGATAGCCTGACGCAGGAGTTCGGCGACAAGGTCACGCCGCTTCTGTTCGACGTCGCCGACGAGCCGGCGGTGAAGGCGGGCGCCGCGAAGGTCGAGGAGATCCTCGGCAGGCGCCGTCTCTTCGGTCTGGTGAACAATGCGGGGATCGCCGTTAGCGGGCCGCTGCTGCACGTGGACACGGACGAGCTGCGCCGCCAATTCGAGATCAATCTCTACGGCGTTCACAACGTGACGCGCGCGTTTGCGAACGCGCTGGGCGCCGATCCCGAGCGCACCGGCAAGCCCGGGCGCATCGTCATGATTTCGTCCGTCGGCGGCCAGAACGGGTCGCCGTTCGTCGGCCCGTACGCGGCGTCGAAGTTCGCGCTCGAAGGCTATTCGCAATCGCTGCGGCGAGAATTGATGCTCTATGGCATCGATGTCATCGTCATTGGCCCCGGCGCGATCGCCACGCCGATCTGGGATAAGGCTGACGACAAGGACGCGCTCAAGCGCTTCGACAACACGCCGTACGCGGAGATGACCAAGCGCGTCGCCGACTACATGCTCACTTTGGGCCGCAAGGGCCTGCCGGCGAGCGATGTCGGCGATCTGGTGTGGCGCTGCTTCACCGATCCGGCGCCGAAGACGCGCTACCGCATCCTGCGCAACGAGTTCATGGACGTGACCATGCCGAACCTGCTGGGGCCGCGCCGCGTGGACAAAATCATCGCCAAGCGTCTGGGTTTTCCGGACCGGTCATGAGTGCGCGCCCACGTCTGGTGTTGGCGAGCGCGAGCCCACGGCGGCTGGCGCTGCTCGCGCAGATCGGCGTGACGCCGGACGAAGTGATCGCCACGGACATCGACGAAACGCCGCTGCCGAAGGAAACGCCGCGTGCGCTGGCCGTGCGTTTGGCGCGGGGCAAGGCGGAAGCCGCGAAGACGGATGGCGTCGTGCTTGCGGCGGATACCGTAGTGGCGCTCGGGCGCAGGATCTTGCCGAAAGCAGAAACCGAAGCGCAGGCGCGAGAGTGCTTAGCGTTGCTTTCGGGCCGTGCGCATCGTGTGTTCACCGGCGTCGCGCTACGCAGCGGCGGCGCCACGAAAGTCCGCCTCGTTGAAACTCGGGTCTACTTCAAACAACTGACGCAAGCCGAGATCGGCGCTTACATCGCCAGCGGCGAATGGCGGGGTAAAGCGGGCGGATACGCCACGCAAGGGCTCGCGGCGCGCTTCGTCACGCACATTGTGGGTTCGTATCCGAACGTCGTGGGGCTGCCGCTGTTCGAGACCGCGAACTTGCTTGAATGCGCTGGCATCTTAAGTAAGCCGGCATGAGCGAGAAGCTCGAAACCTGGATCGACGCGTCGATTGGCGAGACGCGCGAAGCGCTGGTGCGCGACGGGCGCCCGATTGCGCTGCGCGTCAGCCGCGTGAGCGACGAAGGCCGCCGCGCGCGCTGGGGCGAGCTTTATTGCGCGCGCGTGCGGGAAGTCGATCAGCGTCGGCGTGGCGTCTTTCTCGATCTTGGATTGCGCGAAGATCAGGCTTTCTTGCCACTCGGCGAAGACGGTAAGGTGCGGCGCGGTCAGCGGGAACGGGAACGCGTGGCGCTGACGGAAGGCGCAGGCGTCGTCGTTCACGTCACGCGTGAATCCGCGCGAGGCAAGAACCCGGTCGTGGAATTGGTCGAGACGGGCCACGATGGCGAGAGCCCGCATCGTATCGGCCGCCACGACAGTGACGAAGAATTGGTGCTGGCCAAGCCGGCCGACGCTCAGGTGCGCGCCAAACTCGAGGCGCTGGTGGAAGATTGCCTCTCGCGCACCGCACCCATACCCGGCGGCGGCGCCTTGACCATCGAACCGACCGCGGCGCTGGTCGCTATCGACGTGGATTCGGGTGCGCGCCCGGGTTCGGGCGATCCGGAACGCTTCGCTCTCGACCTCAACATCGCCGCTGCGAACGAAGCAGCGCGCCAGATCCGGCTGCGCAACCTGGCGGGGGTGATCGCCATAGACTTCGTGTCGTTGAGGGCGAAATCGCATCGCAAAGCGCTGGAAGACGCGGTGCGTGCGGCCTTCGCCGGCGATCCCTGGAGCGTACAGTTCGGCGAGCTTTCGCGCTTCGGCGTCTTCGACCTCGCTCGCTCCCAGCTCCGCGCGCCGTTGCATGAGCGGCTGAAGGATGCCGACGGACGCTTGAGCGCCGAGACGGTGGCCTTGATGGCGCTGCGCGGGATCGAGCGCGAAGCCCGCGCGCTCACCGGCCGTCAGATCGCCTGCACGGTGGCTCCGGACGTGAAAGCCTGGCTTGATGCCGCGGAATTCGATTGGCGGGGTGAGCTGTCAAACCGCATCGGCATGCGCTGGTCGCTTGATGCCGCGCCGCGTGAAGCTTTCTGGCCGCGCGACAAGATCGATGCGAGGCCGCTATGAGCAAATGCTCGGTGTGTGGCAAGCCGCAGGATTCCAAGTTTAGGCCGTTCTGCTCCAAGCGTTGCGCCGATGTGGACCTGAACCGCTGGCTGAGCGGCGGTTACGCCATCCCCGCCGTGGAGGAAGACGAGCCTGAACAACAAGAGCGCAAGTCTGAAGATGACTAGGCAGGAAAGCGCGCCGCGAACGCCTCGGGCGCCAGTTTGGCGGAGTTCGCGACGAAGCTGACCGTGTGGTAGTTGCCGGCAAGGGCGAGGACTTCGAGTTGCTGTTCGCGGGTGAAGGCTTGCTGCACCAGGAGAAGGGTTGGCTCCGAAATACGCGCCTCGTCGCAGAGCTCGTCGATTGCGCGGAGGAGCAGGCGCTCTTCCGCGGTCCAGCACTGCGCATCGGCGTCGCCGCACGTGGCGGCGACCTGTTGCTCCGTAAGCTCCGCGCGCTTGGCGAAAGCGGCGGCGTGGACGCCCCATTCGTATTCGCAGTCGAGATTGGCGGTGACGCGCAGGATGACGATTTCCCGTTGGCGCAGTGAAAGCGGGCTCTCGGCATCGAGGAGGTTGACGACGCCCTTCTTGAGAAAACGCACGCTGTTGGCGAAGGTGCGGAAGAGCGTCAGCAGGTAGCCGCCTTGCTGCGGGTACGTTTTCAAGATTTCGGCGACTTCCGCCGGAAACGGCGGTTGAAGCGGGGTTAGAACGTGCGCCATGACGATCTCCGTGCTACACAAACCGTAGCGTCGTAATGCTACCGTTTATGTAGCGTCAAGGGAGGAGCGCATGGTGCAGGCGCGGAAAGCCGTCCGCGGTTCGACCTCGGGCCGGCCGATCATGGCGCTGTTCGACGTGCTCGGTCAGCGGTGGACGATGCGGATTCTATGGGAATTGCGCGATGGCGCGACGAACTTCCGAGCGCTGCGCGAACGATGTGACGATGTTTCGCCGACTGTGCTGAACCGGCGGCTGAAGGAATTGCGCAACATGGATCTGGTGTCGCTGACGGATGAGGGGTACGCCTACACCAGCTGGGGCAAGGAGCTGTCAGCGCAGCTCGCCAAGCTCACGGTCTGGTCGGAGAGGTGGGCGGCGCGTTAGTCCGCGAACGTCGCAATGATCGGGACGTGATCGCTAGCTTTTTCCATGCCACGCGCCTTCTTGAAGATTTCAACTCCGACCAGCGTGTCCGCCGCTTGCGGCGAGAGCAGCAGGTGGTCAATGCGGATGCCGTGATCCTTCTGCCAGGCGCCGGCCTGATAGTCCCAGAACGTATATTTGTGCGCGCCCGCATCGGATTGCATGAACGCGTCGGCGAGTCCCAGATTTTGCAGCGCGCGATAGGCGGCCCGGGTCTCGGGTTGAAACAGTGCGTCATTCACCCAGACGCGCGGATCGTGGCAGTCCACGTCGCGCGGGATGACGTTGTAGTCGCCGCACAGAATGAAACGCTCTTCCTGCAGGAGCAGTTGGCGCGCATGTGCATTCAGCGCGTCCATGAACTGCAGTTTGAATTGGAATTTCTCCGTGCCGATCGGATTGCCGTTCGGCGCATAAATGGATGCCACCCGCACCGGCCCTCCGGGGGTGGCGATCACGGCTTCGATGTAGCGCGACTGCTCATGTTCCAGCCCCGGAATGCCGCGGCGAAATTCCTCGATGCGGTGCTTCGATAGGATGGCGACGCCGTTATAGCTCTTCTGCCCGAAGGTTTCGACGTTGAAGCCCATGGCTTCGATCTCAAGTCGGGGGAAGCGCGGGTCCTCGCACTTGATCTCCTGCAGACACCAGACATCGGCATCCACTTCCTCGAACACCTTCAGCGCCGTGGGCAGGCGCGCGAGGATGGAATTGACGTTCCAGGCCGCGATCTTCATGGGGCAGATTTAGCCGCCCCTGTGGTTCAGGTGAAGATCGCAGCGATGCCGAAGCCGAGCAAAACGAGAAGGACCGAGATGGCCAGGACGTAGCGCACGCCCAGTCCGGTCTGGCCTGAGCGGGCTTCTTCTTCGTTCATCTCGACATGGTCGCCGACTTTGCGGGCGGTCATGGGGCTCTCCTTGCGGGCCCCCGCTTGCGAAGCATTGTCCCACGTTTTCTCGGAAGGGAAAGCCTTTTGACGACTCCGGTGCTAAGAGGGATGCAATGCTTGTTCTTCTGTTCATCTTCACCGCTTTCCACCTCATCGTGGGAACCGCGAGCCTTGGGCTTGCGATGCGGCTATTCACGCCTCGCGAGCGTGAACACTGGCGCTCGAAGCCCGCGCTGCTCGTCGCGCAGATCATGTGCTGGGTCTATCCGGTGCTGGCTTTTGCCTGCGCCAGCATCGCCTGGCGCGGCTTCAACGCCGGTCATGACGGCGCTTTCCCACTGCTCCTCGCGCCGATCCTGTGGCTCATCGTGATGGGGCTCGTTTTCGCGATCGTGGACTTCGCGGAGGACGGCATCCTGGGCAATGCGCGCTCCAACCGGCCTCAGTGAGGCTCGGGGCGGCGCCGCCACCAGATGCGGCTGCTGCGGAAATCGACGGCGATATCGTACTTACGCAAAAAGCGCTCGCCGAGAACGCCATCATAGATGAGCGGGTCGATCCGCTGGAAGCTCATGCTCTGCGCGCCGGCGCCGGTGATGTTGAGTGTGACTGGGCCATCGCCGGAATGACCAAGTTGTGCGACCGCGCCCGGGCTCAGATAGGCGTAGGCGCCCACGGAACCTGAATCGAGCAGCATCCAGAGAGGACCGCGCGCCGCTTCAACGCGAACGAAGATCGAGAGTCCAGCGCCGCCGGCTTCGCGCTGAAAGCGCGCCACGCCTTCGCTCCAGCCGTGACCGGGGCGTTCGTCTACGTAGAGCCGACGGTCGGCCAGCGAGAGCGTCACCAGATGGCCGTCGAGCACGTCGAGGCCCATAACGCCGTCAATCGGCGGCGCGCCTTCGCCAAGCAGCGCCATGAGATCGAACACGCCGACTTCACGGCGCACCATGCGCTGCCCAATTCGCAAGCTGTGTTCGCCGCACTTTTGCGTGTCCACTCGATCGCCGCGCATGCGAAAGCCGGTGAAGGACCCGTAAGGCGTGCAGGCGAATGTCGCGCCGTATTGCGGCGTGACGAGACTGACGCCGCCACCAGTATCGAAGAGCAGGCGCCCCGGGCGGCCGTCGATTTCGATGCGGATAGCGAGCAGGCCAGTGCCCGAAGCGTAGTCGGAAAGTTGGATGCGCTCGGCGAACGCCGGCGGCGCAAAGACCAGAAGCGCAATAGCGATCAAAAAACCGCGCATGATCCACTCCCTGGGCGCGCCGCTTCCGGCGCCATTGTCCGCCCCTAGCTTGCTTCGCAACGAGCGGCATTGGGGAAGATCAATCGCCGGCTTTACGCCCCGGGCCGCGGCGGAACAGTGTCGAACTGCGGCTTGCCGTCGGCGATGTCGTAATAGTCGCCCTTGCCAGCGACATAGATGTGCTCGCTGATCGAGGTGCGCGTCGGCGTATCGAAGGCGCCCAATGCGATTGACGTCCAGTCGTGGTGAATTGGGTCCCAGAACAATGACGAGCCGCACTTTGCGCAGAAGCCGCGCCGCACCTTCTCTGACGAGCGATACCAGGTGACGTTCTCAGCGCCATGCAGGGTGAAAGCCGCGCGCGGCACGTTGGTGGAGACGAAATAGTGTCCGGAGCTCTTGCGGCATTGCGTGCAATGACAGCCGTCGGCGGGCGGCAGGTCGACGCTCACCTCGAACGTGACGGCGCCGCAGAGGCACGACCCCTTGTGCATGACTAGAATCCCTTGAACGTCGCGATTTCATCCACGGGCGCGCGGTCGCTGCGCAGCGTGTTCACCGGTTTGGACATGTCGGCGTGCCCCAGCGCCATGGCGCAATAGATCATCTCGTTTTCGGCCAGAGCGAAGTGCTTGTGCAGCGGCGTGCGCATGCGCGCCCAGGCTTCCATCATGCAGCTGCCGACGCCGCGCTCGAGCGCAGCGAGCGCCACCGATTGCATAAACATGCCCAGATGCGCCCATTGGCCGTGGCCCATGCCGGTGTCGATGACGAAGAAGAGCGCAACCGGCGCGCCGAAAAATTCGAAGTTCTGCGCGAGGTGGGCATAGCGCGCGGGCTTGTTGTCACGGCCGATGCCCAGCAAGGCGTACATATCTTCGCCGACCTTGTAGCGGCGCGAGCGATAGGGCTCCCAGAGATTAGCCGGGTAAACGAGTCTCTCGCCTTCGTCGCCGGGCAGGTTCGCCTTGGCAAGCGCGATTACCGCGTCGCGCGCGGCCCCGGCGACGGCGATGACTTTCCACGGCTGCAGATTGCCGCCGGAGGGCGCGTAACGCGCGACCTCAAGTATGTCGCGGATGGTGGCCTCGGACACGGGCTCGGACGTGAAAGCGCGTACGGAAATGCGTTTCTTGATGGCTTCGTCGACGTTCATGCACGCATTCTCCGTCATCCGGAACGTGCGGAGCACGGCCGGGATGGCGAAGTCAAGAAGCGTCTAGCGCCGACGCTTCGCCTTGCGGAAATTCTTTACGTACGTGCGGCCGGCTCTTTCGGCGGCGTCGATTTCCCGCGCGGTCATCTCGCGCGCGAGCGCTTGCGCGCGTTTACTGACGGCTTCCTGGCCGGTGACAGAGACCGCAACATAAAGCCAAGTCAACGCGTCCACCGGATCGGTCGCGATCAGCATCTCGGCCAGCGCCGTCATCGCCGGTGCGTGACCTTGTTCGGACGCTCGCCGGAGCCAGCGCAGCGCCTCCTCGGAATCGCTCATGGCGGCGAGCTGGGTCATGGCTTCGAGGTCGCCGGCGCCGGCGGCGGAGCGGAAAAGCTGACGGGCGGCGTGGTCATTGCGCACCGCGCCGATGCCTGACCGAAGCGCCAGCGCATAGGCGGTCTGAGCGGCGGGCAGTCCGCTCTCGGCGGCGCGCGCAAAGCAGTCGACGGCGGCGGCCTGATCGCGCTCGCCGCCCAGTCCGCGCCAATACAACACCCCCAGATGATATTCGCCCGTCGCGCTGCCGTCCTCGACCATCGCCTCCTCAAGCTGTTCGCGGGCGCGCGTCCAGTTCTTGCGGGCGAAGGCGTCGAGACCTCTATCGAGAGAAGAGCGCGACATGGGCGGGCGCCTTCAGACGGAGAAGCTGACGCCGCAGCCGCAGCTCGTTTTGGCGTTGGGGTTGGTGACCTTGAACGCGGCGCCGATCAACTCTTCGACCCAGTCGATTTCCGAACCGAGCAGGAAAGGCAGTGAAACCGGATCCACGAACAGCCGCGCGCCGTCGCGCTCGATGACCAAATCGTCAGAGTTGGCCGAAGCGGCGACGCCGATTTGATACTGGAACCCCGAGCAGCCGCCGCCCTCGACCGCCACGCGCAGCCCCGCGCCCGCTGGCTCCGAAGCCGTGATGGCGTTGATTTTGGCCGCAGCTGCGGCGGAGAGGGCTACATTCGTCATTCGTTAAGCGTGTCCGATCACCGGTTTCTCAAGTCTCAAGACCCCATATATGGTCCCGTTCTGAGCTTTGTGAGAAGGCGGTTTCGTGGCCGAAGGGCAGAGAGCTGTGGGGGCGGCCAAAAAGGCGAGAACGGTAAAGCCGTCGCCGCCGCCGGTGCGCGCGCCCCGCGCGCCGATCGCCACCGATCCCAGCCGCTCACGCGGTCGCCTGCACCCGGAAGCGGACAGCCGGACGCGCACGCCCTTCGAGCGCGATCGCGACCGCATCGTACATGCGAGCGCCTTCCGGCGCCTGCGCGGCAAGACCCAGGTGTTCGTAGCGCACGAGGGCGATCACTACCGGACGCGGCTCACCCATTCGCTGGAAGTGGCGCAGATCGCGCGCGCCGTAGCCCGCCAGATGGGCTTCGATGACGATCTCGCCGAATGCCTTGGCATCGCCCACGACCTTGGGCACCCACCGTTCGGTCATACCGGCGAGGACGTGCTCGATGCCTGCATGGAGAATTACGGCGGTTTTGATCACAACGCCCAGACGCTGCGCGTGCTCACCAAATTGGAACGCCGCTTTCCTACGTTCGACGGGCTGAACCTCACCTGGGAAACGCTGGAAGGCGTGGTGAAGCACAATGGTCCGCTGATCCGCTACGGGCAGAAGCTTGAGGACCTTCCGGTCGCCATTCAAGAGTACAACGCCACCCACGATCTTGAACTGGCGTCATGGCCGGGCATCGAAGCGCAGGTCGCCGCCCACGCCGACGACATCGCCTACAACAATCACGACATCGACGATGGCTTGCGCGCGGGCCTCTTCACGCTCGACGAGGCGCGCGAAGAAGTGCCGATGGTGGCGCGCGTGCTGGCGACGGTGGAAAAGGACTATCCGGGGATCGAGACCGATCGCCTGGTGGCCGAGACCGTTCGCCGCCTGATCGGCGTTTTGGTGGACGATCTGGTGTGGGAGACCAATCGCCGTCTCGAGGCGGAAAAGCCGCAGACGCCGGAAGACGTGCGCGCCGCAGGAAAGCCGCTGGTCGGCTTCTCCGACATCATGAACGATCATCAGGCGGTGCTGCGGCGTTTCCTGATGGCGCGCATGTATCGTCACTGGAAGGTGAACCGCTCACGCAGCCACGCGAAGCGCATCCTGCGTCAGCTGTTCGACGTCTTCCTTGCGGAGCCGGAATTGCTGCCGCCCAACTGGCAGGCGGGCGGCGACGGCGCGGGGGGGAAGAAAACTGCGCGGCGCGTGTGCGACTATATCGCCGGCATGACCGACGATTACGCCATCGACGAACACCGTCGGCTGTTCAATTTGGATCGGTAACGAGTCGGTAGTCCGAACGCGCGATAGTGGGGGACTATTACCGAATGACTACCAGCGGCAGTGGTAGACTGCGCTCGCGCACACGATTCCCGGAGTTCCGCTTGTACAGCCGCCAAGACCTTCGCATGCATCTGCACGACGAGCAGAACCGCACCGGTTTCATGATCTACGTCATCATGGCTGTGATCGCGGTCGCCTTCGGCGGCTTCCTCTGGAACATCTACAGCGCCCCGGACGTGCCGCGCATAAGTCCGCCTGCCGGCGCCTATAAGATCCAGCCGAGCGCCGAGGCGCTGACCGCGCCGGATCAGGCCGAAGGTTCGCTTGCGCCGTCTATCGAAGGCCGTACTGAAGAAACGGAAACCGCCTCGGCGCCGCCGGTCGTGGAGGCGCCGATGGACGGCGTGAGTTCGACGGGCGCACCGCAATTGTCGGCCGCGCCGAATTTCGTCTCCAATGGACCCTATGTGGCGCAGGTGGCGGCGCTGCAATCGGAAGCGGCGGTGGAGCCCTCCTGGCGCAGGCTCTCCTCGCGCGCGCCGCAATTGTTTGCACGAGCGCAGCTCGACGTGGAACGCGCCGATCTGGGCGCACGGGGCGTGTACTACCGTGTCCGCGCCGGGTATTTCGCCGACCGCGAAAACGCGGCCCGGTTCTGCGAACGCATCCGGCAAATGGGGCAAGACTGCATCGCGGTGGCGCGCTAAAACGCGCCGATGGCACTGCTTTCCTGCTCTCTCGGCATTCGTCAGCCCATACTGGATGGCGATATGCGCTCGTTCTTGCGCGACGCCCGTCCATGGAGCTTCATTCTTTTCCGCGAAGCCTGCGTGACTCGCGACCAGGTGCGCCAGCTGTGCGCCGAGTTGCGCCAAGCAGCGGGCCACGACGCCATCGTTTGGATCGACCAGGAAGGCGGGCGCGTGGCGCGGTTGAAGCCGCCGGAATGGCCGGTGTGGCCGGCGAGCGCCGGCTATGGCGCAGCCTACGCCAACGACAAAGCGCTGGGCGTGGAGGCGGCGCGCCTGGGCCATCGCCTGATCGCGCACGAATTACGCGCGATCGGCGTCGACGGCGATTTCACGCCGGTGTGCGACACGCCGGTCGACGGCGCCGACAACATAATCGGCGATCGCGCCTTCTCGCGAACGCCACGAGAGATCGCCGTGCTCGCCCGGGCGGCGCTTGAGGGCCTGCACGAAGGCGGCGTCAGCGGCTGCATCAAACATATGCCCGGCCATGGCCGCGCCGAGGCCGACAGTCATTTGGCGCTGCCGCGCGTGAGCGCCGACAAGGCGGCGCTTGCAGACGACATTTTCCCCTTTGCGGCGCTTGCCGATGCCGAAGCGGCGATGACGGCCCATATCGTCTACGAAGCATGGGACCCGGATCGCCCCGCCACCTGTTCGCCGCTGGTGATCGACGAGATCATCCGCGGCCGTATCGGCTTTCAAGGCTGCCTGATGAGCGACGATCTCGACATGAAGGCGCTGCAGTACGCGCTGAACGGCGGTCTGAAGGAGCGCGCGGAAGCGGCGCTGCGCGCCGGCTGCGACGTGGTGTTGCAGTGCTCGGGCGTGTTGCGGGATATGGAGGCTGCGGCGGAAGGATGTTCGGAGCTGCAAGGTCTATCGCTGGTGCGCGCGCGCGCGGTGGAGCGGTTTGCCAAGCAGAAGCCCGCGGATTTCGATGCGGAAGCGGGCTGGGCGCGCTTCCGCGAGCTGATGGCGGATTACGGCGCACGCTAGAATGAGCGACGCGGACAATCTCGAACTCGATCTCGGCGCGGTCGAAGAAGCGGAAGGCCGCGACGCTTTCCTGCTGGCGCTCGACGTGTTCGAAGGCCCGCTGCATATGCTCTTGGACCTCGCGCGCGCCAAGAAGCTCGACATCACCAAAGTTTCGGTGGGCGAGATCGCCGACCAGTTTCTCGACTTCATCGCCGAAGCGCGGGCCGCCAATATCGAACTGGCCGGCGACTATCTCGTCATGGCGGCGTGGCTGGCGCTGCTGAAGTCGAAGCTGCTGATCCCGAAGCCGCAGCTGGACGAAGACGAACCCGATCCGGAGGCGCTGTCGGCCGCGTTACGTCTGAAGCTGCAGCGGCTGCAAATGGCGCGCGCGGCGGCGCAGAAGCTCGACGCGATGCCGCAGCTCATGCGCGACGTCTTTCTGAACGGCATGCCGCAGCCGGTGGCGGTCACCAAGCAAACCGCGTGGCGCGCCGATCTCTACGATCTTTTGAACGCCTATTGCGCCGAGCGCTCCAAGGGCGTGCGCAAGCGCGCTTACCGCACTTTCGTGCGCCGCGCCTATCCGCTGGAGACGGCCCGCAAGAAGCTCGAACAGGCGCTGGTGAAGCTGCAGGAATGGAAGCCGATCACCAACGTGACGCCCGCAAGTGAAGAGGGCGAGGATGCGCCCCCGTCTGAGAGCTATCTCGCCTCCACCTTCGGCGCCGCGCTGGAACTCACGCGCGAGCACAAGCTCGAACTGCGGCAAGCGGAAGCGTTCGCGCCGCTGTTCGTGCGGGCGAAGGCGGTCCACAATGGCCCCGATGAGCACGCCTGAGGGTTCCCCGCCGCTCGCCGACGCCATGCGCCGGATCGAGGACGCCTTCGTGGAAGGCCCAGAAAAGGAACAAGAGCGTCCGCGGGCCGAGCCATCGGCTGACGCCATTCGCGCGGCAGAGGCGCTGCTGTTTGCCGGCGGAGAGCCGGTGACGGCCAAGGCGCTGGCCGAGAAGCTCGGGCCGGATGTGGACGTCGCCGCCGTGCTGATGCGCCTCAAGAAGGATTACGAGGGCCGCGGCGTGCAGCTGGTCGAGGCGGGGGGCGCCTGGCGCTTCCAGTCCGCGCCGGACCTCGCCAGCCTCTTTGCTGAGACCCGTCAGGAACCCAAAAAGCTGCCGAAGTCGGCCATGGAGACATTGGCGGTAATTGCGTACCATCAACCGGTGACGCGGGCCGAAATCGAGGAAATCCGGGGGGTGAGCCTCTCGCGCGGCGGCATGGAACTGCTGCTCGAATTGGGCTGGATCCGGCCCCGGGGCCGCCGGCGCACTCCGGGCCGGCCGCTGACATTCGGGACGACCGACGCGTTTCTCAGTCAGTTCGGCCTAGCCTCGCTTGACGCTCTTCCGGGCAAGGACGATCTCAAGGGTCTGGGCCTCTTGGACCCGCGCGCGGCCGCTCAGATCGAGGTGCCGAGACCGGGCGAGGAACTGGCCGCGGACGAAGATCCGCTGGGTCCAGACGAAGAGCAGGCCGCCTTCTTCACCGACCACCTGGATGGGGAGTGAGCCCTCCAAGGAAGCGGAAAGGCGGCCATGCTAAGGTAAGGCGGCGTCGAACGGCCGCTTCGCCAAGTGGAATTGGACCGCGACGTTTGCGGTCGCGCCGCGTAAACAGCGCCGCAACGGACGTTAGGAGTTTTGGGAAATGCATCCGAGTTGGACCCTCATCATCGTGGTCGTCCTGGCGGCGCTTCTGTTCATGCGCCCCGGCAAGCTCTCCGGTCTGATGGAAGACCTGGGCAAGGGCATCAAGGGCTTCCGGAAGGGCATGTCGGACGACCAGCAACAGCCGCCGCCCCCGGCCGAGCCGCCGCGCCAGGTCGCCGACCAGACGACGCAGCAAAACGCCAACCAGGACCGCGTTCAGAACTGAACGCCGCTTGAGCACGCGCCATGCTGCCTAGCCTCGGATTCCAGGAAATCATCCTGCTTGGCGTCCTCGCGCTCATCGTCGTGGGGCCGAAGGACCTGCCGTTGCTGCTGCGCAAGCTCGGCCGCTGGACGGCGAAGCTGCGCGGCATGGCGCAGGAGTTCCGCACCGGCTTCGACGAACTGGCGCGGCAGGCGGAGCTGGATGAGTTGAAAAAGGAGGTCGATGCGCTCCGCCGTACGAGTTCGCTGAACAGCGTCGTTCAGGAAGTGCAGCGCCCGCTCGGCACGCTGGAGAGCTACGCAGGAATCTCGCCGCCTCCGCCTCCCGCGCCGCCGGAGGCGGTGGAGGGCGTGGAAGCCAACGAGCCGGTCGCAGATGCGCCATCGGGCGCGGCCGCGACGCCGGAGCCCGCGCCGATCGAAGACATGCCCACACCCGCTGACGCCAAGCCCGTCGTGCGGAGCGTGTCGTGACCGACGCGGTCAAAACCGATGACGACGAAATCGAAGCGTCGCGCGCGCCTTTGCTTGAGCATCTGGCGGAGCTGCGCTCGCGCTTGATGGTCTCGCTGGTGGCGCTCGTCATCGCGTTCATCGGCTGTTTCTTCATTCAGGATCAGATTTTCATCTTCCTGACCGATCCGTTCGTCACCGCCATGCGCGCGGCCAACCAAGCGCATCCTGAGCACGTCAACGACGCCATCCGCATGGTCAATACCGACGCGTTCGGCTTCTTCATCACCAAGATGAAGGCGGTGCTGTTCGCGGCGATCGTGATTTCTTTCCCGGTCATCGCCTGGCAGGCATACGCCTTCATTGCGCCCGGCCTCTATAAGCGCGAGCGTTCGGCGGTACTGCCCTTCCTGGTCGCCTCTCCGATCATGTTCATCCTGGGCGGCGTGTTCGTCTATTACGTCGCCATGCCGTACGCGCTCATCTTCGCGCTGCAGCAGCAGGTGACCATCCAGGGTTCGGGCGGCGCGACGATCCAGATCGAATATCTGCCTAAGGTGGACGAGTATCTTGCCCTCGAAACCACGCTGGTGCTGGCGTTCGGGCTCTTCTTCCAGCTGCCGGTAGTGCTCTCGCTGCTGGCGCGGGTCGGCGTCGTAACGGCGAAGTTTCTTCGCACGACGCGGCGTTACGCCATCGTCGGCATCGCCGCGTTCGCGGCCCTGGTGACCCCGCCCGACATCCTGTCGATGACGATTATGACGATCCCGCTTTACCTCTTGTTCGAGGCGTCGATCTGGCTGGTTTGGCTGGTCGAACGGACGCGGGCGAAAGAGGAAACCGCGGCCACGCCCGCATCGTAAGCGTGCATTGAACCGGCGCGGCGGGACGTGTTACCTCGCGCCATGCACGATATCCGAGCCCTCCGTGAAAACGCAGCCTTGTTCGACGCCGGCTGGGCGCGCCGCGGGCTTGAACCGCAATCCAAGCGCATCATCGATGCGGATTCGAAACTCCGGGCCGCGGCCACGGCCAAGCAGGACGCCGAAGCGCAGCGCAATGCGGCGTCGAAGGCGATCGGCGCGGCGAAGGCCAAGAAGGATGAGGCGGAGGCCGACCGGCTCATCACGCAAGTGGCGGCGCTGAAGCAGCGCATCGAAGAGACAAGCGCTGAGGAAGCCAAATGGCAGAAGGCGCGCGACGAGATGCTCTCGTCGCTGCCGAACCTGCCGGCGCCCGATGTGCCTGACGGCGTTGACGAACATGGCAACGTCGAAGTGCGGCGCTGGTACAAGCGCGACGGCGGCGATCCGCCGAACGTGGAGCTCACCGCCGACCATGTGGCGCTGGGCGAGGCGCTTGGGCTCATGGACTTCGAAGCGGCCGCCCGTCTCTCCGGCGCGCGCTTCGTGGTGCTGAAAGGGGCGCTGGCGCGCATGGAGCGAGCGCTGGGCGCCTTCATGCTCGACCTGCACACGAGCGAGTACGGCTACACGGAAACCAATCCGCCCGTGCTGGTGAAGGACCACGTAATGTTCGGCACCGGCCAGTTGCCGAAATTCGTCGACGACCAATTCACCGCCGCGCGCACGGTGAGCCGCCAGGAGCTGCTAAACGAAGCATTGGCGCGCTTCGATGAAGAGTTCGAGAAGCACGCCGGTAAGAAGAAGCCGACGGAGGTCTTGAACGAATTGCTGGAGCAGGCGCCGACGCGGGAAGACTTCTGGCTCATCCCCACCGCGGAAGTGGCGCTTACGAATCTCGTGCGCGAGCAGATCCTCGCGGAAGACGCGCTGCCGCTGCGGATGACGGCGGACACGCCGTGTTTCCGCGCCGAAGCGGGCGCCGCCGGCAAGGACACGCGCGGCATGATCCGACAGCACCAGTTCCGCAAGGTGGAGCTGGTGTCGATCGCCAAGCCGGACGAGAGCCACGAAGAACACGAGCGGATGACGCGCTGCGCCGAGGAAGTGTTGAAGCGGCTGGAACTGCCGTACCGCGTGATGCTGCTTTGCGCCGGCGACATGGGCTTTACGGCCAAGCGCACTTACGACCTCGAAGTCTGGCTGCCGAGCCAGGGCAAATATCGCGAAATCAGCTCCTGCTCGAACTGCGGCGACTTCCAGGCGCGGCGCATGAATGCGCGCTTCCGCAATGCCGAGGGCAAGACGGAATTCGTGCATACGCTGAACGGATCGGGACTGGCCGTTGGCCGCACGCTGGTGGCCGTGATCGAGAACTACCAGAATGCAGACGGCTCGATCACGGTGCCGAAGGCGCTCGTCTCTTATATGGGCGGGCTCGAACGGATCGCGAAGCCTTAAGCCACGCTGCGCAGGTGAAACGACGCACAAGCGACGCGGACTCGGCGTAACTTCGCGATCAAGGGAGGAGATCACCATGCGGGTAATGGGTGTGAACATTCTGGCCGTGATCGTGGCGGCGATCGCGATTTACGGCATCGAGTTCGTGATCTTCGCCGTGATGATGACGCCGGATCAATACACTGCGCTTTCCGGATATCCGCAGACGGACAGCGCGGCGGCCATGGCGCGCATGCCGTTTGGGATCATTCCGCCGCTTCTCACGGCGATCGGGCTGGCGCTGGCGATCAAATGGCGCAACCGGCCGGGCTGGATGTCCGGGCTCGTGGTGGGTGTGGTGCTGGGCGTCCTCTTCGGATTGGGCGGGAGCCTCTACAGCTTCGTTTACGGACCGAACACGGTAAGTTTCATAGCGGTCAATCTCGGCCATTACGTCGTGTGCTGGGCCGTAGCGGGCGCGGTTTTGGGCGCTTGGAAATAAGCGAGGCGACAGATCGGCAGGTCGAATGGGGCAGGTGGGTGCGCCTGCCCCTATTGCCTCGCTGCCTTATTGCCCTATTCCCATACGCTCATGCGCATCCTCTGCACCAATGACGACGGCATTCATGCAACGGGCCTTGCGGTTCTCGAGAAGATCGCACGCACGCTGAGCGACGATGTCTGGGTGCTGGCGCCGGAAGTGGAGCATTCAGGCGCCTCGCGCGCGCTAACGCTGACCGATCCGATCCGCGTGCGCCAGGCCGGGCCGAAGCGTTTCGCCATTTCCGGCACGCCGACCGACTGCGTGCTGCTGGGGCTTGAGCATTTGATCGACGGGCCGAAGCCGGACCTCGTGCTCTCCGGCGTCAATCGCGGTCAGAACATCGCCGAAGACGTCACCTTCTCCGGCACCATCGCCGGCGCCATGCAGGGGATGCAATTGGGCATTCCGGCGATAGCCCTGAGCCAGACCCGCGGTCTGCGTGATTCCGAGGCGCCCATTCCCTGGGAGACCGCGGAGACATACGGGCCCGGCATTGTCGGCACGTTGCTGAAACATGGCTGGCCCAAGGACGTTCTGATGAACGTGAACTTTCCAGATCTGCCGCCCGATCAGGTAAAAGAAGTCGAGATGACCGTGCAAGGACGCCGCGATCAGCACATCATCTACGCCGACAAGCGCACCGATCCGCGCGGCAATACGTATTTCTGGCTCGGCTTCCGAGGCAAGCTTTCGAATCCGCCGGAGGGGACCGATCTGCGCGCCATTTATGACGGCCGCATTTCGGTGACGCCGCTTCATGTGGATCTCACGCACATGGAAACGCTGCACGCGTTGAAGGCGGTGCTTGGCGGAGCGCCGCCGAAGGCATGAGCGATATCGATCCCGCTCGGCTGATGCGCTTCATTCTGGAGCTGCGCCAAACCGGGATCACCGATGCGCGCGCGCTTTCCGCGCTCGAACGCACGCCGCGGACGCATTATGCGCCCGAGCATTTGGAAGGGTTGGCGCTCGACGACATCGCGCTGCCGCTCGCGCATGCGCAGGCGATGACGAAGCCGTCTACGATCGCGCGCATCATCGCGGCGCTGGAGCCGCAAGAGAGCGATGTGGTTCTCGAAGTGGGCACGGGTTCGGGATATCAGGCCGCCGCCATCGCGACGATGGCCCGCAAGGTCGTCACGGTGGACCGCTGGCGCGACCTGGTGGCGGATGCGCGCGTGCATTTCGGCACGGCGCGGCTGGATCGTGTGCACGCGCATGTCGCCGACGGATTCGAGGGTTGGGAGGAAGGCGCGCCGTACGACCGCATCGTCGTCAATGTGGCGATGGCGGATTTTCCTTTGCCGCTCCTGGATCAGTTGAAGCCGGGCGGCACGCTGCTGGCGCCTCTTGGCGATGCGGAAAATCAGAGATTGATCCGCTACCGCAACGCACGCCGCGAAGACCTGGGGGCCGTGAAATTTCCGCCGCTCGAACGCGGGCTGGGGGACGATCCGCCGCCGGCGCCCTGAGCGTTTGCGCAGCGGGCCGATTCTCGCAGAAACTGCGCCGATGCCGCGCGCCGCGATCCTGCTTGCGCTGTTCGCCTCCGCCTGCGCGGCGGGTACGGGCGCGCCGATATCGTATGGCGGCGCTGCAACCGAGGCGCCGGTCGAAAGACGCCAAGAACCGACGAGACGGCAAGCGGCCGTCGAATATGCCGCGCCGCGCGCCGTGACGCCGGTGCAGGCGCAGGCGCCTGCGCAGCAGCCGGATTGGGCGGCGGGGGAAGGCACGCCGCTGTCGACGTACGCATTGCAGCCCGGTGAGGCGCAGCCCTACGATCCCGCGCATCTGCCGCGCAGCCACCGCGTGACGGAGAACGAGTCGCTCTACGACATCGCCACGCGCTACCAGGTGCCGCTGCGCGCGCTCATCGATCAGAACCATCTCGACCCGCCCTACGCGCTGACGCCGGGGACCGAGATCCAGCTGCCGCCGCCGCGCTTCCATCGTGTCGCGCGCGGCGAGCGCTTCGAGGACATCGCGCGCCAATACAATGTCGATCTCAGATCGCTGGCGCTGTTGAACCGCATGCAGCCGCCCTACAATGTGCGTTCGGGCCAGCAAATTGTCCTGCCTGCTATGGCGCGCGAGAATCTCGGAACGCCGGCGGCGGAGACAGCGACAGCACCGAGCCCCGTCGCCGGCGATAGGTCGGCGGTGCAAGGGCATTTCTCCTGGCCGCTGCGCGGCGAGATCGTCGCGCGCTTCGGCGCACAGCCGGGCGGCGCGCGCCTCGACGGCATTGAAATCGCGGGCCGCGAAGGCGACCGGATCACGGCGGCGGGCGAGGGCGATGTCGTCTACGCGGGCTCGGACCTGCCCGCGTATGGAACGCTGGTGCTGGTGCGCCATAGCGACGGCTACGTGACCGCCTACGGTTTTGCGCGGCGCGCCCTGGTGCGCGAAGGCCAGCACGTGCGCACCGGCGAGGCGATCGCCGAACTGGGGCCGCGTCCCGATGGGCATGCCCGGCTCTTGTTTCAAGTGCGGCGCGGCAGCGAGGCCGTCGACCCCCAACCGCTACTCGGCCGATAGCCGAAGCCGGCTGCGGCGAAACGGCGCGCGCTAATGCCGTCGGCTGATTGAAATGGGAGGGCGCGGCGATATAGTCCCCGCCTTTCCGGACCCCCCGGACCTGTTTTTGCGCGTGCGGGCCACGCGCCCCTTGTGAGGGTTGATGTTCATTTCTGAAGCATACGCGCAGGCGGCTAGCGGCGGCGCCGCCGGCGGCGGCGACATGGGCATGACGCTGATCGGCCTTGCGCCGTACCTGCTCATCTTCGTCGTCTTCTATTTCCTTCTCATTCGGCCGCAGCAGCAGGCGCGCAAGCGCCACATGGAGATGCTGCAGCAGCTGAAAAAGAACGACGTGGTCGTCACCAATGGCGGCCTGATCGGCAAAGTGCGCTCGGTTGCTGAAGACGAAGTGCGGGTCGAACTTGGACCCAACGTCGAAGTCCGCGTGGTCCGTAGCGCCATCGCCGAAGTGCGCTCTAAGACCGAGCCGGCGCCCGCCAACGACACCAAAGCCGCCGCGGAATAATCCCATGCTGCGTCTGCCGCGCTGGCGCGTGATCCTCGTCATTATCGTTTCGATTTTCGGTATCGTGTTCGCTTCGCCGAACCTGTTGCCGGAGAACGTGCGGGCGGCGATGCCGCCGTTCCTCCGTCAGACGCTCAATCTGGGGCTGGACCTTCAGGGCGGGTCGCACCTGCTCCTGGAAGTCGACACCACTGAGCTGAAACGCCAGCAGCTGGACAACCTTGCGGACCAGATGTGGGCGGCCTTGCGCGAAGCGGAGCCGACGATTCACGTTGCTGGCCGCGGCGTCGTTGGGGATGCGGCGCGCGTGCGCGTTGTCGAGGCAGGCGACATGGCTCGCGCCATCACTGCGCTTCGCCCGCTGACGCACGACCAGACCAACGGGCAAGAAAGCGTCGTCTTCACCCAGCTGCCTGACGGCACCATCGAAGGGCGCATGACCGAACTGGCGATCCGAGCGCTGACCCGCGACGCGGCCCAGCAATCGATCGAAGTCATTCGCCGCCGCGTCGACCCGACCGGCGCCAACGAGATCAATCCGGTGCGTCAGGGTGAGGACCGCATCGTCGTGCAGGCGCCAGGCATCTCCGATCCCGAGCAGCTGAAGGAACTGATCGGTCACACCGCGCTGCTCACCTTCCACATGGTGCACACCAGCGCGACGCCGCAGGACGGCGCAGTCCCGGCCGGCTACATGCTGGCGCCCGGCTATGAGGGCACGCCGCAGGAAATCGTGCGCCGCCGTCCATCGCTCACCGGCGAACATCTCGTGCGCGCCAACGCCGCCTTCGATCAGCAGACCAACGAACCGGTGCTGAGCTTCGGTCTCGACGGCCAAGGCACCACCACATTCTGCCGCATCACGCGCGAGAACACCGGTCAGCGCTTTGCCATTCTGCTCGATGGCGCGGTCCTGACTGCGCCGCGCATCAACGAACCGATCTGCGGCGGCTCCGGTCAGATCACCGGCAATTTCACGGTGCAGTCGGCCAACAATCTCGCCGTGATGCTGCGCTCCGGCGCGCTGCCCGCGCCGCTCACGGTGATCGAAGAACGCACCGTCACCGCCGAAGTCGGCGAGGACGCGATCCGCGCCGGACAGAAGGCCACGCTCGTCGGCGGACTCGCGGTCGTCGCCTTCATGGTGCTGGCGTACGGCACTTTCGGCGCGCTCGCCTGCCTCGCGCTGGTCATCAACATCGCCCAGATCATTGCGGTGATGTCGATCTGGGGCGCGACGCTGTCGCTGCCGGGCATCGCGGGTCTCATTCTCACCATGGGCATGGCGGTCGACGCCAACGTGCTGATTTATGAGCGCATGCGTGAAGAACAGGCGAACGGGCGAGGTCCGGCCTTAGCCATAGACGCAGGCTTCAGTAGGGCCTTGGTCACCATCATCGACTCTCACGTGACGCAGATCGGGGTGGCGCTCATCCTCTTCATCTTCGGTCACGGACCGGTGCGCGGCTTCGCCTGGACGCTGTCGATCGGCGTCGTCACCTCGGTGATCACAGCGACGCTGGTGACCCAGTTCTTCATTGCGATTTGGTTCCGCATCGCGCGGCCCAAGAAACTGCCGATCTGACGGAGACCTTAAATGCCTTGGCCTCTCGTCAAACTCATCCCGCAGAAGACGCACTTCAAGTTCGTGCGGTTTGCATTCTTTGCGTCCTTCGCCTCGGTGGCGCTGGTTATCGCGTCGTTCGGTTCGATGATCACCGCCGGCTATCGCGCGACGCCAATGGAACTCTACAACGAAGCCGGCGGCACGCCGTGGGAGCGCATAGGCGGGGTGCTGTCGCACGGCTTCAATCTGGGCATCGATTTCACCGGCGGCACGCTTTTGGAAATCTCGGCGCCTGCTGAGGGCCCGCCGATCGACATCGAACGTCTGCGGCCGGCCCTGGAGCGGCTCGACATCGGCGAAATCCAGGTGCAGGGCTTCTCCGATCCGCACAACGCGATGGTGCGCCTGCCGCCCGCACGCGCCGAGGGCCAGGCCGACATGCAGCGCGCGCGGGCTGCCATCGAAGCGGCGGTCCCCAACGTGCATTTTGGTCGTACCGAAGCGGTGGGCCCCAAGGTCTCAGGCGAGCTCTTCGCCAACGGCCTGGCGTCGCTCGGCTGGGCGATGCTGCTGGTCATGGTCTATATCTGGGTGCGTTTCGACCTGCAGTTCGGCGTCGGCGCGGTGCTCTCGCTCTTTCACGACGCCGTGCTGACGATGGGCGTGTTCTCCTTTTTCCGGATCGAGTTCACGCTGCCGGTCATCGCCGGCCTGCTCACCGTCATCGGCTATTCGATGAACGACACCGTCGTCGTGTTCGACCGGATGCGGGAGAATTTTCGCAAGTACAAGGCGATGAAGCCCTCGGACGTGATCGATCTTTCCATCAACGAAACGCTCTCGCGCACGCTGATGACCATCGCAACCGTGCTGCTCGCGTCGTTCGCGCTTTATCTGTACGGCGGCGAAACGTTGCGCCCGTTTGCGATTTGCATGTTGTTCGGGGTGGTGGTGGCCACGTATTCATCGATCTACATCGCCGCCCCCGCGCTGCCGATCTTCGGCGACCGCCCGGGCAAAGGGCCCAAGACCGGGCTCATGGCGCGCGGCAGCCAGCCGCAGGAGGCTGGCTGATCCGCGAGTTTCGGGGAGGGCTCGATGGATAAGCTGCTCGGGAATATTCGCATTGTCTCCTGGACTGGGCTCGTGCTCGGCCTGCTGTTCCTCGTCTTCGTGGCGATGGGCGCCTACGGCTACGAGTTCGGGCATCCGAGCCTCAGCGAGGCGCTGCTGCGCTGGCTACACGTGCTCTCCGGCATCATGTGGATCGGCCACCTCTACTATTTCAATTTCACGCAGATCCCCAACGCGCCGAAAATCGCGCCCGAGCACCGCGGGCCGGCGATCGCCAAGGTGATCGCGCCGGCCGCGCTGTTCTGGTTCCGCTGGGGCGCTGTGGCGACGCTGGTGACGGGCCTGCTGCTGGCCGGCGTGCGCGGCTACATCTGGGTGGCGCTCTCGCTCGACCTGTTCGACCCCGCGGGCGCCTTCCATGACGTCGGCGCGACCTTTATCGGCGTCGGCATGTGGCTCGCCATCATCATGTTCCTCAACGTTTGGGTCATCATCTGGCCGAACCAGCAGCGCGCGTTGAACATCGACAACAAGTATCCCGATCTCGATCAGGCGGCGAAGGACAAGGCCGCGAAGACGGCGATGCTGTTCTCGCGCACCAACACGCTGCTCTCGATCCCGATGCTGGTGGCGATGACGGCCGCGCAGACGTTCATGCAAGGCTGATGAGCGCGGACCCCGCGCTCGATCTGGACGCGGACGTCCGCCGTTACGACGAAGACCGCTGGTTGGCGAGCCGCTTCGCACCCGCGCCGGTGCGCAAGCGGCTCGTCGTTCTTTATGCCCTGAACCACGAGATTGCGCGCACCTCGGCGGTGGTGACGCAGGAAGCCATCGGCGACATCCGCTTGGCGTGGTGGCGCGACGCCATCGCCGAGGTGCACGCGGGCAAGCCGCCGCGCGCGCATCCTGTGCTGACGGCCTATGCGGAGGTTGCGCCATTCGTGGACGCGAAGACCTGGACCGGCGTCATTGAAGCGCGTTCAGAGGCGGACTTCAGTGCTGCGCCCTTCGCGGGTTGGGTCGAAGCGGATGCCTATGTGGAGCGCACAGTTCGCGGCGTGATGGAGTTGGCGGCCGGCGTCTGCGGCGCAGGCGGCCCGCCCCCGCTGATGCGCGCGGCGGGGCGGGCGTGGGGCTTTGCAAACCTGTTGTCTACGCGGCCTGCGAAGCTGCCCGACGTCGAAGAAGCGCGCCGGCGTGTACACGCCGCCCTTGAGGAAGCGCGCCGCATTGTCTTCGAGAGCGCGCTTTTTCCTGCGATTGGCTACGCGGCGTTGGCGCCGATGTATGTGCGCAAGGCGGCGCCTAGTCTGCTAGGCCGGCAGCTGAAACTTATTGCTGCGTCGGCGACGGGAAGACTTTAGCGGCTACTGCGCTACTCCTGACGTGAGCCAGCCTTCGACATCCGCAATCGCCCGCTCGCCCAAAGCGCGCTTCTTGGCGCGGCCGCGCTCTTCGCCCTTGAGCTTCTTTCCGTCCGGCCCGTGGGTCGGCGCGTCGATCGGCGGGAAGAGACCGAAGTTCACGTTCATCGGTTGAAACGAACCTTTGCCATCGCCGATATGGCCGCCGGTGACATGCGTGAGCAGCGAACCGAGCGCCGTCGTCGCGGGCGGCGCGGAGAGGTCGCGCCCCAAGCGCTCGGCGGCGGCAAAGCACCCAGCGAGCAATCCCATTGCCGCGCTTTCGACGTAGCCCTCGACGCCGGTCACTTGCCCTGCGAAGCGCACGCGCGGCTCCGCCTTCAAGCGCAGCGTGCCGTCGAGCAGCTTCGGCGAATTGAGAAACGTGTTGCGGTGAATGCCGCCGAGGCGCGCGAAGCGCGCGTCGCGCAGACCCGGGATCATGCGGAAAATCTCTTCTTGCGCGCCGTATTTCAGCTTGGTCTGAAAGCCCACCATATTGAACAGTGTGCCGAGCTTGTTGTCCTGGCGAAGCTGCACGACAGCCCACGGCCGCTTGCCGACGCGCGGGTCCGTCAGCCCCACCGGCTTCATCGGTCCGAAGCGCAGCGTGTCGATCCCACGCTCCGCCATCACTTCAATCGGCAGGCAGCCTTCGAAATAGGGCGTGTTCTTTTCCCATTCCTTGAACTCGGTCTTGGCGCCGGACATCAGCGCCGCGTGGAACGCCGCGTACTGCGCCTCATCCATCGGGCAGTTGATGTAGGCGGCCTTGTCGCCGCCTGGGCCTTCCTTGTCATAACGCGATTGTTTCCAGGCGATGTCGAAATCGACGGAGTCTGCGTGCACGATCGGCGCGATGGCGTCGAAAAAGGCGAGGCTGTCCTCGCCGGTGAGACTGCGGATGGAATCCGCCAGCGCCGGCGACGTCAGCGGGCCGGTGGCGAAAATGACCTTGTCGTCCGGCGCCTGCAGCAATTGCTCCAGCGAGCGCACCTCTTCGCGCGCAACGCTGATGCGCGGATGCGCCGTCAACGCTTCCGTCACCGCGTCCGAAAACACCTCCCGATCCACAGCCAGCGCCGAGCCTGCCGGCACCTGCGCTGCATCGCCGGAGCGCATGACGATGGAACCGGCGCGGCGCAGTTCGGCGTGCAGCACCCCGACGGCGTTGCCGGTCCAGTCGTCCGAGCGGAACGAATTGGAGCAGACAAGTTCCGCGAACTTCTCGGTCTTGTGCGCGTCGGTCATGCGCACAGGGCGCATTTCGTGCAGCACCACGTCGACGCCCGCATTGGCCAGCGCCCAGGCTGCCTCAGAACCGGCCAGGCCGCCGCCCACTACATGCACAGGTTTCATGCGCTTCCTCATGACGCGCCGGGCGCGCGCGTTCAAGCCTCGCCCGACACCGCGAACTTGGGCATAAGCGGGTCATGGCTCAAAAGCTTTCAATTCGCGTGGTTATTGGCGAGGCGCTGCGCACAGTGCGCGGCAATCCGCAAGTCCTGCTGAGCGTGGCGGCGGCAGGCGCGGCGGCGCACGGTCTGGCGTTCGTCACGCTGGGATCGAGCGGTGTTTGGGCGGCGCTTCTGGCGCTGATTTCCGCCGCGATCTACGCCGTGTTGACTCGTTTCGCGCTGGACGGCGACGCGCGCGGGATCCGGACCAATCTAGCTGGCGACACGCTGCGCGTCTCGATGTCGACTTCGATCGTGGCGTTCTTCATCCTGATCGTCGTCTTCGTGCTTCTCTACCTGACGATGATGGTTCTGATCGGACCCTATGCCGAGCAGGCCAAGCAGCTCGCCGACGCAAAGGATCAGGCGGGCACGCAAGAGCTGATGCAGCGCGCGATGACCGAGCAAAGCGCGGTCGTGCCGGCGGCGATGATCATCGGCGGCCTCATCCTGTTTGCGATCACCTCGCGCTTCTTCGTGGCCGTGCCGCAAAGTCTCGCCAAGGGGCGCGTGATGGCGTTCGACAGCTGGCGGCTGACGCGCGGCGCGCTCCTGCAGATCGCCGCGGCGCGGGTGGTGCTGCTGCTGCCGGCGATTATCTTTGCGGGTGCGCTGCAATCGCTGTTCGCCTTCGCCATCGGGCTCAATCCCAACGACATCCTCGCCACCGCCGCTGCGGCGCAGCAAAATCCGCTGGCCTTTGTCGCCTTCTTCACGGTCGGTCAGTTTCTGCAGATTGCGATTTACACCTCGCTGGAAGCCGCTCTTTCCGTAGCGATTTTCCGCGCTCTGGCGCCGGCGGACTCGACCGACTCGGCGCGCGCGGGGTAAGCGCGAAGTCCCATGTCTCAACCGCGTTCGTATCTCGCCGACCTGCTGCGGCTCGCCGGACCCGTCGCGCTCGCACGCCTCGGCATCATCGGCATGGCGATCGTGGACGTGATCGTGGTGGGCCAGCTTGCCCCGGACGAGCTGCCGCATCAGGCGCTCGGCTGGGCGCCGACGGCGGTTTTTCTGGTCGCAGCGATCGGTCTGCTGCAGGGCGTGCAGGTGCTGGCGGCGCGGGCGCTGGGTGAAGGCAATTCGGAAGGCGCGGGCGTTGCGCTGCGCCGCGGGCTGGTGATGGCTGCTGCCGCGGGCATCGTCTCGGCCGCAGCGATGATCGCAGCTGGGCAGAGCCTGTTCGATGTGTTCGGCATCGAGCGTGATCTTGCGGTGCATGCAACGCCGGTGATGCTCATCCTCGCCTGGTCCATCCCGCTGCACCTGCTTTACATCGCCGGCACGTATTATCTCGAAGCGATCAAGAAGCCCGGCATCTCGACTGCCGTGATGTGGGGCGCGAACCTGGTGAACCTCGGGCTCAACCTGCTCTGGGTGCCGGAGCATGGCGCCATCGGGTCGGCGTGGGCGACGGTGGGCGCGCGCGTATTTCTATCTGGCTTATTGCTGCTGTGGATTCTGGTGCTCCCATCGTCACGCGAATACGGCGTGCGCAAGCTTGCCGCGAAAGGGCCAAGCTACGGGGCGCTCTTCGCCATCGGCATTGCTTCGGCCGTGAGCCAGGCGGTGGAGGCGGGCGCATTCTCGGCGATGACGGTAATCGCCGGGCGTTTGGGCGCTGCTGTCGTCGCCGGCTATCAGATCATGCTCAACCTGATGGCGTTCGTATTCATGATCGCGCTTGGCATGGCGGCGGCGACGGCGGTGCTGGTGTCGGAAGCGGTCGGCCGACGCGCGCCTGACGACGCCGCGCGTGCGGGCTGGACAGGGCTGGGCGCCAACACCGTCGCGATGCTGATAGCGGCCGGGGCCATCGTCTATTTCGCATCGCCAATCGGGCGTCTCTACACGGCGGATGCGGAACTCGCGGCCTTGATCGCGGCGATGATGTGGATTGCGGCGCTGATCCTCACGCCGGACGGTGCGCAGGTGGTGATCGCATCTGCCCTGCGTGCGCGCGGCGACAATTGGTTTCCGACCTTCAGCCACATTCTCGCTTATGCCGTGATCATGCCCGTGCTCGGCTATTGGCTTGCGGAGTTGCATGGGCAGGGCGTGCCGGCGCTGAACGCCTGGCTGCTGGCGCTGGAGCACCGCGAAGTTGCGGGGCTCATGTTCGCAATTCTGATATCGAGCATCGTCAGCGCGCTCGTGTTGCTGCTGCGCTGGTGGGCGCTCGCGGGCCGGCCGTTGATGCCGGGCGCCGACGACACGCCGATCGCCGGGATTGCAGAAACCGAAGCGCGCGATCCGCTGGGCTGAAGTCAGCGCAGAGCCTACGCCGAAGCCCCCAATATCCAGCCTTCTTCGCGCTCCACGACGTCGCGGCGCGGATCGTCTTTCGCGGGGCCGAACAGGGGCCCGAGCTGGCTCTTTTCATCCAGCGCCGCGAAGCGCTCGCACGCGGCTCTGACCTGCGCTTCGTCTTTCACCACACCCGGCCCAGCCTTGGCGCCGAACATGGACGGATAGATTTCCGCGAACACCGCATCGACGCCGTCGAGTTCACTCGCGGCCAGCGGCTTCCAGCCGGTCTCGAAGGGCCAGATGCGCGCGCGTTCGCCACGCGCGTCCTTGAGGCGCTTGATCACTGGCAGTCCGGTCAACGCCTGACCGCCGACTGAACCTTGGTAATAGAGCTTCCAGATCGACGATGGGCCCTTGATCGCCGCTTCCGCGAGGCGAAATTCCGGTAGATCCCTCTCGGTGTGCTCGCGCGTGCGTTTGGCCGAGAGCATGGTCTGCTCGTCGCGCGCCGGCGCACCCCAGAACGGAAACGCTTCCCCCGTCATCAGCCGGTTCATCTTGGCGCCGACCTGGAAGCGGTTGTTGGCGTTGTTGGGTTTGTCCTTCACTTCCGCCGCGACGAAATCCATCAGCGCGCGCCAGGGCGGGCCGCCCAATTTCAGCGCCGCCGCCGTGCCGCGCGGAAACGCCAGCGGAAAGTCGAAGCCGACCAGTACGCGCTCGCTCTTGCGGCGGAGATCCCCGAGCACCGCTTCGAGCGTCTTTTCCGCATCGACCCGTGTCGGCGGATTGTGCGATTCGAACGCGAGCTGGAAGCGTACATTGCGCTTCAGGACGCCGATCCAGATGGAATCGGGGCCGGTGGCGGGTTTGGTCGCGGCGGACCAGTCCACCATCACGTAAGCTTGGAAAAGACGCATGCGAGTTAGTCGAGCTTCACCAGCATTTTTCCGGTGTTGGCGCCAGTGAAGAGATTGAGAAACGCCTTGGGCGCGTTGGCTATGCCATTCTCAACCGTCTCTTCCCACTTGATCTTGCCGTCCTTCACCCATCCGCCCATTTCACTGAGGAATTGCTCGCGCATGTCGATCAGATCGATGACGATGAAGCCCTTCATGTTGATGCGCTTGCCGACGATATAGCTCATGTTGCGCGGGCCCGGCGCTGGCGTGGTGTCGTTATAGATCGAGATCATGCCGCATTCGACGAAGCGCGCGAACGGACGCGCGACTTCGAGCGCGACTTCGAGATGCTCGCCGCCGACATTGTCGAAATAGATGTCTATGCCCTTGGGAGCCGCCGCGCGGACGTTCTCCAGAAGGTTGCCCTTCTTGTAATTCACGCCCGCATCGACGCCGAGGCTTTTAAGCCAGGCGAGCTTTTCATCCGAGCCGGCGGAGGCCACCACCGTGCAGCCGCGCAGTTTCGCCACCTGACAGACGATCGAGCCAACGGCGCCCGCGGCGCCGGAGACGAACACGGTCTCGCCTTCCTTCGGCTGGCCGTAACGGTTGAAGCCGCCATAGGCAGTCATGCCGGGCATGCCGAGCACGCCGAGATAGGCCTGCGGCGGCACGTTGGTCTGCGGCAGTTTGGTGAGCGGCGCGGCCGGGCCCACATAGGCTTCGCGCCAGCCCAGCATGCTCTCGACCAGATCGCCTTCCTTGAAACGCTCGTCGTTCGACTTCACCACCGTGCCGATGGCGCCGCCCTGCAGCACTTCGCCCAGCTGGAACGGCGGCACATAGCTCGGACGGTCATACATGCGCCCGCGCATATAGGGGTCGACCGACATCCAGGAATTGCGCACGAGCACCTCGCCAGGGCCTGGGTCCTTCAGCGCGACCTCGGCGACCTCGAAATTCTCCGACTTGGGCATGCCCACGGGGCGGCTCTTCAAGCGGATTTCGCGCGACGTTGTCGCCATGATGGTTGCTCCTGAAAGAACTATCGTGACCTTAGCTCAAAACGGTTCCCGGCCAAGCGCCGGACTTGATCCGGCGCGCGAGCCCGGACCCAAGCCGGATGCGAACGCGAGCGAGTGTCGCGCGCCCCCATCGCTGGGTCCCGGCTCTGCGCCCCGCTGGACGCGGGGCATTCGGCCGGGAAGCGGTGGATGGCTGGACAGGGCCGGGCGGCGCACCGCATAACCCGCCGCTTCCAGCATTGGGTCGTTACGTAATGTCCATCCGCCTCCGTTTTGCGCCGTCGCCCACCGGGCGGCTTCATGTCGGCAACGTGCGCACTGCTCTGATGAACTGGCTGTTTGCCGTGAAGGAAGGCGGCCAGGTTCTGCTTCGGATCGACGACACCGATCTTGCGCGCTCGACCAAGGCGTTCGAGCAAAGCATCGAAGACGATCTGCGTTGGCTTGGCCTGAATTGGCACGAGCGCGCCAATCAATCGGCGCGGTTCGAAGCGTACGAAGCAGCCGCGGCAAAGCTCAAGGCTGCGGGGCTGCTTTACCCTGCGTACGAGACCGAGGACGAACTCGATCGCAAGCGCAAGATCGCGCAGGCGACCGGCAAACCGCCGGTTTACGACCGCGCGGCGCTGAAGTTGACGGACGCCGAACGCGCCAAGCTGGAGGCCGAAGGCCGCATGCCGCACTGGCGCTTCAAGCTGTCGGGCGGGCGCAAGGACTGGGTCGATCTGGTGCGCGGGCCGCAATCGATCGACACCGCCTCGCTGTCGGACCCGGTGCTGATCCGTGAAGACGGGGCGTTCCTCTATACGCTGCCGTCCGTGGTCGACGACATCGACTTCAAGATCACCCACATCGTGCGCGGCGAAGACCACGTCACCAATTCCGGCGTGCAGATCGAAATCTTCGAAGCGCTCGGCGGCGCGGTGCCGGCGTTCGGGCACTTCCCGCTGCTCGTCGGCGCCGACGGCAATGCGCTCTCAAAGCGCATCGGCTCGCTCGGTGTCGGCGATCTGGCGGCGGAGGGCTACGAGCCGATGACGGTGCTCTCGCACCTCTCCAAGATCGGCACCTCGGATCCGGTGGAGGCGCGCACGACCATCGCCCAACTCGCCGCAGAATTCGATTTCGCCAAGATCGGCCGCGCCCCGGCGCGTTTCGATCCGGAAGACCTGAAGCGCGTCAACGCAGCGCTGTTGCACCAGTACGACTACGCGACGGTGAAAGATCGGCTGGCGAAGGAGGGCGCCGACAAGGGCGAAGCCTTCTGGAACGCCATCCGCGCCAACATCACGCTGCTGCCGGAAGTGAAGGCTTGGGCGCACGTGGTGGACGGGCCAATCGAGCCGGTGATCGCGGACGCCGCCTTCGCCGCCGCTGCCATCGAAGTGCTGCCCAAGGGGACGTATGACGCGAGCACGTGGCAAGCCTTCACCAACGCCGTGAAGGAAAAGACGGGCGCCAAGGGCAAAGCGCTCTTCATGCCGCTCCGCCAAGCGCTGACCGGCCGCGAACACGGTCCCGAGATGGCCGCGCTGTTTCCGCTGATCGGCGAAGAGCGCGCGCGCAAGCGCTTGAGTGGGCAGGCGGCTTAAGCCCTCTACCTACCGATCCGCATCCAGGCGACGAAGGCGCCGCCAAGCGCAGCCAGCACCAGCACGACGCCCAGCACCCACGCGACGTTCTTCAGATAGTGCAGGGCTGAGGCGCCGCAGACGCGCCAGAACCATGCGCCGCCATAAGCCGCGTTGAGGCTCTTGCCCGTGAGCCGCGCGTGCAGGCGTTGGCGATTGCGGTCCGGCGCGCCGTCGTGGCGCGGCACAAACGAGCCCAGATAAACGCCGTAGAGAAAGACCGGCACGAACAAGACGGTGAACCAGACCGGCAGCAAGTGCTTGTCGCCGAGGGCTGGATCATCCACCACCCCGCCACGCGTCGTGCCGATGCCGTTCAGACGGAAGAACGTGAAGTTGGCGGGCACGGCGCGGGCGTCGGACATGAGCGTGGTGAGTGTGTCGGTCACGCCAACGCGGTGCGCTGGCGCACACGTCCGCGCAACCACACGAATGTGGGATAAGCTACTTCCGCGCCGCGTCGAGTTTATCGATCTCTTCCTGCAGCTTCTGTGACGTGCGCTTATTAATGTAGGCAATGCCGAAAAAGACGGCCGAGACCCAACCGACGCCCAGCGCAAGAAAACCTATCCGCGCCACCAGCGGCAGGTCTTCCGTCGGTGAGGCGGTCGACGCCAGGAGAAACGCCACGACTCCCGGCAGCAAAGGTCCGAGATACCAGCGCCACACGCTCGCCGTCGCATCGCGCTGCCGCACCAGTTCGGCGCGATGGAAATCCGCCCAGCTCACGCCGTCCGCCTTCGCGGATGCGCCGGCCATGGTGGCGAGCTTCCAGCAAATATAGCCGACGCCCGCGATGATGAGCGCCGCGGCGGCGCGCAGGTTCCAGTCGGGGATGACAACGGCGATGCCGGTGAAGGCGAGCACGACGATCACAGCGGCGCCGTACTCGATCATGTTGCGCCACTGGACGCGGGTCTGAAAACGCGAAGCGCGCTCGTGGATGTCGGCGAGCGACATGGCGAAAGGTTCCTCTTTCTGCTGGCTCCACAGGGAGCGGAGGGGATCAAACTCAGACATGGGCGGTCTCGGTGAAATGCTTGGCGAGCGCGCTCTTCAGGCGCGACACGCGCGTGGCGATGGCGCCGGGCGAGAGACCCGTCACTTCGGCTATGCCCGCCGCGTCCTCGCCTTCGAGGTAGAGCGTGATGATCTGCCGGTCCGGCGATTTGAGCCGACGGATGATGGCGTTTAGGCGCACGACGGCGTCGCTCTCTTCAGCTTCCGCTTCGATGTTGGCGCCGCTCGGCAAGTGCTCGATGTCGTCGAGCGTGACCGTGGCGCGGTTGAAGCGGCGTTCCTTATCGACATGGGTGGCGGCGACGTTGTGCGCGACCCTGTAAATCCAGGTGCGCAACGAGCAGCGTTCGTCATAAGCGGCGAAACTGCGCCAGAGCGCCACGTGCATCTCCTGCAGCAGGTCGCGCCGGCGCTCCGGATTGGCCTCGCTGGCGCGGGCCAAGCGCTGCAGCGCCGCGCCAAACTCGGCCGCCGCCTGGGCGTAGCGCTGGTCCTGAACCTCGCTCATGGTGGGATAGTCTAGCGCGGGCGGGGTTTCTTACGGGCGAAAAACCCGAACGGGGCCTACGCCGTAACAGGCGCCGCGAGCATGGCGAAGCACTCGTCCACCGTTCGCGCGTAGCGCACTACGCGCATGAAGTCCGCCGGCGTCAGGTTGGCGTCGACCGTGTGCTGGATCAGCGTGAAGAAGGGCGCCCAGAAATCGTCTTCCGAGAGGAAGATCACCGGCTTGGCGTGCAGATTGAGCCGCGCCCAGGAAAGCGTCTCGACCGCTTCCTCCAAAGTGCCGACGCCGCCCGGCAACACCACGAACGCGTCCGACTCCTCGAACATGATGTGCTTGCGCTCGTGCATGGTGTCGACCATGCGGTGCGGCACGTCCTGGTAGGTGATTTCGCGCCGCTCCAGGAAGCGGGGCATGACGCCGAGCACTTCGCCGCCGTTCTCGTGCACGGCCTTGGCGCAGCGTCCCATGAGCCCCACCGCCCCGCCGCCGTAAACCAAACGCATCCCGTTCTTGGCCAACGCTTCGCCGAAGCGGGTGGCGAGGTCGAGGTATTCCGGTCGCGTCGTGTTGGACGAGCCGCAATAGACGCAGACCGAGCGAATTGGTTTCGAAAGCGAACTGGAATCGGCCATGAGCATGCACAAGCTTAGCGCACTATGCGCCATTGCGGGGGAAAACCCCCGCGCTTAAGTCGTCCCTTCAAGGATTGTTCCAAATGGCGCGCGGCGAGGGCAGGACAGTGGCGAAGGCGGAACCTGGCGCCGCCGACATCGCGCCCCCGATCATGCGCACCGCGTCGCGGCTGCTTTCGCTGGTGGGGGGGCTCAAAGGTCCGGGCTACCGGTTGCGGCTGGGCGTAGCTTTGGTGCTGACGTTGGTGGCCAAGGTGTTGGCGGTCGTCTCGCCGCTGGTGCTGGCGGACGGCATCAACGCTCTGTCCCATGGCGACGCGTCGGGCGCCTGGATGACGTTTCTGGGGTTGGGTGGCTTCTGGGCGGCGCTGCGCTTCGCCTCCACCGCCGGCCCGCAAATCCGGGACGCCATTTTCCAGCCCATTTCCGAGGAGGCGCAGCGGCGCGCCGGCACGCGCGTGTTCAGCCACGTGCACTCGCTCTCGGTGCGCTTCCATCAGAGCAAACGCACCGGCGCCGTCTATCGCACCATCGAGCGCGGCGTGCGGGCGATCGACTTCCTGCTCCGCTTCCTCGCCTTCAATATTGCGCCCACGGTGATCGAGCTGCTGCTGGCGGCGGCCGTGCTCGGGTTCAAGTACGGGTGGTGGTTCTCGCTGATCGCGGCGCTGACCGTCGTAATCTATGCCTGGATGACGTTTGGGGTGACGGAATGGCGCCTGCAGCACCGCCGGGAGATGAATGAACTCGACACCGAGGCGGCCGGCCGCGCGGTGGATTCGCTGCTGAACTTCGAAACGGTGAAAAGCTTCGCGGCGGAAGCGCGAGAGAGCGAACGCTACGACCGGGCGCTGGCGTCCTATGCGCGCGCGGCGGTGAAGGCTTACACTTCGCTGGTCATCCTGAACGTGCTGCAGAGCCTCATCATGACGGCCGGCCTGCTGGCGATGGTGCTGGCGGCGGGCTGGCTTGTGGCGACGGGGCCGATGGGGCCGGGCGACATCACCGCGGTCATCCTCATCATGACCAACCTCTATGCGCCGCTGAACATCCTGGGCTTCGCCTACCGCGAGATCAAACAGACCTCCATCGATATGGAGAAGATGTTCGCACTGCTCGATGAGGCGCCGGACGTAGCGGACCGCGAGAGCGCGCTTCCCCTGAAACCGGCGCGCGGCGAGGTCGCGTTCGAGCACGTGAGCTTTGCGCACGAAGGCCGCGACATGGGGCTCGAAGACGTGAGTTTCGTCGCCCCGGCCGGAAAAACGACGGCGATCGTGGGCCCTTCAGGCGCCGGCAAGTCCACCGTGCTGAAGTTGCTCTATCGCTTCTACGATCCGGGCGCCGGCAAGGTCACGATCGATGGGCAGGATCTGCGTGACGTCACGCAGCATTCGCTGCGCGATGCGCTTGGCCTCGTGCCCCAGGACGTCGTCCTCTTCAACGACACCATCCGCTACAATATCGGCTACGGCAAACCCGAGGCGACGCAGCGCGAACTGGAAGAGGCCGCGCGCCGCGCACAATTGCTGCATTTCATCGAAAGCTTGCCGCAAGGCTGGGACACGCGCGTCGGCGAGCGCGGGCTGAAGTTGAGCGGCGGCGAGAAGCAGCGTGTCGGCATCGCCCGCGTGGTGCTGAAGAATCCCTGCATCCTGATTTTGGACGAAGCCACGTCCTCGCTCGACAGCGGCACCGAGGCGGAGGTGCAGGATGCGTTGGAAGAAGCTTCGCGCGGCCGCACCACGCTGGTGGTCGCCCACCGGCTCAGCACCATCGCCAACGCCGATCAGATCGTGGTGCTGGACCAAGGCCGCATCGTCGAACGCGGTACGCACGCGGCGCTGATCGCCAAGGACGGGCTCTATGCGGGCCTGTGGAAGCGCCAGGCGGAGGAGCCCGAGACGGTGGCGGCGGCGGAATAGCCAACCCCCGCAAGCGCCTACGTCCGGTCGCTTGCACTGCCCCCGACTTGCCTTAGGCTCGCGCCCCGAGGGACGTTCGGGGAAATTTTCATGCGCTTGGTTTTTGCAGTCGCCGCCGCACTGGCGTGCGCTTTCTCATTCGCCGGGACCGCGTCGGCCCAGACCACTTATCCGCTGAACTGCCGCGCTGGCGGCAACATGACGGTCAATGTGCTCGGCGGCGCCGCAGCCGGCACGACTGAAATCGTCATCAGCTACGATCGCGCGACCGTCACCACCGGGCTGCCGGCGGGGTCGTGCTCCTGGGTGGATCGCACGCTCAACAGCCGCGAGCCGCGCGCCATGCGCATCGTCGTGCGCGCGCGTATGAGCATCGACCTGCGGCCGCGCCCGGGCGACCATGCCGGCGATCGCGGCGACCTCTTCGTTTACCCTGGCTCCGGCCCGGACGTGGCGACCGCGACCAGCATCATCAACACGCTGAAGGCGGGCGGCAGCTTCCAGGTGACTGCCTACAATCCCGGCCGCGGCGTGATGATCGCGACGAACTTCGTCGCGCGCTGATCAGCTGAGCAGCGCCTTATAGCGCTCCCGCAGCACTTTCTTGTCGATCTTGCCGGTCGCGGTGAGCGGCACAGTGTCGAAGACGACCGCATCGGGCGTCCACCATTTGACGATGTGGGGCGCGAGATAGGCGAGCACGTCCTGTTCGCACAGGTCGGCGCCGTCGTGCTTCTCGATCACCAGCACCGGCCGCTCCTCCCACTTCGGGTGCGGCACGCCGATGACTGCGGCGATCTTTACGCCTGGGCAGGCGACAGCGACGTTTTCAAGATCGATGGAGCTGATCCACTCGCCGCCGGACTTGATCACGTCCTTCTTGCGGTCGGTGATGCGCATGAAGCCGTACTGGTCGAGTGTGGCGATATCGCCGGTGTCGAACCAGCCGTCGGCATCGGCGACGTCGTTGGCGCCGCGATAATAGCGGCGGATGGTCCAGGGGCCGCGCACCAGCAGCGCGCCGGAGCTCTCGCCGTCCCACGGCACGTCCCGGCCATCGTCGTCGACCACGCGCAGTTCGATGCCGAATTGCAGCCGGCCCTGGCGGGTCCAGATGGCCTCGTCCATAGCCTCCTCGCCCAAGGCGGCGAGCGCCGGCGTCGGCGTGGCGATAACGCCGAGCGGGGCGGTTTCGGTCATGCCCCAGATCTGCAGCACCTGGACGCCGTATTTCTTCTTGAACGTCTCGGCCATCGCCCGCGGCACGGCCGAGCCGCCGATGACGACGCGCTTGAGCTTGCCGGGCGTCTGATGCGTTTGTTCGAGATAAGCGAGGTACATGGTCCAGATCGTCGGCACGCCGCCGGTGAAGGTGACGCCCTCATTGACGATCAGCTCCTGCAGCGAAGCGCCGTCCATTTTCTCGCAGGGCAGCGCCAGCTTGCAGCCGCACATCGGCGCCGCGAAGGGCAGGCCCCAGGCGGACGCGTGGAAGAGCGACGAACACGGCATGACGACGTCGAAGGCGTCGAATCCGAAGGCGCTGTTCATGCTCGAGGCCATGGCGTGCAGGACGACGCCGCGGTGGGAATACAAGACGCCTTTCGGATCGCCCGTGGTGCCCGACGTGTAGCAGAGCATGGCGCCGGCGTTTTCGTCGACTACCGGCCAGCCAATGTCATCGGACGCCGCGGCGAGCAGCGTCTCGTAGCATAAGGCGCCGACCTTCCCGGCCGCGCAGACGCCTTCGGCGCTCAGCATCACGAAGTGCTTCACCGTCTGCATCTGCGGTGCGAGCCGCTCCACGAGAGGCAGGAAAGTCTTGTCGAACAAGAGCACGCCGGCTTCGGCGTGGTTCAGGATGAACACGATCTGCTCGTCGAACAGGCGCGGGTTCACCGTGTTGAGCACTGCGCCCATGCCGGGCACGGCGTAGAAGAGTTCAAAATGCCGGTGCGTATTCCACGCCAGCGTTGCGACGCGATCGCCCGCCTTCACGCCGAGCGCTGCGAGCGCATTGGCGGCGCGGGCGGTCCGCTTCAATTCATTGGCGTAGGTGCTGCGAAGGATCGGTTCGTCCACCAGCCGCGAGACGATCTCAACGCTGGGATGCGCCGTCGCTGCGAACTTCAGGATGTCGATGATCTGCAGCGGCGGTGTCTGCATCAGGCCGGGGATCATGGGCGCCTCCGGGTGAGATGATGCTCTATTGGCCCTGGTACGCCAAGAACTCACCGACGTTGAGCACCACGGTGCAGCCATAGCCGTTAGCGGCGTCACGCCAGCAATAGTCGGCGCCGGTCGGGTTCTGCTGCAGGCGGGCGGTGAAGCGCCAGGTGCGGCCGTCGCCCTGCATCTCCGATTGTGCAGCCGCGGAATAGGGACCGAGTGCATCGAAGAAGGCGTGCGCAAGCTCGCCGCTGCAATGGAAGCGCAGCAGGTCTTGCTCCCGGTCGTACGAGCTGCTTTGCGTGGCTTGGCTGATGCAGCCGGCATAGAATCGCGCTTGCGGCGGCGCGGGCTGGCCGGGTGTGATCGCGAGCGATGGCGGCCCGGCGGGCGCGAGGGGCGCATCTGGCCTTGAGGCGCAGGCGGCGACGAAAAGCGACGCGCAAAGCGCCAGCATTGAGACCAATTTCATCATTGTGGACCGCTCCAATCGCCCGTCTGAATGCGTCCCCCCGTCGCATAAGTAAAGGCCGCCCGCTCCGGTCCGACGAACTTGCGGGTCTTGGCTTGATCGGCCGCGCTGAAACGTGTCTCTGGCGCTCATGCTTGAGACTCTCGAACTCAAACGCACGCCCTTCCACGAGCGCACCTCGCGCTTGAGCGTGGCGCAGAACTGGCGGCGGTGGGCCGGCTACATGGTGGTCGGCTCATACGACCTTTCGCTCGACCACGAATATTGGGCCATCCGCGACCGCGCGGCGCTGATCGATGTTTCGCCGCTGATGAAATACATGATCGAGGGTCCGGACGCGGCGCGGCTCCTGCACAAAGTCACGCCGCGCGACATATTGAAGATGAAGTCGGGCATCGTCTCCTACACCGGCTGGTGCGACGAAGACGGCAAGTTGCTCGACGACGGCACCATCGCGCGCCTGGGCCAAAACCTCTTCCGCATGACGTCGGCCGAGCCCTCGCTGCGCTGGCTGGCGATGAACGCCGTTGGCATGGACGTGAAGGTCACGGAGGTGACCGACCAGATGGCGGCGCTGAGCCTGCAGGGGCCGAAGTCGCGCGCCGTGCTGAATCGCGTCTGCCGCGATCCGGTCGATCCGCTGAAATATTTCCGCGTCGCCGACAATGCGATCGGAAACGTCGCCGTTAGCATTTCGCGCACCGGCTATACCGGCGATCTCGGCTACGAGATTTGGATCCCGGCCGAGCACGCGCTCACGGTGTGGGATGCGCTCATGAAGGCTGGTGACGATTACGGCATCACGCCGTGCGGCATCCTGGCGATGGATATGGCGCGCGTGGAAGCCGGGTTGTTCATGGTCGATGTCGACTACAACGCCTCGACGCATACCTGGATCGAAGGTCAGAAATCGTCGCCGTTGGAGATGGGCTTGGATTGGGCCGTGAACCTCGACAAGAAGGGCTATTATAACGGCCGCCGCGCGCTCGAACGCGAGAAACGCGAGGGCTCAGCTTGGAAGCTCGTGGGGCTCGACATCGATTGGGTGGGTTTGGAGAAGCTTTACGGCGAAGTCGGCTTGCCGCCGCAGATCCCAAGCATGGCCGTGCGCGGTAGCTTGCCGGTGATGATCGAGGGCAGACAGATCGGCTATGCCTCGACCAGCACCTGGTCGCCGGTGCTAAAGAAATACATCGCGCTCGCGCATGTGCAGCGGCCGTATTTCGAGCCGCGCACTGAGCTGACGATCGAAATCACCGTCGAGCATCATCGCAAGCAAACGCCGGCGACGGTCGTAAAGCTGCCGTTCTACGATCCCGCCTGGAAGAAGAAGTAGCGCGCAATGTCGGTCAACACCTACGACGCGATCATCATCGGCGCGGGCCATAACGGCCTGATTGCGGGCGCGTACCTCGCGCGCGCGGGCAAGAAGGTCGTCGTCCTCGAACGTCGCGATGTCGTCGGCGGGGCGGCGGTGACGGAAGAAATCTTTCCCGGCTATCGGTTCACTGAGTTCAGCTACGTCGTCAGTCTGCTGCGCCCGGAGATCATCCGCGACCTCGAACTGCCGCGGCACGGCCTTAAAATCCTGCCGCTCCCGAGCACGGTGACGCCGATGGACAATGGCGATTATCTCGCCGCCTGGCCGGATCACGAACCGACGCGCCGTGAACTCTATCGCCATTCGCCGAAGGATGCCGAAGCCGCCGATGAGTACAGCCGCGTCATGGCGCGCGCCGCGAAGGCGATCAAACCGGTGCTGTCGCTGGTGCCGCCCGATCCGTCCTCGCTCTCGGTGCGCGACATGCTGGGACTGCTAAAGGTCGGCCAGTACGCCCAGAGCCTGAGCGAGAAGGAACTCTACCGGATCGCCAAGCTGGTCACGCAATCCTCCGCCGACCTGCTGGACGAGTGGTTCGAATTCGATCCGCTCAAGGGCACAAAATCTGCGAGCGGCATCATCGGCACTTTCCTCGGTCCGCATTCGCCCGGCACCGCCTACGTGCTGCTCCACCACTATATGGGCGAGATCGACGGGGCCTTCCGCGCCTGGGGCTTCGCCAAGAACGGCACCGGCGGCGTCACCGCCGCGATCGCCGCCTCTGCGCGTGCGATCGGCGCGGAAATCCGCACCGGCGCGTCCGTGGCGAACGTGATCGTGAAGGGCGGCCGCGCCGCGGGCGTGGCGCTCGATAATGGCGACGAGTTGCATGCGAGGGTCGTGATGTCCGCCGCCGATCCAAAGCGCAGCTTCCTCTCCTTCGTGGAAGCCAAGCATTTTCCCGACGAGTTCGTGCAGCAGATCAAGAATTTCCGCGTCCGCGGCTCGTCCGGCAAGGTAAACATCGCGCTCAGCGGGTTGCCGGAGTTTACCTGCATCAAGGGCGAGAGCCCGCTGCACAAAGGCGCCATCTCGATCAGCCCGTCGATCGACTACATCGAGCGCGCCTACGACGAGGCCAAGTACGGCCAGTTCTCGAAGAATCCGTACATCGACATGATCATCCCTTCGATGATCGATCGCGACATGGCCCCACCTGGGCATCACGTCATGTCCTGCTTCGTGCAATATGCTCCTTATGACATTGAAGGCGGCTGGGACGACGCCAAACGCGAGGCCTTCGGCGAGACCGTGATCAACACGATCGAACGCTACGCACCGAATATCCGCAAGCTCATCGTCGGCAAGCAAGTCATCACGCCGAAAGACATCGAGCGCATTGCCGGCATCACCGGCGGCAACATCTTTCACGGCGAGCTCCTGTTGCACCAGCTCTTCTTCCTCAGGCCCGCGCCGCAATGGGCCGACTTCCGTACGCCGTTGCCCGGCTACTATTTCGGCGCCTCCGGCGCGCACCCCGGCGGCGGCGTCATGGGCGCGGCCGGCAAGATGGCCGCGCTTGAAGTGCTGAAGGATTGGCGCTGATGGCCGACGTCATCGTCATCGGCGCCGGCCTCAACGGGCTAGTGGCGGCGAACTATCTCGCCAAGGCGGGCAAGCGCGTGCTCGTGCTGGAGCGCCGCGCTATTGCGGGCGGGCAGGCGGCGACGGAGTCGTTCGGCGCCGGCTTCATGGCGGATGCGCTGCATGCCGGCGGACAGTTGCGGCCGGATATCGTCGGCGATCTCGATCTTGCGCGGCATGGCTTGCCGGAGTCGAAGAGCGAGCCGCTGATCTCGCTCTTGCCAGACGGACGCCAGGTGCGCCTGTCGGCTGACTCCGATGACGCGACGCTTGCGTCGATCCGTGCACTTTCGGCCAAGGACGCGGAACGGTGGCCGGACTTCGTCGCCTTCATGCGGCAAGCGACGACATTCCTCGACGCGGCCTATCGCACGCCGATGCCCCGGCTGCCGCATGTGTCGATCTCCGAAGGTCTGCCGCTGGCGCAGCTTGGCTTGAAGCTACGCGGCCTCGGCCCGCGCGATATGTTCCGCGTCATTCGGATGCTGCCGATGTCGGCGCTCGAGCTGACAGAGGAATGGTTCGAGGCCGACGCCATGCGCGCCGCCATCGGTGCTGTCGCCGTGCACGGTTCGACACTCGGACCGATGTCCGCCGGCAGCGGCTATACGCTGATGCACAATTGGCTGAACCGCGGCGGGCCGGGGCACAAGCGCGTGGAAGGCGGCGTAGGGCGCATTGCCGAGGCGCTGGTCGCGGCTTTGAAAGCGCGCGGCGGCGAGCTGCGCACCTCCGCGGAGGTGAAGACGATCTTACAGGACGACCAGGTGGTGCGGGGCGTGACGCTGGCGAGTGGCGAGGAGATCGCCGCGTCCATCGTCATCTCCGGCGCCGATCCGAAGCATACCTTACTCGATCTCGTCGGCGCGCCCGAACTGCCGCCGGAATTCGTCTGGCACACGCAGTCGATTAAGATGCGGGGCTCGGTGGCGAAGGTGCATCTGCTGACCGATGGCGATCACGGCCTGCCAAACGGAACGGTCGTCATCGCGCCCGCCATCCGTTACGTCGAACGCGCCTATGACGCGGCCAAGTACGGCCAGATCTCGCAAGCCCCTTATCTCGAACTCACCGCCAGCGGCAAAGTCGTGTCGATCCATTTTCAGTTCGCGCCCTACAAGCTGCGCGACAGCGAATGGAGCCAGGAGCGCGCCGTGCTCGAACGCATTGCCCTCGACACAGCCGCTGAGGCTTTGCCGCAACTCAGGGCCTCGATCCGCGAAACCAAATCGCTGACGCCGCTCGATCTCGAACAGACTTACGGCTTGACCGAAGGCGACCTCAATCACGGCCAGCTCATCCTCGACCAGATGTTCTTCATGCGCCCGATGCCCGGCTGGTCGACGCACAACACCCCGATCGACAACCTCTATCTCTGCGGCGCCGGCGTCCACGGCGGCGGCGGCCTGAGCGGCGCCGCCGGGCGCAACGCCGCGGCGGCGGTGTTGAAGGCCTAAGGAGCGCGCATGTCTCTTCCGAACCTCAATTCGAACGTCGCCGCGTCGCTAGAGAAGTGGCACGCCATGGTCGCGAGCAAAGACCTTGGCGGGCTCAATGCGATCATTCATCCGGACGCCACTTTCCGTTCGCCGATGGCGTTCAAGCCATACAAGTCGGCGCAAGCGGTGGCGCTGCTGCTGCGCACGGTGCTGACCGTGTTCGAAGACTTCGCCTACCACCGCCAACTCGTCTCGGCGGACGGCCTGAGCGTGGTGCTCGAGTTCAGCGCCCGCGTCGGCGACAAGAGCCTGAAGGGCATCGACCTCATCCAGTTCGACGCCGACGGGCTCATCACCGATTTCGAGGTGATGGTGCGTCCGTTCAATGGGCTGCAAGCGCTGGGCGCCGAGATGGGCGCGAAGCTCGGGCATTTGCTGCCGGCCTATAAGGCGGGCGCCTGAACGCCCACAAAAACAAAGCCCGCGGGCGTGAGCCTGCGGGCGAGAACTTCCAACCTGAAAACTGAAGAAAGGAGAATGGCTCCCCGGGTAGGATTCGAACCTACGACCAACCGGTTAACAGAGGGTTGTGAGCGAAATTCCGCGCGACGCCACGAGACACGTTGAGCGGCCTAAGTACCTACAGAATAACGATTTCCACAGATCATAATATTCCGCCGCGTTGCGCGTCGTAGCGATGCAGCGCAGCGTTCCCCGTAGATTCTTCCGTAGATTTTGCGAACCGGTTGGCCGGGGTGCGCGCATGCCGCAAGTCGAGTTGAGTGATAAATTCTGCCGCGCCGCGAAGGCGAGCGGCGGTGCCAAGACGGACTATTTCGACACCACCGTGAAGGGGCTCTGCCTGCGCGTCAGCGCCGCCGGGATGAAGACTTGGCATGCGGTCTATTCGAAGCCTGATGGCAAGCGCGCTTGGCTCAAGCTGGGGCGCTACCCAGACGTGCCCCTGGGAGGCAACACCGGGGCCCGCCAGCGGGCCCGGGATGCGCGCGCCAAGGTCAGCGAGGGTGGTGACCCCGTCGCTGAGAAGAAGGCTCAGGCGTCAGCGCAAACCGTTCGTGACCTTGTGGAGAACTACCTCTCCCGGCGCATCACAGGCCGGCGCTCCTATGCTGAGGTCGCCCGCCGCCTCCGCAAGAACGTGTCCGGATGCGATCTCGACGGCAACACCATCGAGGGCCGCTCGGTCGGGTGCATTGGAAACCTTAAGCTCGCCGACCTTCACCGGCGCGACATCACGAAGGCGATCGATGCCGTGAAGGACCGCGGCGCCGGCACCGAGGCCAACCGCGTTTTCGAGGACGTGCGGGCCATGGTGCGCTGGGCGCGCGGGCGCGGCGATTTGGACGATAACATCGTGGAAGGGATGTCAAAGCCAACCGCAACGAAAGACCGCGAGCGCGTGCTCTTGGCTGACGAGATCGCGGCCATGTGGGCCGCGCTGCCCCACACCGACATGCGCGAAGCTACGCGACGCGTCCTTCGTCTTTGTCTGGTGACGGCTCAGCGGGTCGGCGAGGTCGCTGGCATGACGCGGGCCGAACTGGACCTACAGCGGGCGCTGTGGACCATACCGGCCGCGCGCGCAAAAAACGGGCGCGAGCATGTCGTGCCGCTGTCCGACATGGCGCTAAGAATCCTGCGCGAGCAGATTGCCGACGTGGATGCGCTGAGCGCGCGCAAGCGTCGTGACGTGCCCGGCTTTGTCTTCCCCGCGCCGGGCGCTCGCGCGCCGGTCACCGGCGCGTCTGTGGCGAAAGCGGTCAAGCGTGAGGAGAAGCCTGTCACGGTGTCTGTCACAGAGCCTGTTACATTGTCTGTCGCGACGATGGGGGTTGCGCCTTGGACCCCTCACGATCTTAGGCGTACCGCCGCGACCTGCATGGAGGAGCTGGGGGTCTCGCCCTTTGTCGTGGGCCATGTACTCAATCACGTTTCAGCAACGAAGGCGACAGTCACCAGCCGCGTCTACGCCCGATACGACTACGCCAAGGAGAAGCGCGAAGCGCTTGAACTTTGGGAGGCGCGGTTGATGTCGTTGGTTGTCGACGGAGGCGCAAAGGTCGTGCCTCTGCGGGCGGTGTCGTCGTGAGTGTCTCAAGGCCGAAGAGGGTTAAGGGTGTTCTTTCCGGGCAGCCGAAGAGCGAGTTTGTAACATGGCGGTATGATCAACCGCTCAAGACACCTGATCCAGAGAATGACGACGTCCGCGCGTTCTCTTTGCCAACGCGGTTACGCGAGGCTGGCTACGAAGAACTGGCGCAGGCGTTTGAGGAATTGTGGGGCCGGGACGTTGGCAAGACCGCAACGCAAGCGGCGCTTTTGATCGCAGGCCACATGGGAGGGCCGTCGCTGCGATTCGCCGGCAGGCCTGCGCGCAGCTCGCCGCCCAGCGACTTCGTCGCGCTCTTGCAGCGCGCCCGCACGCTTATAGCGGAGGGCAAGGATCGCCGCGTAGTCGTCGCCGAATTGATCAACCCCTTGTACAAAGACCGAAGGACCCCTGGCGTCGGCTGGCCGGGAACGGTCAAAGCAGCGCGCGAGAAACTCCATGCGGCGCTCAAAAGAGCGCCTTAAATTGGCGGGGAATTTATGACGCGCGACGCAACGCGCGGTCGCGATATCTGATGTGTTCCTCTGACAACGGAGGACACACAAAAATGCAATCCGAAACAATCGACCTTGTAGGCGAAGCCGCGGCGCGTGCGATCATCGGTGGCGCCGAGACGCCAATCAGTCGCGCCACGCTCTGGCGCGGGGTTAAGGCCGGGCGCTATCCGCGTCCCCTCAAAGTCGGCCTGTCCAGCAATCGCTGGAAGCGGGGAGAACTTCTGGCGGTGCTCGAAAAGGCGGCTGCCGCGCGCGAGGTCGCGGCATGACCCAGAAGATCGTCCAACTGAGCTGCGTAAACTCGTTTTCGAAGCCTTGGTTCACCGCTGAGGGCATTCGGCTGAGCATGAGGTCGATTAGCGTCGCTCGTCCCGTGGGTGGCCAATGAGCCGTTTGTGCCCCAAGCGCCGTGGTTGGCCTCTCGAAGCGCCGCCACGGCACACGACCTAGGCCGCGCATCCATGGGCTGGAAAATCTCAGCGTTGGCAATGCAGCGTCGGCTCGGAAGCTCTGCAGCGAAAGCAGTCATGCTCGCGCTCGCCTATTACGCTGACGACAAAACCGGGCGCAAGATATTTGCGAGTATCGACACGCTCGCCGAGCACGCCGATTGTTCGGCTCGCACGGTGCACACCCATCTTCGCAACTTCGAAAAGGCAGGCCTGATCGTTCGCGTGGGCCACCGCCGCTCCGGCGTCGTGGAGTGGCAGATAAACATTGCAGTGGTTGATGCCCTGCCGCCCGTCCGGACTGCCGCAGAAAGGCGGCGCGATTGCACGAAGACCCAGTCCTACACCACAGACCCTGTCACAGACGCGGTTGACCTGCAGGGTGTCGCGCGCGACATGCATTCTCTGTCTGCACCTGGGGCAGACGCACCTCTGAACGTGGCGCAGACTCCCTCTGCACGTGGTGCAGACAATCCTTCCAACTATCCTTCCAACTATCCTTCCAACTATCCTTCCAGCGTACCGACGCACAAAACTGGTTGCCTCATCCGAAGCGCCGCCTCTCAGCTCAAGAGCCACAGCGCGCTGGGGCGACCCAAGCACGGCATGAGCGTGGAGGACTGGCGAGCCGATCAGCTGCGGAGGATGTCGGAGCAAGGGTGAGCGAGCGTCCATTCGAAGACCGGGTCCGCAATCGCGCACGATGCCCGCCTAGGCCAAGCGACCGCCCCACCCCGTCGACCCCTAGGCCGAGCGCCAAACGCTCGCCAGCGAGGACGCCAGGGGGGGCTATGCAAGACCTAGAGCCTTTCGATCACGGACCGGCGTGGCTGCTCACGCGCAAGCCGCCGCAGGTTTTGAGGGCCGAGGGGGTCTAGATGCGAAGTCAGCAGAGCCCCCGGCGCAATCGCAGCCAGGGACCGTGCACCGGGCACGCATTCCAGCCCTACCGCACCTACCGCAACTGCGACCCGAGATCGTTTCACCGCACACGGGCACGCTAGGGGGCTAGCGAGTGTTTAACAGTCCCGGCGAGAGGACCGGCGGGGCTGTCTTCCGAGAAGCTTCTGTGAAATTCTCAAGGAAAAACGACATCCTTCAAATCCCGGAAACGAACCATGCAATCGAGACGACCGGGCTAGCGTCCGCTACGGGGCAGAAGCAGGCATTCAGTGCACCGTCTTAATCGTACAAAGCGGACCTTGGACAGACGCGCGACCTGGATCACAGTTTGACGCCTGCGGGGGGCGCCAACAGACGCGCGCGCGGCTGGTGCGGTAAGGCGGTTTAGGCCTCAAAATCTTCACCCCGTTCCGAGCCGTCCCGACCAAGCCTATATAACGGTCGAGGGCGGGTCTGCGGGCGCGACTCACCACAAATAGCATCGACGCCGATTTTGCTTCGGCCAATCGCGAGTATAAGGCCGTGGCGAAGCCAACACTGTACCTCTTCCCGGACACCAACATCTTCATCCAGTGCAAGTCGCTGCACGAAGTGGATTGGAGATTGTTGGGCGATTTCGATGAGTTCGTGCTGCTGATCTGTCGGTCGGTCCAAGACGAGATCGATCAGCAAAAGGGCCGGGGCGCCGGCCGCGTCACCGACCGGGCACGCGCCACCTCGGGCGTGTTTCGCGGCATGCTGAAATCAGGCGCCGACAAGATCGAGCGCGATGCCGCGCCGCGGGTGCAATTGCGTATGGCGCTGAGGCTGAAGCCGACGCCTAATCTCGGCGATCTCGACTACAGCGATGCCGATGACGCGTTGGTCGGCTGCGCCCATGCTTATGCGGCGCAGAACCCCAGCGCCGACGTGCGAGTGTTGACCGACGATGGCGGTCCGATGGGCTCGGCGGTCTCGATTGGCTTTCCGGTGATCGATGTGCCGGAGCAATGGCTGTTGCCGCCCGAGGCGAGCCCAACGGAGAAGAAACTGGCGCAGGCGCAGGCCGAGAACGCACGCCTGCGTCAGACCGAACCTGAGATCGCCATTGCCTGCTACGACGCCACGGGCGCCGCGATCACGGCGCTCGCGTTGAAGCATCAATTGTTTGCGCCGCTGACGGACGCACAGATCGCCGCCTTGATGCAGAAGCTCAAGGATATACACCCGCTTGAAACGGATTTCGGGCCGGAGGAGCCGCCCGCGCGGACCGCGCCGACGCCGACAGGTCCGCTGTTTACGGAGACGTGGCGTCCAGCAAAAACCGAGGAGGTCGAGGCCTATCGCAACAAGCGTTATCCGGAATGGCTGACCAAGTGCGAATACGAGCTACGCCATCTGCACTTCAAACTTGAAGCCCGCCAGACGCCGCCGCTGATCCTGTTCGAAGCGGTGAACACCGGCTCGCGTCCGGCAAGCCAAGTGCGCGTCGACGTCACCGCGCAAGGGGGTGTCGCGGTGCGGCCGCCAGCCTACAAAGATGACGAGGATGATGCGGACGGCCAGGTCGCGACCGCCGCCGAGATGACGTTGCCACGTCCGCCGGCAGCGCCCTACGGGCGATGGGAGCGCACGCCGGTGCGTGTCAGTTCGGCCCTCAGCGCGCTCGATCTTGCCGACAGTTTACGCCGTCAGCTCGACCCGTTCGGCGCTCGCGGCTTCAATCCGGACGGCATGTTCGCCCGCGCGAGCGCGTTCGCGGAACCGATGATCCCGCCGATCCCGCACTTCGTCCCGCCCCGCCACGACCCCGAGGGGTTTTACTACAAGGGCGGGCGCCCATCAGAACCGAGCCAAGCATTCGCGCTCACCTGCGATCTCTGGCGTCACGCGCGCGAGCCGCGTGGCTTTGGCGTTGAGTTGTACGCACTCGGCGCCGCGCCCGGCGACGCGAACGGCATCGTCACGCTGACGGTGCATGCCGATAATCTCGGCGCACCCGCGGACCTGCCGGTGCCGATGAAGATCAGCATCGCCAACGCCGATGTTTACGCGGAAGCGGACCAACTGGTTGAAGCGCTGCGCCCCAAATTCAATCTGAAGGCGCTGCGGGGCGGTTAGCGCTGCGGCGTCGGCGCCTGCAAGACGCGCTCGGCCGTCGCCGCTTCGGACCGCGGCCGAGTGGACGACGAGCAGTTGTAAAAGTTCGTCATTTGTTCTATAATTGGATATACGAATCGGCGCAGTTTTGCACCGGGCGCGAGTGCTACCGCACACGCAAAGAAGCGGGCAGGCGAGCCCCGTTATCGCGTTTGTTTTCCAACCTCGATTTGAACCGACGTCAGAGAGTACCCGTGACCAAGTCCGTCACCCCACCGTCCACCGCCGGCGCCGCCGGGCCTTTGTTCGAAGCCCAGGTCGGCGCGAATTATCTGCTTGCGATGTTGCGTGGCGCTGAGCCGCGCGGACTTCCCGGCTTTGTGTCCGATCGCATCAAACTGCAGCGCGCCGCAGAAGGCCATCCGCTGGATGACGTCATCATCGATGCGCATGACGCATCTGGCCTCAAAGCCGTGCTTGAGGTGCAGGTCAAACGGTCGATGACGTTCGCGCCGTCGGATGTAGAATTCAAAGCCGTGGTCCGCCAGATCGCGGCAGTTCTGCAAAAGCCCGAATTCACCACGCTGCGCTACGAATTGGCGGTCGCCACCGAGCATACCAAGCGCGCCGTGACCGGCGCTTATCAGGAAGTGCTGAGCTGGGCGCGCAAAATGCAGTCGCCAGCGGAATTCTTCGACAGGATCAAGCGGCCTGGCTCCGGCAATAAGGAGATGCGCGATTTCGTCGAAACGCTTCGCGCCAATCTGGCCGAGGCGGGCGCCGCCAATGACGAGGCCACGACATGGACCGTTCTTCGTCGCCTGCAAATTCATGTCTACGACTTCAACGCACCAGGCTCAGCGTGCGAAACCTACGCGCGTGATCGCGCCGCCGACGTCCTGCATATCGAGGACAAGGCGAAGTCAGGATCGCTTTGGGACGTTCTGATAACGAAGGCCTCGACATTTGCGGCGGGGGGCGGTGATTTCACGCGCGAGAGCCTGCGCGGCGAACTCAGCGAATTCCGCTTTGATGGCGATCGCCGCTACACGCACATCCGTAAAGCAATTGAAGAGGCAGCGCAATTCGCACTCGTGGCGATGGCGGACACGATCGACGACGTCGTGCTGGGCCGAACAAAGCGCGCGGCGATGATCCGCGCCGCTGCCGATGTCGGCCGTTATGTCGAGGTGCGCGGCGAAGCGGGCGTCGGCAAATCGGGTTTGCTCCGTCATCTTGCCGAAGAAGTGGCGCGCGAGGGACGCATCCTCGTCGCCGCGCCGCTCCGCATCGCCAAGGGCGGCTGGTCCGCTCTGAAGGGCCAGCTCGGCTTTGAGGGCACGGCGCGGGAATTGATGAGCGATCTCGCCGCCGACGGCGGCGGCTGGCTGTTCATCGACAACGTCGACTTCTTCGCTGACGACGAGCGCGCAACCGTCGAAGATCTGATGCGCGCGGCCTCGCACGTGCCGGGAATCGTCGTAGTGGTGAGCGCCCGCCAAAGCTTCGGCGTCGAAGAGCCGAGTTGGCTACCCGCCGACGCCATCGCGCGGCTCCGGGCAAGTGAGCCCGTCGATATTGGCGAACTCGACGCTGACGAGATCAAGGAGTTGAGGGAGGGCGCCCCGCGCCTTGACGCCTTGCTTGCGCCCGACCATCCAGCAAAAGCCGTCACGCGAAATCTTTTCCGCCTGTCGCGCTTGGCCCGCGCCCCGGCTGATGAGCCGCCGCCGCGAACGGAGATCGACCTCGCCGCGATGTGGTGGCGTACCGCCGACGGCGCTGATGACGCCACTAAACGCGAGCGAGCGCGTATTCTCCGAAAACTCGGCGCCTTGTCGCTTGCGGGCGATCAGGTGTTCGATGTCAGCGACCTCAACGACACCGCAGCCATTGATGCGCTCGTGCGCAGCGAGACACTCCGCGAGCTGCGCCCTGATCAGATGGTTTTTCGCCATGACGTGCTGCGTGAGTGGGCGATCGCAAACACTCTCGCCGACGACGTCGCCAATCTTGAGAACCTGCCCCTTGCCGGTGCGGGTTCGCCCGCACAGGTCCGCGGGCTGCAACTCGCGGCGCGCTTCCAACTCGACAAGGGCGGCGATCCTTCCGCCTGGCGCGCACTGCTCGACGCTGTCAGCGGAGCAGGGCGGCACCCGTCGTGGCGACGCGCCGCGATCCTCGCGCCATCGCGGTCAGAGATCTTTGAGGACTTGATGCCGGTTATCGCTGAGCCGCTGCTCGCCAACGATGCGGCGCTGCTGCGTGAAACCATCCGGCTCGTGTTAGCGGTCGACGTGCAGCCGCTTCGATCGCTCTATGCGGTGGTCGGGCTCGACGCGTCAAAGATACCCGAAGAAATCACCGTGCCCACGGGCGGCGCGTGGTGGCGCCTAGTCGATTGGCTGATGCAATTGGACGAGGCCTTCCCGCTGAAGGCGTTGCCCGAAATCGTCGATCTGTTCGCAGGCTGGGCCAAGATCAACCTTGTCTATCCCGACCCCTACACGCCAACCATCATTCACAAATTCGTCGAATGGCTCATCGCGATCGATCAGTCCCGCGAGATCAAAGGATGGCACGAACGGAAAGTCGCGTTCGGCGGGGTCGTCAAAGACAAGGAGCTGAACCGGCTCGAAGAGGAGATGCGTCTGACGATGGCGCTTTTTGCGACGCGCGCGCCCGATGACGTCAAGGCGTATCTGAAGACGCTGCCGGCGCTCGAACGCAATGATGCGATCTACGAAAAGCTGTTCGCATTCGACGGCAAGTTCGCTGCTGCGGCGCCTGAGGAATTGGCGGCCATCACGCTCGACGCGCTCGTCAAACCACCCGAAGAGCGCAGGCCACAGCGTGAGCGGCCTCTCGATGGTGCGCTCAAATTCATCGATCACCGGTTCTTGCCGGAATCGCCCGCCCAGGGCCCGTTCTTCGACTTGCTCACCGAAGCGCCGGCCGTCGGTCTCAAGCTGATCCGTGATCTGATTGACGCGGCCGTGGCGTACCATGTCAAAGACACCAAGCCGGCGGGATACAACGTCTTCATCGTCGAACTGCCCGGCGGCCCGCGGCGCTTCTTATGGCACTTCACCTACGGCTGGGCGCGATCCTCGCGCTATCACAGCATCACGTCCGCTTTGATGGCGCTTGAAGCGTGGGCGCATGCGCGGATTGAAGCGGGCGCGTCCATCGAGTCTATGATCAGCGAGATCATCGGTCCGCCGGAGACGCCGGCGGCATATCTGCTGATCGTCATTGACCTTCTGCTGTCGCATTGGCCGGACTCGCATGCGGCCGCGGTGCCGTTTGTTGGATGCCCCGAACTTCTGGCGACCGATCTCGGGCGGCCAGTTCAAGAGAACTTTGAGTTTCCCGACTTCTTCGGGTTGAAGGCGCTGCAGAAAGAGCCGGTCGGACCGAAGCTCGACGAGCTTAAGAGTCGGCCGTCGCGCCGTTACAGCCTCGACGCGCTGCTCTTCTATTATGCGCGAAATGGCGAGTTTGCCGAAGACCGCGCGGCAATCGTGGCGCGGCTGACAAACGCGAGCGATCGCCTCGGACCTTACGACGCCGGCGATTCCCTCAGCCAGCCGCGCTTGATGGCGGTTCACGCGCTCAATCGTCTCGATCCCGCTAATTACAAGGCAGTCGACATCGCGCGCCGGGACGGCACCACAGTTCCGGGTCTTAAGTATGCACCGCCGCAAGAGGAAGCGGACCACTTCGCGCCGCTGCAAAAGGGCGCAGCGCAGCGCTCGGATGACGCCGCCTTCGCCACGTTCATCAACAGTATTTTGGATCGTCCAGAGCGTTCGAGCGCAGAGATCGCGGAGCGGGTTTTAGCGTGGGTTAAGCAGGAGCGTGTCGCCGCCGAGGACGAAGACGCCGCGATGGTGGTCGGTCAGGCGCTGACGGGCGCGGCGCTGATCGCCATGCGCGACGCGACGCCGGCGGTTCGTGCCGCCAATGCCGCTTGGGCCGAGGAGCGTTTCGCGGCGGCGCTGAAAGAGGAGCCTGACGTCGCGCGCCAGATGCGCGAGGGTTTGCAGTACAATCCTGTTGCGATGGCTTTCGCGGGACGCGTCTTCGCTCTGAAGGACGCCACGCCGACGCGAGAGGATTTCAAACGAATACTCGACATGGCCGCCGGCGACGCTGCCGCCTCACGCGGCGCGGGTGCGGCGGCGGAGGCGCTTCGCGCGCTCAACCCGCTTTTGCCTCGCGCGGTGATGCGCATCGCTTTCGCGGCATGCGTCGGCGTGCGCCACGATTGGGACACGCCGCCGGAGGTCAAAGCAGCGAGCAAGGCCGACGCGCGAAAACAACTCGAGCAGCGCATCGAAGCGGAGCTGGGCTGGTTGTTCGACGGTGGAGCCGAGCCAGATTGGCCGAACTTTCCGTCCGAAAGCATAGGCCGGCGTCGGCGGCACTACATCCGACTTGGACCGGCGCGTGACGAGGATGAGGCGCCGATGCCCGAGCCCGCGCGAATCGACACATACGTCAATCACCAGAGTGCCGCCGTGTGGCTCCGTGCCTTGTGGCGGCCCGCGAATGATCGCTTCTGGCTGCGCGACTTCGTTTCGGCCTACATGGGCTGGACACTCGCCGCGAACGGCGCGGGTCTGGAAGAACGGGAGGAGGTGACCGATCCACCGCGCGAGTGGAATCGCATTTTCTTTGTCGTGATGGCCGAGAGCCTGAAGGGTGTCGACGGCGCAGCGATGGAAGCCGCACTGCGCCCCATCACCGAATTGCCCGAACGGAATTTCTTCGACGTGATCGCGGAATTGGTCCGCGCGCTGGACGTGATGTTTTTCAACGACGCAGGTGTCGAACCAGATGTCGCCCTGGCGGGGCGTCGGATGCTCGCCGACCGTCTCGGACAATTGTACGCGTGGCGCGGTCTACGTGGCACGAAGTCCGACGGTGTCGAGATGCATCTCGGTCCCGCGGGCTCCGTGCTGTTCTTCAATGAGCACGAATTCGGCCAGACGCCGCGCTCGTATCTGCCAGCGGTCATGGTCGAACGGTCATTGGTGTTCTTGTCGGTGCTACACAAGTTGGCCGTTGCCGCCCCATCGCCTTTCGTCGCGATCATCACTCTGAACTATCTCGACGTAGCGCCGCGCGCTGAACAGCTGCCGCTGCTTCTGGCGTTCACCGATGCGGCGATCGAGGCGTATCCCGCCGACCGCTCATTCTGGATCGACCATGGCATCGGTCCCCGTGTCTGCCGCTGGCTAGAGACGCTTTTCGACGCGCGGCCCGCAGCGATCTCGGCCGAGCGAGCCACGATCGATCTCATACTGGCAAAACTGGTCGCGATCGGCGTGACCGAGGCCCATGCCTTGGAAAGGAAATTCGGCAGCTGACGTGCGCGCTGGCCTAGAGAGGCTGCTTTCGGCGAAGGCCCGACCTCGGGCTTCCGTTTTGTGCTGCGAGGCTGCTAGCTTCCGAAAATGGGATAAACCGTCGTCCAAGGTCGCACCGTTCGACTTGAGAGTGGACTCGATTCCTCCCGCCGATGGGTAGGCCCTCGAAATCGGATGCAGGCCGCAGTTCGCTCCTCTAAGCTCTGTCTTGTGGTCTGGCCGTTGGGGAGGGCGATCGGACGATGTCATTATCCGGCCCTTTCGGTTGGTTGCTCGCCGCCTCTTGGGGCCTTGTCATCGTGGGGATACTGGCCGCCATTTGGGTCGGCTATGTTCTTCCGCGGATAAAACGCACGCTCAAACGAATTGGCAGAGCGCTTCGTAGGCGCAACGCGTTCAAAGCGCACGGGTTCGGCCAAGGCGCTGGAAGGCATCGCCCGCCTCCTACTCAAGAGAGCGTGGCGCTGCGCGAACAACGCCCGGCTGGATCGAACGTGTTTTCCAGCCGCTCCTATTTCGCCTTCATTAGTTACGCCCACGCCAACAAGCGCTACGCGCGTTCGCTGCAACGCCGACTCGAGGCGTTCAAGGTGCACAAGCCCGTCGAAGGCAACAGCGCTCTGATAGGCGAGGGCAGATTAGGGCTTATTTTTCAGGACGAAGCTGAGCTGGGCGCCGCTGCCGATCTGGGTGAGGTTCTGCGAAGCGCCCTGGAGGCTTCCCAGAACCTCATAGTGATCTGTTCGCCCGCTTCCGCGAAGTCGCACTGGGTGAACGAAGAAATCCTGCATTTCAGGCGTGCCTGGATCGAACGGCGCTACGCCGGCACGGCGGGGGGCGAGAACACTGCGGGCGGGCGCATTCTCGCTGTTGTTCTCAACGGAGGCCCGGCTTCCTCCGAAAGCGAGGTGGCGGAGGCCGTGTTGCCCGCGGCCATGCGCGAAGGGAATTCGATGGAAGGACCCGAGACAATCGTGATGGCCGGCAGCAAGCCCTCCGACACCGATTTCGTGACCCGTCTGGTCGCGCACATGTTGGATGTGCCGTTCGCCGCGCTCGCGAAGGATCGGACGAACCGGAGGACCGAGATCACAAAGATTTTGGCCGTTGGCGCTCTTTGTCTAGCGCTCTTCGTGGCGTTTTCCGAACCACTCGGCCGCTGGTATTTGGAGTTCGCCATGAACCTTCCCTGGATGCGTTGATGCCCGCCCTCGCCGAAGAATCCGTCGCTTCGCGCTTCTTCTTCAAGGCGTGCGTGCTTCATCTGGCTGCCGATCGAGCCGATGCCGGCTGGATATTCAAAGGCTTGGACAACTTCTTCGTGGACAAAGCGTCAATCGATTCAGGCTACCCGCAAGTGTACGCGGAGGCCGAGCCGCTGGGCTGGATCGCAAGCTTATGCCTGGTGCCCGGCGAGGCGCCGGACCTCAGCGTGGATGAGCAGCATATATTGGACAGTTCGGAAGTGTTGGTCGTCGTTTGCTCACACAAGACAATGGCGTCCGCGAAGGCCGACCGAGCGTTGAGGTATTTCAAGTCGAAAGGGCAGGCGCGCAAGGTTTTGGCCGCCATATCGGCAGAGGCGGCGGCGATGACCGGTGCGGCGCTGCCGCCGCTACCGCCTGCGCTGCGATACGAAGTTGACGACGACGGAGCTCTTTCGGAACGACCCCAAGAAGTGCTGGCTGTGCATCTGCGGGGCGAACCGCGCGCGCGTGCTTTGGCGAGGATCGCCTCCGGCGTGATGGACGTTCCTTTCGATGCAATTTGGGACCGCGGGGCGAAGACCGAAATCGGCCGTCTTTGGTGGGCGCTTCCGCTCGCATTGAGCGGCGTCCTCTTGGTGGGTGTGGCCGCTATGGTTATGGCGCGCCCTGTCGTTCGGGACTACGTCGCCGAGCTGACGCCCGCATTGTTGAATGCGTCGGCAGAGGCGCTCGCGGATGGCGACACGCAGAAGTCGGCTCGCCTTGCTTTGGTCTCGATCTATGCAGCGCGGTTTCCCTTCTATGAGCAGGATGCAGACGCATCGGAATCCCGGCTGCGCGCGGCGCTGGCTGCGGACCTGGAGAACCGCGCGCAGGCGGAGAGCGTGCGCCGCGCGCCGCCGATTGCGACGCTCGGCGGAAAAGAGCTTGTCAAGCGGGCTTGCGCAACGACCCTCGCCGATGGCCGCGGGCGGATGTCGGACGAAGAGGTCGAAATGCTCCGCTACGACCCTGCCGGACCTTATCGCGACCTCTGCCGCTATCCGCTCTGGCTCGTCTCGGACCGGGCGAGCTGATGTTCGTTCGACCCACTGGTCGCATCGAAGCTGTTCGTCTGCTTTGCGGTCGAGACGGCCCAATGTCTGCTTTTGGGATTTTTGCGACCTTACTGATGACCGGAATGGCCCTCCATTCCTGTCGCTCGTAACTTTGTGTCGGCAGGGGAGGGATTGGCCCTTTCCGGTCGCTAGCTCTTGCTCGCGAAGTGTCCGATTCGCACCCGAATCCGGACTTTGCCTATCGACCGTCGCGTTTCTGAGACGGGGCAAATTCGGAAGCGATGCGTCCTGCCCAAGAGGCGCGACAACGGACGTTGGTAGAGCGCGCTTGCCAAGGCAGGATTGAGCGGTCGAGTAGTGGTTTCCTAGGCTGCGGACGGGTGGCGCGCGCCGCCTTGATACGCGTCGAAGGCCTGCGCGACGAGGGGGCAGAAGGGACGCATTGCCTCGGGTATAACGAGCTGATCATCGTTGATCACTACCAAGCCGTCCGCCGCGAGAGGCGAGAGGAGGTCCAGTTCGTGCATAAAGGCGCCCCGGCCGCCAAGTGGTTGCAGATTCACGGCGAAATCGCACATTAGACGTTCGATCAACCAGCGGCGCCGCTCGTCCTCGGCGGTCAGTGCGTGGCCACGCGCCGAGGCCAGGCGTTCTGCTCCAATCGCGCGCCGCCAAGCCCCGACGCCGCTCAGGTTCTGAACATAGCCTTGCGGCGTTGTCGAAATGGCGGACGGGCCAAAGCCGATGATCGCGCCTGGCGCTGAGGCAGCGTAGCCCTGAAGGCTCCGGTGGAGCGCGCCACCGGCGGTCGCCAAAGCCAACGGGTCGTCGGGCTTGGCGAAGTGATCCATGCCGATGGCGACGTAGCCGCGCTTGAGTAGGGCGCGGCGTGCGGCAAGCGCATGATCGTAACGATCGCGCGCGTTGGGCAGCGTTGTCTCGTCAATGACCCGTTGGCGGCGCTTGAGCCACGGCACATGTGAGTATTCGAAGAGCGCAATGCGATCGGGTTTCAACCTCACCGCCAGTTCTATTGTTTCCAGTACATCGAGCAGTGATTGACCGGGCAATCCGTACATCAGGTCGAAGCTGATGTGGGAAACGCCGACGCTGCGAAGCAAGGAAACTGCGTGGGCGACTTGATCGAATGGCTGATCACGTCCGATGACATGCTGCACATGCGACGCGAACGTCTGCACGCCAAGGGATGCGCGATTGACTCCGCATGCCGCGTAAGTCGTGGCCAGATCCTCGCTCAGCGAGCGCGGGTCAATTTCCACGCTGTGCGCCAGCGGCTGCGCGAGGTCGAACCAGAAGTCGAGGTGATGGAGGATTTGCTTGAATTGCCGAGCACTGAGGATGTTCGGCGTGCCGCCGCCCCAGTGTATTTCGTCAACGCAGTGGCTGCCGGCGGCGGCGGCGACTAGATCAATCTCTTTCAGCACCGTTTCCGTGAAATCGGCGGTGTCGCCGGGATGGGCCGCGTTGGTGTTGCATCCGCAATACCAGCAGATGCGCTTGCAGTAAGGAACGTAGATGTAAAGCGAGAGCGATGCATCAGCCGGGAGCGCTCGGAGCCACGTCCGATGAACAGCGGCATCTACCTCCGGCCCAAAGTAGGACGCGCTGGGGTAGCTCGTGTAACGCGGTGCTTGACGCTCCGCATAGGGCAGAAGGCGCGGCTCCATGCCTGCACCGTCTCGCTTGCGAGCTCCGAAGAGTTTGACATCCGTCAAGCGCCGGTGCGGCGCAAGCACGCACTAAAAGTCGAGTACCTTGACGATATCGCCGGCCCCTGCGGCCGGCGCGTTGGCCGCACGCATCATCAACGCGTTCGAGGCGGCGAACACAGAGAGCAGGGAGGAATCCTGATTGGCAGGGCAGGTCGCCCAGGTTTGCCCGAACTCATCGGACTGAAGGCGGGCGCGAAGATAGGTCTCCCGTGGCCCGTTCGCAGGAAGCGCCGCGGCGGTCCGCGCGGCGCGCAGGCTGAGCTGTGTGTCGCGGCCCAGTATCCGCTCGACGAGCGGTCGCAAGAAGAGCTGTGCACACACCAGCGCAGAGGCGGGATTTCCGGGCAGTCCCAGCACGAGCTTGCCCTCGCAGCGGGCGAACCAGGTAGGTTTGCCGGGGCGCAGGGAGACTTTCTCGAACAAGAACTCGCCGCCAAGGCGTCGCACTGCAGCGCGGGCGTGATCGTGATCGCCTACGGAGGCGCCGCCGATGACGACGACAATGTCGGCGCCGACAAGCGCGTCGCTAACTCGCCTCGATATGACTTCTGAATTGTCCGCGAAGGGCGCGCCGCGCGCAGCCTCTGCGCCCCATTGATCGACAAGTGCGCAAACGCCGTAGTTCACCGAGTCGAAGATTTGGTGTGGCCCAGGCGTCGCGCCCGGCGGCACGATTTCGTCGCCGCCCGACAGCACAGTCACGCGCGGCGCGCGTGTGACGCGCAATGTGGCGCGGCCAGCTGCGGCCGCGAGTGCGACGTGTACTGGGCGCAGGACCGCTCCGGGCGTCAGCAATACCGTGCCGGCGGCGAAGTCGACGCCGGCAGCGCGAATGTGCCGGCGCGATTCAACGGGCGGTGCGGACACTTCGTCGCCATTTCGCTCGGCGTCTTCCTGGATGAGCACGGCATCCGCGCCCGCCGGCAACGGCGCGCCGGTGAAAATGCGCGCGCATTCGCCCGCGCCGAGGGCATGGTCATATCCGTGCCCAGCGCCGGCCTCGCCGACGACACGCAGGCGGCCGGGCGTGTCGGCGCTGCGCAAGGCGTAGCCGTCCATCGCCGACGCGGCGAACGGAGGATGCGCGCGACCCGCGACCACGGGCTCGCGCAAAGTGCGCCCAAGCGCGGTCTCCAGCTCGACGACTTCGTCCGGGAGCGGGCAGGCTTGGGCGATGATGATCGCGCGCGCCTCGGCGACCGAAATCATGGCTCGCCTCGCTTGTAGTCGCCGGATGCGCCGCCGCTTTTGGTCATTAGCGCGATGTTGTCGATCACCATGTTGCGGTCGATCGCTTTCAGCATGTCGTAAATCGCGAGGCAGGCGACGCTGACCGCGGTGAGCGCTTCCATTTCGACGCCGGTTTGGCCGACCGTCTTGGCGCGCGCCGTCACGACAAACGCGTGCGATGCGGTGTCGGTTGCGACTTCCACCTTGAGACTTGAAAGCGGCAGCGGATGGCAGAGCGGGATGAGATCGGCCGTGCGCTTGCCGGCCATTACGCCCGCGATCTCGGCGACAGCACGCACGTCACCCTTCGGCGATCCCGCTTCAAGCACGCGCGCGAACGTTTCCGGCGCCATCCGGACGCGGCCGCTTGCCATTGCCTCGCGCGCGGTCACGGGCTTGTCGGCGACATCGACCATGCGCGCGCGCCCAGCGTCGTCGAGGTGGGTGAGACGTTGGTTCATCCCTAGCGCTCCGTGAGACGCGGCATGATCTCGACCAGATTGCAGGGCATGTGGCGGCTGTCCAACTGCCAGCGGATAATCTTTTCCCAACCGTCTTTGCAGGCGCCGTTCGAGCCGGGCAGTGCAAAGATGAATTTGCCGCGCGTGACGCCGGCGCAGGCGCGCGACTGCAACGTGGAGAGACCGACGCTCTGATAACTCAGCATGTGCCAGACCACCGCAAACCCTTCGATCTCCTTCTCGAAGATGGGCTTCAGCGCTTCCGGCGTAACGTCGCGGCCCGTCAACCCCGTGCCGCCGGTGCTGATGATGACGTCGATCTGGGGATCGGCGATCCAATCGTTCACTTGTGCGCGAATGGCGCCGGCGTCGTCGCGCACGACCGCGCGGGCCGCCACGACGTGACCGTCGCGTTTGGCGCGATCGGCCAACAGCGCGCCGGATGTGTCGGTTTCCTCATCGCGCGTATCCGAGACTGTGAGCACGGCGATGCGCACGGGCTTGAACGGCAGCGTCTCGTCGATGCGGCAGGTCTGAGAAAGCTCGGTCATTTCAGGTGCTCCGCGCGGCGCGCGTAGTCGGCCGCGTTGGGTTCGATCCATCGTGCGCCATGGGGTCCCGCTTCGCGCTTCCAAAACGGCGCGTCCGTCTTGAGATAGTCCATCATCTCAGCCACCGCCGCGAACGCGGCGGTGCGATGGCTGCTGAGCGTGGCGACGAGGACAATCGGATCGTGCGCAGGTATCGCGCCCACGCGGTGAATGACGAGGAGAGCAAGAAGGGCGTGGCGCGCCGCCACGCGTTCTGCGAGGCGTGTCACTTCAGCTTCGGTGAAGCCCGGATAGTGGTCGAGTTCGAGATGACTGACGGCGCCATCGGCGGACGCGTCGCGGCAATAGCCGACGAAGCTGGCCATGGCCCCCGCCTGGCCGCCGCGGGCGTGCGCGAACGCGCGCAACTCGTCGTCTGGCAAGAATGGCTCAGAGGTGATGATTACGCGGATCATGTTGCGATCGCCAGGGCGGCGAGCCCGAGTACAATGCCGAGCACGCGCAACACGCCGCGCTTATCCAGCCCCCTGAGACTCCAGGTCGTGCCGATCAGCGCGCCGGCGACGGCGGCGACAATGAGCCAGGGGAGGTAGGACGGCAGCAGCGCCAGCGATACCGTTCGTCCAGCGAGGCCGGCCACAGAGTTTGCGACGATGAAGCACGCGGCGATGCCGATTGCGCGTTGCGGATCGCTCCATCCCGTGAAGACGAGCAATGGCGAGAGATAGACGCCGCCGCCAATGCCGGTCAGACCCGCTAGCGCGCCAAGTCCGAGACCGGCCGGGAGCGCCACCAGTTTCGACGGCCTGACGCTGGGTTTGATCGCGTCGATTTGCGGCCACACCAGATAGCGCACTGCGGCGGCCGCGAGCGCCAACGCCAGAAGCGGGCGGTAGACTTCCTCCGGCACATCGACCCGCCCCGCAATGTAGGCGGCGGGGATCGCCGTCACCGCAAACGGCCAAAAGACATGCCAGTCGAAGCGGCCTGCGCGCACCAGGCGCAGCGCGCCAAGCCCAGCGACGACGATATTGAGAATGAGCGCTGCGGGCCGGATTTCCTCGGGCGCCAGGCCGGCGAGGGCCATGAGGGCGATGTATGCCGAGGCGCCGCCGTGCCCGACGGACGAATAGAGAGCGGCCGCCGCGGTTACCGTGAGGGCAAGGAGGATGATGGGTTCATTCACGATCAGCCTCCGCTCAGGGGCGACATGAAGGCGATCTCGGCCGCGCCACCCGCGCACTGGTCATCGCGTGTGCAAAAGCTGCGGTCGACGGCAACACGAACGCCCGGCGCGTGCAGGGCTTTGCCCAAGACCGGATCGCGCGCCGCCAGCCAAGCGCGGACGTCGGCGACGCTCGACACCTGTTGCGGCAGGTCGCAGAGCATTTCGCTGCAGCCTGCGACATCCCGGAGTCGTCCGAAAAAGAGGATCGTGGTCATCCGCCGGTCACCGACATGTGCCGCGTCGTGGCCGGTTGGGAGAGACGCTCGATGTGAAAGTCATGCCCCTTCGGGCGCAACGCGATCGCTGCCTCGATGGCGTCCTGCAGCAGGGCATCATCTTGGCTCGCACGCAGCGGTGCACGAAGGTCGACAGAGGTCTCGTGCCCGAGGCAGAGATAGAGTCTGCCGGTGCAGGTGAGGCGCACGCGCGAGCATCCCTCGCAAAAATTGTGCGTCAGCGGGGTGATGAAGCCCAGCCGGCCGCCGGTTTCCTCCACCCGGACGTAGCGGGCGGGTCCGCCGGTGCGGTCCGGCAGATCGTGGAGCGTCCAATAACTGCGCATGTCCTCGTGCACGCGCGCGAGCGAGAGAAACTGGTCGGTGCGGTCCTCATCGATCTCACCCAGCGGCATCGTCTCGATCAGGGTGATGTCGTGGCCGCGCGCGTGCGCCCATTTCACCAGATCTGGTATTTCGTGCGCGTTGTCGTGCTTGAGCGCAACGGTGTTGATCTTGACCTTCAATCCGGCCGCGACCGCCGCATCGATACCCGCGAGCACTTGTGGCAGCCTGTCGCGCCTGGCGATGCGCGCGAACGTCTCGCGGTCGAGTGAATCGACAGAGACGTTGACGCGCCGGATGCCGGCTTCGAAGAGGTCTTGCGCGAAATCCGCGAGTTGCACGCCGTTGGTCGTAAGCGTGATTTCGTCCAGGCCGGCGCCGAGATGGCGACGCATGCTACGCACGAGTTCGAGGAAGCCTTTGCGGACCAGAGGTTCGCCGCCGGTGAAGCGGAGACGGCGCACCCCGCGCCCTACGAAGGCGGTGCAAAGACGCTCAAGCTCTTCCAACGTGAGCAATTCGTCCCGCGGCAGGAAGCGCATGCGCTCACGCATGCAATAGATGCATCGCAGATCGCAGCGATCGGTCACGGAAACCCGCAGGTAAGTGACGGCGCGGCCGAATGGGTCGACGAGCGGCTTCATGCCTGGTGCTCCAGCGCAGCGAGGGCCGCAGGCGTATTGGCGTTAGCGAACGCTGCGTCGTCACTGAAGCGGACATCGGCGGCGCCGATATCGCGGAGCAGGTGGTGAACGGGCGGATGGCCACCGCTTCGAAGCTGAGCTTCCAGTTGCGATCGCAGATCGACACGCCAAACCGCGCAGAGCGGATGGGGCCCTTGCTCCGTCACAGCGTACGCAGCGCAGGCGCCGCCGATGCCCCGAAGCAACACGGCAAACAGGTTGCGAGGAAGAAGCGGTGCGTCGCACGGCGCCGTCGCCACGTAACCGAAACTCTGGCGCTGAGCCCAAGACATGGCTGCGGCCACGCCCGCCAGAGGGCCGGCGGCGAAGCCAGGATTGTCGGGAAGAATCTCAAGACCAAGCTCGGCCGCACGCCGGGCCGCGGCCGAACCGCAGCGCGCGCTCACGGCGAAGCCGGCGAGTGGTGCGAAGCATTCGGCTACGACGTCCATCATGGGGCGGCCATTCAAGACGGCGACGCTTTTCTCGCTGCCAAAGCGGGACGAGCGGCCGCCGGCAAGCAACACGCCGCCGACGTCCGAGAGCCTCGCCGCATCAGCCATGACGCTTGCCCGTGCTCGTCACCGCATCCGGGGAACTGGCGCGATAGCGTTCCGAAGACCAAATCTCGGCGTCGGCGTCGGCAATGATCTCGCCGCTTCGCGGCGCGTGGTTATCGATCAATGGATCGGGCTTCGCCAAGGCTTCAAGCGCCGCGACATTGCGTAGCGTCACTACCGCGCCGTTGACGCTGACGCCGTGCTGCTGCAGCGCCGCGAACGCGCGTGAGAGGTTCTCCGGCGTCATACCGAGCAATGACGCTAACACGCGCTTTTCGTGGTGGAGCCGCACCACGCCGTCCGAATTGTCCGAGGCGCGCAGCGCGAGCAGGTAGTTCGCAAGACGCTCCGTGCTGTTGCGCAATTTGTGGTTCTTGATCGTGCGGACGAGGCCGCGGTAGCAGCCCGCCAGATCGCGTGATACCGCCATGGCGAAACGCGCGTCGAGCCGCATCGCCGTGCGGATAGCGTCGCCCGGGATCATGAGGATCTCGCAACGCTCAAGCGTACGGGCCGACATCAGAGCCTCGGCGTCGAGCACGGCCGCGGCCAGAATGAAAGTCGAGACCGGGCGGAGGATCGCCATGACGGTTTCTCGATCGTTCCAGGTGCCGTGCAGCTCAACCTGGCCGTCCAAGAGGACGTAGAGAAAGTCGACCGGGTCGCCTTCAAGCAGGAGAACCGTGCCGGCGGGGAAGCGCTGCAGATGGGCGCCTGCGGTCGCAACACGAAAAGTGTCTGGCGCGACATCGGCAAAGAAGGGCAGCGCCTTCACCCGCTCCAGGTCGCTTGCGCGCAACGCCGCCTCCATCAATCGCGACCCTTGTGGCGCCATTTCCCGCCACTGGAATTGATGCAGATCAAGCGGAGGACGATCCTGCATGATCGGTGTGAGCTCGTTTGATGTTTGTCAGTTTCGTGGTCCCACAAAGGTCAATTGTGCGGCGCAAAACCTGAAGTTCGGCGCAAAAAGTCGTGCGTTGTCGCCACTAGCTTGATTTGCATCAAACGCCCCGGGCGCGATCTGCGTCTCGGTGACAAGCGCAGGCAGAGGTTCTGCTTGCGATCCTTGGGGCGTACTCATGGCGATGAGAGATGATGCAGTTCAGCGCAGCGGCGCCAACAGCGCGCTCTGGTTCAGCACCCTTGCATTCACCGCGAGCTTTGCGGTGTGGACCATCTTCTCGATCATCGGTGTGCAGATCGAGGCGAATCTCGGCCTCAACGAGACTCAATTCGGTCTGCTGATCGGCACACCTATTCTTACCGGGTCGTTGATCCGGTTGTTTCTCGGCATCTGGACCGACCAGTACGGCGGCCGCGTTATCTTTCCGCTGGTCATGCTTGCGGCGGCGGTGGCGACATTCTTGCTGTCGTACGCCGAGACCTATTCGCAGTTTCTGATCGCCGCGTTGGGCGTCGGCATCGCCGGCGGCACCTTCGCCGTGGGCGTGACGTACGTCTCGAAGTTTTACGCTCCCGGCAGCCAAGGCACGGCGCTCGGCGTATTCGGCGCCGGCAATATCGGCGCGGCGGTGACCAAATTCATTGCGCCGTTCGTGCTGATCGCCATGGGTTGGCAGGCGGTGGCGCAGATCTGGGCGGTTGGTCTCGTCGCGATCGCTGTCCTGTTCTTCCTCTTCACAAAAGACGACCCAGAACTGGCCGAGCGGCGCGCGAAAGGGACGAAACCCCGCAGCATGATTGAGCAGTTCGCGCCGCTTAAGAACATCCAGGTCTGGCGCTTCTCGCTCTACTATTTCTTCGTCTTCGGCGCATTCGTCGCGCTGGCGCTTTGGCTGCCACGCTATCTGATCGGCGTCTATCATCTGGACTTGAAGACCGCGGGCATGCTGGCAGCCGCGTTCTCGGTGCCGGCTTCGCTCTTCCGCGTCTATGGCGGCCATCTCTCCGACAAGGTCGGTGCGCGGCAGGTCATGTATTGGACCTTCCTTGTCGCCGCGGCGGTGACGTTCCTGCTCTCATATCCGCCCACCAGCTATGTGATCGACGGCATCCACGGGCCGATCGCATTCCGGCTGGAGACGGGGCTCGCGACGTTCACGGTGCTTGTGTTCGTGCTCGGCTTTTTCATGAGCTTGGGCAAGGCCGCGGTCTACAAGCACATCCCCGTCTACTACCCGAAGGATGTCGGCGCCGTCGGCGGCCTCGTCGGCATGATCGGCGGCTTGGGCGGCTTCGTACTGCCGATCGTGTTCGGTGTTCTCAACGATCTCACCGGCATCTGGACCAGCTGCTTCATGCTGCTGTTCGTGATCGTGTCCGGCGCACTGGTTTGGATGCACTTCGCCATCCGGCAGATGGAGCGCGAGGCGATCGGTAAGGAACTGGAAGCGCTGCCGCAATTCCCGGAAATGCAGCCGATCCACGAGCCTGCCAGGCACAAGCCGCCGCTCGCGGGCCTGGTGGCCGATTGGCGCCCGGAAGACCCGGTGTTCTGGAACGAGAAGGGCAAGAAGACCGCCGCGCGCAACCTCTGGATTTCGATTCCGGCGCTCTTCCTCTCGTTCGCCGTGTGGATGGTGTGGTCGGTGGTGGTCGCAAAGCTGCCGAAGATCGGTTTCGACTACACGACCGATCAGCTGTTCTGGCTCGCCGCGTTGCCGGGCCTCTCGGGCGCGACGCTGCGCATCTTCTATTCCTTCATGGTCCCGGTGTTCGGCGGACGGTTGTGGACGACGCTAACGACTTGGTCGTTGCTTGCGCCGGCGCTGGGCATCGGTTTCGCCGTACAGAACCCGGAGACGCCTTACTGGATCATGCTTGGGCTGGCGCTGCTGTGCGGCCTGGGTGGAGGCAACTTCGCGTCCTCGATGTCGAATATCGGCTTCTTCTTCCCGCGCGCAGAGAAGGGCAATGCGCTCGCTCTGAACGCGGGGCTCGGTAATCTCGGCGTCAGCGCCATGCAATTTCTGGTGCCGATCGTCATCACCGTCGCCGTGTTCGGCGCCTTCGGCGGCCATGGCCAGACAACACAGGGCGGCGAGACGCTGTTCATGCAGAACGCCGGCTTCATCTGGGTCCCGTTCATTGTCATTTCGGCGTTCATGGCCTGGTTCGGCATGAACGATCTTTCCACCGCGAAGGCATCCTTTACTGAGCAGTCGGTGATCTTCGGACGCACGCACAATTGGATCATGTGCTGGCTCTATACCGGCACGTTCGGTTCGTTCATCGGCTTCTCGGCGGCGTTCCCGCTGCTGACCAGCACACAGTTTCCGGACGTGAACGTGCTGCAGATCGCGTTTCTCGGACCGTTGGTCGGTGCGCTGTCGCGATCGCTGACCGGTTGGGTCGCCGACCGCTTCGGCGGGGCGCGCGTCACGCTCGGTGTCTTCGCGCTGATGATGCTGGGCACGATGGGTGTCATCTACTTCCTTACCAACAAGGATGCGCCGGGCGCCTTCTGGGGCTTTTTCGCATGTTTCATCGTGCTCTTCTTTGCGAGCGGTGTCGGCAACGCCTCCACGTTCCAGATGATCCCGGCGATCATGCGCAAGGAAGTAGCGCGGCTCATGCCCTCGCTCGCGGCCCCGGATCAGTTGAAGCAAGCGGAGAAGGAAGCGGCCGCCATCACCGGATTCACGTCGGCGATCGCCGCTTTCGGCGCCTTCTTTATTCCGAAGAGCTTCGGCCTCTCCATTGAGGCGACGGGCGCTGCGACCGCCGCCTTGATCGGCTTCCTGGTCTTCTACGTGTCATGCCTGGCGATCACCTGGTTCGTGTATGCGCGCCCGGGCGGATTGCTGTTCGACGTTGAAAATAAGCGCCGGACGCCGGCGGACGCCGCCAAAGCGACGAGCTGAAGGACGCAAGATGAGCCACACTCTCGACCGCCTCGCGTTCTTCACGCGTAAGACCGAGCTCTATTCGAACGGCCACGGCGTGATGAACGACGAGGACCGCTCATGGGAAGAGGCATACCGCCGCCGCTGGCAGCACGACAAGATCGTGCGTTCGACGCACGGCGTGAATTGCACAGGCTCGTGCTCGTGGAAGATTTACGTCAAAGGCGGCATCGTCACCTGGGAGACCCAGCAGACCGACTATCCGCGCACGCGGCCGGACTTGCCCAATCATGAGCCGCGCGGCTGCGCGCGTGGCGCGAGCTATTCCTGGTACCTCTATTCCGGCAATCGCGTGAAATACCCGCTTGTGCGCGGTCGTCTCATCAAGCTCTGGCGCGAAGCGCGCAAGACGCACACGCCCGTGCAAGCGTGGGCTTCGATCGTCGAAGATGCAACGAAGCGCAAGTCTTACACGTCGATACGCGGCGGCGGCGGCTTGGTGCGTTCCACTTGGGATGAAGTCACGGAGCTGATCGGGGCAGCCAATGCCTACACCGTCAAGCGCCATGGCCCCGACCGTGTCTTCGGTTTCTCGCCGATCCCGGCGATGTCGATGATCTCCTACGCCGCGGGCGCGCGCTATCTGCAGCTGCTCGGGGGCGTCTGCGGGTCGTTCTATGATTGGTACTGCGACTTGCCGCCGGCGAGCCCGCAAACCTGGGGCGAGCAGACCGACGTTCCGGAATCCGCGGACTGGTACAATTCCGGCTTCATTCTGGTTTGGGGCTCGAACGTTCCGCAGACGCGCACGCCAGATGCGCATTTTTACACCGAGGTCCGCTACAAGGGCGCGAAGTCGGTCGTCATCTGCCCCGATTATTCGGAAGCCTCGAAATTCGCCGACCTTTGGATTTCGGTGAAGCAGGGAACGGATGCGGCCTTGGCGATGGCGATGGGCCACGTCATTCTCACGGAATTCCACCGCGATCGCGAGGTGCCGTACTTCAAGGACTATGTTCGCCGCTACACCGACATGCCGCTTTTGGTGCGGTTGGCGAAGCAGGGCGATCGCTATGTTCCCGATCGCCTCGTCCGCGCCGCCGATTTCGAAGACGGCCTGGGTCAAGCCAACAATCCGGATTGGAAGACGGTTGGCATCGACGAGAGCACTGGTGGTCCGGTCGTGCCGACGGGTTCGATCGGCTTCCGCTGGGGCGAGCAGGGCAAGTGGAATCTGGAAGAGAAAGACGCCGGCGGCGCGGACGTGAAATTGCGGGTCGGTCTCAAAGGCGCTCACGACGACGTCGTCGAGGTGCTGTTTCCATATTTCGCCAATGCAGCCTCAAACGGGTTTGCCTCAACCGAACATCCCGACACGCTGATGCGGCGCATCCCTGCGAAGCGCTTGCAGATGAAAGATGGCGAAGCGCTGGTCGCTTCGGTTTATGACCTTTTCCTCGCCAATTACGGCGTCGATCAAGGCCTCGGCGGCGAGCACATGCCCTCGTCGTACGACGACGTGGAGCCCTATACGCCGGCCTGGGCGGAGAAGGTCAGCACCGTACCACGCGAACAAATTATAGCGGTTGCGCGTGGCTTCGCGTCCAACGCCGAGAAGACCAACGGCAAGTCGATGGTGATCATCGGCGCGGCGATGAACCATTGGTATCACATGGACATGAATTATCGTGGGGTGATCAATCTCCTCGCGATGTGCGGTTGCGTCGGTCAATCGGGCGGCGGCTGGTCGCACTACGTTGGCCAGGAGAAGTTGCGTCCGCAGACTGGATGGGCGCCGCTTGCTTTCGCACTCGATTGGATACGCCCGCCGCGTCAGCAAAATTCGACGAGCTTCTTCTACGCCCACACCGATCAGTGGCGCTATGAGACGCTGGACGTGAAGGAAATCCTCTCGCCGACGGCGCCGGAAGGCGACTGGGGCAAGACCTTCATCGACTACAACGCGAAAGCGGAGCGCATGGGCTGGCTGCCGTCGGCGCCGGCGCTGAAAATGAACCCGCTTGAGGTCGCGAAGGCGGCGGCGAAGGCGGGCCTCGATGCGCGCGACTACGCGGCGCGCGAGATCGGCGCCAAGCGGCTCGAGATGAGCTGCATGGATCCTGATCATCCCGACAACTGGCCGCGCAACATGTTCGTGTGGCGCTCCAACCTGCTCGGCTCCTCAGGGAAAGGGCACGAGTACTTTCTGAAGCACTTGCTTGGAACCTCCAACGGCGTGCTCGGCAAGGATTTGGGCACGACCGGGCGGCGCAAGCCTGTGGACGTGACTTGGCGCGACGAGGCGCCGGAAGGCAAACTCGACCTGCTCGTCACCATCGACTTCCGCATGTCGACGACAGCCGTCTACAGCGACATCGTTCTGCCGAGCGCCACTTGGTACGAAAAGAACGATCTCAATACCTCCGACATGCACCCCTTCATCCACCCGCTCACCGCAGCGGTTGATCCTGTTTGGGAATGCAAGTCGGACTGGGAGATTTTCAAGTCGATCGCGAAGGCGTTCTCCGCCGTGTGCCCGGAGGTGCTCGGCGTCGAGAAGGATGTCGTGCTGACGCCTATCCAGCACGACAGCCCAGGCGAGATGGCGCAGCCCTACGAGGTGAAGGATTGGTGGAAGGGCGAGTGCGATTTCGTTCCCGGCAAGACTGCACCGCAGATCACGATCGTGGAGCGCGACTATCCCAACCTTTATCGCCGTTTCACCTCGCTCGGGCCGCTGATGACGAAGGTGGGCAATGGCGGCAAGGGCCTCGGCTGGAACACCGAACATGAGGTGGAGCAGCTGAAGCAACTCAATGGCGAAGTGCTTGATGGCCCCACCAAGGGTCTGCCCAAGATTGAGACCGAAATCGACGCCTGCGAGACCATTCTGATGCTGGCGCCGGAAACGAACGGCGAAGTCGCCGTCAAATCTTGGGAGTCCTTGTCAAAACAGACCGGTCGCGAGCATGCGCACCTCGCGCTGCCCAAGGAAGACGAGAAAATACGCTTCCGCGACATCGTTGCGCAGCCGCGCAAGATCATCTCCTCGCCAATCTGGTCCGGCATCGAAAGCGAGAAAGTCTGCTACAACGCCGGCTACACCAACGTGCACGAATTGATCCCATGGCGGACGCTGACGGGCCGCCAGCAGCTGTACCAGGATCACCTTTGGATGCGGGCGTTCGGCGAGGCGCTGTGCGTCTACAAGCCGCCGGTCGACTTGAAGACGATCGCCCCGCTCCATAACCGGCGGCCAAACGGCGAAACCGAGATCGTTCTCAACTTCATCACGCCGCACCAGAAGTGGGGAATCCACTCCACCTACTCCGATAACCTGCTGATGCTCACGCTTAATCGTGGCGGCCCGGTGGTGTGGGTTTCCGAGAAGGACGCCAAGCGCGCCGGCATCGTCGACAACGACTGGATCGAGGTATTCAACGCCAACGGCGCGCTGACGGCGCGCGCGGTCGTCTCCCAGCGCGTGCGTGAAGGCATGACGCTCATGTATCACGCGCAGGAGAAGATCGTGAATACGCCCGGCTCGGAGCTGACCGGCCAGCGCGGCGGCATCCACAATTCCGTGACGCGCACCGTGTTGAAACCGACGCACATGATCGGCGGTTACGCGCAACAGGCTTACGGCTTCAACTATTACGGCACGGTCGGCTCGAACCGTGATGAGTTCGTGATCGTTCGCAAGATGAAGACTGTCGATTGGCTCGAAGAGCCGCTCGCCAAAGCGGAGGACCGCCAATGAAGGTCCGCGCGCAAATCGGCATGGTCCTCAACTTGGACAAGTGCATCGGCTGCCATACGTGCTCAGTGACCTGCAAGAATGTTTGGACCAGCCGCGAAGGGGTCGAATACGCCTGGTTCAACAACGTAGAGACCAAGCCCGGCGTCGGTTATCCGCGCGAGTGGGAAAACCAGAAGCGCTGGAACGGCGGCTGGGAGCGGACCAAGAGCGGCAAGCTGCAGCCGCGCATGGGTCCGAAGTGGCGCATCCTGGCGAAGATCTTCGCCAATCCGGATTTGCCCGAGATCGACGATTACTACGAGCCGTTCGACTTCGACTACGCGCACCTCCAGACGGCGCCGGAGTTGCGAGCGTTCCCCACGGCGCGTCCGCGCTCGCGCATCAGCGGCGAGCGCATGGAGAAGATCGAGTGGGGTCCGAACTGGGAGGAGATCCTGGGCGGCGAGTTCGAAAAGCGCTCGAAGGACGCCAATTTCGACAACGTTCAGAAGGAGATTTACGGCCAGTTCGAAAATACCTTCATGATGTACCTGCCGCGGCTGTGTGAGCACTGCCTCAACCCGACTTGCGTTGCGGCTTGTCCGTCGGGCGCCATCTACAAGCGCGAGGAGGACGGCATCGTTCTCATCGATCAGGACAAGTGTCGTGGTTGGCGCATGTGCGTCTCGGCATGCCCGTACAAAAAGATCTATTACAATTGGTCGAGCGGGAAATCCGAGAAGTGCACGTTCTGCTATCCGCGCATCGAAGTGGGGCAGCCAACCGTGTGCTCGGAGACGTGCGTCGGGCGCATCCGTTATCTTGGCGTCATTCTCTACGATGCCGATCGCATCGAAGCGGCGGCAGGCGCTGACGAGACGGATCTCTACGACGCCCAGCTGGGTGTCTTTCTCGATCCCAACGATCCCGCCGTGATCACGCAAGCACGCGCCGACGGCGTTCCTGAAGCTTGGATCGAAGCCGCCCGCCGTAGTCCCGTCTACAAGATGGCGATGGAATGGAAGGTCGCGTTTCCGCTTCACCCGGAGTACCGCACGCTGCCGATGGTTTGGTACGTGCCGCCGCTGTCGCCGATCCAATCTGCCGCCGCGATGGGGGCCATCGAGCATGACGGCGTGATGCCGGACGTCCGCTCGCTGCGCATTCCGGTGAAGTACCTCGCTAACATGCTGACTGCGGGCGAGGAGCAGCCGGTCGTGCAGGCGCTCGAGCGGATGCTGGCGATGCGCTCGTACATGCGGGCAAAGACCATCGACGGCGTCATCGATCACGGCGTGGCGGAGCGCGTCGGACTGACTGCCGCAGCGATCGAAGAGATGTACCGCATCATGGCGATCGCCAACTACGAAGACCGCTTCGTGATCCCGACATCGCACCGCGAGGGGGCCGAGGACGCCTACCACGTGCGCGGCGAGTGCGGTTTCAGCTTCGGCAATCAGGCGTCTGGCGGTCGCACGGAGCTCGGCCTGTTCGGACCGAACAGGCGACGCCCCGCAAAGAACCCAATGGAGACGTGAGCGATGGCGAACACCTACCGCGCTCTTGCCTTGCTACTGAGCTACCCGACAGCAGAAACCGTCGCGCTCATGCCGGCGGTGCGGGAAACGCTTGAACAAGAGCGTCTCGCTCCGGCCGGCGCCGTGCGCGGGCTCGCCGCGCTTTCGGCAGAGTTGTCCGAGGCCGACCTCTACGATCTGCAGTCGCGCTATGTCGATCTCTTCGACCGCACACGTTCGCTATCGCTGCAGCTTTACGAGCACGTACACGGAGAGAGCCGCGATCGCGGCCAGGCCATGGTCGAGCTGCTGCGACTCTATTCCTCCCGTGGATTGGAGCTCACGGCGAAGGAGCTGCCCGATCATCTGCCGGTGTTTCTGGAGTTCTTATCGCTGCAACCGGCAGACGAAGCCGCAGCGCTGCTCGGAGAGGCAGCACATGTGCTGGAAGCCTTGCGCGAGCGCTTGAGGAAGCGGGAGTCCGGTTACGCTTGCGTGTTCGATGCGCTGCTCGCACTGGCGAAAGCTGACACGGACGCGGCCGCCCTGCAGGCGCTGATGCGCGAGCCGGATGACGATCCAAACGATCTCGAGGCGCTCGATAAGGCGTGGGCGGAAGAACAGGTCACCTTCGGGCCGGACAAAGTGGGTTGCCCGAAGGCGGAGGCGATAATCGCCCAGATGAAGGGGACAGTGGCATGAGTCAGTTCGATATCCGTCAATCGGCGCTCGCTCTCGGCGCGGTCGGCGTCATACTCTGCGCTCCCTTGGCTGCGGCGCAAACGCCGGCGAACCAAGGCGATTGGATCGTCGATGCCCGGCTTCGCTATGAGGGCGTGAGCCAGGACGGTCTTGAGGACGCGCAAGCGGTCACGCTCCGCGCGCGCCTCGGCTACGAGACGCCGTCGTGGCATGGTTGGCGCGCGTTGGCCGAACTCGAAGGCGTCGCGCATCTCAGCGAAGACTTCAATGACACCGTGAACGGGGAAACGGCATTCGCCGTCGTCCCCGATCCGGAAGCGTTTGAGCTCAATCGGCTGCAAGTGTCTTGGAGCGGAGCGGAGGGGCGCCGCGCCGTCATCGGGCGGCAGCGGATCGTGCTTGGCAATGCGCGCTTCGTCGGCAATGTCGGCTTTCGTCAGAACGAACAGACTTTCGACGCTCTGAACCTGTCGTTCCGGCCATTCTCGCAGACGACGGTCACCTACATCTACCTGGAGCGGGTGCGCCGCATTTTTGGCGACGATAGTCCGCAGGGCGAGTGGGACAGCGACAGTCATGTGATCCAGGCCGAAGCAAGTCTGCCGTTCGGACGGCTGACTGGCTACGGATTGTTGCTGGACTTCCAAAACGCACCGGCGCAATCGAGTCAGACCTACGGCGTGCGCTGGCAGAATGAGTGGAATGTTGGCGGATACAGGCCGCGTTTCGTACTCGAAGCCGCACAACAGAGCGACTACCGCGGCAACACCGCGCCCTTCGATCTTGGCTACCAGCTTGTTGAAGCCGGCGTGCGTCGCGGGCAGTGGGCTGCCACCATCGGCGGCGAGCGGCTTGAAGGCAACGGGACACGCGGCTTCGCCACGCCGTTGGCGACGCTACACGCGTTTCAAGGCTGGGCGGATGTCTTCCTCACGACACCGCCCGATGGCGTTCGCGATCTCTACGCCGGGGCGTCTTATACCACTGCGCCATGGCCGGCCGAACAACCGGCGACCGTGTCGGTGGTCTACCACGACTTCACCGACGATGGCGGCAGCGCCGATTTTGGCGACGAGTGGGACGCATCCGTGCGCTTCTCGCTCAGCGAACACGTCGCGCTTGAGGCGAAGGCGGCCGTCTTCGACGGCGATGATCCCCGTTTCGCCGATCGAAACAAGTTCTGGCTCGCTGTCGAATATCGGCTCTGAGGACGTAATCATGGAATGGCTAGATCAGGCGTTGTTCGGCTTCTATCCTTATGTGGCGCTTGCGGTCTTGGCGCTTGGCTCGGTGCTGCGCTTCGATCGCGAGCAATATACTTGGCGCACGGGATCCTCGCAGTTGTTGCGGCGTAGGCAGCTCGTACTCGGCTCGATTCTATTCCATGTCGGCGTGCTGATGATTTTTGCCGGCCACTTCGTCGGCTTGTTGACGCCTATCGCGGTTTGGGACGCGCTTGGAGTGAGCCACGGCGCCAAGCAAATGCTGGCGATCGTCGCCGGCGGCGTGGCCGGCGTTCTTTGCTTGGCTGGTGGTCTATTGTTGCTGCACCGGCGTTTGTTCGATCCGCGCATTCGCGCGACGTCGAGTTTCGGCGACGTCGCCATCCTGGTGCTGTTGCTCGCACAGCTCAGCTTGGGCCTGGGCACGATCCCCATCTCTCTTCAGCATCGCGACGGTACAGAGATGATCAAGTTCATGTACTGGGCGCAGAGCATCTTCACGTTCCAACCGGGCGCCGCCGACTACGTCACGGAGGCGCACTGGGTTTTCAAAGCGCACCTCACGCTTGGTCTCACGATCCTGCTCGTATTTCCATTCACACGCTTGGTGCACATGTTGTCTGCGCCGATCTGGTATCTGAACCGGCGCGGTTGGCAGATCGTGCGATCCAAGAATCTCGCCGCCGGGCGGAGCACGCGATGAAACACACACTCATCCGCACCGTTTCAGAGGACTCGCCGGCAGCGTCTTTCTCCGGCTGCAGCCATGGTCCGATGCCGGCGGCGCGCCGCGCCGCGAACGCGCCGCCCATCTTTGTGAATGGGGAGTCTATTCCTGAAACCGCGATCGCCCAGGAGGCGCAGAACCACAAGGCCGCGTCGGGTGCGGAAGCGCGGGCGGCGGCGGCGCGAGCATTGGTCATCCGTGAGCTTCTGGTGCGGCGCGCCCAGACGCTCGGTTTGGAGCCGGCGCCGTTGCGCGACGAGGCCGGGCGCGAGGAGACCGCCGAGGAATCTCTGGTCCGGCAAGTTCTGGAGCGCGAAGCGCCAGCGCAAGAACCGACTGAAGAAGAGTGTCGACGTGTGTACGCGGCCAATCCCCGGCGTTTCGCCATTCCGGAGGTCTACGAGGCGGCGCACATCCTTGTCGCGCCAGACGACGGCAGTGACGCTGAGTGGAGCGCCGCATACGAGCGCGCGCAGGAGTTGATCAGCCGTTTGAGCGCGCAGCAAGATTTTGCCGACCTGGCGCGCGTGTTTTCACATTGCCCGTCGGGCGCGGACGGCGGCGCGTTGGGCCAACTGCAACGAGGCGACTTGGCGCCCGAATTGGAGGAGGTGCTCTTGGCGCTGGCGCCTGGCGCGGTCTCCCCCGCGCCGGTGCGGACACGCTATGGCTGGCACGTGGTGCGGTTGGATCGGCGGAGATCGTCGCATACTGCGCCGTTTGAAGCGGTGCGCACTGACATTCGCGAAGTGCTGCGCACGCGCGCCTCCGTTGCGGCGGCGGCGAGTTATGTGAGCGAACTGGCGGCCGCAGCGAACATCGAAGGTCTGACATTTGGATTTGGGGCAGCGCCATGACTCAGGAGGTTATCTTGGGTGATCTTCTTGCGTTCGGCCGTCAGTCGAGCGCCACCCTCGGCGCTTGGCTGGAACGGCAGGATGCCGAGTTCATTGGCCAGTTGCGCAGGGAGGCTGGGTTGCGAGGGGAAAGCATTGCCGAATTCCTGCGGGTCGCCACCGCGGATTTTCTCGCGGAGGCGGATGCGGAAGACTGGGCAAGCTTGGTGTCGGCGTTGCGCGAGACAGATGACCCTGGCGCCGTCTGTGTAGCGCGGGTGACGGCGTTTCGATTGCGGCTGGAGCGTAGCGCATGAACGCGAAATTGGATCGGGACGATATCGTGCGGCGGCCCACGCCGCACGACCCGATCGATTTCATACTTGCCGAGCATCTCAATCATCGGCGCATGTGCCGCGCACTGGAAGCCCTGGCGGGGACGGACGATTTCGACGCCGCGCGCATCACGGCGCTGTTGGATTTCATCCGTTTCGATCTCACCTTGCACGTGATCGACGAAGAGGAGGATGTTTTCCCGCTCCTGCGCAAGCGTTGTTCGCCGGAGGATGAAATCGACGCCGCGCTTGATCGCCTGACGGATGAGCATGCTGAAGACAAGGCGCTGTCGGTCAAGGTTCGCGACGTGCTCAATGCTTGCCTCATCGTGCGCAAGCCGCCGCACGCAATTGAGGGCGGGGCGGAGGCTCTCGTGACGTTCGCACGCCACGAGCTGCACCACCTGACGCTGGAGAACGCAGTCATCGTCCCACTGGCGCGCCGGCGTTTCGATGCGGCGGATCTGCGCTATCTTGCCGAGCGGCTGATCGCCCGGCGCCGCCGTGTGACGGCGCCGGGCGAATAAGCGCTTACGAGCACTTCGAGTAGCCGCATTCCAGACACTTGTCGCAGCCTTCAGCGCGGATCAGAGCTGCCGCGCCACATTTGGGACAACCGCGCGGCTTGGTCCCGTTAGGCCCGACCTCGGCCGTGAACGACGGCCGGATCGCGTCACCATCGAGATGCTTTTGGATTACGTCGCCGATTGCCGCGAGCAGCGAAGGGACATACCGGCCGCCCATCCAAGCCCCGCCGCGCGGATCGAACACCGCTTTCAATTCCTCGGCGACGAACGAGACATCGCCGCCGCGCCGGAACACCGCCGAGATCATGCGGGTTAGCGCGAGCGTCCAGGCGTAATGCTCCATATTCTTGGAGTTGATGAAGATTTCGAACGGGCGCCGGCGCCCATCTTCTTCAATGTCATTGATTGTCACGTAGAGTGCGTGCTCGCTCTCGGGCCATTTCACTTTGTAGGTAGAGCCAATGAGTTTCTCGGGACGCGCCGTAAGCGTGGGTATGACGCATGGCTCTTTCTTCTGCGGCTCCGGGTTGACCGAGAGTACGGAGCCCGTGACCGCGTTGGGGCGATAGGTCGTGCAGCCCTTGCAGCCCAGATCGTAGGCGCGGCCGTAGACACCGGCGAAATCCTCGAAGGCGATGTCTTCGGGGCAATTGATGGTTTTGGAAATTGAGCTGTCGATGTAGTGCTGCGCAACAGCCTGCATTGCCAGGTGGTCGGCGGGCGTCAGCGTCTGCGCGCTGACGAAGCTGTGTTCCGGCGGCGTCGCTTCACCGTGCATGCGCTTCCAGACCGTGAGCGCGTAATCCTGCACCGGTTCTTCGATATAGCTGTTATCCTGCTGGCGCACCCGCCGCTGATAACTGAATGCAAACACCGGCTCGATGCCTGAGGAGACGTTGCCGGCCAGAAGTGAGATCGTGCCTGTCGGGGCGATCGTCGTCAGGCAACCATTGCGCAAACCGTGCTCGGCGATCAGCGCGCGCGTCTCTGCGTCGAGCGAAGCCGGCGTTGGCTGATCAAGCAGGCGCTTGTCGTAGACGGGGAAGGCGCCTTTCTCGCGCGCCAGGTCTGCTGAGGCGCGATAGGTCGCGGCACGGATGGTGTCGAGCCATTGACGCGTCAGGGCGATGCCATCGGCTTCGCCGTAGCGCGCGTTGCAGAAGATCAGAGCGTCGGCGAGGCCGGTTATGCCAAGGCCGATCCGCCGCTTCGCTTTGGCTTCTTGCTCTTGTTCGCGCAGCGGATAGCGCGAAACGTCGATCACATCGTCGAGGAAGCGCACGGCCGTCCCCGTGAGGTCCGCCAACCGCTCGGGATCTATGCCGGCGTCGGCGCTGAACGGGCGCTCGACAAGCCGCGCCAGGTTGATCGAACCGAGCAGGCAGGCGCCGTAGGGCGGCAGCGGCTGCTCGCCGCACGGATTGGTGGCGGCGATGGTTTCGCAATAGGCGAGATTGTTGTTGGCGTTGACGCGGTCAACGAAGATCACGCCCGGTTCTGCGACGTCGTAGGTGGCGCGCATCAGCCGCGCCCAAAGATCGCGCGCGCGCACGGTCCGGTAAATTTGTCCGTCGAACTGCAGAGGCCAATCCTGGTCTGCCGAGAGGGCCGCCATGAAGGCGTCGGTAACGAGCGCCGAGACATTGAAATTGCGCAGCCGCGCGGGATCCCGCTTGGCGTCGATGAAATCCTCGATGTCGGGATGGTCGATGCGGAGGCACGCCATCATCGCCCCGCGCCGCTGACCCGCTGACATCACCGTGCGACACATGGCGTCCCAGGCGTCCATGAACGATAGCGGGCCGGACGCTTTCGCTCCGACGCCGCGGACGGGCGCGCCGGAGGGGCGGATGGTGGAAAAATCCATCCCCACGCCGCCGCCTTGCTGCATCGTCAGCGCCGCTTCTCGCAGGTGTTCGAAGATGCCGTCGAGATTGTCGGGAATCTTGCCCATGACGAAGCAGTTGAAAAGCGTCACGGCGCGTCCCGTTCCCGCGCCCGCCAGAATGCGGCCGGCTGGGAGGAACTTGAAGTCGGTCAGCGCCTCTTCGAACTTCTCGCGCCAACGGCGGCGTCCGCGCGCGGGCTCGGCCTCCGCCACCGCCGCTGCGACGCGCGACCAAGTCGCGTTGATATCAGCATCGCTACCGTCGCCATTAAGGAAGCGGTATTTGGTGTTCCAGATTTCCGCCGAGATTGTCGCGTCGAAAGGCATCGCTCTCTCCATATGGGATGCGCTGGGATCGACGACGAGTGTCCGTGAGTCTCAAGTAAGGCGGAGGTAAATTGCCGCCTGTAGCGACAACAGAGCGCGCTTCTTGCGCCCCATCAACGCCGGGATTGATGGAGGTCAATCGGGCAGCGCGGCGGCAGGAGGGTGATTAGCGGAAAATCTTCTCTGGGTTCATGAGACCGAGCGGATCGAGCGCGCCCTTGATCGATCTCATCAGCGCCACGCCGGCGCCCAGCTCCGCGACAAGCGCCTCGCGCTTGCCGAGGCCCACACCGTGTTCGCCGGTGCAGGTGCCATCCATGTCGATGGCGCGGGCGACCAGGGCATCGTTGAAGCGCTCGGCCGCCGCCAGTTCCTGAGGCGCCTTGGGGTCGAGCATGAGCACAACGTGAAAGTTGCCGTCGCCGATATGACCCAGCACCGCGGCGGGGAAGGGCGCGCGCGCCAAGTCCGCTTTGGTCTGCACGATGCATTCAGCGAGCCGGCTGATTGGCACACAGACATCGGTGGACCAAGGCACGGCGCCTGGGCGCGACGCAGCGATCGCGAAGCCGGCGTGATGGCGCGCACGCCACAGTGCGCTGCGCGCTTCCGCATCAATCGCCCACTCGAACTCTCCGCCGCCGTTGCCCAGCGCGATGGCCTTGAAGCGATCAGCGCATCGGGAGACTTCCTCAGGCGCGCCGTGAAACTCCAGGAACAAGGTGTCGCCCGCTTCGCGATTCATCTTGAACGCCGTATTGACTGCGGCCATTGCCGCGCCGTCCAGATACTCGGCGCGCGCCAGCGGCAAACCTTGCTGAATGGCCTCGACCACCGAGGTCGTAGCCGCGCTGGCGGACGGAAACGCACACACCGCCGCGCCAATCGCTTCCGGCACGCCGAAGAGACGAAGAGTCACCTCGGCGATGACGCCAAGCGTGCCCTCCGCACCGACGAAGAGATGCGTGAGATCATAGCCCGCCGCACTCTTGCGGGCGCGGCGGGCAGTGCGCACCACCTCCCCAGTGGGAGTGACGACCGTGAGGCCGAGGACGTTTTCGCGCATGCCGCCATAACGCACCGTGGTGGTGCCGGAGGCGCGGGTGGAGGCCATGCCCCCGATCGTGGCGTCAGCGCCGGGATCGACCGGGAAGAACAGCCCGGTGTGGCGCAAGTGCTGGTTCAAGGCCGTGCGCGTCATGCCGGCCTCGACGGTGCAGTCCAAATCTTCTTCGTTGACGGAAATCAGCTTCTGCATGCCGCTCAGGTCGAGGCAGACGCCGCCGCGTGCGGCGCCGACATGACACTCCAGCGAGGTGCCGGCGCCGTACGGGATGATCGCGATGGCGGAGGCGTTGCAGGCCTGCACGAGGGCGGCGATTTCATCGATGCTATGGACGAAGGCGACGGCCTGCGGCGGGAGCGGGCGCAGGTGCATGCCGGCCCCGGCGTGCTGATCGCAGACCGCGCCGGCCGTGGTGAACCGCTCGCCAAGCAAAGCGCGCGCCTTGTCGATGAGCGCCGGAGGCAACGGGGCCGTCACTTGAACATCGCCTCGATGAGGGAAGGCCCTGGCGTGGCGAAGCTGCGCCGGAGCGCCGCCGAGAGCTCGTCCACTGTCGTCACACGCTGTGCTGGAACGCCGAAGCCTTGTGCGATCTCAGTGAAGTCGATGCTTGGGCGCTGCAGATCGAACAGCGCCGCCGCCGCCTCGGTTTGCGCATTGATGCCGGCGCGCATCATTTCGAGCTTGAGGATTGCATAAGCGCCGTTGTTCAGGATGACATTGGTGACGTTCAAACCTTCGCGCGCTTGCGACCACAGCGCTTGGATTGTGTAGAGGGCGCTGCCGTCGGCTTGCAGCGCGACGACGCGGCGGTTCGGACACGCAACAGCGGCGCCGGTCGCCAGCGGAAGACCTTGGCCGATGGCGCCGCCGGTCAACGTCAGCCAATCATGCGGCGGCGCGCCGGCTGCTGCATCGAAGGCGTAAAGCCCCAACGTGTTGGACTCATCGGAAACAATGGCGCCTTCGGGCAGCGTGGCGGCGAGCGCAGCGCTGAGGCCGCTTGCATCCAGAGGCGCATTGGAATCCACGGCGCCTGCGGTGGTCGCAGCCGTCAGGATGTGGCGCGAGCCAGCGCCGACGGCCTCCGCGAGTGCTTCGAGAACTTCGGTTGGGTCGCCGAATGGCGGAAACAGCTCGATCAGCGCTGCCTCTGGCGGCGCCAGCTCAGTTGGGCGCCCGGGCAGCGCAAAGAAGGCGACGGGCTTCGTCGCGCCAGCAAGGATGATTGTCTCGGCATTGGCGAGGAGGCCGCTAGCCATCTCTGAGAGGTAGGGCAGCCGGCGCAGGGGCGCGCCTCCGCCGCCGCGCTCAATGCGCGTCGGGAAGGTTTCGACATATACCTGCGCGCCCGTCTTCTCTGCGATCCGCTGCGCCGCCGCGCATGCGCGGGCTGATAAGCGCCGGCCGCCCAGCAACACAACTGTGCGGGCGCCGAGCGCCTGGGCGGCGCTATCGATTTTTGAGTGCCTGTCAGGCGCAGGCGAATGGTCTGCCGATGCGCCAGGGGTATCCGGTTCGATGTCGGACCATGCGATGTCGGCCGGCAGGATAAGAGACGCAGGACCGTCGCGGCGTGCCGCGCGCAAGCCAAGCGCGGCGTCCGAGACGATGGCCTCAGCCCGAGTCGTCGTCTTCAGCCAAGCCGAGACGGGCCGCGCCAACGCCTCGATGTCGGTCGCAAGCGGGGGGTTGTTGTCGCGATGGAAAGTGGCGTGTTCGCCGATCAATGAGAGTATGGGCGTACGCGCGCGATAGGCGTTGTGCAGATTGGCCAAGCCATTGGCGAGCCCAGGGCCGAGGTGCAGCAATGTGAGCGCCGGGTTTGCCGCCATGCGTCCGAAGCCATCCGCTGCACCCGTGGCGACACCTTCGAATAGGCAGAGGATCGGACGAATTTGCGGAACAGCGTCCAGCGCGGCGACGAGATGCATCTCCGAAGTGCCCGGGTTTGCAAAGCAAGCGGTCACACCCTCTTGCGCCGCGTACTCAAGCAGTCTCTGCGCAGCTCTCACGGTCCAAGTCTCCCACGGCGCACGCTAGCGCGGATGCCGGCCGCGTCGATTGAGGAGCCTCAATCGCTCAATGCCCGATCAGGGCGATGGGAGATTGGTAGAGGGGCACGGCCTCGACACGTTGCGATTGGCGGTTGCCCAGCGGGCGCGAGAGATGGCCCCTCGCGTTGATCGCGATGGATGCGGGCGACGGCTTTCGGCGCATCACGTCGGTGCAGCAGGCGCCAAGCTCCTGACTGGATTGGATCGACTACGCCGCTCGCGATGCGCGGGGCCGCCGGACAGAGCGCCAGATGATTGACGCCGCGCAAAGCAAGCGCCGCCGAACCTCGCATACTTCGCTCTCGGGAGTGGGACATGGAGTCTCAGAGCGACGCGAAGTGCGCGCATTGCGGTGCCGCATACAAGGTGATCTGGGTGCGCTCGGCGTGGCCTTCCAAGGGTGTTGCCGAGTGCGTTGAGTGCGGCGGCGAGATGGATCGCTGGGACGCAACAACATGGCCCAGCTACAGACGCGTCCCGTTCGACGATGGCAGCGCTTGAAGCCCCCGCTTGGCCCAGTCGAATCATACTGGAGGCGCCTAATGTTCCGATCGACGCAGCGAAGAATGCTTGTTGGATTGGCCTTTCTGGTGAGCGCGTGCGTGGGGACGCCGGTCCAAACGCCCGGCGCAACGTCGCCGCCAGACATGGCCGCGGAAGCTTCGCCCGCGCGCGGGCTGGTGTATGCGCAAAGTGTGTGTGCATCCTGCCATGCCGTCGAAACGGGGCAGACGAGTTCGCCCAATCCTCAGGCGCCGCCTTTTGAAGTCATCGCCAACCTGCCGGGCATGACCCCCGCCGCGCTCAATGTTTGGCTGCACTCGCCGCACCCGAGCATGCCCAACATGATTGTCGCTCCGGACGACCGGGACGACGTCGCCGCTTATCTCAATTCGTTGAAGCACGGCGCCGGGCGCGGTTGATGCTTGCGAATGGCTGGTTTCGGCGACAACGCGTCATTGCTGCGAGCGCTAAGCCACTGTCCACAATCGAGAGAGTCGGCCGGTCGCGAAAATCGGTGCGATGACCACGCTGGCCCGGAGCAGACGCTCTCTATTGGATGCCGAAATCGATCACGAGTTGGGCGGCGGCGCCGGACGTGTCAGTGCCGAGAAAGGCGCAATAGGTCCCATTGGACCAACCTGATCGGCAAACAACGAAGTTGGACCCGTCCGCAAGTGGAACATTGGCAAAATCGCGAGTCTTCTCGCCGTCCATCACGTACTGCGCCAACCAATCGTCGAATGCATTCTTGACGCCTTGCGCGGCGGATAACGCGCGTTCACGTGTGTCGGTGTCAAAGAACGCTATCGCACCGAATTCCGCGGAGAATTCTAGATCCAGAAACGGTCAGGCCAAAAATCCAAGGCGTCGATTTTCTCTTCGTGCAGACGCACCTAGCAGCCGAATACTTTGCTCAAGCCTTTCCGGATTTGGTCGACCGCGCGCATATATTTCCGCGCATCTTCTTCCCCGGTTTTCATCCCGACAACGCAACCGTGCGCTCTGAGGCAGGCCCGATCAACGGCCAGCCGTTCGGGCCGTATCATTCCAAAATCATCGTTTCGGCGTTCGTGCGCGGGCTGCCCGTGGAACGCGCCGTCTCATTGTTCAATCGGGGCACCTACGAACGTCTTGGCTATCTCGACGCCTATGATGAGGCATGGACGCAATTACGCGAGGACTGCCAGCGCATTGACGTAGACATGAAGCAGGCTTTTGGCCGGTGGCAGCGAGCGGGATGCTTCATGTACACCGTCAACCATCCGCATCTGCATATTCTCTCTGACGTGGCGCACGCGATGTTGCGCTCAATTTGCGTTGACCCTCGCACCGACAGAGCGGAGCGCCACGCGCATGACGACCTGCGAAGGTCTTTCGTCCTGCCGGTTTTTCCGGAATTGGCCGAGCGCATTGGGGGCGCGGGAGATTATGTTTTCAAGCTTCCTCACCAGTGGGGGCACGATGCGCAGACTCTTACTCTCGAGGAATTTGCAGAGCGGTCGTATGCGGCGTATGCGCCGCTCGGCGAGCTAAGCGCCGATCGGTTTGACGTGAACACGTTTCTTGACAATGCGTTGGGCGAGCGCGGGCACGGCATCAAAAGTGCGCGCGTTCCAACGCCGCATGAACCGGATCGAGAAAATCCTTACAGCGCGCTTCCGCCGGAACAGGTTTGGCGGCTCGCGGTGGCGGACGTTGCACACGGCGACGTTGACCCCGTGGCGGCTGTTAAGTTCACGCTCGCGCGCGGCGACAAGGTGGCGACGTTCGGAAGCTGCTTCGCTCAGCACATTTCGCAGCGACTCCAGCGCGCGGGGCTTGGCTACTACGTCACAGAGCAAGCGCCCGCAGACCTGGCGCCAGCCGATGCGCTCGCCCGATCGTTTGGCGTGTTCTCGGCGCGATATGGAAACCTCTACACGGCGCGCCAGTTCGCCCAGCTTATCGAGCGTGCTTACGATCCGAGCGCCCACACAGAGCCCGGCTGGACTCGCCCGGATGGCCGCGTTGCAGACCCTTTCCGCCCGATGATTGAGCCGGACGGATTCGCCAGCGAAGCGGACATGCAAGCGAGCCGCGCCGCGCATCTCGCCAGCGTGCGCGAGCTTGTCGAAGGGATGGACGTGCTGGTTTTCACGCTGGGGCTAACCGAGGCGTGGCGCTCGCGCGCAACGGGCGCGGTCTTTCCCGTCGCGCCAGGCGTTGCAGCCGGCGCTTGGGACCGCGAGCGTTTCGAGTTCGTGAACTTCACGGCGCGCGAGGTTGTCGCTGACACTATGGCCGCTCTGGAGCGCGTGCGCAGCGTGAACCCAAGGGCGCGCACCATTCTCACCGTCTCGCCCGTTCCCCTGGTTGCGACCTATGAGCCCCGCCACGTTCTCGTTAGCACGACCGCAAGCAAGTCGATTTTGCGCACGGCGGCCGATGAGATAGCCCGCGCGCACGAATGGGCGCTCTATTTTCCGTCCTACGAAATTGTCTCAGCGCCCTACACGCGCGGCGCCTACTTTGAGCCGAACCTGCGCAGCGTCACTGCGGCGGGCGTGGATCACGTTATGCGGCTGTTTCTGCGCCACCTCTATGACATCGAGAGTGCCGCGGCGGGGCTCATGTCTGGGTATGACGTGGTGTGCGATGAGGAAGCGCTAGGCCGTTAACGAACGTCTAGGCGCGAGCCTTGCTTAGATCACCGGCGTTTGCGTAGACGGTCCGTAGATTTCCATCAAAGCACGGGCCGAAGCGCAAGCCTAAGTAGCTGAAAGAAATGGCTCCCCGGGTAGGATTCGAACCTACGACCAACCGGTTAACAGCCGGTTGCTCTACCACTGAGCTACCGAGGAACATTTCTCGCCCGCGCTCGCGCGCGGAGCGGGGTCTCTATCAAGTTCGGCGCCAGGGGGAAAGTCCCTGTTGCCGCACACTTTTGGGAAATCGCGTCTCCCAAAGGAAAACGAGGCCCCCTTTCGGGGGCCTCGAAGGCGTTGGGTATGGTGGGGTGTCTCCAAGGGAAGACAACGCCACTATCGCGCCGGTCGGTAAAGAAGCCGTTAATGGCAAACGCGGGGCTAACGAAGCCTACCGAAGTGTTTGCCATAACGCGGAAATTTGTTGGAGGCCTCGCCCGGAATCGAACCGGGGTGCAAGGATTTGCAGTCCTCTGCGTAACCACTCCGCCACGAGGCCATCCGCCCAGCCGCCATATGGGTACGCCGGGGCGCTTCTCCTATGCGGCTTCAAGCCCGGGAGCAAGGTGTGCGGGCCCGGCTTGCGCCTGGAGCAGCGCCCGGTCACCAAGCGGCGGGTGTTGCTCGGCCTGATTCCGAACCCGGCCAAGGGCGTGGGCCTGGAGCGCGCGCGGCTGATCGCGGCGGGCGCGCTGGCGGTCGTCGCGATGCTCGCGTTTGGGCTGATCATGACCTTGCCGGAGCGGGTGGACGTTTCGCCGACGGCGCTCAGCGTCGCGCGGCTGGACGAGTTTGCGGCGGATGCGCCCGCCTGCCGCGCCGCGCTGGCGGCCAACGGCTTTGAGACCGCCGCCGTGCCGGATGTCGATGGCGCGGGGCGCTGTGGGTACACGGGGGCGGTGGAACTCACCCGCGCCGCGCATTCCTTCTCCGAACCGATGGTGTCGAGTTGCGCGCTGGCGGCAGGGCTTGCGCTCTGGGAGCGCGACGTCGTGGACGCGGCCGCCGCACGGCACCTGCACCAGCGCGTCGCCAGGATCGAGCTCGCGGGTGAGACCTACACTTGCCGCCCGGTCGCAGGCCGCCGCGACCGCCGGCTTTCAGAGCACGCTTTCGCCAACGCTGTGGACATCCGCGGCTTCACGCTGGAGGACGGGCGCGTGATCACGGTGGCGCAAGGCTGGCGGGGGCGGCGCGAGGACCGGGCTTTTCTCAGGGCGGTGCGGGACGGGGCCTGCCGGCATTTCCAGGCGGTCTTGTCGCCCGACTACAACCGCGCCCACCGCGATCACCTGCACTTCGACCTCGGGCGCGACAAGATGTGCCGGTAGGCGGCTTGCGGGCCGGGCCGGGGCGGCTTAACCCCCGCTCAAGCATTGGAGCAGGGCGCATGGATTTCGCGCGGGCGCGGGAAATGATGGTGGAGAGCCAGGTGCGGCCCTCCGACGTGACGGACCTGCGCATCCTGCACGCCATGCGCACGCTGCCGCGCGAGCGGTTCGCGCCGGCGCAGCGGAAGGCGCAGGCCTATGGCGACCTCGATCTCGAAGTGGCGCCTGGACGGGTGCTGCTGCGGCCGCGCGACCTGGCCAAGCTGATCCAGGCGCTGGCGCCGCAGGGTCACGAGCGGGCGCTTGAGATTGCAGGCGCTACGGGGTACGGCGCCGCGGTGCTCGCGGCGTGCTGCAAGAGCGTCATTTCACTCGATCCCGACCCGAATCTCTCTTTCGCCGCACAGGCGGCGCTCGAAGCGTCGGGCGTGACCAATGTGAAAACTGCCTCCACGGCTGCCGCGCAGGGCTGGCCCGATGAGGCGCCCTACGATGTGATCATGTTGAACGGTGCGGCCGAGATCGTGCCGGATGCTTGGGTCGCGCAACTGGCGCCCGGCGGACGCCTGGGCGTGATCGTGCGCAACGGCGCTGCAGGCACGGCGCGCATCTACACCAAGAGCGAAGGCGCGGCCGCTTATCGTTCTGCCTTCGACGCGGCGCCGCCGATGGTGGCTGGATTGGAACAGCCGCCGCGCTTCCGCTTCTAGTCGTTGGCGACGCGGAACGTCGCCGCGCATGGCGCGCTGTTAACGTTCCCTTATACGAGTTCGTGGACATGCTCTGCGCACAGCGCGGTGTGATTCCGTTCACGCTGCCGCGCGCATGCACAGCATGGGCGCTGCACTGAACGGGGAATCGCCGCAAACCGTAACCGTTCCCCGAGTCGCCAGACTCGTTTGAATTTCGAGGGCTCGACATGGCGCTCCAAGACCCGCAAGCCGAACCTTCCATGGAAGAGATCCTGGCGTCGATCCGCCGGATCATCTCCGAGGAAGAGCAGGCGCCAACCGCGTCCGAACCTGTGCTTGATCTGACCCAGGCGGCGGAGCCGGCGAAGGCCTCTGCGCCCGAAGACGACATCGTTTTCGAAGCGGTCGAAGAGGTTGTCGCGGCGCCTGCGCCCACGCCGGTGCGCGCGCCCGAGCCGGTCCACACGCCTGCGGCTGTGGCGCATGCGCCGGTCGTCGACATGGGTGGCGACACCATCATCTCAACGCCGACCGCCTCGGCGGCCGCTGGCGCGCTGTCGCGTCTCGCCGGCACGCTGAAGATCGCCGACACCCCCGGTCAGACGGTTGAAGGCGTTGTGCGCGAACTGTTGAAGCCGATGTTGAAAGAATGGCTGGATCGCAACCTGCCGTCGATCGTCGAAGCGCGCGTCGAAGCCGAACTCGAACGGATTGCGCGCTTGGCGCGCTAACCTTCGCGACAGCTAGAAATTTCAAATCGGCGCTCCGGCAACGGGGCGCCGATTTCTGTTTTGGTATGGAGCGCCGGCGTCCTCGCCGGCATTTTCCGGCAAGGCTGGGGTGCTGATCATCGAACCCGCCGGCGCGGACGCCGGCGCTCCATGGTTATGATGTGTCGGCCGATAGTGGCGTCACGAAGCCGGCGCTGAGCAGCGGCGTCTCCCCTGCGCAGGCGTGCTCGGGCGCGCGGCGCGAGAGGCCGTGGCGGAGGCGGCGCAGGAGTTGCGCGACCCAGCGGTCGAGATTGGCGAGCGCAGTGCTGAGTGCGGCAAGGCGCGCGTCCATGTCGCGCCCGCGCAGGGCGCGGCGCAGCGCCGAGCCGACGGCGGCGCGGCGCCAGGCGTCGGGACGCGCAGGCAACCAGGGACGCGGACGCCGGCGCATGCGCCAGCGTTTCAGCACGCGGATGAGGATGATGCTTTCGACGGCGCGCGCGATCCGGCGCAGTTGTGTCTCGATGAAGCTCTTGCCGGGGCCTTCGTCGAAGGCGACCCACGCCAAAATCTGCGCCAGCCACAGCAGCGCCCACAGCGTAAGCCGGGTCAGGGTCCGATCGGAAACAGCGGTGGCGGGCGCAGGGCGCATCCGGACACTATGCGGCCGCTGCTGGAGGGGGCGGACAGATTTTGTTGCGGGCGTTGATGGGCAAGGGAATTCGGGTGCTGGGGTGTGGGATAGGGTCGTTTAAGCCGGCCGGCGCCCTCGATCTCGCTGGCAGGGCGCCGTGCGGTCATGGGACGGGCGCCCCTCTCGCAATGCAGCATGGCCGCCTGCTATAGGCTTTGGGATGATCGAGACGACCTTCAATCCGAAAGAAGTAGAGCCGCGCTGGAGCGAGGCTTGGGAGAGTAGCGGCGCGTTCAAGCCGAAGGCGGACCCGAAGGCCGACCCGTTCGCCATCGTCATCCCGCCGCCCAATGTCACCGGGTCGCTTCATATCGGCCATGCGCTCAACAATACGCTGCAGGACGTGCTCGTCCGCTTCGAGCGGCTGCGCGGCAAGAGCGTGCTGTGGCAGCCGGGCACCGACCACGCCGGCATCGCGACGCAATTGGTCGTCGAGCGCCAGCTCGCCGAAGACGGCAACAACATGGATCGCAAGACGCTCGGGCGTGAAGAATTCCTGAAGCGCGTGTGGGCGTGGAAGGAAGTCTCGGGCGGCACGATCACGACGCAGCTTCGGCGTTTGGGCGCCTCGTGCGATTGGTCGCGCGAACGCTTCACCATGGATGAAGGCCTTTCGGCCGCCGTGCGCAAAGTGTTCGTTCAGCTGTTCAAGGAAGGGCTCATCTACAAGGACACGCGCCTTGTGAACTGGGACCCGCATTTCGAAACCGCGATCTCCGATCTTGAAGTGCAGAACAAGGAAGTGAACGGCCACTTCTGGCACTTCAAATATCCGCTCGAGAACGGCGAGACCTATAAATTTCCGATCGCCTACGACACCGCCGGCAATCCGACCGAGTGGGAAGAGCGCAATTACATCGCCATCGCTACGACGCGTCCGGAGACGATGCTGGGCGACGGCGCGGTGGCGGTGCATCCGGAAGACGCGCGCTATGCGGGCATCGTCGGCAAGCGCGTGCTGCTGCCGCTGGCGGACCGCTACATTCCGATCATCGCCGACGACTATCCGGATCCGACCTTTGGCTCGGGTGCGGTGAAGATCACCGGCGCGCACGACTTCAACGACTACAAGGTTGCGCGCAAACACAATTTGCCGCTCTACGTGCTCATGGACACCAAGGGCCGCATGGCCAATGCGGAGCACGTGCCGCCGAAATATCGCGGCCTAGACCGCTTCGAGGCGCGCAAGCAGGTGGTGGCCGACATCGAAGCGCTGGGGCTTCTGGATCGGGTCGAGGACAAGAAAGTCAGCCAGCCGTTCGGCGATCGCTCCAATGTCGTCATCGAACCGATGCTGACCGAACAATGGTACGCCAACGCCGCCGAACTGGCGAAGCCCGCCATCGCCGCGGTTGAGAGCGGCAAGACCAAGTTCACGCCGGAGAGCTGGTCGAAGACCTATTTCCAATGGATGCGCAACATCGAGCCCTGGTGCATCTCGCGCCAGCTCTGGTGGGGCCATCGCATTCCGGCCTGGTACGGGCCGGACGGAAAAGTGTTCGTCGAGGAGAGTGCAACCGCGGCGAAATCGGCTGCGCGCAAGCATTACGGCAACGACGTCGAGCTGCGCCAGGACGAGGACGTGCTCGACACCTGGTTCTCGTCGGCGCTCTGGCCCTTCTCCACCATGGGCTGGCCCGACAAGACGCCGGAGCTGAAGCGCTTTTACCCCGGCGCAATCCTGGTGACCGCGCACGACATCATCTTCTTCTGGGTCGCACGGATGATGATGATGGGGCTGCACTTCATGAAGGAAGTGCCGTTCCACGAAGTCTACATCCACGCGCTGGTGCGCGACGCCTCCGGCGCCAAGATGTCGAAGTCGAAGGGCAACGTGATGGACCCGCTGGTCCTCATCGACCAGTACGGCGCCGATGCGTTGCGCTTCACGCTGGCGGCGATGGCGGCGCAGGGGCGCGACATCAAGCTCAGCGAACAGCGCATCGAAGGCTATCGCAATTTCGGCACCAAGCTTTGGAACGCCGCCCGCTTCGCGCAAATGAACGAATGCGCGGTCTGGGACAGATACGATCCGCGCGATGTAAAACAAACCGTCAACCGCTGGATCATCGGCGAAGCGGCGAAGGCCGTGGCGCTGGTGACGGAAGAGCTGGAAGCGCGCCGTTTCAATGAGGCGGCGTCGGCGCTCTATCGTTTCGTTTGGAACGTCTATTGCGATTGGTATCTCGAATTCATCAAGCCGCTGCTCAATGGTGAGGACGAAGACGCCAAGCTGGAGACGCGGCGCACGACGGCGTGGATATTGGATCAGATCCTGATCCTGCTGCATCCGTTCATGCCCTTCATCACCGAAGAGCTCTGGGCGCGCACCGGCGAATACGGGCAGAAGCGCGACGGCATGCTGATCAATGCGCAATGGCCCGATTTGCCGCTCGATCTGCTGGACAAGGAAGCCGAGTCCGAGATCGAGTGGACCGTCAATCTGATCGCGGAAACGCGCTCGACCCGCTCCGAACTCAATGTGCCTGCAGGCGCGAAGATTCCGCTGCTGCTGATCGGCGTCGGCAAGGACGTAGAAGCGCGCCTGGAGCGCTACCAGGGTCTCATCGACCGCATGGCGCGGCTCGAATACTCGACGACTGCCGATGCGGCGCCCGCGGGTTCGGTGACGTTCGTGCTCGATGGCGCCACCGTGGCGCTGCCGCTGGCGGGCGTGGTGGATCTGCCGGCGGAAGCAGCGCGGCTGGCCAAGGAGATCGGCAAGCTCGACGGCGAAATCTCCAAGATGGACGCCAAGCTCGGCAACGCTTCCTTCGTCGAGAAGGCGCCGGAAGAGGTTGTCGAAGAATTGCGCGAGCGGCGCGAGGACGCAGCGGCGTCGTCGGTGAAGCTGAAACATGCGCTGAAGCAGATCAAGGGCGAGGCCTGATGCGCATCTTCATCACCGGCGCGTCGGGTTTCGTGGGCGGCGCGGCGGCGAAGCATTTCGTGGCGCAAGGCCACGACGTCCGCGCCATGTCGCGCTCGGAGAAGTCCGACGCCGTGATCGGGTCGCTTGGCGCAACACCGGTCCGCTGCGATCTGGAGAACGTGACCGCTGCGCACATCGGCGACGCCGAGGCGATCGTCCATTCGGCGGCGTTCGTCGAGCAGTGGGGTCCGAAGGACGCCTGGTTCAGGTTCAATGTGCTTGGTACGCGCGCGATGCTGGAAGCGGCGTCGCAAGCGGGCGCCAAGCGCTTCGTTCACATCAGCACCGAAAGCGTGCTCTGGCGCGGGCAGAGCCTCAATGGCGCCGACGAGACCTATCCGCTCGCGCCCAACTCGCCCTATCCGTATGCGGCCACCAAGGCGCAAGCGGAAATGATCGTGAAGGCCGCCAACAGCGAGACGCTGAAGACGATCATCCTGCGGCCGCGCTTTATTTGGGGGCCGGGCGACACCACGCTGGTCCCGGCGATCGAAGCGATGGCCAAGTCCGGCCAGTGGATGTGGATCAATCACGGCCGCGCCATGACCTCGACCACACACGTCGCCAATTTGATCCACGCGATCGAGCTGGCGCTCACCAAGGGCGATCCAGGCGAGGCCTATTTCGTACTCGATGACGGCGTGCGCTCGATGCACGAGATGATCTCCGGCATTGCCGCGTCGCGCGGCATCACGCTGCCGGAGAAATCCATCCCAGCCTGGCTCGCCGATGCGATCGGCGGCGCGTGCGAGGCCGCTTGGGGGACGTTTGGCCTCAAGAGCGACCCGCCGCTCACGCGCTTTTCGGCCATGATCATGTCGCGCGACAGCGTTCTATCGGATGATAAGATTCGCACCGAGATGGGCTACAGGCCGGTGATCTCCGTCGAAGACGGTCTCGCCGCGCTGCCGCGACCTTTGGCGCCAGGAACCGCCATTCCCACATGAAGGTTTAGCGTAAGGCGGGGGCTGCGAGTTGAGGCATGCTCCAAGCTCTGATCGATCGAGCCTTCAAGGGTGAGAAGTTTTTGGTGCGGCTGCCGGATCGGCGGCTCATCGGCCCAAACGGCGTCGCCTATGACGACGCCCCGCTCATCGTTCATATCCACAGCGATCGCGCCGTGCGGCGCATCGCCGGCAATCCGGGGCTCGCGGTGGGTGAAGCCTATATGGACGGCGAATTCACGCTTGAGCGCGGGACGCTCTACGATTTTCTCGCCATGGCGACGCGGCATCTGAAAACGCTCAAGCGTCCCCGCTGGTTCGGCCGGGCGCCTGTGAACCGCCGCCGCGCGTCGCGCCGCAACGTGGCGCATCATTACGATCTCTCCGGCGAACTCTACCGGCTCTTCCTCGACGACGACCGGCAATATTCCTGCGCCTATTTTCGCGCACCCGGCATGAGCCTGGAAGAGGCGCAGGCCGCCAAGAAGCGCCACCTCGCGGCCAAGCTGCTGCTGAAGCCCGGCCAGCGCGTGCTCGACATCGGCTCGGGCTGGGGCGGCCTGGCGCTGACGCTCGCCGAAGAGCATGGCGCCGAGGTCGAGGGCGTCACGCTTTCTGAAGAGCAATATGCGGAATCGGTGCAGCGCGCGGCGCAGCGAGGGCTGCACGACCGCGTGCGCTTCAATCTGCGCGACTACCGCGACGTCGAAGGCAGCTTCGACCGCATCGTGTCGGTGGGCATGTTCGAACACGTCGGGCCGGCGCATTACGGCGCGTTCTTCGAGGCGCTCGGACGCCTGCTCAAGGACGACGGCGTCGCCGTCCTCCACACGATCGGGCGCAGCGACGAAGCGCGGCGTGTCAATGGCTGGACCGAAAAGTACATCTTTCCGGGCGGCGCGCTGCCCAGCCTGTCGCAAATTGCGGCGGCCGCCGAACGCGCCGATCTGATGATCACCGACGTGGAGGTGCTGCGGCTGCACTACGCGGAGACGCTGCGCGCGTGGCGCGCGCGCTTCGAGGCGCATCGCAGCCGGATCGCCGCGCTCTATGACGAACGCTTCTGCCGCATGTGGGAATTCTACCTGACCGGGTCGGAGGCCGGATTCCGGGTGGGCGAACTCGTGGTGTTTCAGGTGCAGCTGGCGAAGAGCCGCACCGCGGTCCCGCAGACGCGCGACTACATCTCCGACTTCGACCGCGCCGCCGCGCGCGAGGCCGCGCCAGGATTTCGAATCGCGGCCGAGTAGGCGTTGCCAAGCGCGCGACCGGGCCGCAAGGTCCGGCGCATGACTGCCGAGTCGCCGAACGTGGATTTCGCCAATCTCGACGACGCAACCTTCGCGCGCCTCTACGCGGAGCGCATCGAGCCGTGTTTCCACGACAACGAGGATGAGCGCATCGCCGCGGTGGCGAGCTACAAGCAGCGGCTGATGATCGGCATTCCGGCGGTGCTCGCGGTCGCCGCGGTGGCGTGGTTCTGGTCACGCGAGTTCTGGTTCGCCTTTTTCGCCATCGTGTTTCTGGGCGTGATCGCCTTCGCCATCGCCTACGCCCCGCTCGCCGCCGTCGGCAAGAAGGTGAAGCAGGCTTATTGTGCGGCGATCGCCGAGGCGATGGGCGCGTCGTTCACGATGGGCGGATTTTCACCGCCGGCGCTGGAGCGGATGAAGCATCTGCGGTTGCTGCCGGGGTACTCGCGGTCGAGTTTCGAGGATCTGTTCAGCGGTTCCTACCGGGAGTGCCCGTTCGATCTTTACGAAGCCCACCTCGAACAGCGTCACACCGACAGCAAGGGCCGCACGCGCTACAGCACGGTGTTCCGCGGCCAGCTGGTGCGCATGCACTTTCCGCGCAAGTTTCTGGGCATTACCGTGGTGCGGCGGGATGCGGGCGTGTTCAACGTGTTCGGCGGCGGATTGGGATTGAAGCGGGTTGGCTTGGAAGATCCGCTGTTCGAGAAGGCCTTCGAAGTCTGGGGCAACGATCAGGTGGAGGCGCGTTACATTCTCCATCCCGTCCTGATGCAGCGCCTGCTCGATCTGGAGACGCGGCTCAAAGGCAAGCGGCTGCGCTGCGCCTTCGAGGACGGCGAGCTGCTGGTCGCGGTCGAGGGCGGCAATCTGTTCGAGCCGGGCGATCTGTTCAAACCGCTGGTCGATCAGACGCGCGCGCGGCGCATCGTGGATGAGATTGCGAGCGTGGTGCGGGTGATGGAGCAGGTCATCACGGCGCAGGCGCGGCGCTAGATTTGGATGATCGCGCCGCGGCCCGCTTCATCGCCCAGCGCCAGCAGGTTGCCGACGCCGTTCCAGGCCAGCGCCGTCACTGCGCCTTCGCCGGCTTCGTCCATGTCCATGACGGCCTCGTCCGAAAGCCGCGCCAGCACGCAGACGCCGTCGCTGTAGCCGATGGCGAGGACGTCCTCGCTCGGATGAAACGCCACCGCCGTCACCAAGGCCTCGCGCTGGCCCAGCAGCATGGGCTGCTTGCCCTGCGGCCCGAGCTTGCCGACGAAGGGCCAGAGCACGGCGCGGTCGGCGCCTGAGGTGGCCAGCCAGCGGCCGCGTTTGTCCCAGGAGAAGCTGCGCGTCTTGGCGGCGTAGCCGCTCATGCGGAGATCGATCTTGTCCGGCAGGCGCCAGCCATGCAGTTCGTTTTCCTGCATCGCGGTGACCAGATAATCGCCCTCCGGCGACAGCGTCACGTTCAGGTGCGAGCCGGCCCAGTTGAGCGACGTGCCTTTGTCGTCGGCGGCGAGCACCAGGCGCAGCGTCGCGCCGCCATAGTGCGTTGTCGCGAGGCGGCGGCCCTTGGCGTCGAGCGCGAGGCCGCCGACGCTGGTCGCATGCGTGAAGCGATGCGCTTCGGCGCCGTTGCGAAAGACGATGGCCTCCTTGCCGACGCCGGCGACGATGACGCCGGAATTGGCGTTGGCGGCGACGTGGTCGATCCATTTGCCGCGCGTTTTCAGCAGCGTTTCCGCCTCACCGGTTTCGCTGACAGCTTTGAGCGCGCCGTCGTCGCCGCCGGTGAGGAGACGCTTGCCGTCCGGGTGTGGCGCCGCGCAGAGGATGGCGCCGTCGTGCAGTTCGTGGCGCGCGCCGGCGCCCTCGGCGCTCGCCAGCTTCAGCGCGCCGTCGCCCAGTGCGAAGTACGCCGCATCGCCAAGCCAGTGCACGCTGGTGGCGCCCGCGCCCAGCGCCAGGCGCTTGCCGTGTTCGTAAACGCGCGCCGTCACGCCGCGCACGCCTGAAAGGCGGCTTCAAGTTCGCTGCGGTCGAGGTTCTTGCCGATGAAGACGAGCCGCGAGACCCGCTTTTCGTCGGGCTTCCAGTCGCGCTGCACGTCCCCTTCCAGGATCATGTGCACGCCTTGCACGACGAAGCGCTTGGGCTCGTCGGGGAATGCGAGGATGCCCTTGAGCCGCAGGATGTCGGGGCCGCGCGTCTGGGTGATCTCGTTCAGCCAGGGCAGCAGCTTTTCCGGGTTCATCGGTTTTTCGCTCGAGAGCGAAATGGAGGCGATGCCGGCGGCGGCGACGTGATCGTCGTGGTGGTGGTGATCGTGGCCGTGATGGTCGTGCCCATGATCATGATCGTGGTGATGGTCGCAGGCCTCGTCGCAATCGTGGTCGGGCAAAAAGTGCGGATCGATCTCGGTGACGCGGTCCAGATCGAAGGCGTAGAGACCGAGGATTTTGTCGAGCGCAATGTCGCCGCGGGTCATGCGATGCAGCCGGGCGGTGGCGTTGATGGTTCTAAGCTGTCGCTCGATCGCCGCGAGTTCGTCCTTCGAGACGAGGTCGGTCTTGTTGAGCAGGATGACATCGGCGAAGGCGACCTGTTCGACGGCTTCTTCCTGGTGCTTCAGCTGCGCGGCGGCGTGTTTCGCATCGACCACGGTGACGATGGCGTCGAGCTTGGTCTTCGCCCGCACGTCGGCGTCGGCGAAGAAGGTCTGCGCAACCGGAGCGGGTTTCGCGAGGCCGGTGGTTTCGACCAGGATGGCGTCGAAGCGGCCTTTTCGCTTCATCAGCCCTTCGATGATGCGGATGAGATCGCCGCGCACCGTGCAGCACACGCAGCCATTGTTCATTTCGAAGACTTCTTCGTCAGCGTCGACGATCAGGTCGTTGTCGATGCCGATCTCGCCGAATTCGTTGACGATGACGGCGTATTTCTTGCCGTGCTGCTCGGTCAAAATCCGGTTCAAAAGCGTGGTCTTGCCCGCGCCAAGGAAGCCTGTGAGCACGGTGACGGGGACGGGCTGGGTCATGGCCCCCTTAGATAGCTATTCCGGGGCCGGGCGCCAGCCGCTGCGGCGCGCCCAAGGCCCGCGGCCGGTTTCCTCCAGGCCCGAAGGCGGGCTAGGGTGCCGCGCGTCAGGTGGGGAGACCGGCCATGAAAAGCCCGTGGGTGCGCTTTGTCGTAATCCTGTTCGCGACCGTCATCAGCGTGGCGCTGATCGGCGCTGGCGTCCTCGCCTACCTCGTCTCCCGCGTCGACGTGCGCGCCGAGATCGAGCGCGCCGTTGAGAGCGGGACCGGCCGCGACCTCACTATTCGCGGCCCCGTGGGCGTGAGCTTCTGGCCGGTGCTGGGACTGCGCGCCCAGGACGCCTCGCTCGCCAACGTCGCGGGCGGACGCGCGCCCGCTTTCGCCTCGATCGGCGAGATTCATGTCGGCGTGGAAATCCGGCCGCTGTTCGATCGTCAGGTCGTCGTGCGCCAGCTTGTGCTGCAGCGTCCGGTGATTGCACTCGAGATTGATCGGCAGGGCCGTCCGAACTGGATCCTGCGTCCCGCCGCGCCGCCGCCCGGAACGGCGCCGCCGCCGCGGCCGCAGCAGCCGTCGAACCCGTCCACGCAGGTGCGTCAGTTCTCGCTGCGCGAGGTGCGGATCAGCGATGGCGAGATCAGCATGTTCGATGCGCGCCGCGGCACGGGCTGGAGCGTCGGCGACGTGAACATCAAGACGGCGCTCACCGCCTTGAACGAACCGATGAAAATCGAAGGCGACATTCGCTACGCCGATCAGAAGGTCACGCTCGATCTCGAAATCGGCGAACCCGGCGCAGCCATCGCCGGCCGGCTCACGACACTGAAGGCCGAGATCACGAGCGATCTGGTCAATGCGACCTTCGATGGCCGCACCACGGCGGCGTCGGGCGAGATCGCCGGCGCCATCAACGCCACCGGTCCGAGCCTGCGCCGCCTTTCCGGCTGGGCCGGATCGCCCATCCCCGAGGGCGCGAACCTCGAAGCGTTCCAGGTTTCCGGCAACGTCGCCATCGGCGGCGGGCTCTTCTCCTTCACCAATGCAGGTTTTCAGGTCGATCTGGTGCGTGGCCGCGGCGACTTCGAACTCTCGCAATTGCGCGGCAAACCTTATCTCAGCGGCCGGCTCGAACTCTTCGATTTCGACCTGAACCCCTACCTCTCCGGCCAGGCCGCGCCCACCGCGGAAGCGGCGGGGCCGCCGCCGGTGCAAGGCGCGCCGAGCGCGGAGATCGCTGCGGTGGAAACGCCGGCGCGGGCGCTTGACGTGCAGGCCGCGCCCAACGAGACGCCGATCAATCTTGCGGGCCTCCGGGCGATCAATTGCGATCTCGAACTGGTGACCGCAGCGGTGCTGATCCAGCACATGCGCTGGGAGCGCTCGCGGCTCAATCTGGTGATCAATGACGGCTATCTCGCCGCCACGCTGCACAACATCACGCTCTATAACGGCTCAGGACGCGGGCGCTTCGAGATCGACGCGCGTGCGCCCAGCGTGCGCATCGTCGAGGACATGATTTTCGAGGGCGTCGACACGCAGCGTTTCCTCAACGACGCGGTCAATTTTTCCAATATCGAGGGACGCGGCGAAGTCTCGATCAATCTCGTCATGCAGGGCACGACGCCCAGTCAGTTGGTGAACGCCGCGGACGGGCGCATCCACGTCGAAGTGGTGTCGGGCAAATTGCACGGCGTCGATCTCGGCGGCGTCGCGCGCACCATCCGCAATGCGCTCCGCGGCGAACTCATCGCCCCGGAAGCGGTGACGCCGTTCACCGGATTTTCGGCGACGTTCGACATGGCCGACGGCGTGCTCGCGTCCGACGATCTCTCGTTCAACACGCCGGACCTGCGCATTCCGGGCCTCGCGGTGATCGACCTGCCGCAGCGCCGGCTCGATCTGCGCATGGCGCCCCGGGCGCAGCGCCAGGTTTTCGTCTATCCGTTCGCCGCGCGGGGCCCGTTCGACCACCTGGCCTACGAAAGCGACCTGCGCGACCGCGCGCTCCGTGAAATCACAGCGCGGGTGCGGGAGGTGAAGGCGGCGTCGCGGGCGGCGCGGGCCCAATAGGCCGGAGGGCGACGTTGATCGTCGGTTTGGTGGCCATTGCCGTGGGAATTTGGGGCGTCGCCTTTCGAAAGCGCCACGCCCGCAGCTACGTCGAATTTCAGCACACGGTGTTCGGTCGCAGGGCGGACAAGGAAACCGACGTCCGGGCGTCTGAACTCGTTGCGCTAATTGCTGGCACGGTTTTGGCCGTTGCGGGAATTGCGAGCGTCGCTGCTGCGCTACTGGCGAAGTGAGACCCGAAGACAGGAGTGGTGCCTGGGGCCGGAATCCCGTTGATGGAAGTTGCTAGAAAATTGCCTTGTGAATCACGGCATTCGTGTTGATGCCAACAGGTGCCAACTACCAACACAAATACCAACACCGCCCGATTCACACTCGGTTCGGTGACATCCTCCACAATATATCGGCGATTCGAAGCGTGAAAGATGCTTCGCGTTTTGGCTGGGCAGAGCCCGTCATTTGGGAGTCGATTATGCAGAATGAGTATGTGAACGGCGACGCCATGATCCGCGAAGAGATCGAGAAACTCGAACGGTGGATCGAGGACGCTAAGGTCGGCGGACCTGTTGTGGGCGACCTGGAAGACGGACCCAAAGTTGACCGAGCCAAATACATTGCGTCGCTAGAGGCGCGTATCGCCGATTTGCGAAGGCAGCTTTCTTGAGGCTCGCGAGCGCTAGAGCCGACGCCCGATTGGTGCCGTAGCGGCTAACCCGCAAACGCCCGACTTCTGAGTCAGAAATCCAAAACCCGACTCCCCGCGACCCTTGGAAAGCAAGGCTTGCGGCGGGATTGATACAACTGAAATCTGTATCAGTATTCGTGATCGTATTACTTAAGCGGCCTAGACCTGACTTGTATTTACCTTGGTCTGGATTCGACTCGCTAGGTATTCGCATGTAAAACAGCCCTAACGACACGTTAGGAGACTGTTCGTGGACAAGGTAAACACCGCAGACGCGGCGACCACGCTTGCCGGGCCGGGCCGGACGCCCTTTCAGGCCAAGGGGCGGCTGCAACGCTGGGCCAACGCCGGAATCCTGCCTTCGCTGGGCAAGGTTGGCGGCTCCCGTTCGTCTTGGGAGTTCGACCGGCACACCGTCGCGTGCGCGGCCATCCTGTTTGAGCTTTACGACCGCGCGGGCGTGACCGACCCGGCGCAGTTGAAGGCCGTTTATGCGCACCTAGCCGAACCGTGCGAACCGGGCCGACCGCCGTTGATCGAAGAGATTCTGGCCGACGCCGTGGACGGCGCGCCCGTGCTCGTTCTCACGCAATGGATTGGACCGCGCGGCGAACCGACCATGACGATTTGCGTGCGTCTGGACGCAGAGCACGCGCATCCGATCATGGCGCCGAGCGACGATCATAAGCCCGTGCTCGAAGGCGTGCTTTCGCTCGCGCCCGTCTTGGATCGCATCATCGAGTCCAAGGTCATTCCGTTTCCGACTAACCGGGCTGCAATCTAATGGCGCGCCCGCTGACTCTTCGTGCGCGCATCGCGCAATGGCTCGCCCCCGAACTTCGCACGCGCGGCTTCGATGCTGCGGGCTGGAAGCGTTTTCCACGGGAAGCGCGCATGGGTCGCACGGCAACCGAGACGATTGCAGCGTCGCCGCAGATTCGCACCAAGGCGCGCTACTACGCGAATTCCGATCCTTACGCGCGCGCCGGTCTCGATGCGCTCGTGACTTACGCTGTCGGCGCCGGGCCGATGCCCGCGCACGCGGACTCCGAAGCCTTCCTAGAATGGTGGGATGAGTGCGACGCGGACAACCGAACCGACTTTGGCGGCATCGTCGCGCAAGCCGTTCGCGGCATGGCGACCGATGGCGAGTCGTTCGTTCAACTGTTGCAGCGACCGGAAGGCTTGCGGTTGCGGCTCTTGCCCGCTGAAAGCGTGGACGAGTCCAAGAGCGCCGAACTTGCGGGCGGTGGCTACATCGCCGCTGGTATCGAGTTCAACGCTGCTGGCGACCGCGTGGCGTATTGGATTCGCCCTTACATCCCGACGCAGCAATTCGAGACCTACGCGCCTCCCGTGCGCGTGGACGCCGCCGACATCTTGCACCTGTTTAAGCCCATCGGCGCCGGGCAAGTGCGTGGCGTGTCGTGGCTCTCGCCCGTGCTGTTGAAGCTGGCGGATTTGGGTTTGCTCTCCGACGCACTGTTGAAGGGCTTCCAAGTCGCCGCGCTTCACGCTGGATTCCTCGAAGATCAAAACGGCGTTGGTGGCTTGCCGTTCGACGGCGAACAGAATGGCGACACGCTCGAAGATGTGAGCCTTGAGCCTGGAGTCGTTCGTCGCCTCCCGCCGGGCTACAAGATCAACTTCAATAACCCGCAGGCCGCGCAACAGTCTGTGGAGTTTATGACTTCGCAAGTCGAAGCGGTCGCGGCGGGCCTTGGCGTTCCGGCGTTCATGGTCAGCGGCAATGTGAACCGCGCGAACTATTCGAGTCTCCGCGCCGCACTGATTACGTTCAAGGCTTCGCTAGAGGCTTTGCAGTTTGGCGTGATCGTTCCGCAGTTGCTCGCGCCGATCTGGAAGCGCTGGACGCTTACGCGCCAGCTTCGCGGCGAAGGCGACACGGCGAAGGCCGCAGAATGGCGTTTCCCGGCGCTCCCGGAAGCGGACCCCTTGAAGCAGATTCAAGCGGTCAAGGTCGCGCTCGAAACCAAGATCATGTCCCGCGCCGAAGCTATCGCCGCGCGCGGTGAGTCAATCGAGCGCGTCGACTCGGACATCGCAGCCGATCCGCACGCGCAAACCGCTGACCCGGAAAACGACAACCAAGACGACGAACAGGAGCCCGACTCTAATGCGGCATAATCTTATCATTCGCGCGGCGACGCTCGCGCCGACCACGTTCGACGCCGAAGCCAACACTGTTGAAGTGGTCCTTTCCACGGGCGCCGACGTTCAACGAGGCGGCTACATCGAACGCTTGTCTGTGAAGGCCGCCGATCTGGCGAACATCACGGGCGCGCCCGTTCTCGACGCACACAACCAAGGCAGCACGCGCGCCGTGCTCGGCATCATTCAGAAGGCATGGAAGGCGAGCGGCGAAATCCGCGCGCTGTTGAAGCTGTCTTCTCGCGATGATGTGGCGGGCATCGTGCGCGACATCGCAGACGGCATCCTGCGCAATCTCTCAATCGGATACCGAGTTTCGCGCTGGGCCGATTCAACTGACTCGAAGGGCAACCGTATTCGGACGGCGGTTGCGTGGACCATCCATGAGGCATCGTTCGTTCCTGTTGGCGCTGATCCTGGCGCGCAAACCCGGAGTAATCCTATGAAGAAGAAGTCCGGCGCCAACGCGGCGCCTGAAAACGTCGAAGATGAAAACAACGAATCCACCGTGACGGAAACCCGTGCGGAAATTCGCGACATCATCAAGCGCGCGGGCGGCACGTCCGAACAAGCCGACGAACTTATCGACGCCGACGCCACGGTCGAACAGGCCCGCGCCGCCGCTTATGAGTTGATGACGGCTCGCACGCAATCGGCTCCGCGCGTGCGCATCATCGCCAGCAATGACGATCCGGCTGCAACGCTGGAACGTCGCACGGAAGCTCTCGCGGTTCGCGTTGGCGGCGGCAAGCCGTCCGACGCCGCTCGCCAGTTCGTTCCGTTCTCGCTCGTGGATCACGCGCGCGACATGCTCGAAGCGGCTGGGGTGCGCACGCGCGGGATGAATCCCGAAGCGATCCTCACGCGCGCCATGCACACCGTGAGCGACTTCCCGGAACTTCTGACCGGCACGGGCGCGCGGCTGTTGAAGGCGCCTTATGAGGCGGCAACTTCGCCGCTTGTGGCGCTGACTCGCAAGGTCACGGCGTCCGACTTCCGCACGCAATCCATGTTGCAGCTTGGCGAAATGCCGAAGCTCGGCAAGGTGAGCGAGAGCGGCGAAATCAAGTCCGTCACTCGCGGCGAAGCGAAGGAATCGTGGGCGCTCGATACCTACGGCTCGATTTTCAGTTTGAGCCGCCGCGCACTGATTAACGATGATCTGTCGGCGTTCGCCGACTTCGCGACCGCTGCGGGTCAAGCTGCGGCCAACACCGTCGCCGACTTGATCGTGACCGCGCTGACCCAATCGAACGGCCAAGGCCCGACGATGGGCGACGGCGAACGCCTGTTCTCGGCTGCTCACGGCAATCTCTTCACGCCTGCGGCCAGTGCGAACATTGACGAAATCGGCGTGAGCGCGATGCGCAAGGCGCTGCTTCTGCAAACCGGCGTTGACGGGTCCACGCTTATCAGCGTTCGCCCCGATACGCTCGTGGTCGCGCCTTCGCGTCTGACCGAGGCGGAAAAGTTCGTCGCCGCAATTCAGCCGACCAACACGGGCGATGTGAACCCGTTCTCGTCCAAGCTGACCGTGGTTTGCGAACCGCGCTTGGAAGCCGTCAACCCGTTCGCTTGGTATCTCGCTGACTCGCGCTTCGCCGCGCTTGTGCTTGGCGGGCTTGCTGGCAACGAAGGCCCGCAGATTGCGAGCCGCGACGGCTTCGAGGTCCTGGGCCGCGAATTCCGTGTGACTCTGGACGTTGGCGTTGGCCCGAACGATTGGCGCGGCTGGGCCATCAATGACGGCCAAGACTCAAACACGTCGGTTGCGTAATGGCTGCGCTGCAAATCACCGAACTGCAATCGCTCCGGGACGCGCTCATTCGCGCGCGTCTCGCGGGCGTGCGCGAAGTCCGCGACCAAAACGGCGAAACGGTCTCTTACAAGTCCGATGCCGAAATGGCCCGCGCGCTCGCCAACTGCGAAGCGCTCATTGCGCAAATGCAGTCCGGCCAACCCATCAACGTCATCAAGTTCAACGCTCGCAAGGGCGTCTAAGGAGAGTCCCCAATGAAGAGCTACGTTCAACCCGGAAACCAAATCGACGTTGCCGCGCCATACGCGGTGAGCGGAGGCGAAGGCGTCCTCATCGGTCAACTGTTCGGCATCGCTTTCAGCGACGCCGAGAACGGCGCCGAAGTCACCATCGCCACCGTTGGCGTCTATGACATCGCCAAGCCGTCTTCTCATGTGTTCGCTGTCGGCGCGCCTGTCTATTTCGACACGGCCACCAAGACCGCGCGTTCGCATGGCGACGCCGATTCCAATTCTGTCGGCGCGTCCGAATGTTGTATTGGGGTCGCTGTCGAAGCGGCGGGCGCTGGCGCGTCCACGGTTCGTGTGCGGCTTAGCGTTCCGGTCGCGGTGGCCTAATGGCTTCGAGCTATCAACCCGGCGAATTCGTGTTGCACGTCAGCTATGGCCCTTGTGCCGTGGTTGGCGTGCAAACCGACCCGCTCGCGGGGGAATGCCTCGCCATCAAGTCCACGATTCACACGAGCGCCGTCATTCGGATTCCGGTGTCCAAGCTCGCGGATCACGCCATGCCCGTGCTGACGCCAGACGAAGCCGCCGAAGCCGCGCGCATGTGGACGACGCAAACGGCGTCCCGCTTGTTTAGGTCGCGCTCGAATGGCGGCAATCGCGGGCGGGATATGCGCGCAAGTGCATTGCGGATTCAGAATTCGCGCGTCGCGGATCAACGCGACGCCAAGCCGTTGCCATCTGACTCACTCGCTGCTTGCTGAATGCAATGAAGCCCCCGGCGTGAACCGAGGGCTTCAAAGACGAATTTACCAGCCGGGCGCTTGTGGGGCGCATTGGTTGATGATTGCCACGGCCACAGGAGGGCCGCAGACATGACGAGCACTACTACTCAAGAATTCGGTGGGCAACAGCTTGGCGACCGTTACGACATCGCCCGCAAGCATTTGAAGCTGTTGCGCGAGATTGACCGCTACGACGTTAGCGAGAACCCGAAGCGGATCACGCCAGAACGCCGCGCCGTGCGCGCACTCGCCAAGGCCATCATCGAAGGCCGCAAGGCATGGCCCCGCGATCTGATCCCCTGGAAGGAATGGCGCGAACTCACGTTTAATCTTGATGGCCGTGGCGTGCTCCCGCCGTGGGAAGACGAACGCAATCTCACGCCCCCGCAGCGCGAGCAGAACCGGCGCGACGACGACGCAGCGCGGCGCCGCATGGCGCGTGAGCGCGCGCGCCGTCCGCTCGAATGGCTCGTGGGGGCATAAGATGGCCCGACGCTCAGACGCCGATCTACTTGGCGAAGATCACGAGACTACCGAAGAGATCGTGGCGCGCCTGAATCGCCCGCACGCGGTGCTTTCGCATGGCGGAAAGATTCGAGTCATGCGGTTCGGGCGTGACGGTGACTTCACTCTAGAAACGCCAATGGACATGCACACTTGGTATGCCAATGACCCGGTGTGGACTAAGAACGCGGCGGGCGCTGACATTCAAGTCCCGGCGTCTAAGGTTTGGCTCGCCAGCAAGCAGCGGCGCCAGTTCAACCGCATCGTGTTCGATCCCAGCGGCAAGACCCCGCGTGGCGCTTACAACCTTTGGCAAGGCTGGGGCGTGGAGCCGAACCCGCACGCATCTTGCGATCTGATTTTGAAGCATATCCGCGAAGTCATCTCTGACTCCAATGAAGCCGTGTTCGCCTATAACGTCCGCTACGATGCGCACATGGTGCAGCGTCCAGCGGACAAGCCCGGAGTCGCTCGTGTGCTTCGCGGCGGACGCGGCGCCGGTAAGGACACCTATGGCGAATTGCTCCGGCGCATCTGCGGGATTCGCCACACGGCAATCATTGGCGATAGCCAACGCCTGTCGGCGCGCTTTAATTCCATGTTCGAGGCTGCGCTATTCGCGCACGTTGAAGAGGCATTTTGGAGTGGCGATCCGCGCGCACGCGGGCGGCTTCAACACCTAATCACGAGCACCGAGATTCAGATTGAGCGGAAGGGCCTAGAGCCGTTCACCAATGCATCCTTCCTTCGCATCCTAATGACCACGAACGAGGATTGGGCCGTGCCCGCTGGGCCGGATGAGCGCCGCTACGCGGTGTTCGACGTGTGCGAGCGCTACAAGCAGGATCACGCTTACTTCGGCGCCTTGCGTGCGGAGATCGCGGGCGACGGCGCGGGCGCTTACTTGCACTACCTGCAATCACTCGACCTGACCGGCTTCGACGTGCGTGACGTTCCGCAGACTTCGGCCTTGGCCGATCAGAAGTGGGAAACGCTCGATAGCGTCGAACGATGGTGGGAGGGCGTGCTTGATGACGGGTCATGGTGGGATGACGGCGACGACCGGCCCGCTGAGATCAACAAGGACGCCGTTTATCGACACTATGCCGAGTTCGCCCGCAGCCAACGCTTCGGTGGGAATGCCAAGAGCCGCCAAGCATGGGGAAAGAAGCTGCTCGCGATGTGTCCGGGCATTCACGAAGAGCGGCGCGGACCACGCTCCAACCGAGCGCGCGTGTTGACGTTGCCGCCTTTGCGTCAGTGCGAATTGGCGTTCAAGCGGCACATCGGAGTCAGTTCCAAGGGAGAGTGGTCCAATGTATTCGGTTAAGCACGGACACATTGGGCACATCGGGCACGCTGAAAGCGTTGATTCTTATGGCCGTGTCCAATGTGTCCAATGTGTCCAATCATCTTCTAACTTCTTTGCACATGCACACATGCGCACGCACGCGCACGAAAATAATTTGAATGCAGATGGCCTATTGGACACCGGACACACTGGACACGCTCGCGCGCATTCAATGGCAAGCTACCTTAAGCGGGCGGCGGGGGCCTGGGGGTGGCGCCGACCGCAAGCAATTTGCGCGGGACCGAATTTCCACTTTGGAATTCGCCAATGACGCGCCGTCGCTCCGACTCCGATTTGCTGGGCGACGATGCGCCGAAGCGTGGACGCCGCCCCGGCGAAGGTGGACGCGCGCCGACGCAAACGCGCGACCGACTCAACGCCGCGCAAGCAGCCTTGGCCGAACTTCGCGCGGCGAAGCTGCGGGGTGAGCTTGTGCCCGCCGCCGACGTGCGCGCGGCGTGGGCGGGCATGATGGCAGACGTTCGGCAACGCCTCTTGGCCGTTCCGGGCCGGATCGACGCGCCGCGCGAGATCGTCGCCAAGGTTGACCGCGAAATCCGCGCGGCGTTGCTCGCGCTGGCGTCACAGGAAGGCGACTCGAATGCCGCCGATGTCTGACGCTCTCGCCATGACCGAACCCGCCAGCGAGGCTTTTGGCGCGTTTTCTCCAATCGTGGAGCTACGCCGCGAAGCGTTCGCCGTATTGGCTCCCCCGCCGAAGATCGCGCTAGCCGATTGGATCGAGTCCAACATCTGCCTGCCGTCCGACGTTTCGCACGCGCCCGGCCCAATGCGGCTATTCAGCTACCAGCGCGGAATCTGCGAAGCCGTGGACGATCCGGCCATTACGCGCGTGAGCTTCGTTAAGCCGGTGCGCGTCGGCGCCACGGCGCTGATTACGGGCATTGTCGGCGCCTACGTCCAAAACGACCCGTGCAACATCCTGGCGGTTCAACCGACGCTAGACGATGCGCGGGATTATGTGGTCAGCACGCTAGAGCCGACGTTCGCGGCGTCGCCGTCGCTGCGGGGCTTGCTCACGCAAAAGAAGGCCAAGCGCGACCAGATCACGAGTCGGCGTTATCCGGGCGGCTCGTTCAAGTGCGTGGCCGCTGTCCCGCGCATGTTGCGCCGTCACACGATCCGCGTGGCGTTGCTGGATGAAATCGACGCCTATGAGCCGAGCCCGGAAGGCTCGCCGATCAAGCTCGCGGAAAAGCGGACTCTGTCGTTTTCCAATCGCCTGATTTTCATGGCGAGCACGCCGACGATGGCGGAAACGTCGAACATCTTGAAGGCTTACGCGGAGTCGGATCAGCGCATCTTCGAGATTCCATGTCCCGACTGCGGCGACTTCAACGAACCGCGATGGGAAAACATCAAGTGGGAATCCGGCAAGCCGGAAACGGCATACTATGTTTGCCCGCATTGCGGCTCGTGTGTGGACGAAAAGCACAAGCCCGCAATGGTGGCGGCTGGGCGCTGGCGCGCGAAGCGCGAGCATGTGAAGGGTCACGCAGGCTTCCGCTGTTCGGCGCTTATCTCGACGCTCGATAACGCAGCATGGGGCGTGCTCGCTGCGGAGTTCTTGGCGTCGAAGGATGACCCCGACCTATTGCGCGTGTTCGTCAACACGATCTTGGCCGAACCGTTTGTGGATCGCGCGGGCGAAGGCTTGGACGAACACGCATTGGCGAAGCGCGCCGAACCGATCGGACTAAACGCCATTCCGTCCGACGTGCGACTCCTCACGGCTGGCGTGGACGTGCAGCAATACGGCTTGGAGATCGTGACGCTTGGACACTCCGAGTCGCAGATGTTCGCGCTGGCCTATGAAACGATTCACGGCCCGCCGACTTCCGATGAAACGTGGCGCGAGCTTGATGCGCTTTTGAAGCGTCGCTTCCAACATCCGCTTGGCGGAACGCTGGGCTATGACGCCGCTGCGGTCGACTCCGGGGACGGCAACGTGACCGACATTGTTTACAAGTTCACGCGCCCGCGCTTTGCAAAGCGGATCGTCGCCGTGAAGGGCTACGACGGAGAACGCTATTTAATCGAGCGCGCGAGCAAGCCCGGCCTCTACATCGTCGGCGCCGACACGGGCAAGGCGCGCGTGTTCGGCCTGCTCGAAGCGCATACGCAACACATTAGGTTTTCCGCCGATCTGCCGCCGCGCTTCTATGAAGAGTTGGCGAGTGAACGGCGCATCGTGTTCCACAAGGCCGGGCAACCGCGCAAGCGTTGGGAACGCATCAAGGGCGCGCGTGCCGAAGCGTTGGACGCCTTCATTTATGCGATGGCGGTTCGCGGGCTTGTGCAAGTTGATCTAACGCGCCGCTTCAATGAGCTAACGCAAATCATCACGGCCAAGCCGAAGATTGGAGTCGCAAAGTCGAAGTGGATGCAAGGGGAACGCGGATGATCGAACGGGAAAAGGAATGCGTGATTTGCGGTGCGGCCTTCGCCGTCCAGAATCCGCGCTGGAATACCAAGACGTGCTCGCCAGAATGCCAAGCCGTGCTGCGCGAGCGCACGAAGCGAATCGCCGTGAAGCGCTATCAGCCGCGCCAAACTGTGCGCAATCGAATCTGGCGGCACGAGAACCGCCCCGCGCGGTTGGAGCAAGAGCGCCGCTACCGGACTAAGAAGCGAACGCCATGACCAACAAGCGAGACCGACAAATCGAGCGCGAGCTTGAGCGATCAACGCGCTTCGCTGACGACTTCGACGCATACGAAGAACGGCGCCGCGAGCAAAACCGAATTGATAGCGCTACGTTTCGCGAGCGTCACCCGGAGCGCGTGGCGTTCTTTCGCAAGCGTTGGCGGGACAACAACCCCGAAATGGTCGCCAAGCAACGCCGCAGGCAATATCAGAAGGACCCGGAGAAGCAGCGCGCTCGCAGGCGCGCATACTATGCGAAGAACCGCGAGGCGATCTTGGAAAGAGACCGTGCGCGGAGGGAGAAGCGGCGCACTATGACGGCGAAGTGAGCGTCAGACCACCGAGAAGCGGCGTTGCAAGGCCAACTAAGAAGCAAATTGCGGATATGACATATATGCTGACCGAGACCGCGAACGCGGCCCATGCGCGTCTCAACTGGCGCACAGTGGCTTCGAGGCGCACCATTGCCGCCCGGTCCTGACGTTCAAAGTCTTCCGGTGGCGCCACCTTGTCTTCCTCTAGCTCTGCGGTCAGTTGTTCGCGGTGAGCAAGTTGCAAGTTGTCTTGGGCGGCGTTGGTGATTGCGAGGATGAAGGGCATGCTGACGAAATAAGTCCAGCACATTGCGAGAAATGCGAGTGCAGCGCCGATCAAAAACAAGATATAGACGTGTGAGAACTGGGCGTTCAATTCGACGTGACGATTAACGGCTGCGTTGGCGAGAAAGTAGACTCCTGCGGCGTTTCCTAAGACCAGCCAAGCCCCAAGTTGGAGTGCAATCGTTGCGGTTTGGTCGCGGATAGACTTTAGCGCATCGCGAAGCTCATCGCGAATTTCTAGGTAGACGTTGAAGTCATGCTTGCCCCTCATGTCGGCGGAAACAGGCCATCGAGCGAGGCAAACGCGCCAAGTATGAAGAAGAGCAGACTTCCGGCCGCTAGGCAGAACGCGCCAATCTGACAGACGAGCCCCGTTGCCGATTGCCCGCCGCTCGGCCTTTCAGGCTCGTTACGGATGACAGCGGTGTAGACGGCGTTCGCCTTGTCATACTCGGACATCGAGAACATCTGTTGCGCGACGTAGGCAACTCCCATCGCCAACAGTGCGAGAACAAGACCGATGCCAAAGTGTTGAAATGCGATGCGGAGCATAACGGATTCCAGTGGTCCGCGTCCGGTCCCCAAGAATGTGAGAAGCGCGACGATGGACGCGCCATTCACTAGGAAGACGCTTCGCATCGTGACGACCGCAATTTCAATCACATGCTTGGAGCGATCATCTGCGCCTTTCAAATGGCTTTCGGTCCAAATGCGATTGATGGCGGCCTGCCGCTCCATCTCGTGAAGCTGAAAGGGATTGGGCGGTGGCGGACCTTGCTGTTGCTGCGGCGGCGGCGGCGGCATCAACTCAAGAATTATTCCCGATAGGATGGCCGTTGTGCGCTGCATTCCCATGATCGCGGACTTGAAAGCGTCCGCGTTGGGCTCCGCGTTGTTTTCGATGTCCGCTCGCGCGGCATTGGCTTCGGCGCGAAGTTGATTGAGCGCCTGTCTAATGTTCTCAAGGTCAGCCATATCTCGCCCCCGGTTGGGACGAAGATAGTGCGCCTGAGTCGAGACCCAAGGCGGCTTGATTCACCTTTCGCGTGTATCGTGGCGATTACGCTTCGATCCCGAACCGCCCATTTTGGCGGGCACGCTTCCGCAGCCGGTCTAGCTCGTTCGCATACCAAGTCATCATGCGCACCCGTTCGGGCCAATGCTGACCGCGCGCATAGATAGCGCGCACCTTGTCGGCGTGAAGGTGCGCTAGTTGATGCTCGATTACGTCCGGCGCGAATTGGCCGCTCTCGTTCAAGATCGTGGAAGCCGTAGAGCGCCAGCCGTGGGGAGTGTGAATCGAAGAGTCGTAACCAATGCTCGCGAGCGCCGCAGCCAACGCGCCTTCGCTCATGCACTTCATGGACGTGCGCCCGTTCGGAAACACGAACCCGGTGGGGCCGGTCAACTCTTCGAGTTCGTCGAAGATGGCGAGCGCTTGCGCCGACAACGGCACGACGTGCTCCCGCCGACTCTTAGTCCGATGAGCCGGTATCACCCAGCGCTTGCCGCGCCGGTCTAGCTCTGCCCAATCCATCCCCCTCAATTCACCGGGCCGGACGAACACAAGCGGTAGCAGCTTCATGGCCAGCGCCACGGTGCGAGCGCCGGAAACGCTCTCCACGGCCAACAGGAGCCGCCCCACGGCCTTTGGATCGGTCACGGCGGCGTAGTGCTTCACCGGCGGCTGAGTAAGCCCGCCCGCGAGTGCAAGCGTCGGATCGGCTTCGGCGCGCGCCGTGCGGATCGCATGACGGAATACCCCGCCGATAGCGCCCCGAAGCCGGATGGCGGTTTCATAGCGCCCGGTCTGTTCGATCTGTTCGAGAAGGGCTTGGATCGTCGGCGCGTCTAGATCGGCCAATGGCTCATCCTTCAACGGCGCCGCGAGATCGAGAAGCAGCCAACGGTTCTTTTTGATGGTGGCTTCGGCCTTCCGCTCGCGCTCCATCTTCGCCAGCACTTCGGCGGCTAGCTCACCGAACGTGACGCCGCCAAACTTGATGCCCTTGAAGCTGGCGCCTGGATCGCGACCCGCCCGCAGTTCGTCCTTGGCAGCGTCGCGCTTCTTGCGTGCTGCGATCAAATCGACGTTCGGATAGACCCCGAACGATAGCGTCTTCTGCTTGGCGGGCTTTCCGAACCGATAGGCTAGCCGCCAGTAGAGTCCGCCATTCGCTTCGGCTTGGATGTAGAGGCCTTCGCCGTCCGCGCCGCGAAGCGTCTTGGACTCTGCCGCAGCCCGCTTTTTCAAGCGTTCAATCTTATCCTTGGTGAGCTTGTTCGATGCCATGTTGGTATGTCCGGTCCCGCTGTTGGTATGACCGGCCCTAGATGCCAACACACTCGCTTACCTGCCCGCTGGGGAGGATTAACCACGCTACGGGCGCGGCTGATCCAAGGTGAGCGAAAAAGCCACTCTTTCAACACCGTAGCCCAACTAGCTGTTGGATCACTCGAAGGGGTATGAGGTGCCGAAAAGGGGTGATGGTGCCTGGGGCCGGAATCGAACCAGCGACACGCGGATTTTCAATCCGCTGCTCTACCAACTGAGCTACCCAGGCGGCCGGTCGCCAGATCCCACAACGAGGTGGGGTCCGGCGCGGAGCGAGGGTCTATAGCGGCGCCGCCGCGTCCTGTCCACGGCGGGGGCCGGGCCCCGCTGAAACGGTCGTTCTGTGACCGAAACCCGCTTGCCTCACCCCCTTCTCCCCCCGAAAAAGGAGGGGCGAGACGGTGAGGAGGACGACCCATGTGTGAGGCGCTTTGTGGAAACGCGAGCCGGCACGGTCTCGAGCGGCGCGATCTGCTGAAGGGCTTGGCGGCGGGGGCGCTGGCGGCGGCGCTGCCGGCATGCACGACGCCGAACCCGGAGACGGGGCGCGACCAGTTCATCATCATCGACGACTCGCAGCTCTCGCAGATGGCGCTGCAGGCGTGGGCGCAGCAGCGCCAACGGGTGCCGCAATGGAGCAACCGCGCCGCCCAGGCCCGCCTGGAGCGCGTCGGCATGCGCATCGCGCAGGGCGCGGGCCGCGCCAATGAATCCTGGGAATTCGTGCTGTTCGACACCGACGAGAAGAACGCGTTCGTGCTGCCCGGCAACAAGGTCGGCTTCTATCGCGGGCTCTATCAGATTTGCGACGTCGACGATTGGATGGCGACCGTGCTGGGCCACGAGGTCGGCCACGTCACCGGCCGCCATGCCGCCGAGCGCTATTCGCGTGAAGTTGCAACGCAGACGGCGCTGCAGGTGGCCGGCTCGCAAATCAACAGCCAGATCGCCATGGCGGCGCTGGGCCTCGGCGCACAGGTGGGGATCAGCCTGCCGTTCGGACGCGAGCAGGAAGCCGAGGCCGATATCCTGGGCATCAATTACATGCACGCGGCCAATTTCGACGTGAAGCAGGCCATCCCCTTCTGGAATCGGATGCAGCAGGGCAATGGCTCGCGGCCGCCGGAACTGCTCTCGACCCACCCCGATCCGGCCAACCGCATCCAGCACATCCGCGACTACATCAATTCGCGCGGCTGGGGGCCGGTCTGACGAAGGGTTTGGAGGGTGGTACCGCCTCCCGGGCTCGAACCGGGGACCTCTGGATCCACAATCCAGCGCTCTAACCAACTGAGCTAAGGCGGCACGCTTAGGGGCGCGGAAGCTAGCGCCCAGTTTCGGCTGAGGCAAGGCATAGCTAAGTGCTTGAATCGATGCCTTCGCCAGAGGACCTCCGGAGCGCTCACGCCCGCTACGCGCGCCGCGCGGCGATGGCGTGCGGCTATGCGTTCCGCTCGCTGGACGGGCCGGACGGGTATTTGTTCGAGGTCCGTGACGGTGCGCGCAAGGCGATCTTCGCCGCCGGCGCCGGGACGCCCTACGCGCTCAACGATGCGCGCGCCGCGGCCATCGCGCGCGACAAGGCGTTCTGCGCCGAGACACTGCGGCAAGCGGGCGTGCCGGTCTTGCCGGGTGAGAAATTTTTCGTGACCAGGCGCTGGGCCGAGATGCGTTCGCCGGGGCGCGAGCCCGAGGATGCGTTGGCGTACGCCGCGGACGCCGACTACCCGATTTTCTGTAAGCCGCTGTCGGCGTCGAACGGGCTCTATGCCGAAGTTATCGAAGATGCGGCGGCATTTGCGGATTATCTGGCGCGCGTCGCGCGCGAGCATTTTGCGATCCTGGTGCAGCCCTATGTGCGCGCCGTCGAGCATCGCGTGTTCGTGCTGAACGGCGCGGCGCTGTTCTCCTATCGCAAGACGGCGCCGTCGGTGCGCGGCGACGGGGTTTCCAGCTTGGCGGCGCTTGTGTCGGCGCTGCCGCGCGAAGCGGAAGCGCCGCCGCTGAAGCCGCGCGGGCGCGATGCACGCGGGCGATTGCTGAAAGCGCAGGACGTGCCGGTCGCGGGCGATACGATCGTACTGGAGGGGCCCGCCAACCGCGCGGCGGGCGGCGGCGCGGCCGATCTGCGCGACGGCGCCGAAGCCGCGCTGGCGCAGCTGGCGCTCGCCGCCGCCGCGGCCGTGGATCTGCGCCTCGCCGCTGTCGACATCTTCGACAGCGACGGCGCGCTGCAAGTGATCGAAGTGAATTCCAATCCGATGATCGGCACGCTCGAAGACAATGATCGCTGGGATCTGATCGTGGCGATCTGGCGCGCCAATTTCGCCGCGGCGCTGAAATGAGGCGCTGGGTCGTCCCGTATCCCAAATTCGGCGATGGACCGGGCTTGGCGCGCGTCGCCAAAATCGCGGCGGTGCTGCAGCTGGATCTTCCCGCGTTCGGCGCAAACGGCGCGGTCGTGGTGGGCTCCAACGGCAAGGGCTCCACCGCGGCGATGACGGCGGCGCTGCTGCGCGAAACCGGCCGCTCGGTGGGGCTTTTCACCTCGCCGCATCTCTTTGCCTTGAACGAACGCTTTCGCATCGACGACGACGACATCGATGACGACGCGCTCGACCACCATTGGCGGCGGGTGGCGGCGGCGGCGGGCGCGGCCGGCGAAGACGCGCGGCTCGGCGGCTTCGAGTTTCTGTTCCTGATCGCAGCCGACTGGTTCGCGGCGCGCGGCGCGGCGCACACGGTGTGGGAAGCCGGCATTGGCGGGCGCCTGGATCCGGTGAAGCTGGTCGAAGCGCGGCGCGTGGGGCTGGCGGCGCTCGATCTTGAGCACACCGAACTCCTGGGCGCCACGCTGGCCGAGATCGCGCGCGACAAGATCGATGCCGCGCCCGAGGGCGCGCGGCTCTATGCCGGCGCGAGCTGTGCGTCGGAACGCGGCGCTATCGAGACGCACGCGGCGCAGCGCAAGCTCTCCGTGACGTTCACGGGCGAGCATGACGCGCCGCTGCCGGGGCGGTTTCAGCGCGAGAACGCTGCGCTCGCGGTTGCGCTCGCGCGCGACATCGCGCCGATGGACGAAGCGCGGATCGCGGCTGGTCTTGCGCGCGTGCGATGGCCGGGCAGGCTGGAGGTGCTGGACGAAGCGCCGCTGACGGTCATCGATGTCGGCCATACCCCCGCCGGCGTCGCCGCCGCGCTGCAAGGCTTCCGCGCGCTGGCCGGCGATCGGCGCGCGGTGCTGGTCTGCGGGGTCTCGCGCGACAAGGACGCCGGCGCCATCGTCGGCGCGCTTGCCCCCGCGTTCGCGACCGTCATCGCCGCCCAGGCGCTGCACAAAGGCGCGCCCGCGGCCGAGATCGCCGCGCTTGCGAGCGCGGCCAATCCACACGCGGAGATCGTCGTCGCCGAGAGCGTGGCGGACGCCCGCCAACTGGCGCTGGCGCGGGCGAAAGCCGCGGGCCAGGTGGTGTACGCCGCCGGGGGGCTGTTCCTGGCAAGCGAATTCCGCTGTCTCCACAAGGGCTTCGATCCTGCCGCGCTGGCCTTCTTTTGAGGCCGGCGAGCGGCTAGAACAGAGGCGACGGGGACAAAATGGCCAGAACTCTCTTCGAGCATCTCTCGCCCGACACCGGGCCGAAGCGCATTCTCGCGCTCGACGGCGGCGGCGTGAAAGGCATCCTGACACTGGGCATGCTGAAAGTGCTGGAAGACGAATTGCGCCGCCGCGCCAACGGGGCCGCGGCGTTCCGGCTCTCGGACTATTATGATCTCATCGGCGGCACCTCGACCGGCGCCATCATTTCCTCGGCGCTGGCGCTGGGGCTGAACGTCGATCAGGTGATCGAACTCTACATGCGCCTCGGGCCCGAAGTGTTCGGCCGCAGCGCCGGCGACGGTCTCATCCTGCAATCGCGCTTCGATGCGAAGAAGCTGAAGCGGGCGCTGCAGAGCGTGCTCGCCAACAAGACGCTGGGCTCGGAAGAGCTGAAGACGGGGCTCGCCATCCACGCCAAGCGCATCGACACCGGCTCGCCCTGGGTGGTCACCAACCATCCGCTCGGCACTTACTACGAGGGCGTGCCGGAGACGGGGGTGTTCGCGAACAAGCTTTACCGGTTGACCGATCTGGTGCTCGCAAGCGCAGCAGCGCCCACCTTCTTTGACGAGATGGTGATCGACGTCGAGTTCGACGAGCGCAGAAAACCGATCCAGAAGGGCTATTTCGTCGATGGCGCGGTCAGCGCCAACAACAACCCGTCCATGCAATTGTTCATGCTGGCGCTGGAGCCGAGCTACAAGTTCGGCTGGAAGGCGGGCGCCGAAAATCTGATGATGACCTCCTGCGGCACCGGCGCGCGGCGCCCGACCGTCGAGGGGCGTTCCTTTGTCGGCTTGCCACCGGGCATGCGCGGCGTGCATTCGCTGCGCGCCATGGTTTACGACACGCAAATCCAGGGCGTCATGATGATGCAGGCGATGTCGGAGCCGAAGCGGCCGTGGCGGGTGAACTCCGAAATCGGGGAGATGCGCGGCACCTGCATCACCGGCGCGCCGCTGCTCGACTATCAACGCATGGACGTGATGCTGGACACCAAGCCCAAGCCCAAGCGCCGCACCGACCCGACGCCGCCCATGACCCACCTGGAGCGGCTGATCGGACGCGAGCTTGACGCCGAAACGCTGAACGCGCTCGACCTCATGGCCAACGGCAAGCCCTCCAACATGGAGCTGCTGTTCGAGGTCGGACAAGCGGCCGGGCGGACGTTCGTGGACGCCAGCTATCCCGACCCGAAGTTCGATCTCATGGAGTGGCGCGCGCCTTAGACGGATCTGCCATGCCGACACCGTTTCACATGAGGCGCCATCAGGTATTCCTGAGCCACGCCTCCGTCGACAAGATCGACTTTGTCGACTCCTTGTACGATTGGATGTCGAATATCGCGGGCGTGCGCGTCTGGTACGACCGCAATCTCTATGGCGCGGCGGCCAGTAAGATCGTCGAAGCGTTCGACGACAGCCAAGCGGCGCTGTTCGTCGTCTCGAAAGGATCTTCGGCATCGGATTGGGTGGAGCGCGAATTCAATTGTGCGCTCTCCGAGATCGAAGCGACCCGTCATTTCCGCGTGGTGAGCGTACGCCTGGACGAAACGCGCCCGCTCAACTTCTTGAAGACCTACTCTCACATCGATGCGCGCGGAAACGCGCTGTCGCCGAAATCGGCGGCGCTGCTCATGGAGGCGCTGTTCGGCACCGGTGATCCGGCGAGCGGGCATGGGGTGTTCTTCAGTCGCGGTACGCGCGCGGCGGATCGTCCATGGAACGCCGTCGTTGAAGAACTGGCCGCGAGTATCGGATGCCGGTTGGTCTGCGACGCGCCCGATCAGGCGCACAACGACGATCGCCGCATGGCGGGCATTATCGGCGGTTGCAGCGGGTTGATCGCCGTGCTGCCGGCGCGCCGCGACGGCGCGACCTCCGGCTTCGTCTTGTCTGAGGTTCAAGCGGCGCGAGCGGCCGGCAAGCCGACGCTGGTGTTCGCGCAGCCTGATGTGAAGGTCGCGCCGGATTGGGGCTTCGAACCGCTGATGCTGGCGCCTGACATCATGGAACGCGGGCGGGAAGGCGTCGAAGACGCGTTCGACGCTGAGATCGCCGCTTTCGTAAACGGTCTCAAGGACACCCAGATCGGCGGTCATGTGTTCATCGGACATTCTTTCGCGGAGTCCGCAAAGGAGTCCTTCGCGCATGTGCAGCGCCTCACCAGCCGGCTCGCAGGATTGCCGGTGAGAGTGGGCGCCTGGCTCACCGGACAGGGCGCGCAACAGAAGATCATCGAGAACATTCAAACGGCCGAGTTCTGCCTGATCGACATCACCAGCAGTCCCGAAGTCGAGTTGCCGCCGAAATACGACTATGGGCTCAATTCTTGCATCGAAGCCGGGATAGCGCTCGGCGCGGGCAGGCCGACCTACATCACTTGCCACGGCGCGCGCAGAACCCCGCCCTTCATGTTCAGGGACCGCGAGGTTCTTTACTATCAGACGGAGCTTGAATTGGTCGGGATCGTGCGCCGCATCTGCCACGAGCACCGGCGTCACGTGATGAGATAGACGCGTTTAGCGAGTCCTAACGCGGCTCGTGTAGGGTGCAACGATGGCGACGAACGGGGCTCAGAAGCAACGCAACGAAGAGCTGGCGGCGGTGGATGCCGTCGCCGGGCGCATGCATGAAGATTGGCGGCGCGATCTCCTGAAAACCAACCCCGAGCAGCGGGGCCAGCCGCGAATGCGCATGCGCGGCGGCGTCATGGTTGATGTCAATCAACCATGGGCGAAGCTCCACCCGAAGGCACAGGCCGACAATGTGCGCGCAGCCGGCGACGCCTACAAAGCCGTGAAGAAATTTCCGCGCGACCGCGAGGCCGCGGCAGCCTTGGTTCACGATTTCTGGATCAAGCGGAACAAGGCGGATGCGAGCCAGCCGAAAGAATTGTTCAAGCCGTACGCGAAGCTGCCGGAAATCGAAAAGGACAAGGACCGCGCCCACGTCGACGCCATGACCAAGGCGATCGCCTCGGTCCGTAAGCGCGTAATGACGCCTCGCAAGACGAAGACCGCGAAGAAGAGCGCGCCGAAGGCCAAAAAGGCGAACGGCGCGGCCGCGGTGAAGATCGATGCTCAGGCGTGGAAGCGTCTGCAGGCCTCGGCGAAACGGCTTTCGGCCGCGCTTGGGCGTGAGGTTCCGGCCGAAGTGCTGCTGGCCGCGGGCGCGGACGCTATGGCCGCCGTCGCAAAGGCGCTTGCGGCGAAATCCCGCGCCAGGCGCTGAGCAGGCGTGCAGCGGCGGCGCTTGCGCGCGCGGCCGTTTCCTAAGACATGAGCAGCATGAAGAGCGTCGTCATCGTCGGCGCCGGCGTCGTCGGCCTGTTCTGCGCGGTGCGCCTGGCGCAGGCGGGCGCACGCGTGACGCTGCTGGAAGCTGAGGCGGAGGAAGTCGGCGTCTTTGGGCCGCGCGCCTCCTCGGCCGCCGCCGGCATGCTGGCGCCGCTGGGCGAGGCGCCGGCGGCGCACGAACGCGTTGCGCTCGCCTCGTTCGATCTCTGGAAGCGTTTGCAGGATGGCGCGGTGTGGGGCGACGGCGTGCGCTTCGACGGCGGCGTCGTTGTCGCCGCCAATCCGGAGGAAGCATCGGCGTTCGTCGCCAATGCCGCGCGGCTGGAACGCAAGGCGCAATCGCTGTCGAGCAGCGCCTTCCGCAGCCGCACCAATCTTGCGGCGCGGGTTGAGCATGCTCTCTTCGTCGAAGACGAAGGCGTCGCCGATCCGCAGCGCGTGCTGAGCGGCCTGGTGATGGATGCGCGCCGTCATGGCGTCACGGTGAAGTTTGGGAAAGACGTGCGCGAAGCGCGCGCCAACACCGTCATCACCCACGACGACGAGATATTCGAAGCCGACCACGTCGTCCTGGCGCCGGGCGCATGGGCGACTAGCGCGCTGCAGAGCGCCGCGCCGGCGCTGAGACGCGTTGAGGCCGCCAAGGGACACATCGTGTCGGTCGTGCTGGAGAAGGCGCTGAAGCCCAACCTGCGCGGCAAGGGCTTCTACCTCGCGCAGCGGCTTGAGGATGTGGTTCTGGGGTCGACGATGGAGCCCGGCGTCTATGACCGCGGCATCGATCCCGCGCGCGTCAATGCGCTGCTCGCCGCCGCTGAGGCGCTGGCGCCGGGCGAGGTCAAGCCGCGGGGGCAAGTTTGGACCGGCATTCGGCCGATGTCGCCCGACGGCGCGCCGATGATCGGTGCTTCGGGCGATGTGCTCGTGGCCGCCGGCCATTCCCGCAATGGCTGGCTCTTGGCGCCGATCACGGCGGAGATCATAAGCGCCTATGTTTTCGGCGCGGATATTGCGCCCGACTGGGCGGCTCTGTCGCCCGCCAGATTTGAGACGACATGACCTTCTCGATTGAACTCACCGAAGCGCAAGCGGCCATCAAGGACGCGATCGAACAGCTCTGCGCCAAGTACGACGATCATTACTGGCTGAAGACCGACGAGAGCGGGAAATTCCCGGAAGAGTTTGTCGCCGATATCGCCGCCGGCGGCTGGCTGGGCGTCGCCATGCCAGAGCGCTTCGGCGGCGCAGGGCTCGGGCTCACCGAGGCGGCGCTGATGATGCAGACGGTGGCGCAATCGGGCGCCGGTTTCTCCGGCGCGAGCGCGATCCACCTCAACATCTTCGGACTCATGCCGATCGTGAAGTTCGGCACCGAAGAGCAACAGGCGCGCTTCCTGCCGCCGGCGATGGACGGCACGGACAAGGCCTGCTTCGCCGTGACGGAGCCGAACTCGGGTCTCGATACGGCAAGCCTGGAAACGCGCGCCGTGCGCACGAATGACGGCTACCGCATCACCGGACGCAAGATCTGGACGACCAACGCGCAGCGCGCCAACAAGATTCTGATCATCGCACGCACGACGCCGAAGGATCAGGTGAAACGCCCGACCGAGGGCTTGTCGCTATTTTATGCGGATTTCGACCGCAAGCACATCGAAGCGCAGCCGATCCCGAAAATGGGTCGCAAGGCGGTGGAGTGCAACACGCTCTTCATCGAAGACCTCGAAGTCTCCAACGCCGAGCTCATTGGCGACGAGGGCGCCGGCTTCAAGATCCTGCTCTCGGGGTTGAACCCGGAACGCGTGCTGTTTGCGGCGGAAGCCATTGGGCTCGGGCGCGCGGCGCTGAAGCGCGCGGCGCAATACGCGAAGGAGCGCGTCGTGTTCGGCCGGCCGATCGGCCAGAACCAGGGCATCCAGCATCCGCTGGCGAAGGCCTGGGCGGAACTGGAGGCCGCCAACCTGATGGCGTTCAAGGCGGCGGCTCTCTACGACGCCGGCCGTGAATGCGGCGCAGAAGCGAACGCGTCGAAATATCTGGGCGCCGAAGCGGGCTTCAATGCGTGCGAAGCCTCGGTGCTGGCGCATGGCGGCATGGGCTACGCGAAAGAATACTTCGTCGAGCGCTATTTCCGCGAAGCCATGATCGCCCGCATCGCGCCCGTCTCGCGCGAAATGATCCTGAACTTCATCGCCGAGCGCGTACTGGGGCTGCCGAAGAGCTATTGACCCGGCTGGGGCGCCAGCGGGGGCCTGTGGGCGCTAAGTCGCATTGCACAGGCAGCCTCGCCAGCGCCAATCGGTGGCCATGAAGCCCATCGCCGCCGCGTCCTGGATCCACAAGTGGCTCGCGCTGATCGTGGGCGTACAGGTGCTGTTCTGGTTCGCCTCGGGCGCTTTCTTCGCGGCCTATCCGATCGAGCGCGTGCGCAGCGAACATCGCATTGCGCGCGCCGAGCCGGCAGCACTCAGTCTGCCGCAAATGCGCAGCGGCGTTGATTTGGCGGCATTGCTTCCGGAAGCGCCGACGCGGCTTACCTATGAGCGCAGTGCGAGTGGGCGCGAAGTCGCCGTCGCCGAATTTCCGGAGCGCCGCCCGATCACCATCGATCTCAACGATTGGAAGGTGACCTCTCCCCTCACGGCGGACGCCGCCGCCATCATCGCGCAGACCTATGTCGCGGGTTCGCCACGCGTACGTGAGGCGCGTCTCGTGACCGAAGAGAGCCCGGAATATCGCGGCGTGCTGCCGGCCTGGCGGATCGCTTTCGACGATGCGGAGGGGCTTGCGGTCTACGTCGCCGCCGACACCGGACGCGTCACCGCACGGCGCTCCGACCTTTGGCGCCTCTACGATGCGCTGTGGGCGTTGCATATTATGGATTGGCGCGACCACGAGAATTTCAACTCCGGGCTCTTGTTGCTCACCGCGCTGACCTCGCTGATCGTCGCTCTAAGCGGCTTCGTTCTGATGCCGTACCGTTTGCGCCTGCCGGCATTTACCCGCTCTTCAGCAAATCGGTGAAACGCGGGGAATATGAGCGAGCCCGTCGCGCCGCGCGTCATACCCGAAACGAACGTCACCGCCGCCATTCGCCGCGCGTCGCAGGCGACGGGCGTGGATTTTTCGCTGCTGGTGGAAACCGCGCGCCGCGAGAGCGCGCTCAATCCGAATGCGCGCGCCGCGACCTCGAGCGCGACCGGGCTTTTCCAGTTCATCGACAGCACGTGGCTCGACATGGTGCGCCGGCACGGCGCCGATCATGGGCTCGGCCAATATGCGGCGATGCTTAACCAGGGAAGCTGTGACGCGGCTACGCGCCGCGAAATCCTGGCGCTGCGCAGCGATCCCGAGATGGCTGCGCGCATGGCGGGCGAGTTCGCACGCGAGAACGCGCAGGCGCTGCAGGCGCGCATCGGCCGGCCGCCGAGCGCGGGGGAACTCTATGCCGCGCACGTGCTGGGCGCGGGCGGCGCAGCGCGCCTGATCGAGGCCGCCGCCAACGGCGCCCCGGACGCGGCGGCGATCTTTCCGCGTGAAGCCGCCGCCAATCGCGGCCTTTTTTACGCCGACGGCCAGGCGCGCTCAGCACATGGATTGCTGGACCGGCTCGGACTCGATGCGGGGGCCAGCGTGAGCCCTGAAGCGCACGGCCGCGTCGTCCAACACGCCGGCGCCTCCACCGAGGGGACCATGTCGCCGGCGCTCGCGCACGCGCTCTTCCAGATCGCCATGCTGCCGCTGTTGCAGAGCGGGGGCGAAGAGGAGCGCGAACAGGATCCGTTGCAGCGCGCGCTCAGCGCCTACGCGCGGACGAACCGGAGCTGAGCTCGCGCGCCAGCACGGCTTCGATCGCGGGGTCGCGGTTTTCGCGATAAGCGGCGAAGGTCAGCGGCGCTTCGATGTCGGGCGCAAGCGACCGCACGCGCATCGGATAGCGCGCGTTGAGCCAGAAGCACTGAGTCTGATCCCGGCAGGGCCCGTCGTAAACGTGCCGGCCAGCGGCGTAGTGCACTCGCACGAACGCGTTGGGCAGATCGAACGCGCCGCCTTCCGCCCAGAAATCGAGCCGGTCGCCAACGGGCGCGCCGACGATCGTCACTTGCTCGCCGCCCGCATCCTTCAGCGCCGCCACCGTGGTGATCGCCGCCGAGAAGGTCCATGGCGAGGTCAACACATAGACGCGCGCCGCGCCAGCGGCCTCCGGCAGCGTGCGGGCGAAGGAATAGGTGGTGGTGAAATCGCCGCCGCTGTTCATGCGCATGTCGAGCACGACAAAAGCCGGATGCTCGCTGCGGACGCGGGCGAGCTGGGCGTCGAGGAAAACGCCTATTGGGCTTTCGTCCGCATCGTCGTTGAAGCCCAGCCCGACATAAAGGCCGCCTTGCGGCAGAGGTTCTGAGGAGAAGAGGTTGGACCGGTGGCGCAGATAGACCGGCAATTGCGGCCCATCCTGCATGAGGCTCTGCATCGGGGCGTCTTCCCAGGCAGGGAAAATCTGGCGCTGCGTGCTGGACACCCAGGCGCTGCGGTCGCGCTCCTCTGCGCCGATGCGGCGCTCGAAGCGTTCGCCGTTCATGAGCACGCCGCCGAGGGTCAGCGCATCGCGGCTTCGTGCGACGCCCGCAGCCTGCAGCAGCGCGGGCGACTCAAGCATCGGCGTCAACTCGGCGCGCCGATGCGCCTCGGTGCCGCCCTGATAGCGGCGGATGACGTCGTAGATGTCGTCGATGCTGCGCCCGTCAATGACGTCAATGCGCGCGCCCAGAAGATCGCGCAAATCGGGCCGGGCCCAGGTGATGTAAAGACCATCCGCGAACAGGTAGGTGCGCAGCGGCAGACGGGTGGTGTTCTTGCGGAATGCGTTTTCGCCGATCGAGGTGTGTGCGTTGTCTGCGAGTGCTGCGATCTCGGCTATGCGCAGCACGAATTGTTCGTGGCTAAGATCGCCGGCCTCCGCGGCAAGCCGATCCGCCATCTGCTGAGCCTGCCTACGGGTGCGCGCCGAGTAGGCGCGATCGAAAGCCGGAAACTGGCGGAAGTATTGCGCGTCTGCGACCTGGCCGGCGCGCTGGTCGGCGACCTCGGCGGGCGCCGGCTGCGGCGGACCGTACTGGAAGCGTTGCTCCAGTTCGCGCTCGAACGTGGCTTCGTCCATCGCAGTGAGATCGATGCTGCGCTGCGCCGCGCACGCTGCGGCGAACAGCGCCAAGCACAAGATGACGCGCATGACGTCTTCCCCTTTTGGATTGAAGCTAGGCGCGCTTTGTTGCGTGAATATTTCGTGCGTTCAGGCCGCGGCGCCCGTGCTGAACATCGCGTCGATCTCAGCGGCGGCGTAGCCCAGCTCTGCAAGGATTTCGCGGGTGTGCTGGCCGATGCCCGGGGGCGGACCCTTTGGGCCGTCGTCGCCGCCGGGAAACCGGATCGGCGCCGCCGGCGCATTGAAATGCCCGCCGTCGGCGCTCGGCGTCTGCACCACGCAGCCTGCCGCGATCGCTTGCGGATCGGTTATGGACTCGGCTGCGGTGAGCACCGGCGACCAGATCATTTGTTCGGCGTCAAGCGCGGCGGCGACCTCCTCCAGCGGCCGGGCGGCGAAGGCTTCGTCCAGTATTTGCACCAACGCCGCGCCGTTATCGCGGCGGGCGCGCGAATTGGCGAAGCGCGGATCTTCAATCAGATGCTCGACGCGCAGCGCCCGCGCAAACTTGGCCCAATCCTTCTCGCCGAGGCGGGTCAGCGTCGTCAGCCACTTGTTGTCGGCGGTCTTCCAATAATTGATCAGCGGATTGGGCACGTCCGCGCGCTGGCGGTTGGAGGCGATGCGCCCGCGCACGTGTTGGATCGCGAAGTCGGAGCCAGCGGCATAATGCGCAGCGCGCAGCAGCGACGCTTCCACCAGCCGGCCCTTGCCGGTGGTGTTGCGTTCGTAGAGCGCCGCTAGAATGCCGGCCGCAAATCCCATCGCGGCGACGTGGTCGCCGAAGGCGGTGCGCAGCGCGACCGGCTCGCCGCCTTTGGGGCGAAACATCGCCGCAAGCCCGGAGCGCGCCCAAAAGGCGGCGCTGTCCATGCCTGGGCGGTCGGCGTCGGGACCGTCCAGACCGTAGCCGGTCATGGAGCCGTAGATGAGCGTGGGGCAGCGCGCGAGCAGCGCGTCGTGATCGAGCCCGGCGCGCTTCAGGCCGCCGGGGCGCACATTGGTGATGAACACGTCGGCGCCATCGACGAGCTTCAGCAGCGCGTCACGGCCTGCGGCCTGGGCGGTGTCGAGCACCATCCCGCGCTTGCCGCGATTATCCATGTCGAACACGGGATTCGGCCCGTCGCTGGCGCCCAGCGATGCGAAGAACAGGCGGATCGGATCGCCCCCCGGCGGTTCGACCTTGATGACGTCGGCGCCCCAGTCGGCGAGGATGCCGGCGCAGCCCGGCGCTGCAACGTAGGTGGCGTAATCGATAACCTTGAGGCCTTTGAGCATCACGCGCCGTTTCTCACCCGCAATGGTTCGCCAATCAAGGCTTCCTTAAGCCTGGGGCGAAAGGCTGGGCGTTCCGGCGGGGCGAGTCGTCTCGCCCTATGGATCGTGAGCGCGCGCCCAATGTCGATTGTCACCATGCGTTCGAAGCTGACGGATAGCGATATCCGCACGCTCATCAGGGGCCCCAACGACGAAGAGCGCGCGCAGGCGGCGCACAAGATCTGCCGTTGCGTTGACGATGCGGAGCTTACCCCTGAGGAACGCATCCACGCGGAGAGCATCCTCGCCATCATGGCCGAAGACGCGGCGGTGCTGGTGCGGCGCGCATTGGCGGTGGCGCTGAAGAACAGCCCGCGCCTGCCGCACGAAATCGCCACCAAGCTCGCGGCGGACACCGAATCCATCGCGCTGCCGATCATCCTGAATTCGCCGGTGCTGACCGACAGCGACTTGGTGGAGATCGTGCGTGCGTGCCCGCCCGCCAAGCAGGTGGCGGTGGCGAGCCGCGAGCATGTGTCGGTGACCGTCACCGGCGCGATCGCCCAGTACGCCGCGCCGGTTGCAGTCGAGCGCGCGCTGGCCAACGACAACGCGATTTTCGATGCGGCCGGGTTGGAGGTTACGCTCGACCGCTTCGCCGGCGTCAGCCAGGTGACGGCGGCGATGGTCCGGCGCAACGAACTGCCGGTGTCGATCACCGAGAAGCTGGTGTCGCTGGTCAGCGGCGAACTTTTCGACCACCTCGTCAACCATCACGAGCTGCCGCCGCAGATCGCCATCGACCTGGCGATGTCCTCGCGCGAACGGGCGACGCTCGACATCGTCGAACAGGCTTCACGGCAGCAGGACGTGCAGCGCTTCGTGCAGCAATTGAATCTGAACGGGCGCCTGACGCCTTCGCTGCTCATGCGCGGGCTGTGCATGGGGCTGATGGATTTCGTCGAATATTCGATGGCCGAGCTCGCCGGCATGGCGCATCAGCGCATGTGGCTGCTGATCCATGACAGCGGCCCGCTTGGGCTCAAGGCCGCTTTCGACCGCGCCGGCCTGCCGCCGCGGCTTTACCCGTCGTTCCGCGCGGCGGTCGAAACCTATCATCACATGGAGCGCGACAGCGCCGCCGTCGACCGGATCACGTTCCGCCAGCGCATGCTGGAGCGCACGCTGACGCTGTTTGCGTCGATCCCGAAAGACGATCTCGACTATCTGCTTGAGAAACTGGATGCGACGGGACTGAAACCGCAGCGCAGCGCCAGCGGCTTGCACGCGCCGTAGCGCCTGCGACTAGGCCAGCGCCACTTGCATGCGGTCGATGCGGCGAATGCCGCCGAGGCCGGTGAGCTTGGGCGGCGCGCCCGCGAGGCCCGTGTTCGGCGCCTCGCGCGCGATCACAGCCAGCGTCTCCTCAAGCTCGGCGCGCGCCAGCGCTTCGCCCAGACAGCGATGCGCGCCGGCGCCGAAGCCCAGCGGCCAGCGCGGGTGGTCGGTGCGCGTGATGTCGAACCTGTCCGGATCGGCGTACGCTTCCGGGTCACGCAATGCGGTCAGGAAGCTGATCAGCACGATTGCGCCCTGTGGAATCCGATGGCCCTCGATTTCGAACTCACGCGTGGCGACCCGGAGGATGCCGCCGATGGCGGGATCGTAGCGCAGTCCCTCCGCAACAACGCTCTTCTTCAGACCATCCGGATCGGCGCAGAAGGCGCGCCATTGTTCGGGATGCTGCAGGAGGAGCGAAAGCGTGGCCGAGATCGAGGTGCGCGTGGTCTCTGAACCCGCCAGAATGAGTCCCATAATCTGAGTGCGGACTTCGTCCTCATTCAGCAGGCCGTCTTCCGACGTCGCGCGCACATAGTCCGTCAGGAAATCGTCACGAGGCGAAGTGCGCCGTTCCGCCAGCAGCTCAGCGACATAGCCGCTGAACGCCTGCATGTTCGCTTCGATATCGGCTTGATCTTCCGGCGCAAACGGCCCCAGCGCATGTGCGGTGCGGTTCACCCAGACGCTGAACGTGGCGATATCGGCCTGCGGCACGCCGAGGATGCGCGCGATCATGCGCGACGGAACTTCCTGCGCCACCTGGTTCAGGAAATCGATCGGGCCGGCGTCCTTGAACTGCGCGACCAGGTCTTCCGCGAGGGCGCGGATTTGCGGGCGCATGCCGTCCATGAGCTTGAACGCGAACGTGCGTGCGACCGGCGCGCGCCGGCGCGTGTGGGCCTCGCCGTTCGCAGTCAGCATGGCGTTCTTGAAGAGGTTGAAGATCGGGCCGGTGGCGATGCCGCGCAGGAGCGCCATCTCGGTTTCGATCTGGCGTGTGTTTTCATCGCTGAAGAGAGCGTCCGCGTTGCGATGCCTGAAGGAAACAAAGGGACCTGTGGCCACGCGCGCCACCGGCGCCAGCGCCGCGGCCGCCGCAAGATATGCGTGATCGTCCGCGCGCGGCGCCGCGAAGTCGATTTCAGGAATGGAATTGCCGTGAACGACGTCGGCCATGAGCGCCTCCGGTGGGAGGGTTCTACGCCTTAGCGGCGGCCGCGGAAAGCTCTAGCGGAGGCTGGCCTCGGCGAACGGGCCGCCGCCGCGGTCGAAGCCGGCGATGGCGAGCGTTTTGGCCTGCGCTGCGGTGCGCACATTTTCGGCGGTGATGGTGAGGCCCGCCGCTTTCGCCGCGATGAGGCGACGGCCCAGTGGCGAGCGGTCGCCGTCTTCGAGCGCCAGGAAAGGCGAGGCCGCTTCAGGCGCTTCCAGCACCAGTTCCGTATAGAGCGAACGCGCGCGTGCGCCGAACGGCAGCGGGCACTTGTCGTCGCCGCGCAGCACAACGCCCCAGCCGCGTTCGCGCAACGCTTCGGCGAGCTCTGCGCCGTGGGTGACGATTTCACGTTCGCAGAGTTCGAACCCCATCAGGTGACGGGTGCATCCGGCCTCCTGGGCCGCCTCGTGCAACAGGTCAGCTTCCAGCCGCGCATACATTTCCGCGGGCACGGCGAGAGAGAGCACCGCGTAGATGCCGCGTTCCTTCCACGCCATGCGCGCGGCGCGCAGGGTGCGGGCGAGATTGGAGAAGGAAAAGACTTCATCCGTTTCGCCGCGGGGGCGGATAACGCCCGACGCGACTGCGCCGACGCGCAGATCGACGCGCGCGCCAATCGTGAAGGCAACCGGCTCCTGCTGTGGCGCCGGACGGCGAAAGGGAATGACGTTCATGAGATGACCTGACGCGGGTTATCGCACGAACGCAGTAAAAATTCGGGCCAGCGAAGGTGGTGAAAACTGCGTTAGGACTTAGCGCGGCGCGACGCCGAGTGCGGCCACACGTGCTTCCAGCGCTTGCAGCAAAGCGCGGCCGATCGGATGCGCGTCCGTGCGGATTTGGCCGCGCGCCGCGGCGCGGAGCGCGTCCACGTGCGCGGCCACCAAACTGGGCTCGGCGCGTGCGGCGGTCTTGCCGGGGTCGGTTTCGATCAGGCGGCAGAGCGAGGCGGCGATCTGCGTCACGATCGGATAATCGTAGCTGCCACCGAGGCCCTTAAGGTCGTGCGCGGCGATCAACAGCGTTTCCAGCGTCGCATTGCTCCAGGCCGACGCTTCAGCGGCGAGCCGAGCATCCTGCACGCGCGTGACATCGCGTTCGAGCCAAGCCTGAAATTCGCCGGCCATGGCTTTAATGGCTTCATTGGCGCGCGCGACCGCGTTCGGGTCGAATACCGGCTTCTTGAGATCAAGGGGTCCCGCGCCCTGGTCGCGGGGATCGATCATTTCGACGACAGTCTTGGCCATGGCGGCCGGAATCATGGTGCGGTCTGGTGAACAGAGCGTTGATTGCGCTGCATCAGACGTTGAACTGCTCCCGCAGCACGCGTTCGTCGAGCGCGTGGCCCTGATCGAAAAGCAAAGTCAGCGCCGAGGCCGGGTCTTCCTTGATCTCGACCTGCTTCACATCGCGGGTTTCCACATTGTCGGCGGCGCAGGAGACTGCGCGCCGCTCCGGTTCGATGACCTCGATGCGGACGACGGCGTTGTGGTTCAAAAGCGCGCCGCGCCAGCGGCGGGGGCGAAAGGCGCTGATCGGCGTCAACGCCATGAGCCGCGAATTGATCGGTAGGATCGGGCCGTGGGCGGAAAGATTGTAGGCGGTGGAGCCCGCCGGCGTCGCCACCAGCACGCCGTCGCAAAGGAGCTCGGCCATGCGCTCGGCGCCGTCGACCGTGATCTTCAGCCGGGCCGATTGAGCCGTTTGGCGCAGCAGCGAGACTTCGTTGAAAGCGCGCTCGGTGACGGTCTTGCCGGCCATCGTCTCGCACTTGGCGACGAGGGGACGGATCTTCACCGGCTCGGCCTTCTCCAGACGCTCAACCAGCTTCTCTTCGCTGAAATCGTTCATCAGGAAGCCGATGGTGCCGCGGTTCATGCCGTAGACCGGCTTTTTGTCCTTGAGTCGCTTCTTCAGCGTGTCGAGCATGTGCCCGTCGCCGCCCAGCGCCACGATGATGTCTGCATCCGCCTCGGGCACGCCCCCATAGGCGTCGCCCAGGCGGCGAAGGGCCTCCTGCGCTTCGGGGCGTCCGCTGGCTGTGAAGGCGAGTTTCATGAGCCGGTCTTTGCCTTATGTCCTGAAGGGACTTAAGCTTCCCTACCACAGCCGAAACCTGGAGCGCGAAAAATGGCCGATGACGTCGGGACGAGCCTGAAGGGCCGGGTCAGCGCCGAGGAATGGCAGGCGCGCGTCGATTGCGCCGCGCTCTATCGGCTGGTCGCGCTGCACGGCTGGGACGACATGATCTTCACCCACATCTCGATGCGGGTCCCGGGTCCGGACCACCACTTCCTGATCAATCCGTATGGGCTGTTCTTCGAGGAGATCACGGCGTCGTCGTTGGTGAAAGTCGACCTCGACGGCAATATCGTTTCGCCCACCCCTTATTACATCAACCCGGCGGGCTTCACGATCCATTCGGCCATCCACGCCGCGCGCGAAGATGCGCTCTGCGTCATCCACCTGCACACGGACGCCGGCGTCGGCGTCTCGGCGCAGAAAGAAGGCCTGCTGCCGCTGACTCAGAATGCGCTGCTGATGCTGCCGAACCTCGCCTATCACGGCTATGAAGGCGTTGCGCTCAATCTGGATGAGCGCGAACGGCTGGTGAAGGATATCGGCGACAAGAAGCTCATGCTTCTGCGCAATCACGGCACGCTTGCGGTCGGCGCGACGGCGGCTGAAGCGTTCGTCGGCATCTTCTTCCTGGAGCGCGCGTGCGCGCAGCAGGTCAACGCACTAAGCGCTGGACGTGAGAACGTGTTGATTGCGCCGGAGGCGGCGCAAGAAGAAACACGCAACGGGCCGGCCAAAGGGATGGGCATGGTCGCGGGGCTGGCATGGCCGGGGCTGAAAAGAAAACTGGATCGAGCGCTGCCGGGTTACGATTCCTAACGCTTTCGGCGGCATTGCTGAGCCCGGCGTGTGCGAACGCCGGCGCTTGGATTGCGCCCGAGCACGGACAGACGATCGACAACGCCGCCATCACCGCGCGCGAGGACGGCGCGGCCTACGAAATCAGCGCCTACATCGAAGTTCCGATTACCGCGCGCATCTCGAGCGTGTCGACGGGGTGGGGCGAATGGGCCGAGGCCGATCCAACTAACGGCCGAACCGAAGCCACGCTGGGGATCAAGTACGCCATCCTGCGAACCGAGCACGCCGCGATGGCTGTGCAAGCCGGCGCGATATGGAACATCAATCCCAATGAGGGCTGCAGCGAGGGCGGCGCCGAGGTGCGCTGGCTTGGGGGCATGAACCTGTCCGATCGCTCTTTCGCCAATCTGGAGATCGCCGCGCGCGGTCTTGAAGGCGGGGCCGGATGCCTGGGGTCGCGAGCGGAACTCACACTGGGACATCAGTTTGGAAGCCGCTGGCTGGGGATGGGTCAGGCCTTTGTCGACAGCCCGCTCGACGGCGACGACAGCATCAAAGTGCAAGCCTCACTCGTCCGTTTCGGCGCGGATGGGCGGCGGGGCATACAATTGGGCCTTCGCGCGCGGCTTGACGGCGGCGCGCCAGAGCCCGCCCTTGTGCTAGGGTTGTGGCGCAGGCTCGGCGACTAACGGTCGCTGGGTAAGGCTGCGCAACGACACATTATCGCAATAAGTCCTAGTGTAGGGTCCGCTACATGTTGGGGTTCTTTCGCAAATTCGGCTTCGCCGCGGTGGTCACCGTCGGCCTCGCGCTGATGGCCGCGTTTGTCGTTGGCAAGACCCTGTTCAATGGTGTGGAAGAGGCCGCCAGCGCGTCGACGCAAGCCAAGGGCGGCGGCGGACGCGGCGGCGGCGCGCCTGAGATTTTGGCGGTAGCCGCGTCCCGACACACGTTCTCGGACGCCATGCAGGCTTTGGGCACCGCCCAAGCGCGCGAGAGCATCGTTCTGACGCCCAAGGTCGCCGACACCATCCGCACCATCCGTTTTGAAAGCGGCGCACGCGTGCGGCGCGGGCAGGTGCTGGTCGAGATGTCGAGCGTCGAACAGGCGGCCGACGTCGCCGAGGCGCGCGCGGCCAATGACGCAGCGCAGGAAGATCTGCGCCGCACGCAGGAATTGTTCAATCGCGGCTTCGCCTCGCAGGCGCGGCTCGACACTGTGCAAGCCGCAGCGGACGCGGCCGCTGCGCGTCTGAATGCGGGCGGGTCGCGCATCGCCGACCGCACCATACGCGCGCCTTTCGCAGGCGTCGTCGGGCTACGCACGGCGAGCCCCGGGCAATTCATGCGGCCCGGCGATCAGATCGGCACACTGGACGACATCGCCGAGATCAAGCTCGACTTCGACGTTCCCGAAACCCAGATCGCGCGGGTTCAGCCCGGTGTGCAGATCGTCGCGCGCACCGCCGCGTTCCCGGACCGTACCTTCGCCGGCACGATCAGCCAGGTCGACAGCCGCATCGATCCGCGCACGCGCACGGTGCGGGTGCGCGCCATGCTGCCGAACACCGATGAGACCATTCGGCCGGGCATGCTGATGACGGTGGAGGTCCGCTCCAATCCGCGCGACGCGCTGGCGGTGCCGGAAATCGCCATCCTCGATCAGGCCGACGGCGCCTTCGTGTATCGCGTCGTATCGCGCGACGGCGGCGCGCAGGCGGTTGAATTGCAGCGCATCAACGCCGGCCAGCGCAGCGGCGGGATGGTGGAAGTGCTCGAAGGCTTGAGCGAAGGCGACATGGTCGTGACCGAAGGCCTGCAGACGGTGCGGCCGGGACAGCCGGTGCGCATCGCACAGCCGGCGCAGGACGCCGCCCAGCAACCGCAATTGCGGCCGCGTGGGTAAGCGGCGCGCATGACGCTCTCGGATCTTTCCGTCCGCCGGCCGGTGCTGGCGACGGTGTTCTCGCTGATCATCATTGCGTTCGGCGCCATCGCCTTCACGCGGCTGCCGCTGCGGGAATTGCCGGACGTCGATCGTCCCATCGTCTCGATCAATGCGACCTATCCGGGCGCTTCCGCGCAGGTGGTCGAAAATCAGATCACGCGCCCGATCGAGGACCAGCTCTCGGGCATCGACGGCATCGACACGATCTACGGCACCAGCCGCGACGGCCGCTCGTCAGTCACCATCGAGTTCTCGCTCGACCGCAACCTTGAAGACGCCACCAACGACGTGCGCAACGCCGTCGACCGTGCGCGTGGCCAACTGCCGGCCGGCATCGACGATCCTACGATCCGCAAAGCCGACGCCGACGCGGACGCCATCATCTGGTTCAGCCTGGAATCGACCACGCTCGATCGCATGGCGCTCACGGACTACGCCGATCGCTACATCGTGGACCGCCTCGCCGTCCTCAACGGCGTCGCCAGCGTACAGGTTGGCGGCGGCTTTCGGCGGGCGCTGAAGATATGGCTCGACACCAACGCCATGGCCGCGCGCGGCATCACCGTGCAGGACGTCGAGAACGCGTTGCGGGCGCAGAACGTGGAGCTGCCCGCTGGCAACGTGCAAAGCCAGGAGCGCGACTACCAGATCCGCATCGCTCGCGCTTTCGAGACGCCCGAGCAGTTCCAGCGCCTGCCGCTCACCGATCCGGGCGGCGCCGACGAGAACGCCGTCGTGCGTCTGGGCGACATCGCGCGCGTGGAATACGCGCCGGAGGAAGTGCGCAGCCTGTTCCGCGGCAACGGCGTCGAGCAGGTGGGCCTGGGCATCGTCCGCCAGTCGCGTTCGAACGCGCTGGAGGTCGGGCGCGAGGTCAAACAGGAGATCGAGCGCATCCGGCCGGAATTGCCGGAAGGCACGAATATCGTGCTCACCTACGACGCGACGCTTTTCATCGACCGCGCCATTCAGCGGGTGGGGCAGTCGCTGCTGGAATCGACGGCGCTCGTCGTTTTCGTGATTTTCCTGTTCCTCGGCTCCTGGCGCGCCGCCTTCATACCGGCGGCCGTCATCCCGGTGTGTTTGATCGGTTCGTTCCTGATCATGCTGGTGTTCGGGTTCTCGATTAACCTGCTGACGCTGCTTGCACTGGTGCTCGCCATTGGCCTGGTCGTCGACGACTCCATTGTGGTGTTGGAAAATGTGCAGCGGCGTGTCGACACGCTGGGCGAGCCCCCGTTGGTGGCGGCTGAACGCGGCACCCGGCAGGTGTTTTTCGCCGTTGTTGCGACCTCGGCGGTGCTGGTGGCGGTGTTCCTGCCTCTGCTGTTCGTCGGCGGCTATGTCGGCAAGCTGTTCGTGGAATTGGCGATCACCATCGCCGGCGTCGTGGTGATCTCGGCGTTCTGCTCGCTGTCGCTCTCGCCGATGATGTGCTCGAAGCTGGTCAAATCCGTGAAGTCGAGCACCTGGCTGACACGCACGGTGGACGGCGTCCTCGACGGATTGCGTGCGTCTTATCGCGCGTCGCTTGAGATGGCGCTGAACCTCAAGCCGCTGGTCTTCCTCGTCTTCGGCGGCGTGATGGTCATTGGCGGGGTGATCTTTTCGCAACTTTCCACTGAACTGACGCCGCCGGAAGATCGCGGCAATCTGGTGATCCAGATGCAGGCGCCGGAGGGCGCGGGCTTCGAATATACGAGCCGCGTGATGCATCAGGTCGAAGCGATTCTGATGAGCTATGTGGAAAGCGGCGAAGCGCAGCGCATCCTGATCGTGGCGCCCGGCTTCGGCGACGCCGGCACAAATCGCTTCTCTTCGGGTATCGGACGCATGTTCCTGGCGAACTGGGAAGATCGTCACCGGAGCGGCATGGAAATCGAAAGCGAGCTCAATCAGCGCTTCTCGCAGATTCCCGGCGCAACCGTGCGGGCGCGCATGCAAAGCGCGTTTCAGAGCGGCGGCGGGGGTGGCGGCGCGGACGGCGTCTCGATCGTGCTGTTGGGCTCGACCTACGAACAGCTTTCGGCCGTGGCCGACCGCATGATGGCGCGCATGCGCGACAATCCGCATTTCCAGCGCCCGCGCATGAATTATCAGCCGACCTCGCCGCGGGTGCTGGTGCAGATCGATCGCGAGCGGGCGGCGGCGCTGGGCGTTTCGGTGCAGGCCGTGGGACGCACGCTCGAAGCGACGATGGGCTCGCGCCGGGTCAACACGATCACCGACCGCGGCGAAGAATACTACGTGTATCTGCAAGCCGAGCGCGACGAGCGTTCCGATGTCGCCGATCTCACCAACAAGTTCGTGCGCTCGGACCGGACCGGCGAATTGATCCCACTGGCGACTCTGGTGACGATGCAGACGGTGGGCGACAGCGCCGAGCGGCGGCGCATGAACCGCCAGGCCGCCGTCACCATTTCCGCGTCGATTCCGGGCGACTACGCCATCGGCGACGCACTGAACGAATTGGAGCGGGTGGCGCGCGCCGAAATCGGCGACCAGCCGATCACGCTCGATTACACGGGCGCCGCGCGCCAATACAAACAATCCACCGGGGCCATCGTGTTCGCCTTCGGCTTCGCGCTGATCGTCGTGTTCCTGGTGCTGGCGGCGCAATTCGAGAGCTTCGTGCACCCGCTCGTCATCATGCTCGCAGTGCCGCTCGCTGTGACGGGTGGGCTGTTCGGGCTTTTCCTATTCGACAATTCGCTCAACATCTACAGCGAGATCGGTCTCATCATCCTCATCGCGCTATCGGCGAAGAACGGAATTTTGATCGTCGAGTTCGCCAATCAGATGCGCGACGAAGGCAAGTCGATTCGAGACGCGATTCTGGAGGCGGCCGACCTGCGCGTGCGGCCGGTGCTGATGACGTCGATCGCCACGGTCGTGGGCTCGCTGCCGTTGATCCTGGGGCACGGCGCAGGCGCCGAAAGCCGCAGCACGATCGGCGTCGTGATCTTCTTCGGACTCACGGTCGCGACAATGCTGACGCTCTTCGTCGTGCCCGTTTTCTACGATCTCCTGGCGCGCTTCACCAAGTCGCCGGAAGCGACCGCCAAGGAGATCGAGGCCTACGAGCACGGCCAGGCGATCGCCCGGCCGGCCGAGTAGATCAGTCTTCGGATTCAGAGTCCGGCGCCGCGCCGGATTCGATCATCATGTAGGCGATGACATCGCGGCGAACGCGCTCGTCATTGAAGCCCCGGAACGCCATGTAGGTGTTCGGCACGACGTCGCCCGGCTTGGTGATCCAGCGATCGAGGGTCGCCGCATCCCAGGTGAGGCCGGACCCACGCAGGGCGGCCGAGTAGTTGAAGTTCGGCGTGCTCGCAACGGCGCGGCCGAAAATGCCGTGCAGGTTCGGGCCGGCGCGATTGCCGCCGTTCGGCTCAATCGTGTGGCAGGCGCGGCACTCGCGGAAATGCTCCATGCCAGAGGCATAGTTGGCTTCGTTGTAAGGCGCCGGGAGCGCGGCGACGCGCTCTTGCTGTTCGGCGTGATCGTCGCTGGACGCGGTGGTTGCAGTGGTCGTAGGCGCCGTGCTTGCCGTGCTGCTTGTGCTTGAGCCGCCGCCGTCGCCGCACGCGGCGAGCAAGAGCAAGGCGAATGCCGGAACGATAAAACGCATAGTGAATCCCCTAGAACCCGCAGGGGCTAGAGTCGGCCAACTCCGCCGCGTCGGCAAGCGCGTCCTAGCGCCGCGCCAACTGGCGGCTGGACGCTCTCACGTCCTCGCCGACGAGGCCTATGCCGAAAGTCCGATCGCGCCCGCGCGCCCCGAGATCGGCGGCTGTGTGCGCCAGCTGCGTCTGCGCCGACGCCGCCGCGTCGGCGCTGGGCGAGGGCAGGCGGCGGGCGATGAGTCCGGCCACAATGGGTGCGGCGAAACTCGTGCCTCTGACCGGCGCGAATCCGCCTGTCGTGGTGGCCGCCGCCAGATCCGATCCGGGGGCGGCGAAGTCCACCTGGTCGCCGCGTCCCGCTTCCGGTAGGGCGCGATTGTTGGCGTCGACGCCGGTGACGCCAATGACGCCAGGATATGAAGCCGGATAGAGCGGCGGCGCCGAGGGGCCGTCATTGCCGACGGCCGCAACGATGATGTGGCCGCGCGCGATCGCGGCGCGAACACCGGCTTCCAACGCGCGATTGGGCGGGCCGACCAGAGAGATGTTGATGACGCCGGCGCCGGACTGCGCCAGCCACGAGAGCGCCGAAACGATCGCCGAGGCGCCGCCGCCGGTAGGGAGTCCGCCGTACACGTCGGCGACATAAATCGTCGGTGCATCGGAGTCGGCGGCGAGCAGGAGCGACGCGACCGCCGTGCCGTGCACATCCCCGACAGCCTGCGGGCCGGCAAAGCCGCGCTGGCGAATGCTGGCGTCGGCGAGCGCCGGATGCGTCGTCGCGACGCCGCTGTCGATCAAACCTATGCGCGCGCCGCCACCACCGCCGCCGCGCGGTTGCTGCGTCGAGACGCTTGGCGCGGCGTCGACGATCCCGGCGCCGAGATAGACGTGGTTGTAGTCGTAGGCGCCCTCTGGATCGATCTCGCGCAGGGTCGCCAGCGCGCGGCGCGTGGACATGCCTTCCGGGGCCCGCAGGACGATGAGCGTCAGTCCAAGTCCTTGAGCATCGACGGTTTCGGACACCACGAACCCGCGCGCACGCGCGGACTCAAGCGCCGCCGCCGACGGCGCCACCGCGACAACTTCGTTGCGGATGAACGGAAAGCCCGCACGGTCGAGGTCGATCACGTCGCTGTGCCGGCGGCTGAGCAAACGCGTCTGCTCTTCACGCAGGTCGCGCAGCCCCTGGCCGACTTGCTCGCCGAGCCCTTGCGTCACTTCGCCCAATTCCCCGGCCGGGGTCGGTCCGACCACGCCGCCGATGGCGCCGCCAAGGTCGGGCACTTGTGCGGAGGCGGACGCCGCCGCCGCGATCGCTGCGGCAAGGATGAAGAGGGCCAGTCTCACAGGTCTCACCCTAGTCCAAACGGACGAGAGGCCAACGCTCTTCCATTTCGCATGCGGCGCCGGGATGATTTTCCAGGGTAGATCCGTTGTAGGAAGCTGGAATGGCCGCCAACGGCGATCCAGTCCGAAGGGAACTTGTCGCGCTGCTGCCGCGCCTGCGGCGTTTCGCGCGCGCACTGACCCGCTCGGCGGACGAGGCCGATGACCTCGTTCAGAACGCCATTGAGCGGGCATTGCGCAATCTCGACGGCTGGCAGCGCGGGACGCGGCTGGACGCCTGGATGTTCCGCATCATGAAGAACGCCTGGATCGACGAAATCCGCTCCAAGTCGGTGCGCACACGGGTTTTTGCGCCCGAGGAGGCGGCCGTTGCTGTCGGCGCCGACGGCGCCGCAGCTATGGAAACGCACCTGGAGGCGCAGGCCGTGCGCGCGGCAATGGCGGAACTTCCGGAAGAACAGCGCGTGGTGGTGGCGCTGGTATTGGTCGAGGGATTTTCGTATCGCGAAACGGCGGAGCTGCTCGATGTGCCGATCGGAACGGTGACGAGCCGGCTCGCGCGTGGGCGTGCGGCGATTGAAGCGCGGCTTCAATCACACACGGAGGGGTCATGACGCCGATCGACGACGACATGCTGATGGCCTACGCCGACGGCGAACTGTCGCGCGAAGACGCCGCGCGGGTGGAAGCGGCGATCGACGAAGATCCGGCCCTGCTGCGCAAGATCGAGCGCTTCCGCAACATGAAGCGCATCCTGAAGAAGACGTACGACTCGGTGCTCGACGAACCTGTGCCCGAGCAGTTGCGGGCGCTGCTCGGCGACATGGCGTCGAAGGAGCCGGAGACGCCCCGCGTCGTCGATCTCGCGGCGACACGCGAAGCGCGCGCAGAAGCTGCGCCGGGGCCGCAGCGGCGTTTCACGCCGCCGGCCTGGGCCGCGATTGCGGCGAGCCTTGTCGTCGGCGTCATCGCCGGGCGCATGATCATGCCGCAGCAAAGCGGGCTCTTTGCAATGCAGAACGGCCAACTCGTCGCACGAGCGGAACTCGCGCAAGCGCTCGATACGCGTCTCGCAAGCGATGACGCCAACGCGACGGCGCCGACGCGCATCGGCTTCAGCTTCCGTTCCCGCGACGGCCAATACTGCCGCACCTTCACGCACGCTGAGGGTGACAATGGCGTGTCAGGGCTCGCGTGCGCCGACAATGGGCGATGGCGTGTGCGCGTCACCGCGAGCGAAACCGCGCAAGGCGGACCTTACCGCCAGGCTGCTTCTCCGGCGCCGGAAGTGCTGGCGGCGGTGGATGCGCTGATTGACGGCGAGGCGCTCGAAGCCGCGCAGGAGCGCGAGGCCCGGGACCGCCGCTGGCGCGACTGAACATCATGCGCGCAAAGTAAAGCGGCGGGCCCCGAAGGACCCGCCGCAGACCATCGCCGGCTTTGGAGCGGTTAAGCGCCAGCGCTGGTTAGTGGGGTGTCGCGCCTGCAGAGCCCTGCACGCTCGCGCCGTCGCGGCTGGCGCTTGCCGAGCCGGAGGCGCTGACGTCGGCCCCGACATCGGCGTCGCGTGCGCGTCGGACGGCGTTGCGCGCACCGCGCACGCCGCGTTGGGCAGTTTGGCGGGTGGCGCGCACACCGCGCTGCGTGGTGCTGGAGACGGCCGAGGTATCGGCGCTGACGCTGCCGCCGCCCGAAGCGCTGGCGCCGCCCGCGCTCAGCGAGCCGCCGGCTGAGCCGCTGGCGCTTCCGTCCACGCTGCCGGCGCTGCGGCGCGCCTCACGCGCAGCGCGCCGGGCGGCGCGGGCGGCGCGTTCTTCTGCCCGCTGCGCGCGCATCGTCGCTTGATCGGTCACCGAGCCGGTGTCGACGCCGGCGCCGGCGTTGCCTGTCACCGAACCGGTCACCGTGCCGGGCGAGCCATTCACAACGCCGCCCACCGTTCCGCCGACGGCGCCGCCGAGATTCTGCGCCGAAGCTGGCGCTGCGATCATCAGAGTTGCGACCGCCGCTGCGGCCAAGAGAGTTTTCTTCATCGTCACGTCTCCTCAAGTTCCGCCGGCGCGTGAGCGCCGGTCTCGGGAGGCACAACGGGGCGAACATCGTTTTTCTTCCGTCGTTCCGCGCGCGGCGGGACATTGCGACGGGCCCGGGGCGCCGCATCGCTGGTCACGAGCGCGTGAGACCTCGGCGTGCGAATTTTGCTGTTCCGCCGGACGGGAAAACTGGCGTAAACGCGCGCCAGCCTAGATAAGACCTCGCCTGCGCCGCCATAGCTCAGCTGGTAGAGCACCTGATTTGTAATCAGGGGGTCGGGGGTTCGAGTCCCTCTGGCGGCACCACGTCTTCCAGAACCGACACCTCACTCGCCCTGCTTCTTGATCTGTGGCCGCTCGCCAAGCCCGGGAAATCGGCGGGCTGGCCTCCCCTTTGCCGGGGGGGCGGGATATGGTTAACCCGCTGGCCCGCCCGGGGATGCTGTTGGGGCGGGGCCGGTTGCGGAAAACAACGCGGAAAACAAGGGGGCTGCCATGGGCGTCTGGGACTCAATCTTCCGCGCTGTCTTTGGCCGCCGCGGATCGTCGCCGCCGCCTCCGCCGCCATCGCCACCGCGTGCGCCACCGCCGCCGCCGCCGCGCGCGCCTGCGGCGCCGCCGCCCGCCGCGCCAACGCCGGCGCCAGCCTCGCCACCGGCCGCGCCGCCGCCGCCGCCTCAAGCGCCGCCACCTCAAGCGCCGCCCGCGCCGCCACCTCAAGCGCCGCCCGCGCCGCCGCCGCAAGCGCCGCCTGCGCCGCCGGTGTCGCCGCCAGCTGCGCCGCCGCCGCCGTCGGGGCCTCCGCAAGGCTTCGCAGTCGAATTGCTGCGCGCTGAAAATGCGGCGCGACTTACAGACGCCGACATCGCCGCGTCCGCGCAGCGTCTCGGCGTCGACGCCAACGTGCTGCGCGCCGTGATCAAGGTGGAGAGCGCGGGCCCAGGCTTTTCGGATGGGCGTCCGCTGCTGTCGTTCGAGCCGTTCTGGTTCAGTCAGGCGACGCAGGGCCGCTTCGACTCCAGCAATCCGGCGATCTCGCAGCCGTCGAGCCGCGCCTATATCGGCGGCAACCAGGCCTCGCGCTGGTCGCGTCTTTCGGAAGCCTATGGGCTCGATCCCGCAGCGGCGCTGGGCGCCGCGAGCTGGGGTGCGTTCCAGCTGCCTGGCCGCTATTATGCCGACGCCGGCTACGCCAACGTCTTCCAGTTCGTTCAGGACATGTCGCAATCGGAAGCGCGGCAGTTGGCTGCCTTCGAGGCGTACCTCACACGCCGCGGGCTCGCCGACGAATTGCAGCGCCACGACTGGGATACGTTCGCACGCGCCTATGAGGGTGAAGCGGGCGCCGGCCAATACGCATCGGCGCTGTCGCGCGCCTACGATGCGCTGGCCGCCGCCGCGCCGTCAGACGGCTACATGAACAGCTTGGTCGCAGGATCGCGCGATGCGCTGACGCGGGCGGATTACGAGGAAGTCGCGCATTTCCTCGGGTGCGAGCCGGAAGCGGTGCAGGCCGTTGTGCAGGTCGAATCCGGCCGGCTCGGCGCCTTCGGCCCTGACGGCAAGCCGATCATCCTGTTCGAGCCGCACATCTTCTCGCGCCGCACCAACCGCGCCTACGACACCAGCCATCCCAACATCTCGTACCGGTCGTGGGACGCCTCGAAATATCCGCGCACGCAGGAAGGGCGCTGGGCGCAATTGCGCGAGGCGTATGCGCTCGACCCGCAAAACGCGGTCGCCTCGGCAAGCTACGGTCTGTTCCAGATCATGGGCTTCAACCACCAAGCCTGCGGCTTTCCCGATGCGAAGGCGTTTGTGAGCGACATGTGCGTGTCGCAAGCGCGCCAGTTGAAGGCGTTCGCGGCGTTCGTGAAGGCCAACCACCTCGATGACGACCTCGTCCGCAAGGATTGGGAAGGCTTCGCGGGCGGCTATAACGGATCGGGTCAGATCGAGCGCTACGGGCGCTTGCTGCGTGAAGCTTACGAAGCGCTGAAGGCGAACACCTAGGGGACGACGGCATGAGCTTTCTGGACTCACTCTTTCGGCTCATCTTTGGCCGCCGCGGCACGACCTCTGCGCCGCCTACGCCGCCGCCACCCCCGCGCTCTCCAGCGCCTGCGCCGCCGCGTCCGCCGGCTGCGCCGCCCACGCCGCCTGCACCGCCGCCGGCTTCACCGCCCGCTGCGCCGCCGCCGCCACAGCAGCCGCCTCCGGCGCAGCCCGCGCCCGCGGGCGATTATCTCGCATCGCTCCGGGTGGCCGACCGTACGGCCCTGCGCCGGGCCGATTTCGAGGAAGTCGCCGCGCGCCTCAATTGCGAATGGGAAGCGGTGGCCGCGGTTGCGGAAGTGGAGTCCGGTCCGATGGGCGGCTTCGCGCAGGATGGGCGGCCCATCATCCTGTTCGAGCGGCATCTGTTCTCGCGCAAGACCAATCGCCAATACGACCAGTCGCACCCGACCGTGTCGAACTCTTCGCCCGGCGGCTATCCGCGCACGCAGAACGAACGCTGGGCGCAATTGGCTGAAGCCTATGCGCTCGATCCCGAAGCGGCGCTGCAGAGCGCGAGCTATGGCCGCTTCCAGGTGCTTGGGCAGAACTATCCGAACCTCTCCATGCCGAACGCGCACGCCTACGTGACGAAGCTTGCGCGCTCGGAGAAGGATCAGCTGGAAGCGTTCGAAGGCTTCGTGCGCGCCAATGGTTTGGCCGATGAACTGCAGCGCAAGGACTGGGTCGGCTTCGCCAGCCGCTACAACGGCCCGGGCTACGCCGCCAACCAGTACGACCAGAAAATGGCCGCGGCGTACGAACGGCTCAAAGCCACGCCGATGGCCTGAAGTCTAGCGCCGCCCCGCCGTCTTGGGCGGGGTGGCGCCGGCCTGCGAAGCGCGCTAGATATGGCGTCCATGACACGCAGACTGCTAGAGACGATGCGAATGTGACGACGCGCCGCCGCTCCGCGGCTGATCTCGTTCGTCCCGTTTCCTCTTGCTTGGTCTGGCTCAATGTCCCGCTATCTCATCACGTCGGCGCTTCCCTACATCAACGGCATCAAGCATCTGGGCAATCTCGCAGGTTCGATGCTGCCGGCGGACGTGCATGCGCGCTTCCGGCGGCTTCAGGGGCACGAAGTGCTCTACATTTGCGCCACGGACGAACACGGCACGCCGGCGGAGTTGGCGGCGGCGGAGGCAAGCCAGGACGTCGCCGCCTATTGCGCGCAGCAATATCAAATTCAGAAGGACGCCTGCGACGGCTTCCGCCTGTCGTTCGATCATTTCGGCCGCTCGTCCAATCCGCCGAACCACAAGCTCACGCAACATTTCTGCGAGACGCTCGAGAAGCACGGGCTGATTGAAGAGCGCGTCTCGAAGCAGATCTACTCGATCGACGACAAGCGCTTCCTGCCGGATCGTTACGTCGAAGGCACATGTCCGGTGTGCGGCTTCGAACGCGCGCGCGGCGACCAATGCGACAATTGCGGCTCGCTGCTTGATCCGATCAATTTGATCAATCCGCGCTCGAAGATTTCCGGCTCGACCAATGTCGAACCGCGCGACACCGCGCATCTCTTTTTGCTGCAGCCCAAGATGCAGGACAAAATCCGCGCCTGGGTCGACAAGGCGACGGAGTGGCCGCAGCTGGCGCGTTCGATTGCGTACAAGTGGCTGGATGAAGGCCTGATTGATCGTTCGATCACCCGCGACCTCTCGTGGGGCATCAAGGTCACGCAGAACGGCGAGCCGCGTCGGGGCTTCGAGAACAAGGTGTTCTACGTCTGGTTCGATGCGCCGGTGGAGTATATCGGCTCGACCGTCGAATGGGCTGAGGCCAATGGCGGCAAGGATTGGGAGCGCTGGTGGCGCACGGATAAAGGCGCGAGCGACGTCACCTACATTCAGTTCATGGGCAAGGACAACGTCGCTTTCCACACGGTGAGCTTCCCGGTGACGATCATGGGCAGCCAAGAGCCGTGGAAGCTCGTGGATCGCTTGAAGGCGTTCAACTGGGTCACCTGGTACGGCGGAAAGTTCTCTACGAGCGAGAAGCGCGGCATCTTCATGGATCAGGCGCTTGAGCTGCTGCCGAGCGATTACTGGCGCTGGTATCTGATGGCGAACGCGCCGGAGAGCTCCGACGCGGCGTTCACGCTCGAGCAATTCCAGCAAACCATCAATGCGGACTTGGCCAACGTCTTCGGCAACTTCATCAACCGCATCACGACGTTTACGCGCTCGAAGTTCGACTCGAAGGTGCCGGATGGCGGCGAACCGGGCGAGCACGAAGAGAAACTCTTCGCCACGTTCGCTGAGCGTCTCGCGGCGCTGACGCAGAGCCACGAGCAGATGGAGATGCGCAAGGCGGCCGCCGAGCTCCGTTCGATCTGGGCCGCGGGCAACGAGTTCCTGCAAGTCGCGGCGCCCTGGACGTCGATCAAGACGGATCAAGCCAAGGCCGCGGCGACCACGCGCACGGCGCTGAATGCATGCGTGCTGTTCGCCATCTTGGCGCAGCCCTTCATTCCGGACGCTGCGAAGATCGTGCTCGATGCGCTGAGCGTTCCGGAAGCCAACCGCAACTGGCCGAAGGTTGATGACCGTGGCGTGTGGGACGCGCTGCCGCGCGGCCACGCCATCACGCCGCCGGACGTGCTGTTCAAGAAGATTGAGGATGCGCAGGTGGCGGAGTGGGCGGCGCGCTTCGGCGGCGGCGGCTGATGCACGCGCGCCAACTGACCGTCGCCGATCTCGCCGCCTACCGCGCGCTGCATCGCTTCGCCCTGCAGGAAGCGCCCTTCGCTTTCGTCGAGACGCTTGCGAACGACGACGCACGACCCGATGCGCCGATCGCCGACATGCTGGCGCGCGGCGAGGGTTGGGGCGTGTTCGAGGGCGAGCGGCTGCTCGGCAAGCTGGTGATCGATACGCTGCCGTATGCCTGCTTCAGCCACACGCGCTGGCTGCATGCGATCTATCTGCATCCCGACGGCCGCGGCACGGGCGCAGGGGTTATGCTCATGACTGCCGCTATGGCGCAGGCGCAACATGAGGGCGCATTGCGCTTCCTGCTCTGGGTCAACGAGAAGAACGCCGCTGCGCGCGGCTTCTACGAAAAGCTCGGATTTCGGGAAATTGGCCGTGTCGACAAAGGGATCGCCGCGCCCGGGGGCGGCTTTGTGGATGACGTCATGATGTGCCGGGCGCTTCCCTTGCGCGAAGCGTAAGCGGAAACCGGGTTCCCGGTTGAAGGGGCAGGGCGTCCAATCTAAAACTCCGTCACGTTTCCGGCGCGCGCCCCGGGGGGACAAAGGCGCCGCGAGCCAAACCGGAGGGGTCCATGGAATTCGTGAACCAGGCGCTCGAATACATGAAGAGCGGCTTCGGCGCCGTGAACGGCGACGCGACAGCGCTGGTGATCGCGCTCATTGCCGCGATCATCATGTCGAGCTGGAAGCAGTGGATCCCGTTCGTGGTGATCGCCGTCGTGGTGCACCTGATCGTCCGGAAAGTTCAGGCCAGCGAGTTCAATCTCCCCAACATCATGGAACAGGAGTTTTGGGTCTCCACCGGAGTCCTGGCGCTGGGCTATCTGATCATCATCGGCGTGCTCTTCTTCCTAAAGAGCCTCGTGATCAAGCCGGCCGCCGCCAAAGCGCACTAGCGCGACCGCGCGGCCTCGTAGAGCGAGATCGCCGCGGCTGCGGAAACGTTCAGGCTTTCCATCACGTCCGCAATTGGAATGCGCGCGCGCTTCTCGCACGCCTCGGCCACGCTTGGACGTAAGCCCTTGCCTTCGGCGCCGAGCGCGAGCGCAACAGGGCGCTTGTCCGCCAGCGCGTCGGCAAGCGAGAGCGTCGCTTCGCCTTCGAGCGCGACCGTGACGTAACCCCACTCGTGCAGCGCCTCGATGGCGCGCGTCAGATTGGTGACGCGCACATGCGGCACCAGTTCGATCGCGCCGGTCGCGGCCTTCGCCAGTACGCCGGTCAGCGGCGGCGACTTCCTATCCTGCATAATCACCGCGCGCACGCCGAAGGCGGCGGCGGAGCGGAAAGCGGCGCCCACGTTCTGCGGATCGGTGACGCCGTCCAGCAGCAGCACGCTGCGCCCGTCGGCCGGCGCGCAGGCCGCTTCGAGGTCCAAAGGTTCCAAGGGAGAGGCGCGCACGGCCAGGCCTTGATGTACCGCGCCGGGCGGCAGCATGCCGTCGATGGCGTCGGGCTCAAGAATTTGCGCATCGACGCCTTCCGGCAGCCGCGCCGCAGCGTTGCGGGTGGCGATGACGCGTTCGATCCGCCTGGCCGGGTTGGCCAGCGCCGCCAGACTCGCATGCACGCCCCAGATCCAGGACGGCCCGCCGGTCTCGGCCTCGAACTCGCGGCGCGGCAACGGGTTTATCGGCCGCGCACGGTCCGGCTTGAGTGGGGGAGGGGGCTTGGGTATAGGACGCGCTCCGCGAAACGAGGGTCTGGCTTACAGGCGCTTCAGCCTTCGCGGAAGCATGGCCGGAAGGGTGGCCGAGTGGTTAATGGCAGCAGACTGTAAATCTGCCCGCGCGAGCGTACGCTGGTTCGAATCCAGCCCCTTCCACCATTCCTCGCTTCGCGAGGGATGGTGTCACGCCGAAACCCGATAGGGCGAAGGCGGACGGAATACTGAAGGCCTTGCACTAAACTGGCGTCGAACGGCTGCGGGTATAGCTCAATGGTAGAGCTACAGCCTTCCAAGCTGAGGACGAGGGTTCGATTCCCTCTACCCGCTCCGCTCTCCGCCGCCCGACTGCCCGCTCTACGAGCACTGGCGCGCCAAATGTTCGCGCACCACGCGACCGTTCTGCACTCTCCGCAGCGCCGGAGCCGTTCGCGCTAGGCCGAACTCGGCGCGCGTGTCATGTTCCTGTTGGCCTTGGACGGGGGTTTAAGGTGGCGCTGGTTCGCTTCTTTCAGTTCGTTAATGTGCGGCGTGCGCGCACGGCGATTCTCGCCTTGGCGCTGGGCGCCTGTTCAAATATCACCCCGGATGCGCAGCGCGATCTGACGCTGATGCCGCGCGAAGTCCGTCTGGGCGCCGCCGACATGGTGATTGCGCGCGTCGAGCCGACGGTGGCGCGCGAAGAGGTCGCCGCCACCGTGCAGGGGATGCTGACGGCTGCGCCCATATGCCTGTCCTGGCCGGGCGTCTGGCTCGAAGCGCCGACGGTGCGGCGCACCGCCTACGTGGTTCGTTACGATCTCATGCGCCGCGACTGGGGCGCGGAGGTCGCCGAAGCGGCGCGTCAACGCATGGAAGAGTTTGTCGCGCTCGGCTTTATGACGCGCGAAGACCTGAGCGAGCGTGGCGGCGACATCGTGCAGTATTCGCTGACCTACCAGGGCCGCGAGCATTTGCAGGGGTCGCCCTATGGCGGCGACCGGCCGACCTTCTGCGGGCCGGCGGAGCGCCGTCTGGTGGAGATCACCGCCTTGGAGTTCGGCAATTATCCATGCGGCAGCCTTCGCGTGAGCTTTACCCATACCGCGGATGACTGGCCTTCGTGGGCGCGCGCGGAGCGCACCCGATCGCGGCTTGCCGAGAGCTGGCCTCAACCCGGCGTGCAGTCGTCCGGAACGGTTACGCTGTCGCGGCAATGGTATCGCGAGAACCAGGTGCCGGCGGGCGTGCGCAACGGCGCGCTGAAATCGGTTTGCTACGACGCCTCGCGCCAACGCGTTATCGGCGACGATCTGGATCTCGCGGCGGCCCTACCCGCCGCTGAGTGATGCAGCGCCGGGCCTAGTACGCCGCGCGAATGCCGAACATGACATTGCGCGGCGCGCCGGCGAACGCGGCGGGCTGCTCGTAGGTTTCGTCCGTGACGTTGCTGATGCGCAGGAAGATCTGGGCGCGCGCATCGAGATCGAACGAAGCCGCCACGGCGCCGAGAGTGAAGGCGTCCACGCGGCCGGCAGGATTGAGGAACTGTCCCAGATCGTCATAGGTCACGTCGGTGCGGGCCCCGACATAGGACCAGTTGAGCGCCAGCGTGGTGCGATCGCCGGCGCGCAGATGCGCGTCGAACCGCCATGTGTTTTCCGGCCGGCGCGCCAGTTGCGCGCCGGTCAGGCCGTTGCGGGCGTCGGTCCAGGCGTAGCTCAGCCGGAAATCGCCCCAATCCGCAGGCGCGAGGCTCACGTAGGCTTCCGCGCCGTTTATCTCGGCTTCGCCGACATTGATGTTCTGCAGCGCGAAGAAATCGTACTCGATCAGGTGATCGATGCGGGTCTCGTAATAGGAGAAGCCGGCGCGCCAGTACCCGTTCGGTCGCCAGTCGGCGCCGATTTCCCAGGACGCCGATTTTTCAGGCGCCAGATCGGGATTGCCGATGTTGAACATGCTGACTTCGTAGCGTTCGCTGAGTGAGGGCGCCTTGAAGGCCGTGCCGTAGGAAACGAACGCGCGGAAAGCGCCATAGGTCGCGACCGCGCCCAGCGAATAGGTCGTGTTGGCGCCGAAGCCGTCGTAATCGTCGACGCGCACTGCGCCGGTCGCCACCATGTGTTGGCCAAGATCGAGTTGGCCGATCACGTACGCGGCGCGCTGAGATTCCGAGCGCGTGAGCGGCGCAGCGAATTGCGGCTGGGTTTCGATGTCGTTGCGCTCGAATGAAAGCCCGCCGGTGAGTTGGACGGCGCCGGCGCGGTAAAGCGCAATCAGATCGGTGAAATCGCGCCGGGACTGCGCCGCGTTCACGGTGAGGCCTCCATCGATCTCGGCGCGGTCATTCGTCACCTGGCCGGCCGATAGCCGCAAGCTAAGCGGTGCGTCCGCGTTCACGTCGCCGCCCACGCGCCACGCCATTTGCGTCAGCGACGTTTCAAGGTCCGGATCGTCGGCGCGCAGATCGAAGAACGCCCCCCCGGAGAAGGTGTCGTAGGCGGCCGTGCTGTCGCGATAACGCACGAGCGCGTCGATGGCGACCGCGCCCCGGCGCCAGCGCGCGCTGGCGGTGGCGGTGTCGACCGCGGCGCCATCGCGATCGCCGGTATGGGTGCTCATGCGCGCGGGCACGAGGTCGTAGCCGTCGCTGCGATACATTTCTGCGCTGACGCCGTAATCGAGGCCGTCTGCGCTGCCGCGCGCGCCAACGAGACCCCGGCTGGTCGCGAACGAACCGCCGCTCAGTTCAAGGAACGGCTCGAAGGCGCCGTCGCCGCCGCGGCGTGGGATGAGATTGACGACGCCGCCGATGGCGTCGGAGCCGTAGATGGTCGACGCGGGCCCGCGCAGAACTTCGACGCGCTCCAGCGCGCCAAGCGTGTCCGCGCCGAAATCGTATTGCCCATTCGGCGCACCCGAATCGTTGAGGCGGACGCCGTCGAAGAGCGCCAGTACGTGCTTTGAGTTTGAGCCCCGCAAGAACACCGAGGCCTGTTGTGCGGCGCCCCCGGCCTGCACGGCGTCCGCCCCGATCGCATCCGTCAAGGAGACGATGCCGTTCGCTTCGATTTTGGCCCGGTCGATGACTTCGACCCGGGCCGGCAAACGTTCGGACGGCGTCGGTTGGCGTGTGGCGGTGACAACGATTTCGTCTTCGTCGGCGCGCGCGGGCGCGGCGCAGAGGGCGGCCAGGGCCGCAGTGGTGATGAACATGAGGCGTCGCATGGGTCGATCCCCGGGGCGCGCCTCGGCCCTCTTCGGCGCGGTGCTGCAGCAGTGGGGTGCGCATCAGGCGCGAAGACCGGCCCCACGTCGCTGCAGCGGAGACATCCGGTCCTGCGGCTGATCCCGGCCGTCGGACGAGCGACATGCGCCGGCAGGTCTCCTGGCTCACGGGTCGTTGCGTTTCCGCCGCCTTCCCGCCTCAAGGAGGCAGTGGCGCATTGGCGGAAGCGCTCGCCGCTTACAGTTGCGGGCACAGCCGCGGATTTGGGACATGCGTCCCGCGCCGCGTTCCCTTTTCACGTCCCTTCCGGGACGACCGTCGCGAGCGCAGTTCTAACGGCGCTTCGCGGCGCGCGGCAAGCGGGACCCTTGACCTCCGCGCCCATGCGGCTAAAGACCCCGACCTTACGAAACGCCCCGGCAAAGCCGCCGGAGCGCGATCAGTTTTTGCACGCGCCGGAGAGACAGGACCCACATCATGGCCAAGGAAAAGTTCGAGCGGAACAAGCCGCACTGCAACATCGGCACGATCGGCCACGTCGATCACGGCAAGACGACGCTCACGGCGGCCATCACCATGACGCTGGCGAAGAAGGGTCAGGCCAAGGCGATGTCGTA
>JBGAJJ010000007.1:0-272435 GCA_044224985.1 Terricaulis sp.
AAGCTGCTGGACCAGGGCCAGGCGGGCGACAATATCGGCGCGCTGCTGCGCGGCGTCGACCGTGAAGGCGTCGAGCGCGGCCAGGTGCTGGCCAAGCCCGGCTCGATCACCCCGCACAAGAAGTTCGAAGCGGAAGTCTATATTCTGACCAAGGAAGAGGGCGGCCGCCACACGCCGTTCTTCACCAATTATCGTCCGCAATTCTATTTCCGCACCACCGACGTCACCGGCATCTGCCAGTTGCCGGAAGGCGTCGAAATGGTGATGCCGGGCGACAACATCAAAATGTCGGTCGAGCTCATCAGCCCGATCGCCATGGACCAGGGGCTCCGCTTCGCCATCCGCGAAGGCGGCCGCACCGTGGGTTCGGGCGTCGTCGCCAAGATCGTCGAATAAGCGCGCGCTTCATGCGTGTAACGGAAAGCCCCGGCGATGCGCCGGGGCTTTTTGTTTGTCGCGTATTGCCGCCGTCTCGTCGCATCTGAACCGCGCCCGCCTTTTTTTCGGCGCCGCTGCGGTTTGGCCTCGCTCGTGGCAGGCGAACGAGGGAGATGCCGATGCGCATGTTCGCAATTGCAGCGATGGCGATGTGCCTGACGGGCGCAGCTGCTTACGCTGATCCAGATCAAGACCGCAGCGCCGCACCGAGAGCGTGCGAGCGCGTGCACCGGGACGCGATGGACGCCGACGAGGTGCAGGCCATCGTCGAGCGCGCCATGGCCGAAGCGCGCGAAGCAATTCGCCAAAGCGAACTGGACGCCGCCACGGCTGCGGAAATCGAAGCGCAGATCCAGGCCGCGCTGGACAGCGTGGACGCCCGCCTCGACGGCGGCCCCGGCGTGGTTGAGCTGGCGAGTCTGAGCGCCGAAGAGCAGCAGGCGATCGAGGCGCGCGTCGAGGCCGCGATGGCGCAAGCCGAAGCGGCGATGGCAGCGCGCGAGGTGGACGAAGCCGCCATTGAAGCCCGGGTGGAGGCCGCCATGGCGCGCGCGGAAGCCGCCATGGAGCGCGCCCGCCGCGCCCATGAAGACATCCAGGATGACGCGGCCGCCAAGGACGACGCCGGCGGCTTCAAACTGGACGGCGGCCCGCTTGCGCGCGGGGTTCGCCTCTAGTCCCCTTTTCAAGTCTCCATACGCCCCTCGGGGCCGTCCTTCGGGGCGGCCCCATTTCGTGTGGGACGCAAGGGTTTTTGGCCCCTCCGGCAAAAACTCGCCCCGCCGGCGCATCCAGCGTCAGCCATCTCGGCATCAATTGAGTAAGAAACCCGCCCCCATAGGGGCGCAGAGGAGGCGTGGATGGAGCGCTTTGTGTTCATCGCGGCGGTGACGATCGCGATTATTTTCGGCATTGGCGCTGTATTCGGGGGCCCCAATCACGGCTGGCACTGGGAATTTAACGACGATGACGATTTCGGCGGCGCCGAAGCCGTCATGCAAGTCGCCGCCGGCCGGATGGAAACTCAGACTTTTCAAGGCACTGAGCTGAGGATCAAGCATTCTGCGGCAATGGTGACCATCACTCCGGAAGACCGTAGCGACATCACCGTCGAGATCGACAATCCGGGCCTCGTGCCGATGCCGACGGTGTCCACCGACGGCGGCGCCGTGGTGATCGACGGCCATCTGCGCGGGCGCATTTCCGGGTGCCGCGACGACGGCGTGAACGTCCGCGGCTATTCCAATATCTCCCGCGAACAGATGCCGCGGGTGACCATTCACGTCCCCCGTGCGCTTGAGGTGTCATTGTCTGGCGCCAATCAGGCCAGCATCGGCCCCGCCGAATCCGTGGAAGCGGACCTGAGCGGCTGCGGAAATACGACCATCGGCGATGTCGCCGGTGCGCTCAGTATCGACGCCTCCGGTTCTGGCGACGTGACGGCCGGATCCGCGCAAAGCCTGGATGTGGATTTGGCCGGCTCGGGCGAGATTTCGATCGGCGCGGTGGCGAACGGCGCTGACCTCGATATCGCCGGCTCCGGCGAGGTGACCATCGCCTCCTTGAGCGGCGATCTCGACGCCGACGCGGCCGGGTCCGGCACGGTCCGGATCAATGGCGGGTCGATCGGGTCCGCTTCGGTTGAGCTGGCGGGCTCGGGCGATGTGGATGTGACCGCCCCTGTCCGAGCCCTGGATGTCGATATCGTGGGCTCGGGCGATGTGAGCGTGAACGCCGCCGTGGGCGACTTGGACGCCGAAATTGCGGGCTCAGGCAGCGTCGATGTCGACAGCGTCACCGGCAATACCCGCCGCCAGGTCTTCGGCTCCGGCGAAGTGCGCGTGGGCCAATCCGCCGCGCCGTCGTCGCCGCCCGCCGTGACGCCGCCGGCTGCACCGGCCGCGCCAGCGCCGCCGCAGCAGTAACGCCGGGCTGAATTGCGGGGGCGCCAGGGTTCGAAACGAGCCTTGACGCCCCCCAACCGCGCGTGTAGCAACGCGCCCTTCGAGCCGGCCGTAAGCTTTGCTTAGACGCGGTTCGCACCTAACGCGACAACGACCCGTTGGCCTGAAAGGCCGCGACTGGGGCGCAGGCGGCGGGACTAGACGCCCGCTCTGACAGCGTTTTTTGCGAAACCTCTAGCAAGCGAGCGTTCGGCTCGGACGACGTGAAACTCGACGCAGGCCTTGGAGGGCGGCGCTCGGGGTGTTTTGCGTCTGAGGAATTGTCGAACGCGAGCGAAGCGGAAGTAAGAGCGATGATGCAGCAAAATATCCGGATCAGGCTGAAGGCCTTCGATCACCGCACGCTCGATCTCTCGACCAAGGAGATCGTGTCGACCGCAAAGCGCACGGGCGCGACCGTCGTTGGCCCGGTGCCGCTGCCGACCCGCACCGAGAAGTTCACCGTCAACCGCTCGCCCCACATCGACAAGAAGAGCCGCGAGCAATTCGAAATCCGCACGCACAAGCGCGTGCTCGACATCATCCAACCGACTCCGCAAACGGTCGACGCGCTCATGAAGCTCGACCTCTCCGCCGGCGTCGATGTTCAAATCCAAGTGCTGGGTTGATCGCTATGGCGAAAGAAGTCTCCCCCACTGAAAAGAACCGGCGCACCGGCGTGATCGCCCGCAAGGTCGGCATGATGCGCGTCTTCGGTGAAGACGGTTCGCACATTCCGTGCACGGTGCTCGATCTCGAAGGTTGCCAGGTCATCGGCCGCCGCACGGTCGCCGCCGAAGAATTCAAGGACTCTTCGGGCGCCGCTGTCGCGCTGAAGCCGAAGAAGTCGCGCAAGAACGAAAAGAAGGCGCCGCCCGCGCGCGCCTCGAACGGCGACGGCTACACGGCTGTCCAACTCGGCGCCGGCAAGGCCAAGGCCAAGCGCCGCACGCAAGCCGAGCGCGGCCAGTTTGCGCGCGCCAAGGTCGAGCCGAAGGAAGTCATCCGCGAGTTTCGCGTCAGCACCGACAATCTGCTCAATGTCGGCGACGTGATCAGCGCCGAACACTTCATCCCGGGCCAGAAGGTCGATGTCGCCGGCATCAGCATCGGTAAGGGTTTCGCCGGCGCCATGAAGCGCTGGAACTTCGGCGGTCTGCGCGCCACGCACGGCGTCTCGGTTTCGCACCGCTCGCACGGTTCGACCGGCCAGCGCCAGGATCCGGGCAAGGTCTTCAAAGGCAAGAAGATGGCCGGCCACCTCGGCGACGAGCGCGTCACAACGCAAAATCTGCAGATCGTCCGCGTCGATGCCGAACGCGGACTTTTGTTTGTCCGCGGCTCGGTGCCGGGCGCGGAAGGCAGCTGGGTTGAAGTGCGCGATTCCGTGAAGGCGAAGCTGCCGAAGGACGCGCCGACGCCCGCCAAGCTGGTTGAGAAGAAGAACGCCGAAGGGGCCGCGGCATGAAGCTCGATGTGAAATCTCTCGACGGCAAGGCCGGCGGCTCGGTCGATCTCGACGACGCGATTTTCGGCATCACCGAAATCCGCGGCGACATCCTGCAGCGCATGGTGAAGTACCAACTCGCCAAGCGCCGAGCCGGCACGCACAAGACGCAGAGCCGCGGCGAAGTCTCGCGCTCGCACTCGAAGCTCTACAAGCAGAAGGGCACGGGCCAGGCGCGTCACGGCGCGGCGAACGCCCCGATCTTCCGCGGCGGTGGTCACGCGCACAATCGTCTGCCGCGCGACTACAGCCACGACCTCACCAAGAAATTCCGCGCGCTGGCGCTGCGGCACGCGCTCTCGTCCAAGGCCAAGGCCGGCGAGATCGTGATCGTCGATGCGGTCAGCTCGAAGGACGGCAAGGCGGCGGTGCTTTCCAAGCAGCTTGCTGGCCTCAAGGCGCAAAAGCCGCTCATCATCGCCGGCGCCGAAGTGCACGAGAATGTCGCCCGCGCCGCGCGCAACATCCCGCACCTCGACGTGCTGCCGAACGCGGGGTTGAACGTTTACGACATTCTGCGCTGCGGCACGCTGGTGCTGACCCAGGACGCCGTCGCCGCCATCCACGATCGCTTCAAGGCGAAGGACGGCGAAGCCAAGGCGGCGCCGAAGAAGCGCGCCGCGCCGAAGAAAAAAGAAGCTGAAGGAGCGGCGGCATGACCACGCCGAAGTTCAAGCATTACGACACCATCATCGCGCCGGTGATCACGGAAAAAGCGACCATTCTCTCCGAGAAAAACCAGGTCCTCTTCCGCGTGCCGCTGACCGCGACCAAGAACGACGTGAAGGAAGCGGTTGAGACGCTCTTCAACGTCAAGGTCGCTGCGGTGAACACTCTCCGCCACAAGGGCAAGACGAAGATGTTTCGCGGCGTCCCGGGCCAGCGCTCGGATACCAAGAAAGCGATCGTCACGCTCTTGGCTGGCTACTCCATCGACGTGACGACGGGGCTCTAAGATGGCGCTCAGAACTTTCCGCCCGACCTCGCCGGGTCGCCGCCAGCTCGTGATCGTCGATCGCGCCGAGCTCTACAAGGGCAAGCCGGTGAAGACGCTGACCGAGGGCTTGACCAAGTCCGGCGGCCGCAACAATGCCGGCCGCGTCACCGCCTTCCGTCACGGCGGCGGCCACAAGCGTACGTACCGCAAAATCGACTTCAAACGCCGCAAGTGGGGCGTTGAGGCGACGGTCGAGCGTCTCGAATACGATCCGAACCGCACCGCGTGGATCGCGCTCATCAAGTACACGGACGGCGAAGTCGCCTACATCATCGCGCCGCAGCGCCTGAAGCAGGGCGACACCATCGTCGCCGGCGAGCGCGTCGACGTGAAGCCGGGCAACGCCATGCCGCTGAAGGCGATCCCGGTCGGCACCATCATTCACAACATCGAGCTGAAGCCGCTGAAGGGCGCGCAAATGGCGCGTTCGGCCGGCACATACGCACAGGTCGTCGGCCGCGACGCCGGTTACGCGCAGATCCGCCTCTCGTCAGGCGAAGTGCGCATGGTGCCGGACGTTTGCATGGCCACGATCGGTGCGGTGTCGAACCCCGACAATATGAACGAAGTCTGGGGCAAGGCCGGCCGCACCAAGTGGCTCGGACGCAAGCCCTCTGTTCGCGGCGTCGCCATGAACCCGGTCGACCACCCGCACGGCGGCGGTGAAGGCAAGACCTCCGGCGGCCGTCACCCGGTGACGCCGTGGGGCAAGAAGACCCGCGGTCCGAAGACCCGCAAAGTGAAGGCGTCTGATCGTCTGATCATCCGCCGTCGTCACTCCAAGAAATCGAGCTGAGGAAGAGATGCCGCGTTCTGTTTGGAAAGGCCCGTTCGTCGACGGTTATCTGCTCGCCAAAGCCGAGAAGGCTGGCGGCGGCGGCGGCCGTTCTTCGGCGATCAAGACCTGGTCGCGCCGCTCGACCATCATGCCGCAATTCGTGGGCCTCACGTTCCAAGTGCACAACGGCAAGCAATTCACGCCGGTGCTGGTGAGCGAGGACATGGTCGGCCACAAGCTCGGCGAGTTCGCGCCGACGCGGAACTATTTCGGTCATGGCGCCGACAAGAAGGCCAAGAGGAAGTGAGATGAGCAAACCCAAGGCTCCTCCGAAGCAGGCCTCGAACGAAGCGCGCGCCGTGCTGCGCACCGTTCGCATCAGCCCGCAAAAGCTCAACCTGGTCGCCCAGTCGATCCGGGGCTTGTCGGCCGAGAAGGCCGTCAATGAACTGCGCTTCTCCCGCAAGCGCATCGCCGCGGACGTGCTGAAGTGCCTGAAGTCGGCGATCGACAATGCCGAGAACAACCACGGCCTCGATCTCGACGGTCTGGTGGTGACGCAGGCGCATGTCGGCAAGAACATCACCATGAAGCGCATGCACGCGCGCGCGCGCGGCCGCGGCGTGCGCGTCGAGAAGCACTTCTCGCAACTCACCATCGTGCTTCGTGACACCACGAAGCAGCCCGAAACCGCTGAGGCCGCGTAATGGGTCAGAAAGTCAATCCGATCGGGCTCCGGCTCGGCGTCAACCGCACCTGGGACTCGCGCTGGTACGCCAACGCGAAGGACTTCGCGCGCCTCCTCCACGAGGACATCGCGATCCGCAAGTTCCTGCGCGAGAAGCTGAAGGCCGCCGGCGTCTCCAAGATCATCATCGAGCGCCCGCTGAAGAAGTGCCGCGTGACGATCTTCACCGCGAAGCCGGGCGTGGTCATCGGCAAGAAGGGCACCGACATCGAGAAGCTCCGCAAGGACCTCGCGAAGATGGCGCCGGGCGCGGAAGTGCACCTGAACCTGGTCGAAGTCCGCAAGCCGGAAACCGATTCGAACCTCGTCGCTGAAGGCGTCGCCCAACAGCTTGAGCGCCGGGTTGCGTTCCGCCGCGCCATGAAGCGGGCGATGCAGTCGGCCATGCGCCTGGGCGCGCAAGGCATCCGCATCAACGTGTCGGGCCGTTTGGGCGGCGCGGAAATCGCGCGCATGGAATGGTATCGCGAAGGCCGCGTGCCGCTGCACACGCTGCGCGCCGACGTCGATTACGGCTTCGCCGAAGCCGACACGGCGTACGGCAAGATCGGCGTGAAGGTCTGGATCTTCAAAGGCGAGATCCTCGAGCACGACCCGATGGCGCAAGACAAGCGCGCGCTCGACACCGGTGAAAACCGCGAGCGGCGCGATCGTGATCGTCCGGAAGGCCGCCGCGACGACCGTCCGCCTCCGGGCGCCGATCGTCCGCGTCGCGGCCGTCGTCCGCCCCGCGGCGGCGAAGAAGCCGGCTCAGATTCGGAGGCATAACCCATCATGATGCAACCGAAGAAAACCAAGTTCCGACGCGCGCATAAGGGCCGTATCCACGGCATCGCGCAGAAGGGCGCTGAGCTGAACTTCGGCCAGTACGGGCTGAAGGCGCTTGAGCCGGAACGCGTCACCGCGCGCCAGATCGAAGCTGCGCGCCGCGCCATCACGCGCGAAATGAAGCGCGCCGGCCGCGTCTGGATCCGCATCTTCCCGGATGTGCCGGTGTCGAAGAAGCCGATCGAAGTGCGGATGGGCTCCGGCAAGGGCGCGCCCGAATACTGGGTCGCGCGCGTGAAGCCGGGCCGCATCATGTTCGAGATCGACGGCGTGCCGGATGCGATCGCGCGTGAATCGCTGCGCCTGGGCGCAGCGAAGCTGCCGATCAAGACGCGCATCGTTTCGCGGCTGGAGGGCCTCTGATGAAGCTGCGTGAAATCCGCGAAGAGCTGAAGGACTCGCGCTCCGGCGACGCCGCGAAGCTCGGGGAAGAACTGGCCGACCTGAAGAAGGAGCAGTTCAACCTGCGCTTCCAGCAGGCGACCGGCCAGCTCGAGAAGTCGTCCCGTATGAAGGATGTCCGCCGCGCCATCGCGCGCGCCAAGACGGTGCTCCGCGAGAAGCAACCGTCGAAGACGAAGGTTTGAGGTAGAGCGATGCCGCGCCGTGTAATGACCGGAACGATCGTGAGCGACAAAGGCGACAAGACCGTCGTCGTGCAGGTGGAACGCACCTTCCTGCATCCGGTCTTGAAGAAGACCGTGCGCCGGTCCTCCAAGTTTCATGCTCACGATGAAACCAACGCCTTCAAGACCGGCGAAAAGGTCAACATTCAAGAATGTCCGCCCAAGTCCAAGCTGAAACGCTGGGAAGTGGTCGGCCGCGTCGGAGCATGACGTCATGATCCAGATGCAAACCAACCTCGACGTCGCCGACAATTCCGGCGCCAAGCGCGTGATGTGCATCAAGGTGCTCGGCGGCTCGAAGCGCCGCTACGCCACCGTGGGCGACATCATCGTTGTCTCGGTGAAGGAAGCGATGCCGCGCGGCCGCGTTAAGAAGGGCAACGTGCACAAGGCGATCGTCGTGCGCGTCGCCAAGGACATCAAGCGCAAGGACGGCTCGACCATCCGCTTCGATTCCAACGCCGCCGTTCTGATCAACAATCAAGGCGAGCCGATCGGCACGCGTATCTTCGGGCCGGTGCCGCGCGAGTTGCGCGCGAAGAACCAGATGAAGATCATCTCGCTCGCGCCGGAGGTCCTCTAATGTCCTCTAAGATCCGCAAGGACGACATGGTCATCGTGCTGGCCGGCAAGGACAAAGGCCGTTCGGGCCGCGTCATCGCCGTGCTGCCGAAGGAAAACCGCGTCGTCGTCGAAGGCGTGAACCTGGTGAAGCGCCACACCAAGCCGGATGTCGCCCATCCGCAAGGCGGCGTCGTCTCCAAGGAAGCGCCGCTGCACATTTCCAATGTCGCCGTTCGCGATCCGAAAACGGGCAAAGCGACCCGCGTCGGCTTCAAGATGACCGGCGAGGGCGATTCGCGCCGCAAGGTGCGCGTGGCCAAGGGTTCTGGAGTTGAGATCGATGTCTGACGCCCCGAAGGCCGATAAGCCGGTCAACGAGAAGGCGGCGGCAGCAGCTGCCAAGAAGAAGGCTGAGGCTGAAAAGGCCGCTGCGCCGAAGAAGCCGCGTGCGCCCAAGCCGGCCGATTACGAGCCGCGCATGAAGACGCGCTACAAGAAAGAAATCCGCGCCAAGTTGAAGAAGGACTTCAACTACAGCAACGAGATGCAGATCCCGGCGCTCGACAAGATCGTCATCAACATGGGCGTCGGCGAAGCGGTTGCGGATTCCAAGAAGCTGAAGTCGGCGATGGACGCGCTTGCGGCCATCTCCGGTCAGAAGCCGGTCGCCACCAAGTCGCGTAAGTCGATCGCGCAGTTCAAGCTGCGTGAAGGCATGGCGGTGGGCTGCAAGGTCACGCTGCGGCGCGACCACATGTACGAATTCCTCGACCGCCTGGTGACCATTGCGTTGCCGCGCGTGAAGGACTTCCGCGGTCTCAACGGCAAGAGCTTCGATGGCAATGGCAACTACGCCATGGGCATCAAGGAACACATCGTGTTCCCGGAAATCAATTACGACCAGATCGATCAGATTTGGGGCATGGACATCATCGTCTGCACCACCGCGCGCACCAACGATGAGGCCAAGGCCCTGTTGAAGGAGTTCGATTTCCCGTTCCGGAACTGATCGCCAAGAAAAGGATTTTGGCGATCCACCCCAGAACGCATCGGGAGAGAATAATAGTATGGCGAAGACAAGCTCCATCGAACGCAACAAGAAGCGCCAGAAGCTCGCGAAGAGCTACGCTGCGCGCCGCGCCAAGCTGAAGGCGATTGCGCTCGACGAAAACCTGCCGCTCGAGGAGCGGTTCGCAGCGCGCCTCAAGCTGGCGCAGCTGCCGCGCAACTCCGCGCCGTCACGCTACCGCAACCGTTGCGAGCTGACCGGCCGTCCGCGCGCGGTTTACCGCAAGCTGAAGCTCTCGCGTATCGCGCTGCGGGACATGGCCTCCAAGGGCCAGATCCCCGGCATGGTCAAGTCGAGCTGGTGAGGGACCGCCCATGAACCTGAACGATCCCATCGGCGATCTGATCACCCGCATCCGCAATGCGCAGCTGCGCGGTCGCTCGAAGGCGCTGACGCCTGCCTCGACGCTGCGCATGCGCGTCCTGCAAGTGCTGAAGGACGAAGGCTACATCCGCGATTTCCGCGAGGTCGAAAACGAAGGCCACAAGGAAATCGAGATCGAGCTCAAGTACTTCGAAGGCGCGCCGGCGATCCACGAGATCCAGCGCGTGTCGAAGCCGGGCCGCCGCGTCTATTCCTCGATCAAGGACCTTGGCCTCGTCCGCAACGGCCTCGGCATCTCGATCATCTCCACGCCGAAGGGCGTGATGAGCGACGCCGCCGCGCGCGATGCCAATGTCGGCGGCGAAATCCTCTGCGAGGTCTACTGATATGTCCCGCGTCGGCAAGAAACCGATCCCGGCTCCGTCTGGCGTCACCGTTACGGTGAAGGGCCAGGAGGTGAGCGTGAAGGGTCCGAAGGGCGCCGCGAACTTCCGCGCGCACGACGACGTCGAAGTGGCGTTCGGCAACGGCGAACTGACCGTGAAGCCGCGCCACGAAACCCCGCGCGCCCGCGCGCTCTGGGGCACGACGCGCGCCGTCATTGCCAATCAGATCAAGGGCGTGACGCAGGGCTTCGAGAAGAACCTCGAAATGACCGGCGTGGGCTATCGCGCCGCGATGCAAGGCAAGAACTTGCAGATGCAGCTCGGCTACAGCCACGAGATCATCTACACGCCGCCGGAAGGCGTCACGATCGCCGTGCCGAAGCCGACTGAGATCAAGATCTCGGGCACGGACGCGCAGACCGTCGGTCAGGCCGCCGCGGAAATCCGCTCGTATCGTCCGCCGGAGCCCTACAAGGGCAAAGGCGTGCGCTACGCCGGCGAATATATCCGCCGTAAAGAAGGCAAGAAGAAATAACCATGGCCCGCAAGCTCAACCCGATCGAGCGCCGCAAGCAGCGCACCCGGACGCGGATCAAGGAAGCCAGCAATGGCCGCCTTCGCCTTTCCGTGCATCGCTCGTCGAAGAACATCTCGGCGCAGCTGATCGACGACGTGAAGGGCGTCACCATCGCCGCGGCGTCGTCGCTCGAAGAAGCGGTGAAGTCGAAAGGCTCGAACAAGGATGGCGCCGCCGCCGTCGGCAAGCTGATCGCGGAACGCGCGATCAAAGCCGGCCAGAAGCGCGTCGTCTTCGATCGCGGCCGCTATGTGTTTCATGGCCGCGTGAAAGCGTTGGCCGACGCCGCCCGTGAGGGCGGTCTCGAGTTCTGAGGAAGTTCGCATGACTGACGAAACATCAGGCGGCGGTATGGGCGGCGGCGACGCGCCGGGCGGCGATCAACCGCGTGGCCGTGGTCCGCGTGGTCCGCGTCGTGGCCCCGGCGGCGGCCGTGGTCCTGGCGGTGGTCCGGGCCGTGGTGGTCCGGGCGGTGAGCGCGGTCAGCGCCGCGAAGGCCGCGGCCGTGACGGCGCGCAGGGGGAAGAGCGCGACAGCGAATTTGTCGACAAGCTGGTCGCCATCAACCGCGTCGCCAAGGTCGTGAAGGGCGGTAAGAATTTTGCGTTCGCCGCGCTCGTCGTGGTCGGCGACAAGAAGGGCCGTGTCGGCTACGGCCACGGCAAGGCGCGCGAAGTGCCCGAAGCGATCCGCAAGGCGACGGAAGAAGCCAAGAAGTCGCTCATTCGCGTGCCGCTGCGCGAAGGCCGCACGCTGCACCACGACGGCGATGGCCGTTGGGGCGCGGGCAAGGTCATGCTGCGTGCAGCGCCCGCGGGTAAGGGTTTGATCGCTGGCGGCCCGATGCGCGCGGTGCTCGAAGTGCTGGGCGTGTCCGACGTCGTCGCCAAGTCGAAGGGGTCGTCGAACCCCTACAACATGGTGCGCGCCACGTTCGATGCGCTGAAGAATCAAAGCTCGCCGCGTCTGGTGGCCAACCGCCGTGGCTTGAAAGTCTCCGACATCGTCAACCGTCGTAAGGACGGCGCGAGCCTCGGCGACGTTCCGGCGGAAGGCTAATTCTCATGGCGACGAAGAAGAAAGCCGCTGGCGGCACTCTGAAAGTGAAGCGCATCGGCAGCCCGATCCGCCGCGAGCATGGTCAGCGCGAGACGCTGATCGGCCTCGGGCTGAAGCGCGCAAACCAGGTGGTCGAACTTGAGAACACGCCCTCGATCCAGGGCATGATCCGCAAAGTGAACCATCTCGTCCAAGTTGTTGAATAAGACGGCCTCGCCGTCGGAGCGTGACGACAATGAAACTGCATGAACTGGCCGACAATCCCGGCTCCACCAAGAAGCTGATGCGCGTCGGCCGCGGTGTCGGCTCGGGCAAGGGCAAGACCGGCGGGCGCGGCGTGAAGGGTCAAAAGTCGCGTCGCGGCGTCTCGATCAATGGTTTCGAAGGCGGTCAGATGCCGCTGCACATGCGGATGCCCAAGCGCGGCTTCAACGCGGGCAACCACAAGGAGACTCAGTGGATCAACCTGGGCACGCTGCAAAACGCCATCGATAACAAGAAGATCGACCCGAAGAACGAGATCACCGAGGACGCGCTGGTGGCCTCGGGACTGCTGCGCCGCAAGAAAGACGGTGTTCGCCTCCTTGCGCGGGGTGAACTTAAGGCCAAAGTGAACCTCGTTCTGACGGGCGCCTCGGCGGCTGCTGTGGCGGCGGTTGAGAAGGCCGGCGGAACGGTGAAGTTGCTGAACCCGCCCAAGGCGGAAGAAGCGACCGCCTAACACTACTTCTCCTCGTTCAGGGGAGCGTCCGCGTCACGGCGGACAGACCGGAGCAGCGCGCCCACATGGCTTCAGCCGCAGAGCAACTCGCCGCAAATCTCAACTTCGCGGCGTTCGCGAAGGCGACCGACCTTCAAAAGCGCATCTGGTTCACGATCATTGCGCTCGTCGTCTACCGCATCGGCACGTTCATTCCGATCCCGGGCGTCGATCCGGCTGCGTTTGCGCAAGCGTTCCAGCAGCAAGCTGGCGGCATTCTCGGCATGTTCAACACGTTCTCCGGCGGCGCCGTCGAACGTATGGCCGTGTTTGCATTGAACGTGATGCCTTACATCTCGGCGTCCATCATCGTTCAATTGATGGCGACATCGGTGCCCTCTCTGGAGCGCCTCAAGAAGGAAGGCGAGGCGGGCCGCAAGCAGCTCAACCAGTACACGCGCTATCTCACGCTCGTGCTGGCGCTCGGCCAGTCCTACGGCATCGCCATGGGTCTGCAGGCCAGCCAGGGGGTCGTCACCAACCCGGGGCTCTTCTTCGTCGCCTCAACGGTGATCACGCTCACCGGCGGCACCATGTTCCTCATGTGGCTGGGTGAGCAGGTGACGGCGCGCGGCGTCGGCAACGGCATCTCGCTCATTATCTTCACCGGCATCATCAGCGACCTGCCACGGATCATGTTCCAGTCGCTGGCGCTGGCGCGGGAAGGCCAGCTCAACCCGTTCGGGATCGTCGTCGTAGCCGTCGTGATGCTGGCGGCGATCGTGTTCATCGTCTTCATCGAGCGCTCGCAGCGCCGCCTTGTCGTACAGTATCCCAAGCGTCAGCAGGGCAACCGCATGTTCATGGGCGAAAGCTCGTTCCTGCCGCTCAAGATCAACACCGCGGGCGTCATTCCGCCGATCTTCGCCTCGTCGCTGCTGCTGCTGCCCTCGACGATCATCCAGTTCGCCGGCATGGGCACCAACGTGCCGGAATGGCTGGCTATGGTCCAAGGCCAGATCGGCTACGGCAAACCGGGCCACCTGGCGCTCTATGGCCTCGGCATCATCTTCTTCTGCTTCTTCTACACCTCGATCGTGTTCAATCCGGAAGAGACGGCCGACAATCTGCGCAAGTACGGCGGCTTCCTGCCGGGACGCCGCCCGGGCAAGCAGACGGCCGAGTATCTCGACTTCGTGCTCACGCGCCTCACGGTGCTGGGCGCGGCCTACATCACCATCGTCTGCCTGCTGCCCGAGGTGCTGATCTCGGCCTACAGCATCCCGTTCTATCTGGGCGGCACCTCGGTGATGATCGTTATCTCGGTGACGCTCGACACCGTGGCGCAGATCCAGTCGCACCTCGTCGCGCACCAGTACGAGGGCCTCATCAAACGTTCGAAGCTGCGCGGCTCTGGAGCGCCCAAGCGATGAACCTGATCCTGTTCGGCCCCCCTGCGGCCGGAAAAGGAACCCAGGCCAAGCGGCTCACCGCAGAGCGCGGCTACGTCCAGCTCTCGACCGGCGACATGCTGCGCGCAGCGCGCAAGTCGGGATCTGAACTCGGCAACAAGGTCGCGGCGATCATGGATTCGGGTTCGCTCGTCTCGGATGACATCGTCATTGCGCTGATCGAAGACGCGCTGGCGCAAAACAAGTCTGCGTCGGGCTTTATCTTCGACGGCTTTCCGCGCACCGTCGCACAAGCCGAAGCTCTTGACGCAATGCTCGCGCGCCATGGCAAGCCGATCGAGCGCGTCGTGCTGTTGGAGGTCGATGCGGGAAAACTGCTCGATCGCGTCGCCAAGCGCTTCGCCGAAGAGGGCCGGGCCGACGACAATCCCGTCAGTTTCAAAGTACGTCTCGACAAGTATTTCGCCGAGACCGCGCCGCTCCTGCCTTACTATGAGAAGCAAGGCAAAGTGCGCGGCGTCGATGGGATGGCCAACATAGAGGACGTGGCCAAGTCCATCTCCGCCGCGCTCGACGCACGCTAGAAGCTCAGCGCCGGTTGGCGCAGGCGCGCGATCCAATCCGCGAACTTCGCCGTCCAATCCGTCAGCAGCGTCCGCAGACCTTCATCGGCGATTTCGCCATCGACGAACTGGCCCTCGCGGAAGTTCAGATAGATTTCCGGCTGTGCGATGAGCGCGACGCCGATGGCGCTGACGACGCTGCGCAGCTGCGATTGCGCGGCAGCGGTGCCGACGACGCCCAGAGTTGCGCCGACAACCGCGCCAGGTTTGCCGGCGAAGGAATTCTTGCCCCACGGCCGGGTGCCCCATTCGATGGCGTTCTTGAGCGCGCTTGAGAAGGTGCGGTTGAACTCGGGCGTCACGAAAAGGACCGCGTCTGCCGCCTCGATCTCGCTCTTGAAGCGCTGCACGGCCGCGGGGAGGTCGCTCTCCAAGTCCTGATTGTAGAGCGGCAGATCGCCGATCTCGACGAAGCGAAACTGAAGTTTCGAGCGGGCGAGCTTCGCCAGAGCCACGGCGAAGTTTCGATTGACGGATTGGGCCCGGAGCGAACCGACGAGAACAGCGACGTTAGTCATTTTAGCACCCCTAGTAACGAAGAGTAACTGGGGCTATATGAGTGCCCATGAAAGCCGCGCAAGAACGCACAAAAACCAGCCTAGAGCACACCCGTGTTTCCGACATTGAGAGCCACGACTGCAAGGCCGTGTCGGGAATTCTCAGTCGGGTTGGAGACAAGTGGTCGGTCCTCATCATTATGCGGCTGGGCGAGGGGCCCCGAAGGTTCAACGAAATCAAGCGCATGATCGGGGGAATTTCACAGCGGATGCTGACCCTCACGCTGCGCAATTTAGAGCGGGACGGACTGGTGAGCCGGACGGTTACGCCCTCCATCCCGCCGCGGGTGGATTATGCGCTTACGGAACTCGGCAGGGACCTCCTGATCCCCGTCGCTGCGCTCGGTGAATGGGCGATCAAGCACCAGCCTTGTATCGAGGCTGCGCGCACCCATTTTGACGCGGCGAATGGTGCGGAAACGCCGCAAGCAGGGGCTCCGGACCGCGGTTGACGCGGCACTTTGCCTCGCTATAACCGCCGCTTCGCGAAACAACACCCGCGATGCCAACCGGACCGAACCGTCCGGCGGCGTCGCGTCTATTGCGTTTGGAGCACCCGATGGCCCGCATCGCCGGCGTCAATATTCCGACCCAAAAGCGCGTCGAAGTCGCGCTGCAGTACATCCATGGCATCGGCAAAGCCTATGCCAAGGAAATCACCAAGAAGGTCGGGATCGAGCCGAGCCGCCGCGTGAGTGAACTCACCGACGCTGAAGTTCTGCAGATCCGCGAAACGATCGACAAAGACTACACGGTCGAAGGCGATCTGCGTCGCGAGACCGCGACCAACATCAAGCGCCTGATGGACCTCGGCTGCTATCGCGGCCTGCGTCACCGCCGCGGCCTGCCAGTTCGCGGTCAGCGCACGCACACGAACGCGCGCACGCGCAAGGGCCCGGCAAAACCGATCGCCGGCAAGAAACAAGCGACCAAGAAGTAAGGACACGCCGCAATGGCTAAGGAATCCACCCGCGTTAAGAAGCGCGAGCGCAAAAACATCGTGACGGGCGTCGCGCACGTGAACGCCTCGTTCAACAACACGATGATCACGATCGCCGACGCGCAAGGCAACACGATCTCGTGGTCGAGCGCCGGCACGATGGGCTTCAAGGGCTCGCGTAAGTCGACGCCGTACGCCGCGCAGGTGGCCGCTGAAGATGCGGGCCGCAAGGCGATGGAACACGGCATGCGCACGCTCGAAGTGAACGTGTCAGGTCCGGGTTCGGGCCGCGAAAGCGCATTGCGCGCGCTGCAAGCTGTGGGCTTCACCGTGACGTCGATCCGCGACGTGACGCCGATCCCCCACAACGGCTGCCGCCCGCCGAAGCGCCGCCGCGTCTAAGCGGACGACGAAATTTCTAGCGACCCGCGCGAGCGCGCGCGGATCACGCATTTGATGGATGGAATGATGCAATCGATTGAAAAAAACTGGCTTGAGCTCATCCGCCCGAAGAAGCCGCTCGTCGAGCATGGCTTCGATCCGCAGCGCCGCGCGACTCTGATCGCGGAGCCGCTGGAGCGGGGCTTCGGGATGACGCTCGGCAACGCGCTGCGTCGCGTGCTGCTGTCGTCGCTGCAAGGTGCGGCCATCACGTCTGTGCAAATCGACGGCGTTGTGCACGAGTTCAGCTCGATCCAAGGCGTGCGTGAAGACGTCACCGACATCGTGCTGAACCTGAAGCAGGTCGCCATCCGCATGCGTGGCGAAGGCCCCAAGCGCGTGATGCTGACGAAGACCGGCCCGGGCGAAGTGAAGGCCAGCGACATTCAGACGGTTTCCGACATGGAAATTCTGAACCCCGACCACGTGATCTGCACGTTGGACGAGGGCGCGAACCTGCGCATGGAGCTCACGGTCAACAACGGCAAGGGATACGTCCCGGCCGAACAGAACCGTCCCGACGATGCGCCGATCGGTCTGATCGCCATCGACAGCCTCTATTCGCCGGTGAAGCGCGTTGCCTATCGCATCGACAACACCCGCGAAGGCCAAGTGCTCGACTACGATAAGCTGATCATCGAAGTCGAAACCAACGGTTCTATCCGTCCGGAAGATGCGATCGCGTACGCCGCGCGCATCCTGCAAGACCAGCTGCAAATCTTCATCACCTTCGAAGAGCCGAAGGCGAAGAAGGAAGGCGGCGAGAAGCCGGACCTGCCGTTCAACCCGGCGCTCTTGAAGAAGGTCGACGAACTCGAACTTTCGGTGCGTTCGGCGAACTGCTTGAAGAACGACAACATCGTTTACATCGGCGACCTCATCCAGAAGTCGGAAGCGGAAATGCTCCGCACCCCGAACTTCGGCCGCAAGTCGCTGAACGAGATCAAGGAAGTCCTGGCCTCGATGGGTCTCCATCTCGGCATGGCGGTCGAGAACTGGCCCCCGGACAACATCGAAGATCTCGCCAAGAAGTACGAAGACCAAATCTAACGGAGAGCCGGGGACAAACCCGGCGGGGAAAAGACCATGCGTCACGGTTCAGGACACAAGAAGCTCGGCCGCACCTCGGCTCACCGCCAGGCGATGTTTGGCAACATGGCCGCCGCGCTCATCAAGCACGAGCAGATCGTGACGACGCTGCCGAAGGCGAAGGCGCTCCGCCCCGTCGTGGAGCGTCTGGTGACGCTGGCGAAGAAGGGCGATCTGGGTTCGCGACGTCTCGTGGTTTCGCGCATGCGTGACGAGACCCAGGCCAAGAAGCTCTTCGAGACGCTCGCACCCCGCTACCAAGGTCGCGCCGGCGGCTATACGCGCGTTCTGAAGGCGGGCTTCCGCCATGGCGACAACGCCCCGCTCGCGGTGATCGAATTCGTGGACCGCGACGAAGCGGCCCGCGGCCTCGACAGCGGTCCGCGTCCGGAAGCGATCTACACGGACGAAGGCTGATCGGCTTTTACGGTCGTGTCACACGAAGCTTTTAAGAGCGGGGCCATGAACTGGCTCCGCTCTTTTGCTTTTGTGGTGTGCGCGATCGCGCTTGGCGCGTGCGCGACGGCGAGCGCGCCGCGGTCGGGCGAAGCGCGCGAGGACGTCGTCATCCTGATCTCGCTCGACGGCTTTCGTCCCGACTATCTCGATCGCGGCAACACGCCGACGCTCTCGCGGCTCGCTGCCGAAGGCGTGCGCGGCTCGATGCGGCCGAGCTTTCCGTCGGTGACGTTCCCGAACCACTACACCCTCGTCACCGGGTTGCATCCAGGCCGCAACGGCATGGTCAACAACCGCATGGAAGATCCCCAGCGTCCGGGCGCTGTGTTCACGCTGCAGGACCGCAACGTCGCCGCGGATCCGATCTGGTGGAGCGACGGCGTTCCGATCTGGGTGATCGCGGAACGCCAAGGCGTGCGCACCGGCACGATGTTCTGGCCAGGCAGCGAGTACGAAATCGCCGGCGGGCGCCCGAGCCGCTACCGCGTGTTCGATCAATCGACCGCAAGCTTTGCGCGCGTAGATGTGCTGCTCTCGTGGCTCGATTTGCCGCTGACCGAGCGGCCGCGCTTCTTCACGCTCTATTTCGATCTCGTCGACAGCGCCGGCCATCGCTTCGGCCCGGACGCCATGGAGACGAACGCCGCCGCCGCCGAGGTGGATGCCGCGATCGCACGGCTCGTCGCCGGATTGCGCGCGCGTGGGTATGGCGAGCACGCGAACCTCGTCATCGTCGCCGACCACGGCATGGCGACGCAGACGCCGGAGCAGGTGATCGAACTCGAAGCGAGGATCACGCCCCAGCAAGCCCATGTCGTGTGGGACGGGCCGTTCTCCGGCGTTAATCCGCTGCCGGGCCATGAGACGGAAGTGGAGCGCGCGCTCCTCGGCCGCCGCGAACACGGCGAGTGCTGGCGCAAGAGCGAGTTGCCGGAGCGCTTCGATTGTCGCGACCACCGCCGCGTCCCCGCGATCGTGTGCTTGGCCGATCTGGGATGGCGCTATCGCTCGACGCAGCTGCCGCAATACACAACGCCTGCGCTCGGCAATCACGGCTGGGACCCGCAGGCGGCGGAGATGGCGGCGGTGTTCATCGCTCATGGTCCGGCGTTCCGCCAGCACGCCACGCTGCCGCAGTTTGAGAATACCTCGGTCTATCCGCTGCTGGCGCGCTTGATCGACGTCACGCCGGAGCCGAACCAGGGACATCTGGAAGATACCGAAGCCGCGCTGCGCTAGTTCACACGCTTCCCGGCCGTATGCCCCCGCGAAGGCGGGGCGGAGCGCGGGGAGCCAGCGCGGAGGCAAGCGCGGCCGCTCTCCGAGATTGCCGCTGGTGCGGGTCCCGGCCCGCACCCCGGCCTTCGCCGGGGCGGCGTCCGGGAAGCGTTCCGCTATTTACTTTCGGAAAAAGACAAATATTGTCGGCTATCAGAAGGAGCTTCCGATGGCTGATTTCTCCCGCTCCAAGGGCCTCTCCAGCGCGCTCAGCTACAAGGATCCCAAGGCCGCATTCCGCTGGCTGGAGCAGGCGTTCGGCTTCGAACCCTTCATTGTGATCATCGACGGCGACGGCAATCTCGCGCACTCCGAGATGAAGTTCGGCGACAGCATCGTCATGGTCGGCACGGAATGGACCGAGAAGCACCGCAGTCCGCAATCCATCGGCGGCCTCAACACGCAAACGGTGCACGTCCAGCTCGAAGAAGACATCGACGCGCACTGCGAACGCGCGCGCAAGGCGGGCGCATCGATCCTGCAAGAGCCGGAAACGCAATTCTACGGCGACCGCACCTACCGCTGCACCGATCCGGAGGGGCACATCTGGACCTTCGGTCAAACGGTGAAGAACGTGCCGCCGGAAGACTACGAAAAGTCCATGGGCCTCAAGACCCAGACGCGTCTCGACTGATGGCCAAAGCCAAACTCGACGCCACGCTGGCGGCGCTTGCCGATCCGCATCGGCGCCGCGCGGTGGAATTGCTGGGACAGCGCGCGCGCAGCGCCGGCGAATTGGCGGAGGCGCTGGGCTTGCCGGCGCCCGCCATGAGCCGGCATCTGCGGGCGCTGAAACAGGGCGGGCTCGTCCAGCAAACGCATCCCGAGTTCGATGCGCGCGTCCGCATCTATGCGCTGAAGGACGGCGCCATGGCGGATTTGAAGAAATGGGTCGCCGACACCGAGCGGCTGTGGATGGATCAACTGGCGTCATTCAAGGCCCACGTTGAGAAGAAGCGGAAGTGAACGCGGCGGTCATCGTCTCGCTCCGCATCGCGGCGTCGCCGCAGGCGTGTTTCGACGCGTTCGTGGAAGACATCTCGCTGTGGTGGAAACCCAACGGGCTCTTCCAGCTGACGCCGCGCGGCGACGGCGAACTTCGGTTCGAACCCGGCGAGAACGGCCGTCTCGTCACCACGCTTTCCAACGGCCACACCTTCGAGATCGGCCGCATCACGCACTGGGCCCCGGGCGAGCGGCTGGCTTTCACCTGGCGCCAAGCCACGTTCACGCCGGAGCAGCAGACACACGTCGAGGTTCGTTTCGAATCGGTCGGCGACGAAACCCGCGTGACGGTCGAGCACCGCGGCTGGGACGCGATCCCGCAAGAACATCTCGCCCGGCACGGCTTCCCGCTTGGCCCCTTCCAGATGCGCCAGGCCGAGCACTGGCGGGCGCTGCTTGCCGCTCTCGCTGAACATCTCGTCGCCAGCCGCTAGAGCCGCCCCTTTCCCGCCACAGACTGGGCCATGATCCGGCGCGGAAAATTCGGCGGGAGCGCCTTCATGAAGTTCACGCGTTCGGACCTGCTCAAGGTCTCTCCGTTCGTCGCCTTGATCGCGGGTTTCGCGGGCGGGGCGCTCGCGCTGTCGCCAATGCAGCAGCCCGAGCAGGTCGCGCCGCCGCCGGGTCAGGGCGAGCCGCAACTGCAGCTGATCCAAGCCGGCCCGCTCGCGCGCCAGGCGCCCTCGAACCAGGGCCAAGTGCAGCTTTCCTTCGCACCCGTGGTGGCGCGCGTCAGCCCGGCGGTCGTCAACGTCTATGCCGAGCGCGTCATCGCGCAGCGCGGCATGACCGCCGACCCGTTCTTTCGCCGCTTCGGCGGCACCGTGCCGCAGGACCGCATCGAGCGCTCGCTGGGCTCGGGCGTGATCGTGCGCGCCGACGGGATCATCGTCACCAACTATCACGTCATCGAAGGCATGCAGTCGCTGAAGGTGGTGCTGGCGGATCGCCGCGAGTTCGATGCGCAAGTGGCGCTCGCCGATCCGCGCACCGACCTCGCCGTGCTGCGCATCAGCGTGCCGGGCGAGCGGCTGCCGACGCTGCCGTTCTCGGATACGCACAACACCCAAGTCGGCGATCTGGTGCTCGCCATCGGCAATCCGTTCGGACTTTCGCAGACCGTCACCAGCGGCATCGTCTCGGCGCTGGCGCGCACGGAAGTCGGCGCCAACGACTACGCGTTCTTCATCCAGACCGACGCCGCCATCAATATGGGCAATTCTGGCGGCGCGCTGGTCGACATGCAGGGCGGCCTGGTCGGCATCAACAGTATGATCTACTCGCAAGGCGGCGGCTCCAACGGCATCGGTTTCGCCATCCCATCGGAAATGGTGCGCCGCGTGGTGGAGACGGCGGTCTCCGGCGGTTCCAGCGTCGTGCGTCCATGGCTCGGCGCGCGCATGCAGACGGTGACCGCCGAACTCGCGCGCTCGCTCGGCCTGCCGCGGCCTGAGGGCGTGCTGGTGAGCGAACTTTATCCGCGCGCCGCCGGCGAACGCGCCGGCCTGCAGCGCGGCGACATCATTCTCTCCGTCGCCGGCACCGAGGTGCATGACGACGGCGGCGTGCGCTACCAGTTCGCGACGCAGCGTCCGGGCGCGCGTGTGCCGCTGGTGATTTTGCGCAACGGCCAACAGCGCACGATCAGCGCCAATGCGGAAGCGCCGCCGGGCGGGCGGCCCGATCCGCGCGTGCTCTCGGGCAATCACCCGCTTTCGGGCGCGCAAGTGGTGACGCTGACGCCGGCGACGGCGGAAACCGCAGGACTCGATCCGTTCGCTACGGGCGTGTTCATCCAGGCGCTCGATCAGCGCGGGGTGGCGGCGCGCATCGGCTTCCGTCAGGGCGACATCATCGACACCATCAACGGCCAGCCGATCCGCGACGCGGCTCAGCTGGATCGGGCCATGACCCAAAACCGGTCCTGGGTCATGGGCGTGCAGCGCAACGGTCAGCACGCGGAAATCCGCTTCTAGGCGCGCGCCGGCGCCCGCGGCGGAGCTTTGCTCCGCGCGGCGCTGCGTGATGGGCGCGGTGTCCTCTGTGCCTTCGCTGTGCCGCCGTGGTGAAAGAAGAAAACCACAGCGGCACAGCGGATTCACAGCGGACACGGCGCGTCACGAGGTGTCGCTGGCGAGGGACGCGCTGATGCAGAGCGCGACGAGCGCTTCCGCAGCGTGTGGCAGGGGCGCCTCGCCCCAGGCGCGGCTAAGGCCGGCGCGGAGACGGCGCGCCAAAGCGCCGGCGTGAATGTCGATCCGGTTGAAGGCGTCGATCAGCAGCGCCACGCGGCTCAATGGATCGCGGCAGCGCAGCTTGCGGCGCAGCGCACAGCCGACGACGGCGCGCAATTGCTGGCGGCGGAGACGCTTTTCGCCGTAGCGCGCGGGCGTGCGCTCATAGCGGTGGCGGCCGAGCAATTCGGCGGCGCGCAGAAAGATGAGCAGCGCGGCTTGGCGCGCCATCCGCCGAAAGGCTGCGTGGCGCTGGCGGCGCCAAGCGCTGGTTTCGACGCCCATCGCGTTAAAGCACGCCACCGCCAGCCACATCAGCGCTGTCAGCGTGCCGACGATGAGCTGCAGGCGTAGCTTTGGTTTGAGGGGAGGCCGGGGCGGCGGTTGCATGGGCGGAAGCTTGGCGCCGCTCGCAAGCCGGTCGGATAGACTCCCTCAGTCATTCCAGACGACCGCAGGTCGATCTGGAATCCAGGGATCATAGAGCGATGTATTTGCCCTGGATTCCAGATCGCGCTCCGCGCGTCTGGAATGACTGAAGTGTAGGATAGAGGCGCGCTCTATCCTCCTTTGGAGTGCCTTCTCGGTCCTCGGCAGCGCTAGGGCCACGCCGCGCGCACACCGATGCCCCAGTCTTCGGCGATGAGGCCGTCGGCGAAGCGGTAGATGGCGATGATCGAGGCGGTGTCAGTGACGCCATCGCGGCGCCACGAACAGGCCCAGCGCACCGCCACCTTGTCGGCGTCCTCGGTCATGTCGAGGATATTGAGCCGGACGTCGTCGCCGAGCGCGCGGAAGCTCGCGATCATGCGCCGGGCGCCTTCGATGCCTCGCGGCCAATCCGGCGTGCGCGGATCGTGCAGCACGAAATCCGGGGTGAAATAGCGTTCGAGACCGTCATAGGCGCCGGTGCTGATTCCGGCCGCCAGCGCTTCCATGACGTCGGTTTGCACGCTCACTTCTTCACCGGTGCGCCGATGGACCAGCTGTGCCCGTAGGGGTCCTTCAGCTGGCCGTAACGGTCGCCCCAGAACTGATCGGCGAGCGGCATGACGATGGTGGCGCCCGCGTCGGTTGCGCGTTTCCACCAGGCGTCGGCGTCGTCCACTTCCAGGTGGATGGTGACGCCCGTGGGCGTGGGCGCGGGCGCGCCGCCGTGGAATTCCTCGAAATAATCCGACAGCAACAAGGCGAAGCCGTTCACCCGCAGGCGCGCGTGCATGATGCGCTCGTTGTCCTGGCCGTAGGCACGAAATTCCTCCACCGCGCCAAAGGCTCGCGCATAGAAATCTACGGCCGCCTTGCCGCCTTTGACCGTGAGGTAGGGATAAAGCCCAGGTGGGATCGCAGAACTCGCTTCGGCCATCGTTTCTCTCCCGCGAATTGCTTATGTTGAGGGTGCATGAGCGATTTATTCGAAGCAGCCGGGCTAGACCAGGGCGCACCGCGTCCGCTGGCGGATCGCTTGCGCCCGGCCAAGCTCTCGGAGGTGGTAGGACAGGACCACTTGCTGAAGCCTGATGGCCCGATCGGGCGGATGGTCGCGGGTAAGCGGCTGGCCTCGATGGTGCTCTGGGGCCCGCCCGGCGTCGGCAAAACCACGATCGCGCGGCTGTTGGCGGAAGAGACCGGGCTCGAGTTCCAGCAGGTGAGCGCGGTGTTCTCGGGCGTCGCCGATTTGCGCAAGGTGTTCGAGGCCGCGCGTGGGCGGCGTGCGTTGGGCAAGGGCACGCTGCTGTTCGTGGATGAAATCCACCGCTTCAACCGTGCGCAGCAGGATGGGTTCCTGCCGTACGTCGAGGAGGGCGTGGTCACCCTCGTCGGCGCCACCACCGAAAATCCGAGCTTCGAGATCAACGCGGCGCTGTTGTCGCGCGCGCAGGTGTTCGTGCTGAAGCGCTTGGACGATGCGGCGCTGGAGCAGCTGCTGCAGCGGGGCGAAGCGCTGCTCGGCACGACGCTGCCGCTGACAGAAGACGCGCGCATCGCGCTTTGCAATCTGGCCGACGGTGATGGCCGCTATCTGTTGACGCTGGCGGAAGAATTGTTCGCGCTGAAGACGGCGAAGCCGCTCGACGCAAAGGCCCTGGGCGAGATGCTGCAGAAACGCGCGCCGGCCTACGACAAGGATCGCGAAGAGCACTACAATCTCATCTCGGCGCTGCATAAAAGCATCCGCGGCTCCGATCCGGACGCGGCGCTCTATTGGCTCGCGCGCATGGTGACGGGCGGCGAGGATCTGCTGTTCATCGCGCGCCGGCTGGTGCGCGCCGCCGCAGAGGACGTGGGGCTTGCCGATCCAACGGCGCTGCTCATCTGCAACGCAGCCAAGGACGCGGTGCACTTCATCGGTCCGCCGGAAGCGGAGCTGCACTTGGCGCAGGCCGTGATCCATCTCGCCACCGCGCCGAAGTCGAACGCGGCTTACACGGCGTGGAAGCAGGCGAAGATGGCGGCAAGCGAGACGGGGACGCTCGGGCCGCCCATGCACATCCGAAATGCGCCAACGAAGCTGATGAAGGACTTGGGTTACGGCGCGGGCTATTCCTACGACCACGATTCCGAAGAAGGCTTCTCCGGTCAGAACTACTTTCCGGACGAGATGCAGCGCCGGCAGTTCTACCAACCCGAAGGCCGCGGCCGCGAAGGCGCGATCAAGGAGCGGCTTGAGCACTGGGCGAAGCTGAGGGGTGAGCGGAGTTAATGTCGGTGGCAGGGGGATATCCCATTCCTCGGCACCTGTCGGAGGTGCTGCGCCGCAATCCCGCGAAGTCTGGCGACACGCGGCTCGTGGGTGATGTTGTTTGCGCGTGCGGCAGCCGGTCGTTCGCCGTTCTGTACGTGGGTTATCCGGGCGTTCGCGACTACGGTTCGAGAACGCCTGTCCTCCAGACCACCGAATTCGGCGGACGATATTTCTTCCGGATCGCAGCACGGTGCGATGGCTGCGCGAAAGAACACCTCCTCTTCGATATGCACCTTCATGGGTGGAACGGGTTTCTCTGCGGCGAGGAAGCCGATCGGAAGGCCCGGCCACCTGCGTATGCCAAGTGGCGCTGCGATTGCGGCGGCGCCTCCCATCGCATCGAAATAGACATTCTTGCCGAAGATAAGCAGATCAGTGTTGAAGAGAGCGGTGGTGAGTTGACCGACGATAGCTGGTTCGAGGGGTTCGCGTGGCTCACACTCTCGACCGTATGCGACGCATGCAAGTTGGAGAGGCATGCCCTCGTCGACTACGAGACTATGTAGGTGAGTAACGCCGAAGCACTCGCGCAATATCTCAACGCCTCCCGACGCGCCGTCGTGTTCACCGGCGCGGGTATTTCCACCGAGAGCGGCATTCCCGACTTCCGCAGTCCGGGCGGCGTGTGGACGAAGATGCAGCCGATCATGTTTCAGGACTTCGTGCGCTCGCGCGAGGCGCGCGCCGAAGCCTGGTCGCGTGTGTTCAACCGCACGGCGGGCTGGACCGGCGCCGCGCCGAATGCAGGGCATCACGCCGTTGCGGCGCTGGTGAAATCGGGCAAAGTCAGGTCGGTCATCACGCAGAATGTCGACAATTTGCATCTCGAGTCCGGTGTGCCTGAGGCGCAGATTATCGAACTGCACGGCAACGCGGCTTACGCCAAATGCCTGGACTGCGGCGAACGTCATGAACTGGGCGATCTCGAGCCGCGCTGGAAAGCAGGCGCGGAGCTGGTCTGCTTGGCCTGCGATGGTCTCTTGAAGACCGCTACCATCTCCTTCGGCCAGCCGATGCCGGAAGACAAAATGGAGCGGGCGACGGACGAAAGCATCGCGTGTGATCTCATGCTGGTGCTGGGATCGTCGCTGGTGGTGCGCCCTGCGTGCGGGCTGCCGCTGATCGCCAAGGAAGCGGGCGCCAAGCTCGTCATCGTAAATCGCGAAGCAACACCGCTCGACGGGCTCGCCGATCTGGTGCTGCACGACGAGATCGGACCGCTCATGACGAAAACCCTCACCCTGATCGCGTAGTCTTCGCCTAATCGGCGAGCGGCGCTTCCGGGGCATGGGACCTGCTTGTAGGTTGGCGCCCACGAAGAGGGGGACGCTCATGCTTTTCCGCGCGCTTGCGGCCGCTGCGATCATCGCCGTCACGACCACCGCCGCCATGGCGCAGCCGGCCAATGAGCCGCCGCGCGAGCGGCCGCGCGTGTTCACCGCCGCTGACGTGTTCAATCTCGAATACGCCGACAATCCGCGCATCTCGCCGGATGGGCGCTGGGTCGCCTATGTGCGCGTCTCCGCCGACATCATGAGCGACCGCTTCCGCCGTTCGATCTGGCTGGTGGATTCGCAAGGCGGCGTGCATCGCCCGCTGGTGCAGGGGAGCGGCAGCTATGGTTCGCCGGTGTGGGCGCCGAACGGGCGCGCCATTGCTTACGTCGCCAATGAAGGCGGCGCGGCGGAAATTCGCGTCTTCTACATGGACACCCAGCGCTCGGCGATCCTGGCGCGCGTGCCGGGCGGCGTCTCCAACCTCACCTGGTCGCCGGATGGGCGTACGCTCGCATTCCAGAGCTTCATCGAAGAAGCCGACGCCGATCCCGCCGCCATGCCGCGCGCGCCGGAAGGCGCGCAGTGGAACGCGCCGGCGCGCGTCATCACCAGTCTTGTCTATCGCGCTGACGGCGAAGGCTATGTGCACGCGGGGTTCGCGCAGATTTTCGTGCTGCCGGCCGATGGCGGCACGCCGCGGCAGCTGACCTACCGCGCGCGCAACCATGACGGGCGCATGTCATGGAGCCCGGACGGGCGCCGGCTTGTCTTCTCCGCCAACGCGGAAGAGAACTGGGAGTACGATCCGGTGGAGAGCGACGTCTATGCGCTCAACATCGAAAGCGGCGAGGTCACGCGACTGACCACGCGTGACGGACCCGAAGGTTCGCCGGTGCTGTCGCCGGATGGGCGCCGGCTCGCGTACATCGGTTTCGACGATCGCCGGCAGGGCTATCAGGTCAGCGAGCTCTATGTCGCTAACGCCGACGGCTCCAATCCGCGCGCGCTCACGGCGCGGCTGGATCGCGATGTGGTCAACCCGCAATGGGCGGGCAACGGCTCGATCTATTTCCTGTTCGACGATCATGGCGTCACCAAGCTCGGCCGCATCAGCGCCAATGGCGGCGCGGTCACGACCGTGCTCTCCAATATCGGCGGCACCGATATCGGCCGGCCGTATACCAGCGGTTCTTACTCCGTGAATGCGGGCGGCCGCTGGGTCGCCACCACGACGACGCCGACGCGGCCGAGCGATCTCACCATTTCCGGCGGCCGGCGCATCACCGCGCTCAACGAGGATCTCTTCACCGGCAAAGCCATCGCCCAGGTCGAGCACATCACCGCGCCGTCGAGCGCGGACCAGCGCCCCGTGGACGCCTGGATCGTGCGGCCGCCGAATTTCGACCCCACGCGCGAATATCCGCTGCTGCTGGAAATCCACGGCGGGCCGTTCGCAGCGTATGGACCGGCGTTCTCCGCCGAGATGCAGATGTACGCCGCCGCAGGTTACGTCGTCGTCTACGCCAATCCGCGCGGGTCGACGTCTTATGGCGGCGATTTCGGCAATCTCATCCACCACAATTATCCGAGCCAGGACTATGACGACCTGATGAGCGTGGTCGACGCCGTCATCGCGCGCGGCAATATCGACACCGATCGGCTGTTCGTGACCGGGGGCTCCGGCGGCGGCGTGCTGACCGCCTGGATCGTGGGTTCAACCACGCGCTTCCGCGCAGCGATGGTGCAAAAGCCGGTGATCAACTGGACGAGCTTCGTGTTGACCGCAGACGCCACCAACTTCTTCGCGCCCTACTGGTTCGGGGAGTTCCCGTGGGAAGAGGGCGCCCAAGCGCGCTACTGGGCGCGTTCGCCGCTCTCGCGCGTGGGCAACGTATCGACGCCGACCGCGGTGATGGTGGGCGAAGAGGACCACCGCACGCCGCCCAGCGAAGCGGAGCAATACTATCAGGCGCTCCGCCTGCGGCATGTGCCCTCGCGGCTCATCCGCATTCCGGGCAGCCCGCACGACATTGCGTTCCGCCCCACCGGGCTCATCGCCAAGGTGCGCAATACGCTGGCGTGGTTTGCCGAGTACGGCGGCCCGGCGCTGCCCGACGCGCAGACTGGCATCGCGCCGGCCGCCGCGCCCGGAGCGACGCCGGCGACGCGCTAAGCCGCGTTTCGCCGGCGCGTCGAACCCGATAGGTTGGCGGCGTGCGCCCACCCATCACGCCGCAAGACGCCGCCCATGCGCGTCACCTCGTCATTCACGAGGACGCGGCGCTGATCGCCTTCAACAAGCCCGCGGGGCTCGCGGTGCAGGGCGGCTCTGGCGTGACGCGCAGTCTGGAAGACTTGCTCGCCGCCTTCGCCAAATCGAACGGCAAACAGCCGCGGCTTGTCCATAGGCTCGACCGCGAAACCTCCGGCGTCATCGTGGCGGCGCGCACCAAACCGGCGGCGGCGTTTCTGTCCGAGGCGTTCGCGGGGCGAAACGTGAAGAAGACCTACCGCGCCATCGTGTGCGGCGGCGCGCCGGCGCCTGCGGAAGGCGAGATTAATGCGCCGCTGCGAAAAGCCTCCCGCCGTGGGCTCGACATCATGGAGGTCGGCGCCGACGGTCAGCCGGCCCTGACGCGATACCGCACCCTGGCCACGAACGGGGGCGCTGCGCTCCTGGAACTCGAACCGGAGACGGGCCGCATGCACCAGCTCCGCGCCCACCTGGCTTCGATCGGCCGCCCCATCGCCGGGGACGGCAAATATGGCGGCTTGTTCCGGCTCGGCGCGGTGGAGGTCCCCACGCTGATGCTGCACGCCTTGAGCCTGGATTTGCCGCATCCGGCCGGGGGCGGGCTGCAGCTCAGCGCGCCGCCGCCGCCCATATTCCTGGAAACCGCCCGATCACTCGGGCTTGAAACGTCGACAGCCGGGCAAACCTGATAAGGTCTTCCCCGAGGGATTCCAGACCGAGGTTTGCCCATGCGCCCCAGATCGAACTTCCATAGCTTTGCCGTCTTCGCCGTGGTGGCGTTCCTGGGCGCCTGCGCGTCCACCCCGACCTACACGCCGGCGGCCCGCCAAGGCGGGGCGGGCTATTCCGAACAGCGCATCGAGTCGAACCGCTACACGGTGACCTATCGCGCCAGTGGCTCAGCCAACGCGCAATTGCTTGAGGACTACGCCTTGTTGCGCGCCGCCGACCTCGCCATCGCCAATGGCAGCGAATGGTTCTGGGTCGATCGCCGCACGCTCGATGACGGCAACTCGTCCTATGGCGGTCCGAGCGTCGGCATCGGCGTCGGCGGCGGATCGTGGGGCGGGCGCAGCGGCGGCAGCGTCGGCGTCGGCATCAACATCCCGATCGGCAATGGCGGCGCTCAACAGGCGCGCTCGGCCACGCTCGACATCCGTTTTGGCGAAGGCCCCAAGCCCGACGACGCCAACGCGTATGACGCGCGCGAGACGGCGGCCAACCTTCGGTCGCGTCTGCCGGGATGATGCGCGCATGATGCAAGTAATGCTGGTGGCCGCGGGCGGCGCATTGGGCGCGGTCACACGCTATGGCGTGGGTATTGCCGCGCTTCGCCTCGGCATGGGTTTTCCCTGGGGCACCCTTATCGTCAACGTCATCGGCGGCTTGGCGATGGGGCTTCTGGCGGCGCGCACTGAAGACATCAACCTGCGCCTGTTGCTGGGCGTCGGCGTGCTAGGCGGCTTCACGACGTTTTCGGCGTTTTCGCTCGAAACCGTTCGCCTGATGCAAAGTCAGCCGCATCTCGCCGCCCTCTATGTGGCATCCTCGCTTGTACTGAGCATCGGCGCATGCTGGCTGGGGCTCGTGCTGGGGCGGCCATGAGAGCGGTTGAAACCGTTGAAGTGACGGACGACGACGGCGTGACGCGGATCGACCGCTGGTTTCGCCGCCGCTATCCGCATTTGAGCCAGGGTCAGATCGAAAAGATGATCCGCACCGGCCAGGTGCGGGTCGACGGCGCGCGCGTGAAGGCTTCAGACCGTGTCTCGCCCGGCCAGAGCGTGCGCATTCCACCATTGCCGGACGCGGCGCCGAAGCGCGCGCCGGGGTCGCTTTCGAAAAAGGACGAGGACTTCATCCGCTCGCTGGTGCTGCACCGCGATGCAGACGTGATCGTGCTGAACAAGCCCGCCGGGCTCGCCACGCAAGGCGGCGCCAAGACGACCCGCCATATCGACGGGCTGCTGGAAGGCCTGAAGTTCGATGCTGAGAAAAAGCCGAAGCTCGTGCATCGGCTCGACCGCGACACCTCCGGCTGTCTGGTGTTGGCGCGCCATCCCCGCGCAGCGGCGTTTCTGGCGGAAGCTTTCCGCGACCGTGACACCGACAAAATCTACTGGGCCATTGTGCTGGGATCGCCACGACCGAAGGTAGGCGAACTGCGTTCGTGGATCAGGAAGGCGCCGGGCGCCCGCGACGCCGACCGCGAAATGATGCAGCCTGCCGTCCAGACGGACGAGGGCGCGGTGCACGCTGTCACGCAATATGCGGTGCTATCCGAAGGCGGCCAGCGCGCCTCATGGATGGCGTTGCGCCCGGTGACCGGTCGTACGCACCAGCTGCGCTTCCATATGGCCGAGATGGGGCACGCCATCGCCGGCGATCCGAAATACAGGGGCGAGCGTCCGACACCGGGCGGACTCGACGGCATGCTGCAACTGCATGCACGCGCCATCCGCCTGCCGCATCCGTCAGGCGGCGTGCTCAAGACCATTGCGCCGCTGCCGCCCCACATGAAGGCCGCGTTCGAGCTGATGGGCTTCGACGAGCGCGACGCGAAAGACCCCTTCGAGCCGTTCGAGCGGCGCGCATGAAGTATCAGCCGGAAATCTCCGCGCTCGCCAATGCCGCCAAGCATTTGCTCGACGAGAACGACGCCGTCGGCGCCGAACGTGTGCTGGCGCCGGTGTTCAGCGATCTCAAGTCCGACCCCTCGGTTCTGCACTTGATGGGCCTGATCAAGAAGGCGCAGAACCAGATGCCGGAGGCGGAGCGATATTTGCGCGCCGCCGTCGCCAACACGCTGACGGACGGCGGCTATTACAACGATCTCGGCGTCGTCCTGCAGGCGCGCAAGGAGTACGGCGAGGCCACGCGCATCTTCCGCGCCGCCATGGCGCTCATGCCATATGCAGCGCAGGTGCGCGTGAACCTGGTGCGCTGCCTGATGGCCGCGGGCGAGATGACGGAGGCCGAGCAGGAAGTGCGCGCCTACATCGCCGCCATGCCGGGACCGGAAGGCTGGACCTTGCTCAGCCAGCTGCAACGCCAGCAGGAGCGGCATGACGAAGCGCTCGCGTCGGCCGAAACCGCGCTCAAATTCGCGCCGAAACTGCGCGGTCTGCGCCAGAGCTACGCCAACGCGTTGGATCGCGTAGGGCGCGGCCGTGAAGCGCTCGCACTCTATGAGCGGCTGGCGCACGAGCATCTGGACTCGCCCGACTTGGCGCTGAGCTTCGCGCGCGGGCTTTACGCGGCGAACCGTAAAGACGAGGCCGAGCAGGTGCTGGAGCAGGGGATCAAGCTCTACGGGACCGCTGTGCCGCTGCACGCCGCCCTGGCGCGGGTGCGTGCGCTGCGCGGTGAGGGTGAGCGCTGTACGGCGATCACCGAAGCGGAAATCGCCAAGCGGCCGAACGATCTGACCTTGCGTCTCGCATGCGCCGATGCGCTGCACCGCGCGCACTTTCCGGAAAAGGCGCTGCGCGTGCTCTATGACGCGCTGCTGCTTGCGCCCGACACGCCGGCGCTGCTCTCGGCGTATGGCATCGTGCTGGACGAGATCGACCGAACGGAAGACGGATTGAAGTCACTGCGGCGCGTCGTGCAGCTGCAGCCGGGGTCGCGCACGGCGCATCGCAACTTGCTTTCGACGCTGCTGCGCTCAAATCGCGCCGACGAAGCGCTCGAGATCGTGCGCGCGCTGCGGCGCGAGGAGCCGGACGAACAGTACCTGATCGCGTGTGAAGCCACGGCGCTTCGGCTCATCGGCCACGCGGAATACAGGACCTTCTGCAATTACGAGCAGATGGTGAAAGCCTATGAGGTTCCCGTCCCGCGCGGGTTCTTCACCACCGAGAATTTCAACGCTTCGCTCGCCGACGTCTTGCGGATTCAGCATAAGGTGAACGCGCATCCGCTCGACCAGTTCATTCATGCGGGCTCCCAGACGGGCCGCAGCCTGCTCAATCTGGAAGAGCCGAACCTGAAAGCCTTCATCAAGGCAATCGACGGCGCCGTGCGCGACTACATTGCACAGCTCGACAGCGAAGCGCCCGACCCGATGAGCCAGCGCAAGCGTGACCGCTTCCGTTATTCCGGACTCTGGTCGGTGCGCCTTGGTCACGAGGGCTACCAGCCGAACCACGTGCACGACCGCGGCTGGATCAGCTCCGCCTATTTCGTGTCGGTCATGGCCAGCGAGAAGAAGAAGGACCCGCGCGCGGGCCAGTTGAAGTTCGGCGAACCCAGCCGGCCCATGCGCGGAGCGGCGCCGGAAAAATTCATCGAACCGAAGGTCGGGACGCTGGTGCTTTTTCCCTCTTATTTCTGGCACGGCACCGTGCCTTTCGAGGGTCAGGAGCGGCTGTCGATGGCCTTCGACGTGATCCCGGCGTAAGAGGCGGGTGATGAAGATTGATCCCGACAAGGCGCCCCGCGGATCGGGAACGCGCTATCCGCCCCCGTATGACGTTCCCTGCAGAGATCGCGCCTGGGTGAAGCTGGGCGATGCAGCCGGGCTGACGCAATTCGGCGTCAATCTGGTAACGCTGCCGCCGGGCTCGTGGTCGAGCCAGCGCCATTGGCACACGCACGAGGATGAGTTCGTCTACGTGCTGGAGGGCGAAGCGGTGATGGTGACGGATGCCGGCGAAGAGGTGGTGCGCGCGGGCGATTGCGCGGGCTTCAAGGCGGGCGTGAAGAACGGCCACTGCTTCCAGAACCGCTCCAATGCGCCGGTGAAGCTCCTGGTCGCCGGCTCGCGCAGCGAGGACGACGCCGGAGAGTATCCCGACCTCGACATGAAGTTTCTCTCGGACCGCGACGGTGGCGGCTTCGTCAAGAAGAACGGAGACCAGTTCTGACCGCGCTCGCCAAACGCTTCTACAAAGCAGCGTCGGTGTTCGACGTCGACGGCGGTGCGGGCGTGCTGCTGGACCAACGCAAGTTGCGCACGCCGGGCGGGGCGTTGTTCGTAGCGCCGAGGCGTGCGCTGGCGGCTTTGTGCGCGGCGGAATGGGCGGCGCAGGGCGAGAACATTATTCCGAAGACCATGCCGGTGACGCAGCTTGCGTTCGCCGCCATCGATCACACGCCGAAGCGGCGCGCCGAACTGGCGGATTATCTGGCGAAGTTCGGCGAGACCGACCTTGTGTGCCACCGCGCCGAGACGCCCGCGGGTCTGTCGCAGCGGCAAGCGCAGGCCGGCGATCCGCTGCTGGCGTGGGCGCGGGAAACCTACGGACTGGATTTGCCGGTGGTGGCCGGCGTTATCGCCGCGGAGGTTGCGCCGGAAACACTGGCGCGCCTGCGCGCGCTGGCGCTTGCCTTGGACGACATGCGCCTGACCGCGCTGGCGCAGGCGGCGGGCCTTTCCGGCTCGGCCATCGTCGCGCTGGCGTTGACGGCGGCGCGCATTGACGCGGCGGAGGCCTACGCCATCGCCACCGTCGACGAGCGCTGGAGCGCCGAGCACTGGGGCGAAGACGCTGAAGCGCGGGCGCGCCTTGATCGTACGCAAAGGGAGTTCGAGAGCATCGGCGCATTCTTGGCGGCGCTGGCATGAGCATCGAAGACACTCTCCAATCTGCGGATCGCTGCGAGCGCGCGGGCGATATACTTGGCGCCGAGAAGACATTGCGCAGCGCCATTCGCGCTACGCCAAACGAGGCGCGCCTGCATTTCGCGCTGGGCGAACTGGTGCAGCGCATGGGGTATGCGGGCCATGCCGCCGACAGCTTCGCCGAAGCGTTGCGGCTCAACCCGGGTCTGTCCAATGTGCGGCGCGCCTTCGCACGCGCGTCGCTCGATGCGGGGCGCGTGGAGACCGCCGAGGCGGCGGCGCGACGGCTCATCGCCGACACCGACTCGAGCGACGCATGGGACATCTTGGCGTCCGCCCTGCGCGCACAGGACCGGCTGGACGAGGCGCTGGCCGCGGGCGAAGAGGCCATGAAGCGCGCTCCTGGCCAAAACCCGCCGAAGCACAACCGCGCGGTGACGCTGACACGGCTGGGACGCAACGAAGAAGCGCTCACTACTTTCGACGCGCTGGTGGCGGCGCGGGTGGAAGCGCCGATGCTGTGGCTCAATCGCGGTGTCGCGCTGCTGAACCTGACTCGGCTGCAGGAAGCCGAGGATGTCTTCGCCGACGGCGTCAAGCGCTGGCCATTCGATCTGGGCCTGCAGAACGCGCTCGCCAACACGCGCTGGATGCGCGGGCACGGCGAAGCCTTCACGCGCGACTACGAGGCCGCGATCCGCAAGCAGCCCGAGGCGCTGCCGCTGGTGCTAGGTTGCGCCGATCTGGTGCGCCGCGCCGGCTTCGGCGCCAAGGCCGAGACGATGCTGCGCGACGCGCTGAAGCTGATGCCGGAGGCGCCGCCGCTGCTGAGTTCGCTGGGCGTCATGCTGGATGAACTGGATCGCACCGCCGAAGCGCTGCCGCTGCTGGAGCGCGCCATTGCGCGTGCGCCGCAGGCGACCGACATTCGGGCCAATTACGCTTCGGCGCTGATGCGGCTTGGGCGCGGCGACCAGGCGCTCAAGGAAATACAGCCGGCGCGCATCGCCGAGCCGCTGAACCAAGCCTGGATCTGCTACGAGACCATGGCGCTCCGCCAGATCGGCGATCCACGCTATCACGTGCTCTGCGACTACGATTTGATGGTGCGCCCGTTCGATCTGCCCGTGCCGCCGGGCTACGCCAACATCGAAGCGTTCAATGAAGCGCTGATCGCCAGCCTCAACGCCCTGCACGTGCTGGAGACTCATCCGCTCGATCAGTCGCTGCGGCACGGTTCGCAGACCACGCGCAGTCTGATCTACGTCGCTGACCCGGTGATCCAGGCGTACCTGAAGGCGCTCGACGGTCCGATCCGCGCCTATATGGATCTGATGCGCGATCCCGATCATCCCTGGAGCGGGCGCAAGACCGGAAATTACCGGCTCTCGGGTTCTTGGAGCGTGAAGCTGAAGGGCGGCGGTTTCCACATCAACCATTTGCACCCCGCCGGCTGGATCAGCTCGGCCTATTACGTCTACCTGCCGCCGGCCGTACACGAGGGCCAGCAAGGCTGGATCAAGTTCGGTGAACCGCGCTGGCCCACTCCCGGGTGCACCATCGAAAAGGTGATCCAGCCGCGCGCGGGCCGGCTGGTGCTCTTTCCCAGCTACATGTGGCACGGCACCATCCCGTTCGAGGCGGGCGAGCGCATGACCGCGCCGTTCGACGCCGTCCCGGCCTGAGGCCTTTCCCAAACTTGCCTCGCCGCGCGAGCCCGTCTACCGGTTCGGGAGGCTCTTTCCGGGCGGGGAATGCATGAGGCGATCGGTCCTTGGTGTTGCGGTGGCGCTGCTCGTGACGCTGCTCTGGGCGCTGAGCACGGCGCCGGCCCTCGCGCAGGACGCGCGGCCGTGGAGGAGCCCGGAGGGCGGCTTCACCGTCACGCTGCCGGAAATGTGGAACACCGGTGAAAACGACGACCCCGATGTGGTGCTTTTCCTGCGTTCGCTCGGCATGGGTCCGGCGGGACCGTCGCAGATCGTGTGCGTCGTCGAGCGCACCTCGATCCCGGCGGAAAACGGCGAGCCGATGTTGACGCGCGCGATGCTGAACGACCTTACCACGCCCGTCACCCAGCGTTTCGTCGAGCAGACCGAGAGCGCGCCGCGGCCGCAATGGCGGGTGGAGACGATCGACGGCGTGGCCGTCGGCGCCTACGAGATCGACGGCCGCAGCGACCGGCTTTACGAGCGGCGCTTCGCCCGGCTCTTCCTCATCCCCAACGACCGCGTGCTCGAACGCTACATCACGCTTTGCGTGGTGCGCACGGTGCAGCCGGCGCAGGAGGCCGACTACGCCTCGATGCGCGCCTTCCTTTCCTCATTTCACTTCGCCACAGAGGCGACGGCGCCGTGAGAGACGTTATGTTCGGAGCGGGACTTGATAGGGAGCGAGAAGCGCCGCGGGAGCTTCATGCCGTGTTCGGCCAGTCCAGACCTCTGAGGCTGGCAAGATCAGTTCTCTTAGCCTTCATCACCTTGGCCTCGGTCAGCATTCAGGCGCGCGCGCAGGACAGCGCGCGCTGGACCGACCCTTCCGGGCGCTTCTCGCTCGCCTTTGCCGATCTCGGCTGGTCCGGACCGCCGGCGCCGCCCGGCGAGACTCAGTATTTGCTGGCAGTGCAAAATCCGTCGCTGCCATCGAGTCTCTGCGCGGTGCGTCGTGCGCCGCCGGCGCAGGCGCAGGCAGGCTTGCCGCAAGAAGCGGTCAATACGCTCACGACGCGACTGACCGAGCGCCAGTTGCAGACATTTCATCACACCAACGCGCCCGTTCGGAACCTGACGTTCCTTGATATCGGCGGTGTCGCCGTTGCGGACTACGTGATTGAGACAAGCATCTGGCAGCACTGGCGCACATTCTGGCTGCTGCATGGAGACCAGGCGGTGATGTACGAAATCGCCTGCACCGCGCGGACGCCGGTTTCGGCCGAAGAAAGGTCGGGCGCGGCCGCTTTCCTCGATACCCTGCACTTCAACGATTAGGCGCGAGCACGACACCATGAAAGACATCATCGCCAAGCTCGAAGAGAAGCGCGAGGCCGCGCGTCAGGGCGGCGGCGAAAAGCGCCATGCGGCCCAGCACGCAAAGGGCAAGCTGACGGCGCGCGAGCGGATCGAGCTTTTGCTGGACGAAGGCAGTTTCGAGGAGTTCGACATGTTCGTCGAACACCGTTCCCACGAGTTCGGCATGGAGAAGACCAAGATCCCCGGCGACGGCGTCGTCACCGGCTGGGGCACCATCAATGGGCGTTTGGTCTACGTCTTCTCCAAGGACTTCACCGTATTCGGCGGCTCGCTCTCGGGCGCGCACGCGCAGAAGATCTGCAAGGTGCAGGACGCCGCCATGAAGAATGGCGCACCCATCGTCGGCATATTCGACGCCGGCGGCGCGCGCATTCAGGAAGGCGTGGAGAGCCTCGCGGGCTACGCCGATATTTTCCAGCGCAACATTCTGGCGTCGGGCGTCATTCCGCAGATCAGCGTCATCATGGGGCCATGCGCGGGCGGCGATGTGTATAGCCCGGCGATGACCGACTTCATTTTCATGGTGAAAGATACGAGCTACATGTACGTCACCGGCCCCGAGGTCGTGAAAACGGTGACCAACGAGATCGTCACGCACGAGGAACTGGGCGGGGCGCGCGTGCATGCGGCGAAGTCCGGCGTCGTCGACGGCGCCTACGAGAACGACTTCGAGACGCTGACGCAGATGCGTCGGCTGATCGATTTCCTGCCGCTCTCCAACCGCGAAAAGCCGCCGACGCGGCCGCACTATGACGACGTGACGCGCGAGGAGACCTCGCTCGATCGCCTGATCCCGGACAATCCGAACAAGCCCTATGACATGAAGGAGCTGGTCGAGAAGGTCGCTGACGAGGGCGATTTCTTCGAGATTGGCTCGGACTTCGGCAAAAACATCCTGACCGGCTTCGTGCGGCTCGACGGCTCAACCGTCGGCATTGTCGCCAACCAGCCGATGGTGCTGGCGGGCGTGCTGGACATCGATGCGTCGCGCAAAGCCGCGCGCTTCGTGCGCTTCTGCGATGCGTTCAACATCCCGATCGTGACCTTCGTCGACGTGCCGGGCTTCCTGCCGGGCACGCGCCAGGAGCTGGGCGGGCTCATCAAGCACGGCGCGAAGCTCTTGTTCGCGTACGGCGAAGCGACGGTGCCGAAAGTGACGGTGATCACCCGCAAGGCCTATGGCGGCGCTTACGACGTGATGAGCTCGAAGCACCTGCGCGGCGACGTGAACTATGCGTGGCCGAGCGCCGAGATCGCGGTGATGGGCGCGAAGGGCGCCGTCGAGATCATCTTCCGCGCGGACTTGAAGGACCCGGACAAGATCGCCGCGCGCACCGCGGAATATTCCGACCGCTTCGCCAACCCGTTCGTGGCCGCGAGCCTCGGGTACGTGGACGACGTCATCATGCCGCGCGAAACCCGCAAGCGCATCATCCGCGCGCTCGGGACGTTGAAGAACAAAAAGCTAGAGAACCCCTGGAAGAAGCACGACAATATTCCGTTGTGAGGGTGGATGAGCAAGGATCCGCTCGATTGCCTCAGCCAGGCCATAGACGAAGCGCTCGGATCTGACCGCGAGTTTGTCTCGCTAAAAAGAGACGCGTTGAAGCGGCTGGTAATGACGATCCACTATGAAGTGGCGGGCAGTGTTTCGCAGCGGCAGATCGCGTTTTTTGGCGCTGTCACGCGGCCAATTGCTGGCTACATCTGGGCCACGATCGATGACGCGCAAGGCTTGCCGGTTTCTTATGAGCAAGTTCAAACCCTTTCGGACACAGCCTTACGAGCACGTGCCGCGCTAGAAGATGCAAGAGCCGTCTGCTCTGCAAAGGACCGGCGGCTTCTGCGTACATGGCAGGTCGAAGCTAGGATTACGGCGCGAGGAGCGACGGAGCCTCCGTCGGCGCTGGAATTGGAGGCGGAGAAAACGGCGACGTGGTACCGAGGATGCGGGTATGTCATCATCTCGCTCTGTGCCGCGTTCTTTGTATTGCCGTGGGCTGTGCGGTATTGGGTCGAATTGTCGTTTTCGGTAATTATCGTCGCTGCCGGATGCATAATCGCACCCATTATAATATGGAGAGTGGGTCATTCGTTCGCGCAAAGTGAGCGTGACCGCTTCGCGAGGTCGCTTTGGCACTCGAAACGTGTAAGCGGGCGTAAGCAAAGGTACGCGCTCTACCTCCGGCCGTTTATTTTCGATCGCGTTAGTCAGTTCAACGTGCAAGCGACTGCGCAGGCGCGGAAGCAGACCATGGGACTGGAGGGGCTGGTCGTCGACGCATTGGCGCCTCGTCAGATTGTGGTCTCTATCGGTAAGGCCTCCGGCATTGGTCGGCCCGGCGCGGTCCATCCACGTGACGAAGAATGGCAGGAATGTTTCCACAAGTTGGCCGATGGTGCTTCGCTCATTGTAGTTGTGTGTTTTCTTCAGCGGGCAAGCGCTTGGGAGATTGCGCAATTGCGGTCGAACAATTGGCAAGAAAAGACGATCTTCGTGGTGCCCGCGTACGCCAATGTCTTGGGAAAGAAAGGGCGTGAAGGTGCTAGACGCGCGTATGAATCTTCTCGCCAGTACCTTGCGACTCAAGGCTGGAATTGCCCAGAACTCGAAGACGGCGGTTTATTCCGATTTCTCAGCAACGGGGAATGTCGCGTGATTTCACCGTTCCCCAAGACCGCCTCCAGCTTAGCAAAGCAAATAGCGAAGCTTGCCCAAGGGATATGAGAGCTGTGTGCCGGTCGGCTCCACGGTGGGACCCCTCGTTCAGGGCGGACGATTAGCCCGGAGCTGCTTTGGCAGAGGTTAGCGCCGCACCTAGCCTCTCCCGCAAATGCGGGAGAGGGGGCTATTTTCGTGGCTCGTATCTCAACGCCACCGCGCCCGAGCCAAACTCCGTCCGCCCCACCAGCTTCAGATCCACCACCTTCGCCACCCCTGCAAACAGTGACGGGCCATGTCCCACGATGCGCGGATGCACGATGAATTCGTATTCGTCGATCAGGCCCAATTCCGTCAGCGCTTTCGGCAGCATCACGCCGCCGGTGTAGAGGCCCTTGCCCGGCTGCGCTTTTAGCGCGCGCACGGCGGCGGCGAGATCGCCGCGCAGAAGTTCGGCGTTCCAGTCGACGCTTTCGAGCGTGCTTGAGACGACGTACTTCCTCGCCGCGTCGATGGTGCGCGCGAAGGGCTGGGTCCATGCCGGAAACGCATCCGACGCGGGCGGGCGCCAAGCGCTTTCCATCAGCTCGTAGGTGGTGCGGCCGAAGAGGAGCGCGTCGGCGCGGGCGATGATCTCCATGGAATAGAGATGCAATTCCTCGTCCGGCACGCCGACACGGTGATCGACGCAGCCGTCGAGGGTGAGATTGATGGAATAACGAAGTGGGCGCATTGGCGGCAGGGCTATGCTGAGGCGGCGCGCCGAACAAGAGGGCGCGCAACATTCACCAAGGAACTGCGCCGCCCTGATCGCCAAGCACCGCGCGCCGCGCTAGACTGGCGCCATGCGCGCCCATCTTCTCTTCGTCGCCGTCTTGCTCGCGGCCTGCGGGCAGCCCGCCTCGACCACGTCCACCGCGACCGCACCGGATATGACCGCCACGGCGAGCACTGCGTCCGCGGGCGACCCGATGACCACCGGCCTTATGGGCGGCATGTCGACGACGGCGGCGGGCGAGGTCGCGGCGCTTACGGTTGCCGCGGACGCGCTCGCGTTTTCAGACGCCGACGGCGAGGAGACGTTCTCGGCGCCCACGACTTATCTAAGCGTCGCAGATGCATCGAGTCAGATCGCTGCCGGCGGCGACACCTTCGCGGGTGCGGCCGCCTCCAGCACGCCTGACGTGCGCGTGGAGCTGCGGCGCCTCACTGCGCCCGTCAATCCGCGCTTCTGCGGCGAAGGCATTGCCGCCACGCATGTCGCGCTCGTGCACGCGGAGCCAATGACGGCGCTGACCCTGGTCGTGTTTTCTGGTGCGGATGCGCCTGGCCCTAGTGCGCGCGACAGCGCCGTGTGTGCGACCTACCTTTACGGCGTCGATTGATCCGGGGCGGCGATCGCATGCGGCTCCTCATCATCCTGGCCGCGCTTTTGACCGCCGCGTGCGCGAGCGCATCTCCGCTGCCGGCGGTGCAAATAGAACCGCGGATCGAGCATCTCCAGTCCGAAGACGGCGCCACGCTCGAAGCGCACGTCTTCGATCTCGGGCCATCACCGCGCCGGCGCGCGGCGATCATCATCTTCTATGGCGGCGGCTGGGCCGCCGGAGATCCAACCTGGTCCTATCCGCGTGCGCACCGCTACGCCGAGCGCGGCATGGTGGCGATCGCGGCGCAGTACCGGCTCTCCGACCAGGCCGCGATCAGCCCGATCGAGGCGATGGCGGACGCGCGCGCGCAAATCCGCTGGGCGCGCGCCAATGCGCGCCGCCTCAACATCGATCCGCACCGCATCGCCGTCTTTGGCTGGTCGGCCGGCGGACAGCTTGCGGCGTTCGCGGCCGAGTCCGGCGACGCCGAGAACCGTCCCGACGCGCTCGTGCTGCTCTCGCCCGCCGTTGCGCTGAGTGACGATTCCTGGTTCGCGCGCTTGCTCGGGCGGCGCGGCCGCGTCGCCGACTATTCGCCTGTGCGCCACGTTCGCACCGGCATGCCGCCGACGCTCATCCTGCAAGGCGATGTCGATACCGAAACGCCGCTCGCCGGCGCGCAGGCGTTTTGCGCGGCGATGCGCGGGATGCGCAATGTGTGCGAACTCGAGATCTATACGGGCTTTGGTCATCTCTTCACGCCGGCCGGTCAGGACGACCGCGGCCAGCCCAATCCCGATCCGGCCACCTCGGCGGCGGCGGCGGAACGCGCCGACCGCTTTTTGCGAGAGCAGGGTTTTCTGCGCTAGGCGCGCGCACCTTCAATGCCAAGATGAAGGGAGCATCGGAGACTTTCGCGGCGCCGGTGACGGCGGTAACATCCGACCGCGACACGCACGCCCATGTCTGCATATGACCAGGGAGGGTCTCATGCGTTGGCTGTCTTGTTCTGCATTCACGCTCGCATTGGCGCTGGCGCCGCTGGCGGCGGCGCAGGATTACGAAGCGATGGCGAGCCGCATGGAGCAGTCCATGGCCGATGCGCAGGCCGCGGCGCAGCGCCCCGGCGATGAGGCGCTGGGATGCGACCAGCTCGAAACCGAGATGGTGACGACGATGCAGGACCCGCAGGTGCAGGCGGTGCTAGCCGAGCAGGGCGCGCAGAGCCAAGAGCAGATGGCGCGTATGCGCGAGGCGCAGGGGCGCGTGCGGGCGCAGATCGCCACCAGCATGTTCATGGGCATCGCCAGTTCGTTCATCCCGGGGCTCGGCTACGCGCAGATGGCCCAGCAGCAGGCGCAGGCCGCGCAGATGCAGCAGCAGCAGCAGGCGCATATGGGCGAGATGATGCAGATGGCCGAGCGCATGCAAACCATCATGCCGCAGATGATGCGTGGCCAGCGCGTACATGAACTGGCGCAAGCCAAGCAGTGCGCGTTCGTGCAGGCTCAGCAGCAATAGATTCTCGCACTGGCGCGCGCGGGTTCCCACTGTGTCTTATGAGGCGCAGTGGCGCATGACAGGCGCCCTGTTCCCGGAACGGACCCGGCTGACCTCCGTTGCCTTCGCGATCTCGAAGCAATGCGAGGAGACGCGTTATGCAAGTGAAAACCATGTTGAAGGCGGGCCTCGCTGCGGTTGCGCTGCTGGCGTTCGCGGCGCCGGCGAATGCGGGTGCGGGTGTGCGCGTGGGCACGCTTGAATGCCACGTGCAGGAAGGCTGGGGCCACGTGATCGCGTCGAACCGCGACATGGATTGCGTGTTCAATCCGGTCGACGGGCGCGCGCAGCACTATCGCGGCAATCTGCGCCGCTACGGCGTCGATATCGGCTACACCAGCGATGCGACGCTGATCTGGGGCGTGGTCGCGCCGGCCTCCGAGATCGGCGACACTGCGCTCGAAGGCGATTACGGCGGCGCGTCCGCGCAAGTGACGGCCGGCCTCGGCGTCGGCGCCAACGCGCTGATCGGCGGCCTCGACCGCTCGATTGCGCTGCAACCGCTCTCGGTCGAAGGCAATACGGGCCTGGCGGTCGCCGCCGGCGTCGGCGTCATTACGTTGCGCGCGGCTTAGCGCGCACGTACTGCGGGCGGCGAGTGTGCGCGTAAGCAACTCGTCGTCCGGATCGCTTGACCCAACGCGATGAGGCGCGCCGGTTTTGCGATGGGGCGCGTCGCTTCGGGGCGGGGCTGGGCGTACTACAATGGACATGCGCGTCTGGCTGCTTCCCGTCATGCTCGCGGTGCTCACCGCTTGCGGCGAGGCGCGCAACCCCAGCGGCGAGGCGGAGGCCTCTGAACCCGCCTTGTTGCTGGGCGCCTATAAGCCTGAGAGCAGCGCGGCGAGCTGGGTCACGGGCGCCGTCACCGTCCAGCGCGGCGGCCTCACGTTCGAGAAGGGCGCCATCCTCTATACGCGTACGCTCAACCCGCGGCATGGCTACGATCTGATCGCGCGAGGCGGCGCCAGCTTTGCGGCCGCGGCGCTCGGCGCCTCCGACCTGGATGTCGAGCTGCGGCGCGTGACCCAGCAGGTGCTGAGCCACGGCGCGGAGGGCGTCTGCGGCGACGATCCGCCGAGCTACGTCGCGCTCGCCTACCAGCAGTACAGCACGCAGATGACGCTGCTGGTGTTCACCGGCGCCGAGGCGCCCGGTGCGGATGCCGTCGATACGCGCGTGTGCGCGACCTTCGTCTACGGCGCGCTGGACGGGGCGCGTACGCGCCAGGGCGTGGTGCTGCGCTAATCCGGCTTGCCGAGCGGTTTCGTCGGTTCGCCCAGTTCGTAGAATTCCGTGCCTTTGTCGGTCTGCATCAAGAGGAAGCGCTTATCGAGTTCAGGATAGGAGACCACGTCGATGGGCTTGTCTTCGCCGCCCATGAGGTAGGTGCATTCCTCCTCGAAGGCGTTGCGCAAGACGTGCGGCACGGACGGCGTGGCGAAGCCCATGAAATCGCCGGGGCCGACCTCGGTGGACTTGCCGTCGATTTCCGCGAGCGCGCGCCCGGACAGGATGTAGATCCACTCTTCTTCAAGCATGTGGGCGTGATAGGCGAAGCTGTCCTTGCCCGGGGGCAGGCGCACCAGCGAGACGTGCGCGCGGCTCATGCCGGCAAGCCGCGACAGTGCGGCGGCGCGGAAAAGCGAGTTCGGATTGAGCTTCTGGGTGAAGGGACGTGCAGTCGGCGCGATTTCAGCAGCGCGCCAGAGCGGCTTTTTCGAGTCGGGCATGCGCCCCAGTCTACACGGGCTCGTTAGAACTGCACCGGCGCGTACGGCCGCCACTCTCCGCCGAGCAGCAATTCGAGCGGCTGGAACTCGGCTTTATAAGCCATCTTGTCGGAGCCCGGAATCCAGTAGCCGAGATAGACATACGGAAAGCCCGCCGCCCGCGACTGCTGGATGTGGTCGAGGATAGTGTAGATACCGAGGCTGCGGCGCGGCTCCGAGGTGTCGAAAAAGGAGTAGACGAGTGAAAGGCCGTCGCTCAGCACGTCCACCAAGGCTGCAGCGACCAATTCGCCGCGCTCTTTGCCGGGCCGGGTCTTGCGATACTCAACGATGTGCGTGCGCACGGCCGTCTCTTCGACCATGGCGGCGTAGTCGGAGAGGGTCATCTCGGCCATGCCGCCTTCGGCGTGGCGCGACTGCAGATAGCGGCGCAGCAGCGAGAACTGCTCCTCGGTCGCCTCGGCGGGGCACAGGCTGCGCGACAGATCGGCGTTGCGTGAAATGATCCGCCGCCAGCGGCGGGAGAAGGTGAAGCGGTCCACCGGCACGCGCGCCGATACGCAGCTTTCGCAGCCTTCGCAGGCGGGCCGGTAGGCGATGTTCTGTGAACGCCGGAAACCTGCGTGCGTCAGCGCATCGTTCAGAGTGCCGGCTTCCATGCCGTCGAGAGCGGTAAAGACTTTCCGCTCGCGCCGGCCTGGCAGATACGGGCAGGGCGACGGCGCCGTCAGATAGAACCGAAGGTTCTTCGTCGGAAAAGGTTTGGTCACGCGCTCGCCATCGTGTCGGAACCTTCATCTCCGTCAAGCGCGCGCGCCAGAAATGCATTGCACGCTGCGCTGCAAAAGCAGAGGCGCCGCCGCTTCCGTCCGGCTCCAAAGGGAGCCTCATCGCGCTTAATAAATGCTTTCGGGCGCGACACGGGGCCGCCGGATTCGAGTTCCAAATTAAAATTCCTACGAGATCGCTGTTTTCGATCCCTTTTCTGGGGAAAAGCTGATACGTTCGCATTCGCCGTTCGGAAGGGGGCTGATCGGCCGCGACATGGAGGGGCGCTTATGGCGCAACTTGTTACGGCCATTCTCAAGAACCAAGGCGAGCTCGACGCCGTCGCGCGCCAGTACACGGGCGACGTGAACGAGGCGGGATTGCTCGTCGGGCAAGTGGTGTGCGGCGCCTTCAGCAAGTTCGAAGGCAAGGTCTCAAATGAGCTGATCGCCAAGACCATGCGCCGCGATCTCGACGTGCTGATCGAGAAGCTTCGGAAGCGCCAAACCAACTAGAGCCGGCCAACTAGGCGGGCAGCGCGTCTCCACGCTTCAGCGGATCGGGCAACTCTTCGCCATCAGGCACGAAGCTGAGCGAGACCGAATTGATGCAATAGCGCAGACCGGTCGGACGCGGCCCGTCGGGGAAGACGTGACCCTGATGACTGTCGCACCGCGCACAGCGCGTCTCGATACGGCGCATGCCGTAGGAATTGTCTTCGATGCCGACGACATGTTTGGGGTCGATCGGCGCTGTGAAACTGGGCCAGCCGGTGCCGCTTTCAAACTTGGTGATGGCGCGGAAAAGCGGCAGCCCGCATTCGCGGCAGCAATAGACGCCCGGCTTCTTCTCGTTCAGCAATCCGCCGCAGAACGGCGCCTCGGTGCCGTGATGCAGCAGCACGCGTTTTTCTTCTTCGTTGAGGTCAGCCTCAAGACGGACGCGTTCCTCCGCGTTGGGGGGCGTGAGGTCAAAGCCGAGATCGGAACGCGCCATGTGGACATCCTTGGGAAGCGGTGGACCATAGGTTGGAGCCTGGGCCGCGGGAGTCCAGGTTCGCTTCAGCAGCCGGTCCGGTTACGCGGCTTCAGACCACAGTTTCCCGGGACGAGTATTGCGCCGCCAGGTCGGCCAGCAGGCTCTTGGCCCCCGCCCGGATTTGCGCCTCGGAAAACTTCGCCCGCAGGTCCCGTACGGTGCCGGCGATGCCCCTGGCCGGCGCGCCCAGCTTGCGGCGGTGCTTCTTGGCCATGTGTTCGACCAGGAGTTCCGCTTTCTCGGCGGCGGGCCCCAGAATCGGCTTCAGCGTCTGATCCACCTCGCGCACCAGCGGATCGCCGCGGCGCTTGGCGGCGCGCGTCTTCGGCGGCGCGATGGCCGCCATTAGCGCGCGGTCGTTATGCGCGCGAACGAGGGCGAAGAGCTTCTTGAGCTCGGGTTTCGTCCGCTTGCCGCAGAGCGCCTTCAGCGCCTTTTTCTCCGCCGGCGTCATGCGTTGCTGCTGGAGCGGCGCAGGACGGCGGCCGCCGCGCGCGTCAAGCTCTCTTTCACCTGCCGGCTGCCGACGCGCATGATGGCGGTGAGGTTGATCGGGTTGGCGGCGATGCGATCGTTGGGCGGCGCCTTCAGCGCGCCGGTATAGGGAATTTCCTCCGGCAACAGCGCCTGGCCGAAGAACGGCGCCGCGGAAATCTCGCTGCGGGTGAGGGCATCGGCGTCGAATTCATTCGGTCGGGGGCGGTCGTTCACGCCGTTCAGCAAGACCGAGAACTCGGCCGGGCGCAACGGCCTTCCTCTTACTTCGCGAACCACGTGCTCCAGCATGTTGAGGCCGGTGAGCGAGTACTTCTCCGGGCGGACCGGCGCCACGATGTGGTCGGCGCAGGTGATGGCGAGCCGTGTCAGGAAGGTGGCGCAGGGATTGGAGTCGATGATCACCGCGTCCGACTGCGCGCGCAGGCTCTGCACCAGCTGGCGAAAGCGGGTGAAGGCGGCAGCCTTGTCGCGGTCGGACCGCGTATCGAGTGTGAACTCGAACAGGCGCTCGTCGCCGGCGATGAGATCGAATCGCGGCAGGTTCTTCCGCTTCGAGCGGTTGATGGCCACACCCATGGTAGCAAAACCGCTGCGCTGCAGGCCCAAGGATGGATTGAGCACCGCATGCAGCGTGCGGTTTTCGTCGCGCAGACGGCTGCGTTCACCGGGACCCAGGAAATATTGCGTGAGATTGTGCTGGGGATCGAGGTCGATGAACGAGATGGCGCGCTTGTCGGCCAGATGCGCGGCGGCGAACAAGTTCGCCGCCAGGACTGTCTTGCCGACGCCGCCTTTGATGTTGAGCATGGCGATGACCCGCCCGCGACCGCCCGCGGCGCGCGCCGCTTGCGCAATTTTGCTCAGCGCCTCAACCGTGGAACCGCCGCGAAGATCGACTCCGGCGGCAAGATCCAGCGTGGCGTTGATCCAGCCTTCGGCCGGAACCTCGCCCGTCTGCACCACAATGATCGGACGTCCATTATTGAGCGCAGCAGCGACCTCGCGGCGCACCCACGTGCTTTCCTCTGACGCCGGCGAGGCCAGAACGACGAAGATGCCTGCTTCGCCGATGGCTTGAATGAGACCGGTCAGGTTTTCTTGGATGCGCAGTTCCGGACCGGAGCGAAGCACCGTCCAGCCATTGCGCTCCAATTCCGCCGCGACGTGGCGGGCGGCGTCCTCATCGGCCGGCTCGAAGGCGAGATACGCCTGGGTCGCCATGAAAATTCCGCCCCCTGAAACCGGAGCCTAGTCGGGGGGATTACCGCTTGGCAATGGAGGCGCTTCGTCGCGCGACGGGCGCGCGGACTGGCGGGCAAAAGCGCCACACGTCACCATTTCGGGCCTGGAAGGAAACCGATGCCGGACCCGATGCTGATCGACCTTTTTCAACGCCTGGGGATGGCGCTCGGGATTGGCTTTCTGGTCGGCGTCGAGCGCGGCTGGAAGCATCGCGACGCGCCCGAAGGCACGCGGACGGCGGGCCTGCGCACGCATGCGGTCATCGGACTGCTGGGCGGCATTTGCGGCGCGTTGCTGCCGGCGATCGGACAAACCGGCTTCGCGGCGCTTGCGATTGCGTTCGCCGCGGCGCTCATCGTCTTCAAGGTGCTGGAGGCGCAACGCGACAACGACGTCTCGGTCACCGGCACGATGGGCGCGCTCCTCGTATTTGGCCTCGGCGTCTATGCGATGTGGGGCGATCTCACCATCGCGGCGGCCGCCGGTGTGACGCTGGTGGGTCTGCTCGCGTTCAAGGACGCGCTGCACGGCTGGATCGACAAGGTCACCTGGAAGGAGCTGCGCTCGGCGCTGCTCATTCTTGCGGCCACGGCGATCGCGCTGCCGCTGCTGCCGGATCGCACAATCGACATCTGGGGCGCGATCAATCCGCGCGAACTCTGGCTTTTGACCATTCTCGTCGCCGGCGCTTCGTTTGCAGGCTACGTGGCGGTGCGGGTGCTTGGGCCGGACATCGGCGTGCTTGCCGGGGCGGCGGCGGGATCGATGGTGTCCTCGACCGTGGTCACGGCGGAACTCGGCCGTCAGACGCGCGCCGGTGATGCGACCGCATTGGTCGCGGCGTCCGCCGCCTGCGTGGCGGCGGCCGTCAGCGTCGGGCGCGTGATCGCGCTGGTGGCGTTCACGGCGACGCCGCTCGCTTACGAGGCGGGACCCGCTCTGGCGGCGAGCGTCCTCGTCTTTGCGGGCGCCGGGTTCGCCCTCCGCGCCTTGAACAAGGAGGGCAAAGCGAGCGACGGACGCGAAAAACTGCGCAGCCCGCTCGATCTCGCATCGGTGGCGAAGTTTGCGATCTTCCTGGGCCTGATCATCGTCGTTGGCCGGATCGTCTCTGAACAATACGGACAGGCGGGCCTGTTGCCCTTCGCAGCGACCGCGGGACTTGCCGATGTCGACGCGGTCACCCTGGCGGCCGGAAGCCTGGTGCGCGGCGGGCTCGATGTCAGCGCGGGCGCGCATGCGGTCATGGTGGCGGTGCTGGTGAATACGTTTTCGAAAGCCGTCATTGCGCTGGGCACGGGCGGCTGGCGCTATGCGGGGCTCTATGTCGCGTCCGCTTTGGCCGCTTCCGCTGCGGCTGCGGCGGTTTGGTTCTTTGCCACACCTATTCTCGCGCCCATGTTTGGCGGGACTGAGGCCTCGCTTGCGCCCCGTTTTATCGGCTAGGGTCGCCTGACATGCGTGAAAAATGGACACCCGGCGGCTGGCGCGAAAAGCCGGCCAAGCACATTCCGACCGATTATCCGGACGGCGATCATCTGGCGCGCGTGGAAACGCAGCTTCGCTCCTATCCGCCACTCGTCTTCGCTGGCGAAGCGCGGAACCTGAAGGCGCGGCTGGCGGAGGTCGCCGCCGGCAAGGCGTTCCTGCTGCAGGGCGGCGACTGCGCCGAGAGCTTCAAGGAATTCCACCCCGACAATATCCGCGACACCTTCCGGACGCTGATGGCGATGAGCGTCGTCCTGACCTTCGCCGGCTCGAAGCCGGTGGTGAAGCTCGGCCGCATCGCCGGCCAGTTCGGCAAGCCGCGCAGCGAGCAGATCGAGACGCAGGACGGCGTGACGCTGCCGTCCTATCGCGGCGACAACATCAACGGCATGGAGTTCACGCCCGAGGCGCGCACGCCCGATCCGGAGCGGCTGCTGAAGGCTTATGCGCAATCGGCGGCGACGCTGAACCTGATCCGCGCCTTCGCCAATGGCGGCTACGCCGACTTGCACAATGTGCATCGCTGGATGGTCGGCTTCGTCGCCGACAGTCCGCAGGGCAAGCGCTATCAGGAAATCGCCGACCGCATCTCGGAGGCCATCGACTTTATGGAAGCCTGCGGGATCACGCCGCAAAGCGTGCCGCAGGTGCGTCAGGTGGATGTCTACACGAGCCACGAGGCGCTGTTGCTTGGCTACGAAGAAGCGATGACGCGGGTCGATAGCACCAGCGGCGATTATTACGACACCAGCGCGCACTTCGTCTGGATCGGCGACCGCACGCGGCAGCCCGACGGCGCGCATGTCGAGTTCGCACGCGGCATCAAGAATCCGCTTGGCCTAAAATGCGGACCTACGCTCGAGCCGGATGAGCTTTTGAAGCTGCTCGATATTCTCAATCCGACTGACGAAGCTGGCCGGATTACGCTGATCGCGCGGTTTGGCTCGGACAAGGTGCAGGCCGGGCTGCCGAAACTGGTGCGCGCCGTGCAGAAGAGCGGCCGCACGGTGCTGTGGTCCTGCGACCCCATGCACGGCAACACGCTGAAGACGGCGTCGGGCTTCAAGACCCGCCCCTTCGATCGCATTCTCTCCGAAGTTTCGAGCTTCATGGATATCGTGACAGCCGAGGGCGCCTATCCGGGCGGCGTGCACGTGGAGATGACCGGCCAGCAGGTTACCGAGTGCCTGGGCGGCGCGCAGGCGGTGACGGAGGAAAATCTCTCAAGCCGCTACCACACCCATTGCGATCCGCGCCTCAACGGCACGCAAGCGCTCGATCTGGCGTTCCTGATTGCCGAAAAACTGCGTGCGGCGCGTGTGAACGGACGCAAGACGAAGGCGGGCTGATTGCGGCTTGACGCCTTTGCGCCGTGGCCGGACAAGCGTGCCGCATGAAAATGCTCAAAATCGCCGTGCAGATGGATCCGATCGAGAAAATGATCGTGAACCATGACACGTCGTTGGCGCTCATGGTGGAGGCGCAAGCGCGCGGCCATGAGATTTGGTGGTGGTCGCCGAACGACTTGTTCTACGAAACCGGCGTGGTGAAAGCGCGGGCGCGGCGCGTGTCGGTGAGCCTCACCGAAGGCAAGCATTACGAGACGCACGAAACGGCGGTCCGCGCCGTGGATGATTTCGATGTCGTGCTGGTGCGCCAGGACCCGCCGTTCGACATGGCCTACGTCACCAACACGTATCTGCTGGAGCTGACCAAGGCGCTGGTGATCAATCCGCCGCTCGGCATCCGAAATATCTCGGAGAAGATGTCGATCCTGCAGTTCCCGGATCTGATCCCGCAGACTTGGGTCGGCCGCGATCTGCATGCCTTGGAGGAATTTGCGCGGCGCTTCGATCAGGTGGTGCTCAAGATCCTGTTCATGATGGGCGGCGAGGGAGTGATCAAACTCTCCGCCAGCGATCCGGAGTTTCAGAAGAAAGCGCGCGCGTTCATCTCCGCCACCGGCCGCGAGCCGATCCTGGCGCAGGAATTCCTGCCGGCGGTGTCAGCCGGCGATAAACGCATCTTCGTGCTGGGGGGCGAGCCGTTCGCGGCCATACGCCGGTTGCCGAAGGCTGGTGACTTCCGCGCCAATCTCGCCGTCGGCGGGCAGGCCGCAGCGGGCGAGTTGGATGAGATCGACCGCGCGATCACCGCCGCGGTGGCGCCGGTGCTGAAGCGCGAAGGCATCGTCTTCGCGGGGCTCGATGTGATCGCCGGCAAGCTTATCGAGATCAACGTGACATCGCCGACGCTGGCGCAAGAACTGAAGCGCCTCTCCGGGCTCGATCTGCCGAAGGCGTTCTGGGAACGGGTCGAAAAGCTGGTCTAGCGGAAGCCGACGAAGCGGCGGGCGGCGCGGGCGATCCAGATCGGCTGGCCGTCGTCTTCGGCGCCGTAGCGCGCATCGATGACTTCGACCGCCGCCTTGGCGACGCAGAGGCCAAGCAGCAGTACGGCCGCCACCCAGTCCTGCGGGTTCACCAGCCAGAAGATCGCGACCCCCGCGGAGATCGGCAGCATGGGATGCATTGGCGCGTGCGGCGCATGCCGCGCTTGCGGCGAAAGCAGGACACCGACGAAGGTCACAAAGCGCCATGCGAAGAGCGACAGCATCGCTGCCGGTAGGGCGGGCTCGCCCAGCACCGTGGTGACGCCCGCCGAAACGACGGGCCCCGAAGCCATTTGATAGAACATCGCGCCCGGCAGTAACGTGAGCAGCGCCGCGAGCGGCAGGATCGCCAACGGGCTGGTCCCGCGCGGCGCTTGCGCCGCGACCAGGTGCAGCACGCCAAAAATAGCCAGGGCGAACAAGTCGACCGCAAAAAGCGCGAGGCCGCTGATGGCGCTCCAGCCCAGCACCAGCACGCCGAACAGCGGCGCGATGTTGGCGATCGCAATGGCGACAAACGTGGCTTGGCGCGACGGAATCATCGTCGCCTATCTATCGCCGGAACGTGCTAAAATTTTGTTGCCGGGATTCAGGTCTCGTTAATCGCCGCGCGCCAGGCGCAGGAACTCTTCGCGCGTGCGCGGGTCGTCGCGGACTACGCCCATGAGGCGCGAGGTGACGAGGTTGGAGCCGGGCGTGTTGACGCCGCGCATCGTCATGCACGAGTGCTCGGCTTCGATCATGACGCCCACGCCTTGTGGTTTCAGGATGTCGTTGATCGCTTCGGCAATCTCGGCGGTGAGCTTTTCCTGGATCTGCAGACGGCGGGAAAAGGCGTTCACGACGCGCGAGAGTTTCGAGATTCCGACGACGCGGTCGGTCGGCAGATAGCCGACATGCGCGCGGCCGAGGAACGGCAGCATGTGATGCTCGCAAAAGGAGACAACACGGATGTCGCGCAGCACCACCAGATTGTCGTAGCCGCCGACCTGTTCGAACGTCTTCTCGAGATAGTCGCGCGGGTCTTCGTCGTAGCCGGCGAAGAGTTCGCGATACGCCTTCGCCACGCGCGCGGGGGTCTCCGCAAGCCCCTCGCGGTCGGGATCGTCGCCGGCCCATTCCAGCAGGACGCGGACGGCGGCTTCGGCTTCGGCTTGCGTGCGTTTGGGCATATTCGTTCCTGTTCGAGGAACGATCTAGCGCGCGAGCGCGCGCCCGGCCATTGCTTCGAAATGCAATCCAGCGAAGCCCGTTAGGGCGAAGCTGGATGGTGCCCCAGGCCCGACTCGAACGGGCACGCAGTTGCCTGCGGCAGATTTTGAGTCTGCTGCGTCTACCGATTCCGCCACTGGGGCTTTGACCAAGGCGAAGGCGCGGAGGGTTAGGGCGGCGGCGGCGCCCTGTCAAATCCAGGCGGGGATGCTAGGTGGAGCGACGCTAGGAGCGCCCATGACAGCCGCCGCCGACGTCGAAACCTGCTATCGCGCCATCATCGAAGCTTGGAATAGCGGTGATCCGAAGGGCTTCGCCGCGCGTTTCGCGGAGTCCGGCTCGATCATCGGCTATGACGGCAGCCCTTCGGACGGGCGCGCCGAAATCGAGGCGCATCTGACGGCCATCTTCAAGGATCACAAGCCGGGACGCTTTGTGGCGATTATCCGCGAGGTGCGAGAGCTTGGCGCAGATGCGGCGCTGGTGCGCGCGGCCGTGGGCGTCATTCCGCATGGCCAGAAAGTGATCAAGCCCGAGGTGAATTTCCTGCAGGCGATGACCGCGGTGCGTGAGGGCGGCCAATGGCGCGCCGCATTATTGCAAGCGACGCCCGCGCAATTTCATGGCCGTCCCGAAATGAGCGAACGGCTGACCGCTGAGCTTTGCGCGGCGGCTGAGGGCCGCAGTTGAAGGCCTGACGGTCCGGCCCGGCTTGTGCTACGGGCCGGCCATGGCCTCCGTTTCCTGGAAAGACCGCATCATTAACCTCGCCCGCAGCCCCAAGGCTGAAGGAGCGCTGTTTGCGATGTCGTTCGCGGAAAGCTCGTTTTTCCCGCTGCCGCCGGACCTCCTGCTTGGACCGATGGCGGCGGCCGAGCCGAAGAAGTGGCTCCGCTACGCCATCGTGTGCACCATTGCTTCGGTGCTGGGCGGCATTGCGGGCTACGCGATCGGCTATTTCTTCCGGGAATGGCTGCTGACCTTCGAGGTGTTCCAGGGCCAGCTCGCTGCGTTTCAAACGGCGTTCGCGTGCTGGGGACTGCTCATCATCCTGGCGAAGGGGCTGACGCCCGTTCCCTACAAGCTCATCACCATCGCCTCGGGCCTGGCGGCGTTTTCGCTGCCGGTCTTCGTCGTGGCCTCGATCATTACGCGCGGCGCGCGCTTCCTGATCGTGGCCTTCCTGTTTCAGAAATTCGGCCCCCAGATCGCGCCCGTGATGGAAAAGCGCCTGGGATTGGTGCTGCTGGTGGTCGCCGTCGTAATTGCGGCCGCGATCGCCTGGACGATCTTTGGCCACGGTCACGGCGCGGCCACGTGCCCGGCGTGGGTGGCGCGCCTACCTGGGGCCGGCGGGGGCCAATGACGCGGCTCCGCGCCGCAGATTGGCCCGGTTTTTCTGGGCTAGACTGACGCCATGCTCGACCGCCTGCGCCCGATCTGGCCGCTCCTGACTTTGCTCGTTTCCGGCGGCCTGCTTGCGGGCGCGCACGCGTTCGAGACGTTCGGCGGCCTGCGCCCGTGTCCGATGTGTCTCGATCAGCGCAATTGGCACTGGGGTGTAGTTGTCGTCTCGGCCCTGATGTTCATCGTCGCGCGCGTGCGCCCGGAATGGTCGCGCCTTGCGGTGCTCGCGTGCGGCCTCGCGCTAGCGGGCGCCACGTACATGGCGCTGTATCATGTCGCCGTGGAGCAGCATTGGGTTCCGGCAACCTGCGATGCGCGCATCAATCTGAACAACATCAAGCCCTGGAGCCTCGACGGCGAGGTGGAGGCGCCGCATTGCGATGAAATCGCCTGGTCGATGTTCGGCATCTCGATGGCCGGGTATAACGCCATAGTCTCAGGGCTCGCGGCGCTGACAACGTTTTTCGTGGCGCTGGCGCCGGCGCGGAAGGCTTGAACGATGCAACGACGGACCTCGCCGCCAATGCCCGGCCTGGGCGCACAGGAACGTAGCATCGACGCCATGATCCGCGTGGATCACGCCGGCGAGTTCGGCGCTGTTCAGATTTATCGCGGCCAGCGCGCCGTCTTCGATGCGATCTCCGGCAAGCAGCATGCGGCGCGCGTCATCGCCGAGATGGAAGACGGCGAGCAGGAACATCTGGATACGTTTGATCGCATGATCGCCGAGCGCGGAGTCCGCCCCACCGTCATGGCGCCGCTCTGGCGGGTTGCGGGGTTCGGTCTTGGCGCGGTGACGGCGCTGATGGGCGAGAAAGCAGCGCATGCGTGCACCGAAGCCGTCGAGGACGTGATCGAGGAACACTATGCAAGGCAGGCGCAGGCGCTCGAAAACAGCGGCGCCGACCCGCAATTGAAGGACATCGTCGAGCGCTTTCGCGAGGACGAAATGGGTCATCGCGACACCGCCATCGATCAAGGCGCGCGCGATGCGCCGGGCTATCCGCTTCTGACCACCGTAATCAAGTTCGGCTGCCGCGCCGCCATCCGGATCTCAGAGAAAATATGAGCGCACCGCCCAGCGTGCGTCCGGCTCGCGCAGAAGAGATCTGCGACGTAGCGCAAGTGTTGACCGATGCGTTCGTCGACGAAGCGGGTCTGAACTATTGGCTGCGGCAAGGCGCGGCCAAGCAGAGGGCGCGCGAACGCTTCTTCGACCGCGCGGTGAAGGATGCCGTGCATCCCGAGCGCGAATTGTGGTTGGCTGAGGCCGGCGGCGAGACGCTGGGCGCCGCCATTTGGCTCGCACCGGGCAAGAAGGCCTACGATCTGTCGCCCTTGAAGCAGCTGGCGCTGACGCCGCTGATGCTCTCCATTGCGGGGCTTGGCGGCATGTCGCGCGGCTTTGCCCTGGCGGAGAAGCTGGAAGCGCTGCATCCGCACGGATCGCACGCGCATTTGGTGTTCCTGGGCGTGGCCACAGCGGCACAGGGCCGGGGCGTAGGTTCGGCAATTCTGAAGCACACGCTGGCGCCGCTCGACGCCAGCGGCACGATGGCGTTTCTGGAAACCACCACGCCGCGCAACGTGGCGCTCTATGAACGGCATGGCTTTGTTGTGTCGGGCGAACTCAATGTGCCTGGTCTGCAGCTTTGGACGATGACACGGCAGCCGCGTTAGCAGCCGCGGAGGATCATTCTTCCGCCTTCCGCTCCTTGGTTCCTAACGCATCCGCCAGCCGCGCCTTCGCGCTACCGGGTTTCAGGGGCTGTTGCTGACTTTCGTGCGGCGCCCAGCCCGTGGCCGTCAAAATCTCGAACGTCGCGCGCACGCGGCGATCGGGATCGCAGAATTTTTCGCGGTAGATTTCGAAAGTGCGCGCGAGAATGCGGCGGGAAAGAGTGCGCGGGCCCCGCTCCGCCAGCGCCGCCGTCTCCCCCATGGCGCGGAGATCGGCGAGCAGGCGCATAGGTTCGCCATAGCGCACGGTGACAACGTCGCGGTCCGCCGCCGGGAGAGCGAAGCCGGCGCGCTGCAGCAGGCCCGCGATGTCCTGCAAATCCGCGAACGGCGCCACGCGCATCGCGGCGCCGCCGGTGATCTCGCTCTCCGCCTCGATCAGCGCCAGCCGCAATTCGTTCAGCGTTTCGCCGCCGAACAGCGCAGCCAGCATGAGGCCGTCCGGTTTGAGCGCGCGGCGAATTTGAATGAAGGCGCCTGGCAGGTCGTTCACCCAATGCAATGCGAGCGGCGACACGATGAGGTCGAAGCTGCGTGGCGCAAACGGCAGGTGCTCGAAGTCGACTTCGACGTCGCCCTCGGCGACATCCGCTTCGGTCACAGCGCCAATGCGTGCGGCCAGCTCCGGCCGGGTGCGCAGCTCCCGTGAGAACAAGCCGCCGCCGCCCAGCGCCAGTGCATTGTCGAACCGGCGGGGGATCGCCTCAAGCCGGTCGGCCAAGTCGGCGGCCACGCGCGCGTGCAAAAACGCGGCTCCGGCGAAGCCTTCGGCTGCGCGCTGCTTGCGCAGGCGCACAAGCCGTGGCTCGAATGGTCTGGGCACGTTTCCCGGGGGGGCCATGGGCCAATCCTATCGCGCGTCCGCCGCGTTCCGGAAACGCGGCCTTGTCTCGCGGCTGTCAGACCTGATCTGGCCGCCGCGCTCGCTCCTGTCCGACGAAATTGTCGATCGGCCAGGGGTGATTGAGCCCGGCTTATGGTCGGAGCTGAAGTTCCTCGGCGACCCGCAATGCCATCGCTGCGGGTTCCCGCTGCAACAGGACCCCGGGCCGGAAGGCGTATGCGCGGCTTGCGCCGGTCGGGCGCCCTCCTACGACACGGCGCGGGCGGCGCTCGAATACGACGACCATGCGCGCCGGCTGATCCTCGATCTGAAGCGCGGCGGGCGGCGCGATGGCCTGCCGGTGTTCGCCCGCTGGATGGCGCAGGCGGCCGCGCCCGCCCTCGATAAGGCTGACCTCATAGCACCGGCGCCGATGCATTGGACCCGGCTCGCCGTCCGTTCGTTCAATCAGGCGGCTTGGCTCGCCCAGGCCCTGGCGCGATCCGCCGGGAAGAACTGGTCGCCCGGCGCGCTAGTCCGCACCAAGCGCCGCAAGAGCCAGGCTGGGCTCTCGGCCTCGGAACGGCGGCGCAACGTGGCCGGCGCGATCAACGCAAACGGCCGCTACGGAGGCAAAACGATCTTGGTTGTCGACGACGTTTTCACCACTGGGGCGACTTTAGAGGCGTGCAGCCGTGCGCTGCGTAAGGCTGGGGCTGCAGAAGTGCATGCAGTGACCCTGGCGCGCGTCGTTAGGCCGATTGATATCCTTTTGTGACATGCTGAGTCGGACATGCGCCCGGTAACTGTTTATACTCGCGCCTTCTGCCCCTATTGCTGCCGGGCCATCGCCCTGTTGCAGCGTAAGGGCGCCTCCGTCACCGAGATCGATGCGACGGGGTGCCCGGAGAAGCGACAAGAGATGATCAACCGTTCCGGCCGTTGGACTTTCCCGCAGATCTTTGTCGGTGACACGCATGTCGGCGGTTGCGACGACTTGCACGCGCTCGAACAGCGCGGCGGTTTGGACCAGCTGTTGGCGGCCACCTGAATGCGCAAGCTTCGTGCGGCGGCGGTGCAGCTGCGCTCGGGAATCGAGCCGGCGGCGAACCGCGAACAGGCAATGCCGTTACTGCGCGAAGCGGCGAGCGCCGGCGCGCGTCTCATCTGCACGCCCGAGAACACCCTGAGGCTCGACCGCAACCGCGAACGCATGCTGGCGGCGGTCGGGCCAGAGAAGGGCGACAGCGAACTGCTCGCTTGGGGCCGCGCGGCGCAAGAGCTTGGGGTGTGGCTGCTCATGGGGTCCGGCGCGATCGCCGCCGGAAACGGCAAGGTGTTCAACCGCTCGTTCCTGTTCAACGACGACGGCAAAATCGTCGCGCGCTACGACAAGATCAATCTGTTCGACGTGCAGCTCGGCGGCGCCGAAGTGTATCGCGAGAGCGAGACCGTGCAGGGCGGCGAACAAGCGGTTCTGGTCGAAGGCCCGATGGGCGCCAAGATCGGCCTCACCATCTGCTACGACGTGCGCTTTGCGCCGCTCTACAACGCGCTCGCCAAGACGGGCGCGGAGATCATCACGGTCCCAGCCGCATTCACGGTGCCGACTGGGCAAGCGCATTGGGAAGTGCTGCTGCGCGCACGCGCGATCGAGACGGCGGCGTTCGTCATCGCGCCGGCGCAGGGCGGCAAGCACGAGGACGGGCGCTCAACCTGGGGGCATTCGGTGATCATCGATCCTTGGGGCAAGGTGTTGGCCAAGCTGGACCACGACGAGCCGGGCCTTATTGTCGCCGATCTCGATCTCGATCAGGTCGGCGAAGCGCGGGCGAAGATTCCCGCGTGGGCTGGCGGCAACGCATTTGGCGGTCCCTGAGAAGCAACGTGATTAGGTACGATCTTCGCTGCGCCAACGGAGACGAATTCGAAGCCTGGTTCGGCTCGATTGCGGACTTCGATCAGCAGGCTGAAAAGGGCCAGCTCTACTGTCCCCATTGCGGCACCACTCATGTCGAGAAGGCGCCGATGGCGCCGGCGGTGGTGACGGGGCGCAAGAAGGACGCGCGCAAGGAACGCGCGGTAGCCATGGCGATGGCCTCGAAAGTGCGCGAGCACATCAAGGACAATTTCGACTATGTCGGCGACAAGTTCGCTGACGAAGCGCGCAAGATGCATTCGGGCGAGACCGAAGAACGCGCGATCTGGGGCGAGGCGACGCCCGCTGAAGCCGAAGCGCTCGCCGAAGAGGGCATTCCCGCAGCGCCGCTGCCGCCTGAATTGGCGCCGACGCCGGACAAGAAGGTCAATTAAGCTTCCGTCTGAACGCTGCCTGAAAGTCTGCGCCTTGGTTTCGCCGCCCGCGGCGGCGAGGTTCCACGCATGCGCCGTGTTTTTCTCGCGGGCCTGCTGAGCCTTGCCATCGCCTCCTGCGCCACACCGGCGCCGGCGCAGGTTCAGCGCTTCTCAGGTACCTTCGATTGGCATTTCGAAACCTCATCTTTCCGGCCGGATGACGGCGGCGGACCCTATTGGCTCTCCGCGGATGGCGACGCTTTCGAGCAGATCGCGGCCCCGCTTGGCCACGCGGATCGTGGAACCTGGGGACGTTTTCATATCGTCGTCGAGGCCCGCCTCAGCCCAGAGGGGCGTTACGGCCATATGGGCGGCTATCGGCGTGAATTGCACGTGACGCGGGTAATCGAAACGCGGCTGATCGCGTCGCGGCAAAACCCGTAGCCAAAGGGCATAGGTCTTCGACCTAATCGCTTGGCAGACGCGAAGTTTTCCGCTCCGGCGCATGATTGCGCCTGGAGTGGGTGCTATGCGCTATCGTGTCGAGTTCCTGGTTGAAACGACGGAAGAAGATTCCGTGTGTCACACGATCGACGCCGACGGGCACCTCGATGGCGTGGAATTGCTCGCGTTCGCGCGCAGCGGCGAGATGAAGCTCCGCCACGGCGCTGAAGGCTTCCAGATTCGAGATTTGACCGACCGCGAGCGCATCGTCGCGCTTGAGACCTTCGACAATCCGCTAACGCGATTTGCGCCCGGCGATCATATAATTCACTGAGACGTCGCGCGAGAGCGACCAGCCTGCGCCCAGTGGATTGTAGACGATGCCCACCGGCTCATCCCAGACGAGGTCGCCGGCGCCGGATCGGATTTCGTCCGGGGTCACCAGTTTTTCGTAATCGTGCGCACCCTCCGGCGCCCATTTGAGGATGCGCTCGGCGCCGATGATCGCGAGCGCGCGCGCCTTTTGGGTGCGATTGATGGTCGAGAGCACGAGCGCGCCGCCGGGCCTCACGAGCGCCTGCGCCGCCTCAAGGAACGCGGCCACGTCGGCGACGTGCTCGACAATCTCCAGCGCGACCACCAAGTCGAACCGCCGCGCCGCAGATACGAGCGCTTCGGCAGTGGTTTGCTCGAAGTCGATCTCCAGGCCGGCTTGGAGCGCGTGCGCGCGGGCGGCGCCGATGGCTTCGGCCGAGGCGTCGATGGCAGTTAAGGTCGCACCCATGCGCGCCAGCGGGGCTGAAACGAGGCCGCCGCCGCAGCCCAGGTCGAGCACGTTGAGGCCGGCGAGCGGCCGCGCCGGTTTCGCAGGTGCAAAATGTTGCACGGCCAAGTCTCGAATGAATTGGAGCCGTACCGGATTGAGACGGTGGAGCGCGCCGAACGGGCCGTCGGGATTCCACCATTCCGCGGCGAGAGCACTGAATTTCTCGATCTCTGCAGGGTCGAGGGTGGAGGCGGCCATGCGTTTGAAATCGGCGCGCAGGTGCGGAGGGTCAAGCTGGTATCGCGTCGCGGCGGGCCGTGCTAAGGCGCGCGCCGAAGGGGTAAAGCCCCCGCAGATTCAGGTACGGCTCGCTCCCCCATGTCACGCTTGGTGATGAAGTTTGGCGGCACGTCCGTAGGCGACGTGGACCGGATCGCCCGCGTCGCGCGCATTGTCGCCGCGGAGATGAAGCCGGGGCGCGGCATCGCCGTCGTGGTGTCCGCGATGTCCGGTGAAACCGACCGGCTGGTCGGCTTGGCGCGTGGCGCCGCCGGCGAGGGCGGCAATGGCGACAGGCTGAGCGGCAAGGCGTTCGACGACGAATACGATGTCGTGGTCTCCGCCGGCGAACAGGTGACGACGGGTCTGCTGGCGCTGGCGTTACGGCGCATCGGCGTCGACGCGCGGTCCTGGCAGAACTGGCAGATCCCGTTCAAAACGGACGCCGCACATGCGAAGGCGCGCGTGTCGGACGTTTCGAAAGAATTGATCGGGCCGTCGATCGACAGCGGCGTCGTCGCCGTCGTACCGGGATTTCAGGGCGTCACCGAGGAGGGCCGCATCACCACGTTGGGACGCGGCGGATCAGATACCTCGGCTGTGGCGCTCGCGGCGGCGCTGGGCGCTGAACGCTGCGACATCTACACCGACGTGGACGGCGTCTACACCACCGATCCGCGCATCGTCGCGAAAGCGCGGCGGCTGGAAAAAATCTCCTACGAAGAAATGCTGGAGATGGCCTCGTTGGGGGCCAAGGTGCTGCAAACGCGCTCTGTTGAGCTCGCGTTTGCCAAGCGCGTGCCGGTGCGCGTGCTGTCGAGTTTCGTCGAGCCGGGCGCGCCCAATCCGGGCACGCTCGTCTGTTCCGAGGAAGAGATCGTGGAAAAGCAGGTCGTTTCGGGCGTCGCCTATTCGCGCGACGAAGCCAAGGTCACGCTCTTGGGCGTGGAGGATCATCCCGGCGTCGCCGCGGAGATCTTCGGCCGCCTGGCTGACGCAAACGTCAACGTGGACATGATCGTCCAGAGCGAGGCGCGCCAGGAAGGGCGGCAGAATATCGTTTTCACGTGTCCTGACCGCGACGCGCCGCGCGCCGCCGAAACGATCGAAGGCGGCAAAGGCAAGATCGGTGTGGAAGAGATCCACATCCGCCGCGATGTGGCCAAGGTTTCCGTTATTGGCATCGGCATGAAGAGCCAGGTCGGGGTTGCGCGCACGATGTTCGCCGCACTTGCGCAAAAGGGCATCAACATCGAGGCGATCGCCACTTCCGAGATCAAAATCTCGGTGTTGATCGACGCGGCCTACACTGAGCTTGCGGTGCGCGCACTGCACACCGCCTATGGATTGGATGCCGCATAACGGCGTGATTCTGGAGGGATGTAAGGGAAGCGATGGTCGCTCCGCCCACCATCAGCGGCTCCCGGATCCTCCTGCGCAAGCTGCGGGAGATCATGGAGGCCGGCGGTTCGGCGCAGGAGCGCCTGGACCGCCTCGTCGCCATGGTGGCGTCCACCATGGTCGCCGACGTGTGCTCGATCTATCTCCAGCGCGGCCACTTTCACGAACTCTTCGCCACCCAGGGCCTGAAGCCCACCGCCGTCCACGCAACCCGGTTGAAGCAAGGCGAAGGCCTTGTCGGGCTGGTCGCCGAGAGCGCGCGTCCGCTCAACCTGGCCGACGCGCCGCTGCATGAGCGGTTCTCCTATCGGCCCGAAACCGGCGAGGACCCGTACCATTCGTTCCTCGGCGTGCCGATTGTGCGTTCCGAGCGTACGTTCGGGGTGCTCGTGGTGCAGAACCGCGTGCAGCGCATTTATGGCGAGGATGAAGTCGAAGCGCTGCAGACCATCGCAATGGTCCTGGCCGAAATGGTCGCCTCCGGCGCCTTCGGCGATCTCTCTGGGCTTTCCGAAGTCGAGGTCAGGCCGAGCCGGCCCGAACTCCTTCCAGGCCGCGCCTTCTCGGACGGCATAGCCATCGGCACCGTGGTGCTGCACGAGCCGCACGCGCCGCTTGGACGCGTCATCGCCGACGATCCCGTGCGCGAAGAACACCGACTCGACGCGGCCCTGGAAAAGGTGCGCAGCGCCATCCAGCACATGCTCGACGGTGATGCGGGGCGCATTTCGGGCGTGTCGCGTGAAGTCCTGGAGACTTTCCTGATGATGGCGTCGGACCCAAGCTGGGAGGTCAAGCTGCGCGACGGCGTGCGCGCGGGCCTGTCAGCCGACGCCGCGGTCGAGCGCTTGCGGGGCGAGCACCGCGCAAAGCTCGCCGCTGCGCGCGATCCCTACATGCGCGACCATATGCACGACCTCGAGGATCTCGATAATCGGGTGTTGCGTGCGCTGGCCGGCGTCGATGGCGCCGCGTCCGCGGCTATGCCGCCGGACGCCATTCTGGTCGCGCGCGACCTGGGGCCCGCGGAATTGCTCGATTATGGCGCCGAGCGCTTGCGCGCCGTCGCGCTCGAAGAGGGCGCGCACATGGGCCATGCCGCGATCGTGGCGCGCGCCCTGGGCATTCCCATGGTGGGCTCTCTGGAGAGCCTCTTGTCGCGGGTGGAGGCGGGCGACCGCATCATTCTGGACGGCGAGCGCGGTGAAGTGCGGCTTCGGCCCGAACCGGCGGTCGAACACGCGTACAAGCAACGCATCGATCTGCGCTCCGCGCGCGCGGCTGAGTACGCACGCCTCCGCGACCGGCCCGCCGTGACCAAGGATGGCGTGCGGATCACATTGCTGTTGAACGCAGGCCTGGCGCTCGACGTTCACCATCTGGACGACGCGGGTGCAGAGGGCATTGGGCTCTTTCGCACCGAGTTTCAGTTCATGGTCTCGGAGACGTTCCCGCGCCTCACCAGCCAGACTCTGCTTTATCGCGACGTGCTGGAGACGGCCGGCGAGCGGCCGGTGACGTTTCGCACGCTCGACCTCGGCAGCGACAAGATGCTGCCCTATGCCAAGTCCGAGCGCGAAGAAAATCCGGCGCTGGGCTGGCGCGCTGTCCGCGTGGGTCTCGATCGACCCAGCATCCTGCGCTACCAGCTGCGCGCGCTGGTCGCCGCCGCGGCGGACAGACGTTTGCGCGTCATGTTTCCATTGGTCAGTACGGCGAGCGAATTTCTGGCTGCGCGCAAGCTGGTGGATCAGGAGATCGCCTGGGCTGTACGTCACGGGCGCGCCCCGCCGGCGAGCGTGGAAATCGGCTGCATGGTGGAAGCGCCATCGCTCGCGTGGTCGATCCCTTCGCTCCGCGGCCACGCCGACTTCCTCTCCGTCGGCACTAACGACCTGATGCAGTATTTTTTCGCCGCCGACCGCGGCAATGCGCGCGTCTCCGATCGCTACGACATCCTCTCAGCGCCGGCGCTGCGTTTTCTCTCGCGCATCCGCGAGGACGCCGAGGACGCAGGACTGCAACTCTCGATCTGTGGTGAAGCGGCCGGCCGGCCGCTCGAAGCCATTGCATTGACCGCGCTCGGCTTCAGACGCTTGTCAATGCCGGCGGCCGGCGTGGGGCCGGTTAAGCGTATGCTGTTGTCGCTTGACCTGGGCGAAGCCGCCGGGGCCATCGCCGGCATGCTCGAACACGATGCGCCCTCCATCCGCGCAGAACTCACAGAGTTCGCAAATCGCAACGCAATCGCGCTGTAGTGCGGCGGCGCCGCGCGTTGAGGAAATCCTGATTCGCGAGTACGCTTCCGGCGTGGCGCAAAATTTGCCTTTGTTAACGCTCGGGCTCTAGGAGAGCAGCCTCGGTGGACATGCTGCAACCAGAACGGAACGAGCAGGACGAGACCGAAACGGTGGGCGCCGTCGTGCGCCCGAAGGTGGACGCGCGTCCGCTCGATCTCGACCCAGCCTGGCGGGCGGGCCGCAAGTTAACCGAGGCCCGGCGTCAGCTCGGCCTGAGCATCGAGGAGGTGGCGGACCGCATCCGCGTCCGCCGCGAATTCCTCCAGGCCCTCGAAGACATGAACGTCAAGCTGCTGCCCGGAAAGGCGTACGCACTGGCGTTCCTGCGCTCTTACGCCAAGGCGCTGGGCATGGACGAGAAGGCCATCGTCGACCAGTTTCAGGACGAATGCGCCCTGTCCCGTGAGGACGCAACACCGCAAATCCGCAATCCCAGTTCCAAACCGCATCCGGAACGGCCCTGGCTCTTTGCGGCGGCGCTGGTCATCCTGGCGGTAGGCTTGGTCGGCTGGCGCGCACTGTCCACACGTGAGACGGTACGCCCGGCGCAGACGGCGGCGGTCTCTGCTCCGGCCGGGGTTGCGATGCCTGCTGCTACCGCGCCCGTTGAAAACCGGGTGGTGGAGATTCGGGCTCTGACGGAAGCTTGGCTTGAGGCCAGGGGACCGGACGGTACGGTATTTTTGTCCCGCACTCTGCAACCTGGCGATGTTTACCGTCCTGATGCGAGCCCGGGGTGGACGCTCCACGCGCGCGACGGGGGTGCGTTCCAGCTCTTTGTGAACGGCGCTGATGCTGGATTGCTGGGCGTGCCGGGCAGCCCGGTCCTGGGGCGCTCCATCGACGAAATTCAGCCGTTGACCCAGGCGCAGCTGGCGACGCCCCGCAGCTAGGCCACGAGGCGAGGCCTGTTGGCGGACGCCCGGGCGCGCTATCTCCGGTTTGAAAGGAACTCGTCCCATGGACGGCCACGGCGCCGACCTTCACCACATCCGCCCCTGGCGGAAGATCGAGCGGCGCAAGTCGCGCAAGATTTGCGTGGGTCCCGTCGAAGTCGGCGGCGACGCGCCGATCACGGTGCAGTCGATGACCAACACCCCGACGCCCGATGCGGCGGCGACGATCGACCAGATCCGTCGCCTGGAAGAGGCCGGCGCCGACATCGTCAGGGTCTCGTGTCCCGACGAGGACAGCACCGCCGCTTTCGCCAAGATCGCGCGCGCTGCCAAGGTCCCGCTCGTCGCCGATATCCATTTCCACTACAAGCGCGCCATTGAAGCCGCCGCGGCGGGCGCGGCGTGCTTGCGCATCAATCCAGGCAATATCGGAAACGCCCAGCGCGTGAAGGACGTGGTGCAGGCCGCCAAGGATCACGGCTGCTCTATGCGCATCGGCGTCAACGCCGGATCGCTCGAACAGCATTTGTTGGAAAAGTACGGCGAGCCGTGCCCCGAGGCGATGGTCGAGAGCGCGCTCCATCACGCCGCACTGCTCGAGGAGCACGATTTCCGCGAGTACAAGATCAGCGTGAAGGCGTCGGACGTCTTCCTGACGGCCGCGGCCTATCAGGCGCTGGCGGAGGCCACCGACGCGCCGCTGCATCTCGGCGTCACAGAAGCAGGCGCGCTACGGACCGGCACGATCAAGTCCTCGATCGCAATGGGATCGCTGCTCTGGGCCGGGATCGGCGACACGATTCGCGTTTCGCTCGCCGCCGATCCGGTGGAAGAGATCAAGGTCGGCAACGATCTGCTGAAGTCGCTGGGCCTGCGCCAGCGGGGCGTCACCATCATCGCCTGCCCCTCCTGCGCGCGGCAGGGTTATGACGTCATCTCCACGGTGGACGAACTCGAAAAGAAGCTTTCCCACATCGCTGAGCCGATTACGCTTTCGATCATCGGTTGCGTGGTCAACGGTCCGGGAGAGGCGCTGATGACCGATCTGGGCTTCACTGGCGGGGGCAAGGGCGCCGGCATGGTTTACGTAGCGGGCAAGCCTGACCACAAGGTCGACAACGCCTCCATGATCGCGCATATCGTGGACTTGGTTGAAGAACGGGCGCGCGTCCTCAGGGCCGCGAAGTCCCCGTCGAAGGGCTGAGCGATGCTGCAGCGCCACCTGCAGGACACGTACGAATATCTGTTCGACCGCGCGCACGATGCGATCAAGGCCGGCGGCTCGTTTGCGCCGTTTGGCGCAGGCATCCGCAAGACTGGCGAGCAGATTCACACGAACGTCGATCTGCCGATCGAAACTTCAGCGCCGGCCGACCATATCTCGGGTTTGATCGCCGGGTTCCGCTTGGACGACGAGCAGAACGGCCTGATGGCCGCGGGCCTGGTGTTCGACGGCCGCGCCCGATCCGACGACGCGCAAGCGCTCTGTTTCCACATTGAGGCCGCCAACGGCGACGCCGTCGAGGTAATCGTGCCCTATGCGCGGCGCGAAACCGGCATTGCGTTCGACGATCCGCAGATTGCGCCGGTGCAGCCGGAAATTTTCACCGAAGTCATGTAGCTGATGCCTGATTTGGCTCGATTGGAGCGGCGGCTTAGTCAGGCCGTCGATCGTTTCGAACGCGTCGAAGCGCGTTTGGCTGCCGCGACCGACGGCGCCGAGATCGTGAAGCTCGGCCAAGAGCACGCCGAACTGCGCCCGCTGGTGGAAGCGGTGCAGGCGTTGAACGCCGCGCGTGCGGAAATCGCCAATCTGGAAGCCATGGTGCGCGACAGCGGCGGCGACAAGGAGATGGCCGCGCTCGCGCAAGAGGAACTCGACGCGGCGAAAGAGAAACTGCCCGCGCTTGAGCACGCGGCGCTGCTGTTGCTCGCGCCGAAAGACAAGGACGAAAACGCGTCCGCCATTCTGGAGGTACGGGCGGGAACCGGCGGTGACGAAGCGGCGCTCTTCGCCGGCGACTTGCTGCGGATGTATCAGCGCTACGCTAGCCGTCGCGGTTGGAAGTTCGAACTGGAAGACATCTCGGAGACCGGACTGGGCGGCGTGAAGGAAGCCGTCGCGAGCGTCAGCGGCGCCGGTGTGTTCGGCCGCTTGCAGTTCGAGAGCGGCGTGCATCGGGTGCAGCGCGTGCCGGAAACGGAAGCACAGGGGCGTGTGCACACGTCTGCCGCGACCGTCGCGGTGCTGCCGCAGCCGGAAGGCGACGTCGATATCGTCGTCGAGGACAAGGATATCCGCATCGACACGATGCGAGCGTCCGGCGCCGGCGGTCAGCACGTCAACAAGACCGACTCCGCCGTGCGCATCACGCACATCCCCAGCGGCATCGTCGTAATCAGCCAGCTCAAGTCGCAGCACCAGAACCGCGCCCAGGCGATGCTGATGCTGAAGACGAAGCTCTACGACGCCGAGCGCGAGCGCCAACACCGCGAGCGCGCCGCCGAGCGCAAGGGCCAGATCGGCTCTGGCGACCGCAGCGAACGCATTCGCACCTACAACTTTCCGCAGGGCCGGGTGACGGATCACCGCATCAACCTCACTGTTTACAATTTGCCCGAGGTCATTGACGGCGGCGGCCTCGATCCCATCATCGACGCGCTCGCGGCGGAGGATCAGGCGCGCAAGCTGGCTGCGCTGGAGGAGGAATGAGCGAAACGCTCGTGTCGCTCTGGCAGCGCTCGCGTGATGCGCTGATCGCGGCAGGCGTGGATTCGCCGGTGCTCGATGCACGCCTGCTGCTGGAAGCGGGCGCGGGCGTTTCGCGAACCGATATCGTCACCGATCCGCGCCGCGAGCTTACAGCGGCGCAGGTGGCCGCTGTTGAAGCTCTGATCGCCCGGCGCGCGAAGCGCGAACCGGTAAGCCATATCACCGGCCGCAAAGCGTTCTGGACGCTCGACCTTGCCGTCTCAGCTGCGGTGCTGACGCCCCGGCCGGAGACGGAGTTCGTCGTCGATGCGGCCCTGAAGGCGTTGCCGCCTTCGCGGCCGGCGCGAGTTCTCGATCTCGGCGTCGGTTCCGGCGCCATCCTGTTGGCGGTGCTGGCCGAGCGTGATCTTGCCTCCGGCATCGGGCTCGATCTCAGCCCGGACGCGCTCGCGGTCGCGCGCGGGAACGCAGCGGCGCTGAAGCTCGACAACCGGGTCGAGTTCCACCTCGGCGGCTGGGATGCGCCGATCGCGGAACGTTTCGATCTTGTGCTGTCCAATCCGCCCTATATTCCGACCGCGGAGATCGACACGCTGGCCCCGGAAGTGGCCGTTCACGAACCGCGCTTGGCCCTAGACGGCGGCCGGGATGGGCTGGACGCCTACCGCGCCATCACGGCGCGTCTGCCGGCGCTCCTGAAGCCCGGGGGCGTGTTCGCGTTTGAGGTGGGAAAGGGCCAGGCGCCGGCGGTAGAGGCGCTGGCCGGCGCTCAGGGGCTCTCCCTGGACGCAGCGGCCTTGGACCTGGCGGGCATTGCACGCGTTGTCTCAGGCCGGCTCCCGGACTGAAAAACTCCTTGGAAATGGCCGCGCGGGCCATTACCTTGCGCTCCAGGAATCGTCGCCATCATCGGGTTCGAGGGGTTGAACCGGCGCAGGTTTCGGAGGCGGGTGGCATGGCCCCCGCGGCATCCTCAGCAAGAGGTCTAGTGATAAGCGGCTCCCAACGCGCCGCCCTAAACGGTCCGGATACCGGCCGAGAGCTTTAGGAAAATGCGAGGCAAGCCGATGAGCACGGACGTTTCCGCGCGAGATCAGGCAGGAGCCGAACTCAGTAATGTACGGTGGATCTTCCATGAAGCGTCAGCGAGGCCGCGGTCGTAAGCCCGGCGGCGGTCATCACAACTATCACGGCGGCGGTGGCGGCGGTGGCAGCGGCGGCAACCCGAACCGGACGCTGGAGAGCAATGGGCCGGACGTGAAGGTGCGCGGTCCTGCGGCGGTGATCTACGAGCGCTATTTGCAACTCGCGCGCGATGCGGCGAGTTCTGGCGATCGGGTCATGAGCGAGAACTACCAGCAGCATGCAGAACATTATTTCCGCATGCTGCGCTTGATGCAGCCTGCGGTTCCCGTGCAGCAGCAACAACCACAACACGATCGCTATGGCGGCGCTGACGAGTTCGAAGGCGACGAAGAAGGCGCGAGCGCCGAGGGCGAAGCGTCGGCCGAAGGCGGCGATAGCGCGGCGGCGGAGGGCAATCAGCCGGACGTCGATTTCCCGCCGGGCCAACAGCAACAGAACGTCAATCGCGGAGAAGGCGAGGGCGAATTCCGTGGCGGCCGTCGCGGTCGTGGCCGGCGCAACCGCTATCGCGGCGAAGGGGGCGGCGAGGGCGGTGATCGCGGCGAAGGCGGCGAGCAACGCGAGGCACGTGAGGATCGCAGCGAAGGCGGCGACCGTCCGCCGCGCGGTGAGAGCGGTGGGGACCGCCCGCGCCGCGAGCGTGGTCCGCGTGACCGCGGTGGCGAAGGTGATCGCGACCAGGGGGGCGGCGAAGGCTTCTCGAGTGGGCCAAAACCAGCGTTTTTGGGCTCAGACTGAGCCCCACAGACAAAAGGGCGGACCGCCAGGTCCGCCCTTTTCATTTGCGCCTCAGCGTTTCGATGTCGGCGGCGGCGGCGGCGCGGCCAGTCGCTTCGTCAGATATTCGCGCGCATGCGCTTCCACTTCCGGCAAGTGGTCGTCGCCCGGGTCGCGACCGCGATAGAAGTGGTCGGCGCCCTCGACTGGGCGGGCATCCACCTTGATGTTCTTCTGCGTGCGGATGCGGCTGATCACGCGTTCCATGTCCTGGGAAGTGGTGACGCTGTCGCGCGTGCCGTAAATGATCACGCCCGAGGCGGGGCACGGCGCCAGGAACGAAAGGTCGTAATGGTTCGCTGGCGGTGACACAGCGATGAAGCCGTCGATTTCCGGGCGGCGCATCAGCAGCTGCAGGCCGATCCAGGCGCCGAAAGAATAGCCGCCGACCCAGCACTGCTCGGCGTTCGGGTTCATGCTCTGAAGGTAGTCGAGCGCGCTTGCTGCGTCGGAAAGCTCGCCCATGCCGTTGTCAAAGATGCCTTGGCTGCGGCCGATGCCGCGGAAGTTGAACCGGAGTACGGCGAAACCGAAATCGACGAACAGCTTGTAGAGTTGGACTGTGACGCGATCCTGCATCGAGCCGCCGGCTTTCGGGTGGCCGTGCAGGATGAGCGCGATCGGCGCGCCTTCGCGCTTGGGTTCGGAATAACGGCCTTCCACGCGCCCCGCGGCGCCTGGAAAAATCACTTCAGGCATTCAATGGACCCCGCGCCGCAGACCGCGGCAAATTCTTGACCAAAATGCTCAGGTATCCTACGTCTGCACGCAGGTCCTGAGCAAACCAGCGCCCCAAAGGCGGCGGCTTCTAGCACAGGAAATTGGGGGCGTGCGAGGGCGCGGGAAGGAATGAGATGCGATTGACCTCCAAAGGCCGCTACGCGGTCATGGCCATGGCCGACTTGGCGCTGCACGGCGGGGCCGAACGGGCGGTGCCGCTCCAGGAAGTGGCCAAGCGGCAGGAGATATCTCTTTCCTACCTGGAACAATTGTTCGCCCGCATGCGCCGCGCCGGCCTCGTTTCCGGCGTGCGTGGACCGGGCGGCGGCTACCGGCTGGCGCAGCCCGCGCATGTGGTCACCGTCGCCGACATTATCGCGGCGGTGAATGAACCGATCAAAGCTACGCGCTGCGACGAGGCCTCGACGAAGAGTTGCATCGGCCGCACGGGCCGCTGCATCGCGCACGGGCTTTGGGCCGAGATGGGTTCACGCATTCAGGTGTTCCTGGGTTCCGTGTCGCTTGCGGATGTCTTGGAGCAGCGCTTCGACGGCGACCGCCAGCAGGTGGCCGCGGAATAGGAACATGACCAAGCCGCTCGTCTATTGCGACTACAACGCCGGCGCTCCCGTTCGTGCGGAAGCGGCGGTGGCGATGTCGCGCGCACTGGCGGCGGGCGGCAATGCGTCGAGCGTCCACGGTGCGGGTCGGCGCATGCGTGCGCTGATCGAGGATGCGCGCGAAAAGCTGGCGGCCGCGGTGGAGGCGAGCGTTGAGAACGTCGTGTTCACATCCGGCGCGACCGAGGCGTTGCATCTGGCGCTCGCAGCCGCCGACGGCGCGTCCGCGACGCTGATCGTTTGTGCAACCGAACACGATGCGGTTTTCGAACATGCGACGCGCGCGCTCGGCGCGACCAGGGTGGCGCCGGTTGATGCGCGTGGCGTGATCAATCCGGCGGGACTGGAATCGCTTCTGCGCGACGCGGACAAGCCTGCGCTGGTGTGCTTGCATCTGGCGAACAATGAGACCGGCGTAATCCAGCCGATCGCCAAGATCGCGACGCTTTGCCGTGATCACGGCGCGTTCCTGCTGGTGGACGCGGCGCAGGCGCTTGGGCGCATGCCGGTGAGCATCAGCGCGCTAGATGCCACCTATCTCGTCGTTTCCAGCCACAAGGTCGGTGGACCGCCCGGGACCGGCGCATTGATCCTCGCGCCCGGCGCGCCGTTCCGCACGACGCGGTTTGGCGGAGGTCAGGAACGTGGACGCCGGCCGGGTACTGAAAACGGCCCCGCGGTCGTGGGCTTCGGCACTGCGGTCGAATGGGCTGCGCGCGACATGGCCGCCGAGACAGAGCGCATGCGCTATCTGCGTGATCGCTTTGAGGCGGGACTGCCGCGCGAAGCCGTGATTTTTGGCGCAGATGCGCCGCGTTTGCCCAACGTGTCGAACTTCGCCCTGCCGGGCCTTGCGGCTGAGACGGCCGTGATCGCCATGGACCTTGAGGGCGTCGCGGTTTCCTCTGGCGCCGCATGTTCTTCGGGCAAGGTGCGCGCGAGCCGGGTGCTGGACGCGATGCACGTGCCGGTGGCGCTGGCGAAGTCGGCGTTGCGCGTGAGCTTCGGCTACGGGTCCGGGCCGAACGACGCCGACATCGCCCTCGAAGCGCTGAACAAGGTCGGCGCGCGCCGCAAGCTCGCAGGAGCTGCGTGATGGCCGCGGTCAAGGAAACGGTGGACGTCGCGCGTGCGCTGGAGGCCGAGAAATACAAGCACGGCTTCATCACCGACGTGGAGCAGGAACTGGCGCCTGCAGGTCTGAATGCAGACATCGTCCGCTACATCTCGGCAAAGAAGAACGAGCCGGAATGGATGCTGGCGTGGCGGCTGGACGCGTTCCAGCGTTGGCTCACTATGGAAGAGCCGGCTTGGGCGCTCGTGCACTATCCGCCGATCGACTACCAGGCCGCGCGCTACTACGCCGCGCCGAAGACCGGCGCGAAGTACAAGAGCCTGGAAGACGTCGATCCGGAGATTCTCGAAACCTACAAGAAGCTCGGCATTCCGTTGAAGGAGCAGGAGGTGCTTCTGGGGGTCGAAGGCGCGCCGCGCGTGGCCGTCGATGCGGTGTTCGATAGCGTTAGCGTCGTTACAACCTTCAAGAAGGAGCTGGCGGCGGCCGGCGTCATCTTCTGCTCGATGAGCGAAGCGGTGCGCGAGCACTCAGCCCTGGTGCAAAAGTACCTGGGCTCGGTAGTGCCGACGACGGACAATTTCTTCGCGACGCTGAACAGCGCCGTGTTCTCCGACGGCTCGTTCGTTTACGTCCCGCCGGGCGTGCATTGTCCGATGGAACTCTCGACCTATTTCCGCATGAATGCGGAAGGCACGGGCCAATTCGAACGCACGCTCATCATCGCCGACAAGGGCGCCTACGTCTCCTATCTTGAGGGATGCACCGCGCCGATGCGCGACGAAAACCAGCTGCACGCGGCTGTCGTGGAATTGGTCGCGCTGGACGACGCCGAGATCAAATATTCTACGGTCCAGAATTGGTGGCCGGGCGACGCCGACGGTAAAGGCGGCATCTACAATTTCGTCACCAAGCGCGGCGACTGCCGGGGGCCGCGCTCAAAGATCAGCTGGACGCAGGTGGAGACCGGCTCGGCCATCACCTGGAAATATCCGAGCTGCATCCTGCGTGGCGATGACAGCGTGGGCGAGTTCTACTCCATCGCCGTCACCAACGGCCGCCAGCAGGCCGACACCGGCACGAAGATGACCCATCTCGGGCGCAACACGCGTTCGAAAATCATCTCGAAAGGCATCTCCGCCGGCAAATCGTCGAATGCTTATCGTGGCCTGGTGTCCGCACATGCGAAGGCCAAAGGCGCGCGCAACTATACCCAGTGCGACTCGCTGCTGATCGGCCCGGACGCGGCCGCGCACACGGTGCCGTACGTCGAGACCCGAACGCCGGACGCGCAGTTCGAGCACGAAGCGACGACGACGAAGCTGTCGGAAGAGCAGCTTTTCTACCTGCGGGCGCGCGGCGTGCCGGAGGAAGAGGCGGTGGCGCTGCTCGTGAATGGGTTTGTGCGCGAAGTGCTGCAGAAGCTGCCGATGGAGTTCGCGGTGGAAGCGCAGAAGCTTCTGGAAGTCAGCCTCGAGGGGAGCGTGGGATGAGGGGCGCCGTGCTCATCGTCACCGTCGTGCTGGCGGCCTGCGCGCCGCCGTCTCAGCGCGTCGATGTCGCAAACGTGCCGCAATGTTCGGCACTGGCGCGTGGCGACGACGGGCGGGTCAGCGGCGACTGTCTGATGACGGCGGGCCCTGCGCAATTGCACGTGACGTTCGAAGAACCCGGCGGCACGGGCCAGGGCGGCGCCGTGCGCGTGGACGTCCTGAACGACCAAGGCGCTGTGGCGCAGACTTTCACCGAAGCGAACGTCTCGGAACTCCTCCTGCCGAGTGCAGATGACATCGATGGCGATGGTCGCGCCGATATTCTCATTGGGATCGCCAGCGGCAACGTGAACACGGAATACGCGGTCTGGCTCTATAACGGCGCCGACAACGCCTATCGACGCGCCGGCATCATCAGCGGGATGGAGTTTTCGCGCACCAGCGAGGGCTATCTCGCGGCGCCCGCCCGTTCGAGCGCAGCGTCCTGGAACGTTGCGTTTTATCGGGTCGAGGCCACACTTGAGCCGCTGGTGACAATCAGCGTGACCGCCACCGACGTCACCGATGCAGGTCAGGTGCGCGCGAGCGAATGCAAGATCGAGGCGGCGCCCGGCTTGGCGTCGTTGAATATGACCGAGGAAGCGGCGCGCGCGAAGTTCTGCGCCGAACCGCAGGCGGGAGTGTTCCAATGATGAAGCGCTGGTTTTTCGCCCCTGTTGCGGCGCTGGCCCTGCTGGCCCTGGCTTCGTGCAACCAGCAGGGCCCTGCGGGTCCCAGCGAGCCGGCAGGCTCTGAACCGGTGAACGAAGCCGAGACGCCGCCGCCGCAACTGCCGCCCGTCGATGCGGCGCTGGTGGCTGCGCCGAACAGCACGTTCGTGGCGTTCGAACCCAGCGAGGCCGGCATTATAGGCGCGGCGACGGTGCATGAAGCGCTGGGGCCCATCGTCTCGCCCGAGAGCGCTGGCGAAGGCGAAGAAATCCATCTCACCATCACCGAGCAGGGCGACACCGCAGTCGCCGATATCGTTCGCATCAACCAGCCGGACGACGCCATCGCATCAGGGCATGTCCGCGTCGAATTCCGCCGCGAGCCGGAAGGCTGGTATCCCACCAACGCGTATCGTCGCGCCATGTGCAGGCGCGGCGCATACGCCAACCAGTGGACGACGGAGGCGTGTCCATGATCGACTATTGGTTCGCGCGCCGTTTTCCGGTCGGCAATCCGCGCAACGCGATGTCCCCGGTGAACTGGAAAGGCTATCTGGCGACCTTGGCTTTCGTCTTGAGTTTGGGGGCGGCGGGCGTTGTTTTTGCGTGGCTGGGCGCAAGCGGAGAGATGCTGAAAGGCGTGCTGATCTTCGCGGGCGCCGCCATCGTTGGCACAGCCGCTTTTCTTGGCGTCGTGAACGCAAAAGGCGACTCTTCGCGGACCGTCGCGGACTACAAGAAGGGCGCCGCACGTGCTTGAGCTTAAGGACTTCCGCGTCAGGGTCGGCGACGCCGAGATCATCAAAGGGGTGACGCTGAGCGTGCCAGCCGGCGAGACGCATGCGCTGATGGGGCCAAACGGCTCGGGCAAGTCGACGCTCGCGTATGCGCTGTCCGGCCGCGAGGGCTACGAAGCAAGCGGTGTGGCGACGCTGAATGGCGCTTCACTCCTCGGTCTGGAGCCGGAAGCGCGCGCGGCTGCGGGCCTTTTCCTGTCGTTCCAATATCCGGTCGAAATTCCCGGCCTGTCGGCGATCGCTTTCCTGAAGGCGGCGCTCAACGCGCAGCGTAAGGCGCGTGGACAGGAGCCGATGCCGGCGCCTGCATTGCTGAAGCTGGTGCGTGAGAAGGCGGGCGCGCTGAAGATCAGCGAAGAAATGCTGAAGCGGCCGCTCAATGTCGGCTTCTCCGGCGGCGAGAAGAAACGCTTCGAGGCGCTGCAGATGGCGGTGCTGGAGCCGCGCTTCGCGATCCTGGACGAGACGGATTCCGGGCTGGATATCGATGCGCTGCGCATCGTGGCGGAAAACGTGAACGCACTCCGCGCGCCCGATCGCGGCATGCTGGTGATCACGCACTATCAGCGGCTCTTGGACTATGTGAAGCCCGATCGCGTGCACGTGCTGGCCAAGGGCCGCATCGTCGCGTCGGGCGGACCGGAACTCGTGCTCGAATTGGAGCGCGAGGGGTACGACAAGTATTTGAGGGCGGCGTGAGCATCGCGGCCGAACTCCCCAATCGCCGCGTCGAGGCGTGGAAATATTCCGATCTGCGGGCTGCGGTCGGCGAGCAAAAGCATGTGCTAAGCAAGGGGCGCGACATTATTGAGCGCCTGGCGCCGGGCGTGCAGCGGCTGCAGGTGGGCGCGGGTGAGACGCCGTTGTTCGTCGAGCGCATGGACGACGACCGTCACATGGACGCACGCTCGTTCGATTTCGACGTAGCCGAAGGCGCGACGCTGACCCGCGTGGTGATGCAGACCGGCGCCGACATTCCGCTCTCGATAGCCCGCGTGAAGCTGGCAAAAGAAGCGAGGTTTCGGCAATTCGTGCTGGCGACCGGCGCGCGGTTGGCGCGCATCGAGACGCATGTGGATGTGGAGGGCGAGGGCGCTGAAGTAGAACTCAATGGCGTCTATCTCGCCGGCGCACGCCGCCATGCTGACCTCACCTCCGTCATCACCCACGCCGTGCCCAATGGTGTCACGCGCCAGCTCATCAAGGGCGTCGCGCGCAAGGGCGGTCGCGGCGTGTTTCAGGGCAAGATCGTCGTCGCGCATGACGCTCAGAAGACGGACGCGCGCCAGTATCACCACGGCCTGCTGCTGGAAGACGGCGCGGAGATTTTCGCCAAGCCCGAACTCATGATCCACGCCGACGACGTGCAATGCGCGCATGGCAACACCGCTGGCGGCTTGGATGAAAGCGCGCTCTTCTATCTACGCTCGCGCGGCGTGCCGGAAGCGGCGGCCAGGGCGATGCTGATCGAAGCGTTTCTGGTCGAGGCGATCCCGGATCATTTGCCGGAAGTGTTGCGCGAGGAGTTGGTCGGTCACGTGCGTTCATGGCTGGGGATGGCGCAATGAACGCACCTCTGATCAAGCGCCCGTGCAACGTTGACGCGCTCCGCGCTGAGTTTCCGATCCTGTCGCGGCAGGTGAACGGCAGGCCGCTCGTCTATCTCGACAACGCCGCGAGCGCCCAGAAGCCCGAGGCGGTGATCGAAGCCATGGCGGGCGCCATGCGTGGATCGTACGCCAACGTGCACCGCGGCCTGCATGCGCTGGCGAACGAGACGACCGAGGCCTATGAGGCGGCGCGGCAGAGCGTGGCGCGCTTCATCAATGCGGCCTCGCCCGAGCAGATCGTGTTCACCAAGTCCGGCACGCAGGCGATCAACATTGTCGCTGCCGGCCAGGACGTGAAGCCGGGTGACGAGATCATCCTTTCGGTGATGGAGCATCACTCCAACATCGTGCCGTGGCACTTCCTGCGCGAGCGCCGTGGCGCGGTGCTGAAGTGGCTCGATATCGACGACGATGGCCAGATCGATCCGGCCAAGCTCGATGCGCTGATCACGCCGCGCACCAAGATCGTAGCGATCAGCCACATGTCGAACGTGCTGGGCGCCCGTACGCCGGCGGCGGACATTGTGCGTTTGGCGCACGCCAAGGGCGTGTCGGTCCTGCTCGACGGCTGCCAGGCGGTCGTACATGCTCATGTCGATGTTCAGGCGCTGGACGTCGATTACTACGCGTGGACCGGCCACAAGCTCTATGGCCCGACCGGCATCGGCGTGCTCTACGGCAAGCCCGAGCGCCTCGCGGCGTTGCCGCCGTTCGAGGGCGGCGGCGAGATGATCGACACGGTCGAGCGCGAGCGCGTAACATACAACGAGCCGCCGCATCGCTTCGAAGCCGGGACGCCGCCGATCCTCGAAGCCATCGGCCTGGGCGCCGCGATCAATTGGCTGGACGCGCATGACCGTGCCGCGATCGAAGCGCATGAAGCGATGCTGCGCGACCGGGCCATGGATGCGCTGCGCGAGTTGACCTGGGTGAAGCTGCACGGGCAGGCGGCCGACAAGGGCGCCATCGTCGCGTTCTCCGTCGATGGCGCGCATCCTCACGACATTGCGCAGATCCTCGATCGCCAGGGCGTCGCCGTGCGCGCGGGGCATCACTGCGCGCAAGTGCTGATGCAGCGTCTCGGCGTCACCGCAACGGCGCGCGCCAGCTTTGCCGCGTACAACCGGCCCGAAGAAGTCGACACATTTATCGAAGCGCTCGTGAAAGCGCGAAAGTTGTTGAGCTAGAAATGGACGGCCACACCCCTTCGCAGCTCCCGCAATCGGAGTTGAACCGCATCACCGACGATCTGGTGACGCAGTTCAAGACTGTGTTCGATCCGGAAATTCCGGTCGACATTTACGAGCTTGGGCTGATCTACAAGGTCGACATTAATGACGAACGCCACGTCGATATCGAAATGACGCTGACCGCGCCGGGCTGTCCCGTCGCCGGCGAAATGCCGGGCTGGGTGGAGGCCGCCGCCAAGCGCGTCGAGGGCGTGTCCAGCGTCAGCGTGAACCTCGTCTTCGATCCGCCGTGGACGCCGGCGCGGATGAGCGACGAGGCGAAACTCGAACTCAACATGCTTTGACCCTATATTGATCTGATGTCTCGCCGCCCGCGCCCCAAGATCGTGACCCTGACAGACGCCGCCGCAGCGCGCGTGAAGGAGATCATGGCCTCTTCAGCCAAGCCGTACCTGCGGGTAGGCGTGGAGAACGGCGGCTGCGCCGGCATGGAGTACAAGCTCGAATACGCCGATGCGCCCGAACAGTTCGATGAGCTGGTTGAGGATCACGACGTGCAGATTCTGGTGAAAGCCGACGCGGTGATGTTCCTGCTCGGCTCGGCGATCGATTACGAGACCACGAGGCTGGCGTCGAAGTTCATCTTCCGCAACCCGAACCAGACCGACGCCTGCGGTTGCGGCGAGAGCGTCACCATCGAACCGGCCAAGCTTGAGAGCTAAGGCGATGGCGGCGAAGGACGGCTTCCACGACTTCGTGAAGGAGCTGTTCGCCGGCATGGGGCCAGTGCAGATCAAGCGCATGTTCGGCGGCGCCGGCGGTTACGCCGACGGCGTGATGTTTCTGCTGCTCGACAACGACACCATTCACATCAAGGCCAACGACGAGGCGATGAAGGCTGCGTTGCGCGCCGAGGGCTCGGGTCCGTTTGTGTGGATACCGGAGAACGGTCCGCGCAAGGGTGAGAAGATCGACCTTGGTTACTGGCGGTTGCCCGAAGCGGCGATAGACGATCCGGACGAGGCGGTGAAGTGGGGACGCCGCGCGCTGGCGTTGGCGAAAGCGAAGGCGGCGGAGAAGAGGCCGAAGGCTAAGAAGGCGGCGGCGAAGAAGGCGGCCCCGAAGGCGAAGTCTCGTCCTAAGAAGTCGAAGGTATAACCTCTCAGTTCCCGGCCCATCGTTGCGGCGAACGCGAGTGCTGCCGGAGCTTGCGGCTGTCATGGATCCCGGATCGCATCCCGGCTTTCGCCGGGACTGCGTCCGGAAAGCGCGGCTCCTACTTTCCTTTGAACTCAGCCTTCCGCTTCTGCAGGAACGCCGCCACGCCTTCCGTGAAATCTTCCGTGTGTCCGGCCAAACGCTGCGTCTGCCTCTCCGCCTGAATCTGCTCGGCCCATCCCGCGTCCAGCGACGCCCACGCCAGTTTGCGGATCATGCCGAGCGTCTTCGTCGGCCCGCTCGCCAGCTCCGTTGCGATCGCTAGCGCAGTCGGCATCAACTCCGCATCCGGCACGCAGCGATTGATCAAGCCCCATTCCAGCGCCTTCGCGGCCGGGAGTTTCTCACCCAACAGCATCATCTCCATCGCGCGCGCGCGTGTTAGCATGCGCGGCAGATGGTATGTCGCGCTGCCGTCGGGAACGAGGCCGATGCGGCGGAAGGCCTGGAGGAAGTAGGCGCTCTCGCCGGCGACGATGATGTCGGCCAACAACGCGAACGAGCAGCCGATGCCGGCCGCTGCGCCGTTGACCGCGCTCACCCACGGGATCGGCAGATCGCGCAACATGGTGACGAGAGGGTTGTAGTGGTTCTCAAGACGCTCGCCGAGATCGGGTTTGCCGTCATCTCCCATGGTCGGGCGGCCCTGCGCGAGATTGGCGCCTGAAGAGAATCCGCGTCCTTCGCCGGTGAGCAGCGCACAGCGCGCCTCGGATGAGGCGCGCTTGAACGCATCCTCCATTTCCTCGGACATTTCGACGGTAATGGCGTTCAGCGTCGCCGGATCGGCGAGCGTGATGACAGCAACGCCGCTTTCAATGTGAAACTTGATCTTTGAATACGCCATTGCGGCCTCCCGTTGCGCGGAAGCCTAGACGCTTGCGCCCGCTTTGGAAGTGCTACGCGACGTAAAGCACCGGGGTCGCGTCGGTGGTGACTTGGTTGCGCCCGTTGCGCTTCGAGGCGTAGAGGCACGCATCGGCGCGCTCGACGAGCCCTTGCGGCGTATCGCCCGACTGCAGGCGCGCGATGCCGATCGACACGGTGACTTGGCCCAGGTCTTCATTGGTCGAACGCCGACGCAGGCGCTTGGCCTGAATGGCGGCGCGCAGCACTTCCGCAACCTGAGCCGCGACCTTCAGATTGACGCGCGGCATCACCAGGGCGAACTCTTCTCCGCCATAGCGGGCGACCAAGTGGTCCGGACGCGCGTGGCTTTGCAGAGCGCTGGCCAGAAAGCGGAGGATCTGGTCGCCAGTGTAGTGGCCCCAGGTGTCGTTGAAGCGTTTGAAGTGGTCGATGTCGCACATGAGCAGGCAGAGTTCGGTGCGTTGCTGTTTGGCTTCCTCGATCCGCATCCTGAGCGTCTCGTCGAACATGCGCCGGTTGGAAAGTCCCGTAAGGCTGTCGGTCAGGCTTTCGACGCGCACGCTCTCAAGGCTGGTTCGCAGCGTGGTGATCTCGGTCGTCGCCTTTTGCAGCTGGCTGTTCAGTTGCTGGTTGTGGTTGGCCATGTCCAGCGTGGCTGCGGCGAGGCTGGAGACCACCTGCCGAAGTTGATCCGGCGAGACGCTGCGATTGAGGTCGGTGGCTGCGCTCTCCAGCGCGCGCCCGTAGTCGTCGCTCTTCTCTTCGGCTTGTTTCAGAAAGGCGACGACTTGACCCAGGTCCCGCGCGATCTGTTCCCCGGCCAAAACGATCTGCGCCGAAGCGCCCATGCCGGTGAAAAAGCGGTCATAGAGGTCGGCGTTGAACTCCGCGGTGAACCGTTCGCCGGAGCTGATGCGGGTTTCCAGCGCCTCGCGAAGCGCTGGGTTCCGTGCGAGGCGGTACGTCAGCCAGACATTGTAGTTGGCGCCGGTGGCCGGAACGCCGTGCAGGCGCATCAGCTCGAGGGTTTCCTGCGCGGCGACCGATCCGCTCGGCCCCTGCATGAAGACGTCCTGTTCACTCACGAGCGCCAAACCCCCGGAATCGTAGCCGATCAAGGCTAGCGGGAAGGGTGTGCACGAGTGGTAAACAGGCACGCACCGTGCCAAGATAGTAATAGAGCTTACGCTAGGAGAACGCCGACCATGAACAAGCCGGTCATTCCCGCGATTGAAGACAGCAAAGCGCGCATGGCGCAGCTGCTGGACATTCAGAAGCGCGCGAATTTGCGCAAGGGCCCGCCTGACGCGCGGCTGCGGAAGGATCGGCTCGCGCGCTGCGTCACGCTGCTCAAGACCCACAAGGACGAGCTGATCGCCGCGCTCGATTCGGACTTCGGCGCCCGTTCCAAGGACATGAGCGCGCTGACTGACATCGTCGCCGCCATCAGCCCGTGCACGAGCGCAATCGCGCAGCTGGACAAGTGGATGAAGCCCCAAAAACGCAAGGTGACGCCGGCGGCGCTGGGCGTCCTGGGCGCGAAGGCTGAGGTGCGCTACCAGCCGAAAGGCGTGGTGGGCGTGATGACGCCGTGGAATTTCCCGGTCCAGCTCTCGTTCGACGCCATCGCCGGCGCGTTGGCGGCGGGCAACCGCGTAATGCTGAAGCCGTCTGAGCTGACGCCGGAAACGTCGGCGCTGATGGCGCGGCTGATCGATCTCTATTTCGATGAAGACGAAATCGCTGTCGTGCTGGGGGGGGCGGACGTGGGCGCGGCGTTCTCGGAGCTGCCGTTCGATCACCTCATCTATACCGGCAGCACCAATGTCGGTCGCCACGTCATGGCGGCGGCGGCGCGCAATTTGGTGCCGGTGACGCTGGAGCTCGGCGGCAAGTGTCCGGTGGTGGTCGGCCGGAGCGCCGACCTGGCCAAGACGGCTGCGCGCGTGATGGCCGGCAAGACCATGAACGCCGGCCAAATTTGCCTTGCGCCGGATTACATCATCGCACCGAAGGAAAACCGCGAGGCGTTCGTCAACGAGGCGACGGCGGCGGTGACGAAAATGTTCCCGAACATCAAGTCGAATCCGGACTACACGGCGATCGTTTCGCAGCGCCATTATGATCGCGTGAAGGGCCTGATCGACGATGCGCGCGCGAAAGGCGCCAAGGTCGTAGAGATCAATCCAGGCAACGAGGATTTCAGTCAGCAGGAGCATCGTAAGATTCCGCCGACGCTCATCCTCGACGCCACCGATGAGATGAGCGTCATGCAGGAAGAGATTTTCGGGCCGGTGCTGCCGGTGCGGACCTATGAGAGCTTCGACAGCACGATCGCCGAGGTCAACGCACGCCCGCGCCCGCTTGGGCTCTATTATTTCGGCGACGACAGCGCGGAATCAGACGCCCTGCTAGAGCGCACCCATTCGGGCGGGGTCACCATCAATGATGTGATCTTCCATATCTCGATGGACGATCTGCCGTTCGGCGGCGTTGGCCCATCAGGCATGGGCGCCTATCACGGCGAGCGCGGCTTCAAGGAATTCAGCCACGAGAAGGCAGTCTATCGCCAAACGGCCAGCGAACTTATCGCCATGTTCCGGCCGCCGTATGGGGAGGCGTTCCGCAAGCAGATCGCGTCGCGGCTGAAGTAGTTCTCTCCGTCATTCCGGACTCGCGGAGCGTGATCTGGAATGATCGAATTCTATTTCTTCTTCAGAAACGCCGGCATGTTGTCGCCGAAGCCTTCCACGGCTTTGCCGCCGCTGTCGTCGCGCGGCGGGCGGCGCTCTTGGCGATCATTGTCGCGGCGTGGTTGATCGTTGCGCGGTTTATCTGAGCGCACACGATCTTCGCGAGGTCTATCGGAGCGCGGGCGGTCGTCGCGCGGCTTCTCCGAGCGCGGGGCGTCGCTTTGTTTCACCGGCTCAGTCGAGGCTTCGCCGCGCTCGGCGTCGCGCTTCATGTAGCGCTGCTTTTTCTCGGAGATGCGCTTCGAGTGCTCCTTCTTCAGTTCCTCGGCGCGGCGACCGCGACCGCCGCTGTCGCGCGGATCGCCGAGTGCGGCTTCAGGCAGGCCTTCGATCTCGGGCGCGAGATCGATCTTCTTGCCCATGAGCTGTTCGATGGCGGCGATGCTCTTAGTGTCTTGCGGCGCCATCAGCGTGAACGAGGCGCCTTGCTTGCCGGCGCGGCCGGTGCGGCCGACGCGGTGGACATAGTCCTCGGCGTGGCGCGGCGGCTCGTAATTGAAGACGTGGCTGACGTCCGGAATATCGAGGCCGCGCGCGGCGACGTCGGACGCGATCAAGAACTGCAGATCGCCCGAGCGGAAGCGGTCGAGCGTCTTGGTGCGGAGCGATTGATCGAGATCACCGTGGATTGGCGCGGCGTTGAAGCCGTGGCGCTTCAGCGAAAGCGCCACCACGTCGACGTCAGTTTTGCGATTGCAGAAGATGATGCCGTTGCGAACATCGACGCCCTTCATGATGGCGCGGAGCGCCGCACGGCGGGTGCGCGGGTCGCCTCCCGGCAATTTCACCACACGCTGATCGATGGTGGCCGCCGCGGTCGCGGGCCGTGAGGCTTCGATCCGGATCGGGTTGTGCAGGAAGGCTTGGGTGAGTCGGGTGATCTCCGGCGGCATGGTGGCGGAGAAGAAGAGCGTTTGGCGCGTGAACGGCGTCAGTTTGAAGATGCGCTCGATGTCGGGGATGAAGCCCATGTCGAGCATGCGGTCGGCTTCGTCGACGACCATGACTTGCACGCCGGTGAGCAGGAGCTTGCCGCGCTCGAAGTGGTCGAGCAGGCGGCCGGGCGTGGCGATCAGCACGTCGACGCCGCGCGCCAGCAGCGCATCCTGGTCGCCGAACGAAACGCCGCCGATCAGCAGCGCCTTGGTGAGCTTCTGATACTTGCCGTACTTGTCGAAGCCTTCCGCGACTTGCGCGGCGAGTTCGCGGGTGGGTTCAAGGATCAGCGTGCGCGGCATGCGCGCCCGCGCACGGCCGGCGGCGAGGATGTCGATCATCGGCAGCGTGAAGGCGGCGGTCTTGCCGGTGCCGGTCTGGGCGATGCCGAGGACGTCGCGCCCTTTCAGCACTTCCGGGATGGCCTGCGCCTGGATCGGAGTCGGTGTGTTGTAGCCGGTCTCTTTGACCGCCTGCAGCGTGCCGGGCGAAAGGCCGAGATCGTCGAAGGTTTTGGTTTGCGTTTGAGCAGCGTCAGCGCCTTCCGGCGCGGCGGTATTTTCGGAGGTCATTCAGTCTCACTTGGGGCGCTCAGTGTTCGCAACGGACGCGAAGCGCGGAGGGCCGCTTGGGTTGGCGCTTTCGGCTTCGCGTCTCCGGATCGAGACAGGGAAGCGTCCGGCAAGGGCGAGCACGCCCTCGGGCGCGCACAACGAACAGCGCGGAAATGGGGGCATTTGGTGGGAATGTCAATGTAGGTTGCCCATAAGGGGACACCGAAGGCATGGAGAAGGGCCAGTTCGACGACGCGTTTGAGACCGGCGTTGCCGGGCCGCTGAGAGACGTAGGCTTCAAGCCGCGTGGCAAGAGCCTCGCCTTCAAGGACGCTTCGATCACCATTGCGCTCATTCGCTTAGGGGGACGTTTGGCGAGCCCCGGTTGTATCTCCCACGTCATTTGCTTTCGGCACTCGTTTCTCAGGGACAGGTCCGAAAGCGTTCCCGCGGCGGCGCCTGCGGAGCCCTTCGACTATCCATTCAAGTTTATTCCGTCGGAAGCACCACCGTCGCGCTATCGCCCGCAGAATCTTCGCTATCCATACGATGTTGTCGAATGGTCGCACATGGGGGAGCAAGAGCTCTCTCGGTGGACGGCGGCACTGGCCGCTACGATTACCGACAGGTTGTGCCTTGGGCACGTGCAATGACGCCGCGCGCGGCGAGAGATCAGCTGCGCAGGCATGGCGAGAACGCCTGGTGCGAACGCTTGTGGATCGAAGACTATGACCGAGCGTTAGACGAGATGACGTCCTAAACGTCGATATCCTCGGCCACGAACTTCGCGTGCTGCTGGATGTAGTCGAAGCGCTTCTCGGCCTTCTTGCCCATCAGCGTTTCGACCAGGTTTTCGAACGCCGGCAGGCCGTTTTCGTCGAGCACCACGCGCGCCAGCGTACGGGTGGCGGGGTTCATGGTCGTGTCTTTCAAGTCGGCGGGCATCATTTCGCCCAAGCCTTTGAAGCGGGAGATGTCGACTTTGCGGCCTTTGAATTCGCCGTTCAAGAGCGCGTCTTTGTGGGCGTCGTCGCGGGCGTAGATGCTCTCCTTGCCGGCGGTGACGCGGTAGAGCGGCGGCATGGCGAGATACAAGCGCCCGGCGCGGATGAGCTGTGGCATCTGCTTGTGGAAGAAGGTGATGAGCAGCGAGGCGATGTGGGCGCCGTCGACGTCGGCGTCGGTCATGATGATCACGCGCTCATAGCGCAGATCGTCGGTCTTGAACTTTGCGCCCATCTGCACGCCGAGGGCGAGCGCCAGGTCCGAGAGCTCCTGGTTGGCGCTCATCTTCTCGGCGCCGGCGCTGGCGACGTTCAAGATCTTGCCGCGGAGCGGCAGGATGGCTTGCGTTTCCCGGTTGCGCGCTTGTTTTGCCGAGCCGCCGGCGCTGTCGCCTTCGACCAGGAAGATTTCGGTGTCCTTCTCGCCCGCGCGCGAGCAATCGGCGAGCTTGCCGGGGAGGCGCAGTTTGCGCGTGGCCGACTGGCGGGAGACTTCCTTCTCCTTGCGGCGGCGCATGCGGTCTTCCGCTTGCGTGATCGCCCAATCTAGGAGGCGATTGGCGTCCTGCGTGTTGGCCGCGAGCCAGTGATCGAACGGATCGCGCACCGCTTGTTCGACGATCTTTGCGGCTTCCGTTGAAACCAGGCGGCCCTTGGTTTGGCCTTCGAATTGCGGATCGCGGATGAAGACGGAGACGAGCGCCGCGCCCGTGTTCATCACGTCTTCCTGCGTGATGACGGCGGCCTTCTTGTTATTCTTCAGCTCGGCGTAGGCGCGCAGACCTTTTGAGATTGCGGCGCGGAAGCCGGCTTCGTGGAAGCCGCCGTCAGGTGTGTAGACGGTGTTGCAATAGGAGCGGAGGAAGCCGTCGGCTTCGCCGAAGCCGTCGGTCACCCAGGTGATCGCCCATTCGACGCGGCCGTGTGGGCCGTCCTTCTCGGTCTTGCCGGAGAACGGCTCGTTGACGACGCTCTTCTTGGACTTGGTGAGTTCACCGAGGAAGTCCGCGAGGCCGTTTGGGAAGTGGAGAACGGCTTCGGCGGGCGTGTCGTCGGTGATGAGTGACGCGGGCGCTTTCCAGCGAATTTGCACGCCGCGCTGCAGGTAAGCTTTCGAGCGCGCCATCTGGAAGAGGCGCGCCGGCTTGAACGCGGCGCCTTTGCCGAAGATTTCCGCGTCGGGGTGGAAGCGCACGGTGGTGCCGCGGCGATTGTGGGCGGGGCCGACTTCCACGAGCTTCGAGGTCGGCGTGCCGCGCGAGAAGGTCTGGCGGTAGAGTTTGCGATCGCGCGCGACTTCGACTTCGACTTTGTCGGAGAGCGCGTTCACGACCGAGACGCCGACGCCGTGCAGACCGCCGCTGGTGTGATACACCTTGCCTGAGAACTTTCCGCCTGCGTGCAGCACGGTCATGATGATTTCGAGCGCGGATTTCTTCGGGAACTTCGGGTGCGGGTCGACGGGCATGCCGCGCCCGTTATCGGTCACGCGCAGCGTACCGTCGGCTTCCAGTTCAACTTCAATACGGTCTGCGAAGCCCGCCACAGCTTCGTCCATGGAATTATCGAGCACTTCAGCGAAAAGGTGATGCAGCGCGCGTTCGTCGATGCCGCCGATATACATGCCCGGCCGCTTCCGGACCGGTTCGAGCCCTTCGAGGACCTCGATGTCCTTTGCGGTGTAGCCGTCTTTCGCAGCCGGCGGCGGGGGATCGCTTTCGCCGAACAGATTGCTGTCCCAAAGATTGCTGTCGCCGCCGTCATTCTTCGGCATGTGCTTCTTCTGCGCTTGCGCCATGACAGGTCCTTAAGGCGCTTTGCGTCGATTCAGCAACATTCCCGCGCCGCGCGCAATCAGCGCCGCGTTGCGTATCCACCGGGTTAATCGCTTCGCAGACGAAATTAAGTGCTCTTGGCGTCACACCGCGGGCGCGGCCTCCGTCAAAAGGCAGCGGAACCGGAAACAATGCGCATAGCGAGCCGTTTCGGGCGGCATCGGTTCGGGTGCGGGCCTTAAAGACGAGGAGAATTTCATGAACAAGCTCGCAATCTCGCTGGCGGCGTTGGCCACGGCGACGTTTGGGCTGCCGTCTGTCGCGCATGCCGATTGGTATGCCGGCGCAGGCTACACGCAGTACGATCCGGACGGGGCAGATGAGACTGGCGGCGTGACGGGCCGGCTGGGCTATCGCATGAACCCGAACTTCGCTGTCGAGGGCGAAGGCACGCTGGGGACCGACGAAGGCTCGAATTCGGAATTGAACTCTGCTGTCGGCGCCTATGCTGTTGGCATCCTGCCGATCGGTAGCTCGGGCTTCGAAGTGCATGGCCGGGCCGGCTACAACCACCTCGACATCGACCGCGACGCGGCGCCGGATCTCAACTCCGGAGGCTTCTCCTATGGCGCAGGCGTCGGTTGGCAGGCGACGCAGCGTATCGGCATCCGCGCCGACTGGACGCGCACCGACACTGATGACGGCGACGCCGACGGCATTTCGTTGGGCGGGACCTTCAACTTCTAACGACAGTCACGACTGACGATTGCGGGCCGGAGAGCGATCTCCGGCCCGTTTGTCATTGGTTCAGATGATGCCCCATTCGGGACCAATGCCGGAAAGACCATGCGCGCCGGCAATGGTCGCGCCGTCGAGAAGCCAGACGAACACGACGCCATCGTTGTTCTGCCACAGGATGTCCGCGCGCCCATCGCCGTCATAATCGCCAACGCCGTGGACGCTCCAGACGTTCGGATCGGGGGCAGTGATGTCAGTTGCCGAGAGTACCGTCTCGCCTTGCATCGCCCACACGCTCACCATGCCGTCGCTTGTGCGACGTACGATGAGGTCGTCGTAGCCGTCGCCGTTGGTATCGCCAACGCCGACCACGTCCCAATCACCGGGCAGGGCATTGCTCAGTTGAGTGGAGCTTTCGATGGCCTGACCGTTCATCTGCCAGAGCACTGTTTCGTCGGTGATCGTGTTGCGCCAGACGAAGTCATCGCGTCCGTCGCTGCTGAAATCGCCGATACCTAGTAATTCCCAGGCGGCGTCCAGTCCCGCGACCAGATTGGCTGCGCTGATGGCGGAGTTGTGCATGTCCCAGAGATAGACGACGCCGTCGTTGCGCCGCCACGCGAGATCGTCCGTGCCATCGCCGTTGAAATCGCCGGCGCCCAGATAACTCCAATTGCCGTCGAGACCCGCGAGGGCGACCGCGCCGGCGAAGCCGCCGTTCATAGTCCAGGCGTAGATCAGGCCGTCGTCACGCCGCCAGATGACGTCGTCGCGGCCGTCACCGCCGATGTCGGCCGTGCCGAGCGCATGCCATTCGGCGCCGGCGGCAGGCAGGAAAGCGGCTGAGCTTATGCTTGAGCCCGCGACATTCCATGTTGCGACGATGCCGTCATCGCGCTGAAAGAGGATGTCCGACGTGCCGTCGCCGGAGAAGGTGCGCGTCGCGATGTCGAGGTGCAGTTCGCCGTCATTGAACAGCACCCGCTCGACATTGACGAGCTGATCGGCGCCATCGCCTGCGTTCACGGTCCAGCTTCCGTCCGGATTGCGATGCCAAGAGGCGCTCGCGCGCGTGGCGACATAAACCACGGCATCGATGCCGCGGCCGCCGTCGAGCGTGTCGTTACCGCCGCCGCCGCGCAGCGTATCGACGCCATCGCCGCCACTGAGCACATTGGCGCTGCCGTTGCCGACGAGCTGATCGTTGAAGGCGGAGCCGGTGAGGTTTTCGATGCTGTTGAGCGTGTCCGATCCAACAAAAGTGTTTTGCGCGCCGGCGGTCGAGAGGTTGACCCACACGTCATTGGCGGCGTTGGCGTAGCTCGCGGTGTCTATGCCGCTGCCGCCTGCAAGCGTGTCGTCGCCGAGGCCGCCCTCCAGGGTGTCGTTTCCATTGCCGCCGGTGATCGTGTTGTTGAGATCATTGCCGCGGCCGCTGAAATCGGACGCGCCGGTGTAGGTGAGGTTCTCGACTTGTGCGTTGGCCGCGGTGGAGAGCGCGTAGGCCGCCAGGGCCGTGCGGATCGTATCCGTGCCGCTCGACACGTTTTCGATGACGACGTCGCCGAGGCTGTCGACGAAATACGTGTCGTTGCCGCCCGATCCGCTCATCGTGTCGTCACCGGCGCCGCCGTCGATCATGTCCGGCGACGACGATGAGGTGGCGGCAATAACGTTATTAATGCTGCTGCCGGTGATGGTGCGGCCGGTAGAGCTGCTCGGGCTGTAGGTGAGGTTTTCGACGTTCGCGTAGCCCGCCATCGAAAACGAGGTCAGACTCGTCATTTGAACGAAGATTGTGTCTGTGCCTTCGCCGGGATTTTCGGTGATCGTATCGACGGGACCCACGTTGCCGAACACATAGGTGTCGTCGCCGACGCCGCCGATCAGGATATCCGTTCCGCTCAAACCGTTCAGCGTATCATTGCCGACGCCGCCAATCAGCGTGTCGTTGGTGAAGCTCTCGCCGACGATGGAATTGTCGAGGCTGTTGCCAGTGAGCGTCAGCGCCACCCCGCCGTCACCGGTAAGATTTTCGATATTGTCGTAGCCTTCAAGGCTGAAGCTTACGGTGGTCTCGATATAGTCGGTGCCGTTGTTCGCCGTCTCGATGATCGTATCCAGCCCATCGGTGAAATAGATGTCGTTGCCGGCGCCGCCGATCAGCGTGTCGGCGCCGCCTTGGCCATGCAGCTGATCCGGACCTGCGCCGCCCGTGATCGTGTCGTTGACGTTCGAGCCCCAACCTTCTTCGCCATCATTGCCAGTGAGGTTGATGTTCACAGTGAAATTGCCGTTGGTGAAGGTCCAGCCGGTGATTTGAACACCGAAGCCGCCGACGCTGGTGAAGTTGAAGGTCGCCGTTCGGCCGTTGCCGTCGACGGTCCAGCCGGTGGGACTCATGCTGAAATCGTCTTGGAAGAAGTTCGCGGTGAGATTGGCTTCGAGGCGCAGAGTTTCGATGGCCAGGATCGCGGCGCCGCTGAAATTGTACGTGCCGCCGGCCGTGAGGCGCATCACGTCGTTGCCGTTGCCGCCGTAGTAGAAGTCGCCGCTGCTGATGTTGCTTGGCGCGCTGATGACGAAGGTGTCGTCGCCGTCGTTGCCTTGCAGATTGTCTTCGCCGTTCAGGCCCTGGATGGTTTCGCCGGACGCGTCGCCGGTGAATGTGTCATCGCCGTTGGTGCCGGCCGGTCCCGGATTCCAAATACCCATTACCGTCCCCCGCGTCTTGGACGTCGTTGGTACACGCGGCGCGTGCGTCTGTCAGGCGCGGAACTGTGCAGGAACCCCGGTTTTATCCGCCAAATCTCCGCTTTCGCACCTGCGGGAGGTCAGCGCGAGCGCGCGCTGTCGCGGCCGCGGATGAAACCGGGAACGTCTTCGGGCAGGGCGATCCAGGCGTGCTTGCGCTCCTCGAAGACCGAGCGGTGCGGCGGCGGGAAGGCCGCGTCGACGAAGCCGCCGACGGCGACGCCGACGCGGTCGACGTCGCGTTCGCTGTAGAAATAGAGCGACGTGCCGCAGATCGGGCAGAAGAAGGTGTGAAACGGCTTGCCGCTCTCGGCGTCGCGTACGTATTCGCGCGCTTCGCCGCTAATGGCGAGCTTGCTACGATGCCAGTAGGCGCCTTCGCCGAAGGGCGAGCCGCTTCGGCGCTGGCAGGCGCTGCAGCTGCACATGACGATAGAATCCGGCTCGCCTTCGGCGGCGATATGGAGGGCGCCGCATTGGCACTGGGAATGGCGGGTCATAACTGAGATGTGCCGTTGTGCGTGCGCGCCCGCAAGGGAGCGGGCCGCAGCTGCATCCGGCGGGACGCGGGGCGGCATCTGTAGGGCAGGCGGCTGCGGCGGCTGGCGGCCGCGCGTCTGCGGGAGGGCGTTATGGGGGATCATGTCGCGATCAAGGCCCGGCTTGCGGGGTTCTTGTATGTGCTGCTCGTGGCGGCCGGATTTTTCGCGGAATATTTTGTTCGCGGGCAGTTGATGACCGCCAGCGCGGTCGAGACGGCGCAACGCATCCGCGCGGGCGAAGAACTCTTTCGCCTCGGTTTCGGCGCCGAGGTTGTGGGCGGCGGCTTCTACGTTGCGGTGGTCACGTTGCTTTATGAAGTGCTGAGACCGGCGGGACGCAGCCTTTCCCTGCACGCGGCGGTGTTCGGGCTGATCGGCTGCGCCGTCTTCATCGTGAACCTGATCAACAAGCTCGCGGTTATCGTGCTGATCGCCAACGGCCAAAGCGACGATCTCATCTTTGTCTTTTTGAAACTGCACGTCCGCGGCTATCAGCTGGCGATGGTGTTTTTCGGCTGCTACCTCCTGTTTGCGGGCTGGGTGATGCTGCGCGCGCGATTTCTGCCGCGCTTCCTGGGGACGCTCTGGTTCGTCGGCGGCTTTGGCTATGTCGCCTTCTATCTGTTGAATTTTGTCGCCGAGGATGCGGTCGGCGACCTCCGCCGATACTTCACGACCGTCGGCAATATCGGCGAGATCGTGCTGGCGCTTTGGCTGCTTGTCTTCGGCGTCAACGCCGAGAAGTGGCGCGCACAAGCGAATGCTGAGGGCTCCTAGGCTCCAAAGCAAAAGGGCCGGGATTGCTCCCGGCCCTTCGCGTCGCTCAGGCGTTGGTGACTTACGCCTTGTAGTACATGTCGAATTCCACCGGGTGCGGGTGGGTCTCGAAGCGGTCGAGTTCTTCCTTCTTCAGATCGATGTAGGCGTCGATCAGATCGTCGGTCATGACGCCGCCCTTCAGCAGGAAGTCGCGATCCGCATCCAGAGAGTTCATCGCCTGGCGCAGGCTTGAGCAGACGGTCGGCACGTCCTTCAGTTCTTCCGGCGGCAGGTCATAGAGGTTCTTATCCAGCGGCTCGCCCGGGTGGATCTTCTTCTCGATGCCGTCGAGGCCCGCCATCAGCAGCGCGACGTAGGTGAGGTACATGTTGCCGGCCGGATCGGGGAAGCGAACTTCCACGCGCTTGGCCTTCGCGCCGGTGCCGTGCGGGATGCGGCAGGAGGCCGAGCGGTTGCGCGCTGAGTAGGCGAGGAGCACCGGGGCTTCATAGCCGGGCACGAGACGCTTGTAGGAATTCGTCGTCGAGTTGGCGAAGGCGTTGATGGCGCGTGCGTGCTTGATGACGCCGCCGATGTAATAGAGGCAAGTGTCGGAAAGGTCGGCGTAGCGGTCGCCGGCGAAGAGGTTGTTGTCCTTCTTCCAGATCGACATGTGCACGTGCATGCCCGAGCCGTTGTCCTTGTAATAGGGCTTCGGCATGAAGGTCGCGGACTTGCCGTACGATGCAGCCACTTGGTGGATGATGTACTTATACAAGTTCATGTTGTCGGCCATCGTCGTCAGCGTGTTGAACTTGAGGCCAAGTTCGTGCTGCGCGGGCGCGACTTCGTGGTGATGTTTTTCCGGCTTCAAGCCGAGCTCGCCCATGATCTGCAGCATCTCGCCGCGCATGTCTTGCAAGCTGTCGATCGGCGGTACGGGGAAGTACCCGCCCTTCGGGCCCGGACGGTGGCCCATGTTGCCGCCTTCGTAGGCTTTGCCCGTGTTGTAGGGCAGTTCAGTGGAATCGAACGAATAACCCGTGTTGTTCGGATCCGTTGACCAACGCACGTCGTCGAACACGAAGAACTCGGCCTCCGGCCCGAAATAGGCGACGTCGCCGGCGCCCGAGGACTTCACATAGGATTCGGCCTTCTTGGCGATGCCGCGCGGACAACGCGAATAGGGCTGCAGCGTGCCCGGCTCGAGAATGTCGCAGAACATCGCGAGCGTCGTCTGTTGATAGAAAGGATCGATGTGCGCGCCGGCAGGGTCAGGGCGCATGACCATGTCGGATTCATTGATCGCCTTCCAGCCGGCGATCGAGGAGCCGTCGAACATGGTGCCTTCGGTGAAGATGTCCTTGTCGATCATGCTGACGTCGAAGGTGACGTGCTGCATCTTGCCTCTAAGATCGTTGAAGCGAAGATCGACGTATTGGACTTCCTTGTCCTTGATCAGTTTCAGAACTTCGTCTGACATCGCGAAACTCCCCCGAGGCCTTGAATATATGGCGGGGCTTGCGTCCGGCTCGGTCCGGACGCGCCCCTAAACGTTGCGGAAACGAATCAGTGTGCGGTGGTCCGATCAGACCGCCGCCGCGCCTGTTTCGCCAGTGCGGATGCGCACGACTTGCTGCACGTCGAGCACGAAGATCTTGCCGTCGCCGATTTTGCCGGTTTTGGCGGCGCGCTGGATGGCTTCCAGGGCGGCTTCGACCTGGTCGTCGCCGACCACGACCTCAAGCTTCAGCTTGGGCAGGAAATCGACGACGTACTCGGCCCCGCGATAGAGTTCAGTGTGGCCCTTTTGGCGGCCAAAGCCTTTGGCCTCGACCACTGTCATGCCCTGGAGTCCGATTTCCTGGAGCGCTTCTTTCACATCGTCGAGCTTGAAGGGCTTGATGATGGCTTCGATTTTCTTCATCGGCACGGCCCTCTCTGCTGGCGCGGCAATTTCTGCCGGGTGTCATGGACGGGCGGGATCGAGTCGGGAAGGGCGCGGGCTGACCTCCGGGCGTCCGCCCTGCGAGGCGCCTGCTTTGGAGGCGCCCGGCGCCCATTCTCCCGGCTGGCCGGGCCGCTGGCCTTGGCCGTAGGGTCGGGTATAGGTGCGCCATGAGCCGATTGTTCCTGATCCGACACGCCCAGCCCGAAGCTCTTTGGGGAGGTGACAACAACGACCCCGGCCTGACCAAGAGCGGCAAGGCCGAAGCCGAAGCGACTGCCCAGCGGATGGGAGCGCACGGGGTCATGAAGGTCTTTACCTCGCCCCTGAAGCGGGCACGTGAGACCGCGGCTCCGATCGCGCAGACCTATAGATCCCAGCCCATCGTCGAGCCGCGCATCGGCGAGGTCGCGGCGCCTCCCGGCACGCGCGATCGCCGTAAATGGCTGGATGAAACCTTCCCGTGGGGGGATCAGGCGACAATGCGCAAATGGGGTTCGGTCGAACCCGCGCTCCAGCAATGGCGCCAGAGCGTTCTCCAGGCCGCCACCTCGCTTACCGAGGATGCGGTGTTCGTGACCCACTACATCGCGATCAACGTCCTCGTTGGCGCGGCGATGAAATCCGATTTCACCGTAGTCTGCCGGCCCGAATTCGCGTCCATCACCGAGATGATCGTCGAGGACGGCCAGCTCATCATGCTCTTCCGCGGCGAGCCCATCGTGGCGAGCAACGCGCGACCGACTTGAGTTGTGAGATCATCAGCATCGCGCAAATGCGCGCGATTGATGAAGCGGCGGCCAAGACCGGAACGCCAACGTTCTCCCTGATGGAAAGCGCGGGAAGCGCGGTGGCCGAGGCGGTCACCGCGCGCTTTTCCGCGCGGCCGACCGCGGTGCTTTGCGGGCCGGGCAACAATGGCGGCGACGGCTGGGTCGCAGCGCGTGTGTTGAAGGCGCGCGGCTGGCCTGTGTGGGTGGTGACGCTGGTCCCGCGCGACGCGCTAAAGGGTGATGCCGCGGCCGCCGCGGCGAAATGGGACGGTGAGATATTTGCCGCGGACGGTGCTGCGCCGACGCCGGATCTGGTCGTAGATGCGCTATTTGGCGCGGGTTTGGCGCGACCGTTGACCGGAGACGCCGTGCGGCTAGCGCGCGCGTTTCCGAACGCGGTCGTGGTTGCAGTCGATGTGCCGAGCGGCGTCGACGGCGACAGCGGCAAGGCCATCGGCGAAACGCACTTTCAGGCGGCGCTCACCGTGACGTTTGTGCGCAAGAAGCCTGCGCACGTGCTGGAGCCGTCGCGATCGTGGTGTGGGCGCGTCGTCGTCGCCGACATCGGGGCTGGCGATAATCTGGTCGCGGCTCAGAACGTGACGTTGTTCGAAAACGATCCGGCGCTTTGGCGCGGTGTGTTCCCCTGGCCCGGCCCGCAAGCGCACAAGCACGCGCGCGGGAGTGTTGCGGTGGCGACCGGCGGCTTGGGGCGCACCGGCGCCGGGCGGCTTGCGGCGCGCGGTGCGTTGCGTGTTGGGGCGGGATTGGTGACGGTGCTGAGCCCGCCGGACGCGCTGCTGGAGAATGCGCTGCACCTGACGGCCATCATGCTGCGCAAGAGCGCCACGCCTGAAGACTACGCTGAAGCGGTGCAGGCGGCTTCGTGCGCGGTCTTAGGGCCCGCATTTGGCGTGACTTCAACTCAGCGCGCAAATCTCGATGCGGTGCTTGCGTCGAAGCAGCGCTGTCCGCTGGTGCTCGACGCCGATGCGCTCACGCTGCTGGCGCCGATCGAGCCGGGCGTGCTCGCGTCCCACGATGTCGTCACGCCGCACCTCGGCGAATTCAGGCGCGCGTTTCCCAGCCTGTTGGAGAGCGCCGCGACCCGCATTGAAGCGGCGCGGGTCGCAGCCGCGCGGGCGGGCAGCATCGTGCTGCTCAAGGGGCCGGACACGGTGGTCGCAGAACCGGGCGGGCGCGCCATTGTGAACGCGACCGGCTCGCCCTTTCTTGCAACCGCCGGTTCAGGTGACGTGTTGGCGGGGGTTATCGCCGGGCTCATCGGGCAAGGCATGCCTTCGTTCGAGGCCGCCGCGGCCGGCGCATGGCTGCACGGACGCGCGGGTGAGGCCGGTCCCGGTCTCATAGCTGAGGATATTCCGGAAAATTTGCCCGCCGTGCTCAACGCCTTGGCTCCCGCAGCCATGCGCTCCAAGCTCGCCGACTGAGGGAACCCTGTTTCAGGCCCGGCTTTTCGGTTAACACGGATGGCGGGACACGCGCGTCAGGAGGGGTCGCATGGTTTGGTGGTGGTGGATCATCCCGGGAGTCGCTGGGGTTATCGGCTTGGCGTTCGCACTTTCCGGCCTCGGCTACATGTTCCGCGGACGCGCCTTTAAGGGCGGGCGCGGCGTGCTTGGTGGCGGGGTGTTTTTGTCGACGGCTGCCGTTGTCAGCCTGCTGGGACTTAACATCCAAACCTACCACCGGCTCGGCGAAGCCCAGCGGCAAGTGGCGACGATTGAGTTTCACAAGGTCGAAGGCACAGAGAAGACGTACGACGTCACGCTGACCGAAGCGCCGGGCGATGACGGCACGCCCGGTCAGGTTCGGAATTTCCGCGCAACGGGCGACGACTGGATGGTGAGCGCGCGCGTGCTGCGTTGGAAGCCTTGGGCGACCGTGCTGGGCCTCGATGCGCAATATCGGCTCGACCGGTTCGACAGCCGCTATCGCGATATCGCCACCGCGCAAACGACGCCGCCCAGCGTTGAGGATTTGCGCCCGGTGCGCCGGACGGGTCTCGATTTTCTGCCCGTCGCGAGTTCAGTGGCGAAGTACGTGCCGCTGATCGACACGCCTGAGCACGGCCAGGCCGTGTACTGGCCGATGGCGGACGGCGCTCAATATCGCATCGACATCACAGCGCAGGGTCAGCTTTTGCCGGATGAGGTCAACGAGCAGGCGGCGGAAGCCGTCGCGCAATGGGGCACCTCACGCGGAGACTCCCCGCCGAACTGACCGATCGCCCCGGGCGCGGATGGGCGAAAACCCAGCCGCGTTAGGGGGAATATTCGTCCGCCCGTGGACGCGCGCCTGCCTTGCCCCTAAACCCCTCGGCCATCCAGCGGACGTGGCGGAACTGGTAGACGCACTGGATTTAGGTTCCAGCGCCGCAAGGCGTGCGGGTTCGAGTCCCGCCGTCCGCACCATTGGCCGAATGCGCCGCGCTCGCCTTGGCGCCCCCAAGCGCGCATGCCATAAGCCGCGCTTTCCAAAACGCCCGGCAAAGGATTTGCAGCGCCGGCGGCCATGTCGAAAGCACGTCTTATGCAACTCACTGAACGCCGTTCTGAAGGTCTCTTGCGGGTTTACGACGTCCGCGTCCCGGCGGCTGAACTGCAACAAAAGCTGACCGCCAAGCTGACCGAAATTCAGCCGCGCGCGCGCATCAACGGCTTCCGCCCGGGCAAGGTGCCGGTCGCCCATCTGCGCAAGGTCTATGGCCCCGGCATGATGCAGGACATCATCAACGAGACGGTGCAGCGCTCGACCCGGGAGGGACTCGAAAAGGTGAACGCGCGGCCGGCGTCGGAGCCGCAGCTCGATCTGAAGAGCGACATCAACAAGGTGGCCGCCGGCCAGGAAGACCTGCAGTTCGAACTGTCGCTTGAAGTCATGCCCGACTTCGAGCCGGTGGACCTGAAGACGATCTCGATCACGCGCCCGGTGGCAACGGTGAGTGAGGCGCAAGTCGATGAAGCGCTCAACGAACTCGCGAAGGCGCAGCGCGGCTACGACGACAAAGACGCCGCGGCCGCTGACGGCGATGCGGTGGTGGTGGATTTCGTCGGTTCGATCGACGGCGAGAAGTTCGATGGCGGCGCCGCCAACGATGCAACGGTGGTGATTGGCTCCAACCAGTTCATCCCGGGCTTCGAGGAACAGCTCATCGGGGCTAAAGCGGGCGACGAGCGCACATTGAAGGTAACGTTCCCGGAAGATTATCCGGCCAGGAATCTCGCCGGCAAAGCCGCTGAGTTCGCAACTACGGTGAAGGCCGTGCGTGAGCCGAAGAAGGGCGATCCGGACGACGCCTGGGCAAGCCAGCTCGGCTTCGACAGCCTCGCAGCGCTGAAGGGGGCGCTGCGCCAGCGTATCGAGAACGATCATGCCGGTCAGTCGCGCGCCAAGGCCAAGCGTGTCCTGTTCGACAAGCTCGATGAAGAGCACGATTTCGAACTGCCGCCGCGCATGGTCGAAGTCGAGTTCAACCAAATCTGGCGCCAAGTTGAAGGTGACAAGGAAGCAGGCCGCCTGGATCCGTCGGATGCGGGCAAGAGCGAAGATGACCTGAAGGCCGAGTATCGCAAGATCGCTGAGCGCCGCGTGCGCCTCGGGCTCCTGCTCGCAGAGATCGGCCGCAAGGCGAAGATCGAAGTGACGGACCAGGAAGTGACGCAGGCGATCGCCAATCAGGCCCGCAACTATCCCGGTCAGGAACGTCAGATTTTCGACGCCTACCGTCAAAACCCGACGCTGTTGGCCCAGGTGCGCGCACCGATCTACGAGGAAAAGGTGGTCGATTACGTCCTCGAATTGATCAAGGTCGCCAATAAGGACGTGACCCGCGAGGAGCTGTTCGCAGAAGACGAAGGCCCCGCGACGGGTGAGGCTGACGGCGAGAAGCCGAAGAAAGCCAAGAAAACCAAGGTCGCGAAGGCCGAGGATTAGACATTAGCCGCCTCCGCAGGCGAAGGGCTTGCGGGGCCGGGTTAAGCGTCAAATATGAGGCTGCAAGATATGAGTCGCCGGCGCCCCGGCGGCTGAGGATTATTTCATGCACGACCCGATCGAAAGAATGAGCAGCATCGTGATCCCGAGCGTCGAGGAGACCACGAGCCGAGGCTCCTCGCGTTACGACATTTTCTCGCGCCTGCTGAAGGAGCGCATTATTTTCGTCAGTGGCGCGGTCGATGACGTGCAGGCCGCGATCGTGACGGCGCAGCTTCTGTTCCTGGAGTCGGAAAACCCCAAGCGCGAGATCGCCATGTATATCAACAGCCCTGGCGGTTACGTGACCGCCGGCTTGGCGATCTACGACACCATGCAATACATCCGCAGCCCGATCTCGACGGTCTGCATGGGCTTGGCGGCCTCGATGGGGTCGCTGCTGCTCGCCGCCGGCGAGAAGGGGCTTCGCATCTGCCTGCCGAACGCGCGGGTGATGCTGCACCAGCCGTCGGGCGGCTTCCGCGGTCCGGCGTCGGACATTGAACGGCACGCGGAGGACATTCTCCACACCAAGCGGCGCCTCAACCAAATTTACGTCAAGCACACCGGGCAGCCGATCGAGAAAGTCGAAAAGACGCTCGACCGCGATCACTTCATGACAGCGGAAGAGGCGCTTGCCTGGGGCATTGTCGATCGCGTTTATGAGAAGCGCGAAGTGGCGGAAGGGACGTCCTTCTGACGCCAAGCAAAACGAGATCAGCGACACGCCCCGCAGGAAATTGCGGGGCGTTTTTCTTTTCCGCGCGTTTTGCGCGCAGTCCGGCACAAGCGGCACGTCTCCTCTCTCAGGCGTGATTGGCGCAGCGCGAACACCCGCATCAGGCTGCGGCAAGGGTTCGTGCGTTCTTTCGGAGAGGTCCATGCGAATTGCATTGGCGAGTGCGCTCTTGGCGATGTCATTGACGACCGGGGCTGACGCGCAGCCTGCAGATGACGACGAGATTGTCGTGACGGCCGAGCGCTTTCACGAGCAGCTGCGGGCGTTCGTGGGCGAGGTGTCCGCGCCGCCCGCGCGTATCGATCAGCTCTCACGCTGGAATCATCGCGTTTGCCCGGGTGTGATTGGCCTACGCTCCCGTTACGCTCAAGCCATGGCCGATCGCATCGCGGTGCGCGCTTACGAGGTCGGCCTGCGCGTGGAGGGGCCGGGTTGCCGCGCCAACATTATCGTCTTCGTGACGCCAGAGTCCGATCAACTCGCACGCGAACTGGTGCAGGACTATCGAGAACTGTTCGGCTCCACGCAAAGCGAGAACATCAACACGCCCGGCCGCATGGCGCTTGCGCACTTCGTCGATGCGCCGCGCCCCGTGCGCTGGTGGCACGTCTCGAACACCGTGTCGCGAGAGGGCCATGTCTTGCGCGACATTCCAACCGGGCGCGACATTCGCGACAATTTCGTCGCGCCGGTGATCTATACGCCGTCGATCGGCTATGGTCGCCTGCAAGCGACGACCCGGCAGGATCTGGACCGCACCGTCATCGTGGTAGATGCGCGCCGGACCGCAGGCGTCAATCTCGATGCGTTGTCGGACTACATTGCGATGATCGGTCTGGCGCAGCTCGATCCCGACGCCGACACATCATCGTTCGATACGATCCTTAATCTGTTCGCGGAGCGCGAAGCGGGAGCGGCGCAGCCGGGCGCGATGACCGCATGGGATGCGGCCTACCTGCAGGGGCTTTATCACGCGCCGCGCAATGCTTACGCCGCGCGTCAGCAGGAGCGCGCCATAGTTCGGCGTATGGAAGACGAGGTTCCGCTGCCGCCTGCACGCTAAATCCTACAGCGGCGGCATTTCTTTTTGCCGCGAAATCAGCGAATTTCCCGTCCGCCGCTGATTGCGGGCGCTTGGTCGCTTCCTGCTTGTGACCGTGACTGAACGCCTCTGCGGTGGGTTGCGATCGTCTGGCTGGCGGTCAGGGAGCTGAAGATGAAGATTTGGTATGCCGTCGCCGCGCTGGCGCTGTGCGCGTCAACCGCTTTTGCGCAGACTGCGCCGCCAGAGAACCAATCCTCCGAGGACGAAATCGTCGTCACCGCGCAGCGCCAATTGCTGCGCGACTTTGTAGGCGAGTTGTCGGCCGAGCCAAACTCGGAGGATCAAATCGCCCGCTGGGATCGCCGCATCTGTCCCAGCGTTGCGGGGCTGCCGGCGCGCCAGGCGCAATACATCGTCGATCGCATCGCCTATCGCGCCTACGGCGTCGACCTCGAAGCGGGTGAGCCGGGGTGCCGCGTCAACGTGCTCGTGATCGTGACCCGCGACAGCGATGTCATCGCACAGACCATTTTCGGGGACTACGGCAACGTCGTCGCCAGCATTGGCGATGAAGACGGTAACACGCGTGGCCGCGCCGCGCTGGACGACTTCGTGCACACCGCACGCGCGGTGCGCTGGTGGCACGTGTCGCAGACAGTGACCGAGAACGGGCAGGTGCTCGGCGGCAACAATGGCCGCTCAAGCCGGACAGGCGACGGTTTCAGCGGCGTACAGGTCGCGCGTGTCACCGATCCGGGACGTTTGCGCCGCTCGACGCGGCAGGACTTCAACCGCGTTCTCATCATCGTGGATGCGGCGCGCGCACAAGGCATCCAGTTCGAGGCCTTGTCCGATTACATTTCGATGGTGGCGCTGGCGCAACTGGATCCCACCTCCGACACGCGCGAGTATCCGACCATCCTCAATCTGTTCTCCGATCGAGAAGCGGGTCGTCAGACTCCGGTCTCGATGACCGAGTGGGACGAAGCCTACCTTACCGGTCTCTATGGTGCGCCGCGGCAAGCGCGGAATTCGCGCCAGCAGGAGAACGCCATTGCGCGCTCCATGCAGGGGGAAAACCTGCCCGCCAGCCCGCACTGATTTCACTCGATTGTGAGCCAAACTCGTCGGCGCCCGCTGTTCAAACAGCGCGGCGCCGATAAGCTTTTTGAGGGTATTACCGGGAGGCGGATATGCGTGCGATTTCGGCTGGCGTTCTCGCGTTGGGGATTTTGGCGGCGACGCCCGCGGGCGCTATGCAGCAATCGCCTGAATACGTGCCGACAACCGACAGCGAAGACATCGTCGTGACGGCCGAGCGCGAGGTGCTCCGCTCCTTCGTGGCTGAACTCTCTCAGCCCAACCCGCACGAAGACCAGATCGCCCGCTGGGATAGCCGGGTGTGCCTTCGGGTGGCGGGCCTGGATCAGCGGCACGGGCAGTACCTCGTGGACCGCATTGCGGCGCGCGCGCATGAGCTGGGCCTGCGCCCCGCGGCGCCGGGTTGCCGCGCCAACGTCGTGATCTTTGTGACCCGTGACGCCGACATGATTGCTTCCGCGATCGCCGACGATCACGACCTCGTCGCCTATTACAACAACGCTGAATTCGGCAACGCACTTGGCCGCGCCGAATTGCAGCAATTCGCCAGTACCGACGCCCCGGTCCGCTGGTGGTTCGTGTCGCACACCGCGGATCGCTCGGGTCGGCCGATTCCAACAGGTGGCATGGTCGGCTCTCCCGGAAGCAGGCTTCAGAGCGCCGTCCGCCAGGATTTCAACCGCGTGTTGATCGTGGTGGACGCACAGCAGGCCCAGGGGGTGAGATTCGACGCTTTGGCCGATTATCTGTCCATGGTCAGCCTCGCGCAGCTCGATCCAGCCGCGGACACCTCTGGGTTTCCCACTATTCTCAACCTGTTCTCCGACAGAGCTTCCGGGCAGGCCGGGCCGGCATCGATGACGGAATGGGACACCGCCTACCTCGAAGGGCTCTACCGGGCGCCCCGAAACGCCTCGAGCGCCCGCCAGCAGCGCTGGTCCATCACAAACCGCATGCAGCGGGAACTGACACCCCCGGAAGACGGCCAAAGCCGATAAGGGTCGTTTCGGCTCCGGCGTGCTTTGGGGCTGGTTCCGAGCCATTCCAGGGCTGGGTCGGGCGCTTGAACCGCGCTCCATCCGGGGCCATTTAGCCGCTTGGCCGAAGCGCCATTTATGGTGTTTCCGCGGTGCTGGAGGCGCTATTCCAAGCCCTCCATAGCTTGCGGCCCCATCCTTGCTATGGTCGAATTAGCCTGGCCGGGCGGTCGGGTGGTGAACGTTTTTGAAAGGGATCGCGGTCAAGCATCCGTGACGGGCGGGTGACGAGGGGGCCATGACGCCGCCTTTTTCCTTCCCGCAAATGATGCCCTGATCGTCCCCGCGTTAAGGATCGCGTATGAGCAAAGCCACGGCCGGCGGAGAGTCAAAGAACACTCTCTATTGCTCTTTCTGCGGAAAGAGCCAGCACGAGGTGCGCAAGCTCATCGCTGGGCCAACTGTGTTCATTTGCGATGAGTGCGTCGAACTCTGCATGGACATCATCCGCGAGGAGCACAAGAGCTCGCTCGTGAAGTCGAAGGAAGGCGTGCCTTCCCCGAAAGAGATCAAGGGGGTCCTCGACGATTATGTGGTCGGCCAGGACCACGCCAAGCGCGTCCTCTCGGTCGCTGTGCACAACCACTACAAGCGCCTGAACCACGCCGCCAAGAACAGCGACGTCGAGCTGGCGAAGTCGAACATCCTGCTGATTGGCCCGACCGGATGCGGCAAGACGCTGCTCGCGCAGACGCTGGCGCGCATCATCGACGTGCCTTTCACGATGGCGGATGCGACGACGCTGACCGAAGCAGGCTACGTCGGCGAAGATGTCGAAAACATCATCCTGAAGCTGCTGCAGGCCGCCGACTACAATGTTGAGCGTGCGCAGCGCGGCATCGTCTACATCGACGAGGTCGATAAGATTTCGCGTAAGAGCGACAATCCTTCAATCACCCGTGACGTGTCGGGCGAAGGCGTTCAGCAGGCGCTTTTGAAGATCATGGAAGGCACGGTTGCTTCGGTTCCTCCGCAAGGCGGCCGCAAGCACCCGCAGCAGGAGTTCCTGCAAGTCGACACCACGAACATCCTCTTCATTTGCGGCGGTGCGTTCGCGGGGCTCGACAAGATCATCTCGGCGCGCGGCAAAGGTTCGGCGATGGGCTTCGGCGCGACGGTGCGTGATCCGGAAGATCGTCGCACCGGTGAAGTGCTTCGCGAAGTCGAGCCGGACGATCTTCTGAAGTTCGGCCTAATTCCGGAATTTGTTGGCCGTCTGCCGGTTCTGGCGACGCTCGAAGACCTCGACGAACCGGCGTTGATGATCATCCTCACCGAGCCGAAAAACGCACTGGTGAAGCAGTATCAACGCATGTTCGAGATGGAGAATGTGCGTCTCTCGTTCCCGGACGAGGCGCTGCGCGCGATCTCGCGCAAGGCGATTCAACGAAAAACTGGCGCGCGCGGCCTGCGCTCCATCCTCGAAGGCATCCTGCTCGACACCATGTTCGAGCTGCCGACGATGCGGGGCGTGGAAGAGGTGGTCGTTTCGGCCGATGTGGTCGAGGGCCGCGCCAAGCCGCTTCAAATCTACTCAGAACGCCGCAACGGCGAGAACGCGGCGGGCTGAAGGTCTGCAAACATGGGTTTCAACGCGCGGCTCCGAAAGGGCCGCGCGTTTACGTTGGTGGTTGCCGCAACGCGATCTTGAAACCGCAGAAAGCCAAAGCCACGTATTGGACATGGAACAGCGCAAACCTGAAACTGCGGCGCCTTTCCGCCGGCTGATCCAAACCGGGCGTTAGGACGAATCGTTCGCCACTACGGTCGTGTGCGGGCTCGGAACTGTATCTGCCGGCCCCTCCACAACACCGTGTCTCGCCTACCCTTGAAGCAGGGGACGAACGCTTCCACATTTTCATTAGTTAAGGCTGGGCGCGCGGGCTGGTTTCCGGACGCGTCTCTCCCGGCAAGGAGCACAAGATGGCTGAGAGCCGTGTACTTCCCGTCCTGCCGTTGCGGGACATTGTCGTCTATCCGAAGATGGCGGCGCCGCTGTTCGTGGGCCGTGAGAAGTCGGTGCGCGCGCTCGACGAAGTGATGCGCAAGGACAAGCAGATCTTGCTGGCGGCGCAGATGGACGCGTCTGAGGACGAACCGAACGCCGAGCGGATTTTCACGGTCGGCACCATCGCGTCGGTCGTGCAGTTGCTGAAGCTCCCGGATGGGACGGTGCGGGTGCTGGTCGAAGGCGGCCAGCGGGCGCGCATCACCAAGTTCATCGAAAACGGCGATTACTTCGAAGCCGAAGTCGAAGAAATCGAAGAAGAGAACGCCGATACGCCGGAAGCGCGGGCGATCGCGCGCGCGGTCACCGAGCAATGGGACAATTTCGTCAAGCTCAGCCGCAAGACGCCGGCTGAGGTGCATCAGGCGATCACGCAGATTACCGAGCCGTCGCGCTTGGCCGACACGGTCGCCGCGCATCTCACCGTGAAGATCCCGGACAAGCAGGCGTTGCTTGAACTCGCCAACGTGCCGCAGCGCTTGGAGCGCATTCTCTCGCTCATCGAAGGCGAGATCGGCATGCTGCAGGTAGAGCGGAAGATTCGCAATCGCGTGAAGCGTCAGATGGAGAAGACGCAGCGCGAGTATTACCTGAACGAACAAATGAAGGCGATCCAGCGCGAGCTGGGTGAAGGCGACGAAGGCCGCGAGGACCTCGCCGAGATTGAAGCGCGCATCAAGCAGAAGAAGCTGCCGAAAGAAGCCAAGGTGAAGGCCGAGGCCGAGTTGAAGAAGCTACGGCAAATGTCGCCGATGAGCGCGGAATCGACCGTCGTCCGCAACTACCTCGATTGGCTCTTGTCGCTCCCCTGGGGCCAGAAGAAGCCGGTCAAGAAGGACATCGACAAGGCCCAGGAAATCCTCAACGAGGACCATTACGGCCTGGAGAAGGTCAAAGACCGGATCCTCGAATATCTTGCGGTGCAAGCGCGCACGTCGAAAGTGCGTGGACCCATCCTCTGTCTGGTCGGCCCGCCTGGCGTCGGCAAAACTTCGCTCGGAAAATCGATCGCGCGGGCGACCGGCCGCGACTTCGTGCGCGTGTCGTTGGGTGGCGTGCGTGACGAGGCCGAAATCCGAGGGCACCGCCGCACCTACATCGGCTCGATGCCGGGGCGCATTATTCAGTCGATGAAGAAGGCAAAGAGCTCAAACCCGCTCTTCCTGCTGGATGAAATCGACAAGGTCGGCGCCGATTATCGCGGTGATCCGTCTGCAGCCTTGCTCGAAGTGTTGGACCCGGAGCAGAACTCGACGTTCAACGACCACTACCTCGAAGTGGACTACGATCTTTCCGACGTGCTGTTCATCACCACGGCGAACAGTCTGAACATGCCCCAGCCCCTTCTGGATCGCATGGAGATCATCCGCATCCCCGGCTACACCGAGGATGAGAAGGTCGAAATCGCCAAGCGCCACGTGCTGCAAAAGCAGATTGAGATGAACGGCCTGAAGCCGAACGAATTCTCGGTCAGCGACGATGCGCTCCTGGATCTCGTGCGCCGCTACACGCGCGAAGCCGGCGTGCGGTCGCTCGAGCGCGAATTGTCGAACCTCGCCCGCAAGGCTGTGCGCGAACTCGAGCAGAAGAAGAAAACCGAGGTGCATATCACCAAGGAAAATCTTCCCGACTATGCCGGCGTGTGGAAGTACCGCTACGGTGAAGGCGAACTGGAAGACAAGGTCGGCGTCGTCACCGGCCTCGCCTGGACTGAAGTCGGCGGTGAGCTTCTGACCATCGAAGCGGTGCAGATGCCGGGCAAAGGTTCGATGACCGTCACCGGCAACTTGAAAGAGGTGATGAAGGAGTCGATCTCGGCCGCGTCGTCTTTCGTACGAGCGCGCTCGATCGCCTTCGGGTTGAAGCCGCCTATCTTCCGCTCGCGCGACATCCACGTGCACGTGCCGGAAGGGGCGACCCCCAAGGACGGCCCGTCGGCCGGCGTCGCGATGGTGACGGCGATCGTTTCGGTCCTGACCGGGGTGCCCGTCCGCAAGGACATCGCCATGACCGGCGAGATCACCCTCCGGGGCCGAGTGCTGCCGATCGGCGGCCTGAAGGAGAAGCTGCTGGCCGCGCTCCGCGGCGGCATCAAGACGGTGCTGATCCCCAAGGACAACGAGAAGGATCTGGCCGACATCCCGGAAAACGTGAAGGCGGGGCTGGAAATCATCCCGGTCTCCACAGCCGATGAGGTGCTTGCCAAGGCGCTTACCGGCCCGCTGACGCCGGTGGAATGGACGGACGAGGACGAACTGGCCGAAACTCGCCGAAATGCGGGCGGCGGCGAGGGCGAGCGGGAAGGCGCCCGTCCGCACTAACCAGATACCGTCTAGTACAACATCAAATGGCCGTGTACGGATAATTCCGTGCACGGCCAATGTCGTTTCGGAGGACGGAAAAGCGGTATTGATCTGCAAGAATCCCTTATCTTGCTTGAAGTTTTCGCCGTTCTGTCACAAGCAGTGCCGCTAGCGGCCCGTCGTGGCCGCCCCAATTTTCGAGGTTCCGGGCCGAAGTAAACCGGGGTCGTTTCAGGGGGAGTTTCATGAACAAAGCTGAATTCGTCGCTGACGTCGCCGAGCGGCTGGGCGAGCCCAAGATGAAAGCGGAAGAGGCGGTCAATGCGGTGTTCGATGCGCTGACCGCCGCACTGAAGAAGGGTGAAGAAGTGCGCCTGCCGGCTTTCGGCGTTTTTGCTGTGTCGCAAACCGCTGCACGCAAGGCGCGCAATCCGCAGACCGGTGAAGAGGTCATCGTTCCCGCTGGAAAGCGCGCGCGTTTCCGTCCGGGCAAGGCGCTCAAGGAATCATTGAATTGACCCGAACTTGACGGGGTTGCATCGGGGGCGATCCGCTGGGGAGCGGGTCGCCCTTTCATTTTTTGTCGGCTGCCTCTAAGCGAGGGCGCATGTTGGCGAAGATTTATCGGCCCGCGAAAAACGCGATGCAGTCCGGCAAGGCGCGGACCAAACTCTGGTGCCTTGAATTCGAGCAGCGCGCGCACGCGCTGTCAATCGAGCCGCTGATGGGATGGACGAGTTCTGCAGATCCGACCGGCCAGGTGCGCATGTTCTTCGCAACCAAGGACGAGGCGGTCGCTTTCGCGCAGACGCACAACATTCCGCATCAGGTCACCGAGCCGCCGCAAGCCAAACGCATCATCAAGGCCTATGGCGACAACTTCGCGTACCGAAGACGCGAGCCCTGGTCGCATTGAGTCCAGGCGCGATCACCGCCACGAACGGCCCGGAGTCTGCGCCGAACCGTGATATGATTTGCGTTGGACCCCGTAGCTCAACTGGATAGAGCAGCCGCCTTCTAAGCGGCCGGTTGCGTGTTCGAGTCACGCCGGGGTCGCCAGTCTCACGATCAACTCTTGTTCGTTGCCCCGCCTGGGGCTCGGGTGGTCTGCCAATTCGCGCCTGCGATAACCTCTGGCGCGCATCACCTGTATCGATTTCCTATGCGCCTCCGCGCCATTTCCGCTTCGGGTCACGGAGGGCCGAGGCATGAAGATCAGGATGTCGGTGCCGGTTGTTGCGGCGATCTCGCCGAAGGAGCGCCTCCACTTTTGGCTGGCGTCATCGATCGAGCGTGGGGCTTGAGCGGGATCGCCGCCATGCGCGCCCTGAAGCAGATCGCCGCCGGCCTTTGCGGCATTGCGCTCGTGCTGGCTATTGCGTCGTTCCTGGGTTGGATCTTCAGCACGGCTTTTTCGCAGCGCGGGTGGTGAGGAGAGCGACACGATGGGTGACTTGCTATTTCTGGGCGTCGGCATCGCGGGCTTCGCGGCCCTCATTCTCTATGTCTACGGCTGCGGGAGGGCGTGATGAGCTTCGATTATATCATCTGCGCCATCGCCGGTGTTGTCGTGGTTCTCTATTTGGTCGCAGCCATGCTGCGCCCTGAGAAGTTCTGAGGCGCTTTCCCATGACTGTACTCGGTTGGCTTCAGATCGCGCTATTTGTCGCTGTCGTGCTCGTTCTGGTGCGTCCGTTCGGCGGCTACATGACGCGCGTCTTTTCGGGCGACAAGGTTTGGCTGTCACCGCTGCTGCGGCCGGTTGAGAGCGGGTTCTATGCGCTCGCTGGCGTCGATGTGGAGAAGGAGCAGGGCTGGAAGGGCTACGCGATCGCGATGCTGGCGTTTCATGTGGCCGGCTTCCTTTTGCTTTATGCAATCCTTCGCCTGCAGAGCGTCCTGCCGCTCAATCCGCAAGGCTTTGGCGCCGTCAGCGATCACTTGGCCTTCAGCACCGCCGTGTCCTTCATCACCAACACCAACTGGCAAAGTTATGGCGGCGAGACGACGCTCAGCCATTTCAGCCAGATGGCCGGTCTCGCGGTGCAGAACTTCCTTTCTGCTGCAACCGGAATCGCGCTCGCGATTGCGTTCATCCGCGCTTTCGCACGCTCGCGCGCAGATCGGATCGGCAATTTCTGGGTGGATATCACGCGCGCCAATCTCTACATCCTGCTGCCGCTCGCCGTCGTGTTCGCGCTTTTCCTCGTGTGGCAGGGCATCCCACAGACCTTGGATGCGCGCGCTGTTGCGGCGACGCTGGAAGGCAACGAGCAGAATCTCGCGCTCGGGCCCGTCGCCAGCCAAGTCGCCATCAAGATGCTGGGCACCAATGGCGGCGGCTTCTTCAACGCCAACGCCGCGCAGCCGTTCGAGAATCCGACGGCGCTCTCCAACTTCATCCAGATGGTGTCGATCTTCGCCATTGGCGCGGCCCTCACCAACACGCTCGGCCGCATGGTCGGCGACGAGCGCCAAGGATGGGCAATACTCGCCGCCATGGGCGTGCTTTTCATAGCTGGCGCCGGTTTGACCTACGCCATTGAAGCGGGCGCCAATCCGGCCCTGGTGCATGCAGGAGTCGATCCGTCCGGCGGCAACATGGAAGGCAAGGAGGTGCGGTTCGGCATCGTCAATTCCGCGCTTTTCGCGGTGATCACCACTGCCGCTTCGTGCGGCGCCGTCAACGCCATGCACGATAGCTTCCTGCCGCTTGGCGGCCTGATTCCGCTCTTCAACATGCAACTCGGCGAAATCATCGTCGGCGGCGTCGGTGCGGGTCTCTACGGCTTCCTGCTCTATGCGATCCTTGCGGTGTTCGTTGCCGGCCTGATGGTCGGGCGCACACCCGAATATCTGGGCAAGAAGATTGAAGGCCGCGAAGTGAAGCTCACGATGCTGGCGCTCCTCTGCGTGCCGTTCGCGATCCTGCTGTTCACCGCCATCGCTGCGGCGATGCCGGATCTGCGCACTGCGATGGACGGCGGGACTGCCGGTCCGCAGGACGCTGGCCCGCACGGTTTCACCGAGATGCTCTACGCATATTCCAGCGCTGCCGCGAACAACGGCTCGGCGTTCGCCGGTCTGACTGCGAACTCGCCCTTCTGGAATCTGACGCTAGGCCTCGCCATGCTCATCGGCCGCTTCGCCATGATCGTGCCGATGCTCGCGATTGCCGGTGCGCTCGCAGCGAAGCCGAAAGTGGCGCCGTCGGCCGGTACATTCCCAACTCACGGCCCGCTCTTCATCGGTCTCGCCATCGGCGTGATCCTGATCATGGGCGGCTTGACCTTCTTTCCCGCACTCACGCTCGGACCGATCGCGGAGCATTTCGCGATGCAGGCCGGCGATCTCTATTGAGGCGCACGCACATGGCTCGCAGAGCAGTTTCCGTTTTCACCCCGGACATCATCGTCCCGGCCATCGGCGATGCGTTCTGCAAGCTCGATCCGCGCTGGCTCGCCCACAATCCGGTGATCTTCGTCACGGCCGTTGCCTCGGTGTTGGCCACGATCTTCTTCGTGCGCGATGTAAGCAGCGGCGGCGACGCGCTCTTCTCCGGTCAGATCACGCTCTGGCTATGGCTCACCGTGCTCTTCGCCAATTTTGCGGAAGCTGTGGCGGAAGGGCGGGGGAAGGCGCAAGCCGCGAGCCTCCGCAAAACCCAGACGGAGACCGTCGCCAAGCGCGTCGATTCCGTGCAGGCGGAAAAGTTCGAGCAGGCGCCGGCGCCTGAGCTGAAGATTGGCGATCTCGTGCTGTGCGAGCCGGGTGATGTCATTCCCGGCGACGGCGAGGTGATCGATGGCGTCGCCACCGTTGACGAAAGCGCCATCACCGGCGAAAGCGCGCCCGTCATCCGCGAGAGCGGCGGCGACCGCTCCGCCGTCACGGGTGGCACGCGCGTGCTCTCGGACCGAATTGTCGTACGCATCACTGCCGAACGCGGATCATCCTTCCTCGACCGCATGATCGCGCTAGTGGAGGGCGCCGATCGGCGCAAGACGCCGAACGAGATTGCGCTGGCTATCCTGCTGGCGGCGCTCTCAATTATTTTTCTGATCGCGGTAGCGGCGATTCCGCCGTTCGCGGCTTACATCCCTGGCAGCGTCGCCGGCATAGCGCTGGTGGCGCTCTTGATAGCACTGATCCCGACGACGATTGCCGGTCTTGTCTCGGCCATCGGGGTCGCGGGCATGAATCGGCTGGTGCAGTTCAACGTGCTCGCCGTGTCCGGCCGCGCGGTCGAGGCCGCAGGCGACGTAGACGTCTTGTTGCTGGACAAAACAGGCACCATCACGCTCGGCAACCGGCAGGCGACGGAGTTTCATCCGCTGACAGGTGTCACAGCGCATGAGTTCGCCGAAGCCGCCCAGCTCGCTAGCCTCGCCGATGAAACGCCGGAGGGCCGTTCGATCGTGGTGTTGGCGAAGGATCAACACGGACTCCGCCCGCGCGATCCGGCCGAGCACAATGCGCGCTTCATTCCGTTTACCGCGCAGACCCGTATGTCAGGCGCCGACTGGGGCGGTTCGAAGATCCGCAAGGGCGCGGTAGACGCGATCGTAGACCATTTGAAGGACGCGAACGGTCCGGGCTGGACGCCGCCGGCGCTGCTCCAGCAAATCGCTGAACGGATCGGCAAGGCGGGCGGGACGCCGATCGCGGTTGCGCGCGACGGCCGCCCATTGGGCGTCGTTTATCTCAAGGACATCGTCAAAGGCGGGGTCAAGGAGCGGTTCGCCGAGCTGCGCAGCATGGGTATCCGCACCGTGATGATCACTGGCGACAATCCGCTCACCGCCGCCGCCATCGCCGCCGAGGCGGGCGTTGACGATTTCCTGGCGCAAGCGACGCCGGAGAAGAAGCTTGAGTTGATCCGGGGCGAGCAGGCCAAGGGGCGCCTGGTGGCCATGTGCGGCGACGGCACCAATGATGCGCCCGCACTGGCGCAAGCGGATGTCGGCGTCGCGATGCAGACGGGGACAGTTGCCGCGCGCGAGGCGGGCAACATGGTCGATCTCGACAGCGACCCGACCAAACTCATCGAGATCGTCGGCATCGGCAAGCAATTACTGATGACGCGCGGGGCATTGACGACATTCTCGATCTCCAACGACGTCGCCAAGTACTTCGCCGTCATCCCGGCAATGTTCGTGGCGCTCTATCCGCAGCTGCACTGGCTTGACGTCATGGGCCTCTCCAGTGGACCAGGCGACAACAGCGCCATCCTGTCGGCCATTATTTTCAACGCGCTCATCATTGTGGCGCTCATTCCGTTGGCGCTGCGCGGCGTGCCGTACAAGCCGGCGCCGGCAGGCCAGCTCTTATCGCGCAACCTCGCCATCTATGGCCTCGGCGGCATCGTTGCTCCGTTCGTAGGCATCAAGGTCATTGATCTCATCGTCTCCGCCGTCGGCTTGGCGTGAGGAGGAGCACATGTCTCATATTCGTCCCGCTCTCGTTCTCCTGGTCCTTTTCACGGTGTTGCTCGGAGTGGCTTATCCGATGGCGATCACCGGCGCGGCGCAGGTGATCTTTCCGCGCCAAGCCAATGGCAGCCTGATCGAGCGCGATGGCCAGGTGGTTGGCTCTGAGCTCATAGGCCAGGCCTTCACGCGGCCAGAATATTTCTGGGGCCGTCCGTCGGCCGCTGGCAGCGGCTACGACGCAAGCGCCTCATCGGGCTCGAATCTCGGCCCTACATCACGCGCGCTGGTCGAACGGGTCCAGGGCGACGTTCAGCGCCTTCGAGAGGCAGGCGTGCAAGGGCCGATCCCTGCCGATCTCGCCACTGCGTCCGGCTCTGGCCTCGATCCGCACATTTCGCCCGAAGCGGCGCGCGTGCAAATCGCGCGTGTCGCCGCGGCGCGTGGATTAACGCCGGATGCTGTCGCCGACTTGGTTGATCGCTACACCCGGCATCCGGTCCTCGGCGTACTTGGCGACCCTGCCGTCAACGTTCTTCAACTCAACCTCGCCCTCGACGAAGCCGCGCCGATGCGACCTTAGCCGATGCCGCTCACGGACCACCCCCGTCCGTCTCCGGACGCACTACTGCGCCTTGCCTCGAAGGAAGGGCGTGGACGGCTGAAGCTGTTCCTCGGCGCAGCACCAGGCGTGGGCAAGACCTACGAAATGCTGCTGGAAGCCCACACTAGAAAGCGCGAGCACGTCGACGTCGTTGTTGGTGTCGTCGAGCACCATGGACGGGAAGAGACGCGCAGCTTGATCGCCGGTCTCGAAGTCGTACCACGCCAGCAGATCACGTACCGCGGCCAGGTGCTCAAGGAGATGGATTTGGACGCCGTGCTGAAGCGGCGGCCCAAACTCGTGCTCGTCGACGAGTTGGCGCACACCAATGTGGAAGGCGCGCGTCATCCGAAGCGTTGGATGGACGTGCAGGAGCTGCTGGCCGCCGGCATTGACGTTTTTTCCACGATGAATGTGCAGCACCTCGAGAGCGCCAACGATATCGTCGCCAAGATAACGAGCGTGCAGGTGCGCGAGACGGTGCCCGACAGCATTCTTGATCTGGCCGACGAGATCGAGGTCGTAGACATAACGCCGGAGGAGTTGCAGCAAAGGCTGCGCGACGGCAAAGTGTATCCGCAGGAAGTGGCGCAGCGGGCGTTGGCGAACTTCTTTAGCGCGGGCAACATCACGGCCTTGCGCGAGTTGGCGCTGCGTCGGGCGGCGGAGCGCGTTGATGAAGCGCTGCGCGCGCACATGGCCGAGCAGGGTGTCGAGGGTCCGCTTGCCGGCGAACGCGTGCTCGCTTGCATCGACCCGACGCCGGGCGCGCTTACCGTCGTCCGACGCGCCAAACGCCTTGCTGATCGCCTGCGCGCGCCTTGGGAAGCCGTGCATGTGGCGACGCCCGAGTCCGAGCGGGCGCCAAAGGAGGCGAGAGACGCATTGCTGGACGCCTTCCGGCTCGCCGAGGAATTGGGTGCGGAGACGCGATCGCTGAACGGCGACGACCCCGCCGATGAGATCTTGGCCTATGCGCGAGGGCAGAACGTCTCTCACATCGTCGTCGGCGCCGCCTCGCGTCCGCTCTGGGTGGAGGTCTTTCGCGGTTCTATCATTCGTCGGCTGGTGCGTGGCGCTGGCGACATGGCCATCGAAATTTGTCCGCGTGAGGAAGGCAAGGCAGACGCAATCCTCGGCGTGTTAAGGCTTCCGACCTTTGGGGAGCCGGGAGGATATGTCGGCGCATCCATCTTCGTGGCGATCGCCACTGCCCTTGCGGTGCTGTTGGACGCCCTTACGGAAGTCGACCTGCCAAACGTCTCGCTCGTGTGGGTGCTCGCCATCATCGCGGCGGCGATCCGCTACGGCATGACAGTGTCCATTTACGCCGCGGTCGCTTCTGCGCTGGCCTACAATTTCTTCCTTATCCCACCGTTGCATACGTTCACGATCGGCGCGCCTTCCAACGTCTATGCGGTAATTCTGTTCATCGCGATCGGCCTGGCGGTCAGCGGCGTTGCGGCGCGAACGCGCGCGCAGACGATGATCGCCCGCCGCCAAGCGAGGCGCGCGGCCGACCTGGAGAGCTTTGCGCGCAGCTTGGTCGCGGCGTCCGGAGAGGGGGAAATCGCCGCAAGCACCGCAGAGACCGCGTCGAAGCTGATGTTCGCGCGTGTGGTTGTCCTTTCGTCGCGCACCGGCGAGCTGGAGTCTATCGCCGAAGCCCCCGGGCCGGAATTGCTCGGCGCCGATGACATGGCGGCAGCAAAATGGGCGTTTGCGCAGCGCCGCGCCGCCGGCTGGGGTTCCGACACGCTGGCGGGGGCGCGTTGGTTGTTTGTGCCCGTCGCGGGTGAGCGCAATCTGGTCGGCGTGATCGGCGTGCGCCCACACGATGACGCCACACGTCTTGACCCCGATCAGCGGCGCATTCTCGATTTGATAGCCGCGCAAGCTGGCGTTGCGTTGGATCGCGCGCGTTTCGCGCAAGACGCCTCAGATGCGCGCGTTGAAGCCGAAAGTGAGCGCCTGAAGGGCACTCTCTTGAGTTCGGTGTCGCATGACCTCCGTACGCCGCTGTCGACGATTCGGCACGCCGTGGAGAGCTTGATCAGGTATGGCGACAAGCATGATGCGGAGGCGCGCCGGACGTTGCTGGAGGCGGCGGCCAAGGAGACGGACCGGTTGAGCGCCTTCGTGCAAAATCTTCTCGATATGACCCGGATCGACGCGGGCGTGGTGAAGGCGAAGCGCGAGCCGGCCGAGGTTGCAGGGCTCGTGGAGGCAGCGCAAGAGCGCGCGCGACAAGCGCTGGAGGGAAAGTTCGTCTCGCACGACGTATCCACTGGTTTGCCGCTGGTGCTGGTGGATCGTGCGCTAACCGAATCGGCGATCGCCAACGTCCTTGAGAATGCAGGCAAGTATGCGCCGCCAGACTCGACAATACTGGTGCGCGCCTTCCGCCAGGACCGGGCCGTCGTCATAGAAGTACTCGACGAAGGCCCTGGTTTCCCGGCCGAAGCGCTGCCGCGTCTGTTTGAAAAGTTCGTCCGGGGCGTTGAAGGCGATGGCCGTCCCCCCGGCACAGGCCTAGGGTTGGCCATCGCACGCGGCTTCCTGTCGGCTCAAGGCGGCAGCATCACCGCGCAGAACCGGTCCGATCACGCGGGCGCGTGCGTGCGAATTGCTCTTCCGATCGAGGACGCCTAGTGGGCAACGAGCTGCGAATACTCATCGTTGAAGACGATCGGGCGCTGCGCATGACGTTGGCCGCCACGTTGAAGGCCGAGGGCTATGTGCCTGCGGAAGCAGGAAACATAGCGGCGGCAGGGGTCAAGATCGAGGAGCGCGCGCCCGATCTCATCATCCTCGATCTTGGTCTGCCCGACGGCGATGGCATGGAGTTTTTAGCGGCGCGTCGCGCGCTGGGCGATGCAACGCCGGTCATCGTGCTGACGGCGCGCAGCGACGAGAAAAGCAAGGTGCGCGCGCTTGATATGGGCGCCGACGATTACGTCACAAAGCCGTTCGGCATCGCCGAGCTGATTGCCCGCGTTCGTTCGGCGCTGCGTCACGGAATCCAGCGGAAGGGCGGCCCGCCGATCGTGAAGAGCGGTGATGTAGAAATCGATCTCGCCAGGCGCCTCGTGAAGAAGCACGGTAGCGAAGTGAAGCTGTCGCGCAAGGAATTCGATCTCCTGGCCGAACTCGCACTGAACCAGGGTAATCCAGTCGCCCATGATGCGCTGCTTCGCGCCGTCTGGGGCGCGCCCGACGCCGACATTCGCTATCTCCGGATCTATGTCGGCCAAGTCCGCGAGAAGATTGAAGACGACCCGCAGCATCCCAGGTTGCTGCTCGCGGATCAGGGCTTTGGTTATCACCTGACCTAGGCCCAGCAGCTACGCCGCCCAAGTCGCCGCCGGTGCGGGAGCCTCGCCATGCGGACCGTGCATCGCCAGCGGCATGGAAAGGTATTTCAGTTCTTGCGCCGGGTTTGAGAAATCCTTCGCGTCGCAGCGTTGCGGCGACTTCAAGGAGAGCCTCTATGACCCTGCTGAAAATGGCCGCCGCCGCGTGCGTTGCGGCGATCGCCATGAGTTTCGCGCCGGCCGCCTCGGCCGGTGAATGTCCCACTGCCCAGGTCGGGGCCAATCCGCTTGCGGATGCGGCGACCGCGCCGGCGCGTGTGACTGACAACGTCATTGCGTCCATCGATCTGAGCGAGCGCTATGGCGTGCCGGGCCGCATGCTGCGCCTGCGCAAACTGATAGTGGAGCCGGGCGGCGTCGTGCCGCTGCACAGCCACGCCGATCGTCCGGCCAACATTTACGTCGTGCGCGGCGAGATCACCGAATATCGCTCAAGCTGCCTGGCGCCTATCCGCCACACCGCGGGCGACGTCGTCGCCGAGCAGGGCGACATCCAGCATTGGTGGCGTAACAACTCGGCGTTCCGCACCGTACTGCTTTCTGCGGACATTCCTCCGCCCGCCGGCCAAGCCCAGGGCGGCATGTAACCCCGCTTAGCGCCATCCCCCCGGCGCTAGAGCACGCGCGGCCGCCGCCTCCCGCCCCCTCCCACGCGGCGGCCGCGCACTTCTCTTCAAGGCTGATGACCATGACGGCAGTGACGTCCACGCGCGCGCCCGCGGATTTTGGCGCGATCATCAGCATGGCGGTGATTGGCGTCACCGCGTTCCTCACAGTCGTCGATCTCTTCGCCACGCAGGCGATCCTGCCGGCGCTGGCGATGCACTATGGCGTGGCGCCGAGCGCGATGGGCGTCGCTGTCAACGCAACGACGCTCGGCATGGCGCTTTCCGGACTGGGCGTCGCGCTGTTCAGTGCGCGCATCAATCGGCGCGTCGGCATCATGGCCGCGCTCTTCTTGCTGGCTGTGCCCACGTTCCTGCTGGCATTCGCGCAAGATCTCCTGACCTTCACGCTGCTGCGCGTCGTGCAGGGCATGCTCATGGCCGCGGCGTTCACGCTGACGTTAGCGCATCTGGGCGAGCGCTGCTCGGCCCGCGCCGCTGCGGGCGCTTTCGCCGCGTACATCACGGGCAACGTCGCCAGCAATTTGTTCGGACGTTTGCTCGCGGCAGGCCTCGTCGATCACTTCGGAATCGCCGCCAACTTCATCTTTTTCGCTGCGCTCAATGCCGCTGGCGGGTTGCTGGTCTTTCTCACCATCCGCAACGCCAAGACCATGGGTGTGCCGGTGATGCCGCCGGCGCCGTGGGCGGCGTTCGTGACGCATCTGCGCAATCCGGCGCTCCGTACCGCGTTCGCCATAGGCTTTCTTATCCTCTTCGCGTTCATCGGCGTCTTCACCTACGTGAACTTCGTGCTCGTCCGCGCGCCTTTCTCCGTTGCGATGATGAGTCTCGGGCTGGTCTATTTCGTCTTCCTGCCGGCCATCGTGACCACGCCGCTGGCGGGCAGGGTGGTGACCATGTTCGGCGCACGCGCTGCGATGTGGGGCGGTTTCGGCATAGCTCTGCTCAGCCTGCCGCTGCTGTTGGCGCAGAGCCTGCCGCTCGTGCTGGCGGGCATGGCGCTCGCCGCCGTCGGCACCTTCTTCGCGCAGGCCGTGGCCACGGGCTTCGTCTCACGCGCCGCGACCGCCGATCGCGGCGCCGCGAGCGGGCTCTATCTCGCCAGCTATTTCCTTGGCGGTCTCGTCGGCAGCGCCGTCGTCGGCCAGCTCTTCGATCGTTTCGGCTGGAGCGCGGCGGTGGCCGGCGTCGGCGTAGCGCTCGTTCTCGCCTCGCTCCTCGCTGCCAATCTCTGTGCGCCGAAAGCATCGCCGCCATGAGCAGCCGGCATTTCCGCCGCTGGCTGCAACCCGCGACACTCACTCCACGAATTAAAGCCCAGACAGGGGATCAGCAGATGCTCACCACCGCCGATATGAAGCCCTCAAAAATGATGCGCCCGCTGCACGGCCGCACGGCGCTGGTGACGGGATCGACCAGCGGCATCGGCCTCGGCGTCGCCGAAGCGTTCGCCGCGCAAGGCGCGACGGTGGTGCTGAACGGTTTCGGCGACAGGATGCAAATCGAGGACACACGTCAGAAGCTCGAACAATCGCACGATGTCGCCGCTTTCTATCACGGCGCGGATTTGTCCAAGTCCGCCGCCGTCGGCGAGATGATGGCGTACGCGCAGGCGGAGGCCGGCGGCGTCGACATCCTCGTCAACAACGCCGGCATTCAGCACGTCGCGCCGGTCGATGAATTCCCGCCGGAGAAGTGGGATGCGATCCTGGCGATCAACCTTTCGTCCGCATTCCACACCATTCGCCTGGCGTTGCCGGGCATGAAGAAGCGCGGCTACGGCCGCATCATCAACGTTGCATCGGCGCACGGGCTTGTCGCCTCGCCGTTCAAATCGGCCTACGTCGCCGCCAAGCATGGCATCGTCGGCTTGACCAAGACTCTCGCGCTGGAAGTGGCGCAGACCAACATCACCGCCAACGCCATCTGCCCCGGCTACGTCTACACGCCGCTGGTCGAGAAGCAGATCGCCGACCAAGCCAAGGCCCACAACATTCCGCGCGAGCAGGTCATCAGCGATGTGCTCCTGAAGGCGCAACCCAACAAACGCTTCGCGCAGGTTTCCGAAATCGGCGCGCTCGCCGTGTTCCTGGCGAGCGAGGCGGCAGCCTCCATCACCGGCGCGGCGCTGCCCGTCGATGGCGGCTGGACCGCGCACTAACAAAAAAAGGGAGGACGCAATGGCCGACACAATGACGATGCCGCCGGACGCCAAAGCGCGCATGAGGCGCGACGCCGCGGCGAAGGTCGAAACAAAGACCATCAACCTCGCCCTGCAGGGTGGCGGCGCGCATGGCGCCTTCGCTTGGGGCGTGCTCGATCGCTTGCTCGAAGACGAGCGCGTGGCGGTCGAAGGTATTTCGGCCACCAGCGCTGGCGCGATGAACGCAGTCACACTCGCCTACGGCATGACGCTCGGCGGTCGCGAGGGCGCCAAGAAGGCGCTCATGCAATTCTGGCGGCGTGTCGCGCACGCCGGCATGATCAGCCCGCTGCAGCCGACCTGGTTCGAGCGCGCGCAGCACAATCATTCGCTAGAGAGTTCGCCGGCGTTCGTGTTCTTCGACCTGATTACGCGCCTCTCGTCGCCCTACCAGTTCAATCCGCTCAACTACAATCCGCTCCGGCAAGTGCTGGAGCAGAGCGTAGACTTCGAAATGTTGCGCGAAAAATCGGCGCTGAAGCTCTTCCTCTCCGCCACCAACGTGCGCAGCGGCAAAGTGAAGATCTTCGGCAATGACGAGATCAGCGCCGACGCCGTCATGGCCTCCGCGTGCTTGCCGTTCATGTTCCAGGCCGTCACCATCAAGGGCGAGGACTATTGGGACGGGGGCTATATGGGCAACCCGGCCATTTTCCCGCTGATCTACAAATGCGAGAGTCGCGACATTGTCGTCGTGCACATCAACCCGATCGAGCGCAATGAGACGCCAACCACGGCGCGCGATATTCTGAACCGCATCAACGAAATCAGCTTCAACTCGTCGCTGATGCGCGAGATGCGCGCCATCGCCTTCGTCTCCAAGATGATCGACGACGGCACGATCGACGACGGCAAGATGAAGCGCATGCTGATCCATGCCGTCGAAGGGCAGGACTTCATGCGTGAGCTCGGCGTGTCCTCGAAAATGAACGCCGATTGGGAATTCCTGACCCACCTCCGCGACGTTGGCCGTGAGCGGGCGGAAGCTTGGCTTGAAGCGAATTTCGACGCGCTCAACAAGAACGGCACCGTTGATCTCACCTCGATGTATCTATGACGCTGGCGGAATTCTCCGAGAATTGGCGCGCCTTCGCGGCGCGTCCGTTCGCCGAGCCGCTGAAGCGGGTGGCCTCGGAGATCCTGTATCCGCCGGCGCCGCCTGCGCGCGTGCTCAGTGCGATCCGTGCTGCGGAGAGCGTCTCGGAGATCCTGGTCGCCTGGGTACAACTCGCCGGTGTGGCGTTCTTCCTTTTGCTCTACGCGGCCTCCCACGGCGCATTCGATATGCGCATGGGCCTGGAGCCGGTGCCGGTGGCGCTGACGGCCTACGGCGCTTTCGTCGCCTGGCGCTTGAACAGGGCTTATGCCGACGATCTCTCGCCGCGACTACTCAGCATCTCGGCCGTCGTCGATGTGACGGTGCTGATGCTGCTGATTTGGAGCTTCACGCTTCAGTACGATGCGCCCGCCGCGCTTTATCTCAAGGGCCCGACGCTCTACTACGCCTTCATCCTCATCTCGCTCCGCGCGCTTCGTTTCGATCCCGCGCACGTTTTGTTGACGGGCGGCCTGGCCATCGTCGGCTGGTTCGCGCTCGTGGTGATTGCAGCGCGAGACGCGCCGGCGACGACGGACTATCCCGCCTACATGACTTCGCTTTCGGTGCTTTGGGGCGCGGAGGCAGAGAAATTGGTGGCGCTCCTGGGTGTGACGCTGGTGTTGGCGCTGGGTGTCTCGCGCGCTCGCACGCTGCTGACGCGCACAGCAGTCGAAGAGACCGCCGCGCGGGACCTTTCGCGCTTTCTCGATTCGAGCGCCGCCAAGCGCGTGCGCTCGTCCTTGGCCGAACTGCAGGCGGGCGACGGCGAGTTGAAGCCGGCCACCATCATGTTCCTCGATTTGCGCGGGTTCAGCGTCGCATCGGCGAGCTTGCCGCCGAAAGAGGTGATTGCGCTTCTGTATGAATACCAAAGCCGCTTCGTGCCGCTGATCGAAGCCGCGGGTGGCAGCGTCGACAAGTTCTTGGGCGACGGCATTCTCGTCAGCTTCGGCACCGGCGAGCGCCACGGCTCGGAAGCCGCGGACGCCTTCGGCGCGGTGCCGGGACTCATCAAGGTCAGCAACCAATGGGCCGAGGAGCGCCGGCGCGCGGGCTTGCCGAAGCTGGGCGTCGCCATCGCCATCACGCACGGCGACGTCGTTCACGGCGTCATCGGTTATGACGACAGGCTTGAGTTCACCGTCATCGGCGACGCGGTCAACCTTGCCGCCAAGCTCGAGAAGCACGCCAAGATCGAGAACTGCAGCGTCATCGCCACACGGGCAGCCGTGGAGCATGCACGGGCGCAAGGCGCCGAAGTGCCTTTCCTGCGCGAAAGCCGAAACGCCGATGTCGATGGCGCGGCCGAGCCCGTGGATCTCGTCATCGTCGCATGAGCCGCGCGCATGAGCGCGATAGGCAAGCGGCATTTCAAAGCGCAACCGCCGTCCGTCATCCTCCGTACGAGAAAAGAGGAGGAAGCATCATGCAAGACGATATCGATTGGACCAATGCGAGCTCCGACTTCGGGCTCATCCAGCTCTGCCGTGAAATGGCGGCGCTCGCGCGGCCGGTGGAAGCGCTGATGCCGCGGCCACGCCAGCGCGTCCGCCGCAAGATGCGCGGGGCCACGCCCGTGCGCGTGAGACTGGCGTGAGAGACGTTGACGCCACCTGCGGCTGCCCGATTGAAGCGGCGCGGCGTGATGAACTCGCGGGCTTGCCCAAGGTCGTCATCGTCGGCGCGGGCTTCGGCGGCTTAAGCGCGGCAAAAGCGTTGGCGAAGGCGCCCGTGCATGTGACGCTGATCGACCGGCGCAATCACCATCTGTTCCAGCCGTTGCTGTACCAGGTCGCCACAGCCGGTCTCGCGCCGACGCAGATCGCGACGCCAATCCGCGCCATCTTGCGCAAGCAACGCAACACCGACGTCATGTTGGCGACGGTCACTGGCGTCGACACCAAGGCCAAGCACGTTCTCATGGGCGAGCGCCGCTTGCGCTACGATTATCTCGTGCTCGCCACCGGCGCGCGCCATTCTTATTTCGGCCGCGACGAGTGGGAGCGCTTTGCACCGGGTCTGAAAACGCTTGAAGACGCCACAGAGCAACGCAAACGCATCCTGATGGCCTTCGAGCGCGCTGAACTTGAAGGCGACGCCGCGGAGCGTGCGCGACTGACGACTTTTGTCGTTATCGGCGGCGGTCCGACCGGGGTCGAAACCGCAGGGGCCATAGCTGAACTCGCCAAGAAGGCGCTGGCGAAGGACTATCGCCGCATCAATCCGCACTGCGCGCGCATCATTCTGGTTGAAGCCGCGCCGCGTTTGCTCGGCGCGTTTCCGGAGGACCTCTCCGCCAATGCACGGTGCGAACTGGAACGCCTGGGCGTCGAAGTGCGCACCGGCGCCGCAGTGACCGCGTGTGACGCAGAAGGCGTCACCCTCGGCGCCGAGCGGATCGAGTCGCGTTGCGTGATCTGGGCGGCCGGCGTGCAGGCTTCACCCGCTGCGAAATGGCTGGGCGCGAAGGCGGACCGCGTCGGCCGCACCCTCGTGGGCGCCGATCTCCGCGTCGAGGGCCGTGAAGACGTGTTCGTCATTGGCGATGTCGCCGCCGCGGCTGCACCCGATGGCCGGATGCTTCCGGGCGTGGCGCCAGTCGCGAAGCAGCAAGGCGCCTATGCCGCGGCGGCAATCGGCGCACTGCTCAAGAACAAGCAGCCGAAGCCGTTCGCGTACGCCGATTTCGGCGCCATGGCGACCGTCGGCCGCAAGGCCGCTATCGCGGACTTCCGAGGCCTGCACTTGCGCGGCTTCTTCGGCTGGTTCGTCTGGAGCCTTGCGCATGTCTACTTCCTGATCGGCTTCCGCAATCGCATCGCGGTCACCATGGATTGGATCTGGTCCTATCTCACCTTCGAGCGTGGGGCGCGGCTCATCACCGGCGACGTCGGGCATGAGGCGGCCCATAGCGACCGCAAGCTGGAAGCGGCGTGAGCCATGCGCGTGACGTTTTGGGGCGCATACGGCGCGGCCGGACTGAATGTCGAGCACGGCGAGCTGAAGCTTTGTCATGTGACGCAGCATCCGCGCGGGAGCATGGCCGCCGATGACGCGCTCGTGCGGGCGGCCGAGGGCGCGGATTTACTCATCTACCCTGGCGCCTGGGAGGAGGGTTTGGCGCTGAAAGAGCGCGCGAGCGTCCGGCTGCTGGCGCTGGCCCCGGCTGACCATCCGGAAAGCGAATGGGCGCGTCTAGCGGAGGCCGCGACCCAGAAATCCGCCAATGTTTTCTTCGCCCGGCGGAAAATGCGCATCGACCTGTAACCCGGCGCCGCCTGCGGCGAAATGGACCATGAGAGGCGCGTGCGGAAGGACGCCTCCGGTGCGGGAGGGTCCCCATGGAAATGCAGCAGGTCCGCTACTTCCTGGCCTTGGCCCGGGTGCTGAATTTTACGCGCGCGGCTGAGACCTGCAACGTCACCCAGCCCGCGCTCACGCGTGCGATCCAGGCGCTCGAAGCGGAGCTTGGCGGCAAGCTCTTCCACCGCGAGCGCAACCAGACGCATCTCTCCGAACTCGGGCGCATGATGCTCCCGTACATCCAATCCATTCAGGCCCAGGCCGACGCCGCGCGTGCGCGCGCCAAGTCTGTCGGCAAGATGAAGAACGTCGAGCTGAAGCTGAGCGCCATGTGCACGTTGAGCCCCGCGCTGCTCAGCAATTTCATCGTCGAGTTCAAGCGCAACAATGCCGGCATCGATCTCGCCGTCAGCGACGTCAGCGCCAAGCAGCTCTTCCACAAGCTGTCCGCCGGCGAGCGCGAATTGGGCTTGGTCGGATCGGCCGAGCCGATCGACGAACGCTTCCATGCGCTGCCGCTTTATCGCGAAAAGTTCGTTGTCGTGCTGCCGCGCGAGCACCGGCTCGCCAACCGGCCGGAAGTCCACGTCGCCGATCTCGAAGGCGAGCCCTACGTCAATCGCATGAATTGCGAAGTGATGGACTTCGCCGAGCAGGAGTTCGCACGTCAGGGCGTCTCCGTCCGCATCGTCTTCCGCAGTGAGCGCGACGACTGGGTGCTGAACATGATCCGCTCCGGTATGGGCTGGGGCTTCTTCCCGGAAGCTTACATCTTCCCGGATGACGTCGTAGTGAAACCGCTCATCTCGCCGGAATTCGAGCGCACCGTTTCACTCGTTACCGTGCGCGGGCGGCCGTTCTCGCCGGCCGTCGGCGCCTTCGTGAAGGCGGCCAAGAGCTTCACCTGGCCGGGCGATCGCGCGCCGGCGATGCGCGCGGCATAAGCGGGCGGCATCGAAGCGATAACCCGCAACGTGGCGCTTTCGTGCTCCGTAGTCTCCAACATCATCTCGTTGGAGCACCGCTCATGGCTTCGAAAATGCGCCTCGCCAGCATCGTTTTCTTCGTGCTGGTCAGTTTGTTTCTGATCTGGTTCGGCTGGGTCTACATGAATGTTAAGGACATGCTGTGGTTTCACGCCGCCGCGGTCCCGGACGCGGTAAAGCCGCTTGTGCGCCCACTCTATTTCGCGCTGATGACTTTGATCGGCGGGAGTTCGATGGGCTTGGGCGTGCTTGGCATGTACGTTACCATGGGGCCCATGCGCCGCGGCGCGCAGGGCGCGGCCACGGCCGTCGCCGCCACCTTTGCGCTCGCCTTCGTTATGGCCGCGATCACCGCCGAGAAGCTCGCCGCGGCGACGGGCGCGCCGGTGTCCTGGCACATCATGGGCGTGCTGCTGGTGGTCACGGCGCTTGCGTATGGCGCACATTTGCTGAGCGCCCGATCGAGCCGTTCGGCAGCGGGTCTCGCGCCGCTCTCGCAAGGAGACTGACGATGATCGTATCCAAGTGGGCCGCCCGCATTCGGGCGGGCGGCTTGATAGCTTCGCTCGTTCTGACGGTGATCGCGCTCATTGTGCCGAACGCCTCGGCCCAACCGGTCCGCACGGCTTCGGGATACGTGGAGGGTGTTGAGGCGGACGGCGTTCGCGTGTTTCGGGGCATTCCGTTCGCGGCCCCGCCGGTGGGCGAGCGTCGCTGGCGCGCACCCGCGCCAGCAGCGCCTTGGGACGGCGTCCGTGACGCCAGCCAGTTTTCTCCTACCTGCATACAACGCGGGGCCTATCCCGCGGATGCGCCGCCGGAAGCGATGAGCGAGGACTGCCTCTATCTCAATGTCTGGGCCCCCGCCGGCGCTCAAGAGAGGCCGTTGCCCGTCATGGTCTGGATCCATGGCGGCGGACTGATCAGCGGCGGCGCGAGCACCCCGCTTTACGCCGGCGACGCGCTGGCCCGTCGCGGCGTTATAGTTGTGACATTCAACTATCGACTCGGCGCTTTTGGCTTTCTCGCCCACCCCGAGCTTTCTCAAGAGGCTTCGTACGGAGCCTCAGGCAATTATGGGCTGCTCGATCAGGTTGCCGCGCTGACGTGGGTGCAAAACAATATTGCTGTGTTTGGCGGTGACCCAAGCGCCGTCACGGTATTTGGTCAATCGTCCGGATCGATTTCGATTAGCGCGCTCGTTGCATCGCCGTTGGCGCATGGTCTGTTCCAGCGCGTCATCGGACAAAGCGGCGGGTTGTTCGAGCCGTTGGAAGTCGCGCCCGAATTTCAATTGGACGGCGCCGAGGAAGTGGGGCTTGCTTTCGCTTCGCGTCTAGGCGCGCCGTCGGTGCAGGCGCTGCGGGAGATGCCTGCGTCCGCGATCGCCGCGGCGCGCTTCACGCCGCAACCTAACGTGGACGGTTTCGTCCTGCAAGAAACGCCCTATGCCGCGTTCGCGGCCGGCCGGGCGAATGCCGTCGACCTGCTGGTCGGTTCCAATTCTGAAGAGGGATTGGATTTTTTGTCCGGGCGGACGGTGACGCGTACGAATCTTCGCAGCGTGCTGAGCGAGGATTTTCCCGGGTTCATCGTGTCCCTGATCGGGCCAGCAACGCCCGCAGACGACGAAGCGGCGCGAAGGGCGTTCGTGTCGTTCGAGAGCGACATGCGATTTGGCTGGAATATGTGGACCTGGGCGCGCCTGAATGCTGGGGCTCCCGGACGGCAGACGTTCTATTATCGCTTCGCCCACACACCCGCCGGGCAGGAAGGGCCGACGCACGGCGCCGAGATGGCCTACGTTTTCGGTCACCTAAGTCTGTATGACGCGCCCTGGACGCAACGCGACCGGGCCGTCGAGGAAATGATGCTCTCTTACTGGACGAACTTCGCCAAAACCGGAAATCCCAACGGCGAAGGCTTGCCGCTATGGCCGGCCTTCTCGCGCGCAGGCACGCAGGCGCTGATCATTACAGACGCCGGTCAGCGCGCCGGCTCGGTCCCCAACTTGCCGGAGCTTTCAGCGATTGACCGGCTTTATGGGACGGTGCGCGTGTTTCTGACGTACGGCGTGGTGATCGCGGTCGTGGCGGGGCTGTTGCTGTTGGCGCTGCTATGGTGGTTGGTCGCGGGCCTCCTGAGTCTTCGTAAGAGAGCGGCTTAAGCCCGTAACCCGGCGACGAACTGCGTGCGTCCGCGGCCGCCGACAGCGAGTTGGCCGGGGCCGCGCTGGCGCAGCCGCTGTTCGCCGCAATGAGCTTGAATGTCGTCACCATGTCGGCGAAACGGGCGAATGCGCATCCGGACCATCTCGATTGTCGCGGCGGTGACTGCACTTGCTGCGTGTGCAGTGGCGCCTACGCCAAGCGGCCGCGAAGCAACGCCTTTCGCAACCGCTGACGGCGACATCCGCCTCACGATCTCGCCAGATGGCGGTCGGGCGTTGTGGGGCGTCGTGGTTGGGCGCGACCCCGCCCAACTCGATATCGTCGAGAGCGTGCGCACCGGGTCGGGCTGGAGCGCGCCGCGGCCCGTCCCGTTCAACACACCCCAAACAGATTTCGACCCTTCGTTCGCGCCCGACGGGCGTTCGGTCCTCTTCTTTTCCAGCCGCCCAGGCGGCGCCGGCGGCGATGACCTCTATGTCGTGAGCTTCGATCCGGCGACAGGCGCTTATGGGGAGCCGCAGAATCTCGGCGCCGGCGTCAACACCAGTGGCGACGAATGGGCGCCGATGCTGAGCGCCGACGGGAGAGAGCTGCTTTTCGCGTCCGATGGTCATGGCGGAAGCGGCAAGCACGATCTCTTCATCGCCACGCGTGTGGGTGGGGCGTGGGCGACGCCGGTCAACTTGGGCGATGCGATAAACACCAGCGCTGAGGATTTTGACGCAACGTTCCTGGAGGGCGGGCGGTCTATCGTCTTTGCGCAAGGCAATTTCGATGACGAGCTTGGTGTGCGTCTCATGCTGGCGACGCGCAGCAACGGTGAGTGGCGTACGCGCGGCCCGCTGGCGCCTGAGGTGAATTGCGCGGATTTCGTCAACGGGCCATCGGTCTCGCCGACGGAGCCGGGCGTGCTCTACTTCTCCGCCGCCTGCGAAGGCGGTCGAGGACGCAGCGATATTTGGCGCGCTGCGGCGCCGCGGTTCTAGAACCAGCGTTCGCCGATGCGCACGGTGTCGCCGGGCGCGACGGGCGTGTCAGACTGCAGGGGATATGCCCGTTCGTCGTCTTCGCCTGAGTGCTTGATGAAGACACGGCGGCGATTGGCGCGCGGCGTCCAGCCGCCCGCAGTGGCGATGGCGTTATGGACGGTGAGGTTGGCGGTGTAGGGATAGCTGCCCGGACGCTGCACCTCGCCCAAAATAAAGAAGGGCCGATAAGCCGCCACCTCTATGGCGATCCGAGGGTTGCGCACGTAGCCGTCGCGCAGGCGCTCGGTCAGCCGGTCTGCAAGCTCAGTCGCCGTCAGGCCAAGCGCAGGTACGTCGCCGATCAGGGGGTAGGAGAGATTGCCGGTGGCGCTAATCGCAAACGTACCGGTGAGATCGGGATTGCCGAACACGGTGATACGCAGCTGGTCGCCCGCAGCGAAGCGATATTCGCTCCCTGCGTTGGACGGATCGCGTTGGGCGCGCGCCAAAGCGGGCGCAGCCAAGACCATCAGAATGAAGAGTCCGACGGAGCGTCGCGTGATCATCGGCGCATGTCCTCCCGATGCGGCGGTTATCGAACGCGAGGGAAACCGCGCAAGCCTTCTCGCCTGACGGATGTAGGAGCCCGTTCGTGCACGGGGCGAGAATGCTGGTACGCCTGCGCCTGCGGCGGGATGGTGCGCGCATGTTCGACACCTCTGCAAAGCACGACCCGATGCACGCCTGGATGACGGATCTTTTTCCGCTCTGTCGCAGCCTGACCGGGGAGGGGGTCCGGCAGACGCTGGCCTACTACCAGAAGCTTCTGCCTGAGCTGGAAATGAGGTCGGTTCCGAGCGGGACGCAAGCGTTTGACTGGACCGTTCCAGACGAGTGGAGGATCGACGACGCATGGATCGAGGATGAGAGCGGCCGTCGCGTCGTCGACTTCCAGAAGTGCAATCTGCACGTCGTGGGCTATTCGGAGCCGGTCGATGTCACTCTGTCGAAGGCTGAGCTGGCGGAGTTCGTCAATACGATCCCGGATATGCCTTCGGCGATTCCGTACATCACCTCGTATTACCGGCGCCGCTGGGGATTCAACGTCGCGCACGAGCAGTGGCAAAGGCTGCCGGAGGGCCGCTATCGGGCGGTGATCAAGAGCGAATTGAAGCCGGGCGTGCTGAACTACGCCGAGGCGCTCATTCCGGGCGAGAGCCAGAAGGAAGTGCTACTTTCAAGCTACGTCTGCCACCCGTCCATGGCGAACAACGAACTTTCCGGGCCGACACTGCTGGTAGCCCTCGGGCGCTGGCTCAAGGCATTGCCCCGCCGGCGCTATTCCTACCGGATCGTTTTGACCGCGGAGACCATCGGCGCGATCGTCTACATATCGCGCAACCTCGAAGCGCTGCGGAAGAATGTGATTGCGGGGTACGTCGCAACTTGCGTCGGCGACCCTGGACAAATTTCGTTCATGCCCAGTAGGCGCGGAGATACCCTGGCCGACAAGGCCGCACTGCGGGCGCTCGCGGATGGCGGCGCATTTCGTCAGCACAGCTTTCTCGAACGGGGCAGCGACGAGCGGCAATATTGCAGTCCGGGCGTCGACCTTCCGGTCGCCTCGATCATGCGGTCGAAGTACCTGAATTTTCCCGAGTACCACACCTCGCTCGACGATCTGGATTTCGTCACTCAGGAGGCCATGGAAGGCTGCTTCGACGCCTATGCGCGGACGATCTCCTATCTGGAGCGCAACTATACCTACGTCGCCGTCAATCCATGCGAGCCGCAACTTGGCAAACGGGGGCTCTATCCGACCTTGTCCACGCGCGGCAACACCGACGAAGTGCGCGCGATGCTGGACCTGCTGACTTATGCCGATGGCGAGCGCGACGCGCTTGATGCGTCTGCGCATGTGGGAGTCGACTTCGAACTGGCGGCGACAATCTACGACAAGCTCTATGGCGCGGGCCTGCTTGAGCGCCGCGAAGCGCCTATGCCGCGAAGTAAACCCGATTGACGTAGGGATCGTATCCGGCGTCGGCAGGCAACCGAGCGATGGGGGTCTTCGGACCATGCACGAGCGGGCGCATGGAATAGGTGATCTGATAAATCAGCCTCGGATTGGTGCGCGGCGGGTAGCCGCGATGAAATCCGAACGTGTTTTCCAGGAAGGTCGTGCCTGCTGGCCCGGTGAAGCGCTTGTGCTCGATGCCTGCGAAGCCGACGGCGATTTCCTCGTCGCTGTAACGCCTTATCGGCATCATGACGTCGCGCGTGTGACTGCCTGGCACGAAAACGTGCGGACCCGCGTCTTCATCCACTTCGGTTAGGTAGAGAAACAGTTTCACGAATCGCCAATCGTCCACGTCACGGTGCCAAAGCTGCGCCTGTTCGCCCGGCGCATCGCCGTGCGGCAGCGACCACCAGGCGCTCATAACGGCGATAGTCGGTTTTGCGCCCAGCACGTTGCCGACGATGTCCAGAATGCCAGGATCGTTGGCGATGCGTAATCCGTGGGGCGCGGAGGTGACCACGTCGTCTTCGAAGATGGCGACATGGGTTTCCTTGGGCGCGTCAGTTACCACGAACGATCCGAGGTGGGGACGGTATTCGTCGCGGCATTTCTCGGTCGCGAAATGCGCGCGCATCTCATCGACTTGCGCCGCGGTTACGAGGCCGGGCGTCATCGCGTAACCTTGCGCTGCCAGCAAGGCGATTTCCGGGCGCGTACTCGGCGTCGCCGGCGGCAGCGTCGCCGCGAGACGTTTGGCTCGACGCTCACGCGCCGCGGAATCCAGCACCTGACGCTGAAGATGATAATTGCGATAGCGCTCGTCGGCGAGCATGTGAAGCGGTTGCTGGACGCGTTGGCTGACGCGATGAACAAGAGTCTGCAGGGTCATGCCGGTCTCCATCGGCTGATGCGGAGTGGCTCATGCGAGAAGACGAAAGCGCGCGCGGCGATCCAGAAAGCCAGAAGGCCCATATCCCAGTAGATCATGGCGGCGGTGCAGAAGGGGTCTGTGACGATGGACATTGCGACCTGTGACGCGACGACCACGTAAAGCGGCGCAATAAGCCAGTCGCCGGCGACGGCCCGCGCACGTACAAGAGCGGCGCAGAGTCCGAAGACGAAGCAGGCCAGAGGCGCATAGTCGCCGAAGTCGATGAAGAAGTTGCCGAAAAGCGTGGCGAACGCGCCCTGCCTGGGATTGATGCCCGCCAGCGTAGACATGTCGATATCGACCAGCGGAAGCATGTTCGCCACCTTGGCGGCGTACTCGAAAGTATAGAGCCCATCCGAGTGATGACGCTCGCCGAAATTGTCGACGATGTAGGTCGCTTCGAACACGCCATGGCACAAGTATTGAGCGACGCTGATGGCGCCGAACACGGTGTGGGCGATCGCCGGCGGGGCGCTGTCGAGAATGTCCAGCACGTGCGGCTGGGTGGGCACCATTTGGGTGTAGACGGAGTAGCGGGCCGAATAGCGGATATCCATGCCCATTTCGTCGGCGCGGCCGACGAATACGATGGTCGAGACGGCGAATAAGGCGAGCGCGCCCATGACCGCGCCAGTGAGGAGTCTTGCGCTCGGCCTGAAGAAAAGCAGTGCGCAGAACATGTACATGATCGCCATGAACAGCAGGCTTGAACGCGAGCCCACGGCGATGGCCATGAGTGGGCCGATGAGCGCCAGCAGCACGCTGCTGACCGGGAACACCATTGGCAGTCCTTGACGGCGGGCGATGCCGTTGAGCACCGGAGCGACGATCGTGAACGGGATGAGCCCTGCAGCGACGATGCTGAGTGGCCCACTGGAGTTGAGCAGCGCTTCGCGGTTCGCCATCATGTCGCCGCCGATGCCGATGCCGCGGATGACGAACCAGTCGACGCCGCGGAAGAGCACGCCGAGCGCGCCGAGGCCCATGCCGGCCAATGCGCATAGCCGCATTCGGACCAAGGCGCCGGAGGACAATGGCTGCTGCTTGGGCGCCTGCTTCGGTTCGAAGATGGCGAGGCCGGCGAAAACTGCGAGGATGCCGCCGCCGACCACGAGGATCGCGCGCAGGCTCTGACCCGAATAGGGCTCGGACGCCGTGAGCAGGAAGGCGCCAAACCACATGACCCAGGCGACGAGGTAGACGTGGGTCAGCTTGATGGCGCTGAGAAAGGTGCCGCCGCCGGGCGCCACGCCCGCAGCACGCTGTGGCGATTGCGTGCGCGTCATGAGCGGCGGCTGCGCGCGGAACCCCGCCCTCGGCGGCGGTGCAGAACGGCGGATGGACCGCACAGGTCTCAAAACATCATCACCATGGACGGCCGCGAGAGAACCAGCACCGTCTTCAGAATGAGTCGGAGATCGAGGAGCAAGGACGCGCGCTCGACGTATTGCTCGTCCAGCGCGACTTTGGCCTTGTTCTCGACCAGGTTGCGTCCATTCACCTGCGCGGCCCCCGTCATGCCTGGGCGCGCGCGATAGACGCTGCCGCGGGCGCGCAGGGTGTGCATTTCGCTGTCCTGCCGGATGAGCGGGCGGGGACCGACCAGCGACATGTCGCCAATGACGATCGACCACAGCTGGGGCAGTTCGTCGAGCGACGACTTCCGCAGAAAGGCGCCGATCGACGTGTCGTAGACTTTTGGATCGGGCAGCGCCTCGCGCGGGAGGATTGGCGCATCGGTGCGCATGGAGCGGAATTTTGGCATCAAGAAAACGCGCCCGAAACGGCCGACGCGCTCCGACCAGATGAGGCCGGGGCCCTTGGACGTCATACGGACGGCCAGCCAAACCAATCCCATGACGGGAAGCAGCAACAGCAGCAGCCCGACGGCGACGGCCACATCCATGACGCGCTTTCCGGGATAGCTTCCATTCGCGCCCTCCGGAACAAGAAGTTTCGAAAGCGCGACCGCATTGCGGGCGGGCGCCGCTACCTGTGTCTTGGCGTGCATGAAAGGCCGCCGCCAGCGCGGCAAACCGCCGACATAGTTGCTGATGCGTTGAACGCCTGCGCCGGGAACGGGAATGCGCTGGCGGCGCGCAGGTTCGTAGTCGCTGTGGGCTTCGCTCACGTCAGGTCTCCAATGCGACAAGATTTGGCGAACGCTTCAGCCGATTGGCAGAGCGCATGTGCTGAACGAAATGCAGGAAGCCGCGCGCCTCGGCGGCGACGTAGTCGGGCGCCGAGCGGTCGGCGTCGGCGGCAAGTAGACGCTCGGCGTTGCCTTCGAAAGAGTTCGCGAGCAAATCCGCAAGGAAGGCGACGCGTTGCTCGACTGAGGCCACGATGCGCGCGCGCGCGTCCGGCGCCAGCAGATCTTCCCAGGGCCAGTTCAGCGGGTCCTCGCGACGGCCGCTCTTCACCGACAAGACCGGTGCAAAAAACATCTGTCCGAGCGCCGCAGCGGGCGTCCCCAGCAGCGCCGCTTCGTATGTCACCGTCCCAGTGATGGAGACGACGAGATCGGCGTTGCGGATCAGCGGGTAGATGTCGCAATGCGGCTCCACCAGGCGCACACCCGGCAATGCCGAAATCTCGCGGTAGAAGGAGAGAGGTCGATCGCCGATGCCAGTCTTATGTTCGCGCACCCACAAAGTGTGCGTCGCGGGAAGCATCCGCACGACGCGCTTGATCAACGCCAGCTGATCCGATTGGAAACCGCCCCAAACGTCGACCGAACTTTCCGGCTGTTGCTGCAGGCAGAGCAGCACATAGCGCTCCGGCGCTTGCGGGCGGGTATCCTTCACGAAATGCTTGTATCCAATCGCCCGAAGCGGGCGCCGGATGCGGTCGCTTATGCGCTCAGCCAGCGTCCACAGCGTCTCGTCGCCTTTGTCGCCGCCGCTTAGCGCCTGCTGAAACTCTTCGATCCAATGTCTGTAGAAGCTCTGATAACCGGTGATGCCCGCCATGTAGCCGGGCGGCGTCGGGTCACGCGTCCAGCCCTCGAACAAGGTGCGGGCCGTCGCGAAATGCTCTTCCGTCGCCTCGGCGATGCGCACGAGGTCGCAGCTCAACGCGTCGGCCATGAAGAAGCGCCCACGCGGCACGCGGGTGAAGCATGGATGCAGATGCGGCACGCCGATGCGGCGAGAAGCGAGCCAGGTGACGATCTCGAAGCCCCACGTCGTCTCGCCGAATACGGCTTCGACATTGTGCTGCGCGAGGAAGGCTTCGACCTTGCGCGCGCTGGTCGCCAGATATCCGTACGCCAGCTTAAGCGAACGGCGCTGTAGTCCACGGCACATGCGGATCACGTGCGCGGCGGTGAGCGTGGAACCCCATTCGTAGGGCGCCAGAATCTTGCGCGCTTCGCTCTCGTCGAGCGCCTGCCACTCGTCCTCGAAGTCCGGCATGTTGAGGATCGCGTCGCGATCCCAGCCTTCCTTGACGAGCCAATTGGTCCAGCGCGTGGAGGGCGAAAGCCACACGATGTCTTCGCCCATCGCGCGGAGCCGCCGCGCGATGTCGGAGTAGGTAATCGTCAGGTGCTTGTTGCTGATGAAGCACAAGCTCATGGCGTGAAAATCCCCACGTGCGGAGGTCGCCTGCCAGACCTCGCCGCACGGGTGTTTTTGTAGGTAAATTAACGATGCCAGACCAACGCGTTCGCGCCCTGGGCGAAAACGGCTGATGGACGCGAAAACGCGTGGTGTCTGGTCGCCTAATAGGGTTCATGCCGAGGGTGAATTTTGGACGGCGACGCAAAGTTCGATTCCCAGTCGGTGTTCACGCGCCTGGCTGGCGACGCCTCGAACAACATGACCGAGGTATCTGGGCGGTACGGCTTCCAGGCCGACGCTGAACGCCGCATCCTGGCCGACGTCATGACCAAGCTTGCAGTCGAGCCCCACCATCGCGTGCTCGACTTCGGCTGCGGGCCGGGCACTCTGGCGATCCCGCTCTCGTTCGTATCGCGCGACATTACCGCCGTGGATCAGGCCGGCTCGATTGAACTGGCCAAGCGCCGCTTCAACGACACCGCTGTGAAGTGGGTGATCGGCGGCTATCCTGGCGCGGAACTCGACGGGCTTTACGATCGCATTGTCGTTTATTCCATGCTCCAATACCTGCCGACCCACGCCATGTGCCTGGAGATGATCGGCTGGCTTTGTGACTTGCTGGCGCCCGGCGGGCGCTTGCTGATCGGTGAGATGCCCAATCTGGATAAGCGCGGGCGCTTTCAGGCGAGCGCGGCTGGCAGGGCGTTCGCCGCCGAGTGGGAAGCGATGAAGGCCTCGTTTCCGGCAGAAAGATTGAATGAATCCATAGCGTTAAACGACAGCATGGATCAGGTCAGCCAGTTCAACGACGCCATCATCTACGAGATGATGCGCATCGCCAACACCAAGGGAGCGCACGCCTACTTGCTGCCAGAGCCGGCCGATCTTCCGTACGGCCACACCAGGGACGATCTGCTGATCGTCAGGCCCTGACATGCGGCTCGTGCGCCTGGATACCGCGGAGGCGCTGCGGCCGGTCGTGAATGAGGCGGCCTCGTTCAAACTTGCGTTCAGCGAGCCGGGGCGACGCTATTACGGTGCGGTCTTCGCCGAGACGCTGCAGGATCGGAGTTGCGCGGTAACCGATGACACGGGTCCGCTGCTGGTTTGGGAATGCGACGAAGCCAACGGCGTCTTGCAGCGCTTCGGCAATCCGGTGGAGCCCTGGTGGCGGCCGGGGCTCGACCACAAGACGCGGCGCGAAGCGGCGCGGATGCTCTTGGGGGCGCTCGACGCGCTTGGGCCGCTGACGCTCAGGGTGCGCACGTCGCCCGCGACCGATCCCGACGGCTTGCTGGCGTCGCTGTTGCAGGGACGGGGCGCAAGTTGCGCCGTTCAGTTGCGCAGTGTGATGGATCTGACGCAAAGCGAGGACGCGCTGGAGGCCGGACTGCGAAGCTCGATCCGCCGTCATGTGCGCTGGGGCCGCAGCAACCTCACACTGGAGTTCGTGGACGCCGCCAATCCGAACGAGGAACTCTTTCACGCGTATCGCGAGCTCCACCGCGTGGTTGCGGGCCGCGTCACGCGTCCATTGGACAGCTGGATAGAGAGTTTCGAGGCGATCAGGCACGGCGAGGGCGATTTGGTGCTGTGCCGCCAGGACGGCGAACTCGCCGGCGGCGTGCTTATCGCAGATGCCGGCGACACGGCATTCTACGCCACCGGCGTCTTCGAACGCGATCGTTTCGAAAAGCCCATTGGCCACTGGCCGCAATTTGTCGCTGCGCTTCGCGCCAAGGCGCGCGGCCGTGCAGTCTACGATGTGGGTGAAGTGTTTTTGCCGGAACACGACGTAAGCGAAAAAGAGCGCGCAATTGGGTATTTCAAGAGCGGCTTTTCATCGACTTTAATGCCCAGCCTGATTTGGACGAGCACGCCGAACACCGGGTCGCCCAAGTGAGCCCGCGCATCGCCATTCGCGCCGACGCCACCGCCAAACTGGGCGGCGGTCACATCATGCGTTGCCTTACGCTTGCGCAGGCGTTGCGGCGGCGCGGTGCGGAAGTGGCGATCTTTGTGAATGAGGAGGCTCTCGTCACTGTACCGCGGCTGAAGACTGAAGGTGCGGTGCACGTGTGCGGCCCCGGCGCGGACGCTGCTGTCGCCGCGATTGGCGCGCTGTGGCCGCGCGGCGCCGATTTGGCGATCGTGGATCTCTACGCCTGGAGCGCCGTCGAAGAACGGACCCTGCGGCGTGTCGCGCCCTCGATTGCGGCGATCGACGATCTCGCTAATCGGCCCCACGAAGTGGATTTATTGGTCGATCAGACGCATGGCCGCACCGACGGCGAATACGGTCCGCTTGCGCCCGCTGCACAACTCATGACGGGCTCGCGCTACGCACTGCTCCGCTCCCAGTTCGCGTCCATGCGGGAAGAAGCGCTCGTGCGCCGCCGCCAGGGCCGGATTGTGGAGCGTGTATTCGTCTCGATGGGGTTGACCGACCTCGACGGTGTGACGGCGAAGGTCACCGCAGCGTTGCGTGCGGCGCTTCCTGAGGTGACGCTTGATGTACTGCTTACAAGCGCAGCGACGAGCCTGCCCATGCTCAAGGCGCTTAAGGACCCGAAGATTGAACTTCATGTCGATGAGTTCGAGACGGCGCCTTTGATGGCGAGGGCCGATTTGGCCGTGGGGGCCGCCGGCACCACGACGTGGGAGCGCTGCTGCGTGGGCTTGCCGAGCGTCGTGCTCGTGATGGCGGACAATCAGCGCGAAATAGCAGCGAACCTGGTCAGCGCCGGCGCAGCGCGGAAGGCTGAGGATGTGGCGGGAGTCGCGAAAGAGATCGCCGCACTTGCAAGCGACGATGCTGCGCGACTCGCCATGGCTGAGGCCGCGGCCGCGGTCGTGGATGGTCGGGGCGCAGACCTGGTGGCGGCAGCAATCATGGAATTGGCGTCGCCGCAGAAGAGGGCCCGAGCATGAGCGCGGATGGGGCATGGGCCACGCCGCGCGTGTTGAGCGTGGTGGTGGATACGCCCGGCTGGTTTGACCGGCACGCGGAAGAACTGGTTGAAGCACTGCGGGCCGACGGCGATGACGCGACGCTGGTGCGCAAGCAAGACGATGTCCGTGAAGGCGAAGCGGCGTTTTATCTCAGCTGCATGCGCATCACGCCGCCGGCGGTGCTGGCGCGCAACAAGCACAACTTCGTCGCACATGCGAGCGATTTGCCCAAAGATCGTGGGTTTTCACCCATTGTTTGGCAGATTCTCGAGGGGGTGAACGACATCCCCGTCTGCCTCATCGAAGCGCGCGATCCGGTGGACTCAGGCGAAATCTATCGCCGCGATGTGCTTCATTTCCAGGGGCACGAGCTTAATACAGAATTGCGTGAAAGACTCGGTAAGCTCATCATCGAGATGTGCCTGAGCGTGATGCGCTCACCCGAGCCGCCAGCCGGGCGCCAACAAGTGGGGGAGCCGACGTGGCGCAAGCGTCGGCGTGCCGCCGATAGCCGCCTCGACCCAAACCAGACGATCGCCGCGCAATTCCCACTGCTTCGCGTCGTCGACAACGACGCCTATCCAGCATTTTTCGACCTAAACGGCCGCCGCTACATCCTAAGAATTGAAGACGGGGGTCCCGCTCCGGCGCCTGAGGCAAAGCCATGAAATCGATCACCATCGACGGGCGTCGCGTCGGCCCCAACCACCCGCCCTATGTGATCTGCGAACTTTCCGGCAATCACAACGGCAGCCTCGACCGTGCACTCGCCATGGTAGACGCGGCCGCCGCGACGGGCTGCGCCGCGATCAAACTCCAGACCTACACCGCCGACACACTGACCATCGCGTCCGACAAGCCCGACTTCCGCATCAAGGGCGGCCTCTGGGACGGGAGGACATTGCACGAACTCTATCAGGAAGCGCACACGCCGTTCGAATGGCATGCGGCGCTGTTTAAACGCGCGCGCGAGAAGGGCGTCACGGTGTTCTCGACGCCGTTCGACGAAACGGCCGTGGATCTGCTCGAAGACCTCGACGCGCCTGCCTACAAGATCGCCTCTTTCGAGGCGATCGACTTGGAGCTCATCGCCTATGTCGCCAAGCGCGGCAAGCCGATGATCATTTCTACTGGGCTCTCCAATTTGGGAGAGATCGGCGAAGCGGTTCGCACCGCGCGCGAGAACGGCTGCGAACAGTTGGCGCTTCTGCACTGCGTCAGCGCCTACCCGGCGCCCATCGAGGACGCCAATGTGCGCACCATTCCCCACCTCTCACAGGCCTTCGATGTCGTCTCCGGCTTGTCCGACCACACGCCGGGCACGGCCGCTGCAGTGGCGGCGATTGCGATTGGCGGCTCGATCATTGAAAAGCACTTCACGCTTGCGCGCGCGGACGGCGGGCCGGACGCAGCCTTCTCTATGGAGCCTGCAGAGTTCACGACCCTGGTGCGCGATTGCGAGGCGGCCTGGCGCGCATTGGGGGGCGTTCACTACGACATCGAAGGGTCCGAGAAGAGCAATCTCGTGTTTCGCCGCTCGTTGTACGCCGTTGCGCCCATTAGGGCGGGCGACAAGCTCAGCCGTCAAAACATACGCTGTATTCGCCCCGGTTATGGGCTCGCGCCGAAACACCTTGGAGAGGTATTGGGGCGCGCCGCCTCGCGTGACATCGAGCGTGGAGAAGCGCTCGCTTGGGACATGATCGCGTAGCAGGAATGTCACGAAAAACATCGCGCGCCTGAGCGGCGAGCATCTGTGATTTCATCTTCGCCTGTGGGGTGAAACTCATGGGTTCGCCACGCCTCGCTAACCATAGTTTTCCCTGAGGAAACGCTGGGCGGCGGCAATGAAAATCCTTCAGGTGGCAAAATTCTATCCGCCCGCGCACGGCGGGATAGAACGCGTCGTACAAGGCTTGTCGGAAGGCGCTGCGGCGCTCGGCCACGATGTGCGGGTCATCTGCTTTCACGAGCGCGGCGGCGCAGACTGCGTCGAGAACCTCGCCTCAAATCTTGAGGTGCGGCGATATCGACCCGACGTCCGCGTCGGCAACATCGCCGCGTCGGTGCGCTACTTGAGCGACGTGCAACGCTTCGCACGCGAAGCCGATGTCGTTCACCTGCACGAGCCGTATCCGACCGGAACGTTCGCCGGGCTGCGGTTGCCGGGCCTGACCGCACGGATCGTAACCTGGCACGCCGATGTGCCGCGCGAAGGACCGGTGAAGCTCGCGCTTGAGGCGATGCAGGAGCAGCTTTGCGCGCGCGTCGACCGCATCATCTGCGGCTCGCGCGGTCTGGCCGACGCATCGCGCATCCTGACGCGCTTTCGCGAGCGTGTGTCGGTCGTGCCGCTGGCGCTGCCTTTGGCGAGCTTCGACCCGGCGCGTCTGGATAGTGCGCGTGTATCCGCGGCGCGGGAGCGCATAGGCGGGCGCTTTGCCTTGGCGGTTGGGCGCCTGGTTTATTACAAGGGTTTCGACCTGCTGATTGATGCCGCCGCGCGCACGGGCCAGCGTGTCGCCATTATCGGCGAGGGTCCGCTTGAGGGTGCGCTGCGCGCGCGCGCCGAAGCAGTCGGCGTGGGCGATCGCGTGATTTTCCTGAAGGGCGTTTCGGACGCCGATTTGCCGGCCTGGTATGCGGCGAGCGACTATTTTGTGCTCCCGTCCACAGGACCGGCGGAAGCCTATGGCCTCGTGCAAGTCGAGGCGATGGCAAGCGGGCGGCCAGTCATCAACACAGCGCTGCCGACCGGCGTGCCGGAAGTGAGTCTCGACGGCGTCACCGGGCTCACCGTACCGCCGAGCGACCTCGACGCGTTGACGCATGCCATGGAACGGCTCTCCGGCGACGACGCATTGCGTGGGCGGTTGGGGATTGCGGCGCGTCGGCGCGCGGTTGAGAGCTTCTCTCTGGAGCAGGTCGCGAGGCGTCACGAGGAGATTTACGCGGAGGCCATTCGCGCGCGGCGCGGCGAAGAGACCCGGAGCGCCGCATGAACGCGTCGCGCCTCGGCCTTGGCACGGCGCAATTCGGTCTCGCCTACGGCGTGTCGAATGCGGGCGGACAGGTGAGCCTTGGTGAGGCGGAGCGCATCCTCGACCTTGCCTACGAGGCTGGTATTCGCACGCTGGATACGGCCGCTGCCTACGGTGAGGCTGAGCAGGTGCTCAGCCGACTGCGCGCCGGGGCTCGTTTCGAGATCATCTCAAAAAGCCCGCCATTGCGTGAAGGCGGCGCCGCTATGGCCCTGGCGGCGGTGCAGCGTTCGCTTGAGTTGCTCGGGCCGAAGCCGCTCGACGCAGTCCTCGTCCATCACGCGCGCGATCTGGCGAGCGAGGAAGGAGGGCGGCTGTGGGACGGGCTGCTGCGCTTGCGCGCCGACGGCCGGGTGAAGCGGATCGGGTTTTCCGCGTACTTCGAAGACGATCCGGCAGCGCTCGCGCGCGCGTTCGCGCCCGACCTCGTTCAACTCCCCCTCAGCGTCCTCGACCAGAGGCCGCTGCGATCGGGCCAACTGACTGCGCTTGCTGAAATGAACGTCGCCGTTCACGCGCGCTCGGTGTTCCTGCAAGGCCTCTTATTCCTGGATGCCGCGCGAATGCCGCGCGCAATTGCGGACGTCGCACCCGGAATAGAGCGTGCGCGTTCGACCTTCGCCAGCGCGGGGGTGACGCCCGTGAATGCAGCGTTGGCGTTCGTCATGTCGCGTCCGGAGGTGGAGCGCGTGATCGTCGGCGTGACCAGCGCGGCCGAACTCCGCGAACTGGTCGAAGGGGCGACTGCCCCGGCGCCCGCTGTCGACTGGAGCGGGCTGGCGCTCGATCACCCGCGTGCGCTGACGCCGTCCTTGTGGGAGGCCGCATGAGCGTCGCGATCCTCCAGGCGCGGATGAGTTCGCGCCGCCTGCCGGGCAAGGTGATGGCCCCGATCCTGGGCATGCCCATGCTCGCGCGTCAGATCGAGCGCATTGGGCGCGCGAGCCGTGTACAGCGTCTGGTAGTCGCCACCTCGGATCGGCCGAGCGACGATCCGATCGCGGGGCTGTGCGAGCGGATCGGGGTTGCCTGCTTTCGTGGCTCGCTTGAGGACGTACTCGGGCGCTTCACGGCAGCCGTGCGTGCATACCCGGCGGACACCGTAGTGAGGCTGACCGCCGATTGCCCGCTCACGGATTGGCGCCTGATCGACGAGTGCATCGCGCTCCACGAGCGAATGAACGCCGATTACACCAGCAACATCATCGAACGCACCTATGCCGACGGGCTCGATGTCGAGGTGATGAAGCGCGCCGCAATCGAAGCGGCGGATCGAGAGGCGTCGGCGCAGGACGAGCGTGAACACGTCACGCCCTACCTCTATCGCCATCCCGAGCGCTTCAGAATCGTCCATATGCGCCAGGACGCCGACGAGGCGGCGATGCGCTGGACGGTCGACAACGAAGCTGACCTCGACATGACCCGCGCCGTCTACGCGGCGCTCCACTCCAAAAATCCGGACTTCGATCGGCACGACGTTCTGAAGTTCCTGCAGGCAAATATTCGTGTTGCGGAGATGAACCATGCGCTTGGATGAGGACGCAAAAGGCGGTCCGGCCAGAGTACCCAGTTTGAGCGACTACCCGATGGTGCGGGCCTTCACTTCCGATCAGCACACGATCGATGGAGCGTGGATCCTGATCACCGGGGGCACAGGCTCGTTCGGCCAGAAGCTGGTGGAGACGCTCCTAACCCGTCACAACCCGGCGAAGGTGATCATCCTTTCTCGCGACGAACTGAAGCAGTTCGAAATGCAGGGGCAACTGCTGGCCAAGCTGCCACGCGACAAAACAGACAAGCTGCGCTTCTTTCTAGGAGACGTTCGCGACCGTGAGCGTCTTACCACCGCCTTCCGGAACGTGGACCTGGTGGTGCACGCGGCGGCTTTGAAGCAGGTGCCGGCGGCCGAGTACAATCCGTCGGAGTTCATCAAGACCAATATCGGCGGCGCCGAGAATGTCGTGCACGCGGCCCTCGCGAACCGGGTCAAGCAGGTTATCGCGCTTTCGACCGACAAAGCCTGCAATCCAATCAATCTCTATGGGGCGACGAAACTCGCGTCGGACAAGGTGTTCGTCGCCGCAAACAACATCGCCGGCGGCATCGGCACCCAGTTCTCGGTCGTGCGCTACGGCAATGTGGTCGGCTCGCGCGGCTCCGTCGTGCCGTTCTTCCGCAACCTGATCAAGGCGGGGACCGATCATATCCCGATCACCGACGACCGTATGACTCGCTTCTGGATCACGCTTCAGCAGGGCGTGGACTTCGTCATCTCGTGCTCGGGGATTATGCGTGGCGGCGAGTTGTTCGTGCCGAAAATTCCCAGCATGAAGATCACCGATCTCGCCAATCTGCTGGCCCCGCAGCTGGAGCAGCGCGTGGTTGGCATTCGGCCCGGCGAGAAATTGCATGAACTGATGATTTCAGCGGACGACGCGCCGGCGACGGTGGAAATGCACGACCGCTATGTGATCGAGCCCATGGCGCCGCAGTTCGACCGCGTGAGTTACGTCGGCGAACGCGACATTCACAAGGCGCCCGCCGACTTCCAGTACGGCTCCAACACCAACACGGAGTGGCTGGACGAAGACGGCATGCGGGCGCTGCTGACAGCGGCGGGCCAGCTCAACTGATGGCGCAGAACTTCCTCCCGTACGGCCGGCATTGTATCGACGAAGCGGACATCGCCGCGGTGAGCGCGGTGTTACGCGGGGATTTCCTGACCACCGGCCCGAACGTCGACGCCTTCGAAACGGCGTTCGCGGCCGCAGTCGATGCGCCTTACGCCATTTCCTGCGCTAACGGCACGGCAGCGCTGCATCTCGCCATGCTGGCGCTGGATGTAGGTGAGGGCGACGCCTGTATTGTGCCGACCATCACATTCCTTGCGACCGCGAACTGCGCCCGGTATGCGGGCGCGGAAGTTGTGTTTGCGGATGTCGATCCGGACACCGGCCTGATGACGGCAGCGACGTTCGAGGCGGCGTTGGCGAAGGCGAAAGCGCGAGGGTTGCGGCCGCGCGTGGTGTTGCCGGTTCATCTGTCCGGTCACGCGGTGGCGATCGACGAACTGGCCGAAATCGCAGAACGTGAAGGCTTGGCGATCGTGGAAGACGCTTGCCACGCCATTGGCTCGCAGGTTCGCACCGGCGGGACTTGGCGCCCGGTCGGCGCCTGCAGCCGCTCGGCGATGTCGGTGTTCTCATTCCATCCCGTGAAGACGATCGCGTGCGGCGAAGGCGGCGCCGTGACGACGCGCGACCCCGCTCTGGCGAAGCGGCTGAAACGTCTCCGCTCGCACGGCATGGTGCGCGAAGCGGCGGAGATGTCGGACTCGAGTTTGAGTCTCGATGCCGGCGGTCTGGCCAATCCGTGGTCGTATGAAATGCCGGATATCGGCTTCAACTATCGCCAAACCGACATTCAGAGCGCGCTGGGACTTTCGCAACTGCGCAAGCTAGACCACTTCAAGTCGCGGCGTGCGGGGCTTGCGGCGGCCTACGATAAGGCGCTTGCCCGCTGCGGCAATTGGGTCGCCCCGGTGAGGCCCCCTACGCACTCGCGCGCCACGCTCCACCTCTATGTGGCGCTCATCGATTTCGACGCCATAGGCGTTACGCGCGCGCAGGCGATGCGAAAGCTGCACGAGCAGGGCATCGGCACGCAGGTGCACTACATCCCCGTTCATCGCCAGCCGTACTACGTCGCGCGCTACGGCGGCGAGTGGTTGGAGGGGGCAGAGCGCTATTACAAGCGCTGCCTCAGCCTGCCGCTGTTTCCGGACATGGCGGATAGCGATGTCGAGCGGGTGGTGCGCGCCCTGGAGACGCTTCCGGTCCTGGCGCCGGCGGTCTAAGCGTCGGCTTCGATCGCGTCGATCAGCTTGAGCACCAGCCGGCGCGTGACTTCGAGCTGGTCGACGAGCGCCGACGCGGGGGCTGCGCTCCCTCCGCGCGACAGCGTCAGCAGCGGCACGCCGCGCGTGTGGTACGAGGGCGCCTCGGGCCCCGCCGGCGGCCCGGCCTGTATGACGGCCTGCGGGTCCTCGTTCGTCAGGGCCCGCGTAAGGTTCTGGTCGAATTTGCGGTCGACGCCTGACAGCGTCAGCGTCGGCGCGCCGGCGTTGCCGACCGCCCCGATAAGCAAACCGCCGCGGATCACGCCAGCGATGTCGGGATAGCGTTCCAAGTAGGGCATGGAGCCGATCTGCTCGGGCGACAGCAGCAGTAAATACGAGAAACGTCGTTTGGGTCGCGCCATTAGAGCACGTGCAACCTCGACAGCCACCACCGCCCCGTCGATCATTTCTGTGTCAGGGCGCGATCGCGTCAGGTGCGCTGCAAGAACGATGGTGTCTGAGGACGCCCCGGCCATGTCGAGTGCGCCGATGCCCATTGCGCCATAGCTGAATGAGCTTTCGATCACCACACGGTAATGCGCCATGCTTAACCCGGCGCGCTGAGCGGGTGTGCACAGAAAGCCCCAGTCCCGGTCAATCCAGTTGGACGCGCCGGCGGGTTCGCCGTCGACGAGCAGGCGCGTCGTGAGTTCGTCGCGTTCAACGACGCCGTCGAAGGCGTGCGAATAGGGCCTCGCGAAGGCCCCGTCACGCGGGGACAGAACTCGCCGCCCATCGATGGTCTCGACGTGCGCCGTGCGACAATTCCATTCCTCGGGAATGATCCAATCGCCGCAATGTGTGCCGGTGCGCCAGCGCTCGATCTTGAGCGGCGCCCTCTCGGCAAGCGCCGAGAGCGCAACGTCGTACCCGGCGGAAACCGCGGCGCGCGGCAGACGCCGCAACGCCTCCGCAACATCGGCCATCGGCGAGTCAGGCCGCAGGGCCGCCCGCTCACGCACGGCGTTCACGCGACGGCGCTCGATTTCAATGACGTCGCCGGGCGGTCCCACGGCGCAGCACCAGGGATCGTGTTCGATTTCCCGAACGCAAAATTGATGGAATTCCCGCGCCCGCGCCATCTGCACGAAGGTATCGCCGACTCTGCGCGCCGAACCGACGCCTTCGGCCAACGCCATCGCTTCCAGCGCCTCGCCGGCCGGGTCTCCGTTCGCTGCGAAAATCCTTACGTTGTAGAGCCACGTTTCGCGGCGTGTGCCGCCGCCGCGTTCACGGATGTCGCCGCTGAATTGTTTGTCGTAACGCCACGGCACCCGCAGCACGCTTTCGACGTAATGGCGGAACACCGCTTCATAAAGACCGATGCCGAGCAGGACGAGCTTGCCGTCCGCTTGGCGCACTCGGTCAAAGATGCTGTCGCGGCCAAGACACTCGTGCGGCAGATCCTTCAGTAGCGCGTCGGCGCCTGGTCCGACCGCCGCAACGGAGAAGATTGGATCCTCGGAGCGGCGCGCATTCGGCAGTCCTCTTACGAACTCCGGAAAGGCCGCGAAGGAATTGTAGGGGCCGCCTTCCGTCGGAGTGGTGGCGGGATCAAAAATCTGGCGCCGGCAAAACGAGAAGGTGTAGGTCGGAACAACAATGGTGCCTTCGGGACCGACCGCGTCGCGAAGCGCGCCGTAGATATTGGCGCAGGCTTGGTCGAGATCTTCTCCAGGCGCCGCATCGGCGCAGATCTGGAAGAACACCAGATCGCCTTCGCCCACGCCGATATTGTCGAGCGCAAGCGCCAAGTCTTTACGTGAGAACGCTAATCCGCCCAAGCTGCGTCAGCCTCCGAGCAGGAGGGCCAGGACGCCGAGTGCGGCGTAGGCGCAGCATACAACCGTCGCCACCTTCGGCATATACATGCCGCGGCGCGCCAGTACGTCCATGTAGCGCAGCGTGCAGATGAGCGTCTGCGCCGTGATCAGCCATACGGCGGCGCGGAGACTGAGAAGGTGATAGTGCGCTAGGGCAATAAAGGCAGCCGCCACCAGCGACGACACGATCGCTGCATTCAGCGTTCCCCAGGTCACGCGGCGCACGCGCTGGACACGGCTCTCCAGGGAAGCGCTGACATTCACGCCGTAGATGTTGAGCGCGAGCACCGGGAAGATGTGTTGGCCGACGGTGATGGTCTCCGGCGTGAGCACATTGGAGGGCAGGTAGGGCAGGAGAAGCGGTACGCCGATGGCGAAGGTGGCGCAAACGCAGGCGACGAACGCCAGGTAAAATGGAATGATCTGCTCGAAGCGACGCGCGGACATGGAGTAGAACGGCGCGTAGAAAGCCGTCGAGATCATGTAGTGAATGACGAGCGCGAGCGACGCGATCCGGAACAGGAACGCATAGAGCGCCATATCTTCGATGGGCAGCGTGAAGCCGATCAGCGTGCGACCCGCCGCAGCCGCGACCCACGAACTGAAGATGGTCATAATGATAAGCGGCGCGCCGAGGCGCATGGCGCGCTTCAGGCGGTCGATCATGTGCGGCTGCCACGTCGTCTTGGCGATGTAGAAGCACGCGGCCGTACATGCGACTGCGAGGACCGCGAAGACAATGAGCATCGGCGCCAAGGTCGGCGAATGGCCGTAGCCCATGGCGGCGAGGCCGACGCCCAGAATCGTGGCGGTGACGAGTGTGAAGTTGTCGACCCAGGTCGCGATGTTGCGGAGTGAATGCGTCTTGGCGTAGGCGCTGGCGCTATATTGAATGGTCGTCAGCGTGGTGATGCAGCAGGCGAGCGCCCACACCAGGTTGCCCGTAAAGATGAGGATGATCGCACCGGCGACGAGGAAAACCGCCGATGCGCCGCCGGTGAGGATAGCTAGAATATCCTTCACCGGCACCGGATTGCGGAGCAGCACCAGCTGCGGCAACGCGTTGGCGACGCCGAACACCGCGAATAATGCGAGCATCATGGCGATCGAAAGGGCGAGTTCGAGTTCGCCGTAATGCTGCGCCGACAGCACCGCGGCGAGCACCAGCGGTCCGAAATAGGCAATCACTTTGGAGACGAAGAAATTGCCGAGAAAGAGCGCGCCGCGCCCGCCATAAGCGCGCAGCGCGTCCTTCACCTGCTGTATGACATCGGGCGTGAGAAACCCGGAAAGCGGCCGAGATTGAGCCATGTCCCGACACTCCGATCAGATTGCTATTCTTCGTTTCTCGTGCATCAATTCTGAAAGCGAACGCGAGGGGACAGAATGTCGAGCCGCTATCTTAAATCGGAAGAGCAACTCGCGCGGGCGCGTAAAGTCATCCCCCTCGGCGCGCAAACTTTCTCCAAATCGATTACTCAATTCCCGCAGGGAGTGTCGCCGTACTTCGCCCGCCGCGCGAAAGGCTCTCGCGTATGGGATGTGGACGGCAACGAGTACGTGGACTTCGCGAGCGCGCTCGCGGCGATCAGTTTGGGGTATGCTGATGCCGACGTGAACGCCGCAGTGTCGAAGCAACTCGCCGACGGCACCATCTATTCCCTGTCACACCCGCTTGAAGCGGAAGTCGCCGAACTCATTTGCGACGCGGTCCCGTGCGCGGAGGCGGTGCGCTTCGGTAAGAACGGGTCCGACGCGACCGCCGGCGCGATCCGCATTGCGCGCGCCTATACAGGGCGCGACCACGTTTTGGTGTGCGGCTACCACGGCTGGCAGGACTGGTACATCGGCGCCACCGCACGAAACAAAGGCGTACCGCAAGCGACCTCTTCGCTGACCCATACCTTCCCCTACAACGATTTGCCGGCGCTTGAGGCGTTGCTGGACCAGCTGCCGGGACAGGTGGCGGCCGTCATCCTGGAGCCGATGAACGCGACGAAGCCCGCGGACGGCTATCTGCAGGGGGTCAAAACGCTCACGGCGAAGGCGGGCGCCATACTGGTGTTCGACGAGACCATCACCGGTTTCCGTTACGCGCTTGGCGGCGCGCAAGAGAGGTTCGGCGTCACTCCGGACCTGGCGACGTTCGGCAAAGCGCTGGCGAACGGGTTCCCGCTGTCGGCAGTCGCCGGCCGCAGGGACATCATGATGGAGATGGAACACGTCTTCTTTTCGTTCACCATGGGCGGAGAAACGCTTTCTCTTGCCGCTGCGAAGGCGACGATCGAGAAGCTGCGGCGCGAGCCTGTGATCGAAACCGTCGCCAGCAACGGCGCGCGGCTGATGCGCGGCGCAGCTGATGCGATCGAGAAAAGCGGTTGCGCCAACCTTTTGGGGATGAGCGGTGATGCGACCTGGTCTTTTCTGACCTTCAAGGATGGCCCGCAGGCGTCGTCCTTTGCGTTGAAGACGCTATGGCTGCAGGAATTGTTCGCGCGCGGATTCTTGAGCGTTGGCACGCATCTCGTGACTTACGCGCACACGCCCGATGACGTGGACGGCCTGATCGCCGCCTACAACGAGATTTTCCCGCTGCTCGCCGACGCCGCCGAGAACGGCACGGCCAAATTGCTCAAGTGCGAGCCTTTGGAGCCCTTGTTCAAGGTGCGTTGACGGCGGGCGAAGGTGCATAGAAGCCAGCATAGCTGGTCTTGAACGCGACGTCGTGGCAACCATACCGCGCCGCTCTCTTGAGATCGACGCGGTTCAGCACGGCCCCCATCACCGGGACACTCGCCGCCTCCAGCGCCGCGTAGGCAAGCCGCGTCGCCTCACGCGAGGTTTTGCGCCAGCGCACGACCAGGAAGCACGCGTCCGCCAGTTGGGCGATGATCTGTGCTTCCGACACGGGCACGGCGGGCGGCATGTCGAGAATGACCAGATCGTACCGTTGACGCAGATCTTCTATGACTTGCGCCGCCTCGGCGGTTCCGAAGATGTCGCTTTCCTCGAAGCTATGTGCGCCGAGCGGAATGTAGTCCGCGGTCGACAATTCATCCTTCATGACGACTTCGTCGATCGTGCACTTGCCATTGACGAGATCGAGCATGCCGCCCTTGAACGTAGTGTCGAGCCTGTGCTGCACGTCGCCGGCCCGGATATCACAGTCTACGAGGACGACACGATCGCCGGACATCGCCGAAATGCGCGCGAGCCCGATGGCGGTGGTGGTCTTGCCCTCGTTCGCGAGCGCCGAACCGACGGCGACGACCTGGGCGCCAGCGGCATTCTGGTAGAGCAGGTTCGCCCGCAATTGGCGAAACGCCTCCGCGCCGCGGCCGTGCGGTTCTTGCACCACTTGATCAACAAGTAATCCGCTGGCGTAGCGGCCGTCGACTTCCTGGACTTCTGGAATGGAGGCCAGGGTGTCGAGCCCAAGCCAACGGCGCAGATCGTCAGGCGACGAGAACACGTCGTCCATGGCCTCGCGCGCGAAGACCGCGGCAGCCGCAATGATGCCCCCCACGCCGAGCGCAGCCAACAGACTGACCGAAAGGCGCGGCGAGGAAGGCCGGCGCGCCGGCGTGGCATACGACACAAGGCGCGCATCGCCGATGCGGAGGGTGCCCTGTTGTTCGGTCTGCGCATATCGGGTGAGGAAGCTTTCGAGCAGCGTCCGTGTGGCCGCAGCGTCGCGCTCAAGTTCGCGCAATTGCACGGCCTCTTCGTTGTCGCCCATCAGCTGGCCCTGCGCTGCGGAAGCGCTGCTTTGGATCGAAGCGAGGCGCGCGCGCGCGATCTGCACTTCGTTGCTGAGGCTGGCGACGATGCGAGTGACTTCAGCCTGGATTTGCGCATCGACTTCGGCCACGCGCTGGCGCGCGGCGATGAGTGCGGGGTGGCGGTCGCCAAGCCGGCTCGCCAGATCCGCTTCCTCGCGCGCAGCCACGGCGCGCTGGGCGCGGAGGTCGCTGATCGTCCGGGAGTCGATTGCTGTAGCTATGGTTTCAAGCGAGCCGCCGCTGGCGATCAAACTCTGAACGTTCTGAAGCCGCGCTTCGCTGGCGGCCAGCTGGGTTGCCGCTTCCACCGACGAGCGCTCAAGGCCGGAGACTTGCGTTTCGGTGATGGTGGCGCCCGCGGCCGTCAGCAAACTATGCTGTGCGCGGAAGTGTTCTACGGCCGCTTCTTTGACCCGAAGCTCCGTTCGCAGTTCGGCGATTCGAGCCGCCAGCCACGAATTGGCGCGCTGGGCAGCGTTGATGCTGTTTTCGACCTGAGATTCGAGGTAATGACGGGCGAACAGGTTGGCGATGGCGGCGGATTTCTCCGCCGAACGCGTGTTGGCGCCGATCTCGATTGCATAGGTTAGGCCGCGCCGGCGCACATGCACGTCGTTCAACAATTCCGTAATGACGATCTCGCGCTCGGGATTGGTCTGCACCTGAGCGGGCCCGGCGTTCACGGCGGCTCGGAAGCCGGCGTCGTCTGCGACCTGATAGGAGGCGGTGCGGGGATGGCCCGGATCAAGCGTTGGATTGAATTCGGGGTCTGCGGTCAGGTTGAGTTCGTCGACGACGGCGCCTGCGATCAGGCGCGAGTGCATGACTTCCAGCTCGGATTCGACCAAAGCTGAATCCGGCGTGCGGCCCGTCATGGCGCCTTGGACGTCCAGCACTTGTTCGCGCAGGGGTTGGATCATGACGACGGCGGTCGCGGGATAACTCTTATGGGCGCTCATCATAGCGACGAATGTAAGCGCCGCGAAAATGCCGCCAGCGACGAAGCCCCACGTCCAGTGACGCATGACGGTTTGGATGAGCGCGCTGAACTGCGACCGCGCCGGGTAGTAATCGAGCGGCTGTTCGCCCTGATAGCGGGCGACACTGGCGTTCGTTTCTACCAAGCTCATGCTGACGCCCCCTTTGGACGCGGCCACTTGCGCCGTCGGCCGGTTCGCGCAACTCGCGAATTCACCATGTCTGGGTCCGAAAAAAGCGACGCTACGTCACCCGGATTCTCCCCAGGCGCGCATCCGCGCCATGAGTTTGCCGAACCCGCCTGCGAGATGACGCTTCAATGATGGAACCCGTCCCGCCCAACGAGCCGCACAGGCGAGGGCTGCCGCGCCTCGTGTGGCTGATCGGGGCTGCGGTGATCGCAATCGCGATCTGGGCCGGTTTGATCCTGCTGGTGCGATCTATTCTTTGAGGGCGGCGAAGGCCCGGGCGAGGTCTGCGATGAGGTCGTCGGGATGCTCAAGACCGATCGACACGCGGATGGTGGGGCCTTCCTCCGCCCAAGGCGCGGCAGTGCGCACCATGCCTTTATCGACCGGCACGATCAGGCTTTCGTAGCCGCCCCAGGAGAATCCCATGGCGAAGAGGGCGAGGCTCTCGAGCATGGCGGTGACGCGCTCGTCCGCTGCGGCCTTGAGCGTGAATGCAAAGGCGCCGCTGGCGCCGGAAAAATCGCGCGTCCAGAGCGCATGGTCCGGCGAATTCGCCAATGCGGGGTAATGCACCGCCGCCACTTCCGGCCGCTGCTGCAGCCAGAGAGCCAGTTGGAGGGCGGACGCTGACTGCCGTTCCATCCGCACCGCCAGCGAGCGCATGCCCCGTAGAACCAGGTAGCTGTCGTCAGGCGAAGCAAAGAGGCCAAGGTCTTTGTAGGCGCGGCGCACGCGAGCCGCCATTGCGGGTGAGGCGCTCAACACCGCACCCATAAAGGCGTCGTTGTGTCCGCCTTGGTATTTGCTGAGCGCCTGCACGGAGATGTCCACGCCGAGTGCGAATGGTTTGAGATAGAGGCCCGCCGACCAAGTGTTGTCGAGGATGGTCGTGACGCCCCGCGTATGCGCTGCTGCCGCGATAGCAGGCACGTCTTGAATTTCGAATGTCAACGAGCCCGGCGATTCCATGAAAACGGCCGTTGTGTTGGCAGTGATGAGGTCGGCGATGCCTGCGCCGATGCGCGGATCGTAGAACCGCGCGGTGACGCCCATGCGCGCCAGGAAATGTTCGCAGAAGCGGCGGGTGGGCTTGTACACGGAGTCCGTCACGAGGATGTCGTCGCCCGACTTTACGACGGCCAGCAGCGCCAGTGTCACGGCAGCCAGGCCACTGGGCGCAAGAGTAGCGCCAGCACCGCCTTCAACGGCAAGCAACGCCGCTTCTAACGCCGCGTGCACGGCCATGCCGTCAAGCGCGTAGGTCTGGCGCGGTGTGCCGTAGAGCGCGGCGACCTCGTCAATGACTAGGGTCGTCGCCCGATGCACGGGGGGATTCACGGCGCCGTCATAGAGCGCTGGGTCGCGGCCGGCGTGTGCGAGGCGCGTCTCCGGATGCAGCGTCGCCGGATCGACCTTGCCGGACTTCATGCCGGGCCGGTGACGACGGGCGTGTCCTCGCGTCCGCCCCATTCGGCCCAGGAGCCGTCATAGACCGCTGCGTCCCAGCGTCCGAGGCGCGCCAACGCGAGCGCGACGACGGCCGCCGTGACACCGGATCCGCACGTGCAGACCGCAGCCTTGCTGGCATCTGCGCCGGCCTCGGCGAAGACATGCGCGAGGTCCTCTTTCGATCGCATGACGCCGTTCTGATCGAGGAGCGCGCTGAACGGCACGCTCCGGGCGCCCGGCATATGGCCGCTGCGCAGGCCCGCGCGCGGCTCAGGCGTTTCGCCCGAGAAGCGGCCGGCCGGACGCGCGTCCAGCAAAGGCATTCTTCCGTCGGTCTCGACGAGGCGCTTCACATCGTTGATGTCGCGCACGAGGTCGGAGCGCATCCGCGGCGTGAAGTGACGCTCCATGCGGGTCTGCGGCGGGCCAGTCTCGATCGGATAGCCGCCGCGCTCCCAGGCGGGGAAGCCGCCATCCAGCACCACCACGTCCTCGTGGCCCATGACGCGGAAGTTCCACCAGACGCGAGCGGCAGAGAAGAGACCGTGATTGTCATAGACGACCACGCGCGCGCCATCGCCGACGCCGAGCTTCTTCACGCGTGATGCGAATTTCTCCGGCGGCGCCAGCATGTGCGGCAGCGACGACGCCGTATCGGCGATCTCATTGATGTCGAAGAAGGCGGCGCCCGGAATGCGCCGCTCGGCGAACTGGGCTTTCGCATCGCGCGGATCGCCAGGCAAATACATGGTGGCGTCGAGAATGCGGATGTCGGGCGCATCGAGGCGCTCGGCCAGCCAGGCGGCGGAAACAAGGGGATCGTCGGGCAGATCGGGCATGCGCACGGCTTAGGCCGGTCGCGGCCGCGCCGCAATGGCGCCCAAAAGCGGAGAAACGATCCAACGTCCAATCTTGTGCGTAAGGGAGAGCGGGGCGCGGCGTAGTCGAGGCGGGGAAATTGGGAGATCGCGATGCGGTCCTTTGCTCTCGCGGCGATTGCCGCTCTGTCATTGTCGACCGCGCCGGCTTCGGCCGCACCCTCTGCTGCGGGACGCACGGAGTTCGAGGTCCTGCGCAACGGGCAGCCGTTCGGCCGCCATGTCATCACCGTCTCCGGGTCCGGCGATCATTTGACCGCGCAGAGCGCTCTCAGCATGAGCGCGAGCGCCGGTCCTATCACGCTGTTTCGCTATGAGCAGAACTGCACAGAAACCTGGAGCGGCGGGTCGCTTGCAGGATTGCGGTGCTCGACGCTGAAAGACGGCCGCCATATGCGCGTCAGCGCCGCTGTTCAACGGCAGATGCTGCAGGTCACGGGCGCGCGCGGACAAACCGCGTTTCCGCTCGGAACGTTTCCCACATCCTGGTGGACGCGGCCGCCGGAGGCGACGGCGCTCTCGCTGTTGAACACGGAAACCGGCCAGCCGATGCCCGTCCGGGTGACCCGGATTGGACGCGAGACCATCATGGTGGCTGGTCGCCCCGTGCAAGCAGAGCACATCCGTGTTCAAGGCACAGTGACCGCTGACCTCTGGTATGACGAGAACGGCCGCTGGATCGGCTGCTCCGTCACGATACGGGGCCAACACATCACCTACCGGTTGGCGAGCCCGCTCGACGCCGCGCCCGCTTAACCGGGCTTTGCCAGCGCGACCTGCACCACATCGGTTCGCCCGGTGCGAAAGCCTGCTTCGCAGTACCCTAGATAAAAAAGCCAAAGGCGCTTGAAGCGCTCGTCGAAGCCGAGCGCGCGGATTTCGTCCCAGCGCGCCTCGAAGCGGCGCGCCCATTCCGCCAGGGTGTCGGTGTAACACCCGCCAAACGCCTCCGATTTGCGCCAGACAAGCCCCGCGTCGGCCACTTGATCGCGCAGGCGCTCCATGCTGGGCAACATGCCGCCGGGAAAGATGTAGCGCTGAATAAAGTCCGCGCGGCGGCGGTATTTTTCAAACAGGCTTTCCCGGATGGTGATGACCTGCAGCGCGGCGCGGCCGCCCGGCTTCAAGACCGAAGCGATCTTGCCGAAATAGGCGCCCCAGTATTTTTCGCCAACGGCCTCGAACATCTCGATTGAGGCGACCTTGTCATAGGCGCCGGTAATATCGCGGTAGTCCTGTCGAAGGATCTCGACGCGGTCGCCCAATCCGGAGCGCGCCATGCGTGCGGTCGCGTGTTCGTGCTGCGCATCGCTGATCGTGACGCCTGTCACCCGCACGCCGTATTCCCGAGCCGCAAACTCCGCGAATCCACCCCAGCCGCAGCCGATTTCGAGGACATGCTCGCCTGATTTGAGCGCCAGATGCTCCGCCAGGGCACGGTACTTTTCGATCTGCGCCGCCTCCAGGTCCGTCGCTTTCATGTCGAAGCGCGCGGCCGAGTAGGTCATCGAGCGATCCAGCCAGCACTCGTAGAAGCGATTGCCGAGATCGTAGTGCGCCAAGATGTTGCGGCGGCTGCCGCCGCGCGTGTTGTCATTGCGGAGATGGCGAACCCAGTTCGCTGCTTTCCCGAGCAGGCTGCCTTCGAACATGCGGGTGATGCGTTCGGTGTTGGCCGCGAGCAGTTCGAGCAGGCCGGGCAGGTCAGGCGTCTCCCATTCACCTGCGATCCAGCCTTCCGCGAAGCCAATGTCACCGTGGGTGACGATGCGGCGGGCAAAGCGGTAATCGTTGATCCGAAGCTCGAACGCGGCGCCGTCGCCGAACTGGAGCGCGCGGCCATCGGGCAGAGTGACCAGGATGGCGCCACCCTCGATCCGCAACAGCACGAGCAGCGCCGCTTTCGCGGTCGAGGGCGCCTTTAGCGCGGCGATCAGCGCCGGCGTTGCTGATTCTGCTGGGGCTGCGGCTTCATACGGCATGCACCACCTCCGGTTTCCCCAGAGATACGTGCGGCCAGGTGCGCTGGATCAGAGGCTGGCGAATGCCTCTAGCGCGCGCGCGCGCGCGGCGGCGTGATCCACGATCGGGCGGGGATAGGTCACGTCCAGTTCAACCTTTGCGGCCCGCAAAGTCGCGGCATCCGCTTCCCAGGGTTTGTGCAGCAGCGCATCCGGCAGCCGCGAGAGTTCCGGAATCCAACGGCGCACATAGGCGCCGTCCGCATCGTAACGCTGGCCTTGGGTGACCGGATTGAAAATTCGGAAATAGGGCGAGGCGTCGGCGCCGGAGCCCGCGACCCATTGCCAGGATGCGGCGTTATTGGCGAGGTCGGCGTCGACGAGCGTGTCCCAGAACCAGTCTTCGCCGCGCCGCCAATCGATCAGGAGGTGCTTGATCAGAAACGAAGCGGCGATCATGCGCGCGCGGTTGTGCATGTATCCGGTGGCCCACAGTTCGCGCATCGCTGCGTCGACCACCGGATAGCCGGTCGTGCCGCGCTGCCAGGCCCGCAGCGCCTTCTCGTCGTCTCGCCAAGGGAACGCATCAAACTGTGCGCGCCAATTCTGTGAGGGCAGTGTCGGCCAATTGAAGAGCAGGTGGGTGGAGAACTCGCGCCACCCGATCTCAGCAAGGTACTTGTCGGCGCCGCGCTGCAGGCTTGGCTCATGCGCCGCGGCTGTTTCGACCACGGCCCGCACTTGCACCGGCGAAAGCTCACCGAAATGGAGGTGCGGCGAAAGTCGCGACGTGCCCGCCCGTCCCATCTGGTCGCGGCCCTCCGGATAGCCCGCCAGCGCCCTTTCGATAAAACGGTCAAGCGCCTTCTGGGCGCCCGCTTCGCCGGGCGTCCATTCAGACTCAAAGCCGGCCGCCCAATTGGGCTTCGTCGGCAGCAGCTTCCAACTGGAGAGCGTGTCGCTGGCGAGGTTATCGACACAGTTCAATTTCTTGGGCCCCGCCATCGGCGGGCGCGCGCTGAGCTGGAGGCAGGCGCGCCAGAACGGCGTGTAGACCTTGAACGGTTCGCCGGACTTGGTCTTCACCTCCCAAGGCTCGAACAGCAGAGCGCCATTATGGCTGCTCACCTCGACGCCCGCCGCGCCAAGTTTTTCTTTTAGCGCCTTGTCGCGCGCGACGGCGTGAGGCTCGTAACAGCGGTTCCAGAAGATCGCGCTGGCGCCTGTCTCCTTCACCAGCTTCGGCAACAGCGCAGCCGCCTTGCCCCGTCGCAATGTGAGTACGCCGCCGCGTTTTGCGATGTCTTTCGCCAGCGCATCCAAACTTCGATGCAGCCACCAGCGCGACGCGCCGCCTAGTTTCCACGCGCCCGGCGTGTCGTCGTCCAGAATGTAGAGCAGAACGAGCGGGCGCTTGCTGTCGATCGCGGCGCGGAGCGCGGGATTGTCCGCCAACCGCAAGTCTTGCCGCAGCCAGACGACCGCCGGCGCGTCAGGCACGCGGCTTGGCTTCGCGGTTGCGCAGATGGATTTCCATCATCTTGGCGTCTTTGAGCCAGCGCCCGTGGGCGGCGATGTTGGCGACGGCGAAGCCGTACCAGCCTTCGCGCCAGAGCCCGCGCATGATGTAGTGGTGGACGAAGTACCACGGCCGCGCCGCGATGAGCCGGAGCGCCACGTACCAGAAAGACTTCAGCTTGGTGTCGTTGGCGCGCGAGGACGAGTTGCGATTGAACTTGTCGTTGAGCTGCGCCAGGTCGCGGAACGAGCAGTGGAGGATAGGAGCTTTGAACTTGCCGATCACCCAATCGCTCGGAATTTCGAGCTGATCCCAGCCGGCGTGATCGCGCGCGTGGATCTTGCGGCGATCGTAGAAGCGGTTGCGATAGACCACCGCCGCGTTCCACCACGGCTCGCCCACCGGCGGCTTGGTCACCAGCTTGAACTCATAGACGTTGTGCGGCGGTTCTTTGCCGTCGGCGAAGAGCGCGCGGATTTCCTCGGCCAGTTCCGGCGTGACGATTTCGTCGGCGTCGAGGTCCAAGACCCAATCGTGTTTGCAAGCGTCCTCGCCCAGCCGCTTCTGCTTGCCGCCGCCCAGCCAAGGCGTGTTCAGCACGCGTGCGCCGGCCGCTTCGCTGATGGCGATGGTCTTATCGGTGGAGCCTGAATCTACGACCACGACCTCGTCTACGACCTGAAACGCCGCCCGGATCACCTCGCCGATGAGCCGCTCCTCGTTCTTGGCGCGGATGAAGCACGACACGGGCGCCGCGCTGGCGCGGGTCGTGGTGCTGGAGTCGAGGGTCGTGTTGGTCACGGGCGGTTTGAACGGCGGATACGGATCAAATGCAAGAGTGAGTGGCGTGATCAGCCTGATCGGGCAAGTTCTGCTGCCTCGGCGTAGCCGAACAGCGCCAGCGCAAGCCGGATGGCCCGGCCGCGCTCGGTCTTCATCTCGGGATCGCGCTCCGCCGCCAGCCGCGCTTCCTTGTCCGCCGGCTCCAGCAGCGGCCCGTGCGCTTCCCAGTTGACCAGCCGCGTCGGCGTCTGGCCGCTCTGGGCGATGCCCAGCATGTCGCCGTAGCCGCGCAGCTTGAAGTCCAGTTCGGAGATGGCGAAGCCGTCGTCGGTGCGGCGGAAGGCGTCGAGCCGCTCCTTTGCCAAAGGCCCCAGCGGCGGCTTCCACAGCAGCACGCACGAACCTTGCTTATCGCCACGGCCGACGCGGCCGCGCAGCTGGTGCAATTGCGCGAGGCCGAAGCGCTCCGCGTGCTCGATCACCATGATCGTTGCTTCCGGCACGTTGACGCCGACTTCGATCACCGTGGTCGCCACCAGCAAGAACGACTCTCCGGTGCGGAAGCGATCCATCGCCGCTTCGCGCGCCGCTGGCGTCATCTTACCGTGCACGAGCTCAACGCCCTTGCCGAACTGCGTCTGCAGCGCGGCGTGACGATCCTCCACCGCGGCGAGGTCGATCGCCTCGCTCTCCTCGATCAGCGGGCACACCCAATAGGCGCGCTCACCACGCTTGCGCGCGTCATTGATCGCGTCCGCCACTTCATCCAGCCGAGAGATCGGCATTGTCGCGGTTTTGATCGGCATGCGGCCCGGCGGTTTCTCATCGAGCACCGAAAGATCCATGTCGCCGTGGATTGAGAGCGCCAGCGTGCGTGGAATGGGCGTCGCGCTCATCACCAGCACGTGCGGCGCAAAGCCCTTGGCCACCATGCGCATGCGGTCGGAGACGCCAAAGCGGTGCTGCTCATCGATGACGATGAGGCCCAGATCGTGGAAAACGACGTCGTCCTGAAAAAGCGCGTGCGTGCCGATGACCACGGAAAGCTCGCCGCTCGCCAGTCGCGCCAGAATGTCTTTGCGTTCCTTACCCTTATCGCGTCCCGTCAGCACCGACATCTTGACGCCAGCGGCGTCCAGCAACGGCTGCAACGTCGCGCCGTGTTGGCGCGCCAGCAGATCGGTAGGCGCCATCAGCGCGCTTTGCAGCCCAGCTTCCGCGGCGCGCGCCATCGCCAGCGCCGCGACCAGCGTCTTGCCTGAACCAACGTCGCCCTGCAGCAAGCGAAGCATGGGCGAGGGTTCGGCCATGTCTCCGAAAATCTCGGCGACGGAGCGCTGCTGCGCGCCGGTGGGCGCAAAGGGCAGGCTTGCGATGATCCTTTCAACCAAGCGGCCATCGCCGGTAATCGAACGGCCCGCTTCGTTGCGTCGATGCACCCGCCTGAGCCGCAGCGCGCATTGCCGTGCGAAGAGTTCGTCGTACGCGAGCCGCGTGCGGAATGGGCTCTCAGGCAGGACGTCCTCCGGCGATGCGGGCCGGTGGATGTGCTCCAGCGCGGTGCGGAAGTCGGGCCAGTCGTGCGCCTTCACCGTCGTCGGTTCCAACCACTCCGGAACTTCCGGAACGGTGTCGAGCGCAAGCCCGATCGTCTTCTGCAGCGTGCGGCCGGCGAGCCCCTGGGTCAGCGGATAGACCGGCTCCACCGCCGGCGGCGCTTCGCCTTTCTCGGGATCGACGACGTAGTCCGGATGCAGCATTTGCCGCATGCCTTCGCGGAACGTCACCTTGCCGCTGACGAGCCGCGTCTGCCCCACCGGCCACATGCGCTGCAGCATCTCTTCGTGGCCGCGGAAATACGCGACCGTCAGAAATCCGCTCTCATCGCGCAGCCGGATGCGGTGGGGCAGGTTCTTGTAGGCGGGCTGGTGCGCATCCACCTCCGCTTCAATTGTGGCGATATCGCCATCCTCGGTTTCAACGATTGGTACGCGCTTGCGCCGGTCGATCGCGGAATTCGGCGCCAGGAACACGAGGTCGCGCACCAGCTTGCCGCCGGCGACTTTTTCCACAAGCTCCATCGTCTCCTTGCGCGCGCCCTTGGGCGCCCTCGCGGGCGCCAGGAAGGTGGCAAGAAGGGGAGACTTCTCGTCGCTCACGTGTGCTCTCGACGGCGCTGACAGGGGCGCCCATATGCGTTATAGCGCGGCCCCCTCCAGTTTTGTCCGGCTCTAAGCACGGGGTTCATGGACGACCGCCGAAAGAAACTGAAATTCCGAGCCTGGCGGCGGGGATTTCGGGAAATTGACCTGATTCTCGGCCCGTTTGCCGAGCGAAGTCTCGCCGATCTCGACGAGGCGGGTCTTGGTGCGTTCGAAGCGTTGCTCGATGCGCCCGATCAGGACGTCTACGCCTGGATCACCGAGGCGGTGCCCGCGCCGACTGCATACGACACGCCAACCCTCGCGCTGATTCGCGCGTTCCGATTTGAGATGGCCAAACAGCAACAATGAAAGACGCCGCGCTCCCTTCCTCCGTGATCGACGTTCTCGTGAAAGCGAAGGGCGGGCTTGTGGTGACCGGGGCGCCGGAAGGCGCGGATGCGGCCGCAATTGCGGAAGCCGCAAGGGCCCGCGGCGGGGTGACGCTGTTCGTGGCGCGCGATGAGACGCGGGCGTCCCAGTTCGAAGCCGCGTGCCGCTTCTTCGCGCCGGAAGTCGAAACTTTGCGGCTGCCGGCCTGGGACACGCTTCCGTACGACCGCATTTCGCCCGCGCAGGGCGTCGCTGCGCAGCGTTGCGCCGCGCTGACGCTGCTGGCGCGGCGCTGGGCGAGCGAAACCAAACCGCTACTGGTGATCGCCACCGCGAGCGCAGTGGCCCAACGCGTGCCACCGCGCGAACGGCTGTCGAAGGGATCGTTCGCGGCGAAGTCCGGCGTCGAAGCTTCGATGGAGCAGCTCGAGAACTACATGGTGGTGAACGGCTATAGCCGCGCTTCCACCGTGCGTGCGCCCGGCGAGTTCGCCGTGCGTGGCGGCCTGATCGACGTCTACCCGCCGGGGGCGGGCGAGCCGCTGCGCTTCGACTTTTTCGGCGACACGCTGGAGACCATCCGCGCCTTCGATCCGGAAACACAGATTTCGAAGAAGACCCTGAAAGAAGCGGTGCTGACGCCGGTGAGCGAAATTCTGCTCGATGACGCCACCGTGCTGCGTTTCCGCAAGAGCTTCAGCCAGGCCTTCGGCGCCGTGAACGACGCGGTTTACGACAGCGTCAGCGCGCGAATTCGCCGTCAAGGCGTCGAGCAATGGTTGCCGTTTTTCTACGACCGGCTCGAAACCGTCTTCGATTATTGCGGTGAAGACGCACTCATCGCCTTCGACGCGCTGGCGGAAGAGGCGATCAAGGAACGCGTCGAAACCGCCCGCGATCACTTCGATGCACGCAAGAATGCGCCGGTCGCACGCGGCGGGCTTCTGTTCCGAGCACCCGAACCGGATCTGCTCTATCTAGGCGACAAGGCGTTGAAGGATGCGTTGGGCGCGCGCCCGGTGCTGCACGTAACGCATTTCGACAGCGACGCCAAAAAGCAGGCCGACGTCGGCGCAAAACTCGGCCGCGATTTTGCGCCCGAGAGGCAGACAGCCGACGCCAACGTGTTCGAAGCGGCCGCTAAGCACATTGAAGCGGTGCGCAAGTCCAAGCGCCGGGTGTTGATTGCGGCGTGGACGGAAGGGTCGGCCGAACGGCTGACCGGCGTCCTCGAAGATCACGGAGTGAAGGATCTGCGGCGCGCGGCGACCTGGCGGGAGGCGGTGGCGCTGCCGAGAGAGATTGCGGCGGTGACAGTGCTGCCGCTTGAGCACGGGTTCGAGACGGATCAGTTCGCCTTCATCGCCGAGCAGGACATCCTGGGCGATCGCCTCGCGCGGCCACGCAAGAAGCGGAAGGCCTCAAGCGTATTGAGCGAAGCCGCGGCGCTGACGCCGGGCGATCTGATCGTGCACCAGGAGCATGGCGTGGGCCGCTACGACGGCTTGAAGACGCTCGACGTCGCCGGCGCGCCGCACGACTGCCTGGATCTCGTCTACGCCGGCGGCGACAAGCTCTATTTGCCGGTCGAGAATATCGAACTGGTCACACGCTACGGATCGGAAGACGCCGAGGCCCAACTAGACAAGCTGGGCGGCCTCGCCTGGCAGGGCCGCAAGGCGCGCGCCAAGCAGCGCCTGCGCGACATGGCGGCCGAGCTCATCCGCATCGCAGCGGCGCGCGCGGCGAAGACCGCCGAGGTGGTGCTGCCGCCGGAGGGCATGTGGGACGAGTTCTGCGCGCGCTTCCCGTACGAAGAGACGGAAGATCAACTCGCCGCGATCGACGATGTGGTGGGCGATCTCTCCGCCGGTCGGCCGATGGATCGGCTCATCTGTGGCGATGTGGGCTTCGGCAAGACCGAAGTCGCATTGCGCGCTGCTTTCCTGGTCGCGATGACGGGCAAGCAGGTCGCTGTGGTAGCGCCGACAACGCTGCTATGCCGTCAGCATTTCCGCACCTTTACAGAGCGCTTCCGTGGTTTGCCGGTACGGGTGCGTCAGTTGTCGCGCTTGGCGACGGCCGCGGACCTGAAGGAGACGAAGGCGGGCCTCGAGGATGGCAGCGTCGAGATCGTGGTAGGCACCCACGCCATCCTCGCGAAGGGTGTGAACTTCCGCGACCTGGGCCTCATGATCATCGACGAAGAGCAGCATTTCGGTGTGAAGCACAAGGAGCGCCTGAAGGATCTCCGCGCCGACATTCATGTGCTGACGCTGTCGGCGACGCCCATTCCGCGCACGTTGCAACTCTCACTCGCCGGCATTCGCGAGATGAGCCTCATCACGACGCCGCCGGTCGACCGCATGGCGGTGCGCACCTACGTGACGGCGTTCGACAACGTGACCGTGCGCGAGGCGCTGCTGCGCGAGAAGTATCGCGGCGGCCAGAGTTTCTTCGTCTGCCCGCGCATTGCCGACCTCGACCAGGTTGCTGATTTTTTGCGCCGCAACGTGCCGGAAGTGACCTTCGCCATCGCGCACGGGCAAATGGCGCCGGGCAGCCTCGATGAGATTATGACGGCCTTCTACGACGGCGCATACGACATTCTCTTGTCGACGACGATCGTGGAGTCGGGGCTCGACATCCCGCGCGCGAATACCCTGATCGTCTGGCGCGCCGACATGTTCGGTCTGGCGCAACTCTATCAGCTCCGCGGCCGCGTCGGCCGTTCCAAGGTGCGCGCGTACGCCTATCTGACGACGGCGGCGGAGCAGGCTTTGACGCTTTCGGCGGAGAAGCGGCTCAAGGTGCTCTCGTCGCTGGACAGCCTCGGGGCGGGCTTCACCCTCGCCAGCCACGACCTGGACATGCGTGGCGGCGGCAACCTCCTGGGCGAAGAACAATCGGGTCACATTCGCGAGGTTGGCGTCGAACTCTATCAGTCCATGCTGGAAGAGGCGGTGCTCTCGCTGAAACAGGGCCGCGAAGATATCGCCAACGAGAAATCCTGGTCGCCGCAGATCAATGTCGGCGCGTCCGTGCTGATCCCGGAGGATTACGTCGCCGACCTAACGGTGCGGCTCTCGCTCTATCGCCGGCTCGCCGAGCTCGACTCTGATCAGGAGCGCGAGGCATTCGCGGCCGAGTTGATCGATCGGTTCGGTCCGTTGCCGGACGAGGCGCAGCAGCTCATTCAAGTGGCGGCGCTGAAGGCGATTTGCCGGCGTTGCCATATCGCCAAGCTGGACGCCGGTCCCAAGGGTGCGGTGCTGACGTTCCGCGAAGAAGGCTTCCCCGATGCGCTGGCGCTGGTGCGCTACGTTCAAGAGCACCCGGACGATTTCAAAATGCGCCCGGACGGCAAGCTGGTGATTACCGGCGGCTGGCCGGACCCAATCGCGCGCCTAAAGGCGCTCCGCGGCGTGCTGGATTCGATCGGACGTCTCGCCGTGCGAAAGGCGGCCTAGGCGGAGATGCTTTCGACGTCGAGCGCACGCAGCGCGCGCGCCAGCATGCCTGCGCCGCTTTCGCCGGGCTGCAGCTCCACCGCACTTTGCTCGAACACGAGCGGACCTGCGCCGCCGTCGCCCGAGGCGAAGGCGGTGCATTCGGAAACGGACGCCACTCGTTCTGCGGTGCGCTTGGCGCCGCGAAGGTCGGTCGCCGGTAACGCCAGGACGATCAGATCGCCGCCGATCGCCGCGCCGCTGTCGGTTTCACGGATCAAACGGCGGGCGAGACTGGCGATTTCGTTGAATCCGCGCTTCCAAACCTCTTCGCTGGGTTGACTGGCGCCATGTGCGGGCAGCACGCGCAGCGCGGTCAGCGCCAGGGTCCGGCCACTGATATGATGATCGGCCGCGAGGCGCGCGAGATGGGTTTCGAAGGCGGGGCGCTTGAAAAGGCCGGTGCGCGCTTCACCCATGATGTCGCGATAGGCGCGGTTGTCATGCTCGGCCTCGCGCCGGCGGCGTTCGCGCCGGATCGCCTCAAACAGCCACCCCAGACTAGGCCCGCATGGCGCGTTGAGGGTCGCCACCGCACAGGCGCCGCGGTCGATGGCTGCGGAACTTGTCGCCGTGTCGCCGGGCTTGGTCACCACCATCGTGGGCAGATTGTAGAGCGTCGCGTTGCGGCGAAGAGCGGCGCAGAGCGAGACGGCTGTCGAGGGATCTTGCGCGCCATTCAGAACGACGGCGTCGAACGGCTCATCGTGCAAGTGATCGAAGCCGGTGAATGAAGAAAACGCGGCAGCGACGAGGCCGCCATTCTGTGAGAGCGCGCGTTCAAGATAAAGGAACATCGGGCTCGGTGCGCCGATATAGAGCGCTTTGAGTTTACGCAGCTCCGGCGGCGTGGGCGCCGGGGCCTTTAGCTCTGCGGCGGTGGCGGCGCGGCGCCGGCGTTCGTCCTGGGCGATGGCGCCGCGAATGTGGGCCTGTATCTGCGCGGCCAGGAGTTTTGGGGGCGCATTAAGGGCTATGACTCCGTCGAACGCGGGATCGCCCGCCAATCCAAGTGCGGGCGGATTGGCGCTGTTGAGCCCGGCCAGCACAGCGAACGGGGGCGGCGAAAGCGACCGCAGTCCGGTCGCAAGCTTTCGCGCCTTTTCCGGAGCTTCGAGAGCGGGGATCACGGTGACGTCCTCGCCGTTCGGCGCCGGACGCAGCGTCATGCCGGGCAGGGCCGCAGCTCCCACGCCGGCGGCCGCCAGCGCGTCCTGCGCGGCGCGCGCAAGCTTCGCCTCCTCACATCGGATGACGATGCGCAAAATTAACGCTCCCCTCCCTGCATCGCCCGCAGGGTCAACTTGCAAGCGTGACCCGGACGCGCGACGAAACAAACCTGCAAGGTAAACGAGGTTTCCCGCATGGCTTCCGGCCCGCTCAAAGGCGTTAAGGTGGTTGAATTCGCCGGCATTGGCCCCGGTCCCTTCTGCTGCATGCTGCTTTCCGACATGGGCGCCGACGTGGTCCGTATCGACCGCAAGGGTGGACGTTCGATGAAGAACGACATCCTCGCGCGCGGCCGCCGTTCGATCGCACTCGACATGAAGGAGGCCAACGACGTCGAGATTGCTTTGAAGCTGGTCGAAAAGGCGGACATCTTGATCGAGGGCTTTCGACCGGGCGTCATGGAGCGGCTGGGCGTGGGGCCGGATGTCGCTCTGAACCGCAACCCGAAGCTCGTATACGGGCGCATGACAGGCTGGGGCCAGACCGGGCCGCTCGCACATGCCGCCGGCCATGATCTCAACTACATCGCGCTGACCGGCGCCCTCTTCGCGATGGGCCGGAAGGACGTGGCGCCTTCGCCGCCTTTGAACCTCGTCGGCGATTTTGGGGGAGGGGCGCTCTATTTGGCTATGGGTGTTTGCGCCGCCCTGTTCGAAGCACAGCGCTCCGGCCAGGGCCAAGTCATCGACGCAGCGATCACCGACGGCGTCACCTCGACCATGGCGATGATGCTGGGATTTCGTGCTTCGGGAATCTGGACCGACGATCGTGACGCCAACCTCTTGGATGGAGGCGCGCCTTTCTATGACGTGTACGCGACCAAGGACGGCCGCTACGTCTCGATCGGTTCGATCGAGCCGCAATTCTACGCGCTGCTTCTCGAGAAGACAGGCCTGAAAGACGATCCCGCATTCGCGGTTCAGCTGCTCAAGCCAAACTGGGCGGACATGTCTGAGAAGCTCGCCGCAGTCATCGCAAGCAGGACCCGCGATGAATGGACCGCGCTTATGGAGGGCACGGACGTCTGCTTCGCGCCGGTGCTCAGCATGGCGGAAGCGCCTACCCACCCGCACAACGCCGCCCGAGAAACGTTCGTTGCGGTCGATGGCCTGGTTCAGCCCAACGTCGCGCCGCGATTCTCCAGGACCCCAGGCCAGATTCAGGGCCCTGCGCCGGAAGTTGGGGCCCAGAGCGAGGAAATCCTGGCCGACTGGGGCGTTCGGATTTCTTGAATCTGATTAACCCGTTCAGGGGCGGTTCAAGCCGGGTGGTGTTTATTCTCACCTGGCTCTGGACGATTTTTCGTCCCTCGCTCGTACCGGGGCCAGCATAAGAAGCGCCGGATTCGCAGGCTCAGCGGATCCGGCGCAACTTGTATGTAGGACTGCCGCTTACGGCATGTTGCGCTGCAGCGCGCCGCTACGTAAACGGTCCCCATGGCAAACAAAGTCTATGCGGACGCCAAGTCCGCGCTCGCCGGCCTCACCTTCGATGGCATGAGTGTCATGTCGGGCGGTTTTGGCCTTTGCGGCATTCCGGAGAACCTGATTATCGCGCTCCGCGACTCGGGCGTGCAGGGGATCACCGTCATCTCCAACAATGCCGGCGTCGATGGCTGGGGCCTGGGCCTGCTGCTGGAGACCAAGCAGATCAAGAAAATGATCTCCTCCTATGTCGGGGAGAATAAGGAATTCGCCCGCCAGTTCCTGGCTGGAGAACTCGAACTCGAGTTCAACCCGCAGGGCACGCTGGCGGAGCGCTGCCGGGCAGGGGGCGCGGGCGTCGCCGGCTTCTATACAAAGACGGGCGTTGGCACGTTGGTGGCCGAAGGCAAGGAGACGAAGGTCTTCAACGGAGAGACCTTCGTGCTTGAAACCGGCTTGGTCGCCGACCTCTCCATCGTCAAAGCCTGGAAAGGCGACAAGGAAGGCAACCTCATCTACCGCAAGACCGCGCGTAACTTTAATCCGATGATGGCGACCGCCGGTAAGAAGTGCATCGCTGAAGTCGAGATCCTGGTTGAGACCGGTGAACTCGACCCCGATCAGATTCACACGCCGGGCATCTTCGTCGATCGCGTGGTTAAGGGAAATTTCGAAAAGCGCATCGAACAGCGCACCGTGCGCCAAAGAAGCGAACAATCGCGGGAGAATGCATAATGCCTTGGTCCCGTGATCAACTCGCTCAGCGCGCGGCGAAAGAACTGCGTGACGGCTTCTACGTGAACCTCGGCATCGGCATCCCGACGCTGGTGGCGAACTACATCCCGCCGGGAATGGAAGTGACGCTGCAGTCGGAGAACGGCATGCTCGGCATGGGGCCGTTCCCGTATGAAGACGGCGTTGACCCTGATCTGATTAACGCCGGTAAACAGACGATCACGGCGCTGCCGAAGACCTCTTACTTCTCCAGCGCCGACTCCTTCGGCATGATCCGCGGCGGCCACATCGATCTCTCCATCCTTGGCGGCATGGAGGTCTCCGAGCGCGGCGACCTCGCCAACTGGATGGTGCCCGGCAAGATGGTGAAGGGCATGGGCGGGGCGATGGACCTCGTCGCCGGCGTTAAGCGCGTGGTCGTGGTGATGGAGCACACCTCGAAGGACGGCGCCTCGAAGCTTCTGAAGAAGTGCTCGCTGCCGCTGACGGGCGTGAACGTGGTTGATCTGGTGATAACAGACCTTGGTGTGTTCGAGATCGACAAGCATGGTTCACAACCGATGAAGCTGCTTCAGCTCGCGGACGGCGTCTCGCTCGACGAAATAACCGCGAAGACGGAAGCGAGTTTCGTAAACGCGCTCAGCTGAATTTGGGCCTCCTCCGCGCTTGCAAACACTAGATTTGCGAGAGGGGAGGGGGCGCGGGCGCGCGGGCGTTCATATACGTAAATTGGCGACGAAAATTCGGGTCGCGCGATTTCGCGCGCCTGTTCATCGTTCCTAATCACCTCATTGGTAAGCTCACCGGAACAATTCGTGCAGAGAGGGCGCCATGCAGTGCCCTCCGAATAGGGTTTGGTGATGCTTCGTGCCGGAATGAAGCGGACGGTAAAACGTCGCGCGGCCGCAATGGCCGCGTGTGCGCTTGCCGCTTGCTTCATGTTCTGGACGGGGGAGGCAAGGGCTCAAACGACCGAGCCATCACCCGAACTTGCCCGTGTGCTCGCGCTGATCGACCAGCAGGAGCAGCGGTTGAACGCTCAAGAACGGCAATTGAGCGAGCAGCAACGTCAATTGGCTGAACAACGTGCGTTGATTGAGCGTCAACGCGCTGAGCTTCAGGCGATGAGCGGCGCTGCAGGGCCCGTGAGCGATGCGGATCTTGGTGAAATCCGCGGCGCAGGCGTGCCGAATGCCGGCATTGCATACAGAGAACTGGCCGCCGACGAGCCGATCAGGCTTGCCCGGCGTTCCGCGCGCACATTGATGCAGTCGACCGAAGGCGGCGCGGCGCCCCAAGCCACGCCCGTGAGCGAACCGGCTGAGCATCCTGACGGTCCGGTGGGAGAAGCGCCGCCCGAACAGGAGCATCAGCAGGTGGAAGCTCTTCCCGAAGGGCAGAACACACTGCTTGGCGCCGGCCGATTGGTTATCGAGCCGTCGTTCGAATATGCCCGCTCCTCCTCAAATCGCCTGGTTTTTCGCGGTGTTGAGATCGTTAGCGGCATTCAAATAGGTCTGATCGAGGCCAACGATACCGCGCGTGACACGATTTCAGCCGCCGTGGCCGCCCGTTACGCGGTCACCGACCGGCTCGAAGTCGAAGCGCGCATTCCTTACCTGTACCGCAACGACCGTGTGACGACGCTCTCGCAAAACGACGCCCAGCAGACGCAGACGTTCGAACTGAACGGAAGCAACATGGGCGATGCGGAAATGTCGGCGCGCTACCAGCTGAACCGCGGCAAGCCGGGCGGCTCGGTGTTCGTCGCCGGCTTGCGCGTGAAGTCCGACACGGGCACGGGCCCCTTCGACGTGGCGCGGGACGAGCAGGGCGTCTCCACCGAATTGGCGACCGGCTCCGGGTTCTGGGGCGTGCAAGGCTCGCTCTCGTTCATGTACCCGAGCGATCCGGTCGTGCTCTATGGCAACGTTTCCTACCTCTACAACATGCCGCGCGACATCGATCAGCAGATCGGCCAGGTCATGATCGGGCGTGTCGACCCGGGTGACTCGATCGGCGTCGGTTTCGGCTTCGGCTTCGCGGTCAACCCGCGCATCTCCTACTCGATCGGCTACTCGCACTCCTACGTGCTGCCGACCGAAAGCGAGCTTGACGACACGACCCAGCGTTCCACGGAACTGCAGGTGGGGACGGTCCAACTGGGTCTTTCTTTCCGCGCCACCGAGCGGTTGACCCTGGCGACCGGGGTGGACATCGGCGTCACCCAGGACGCCCCGGACGTTCGGGTCTCGCTACGCACGCCCTTCCGGTTCTGAGTTCGAGGCGCCTTCGGGCGCCTCTTTCGTTTCTGGACTTGGGTTTCTCAACGCTCTTGCGGGCAGGGCCGGGCGCTGATACCGCCGCACGCTTCGGAAGGATGGCCGAGTGGTTTAAGGCACCGGTCTTGAAAACCGGCGTAGGTGCAAGCTTACCGTGGGTTCGAATCCCACTCCTTCCGCCATTCCCAGCGTGCGGCGCCATGGCCAGATTGACGGGTCCGTCCCGCGGCCGTTAAGTGTCATTATACATGCGTCGTGTTGGTTCCCTCCAAGCGCTCAGCGGTCCCTTCCGGGTCCCGGGCACGCATGCGCATCACCATCATCACGGCCACGCCGCGCATCATCACGCGCCGCGACATTGATGCTCTTCACCGCCGTTTAGGCTGAAGAGCCGGAGCGCCCCTCAAGGCGCATCCACCCCAGATCAATGTTTTAGGCGCCGGGCCAATCGCCCGCGCGCCGATCCGTGAGCATCCGATGACCCCGCAACGTCTGCACATCGCCATCCAGAAGAGCGGCCGTCTGGCCGAGAAGAGCCTCGATCTTATTCGCGACGCCGGTTTCCGCCTGCAGCGAAGCGCGAGCGATCTGAGTTACAGCGTCGAAAACGCCCCCATCGATCTTTGGTGCGTGCGCGACGACGACATCCCCACCTTCGTCGCCGACGGCGTCGCCGACTTCGGCATCGTTGGGCGCAATGTGCTGGGCGAGCGAGTGGCGGGACCCGCCGCGCCGCGGCTCGCTGAAGTGATGCCCCTCGGTTTCGGCCGCTGCAGACTGTGCCTCGCGGCCCCGGACGGCTTTTCCTACGCAGGCCGCGCCTCGTTGCGCGGGGTCCGCATCGCCACGAGCTACCCCAATCTCCTGCGGCAGTTTCTTAACCAAGAGGGCATCGACGCGGAGATCGTGACCATGCGCGGCGCAGTCGAAGTCGCGCCGCGGCTGGGGCTGGCGGAGGCGATTTGCGACCTGGTTTCGACCGGCGCCACGCTGGAAGCGAACGGCCTTGAAGCGCTCGACACCATCTTCGAAAGCGAGGCGGTGCTTGTCCGCTCCTCCAAGGTCTTCGAGGGGACCCTCGCACGCACGGCGGAGAGCCTGGTCACGCGGCTGCGCGGCGTGATCGCCTCGCAGGATGCGAAATACGTCATGATGAATGCGCCGCGGACCGCCTTGGCGGAAATCGCCCGCATCCTGCCGGGCGCGGCTGCGCCGACAGTGATCCCGTTGGCGGGCCGCGATGACCTCGTCGCCGTCCATGCGGTCTGCCAGGAATCGGTTTTCTGGGAGACCCTGGAGGCGCTCAAGGCGGTGGGCGCATCAGCCATCCTCGTCCTTCCCATCGAAAAGATCATGTGAGGGCGCGATGCGGAGTTACGATTGGACAGCGCTTTCCGAAGCCGACCGGTCGGCCGTGTTGCGTCGGCCCGAGCAACGCGCTGCGCCGGAAGTGAGTGCGACCGTGCGCGCGATTTTCGACGACGTGGCAAACGGGGGCGGCGCGGCCTTGCGGCGATGGGCGCTGCAGCTCGACGGGTTCGAGCCGCAGGAACTCGTACTAACAAGCGGTCTTGCCGATCGGGCGCGGGCGGCGCTCGACCGTGAAGATTTGGAAGCCATTAACTTCGCCGTCGGCAACGTGCGATTTTTCCACGAAGCGACGAAGCCCAAGCCGCAAGCGGTGGAGACGGCTCCCGGCGTGACCTGCCGGCGTGTCTGGCGCCCGATCGAGACGGCTGGCCTTTACGTTCCGGGCGGCAGCGCGCCGCTTGTCTCCACGCTCATCATGCTGGCGGAACCGGCCCGCGTCGCTGGCGTCGCCAACCGCATCGTCGTCACCCCACCAGGCCGCGACGGCGGCGCTCACCCGGCCGTCATCGCAGCCGCCGTCGCGTGCGGCCTCGACCAGCTATGGATAGTCGGCGGCGCACAAGCGGTCGCGGGCCTGGCGCTTGGGGTGTTCACGCCCAAAGCGCAAAAGATCTTTGGCCCCGGTAACGCCTATGTTGCAGAGGCCAAACGCTACGCGGCGGGGCTGCCGGGCGGACCTGCGATCGATCTGCCAGCGGGCCCCAGTGAACTCATGGTCGTCGTCGACGTCAGCGCCGATCCGAAGTTCGTCGCGGCCGACCTGCTGAGCCAGGCGGAGCATGATGCAGACGCGCAGGTCCTCTTGGTGTCCACATCGACCGAACTTGTCCGCGCGGTGCTGGCCGAGGTGGCGGTTCAACTGAAGGATCTGCCGCGCGCGGGGACTGCGGCGGCTGCCCTTCAAAACGGGCGCGCGCTCCTTGTCGGCGACCTGGAAGAGGCGCTCACGGTCGCCAACCGCTACGCGCCGGAGCACTTGTCGCTGCAGGTGGCGCGGCCTGCGGAATTGCTTGCAAGGGTGCATAATGCCGGCGCGGTGTTCACCGGCGCCTACAGCGCCGAAACCCTCGGCGACTACGTGGCCGGCCCAAGCCACGTGCTACCCACGGACGGAGCGGCTGCAGCATATGGCGGCGTCAGCGCCGCTTCGTTCATGAAATGCATCACGGTTCAGCAGGTGGAACAGGCTGGTCTGACCGCGCTCGGCGCGCACGCTGCGCGTCTGGCGCGTCTGGAAGGCCTGGAAGCCCACGCCCGCGCCGCCGACATCCGGCTCTCCGCATCAACTGCTGCCGGCGAAAACGAGCAGATCATTCGGCGCCGCAGCTCGACCATCGAGCGGGTCACGCGTGAAACGGCAATTAACGTTGAAGTCGATCTGGATCGCACCGCACCGGTGCGCCTCGCCAGCGGGATCGGCTTCTTCGACCACATGCTGGAGCAGGTGGCCCACCACGGCGGGTTTGCGCTGAGGCTGTCCTGCAACGGCGATCTGCACATCGACGCACATCACAGTGTTGAGGACTGCGCGCTGGCGCTTGGGCAAGCGCTGCGCGAAGCGCTGGGCGACCGGCGCGGGATCGCTCGCTTCGGCTTCGTGCTGCCGATGGACGAGGCGGAGGCCCAGATATCCATCGATCTTGGCGGCCGGCCGTATTTGGTGTTCGACGCCCAATTCTCGGCGCCGCTGCTGGGCGATTACCCGACCGAGATGACCGAGCACGTCTTTCGTTCCTTGGCGCAGGCGATGGGCGCCACCGTGCATCTCTCGGTCAAGGGCGAAAACGATCATCACAAGACGGAAGCATGCTTCAAGGCGCTCGGCCGCGCGCTGCGGCAGGCGATCCGGATCGAGAGCGAAGAAACGCCCTCGACCAAGGGCGTGATCGAATGAGCGTCGCGGTGATCAAGCTCGGCGTCGGCAACACTGCCTCAGTGCTTTTCGCGCTTGAGCGGCTGGGCGCCCGCGCCGTGCTCACTGACGACCCCGACGTGGTGAAGGAGTCCGAGCGGGTGATCCTGCCGGGCGTCGGCGCCGCTTCCTACGCCAGCCGCGTCCTCCGCGAGCGCGGGCTCGACGTTGCGTTGCGCGCCTTCACGCGTCCGCTGCTTGGCGTCTGTCTCGGCCAGCAGCTTCTCTACGAATGGAGCGAGGAGGGCGGAGCCGAGGGCCTGGGGCGAATGGCCGGCAAGGTGACGGCGCTGCCGAATTCGCGCGACTGGCCTTCGCCGCATATGGGATGGTCCAGACTTCAGAATTTACGTGAGCACCCCTTGCTCGAGGGCGTCGCAACGGATGCCTACGTCTATTTCGTGCACGCGTACGCCTGTCCGGTGGATGCGCGCAGCATCGCGACCGCCAGTTACGGGCGGACGTTCGCGGCGGCGTCGGCCGAGGGCAACGCATTCGGCTGTCAGTTTCACCCCGAGCGATCCGGCGCCGTCGGCGCGCGAGTGCTCGTCAACTTCCTGGCGGCGCCATGCTGATCATTCCCGCCATCGACCTGCAAAGCGGCGGCGCGGTGCGCTTGCTGCGCGGCGCATTCGATGCGGCCACGCAATATGGCGATCCCGATGAAGCGCTCGACAGGTTCGTCACCGCCGGCGCTGCCTGGGTGCATATCGTCGACCTGGACGGCGCCAAGGCCGGCGAACCCTGCCAGCACGACTTGATCGCGCGCTTGGCTCAAACCGGCGGCGTGCGAATTCAGAGCGGCGGCGGCGTTCGCACCCGAGCGCATGTCGAAGCGCTGCTTGCGGCAGGCGTATCGAGAGTTGTCGTCGGCTCGGTCGCTGCGCGTCGCCCTTTGGAGGTGCGGGATTGGCTGGCGGAATTTGGAGCCGATCGCGTTTGTGTTGCGCTGGATGTGCGCAGGCGGGCGGGCGGCTGGGAAGTGGCGGCCGACGGCTGGACGTCCGCTGGCGCAGCGAAGCTGGAAGCTGCGCTCGACGCTTTTCCGCCGGGCGTCCTGCGTCACGCTCTCGTGACCGACATTTCGCGCGATGGCGCTCTGAGCGGCTCCAACGTATCGCTCATGACGGAGCTCGTGAGCATGCGCTCCGACATCGCCTTTCAGGCGTCAGGCGGCGTCGCGACCCTCTCCGACATCACCGCCCAGCGCGAAGCGGGCGCAGCAGCGCTGATTGTCGGACGCGCGCTCTACGAGCAGCGCTTCACGCTGGAGGACGCCCTTGCCCTCTAAGCGCATCATCGCCTGTCTCGACGTAAAGCACGGCCGGGTCGTGAAGGGCGTGCGCTTCCGCGGACACGTCGATGCTGGCGATCCCGTCGAACGCGCGGCGCGCTACCGCGACGAAGGCGCCGACGAGATCGTGATCTACGACATCACCGCGTCCGCTGAGCGCCGCACCATCGACTATGCGTGGCTCGCCGGCATCGCGCGGGTGCTCGACATTCCGTTGTCGGTGGCCGGCGGCATACGTTCGCTGGCGCAAGCCATCGCCTGCCTCGAACACGGGGCCGACAAGGTATCCATAAATTCTCCGGCGCTCGAACGGCCTGAACTCATTAGCGAGATCGCCGAGGTCGCCGGTTCGCAATGCGTGGTTGTCGGAGTCGACAGCCGCACCGTCGACGCTGAGTGGCGCGTATTCCAATACACCGGCGCTGAGGACACCGTTCGCCGGACTTCACGCGCCACGCTCGACTGGATCGTCGAGGCGCAAGAGCGTGGCGCTGGCGAGATTGTGCTCAATTGCATGGATAGCGACGGCGTACGCTCCGGCTTCGACGTCCCGCAGATTGCCGCCGCGCGGTCACGGCTGCGCATTCCGCTCGTTGCATCGGGAGGCGCGGGAACGCCTGCGCACTTTGTTGAAGTCTTCCGCGACGCGGACGTATCCGGCGCGTTGGCGGCGGGCATATTTCACGCGGGCGTCGTCACGGTCGGCGACGTGAAGCGGGCGCTGCGTGCGGCGGGCATGGAGGTTCGGCTATGACCGAAATCGACGTCTCGACCTTGGACTTCGACAAAGGCGGCGGCTTGATCTGCGCGGTGGTGCAGGATCGGCTGACGCTGCAGGTTCTGATGGTCGCGTGGATGGATCGCGGCGCGCTCGAAGAGACGCTGTCGTCCGGAGAGGCGACATTCTATTCGCGCTCCCGCCAGGCGCGATGGCGCAAGGGCGAGACCTCTGGCAACCGCCTGCGCGTCTCGTCGATCACGCCCGATTGTGATGGCGACACCTTGCTCGTGTCGGTCGACCCCGCGGGACCGGCTTGTCACCGTGGCGCCGTGAGCTGCTTCGGGGACGCAGTGGCGCCCGGCGTTGGCCGTCTGGGCGCGCTGGAACGCGCCGTCAACGCGCGCGCAAGCCAGCCGCCGGAAGTGAGCGGCACGGCAAGGCTGCTCAAGCGCGGCGTGAAACGCATCGCCCAGAAGGTTGGGGAAGAGGGGGTCGAGACCGCGCTTGCTGGTGCGGCGGGCGACGCCGATGAAGTGTGCGCGGAGAGCGCGGACTTGCTTTATCACCTCGCCGTCTTGCTGCATGCGCGCGGTTTGAGCTTTGCCGATGTGATGGCGGTGCTGGCCGCGCGTGCGGAGAAGCGCGCATGAGCCCGACTCCCAAGCCCGGCATTCTCGATGTCGCCCCCTACGTCCCGGGTCGATGGCGCGCCGATGGGATCGAGCGGCCCCTGAAGCTGTCGGCGAACGAAAATCCCTTCGGGTGCAGCGAAGGCGCGCGCGCCGCCTATCTGGCCGCCGCCGGCGACATCCATCTTTATCCCGACGCAAACACAAGTGCGTTGCGGGACGCGATTGCACACAAGTTCGGGCTTGAGCCGCAGCGCCTCGTCTTCGGCGCCGGCTCCGACGAAATTTTCGCCATGGCCGCGCAGGCCTACCTCGATCGCGGCGACAACGCGGTACAGCCGCAGTATGGGTTTGCGGCTTGGGCGATTGCGGTGCGCGCAGCAGGCGCCGCGATGCGCGCCGCGCCGGAACGCGATTTCGTTATCGACGTCGATGCGCTTTTGGCGGCGGTGGACGAACGCACGCGGATGGTGTTCGTCGCAAACCCCGCCAATCCCACCGGCACCTGTGCGCCCTTCACCGAAATCGCACGGCTCCATGCCGGCCTTCCGGATAACGTACTACTTGTGCTCGACGGCGCCTACGCGGAGTGCGCCCAAGGGGTACAGGGCTTCGCCGACGGACTGATCTGGTCGCGTGACAAGAGCAACGTGCTGGTCACCCGGACGTTCTCAAAGGCGTATGGCTTGGCGTCGTTGCGGGTGGGTTGGGGCTACGCGCCTGCGCCGGTGGCCGACGCGCTCAATCGCATTCGTCTGCCGTTCTCCGTTCCACGCGCGGGCGAAGCGGCGGCGCTGGCTGCGTTGGCGGACGAGGATTTCGTGATGCGCTCGGTCAGGCATTTCGAAGCGGGCCGCGAAAGGCTGACAGCGGCTTTGCGCCGGATGGGTCTGCCGACTCTGCCATCCGCAACCAACTTCGTCACCGCTCGATTCGAGGACGCAGCAGGTGTGGAAGCCGCGCTCGCAAGGCGCGGCGTGCTGGTCAGAGCGCTCCGTGGGTACGGCATGCCGGACTGGTTGAGGGTTTCGATCGGGGCCGAGGCGGAACTGGAACGGTTCATCGCGGAACTGGAGGGCGTGCTCGCGGCTCAGCGCGTTTGACCGTCGCCATGCACGACGTACTTGAAGGTTGTGAGCTGCTCGGCGCCCACAGGCCCGCGGGCGTGCAGCCGGCCGGTCGCGATGCCGATTTCGCCGCCGAATCCGAACTCGCCGCCGTCGGCGAACTGAGTTGATGCATTGTGCATCACGATGGCGCTGTCCACCTCGGTTAGGAAGCGTCGGGCCGCTGCCAGATCTTCGCTGACGATACAGTCGGTGTGTCCGGAGCCATAGGCGCCGATATGGGCGATGGCTGCGTCGAGCCCATCGACGACGCGCACCGCCAGGACGGGTGCAAGGTATTCCGTATGCCAATCGGCCTCGTTTGCCTCGTCCATCTTCACGATCGCACGCGCCTCGGCATCACCTCGCAAAGCGCAACCGAGCGCCGTCAGAGCGTCGGCGATCTCTGGCAGCAAAGTTGGCGCGACGGCCCGATCGATCAGCAGCGTCTCGGTCGCGCCGCACACGGAAACGCGCCGCATCTTGGCGTTCACGGTGATCGCGACGGCCTTGACCGGATCGGCGTCCGCGTGAATGTAGGTGTGGCACACGCCCTCCAGGTGCGCGAGCACGGGTGCGCGCGACTCTTTTTGCACTCGCGCCACCAGGTTCTTGCCACCGCGCGGAACGATGACGTCAATCGCGCCGTCCAAGCCCGCGAGCATCATCCCGACAGCATCCCGGTCGGTGTCCGGTACCGCTTGAATGGCGTCTTCCGGCAGACCCGCGTCGGCCAGACCAGCACGCAGCGCGCCGACTATGGCCGTTACGCTCGCGAAGCTGTCGCTGCCGCCGCGCAGGATGATGGCGTTACCCGCGCGGAGCGCCAGGGCGCCGGCGTCGGCGGCGACATTAGGCCGGCTTTCGAAGATCATGCCTATCACGCCGATCGGCGTGCGTACGCGTTCGATGCGCAGGCCGTTGGGTCGCGTCCATGCCGCCATCACGACGCCAACGGGGTCGTCGATCGCAGCAATCGCGTCGATGCCGGCGCTGAGGGCGGTTAGACGCTCCGGGTTCAGCTGCAATCTATCTCTGAAGCTCTCGTTCAGTCCGCTGCTCTCGGCGCGGCGGATGTCGTCGGCGTTGGACTCCAGGATCGTGCGGATCTTGTCTCGCAGGCGACGGGCCATGGCTCTGAGCGCTTGCGTGCGTGCTTCCGCGCTTGCAGTGGCGAGCGCGCGTGCTGCGCGCCGCGCACCCTTGCCGATCTCACGCATACGCGTCTCGAGCGTGCTCATGACGCCAGGACCAGGTCGTCGGCGTGCACGATCGCGGCGGCGCCGTCGTAGCCGAGGACGTCGGCGATTTCGCCGGTCTTCAGGCCGAGGATCCGCGCAGCGTCGGCGGCGTCATAGCGGACCACGCCCAGCGCGATTTCGTCGCCTCGTTCATCGAGGATGCGCACCGCGTCGCCCTTCTCGAACGCGCCAGTCACCGCGCGCACGCCGGACACAAGCAGACTTTTTCCACGGCCGAGCGCCGCCGCCGCGCCGGAATCTATCGTGAGCGCGCCGCGCGGTGAAAGCGCGCCCGCGATCCAGGCCTTGTAGGCCGCGCGCGGCGTGGCGCGAGGCCTGAACCAGGTCGCGCGGGCGCCCTGCGCCAACGCCTGCAGGGGATGCAGCACGGTCCCGCACGTGATCGCCACCGCGCATCCCGCGTTGGTGGCGATCTTGGCGGCTTCAATCTTGGTGCGCATCCCGCCGGAGCCCAGCGCACCCGCTTCGCCCGCCATCATTTCGATTTCACGCGTAATTGCCGGCACCTCCGGTACATGGGTCGCGTCTGGATTGCAGCGAGGATCCTGCGTGTAAAGGCCGTCTATGTCGGAGAGCAGCACGAGCAGGTCGGCGCCGATCATCTGCGCGGTGCGCGCGGCGAGGCGGTCGTTGTCGCCATAGCGAATCTCCTCCGTCGCCACGGTGTCGTTCTCGTTCACGATCGGGAGTGCGCCCAGGTTCAGCAGCGTTTCAAGCGTGGCGCGCGCATTGAGCCAGCGGCGTCGGCGCTCGGTATCGTCCGCGGTGAGAAGCGCCTGCGCGACCGTGATTGAATGTGGGGCGAAGGCAGTCTCATAGGCGGTCATGAGGCGCGCCTGGCCGGCGGCGGCGGCGGCCTGTTTTTCCTCCAGCCGGGCTCCGCGTGAGAGGCCGAGCGCGCGCCGTCCGAGCGCGATGGCGCCCGAAGAGACGATCAGCACGCTTTGGCCGCTATTGCGCATGCCGGCGACATCGGCCGCCAACGCCGCCAGCCAGGCGCGCGCCGGCAGCCCGGTTTTGTCATCCACCAGCAGGGATGAGCCGATCTTGACGACAATGCGCTTGGCGGCGGTAAGCATGATTGATCTGTAGGCCGGGGCCCCCCGGCAGGCCAGACGCGGCGGCGCTGCGCTCACGCGGGTGTGAGCGCGCGCTCCCGCGTATGCGCGCGCACGAGCTTGGCGTAGTGGTCGACGAGATCGAATGTGACTGCGCCGGGTTGAAAGCGGTGCTCGCCGATCTCTCCCACCGGTGTCACCTCCGCGGCGGTGCCGACGATGAAGCACTCCGAAAATGTCGCAAGTTCATCGGGCTCGATCCTGGTCTCGATCACGCGTTTGCCCGCTTCACGCGCGAGTTTAATGACCGTTTGCCGGGTTATGCCGTCCAGGAAGCAGTGCGGTTTCGGCGTGTAGAGCGTTCCGTCACGCACGAAAAAGATGTTGGCCCCGGTGGTCTCGGCGACGGCCCCGCTGGTGTCGAGCATGAGCGCGTCGTCGTAGCCGGCGCGTTCGGCGGCGTTCTTGGAGATTGTACAGATCATGTAGAGGCCGGCGGCCTTCGCAGCCGTCGGCGCCGCCTCGGCGGGAGGGCGCCGGTACTGCGCCCAGCTCAAGCGTACGCCGCGCTGAAATCGAGTGGCGTCGAAATACTTGGGCCACTCCCACACCGCGATCGCCACGCGGGTCCGGGTCGAGAGCGCCGACACGCTCAGTTGCTCTGCGCCGCGCCAGGCGATGGGGCGCACATAGCAGTTCGTCAAACCATTCTTGATGCAAGTCTCGGTGCAGGCCTGGCTGATGAGATCCTCGCTGAACGGGATCTCGAAATCGAGCAGTTCCGCGGAACGGAAGAGGCGCCGCGTGTGCGCCTCGAGCGCGAAGATGCGTCCGTCGTACATGCGTTCGCCCTCGAACACGGCCGAGCCGTAGTGCAGAGCGTGACTAAGCACATGGAGATTGGCTTCGCGCCACGGCGTGAAGCGGCCGTCGAGCCAGATCCAGCCTTCGCGATCGTCGAATGGAACGAGTGTCACTTAAAATCCTTTCCGGCGGGCGCTAGCCCCAGTGCATCTGCACATGGTGTGTATCGGTGACCGACTTGGCCACTTCGTCGGCGATGAGTTCCGCCATCGCTCGGCATCCGAGATCGCCGCCGAGATCGGACGTGCGCGCGCCCCGGTCGATGACGCGCTCGACCGCCGCTTCCACCGCATTGGCTTCGTCAAGGAGACGCAGCCCGTAGCGCAGCAGCAGCGCGGCTGAAAGAATGGCGCCGACAGGGTTGCATATGTCCCGTCCGGCGATGTCCGGCGCCGAGCCGTGCACCGGCTCGAACAAGCCCGGCGCCTTGGCGCCCAACGAAGCGGACGGCGCCAAGCCAATGGATCCGCCCAGCACGGAAGCTTCGTCCGAGAGAATGTCTCCGAACATGTTCTCGGTGAGAATGATGTCGTAGGAACGGGGCTGCCGGATGAGTTGCATGGCGGTAGAATCCACCAGCGCGTGTTCAAGCCTTACGTCTGGAAACTCCTCGGCGTGCACGCGCGTGACGACCTCCCGCCACAGCCGGCTGGTCTCGAGCACGTTGGCTTTATCGACCGACGTCACTTTGCCGCGCCGGGTGCGCGCTGCAGCAAAGGCCGCGCGGGCGATGCGCTCCACCTCCGTGACCGCGTAAACGCATTGATCGCTGGCTGCGTCGGCGCTCCTGTGGCGTTCGCCGAAATAGAGGCCGCCGGTGAGTTCGCGGAAGACCACCAGATCGACGTCGGCGACGATGCCGCGCCGCAAGGGCGAACAGTCGATCAGCGCGTCGTAGATGCGTACCGGGCGGATGTTCGCAAACAGGCCGAGCGCCTTGCGCAGCTCCAGCAGGCCTTGTTCCGGGCGGCGCGGTCCGCGCTCCCATTTCGGGCCGCCGACTGCGCCGAGGAAGACCGCGCTGGCCTGGCGGCAGGCGACCAGCGTCTCCTGCGTGAGCGGCTCGCCGACAGCGTCGATGGCGCTGCCGCCGATCAACTGGGTGTCGAAGACGAACCGGTGATCGAAGCGCTCGCCTACGGCTTGCAGCACTTCGGCCGCGGCGCGCGTCACTTCAGGGCCGACGCCGTCGCCGGGCAGGAGCGCGATCGTGTAGGTTTTCATGCTGCTCTCGCTTCAAAGGATTGGATCAGGGGCAGCCGTTCGAGCAGCCATCCCAGGGTATCGACGCCGTCGATCAGACAGCGCCGGGCGAATGGATCGATACTGAAAGTCACCGGGGGCTCGTTGCCGGCGCTCAGCTGGCAGCGTTCGAGGTCGATGGTGACGCGTCCCCCGGGATCGTCGAGCAATCGCGCGTGCGTCGCGGTGTCGACGACGACGGGCAGGAGGCCGTTCTTCAGCGCATTGGAGCAGAAGATGTCCGCGATGCCCGTCGAAACGACGGCGCGAAATCCGTAGTCCATCAACGCCCAGGGCGCATGCTCTCGCGACGAACCGCAGCCGAAATTGTCCCCAGCGACCAATATTCGATGATTGGGCCGGTCGATGGCGTTGAGCGTCGCATCCGGGAGCGGCTGGCCGTTCGCGTCATACCGCCAGTCATAGAATGCTGCGCCGCCAAGACCGTCTCGCGTCGTCGTCGTCAGGAACCGCGCCGGGATGATCTGATCGGTGTCGATGTTCGCCTGCGGCAGGACCACGGTCCGCGATATGAGTTGCGTAAAGCGCTCAGGCATCGGCCTTCTCCCTTGCGAAGACGCGGGGATCGGTCAGCGCGCCGGTGATGGCGCTCGCGGCCGCGGTCGCCGGGCTCGCGAGGATCGTACGTGCGCCTTTCCCTTGCCGGCCCTCGAAGTTGCGGTTCGAAGTGGAGACGGCGAGTTGGCCGGGGGCGACAAAATCGCCGTTCATGGCGATGCACATGGAGCAGCCGGGCAAACGCCATTCTGCGCCCGCCTCAATGAAGATGCGATCGAGACCTTCCGTCTCAGCTTCACGCCGTACGCGTTCGGAGCCTGGCACGACCAGCACGCGCACGCCGTCCTTGACCCGGCGCCCGCGCAACACCTCCGCCGCGTCCCGCAGGTCCGAGAGCCGCCCGTTGGTGCAGGAGCCAATGAACACGACATCAATAGGGTGGCGCGTTGTGGCTTCGCCGGCGGAAAATCCCATATACTGCAGCGCCTGCCGTTCGGTTTGATTGCGCGGAGCCGGGGCCGGCGCGCCGATGGCTATGGATGCATCCGGCGTGGTGCCGAATGTCGCCATTGGCTGGATGGCTGCAGCATCGATTTGGATTTCGGCGTCATAGACGGCGCCGTCGTCGCTCTTCAACGACAGCCAGTGCGCAGCTGCCGCGTCGAAGTCCGCCGGCGCGTGGCGTCGTCCGCGCAGGAACGCCACGGTCTTTTCGTCCGGCGCAACCATGCCGGCGCGCGCGCCGGCTTCGATCGACATGTTGCAGAGCGTCATGCGCCCCTCCATGCCGAGCGCACGCACCGCTTCGCCCGCATATTCGATGACGTAGCCCGAGCCGCCGCCGAAGCCGAGGCGGGCGATGACGGCGAGGGTCAGGTCCTTGGCCGAGACGCCACGCTGCAGGCGGCCGGCGATGGTCACGCGCATTTGCTTTGGTCTGCGCTGCAGCAGGCATTGCGTCGCCAGCACATGCGCCACTTCCGAGGTGCCGATGCCGAAGGCGAGGGCCCCGAACGCCCCGTGCGTCGCCGTGTGGCTGTCGCCGCACACCACCACCATGCCCGGCTGCGTTAATCCAAGTTCGGGCGCCATGACGTGCACGACACCGCGGTCGGTGCTGTCCCAGTCGGCCAGCGGAATGCCGTGCGCCGTGCAGTTGGCGCGTAGCTGCTCGACCTGGGCCGCGGCTGCGACGCTCACGTACGGGCGCGCACCGTCAGCGGCGGCGGGTAATGTCGGTGTCGAGTGGTCCAGTGTAGCGAACGTGCGGTCCGGCCGCCGCACGCGCATCCCGCGCGCGGCGAGTTCGGCAAAGGCCTGCGGACTCGTCACCTCATGCACGAGGTGCAGGTCGACATAGAGAATGGCGGGCGCGTCGGCCGCCTCCGGCAGCACGCAATGGGCGTCCCAGATCTTGTCGAATAGGGTGCGCGGGCGGTCAGGAGGCGAGGACACGTCGGCCTCCCTCGTCGGCAGCCACAGCCTGGATGATCGCAAGCAGTTCGCTGTCGTCGATCTCGCCGATCTCGTCGGCGCGCTTCTTGAAGTGAGCGAAGACGTGCCCGAGCGTGTTTGCGGTCAGGCGATAGCCCAAGGATTCGGCGCGTTGGGCGATGGCGTGGCGCCCCGAGTGCTTGCCAAGCACCAGCCGTGTCCCCCGGAAACCGACGTCTTCCGGACGCATGATCTCATACGTCCGCGCGTCGGCGAGCATGCCGTGCTGGTGGATGCCGGCTTCGTGCGCGAAGGCGTTCATACCGACAATGGCCTTGTTGCGGACGACAGGAGAGTCCGTCAGTCGGCTGAGCAGCCGGCTGATCGACACCAGTTTGGTCGTGTCGACACCGGTGTGCACGCCATAGAGATCGGCGCGGGTGCGCAGCGCCATCACCACTTCTTCGAGTGCGCAATTGCCGGCACGCTCGCCGATGCCATTGATCGCGACTTCGATTTGACGCGCGCCGTTGGCCACAGCCGACAGCGTGTTGGCGACCGCCATGCCCAGATCGTTGTGACAGTGGGCGGAGATCACGACGTCGGGGTGACGCGGCGTGACGCGGCGCTTTATCTCGGCGAAAACCTGGCCGATTTCGGCAGGGGTCGAATAGCCGACGGTGTCGGGGATATTCAACGTCGTGGCGCCGGCGTCCGCCACGGCCTCCATCACGTCGCCCAAGAAATCGGGTTCTGTGCGGATGGCGTCCTCGGCCGAAAACTCGACATCATCGAAGAGCGTGCGCGCAAACGACACCGCACGCACCGCCGTTTCCAGCACCTCTCCCGCGCTCAAGTTGAGCTTGGCGGCGCGATGAATGGGGCTCGTGCTGAGGAAGATGTGAAGCCGCCGTTTCGGCGTGCTTTGCAATGCGCCGTAGGCCGTGCGGATGTCCTCTTCGCTGGCGCGCGAGAGTGAACAGAAAACGGGCCCCTCCACCTCGCCGGCCACGCGCCGCACCGCTTCGGCGTCGCCGGGCGAGGCTGCGGCGAAGCCGGCCTCAATGACGTCGACGCCAAGATCGCGCAGGGCCCCGGCCATTGCGACCTTGGTCTCGGCGTTCATGGAAAAGCCAGGCGCTTGTTCACCATCGCGCAGCGTGGTGTCGAAAACGATGACCCGGTTTGGATCGCGGGTTTCTACGCCGGGCATGGAACCGCCTCCTCTACGTGCGGGGAGGGGGCAGGCGTGATGCGGCGAACACCGATAAGCCGATCGATCTGGCGGCCCAGCACGTCCGCGCAGCGGGCGGCGTCGCGGCCGCGCACGTTGAGGCGCACCTCGCGCTGCGGCCCGGCGTCGGCGACGCTCATGCGGTCGATGTCGAAGCCGCGGCGTTCGATGAGGCCGATGAGCCGCTGGAGCGCGCCTTCGCTGCGGTCGATAAAAATGTGAAACGTGTCGGTCATCATGGCGCTCCGTGCATCATGTCGGCGTTGCTCTTGCCTGGCGGCACCAGCGGCCAGACGTTCTCCTTGGGGTCGATCAAAACGTGCGCGAGGCAGGGGCCGGGTGCGGCCAACAGGCGCGCGATCCCGGCGGAGACCTCCTCGCGCCTGCTAATTCGGAAGGCGTCGATGCCGAACGCGCGCGCCACCGCGGCGAAGTCCGGATTGTCCGAGAGATCGATCTCGCTGAAGTTCTTGTCGAAGAAGAGCTCCTGCCACTGGCGCACGAGGCCCAGCGAAGAATTGTCCAGCAGCACGATCTTCAGCGCGATGCCGTAGCGCTTAAGGGTGGCCAGCTCCTGAATGTTCATGATGAAAGAGCCGTCGCCGCTCACGGTGACGACATGCGCGTCCGGCCGCGCAAGCTTCGCCGCCATGCCGGCAGGCAGGCCGTAGCCCATGGCGCCCAAGCCGCCCGACGTCAGGTGTGCAAACGGCGAGGAGAAGCGGCAGTGTTGGGCCACCCACATCTGGTGCTGACCGACATCGCACGCGGCCACGAACGCGTCCCCGGCCTGCTCGGAGAGTTCCTTCAGCAAAGCCGGTGCATAGACGCCGTCGCCGGGCGCGTCGTAGCGCGGCGCGAAAGCCCTTTGGTCGCGCAGACAGCGTTCGACCCAGGGTGCGATGCGCGGCGCGGGCGGGGACAGCACAGCGAGCGCCGACTTGATGTCCGCGGCGATCGCCACGTGCGCGTCGCGCAGTTTGCCGATCTCGGCGGCGTCGATGTCGATGTGGATGACGCGCGCATGCGGCGCAAACTCGGCGAGTTTGCCGGTGGCGCGGTCGTCGAAACGGGCGCCCAGCACAATCAACAGGTCGCACGCTTGCACGGCCTCGTTGGCCGCGCGCGCGCCATGCATGCCCAGCATGCCCAGATTGCCCGGCCAGCCTGTCGGCAAGACCCCCAACCCCTGCAACGTCGAAACTGCCGGAATGCCGGTGGCGCCGGCAAAGGCGCGCACTTCGTGAACGGCGTCGCCGATGCGCGCGCCTCCGCCGATATAGAGAAGCGGGCGTTCAGCCAGTCCGATCATCGCCTCGGCGCGGCGCAGCAGCGCGGGGTCGATCCGGCGCGGCAAGGCGCGCGGCGGCGCGCCGTTGTGCGGCGCCTGCGCGAGAGCGATTTGTACGTCCTTCGGCAGATCGACCAGCACCGGGCCGGGGCGTCCGCTGGTGGCCACGTGAAATGCCTCAGCCACCAGAGCTGGAATTTCAGCCGGATCGCGCGCGATCCAGGAGTGCTTCACGATCGGCAGCGTGACGCCCAGGATATCGATCTCCTGAAAGGCGTCCGTGCCCATCAAGGGAGAGGCCACATTGCCGGTGATGCAAACCATCGGCGCGGAATCCAGCATCGCGTTGGCGATGCCGGTGACGAGGTTGGTGGCGCCCGGTCCCGACGTCGCCATGCACACACCCGGCTTGCCGGTGACGCGCGCATAAGCGTCGGCGGCGAACGCGGCGCCTTGTTCGTGGCGCACCAGGATGTGCTTGAAACGCGCGCCCGTGATGGCGTCGTACACGGGCATGATGGCGCCGCCCGGATAGCCGAACACGAACTCAACGCCTTGCGCGTCGAGCGCCTCCACAAGAAGGCGCGCGCCGGACTTGGGCGCTGGGTCCGCAATCGGGTTCGGCAACGGGGCGGCGGCGGGGTGCATGATCAGGCGTTCGTCGGCGTCTTCAGCCAAGCCATGCGCTCGCGCAGCGCGGCGCCCGTCTTCTCGATCGGGTGGTTGCGGTCGGCGTTCAGCATGGCGGTGTAGCGCGGCTTGCCGGCCTGGTTTTCCAGGATCCAGTCGCGTGCGAAATTGCCGGACTGAATGTCCTTCAAGATCTCGCGCATGCGCCCGCGGGTCTCCTCGGTGATGACGCGCGGACCCGAGACGACGGCGCCGTACTTGGCCGTCTCCGAGATGAAGTCGTGCATCTTGGACACGCCGCCTTCGTAGAAGAGGTCCACGATCAGTTTGAGCTCATGCATGCACTCGAAATAGGCGACCTCGGGCTGGTAGCCGGCGTCGACCAAGGTCTGATAGCCGGCCATCACCAATTCCTTGGCGCCGCCGCACAACACGGCCTGTTCGCCGAAGAGGTCGGTCTCGGTTTCTTCAGCGAAGCTGGTTTCGATGAGGCCGCCGACGGCGCCGCCGATGCCTTTGGCGTAGGCCATGGCCTTGTCGCGCGCAGATCCGCTTGCGTCCTGACTCACGGCGAAGAGGGCGGGCACGCCGCGTCCGCGGACGAACTCCCGGCGGACAAGATCGCCCGGTCCTTTCGGCGCAACGAGCGCGACATCGAGATCCGGGCGCGGCTTGACGCGGCCATAGTGGATCGAGAAGCCGTGCGCGAAGAGCAGTGTTGCGCCCTTCTTCGCCTTCGGTGCGATGATCTCGTTGTAGATCGCCTCCTGCGCCATGTCGGGCGTGAGAAATGCGATCAGCCCTGCATCGGCGACGGCGTCCACAGGCTCGGCGGTGTCGACCTTGTCGGCGCGTGCGTTGGTCCAGCCCTTGCCGCCTTTGCGTACAGCAGCGACGACGTCGAAGCCGCTGTCGCGCAGGTTCTGTGCGTGCGCGCGGCCTTGGCTGCCATAGCCCAGAACCACAATGCGCTCATCCTTGAGCACGTCGTCGCGCACGTCGTCGTTTCCATAGACTTTCATCACGAGGCCTCTCGGAAGGAAGCCGCGCGGGTTTGCGCCGGCGGCGGGTTGGGGATGGTGACGGCGCCCTGCGCAGCCGAACTGACGAGCGCAGCGTATTTGGCGAACACGCCTTGCGGCGCGGGTCTTTCGGGCGCCGTAGCGCGGCGACCGCGCAGGTCGGCGCTCGTGTCTATGCTGCGCGCGGCGACATCGATGCGCACGATATCGCCGTCACGCAGCAGCGCGAGCGGTCCGCCCGCGGCCGCCTCGGGCGAAACGTGACCGGCGACGAACCCGTAGGAGGCGCCGGAGAAGCGTCCGTCCGTAATCAAGGCGACGCTCTGCATGCCGCGCCCCTTCAAGGCGGCCGTGACCTGCAGCATCTCGCGCATGCCCGGACCACCCTTCGGCCCCTCGTAGCGGATGACGATGACGTCGCCTTCGTCGATGGCGCCCTGCTGCACCGCTTCGAACGCCGCCTCCTCGCCGTCGAACACGCGGGCAGGGCCCTCGAAATGCGCGGTGTTGTGCCCGGCAAGTTTAATCACCGCTCCATCAGGGGCGATGTTGCCGTAGATCACCGCGTACGAACCGCGCGCCAGCACTGGGTCTGCGAACGTGCGGATCACCGCTTGGCCGGCGCGCTCCTTGGCTTCAGCCGCTTCCTCGAACAACGAACGGCCGGAAACGGTAGGCGCATCGATCGCGAGACCCGCCGTCATGAGCCGGTTCATCACCAGCCCGGTGCCGCCGGCTTCGAACAAATGGTGTGCGAGGTAGCGCCCGCCGGGCTTCAGGTCGCAGATGATCGGCGCTGCTTCGCAGGCGGCGTTGCAGTCTTCAGCGCCGAACGCCACACCCGCTTCCGCAGCGATCGCCGTGAGGTGCAGCACGGCGTTGGTCGAACCGCCGCTGGCGGAGACGGCGAGCGCGGCGTTGCGCAGCGACGCCGGCGTGATGAAGCGGCGCGCGTTCACGCCGGCCTGCGTGAGCTCCACCGCGAGCCGGCCGCAGCGTTCCGCTTGCCGCGGCTTGTCCGCATGCGTGGCCGGCACGTCGTTCGCGCCCATGGGGGAAAGCCCCATCGCGGTGAGCGCCATCGCCATCGTGTTGGCGGTAAACTGACCGCCGCAGGCGCCCGCGCCGGGACACGCAGCTTTCTCAACCTGACGCAGACCCTCATCGCTGAGCGCGCCGGCGCCATGCGCTCCAATCGCCTCGAAGACTTCCTGGATCGAAATTTCCTGCCCATACGCGCGGCCGGGCATGATGGTGCCGCCGTAGAGCACGCACCCAGGCAGATCCATGCGTGCGAGCGCCATCGCCGCGGCAGGAATGGTCTTGTCGCAACCGACAATGCAAACGACGCCGTCCAATTGATGACCTTGCACGGCGAGTTCGATCGAATCCGCGATGACCTCGCGCGAAATCAGCGACGCCTTCATGCCCGGCGTGCCCATGGCGATGCCGTCGGTGACGACGATGGTGTTGAAATCAACCGGCACGCCGCCGCTTTCGCGCACGCCGCGGCGAACGTGTTCCGCTAGGTCACCGAGATGCATGTTGCATGGCGTGACCGACGTCCAAGTGTTCACGACCGCAATCAGCGGCCGCGCGAAATCCGCATCTTCGAGCCCCGCTGCGCGCAGATAAGAGCGCGCTGCGGCCCGGTTGGGGCCGGCGGTTACGCTTGCGCTGCGTAAGGGTTTTGACGGGTCTTGCGACATTTGGGTCCGGTTTTGTCGGACCCGCGCACAGCAAAAACCCCGCTGCCTTTCGGGAGCGGGGTTCGGTGAACGGGTCCTGGTTTAAGTGGGTCAGGGTCCGCGCAGCAACTCCGCTCCGCCGCTAAGAATAAGCGACAGGCCAAGCAGGCTTACGACGATAAGCGACACGAGCGCGCGTACGTCCACAACGGCGATCGCCGCTTCAGAACGAGCAATGGTGCGCGCTTGCGTGTGCACGAAAGTAGTCTCCCGCAGCCACTACGACAAAGGTTTTTGCGCAGCGCAACAGAAAACTGCCTTGAGCTGCAAAAAATGTGCGCCTGATTGCACAAGCAAAATTCTGAGCGCGCGAGGGTTGAGCGGCGATGCGCGCTGCGGTCGCACACAAACTTGGATGACAATGTGCGTGCGTTGCGATACAGACGTGGTTGCGCCGATTTGATGCTCAGCTTGCGGGCGCGTTATAAATACAGCTAAAGCGAAGGTCCTAGCGGCCCCCGTGGCCGAGGCCCTCGGCCCGCAAGCGCTCATCCCAAAATCGACGCGGCAAGTGTTGGCCGGAGTTGGATTATGGGTGTTTGTGAGAGCCTTGCGCCAAGCGGCGCTGCGCCGTTGACCGATCTCGCAGGCGTTGAACTTCAACACGATTTGCACTTGGCGATCCGTGACTGGACCGCTTGGTCGGCGATTTCCGACCGGCTTTCGGCGGCCGGCGCGGACATCTACGCGTTGCAGCTCTTCCGCGGCGCCGGCGGCTTCAATGTCCGATGTCGGCTTGAGCGCGTGTCCGATGTCGTGGCCCGCACCCTTATCGACACGCTTCTGAGGGACGGCATCGTCGAGCGGGGTGATGTCGAGCACCTCCTCCTGGCGACACGCGATGCGGGAGAGGGAGCATGACTGCGCTGACGCTCAGCCGGCCAACCAGCGCTCTCTTGGTCGAGGATATCCAGGCGCCAATCCCCGCCGGCTTCGTTCTCGACAGCGGTGATTTGCTCGGTGACAGCTACATCTCGCTGCGCCTCGCCGGCGCCCCGGACGCACCTAAAGTGCTGGCGCTTGGCGGCATCTCCGCCGGGCGCGACGTATGCGGTCCCTCTGGTTGGTGGCGTGAGACGCTGATCGACCACGCCGGCATCGATCTTCAAAGATTTTGCCTGATCGGCGTGGATTTCGCGCCGCTCGGCGATCAGCGCGTCCGGTTCTCGCCACGCGATCAAGCGCGCCTTCTGGTGGCGGCGCTCGATCATCTTCAGACGCCGCGGCTGCACGCTTTCGTCGGCGCCTCCTATGGCGGCCTCGTCGGGCTCGCATTCGCAGAACTCGCGCCTGAACGGCTCGATCGTCTTTGCGTCATCTCCGCGGCGCACCGCCCGTGCGCACAAGCGTCTGCATGGCGCGGCGTCCAGCGGCGGATCGTGGAGTTCGGCGCGCTTCATGACGACGCTGCGGGCGGCTTGGCGCTCGCCCGGCAGCTGGCGATGATCACGTATCGCACCGCGGATGAATTCGATGCGCGGTTCGGCGCCGGCGTGGACGCATCGGGGCGCGGTCCGGTCGATGGCTATCTGGAAGCGCGCGGGAAAGCGTACCCCGCCGCGATCGGGGCCAAGCGCTGGCTGTCTCTGAGCGAATCCATTGATCGCGCCTTGCTGGCGCCCGAGTCGATTTCGACGCCGACGACGCTGGCGGCGTGTTTCGAGGACCAACTGGTTCCGCTGGCGCTGGTCCAAGAACTGGCGGATCGGCTCCCGGACGTGCGCGGGTTCCACAGCTTCCATTCGCAGTACGGTCACGACGCATTTCTCAAAGAGCCGGCGCGTATCGCCGGCATTATCAACGCGTGCCTGAAGGAGCAGCTCGATGTCTGAGCGTGATGAAACAATTGCGTGCCGCACCGGCGTCGACGCCGATCCCACGCACGGCTCGGTCATGCCGCCGCTCTACCTCTCGGCCAATTACAGTTTCGCCGACTTCGACGAGAAGCGCGCCTACGACTACACACGCTCCGGCAACCCCACGCGTACGCAACTCGCGGATGCGCTGGCCAGACTGGAGCAGGGCGCCGGCGCCGTAATCACAAGCTCCGGGATGTCGGCAGTCGATCTCGTCCTGTCGCAGCTTCCGGCGGGAGCGCGCGTCGTCGCCACGCACGATCTTTACGGCGGCTCATGGCGCTTGTTCGAGGCACGCGTGCGCAAAGGCCAGATTGAGGTTCAGTACGTCAATCTGCGCGATGCGACGGCTGTCGAAACGGCGCTGCAACGCCAGCCGGCGCTGGTCTGGATCGAGACACCCAGCAATCCGCTCATGCGCATCACCGACATCGCAGCCGTAACCGCACGTGCGAAGGCTGCGGGCGCGCGCGTCGCGGTCGACAACACATTCCTGTCGCCGGTGCTGCAAAAGCCGCTTACGCTCGGCGCCGATTACGTCGTGCATTCGACCACGAAGTACATCAACGGCCATTCCGACGTGGTCGGCGGCGCCGTCGTCGCTGCAACCGAAGCGGACAGTGACGAACTTCGCTGGTGGGCCAACGCCACCGGCGTGACCGGCGCCCCGTTCGATTCATGGCTTACGCTCCGCGGTCTACGCACCCTGCACGTTCGCCTGGAGCGTCAGCAGGCGACTGCTTTGCGCCTTGCGCAACGGCTGAACGAGGCGCCCGGGGTGCAGGCGGTGCACTATCCGGGCCTGGCCAGTCATCCGGATCACGCGGTCGCCGCGCGGCAGCAGAGCGGGTTCGGCGCCATGTTGAGCTTCGAACTCGCGCCCGATGCAGATGTGCGCGCCTTGACCCGCGGCCTCACGCACTTCTCGCTGGCTGAATCGCTTGGCGGCATCGAGAGCCTGATCGCGCATCCCGCAACGATGACGCACGCGGCGATGAGCGCTGAGGCGCGCAGAGCAGCCGGCATCGGCGACAATTTATTGCGTGTTTCGGTCGGACTCGAGCACGCCGACGATCTGATCGCCGACCTCGAACTGGCGCTCAGGACTGCGCAACCGCGGCAGGCCGCGCCTGCAGCATCGCGCGACGCGGACCTGGTCCGCGACTTGGTGAATACGCATTATTCTTAAAGCTGAAAAAAGGATAAAAGCTTACGTGAGTTCAACACCCCTTCTGTATGAAGTGTGTCTTCGCTTCTGCGCGAATTGGGGTTTTGATGCGCCTGCAGTTCATTCTCGCCGCTTGTGCGACGCTGGCTTTCGCGAGCGCGGCCAACGCGCAACCCGCGCCCATTACCTTTGCGGGGCGCGACAGCGGGGCCCAAACCCAGGCGCCGGTGCGCACTGAGATTTCCTTGCAGACGGCGTCAACCGACGCCGGACTCGCGGGTGGCGACGAGCGTTCGTATGGATATGGCGGAACGCAGCCGCGCCGGCGGGGCGCGGTGATCGATCTGCGTCGCCCAGGGCAACCGCGCACCGAGCCGATCTCGTTCACGCCCGCCGCACAAACTGAAGAAGAAGTTGAGGAAACGCCGACCCTCGTCGCCGAGCAACAACAAGCGCCGGCGCCGCAGCAGCAAGTGCAGCCGACGACGGAGCAGGGGCGCCCCGCCTGGCTCGAACAAGAACGCGTCGGCCCGCCCTATCAGGCGGGCGGCCAATGGTACGTGCCGACGCCGGAGCCGGGCTACGAACAGACCGGCATGGCCTCATGGTACGGGCCGACTTTCAATGGCGGCGCCACGGCCAGCGGCGAACAATTCGACGAGATGGCGCTGACAGCCGCGCACCCGACTTTGCCGATCCCGAGCCTCGTGCAAGTCACCAACCTGGAAAATGGTCGCGAAGTGATCGTACGCGTGAACGACCGCGGCCCCTTCGTCGGCGGTCGTCTGATCGATCTTTCGCGCGGCGCCGCTCAAGTGCTCGGCATCGAGCAGCAGGGCCAGGCGCGTGTTCACATTCGCTATCTCGGCCCCGCGCCGCGTCACGTGAACGCGCAAGGCGTCTCGGTCGCGACCCCCTCGCCGCAACCTGCGGTGACCACCCTCGCCGGCGGGCCTGCCGCGGAGGAGGGCCCCATCCAGTTGACGCCGCCGCGCACGCAGGCGGCCGTCACCGAACAGTCCTTGCCGCAAATGCAGTCGAGCGCGCCGCCGGCCGCCGGTGGTTATTTCGTGCAGGTCGGCGCGTTCTCCGATCTCAATAATGCGCACCGCGTCCGCTCTGCCATTCTGACCGCCGGGCCGGTGGTTGTGGATACGCGTGAGACCGCGCGCGGTGAATTGTTCCGGGTCCGGGTCGGCCCGTTCCAGAGCCGCGCTGAGGCTGACGACGCCCGCGCCGCGGTTGCCGATCTGGGTTACGGCGAGGCTGTGATCGCGTCGCGCTGATCGCGCCGGTTGACGCAAAAGCGCCGCGCCGGTCTGTTTGCTTAGTCAGCGCGCAAATCGCGCCTTCGATTCGGTGGAGCCATGAAACTTGTCCGCGCGCTTTGCGCCGTGACGATCGCCGTCACCGTCGCGCTCGCGAGCGTGGCCGACGCGCAGCCGCGCCGCCGCGCTGCGCAGCGTCCGCCGCCACCGCCGGCCATCGCCCAGCACGTCACCATCATGGATGGCGCCACGGGTGCGATTCTGGCGTGCGAGAATTGCAACGAGCCGATGCCGCCCGCCTCGATGGCGAAGCTGATGACCGTGCTGATCGTGCTGGAGAAGCTGCGCGCCGGCGAGATCACCCTGAATACGCGCTACACAGTAAGCGCGTACGCTTGGCGCGAGCACGGCGCGCCGTCGGGCGGCTCGCACATGTTCCTGCCCGTCAACTCGAGCGTCAGCGTCGACGATCTGCTGCACGGCGCCGTCATCGTGTCCGCCAATGACGCGTGCGTGGTGCTTGCGGAGGGCATCGCAGGTTCCGAGCAGGCGTTCGTGCAGATCATGAATGCGCGCGCCCGGGCGCTGGGCCTGCGCAGCGCGCACTTCACCAACGCCACCGGCCTCGACGATCCCGACATGCGGATCAGTTCGGCCGATCTGGCGCGGCTGGCGCGCTACATCATCATGAACTATCCGGACTTCTACCGGGTCTATTCCACGCGCGAGTTCACCTACAACAACCGCACCCAGGCCAACCGCAACCCGTTGCTCGGCACGTTCGACGGCGCCGACGGGGTGAAGACCGGGCACACGGACGATTCCGGCTACGGCATGGTCGGCTCAGCGCTGGTCAACGGGCAACGCCGCATCATCGTGTTCAACGGTCTGCCGTCGATGGCTGCGCGGGCGAGCGAAGCGACGCGGCTGATGCGCTCGGCCTTCGCCGATTACGACATGCGCCAGCTGTTCGCCGCCAACGCGCCGGTCGGTGAGGCGCAGGTGCGGCTGGGTTCGCGGCGCACCGTGCAGCTCGTTTCGCAACAGCCGATCACCATTGTAGCTCCGCGCGGCGTCGCCAGTTCGCTCACCGCCCGCATCGTCTATCGGGGGCCGCTCAGGCCGCCGATAGCGCAGGGGGCCCGTGTCGCGGAACTGGTCGTTGAAGGGCCGGGGTTCCAGACGCAGAGATTCCCGTTGGTCGCAGAGCGCAAAATAGGGCGCGCCAACTGGTTCGCGCGCGCCTGGGAAGGCTTGCGCCTGACGCTCTTCGGCCCTTGATAGGGGTCATGGAAGAGGGCCGTTTCATTACGCTGGAAGGCGGGGAAGGGACCGGCAAATCGACGCTCGCGCGCGGTTTGGCCGAAGCGCTCGCCGCGCGCGGCCGCGCCGTGGTGACCACGCGCGAACCTGGCGGCGCACCGGGCGCCGATGCGATCCGCGCGCTGCTCGTCCAGGGCGACGTTAACAAGTGGAGCGCGACCGAAGAGGCCCTCCTCTTCGCAGCCGCACGCCTCAATCACTTAACGCATACTGTGCGCCCTGCTCTGGCGCGCGGCGCCATCGTCATCTCCGATCGCTATTATGACTCCACCCGCGCCTACCAAGTCGCCGCCGGCGGACTTGCGCCTTCGGTGCTCGATCAGCTCAACGCGTTGATCGAAGCCCCCGCACCCCACCTCACCTTCATCCTCGACCTCGACCCCTCTTCCGGCCTTTCTCGATCACGCGGCGCCGAGGCAGGGGAGGACAGGTTCGAGAAGAAAGACCGCGGCTTCCATGCGCGCGTGCGCGAGGAATTCCTGGCCATCGCCGCGCGCGAACCGAAACGCTGCGCCATCCTCGACGCGAGCGCCGCCAAGGACGCCGTCCTCGCGCAAGCGCTGAAGACGATCGAGGCGCGGCTGTGGTGAAGGCCGCCGACAAGGCCCCGCTCGCCGAGACGGATCAGGAGCCGAAGGCGCCGCATCCGCGCGAGACGTTTTCGTTCACCGGCCACGACGCGCAGGAAGCCATGCTCGCCGAAGCGCTGGCGAGCGGGCGCATGCATCACGCGTGGCTGATCTCTGGACCGAAAGGCCTCGGCAAGGCGACGCTTGCATACCGTCTGGCGCGGTTGGCGCTCGGCGCCCAGCACAACGGCCGCCGCCCGCTCGACGCCGATCCAGAAGATCCGATCGCGCGCCGCGTCACCGCGCTCTCGCATCCGGACCTCTTCGTCCTGCGCCGCGGCTACAACGAACGCGGCCGCCCGCGCCGCGAGATCGCCGTCGACGATGCGCGTGAACTCGGCCAGTTCTTCGCGCTGGCGCCCAGCCAAGGCGGCATGCGCGTCGCCATCATCGACGCCGTCGACGATCTCAACCGCAACGCCGCCAATGCGATCTTGAAGACGCTGGAGGAACCGCCGGCGCGCTCCGTGCTGTTGCTCGTGTGCCATGCGCCGGGCGCAGCGCTTGCCACCATCCGCTCGCGCTGCCGCCGTCTGCCGCTGACGCCGCTGAGCGACGCGCAAGTGCGCGACGCGCTGGGCGGGCAGGGCGACGATGCGCTGGTGAAGCTCGCCAAAGGTCGGCCGGGCAAGGCCATCGCGCTCAAGGCGCAAGGCATCGACGCCGCAGGCGCCGATCTGGGCGATGCGTTGAAGCAGCTCGCGCGCGGCGAAGCGCGCCACGTCCTGGGCAAGCTCTACGACAGCATGAGCGGCGAGCCGTTCGAGAAGCTGGCGGCCGTGCTCGATCTCGCCGCCGAATGGGCGCGCGCGGCAGGCGTCGAGCAAACGAGCGAAAGCTGGGCTGAGGCCTGGTCCGCGCTCGAACAGCTGCGCATCGAAGCCGAAGACCTCGACATGGACCCCCGCCACGCGCTCGCGCGCGCTGTCGGCATCCTCGATCGCGCCGCGGGCTCCAAACGATGATCTGCTGCGCCGTGTTCGCTGTGCCTTCGCCGTGTCGCCGTGGTTTTCTTCTTTCACCACAGCGACACAGAGAAGTCACAGCGGGCACAGAGAGTGCCGCGCCATGCTGATCGACAGCCACGTCAACCTGCACCACCACCTGTTCGCGGACGACCGCGAGGCGGTGATCGAACGCGCGCGCGCGGCTGGCGTACGCCGCATGATCACCATCTGCGACAAGATCGAGAACTTCGGTCAGGTCAGCGCCATCGCCGAAGCGCACGACGATATCTACTGCAGCATCGGCGCGCATCCGCATTATGCGAAGGACCACACCAAGCTGACGGCCGAGCGTCTGATCGACCTCGGACGCCATCCCAAGGTCGTCGGCGTCGGCGAGACGGGGCTCGATCAGCACTACAATTTCAGTCCGGCCGAAGACCAGATCGCCGTCTACCGGGCCCACGCTGCGGCGGCGCGCGCGCTCGATCTGCCGCTCATCATCCACACCCGCGAAGCCGACGACCGCATGGCCGAGTTGCTGGAGGAGGAGGCGGGGAAGGGGCCTCTGCGCATCCTCCTGCACTGTTACACGAGCGGTATGCGCTTGGCGGAGCGGGCGCTCGCATTGGGCGCTTACATCTCGTTCTCCGGCATCATGACGTTCAAGAATGCGAGCGACGTGCGCGAGATTGCGAAAGCTGTCCCCCTGGACCGTGTGATCGTTGAAACCGACTGCCCGTATCTGACCCCTGTCCCGCACCGCGGCCAGCGTTGCGAACCCATGCACGTCGCTCTCGTCCAGCGCGCGTTTTGCGAGCTGCGCGGATTGGAAGAGGGGGCGGGCGGCGCCCTGCTCGCCGACAACTTCTTCCGCCTCTTCCACACAATCCCGAGACCGGCCGAATGAGCACGCTGCGCGTCACCCTGCTCGGCTGCGGCTCATCCGGCGGCGTCCCACGCGCCACCGGCGACTGGGGCGTCTGCGATCCGAACGAACCCAAGAACCGCCGCACGCGCTGCAGCCTGCTCATGCAGCGCTGGCGCGGCGAAGCGGGACCGGCGGAAGAGGCGACCACGCTGCTGATCGACACCGCACCCGACCTCAGGCTGCAGCTGGCCGAGGCCAGGCCGGCGCGGCTCGACGCGGTGATCATCAGCCACGACCACGCCGACCAGACCAACGGCTTCGACGACATCCGCGCCTATTTCATGAAGCAGCGCGCCACCATCGCCGTCTGGATGGACGACACGACCAAAGCGACGTTTGCGCAGCGCTTCGGCTACGCGTTCGAGTCCAAGGGCGGCTACCCGGCGATCGCGCGCCACGCCGGCCACATTGCGCCACTCGTGCCGATCGCCGTCGATGGCCCCGGCGGCGTCATGGAGGTGCTGCCGCTCGAACAGGACCACGGCTTCTCACGGTCGCTCGGCTTCCGCGTCGGCCGCTTCGGCTACTCGAACGATCTCGTCGACATGCCGGAGGCGAGCTTCGCTGCGTTGGCTGACCTCGATCTCTGGATCGTCGACGCGCTCCGCGAGAAGCCGCATCCGACGCACGCGCACCTGGACAAGACCCTTGGCTGGATCGCGCGCCTGAAACCCAAGCATGCGGTCCTGACCAACATGCACATCGACCTGGACTACGGGTCGCTGAAGGCGAGGCTGCCGGCCGGCGTCGAACCTGGCTACGATGGCTGGCGCGCCGATCTGCCCATCTGAGTCGGCATCTTATTTCCCATAATCTATCTTATGCGGGATGCGTATGGCGGACCAAGTATCTGATAAGACGACACAAAAGAGCACCCCGACCCTCTCCCGCAACGCCACCGCCACCCAGGCCGTGCTGGACGTGATGGCGCGCCTGCGGGATCGCGAGCACGGCTGTCCGTGGGATATCGAGCAGAGCTTCGCGACCATCGCTCCGTACACGATCGAGGAAGCCTACGAGGTCGCCGACGCCATCGCGCGCAACGACATGAGCGGCCTCAAGGAAGAACTGGGCGACCTCCTCTTCCAGGTCGCGTTTCACGCACGCATGGCCGAGGAGGCCGGGCAGTTCGATTTCGCCGACGTCGCCCGGGCGCTCGCCGACAAGATGATCGAGCGCCATCCGCACGTCTTTAGTGAAGCGGGCGATGGGCGCACGGCGGCGCAGCAGACGGTCGCCTGGGAAACGCTGAAGGCCGAGAAGCGGGCGGCCAAGGGCCCGAACGTCTCCCTGCTCGACGATGTCGCCATGGCCCTACCCGCGCTGATGCGCGCCGAGAAGCTGACGAAGCGGGCGGCGCGCATCAACTTCGATTGGCCCAACGCCGATCAGGTGCTGGAGAAGCTTGAAGAGGAACTCGGTGAAATTGAAGAGGCGCGCGGCAGGGACGATCCTGAAGCGCTGACCGAAGAGGTCGGCGACGCCCTCTTCGTCATGGCCAATCTCGCCCGCAAGCTCGGCGTCGATCCAGAGGAAGCGCTCCGGCGCGCCAACGCCAAGTTCACCCGCCGCTTCCAGCACATCGAGCGCCGGTTGGCGGAGCAAGGGCGCAGCGGTCCACAGCCGCTGGACGACATGGAAGCGCTGTGGCTTGAGGCGAAGCGGGCTGAAAACAAGTAAACGCGCCGCTTTCTGCAGCGCCCGAAATCCGCCCTTAAGCACGTCGGGCGCAGGCTCTTCACGAACCCGGCTAGAACGTCCGGGTGGAGTGCAGACATATGACCACCGTTACGCGCAGCTCGCGCGTTGTTAGCGATCACTTCGAGCCGGAAGCCACGCGAGATCCTCTGGAAGCGCGCAAGCTCAAGGTCTACCTCGAACAGATCGACTATGCCGCCTTCGCCGCCAATCGCGAGGTTGTCGGCCAGACCATCGGACGCACCGACCTCTCCAAATTCAAGCATCTGGCCATCGCGACGGCTCAGGCGCGGGCGCGATGGGTCGCGGCGGCGATTGCGGCGACCTCCGGCGGCGCCGCGCTGACACCCGATCAGAGCAACCAATTGGCCGTCCTCAGGCGCGCATTCGAGGAATTGTCGGAAGCCTACGAAGCCATGCGGCGCATGGTCGAACGCGGCTATCTCGTCTATTACCCCGGCGCCTGACGACGCTCCAACGGCAGCGCTCGACAAGGCGCGGCGCGGCGGGCAAAGCTCCCTTTGGGCTGGGGAAACCAATGCTGCTGCGCCGTATCCGCGAACACGCCAAGGGACACAATTGGTTCGCCGTCGGCATAGACCTCATCATTGTTGTGCTGGGGGTCTTCCTCGGCACGCAGGTCAGCAACTGGAACAGCGAGCGGCTGGATCACGAAGCTGGCGAGACCTACCGCGCCCGGATCGTCCGCGATCTTGAGAACAACCAAGCCGACCTAAGCTCGCGTACGGCCTACTTCCAGCAGGCGCGCGCCTTCGCGCTTCGGGTCCTCGGCGACCTCGACGGTTCGGCCCGCATGTCCGACGAGCAATTTCTCATCGCCGCCTACCAGGCGACGCAAATCTATCCACGCCCGCTCACGCGCGCCTCGTACGACGAGATCCAATCCGTCGGCGCGCTCGATCATCTGGGCGACGTCGCCACGCGTGACCGCATCTCGAACTACTACGTCGCCGTGGAGACCAGCGAAGCTACGTTTCGCAACGTGCCGCCATATCGCGAGATCGTCCGCCGTGCGATGCCGTACCGCGTCCAGGAACGCATCCGCAGCGCCTGCGCCGAAACAATGACGGCCAGCGTGTCTGGCCTCGCGCGCCTGACGTTGCCGGCCACGTGCGCGCTCGAACTCGACGCCAGCACGCTCGCCCGTGCGGCCGCGCGGGTGCGCGCGACGCCTGGGCTCGAACAGGACGTGACGCGGCTGCTTGCCGATCTCGATCAGAAGCTCATCCAGGCCGAACGCTCCGCAGAGCGGGCCGGGACGCTCGCGGCGGAGCTGCGTCGCTAGGCGAAGATGCGAGGATAGAGCCCCGCTCTATCCTACAGCCGCGCACAGCCGCCTGCAGGTTGGAGCGCGCGGCGCCGCCGCGCATTAGCGCCGTAGTTTCAAGCGCTCGCGCCGTTGCGGCGCGGAGCGCCGCGCTCCAACTGGCGAACACCGGTGCAAATCTATCCGACCGCCCCAAACCTCCCGCATCATCGCCTCGCCACGCACACGGGAGATTTCGAAGAGCTCCGAAACTTTGAGAGGTGTGTTGGTACGATCGGCGCGGCGGATTTGCGCTGGCCTTAAACAGCCGGCGAGCAAGCGGCGATGGAATTGCGAGTGCGAGAAGGCCCGTCAGGGTACGCCGGCTCGATGTTCCGCGTCTGCGAAGCGAACAGATCCGCATTGCCTGCGGGGCAAATCCGCGGGGTCCGGTGATCTTCGGAGATCGCCGCGCGTCAGCCCGGCTAAGAGTCGCTCCGGCGCTAAGTCCCCTGCGGGCCCAGGCCGTTGGTGTGTCCTTGAACGCCGCATGTCCAATCCGGGAGGAAACGGTCGCAACGGGGCGCGGGAAACGCGCAACAGCTGCAGCAATGCAGCACCAGGCACTACCCTCGGCGTGAACCCCGCGCCCCGTCTCCCATCTTCGCGCCACGGCGCAACAAGGCTGGCGCGCGCCTTGAGATTAGAACCGCTTCAGCGTCCCGAACGGCACGACGCGGTTGTCGATGTCGTGGCCGATGTCGGCGCGCCCGAGGTAAGGGATGTCGGCGCGCGCACACCAATAGCGCACGACTTCTTCTTCGCTCTTGCCGAAGTCGGGATCGTTCTTCGGCACCGGGCTGCAGCGGCCGAGCTTGATCCCCCTCACCCGCCGCACCATCGGCGACGAGGTGATGTGGAAGAGGGTGCGGTCGATTCGGTACATGTACTCGCCGACTTCCTCGAGCATCAACACGTGATCGGTGAGATCGGGCTCGATCTTCGAGCCGAGGATCGAGGACAGGATCATCATGTTGTAGGCGGCGGTCTTCACGTCGGGCGATACGGTGAGTTCCAGCGAGTCCGCGTTCTGATCGACCAGATACGAGAGCGCACGCTTGACCGCCGCTTCCCCGCCTTCGCGGATGATGTCCACGAGCATCGGTCCATGCGCCAGCCGTTCGAAGCCGATCCGATAAAGCCCGCCCAGGATGGCGCCGGCGTCGCTGTAGCCCAGCACGGGCTTCTTGCGCGCGCGCTGGTCACAGCCGGCCATCACGGTCTCAGTGATGCGACAGGCGCCGTAGCCGCCGCGGGCGATCCAGACGGCGTCGATCAAGGGATCGTTGATCGTGTCCAGGAACGCCGCCGCGCGCTCGTCGTCGGCGCCGGCAAAGTGGCCGGACGACAGAAAACATTGCGGATGAACAACGAGTTCTGGCGCACGATCGAGAAACGTGTCGGCGGCGTACGCTTTCACACGCTCGGCCATGGCTGGATCTATTCGTGTGCCTGGCGCCACCACTCCAATTCTCATGGCGCCGATCCTCATGCGCTATGCCAGCAGCCCCTGTACGTGCTGGCCGCGCTGCTTGCGAGCCAGCGCCGCAGTCCTCATAACGCTGGCTCATGAGTCAGGCAAAATCCTATTTCTTTAGCGGCGTCGGCGGCTCGGGTATGTTGCCGCTGGCGCTGATTTTGCGCGGTAAAGGTGCGGTCGTTGCGGGCAGCGACCGCTCGCTCGACGCTGGCCGCACGCCGGCGAAGTTCGACTTCCTGCGCGCGCAAGGCATCGCGCTTTTTCCGCAGGATGGCTCGGGGCTGACGAGCGCTGCGCAAACTTTGGTGCGCTCGGCGGCCGTGGAAGACACGACGGCCGATGTCGTCGCCGCCAAGACGATCGGCGCGCGCGACATGAAGCGCCCGGAATTGCTGGCGGAGTTGTTCAATGACGCCAAGCTCAGCGTCGGCGTCGCCGGCACCAGCGGCAAGTCGACCACCACCGGCATGATCGGCTGGATTCTGCACGCCGCCGGCAAGCAGCCCACGGTCATGAACGGCGCCGTGATGAAGAACTTCGTGACGCCCGAGGCGCTGTTCGCCAGCGCGCTCGTCGGCACGGGCGATGCGTTCGTCAGCGAGGTGGACGAAAGCGACGGCTCGATCGCCCGCTATCGCCCGCGCGTGGCGGTGATCAACAACATCGCCCACGATCACATGAGCATGGACGAACTGCGGACGCTCTTCCGCGACTTCGCCGCCAAGGCCGACATCGCCGTGCTCAATCTTGACAATGAAGAGACGGCTGCGCTGATCCCGAAGCTGGCGCCCGACAAGGTTCGCACCTTCTCCCTCTCCGATCCCAAAGCCGCCCTCTCGGCGGCGAACCTCGCGCCGGCGCCGGACGGCATCTCATTCGAAGCGCGCGCGTGGAGCGGGCGCTCGTTCAAGATCAAGCTGAAGACGCCCGGCGCACACAACGTCGCCAACGCGCTCGCCGCGATGCTGGCCGCGGAAGCGTGCGGCGTGCCGCTGGAAGACAGCGCCAATGCGCTCGAAGGGTTCACCGGCATCAAGCGGCGCCTGGAGCTGGTGGGCGAAGCCAGCGGGGTCGTCGTGATCGACGACTTCGCGCACAATCCCGACAAGCTCTCCGCCACGCTCTCGACGCTGCGCGCATTTCCCGGCCGCTTGCTGCTCATGTTCCAGCCGCACGGCTTCGGCCCGCTGGCGCTGATGAAGGACGGCTTCATCGACGCATTCGCCGAGGGCATGGGCGACGACGACGTGCTCATCCTCACACCGCCCGTCTTCCAAGGCGGCACCCCGAAATCGACCGCCGTCAGCAGCGAAGACATCGCCGCCGGCGTCCGCGGCAAAGGCCGCCACGCCATGGCGCTCGATCCGCGCGAGGCGTGCGGCGATAAGTTGTTGGAGTTGGCGGAGGCCGGCGACCGCATCGTGGTGATGGGCGCGCGCGACGACACGCTCTCGATCTTCGCGCAGGACCTGCTGGAGCGCCTTGGACGGAAGTAGGGCTCCCCTACTCCGCCGCCGGGCGCAATTCTTCGGGCAGGGGCTCGGCCGGCGCAAAGCGGGCGGCGTCTTCGACCGTGAGTTCGGCCTTCAGCGTGATCGCGCCGTCGTCGTCGGACGTTTCTTCGAGGATGCGGCCAATTGCGGCGATGCGCGCGCGGGTTTTGCCGTCACCCGGGGCGAGGGTGAGGGTGATGATACGCGTGGCGGAGAAGGCGGCGCGATCGATCGCCGCGAGCAGGGCGTCCATGCCCTCCCCCGTCAGCGCCGATATCGCGACCGGGGCCAGAGCAGGGGCGCCGCCCTGCTCCAACGACTGCGCTCGCCGCATGCGCGCATCGTGCGTCGCCGCATCGAGTTGGTCGATCTTGTTCCAGGCCTCGAGCACCGGCGGCGACTTTCCGCCAGCGTCTTTGCTCAGTTGCGCCAGCACCGCCATGACATCGGCGCGCTGCTGGTGGCTGTCTTCATGCGCAATGTCGCGCACATGCACCAGAAGATCGGCCTCGGTGACGGCTTCCAGCGTCGCACGGAACGCCGCTACGAGCTCTGTGGGCAGATCGGAGATGAACCCCACCGTGTCACTCATCACCACGGAGCGGCCGCTCGGCAACTTCACCAGCCGCGCAGTCGGATCGAGCGTCGCGAACGGCATGTCCTTGGCCAGCACGCCGGCCTGCGTCAGGCGATTGAACAACGTCGACTTGCCGGCGTTGGTGTATCCGACAAGCACGACAGCCGGCAGACCAGCGCGTGAGCGGGCACGCCGTTGCATCGCGCGCGTCCGGCGCACGTCTTCCAGATCGCGCTTCAGGCGCACGATACGGTCGGCGATGATGCGGCGATCGAGTTCGATCTGGGTTTCACCCGGGCCGCCGGTCTTGCCGAGACCGCCGCGCTGGCGCTCCAAGTGCGTCCAGGTCCGCACCAGCCGCGAGCGCTCATATCCCTGCCGCGCCAGCTCAACCTGCAGACGGCCTTCCTTTGTCTGTGCGCGAAGGCCGAAGATTTCCAGAATGAGCCCGGTGCGGTCCAGCACCTTGGAGCCGATGTCGGTTTCCAGATTGCGCTGCTGCACCGGCGACAGCGGCGCATCGACGACGATCACGCCCGCGCCCAGGCGCTCCGCGTCGTCCTTGATGCGCTCGACGCGGCCCGAGCCGAAATACGTGCGTGGACTGATCTGGCGGAGCGGCGCCGCTTCCGCGGCCGCGACGTCGAGCCCCAAGGCCTGCGCGAGGCCGACGGCTTCCAGGAGCCTGGCCTCGCCGTCCCGTGCGGCATCGGTCGCGACCGAAAGCGGGCGCAACACGATGGCGCGATTGATGTCTTTGATGCCTGCCTCAGGCGTCGGCTTCATCGGCCGCCTTGTCGATTTCGTAGAGCTGCACCGGCGCGCCGGGCATGATGGTCGAGATCGCGTGTTTGTAGACGAGCTGGACCTGCCCGTCGCGGCGCAACAACACACAGAAATTGTCGAACCAGGTCACCACCCCTTGCAGTTTCACGCCGTTGACCAGGAAGATCGTGAGCGGCGTCTTGGCCTTGCGGACGGCGTTGAGAAACGTGTCCTGCAGGTTCTGTTTCTTATCCATGGTAGCCCCATGCTCAGTTTTATAGTGCCGCGACGAAGTGCGCAGCTTGCATGGCTCCAGCTATAGGGCGCGCCACGCCGGGCGCCAACGCAAACGATAGTTCCGGCAGTTTCAGTCCGCTTCGCCGCCCAAATAGGCGGCGCGCAGCGCCTTTGAGACCGGCCCAGGGGCCCCCGCGCCGATCTTGCGGCCGTTGATGGCGATCACCGGCACGGCGGGATTGGAGGCCGCCGATATGAACGCCTCGCGCGCGGCGTAAGCGTCGGAAAGCGTGAAGGGTTCTTCGATCACCTTGATCTGGCGCTCGCGCGCGATGCGGATGAGCACCGCGCGGGTGACCCCGTGCAGCAGCTTATGGGAGAGGTCGCGGGTGCGCAGCCTCCCCTCCGCATCCACGATCCAGGCGGTGGAGGAGGCGCCTTCTGTCACGAAACCGCCGTCATCCACGAACCAAGCCTCGAACGCGCCGGCGGCGCGCGCGGCCTCTTTCGCCAGCACATTGGGGAGCAGGTTGACCGACTTGATGTCGCGCCGTTCCCAACGTGTCTCCGGCGTCGAGATCACCTTCACGCCTTTGGCCGCGCGTGCTTCCAGCACGGCGCGGTCCAGGTTCTTGGCGGTGACCACGATGGTGGGTTGAACGTTCGCTGCCGGAAAGCCGTGGTCGCGACTTGCGGCGCCGCGGCTCACCTGCACATAGACGATGCCCTCTGTGACGCGGTTGCGGCGCATGGTTTCGCGCAGCACCGCATAGAGCGACCGCTCATCCATCGGCGGGCGGATCTTCAGTTCGACGAGCGAGCGCGAAAGGCGCGCCATGTGCTCTGGCGCATCGAAAAGACGCCCGCCGCGCACGGCCCAAACCTCATAGATCGAGTCCGCGAACTGAAAGCCGCGGTCCTGGATCGACACGGCTGCGCGTGCGAGCGGCCGGTAATGGCCGTTCACATACGCAACCCGGCTCATTCCGCTTCAGCGCCGCCGCGGCCAGGCGCATCGACGCCCAGCGACTTCAGTTTGCGGTGCAGCGCCGAGCGCTCCATGCCGATGAAGGCCGCGGTGCGTGAGATGTTGCCGCCGAAGCGGGTGATCTGCACGTTCAGATACTCGCGCTCGAACCGCTCGCGCGCATCGCGCAGCGGCAGGCCGATCACTTCCTGCAGCCCGTCGGCCTTGGCGATTCCGGAGGACGGCCACGCTTCCGGCGGCAGCGCTTCCACGGTGACCGGCGTGTTCACATCACCGGTGGCGAGGATGAGGATGCGTTCGATCACGTTGCGGAGTTGGCGCACGTTGCCGGGCCAATCCGCGGCCTGCAGCGTCGCCAGCGCGTCTTCGCCGATCTGGCGTGCATTGACACCGGACTGGCCGGCGAGGCGGCCCACGAAATAGCCAGCGAGTTCCGGGATGTCGTCACGCCGCTCCGCCAGACTCGGCGCGCGCAGAGGCACCACGTTCAATCGATGGAAGAGGTCTTCGCGGAAGCGCCCCTGCTCAATGTCGCCGCGGAGATCGCGCGAGGTCGAGGAAACAACGCGCACGTTCACCTGCACGTCGTTGGTGCCGCCCAAACGGCGGAAACGCTGCTCGACCAGCACTCGCAGGATTTTCGATTGCGTCTCCGGCGGCATGTCGCCGACCTCATCGAGGAAAAGCGTGCCGCCATGGGCTTGCTCAAATACGCCAATCTTCCGTGGCCGCCCTTCCGGTCCGTCCTCACCGAAGATCTCGCTCTCCATGCGATCGGGCGCGATGGAGGCCGCGTTGATGGCGACGAACGGGCCGGCTTCGCGCGGGCTGCGCTCGTGCAGGAGTTTCGCGATGAGCTCCTTGCCCGAACCGGCGGGACCGGTGATCAGCACGCGCGAATTCGTCTGCGCCACGCGATCGATGGAAGCGCGCAGGTTCTGCATGACCGCGGAGGAGCCGATGAGATCATCGGTGACCCGCGCCTTCAGCGCTGTATTTTCACGCTTCAGCCGCGCTGCCTCGAGCGCGCGGTGCACGACCACGAGCAAGCGATCGGCATTGAACGGCTTCTCGATAAAGTCGTAAGCGCCCTTGCGGATCGCCGCCACGGCGGTTTCGATGGTGCCGTGACCGGAGATGACGATCACCGGCAGGTCTGCGTCGGTCTCCTTGAAGATTTGCAGCAGTTCGAGGCCGTCGACGCGGCTTCCCTGCAGCCAGATGTCGAGCACGACCAAAGCCGGCTTGCGGCGACGGATCGCCTCCAGAGCCTCGTCGCTGTCGCGTGCGGCGCGCACTTGGTGGCCGTCGTCTTCGAGAATGCCGGACACGTGCTCGCGAATGTCGGCTTCGTCGTCGATAATGAGAATGTCTGACGACATTATGGGGCTCCTTCGCCGTTTGCTGCGGCGGGTTCAGCCGGCTCCTCGCCGCGCTTGGGTAGAACGAAACGTACGACCGCGCCGGGACCCGCTCCCGGCGCATCGTCCAACTCAATCAGCCCGCCATGGTCTTCCACCACACGCGCGACGATCGCGAGGCCCAGCCCATGGCCCTTGGTTCGTGTGGTCACATAAGGTTCGATCAAACGTTCGCGGTTCTGGGCCGGAAAGCCCAGGCCGTTGTCGATCACTTCAAACTGCACGCCGTATTCGAGATCCCTGAGACGCAGGATCACGAACCCGTCCTTTGGTTCGCCGTCGCGTGCACGGCGTGCTTGCACGCTTTCGGCGGCGTTCTTGATGAGGTTGAGCAGCGCCTGGCCGATGAGGCGCCCGTCGCAGACGAGGCCGATCGGTTCCGCGATGCCTTCACCCTCGACCCGCACGTCCGCGAAGGAAATGTGCTGGCTGAAGACGACGTTGCGCGCCACCTCGGCCATGTCGGTAAACTTCATCTGCGGCGCGGGCATGCGCGCAAACGACGAGAATTCGTCGACCATGCGACCGATGTCGGCGACCTGGCGCAGGATCGTATCGGTGCACTTGGCGAAGGTTTCCGGATCGGAGGTGATCTCGGGTGAGAATTTCCGCTTCAAGCGGTCCGCGGACAGCTGGATGGGCGTCAGCGGATTCTTGATCTCGTGCGCGATGCGGCGCGCGACGTCCTTCCATGCCTCCTGCCGCTGCGCGGCGATGAGCTTGGTCATGTCGTCGAACGTGAGCACGAGGCCGCCGTCGGCGTCAGGCGTCATGCGCACGGACAGATTGGCGGAGAAATTCTCACGCACGAGATCGATACGCTGCGGCGCGGTCTCGGCGGTCGGACGCGCCTGATTCAGGAGTTCTGAGAACTCAGGCGCGATGTCCACCAGCCGGCGTCCGATCAGGTCTTCGTTGTCATGACCCAGGAGGTGCACCGCTGAGGCGTTTGCCGCGGTGATGCGGGCGTTGCTGTCGAGGCCCATGACGCCGGCGCTGACGCCGCCGAGCACCGTTTCAATGAATCGCCGCCGGCTCTCGGTGTCTTCCTGCACTTCCAGGAGGGCACGCCGCTGCGCCTCCAACTGAGCCGTCATCGTGTTGAAAGCGCCTGCGAGCGCATCGACCTCGTCGCGTTCGGCGCCCACCGGCACGCGCACCTTGAGATCGCCGGCCGCGACTTGGCGCGCCGCCTCCGCCAGCCGTCCGATCGGCTCAGCGACACGCGTTGCGCTGGCGAGACCGACCCAGATCGCGCCCAACAGCACGAGCAGCGCTGTGTCGACGTAGGCGAAGCCGAACAGAAAATTGACCGAGCCGCGCCGCGTTTGCGCGCTGCGATAATCGGCCACCGACCGCCGGAAAGCGCGCAGCTGCGAGACGAGTCCCGGCTCGATCGAGCGGGTCGCCACCAGATAGGCGTCCGGATAGGCGCGCAGGCGGTACACGCCGACGACACGGTCGTTGGCGTCGTCGAAGCTGATGCTGACATCGCCTTCATCGGCGCCCAGCAGATCGCGTTCCGCCGGACGCGCAAAGCCCGGGTCACCACTCGTCGGTTCGGCGCGCGACAGCACCGAACCGGCGCGGGTGACGACATAAGCCGATGTGATCGAACGCCGCTGCGCCTGCGCTGCAAGGAAAGCGCGATAGAGTTCTGGATCGTCGGTCAGACCTTGGCGCGCGACATTCAAGTCTTCGCCCATGGTTTGCATCTCATCGCCCAGCCCGCCGGAGGCGAGACGCACATAGGCGGCGCCGACGGCGCGCCCGTTTTCAATCGTCGTTTCGACGCGCTCGCCGAACCAGCGCTCAACGCCTTGGCTGAAGATGAAGCCGAAGAAGAGCGCAACGATCACGGCGGGGGCGAGCGCCGCAATCGAGAAGAGTGCGACGAAACGCGTGTGCAGGCGCGCGCCGGTGGCTGCAGAGGCCCAGGCTTGTGCAACGCGACGGAGGCGGTGGACCAGGATGCCGCCCAGGCCAAGTGAAATCACAGCGCTGACGCCCAGCATCGTGAAGATGAGCGTGCTGTCGCCGGCGAGGCCCTCCCCCGAAAGCATCAGCAGCACCGCAACGGCGGTGAGCAGGGCGGCGGCCCCAAATCCGATCGCGAAAAAGAGCGCGCTGCGGCTGCGCGGCCGCGCAGCTACGCTCGGTTCTTCAACACGCTGGTCCGCTGCAAGCGGATGCACCATGGCCGGGGGTCCCATGTTGCCGGAATGCAACAAAGGTGTTGGCGCAAAACCACAGTGGCGTCAATCGCCACGTCCAGTTCGAATACCGAGGGTCTGGATCTTCTTGCGCAGGGTGTTTCGGTTGATGCCGAGGACAGCCGCCGCGCGGATCTGATTGCCCCGTGTGGCCTGAAGCGCCTGCAGGATCAAGGGGCGCTCCACTTCCGCCAGCAGTCGGTCATAGACGCCGGGCTCGGGCAAGCCTGGGCTGGCGGCCGCAAACATTGCCGAAAGCCGGCGCTCGAGCGCGTCTTCGAAGCTGTCGCCAGCGACGATCTCAGCGGCTTCTCCACCGCTGTTTTGTCCGATCTCGTGCTCGATCTCCCGGGCGCCTATCACCGAGGCCGGATTTAGCGTGACGGCGCGGCGGAGCAGGTTCTCCAGTTCGCGGACATTGCCGGGAAAGTCGTGCGCCTTCAGCCGCTCGATGGCGGAGGCGTCGAGGGTCTTTTCCGGGAGTCCTTCGCGCTTCGCCCGCACCAGGAATGCGCGCGCAAGGTCGCCAATATCGTCGCGGCGTTCGCGCAGCGGCGGCAGTCGGACCGAGACGACATTCAGACGATAGAACAAGTCCTGCCGGAATGAGCCTTGGCGGGCGAGCGCGGCGAGATTGCGTTGCGCCGAGACGATGAGGCGCACATTCGGCCGCGATGCGTCATCCTCATGCAGCAGTGCGACGAGGCGAGTCTGGGCCTCGCTGGGAAGCTCATCGACATCATCGAGAAAGAGCGTGCCGCCGTCGGCCTGCGCGAGCTTGCCGCCGACGCCGAAGAGTTCGCGCTCCAACTGAATCGCGGTGGCGCCGGCGACGCTCACCGTCACCAGCGGGCCGTCGGCGCGGCGCGAATGTTCGTGCACAGCGCGCGCGACGCGATCTTTCTCGACGCCGTTTTCGCCCTCGATCAAGACAGTCAGATCCGTACCGGTGACGCGCGCCATGACGCGATAGACCTCTTGCATCGCGGGCGAGCGCCCGATGATCGGCAGACGCTCTTCCTTTTCCGCTTTGCTGGCTTCAGCGCGCACTTTGGCGGTGGGGCCGCCGGCGAGCGCGCGCTTCACGGCGGCTATTAGCTCGTCGAGGTCGAACGGTTTAGGAATGTAGTCGAATGCGCCGGCGCCGGTTGCGGAGAACGCCGTCGCCACCGTCGACTGTGCGCTCATGACGATCACCGGCAGATCGGGACGCGCCGCGCGGAGGCCAGGCAGCGCATCGAACAAGCACTCCTCGCCCATGTAAACGTCGGAGAGGACCAAGTCCCCTTCCCCCTCTTTCACCCACTTGGACAAGGTCGCGACGTTGCCGGTGGCGCGCACCGCGTAGCCTTCCTTGCTCAGCGCCTGCGAAAGCACGAACCGGAGCGAAGTGTCGTCGTCGGCGAGCAGGATGCGGGCGCTCATGGGACCTCGTCGGCGTCGATGGGGAGAAGAACACGAAACGCGGTGCGGCCGGGCGTGCTGTCGACTTCGATGCGGCCGTCGTGGCGCGCAATGATGTCGGCGGCCACCGTGAGCCCTAGCCCCATGCCGCCTTGTTTGGTCGAGATGAACGCGTCGAACACACGATCGACGACGGCGGGATGGAGACCCGGTCCGTTGTCCACGATCAGCACTTCGAGCTGCGGCCGGGCCGCGCCGGTGGCGGCGGAGCGGAACTTCACCCCGGGGCGATAGGACGTGATGAAAGCGATCTCGCCGTCCTGTTGGCCTGCCAGCGCTTCCGCGGCGTTTTTGGCGATGTTCAGAAACGCTTGAATCAACTGATCGAGATCGCCGCGCACCATCGGCAGCGACGGATCGTAGCGCTCGCGGATCATCACATCCGGCGCACTGGATCCGACCAGCTTGCGCACGCGCTCAAGCGCTTCGTGAATGTTGAACGCCTCGAACTTCGGCGGCTCGAAGGAACCCAGCGGATCGATCCGGTCGGTGAGCCGGCGCATGCGATCCACTTCGTCGACAATGAGCTTAGCCAATGCAGCGGTATCGGGATTGTCGTCGCGCGAGATGAGCTGCGCCGCGGCGCGAATGCCCGCGAGCGGATTGCGCACTTCGTGCGCGAGCGTGCGGGCGGCCGCGTTGGGACCGGTCTGCGGTGCGGTGCGGGAGCGCTGCGGATTACTGAGTACAAGCGCGATATAGCCATTGTCGCCCACCGGGCCGGCGGCCACCGTCGCGCGGCCGAGCGCAAAGCCCGGGCCCACCAGGGCGACGTCGGTCTCGGCGACACCGGAGGCGCCCGCGAGCGCGTGGCGCGCCAGTGCAAGCAAAGGAGCGTCCGGCCCGAAGATTTCGTCCAGCCTGCGGCCGAGCAAACCACGCCCGACGCCGGCGAGGAGATCGGCGGCGGCGGCGTTGACGAAGCGCACACGCTCGCCGGCGTCGATGCCAATGACGGGCGCCGGCAGCGCCTCCAGCCAGCGCTCCGCGTCCGGCGAGGACGCACGCGGCTTCAGCGATTTAATTGCGGGATCGCTCATGCGGCCTCCGCGATGTCGTCAACGCGATTGAACAGCGCCCTCAATTCCGCGCGCACGCGCACCGGCTCTTCGAGCATGCAGATGGCCTTTCGCAGCGCCCGGATGGGTTGATCCGCCCCGAACTCGGCGTCGATCATCCAGGCGATGTGCTTGCGCGCGACGCGGACGCCAAGCGGGCGGTCGTAGAACGCGAGCGTGTCGTCATAGAGTGCGAGCAAGCTCTGCAGCAGCTGCGCCCGCGACGGCGCGACAGCGTCGCCGCCGTGCCGCACTGCGTGTTCGATCGCGGCCGGCAGCCAAGGTCTCCCCTGTGCGGCGCGCCCGATCATGACGCCGGCCGCGCCGGACTGGGCAAGGGCGGTGCGCGCATCGGCGGCGTTGGCGATGTCGCCGTTGGCGATCACGGGAATCCGGACAGCTTCAACGACGCTGGCGATCGCGGCCCAGTTGGCTGTCCCGCGATAGAATTGGCAACGGGTGCGGCCGTGCACCGTGATCATGCGCACGCCAGCGTCTTCTGCGCGCTTGGCGATGTCGGCGGCGTTGAGAGAATTGTCGTCCCAGCCCAGGCGCATTTTCAGCGTCACGGGCAGGTCCGTGGCGTTCACTGTCGCGTCAATCAGGCGCAGCGCCTGATCGGGATCGCGCATCAGCGCCGAACCGCAAAGGCCACTGGTCACGCTCTTGGCCGGGCAGCCCATATTGATGTCGACAACGTCCGCCCCCGCGGCTTCCGCCAGACGCGCACCCTCGGCCATCCAGTGCGCTTCGCGGCCCGCGAGCTGGATCACCAGCGGCCGGATCACGCCGGCGCCCGCTGCGCGTCGCGCCATATCCACACGTTCGCGTGCGAGCTGTTCGGAGGCGACCATCTCGGACACGCAATACGCGCCGCCGAACGCCTTCACTTGCCGCCGGAACGGGATGTCGGTCACGCCCGCCATCGGCGCGAGCGAGACAAGAGGTGGAATTTCGTTCAAACCGAGCATTCGAGCCCGCTCCCGGACTCGGACTGTATGGCGCCTAAAATTGAGGCGCCAGGGGTTTTATGTTGCGATGCAACACGCGACGCGAGAATTTTGCTCTGCATGAAGATCGGCGCGTTGATTGTGGCGGCCGGGCGCGGCGCGCGAGCCGGCGGCGATATTCCTAAACAATACAGCTCGTTGGCGGGACGAACCGTGCTCGCCTGGTCAGTGCGCGCGTTCACCTCGGCTGGAATCGCCGACGTGGTCGTGGTTATCGATCCCGAGCGCGAGGAATTGTGCCGTGCAGCAATCGGGAACGCGGCGCGGCTGGTCGCGGGCGGGACGACCCGCACCGCATCCGTGCGCGCGGGTCTCGCGGCGCTGGCGGATTCTGAACTGATCCTCATCCACGATGCGGCGCGGCCTGGGCTGCAGCGGGCGACCGTCGCTGCTCTGGTCGCGGCGATTGAAGATGGGGCGCAGGGCGCAGCCCCTGCCCTGCCGGTCGCCGACGCCTTGCGCCGCATCGACGCCAGCGGGCGTGTCAACGGCGAAGTGGAACGCGACGGGGTGATGCGCGTGCAGACGCCGCAGGCATTCCGCGGGGACGTCATCCGCGCGGCGTACGCCGCGTTGCCTTCAGACGCCGCGGTCAGCGATGACATCGCCGTGGCGCGGGCAAACGGCGCCGACGTGGTGCTTATCCCGGGCGATCCAAAGCTGATGAAGCTCACTTATCCGGAGGACGCCGCCTTGCTCGACCGCATGCTCGCGGGCGAACGCATCACCTGCGTGGGATCCGGCTTCGATGCGCACCGCTTTGGCGAGGGCGACCACGTTTCGCTCTGCGGCGTACGCATCTCCCACAGCAAAGGCCTGCTCGGTCACTCCGACGCTGACGCGGGGTGGCATGCGCTGGTGGACGCCATCTTGGGCGCTCTTGGCGAAGGCGATATCGGGGCTCATTTTCCACCGAGCGATCCGCAATGGAAGGGCGCGGACTCGGAGAAATTTCTTCGTCACGCCGCAACACTCGTCGAACAATCCGGCGCGCGCGTCCTCCATGTCGATATCACTCTCATCTGCGAGCGGCCCAAAATCGGTCCGCACCGCGAGGCGATGCGTGCGCGTACCGCCGATGTGCTGGGCCTTCCCCCCTCCCGCGTCTCGATCAAAGCCACCACGACCGAGCGCATGGGCTTCACCGGCCGTGAGGAAGGCTTGGCGGCGCAAGCGACGGCCACGCTGGAGCGCCCCGGCTAAGGCTGCGTCGTGGCGGTCGCCGTTGCAGTTTCTGGCGGCGGGCTTTCCTCGGCCGGCGGCAGATCGTAACGCGGCAGACCGCCGACGCAGCCGCGCATGTAGCCGTAGATGCGGCACTGCTCGGTGTGCGTGAGACCGTCCCACAAGGCGCGCGGCAAGTTGATGTAATCGTCGGACCACGAGGGGCCGGGCGGCGCCTCAAAAACCTGCCACTGGCTCTTCAGCGGCAGGTGCGCGAGCGTCTCGGGATTGCGTGCGAGGATCATGACGCTTGCCGGCAGGCCGCCATAGAAGGTCGCGAACTGTTGGTCGAAGCGCTCGCTCAGCCGATAGATCGCCGGCGCATGCAGGTCGCGCGCAACGCGCGCCGCTTCCGACACGAGCGCCAGATTACGGTTCGACAAGTGCAGTACGACGATGCCGCGCTCGCTGGTCTTGCTGAGATAGAGCGCGATCGCTTCGCGCGTCAGCAGGTGGGCCGGAATGGCGTCGGAAGAGAACGCATCCACGACGATGACGTCGTATTCGCCGTCTGGCTCTTCCTGTATCTGCAGACGCGCATCGCCCAACTCCACCCGCGCGTCGGGCTGACACTCCGGCACGTAGGTGAAATCGCCGCCGGGCCGCGCCGAAAGCCGCACGACGGCGGGGTCGATCTCAAAGATGGTGAGGTGATCGGTGGGCTTCATGAGGCATGCGGTAGAGCCTGCGCCCAGGCCGATCAGCGCCAGATTGTTGGTGTCGCCCAGCGCAAGCCCCGCGGTGATCGCCTCCCCGAGCGCCGTGCGCGGCGCATAATAGGTCAACGGCAGGCGCGTCAGTCCGGGCGCGGCGAGCTGGGCGCCGTGGATGGTGGTGCCGTGCATCAGAATGCGGAGCGGCGGCACACGCGGATCCTCACGATCTTCCAGCACGCGCGTGCGCAGGACGCCGAAGAAGCTGCGTTCCTGGGTGATGGTCCGAACGCCGCGCGCATCATCTAGGAAGATGATCACAAACGCAGTGATGACGATGGCGGCCAGCATGATCGGCCGGCCGCGATTGAAGAAGATGGCGAGCCCGCAAAAGCAGATGGCGATGGTCGAAAGCGCGTTGGCGTTGAGTTTGTGGCCGATAAGCACAAGCATCAGCACCAGGATCGCCGTCGGCATGGCGACGCCGAGCGCGAAATCGCTGATGCGCGCGCCCAACTCATCGCCGCTGCGGCGCTGGATGGTGCCGTGCACCGCAAACGCCACGATCATGAAGCTCGAGACGCCGAGCAGGATCGCCCACAGCGGCTGGGTCGTCAGACGCACCACGTCATCGACGACATGGTCGGTGAAGATCGTGCGCAGGTTGAACGCAACGTAGATCACGATGATCGAATAGACCATCGCCAAGCCCAGGAAGGCATAGCGCATTGCGGGCGGACGGTTCTCCTCGCTCCAGCCCGCTGCGATCAGCGCCGCCGCCGCCCCGACCGCGCCAATGGCGATGGTGGCGTCGAGTGAGGCGACGCGGAACATGAGGATGATGGCGAGCGCGCCCATCGCGAATGCGGCTGCCGCCGAGGCGTCCTCGATGCGCAGGAGATCAGTTTTCTGGCGCGGGCGGAAAAGACACGCGGCGGCCAGCGCAAGCGGCCACTCGTAAACGTTGTTGAAGATAAGCGGCGCTAGCAATGCCGCGAACGCGCCGCCGAGCACGCCGCCAAGCGAAACGAAGAGATAGAATTCCGTCAGCCGGTCGGCGCTGGGCCGCGTGCGCGAAAGCGCCAGGTGGCAAATGAGGGCGCTGAAGAAGAAGCCGGTCAGGATGCCGGCGATGGAGAGCGTCCAGTTTCCCGACGAGAAGTACGAGATCACCAGAAAGAAGAGCGCAACCGGCTGGATCAGCAACGTCGCGGGTTCGATCTTCTCGCTCCCCTTCGCGAAGGCGATGACGAACGTCACCAGATAGAGCGCGAGCGGGATGACCCAGAGCATCGGCGCGGAGGCGACGTCGGTGGAGATGTGCAGCGTGACGCCGATGGAGAGCGTCGAAGGCACCGCCGCCGCCGCAATCCAGTAGAGGCGCTGTTTCCAGCTTGGCGCGGCGCCATGGTGTTCCAGGGGCGCCGGCGCTTCGCCGTTGGCGGCGACGGATGTTGCAGCGGCGAGGACGATAAGCGCGGCGACGAGGACGTAGCCGGCCGACCACAGGCCCGATTGCGCGTGCGCGCCGATCAGCGGCTCGATCAAAATTGGGTAGGCGAAGAGCCCGATGAAGCTGCCGAGATTGCTGGCGGCATAGAGATAGTACGGGTCGTGCGCATCGGCGCGACCGGTGCGGGCGTACCAGGATTGTAAGAGCGGCGCGGTCGCCGAAGCGACGGCGAACGGCGCGCCGACCGAGAGTGAAAGAACGCCGACGAGCCAGAGCGCCGGATGGTTGGAGTCCGGCGGGCCCATGGCGTGGGTCACTTGCACCGGCAGGACGAACCAGGCGAGCAGCAGCGCAGCGGCATGGATGACGACCTGCACCCGCAGATCCTTCACCCGCGCCAGCAGGTGGGCATAGAGATAGCCGGCCAGCAATGCAGCCTGGAAGAACGCCATCGAGGTGTTCCAGACCGCGGGTGAACCGCCCAGCATCGGCGTCACCATGCGCGCGAACAGCGGCTGCAGCACGAAGATGAGCGCGGCGCTGGAAAAGAGCGACAGCGCGAACACCGGCGCTGCTGCGCGTCGCGCGAGTGCTTGCATGGCCCGTTCCCTCAATTCCGCAACGGCCCGTCCTGCCACCCTGCCCGATTCCCGGGAATGGACTTTTTCCAGTCCCGCGCGTTATGCCGCGACGATGTTTCCCGAGAAGCTCCTGGGCGCGGCGCGCGACATCCTGGATGAGGCCCGTAAGCGCGGTCTGCTGCTCGCCACCGCAGAGAGCTGCACCGCCGGCCTGATATCCGGCTGCATCGCGCAGATTCCGGGGTCCTCCAGCGTGCTGGAACGCGGGTTCGTTACGTATTCGAACGAAGCCAAGACGGAGCTTTTGGACGTGCCGGGCGCGCTCATTGCGGCGCATGGCGCAGTAAGCGCCGAGGTCGCACGCGCCATGGCTGAGGGCGCGCTGGCCCATAGCCGCGCCGCGATCGCGATCTCCTGCTCAGGCATCGCCGGTCCGGACGGCGGCAGCGCAACAAAACCGGTGGGCCTCGTGCACATGGCGGCGGTCAAGCGCGGCGGCCGGCTCATTCAGGCCGAACGCCGCTTCGGCGATATCGGACGCACGCAGGTGCAGTTGGCGACGGTGGCGGAGGCCTTCGTGCTGCTGCGTCAGGTCATGGATTAAGCGAGCCGCCGGCGTGCTTCGCGTTCAAACGCCTGCATGATGCGGCTGGCGAGTTTGTCCTTATTGACGGAGATCGCCGCCTGCAGCACCGGGTTCTTGAACTCGTAGGCGATCCAGTAGCGGACGTGGGCGCCCTCCCCTTGCGGGATGAACCACCAACGGTTCTGCAGCGAGTGCAGCGGGCCTTTCACCAGCGCCACCTCGACTTCGCCCTTCGCGGGTTCGCAGCGCACGCTTGTTGCAAACGTCACCTTGATCGCCTGCCAGCCGACGTCGGCTTCAGCGACGCCTTTCCAGCCGCCGTTGGGCAAGGGCTCCTCCTTGGTGACGCGCATCTTGGTCAGGAAGGGCACGAATTCCGGATAGACGCGGACGTCGCCGACCAGCCGGCACAAATCGGCGGGCGCATACGGCAGAATGCGCTCGGCTTCGATGATTGTGCGGGCCATTTCAGCTGGAGGATAAGGCCAAACGCGCCGCTTTCAGCCGCGCGAAATCGTCGCCTGCGTGATGCGACGAGCGCGTCAGCGGCGAGGCGGACACCATCAGAAAGCCCTTGGCGTAGGCGATCGTCTCCAGCGCCTTGAATTCTTCGGGCGTCCAGAAGCGGTCGATCGCAGCGTGCTTCTTGGTCGGCTGCAGATATTGGCCAATGGTGAGGAAATCGACGCCGGCGACGCGAAGATCGTCCATCACCTGCAGCACTTCGTCCTTGGCCTCCCCGAGGCCCACCATGAGCCCGGACTTCGTGAATTGGGTCGGGTCGCGCTGCTTCACGGAATCGAGCAAGCGCAGCGACTGGTAGTAGCGCGCGCCGGGGCGGATTGAGTGGTAGAGCCGCGGCACCGTCTCCAGATTGTGGTTGAACACGTCGGGCTTGGCGTCGATCACGCGCTCGGCCGCGCCCGGCTTGCGCAGGAAGTCCGGCGTCAGGATCTCGATGGTCGTGTCCGGCGCGGCGCGGCGCACGGCCTGGATCGTTTTCACGAAATGCTCGGCGCCACCGTCTTCGAGATCGTCACGGTCGACGCTGGTGATAACGACGTGATGCAGCCCCATCTGCGCCGTCGCGTGGGCGACGTTCTGGGGCTCGTTCGCGTCGAGCGGCAGCGGCTTGCCGGTGGCGACATTGCAGAAGCTGCAGGCGCGCGTGCAGATGCCGCCGAGGATCATGAAGGTGGCGTGCTTCTGGGCCCAGCACTCCCCGATATTGGGGCAGCCGGCCTCTTCGCAGACCGTATGCAACTTGAGATCGCGGACCAGCGCTTTGGTCGCGTGGTAGCCGGGGCTGGTGGGGGCCTTCACCCGGATCCAGTCGGGCTTGCGGGGGCTTTCGGCGTCGGGCCGGCCCTGCTTTTCGGGGTGTCGGGGGCGCGGATCGCCTTCAACCCCGTTCGCACGCTGATCGATTAACGTCGCCATGGCACAAACATGCGGCTCGGGGCCGCCTCCCGCAACGCCCGCAACGGATTCCTCCCCTGCGGCGCGAGGCATGATCGCCGCTCAGGAGTTAATGGGCACGTCACTTGCCAATTGCGGTTACGTCGTTACCCTTATTACAACCGTGAAACAATAATCACGCGAGGTCGGTGGCGCTTCCGAGGCGTCATCTCAAGGCGGGACCAGTCGGAGGCAGCGCTCACACATGACCCGACCATTCGAGCTGGCGCGCACGCGCGTCACCTTGTTCGAGGCTCTCTTGCGAGCCCGGGATTTGAAGGGCGGCAAGTTCCAGATCCTTGAGGATCATGACCGCAAGCCGCTCAGCTATGACGATATCGTCCGGGCTGCATTCGCGCTGGGCGGCAAGCTCGATACGCTGATCAAGAAGTCCGAGACGGCGGGCATCCTGCTGCCGACCGGCGTCGGCTGCACGGTCACGTTCTTTGCGCTGCATGCGATTGGGCGCACGCCAGCGATGCTGAACTTCACCGCCGGCATCATGAATCTGCGCTCCGCGATCGAGCAGGCCAACGTCCGCAAGATCCTGACCTCGAAGCTCTTCATCAAGAAGGCGGGGCTTGAGCAGCTCGCAGCCGAACTCTCCAAGCACGCGCGCCTCATCTATCTCGAGGACGTCCGCAAATCTGTTGATCTCGGCGACAAGCTGATCGCGCTGGTGAAGGGCTCCTTCCCGCGCCTCTTCGCGGCCAAGGCCAATCCGGACGACACCGGCGTCATCCTCTTCACCTCGGGCTCTTACGGCACGCCGAAAGGCGCGGTGCTTTCGCACGCCAACATCGTCGGGAATTGCGAGCAGGCCTACGCGCACGTGCCGTTCGACCCGAACTGGTCGTTCTTCTGTCCGCTGCCGATGTTCCACTGCTTTGGGCTGACCGGCGGCGTGATGCTGCCGCTGTTCACCGGCCACAAGACCTTCCTCTTCCCGTCGCCGTTGCAGGTGAAGGAAATCCCGAAACTCATCCGCGACACTGGCGCCAACGTCTTCTTCGCCACCGACACGTTCGCGATGCAGTACGCGCGCAACGCCGCCGACGGCGATTTGAACTGCATCCAGATCATGGTCTGCGGCGCCGAGCGGGTGAAACCGGAAACGCGCGAACTCTATTTGCAGCGCTTTGGCGTCGAGTTGCTCGAGGGCTACGGCGCAACCGAGGCCTCGCCCGTCATCGCGGTCAACGTGCCCGGCCACAACAAGCACGGCACCGTCGGCCAGTTCCTGCCGGATATCGAATATCGCCTGGAAAGCGTGCCCGGCATCGACGGCGGCAAGAAACTCTTCGTGCGTGGGCCGAACGTAATGCGCGGCTATCTCGATCCCACCAAGCCGTTCGGCATCGATCTTCTGCCGCAAGGCTGGCACGACACCGGCGACGTCGTCGATGTCGACGACGAGGGCTACATTCGCATCCTCGGCCGCGTGAAGCGCTTCGCCAAGATCGGCGGCGAGATGGTGTCGCTGAACGCCGTCGAGGCCTATGCGCAGGCGATCTGGCCGCACAACACGCATGCCGCCATCGCTCTGCCCGACAGCCGCAAGGGCGAACGCATCATCCTCTTCACCGACAGCCCGCACGCCAAGAGCGAAGACATGATCGCCTGGGCGAAAGCCAATGGCGCGAGCGAACTGGCCATGCCGAAGAAGATCGTGCCGATCGAAGATGTCCCGGTGCTGGGCTCGGGCAAGATCGACTACGTCGTGCTGCAACGCATGGCGGCGGAGCAGTTCGCGGAAGCGCGGGCGGCTTAGTCCGATGCGCCTTTTGGCGACGGTCACGGTTCTTGCATTTTTGCTTGCCGCGACGCCGTCGCGCGCGCAGGAGTGCCCGCTCGTCGAGGAATCCATTGCCGACATGGAGCGCGCCGGTTTCGACGGCGCGCACCGCGAAGGTTGGTATTTCGGCTACGAACGCTTCAGCAATGGGTGCCAGGAAGCGATGGCGGACGCGCTGGCTGAGTTCCGCACTCGCCACGCCAACGAACTGCGCGGACCTGCTCTCTCAAGCTATCGGGCGCAGCTGTTCTGGTACGAGGGCCACTATGCTGCCCAGACAGGACAGTTCCAGCGCGCAGCCGAGCTCTTCACGATGGTTCGCGCCGAACCGGGTCGGACGTACGACATCGCCTTCTACGATGCGTATATTGCATTCTTCAACCGAGATCGCGCCGCGGCTCAACGCGCGAGAGATGCGCTCGCAGCCCGATTCGATGCGCGGACGCTTAGCGAGGCTCAGCGCCACTCAGGGAGTTGGCAAATCGCAAAGTTGGACGGCCTGCTTGCGTGCTTTGAAAGGCCGTACAGCGAGGCCGATACCGTTTGCGCACGAGAGTTCATGCACTAAACGTGCAGCACCCGCCCGTAAGCATCGAGCACCGCCTCGTGCATCATCTCTGACAGCGTCGGGTGCGGGAAGACCGTCTCCATCAGCTCGTGCTCGGTCACTTCCGCCTGCATGGCGACGGCGTAGCCTTGGATCAGCTCCGTCACTTCAGCGCCGATCATGTGCGCGCCAAGGAGTTCGCCGGTCTTGGCGTCGAACACGACTTTGACCATGCCTTGATCTTCGCCCAGCGCGATGGCCTTGCCGTTGCCGACGAAGGGAAAGCGGCCGACTTTCAGTTCGCGGCCCGCGGCTTTCGCGCGCGCTTCGGTTAGACCAACGCTGGCGATTTGCGGATGCGAGTACGTGCAGCCGGGAATGCGCTCCTTGATCATCGGATGCGGCTTCTGGCCGGCGATGGCTTCGACGCAGATGATGCCTTCGTGGCTGGCCTTGTGCGCGAGCCAGGGCGCACCGGTGACGTCGCCAATGGCGTAGAGCCCCGCGATGTTGGTCTTGCCGTAGCCGTCGGTGACGATGTGGCCCTTCTCGATTTTGCAGCCAAGGCCTTCGAGCCCGAGGTTCTCTACATTGCCCGCGATGCCGACGGCGACGATGGCGTGCGACGCGCTGAGCGTCTCCGTTTTGCCGTTGGCCACCACTTGTGCCTCAACGCCGCTCGCTGTCGCCTTCAGCGCCTTGGCTTCGGTGGAGGTGAGAATCTTCATGCCCTCCTTCTCGAAGCGTTTCTTGGCGAAGGCGGAAATCTCTTCGTCTTCGACCGGCAGGATGCGGTCGAGCAATTCGACCACCGTCACCTTGACGCCGAAGGCGGCGTAGAAGCTGGCGAACTCGATGCCGATCGCGCCTGAGCCGAACACCAACAGCGACTCCGGCCATTCCGGCGGCGTCATCGCCTCGCGATAGGTCCAGATGCGCTTGCCGTCGCTCTTGAGGCCGGCTGCCGGAATTTCGCGCGCGCGGGCGCCGGTGGCGAGGATGACGTGCTTGGCCTCGTACGGCGCGTCCTTGCCGTCCTTGCCCTTCACGACGACCTTCGGCGCAGCACTCCCCTTTTCGAGCCGCGCTTCGCCTTCGATCACTGTGATCTTGTGCTTCTTCATCAGAAAGCCGACGCCCTTCGACAGGCGATCGGCGACGCCGCGCGAGCGCTTCACCACGGCTTCGCTGTTGAACGTCACGCCCTCAGCGCTGAGCCCGAACTCCTTGGCGTGCTGGAAGTTGCGATAGACCTCGGCGCTCCGCAGCAGCGCTTTCGTCGGGATGCAGCCCCAGTTGAGGCAAATGCCGCCGAGCTTGTCGCGCTCGACGATCGCCGTCTTCAAACCGAGTTGCGAAGACCGGATCGCGGTGACATAGCCGCCGGGGCCGGAACCGATGACGATGACGTCGAAAGTTGTGCTCATGCGGGTGACACACACTCATTGCGCCGTCGCGTCAAGTTGGGCTCTCGGCCGTGGGTGAGTGTGTGTCACCCGGCAGTTAGCCGATCCCAAACGCATTCCTGACGCCATCCACCACGAACTGCGCTGCAAGCGCCGCCAGCAGGATGCCGAAAATGCGCGTGAGCATAGAGGCTACGGTCTGGCCCATGAATTTCGAGAGCGGTCCCGCCGCCAGGAACGCCAGCAGGCAAAGGATCAAATTGATGCCGACGCCCGAGAGAATGAGCGCCCGCTCCATCGGGTCCTGATGCTGGGCGAAGAAGAGCATGATCGAGGCGATCGCGCCCGGCCCTGAGATAAGCGGGATGGCCAGCGGAAACACCGAGATGTCGTCGCGGTGGCCCGGATGGCTTGCGTTCGCAGCCGCCACCTCTTCCGCCCGCTCCTCGCGCCGCTCGCTGCGCTTCTCGAAGAGCATGTCCACCGCGATCAGGAACAACAGCAAACCGCCGGCGATGCGGAAAGCGTCGATGGAGACGCCCAGATGTTCCAGCAGCCATGCCCCGCCGAAGGCGAACGCCAAGAGAATGCCCGTGGCGATGGCGATCGACTTCCAGGCCATGTAGCGGCGCCAATCGGGCGCCATTTGCGCGGTCATGGTCGCGAACATGGGCGCCATCGCCACCGGATCGATGGCGACGAAGAAGGTCACGAAGGACGCGAGCAGCAGCGAATCCATTTCCGTCTCTTAACCGATTCACTGCTTCTTAACGGCAGTGCTTAGCGAGAAATCAAGCGCCGTGCGGTAATCGTCACTACCAAGGTGTGGGTGATGGCGCGCGGCGGCGACGAAACGGTTCTCAAGATCCTGGTCGTGGACGACCAGCCGTTCCAGCGGCGGCTCGTTACTGAGACGCTGCGCTCGCTCGGCCGCGTGACCATCGAGTACGTCGAGAACGCCGAGCAATGCATGCTGGCGTTCCTCTATTTCGAACCGGATATGGTCGTTCTCGATTGGGCGCTGAATGGCGGCCAAGGCTTGGATCTGGTGAAGCGACTGCGCGCCGGTGAAGCCGGCGAGCAATTCAAGAAGGCGCCCATCATCATGGTCGCCGAGCGTACCAGCACCGGCCAGCTGGAGCGCGCACGCGCGGCGGGCGTGGACGAATTCGTGCTGCGCCCCTTCTCCACTGCGACGCTGCTGAAGCGCGTGAAGGAAGTGCGCGACCGCCGCCGCGACTTCGTCGAGAGCACCAAATATGCCGGCCCCTGCCGCCGGCGCCGCAAGCGCGACGACGGCTATGACGGCCCGCGCCGGCGCCTGTTCGATGTCGCCGAAAAAGGCGCCGACGCGCCGGACGTACAGATCCGCAAGGGCTTGGCGCGTATGTATGTCGAACGCCTCCACCAGCTGGTGAAGGAAGCCAATAGCCCGGCCGGCGTGCGCGATCTCTGCCTCACCTGCGGCCAGCTTTCGACTTTGGCGTCCGACATGAAGGACAAGCTCCTGATGTCGGCCACCTCCTCCCTCTTCAGCTACATCAAGGGCGTCGGCGCCGAGGCGCCGATGAACCTCGACGTGGTGAAGGCGCACTTGGACGCGATCCTGCAGCTCGCAGAACTGCCCAACTCGCAGTTCGAAATCCGCCAGACCGTCACCCAGCAACTCGGCGTCATGGTCACGAAGAAGCTCCGCCAGGCCGGCCAGGCGGCCTAAGCGCTGCGGCTCAAGACCCAGTGATTGAAGGCGCTCCAGGCGCCTTCCCAGGTGACGTAGAGCGTGAACGCGAACACCGCGAGCGCCACCCAGGGCGCGATCCGGTAGAGCACGCGTCCGAGCGCCGGCACGGCCGCCGCAATGATCCAGCCGATGACGCCGGAGACGATCACGACGAGGCCCACGACCACAACCGCGTTCATGAGCCCGACATCGCGCGCCTCGTAGGCTTTCCAGCACGCATGCGCGAACAGCAGGAACGGCGTCAGCAGGCTCACCAGCATGAGAATGTTCCGCCCGCCTTCGCTCTCCTTCTCCTCGCCCTCCTGCCGCTTCGGCTTGGCGCTGTCCAAGATCATGGAGACGAAGGCGGCGATCACCGCGTACTGCCAAAGCGGCCCGGCCTGCGCCGAGAGCGTCGTCCAGGCGTGGATGATGAATTGCATGCGTGTCCCCTCGCGCCGATTGAGCGCGAGCGGAGGATTTGGGTCAAGACCTCGCTGATCGCTGGGCTAGCTTGAATTGTGCGAAGGCGGCGCGTCGAAGGCTGCGCCGGAGGCTTCGACCGAGAGGCGCGGGTCGTGTTCATCGCGGCTGCTGGTGCGCGGCGCGGTCACCAGAAAGCGAGCCGCGATTTCCGGAAAGCGGCGGATGGCGCGCGCCAGCAGACGCTTCAGGCGACGCGCATGCGGCATGGGATCGTCGAGCACGCGGCGCAGCGCTTCGAAACGGCGCGCCAGCTGGCGCCCGGTGGTGGGCGAGCGTTGCGCATCGCCGCGCCGGATCGGCGCCGGCGCGGGAGGCGGCGCATCGAAGGTGCGGATGCGCGGCGCGCGCGCCTCGGGCACGACCCGCGGATCGGACGGCAGCGCCAGCGTAAATTTCACGCGCCAGGTTTCGGGATCGTTGCAGTTGTTCTTGGCGGGCGCGCCTGCGCGTGCGTCCGTGCGGCGGGCGATCTGAAGGCCAGCGGTCGAAACGGGCGCAAGCTCGAGCCGCGCCGCCTCCGCGAACAGGAGCTTGCGCACGATGTGTTCGAGCGGGGCGAGCCAGCCGCCGATCTCGCGCCGGAATGCGCGCGACAGCACGCCCAGCGCCGCCAACGCCGCGGGCGTTCCGAATGCGGCGACAGCGCGGGCGAACATGGCGCGGGCGCGGGTCCAGAGTGGGGCAAGATCGGTAGACGGCATGCGCTCGAGTTTGAAGCGCGCGAAAGCCGGTCGGATAGATTTGGCGCTTGGCGTTGCCGCGCGCTGCGCGCGTGTCGCCGGCGTTGTGGTGCTTAAGGCTCGGGAGCTGGTGCTGCTCTGGTTGCGGGTGTGGGATTGAGCGGGGCTCTATCCTCACATTCAGTCATTCCAGACGCGCGGAGCATGATCTCCGGGGCCACGCCCCCGCTCTACGATCCCTGGATTCCAGATCGGCCTCCGGCCGTCTGGAATGACTGAGGGCGTCTTGAATATCACAGGAGCCTAGTGCTCAATCGCCAACATGGCGCGGTACGATCTCATCGCCGTGTACATCATGGCCAATAAGCGCAACGGCACGATTTATCTCGGCGTGACCAGCGATCTGCTGCAACGGGGACTCGATCACCGGGAAGGTCGCTTCGACGGATTTGCGAAGAAGTATGGCTGCAAGACGCTCGTATGGTGGGAGCAGCACCACGAAATGAACGAAGCGATCGCCCGCGAAAAGCAACTGAAGGCATGGGAGCGCAAGTGGAAGCTCGATCTGATCGAGAAAGCGAACCCGACATGGCGGGATTTGTACGAGGACTTTCTCTTGCCGCCCTCACGCCGCCCAGAAGAATAATCCTGATTCGCTGATTCCAGATCCAATCTCAGTCATTCCAGACGGCCGAAGGCCGATCTGGAATCCAGGGCAGCGACCTGTGTGTCGGCCCTGGATTCCAGATCACGCTCCGCGTGTCTGGAATGACTGAGGGGATGCTTAGGCCATTGTTCTCACCCAAGATGCGCCTGCCCCTGAGCGGCGCGCACACCATCCAAAAGGAAGATCAGAGACCTCCGCAATCGTCGCGTCGAGTTCGATCATCTCGCGCAGGCTGACAACTCTCGGCTCGGACAAGAGATCAATTGAATGAAACTGCCATGCACCGTCTTCGTCGTGTGTCACGAACGTCACGGGTCCTTCGCGGTTGAGCACGCTCGCCGTTGTGAAAACGGCTACGTTCGCCGCATCCGCGAAGCGCCATCCGCTCACAACAACATCGCCATCGGATCTTCTAGGAAGCTCCGGAACGCTTTCAGGAAGGCGGCGCCTAGCGCGCCGTCGACCACGCGGTGATCGCAGGTGACCGTCACGCTCATCATCGTCGCGATCGCCAGCGCGTCGTTCTTGACGATCGGGCGTTTTTCGCCGGCGCCGACCGACATGATCATGCCGTGCGGTTCGTTGATGATAGAGGCGAAGCTCTTGATGCCGAGCATGCCCATGTTCGACAGCGAAAAAGTTCCGCCCTGGTATTCTTCCGGCTTCAGCTTGCGATTGCGCGCGCGCTCGGCGAGATCGGCCATTTCGTGGCTGATCTGCGCAAGACCTTTGGTCTCGGCCTGCCAGATGATCGGCGTTATGAGGCCGTTGGGGATGGCGACCGCCACCGCCACGTCGGCGTGATGGTGGAGCGCGATGCCGTCGGGCGTGTAGCTCGCATTGGATTCCGGCACGAGCTTCAGCGCCAAAGCCGCCGCCTTGATGCACATGTCGTTGACGGAGATTTTGACGCCGTTGTCGCCGAAGCGTTTGTTGATCTCGCCGCGCGCTTTCAGCAGCGCGTCGATCTCGATGTCGATGGTGAGCGGAAAGTGCGGCACGTCGCGGAACGAGTCGGTCATGCGCTTGGCGATGGTCTTGCGCATGAGGTCGAGCGGCGCGAGGTCGTAGGTGCCGCTCCGGATGCCGTAGCTTTCGAGCGATTTGAACGGCGCGGGCGCCTGTTGGGCGGCGGGCTTCGCGACTTCGCGCGATTGCTGCGGCGCTGCGGCCGCGCGCGGCGCTTTCGCGGCGGCTTCGATGTCGGCTTTTACAATGCGGCCGTGCGGGCCGGTGCCGCGGAGGCCCGAAAGGTCGATGCCGCCCTGCTCCGCGAGGCGACGCGCGAGTGGTGATGCGAAAACCCGCTCCCCCTCGATGGGGGAGCTGTCAGCGCGCAGCGCTGACTGAGGGGGTGCGCCCGCGGGCTTGGACGAGCGAGCCTCTTGAGGCTTCGCTTGCAGCGTCGAGGGCGCACCCCCTCCGCCGCTTCGCGGCGCCTCCCCCGTCGAGGGGGAGGCTTTCTGAGTTGCCGCGCCTTCACCGGCGAGCACCGCGATCGGCGTGTTGACCTTCACGTTCTGGCTGCCTTCCGGCACCAGGATTTCGGCGATCACGCCTTCGTCCACCGCTTCGACTTCCATCGTCGCCTTGTCGGTTTCGATCTCGGCGATGACCTGGCCGGGTTCGATCTTGTCGCCCGCTTTCACGTGCCACTTGGCGAGATTGCCCTCCTCCATCGTCGGCGAGAGCGCGGGCATGGTGATCTGCGTGGTCATGCGTGTTTTCTCGATTGGATATTGACGTTCACGACGTCCGGTTTCCAGCGATGCAGGAAGGTCATGTAGAAGAGCGCGGCGAAGACCGTGATCATGCCGAGCCACAACATGGCGCGCACCAAGCCGTCGACGCCGTTCTGCGCATTGGCGAGCGCGCCGGCGCCTGCGGCGGTGAGCTGACCTGCGGCGCGAAGTTCTTCCAGCCGATGGATGAGCCCCGCATGCGTGCCCTCGGCGCCGACCATGACGACGAGCAGCAGCACAAGAATGAGCGTCACAAAGCTGAACGCGCCGATGCGCGCCATTAGCTGCGCCTCGCCAACGAAGTAATTGAGCGCGACGATATAGGTTGAGACCACCGTGAAGATGATCGACACGCCCAGGAGCAAGAGGCTCATATAGCCGATCAATTGCTCGACGACTTCGCCTTCGGTCATGCGGCCTCCGTCAAGGTCATAGGGGTCCAGCGCGAGAGACGGCGCGCAATGCGCGCGTCCGGCGTCTCATTGTCGAGGCTGGCGGCGTCCGCCGGCTCATCGCGCAGCTCGGGGATCATCAGGCCGACGACGTTGATGACGCCGACCGGCCCGCGCGGGCCGTTCATGTGCGTGGCGACGTAGGTCCCGCAGTCCGGGCAGATGAGATAGTCGGCGGTCTTGTGGCCGAAGCGGTAGCGCGTGAGCTTGGCGCTGCTTTCGAGCGTGAGGCGCCCGTCCGCATCGCTCGCACTCTTCACGCCGCGGCTGGCGCAGAACGAGCAGCCGTCGAAGCGCAGGCGCGGCTTCGTCGCTGTCTCGAACGCGGCGCGGACAGCGCCGCAGTGGCAGGCGCCGCGATAGATCACCGGTAGGTCACCGCTTTGACGGCGGCGACCACGTCTTCGACGCTCGGCAGCGCCAGCGCTTCCAGATTGGCGGCGTATGCCAGCGGCGCGTCGACCTGGTGGACGCGGGTGGGCGGGGCGTCGAGAAAGTCGAACGCTTCGGCGGTGACGCGCGCGCAGATTTCGGCGCCGACGCCGGATTGGCCCCAGCCTTCTTCGACCGTGACGATGCGGTTGGTCTTCTTCACGCTTTCGATGATAGTCGCAGTGTCGAGCGGCCGCAGTGTGCGCAGATCGATGACTTCCGCGTCGATGCCCTCTTCCGCCAGCTTCTCGGCCGCCTTCATCGCGTGCGCCACCATGCGCGAGTGCGCGGTGATGGTGACGTCGGCGCCGGCGCGGCGGATGCGGGCTTTGCCGATCGGGACGATCCAGTCGGCGACATCCGGAATTTCGAACTCGTGGCCGTAGAGCATTTCGTGCTCGAGGAAGACGACGGGGTTGGGATTGCGGATGGCGGCTTTGAGCAAGCCCTTGGCGTCAGCGGCGTCGTAGGGCGCGATGACGATGAGGCCAGGCACGTGGCTGTACCACGAGGAATAATCCTGGCTGTGCTGCGCGGCGACGCGTGAGGCCGCGCCGTTTGGGCCGCGGAAGACGATGCTCGATTTGATCTGGCCGCCCGACATGTAGAGCGTCTTGGCGGCGGAGTTGATGATCTGGTCGATCGCTTGCATCGCGAAATTCCAGGTCATGAATTCAACGATCGGCTTCAAGCCCGCCATCGCCGCGCCGACGCCCAGACCTGCGAAGCCGTGTTCAGTGATCGGCGTATCGACGACGCGCTCGGGGCCGAACTCCTGCAGCAATTCGCGCGTGACTTTGTAGGCGCCCTGATACTGCGCCACCTCTTCGCCCATGACGAAAACGCGATCGTCGCGCCGCATTTCTTCGGCCATGGCGTCGCGCAGAGCGTCGCGCAGCGTGATTTTCACCATCTGCGTGCCGGCGGGGATTTCGGGATCACGGAGCGACTCCCCGCCCCCTTGCGGGGCGGGGTTGGGGGTGGGGGTACGGGCGGCGCCCTTCGCGGAGACAGCACCGCCGTTACCCCCCTCCCTGCCCTCCCCCGCAAGGGGGGAGGTCGGAGCTTTGCTCGGCGCCGCCTGCGCTTGTCCATCCAGCTCCGCGATTGGCGTATTCACTTTCACGCCCTGCGCGCCTTCGTCGACCAGGAGCGAGGTGACCACGCCTTCGTCGACCGCTTCGACTTCCATCGTCGCCTTGTCGGTCTCGATTTCGGCGATGACTTGGCCCGGCTCGATCTTGTCGCCGACCTTCACCAGCCATTTGGCGAGGTTGCCCTCCTCCATGGTGGGCGAAAGCGCGGGCATGAGGATTTGCGTCATCAGGCGAGCATTCCGAAGAGAGAAAGGAAGATCATGCCGCAAGCGATGACGCCTGCGAGCCAGAAGAGCGGACGGATGAACGGCAGTCCGGCGATGTACCAGACCGCGTGCGCAAGCCGCGCCCAGAAGAACACTTGCGCGCCCAGCACGGTCCATTGCGTGTGCACGTCGGCGATCGCCGCGATCAGCACGAGCGGCGCAAAGAACCAGAGGTTTTCGCGGAAGTTGTCGGTAAGGCGCTTGGCGCGCGCCTGGATCGTGGTCGGCGGCTTCAGGTTGTCGCGCGCATTGGCCATGGCGAGACCGCCATTATTGGCGATGCCGGTCGTGGCCTGAACCAGCACGACGACGAAGAAGAGCGCAATCGTGTAGGCGAGATAGGTCAGTTCAATGGTCATCTGGTCCCCCCGGATCAAGCTTCGATGTAAATGTCGGTCATGAGTTCGCTGGGATCGGGCTCGGGGCTCGATTGCGCGAACTCGGCGGACTCGGTGACGACGGCGCGGATTTCGCGGTCGATGTCCTTGAGCTGTTCTTCCGTGGCGTAGCCGGCGTCCGTGATCACCTTCTTCACGTGATCGATCGGGTCGCGCTTGGCCTTCTGTTCGTCGACCTCTTCCTTGGTGCGGTACTTGGCCGGGTCGGACATGGAGTGGCCGCGATAGCGGTACGTCTTCATCTCCAGCAGGATCGGGCCTTTGCCCGAGCGCGCGTGTTCGACGGCGCGGAGGCCGGCGTCGCGCACGGCGACGACGTCCATGCCGTCCACTTCTTCGCCGGGAATATTGAAGCTGATGCCGCGCTTATGGAGATGCGTTTCAGACGACGAGCGCTGGATCGATGTGCCCATCGCGTACTGATTGTTCTCGACGATGTAGACGACCGGCAGCTTCCACAGCGACGCCATGTTGAAGCTCTCGTAGACCTGCCCCTGGTTCGCCGCGCCGTCGCCGAAATAGGTGAGGCAGACCTTGCCGTCCTTGCGATAGCGGTTGGCGAAGGCAAGCCCGGTGCCGAGCGAGACTTGCGCGCCGACAATGCCGTGGCCGCCATAGAACGCCTTCTCGATGCTGAACATGTGCATCGAGCCGCCCTTACCCTTCGAGTAGCCGTCGCGGCGACCCGTGAGCTCGGCCATGACGCCGTTCGCGGTCATGCCGGCCGCGAGCATGTGGCCGTGATCCCGATACGCGGTGATGACTTGGTCGCCGTCCTTCAGCGCCGCTTGCATGCCGACGACGACGGCTTCCTGGCCGATGTACAAGTGGCAGAAGCCGCCGATCAGACCCATGCCGTAGAGTTGGCCCGCGCGTTCCTCGAAACGCCGGATGAGCAGCATGTCCCGATAGTATTGGAGCAACTGCTCCTTCGTCGCTTCGCCGGCGTGCGCGCCGCCGTTCGGCTTGGTCGTGGCTGGAGCCATCGTTCGCGTTCCTCCGCCGTTACGTAAGCCTCACCTCTCCGGATGGGTCCACTCGCGACGGCGCGCTCCTCATATGCGGGATTGGCAGGGCTCGCCAGCGAGGTTTGCGAAGATGCGGCGGCGCACAAGGTGCGAGCGTAGTCATGAACCGCCGGCGCTCACTCTGGGGGTGGCCCGCGCGACGCGGGGGGAGAGCGTGCGCGAGCCGGCTGAGCGCCGGCGGTCCATGAACTCTAGGGATCGAGCGCGAAGACGATCTCATCGGGCTCGCCGGCGGCGAGCGAGATACGGGCGCGTTCGTCCAGATAATCCAAATCGAGAGTGGCGGGCTTCAAACGCGCCGCGCGGGCTTCGAGCTCGGTCTTCTCGTCTTCGAGGTCGGCCAGGCGCTGTTCCAGCACCCGCTCCTGCCCCTGCAGATCGACGTAGGCGACGAGCCCCTGACGGCCCGTCACGGCGTGCGCGCCGAGGTACAGAATGGCCGCCCCCAGCGTCGCGTTCAGCACTGTTTGTCCGTGCTTGCCCATGGTCCCGAACCCCGATTCGGCGGGCACGCTGAGTCGAAACGGTAAAAGAATCGTAAAGACTCTTTATTATTCTTGTTTTGTTCTCACGACCCGAACCCTGTGGAAAAACAGTGGTTTGCAACCCGTTCACCAGATTTGGTGTTGTGGTCGAAGCGGCCGACGCTGGCTCTGGTGCTGAACGTTAACGCGTGACGCTAGGCAAAATTTTTACAGCGGGGCGCGAATTTCGACAGCGAAACAATCGCCGTTCTGGGGACGTTCTTCTGGCTTCGAGCGCCCAAACTCTCTCAGTCATTCCAGACAAGCGGAGCGTGATCTGGAATCCAGGACAACAACCTGAGTGTTGGCCCCTGGATTCCAGATCGGCCTCCGGCCGTCTGGAATGACTGTGGAGGGAGTTACCCGGCGATCGTGCTCGAGCCGGCGTATACCGCCTGCTCATCCAACTGTTCTGCAATGCGGATGAGCTGGTTGTACTTGGCCGTGCGGTCCGAGCGCGCCAGCGAGCCGGTTTTGATCTGCCCGCAATTGGTCGCGACGGCGAGGTCGGCGATGGTCGAGTCTTCCGTCTCGCCCGAGCGGTGGCTCATCACCGCGCTGTAGCCGGAGCGGTGGGCGAGTTCGACGACGTCGAGCGTCTCCGTCAGCGTGCCGATCTGGTTGACCTTGATCAGGATCGCGTTGGCGAGGCCCTTCTCGATGCCCATCTGCAAACGGCTGGTATTGGTGACGAAGAGATCGTCGCCGACGAGCTGGCAGCGGTCGCCCAGCAATTCGGTGAGCGCGGCCCAGCCTTCGAAATCGTCTTCCGACATGCCGTCTTCGATCGAGAGGATCGGATAGCGCTTCACCAGGTCATCCAGATATTGCGCGAACTCGGCGCCGCGCAGCGACTTGCCTTCACCGGCCAGTTCGTACTTGCCGTTCTTGAAGAACTCGGTGGCGGCGCAGTCGAGCGCCAGCGCAATGTCCTCGCCCGGCTTGTAGCCGGCCTTTTCGATCGACTTCATGATGAAGCTCAAGGCTTCGTCGGCGCTCTTCAGGTTCGGCGCAAAGCCGCCTTCGTCGCCCACATTGGTGGAGTGGCCGGCCTCCTTCAGCTCCTTGCGGAGCGTGTGGAAAACTTCCGAGCCGTAGCGCACGGCGTCGGCCATGCTCTCGGCGCCCACCGGCATGATCATGAATTCCTGGATGTCGATCGGGTTGTCGGCGTGGGCGCCGCCATTGACGATGTTCATCATCGGCGTCGGCAGGATGCGCGCCTGCACGCCGCCCAGGTAGCGGTAGAGCGGCTGGATCGAGGCCTCGGCCGCCGCCTTCGCGACGGCAAGGGAAACACCCAGGATGGCGTTGGCGCCGAGGCGAGCTTTGTTGGGGGTGCCGTCGAGTTCGATGAGGGCCGCGTCGATGCGGCGCTGTTCTTCGGCGTCCATGCCCAGGATGGCGTTGGCGATTTCGCCGTTGACGGCCTCAACCGCGTCGCGCACGCCTTTGCCCAGATAGCGGTCCGGCTCGCCATCACGCTTTTCGTTGGCTTCGTGCGCGCCGGTGGAGGCGCCCGACGGCACCGCCGCGCGGCCCATGGCGCCGTCTTCCAGCATGACGTCGACTTCGACCGTCGGGTTGCCGCGGCTATCGAGGATTTCGCGGCCGATAATGTCGATGATGCCAGTCATGGGAGCGCCCTGTTTTGGAGGGGGAAATATGCGGTCTTTGGAGACCGCGCCGCGCCAAAAGGCAAGCGGCGGAGGGGCAACGCCCCTATCCGCGCCGCCATAGCTCTGAAGGCGACCGCCTCAGGCGCAGCCTTCCATGTATTGGATCTGCGGCCCGCCGGCGTGGACGGCGGTGACGACGCCCTGCTCGTTCACTTCGAAGAGAATGCCGCTCTGTTCGGGCACGGTCCAAGCGATGAGGTTATGGGCAGGCGCGGCATTGTAGTGCGAGCCCTCTTCCACCAGGTTCTGATAGGCGGTCCGGACTTCAGCGTCCGTCGAGCCGACACCCACGTTCTGCGCCGTGCGGGTTCGCGCGCCACCTTCATTGGTGGCGGTGATGCGGACGAGCTTGTCGCCCTCGAACATGAGCCACAGCATGTCACCGTCAGTGGTCGTGTATTGCTGTTCAGAGCACGCCCCCGGCGCGTCCGGCTCGAGCGCTTCAGCGTCGAGCGCCTGGCCAGACGCGGTGCGCGCTTCCGCCAGCGTCATGCCGATGCGCATGTCGCCGTAGCCTTCAACGGTCAACGGCGGCACGGAACTGTCCCGCGCGCCTTGCGACGGCGGGTCCCACTGGCACGCGGCCAGGGTTAGAAGCGCAAAACCGAGCGCGGCGAGCCGCACTCAGTCTTCCTTGGCTTTCAGGATTTGCTTGCCGCGATAACGGCCCGTCTTCAGGTCGATGTGGTGGGGGCGGCGCAGCTCACCCGACTCCTTGTCCTCGACAAACGTGTTCTTCTTCAGCTTGTCGTGCGACCGGCGCATGCCGCGGCGGGAGGGCGTGGTTTTTCGCTTCGGAACGGCCATGGCCGGAAAACTCCTGGTCCCGGCCCAGGCCACTGCCTGTCGGGGAAAGCGGGGCTGATAAAGGAAAGCCCTCCCCCGGGCAAGTCCAGCCGCCCCACGGAACAGGCAGAAAACCCCTGCGTTGGCGCTGGATCGGGGGCAGTATCAGCCGGGGCTGCCGGCCAGGGAGGAAATTCCCATGTTGATCCGTGACGCCATGACGCGCGACGTGCGTACCGTAACCCCCTCCGTCTCACTCCGCGAAGCCGCCCGGGCGATGGCCGACATGGATGTGGGCGCGCTGCCGGTTCAGGAAGGCGACCGCCTCGTCGGCATGGTCACCGACCGCGACATCGCGGTGCGCGGCGTCGCCATCGGCAAGGGCCCCGACACGACGGTGGGCGAAGTGATGACCCACGAAGTGCTCTACTGCTACGACGACGAGGACGTCGAAGACGTCTGCGAAAATCTGGCCGACATGCAGGTGCGGCGTTTGCCGGTGGTGAGCCGCGACAAGCGCCTCGTCGGCATCGTCTCGCTCGCCGACATCGCGGCCGCCGAAAGTTCTGAGAACGCCGGCCAGGCGCTCGAAGGCATCTCACGCCCGGGCGGCCTGCACAGCCAGTCCGAAGACGCGCGCGCATGACCGTCCGCCGCGAAATCCCAGAACCGCCGGAGAGCTTCGTTCTCGATCGCGAGACGCTCGCCTACATCGTGCTGAAGGCGAAGGCGTTCGACATGCTGACGCCGTCGGACTCGGAGGACGACGCCTCGGACGCGGCGGATGACCGCTTTGTCGATGCGATCGAGGACGAGGCCGACAACCCGGCGGCGCGCGAACTCAAGGTGGCGATCGCCAGTCTCGATGTCGATGCGAAGGCGTCGCTCGTCGCGCTGACCTGGCTTGGCCGCGGCGACTACGAAGCGTCCGACTGGACCGAAGCGCTGGCGGCTGCGCGCGAACGTGCGCAAGGCCCGACCTCGCGCTATCTGATGGGTATCCCGCTCCTGGGCGATTATCTTGAAGACGGCGCCGAGAAACTCGGCGTGGATCTCATCGCGGAAGAAGAGATCGGCTTGGGCGATCCCGATCTCGACACCAGAGGCGGTTGAACCTCTTTCAACTCGCCCTGTCGGCAAGCCCCTGCTCGCCTGAGTGCCGCGCACAGCTGGCGCAGCAATAGATGGCGTCGTCGGTTTCGACACCGTGACCGACGATGCGGCACTTGCAGTGCGCGCATTGCGGCGCCAGCGCATGGATCGCGCATTCGAATGCATCAAACGACATGGTCTTGCCGTCGGCGGTCAGGATCTGGAACGCCTTATCGTAGTCGTTGCCGCACACGTCACAGCGCATTGTCGTCTCCCTCAGGCTTCAGGAGAGATCAACGGACGCCGGCGCTAGGCCGTTCCCGGGCAGAGCCGTCACCGCGCCAGGCGCCCCGGGCTGCGGCGGCGTGTTCAACAGGAACTGGCGCTTGGCGGCGGTTTGAGCGACGCCTTGAACCACATGCAACACCTCCGCCTCGATGATGTGCGGCGCGGGTCTGCGGATCACCGTGAAGGCGCACGGCTCATGGCGAAGCCGCTTCGAGAGCGTGCCGCTGATGATCGACAGAGCCTTGGTCTCGATGAGCCGCGCGTAGGCGAAGTGCAGGTGGCCGCTGAGGAAAAGCTCGGCGCCGGCGTCGATCAATCGCAACAGTCCGCGCGCGCCGCCGCGCGTGATCCCTTTGATCGGCGCGTCATTGGGCCAATCAAGCGGATGGTGCGTGATGACGATGCGCAGCGCGCCCGGCGCCGCCTTCTGCAACTCGGCCGCGGCAATAGCGGTTTGGCCGCGCGAAATCTCGCCCTGCGCCCAGTTCAAACGGAATTGCCAGGCGCGCGCCGTATTCACCGGTACGATGGACCATTGCGGCGTGTGCCAAGCCTCCGTGTGGATGCCTTTAGAGGCCGCTTCGAAGCGTTTCCAGGGAAACGCGAGCCGGCCCCACATTTCGAAATACGGCACGTCGTGATTGCCGGGCGTCAGCATCACCGGCGCCTCAAGCGAACGCAGCCAGGCGCAGGCGTCGTTCAATTCGACCGCAAGCCCGTCCTTCGAAATGTCGCCCGTGCAGATGACGAGATCGGGTTTGCGCTCGCGGACATAGCGCTCAACCGCTTTCAAAGCTGCGTCGTCGACGCAGCCGAAATGCAGATCGGTCAAGTGGACCAATTCCACGGTCAGACGGCCTTGTCCTCAAGGGCGAGCACGCGCGGGCCGTTGGGGCTGTAGGTGATCTTGATCGAAGAGACAAACGTCTTCGGTTCACCGTCGAGCGTCGCCGGGATAAGCCCGGGCGAAGATATTTCGCCGCTTTTGCATTGGCCGATTTCGATCGCTGGGTCGTCGCGCCAGGCATTGGACATCGAGCGCAGCGATACGCGCGCCAGATCGAGCAGACGCGACGCATCAAGCGTCACCCATTCAAGCTCTTTGCCCTCGACCTCGCCGGAGAACGCTGGGCAGAGCACGCCCACGGCGGCCACCTTCTGCATCGGGTGGCCTTGCGCACGGGCGCGTACGCGATGCGTGAAGGCGCGGCGGGTGAAATGATTGAAGCGCCGAAAGGCGCGCAGAAACTGTCCTTCGCGCACCGCTTCGCGCGCCCGCGCCAGCAGCGTCGGTTCTCCAAAAATGGCGGCGACGAAGAAGGGCGCGCCGTTGGCCTTGCCGGCCGGCAGCCGCTTCACGACCCCCTGCTCCAGTCCATCCTTAAGCGCTTCGGGCCAGGCACGCTCGCCATAGAGCGCGCGCGGCAGCACGTTGAGCGTGCCGCCGGGCAGCAGCATGAGGGGCGGCGCGTTGGCGGGCGCGAACTCGGCGACGTTGCGCGCCGTGCCGTCGCCGCCCAGCACGATGAGAACGTCGAAGTCCTTCGCCAGCTTGAATAGATTGGCCGACGTCATCTCCGGACCGACGAGCGCGTATTGTTCAACGCCGGCCGCCTGCACCGCGGCGATCAGCTTGTCGCGGTCGCCGCTGCGGACGCTGCCCGCCTTCTCGTTGAAAAGGATCAAGGCGCGCTTGTAGGCGCTCTGTTTCGGCGCGCCGGGTTCGCCCGGCGCGACAGATGTCTCGATCGCCTGTTCCATGCCGGAACCAACGCGGCCCCGGCATGTCAGTTCCGATTAGTGGCTGCTGACTTCGCCGCCCATCGATGTGGAGACGTCGCTATGGTCGGGATCGCCCGCAACATTCACCACGCCGCCCATCGAGGCGGAGGCGTCGAAGGATTGACTGGCGAAGATGCGCGCTTCTCCGCCCATGGAGGCGGCCGCGTCGGCGGTGAGGCACTGGAAGTCCTCCGCCTTGACGATGCCGCCCATCGAGACGGCGACGGAAAGATTGCGGCACGAGCCTGAAATGGTGAGTTCACCGCCCATGGCGGCGGCCAGTGACATGGAATCCGTCTCCACGCGGCCCATGCGCACGCTCGCGCCGCGCGATGCGGCCAAGCCTTCGATGCGCGGCAGCGTGACCCGGACGGTGGCGTTCACGCGGCGGCTGCCGCCGAACCAGGGACGGTTGCGTTCGCTGATGCGCAGCGTGTCGCCATCGAGGCGGGTTTGGACGCGCCCGGCGTCGGGGCCGCTGACATCGACGCTGAACTGCGGGCCAATCATGACATCCGCCTCGATCCGATCCGAGACGTTCACGCCATCGAAACCGGTCAAATTGCGGGGTTCGGCCGCGGCCGGCATGGCGATCGCCATGGCCAGAAGGGCGGGCGCGAGCAGGCGTTTCATCGTGTTCTCCCCAATCCGGGCGGGCGCGCCGAAGCGGCGGCTGGTCCCGCTGTTATTGAGGAAGATGCACCGCCATGCTGGTTTGGATGCGGGTCATCCGTCTGCCTGAGGAGAACGTAGCAAAGCCATGCAGCGCCGCGCCTTTCTCGCCGCCCTCCTCACCGCCGGCTGTACGCCGTCGCTGGCGACTTTCGACCGCTTCGCCCCCCACGACCCGGGCGCCCGCCAGGTGCTGCGCAACGCGCCTTTCGGTCCTGGCCCACGCCAGATGCTGGACGTCTACGCCCCCGCCGCTCCGGTGGGCGGACGTGCGCCGGTGATCGTCTTCTTCTACGGCGGCTCGTGGGCGTCCGGCGACAAGGACGATTACGGGTTCATGGGCGATGCGCTTGCTTCGCGCGGCTTCGTCACCGTGATCCCGGACTATCGTGTCGCCCCGGACGTGTTTCCGAGCTTCATCGAAGACGGCGCCTCAGCGGTGCGATGGGCGCGCGATCACGCGGCCGATCATGGCGGCGACCCGCAGCGGATCGTGCTGGTGGGGCATTCCGCCGGCGCCTACATCGCCGCGATGCTGGCGCTCGACCCGCAGTATCTGGCGAACGTCGGTGTCGAAGCGCGCCGCATTCGCGGTATGGCGGGTCTGGCTGGACCCTATGACTTTCTCCCATTCGACGTGCCGGCGTCGCAGAACGCCTTCGGCCGCGCGCCCGACGCGCAGCTGACGCAGCCGGTGCATTTTGCACGCGCCGACGCACCGCCCCTGCTTCTGTTATGGGGACGCGACGACCGCACGGTGGGTGCGAAAAACATCGACGGCCTGGAACGCGCCATGCGCGCCGCAGGCGGCAGCGTGGAGACCAAGCGCTACGACCGTGTCGATCATGTCGGCATCATGCTGGCGATGTCGCGGGTGTTTCGCGGGCGCGCGCCGGTGCTCGACGACGTGGTGGATTTCGCAGAGCGCGTGACGGCCTAGTTCGGTCGCCTGTCCCTCGCCAGCAGTCGCTGTGTCCGCTGTGAATCCGCTGTGTCGCTGTGGTGAAAAGAAAACCACAGCGACACTGAGAAGGCACTGCGGACACAGCGTGCAGGAAGATGCCCGCGAGCGGACAGGCGCCGAGGTTACGTGATTGAGCCGCGGAAGACGCTCTTCAGGAGATCGGGCGCCTTGCCCCGGTCGAAACCGACAGCGGCCGTGTAATCGACGAGCGCCGCGTGTTCCGTTTCGTCGAAGCGGCCGTCCGCGACGAACACGCTCATCAGCGCTTTCAGCAGCTGCACCTTCTGGTCGCGCGAGAAGGCGCCGGCCTTCATCTGCAGATACGCAACCAATTCGGCCTTGCTGAGCTTGGCCTTTGCGAACGCCGCCTGCACGGCCGGCAGTTCGACCGCGGCGCCGCCGATGTCGCTCATGGCCGCCGCGATGGCCTGTTGTTCGGTGTCGTTTACGCGGCCGTCGATCTTGGCGGCGTTGACCAGCACTTCCAGCGCATAGCCTGCGAAACTGTCGCCGACGGCGGCTTTGGTTTTGTTGGCGCGGAGGTTGGAAATGAAGGCCCGCACGGCGAGCCAGCCGCCGACCGCGACGATGAGCACCAGGATCGCCAGCGGCGCGCTGCCGGGCGAGGGCCCCTCTCCCGCCGGCGTGGCGTAGGCAGGGGTGGCGATCAGGGCGGCGAGAACGAAGAGTCGCATGCCCTCAAGTGACATGCTCGCGCGCTAGCCCGCAAGTCAGGTCTCGCCAGAGGCGCTACATCAACCGGCTCTGCTCCACCGCCGCGGCGATGAAGCTCGCGAACAGCGGGTGCGGTTCGAACGGGCGCGACTTCAGTTCGGGGTGATACTGCACGCCGATGAACCACGGGTGGTCGCGGCGCTCGACGATTTCCGGCAGCACCCCGTCTGGGCTCATGCCCGAGAAGATGAGACCCGCCGCTTCGAGTTTGTCGCGGTATTTGGTGTTCACTTCGTAACGGTGGCGGTGGCGTTCGGTGATCTCGGTATCGCCGTAGATGGCTGCGACCTTGCTGCCGGGCTGCAATGTCGCGTGGTAGGCGCCCAGGCGCATCGTGCCGCCGAGATCGCCCTCGGCAGCGCGCTTCTCAAGTTCGTTGCCCTTCAGCCATTCGGTCATCAAGCCGACGATCGGATGCTTGGCCGCGCCGAATTCAGTTGAACTCGCGCCCTTCAGACCGGCTTGATTGCGCGCCGCTTCGATGCAGGCCATCTGCATGCCGAAGCAGATGCCGAAGAACGGCGCCTTGTGTTCGCGCGCGAAAGTGACCGCGGCGATCTTGCCTTCGGTGCCGCGTTCGCCGAAGCCGCCGGGCACCAGAATGCCGTGCACGCCATGCAGATCCTCGTGCCAGGCGTCGCCCAGTTCTTCGAACTTCTCGCTCTCGATCCAGCGCAGATTGACTTTGACGTTGTTGGCGACGCCGCCGTGATGCAGCGCTTCGATCAGCGACTTATAGGCGTCTTTCAGCTCCGTGTACTTGCCGACCACGCCGATGGTGACTTCGCCGTCGGGCGTCTTCAAACGCTTTACGATCGTGTCCCACTTGGTGAGGTCGGGTTGCGGCGCGACGGTCACGCCGAAATGCTTCAGCAGTTCGGTGTCGAGCCCCGCATGGTGATAGGCGATGGGCGCTTCATAGATCGTCTGCAGATCGCGCGCCTCGACGACGGCGCTTTCGCGCACGTTGCAGAAGAGCGCGATCTTCTTCTTTTCGTCTTCCGGGATCGGGCGATCGCAGCGGCAGAGAATGATGTTGGGCTGAATGCCGATCGAGCGCAGCTCCTTCACGCTGTGCTGGGTCGGCTTGGTTTTCATCTCGCCGGCGCTCGGGATGTAGGGCAGCAGCGTCAGATGCACGAACGCCGCCTGGCCGGGATCGAGTTCCTGGCCGAGTTGGCGGATGGCTTCGAAGAACGGCAGGCCTTCGATGTCGCCCACCGTGCCGCCGATTTCGCAAAGCACGAAGTCGGCGTCGCCGTGATCGGAGAGCACGAAATCCTTGATGGCGTTGGTGACGTGCGGGATCACCTGCACGGTGGCGCCCAGATAATCGCCGCGGCGCTCCTTGGCGATGATCTCCTGGTAGATGCGCCCGGTGGTGATGTTGTCGGCTTGGGTGGCGGACACGCCGGTGAAGCGCTCGTAGTGGCCGAGATCGAGGTCGGTTTCGGCGCCGTCGTCGGTGACGAAAACCTCGCCGTGCTGATACGGGCTCATCGTGCCCGGATCGACGTTGAGATAGGGATCGAGCTTGCGGAGACGGACGCGGTACCCGCGGGCTTGCAGCAAAGCGCCGAGGGCGGCGGAGGCGATGCCCTTCCCTAAGGAAGAGACCACCCCACCGGTAATGAACACATAGCGCGCCATAGTCCTTCCACGCGTTCGCGCGGCCGTTCTCGGCCGCGCGTCACTCCCGCCTCAGGTCGAGGTGGGCTTACTGATCGGGGCCAGCGCGCTCGCGCCGAACCGCCTGCACCCCACCGTCGCTCGATTCGGCGGCGTTTTGGGGATCGTCCGTCAGGTTTATGCCCGTCACGGCGTTCGGTTGCAGTTGCGGGGGCGCGGTGGTTCGCGCCGGGGCAGACTGGGGCTGCCCGCTCGTTCCGCCAGTGGCCGGCGGCGACTGGCGCACCGGGGTCGTGCGGACGGCGGTCGGGGTCGTCTGCGCGGTGCCCGTGGTCCGTTGCTCAAGCGGAACGGCGCGCGTGCGCGCTTCGATCGGGCTCGGGGCGACCTGTTGCTGGACCGGGGGCGCGGGCGGGACAACCGCCGCTGCAAGCTGGGTCGAAGCCGTTTCCGGCGCGCTGCTCTCGGTCGGATCCGGGCGAACCGGCTCAGGCGCCGGCTGCGTGGTTGGTGTGGTCGCCGGGGCCGGCGCCTGCTGCTGAATGCGGGGCAGGCTGTCGAAGATCGATCGCCCGTCGCCTGGACTGGCGGCGCCCGAGATGAAGGTCAGGCTGAGCGACGTCACCAGGAAAAAACCGCCGGCGAATGAAGTCATCCGCGCCAGCGCATCGGCGGCGCCGCGGCCGCTCATCAGGGCGCTGCCGCCGCCGCCGCCCATGCCGAGCGCGCCGCCTTCGGAACGCTGCAGCAGCACCAGGCCGATCAGGGCCACGCACACCAGCAGATGGATGCTGAGGACGATAATCTGCATGCCGCTCCCACTCTTCCCAGACGCGCTTCGCGCGCCGCGCCAGACATGGGCGCGCGCGAAAGGGCGCTCAATAGCTGAGGCCGATCCTAAACGCCAGACCGGCCCCGCGCATCATCGCACCGCAGCCGGGTGCGCCAAGATAATTCCCGCAAAATCGGCCGCCTTGAGGCTCGCGCGCCCCACCAAGGCGCCATCCACGCCCGCTGCAGAAAACACCTCCGTGGCGTTCTTCGGGCTGACCGATCCCCCGTAGAGGATGCGAATGCCGTCGGCCGCGGCGCCGAACCGCTCCGCCAGGGTCCGGCGGACGACGCTGTGGATTTCTTCGATTTCGGGAACGGTGGGGATGCGGTCGCCGCCGATCGCCCAGACGGGCTCGTAGGCCACCACCAGGTTCGAGCCCTTATCCGGAACGCTTTCAGCTACTTGGGCAGCCACGACGGCTGTGGCGCGGCCGGCGTCCCGCTCGGCGCGGGTTTCGCCGACGCACACGATTGGGATGAGCCCGGCGGCCATGGCCGCCTCCGCCTTCTTGCGAACCAGTTCATTGCTCTCGCCGTGGAACTGGCGGCGCTCGGAATGGCCCACGATTACGTAGCCGGCGCCCGTCTCGGCCAGCATGGCCGCGCTCACCTCGCCCGTCCGGGCGGCGTCGTCGGCGACCGGGCTGCAATCCTGGGCGCCGACCAGGATCGGGGTGATGCGGGCGGTCTGAGCGGCGGCGGCGATATAGGGCGCCGTCGGGCAGATCAGGACATCGATCGCGGCCGAGGCCGGCCCTATCCGTTCGGCCAGCGCGGTCATTTCGGCAAGATCGGCGCGGCGGCCGAACATTTTCCAGTTCCCGGCGATTAGCGGCTTGCGCGCGCTCATGTTTTCTCCTGCCCCAGTTGCTTTGGGCGTGCTGCCCCTGCGCGGTTCCGGCCGATTGCCCCACCCGGGCGCCGTCTCTATTGTCCGCGCGCCAAAAGACTTAGCGGAAGCCTTCATGCTCTTACAAATGCGAACTTTCACGCGCAGCATTGTCGCGTACCTGCTGCTGTTCATCCTCGTGATCGCGTTCGCCATGTGGGGCATCAACGACGTGTTTCGCAGCGTCGGCGGCAACAACCTCGCGGAAGTGAACGGCGTGGCCATCGCCCCGGCGCGGCTCACGCGTGAACTCGAACTCACCCTGCAGTCGCAGCGCCTGCAGGGCCGCAACGTCAGCCAGGCCGATGCGGTCCGCGCCGGCCTTCACCGCCGCATCCTGGAGTCGCTGATCGCGCGCACCGCACTCGGCGTCTACGCCGAGCGCATCCACATCGGCACCAGCAACGCGCAGGTCGGCGAGCGCATCCGCGAAATTCCGCGCACGCAAAATCCGGTGTCCGGCGTGTTCGACCGCAACGAATACGCCCGCTTCCTGCGCGAAATGCGTTACACGGAGCAGGATTTCGAGACCGACGTCCGCGCCGATCTCACCTCGGGCATGCTGCTGCAGAGCCTGACAGCGGGCCTGCGCGCGCCATCGAGCTTCGGGGCGATGGAACTCGTGTTCAATTCGGAAACGCGCACGCTCAGCGTGGCGGAACTGCCGATTTCCGCAGCCGGGACCGTGGCGCCGCCCACGGACGCGCAGGCGCAAGCGTTCTACCAAGAAAACCAGCAGATGTTTCAGGTGCCCGAGCTGCGCACCTTCTCCATCGTGTATGCGCGCCCGTCCGATTTCGCCGCGCGCGTCAGCGTCCCCGAAGCGCGCATCCGCGAAGTGTACGAACAGCGCCGCGCGCAGCTGACGACACCCGAGCGACGCACCTTCGTGCGTCTCTCCGCGCAAACCGAAGCACAGGCCAACCAAGCCGCGCAGCGTCTCGCCCGCGGCGAAGCCTCCGATGCTGTCGCCGCAGCGCTTGGCCTGCAGGTCGCCCGCGGCGCAGACCAGTCGCGCGATCAGGTGAGCGATGCAGGCGTTGCAGAACTCGTCTTCTCCACCGCGCCCAATGCGCCGCCGCGCGTCGGCCGCGGCCGGCTCTCGCCTTGGGTGGTGGTGAAGGTTGAAAGCGTGACGCCGGGTTCGACCGCGACCTTCGAAAGTCAGCGCGACGAAATCCGCACGGCGCTGGCAAACGAAGAGGCGGGCAACCTCATGGATGCGGCGCGGAACGCCTTTGACGACGCCACGGCCGCCGGCACGCCGACCGGGCAGGCAGCGCGTGAGGCGGGCCTCACGGTCGAAACCTTCACCAACGTGGCCGCGGACGGCTCGGGCGCGCCACCCGAGCAACAGGCGGCCCTGCGCGGCGCGCCCGAAATTCTGCGCACGGCGTTCGAAACCGCGGAAGGTCAGGCGAGCGACTTCTTCCCCGTGGAGGACACCGACATTCTCGTCGCCGTAGATCGCGTCACCGCAGCGACGGTGCGGCCGCTGACGGAAGTGCGTCAGCAGGTCGGCCAGATCTACATCGTGCGCGAAACCGTGCGCCGCCTGCAGGAGCGCGCCACCGCGATCCAGACCGCTGTGGAAGGCGGCACGCCGTTCGCGCAAGCCGTCTCCGCCAATCGCGGTGCGATCATCGCCCGCTCGCAGTCGATCGACCGGGCGTCAGCAGCGCAAGGGCTGCCCCGCCGCTTCGGCGCACTGGTGTTCAGCGCGCCGCAGGGCGGCGTCGTCAGCGACATGCGTCCCGACGGGCGCGCCGTTTTGGTGGCGCATGTCGAACGCATCCAGCGCGCCGACCCGGCCCAACAGCGCGAGGCGGTGGAAGCCGTGCGCACGTCGTCGAGCCAGGAATCTCTGCAGCAGAGTCTCGTCGATGCGCTGCAGGCGCAGATCATGGGTTCAGTGCGCATTCGCAGAAACACCGAGTTGCTCGATCGCCAGTACCCGCCGGAAGGCGGCGAAGAAGGCGAACAACAGCCCGCGCAATGACGATCGAAGCCGGCGCGCTTTGGCCGGCGCCGGACGCGTTCGCCGCCGCGTATGCGCGCGGCGGCGCGGTGGTGTGGACGCGCCGCATCTCCGATCTGGAGACCCCGGTTTCGGCGATGCTGAAGCTGGGCGCGGACACGCCGGGCGCGTTTTTGCTGGAGAGCGTGCAAGGCGGCGACTTCCGCGGGCGCTATTCCATCATCGGCGCACGGCCTGATCTGGTCTGGCGCGTAAAGGGCGGCCGCGCGGAGACCTCACGCGGCGGCTTCGCCGACAAGAGCTTCCGCGCGCAGCGTGACGCGCCGCTGAAGAGCCTGCGCAAGCTGCTCGATAAGTCCGCGCTGGAAATGCCCAACGAGCTGCCGCCGCCGGCAGCAGGCCTCTTCGGCTATCTGGGCTACGACATGGTGCGCTTCATCGAGAAGCTGCCAGAGAAGGCGCCCGATCCGCTCGGCACGCCTGACGCGCTCTTGATGCGCCCCACCATCGTCTGCGTGTTCGATAACGTGACGAGCGAGATCATCCTCGTCACCCCTGCCCGCAAACGCGCCAACCAAAGCGCTGCGCAAGCATACGACGCGGCGAAAGCACGTTTAGAGAAGATGCTGCGCGTGCTGGATCGGCCGCTGTCGAAGCGCGCCGCGCCACAGAAACCGACGGAGGCGATGCCGGCGCAAGTGTCGAACACGACGCCGGAGCAGTACCGCTCGCTGGTGGCGCACTGCAAAGACTATTGCCGGAGCGGCGACATCTTCCAGGTGGTGCCCAGCCAGCGCTTCACCGCGCCGATGAAAGCGCCGCCGTTTGCGCTCTATCGCTCGCTGCGGCGGCTGAATCCGTCGCCCTTCCTCTTCTATCTCAACTTCGCCGATTTTTCCGTCGTCGGCTCAAGCCCGGAGATTCTCGTGCGGCTGCGCGACGGCGTCGTCACCATCCGTCCCATCGCCGGAACCCGCCCGCGCGGCGCGACGCCTGCTGAAGATCACGCGCTCGAGGAAGAGCTGCTCGCCGATCCCAAAGAACGCGCCGAGCATTTGATGCTTGTCGATCTCGCGCGCAACGATCTGGGCCGCGTCGCCGTGCGTGGCGCCGGTGCGGGCAATATGGCCGCGACTGCCGGGGCCGGCTCCAAGCATGTGCGCGTCACCGAAGCGTTCACGATCGAGCGCTACAGCCACGTGATGCACATCGTCTCCAATGTGGAAGGCGAGATCGCCCAAGGCCTCACCGCGCTCGATGCGCTGATGGCCGGTTTCCCGCACGGCACCGTCACCGGCGCGCCGAAGATCCGCGCCATGGAGATCATCAACGAAGTCGAGCAGCACCGGCGCGGCATCTACGCCGGCGGCGTCGGCTATTTCGGCGCCGGGGGCGCCATGGACACCTGCATTGCGCTGCGCACCGGCATCGTGAAAGACGGCGTGCTTTCCGTCCAAGCTGGCGGCGGGGTGGTGCTGGACAGCGACGCGGAGGCGGAGTTGCAGGAAACGCTGCACAAATCGCGGGCGCTGTTTCGTGCTGCTGCGGAGGCGTGGCGCTATTCATGATCTACCTGATCGCCGGCGGTCTTATTCTTCTGGCGATCACGTTGGCCTGGGTGTTTGCACGTCGCCAGCCGGCTTGGAAGACTTGGAAAGTCGTTCTTTACGCAGCGCTGCCAGGTCCGATTGGGATGGTTCTAATTTCCGCCGGATGGTTCGCGGTAATCTGGAATGAGCCGCGCCCCTGCACGCATTGTGACGATCCGGGCATGGCGCTGTTCGGACTACTGATGCTCGGCACAATTGGCGCGTTCATGGTGCTCATAATCGGCGCGCTGTTTGCCTGGATCACGGCGCAGACGCTGCGTAGCTAGACGCGCGAACCTACTTTGCGTCGCTTGGTTTTCCGCTATGGTGCCCACCCGATGACGCTCTTTCCCCTCCCCTCCCGATGGCGCGCGAACGAACGCGACTAGCCCTTTTCGTTCGTCAGCCCGGGTAGGCGGCCATGATCCTCGTCATCGATAATTACGACAGCTTCGTCTACAACCTCGTCCACTACGTCGAAGACTTCGGCGTCCACTGCGACGTCGTGCGCAACGACGCGCTGACGACGGCCGAGGTGCTGAAGAAGAAGCCGCAGGCGGTGATCCTCTCGCCCGGCCCCTGCACGCCGAACGAAGCGGGCGTCTGTCTCGATCTGCTGGCGAAAGCGCCGGCCGACCTGCCGATTTTCGGCGTGTGCCTGGGCCACCAGGCCATGGGGCAAGCCTTCGGCGGCGAGGTGGTGCGCGCCCGCGCGATCATGCACGGCAAAGTGTCGGACGTGACCCATCGTGGCGGCGGGCTCTTTCGTGGCCTCCCTTCCCCGTTCAAGGCGACGCGCTACCATTCGCTCGCCGTGAAGCGCGAGACGTTTCCCGCGGACTTCACCATCGACGCCGAAACCGCGGACGGCGAAGTCATGGGCATGTCGCACAAGGCGCGGCCAATCTTTGGCGTGCAGTTCCATCCCGAAAGCATCGCCAGCGAGCACGGCCACGCCATCGTCGCGAACTTTCTGCAGGCGGCGGGCCTGCGATGAGCCTCGCCGACCTTAACAAAAAGCTCGAAGGGGGCGACCTCAGCGCCGCCGAGATCGACGCTGCGTTCGGTGAGATCATGGACGGCGCAGCGCCGCATGACGACATCAAACACTTCCTCGAACTCACCATCACGCGCATGCGCGACCCCGCCTGGATCGCCGGCGGCGCCCGCAGCCTGCGGGCGCGCATGGTGCGGGTGACTGCGCCTGAGGGCGCGATCGATGTCTGCGGCACCGGCGGCGACGGCGCACACACGCTCAATATCTCGACAGCGGTGGCGTTCGTGGTTGCGGGCTGCGGCGTGGCGGTGGCAAAGCACGGCAATCGCGCGATGAGCTCGAAATCGGGCGCCGCGGATGTACTGGAGGCGTTGGGCGTCAAGCTCACCAGCGATGTGCCGACGCTGGAGCGCTGTTTGCGCGAAGCGGGCGTCGCATTTCTGTTCGCGCAAAACCATCACCCGGCCATGCGCCACGTCGCGCTGGCGCGGCGCGAGCTAGGCAAGCGCACGATCTTCAACCTGCTGGGACCGCTCTCCAATCCGGCCGGCGTGAAGCGTCAGCTCATGGGCGTGTTCAGCGCGGATTTTCTGGAGCCGGTGGCTTATGCGCTGAGAGACCTGGGCTGCACGCGCGCCTGGGTGGTGCACGGCGCCGGCGGGCTGGATGAACTCTCGGCCGTGTCGCGCGAGGCCAACACCGTCGCTTCGCTGGAGAACGGCGTGGTGTCGATGAACGCCGCGACAGCGACGGCGGAGGTCGATCCCGATCTGCGCGGCGGTGCGGCTGCGGAGAACGCTGAAGAGATGCTGGCGCTGCTCAACGGCGGCGGGCGGCCCGGGCATCGCGCCGCAGTGGCCCTCAACGCCAGCGGCGCGCTGGTGGTGGCGGGCCGCGCGAAGACCATCCCTGAGGCGTTTCCGATCGTTATGCAGTCGCTCGACAGCGGCGCGGCTAAAACGGCGCTGAAAAAGCTGATCGATGTGACCCGGAGCGCGCCATGAGCGACGTGTTGGCGAAAATCCTCGCCTATAAGCGCGACGAGGTCGCTGCGCGCAAAGCCCATGGCCGCGACATCGAGGCGGAAGCGCGCGCGCAAGATCCGCCGCGCGGATTCGCCAATGCGCTGCTGCGCACCACGGATTGCCCTGCCCTCATCGCCGAGATCAAGAAGGCGAGCCCGTCCAAAGGCCTTATCCGCGCCGACTTCAATCCGCCGGCGCTGGCGCGCGCTTACGCTGAGGGCGGCGCGACCTGCTTGTCGGTGTTGACGGACGCACCGAGCTTTCAGGGCGCGGAGGACTACCTGATCGCCGCGCGGGCCGCATGCGCGCTGCCGGTGCTTCGCAAGGACTTCATGATCGACCCCTGGCAGATCGCCGAAAGCCGCGCCATCGGCGCTGACGCCGTGCTGATCATCATGGCCGCAGTAGATGACGAATTGGCGCTCGATCTTATGGACGCAGCAAACGCCTACGAGATGGACGCGCTGATCGAAGTGCACGACGAGGCCGAGTTGGAGCGTGCGTTGCTGCTCGATGCGCCGCTGATCGGCGTCAACAATCGCTCGCTGGTGACCTTCGAAACCGATCTCGCCACCACCGAGCGGCTCGCGCCGCGCGTGCCGAAAGATCGTCTGCTCGTGGCGGAGTCCGGCATCTTCACGAACGCGGACGTCGCACGCCTGCAGCGCGCCAACGCGCGTGCGTTTCTCGTCGGCGAAAGTTTGATGCGCCAAGACGACGTCGCAGCAGCCACGCGCTCACTACTGGGCCGTTAACCCAACTAGACTTGACGCGACCTCGGGAACGGATATAGAACACATTATCGTTCACTGTTTGGTCCCAGGTCATGCTGACAGCGAAACAAAAAGAACTGCTGCTCTACATCCATGAGCGGATCAAAGAGACCGGGGTGTCTCCATCCTTCGACGAAATGAAGGAAGCGCTCGACCTGGCGTCCAAGTCCGGCATTCACCGGCTCATCACAGCGCTTGAAGAGCGCGGCTTCCTGCGCCGCCTGCCGCACCGGGCGCGGGCCCTGGAAGTGCTGAAGCTGCCTGATAGCGCGGCCCCTGCCGCCCCGCCAAAGGGGCGTACCCAGTTCCGTCCCGCGGTGGTGTCGGAAGGGCGCGCCAGCAATGAAAACGACGGTATCCCGATCCTCGGCCGGATCGCGGCGGGGGTGCCGATCGAGGCTCTGCAAAACGAGATCGGCCGCGTGCAGCCGCCGGCCGAACTGGCGGGCGCCGATGTGTTCGCGCTCGAAGTCAAAGGCGACTCCATGATCGGCGCCGGCATCCTCGACGGCGACGTCGTCATCTTGAAGCGCACCGAAGTGGCCGACAGCGGCGACATCGTCGTGGCGCTGATCGATAGCGAGGAAGCGACGCTGAAGCGCCTGCGCAAGCGCGGCAATTCGATCGCGCTCGAGGCGGCGAATCCGGCGTACGAGACGCGCATCTTCGGCCCCGATCGCGTGCGCATTCAGGGCAAGCTGGTTTCGCTCGTCCGCCGTTATTCCTGAGCTTCTTCGCTACGGATGGCCGGCGTCCAGGGGCGATGCTCCTCGCCTGAACGTGCACGTGCGATGCGCGGGCCGTCGGGCGTTTCATAGATAAATCCCCCGCCCAAACGCGCCACCTCGGCGGCGTCGATAACGGTGGCCCTGCAGCGTGCCGCGAACGCAGGCGGCGCCGCTGCAGCAGCGATCACCAGCGCGCCTTCGCGGCACGCGGCGTCCAGTCCCTCGGCGCTGCGCACAAGCGCGAAGCGCTGGCCGCGCGCACTGCGCCACGTGCAGATCGCGTCGCTGCAGGCCTCCGGCGGCGCTAAACGTTCGATGGCGGCGGGCGAGATGCCGAGCATCGCGCCCAATCGGTCGCGCGCGTAAGTGCTGCGCCCCCTGCCTGGCGCCAGCGTCCAGGCGCCGGACTGATCACGCGCATAAACCGCACGCAGTTCTGCGTCGAAAGCGACGACCGGCTGCGGCGCGCGCGCGTAGATCCAGATGCTCGCCGCCAGGAAGGCGACGCCGCCCCAGCGCAGATGGCCGCGCCACAGGCACGCCCACAATAATGCTGCAACACAGAGCAAAAACGCTTCATCGGGCGGACGCGGCAGCGCGCGGACGGCCTCGGGCCGCGAGCCGAACACGTCGCCGACCGCCGCCACCAGGTCGAGCGCGCTCGCCATCACCTGCAGCGGGACCTCGGCGTAGCCGAACGGCGCCAGCACCGCCGCGCACACGGCCGCAGGCGCGACCAGGAACGAGATGATCGGCTCGACGATGAGATTGGCGACCAGCGAATAGATCGAAAAGCGCTGAAAATGGTAGATCGCGAACGGGTCCGTGGCGATGCCTGCGACGAACGAAATGAGCATGACGCCGCCCACCCCGCGCGCCGCCCATTGCATGGCGCCGATCAGCAGTCCCGGCGTCGGCAAGGCCCTGTCTTCCGGCGAGCGCTTCAACACTTCAAACAGCGCAACAAGCGCGACGGTCGCGGCGAACGACATTTGGAAACCCGGCTCGATCACCGATTCCGGGAACAGCATCACGACAATCAAGGTCGCCAGCGCCAGTCCGCGCATCGAGATGGCGGGCCGGTCGAGCAGGATGGCGCCAAAGGCGACGCCGGCCATCACGTAGGAACGCAGCGCCGGCACGCTTGATCCGGAGACGACCAGGTAGACCGCCAGCACAACGAGCGCGCCGACCGCGGCGATCTTCTTCACCGGAAAACGGAGCGCGATCGGACTGAGGATCGAGAACGTCCACAAGAGCACGGCAAACACCAGGCCGCCGACGATGCCCATGTGCACGCCCGAGACCGAAAGCAGATGCCCGAGGCCGCTGTCGCGCAGCGCGACGTTTGTGTCCTTGTCGATGGCGCTGCGGTCGCCGGTAACCAGTGCGGCCGCAATGGCGCCGCCGCGCCCGGGCGCCGCTTCGACGATGGCCGCGGCGAGATCCGATTGCAGCGCCGCCAGCTTGAGGCGCTGCCGGTCGAGCCAGCCCGGCGGCGGTCCGACATTGTCGGGCCGGCAGCGGCCGTAGCCGAAGCCGGTGGCGCCCAACCGTTCGAAATAAGCGCGCCGCGCGAAGTCGTAAGCGCCGGGCGTCATCGGTCCGGTGGGCTGGCTGAGTTCGGCGCGGCACCAGGCTGCGCGGCCCGGCGTCAATGCGCCGGCCGTGGGAACGGCGATGCGAACGTAGCGCGGCGGCGTCGGCGCCCCCGCGATGTCGCGCACCAGCAGCCGCAAGCGCGGCCCGCGCTCGCCACTGTCGACGCCGACCACCCAGCCGCGCACCGCGACGGCGTCGGCGCTCACGGGCAATGGCGCCTGCGCCACGCTCAGCGTCCGGAGCTGGGCGGCCGCCATCCCAAGCCCGGCCGCCGCCGCCAGGGCGAAGCCGCCGGCGAGCACGCGCCGCAGGCCCATCACGAGCCCGTCAGGCTGGGCGCTGGGCCAGAGGCGAAGCGCCAGCACCGTCGCCAATCCGGCCGCCAGAATAGCGCCGCCCAGCCATACTGGCGGGTCGAGCGGCTGGACCATCCACCAGGCCGCCCCCGCTATCACCCCGACCGGCAGCCACAGGATCCAACGGTCGCGCTGCAGCGCCAGGACGCGAGCTAGCGTCCGGCTAGGAGAAAACGCGCCCGCCGTGCTACCACGCGCGCGCTTTGAAACCTTGCTGCTGCCTGCAATGAGCGTCGTCACACGCTTCGCCCCCTCGCCGACCGGCTTCCTTCATATCGGAGGCGCGCGTACGGCGCTCTTCAATTGGCTCTTCGCCAAAAAAATGGGCGGCAAATACCTGCTCCGGATCGAAGACACCGACCGCGCCCGCTCCACCGATGCGGCGATCGCCGCCATTATCGAGGGTCTGGACTGGCTGGGTTTGGACTATGATGGCCAGATCACCTTCCAGTTCGCCCGCGCTGCGCGTCACCGCGAGGCGGCGGAAGCGATGATCGCGCGCGGTACGGCATTCCGCTGCTACGTGCCGATGGCTGAACTGGAGGCGCGGCGGGCCCGTGCCGAGGCCATTCGCGAGCAGCTGAAGCAGCTGAAGGCGAACAATCCGGCCGACGCCGCCGCAGTGACGTCGCTCGAAGCGGAATTGATCGAGCTGACGAAGACGTTTCGTTCGCCCTATCGCGACGGCGCACCGCCGCCCTCTCCCAACGCGCCGTTCGTCGTGCGGCTGCGTGCGCCCGAAGGCGACGTCGTCAACGACGACATGATCCAGGGCGTCGTCACCATCAAAGGCGCCGATATCGACGACCTGGTGCTGCTGCGCACCGACGGCAATCCGACGTACATGCTCTCGGTCGTCGTCGACGATCACGACATGGGCGTCACGCACGTGATCCGCGGCGACGATCACCTGACCAACGCGGCGCGGCAAATTCCGATCTACCAGGCGATGGGCTGGCACGTACCGCGCTTTGCGCACGTGCCGCTCATTCACGGCGAAGACGGCAAAAAGCTCTCCAAGCGCCACGGCGCGCAGGCGGTGCACGAGTATCGCGACATGGGCTATCTGCCCGAAGCGCTGAATGCATACCTGATGCGGCTCGGCTGGAGCCCCGGCCACGACGACATTCTGACGAAGGAAGAAGCGGTCCCGCTCTTCGACGTCGCGGCCATCGGCAAAGCTCCGTCGCGGCTGGACTTCAAGAAGCTCGACAGCGTCAACGGCCACTTCATGGCGCTGGCGGACGACGCCCGACTCGGGCGTCTGCTCGCCGGCGAAATTCAGGCGCGCGGCTGGATCGTTTCGCCAACTGCACAAACCCGCATCGCCGCTGCCATCCCAGTGCTCAAAAAACGGGCGAAGACGATCAAGGAATTGGCCGATCAGGCGCGGTTCCTGATCGCCGAGCGGCCGCTTGCGATGGACGAGGTTGCCAGCAAGGCCCTGAAGGACGATGTCAGAGACAGATTGCGGCGGCTCAAAGACCGACTCGCCGCGGAGCCCAACTGGGACCATGCCGCGCTTGGCGCCACGCTTAAGGCTTTCGCTACCGACGAGGGCGTCGGATTGGGACAGATCGGCCCCGGTCTGCGCGCCGTGCTCTCCGGCGGCGCGCCCGCGCCCGATCTCGGGCAGGCGCTGGAACTACTTGGCCGCGAGGAAAGCCTCGCGCGCCTTTCGGATCAGGTTTGAGGACGTGAGATCATGCAAAGCAAGCTGACCAAGAAGCCGACGGCCACCCTGACCGTCAACAACAAGCAGCTTGAGCTGCCTGTCTATGGGGGCACCGTTGGACCGGACGTAGTCGACATTCGTAAGCTTTATAGCGACGGCAAGGTCTTCACCTACGATCCGGGCTTCACCTCGACCGGCTCATGCGAAAGCCAGATCACCTATATCGACGGCGACGAGGGCGTGCTGCTCTATCGCGGCTACCCGATCGATCAGCTCGCCGAGCACTCCACCTTCATCGAGGTCTGCTATCTCCTCGCCAACGGCGAGCTTCCCAACGAAAAGGAACTCTCGCGCTTCACTAAGGACATCACCTATCACACGATGCTGCACGCGCAGTTCGACCGCTTTTTCGAAGGCTTCCGCCGCGATGCGCACCCGATGGCGATCATGGTGGGCACAGTCGGCGCGCTGGCGGCATTCTATCACGACAGCACCGACATCGACGATCCGAAGCAACGCATTATCGCGAGCCACCGGCTGATCGCGAAGATGCCGACGATCGCCGCGCGCGCGTTCAAGTATTCCATCGGACAGCCGTTCGTCAGCCCGCGCAACGAACTCGACTACGCCTCGAACTTCCTGCGCATGTGCTTTGCGGTGCCGGCGGAGGACTACAAGATCAATCCTGTTCTCGCGCGCGCCATGGACGTGTTCTTCATCCTGCACGCCGATCACGAGCAAAACGCCTCGACCTCGACCGTGCGTCTCGCCGGTTCGTCCGGCGCCAACCCGTTCGCTTGCATCTCCTCGGGCATCGCCTGCCTCTGGGGTCCGGCGCACGGCGGCGCCAACGAAGCGGCGCTCAAGATGCTGGAGGAAATCGGCTCGGTCGAGAACATCCCGAACTTCATCAAGCGCGTGAAGGACCCGAACGACGACGTCCGCCTGATGGGCTTCGGCCACCGCGTCTATAAGAATTACGATCCGCGCGCGAAGGCGATGCAGAAGCTCTGCCACCTGGTGCTGAAGGAAGTCGGCCACCAGGACGATCCGCTGCTCAAGGTGGCGATGGAGCTCGAGAAGATCGCGCTCAGCGACGAATACTTCATCCAGCGCAAACTCTATCCCAACGTCGATTTCTACTCGGGCATCACGCTCCGCGCGATGGGTTTCCCGATGTCGATGTTCACGGTGCTGTTCGCGGTCGCGCGCACCGTGGGCTGGATCGCGCAATGGACCGAGATGATGGAAGATCCGAGCCAGAAGATCGGCCGTCCGCGCCAAGTCTATACCGGACCTGCGAAGCGCGATTACGTGCCCTGCAACAAACGCGGCTGAGACTTCGCTACTCATTCGCAGGAGGGCGTCGCAACGGAGGTTGCGGCGCCCTTTTCTTTGCTCGTCCGGGTCGGCCGTTCATTGACGGCTCAGCTGCGCGGTCCAGATTGTGAGCCTGAGGGAACTCCAAACGGAGGGATTCATGTTCAAACAACTAGCCGCCGCCTGCATCGCGGCGGGCGCGCTCCTCACCTTGAGCGCGGCGCCTGCATATGCGGGTGTCGACGATTTCGTCGGCCAATGGACCAACAGCGATCCGCGCGCCGACGGCGTTGTGCGCGTCAACGTCACGCGCGGCCGCGGTCCGGGCGTACGCGTGTCGGTGTTCGGAAGCTGCGCCCCGCGCGCCTGCGAGTGGGGCGAAGTCGCGGGCACGGCTTATGCGCCCAGCGCCGCATCCGACACCAACCGTGACGCCAACGTGATCGTCGCCCGATATACGAGTTCGTTCGCGACTCGCGTCGTGATCCTGCGCCTCACCCGCTCGGGTGTTGAATATGAGGTGCTGACCGAGTTCACCGATCGCTCGCGCCGCTCGAACTACGTCGAGACCGGCCGCCTGCAACGCGAGCGCGGGCCTTTCCCGCCTGGCCGGCCCGGTGATTGGGGCGGCGGCGGTGGCGGCCGTCCCGAACGCGTCAGCGAAGACTGCACAGGCTTCACGCCGGGCAATCTGCAGGTGGTGAATATCCGCGGGAGCTGGAAGATCGTCGACGGCAGCCACTGGATCGCCGACTTCGGCCCCAATCGCGCGGAAGCCGATAGCGCGCTCGCTCTGGTCCGCCGCTACGGTTTTACCTCGCAATGCTTTGTCGGCCGGCCCGATGCGTCGATGACCTATTGGGTTCGCGGCGACCGCGTCCCTGACGGTTCGCCCACGCGCATGGAAGATTGCCTGACGATCAATCCCGCGAACATTCAAGCGCAGAATGTGCGCGGCAGCTGGAAGATCGTAGACGGCAGCACCTGGGTGCTCGACTTTGGCGCCAACCGAAGCGAAGCAGAGCAAGCGGCGGCGATCATCCGTTATCACGGCATCACCCGGCAGTGCTTCGTCGGTCGGCCCGATCCGTCAATGACCTATTGGCTCGCGACGCGGTAATTCGGAGCCATCACCTGGAAGACGCGGCGGCCTCAGCGATGGGGCCGCCGTTTTTCATGACTCGCAGCACCGCGTCAGCCGCAATCTCGGACGCCGGCGTTGCGCCTCTTCCCATGCGCGCGAGCGCTTCGTCCTGTGCGCGCACCTGCGCTGCGCGCGCATCCGCGTCGTCGAGCAACGGCGCCGTCGCTGCGGCGATGCGCGCGGGCGTGAATTTGGTCTGCAACAGCTCCGGCGCGACTTCCTTGTTCACCGCTACGTTCATGAGCGTGACGTACGTGCCCTTGAACAGGAAGAGCCGCGCCACCGCCCAGGTGATCCAGCCGAGCTTGTAGCCGACGACAACCGGCGTTTCCTGCAGTGCAACCTCTGTCGTCACCGTCCCGGATGCGGCGATCGCGGCGATCGCGGCGGCGAAGGCGTCTTCCTTCTCGCGCTCGTGCACGATGAGCGCCTGCGGCGGGGTCTGCGCAAGCACGGCTTCGCGCACTGCGTCGGCGACGACGACCATCAGGCGAAGGTCGCGCCGCTGCTGCTGCAGGCGCGCCGCCGCGCGCCATAGCGTCGGTCCGACGCGGCGAATTTCACTGGCGCGGCTGCCCGGAAGAATGAGCAGCAGCTTGTCGCCTGCAGCGACGGCGTTGCGCGCGCGGAACGCGGCCGCGTCGCCGGGTTTATGGCGGCCAAGCGCGGGATGACCGCAGACGGTGCAAGCCAGGCCGTAAGGCGCGTAATACGGCACTTCGAAATCGTGGATGCAGATCAGGTGATCGACGGCCGCGGCGAGCGTCTTCGCGCGGCCCGGCCGCGTCGCCCACACTTGCGGCCCCACGTACTTGATCAACTTGATATGTGGCGCGGCCGCGCGCACGCCATGCGCGACACGCAGGGTGAAGCCCCAGGAATCGATCAGCACGACCGCATCGGGTTTCGCCGCCAGTATCGCCGCCACCGCTTCATTCACGGCGCGCTTGACGCGGCCGTAGGCCAGCAGCCCGTCGACAAAACCGAGGATCGCCAAGCCCGCGATATCGACTTGGCTGGGGATGCCTGCGGCGTTCATGAGCGGGCCGCCGACCCCCATCAGTTCGAGCGCGGCATCGCGCCGCCGCAAGGCGTGCGCCAGATCGGCGCCCAATGCATCGCCTGAGGATTCCGCCGCAATCAGAAAGATGCGCTGGCTCACGCGTCCACGTCCGCAGGGTCGAAGCCCAGCACGAAGAGACCCGCCTTGTCTGCGGCGGCGATGATCGCCTCGCGCCGGACGACCAGCGCAGACCCCGCCTGTACGGCGACGCCGGCGAGGCCCGCGCTCGCGGCGCGCTCGATCGTCTGCACTCCTACCACCGGAAGATCGATGCGCATGTCTTGGATGGGCTTCGGCCGCTTCACCAAAACGCCCCGGCGCCTCTCGGCGCTGCCACGCAGCGTTTCCGGAAACTCCGCGACACGCGCCAGCATGCGGTCGGTGCCTTCCTGCGCCTCCACGGCCAGGACCACGCCATCGGCGACGACGACGCCCTGCCCGACGTCGTAACTCCCGATGGCGGCCGCGAGCTTGGCTGCACGCTTTACGTCGCCGAACTGCTTCGGCGTCGGTTCGACGGCGCCCCAGACCCCCGGCCGCGCCAGCAGATCGGCCATCACCGCATCCGCGCCCAGCACGCGGAAGCCCGCCTTCTCGTGCTCGCTGAGCACGGCGCGCAGGAGCGTGTCGTCGCCCTCCTGCAGCGCGGCCATGATGGCCGGCAGCATGGCGATCGCGCCTTCGTCCAGTTCGAGCTTGCCGAGATCGGGGCGCGGCACCTGGCCGATGAGAACAATGGCGTCGACGCCCGCGTCCTTCATCGCTTTCATGCGCGCGCCCATGGCGCCCAGGCCGAGCGTTGCGCCCGGGTGCGCATCGAGCGCGGCGTCGGCATAAGGCGCTATGCGGGCGACGAAATACGGGCTGCCGCCGGCTTTGAGATGCTCCGCCAACAATACCGGCAGCTCGCCGCCGCCGGCGATCAGTCCGAGCTTGGCGTAGGCGCTCATGCTAGTCCCGCGGCATGCACAATGGACGATTGGCGTCGGCGCGGATGAAGTCGACGATCTCCATCACCTCGGCGTTTTCCGCATAGGTTTGCGCGCAATCCTCGATCCGCTCCTGGAAGGTGCCTTCCTCTGCGAACAGCAGCCGGTAGGCGGCGCGCAGATCGTGGATCTGGTCACGAGAGAAGCCGCGGCGCTTCAGCCCCACGACATTGAGACCGGAGAGATGCGCGTGATTGCCGATGGCGAGACCGAAGGGGATCAAGTCCGTCGTCATCAGCGCCGAGGCGCCGACAAAGGCGAAGCGGCCGACGCGGCCATGCTGGTGGACGCCCGAAAGACCGGACAGGAAGGCGAAGTCGCCGACCTGCACGTGACCGCCGATGGTGGCGGTCTGGGCCATGATGACGTTGTTGCCGACGTCGCAGTCGTGGGCGACATGGCAATTGCCCATGATGAGGCAGTCGTTGCCGATCGTGGTGACCGAGCGCCCCCGCGCCGTGCCGCGGTGCAGCGTCGCGTGCTCGCGGATCACGTTGTTGTCGCCGATCACCAGCCGCGTCGGTTCGTTGCGGTAGGACAGGTCTTGCGGCGCGCCGCCCAATCCGACGAACGGGAAGACCGTGTTGTTCTTGCCGAGTTCGGTGTGCTGTTCGATGAAGACGTGAGCGATGAGCTTGCTGCCGTCGCCGATCTTGACGTTGGGACCGATGACGCAGCCGGGTCCGATCTCCACCTCTGCGCCGAACTCCGTGCTGGGATCGACGACGGCGGTCGGATGAATTTTCGCGCTCACGGACGGTCCGCCTTCATCGCGGCGAATTCGCATTCGGTCGCCAGTTCGCCGCGCACTTCGACGCGGCCATGAAACTTGAAGATGTTGCGGCGCTGGAAGAGCACTTCGACCGGCATCTCCATCACATCGCCCGGCATCACCGGCCGCTTGAAGCGCGCATTCTCGACCGACATGAAGAGGATCAGATGCTTGGTGATGTCGGCTTCCAGCGTCTTCGACATCAGCAGGGCGCCCACTTGGGCCATGGCTTCGATCTGCAGGACCCCGGGCATCACCGGCGCGCCCGGGAAGTGACCCGGGAAGAACGGCTCGTTGATGGTGACATTCTTGATCCCGCGAATGGATTTGTTGGGCACGTATTGAATGGCCCGGTCGACGAGCAGGAACGGATAGCGATGCGGCAGCCGGCGCATCACCTCGCCGATTTCGATCACGTCCTCGGTGGTCTTTTGCTGTTCGGTCAAATCATTCGCCTGCATTGCGCGCCCCAGCGGACTTGCGGTTCAACCAAGCGGTCTCGCGCAGAAATTTTCTGATCGGCTTGGCCGGATAGCCCATCCAGACCTCGCCTTCGGGCACGTCTTGCATCACCGCGGAGGCGCCCGCAAGCGTCGAGCCAGCGCCGATGCGGCGGTGGTCGGCGATGCCCACGCGCCCACCCAGCGTCGCCCCGTCGCCGATGACCGTGGAGCCGGAAACGCCGGCGAACGCCGCCATGAGCACGCCCCGGCCCACCTGGCAGTTGTGGGCGATATGGCAGAGATTATCGATCTTGGTGTCTTCGCCGACGACGGTGTCGTCGAACACGCCGCGATCCACCGTGCAATTGGCGCCGATGGTCACCCGATCCTGGATGATGACGCGCCCCAGGTGGGGTACATCCACCGGCCCGGAAGCGTCGCCTGCGACGCCGAACCCCTGCTCTCCGAGCACCGTGCCCGACAGGATCAGGCAATCGTCGCCGATCAGTGAAAACGCGATAGATACATTGGCGCCGATACGCGTGCGCCGGCCGATGGCGACGCCTGGGCCAATCACGGTGTGCGGGCCGATCTCGGCGCCGGCGCCGATGCGTGCGTGGGCGCCGATGACGACGCCGTGGCCAAGCCGTACGCCGTCCTCAAGCTGCGCGCTGGGATCGATGGCGACGTCCGGCGTGAAGCTGCGCGCGCGGATCAGCGCCGGCGCCGTTCGCGCGAACGTCGAGCGCGGCCGGTCCGACAGGATGAGCGCGCCGGCGTTCGGCGCGAGGTGGGCTTGCGCTGCGGTGATGATGCAGGCCGCCGGCGATGTCGTCAGCGGCGCAGCGCCTTTCGGCTCGTAATAGCAAAGGTCGCTGGGGCCGGCGCGGTCGGCGGGCGCTGCGCCGGACACCAGCCGCTCTGCGTCGCCGCCGATTTCGGCAGAAGGCGCAAGCGCCCGGACCGTCATCGGTCCGAGCGCCTCGTAGAAACGGGGATCGATCATGCGCCGACGTTTTGGCGCCGATGGAGCCCTATGTCACTGCCGCCTTACTGGGCCGGGGCCTGCGTCGGCGTCTGCTGGGCCTGGCATTCGCTCACCGCGTGGCGGGCGACGTTGGCCGTCCGCGAGGTGGCGTCCACTTGCTGGATGACGGTCGGGGTGATGTCGAAGCCGTCAGCGACGACCTGCACCTGCGCTGCGTCCAGCACGACGCCGGCGCCGCGTTGTTCCATCAGTTGACGCACGATCGGCGTCACCTGGCGTTCGAAGTCGCGCACCGCGAGCGCGCGCGAGCATTCGAAATCGCCCTGCAGCGACTGCTGGCGCGTCTGGAACGCCTGTGCGCGCGTTTGCAGCGCCTGGATGCGGCTCGAAATCGATGCGTTGTTGCGGATCTGCTCCGCCGTCATCGAGCGCGTCGCCTGCTGCAGCGACGCCTGTTCAGCTTCGATGGCCTGCTGCTCCGGCGCCAGCGCCTGGATTTCTGCGCCGATCTGCTGACGGATCGTGGCGAGCTTCTGGGCCATGTCGCGGCCGAGCGCCGTTTCGGTGAGCACCCGCGCGGAGTTCACGACGATCACGGTCGTGGATTGGCCGCCGCCGCGGTTGCGTTGGGCGAGAGCCGGCGTGGCCGCCAGCGCCACGACCGCCAGAGCGGCCGCGGTAATCTTCAATGCACGCATAATTCGAAGTCTCCCTTAGAACCGGGTCCGCGTTGAGAACCGGAACTCTTCGCGCTGGTCGTAGTCTTCGTACGAAAACGGTTGCGCGAAATCGAACTGCACGGGTCCAAATGGCGAATCCCAGAAAACCGTCACACCTGCGGATGCCCGCAAACTGAAGCTGTCGTCCACGACGACGCTGGTGCCGTCTGGATAGTTGACGGTCCGGCGGCTCGCGGAATCCACAACCCCCACGCTTCCAAACTCTGTAAACAAGGCCGCTTCAAGGCCGAACGAGTCCGGCAATGGGAGCGGCACATCGAGTTGGATGGTGCCGATCGCATAAGCGTTGCCGCCCAGCGCATCGCCCACCTGCAGCACGTCGTCCGTTCCCGTCGTCACCACGAGTTCGCGCGGACCGACGCCGGCTACATCGAAGCCTCGGAATGAAGCGCCGCCCTTGAAGAAGCGGTCGTTGATGCGGATGTCGTCGCCGCCCCAGCCGAAAATATAGCCGGCGTTGAGACGACCACTGAGACGCCAGCCCTGCCACGGCAGCCCGTAATAGACGCCGCCCTCCAGTTCTGAACGCAGGTAATTCACTTCGCCGCCGATGCCGGCCACCTCCTGGCTCAGCTGCAGATCAAAGCCGCGCGTGGCGCGCAGCGGATCGTTGCGGCGATCCCAATTGACCGTGAAGCCGAACACGGAGGTGAGGAAGGTGCCTTCCTGGTCGCAGAGCAGCGGCGCTGCGGCGTTCACCGGATCGCACTGGTCGACCAGCGGCGTGGCAGGGTTGTTGTCGTGATCCACCAGCCCGTCGGCGATCTGCGTATCGTCGAGAATGAGCGAGTAGGTGAGGCCCAGATTGGTCCGTTCGGCGATCGGGAAGCCGGCGCGGATGCCGATGCCGGTCGACTGGTTTTCGAACGACGACTGGCTCAAGAAGTCGGTGCGCAGCGAGTAGATGTCGAAGCCGGCGGAGAGATCGCGCCCCATGAAGCGCGGCTCGGTGAAGCGCAGGTCGACCTGTTGGCGCTGCGACGACGACGACGCGCGCAGACGCAGGAACTGGCCCCGGCCGCGCAAATTGCGCTCCGTGATCGAGGCGTCGAACAGGAAGCTTTCGGTCGATGAATACCCCGCCGCGAACGCCAGTTCGCCGGTGGATTCTTCCTCGACGCTGACGGTGACGACCGAGCGGTCGGGAAGAGAGCCCGGCGCTTCCTCGACTTTCACATCCCGGAAGAAACCAAGGCCCCGGATGCGGTTGCGTGAGCGGTCAAGCAGAACGCGGTTGAACGCGTCGCCTTCCGCGACGCGCATTTCGCGGCGGATGACGCGATCGAGCGTGCGGGTGTTGCCGACGATGTCGATGCGTTCGATGAAGACGCGCGGGCCTTCATTGACTTCGAACGTGATGTTGACGACGCGGCCCTCGCGGTCGCGCTCGACGTTCGGGCTGATGTCGACGTTGGCGTAGCCGACCGTGCCCGCGATGTAGGTCATCGCGTCGATGGCGTCTTCGATCTTGTCGCCGCGGAACACTTCGCCGCGCCGGATCGGCACCACCGCCAGCAGCAATTCGGGCGACAGCCGGTCGAGTTCGGTCTGCACGCGGATTTCGCCGAAGCGATAACGCTGGCCTTCATCCACCGTGAAGGTGATGAAGAAGTCCTTCTGGTCTGGGGTCAGTTCCGCGACCGCCGAGACGACGCGGAAATCCGCATAACCGCGGTTGTTGTAGTACTGGCGCAGCTGCTCGCGGTCGTACTCGAGACGATCCGGGTCGTAATTGTCGTTCGACTGGAAGATGTTCCACCAGCTCGATTCGGTCGTGACGATCGCATCGCGCAGCGTGCGGTCGGAGAATTCCTCGTTGCCGATGAAGTTGATGTCGCGAACGCCGGTGACCGGACCTTCGTCGACTTCGAAAATCAGGTCGACGCGGTTCTGGTCGAGTTCGCGCACCTGCGGCGTGACCTGTGCGGCGAAGCGGCCGGAGCGGCGATAGACTTCGATGATGCGCTGCACGTCGGCTTGCGCGCGCGCCGGCGTGAATACCGAGCGCGGACGCGCCTGCACCTCTTCTTCGAGGTCGTCGTCCTTCAGCGAGCGCAGGCCCTCGAAGATCACGCGGTTGATGATCGGGTTCTCGATCACGGTGACGACAAGGTCGGCGTCGCGCTGCTCGATCTGCACGTCGGCGAACAGGCCGGTGGCGAAGAGCGTCTTTAAGGAGAGGTCGATGCGTTCGGGGTCGAACGTGTCGCCCGGGCGCACAAGCAGGTACGAAGTGATCGTCGCCGGCTCGATCCGCTGGTTGCCTTCGACCACGATCCGGCGGATCGCGACGCTCGGCTGCGTGATCTGCGGCGTTGATTGAGGCTGTGGCGCCTGACTTGGTTGGGCGAAGGCGTCAGAGCCCGCCAAGAGCGCGCCCGCTCCGGCGCCCACGGTGGCGACTGCGCCAAGTGCGCCCGCCACAGCATCCCGCAGAACCCGCTTCATTAAGCCCTCGACCGACCGACGCTCCCCAGCGTCGCCTTGTTAAGACCCTACCCCGCCTTGAAAAACAAGGACGCGGCGCTGTTATCGGGCGCCTATTGGAAGCAGGCGCGTAATGTCATTCCAGGTGGCGAACAAGAAGAGACTCGCCATGACGGCGAATCCAGCCCGGTACGCCCATTCCTGCGCCGCGGGCGGCAGCGGTCTGCCCCCCCGCAGGCCCTCGATCAGGTAAAACAACAAATGACCCCCATCCAGGATGGGGATCGGCAGCAGATTCACGATGCCCACCGCCACGGACAAAATTGCGGCGAGAGTGAGCAGCGACAGACCGAGCATCTGCAGGCGTTGCGGCAATGTCGCATCGGGCGTGTCGAGCGCCGAAGTGGCCACTTGGCCGGAGACGTTGATGATCCCCAGCGGGCCGGCGATCTGGTTGCCCGATTCACGGCCGGCGAAGACGCCGCCGATGTAGCCGAAGGTTTGCGCGACCATTTCCCAGGTGCGCTGGGCGCCCATGCCGATCGCTTCAAGCGGATTGGGTTTCACCACCACCCGCTCCGACTCCAGCGCCATCGGACCGCTCACGCCGAGTTGGCCCTGCCCAGTCTGGATGTTCTGATGCTGCTGCGCGGCGCGCGACGGCGTCGCGCTGAGCGTGAGCGTCTGTCCGCCGCGCTCGACCTGCAACGCGAGCGTCCGCTCCGGTGCGCCGGCCACGATCGCGCGCAATTCATCGAAGTTCGCGATCGCAACGCCGTCGACGGAACGCACGACATCGCCGGGACGAAGCCCCGCGCGCGCCGCAGCGGTGTTCTCACCGACGGTAGCGATCCGCGCCGGAATTCTGGAGACGTCGGTGACGTCGTTGCCCATGATGAAGAACACGAGCGCAAAGGCGAAGATTGAGAAGATGAAATTGGTCACCGGCCCGGCGGCGACCACCATTGCGCGGGTGTCGAGAGGCTGCGCGTGAAAGAGGCCTTTCCTGCGCGCCTCAGCCTTGGCCGCCGGATCCTCGATTTGCTCCACCGGTCCGGTCGACATCGCGTCCGCATCGTCGGTGAACTTCACATAGCCGCCCAGCGGCAACGCGCCGATCTTCCACTGAACGCCTTGCTTGTCGCGCCAGCCGAGCAGCGTCTTGCCAAAGCCGATGGAGAAGGTGTCGATCGCGACCTTGCGCCAGCGGGCGACCTGGAAGTGGCCGAACTCGTGCACGAACACCACGACGCTGAGCACGACGACGAACGCGCCCGCATAAATAGCGATGTTCGACAAGATGTTCATACGACCCGTCTTCCTTCCCGCGCGTGCGCTCTCTTATGCAGTCCGGAGCGCCCCGCCCCACGCGTTTAGGCTGCTGCTAGGTTTACCGCAATCCGCCGCGCCGCATCGCGCGCAGCTTGATCCACCGCCCGCACCTGATCGAAAGAAGACGGCGATTTTGCGCTAAACCCTGCCTCAGCCTCCAGTGCCGCCATAGCCTCTTCGACTATCCGACAAATGTCGAGGAAGCGGATTCGCCCCTCCAGGAAAGCTTGCACCGCCACTTCGTTGGCGGCGCTCAGCGCCGTTGTCGCGGCCGACCCGGTTCTGAGGGCCGTCCGGCACAGGCCAAGCGCGGGGAAACGCACGCCGTCGGGCGCCTCAAAGGTGAGCTTGCCCATGGCGGCGAGGTCGAGCCGGGCGGTCGAAACCGCGGCGCGGTCGGGCCAAGCCAGCGCATAAGAGATCGGAATGCGCATGTCCGGGGTGGCCATCTGGGCGAGGACAGAGCCGTCCACGTAATGCACCAGGCTATGGATAGTGCTTTCGGGATGGACCAGGACGTCGATCTTTTCTTCCGTAAAACCAAACAGATAAGATGCCTCGATCAGTTCCAGACCCTTGTTCATCAGGGTCGCGCTGTCCACCGAGATCTTCCGGCCCATGCTCCAGCGGGGATGCGCGCAGGCCTGGTCAGGGGTAGCCGCCGCCATGGCTTCGCGGCTCGCCGTCCGGAACGGGCCCCCAGAGGCGGTCAGCGTCAGCCGCTCGACGCGCTCGGGGTGGGTCAACACCTGGAAGATCGCGTTGTGTTCGGAATCGACCGGCAGCAGCGTCGCGCCGTGGGCCTTGGCGGCCTGGATGAAGAGCGGCCCAGCGCAGACCAGGCACTCCTTGTTGGCCAGCGCCACCGTCGCCCCGCGTCGAACCGCCGCCATGGTCGGCTCCAGCCCGGCGGCGCCGACAATCGCCGACATGACCCAGTCCGACGGCCGTGCTGCAGCCTCCACGAGCGCCGCAGGCCCCGCCCCCACCTCAACGTTCAGTCCGGACAACGCAGCCCGGGCCGCCGCCAGCCCGGCGGGATCGGCGACAGCGGCGAAGCGCGGCCGCAGCCGCCGGCAGGCTTCGGCCAGGACACTGAGGTTGCCTCCCGCTGTGACCGCCTCCACGGCGATGTCGGCGCCGTTGCGGCGCAGTTCATCGACCACCTCAATGGTCGAAGCGCCGATCGAACCGGTCACGCCGAGGATGGAAATCGAGCGCGTCACAAACCTGTCCCGAACAGCAGAGCCGTCGCACGCGGACCGAACGCCAGCACCGCGCCAATTAGAAGCGTCGCCGCCATTAGGCTGTCGATGCGGTCCAGCACGCCGCCATGACCGGGGATGAGACGGCTTGCGTCCTTCACGCCGAACCGCCGCTTCAGGAAGGACTCGAACAAATCGCCCATGAGGCCCGTGAGTGCGACGACCGCGCCGATGGCCAACCATGCCATACGCAGTTCCCCGCCAGTGTGAAACAGAAGGCCGCAGCCATAGCCTGCGGCGCCGCCGGCCATGGTTCCGGCGATGATGCCGGCCCAGGTCTTGTTCGGCGACAAGCCCTCCGCAACCTTCGGCCCGCCGATCAGCTTTCCGCCGAAATAGGCGAAGATGTCCGCCGCCCAGATGATCGCGAAGAGCGCCAGGATCGTCTCTAGCCCTTCCGGCGCCCGGTCGCGCAGCCACAGGAACGTGCCGCACGGCAAGCCGATATAAATCGCGCCGCCGGCGGTTTCGATGAAGCCGGTGAGCGAGCGGCGGCGCGCACCTGAAGCGATCGCGCAGAGAAACATCCAGCCCGCGCCCCAAAACAGGTGATGCCAGCTGGAAAACATCACCATGCCGAGCGCGCCGGCGAGCGCGAGCGCGAAAGCGGCCCGATTGTTCGGCTCGCTCATGCGCGTCCACTCGTAGCACATGGCCACCACTGCCGCGCCGCACACGCCCGCAAGCCACGGGCCGCCGAAATAAGCCGCCGTCACCCCGGCGGATGCGAGCACCAACCCCGACGCAATGCGTGCGCCGAGGTCGGACCAATCGCTGCGCCCACGCGCCGCTGGCGCAGGCTCAGCGCGGCTCAGGTTCGCTTCCTCCGAAACGCCGGTCGCGGCGGCGATAAATGTCGATCGCGTCCTCCAGCGACTGCTTGTTGAAGTCCGGCCAGAGCACGTCGAGGAAAACCAGTTCCGTGTAAGCGGCCTGCCAGAGCATGAAATTGGAGATGCGCATCTCGCCCGACGTGCGCACCAGCATATCGGGCGCAGGCAGGTCGGTGGTGTCGAGATAGCGCTCGAAGGTATCGGGATTGATCGTCGCCGGATCGAGTTTGCCGGCGGCCGCCTCCTCGGCAATACGGCGCGCCGCCCGCGCGAGTTCATCCTGGCCGCCGTAATTGAACGCGATGGTGAGGTTGAGCTTGTCGTTGTGCGCGGTCTTTTTTTCCGCGTCCTCGATGATGCGGGCGATGTCGGTCTGCAGGCCCTTGCGCTCGCCGATAACGCGCACGCGCACGCCTTCGCGCGCCAGCCGGTCAAGGTCGCGCGCCACATAAAGGCGCAGCAGATCGAACAGTGCGTTCACTTCCTCGATCGGCCGGCGCCAATTCTCCGTCGAAAACCCGAACACCGTGAGATAGCGCACGCCCAGTTCGCCGGCCGCCTCGACCGTGCGCCGCAGCGCCTCCACACCCTCGCTGTGGCCGAACGTGCGCGGGCGGTTGCGCTGGCGCGCCCAGCGGCCGTTGCCGTCCATGATGATGGCGATGTGCTTGGGCGCGGCGAGCGCCTGAGGAGCGGGGTCCGCCATCACGCTTAGACCTGCGTGATTTCGTCTTCCTTGTGCTTCAGCGCGTCGTCGATCTTCTTGATGTGATCGTCGGTCGCCTTTTGCACGTCGGCGCCGTGCTTCTTGTGCTCGTCCTCGCTGATGGCGTGGTCCTTCTCGAGCTTTTTGAGATGCTCCATGGCGTCACGGCGCACATTGCGCACCGCCACGCGCTGCTGCTCGGCGTATTTGCCGGCGAGTTTGGCGAGTTCCGCGCGCCGTTCGCCGGTGAGCGGCGGGATCGGCACGCGCAGGGTCTGGCCGTCCATGATCGGATTGAGCCCCAGCCCTGCGGCGCGGATGGCCTTGTCGACGGCGGCGACGACGCTTTTGTCCCACACTGTCACCACCAGCATGCGCGGCTCCGGCACGGTGACGTTGGCCACCTGGTTCAGCGGCGAGCTCGCGCCATAGGCGTCGACGTGCACCGGATCCAGAAGCGACGCCGATGCCCGCCCGGTGCGCAGGCCGGCGAATTCGTGCGTAAGCGCCGCAAGCGCGCCGTCCATGCGCTTCTTGTACTCGTCGAGCTTGAAGGGGCCGGTGGCCATGGGCTTAGGTCCTAGTCGCTGATGGTGGTGCTGACGCCGCGGCCGGCGAGAACGTCCGCCAGGCTGCCGCGCTTGTGGATGGAAAATACGACGATCGGAATGGAATTGTCGCGCATGAGCGCGATCGCGGAGGCGTCCATCACCTTGAGATCGCGCGCCAGCACTTCGTGATAGCTTAGCCGGTCGTAGCGCGTGGCGTTTTTGTCCTTCTTCGGATCGGCGGTGTAGACGCCGTCGACCTGGGTGCCCTTCAAGAGCGCATTGCAGCCCATCTCGGCGGCGCGCAAGGCGGCAGCCGTATCGGTGGTGAAGAAGGGATTGCCGGTGCCCGCGGCGAAAATGACGATGCGGCCCTTCTCCATGTGCCGCATGGCGCGGCGGCGGATGTAGGGTTCGCATACGGTGACCATCGGAATCGCCGACAAGACGCGCGCCTGGCCGCCGACCGCCTCGATCGCGTTCTGCATGGCGAGCGCGTTCATCACCGTCGCCAGCATGCCCATGTAATCGGCGCTGGCGCGCTCCATGCCTTTGGCGGCGCCCGCCATGCCGCGGAAGATGTTGCCGCCGCCGATGACCAGGCAGATTTCGGCGCCCGCCCGGCTCGCTTCCACGACCTCGTTGGCGATGCGTTCGCAGGTCCCCTGGTCGATCCCGTACTGGCCCTCGCCCATCAGCGCTTCGCCGGAAATCTTCAGCAATACGCGCTTGAAGCGGCGGCCTTGGGCGGAGTCGTCGGCGGGGCTCATATGACGACTCTATAACCAGCGCCGGGTGCGAAGTCAGCCCGCGCGGCGTCCAGGTTCCCGGCTTCGCGCATGAAAAAGGCGCGGAAACCGCAAGGTCTCCGCGCCTTAACTTTCAGAGCCGCCGGAAGATCAGCTTTTGCCGGTCATCGACGCCACTTCGGCGGCGAAATCGTCCTGCTTCTTCTCGACGCCCTCGCCGACGGCGAAACGGATGAAGCCCGCGACCTTCACCGGCGCGCCGGCCGCCTTGGCGGCTTCCGCGATCGCCGCATCGACGGTCTGATCCGGGTTCATGACGAAGGCCTGCTTACCCAGCACGGATTCTTCGTAGAACTTGCGCATCCGGCCTTCGAGCATCTTGTCGAGCACCTGCTGCGGTTTGCCCTGGGCCTTGGGGTCTTCCTTGATCTGCTCGAGGATGACCGCCTTCTCGCGCTCGACGCGATCGGCCGGGATGTCGGCTTCCGAGAGCGCGGCCGGGTTCGCCGCCGCGATGTGCATCGCGACGTTCTTGCCGATCTTCTCGAGCGCGGCCTTGTCGCCGGTGGATTCCACCGCGACCAGCACGCCGATGCGTCCGAGATTGCCGGTGTCGCCGGTCTTGCCGTGCACATACGGCACGACAACGCCGTTGCCGACCGCAAGCGTCGCCGAACGGCGCAGCGTGATGTTCTCACCGATGGTGGCGATCAGGTTGGTCACGTGTTCTTGCACCGTGCCGCCGCTCGACGCCTTCGCGGCGAGCAGGCTGGCGTGGTCGGCTTGCTTCAGCGCGATCTGGGCGAACTCGTGCGCCGCCTTCTGGAAGTCGGCGTTGCGGGCGACGAAGTCGGTCTCCGAATTGAGCTCGACCACCGCGCCTTTGGCGCCGGCGACTTCGACCGCCACGAGGCCTTCAGCGGCCGCGCGTTCGGCCTTCTTGGCGGCCTTCGAAATACCCTTGGCGCGCAGCCAGTCGATCGCCGCTTCCAGATTGCCGTCGTTCTCTGCCAGCGCCTTCTTACAATCCATCATGCCGACGCCGGTCTTTTCGCGCAGGTCCTTGACCAGCGCAGCGGTGATTTCCGCCATGTTCGTACTCCTTGAGTATTCTACGTCGTCAGTAATTCGCGCCGGTGGGCCCATCGATCGGGCTTTCCGTCGGCGTGTTGTCCTTCGGACGCTCACGCACCACAGCCTCAACCGGTGGACGCGAAGAAGCGCCGATATCGACGCCGCCGCGCACTTGGCCCTCGGTCAGACCGTCGAGCACCGCGTCCGCGATCAGATCGCAATAGAGCTGGATCGCGCGCGCCGCGTCGTCATTGCCCGGGATCGGGTAAGTGACTTCGTCCGGATCGCAGTTCGAATCCACCACCGCGACGACCGGGATGCCGAGCTTCTTGGCTTCCTTGATCGCGATCGCTTCCTTGTTGGTGTCGATCACGAACATGAGGTCCGGAACGCCGCCCATTTGCGAAATGCCGCCCAGCGACCGGTCGAGCTTGTCGCGCTCGCGCGAGAGGTTGAGGATTTCCTTCTTGGTGAGGCCGGCCGGCGCGTCATCGCCCACCAGCGTCTCCAATTCCTTCAACCGTGCGATCGACTTCGACACCGTTTGCCAGTTGGTCAGCGTGCCGCCGAGCCAGCGCTGGTTGATGTAATACTGCGCCGAACGTTGCGCAGCCGCCTTGATGTGATCCGACGCCTGACGCTTGGTGCCGACGAAGAGCACGCGGCCGCCGCCGGCGGCGACTTCACGCACCTTCAGCAGCGCCTGGTGCAGCAACGGCACCGTCTGGCTGAGGTCGATGATGTGGATGTTGGACTTTTCGCCGAAGATGTAGCGGTCCATCTTCGGGTTCCAGCGATGGGTCTGGTGTCCGAAGTGCGCGCCAGCTTCCAAGAGCTGACGCATGCTGAATTCAGGCAGCGCCATAAGTTTCGTTCCTTTTCCGGTTTGCCGCCGCGAGAGAACCTGGGTCGCCCCAGACCGGATGGAGGAAACGGCCGCTTTCAGACCGCCCCGCCGCTCCCGCGTGCGAAGTGAGGCGCGGATATAGGGCCAAGCCGGGCATTTCGCAACTGCGGCACGGCTGCGGGCCCCCGGCGCGCCCCCGAACAGCCCTGGCGCCGGTCACCTTTCCGTGCGGTAATCCGCCCTGCCGGTCCAGCCGGGCCGGGCTCAGGGGGGAGCAATGGCGGAGAAGATGACGTTTGCCGGGTGGTCAGCTGTGCTGGCGACCTGGATCGGGATCGGGGGCGCAGTCGCGGGCGGCTACCGGGCGCTGGAGACCTACGAGAAAGAGGTCGCCAAGATGGAGGACGCGCGTGTGGTGCAGACCTTCGCGCTCTTCGACATGTTCAACAATTCCGAACGCCTGCACGCGCGCCAGCGCATTTTCGACCACATCCACAACGAGGGCACGGCCGCCCAAGGCGAAGAATTGAGCCGCAACGACGTCTACATCTTCGTCGACTTCTTTGACGCCCTGCAGATCTGCGTCGAGCGCGACCTCTGCGATCGCGATCTTTCGAAGCGTCTCTTCCAGTCGTACGCGGCCCCGGTTTGGGACGAGCTGGGCACGGTGATCACCGCCAGCCGCGACGAGAACGATCCCGAATTCGGCAGCGGGCTTGAGTGGATGGCGTCACTCGACCGCGAGGCCGCGGCCGCACAGAGCGAGCAGCAAAGCGAAACGTCCGCCCAGGAGGAAACGCCGACGACTACGCCGTAGCGCTGCGAACGGCCGAGGAGGCGCACTCCAAGGAGGATAGAGCGCGCCTCTATCCTACACTCCAGTCATTCCAGACGCGCGGAGCGCGATCTGGAATCCAGGGCAAATACATCGCTCTATGATCCTGGATTTCAGATCGACCTGCGGTCGTCTGGAAAGACTGAGGGAGTCTATCCGACCGGCTTGCGAGCGGCGCCAAGCT
>JBGAJJ010000001.1:0-864294 GCA_044224985.1 Terricaulis sp.
TCCCACGTGTTACTCACCCGTCTGCCACTCCCCTTGCGGGGCGTTCGACTTGCATGTGTTAAGCCTGCCGCCAGCGTTCGTTCTGAGCCAGAATCAAACTCTCAGGTTGAGTTGACCTCTGACTGATCGAGATCGGAAAATCTCGATGCCGTATTGGCGTTATGCGTTTGTTTGTAACGGGAACCGACGCACATTCCGACCTCCGAAGAGATCGGCCTGTAAGTCAGTTATTAGTTCCAGAAAACGCATAACCGTCAGCGTCGCTTTGGCTCGCGATTACTCGCTTGCCCGCAGCACGCCGCCGCCTGCGTTTCCCTTCTCCAAAATCACAATGTCAAAGAGCGCCCATTCAGAGACAGTGCCCTGAACCCGCCCACGCTTTGCCGAAGCCCGGCGCGTGCGGGCCGAAACCGTTTTGGGTCTCGGCGGAAGGCGCGGTTTCTATGCGCGCCCCTTTCGCGTGTCAACGACCTTTTCGCGCAAAATTCGCTTTTCTCAGTTCGCTAAAAAATGTCTGAGAAATCAGCGGATTAAGTCAGCGCCCGCGCGAACCCGCATTTCCACAGGATCGTTTGGGAGTCGAAACCTCGTTAACTTATCGATTCGCCTTTGAGGCATCAAGCGCTGTTCGGGCGCCCCAAGTCGCAAACGAGACAGATGGAAACGGCCGGCTAAACCTTCGCTCAGCGGGCCATGGAGCCATATGGGCGCCGGTTAAGGCGCTTCAATGCGTGGCGATGTAGGCCTGCATGGCTGCGGATTCCGCTTCAGCCGCGGCAATCCGATGCTTCACCAGGTCGCCGATCGACACAATGCCAATCAGCTTTCCGCTCTCCAGCACCGGCAAATGCCGGATTCGCCGATCCGTCATCCGCGCCAAACCCTCGTCGACGGTTTCTTGCAGGCCCGCCGTGACCACCTGCCGGCTCATTGCGCTCGACACTTTCGCATTCAGCGCTTCAGCGCCGCCCCGCGCTAATTCACGTACAACATCACGCTCGGAAAAGACGCCGATGACGACATCGCCGCCATCCAGCACGACAAGCGCGCCCACTTTGCGTTTGTGCAGCAGTTCGGCTGCTTCCTGCAGCGTGGCTTCAGCTGCGAGCGTGTGCACGGCGCCGCCCTTATCCTGCAACACATGCGCTATCAGCATGGGCGCTTCTCCCTATGTTCAGCCCACCTTCTCGAAGAGGATGCGACGCACGCTCTCGCTCTTCAAGGGCGAACCCGCGCCTTTGCGCGCGCGCACACACTTGGGTTAGAATTGCTGCGAGAGCGAAGGACCGCATGGCCGCGTATAAAGACCGCGTGAAACAAGATCTCGACCGCTGGATCGCGGCCGGGCTCGTTTCCAGCGAAAAACGTGGTGAAATCCTCGCTACTATTCCGGACGCACGCCGGCTTGAGGCGGCGACGGCGCTTGCTTGGGTCGGCAGCGTGCTGCTCGGCATCGCGATCATTTCCTTCATCGCCGCCAATTGGTCGGACATGCCGCGGATCGCGCGCTTTGCGCTTGTGCTGCTTGGGTTCGCACTTGCGTCCACGGCAGGCGCATGGGCCTCGCATAAGCGCCGGCCGATCCTGTCCAACATCTCATTGATGCTGGCCTCGTTGATCTTCGCTGCCGCGATCGGTCTTACAGGGCAGATCTTCGACATCGCCGCCGATCCGCAAGCGGCCTTCTACGCCGCCGGCATTGTAGGATTTGCGCTGGCGCTTGCCGGCCGCTCCACGGGCGCGGCGAGCGTGGGGTTGGCGTTGATCGCGCTCGGCGATTTCACCGGCCGGCAATGGTTTTCCGAAAACGGCGGCGACGCGCCCTGGATGCTGGCGGCCGCGCCGCTCGGCGCCTTTCTCGCCCTGCGTTGGGGCTCCTCGGCGCTGGCGCACATCTCGGCGTTAGCAATCATTTACTGCTTCGGCTGGTTCGCCGCGCGTTCCGAGCCGGAAGCGGCGACCCTGCTCTTCCTCTCCATCCTCATGGGCGCGATGGCGGCCGGCGCACGCCATCTTTTCGGCAAGGAACGTCCGTTTTCCGGCATTTTCTACGGCTGGTTCACGGCCGGAGCGGTGCTCTTCTTCGCAATCATGGGCTACCTGCCGTGGTTCGGCGACGCGGCAAGCAAACTCGCCGGTATTGCTCATCGCCTGGTGTGGCTGGGGATTTCGGGCGCGTTGATCGCGGTCGGCCGCTTCGACCGGCACATCCTGGTGAGCAGCGTCGGCGTCGTCAGCATGATCATCGCCATCGGCGCCTTGCTGGCCGATCTTGAGGTCGATCTGCTCGCCTCCGCCGCAGTCTTCCTGGTTTGCGCCGTCATCGCCCTCGTCGCCGGGCTCGCGCTCCGCAATAGGAGCAAGGCATGAAGCTCGAACCCGCGCCGCGCATCCTGATCGTCGCCGGGCTCTGCGTGCTCGGCCTGATCACACTCGTGGTGAACGAAGGCATGGCGCGCGCGGCAGGCGTCGAAGTACGGCTGCCGATGGCGGCCTACGACCCGCGTTCCTTGCTGAGCGGCGACTACGTCACCCTGGCGATCCAACAGCCAGTGCCTGTGGGCGAACAATGTCCGGCGCAGGATCCTACTTGGGATTGGCTCGCGCTCGCGCAGCGCGGCGACCATCACGTGTTCGCGGGGAGCGCGCCCTCGCTTGAAACCGCAAGGCAGATTGCGCCGATCGCGGTGAAAGGGACGTTTACCTGCAATCCGCCCTGGCAAGGCGACGATGTTAATGCGGCGCAACCCGGCGTCATCGTCATGAACGTCGGCATTTCGCGTTTCCACATCAACCACGCCGAAGCGCAGCGCATCGAACAAATCCTCCGCGACCAGCGGCCCGGCGAGGAAGCCGTCGTCTATGCGATTGTCTCCGTGGGCCGCGATGGGCGCGCGCGGCTCAAAGGCCTGCTGGTGGATGGCGAGCGCCTTGAGCTCAACTGGGATTAAGCAAACGGCAGCCGCGGCATCGGCCGCTCAAGGGCGATGTAGGCGACCGCGCCGCCGATAAAGCCGCCGAGGTGCGCTTCCCAGGCAATCGGAAACACCTCGAGTTCGCTCAATACGCCCATCACCACGACGTTCAGGAAGAAGATCATGCCGAGCTGATTGCGGATCGCCGGCTCGCGCAGCGCGTCCTGCCAGCGCGGGCGCACCGAGAGAAAGTACGCCATGAACACGCCGCACACCGCGCCGGATGCGCCAATCGCAATTTCCTCGGAGCCTGGGTTAATCAGAAGGTAGGCGAGCGCCCCGGCGACACTGCTCACGAAGAACAAAATGAGGAAGCGCCACCAGCCCAGCCTGAGCGCCGGCCACCGGCCGAGGATGAACAGGAAGAAGCCGTTCGTCGCGGCGTGCCACCAAGCGACGTGGAGAAACGCATGCCCGAAGAGCGGCGCGATCATCGCGGCGAGGCTGCGGAAGTGAACGGGATTGGACGCGTCATAGCGCGCCGGCATTAACCCGAATGCGAGATCGAGTTCTTCCTGCACATCCGGCGGCAGGAACATGAACATCGCGTAGCTCACCGCGATCGCCCCGACGAGCGCCCAGATGATCCAGGGCGTGGGCAGGCGCGGCCGTTCCGGCTCCTGCAGTTCAGGCGCTTGCTCGCTCAACGAAATCGTCCCCTGCGGGCCATTTCGGCACGCTCCACCGTCTCCGTTGCGTCGCGGCGGCTGTCAAACAGTGCACGCAGCCCGGCGAACGCCTGCCCTGCGCCATGCGTATCCCGCGAATTCATCACCTTGCGCGTGGCACGCCCGTTGCTTTCTCCCCCAGCAGACGAATTGCCCCAAGAGGTTATCTCCGTGCGTCTCTTCATTCTCAGTGCTGCCGCGCTGGCCGGCATGGCGCTCCCCGCCGCGGCCGATCCCGTTCCCGGCGGCATGGGCGATGTCGAGCGCCCGTTCGGCATGGGCTGGTCCAGCTTCGATGCACCGATCGAGGCCGGCACCCGCGACGCCGAAGGCAATCGCGTCATCGTCAACGGCCGCATGCAGATCGAAGGCACGCTCACCGGCGGTCTCATGGACGGCTACGCCACCGGGCTCTCGGCCCAGGCCATCGGCAACCAACTGAACGTCGTCACCCAAGGTTCGTACAACACGGTGATCGTCGACTCTACGCAGATCAACAACGGCGACGTCAGCGCCGACATCGACGGAGGCAATTGAGAATGCGCGCGCTGAAATCCCTCGCCCTGTTGGCCGCTACGGCCGCGCTCTCCGCGTGCGTCACGCCGATGTCGGGCAATGACGGCATGTATGCGACGCCGATCGGCGACGCGCCGGTCACCGCCAATCCGACCGCCTACACGCCGGCGCTCAACTGTCTCGCCGACTATGCACGCGGCCAGAACATGACCGCGCCCCGCATCGCCGTCGGCCGCATCATCGACTACACCGGCACGGTTTCGGAGGAAGGCGGCCGCCGCGTCACGCAAGGCGCCTCGCTGATGGCGATCTCGGCCTTCGCGAAATCGGGCGCCCGCCTGGTCGAGCGCTTCGACACGTCGGTCACCGAACTCGAACTGCGCTACGCCAACAACCGCTTGATCGGCCAGGAAGGCCAAGGCGGCGATGAAGGCGTGCGCCGCATCTTCGCCGGCCAGATGCCCGGCTCCGACTATTACTTCGTCGGCGGCATCACCGAGCTCAACTACAACATCCGCTCCTCGGGCGTCGATGCGCAGGTGGGTCACGCCAACGCCCGCGACGGCGTCGGCAATGTGGGCGGCCGTCTCTACGTGATGAACATCGCGATGGACTTCCGCCTTATCGACACCCGCACGCTGGAAGTGGTCGACGTCATCTCCTACCAGAAGCAGATCATCGGCCGCGAACTGCGGGCCGGCGTCTTCTCCTTCTTCGACGACACCATGGTCGACATCGCCGCCGGCGAACGCGCGCTGGAGCCGGTTCAACTCGCGGTCCGCGCCGGCGTCGAGCGCGCGGTCGTGGAAGTGATGTCGAACTTCTACCGCGTGTCGGACAGCTCCGTGTGCCAAGCCGAACTGGCGTCTGAAGGCGATCCGATGGGCCCGGGCGTGACCGCGCAGGCCACCGGCGCGTTCCAGACCACGATGACGCCGGCCTCGGTCCAGATCGCCACGCAGCAGCGCGCCGATCGCGACTCCTGGCACGCCGGCCGCGACCAGAACATCACCGGCATCCGCGGGCGCGAAGAAACGCCGGCGCCGCAAACCCAAACCGCGACCGTAACGCCGACGGCCGATCGCCGCTCGTAATCCGGAGCAGACGCCGATGCGCGCCGCCCTTTTCGTCTCCGCTTTCCTCGCGTGCGCACCCGTGGCGCACGCGCAGGACGTGACCAACAACCAGTACTCTTTGCGCGGTTCGACCTCGGTCACCGACATCGAAGTCGGACACGCTTATGACGCCGGCGCCACCGCCGTCGCCAGCGGCAACGCTGTTGCGACCGCCGCGGACGGCACGAACACGTCGCTCGACAGCGTGCAGCACATGGACGGCGACGCGGACGCCACCGCCAACGCCACGGTGTGGCATGCGGACGGCGCGGTCGCGATCACCTCAGCGGCTGTGGCGAACGGCGCGACGGCCACCGCAATCGCCGGCGACATCGAACTTCGTTCCGATCAATACGCGCACGGCGACGCCGCGGCGACGACCAACTTCACCGGCGGCACAGCCGGCGATGCGGCGACCTCTGCCTCGGCGAGCGGCAACGTCGCGGCGGTCAGCGCTGAAAACGGCGATATTCGTGCGATCTCGACCCAAGAGAGCACCGGCGCGGTCAGCGCCACGGCGAATACCGACATCGATAGCGCGAATGAATCCTGCTGCGCCGGCGGCCAAGTCGTCTCGGGTTCGATCGCCAGCAGCAACAACGTCGCGCTGGCCGGTACGACGACGACCATGCTCTCCTCGACGACCCAGAACGCCAGCGGCTCGTCGAGCGCGCGCACCGATCTGTATGTCGGCTCGGCGACGGATGTGTCCGGCAACGCCACCGCGGACGGCAACGCCGTCACCGCGGACAACGCCTGGGGCTACCAGAACACGCGCACCGAACAGACGTCGACGGTGACCGTGACCGCCGACGCATACGTCACGCTGAGCGGCGAATTCAGCGGCTTCGCCTCGGCTGGCGCCTACGGCGTCGGCAACTCGACCATCGCCACCAATGTCGGCTCCGACATGGTGCTCGACGTCACGCAGGAAAACTCCGGCGATGTCACCGCCAACGCGGCGCTCGTCGGCGAAGGCGGCCAACAGGCGCTGGCTTCGTCGGCCGCGTACGGCAACGTGACCACGGGTTCGCTTTGCGGCTATTGCGACGCCAGCCAGCCCTCGCTCACCGCCGACAACACGCAAGTGAACAACGGCGCAGTTTACGCGTCCGCCTCCGTGCGGGCGCCGAACGCGGCGATGGTCGCAGCGACCTCAAGCGCGATTGGCAACGCCGCGACGTTCCAGGTGAAGGGCCCGGGCGGCTGACAACAGGCGCGAACGCGCCGCGCGTTCAGTCGAACTTCTGATCCATCACCAAGGCGGGCGCATCGCTTTCGGAGCAGCCGCAATCGCCGATCGGCTTCGCGGGGATGCCGGCCACCGTGCACCGCGCAGGCACGTCATCGAGAACGACTGAGCCCGCCGCGATCCGCGCGCCTTCGCCGACTTCGATATTGCCGAGCACTTTCGCGCCGGCGCCGATCATGACGCCGCGCCGAATCTTGGGGTGGCGGTCGCCACCCTCCTTGCCGGTGCCGCCGAGCGTGACCGAGTGAAGCATGGAGACGTCGTCCTCCACCACCGCCGTCTCGCCGATGACGATGCCGTGCGCGTGATCGATGAACACGCCTGCGCCGATCTTCGCGGCTGGATGGATGTCGACCGCGAACAGTTCGCTGACCCGGCTCTGCAGGTGATAGGCGAGGATTTCGCGCTCCTCGGTCCAGAGCCAATGCGCGATGCGATAGGCCTGCAAGCCGCCATAGCCCTTAAAATAGAGGAACGGCTGCAGATAGGTCCGGCACGCGGGATCGCGCTCCCGCACGCCGCGCATATCGCGCGCGGCCTGCTGCGCCATCGACGGGTCGGCTGCGTAAGCCTCGCGGATCACCTCCCGCAATTGCAGGGGGGAGAGATCGCCCTGCCCCAGTTTCTGCGCCAGATGATACGAGAGCGCGTCTTCGATCTTGTCGTGATGCAGGATCGAGGCGTGCAGGTAGGAGGCCAGCAGCGGCTCTTCCGCCGCCGCCTGCATGGCCTCGACGCGGAGCTGGGCCCAGACCCCGCCCGACGCTTCGAATACGCTTGCGACGGCCATGTGCTGCTCCTTCAGCGCCCGAGCATGGCTCGAGCAAGACCCGGCGCGATCCGCCCCGTGATCGCCATGTGGTGGGCGCGCAGGACCGCGGCAACCGTCATGGAGTCGCGAAGCCGACCATCTGCAACACGTTCCAGCACATCTGCAAAGGGCGCGCTCCGCCGCTTGAGCACTTCCGTGGGCTCGGGCCTTGCGGCGCCCGGCCTGAGATCGGTGGCCAGGAAGATCACCGCCATTTCGTCGGTAAGCGAATTGGACATGTCCATTTCCAGGATCGGCTCGAGCTTGCCGGCGGTGAACCCGGTCTCCTCCGCCAATTCGCGCTTGGCGCACGCCAGCGCAGGCTCGCCGGGCTCGGCGCCGCCCTCCGGCATTTCCCAGGAATAGCGCCCTAACGGAAACCGCCACTGCCCCACAAGGTGCACGCGCCCATCCGGCTCGATCGGCAATACGCCGACCGCGAGCCGGCGGATGCGGATGACGCCATACGTGCCGGGCTGCCCGTTGGGGTGGATGACGTCGTGCGCGTCGATGCGGAACCAGTCGTTGGCGAAGGGCTGGGTCATGCCCGTAATCGTCCAAGGGTTGGCGTCGTCGTCCCAATCGTTATCTGTCATGCCACGACCTCTAGCCCCGGGCGCGCATGAGCGCCATGGAGAGACCATGCCGCTCCCCGCTTCCGCCGTGCCGCCCGCCCCCAAGGAAAACGAACCGGTCGAAGCGGTGCGTGAAAGCGCCGAGACGCTGGCGCTGTTGGCCCGGCGGCGGTCAACGAAGGTGGGTCACCTCTCGGAACCCGGCCCGAACGGCGAGCAACTCACGGCTCTGCTGCAACTCGCCGGACGCGTGCCGGATCACGGCAAGCTGGGCCCCTGGCGTTTCGTGATCATCGACGGCGACGCGCGAGCACGCGCGGGCGCTGCGCTTGCGCGCGTGATCGAGAACGACGAGGGCGTCGATCAATCGCGCAAGGACGGCGCCCGCGGCCTGTTTCTGCGCGCGCCGCTTTGCGTGATGGTGGTGAGCGCGACGGTCGAGTCCAAAAAAGTGCCGGAGTGGGAGCAGCAGCTCTCCGCGGCGGCTGCGGCCTACAACCTTCTGCTCGGCGCGCACGCCATGGGCTATGCCGGCTGTTGGCTGACCGAATGGCCGGCGTTCGACGCGCGTGCGCGCAAGGCGTTGGGCTTGGCGGAGCACGAGCGTGTCGCCGGCTTCGTTTATCTGGGCTCGACCCGCGAGCCGGCGACGGAGCGCGTGCGCGCCGATGTCGCTACGCGCATCAGCCGGTTCTGACATGGATCTGCCCGGGTATCTCGATCGCATCGGCTTCGATGGGGCGCCGCGCGCGGACCTCGATACGCTGACGCGCATCCACCGCCTCCATCTGAACGCGATCCCTTACGAGAACCTCGACGTTCTGCTCGGGAACCCACTCGATTTCGACATCGCGCGCATCTTCGACAAGCTGGTGACGCGCAAACGCGGCGGCTGGTGCTATGAGATGAACGGGCTCTTCAGCTGGGCGCTGGAAGAGATCGGTTTCAAGCTCACACGCATGGCCGGCGGCGTGCATCGCACACATCTCGGCGACCGCGCCATCGGCAATCACCTGGTTCTGCTCGTGCATCTCGAACGGGACTACATCGCCGACGTCGGCTTTGGCGACGGCCTCTATGAACCGGCCCCGCTGCGCGAAGGGCCCATCTCGCAGCACGGCTTCGAGTCACGGCTGGTAGGCGCCGCTGACGGCTTCTGGAGGTATCACAATCACCAGAACGGCAGCGCGCCCACATTCGACTTCCGCGCCGAGGCCGCCGATCCGGCGTTGCTCGCGAGCGTCAGCGAATTCTTGAAAACCAGCGAGCAATCACCGTTCACTCAGAACGTCGTGTTTCAGCGCCGCTGGCCGGGGCGCGTCGAGGCCATGCGCAATTCCATCCGCATCACCGCGACGCCGGAAAAGCTCACGCGCCGGCTCATGTCGGGGCCGGACGAAATGCTGAGCGAGATGCGCGATGTGTTCGGCGTCGACGTTCCGGAAGCGCGCACGCTCTGGCCGCTCGCGGAGCGGCGCGGCCGGATCATGGTTTCGGAGCATCCGCTCTAGCGCCGGCCCTTGTAGCTCGCGACCCCCTGGTCCGGCAGCCATAGGCCCTCGGGCGGCGCGCCGGTTTGCCAGAAGACATCGATCGGCATGCCGCCGCGCGGATTCCAATAGCCGCCGATGCGCAGCCAAACCGGGTCAATCGCTTCGATCACGCGCCTGGCGACTTCGAGCGTGCAGTCTTCGTGGAATGCGCCATGATTGCGGAAGCTCTGCAGGAAGAGCTTCAGGCTCTTCGACTCCACGATCCAGTCTTTCGGCGCATAGTCCATCACCAGGATGCCGAAGTCGGGCTGACCCGTGACGGGGCAGATCGAGGTGAACTCGGGCGCCGAGAAGCGCACCAAGTAGAGAGCGCCCGGCTGCGGATTGGGCGCGCGCTCAAGCTTGGCTTGGTCCGGGCTCGCCGGGATCGGCGCGGCGTGGCCGAGCTGCGTAAGATGTCTCGCGTCGCTGGTCATGCGCGCAGCATTGAAGCGCGGACAAGCGCATGGCAAGTCTTAGCCGCTGCGCAACACAAGATAGGCGACATAGGCGACATAAAGCAGCAACAAGGATGCACCCTCGATCCGTCGCACTCGAGACCCCGTAAGCGCGTGGATCACGAGCAGCACCGCCGATCCGACGAAAACACTCCAGTCAATCCAGGTCAGATCGGGTGGCACCGGTAAAGGTTTTACGATGGCGGTGATGCCGAGGATGCCCAGCACATTGTAGATATTCGAACCCACGACGTTGCCGAAGGCGACATCGGACTTCCCTTTGATGGCGGATGCAAGGGTCGCCACAAACTCCGGCAGCGAAGTCCCGACCGCAACTATGGTCAGCCCGATAACGGTTTCACTCATGCCGGCGAGTCGCGCCAGCGTTATGGCGCCGCGCACCAGATAGTCTGCCCCAAAGATCAGCGCCACTACCCCGACCAACGCCAGCAGCATGGAGATCCCCAACCGTGGCGCCGGCGGCCCTCGCAGTTGCGCCTCCTCGCGATGCAATTCCGCAGAGGGCGTGGTGGTCCTTCGTTCGCGCAGCCATGTGGACCACAAATACCAAATCAACAGGGAAACCCCGATGGCACCGGCCCACCACTCGATGATTGGCTGGACCATCACGTAAGCCGCCAACATGGCTGCCGAGATAATCATCATGACGCCATCACGCATCACCGCCGCGCGCTGAACGGCGATGGGAACGAATGTCGCCGTCACGGCCGCGATAAGCAGAACATTTGAGATGTTGGACCCGACGACGTTGCCGACGGCCACGTCCGTGGAGCCCCGCAACGCCGCATTGATGCTGGTGATCAACTCAGGAGTCGAAGTTCCGAAGCCCACAAGCGTGAGTCCAATCATCAACTCGGATACACCCAAGCGGCGCGCTACACCGACCGCGCCGCGAACGACGAACTCACCCCCCACGCCCAGCAGAACGAGTCCGCCGACGATCTGAAGCACAGTTTCCAATCGCATCTCCCTCGGCGCCGACACTTGAAGGCGCAGACCGGTCCTGGCAAGCCTTGGGTGAAAATGGAGATCACTGCCATGCGCGATTTCGACGGCAAGATCGTTCTCGTCACCGGCGCCTCGACCGGGTTGGGCGCGGCCCTGGCCGTGGGCGCGGCGACCCGCGGCGCCCAGGCCGTGATCATCAATTACGCCAAGAACGCCGCCGAAGCGGAAGCGACCGCTGCAGCCGTGCGCGCCGCGGGCGCAGAGGCGGTGCTGGCGCAGGGCGATGTTGCGGAGGACGGCGACTGCTGCGCTATCGCGGCGGCGGCGGCCAAGTTTGGCCGCATCGACGCGCTCGCCAACAATGCCGGCGTCACCAAATTCGCGCCGCAGCACGGCGACCTCGACGCCTTATCGCGCGAAGACTTCCAGCACCTCTACGCGGTCAATGTCGTCGGCCCTTTTCAGATGTTGCGCGCAGCGCGGCCGCTTTTGGAAGCGAGCGAACGCGCGGCGGTGCTGATGGTCTCCTCCATCGCGGGCGTCACCGGCATCGGCTCATCCCTCGCCTACGCAGCGTCCAAAGGCGCGCTCAACACCATGACACTGTCGCTGGCGCGGGTGCTCGGCCCCAAGATCCGCGTCAATGCGATTTGCCCCGGCTTCATCGACACGCCGTGGCACGGCAAGCTCATGCCGAGCGAAATCGTCGACAAGATGCGCGAGAACAGCAAGCGCGCCACGCCGCTCCAGGCCGCATCCACGGCGGAAGACATCGCCGATGCCGGCCTGTTCTTTCTTTCCGATGCGTCACGCCACGTGACGGGCGAGACCTTGCTAATCGACTCGGGCCTGCATTTGGGATTCGCGTCGCTTTCGCAGCGCTAGAAATCGCCGCCGCGCACAGATTCAGTTCAATTCGTGCACAACGCGCCGCCAAAATGGGCGACCGTGTGCTGCTCCCCAGCAAATAGCGCCTCGACCGCTTTTGTGCGCCGCCGCAGCGAGGAAGCATTCGCCTGCCTACGAGACGTGGGGCTGCGCTGCACTGCGCGGCGTTATGCAGGGGAAGCAATCATATGCGTAAGAACACCATGCTATTGGGATTGGCCGTCGCCGCCGGCGCGTTCATGGCCGCCGGCACAGCGCGGGCTGACACGGCCTTCAATGTCGGCGTCGCCACCGACTACATATTCCGCGGCGTCGACCAGACCGGCTATTATGACGAGGGCGAAGCGTTCGGCGGCGTCGATTTCACGACCGGCTCATTTTATGCGGGCGCCTGGGTCAGCAATACCGGCCCCAACCCCGGGCAGTTCATCGAGTACGATCTTTACGCAGGCTGGAAGCCCGTCGCGGGCCCGGTCACGTTCGATCTCGGCATTATCTATTATGGCTATACCGACAGCGATCTCGGCGGCGACGAATCCGATCTCAGCACGTTCGAGATCAAGGGCGCCGCCTCGATCGTGGCCGGAGGCGTGACCTGGGGCGGCGCGGTATACTGGACGCCGGATTTCAGCGGCGATTATGACGGTCTCGACAACAGCGGCTTCTATTACGAAGTCAACGCGGCCTACACGTTCTCGAATTCCGCCACGCTCAGCGGCGCAATCGGCGCGGTGGATGTCGACGACTACACGGTCGACGGCTACACGACCTGGAATGTCGGGGTCAGTTACCCGGTCGCCGAACACCTATCGATCGACGCCCGCTACATTGACACTGACGACGACGCCTTCGCATTCGGTTACGCTGGCGACCGCCTTATTGGCACGCTCAAGGTGACGTTCTAGCCCGACGCGCACGTCCACAAGAGTCGGTCCGGCGCCGCGCTTCACCCGCGGCGCCGGCGCTGGCGCGCCTTGTGGCGGCAAGGCAACACGTCGACAGCGTGGTGATTCCTTGCCGAACATGTCATACAGATTAACCGGTCGTTTACGCTAACAGCCGACATTCGCGCTTAAGTGCGGGAGAAGCCGCACCGAATGAGGATGTCGACCATGAAGAAGTTGATTGGCCTGGCGGTCTTCGCCGGCGCCTCGTTGGCCGGCGCCAATGCCGCCAATGCGGAAGTCTCGGCGAACATTGCATTCACGACCGACTATGTGTTTCGCGGCACTTCGCTTTCGGGCGAAGACCCCGCGGTTCAGGGCGGCTTCGATTATTCCAACGATTTCTGGTACGCGGGCGTCTGGGCGTCGAGCCTGGGTTCGGCCGGTTCGTCGACCGAATTCGACTGGTACGCCGGCATCACGCCCTCGACCGGCCCGGTCGATTGGGACTTCGGCCTCATCTACTACACCTACCCGGGCGCTGACGATGACGGCACCGAGTTCGACTATTTCGAAGGCAAGGCGGCCGCATCGATCGACGTCACTGAGGCGCTGACGCTGGGCGCGGCCTTCTACTACTCGCCGGAAAACTTCGGTGAGACCGGCGAAGCCATCTATTACGAAGCCAACGCCGCCTACGAAATCAACGACGCCTGGCAGGTCACGGGCGCGATCGGCAGCCAGTCGATCGACGATCTCGACGGTCCGGGCGGCGGCGAGCCGGACGACGACTACATGACCTGGAACGTGGGCGTCACTCACGCCTTCCACGGCTTCGCGATCGATCTGCGCTATCATGAGGCCGACATCGACGCGAGCGACGTGATCGCGGTCAACGGCTACGCAACCGAGGACGCCGCCGATGGGCGCTTCGTGCTGACGCTCAGCCGCGAACTCTAGAGCTTCGACAAACTAGAACCGGAGAGGCCGCTGCGGCGACGCAGCGGCCTTTTCCTATGGCGCGACGGTCTCGGGCTAGGCCGGCAGGCGCCCGCCGTTCGCGCGCGAGCGCCGCCACGCGCCCGGCGGCAAACCCACCTGCTTCTTGAAGGCGCGGTTGAACGCCGCTTCGGATTCGTAACCTACCTGCGCCGCCGCCTGCGCGATCGACATGCTGGGCGCTTCCAGCAGCCGCGCCGCAACTTGCAGCCGCCAATTGCCGAGATAGCTCATCGGCGGCACGCCCATAAGTTCGGTGAAGCGCTCGGCGAACGCCGAGCGAGAAAGGCCGACCTCCTTGGCCAATGCATCGAGCGTCCAGTCCTGGCCGGGCCGGCCATGCATCAGCGTAAGCGCCCGCCCAACGTGACGATCGCGCAGTCCGGAAAGCCAACCGATCGATTCCGCCGGCAGCGTGTCGATATGGGCGCGTATGGCCTGCAGAAACATGAGCTCCGACAGCTTCGATAGAATGGTCTCGCCGCCGGCGCGCGGTTTCTCGTTTTCGGCGAGCGCCATGCGAATGAGCGCCGTCGTCGCTTCGTTTTGGTTCGCGGGCACGCGCAGCATGCGCGGCAAGGCTTCGAGGATCGGATTGAAGGGCCGTGCGTCGCAACCAAGGTAGCCGCACACAAAGCGCGCCGCCTTGCCCTCGCCACCGAGGCCGTTGAGCAGGAACGGCAGCGGCCGGTCGCTTGGCCGGACGTAGAGATCCATGTTCGGTTCGGCGCGCTTGCCGGGCACGCTGCCCATGAAGTGCCCTTCCCCGCCGATGAAGATGACGGCGTCGCCGCTGCTGAGCTTCACCGGCGGTTCACTTTCGTCCGCGAGCTGCGCCCAACAAATGCCGTCGAGCATAATGTGAAACGAGATGGCGTGCTCGAACGCGGGCATCACCTGGGCGCAGATGCGCGATGTCGCGGGCGTTTCAGCTACCCAGGGCTCGCGGGCATTGACGTCGAAGTAGACGGCGCCCGTCAGCCGGACGTTTCGTAGAACATCAGAGAGAACGTCCAAGCGATCCTCCGTACGAACGATCAAATCAGGCGGCGGCTGGGGCAAACCCCAGGACGACCGGACAAGTCTTGTCGCCATCCGAGCATAGGGCCGCAGTGACCCCGGTTATAGGCTTGCAGGCATGGGGAATGGAGATTTTCCTATGCTCGACGCTGCCAAATATGAAGCATTTAAAGCCAATTTCCGGGGCGAACTGATCACCCCGAGGGACGCTGCATATAATGACGCCCGCGCCCTCTACAACGCCATGATCGATAAGAAGCCCGCGGTGATCGCCCGCGTGGCCAATGTCGCCGACGTCATCGCGGCCGTGAATTTCGCCCGCGATAACGGGCTTCTCGTTGCTATCCGCGGCGGCGGCCACAATGGTCCCGGCCTCGGCTCCTGCAATGACGGCCTCGTCATCGATTGCGCGCGCCTGAAAGGCGTGCGCGTCGATGCAGCAACGCGCACCGTGCGCGTAGAGCCCGGATGCACGCAAGGCGACGTCGAGCACGCCGCGCATGCGTTCGGGCTCGCCGTACCGGCCGGCATCGTATCTTCGACCGGCGTCGCCGGCCTCACACTCGGCGGCGGCACCGGCTACCTCTCTCGCGCCTACGGCCTCACCATCGACAATTTACTTGAGGCCGATGTCGTCTTGGCTGACGGCCGCTTCGTCACCGCCAGCGAAAAGGAAAACGCCGATCTCTTCTGGGCGCTGCGTGGCGGCGGCGGCAATTTCGGCGTCGTCACCAGCTTCCTGTTCAAAGCGCATCCGGTGAAGAACGTCTATTCCGGACCGATCTTCTGGGACCTGAAGGACGCCAAGAAGGTCGTGCAAGTCTATCGCGACAACATCGCCAAGGCGCCCGTGGAGCTCGGTCTCTTCGTCGGCATGAAGACGGTGCCGTCCGTCGATCCGTTCCCGAGGGAGCATTGGGGCAAGCGGGTCGTCGCGCTGATCGGCGCCTACAACGGCTCGGTCGACAACGGCGTCACTGCCATGAAGCCGTTCCGCGACGCACTGCCCGCGCCGCTGTTCGACTGGATGAGCGAGATGCCGTTCAGCGCCATGCAAGGCCTCTTCGACGGCCTCATGCCGAAAGGTCTGCAATGGTACTGGAAGGGCGACTTCGTGAAGGAGCTGCCGGACGCCGCCATCGACGTGCATATCGAGCACATGGCCAGGGCGCCGAGCGATCTTTCGCTCGTGCACCTCTATCCGATCGACGGTGCGGTGCAGAAGGTCGCTGCCGATGCAACGCCCTGGGGTGCGCGTGACGCGCGCTTCTCCATGGTGATCGCGGCGATCCATCCCGACCCCGCGCAAGCGGATAATCTGAAGAAATGGGGCCGCGCCTATTGGGAAGCGATCCACCCGTACAACATGGGCGGCGCCTATGTGAACTTCATGTCGGACGACGAAGCCGAAGGCCGCGTGCAAGCCAGCTACGGCCCGAACTATGCGCGACTGCAAACGATCAAAAAGAAGTACGACCCGACCAACTTCTTCCGCGTGAACCAAAACATCAAACCGGCCTGAAGCAGCCTCCCTGCCCCCCATAGCTTCGGTCGTGACGGCGCCCGGGATTTAGGTCCCGGGCGCTTCTTTTTGTGAACTCCGTCATCCTGGACGTGCGGGGCACGGCCGGGATCCACGGGACACGCACCGTGCTCTACGCACCCCTGGATCCCGGTCACGCTCCGCGTGCCCAGGATGACGGAGTGAAATGGCGCTTCCCTATGCTTGCTGCTCGCGAGACAAGTACACGCCGCACGCCACCACCCAACTCAGCACTGACGCTTCGAGCACGCGTTGCGAAAGACCAAGCACCGGCGAGTCCGGGGCCATTGAGCCGAGCGCCACGAACGAAATCGGCGCGCAGATGAAGCCCAGGATCGCGAGCCAGCGTGCTTTCGGCCATTTGAGCGCAGCGATGCCAAGCCAGAGCAAAGTCAGCGGCGCGCCGAGATAGCCGGCGAGGCCGAAGAGTTCGTGCATCTGCTGCGAAAAGGTCGGGTGCTCAGGCCGGCAGCCAAAGTCGCAGCGAAAGTAGCTCGCCGCCGCGTAGCCGATCGCGAACAGGAAGATGCCGATGAAGCCGAGCGTGCTCAACACAGAACGCGGCGCAGCGAGCCAGGCGAACACAGAGAAGGCGCAGATCAGAATGCCGATCGGCAGAAACCCGAGCCAGCTCACCGCCCAGCCGTGCGGCGCGCCATTGGCGCCGAGTTCGGAGATGTACTGAGAGACGTGATCGTAGCCCGGATATGTCGCCCCGCCGATCACCACCATCGAGACGAGCCACGCGGCGCCAAGCAGCGAGCACACCATCGCCAATTTTCCGCTCACGCGATCCCCCGTCTCAAGCCGGCCACTTCGGCGCCCGGCTCACCATGCCGGGCGTCGTCCTGCCTAAGACGCCGCCGATGAACTTCGCGGTTTCAACCGCCTTGTCTAAATCCACGCCGGTATCGAAGCCCATGCGCTGGAACATGTAGAGCAGATCTTCCGTCGGCACGTTGCCCGCCGCGCCCGGCGCGAACGGGCAGCCGCCGATGCCGGCGAGCGACCCGTCCAGCACCCGCACGCCCTCTTCGATCGCCGCGTACGCATTCGCCAGCGCCGTGTTGCGCGTATTGTGGAAGTGCGCCCGCAGCTGCACGCCGGGGGCGGCTTTGCGCACGGCCTTGAAGCGCTTGTGCACATCCGTCGGCGCCGCGACGCCGATCGTGTCGGCGATCGCCAGTTCGAAAATGTCCTGGCTGACGCAAAGCTCGGCCACCGCCGTCAGCCGCTCGATCGCCACTTCACCGTCGAACGGGCAGCCGAATGCGGTGGAGATCGTCGCGGACAAGCGCGCTCCGCCCTGCTTTGCGAGCGCCGCGACCTCCGGCCAAACGCGGAACGTCTCTTCCACCGTGCCGCCATTGTTGCGCACCGAGAAACCATCGCTGGCGCAGAAGACGTAATTGATCTCCTTCGCTCCGGCCGCCAGCGCCCGCTCGACGCCGCGCGGATTGAGCGCGAGCGCAATGTAGCCCGCGTCGCTCTGCGGCAAGCCGGCGAACACTGCGTCGCCGTCGGCCATCTGCGGCACCTTCTTCGGATTGACGAAGCTCGCCACTTCCATGCGCCGGAAGCCGGCGCCGACAATGCGGCGGATCAGTTCGAGCTTGTTTTCGGTCGAGACGACGTCGGGTTCGTTCTGCAGCCCGTCGCGCGGGCTCACTTCCACGAGTTCAAGCTTTTCGGCCACGTTGCTCTCCGAACGACGGCAGCGCCCAGCCATAATGTATGGCGCCGGCGCGCAATCCAAAACCCGCGACAGCCCCCGCGACGCCCGCCCACACCGGCGCCAGGCCGCCGAGCGTCAGCGCCACGAACAGCGCCGCCGCCAAAAGCGCCGCCGAAATCGAGATTTCGCGTTTCAGCAGGATAGACGGTTGCCCTGCCAGCACATCGCGGATAACGCCGCCAAAGCACGCCGTCAGCACCCCCATGGCCACAGCAATGAAGGGATTAACATCAAGCGCCAGCGCCTTGCCCGCACCGATCACAGCGTAAGCCGCGAGCCCCAGCGCATCGAGCCAATTCAACGCGGTCACCCGCTCCACCCGCTCGCCTGCGAACCAGACGATCAGTGACGCGATGGCGCCGATGCCGAGATAAGTCGGATCGCTCACCCAAAAAACCGGCGCGCCGATCAGCAAGTCGCGCAACGTCCCGCCGCCGACGCCGGTCACCACCGCGAAGAACCAGAACGTGATGATGTCGTGCTTGTCGCGCGCCGCCGCGAGCGCGCCCGTCAGCGCGAACACGGTCACGCCGGCGTAGTCCAGAATCGGCGGCAAAATGGGGAGAGACTCAGTCGGCGGTATCACGCGTCGTGCTTAGCCGTTCCCTTTCGTCGCGTCAGCCTTGCCAAGCCGAACACGGCCTCGATACTTCGGCGCATGAAAGCGCAAGCCATGACGGCATTCGGCGCGCCGCTGGCGCCGATGGAGCTCACACCGCAAAAGCCGGGTCCGGGCGAAGCGCTGGTGCGCGTGACGCGCGCGGGGCTCTGCCATTCCGATCTGCACATCCACGACGGCTATTTCGATTTCGGCGACGTGAAGCAGCCGGTCGCGATCAACATGCCGGCGATCCTCGGCCACGAGATCGAAGGCGAGGTCGCCGAACTGGGCGCGGGCGTCACCACGACCAAGGTCGGCGAGCGCGTCGCGGTCTATCCCTGGCTCGGCTGCAATGCCTGCGACACCTGCCGCGCCGGCGATCAGCAGCTCTGCATCGCGCTGCCGCGCCGTGCGCTCGGCGTGGCGCAATGGGGCGGCATGGCGGAGTACGTGCACGTCCCCTTCGCCGACGCGCTCATCCCCATCGGCGACCTCGCGCCCGGCCTCGGCGCGCTCGCCATGTGCTCGGGGCTAACGGCCTATTCGGCGCTGAAGAAGATCGGCGCGCCGCCGAAAGACCAACCCATTCTGCTGCTCGGCATGGGCGGCGTCGGCTTGCAGGCGATGGCGCTCGCCAAGAACGTGCTGCCCAATCCGATCATCGCCGCCGACATCGACGCGACGAAGCGCGAAGCTGCGCTGAAGTACGGCGCCGTGGCCGCGATCGAACCAACAGCCGATGCATGGGCAGACAGCCTCGCCCGCCACGGCCCGGCCGCCGCCGCCATCGACTTCGTCGGCGCACCGGCGACTTTTGGCTTCGGCACGGCAGCGCTGCGGCGCGGCGGCAGGTACATCATCGTCGGCCTCTTCGGCGGGAAAGCCGCATTACCGCTGGCGTCGCTGCCGCTGCGGCCCATCTCCATCGTCGGCTCCTATGTCGGGCGCCTCGAGGAAGCGCGCGAGCTCATCGCGCTCCTGCGCAAGGGCGCAGCGCCCGCGCCGCCCATGCACGAACGCCCACTCGATCAGGCCAACAGCGCCATAGCGGACCTGCGCGCCGGCAAGGTGCTGGGCCGGGTGCTCCTGACGCCGTAACGGGTGGACTAAACCCGCCAATCGAGACATATCCCGCGCGGGCGCGAGCGTGGCGAAACTGGTAGACGCAGCGGACTTAAAATCCGTTGGCCGCAAGGCTATGCGGGTTCGACTCCCGCCGCTCGCACCATCCTACGCTCGCGACAGCGAGGGTGGGTTGTCCTCCGACGCGTCGGCGAAGGAGGATCGGTGAAGCCATCCGCGCGCTTCGGATGGCTTACGCCAGCAGGACGACAGGACTGACGCTTCATGATGTCCATGCTTCGCGCCGTGATGCGCCACCGGCCGCTCATTTGGGCCATCGCGCTCGGTCTCGCCGCCGCTGTCGCGGCCGCAATTGTTCCCAACAGCCTAACGCCGCTCACGCGCGCACTCGTCTCGTGGGACGTCGGCATCGCGGTCTATCTGGGTATCCTCTTCCTCCACACGCGCGGCATCGGCGGCAAGGAGATGGCGGCGCACGCGGCCGACACCGACGAAGGGCGCTATTTCGTGCTCTTCGTTTCGCTTGCCGGCGTGGCCGCAAGCCTCACCGCGATCGTGCTTGAGCTGCAGGCGCATAGCGAACCCGGCCCGGCAAAGAGCCTGCACGTGGCGTTCGTGTTCTTCACGGTCGCGCTTTCGTGGGTGTTCGTGCACGCGAGCTTCGCCAAGCACTACGCGCACGAATATTTCGGCCCGCAGGAGGGTGGCGGCGTGCGCAAGGGGCTCTTCTTTCCAGGCGACGAGCCGCCGGATTTCGGCGATTTCTTCCACTTTGCCTTCGTCATCGGCGTCGCCAACCAGACGGCGGACATCCAGATTGCATCGAAGACGATACGCCAAGTCGTGACGCTGCACGGGATCTCAGCCTTCGTGTTCAACACGATCATTCTGGCGCTGACGATCAATCTGGCGGCAAGTTTGTTTTAGCCGTCGACTTCTTCCGGCTCTGAACCGCGCGAACGGATCAGCCCTTTCAAATCACTAGCCGCCTTTTCCAGCGCCGCCGGATCGGCGGAGCGCGCGACGAGGTGGAGGCCGTAGCCGTCGGGTGAGAACCACGGGTACGAACCGAATGACACCGCGCCGTTGGCGCCCGCCTCCAACGCCTCCAGACCAGCCGCGATGTCGCCCTCGCGCACGCCCTTGCCGCGCACCGTGCGGGCTTTCACGACCGCGCCGCCGTCGAGCCGCTTGCCGACATCTTCCAGCATGCCGCGCATGATCGAGGGCACGCCGGCCATCACGAAGACATTGCCGATCTGGAAGCCCGGCGCGCGGGACACAGGGTTAGCGATGAGACTTGCGGTGTCGGGAATGCGCGCCATGCGCAGGCGCGCTTCGTTCAACCCGCCCGGCCCTTTGTAGTGCGCTTCGAGGATCGCGCGCGCATCGTCGCGGACGCCGATGTTCACGCCAAACGCCGCCGCCATCGCATCGGCCGTGCGATCGTCGTGAGTGGGGCCGATGCCGCCGGTGGTGAAGACGTAATCGTACCTGGCGCGCAGTTCGTTGACCGCGGCGACGATGTTCTCGGGCGCGTCCGACACCACGCGCGCCTCGGCCACCTGCACGCCCAATGGCGCTATGAATTTGGCGATGGTCTGCAGGTTGATGTCCTGCGTGCGGCCGGAGAGGAGTTCGTCGCCTATGAGCAGCACGGCGGCGCGGACTTGTCTTTGCGTCATGGCCGGCAACATAGCGTGCGGGTGACGAACGTCACCCGCTCTTCGCTGGACTTCCGCCTCGGAAGCGGGTGCAACCTCCGCGTCAAGGAGTATGCGGATGGATTACATCACCGGCCTGACCGAGCGTCAGAAAGGCCACCTGCCCGACCACATGAACCTGGAATGGCTGGAAGCGCGCCCGGGTTTCGTTCGGGGCCGCTTCACGGTGCGGCAGCACCACATGGCGCCAAATGGTTTTCTGCATGCGGCGAGCGTCATCGCGCTCGCCGACAGCGCCTGCGGCTATGGCTGCGTGATCTCGAAACCGGAGAGCGCCGTCGGCTTCACTACGATCGAGCTTAAGACCAACTTCCTCGGCACGGCGCGCGAGGGCGGCGTCGCAGCGACGGCGACGATGGCGCACGGCGGGCGCAACACGCAGGTATGGGACGCGTTGGTGACGAACGAAGCGACGGGCAAGATCATGGCCCTCTTCCGCTGCACCCAGATGATCCTCTATTCGAAATAGCACGCAGGGAGAAACGCATGGGCCGCTTGGCTGGAAAAGTCGCCGTCATCACCGGCGCAGCGTCGGGGATCGGCCGCGGGACTGTGGACCTGTTCGTCAAGGAAGGGGCCAAGGTCGTCGCTGCAGACGTGCAGGAGGACAAAGGCGCGCGGATCGTTGAAGCGCATGGCGACGCCGTGCGTTTCATCCGCTGTGATGTCACCCAGGAAAGCGACATCAAGGCCGCCATCGATCTCGCCGTGTCAGCCTTCGGCCGGCTCGACGTCCTCTACAACAACGCCGGCGCCGCGCGCATGGGCGAGAACGTGCAAACCGTCACGTCAGAGGATTTCGACGCGGTCATGCACTTGCACGTACGCGCCGCCATGTTCGGCATCAAGCACGCGACGCCGGTCATGGCCAAGCAAGGCGGCGGCTCGATCATATCGACCGCCTCCATCGCCGGCATGCAGATGGGCTATGGCCCATTCCTCTATTCGGTGGCGAAGGCGGCGATCATTCACATGACCCGGCTCGCCGCGGCTGAACTCGGTCCGATGAACATCCGTGTGAACTGCATCTGTCCGGGCTTCATCGCGACGCCGATCTTTGCGCGCGCCATCGGGTTGGCGACGCAAGTGGCGGACCAGACGGTGGCGGGCATCGCCGAAGTCGCCAAGAACGCGCAGCCGATTCCGAAGGCGGGTCTGCCCGAAGACATCGCCGAGGCGGCGCTTTATCTTGCGTCGGACGGCGCCAAGTTCGTCAGCGGCGTGCCGATTGTTGTGGACGGCGCCATGACGGTCGGCCGCACGGGACCGCAATCGGGAAGCCTGTTCGAACCGATCGCGAAAGCGATGGGCATCGATCTACCCCCCAGCTGACGCGCAAACGAAAAGGGAGCAGGCGCTGCGCCTACTCCCTCGCTTCAGCAGCGCTCTCAGCGCGTGCTTACTTAATTTTGCCTTCGACGAACTCGACGTGCTTCTTCGCAATCGGGTCGTACTTCTTGAATTTGAGCTTCTCGGTCTTCGTGCGCGGGTTCTTCTTGGTCACGTAGAAGAAGCCGGTGTCAGCCGACGAATTGAGACGAATCTTGATGACGGCAGACTTCTTGGCCATTGGCGCACGCGTGTTCCGGACTGAAAAGAGCGGCGGAAAATGATGGGTGAGCCCCCAAAAGTCAATCTTGGAGGCGCTCCATCGTGTGTTTGCCGCGGTTGAACTTCAGGAATGGGGGCTGAACCGCCTCCCCGGCCAGCCGGGCGCGGATCTCCCGCAGCACGAACCGGGTGATGGAGGGCAGGTCCAGCTGCTCGGCCTCGTCCAGGCTAAACCAGCGTGTATGCAGCAATTCTTCGCCCCCGGCGGCCGGCTCGTCGTGCAGGAGCACGGCCTCGGCGTCGGCCAGAAAGAAGCGGGCGTCGAACCGGCGGGGCCGGTAGGGCGGCGTAATGGCGCGGGCCACGAAACTGAGCCTGGCCAGGTCCGGTCCGGCCGGACCGCCGACGACCAGGCCGGTTTCCTCCCGGGTTTCCCGGGTCGCGGCCAGGGCGAAGGCGCGGGGCGGCCGCTTCGTGCCGCCCTGACGGAGCAAGGCCTCGGTGGCGGGCGTAAGTTCGCTGGCCGCAGGCAGCCGCGCGTCGCCGGGGTCGACCCGGCCGCCCGGAAACACCCATTTGTCCGGCATGAACACGTGGCCCTTGGCGCGCTGGCCCATCATCACTTCGCGACCACCGCGCACCAGAATGAGCGTGGCCGCGTCCTTGGGCTTCACCAGCTTGGGCTTCTCGGCCTCGGGCGCGTCAAACACCTTCTCGTCGGCGTTCAGCTTGAACGTGTTGTCAGCCATGGACGGAGGCTAGCACACCCTCGCCTGTGGAATGGAAGCGCCCTATCGTCACCGCACAGCGGGAGGACAACATGGCGCGACGTAAACCGGGAGAAGGACAGACGGCACTGGTCACCGGCGCATCGGCCGGCATCGGCGTCGATCTGGCCGAATGCTTCGCCAAGGACGGCTACGATCTCATTCTCGCTGCGCGCAGCGAGAGCGCCCTCGGCGAGGTCGCCAACCGCCTGGGCAGCGCCTACGGCGTCAAGACCCACGCGATCGCACAGGACCTCGGCGCCTATGGCGGCGGTTCGGCGCTGGCGAAAGCGATCGAACAGCGTGGCCTGAGCGTCGATGTGCTGGTGAACAACGCCGGCTACGGCCACGCCGGCGCGCTGACGTCATCGGATATGGCGACGCAGTTGGGCATGATCGATTTGAACGTGCGCGCGCTGGTCGAACTCACCTATATCTATTGGGACCGCATGCTCGCCAACAAACGGGGCGGCGTATTGAACGTGGCGTCGACGGCGGCTTTCCAGCCCGGCCCGCTGATGGCCAACTATTATGCGTCGAAGGCCTACGTGCTCTCGTTCTCGGAAGCGATGTGGGAGGAAGCGCGTGGCACGGGCGTGCGCGTGAGCTGCCTCTGCCCCGGCCCCACCGAATCGAAATTCCGCGAACGCGCCGGTACAGGCAAGACGCGGCTGGCCCAAACCAGCAAGGTGATGGGGTCAATGCCGGTTGCGCGCATGGGTTATGAGGGATGGAAGCGCAACAAGCGCGTGGTGGTCACCGGCTTCAACAACAAGATGATCGCCGGCCTCGGCAAATACCTGCCCCGCGAAACGCTGCTGAAGACCGTCCGCAACATCCAGTCGCCGGCGACGTAGTGCGCAGCGTCGCACTTGCGCTGATCGCGATCGCGAGCTGCGCGAGTGCGCCGGTCGAGACGGCGCCGGTCTATCCGGCGCTGACGCCCGAAGCGATGACGCTCGTGCTCAGCGACCCGCAGGCCAACGACGGCGGCATGCGCAACCAAACCTTAGCGCTGCTCGGGCGCGAGGACCTCTTCGGCGAGCCCCGCACGCCGCGTGTCTGCCCGGCCCTGATGCGCGATGGCGCCGCGGTGGATCCTGTCAGAGAGATCGTGCGACTGTCCGAGGGACGGCGCCTCGTTATCATCAACGAAGCGCACGACAATCCTCAAAATCGCGCCTTCATTGCGGACGTTGCGGTCGCGCTCCGGCATCACGGCTTTAGCCTTTACGCGGCTGAGACATTCGCGCCGAGCATGCGAACGCCCGCGCGCTGGCCGCGTCTCAGCGACGGCTATTACGTTCACGAACCGGCCTACGGCGCCCTCCTGCGCCGCGCGCATGCCGCGCGTTTCCGTTTCTTCGAATACGAGTTCCTGTCGCCTCAAGACGAAGCGCCGCCGCCGGATGGCGATTGGGCGCCCCGCATCGCGCGCCGCGAAGCGGGCCAAGCCGCCAACCTTCAGCGCATTCTCGCCGAGCATCCGCACGACCGAATGCTGATCCACGTGGGCTACGGTCATTTGCAGGAACTTCCGGACGACGAGGGCAGGATATTCATGGCGCAGCGCCTGAAAGAAGCGACCGGCATCGATCCACTGACAGTCGACATCACCCGCTACGCCTCGCCGAGCGAGTCCTTCGTGTTTTGCGACCCCGCGCAAACCCAATCAAGAGCCGTCGATTTTCGGATCGGCAGCCCCGCGCTCACCTTCACGGATGGGCGCCCCAGTTGGCGTCAGCGTGCGGGTCAGCGGCCGCTCGCCATACCGCCGACCGCCACCGAACTCACGGTTTGGGAGGCGCGCAGGGCGAACGAGCCGGATGAGGCCGTGCCGGTTGACCGGCTTATGCTGCGTGCCGGCGAGCGATTGCCGCTGCTGCTATCGCCCGGTCGCTACCGCCTCCGGTCCTGGACGCAAAGCGGCGGCTATCGCGATGAAGGCGAGATCCGCGCGCCGGACTAGGCGGTTTTGCCCACCGCCTTTGCTTTGCCGACGCCCGCCGCTAGGTTCGCGACCAAGGAGCCGCGCCCCCATGAGCCTGCACGCAAGCTACGACGACAACAACTTGTTCGCGAAGATTCTGCGTGGCGAGATTCCTGCGGTCAAAGTTTTCGAAGACGACGAAGCGCTCGCGTTCATGGACATCTTCCCGCAGGCGCGCGGACATGTGCTGGTCATCCCTAAGAACGTAAAGGCGCGCACCTTCCTGGACCTGCCGGAAGCGCGGGTGGCGCCGCTGATGACGCGCGTGCACCGGCTCGCCAAGGCGACCGAGAAGGCCTTGAAGCCGGACGGGCTGACCGTAACCGCCTTCTGCGGCGAGCCCGCGGGGCAAACCATCTTCCATCTGCATTTCCACATCATCCCGCGCTACGAGGGCCAGCGTCTCGCCGGGCACAGTCACGGCAATCGCGCCGACATCGCGGAGCTGGAATCCATCGCGCGAGACATCGCCGCACAGCTATGACGCTCATCCTCCGCTTCACACGCCTCAACCCGACCCATCACCGGTTCGAGGCCGTGCGCGCCGACGGCAGCCGCGACGTGCGCGAGTTCGAAACCCGCAGCCTGTTGCTGCACGATCTCGTGCATTTCGCGCTGGAGAGCGAGGCCAAGCTGCGCGGCGGTTTTTACGGCACGCTCGCGGAGGGCGCCAATTACGACGCGCCGCGCGAAGGCAGCGAGGCGCAGCAGATCGAAAACGTCGTCGGCCCGATCCAGGGCAACCTGAAGAACGAGATCGATCCGGCGCGGTTCGTCGCGCGCATAAAGGAAGTGCACGCCGGCATGGGCTTTCCGCCCGCGCCCTGGCTCACCGCAGATCTCATCGGCAAGGTTCTGGAGCGGCTGCGCCAGCTGCAGGGCCAGTGGAAGGCGACGCCGTTCGGACAGACGATGGAGTTGCGCTTCGAGGCTTAAGCGGCGCGTCCAGGCACGTTGCCGCCCGGGCGAAAGAGGATCGCCAGCGGCGGCGCCCGCTTCAGGAGCGCCTCGCCGCGATCCCAGGCGGCGCGCAGAGCACTGCGGATCGAAGGTTCCGCGAAACGCGCCACCGCGTAGGCGACGCCGGTCATCAGGACGACTGTGGCGCCCAGCACGATCCAGCGGTCGACGCCGGCGCTGGCCATCACGCGCATCAGGCCCGCACCCGCCACAGCATGCACGAGGTAAAGCGGATAGGTCATCTGCCCGACACGCTTCATCATGTCCTGCGTACGCTGCTGCCTTGGGGTGAAAAGCGCCGGCGCGCGCACGAATATGAACATGAGGGCCACCGCCACCAGCCAAACGAGGCTCGGCGGCAACGCCGATAACGTCACATTCGCATGTACTTCGCCGGCCATGAGTTCGCGTACCCGCAGCGCGATCTCGAACAGCCCGCCGAGCGCCGCCAGGCCGACGCCCGCCCAGCCGCGCCAGGACAATCCTCCACGCTGACTTGCCAGCCACATGAAGATGCCGAGCGCAAAGAAGACGCCGTAGCGCACGAGCAGGACATCCGAATGGTCGCGGATGAAATTCCAGAGCGGCGCGCCGTCCAGCTCGTGACCAAAGAAAAAGCGAAGCCCCAAAAAGGTGGCGGAGGCGACGAGCAGCGCCCACGCGGCCCAGGTGAGCCGCGAGAAGCCGTTAGCGACCAGGAGCACAAATATGAAGGCGTAGAACACCATTTCGACTGCGAGCGACCAATAGACGCCATCGATCCACTGTCCCTCGATCCACAGCGTCATCGAGCGCAAGAATTCGCCCACGAGGTCGCGCGGGGCGTTGTGATTGATGAGGAGCCAAGCGGCCAAAGTCAGCGGCGCACACACCCACACGGCGGGATACAGCCGCAGCACGCGGCTCTTCGCGAAGGCGATCGGCGAGGCGTTATTCGCCGAATTGGCGATCACGAAGCCCGATATAACGAAGAATACTTCCACGCCGATCCAGCCAAACCAGGTCAGCGGCGCGATCTCAGGGTAAGTTGTCGCGTCGTGCATCATGTCGGCGACAGTGCTGTGTTCCGAGGCCCAGCCATAGAAGCCCAGGTGGAACAGCATCACGCTGAACGCCGCGAAGAAGCGTACCGCATCAAGAGGGTAAACGTGTGCGCGCACTGCCGCCTTCAAGCGTCAAGAAACAAGGCGCGCAAAGTACCACGCAGACGAGCCCCGGTGAGCGCAGACGCGCGGCGCGCGCCAACGCTGCGCCGCGCTCGCGTGGCGAGACGGGAATTTACGATATCACCGGCGAAGGAGCATAACTTTCGACATAGGAGCAGCCCTCAAAGCGGCGTGCTCAAAGGTTAAGCGCCCTCGGCACAACGCAAAGAAATGCGGCGGCCGCTAAGTAGCGACCGCCGCCGATCTCATCGCCAAGTTGAACCGCTAGGCTTTTTCGGGCCGCTTGCTGCCGAACGAAAGCAGCGGGCGCGACTCCGGCACGAAGTTGAACTTCAGCTTGTCCTTGTCGTTCGGATCGGTGTCGATCTTCACCAAACCGCCATTCTTGAGCTTGCCGAACAGCAGCTCGTCCGCCATCGGCTTCTTCACCTGCTCGTTGATCACACGCGAGAGCGGGCGTGCGCCGAAGCTTTCGTCGTAGCCCTTCGTCGCCAGCCAATCAGCGGCGCGATCCGTGATTTCGATCTGCACGTTGCGTTCGCTGAGCTGCGCTTCGAGTTGGATGATGAACTTCTGGACGACGTTGCGGACGATTTCCGGCGGCAGGCCGTTGAAGTGGATCACCGCATCGAGGCGGTTGCGGAATTCCGGGGTGAAGAGGTTCTTGATCGCCTCCTCGTTCATGTGATCCTTCTTGCCGGCGCCGAAGCCGATGCCCTGCTTGGCCGCGTCCGCCGCGCCGGCGTTGGTGGTCATGATCAGGATCACATTGCGGAAGTCGACCTTCTTGCCGTTCGCGTCCGTCAGCGAGCCATGATCCATGACTTGCAGCAGGATGTTGAACAGGTCCGGGTGCGCCTTTTCGATTTCGTCCAGCAACAGCACAGAGTGCGGATGCTGATCGACGCCGTCGGTGAGCAAGCCGCCTTGGTCGTAGCCGACGTAACCTGGAGGCGCGCCGATGAGCCGCGAGACGGTATGGCGCTCCATGTACTCCGACATGTCGAAGCGCAGCAGCTCGATGCCCATGATGTTGGCCAGCGAACGTGCGACTTCGGTCTTGCCGACGCCTGTAGGCCCCGCAAACAGGTAGGAGCCGATCGGCTTTTGCGGTTCGCGCAGACCGGCGCGCGCCATCTTGATGGCCGCGGTGAGCTGGTCGATGGCGCTGTCCTGTCCGAACACCACGCGCTTCAGGTCGCCGGTCAGCGAAGCGAGCATTTCGGCGTCGTTCTTGGTGACGGATTTCGGGGGGATACGCGCCATGCGCGCCACCACCGCTTCGACGTCGTCGACGTCGATCACCTGCTTACGGTCCTTCGGCGCGAGCAGCATCATCGAAGCGCCGGTTTCGTCGATCACGTCGATCGCCTTGTCCGGCAGCTTGCGATCGCCGATATGGCGCGCCGAGAGCTCGACCGCCGCTTTGATCGCCTCGTCGCTGTACTTCACCTTGTGATAGCCTTCGAAGTACGGCTTCAGGCCAGCGAGGATCTTGATCGTATCCGGGATCGTCGGCTCGTTGACGTCGATCTTCTGGAAGCGACGCGCCAAAGCGCGGTCCTTCTCGAAGTGCTGACGATATTCCTTGTACGTCGTCGAGCCCATGCAACGGAGTTGGCCCGATTGCAGCGCCGGCTTCAGCAGGTTGGACGCGTCCATCGCGCCGCCGCTGGTCGCGCCGGCGCCGATCACGGTGTGGATTTCGTCGATGAAGAGGATCGCCTTCGGATGGTTCTCCAATTCCTTCATCACGCTCTTCAGCCGCTCTTCGAAATCGCCGCGATAACGCGTGCCGGCCAGCAGCGAGCCCATGTCGAGCGAGAAGATGGTGGCGTCGGCCAGAACTTCCGGCACCTGCTTTTCGTTGATCTTGCGCGCCAGGCCTTCCGCGATCGCCGTCTTGCCAACGCCCGGATCGCCGACCAGCAGCGGGTTGTTCTTCTGGCGGCGGCAGAGGATCTGGATCGAACGCAGCACTTCGGCTTCACGGCCGATGAGCGGATCGATCTTGCCCTCCTTCGCCTTCTTGTTGAGGTTGACGCAATAGGCGGCGAGCGCTTCGCTGCCCTGCTTCACCACCCGGTCGCCTTCTTCCTCGCCCGCGCCGCGCACGGGGCGCGGCTGCGCCGCACCCGGCCGCTTAGGCAGGCCGTGGCTGATGAAGTTGACCGCGTCATAGCGGGTCATGTCCTGCTCTTGCAGGAAGTAGGCGGCGTGGCTTTCGCGCTCGCTGAACAGCGCCACCAGCACGTTGGCGCCCGTCACTTCGCGGCCGCCACTCGAATCCACATGCAGCATCGCGCGCTGCAGCACGCGCTGGAAGCCGGCCGTCGGGCGCGCTTCGTGGTCGCGCGCGTCGGAAACCACGAGGCTGTTCAGCTCCTCTTCGAGGTAGGCGTCGAGGTTCACGCGTAATTTGTCGAGATCGACTTTGCACGCCTGCATCACGTTGGCGGCGTCGTCATCGTCGATCAGCGACAAGAGCAGGTGCTCAAGCGTGACGTATTCGTGGCGATGCTCATTCGCAAATGAGAGCGCGCGGCGAAGCGTCTGTTCGAGCGTACGGGAGAAAGTCGCCATCCGGGTGCCTATTCCTTTTCCATCGTGCACTGCAGCGGATGTTCGCTCCGCCGTGCAAGATCCAAAACTTGAGCGACCTTGGTCTCGGCCACTTCGTAGGTGAAGACGCCACAGACGCCGACGCCATGCTGGTGAACGTGCAACATGATCGTCGTGGCCTCTTCTCGCGATTTGTTGAAGAAGCGCTCCAGCACGTAGACCACGAATTCCATCGGCGTGTAGTCGTCGTTCAGGAGCAGAACCCGGTAGAGCGCCGGCTTCTTCGTGCGCGTGAGCGTCTGCGTGCCGGTGCGACCGTCTACGTCGCCCGCCCCGCCGTCCTTGCCTGGATCGTCATCCCAGTTGTCGCCGCTCATGCTCGCGCCTTACGGCCCACAACGCCGCCCCGGAATACGGGGACGAAGCCTGGGCCGGCTTGGTCAATAATTTATGGACTCGCGGCCTGTATGGAAGAGGCGGCGTCGGTTGCGGGGCGCCCTTCTCCAGTTCGCCCCAATTCTGGGCGCAGACGTTTCGCCCCTGACACGCAAGGGCAACGGGCGCGCAAAAAGGAAACGGGCCCGGCTTTCGCCGGACCCGTTCCTGTTTCAGCCCCTCGGGACAGGCGTCCCGAAGCGGATTTCTTAGCGCACCGCGCTCGTTTGAATGAGCTGACCGACGGCGGTCGCACGCTCATTGATCGGCGCCAGGGTGTCGCGGGCGATGCCTTGGGCCAGGTCCGACCACGAGGTCAGTTCGGCGACGTAGGCGTCAAACGCGCCGCGGGCGTACTCGTTCTGCTTCTCGACGAACTCTTGGACCGACTTCGAGGTCATCAGCGATTTGGTCGCCGCGACGTGGTTCTCAAGGGCCTGCTTTTGGAACGCGACGGTGCGGGCCGAGAGGGTTTCGAAGCCCTTTTGAGCGGCGGCCGCCGAAGCGACGAAGGCTTCGAGATTTTCCTTACCGAAAGCAGAGGCTTCCGAGAGGGCGGCGATGCCGCGGTCGAAGTTTTCACGAACCGCTTCGCTGGTGGTGGCGGTGACTTGTTCAAACGCCTCGGTCGCGGTCTTCGCGGTGCGGGCGGCGGTCTTCGCAGTGGCCATTTTTGGTCTCCTTCGAAGGGCGTTATCCGCCCTGGGTGCTTGCTAGTCGCCAAATCGGCGGCGAATCTGGAACTGAATATGTTATGCTGCACCTGCGAAGTCAACGACCATTTTGTTGCAGTGCAGCAAACCGCCCGCGGCGTTTTTGCAGCCCTTAACTCTCTTTGCGCAGCCGCCGAGCGTATCCGTTCAGACGACGTTCATGGGTTTATCCACAACGTGAAATCGCGGTGAGCAAGCGCCGACGTTTTCGCGTTGCAGGCGAGTTATCGGATGCAACTGCGAAACAACTGAAACGCTCGCTTAACCGGGTCTAATGAATCTGTAAGCTGCACGGCACGGGATTTGCCTGGAAAAGTCCGTGATTGTGCGGGATCGGACGGCAATGAAGTCAGCGGGACAATCTTTGAAGATCTTGGCTGGTCTTGGTGTGGCGATCGCTTTGGCGTTTGCTTCCCCTGCGTCTGCTCAGTCGAGCGACCGGTATGCGGCCTATGTGATCGACGCGCGCACCAACGAGGTGCTCCTCGACGATCAGGCCGATGAGGGCCGTTACCCGGCCTCACTGACCAAGATGATGACGCTCTATATGCTGTTCGAGGCGCTCGAACGCGGCGACGTCACCATGAGCACGCGCCTGACGGCGTCGCGCAACGCCGCCCGCCAGCCCCCGTCCCGCCTTGGCCTTCGCCGCGGCGACGTGATCACGGTTGAGCAAGCCATCAACGCCCTGGTCGTCCAATCGGCCAACGACGTGGCGGTGCTGGTCGCCGAACGTCTCGGCGGCAGCGAAGCCCGTTTCTCGGCGGCGATGACCACCCGCGCCCGCGAACTGGGCATGACCAACAGCCGCTTCGTGAACGCGAGCGGCCTGCCGGACACCCGCCAGCGCTCCAGCGCGCACGACATGGCGATGCTGGCGCAGGCCCTGTGGCGGGATTTTCCTGAGCATTATCACTATTTCCAAACGCCCAGCTTCTCCTGGCGCCGTGGCGGTGGCCGTAACCACAACCACCTGCTGGGCCAAGTCGAAGGCGTGGACGGCATCAAGACCGGCTATACGCGCGCGTCGGGCTTCAATCTCGCGAGCTCCGCCGAGCGCGGCGGCCGGCGTGTGATCGTCGTGGTCATGGGCGGCGAAACGGCCGCAGCCCGCGACGCTCAAGTCGCCTACCTCATTGAAGGCGCATTCGAAGAATTCGCCCGCCGCGAACAACCCGGCGCCACCCGCTTCGTGGGCCTGCAGAGCCCCCGCCTCGACGTTCAGCTTGCGCCGAACGCGCTGGCGTCAAATCAGCCGCCCCGCCCGCTGCCGCCGTCGCCGTATCAGGTCTATCAGGGCATGGTCGTCGAGACGCTGTCGCCGGTGCGTGCGCCGATCGAGTCGAGCCCCACCGCGCAGGGCGACGAGTCGACCGAAGAAGAACAGTCCACCGAAGAGTAGGAATCGGCGCCGCTGCTAGCGCGGCCGCTTCAGCAACCGATCCCGCGCGGCCGTGAGTCGCGCGGCTTCGGCGTGCTTGCCGCCGCGATCGGGGTGGGCCTGCGCCATCTTGGCTCGGTAGGCGCTGCGGATTTCAGCATCTGTTGCAGTTGGGCCAACCCCTAAGATCGAGCGCGCTTCAGCGTCGGCGGGCGCAGCTGCAGGCGGCGCCGACGGGCGCGCACGCTTCTCCAAGACCGACGTGACGACCCAGCTTGCCGAGGCGAGCACGATGAAAATGAGGGCCGTCCGCACTGAGCCTCGGGCAAGGAACAAGAGCGCTGCACCTGCGAACAAGACGGCAGGCCATTGCCGCATGAGTTCCTTCCTGCGAGCCGCTCCGACCCGTCCGATGAAGAGGACGCCGAAAATCAGCGCTAGAGCGACGACCGCGAGCAAAACCATGGGCGGCGGACCCTAAAGGCGCGGCACTCGGAACGCCACGCTAGCCTCGGCGGCGAATTCGCGCTTTTGTCCCCGGGGAATGAGGGGGAAGCAGCATGGGCGTCATGACAAGCGCGTTTCATCTGGTCTTCGGCCGGAGGGGGCCGAGAACGACCGGACGCTCGGCTTCCACCCCGCGCGCAACGACGCCAGCCCCTGCGACGGCGCCCTCGCCGGCGCCAGAGCCAGCCCCCACGCCGGCCCCAGCCCCGCCGCCGCCTGTCGCCGCGGCTCCGCCACCTGCGCCGGTGGCCGAAGCCCCCGCAGCAGCTACGCCGCCCGCGCCGGCCGAAACACCACCGGCAGCAGCCGCGCCCGAACCGCCGGCGGCAGCCGCGCCCGAGGCGCCGCCGGCCGCTGAAGCTCCAGCCGCCGACGCGGCGCCGCCGACCGCGGAAGCACCAGCCTCACCGCCCGCGCCGGAGACGCCGGCGCCCGAAACGCCGAGCAGCGCCTCACCTGAGCAACCCGCGCCTGAACCTGCGCCTGAACCTGCGCCTGAGCCTACGCCAGAGCCGGCCCCTGAACGCCCAACCACCGAGACGCCGGCGACATCCGAGACACCGAGCGCGCCGCCTGAACCCGCACCGGCGCCCGAAACACGTCCCGATGTCGTCGCGCCCGCGCCGGCGGATCTGCTGCAGCTCTCGCCGCACTTTCATCTGCGCGAGTTCATCTTCTCGGAGACGGCGCAGGCCCGTGGCATCGACAATTCGCCCGACGCGCACGACCTCGAAACGCTTCGCCGCACCGCGCAGCTCATGGAGAAGGTACGCACGCTGCTCGGCGACAAGTCGATCCACATCAACAGTTGTTATCGTAACGAAGCGCTCAACCGCGCTGTCGGCGGCGTCGCCGACAGCGCGCACCGGACGGGCCACGCGGTCGACTTCACCTGCGCGCAATTCGGCGCGCCGTATGAGATCGTCGAATTCTTGCGGCAGAACACCGAGCTGATGGAAGAAGTCGATCAGCTGATCTTCGAGTGCAGCCGCTGGGTTCACATCAGCTTCGAGCCGAAGCCATGCCGCAAGCAAGTGCTCACCGGTTATTACCAGCCAGGGCAAGGGCGGAAGGTGTTCTACCTGAACGACCTGCACGCGCTGCGTGAGGACGGCTACCTGCCGGACGCGCAGGTCTAGAACTTCAACGCCTCGCCTTCGAGGCCCGGCAGCTTCAGCGTGATGAAGAGATCGCGCAGCTCCTGACGCGCCGCGAGGTGCGTCATGCGCATCTCGCCTTCGCCGCCGTCAGCGTCGAGATCCAGCAGCGTGAGCCCTTGCGGAAACAGTTCGCGATAGATCACCCGCTCGGAAAGACCAGGCGCGAGACGAAAGCCGATACGCTGAGACAGCGTCTTCAGCGCGTCGCCGACACGTTGCTTGTTCTTGGCTTCGATGCGGCTGGCGGAGGTGCGGTTGCGCATCACGATCCAATCGATCGGCTGGCGCAACTGCGCCGCCTTCCGCTTGCGGCTGTCCCACACCATCTCGCTGTAGATCGAGGGCCGCACCACATCGGCGGCGTTGGGATCGATATCGCCCAGCAGATCGAAATCCACGAAACTGTCGTTCAGCGGCGTGACCAGCGTGTCGGCGCAAGCGTGCGCCAGTCGCGACAGGAAAGATTCCCCGCCCGGACTGTCGATCACGATGAAGTCGCAGGTCTCCGAGAGCCGCCGAACCGCAGCGCGAAACGTCGCTTCGTCCTCAGCCTCCGCGGCGTCGAGAGAGCGCGCAGAACTTTCTGTGAGTTCGAGCACCTGCGGGGTGGCTAGCTTGGCGCCGTTGCGGGCGATATGGCGGCCGCGATTTTCGATGTAGCGCGTGAGCGAGCGCTGACGTGTATCGAGATCGAGCGCGCCGGTGCGGCGGCCCATCCGCATCAGCGCGACCAAGACGTGCATGGCCACCGTCGACTTGCCGGCGCCGCCCTTCTGATTGCCGACGACGATCACATGCGCTTGGCGCACGCCGGCCGTCGGCTCGTAGGCGTGCGCGAGGCTCATGGCGTTCGCCCGCCCGCAAGGACGGGCGACGCGTTCCTAATTCGGAAGGCGACGCCAACGCACATGGTTGAAAAGTCGTTGATTGAGGTTAAAGCGCGCTTAAGCGGTTGACCGCGTCGCTGCCGGAACTGTGCGATTTACGTGAACGATTCTCCACGTCGCGCAGCGCGACGTGGAGTTCGTTGCTCTGTCGCAATCCTTAATTCCGAAGGCGCGCGCGGGCCGCAACGCCGCCCGCTTCGGTTTCCTGAATGCGCGCCACTTCCGCCGGATCGCAGACCGGTTCGATATCGGTGTAGCGGAACGTCGTCGTGACTTCCGTCTGCGTGAGCAGCGCCGACATCTGGTACATTTGCGAGCCGCTGTCGGCGAGGTGAAGATCGTTGGCGCCGGGCGCGAAACTGTTGCGCACCAGCGCACGATGCACGCGGACGATGCCGAGTGCGCGAACGGCGCCTTCCGGGGGCTCGCGCAGCGTGCTGCTGATGACGCGGCCTGTCTCACGCGACACTTCAACTTCGCCCACCAATTGCTCGATGATGCCGATCCCCGTGTCGCTGTCGGTGCGCTCGCGATTGACGCGCGGCGTGAACGAATAGACGTAGCGATCCGGCAGTTCGCGCGCGAACGCGACGTTGTCGTAGAAGTACTCGCCCTCCGCGGTCAGCATCATGAGGTCGGATGGGAAGCCTTTGCGGTCTTCGCGCGACATCGCGCGCTGGATGGCGCGCTGCTGACGCGCCGCCTGCGTGACAGTCCAGCGTTCGCCCAGCGGCAGGCGCGGATCGAAGCGCACGATCGCATCCGCCTCTGAATCCGACCATCCCGCGCGGGCATTGGTCGCAATCACCCGATTGAAGACAAAACGGCACTGGGCAGGCTGGCGGGCGTTTTCCAGCGCATAAGCGACCAATTCCATGGGATCGGTCGGAAGGGCGGGCACAAGCGCCTCAAGCGCAGGCGGGGGCGTGTCTCCGGCCGGCGCCGCCGTCTCCGAAGGCGGCGTCAGGGGCGCAGGCTCAGTGGTCTGCGCCCACGCCTGCGTGGTTGCAAGGATGACGAACGCCGCCAATGTTCTCTTGATCATGTCTTTCCCCCGGCTACCCGTGATTTATGCAACACCGTCTCTACACCGCCAAGGCCTTGGCTTGACGCCGGCCGCACAGCAGGGGAAGCGACGGTCATGACGTCCACACTGCTCCCGGTCGCGCGAGATGTGCCGAGCCTGCGACAGGCGGTCGCCGCGTGGCGACGCGAAGGCCGCAGTGTCGGCCTGGTGCCGACCATGGGCGCGCTGCATGAGGGCCATCTCTCCCTGGTGCGTACGGCCAAGGAACGCTGCGACCGGGTCGTTGCAAGTCTCTTCGTCAATCCCAAGCAGTTCGCGCCGCACGAAGACTTCGAGCGCTATCCGCGCGACGAAGCGAAGGATGCCGCGCTGCTCGCGTCGGCCGGCTGCGATCTGCTCTTCGCACCGCCGCCCGCGGCGATGTATCCCGAAGGTCATTCCACCAGCGTCATCGTCGCCAACGTCTCGACACCGCTCGAAGGCGAGATGCGTCCGCATTTTTTCGGCGGCGTCGCTACGGTGGTGACGAAGCTCCTTTTGCAGGCGCTGCCCGACATCGCCTACTTTGGTGAGAAGGACTATCAGCAGCTGCTCGTGATCAAGCGCCTCGCGGCGGATTTGGACATCCCCGTCGAGATCGCCGGCTGCAACACGGTGCGCGAATATGACGGCCTCGCGATGAGCTCGCGCAACGCCTACCTCAACCCCGACGAGCGTCGCGTCGCGGGGCGCCTCAACGTGCTCATGCACGACGCCATCAAGGCGATCCGCTCAGGCGAAATGAGCATCGCCGAAGCCGAAGCAGACGCCGCGCGCCACCTGATCGCGGCGGGCTTCACCTGTGTGGACTACGTGGCCGTGCGCGACGCTGCGACGCTCGCGCCGCTGACATCGCTCGATCGCCCCGCCCGCATCCTGGCGGCGGCGTGGCTGGGGAAGACCCGGCTGATCGATAACCTGGCCGTCTAATCTTCAGTCATTCCAGACGGCCGGAGGCCGATCTGGAATCCTGGGCAAACGGCAGCGTGTCGGCCCTGGATTCCAGATCACGCTCCGCGTGTCTGGAATGACTGAGGAGATTTGCTACGCTTCCGCCCGCATGAGCTGGGAAAAAGATATTGAAGAGCTGCGCCGGCGCGAACAGTTGGCGGAGCAAATGGGCGGCGACGAGCCGGTGGCGCGGCAGAAGGCGGCCGGCAAGCTCACGGTGCGTGAGCGCGTCGCGGCGCTGGTTGACGCAGCGTCCTTCCACGAGATCGGCAAGATCGCCGGCAAAGCCGAATACGGCGCCGACAACGCGCTCGCCGACTTCCGCCCCTCGCCCTTCGTCGTCGGCCGCGGCGACATAGAGGGACGCCCGGTCGTCATCCAGGCCGACGACTTCACCGTGCGCGGCGGCGCTGGCGATGCGGCGATCTGGCAGAAGCTGCTCTTGGCCGAACAGATGGCCAACGAATATCGCCTGCCGCTCATCCGCCTCGTCGACGGCACGGGCGGCGGCGGTTCGGTGAAAATGCTGGAGAAGGATCCGCGCACCTACATTCCGCAGACGCCGGGCTGGGAATGGGTGGTGGCGAACATGGCCACCGTGCCGGTGGTGTCGCTGGCCTTGGGGCCGTGCGCGGGACTGGGCGCAGGGCGCGTCAGCGCGAGCCACTACTCGGTGATGGTGAAAGGGTTGAGCCAAGTATTCGTGGCTGGGCCGCCTGTCGCGAAGGCGATCGGGGAAGACGTCGACAAGGAGGGCCTCGGCGGCTGGGACATCAATGGCAAGAACGGCGTCGTCGATGACGTTGTGTCGAGCGAAGCGGAAGCGTTCGCGTTCGCCCGGCGCTTTCTCTCCTATCTTCCCGCTTCCGTACACGAGAGCCCGCCGCGCGTGGCGTCGAACGATCCGGTGGATCGCCGCGAACAAGCTTTGATTGACATCGTGCCGCGCGACCGGCGCGTGCCCTATAAAATGAGCCGCATTCTCGACGCGTGTCTCGACGCCGGCTCGTTCTTCGAGATCGGCCGCTTGTGGGGCCGCGGGCTCATCACCGGCCTCGGGCGCTTGAACGGCGTGAGCGTCGCTGTCATCGCCGGCGATCCGATGTTCCTGGGCGGCGCCTGGACGGCGGACGTCTGCCGCAAGCTCATCAAGTTCGTCGACCTGGCGCAGACCTTCCACATGCCGGTTGTGCACTTCGTCGATTGCCCCGGCTTCGCCGTCGGCGTGAAGCACGAGCGCGCGGGCGTGGTGAAGCTTGGCGTGCAGGCGATGGCGGCGGTGTATCAGGCGCGCGTGCCGTGGTGCTCGATTGTGGTGCGGCAAGCCTTCGGTCTGGCGGGCTCGGCGATGATGAACCCGACGCGCACCAAGTATCGCTATTGCTGGCCCAGCGGCGACTGGGGCTCGCTGCCGATGGATGGCGGCATCGAGGCCGCCTACAAACGCGATATCGAAAACAGCGCCGATCCGGCAGCGCGCCTGAAGGAGATTCGCGCCTGGGCGGAAGCGCTGCGTTCGCCTTTCCGCACGGCCGAAAGCTTCTACGCCGAAGAGATCATCGACCCGCGCGATACGCGTCCGCTACTGTGCGAATGGGCGGAACTGGCGCAGCGCAAAAGCGAAACCGGGCCGTCGAGCTTCGGCATGCGGCCTTAGCGGGCTTGCACGCGGAGCAGCGCCAGAAAGCGCGGGTTGTCGTAGAGCTGCGCCGCAACCAGCGGAAACACCCGCTTTCCGTTTGCCGAATTGGTGAAGATCACCACGCCCATCCGCCGCTCCGGGACGTAGAACGCGATGGTCTGCTCACCGGCATCGCTGCCGCTATGCGTCACGACCGTATCGTCGCCATAGCGCATGGACATCCAGCCCATCCCCATCCCAACGGCGTCCGGGCAATCTTCCATAGACAGGCCGGTGTCGCCGCCGCAGCCGCCTTCACGCAGGTCGAGCGTGTAGTCGAGCCGCTGGCGCGCGATCTCAGGCGACACGCCTTCGTTGCGCATGACCGACCGCACGAAGCGCGCATAGTCGCCGACGGTCGTGTAGAGATCGTCCGCCGCGTTCGGCTCCGCGCCGATGTCCGGCGCGCCCGCAACGCCCTGCGCATCGTGCGGCGCCGCGACATGGCCTTCGAACCAAGGCGCGCTCGTGTACGTCGTGTGACGCATGCCGATCGGATCGAACACGGCGCGCCGCGCGAGCGCTTCGAAGCCCTCGCCGGTCGCCGCTTCTGCGTACCGGCGCGCGTACTGGTAGCCCTCGCCGGAATAGGTGAAGCCTTCGCCCGGCGGGGATTGGAACGCCAGCACGCCGCCCGTTTGACGCCGCCAGTTCGGAAAGCCGGTCCGGTGCGAAAGCGCGACGCGGAGCGTCAGCGCGTCGCGTCGCGGATCGTTGGCAAGATCGGGGTCCACCCAATGCGCCGACATCGGCTGGTCCAGAGACACCTCACCAGCTGAAGCCAAACGCAGCATGGTCTCGGCGGAGATCGGTTTTGCGAGTGAGGCGACGTTGTAGAGCGTCTCGGTCGTCGCGGGGACGCCGGCGCTCTGCTCGCCATAGGCGGCAGTCCAGGCGACCTCGCCGTTCTGGATGAACGCCACGGCGAAACTGGCGACGCCTGTATCGGCCAGCCACTGCGCCGCATGCGCATCGATAGCGGCACGCTCTGGAGGCGTTTGCGGCGCGCTGGCGCAGGCGCAGAGCATCACAAGAGAAATCATCCACGCGCGCATGCACCCTCCCCGAGCGTCATCGCCCACCGTTCAAAGCAGGGATGCGATCGAGCCGCACTCCGGATGCGACCCAAACAAAAAGGCCGCGACTTGCGCCGCGGCCTTTCCGCTTTTGTGTCGTCCTAACCGTTACGGCGTGGTCGTCGCCGTAGCGGTCGTGGTCGCCGTCGTCGTGGCGGTGTCCGTCGACGTGGTCGTCGCGGCAGCCGGCGTTTCGGTGACGGCGGCGGCGCCCGGGGCGAGCAGCGCTTGCACCGGCGCGATATCCACGTTCGCCGGAACGACGTAGTAGATTTCGCGATTGCGCGAGCCGCCCGATTGCGTCGGGTCGTCGTTATAGACTTCGTACGTCACCCAGTCGTCTTCGCGCGTCGCCGGGTTGTCCAGACGCGCAGCGCCCAGCAGCGCGTCGAGGCGATCGTACACTTGCGGCACGACGTCAGCCTCGCTGCCCGTGTAGTGGACGTGCAGCACGCGGCCCGACGGGGTTTGGCCGCTCTGGAACAGATTACCCAGAACTTGCCCCGGCGCACGGCCGCTATACGGGTAGCCGATCTGGAAGCAGTATTGCTCGTTCACAACGCGCGGCTCGACCGCCATCAGCGGACCTGCTTGCGTGAGCCCGCGCTGACGCATCAGCGGCGTGATCGCAACGACGGCGTCGGACACGAGATTGGTGATCGAGTCCGGTTCGTTCTGAACGCAGCTTTGCGCGAAGAAGAACGGGCGCGCGGTGACTTCCTCGACATTGTAGACGAGACCTTCGAAGTCGGCGTTCGGCAGCGCGGTGAGATCGGCTTCAACCGCGCTCGCGGCGGTCGCGATCAGCGGGCTCACGTCGCCGCCGGTCAGCGCGTCGATGCGGTTGAGCGGATTGGCGCCCAGATTTTGCTCAAGCTTCACGTTGACGTTCGAGCCCTCGCCTTGCGCGGTGACGCGATAGGTCACCTGGCCGGTGGCGCCGTCGGCAAACGCGACGGGTGCGACGACGGTGTCGCCGGTGGTGGTGGGCGCGGCCGAAACGGTTACGCCGGGGACTACGGTCGAGCCGACCGGCGTCGACGCGAGACGGGCCAGTACGACGGGTGCTGGACGCGGGATTTCCAGCGTCTGGCTACGGCTCGCCGTTTTTGGACCGAAGAAATAGAAGCCGCCGACGGCGACTAAGAGCACAACAACAACGATCCCAAGAATCCGCAACACGCCGGCCATCGCTGTCCCTCCATGGCTTCTGCCGCAAGCGGCCCCTCCTAGCAGGTAGGCCAACCCCGCCAAAGCCCCAAAAGTGGGAACCTCGCGGGCACAAAGGCTGAACGCGGCTGGCGGTTGCATCGCCGCCATGGTCTAACGCGCGGGAAACTGGAGGAAACGGCGCGCGATGGGCGGCAACGTCACGTACGGTAGTTATCTGCGCCTCAAGCAGCTCCTGGCCTGCCAGCAGCCGCAAACCGGCGAGCACGACGAACTGCTCTTCGTCATCCTGCACCAGACCATGGAATTGTGGATGAAGCAGCTCATCCATGAGATCGGCGCCGCGCAGAACGAGGTGCGCGGCGGCAACTTGGTGCCGGCCTATAAACACATGGCGCGCGTGTCGCGCATCCAGGCGGTCATGACCCAGGCGTGGGACATTCTCGCCACCATGACGCCGGCGGACTATCTCAACTTCCGCTCGCTGCTCGGCTCAAGTTCCGGATTTCAATCCGCGCAGTTCCGTGCGCTCGAATACAAGCTTGGCCTGAAGGACGCGCAGCATCTGAGATATCAGGAACAAGGTAGCGACGAGTACAGAATGCTCGAAGACGCCTTGAATGCACCGTCGCTCTACGACGACGTCCTCGTTCAATTGACCAAAGCAGGATTCTCTATTCCGAAAGACATACTCGAACGCGACCGGCGCCTTGCGTATGAGCCAAATGAAGCAGTCGAGGAGGCGTGGCTCAAAGTCTATCGCGATACGCAAACGTACTGGCCTCTCTACCAACTCGCGGAAAAGCTGATCGATCTCGACGACGCCATGCTCACTTGGCGGCACAAGCATGTGCTGACGGTTGAGCGGATCATCGGCAGGAAGCGCGGCACGGGCGGCACCGAAGGCGTCGGCTATCTGCAACAGACTTTGTCCAGGCGCGCCTTCCCTGAGATATGGTCGTTGCGGACGAAATTATGAGTTCGAAATCATACAAGCCTCTCTTTTCGCGCGCTTTCGCCGCCAACCCCGACAGACTTCATTTCGCAGCGCACTCCCATCACCTTTGGCCCGATGCGTCTTTCGACGGACACGTCGAGGCGTGGAACGACGCGGCCGCAATGGCCGATCGCAAGTGGGACAAAGTGTTCGGTGAAGTGATGCCGCGGGCGCAGGAAAACGTCGCGCGCGAACTCAATCTTCCGGATCCCTCCGCCATCAGCTTTGCGCCGAATACGCACGAACTGTTGGTGCGCATCTTCTCGGCCCGCGCCGGCGGCGGCGTGCTCGACGTGCTCACCAGCGACGGCGAATTCCACGCTTTCCGCCGTCAGGCAGGCCGCTGGGAAGAAGGCGGCCGCATTCGCCGCCGCATCGTTCCCTGCGAACCCTATGAAACGTTCGGCGCGCGGTTCCTCGCGGCCATGCGCGAGAAGGCGCCCGACGTCGCATTCCTAAGTACGGTGATGTTCAACAGCGGCTTGCGCTTCGATCACGCCGCGGACCTGGCGTCCCATGCCAAGCCGGATGGCACGTGGGTCGTCTTCGACCTCTATCACTCGTTCATGGCGATGCCTTCTGACTTCAGCACCGTCGCCGACCGCGCCTTCCTGCTCGGCGGCGGCTACAAGTACGCCATGTCAGGCGAAGGCGCGGGCTACATCCACGCCCCGCCGGCCTTCGCCGAGCGTCCGATCAACACCGGCTGGTTCGCGGACTTCGGCGCCATGGAGCATAAGCAAGGCGGCGTCGCCTACGGCAAGGACGGCTCGCGCTTCCTGGGCGCCACTTACGATCCGACCGCGCTCTATCGCTTCAACGCGGTGCGCGCGATGCTCACCCAGGAAGGCTTGACCACCGACAAGATCACCAACCGCGTCGCACCTCTGCGCGAGAAACTGCTCGCGGCGCTCGAAGCGGGTGAAGCTGGCGCATTGCGCGACGCGCGCATCTTGAAGCCCAACGCGCGCGGCCCGCAGGCGCGCTTCATCGCACTGCGCGATCCGCGGGCGGTGGAGTGGAAGAACAAGCTCATGGCCGCCAACATTGTCACCGATGCGCGCGACGACGTATTGCGCATTGGGCTTGGGCTCTATCACGATGAGCCGGACATCGCGGCGTTCTGCGAAGGCGCTAAGAAGGCGCTGGGCTAACGTGGACCGCCGGCGCGCCCTCGCCGGCCGGCGCCGTCATTGACGACTGATGCAGGTTGGATCAGCGCATGCCGGCGAGGCGCCGGGGGTCCATATTTGTCCGCGCGTCACCACGCTCCCAGTTCAACCAGCTGCCGGCGCAAATGCTCCGGCAAATCCGCGCCGCCCTGCGCGGCGGTGAGATCGGCGGGTGCATCGTTCGTCTCGAGGTAGCGCCAGCCCTGAAACGCGCGGCGCGGTTGCGGGACCGTCCGCTGCAAATGCGCATCGAGATAGAGGCCGCAACGCTGACCGTGATTGTCGGTGACGTCGTCGATGGCGACGATCTTCTGGCGCACGCTGACGACGCCCTTGATCACCCAATAGAGCGAGCCGCCCGCGAGCACATCCTCCAGCCGCTTCGGCCACATGCGCGTGCCGCAGACGGGATGAGCTTTTTGCAGCGGATTGATGCTCTTGGCCTTGGCCTTCTGCGCGCGGGAGAGCTGGCCGATCTGCCACTCGGCCAGATCCTCGACGCTGTCGGCGCCGACGCAAAGCTTTACGATGTGGAGGGTCATCAATTCCCGTCTGGATCATCCGCGACCGCGCGCGTTCCGCGCATCAGAGCGCTCACCTCGCGCGCCAGCGGATCGGTACTGCCCCGGAGTCCATCCGCGACGCCAGTGAAATCCGCAGCGCTCTTGTTCTGCGACAGCTTGCGCTTGGCTTCCACCCGCTCGACCTGCATCGACACGCCGACGAAACCGCGCATCAGGGCATCGATGTAAGGGCGCGGCGCATCCTCGATTGTCCACGGTTTCGGTTGATCCGCTTCATGAACCGCCGAGAGGTCGCGCACCACGCTTTCGAGCCGCTGCGGATCGTCGAACCATTCAACATGGCCAGTGAAGTGCACCGCCTCATAGTTCCAGGTTGGCACGGTTTTGCCGTGCTCAGCCTTCGATGCGTACCAGCCGGGCGAGACGTAGGCTTCAGGACCGACGAGCACGATCAACCCTTTGCCCGGGCCTTGCTTCCATTGCGGGTTCGCACGCGCGATGTGGCCGCGCACGACGCGCGTTGCACCGTCCCACAGGATCGGCATCTGCGTCGCCACTGGCGTGCCGTCCGACTCAAGCGTGACGAGCAGTCCCGACCACCGGCGCGCCAAACGCGCAACGAGCGCGTCGACATCGGCGTTCGGCACGGCAAAATGTGGCGGAACGTACATCTACTCGGCCGGGACGGCAGCCGCTTGCTGCTGCAGCGCCTGCTGCTCCGCCCACGCCGCCTTGATCGATTTCGAGGTCTTGCGCGAACCGTCCGGGCTCCAACCCGGCGGGCCGAAGATGTAACCGGCGACTTCCTTGAACGACTTCGCGCTCAGCACGTCGCGGAAAATCCCGGCCCATTCGTGCAAAGCGATGCGGAACGGATTGAAGGTGCCGAGCTGGCTGACGATGCCATAGCGCGGCTTTTCCTTGTCATCCTCGCGCACGAAACTGCCGAACAGGCGGTCCCAGATGATCAGGACCCCGGCGTAATTCGCATCCAGGTAGTTGGCGTTGACCGCGTGGTGCACGCGATGATGCGAGGGCGTGTTCATGATCCACTCGATCGGCGCCCACATGCGCCCGATCAGTTCGGTGTGCACCCAGTATTGATAGACGAGGCTGATCCCGGTGAACATCACCACCATTTCCGGCGGGAACCCCAGCCACAGCAGCGGCAGCCAGAAAATGAAGTTGAAGCCCAGCGCGCCGGTCCAGGTCTGCCGCAGCGCCGTCGTCAAATTGTAGTGCTGCGAGGAGTGGTGCACGACGTGGCTGGCCCAGAAAAAACGCCGCTCGTGCGCGATGCGGTGGAACCAATAGTAAGCGAGGTCTTCACCGAAGAAGCAGGCGACCAGCACCGGCCAGCTCCAATCCAGCGTGAAGATACGGTGCTCGTAGGCCCAGAGATAAGCGCCGATCTGAATGGCGCCGCCGAACAATGTGCCGACCACCTGATTGCCAAGCCCCATCGCAAGGCTCGAAGCACTGTCGGCCATCTGGTAACGGCCCCTCTTCGACACCCGCACCCAGATCATCTCAAGAATAATGGTGAGCACAAAGAACGGCACCGCGTAGGTGACGATCGGCGGGATATCGAACGGCGGTTCAGGCGCAGGCGTCATGGACGCGCTCCAAGCTCGGCCAGCCAGGCGGGCGGATTGTCGAGCCGCATGTTTAGCGAGGGATAGCCCAGGTCGGCAAACGTTACGCTGAGCTTCCCCTGCGCCAAGCGCACGCGCGCCTGCGCCGGCGCGAGCACGCGCGTGCTGACGCCATCGGCCATCACGCGCGCGATCATCAGCTTGCCGCCCTCCAGCCGCGCGATGGCGTTGCGGCCCTTGGCGTCGACGGCAGCGCCTTCGATCCGGGCGCCCTCCGCCTCCGCGAGGCGCGCCAATTCGCCGTCGTCCAGCTTCGCGGATTGGCGAAAGCCCAAGAGCCCAGCGATCCCGATCATCAGCAGCACGACGGCGGCCGAAGCAACAAGCACGGTAAAATCGTATTGGCTCATCCCAGAAAACCGACGACGAGAATGATGATCAGGAAGATTATGAGCGAGACGAGCGCGAACGTCAGCATGAAGAACGTCCGCCACAGCGCCGACCACCAGCCCAGCGCATAAGCGCCCTTCAAATGGAAGTACGTGTGAATGGGCAATCCTATGCCGATCGCCACGCCCGGCACCCAGCGCAGCCAAGGGACCTGCCCCGCCGTCACCGTGAGCACAAAGAGCAGCGATGCGAAAGAGAGCGCGTAGAGCGCATAGACCACGTGATCGTAGAGCGTGATGCCGCGCTTGAAGAGGAACAGAAACGCGATGAAGGGCAGCGAGATCGGCACCAGCAGGAACGAGAACTTGTAGGTCACTTCCGTGAGCTGATAGCGCAGCAGCGGCGGATTGGAGAGTTTGGCGCGGATGCGCTCAACCCATACGCCTTGCGTCTGGCCATTGACCGAGAAGTTGCTGCTGCGCGACAGCTCGAATAGGGAATAATCGAGTGACCCCTCCGGGTACGGGTTGCGCGACTCTGCCGCCGGCGGCTGCGGCGTTTGCGGCGGCGCCGGCGGAGCGCCTTCGGGCGCAGTCGTTGCGGTGGTCGTCACCTGCGCTTGCGGTTGCACGGTCTCGGCCTGCGTTGTCGAAGTCGCCGTACTGGTCGTCGTTGCCGCGTCCGGAGGCGCTGCCGCTTCCTCGCGCTCGCGCTCAATGGCGCGCGCAAGGGCGGCTTCGCGGCGCTCCACCTCCTGCCTGGCCAGCGTCACTGCCTGCTGCGCTACCTGTACGCCCACCCGCGCGCCGGGCGATGTGTCGCCCTGCGCGTCACGACGCTCCGTCGCCAATTCCGCTTCCGCTTCAGCCAACTCGCCGCGCGCTTCAGTCAGATCGGCCTGCGCTTCTTCGCGTGCGCTCGGATCCAACTGCATCTGCGCCGGCATCGGGATCAGCGAGAAGACGAAGAACATGAAAAAGACGCTCAACAGGAACGTCGCCAGCGGACTGATATAACGGGCGCGCTTTCCGTAGACGAAGTTGCGAGTCAGCGTGCCCGGCCGGAACGCCACCATCGGCAGCGTGCGCCAAGCCTTGGTGTCAAAATGAAAGAGGTTGTGCAGCAGTTCTTCGACGACGTGCCAAAGCGAGCGGTGCGGATGCGTGGCTTGGCCGCAATTGGAGCAGTACCGGCCACTGGTCTGCGCCTCGCAATTCAGGCACTCGCCATGCCCGGCTCTGCTTGCCTCAGACCCCTCGATAGCGCCTGCCGCCAATCCGGCCGTCGCCATCGCGCCAGCTGCTTCGAATTCTCCGCCCATGGCTGAAATGTCCCGCGGCGGGCCCGCCTAGGCAAGCGCCGTCATCAAGCGCGAGCGCGGGCGTCGCTGTCTTCTTTGCGCAGGAAGCCCAATTCGGTGCGCGCCATGGCCATGGGCGTCTTGGAGGGCTTGGCGGCCGGTGGATGTTTCACGGCGTCGGCGGTGACCGCTTCGAGCCCCTCTTCCTCCAGGGCCAGCGAGGCCAACCCCTCGGCTTCCTCTATCGTCCGCGCCCAAACGAACACGCCTGCGACAGCAGCCTCCAGGCCTTCGGGCCATTTTTTCGACCGCCGCCGCACCTTGGCTTCCACCACAACGCGCCAGAACGGCATGTGCGGACGCGCGAAACCCAGCCGGTACATGGCTGCCCAGAACCGGCTTGTTCCGCGCTTCAGCTTCACCTGTCCCACTCCGGTTTGCGTTTCTCCAGGAAGGCGGCGAGGCCTTCGCGGCCTTCGTTCGACGCCCGGCGGGCGGCGATGCGCTTGGCTGTCTCTTTCAGCAGATGCTCATCGATCACGTGATTCCCGACATCTGTTATGCGCGGCCTTGCGGCGTTGTCCACAACAAGCCGCACGAGGCGTTTGGCGTCGGCTACCGCACCGGGCGCCGCTTGCAGCGCCAGTTGCGCAAGATGCATGGCGGTCGCTTCGAGTTCCTGCGCGTCGGCCACCTCGTACTGGATGAGACCGATCTTTTCCGCGAACGCTGCGTCGAACCCTTCCGCCGTCATGAACAGCGCCGTCGCCCAGCGCGGCCCGATCGCGTTGACGACGAACGGGCTGATGGTGGCCGGAATCAGGCCGAGGCGAACCTCCGAAAAACGGAACTTCGCGCCCGTAACCGCGACCGCGACGTCGCAAGCCGCGACCAGCCCCGCGCCTCCGCCCATCGCCGCACCGTGCACGAGCGCGATGGTGAGCTGCGGCAGGTCGAACAGTCCCTTGTACATGTGCGCCATCGCCAGCGCGTCAGCCTCGTTGTCCTCGCGGTCTCGCGCACCCTGGCGCTTCATCCACTCGATGTCGGCGCCCGCGCAGAAGCTCTCGCCTGCGCCGCGCAGCAACACGACGCGGATGTCGTCGTCGCCACGCAGCGTCCGGAAATGGTCGGTTAGATCCGAGATCAGTTCCTCGTCGAACGCGTTGCGCTTGAGCGGCCGGTTCAGCGTCAAGGTTGCGACGCCCCGCTCGTCGACTTCCAGCAATACCGGCGCGGATTCGTCCATGGCCATCATGCCGCTCCTAAAACACCCATCAGGGCCTGCGGACGCTCCGCTTCCGGCGTCTCGAACAGCTTCAACGGCTGTACGCCCGCGAAAAAGTACTCGAAATCTTCCGGCGGAGCAGCATCTTCGATGAACACCGGCAACAGCTTCTTGTGGTAGCGGTCCGCGAGGTAGATCTCGCGCTTGACATGGTCGCTCTCGAACGCCGCCTTCGAGCACATGACCAACACCCCCTTGGCGCCGCGGATCGCCCGCACGATCTCGCCAGCCCAGCTATCGCCGCTGACGACGCTTTGCTGATCGAGCCAGAACCGGCGTCCCTCCTGCTTTGCGGCTTCGATCACCGGCAGCACGGCGGAAGAATTGGCGCGGGCGTAGGATACGAATAGCGCGTCGGGCGAAGGCTCTTCTTGCGCACCGGGCGCCGGCGCTGGCGCGCTGGGCGCTGCGCGCTTGGGCGCCGCCGCGCGGCGAACCAGCGCCGCAACGGACGCGCCGAAGATGGCCAACGTCACAAGCATGGTGATCAGGAAGATCCACGGCGTCAGCCCATGCGGCGCGCCATAGCGCATGCCGAAATGGTCGATGCCGAACAGGAGATCGTCCCACGTCCCCGGCGTCGGCCCAATGCGATTGACGAGCCAGATCGAAACGGTCGCCGCGATCGCCAACAAGCCGGGGACGGCGGCGAGCGACAAGACTAAGACGCGCAGCCAGCCGCCCCGTCGGCCCTGCCGCTTCGGCAGCGGTCCGGCTTCCTTTGGACCGTCGGCCGGCGCCGGCGCGCGCAGTGTTTCGCGGATGGCGTTCGCCAATTCCTGCCACTTGAACTCGCGCTGCGCTGCGAAGCTCGCATCGAGCGCGGGCAGGTCACGCAGGCCAACCGGGGCGAAAGCGTGATCGAGCTTCACGACCAGCAGCCGGCCTTCGGCCCATGCATCGAGCGCGCGCTGCTCCAGGCGCAGTCTTGAGGGTGAGAACACGAAGTCCTTCGACAATAGCAGCACCAGCACATCGGCGCGCTGCACTGGCCGGAGCGCCGCCGAACCGTCGTCGCCCTCCACGAAATGGCCGCGCCGCTCCAGAAATTTCTCAAGCTCCTCCGCAACTTCGCGGTCGGCGGGCGCATGCGCTACGAAAACTGTCATGGCCGCCCTCTTAGCATGGCGGCTGCGGCTGAGAACCGAACAGTCCTGCAACATTGCCGCATGGGCAGGACGGCTTCCATTGCGCCTTAACAAACCGACCCTATCCTTGCGGCGTGGACGCCGCCCTCCCCAAGCCCAGCCTCGCCGCAATGCCGTTCCTGGCGGACGCGCCGCCCGACGTGCTGGCCGCCATGGACGAACTCACGGACTGGTTCTCGATCCCATCCGGCTGGCCCGTCCTGCACGCCGGCGAGCCGCCCGACGGCGTCTGGTTTCTGGTGTCAGGCTCGCTCGCGGCGTTTCGGCCGGGCGATCGCGGCGGCCACCAGCTTCTGGGCTACATCCGTCCGGGAGAGCCGGTGGGCGAAATGGCGCTCATTGCGCGCGAACCGCACTCGGCGGGCGTGTTCGCGATGCGCGACAGCGAAGTGCTGAAGCTCGCGCCGGACGAGTTCGAAAAGCTCGTCCAGATGCACCCGAAGCTCATGGAGCATATGGCGCGCCTCATGCTCACGCGCGCCCGCGCGCAGCGCAAGACCTCCGCGCGCGCCGAACCCAAGGTCTACGCGCTCATCTCGACCTCGCCGTCGATCGACCTGAAGCTGCGCGCCAAGACCTTGCGCAACCATCTGAGCCGACTTGGCGCCACCTCGGTAATCGTGACGGAGGAGGACGAACCGGCGATCAACAGCCAAAGCTCCTGGTTCGACAACCTTGAGCGCAAGCACGATGCGGTTTTCCTGGTGTCGCCGATTGCGGATACGCCCTGGTTTCGCACCTGCCTGCGCCAAGCCGACCGCATCTGGATGTTCGCGCGCGCTGACGCGCGCCCCTCGTTGCCGCTGCTGCCGCCGGAAGACCCCTCGCCCGCCCGGCAATTCCGGCTCGTCGACGTCATCCTCCTGCATCACGGCAGTGACCGCAAAGCCGCCAGCACCGACGAATGGCGCAACGCCTGCGATGCGGCGCGGCTCTTTCACTGGCGCGGGCTTGAAGACGAAGACGCCGCGCGCCTGGCGCGCATCATCGCCCGCCGCTCGATCGGGATCGTCCTTTCCGGCGGCGGCGCGCGCGCCTATGCGCACCTCGGCGTCATCCGTGCGTTGCGCGAGGCCGGATTGCCGTTCGACGTCGTCGGCGGCACCTCAATGGGCGGGGTGGTCGCCGCCTGTCTCGCCATGGGCTGGGACGATGACGAGATCGAGGTCCATATTCGTAAGGCGTTCGTGGAGAGCAACCCGCTGGGCGACTACGTTCTGCCGGTGGTGGCGCTGACGCGCGGCAAGCGGGTGGACGATCGCTTGCGCGAGCATTTCGGCGAGACGCTAATCGAAGACCTCACCGTCCCCTATTTCTGCGTCTCCACGAACCTCGCAGCCGGCGCCATTCGCGTGCACCGCTCCGGCTTGCTGCGCAAAGCGCTGCGCGCATCCATTTCGTTGCCTGGCATTCTGCCTCCGGTGGTGGAGGGCGAACACGGCCTGCTGGTCGATGGCGCGGTGCTGAACAACTTCCCCGTGGAGGAACTCAAGGAACTGCACCGCGGCCCGATCATCGGCGTCGATGTCGCACGGCGCGACGGCGTCGATCCGGAAGACTTCCGCGACCCGCCCGGCTTCCTGGGCTGGATCGCCGCACACGGCTGGTCCGCAGCGCCGCCGATCGCTTCGCTGCTGATGCGCGCCGCAACGCTTACCGTCGATCCCTGGGAAGGTCGTTCCGGCGCCGATCTGCTGATCGCGCCCGACATGGGCGACATGGACATGCGTGACTGGAAGCGTTTCGACGAGGTGGTCGCCGCCGGTTATGAAGCCGCCGTCGCGGCTTTGCAGCGCCCGCACGGCTTGTTCCAGGCGCCACCTGCGGACGCCATCGGCGATCTGGCCAACGAAAGCCTTGAGGCGGCGGAGTAGCAATGAAAACCTGTGGCGCTGAGGCGCGCCGCCGCTATGGTCCGCGCGCGAGGGAGCAGCATGCGCATCATCGTCTTCGGTCTTGCCGCGATCGCGCTCAGCGCGTGCGGACAGCCCGCGCAGCAGCCGCAGGCCGGCGCCTGCACACGCACCGCCACGCATGAAGTGGCCTGGTCCCAAGACGGCGCGGCTGACGTGATCACAGCGGCCTCCGCGGGCCCAAGCTGCAAGCAGGCAGTCGTGACCTGGACGCTGCGCAACGCGCAAGGCGATGCGCTTTGGGTGCACGCTGGGACGTTTTACGACATGACCGCCGGCGGCGCGCCGCCGGCGGATGCCCCTGCCGTCACCAACGAGCAGATGGACACCTTCCTCGCCGGTTGGGCCGACGTCACGCTAACGCGATCGAGCGAATTGCCGGAGTGGAGAGAAGGCGCGGCGAGCCTGAGCGAGAGCGTGCAGGGAATGTCCTACGACACGCCGTTCGATCGCGAGACCTATGAGGCTATGCGTGCACGCAACCTGCCGCAGCTCTGCTTTGCTGCTGCGGTCGAGGCGTCGCACTGTTTGATCATGGATCCAGTCTCGCATTCTCCAACCGTCATCGTCATGTTCGGCCCGTGAGATTCGCCGCCCTTCTTTGCATCGCCGCACTTGCCGCCTGCGCCCCGCGCGGCGGCGCGTGCGACATCAACGTGAGCCGCGATCTGCAGTTCACGCAAGCGAACGCCGAAGAAAAAGTCACGGTTTCGTCGTCCGGCCCCAGTTGCGACAAGGCTATTCTGCACTTCGCGATCCGAGACGCGGAAGGCCGTCCGGTGTGGGCGTGGACCTCGCCGCTGGAACGCGCCTTCGGCGACGCCATTGACACAAGCGAGCCCGCGCACGTGCGCGAATTCCTGGAGCGCTGGGCCTCGCCGACCACGCTCTCCACCACCAGCACGGCGCCTCCCTTCCGGGCCCTGGTTCCCGGGCAAACCACGCTTGATCAACTCACATACGAGGACATCCGGGCGCGGAACTTGCCCATGTTGTGCCACCTTTCGGGAACAGCACGCGAGACGTGCGTGTTTTGGGAGCCGGCGGCCGGCGGCGCGGGCCACCTCCTGGATCGCGAGATTGTCACCGAGGAGACGACGGAATGAAGCGTTGCGGCCTTTCACTACTCGCGCTGGCCTTGGCGGCATGCACGCCGCCCACCGCGCAGAAAGGCGACGATACCGCCGACGCAGGCACGTCCGAGACGACCGCACCGCTGCAGCAGGACGGCTGCAACGCGCAATACTCACGCGACTGGTCGGCCGTCGGCAGTCAGTACTACGTCATCGAAGCGGAAGCGCATGGCGACACTTGCCCAACCGCGAACGCGACCATGCGCATCAAGTCGCGCGATGGCGCGGTTCTGTTCGACCGCTCATACCAAACCGCGCAAGTGCCGTTAGCATTCAACCCCAACAGCGATCAAACCGGCCTGCGCGAGGAGATCGAGGGGTGGGCCTCGAACACGGCGGAGACGCCGACCGCCGATTGGCTCCCGGCGTGGCCGCAACGCGCCGACCATCCGCCGGGCTTCACGCCGGCGTCCGGCATCACGCGCAACCGCTACGAACAATTCCGCGGCGCCCAGGGGCCGCTCTTCTGCTTCCCTGACGGCGGCGAGAGTAATGCGTGCGTCGGCATGCAGGGCGACACCGCGACCCTGCTGGGCTCGCTCACGCCGGAGCGTGCGGATTAGCGAAGCGTCGCCGTCTTGGGCAGCGAGGGTCCGTTCGCGCCGATTGCGGCCCGCGGCATTCACTGGTCAGCGTTGCGCTCCGTGTAGAGAAGGGCGATGGCGCGGTCGGCGGTGAGGTCGGCGACGCAATGCGCGGCGATCACGCGCGATAAGGAGCCGCCCTCGAAATAGAGCGCCTGGTAGCGGCACTCGGACTGGCGCCAAGCGAGCCAGCGTTCCTGCGAGTCCGCCAGCGCCTGCGTGCGCGCCGGCGTTGCGCCTTCGCGCGCACGCGCGATGGCTTGATCCATGAGCGCGCCCCAGACACCGCCTTCCGCCTGCCAACACATCATCGCGCCAGAGGTAGTTGAACCGCTATCGGTTTCGCTGCACGGATCGGCCTGCACGCCCTTGCACTTCTGCAGCCGCGCCAACGACGCGCCCGCACGCTCGACGCAGCCGGGTATGTCGGCGTCGGCGTCCTGTTGCGCCGACGCCTGCGGCGTCAAGCAGGCGAATGCAGCGATCGCGACCGCAAACGCAGCCCACATCCCCCGCATTTTCGCCTCCTTGTCATACCCGCGCCACGCCACTTCACCCCACGCAGCGCAAATTAGCCAACCCGGTTTGCAGCGGCATGAAGCGTGCCTATCTTCATACTCGCTCCGGCGGCTGGCGCCGGGCTTTTAAGAAAGGAGGTGATCCATGTCTCATTGTCACTCGTTAGGGGCACTGTCACAGGCTTGGACCACCACCTCGAGCGAAAGCTCGGTTGGGCTCCGCGTCTAACAACGGTCGCCCATAGGGGACAGACAATGGAAGGGCCGCTTCGGGAAACCGGAGCGGCCCTTCGGTTGTCCGGCCTCCGCGCAAAAGGAAAGGGCGGCATCGCTGCCGCCCCAAGGTCTGACCATCTCTGACGAAGCGAAGGCGTTAAGCGCGCACGGCCTTGGCGTGCGGACCGCGCCACAGGCCGAAGCCCGCCATCATCGCGGCAGCGAGACCCGGCCCCGCGAGCGCCGAGGCGCCAGCGATATCGATCGCGTCGCCGGAGCCCGCGAAGAAGGTTGAGGCGCCGAGCGACACGAGCGCCAAGCCGAACAACAAGAGTGCGATCAGCCCGAAGTGCTCGATGCCACGGCCGAAGCTGAACTTGAAGCCATCGCCCTTGGTCTTGCGGATGCGACGGTCGACCGGCAGCGACGGCTGCACGACGTCCATCTTTTCCAGGCGGCGCGCCACGGGCTTGGCGTGCGCGGTGACGATCTCGTCATCGCCCCCGGCGGCGTCATCGAAGGGCACGACTTGCGTCAGCAGCAATGCTTCGGTCGCCGGCTCCGATTTCAAGATCTCGGTGAGGCGCTGCGCCGGCTCGGCTGCGGCTTGCTTCATCGGGACGCTGCCGACAACGGGGGCGGCGGCGTACTTGACCGGCGCACCCAAGATCGAAGCGGCGTGATCAAGCTTGGCGCGCATGAAAACCGACGGCGATGCGTCGTGCGGCAAATCCTTCAGGAAGAGCGCCTTCTCGGCCGCGCGGCGGCGGATCAGCGCGTCGACGATTTCCAGTTCGCCCGACACATCGCTCTTGCGCCACGCATCCATGGCGCAGGCGGCGGCGACGAAGTCGCCGGCATTAACGCGGCGCAGCACCTGGCTGGTTTCGAACTGTTCGTCGCCCACGGAGAAGGCGAAGGAAACGAGCGCATCGAACTGGGACTGGTTGAGCGGCTGGGTGACCTTGGCGTTCACCGAGCGCTCCACCGGCGCAAGGTCGAGGCCCAGCAGCTCGGCCGCTTCGGCCTGCGTCATGTGGGCGCCGGCTTCGCCGACGCGCACATGGCCGTAGCCGACGACCCAGGCGCCGTCCGGCAGTTGTGTGGGCTCGGCGCGGAAGCCTTCATATTCCTGGATCAGCGCGATGCCGGCCGGAGAGATCGACGAGGTCATTTCTGTGCCTTTCGGGCGGTGGATTCTTCGTCCGCCGTCCCGTTCTGGTGCGAGCGCAACGGCGGACTTCCCCTTTCAGGCAAGTCCGGCGCCGCACCGGGTCCCGGCGCGCGAGAAATGGTTGATGCCGCGCGAATTCAAGCGCGCGCGATCGCGCACCGAGACGTTGCGGCTTGGTTAAGCCAGCGGCTCAGTGATGGAGCAGAATGACCGTCGCCAGCCCCAGAAACGCAAAGAACCCCACGAGATCGGTCACGAACGTCACGAATACGGAAGACGAGACCGCCGGGTCGGCGCCGTAGTGGCGGAGCGTGAGGGGGACGAGAATACCGGCGAGGCCGGCGCAGGCGAAATTGATCACGATCGCCAGTGCGATCGCGACCGACAGCATCGGCATGTGGAACCAGAACTGGACCACCAGCGCCAGGACGACCGCAAATATGAGTCCGTTCGACATCGCCGTCAGCGACTCGCGCAGCACGTAGCGGGGCGCATTGGAGGTCGTGAGATCGCGCGAGGCGATGGCGCGCACCGCCACCGCCAGAGCCTGGGTTCCCGCATTGCCACCCATCGAAGCTACGATCGGCATCAGCACCGCCAGCGTCGCCAGCTGCGTGATCGAGCCTTCGAACGCACGGATGACGCTGGCGGCGATCAGGGCGGTGCCGAGATTCACCAGAAGCCACGGCGCGCGCGAGCGCACCGATTTGGCGACGCTGTCCGTCTGCGCCGCCTCGCTGACACCAGCGAGCTTCAGCAAGTCTTCCTCGCCCTCTTCGCTGATGACGTCGACAATGTCGTCAACCGTCACCGTGCCGGTGAGGCGGCCTGCTTCATCGACGACCGGGGCCGCAGCCAGATGGTATTTCTGAAAGGTGTGGGCCACCTCTTCCTGGTCCATCTCCGGGCGGATCAGCGCCTTCAGCGGCTGCATCACATCCGCTATCGGCGTGTCGCGCGTGGCGCGGATGAGCGTCGACACCGGTGTGGCGCCAACCGGGCGCATCAGCGGGTCGACGACATAGATTTCGAAGAACACGTCCGGCAATTCGGCCGCGTCTGCGCGCATGCGGTCGATAACGTCGCCAACCTTCGCCCCTTCGGGCGCGGCGACGTACTCGCGCTGCATGAGGCGGCCGGCCGTCTCTTCATCGAACGAAAGCGCTTCTTCGACCGCGAGGCGGGTGTCTTCATCGGCCTCGGCGAGAACCTGGCCGAGCTGCTTTTCATCGATGTCGGCGGCGACGGCGGCGGCGTCATCGGTGTCGAGTTCGTCGAGCGCCTGACCGACATAGTCCGCCGGCAATTCCGGCAGGATTTCCTCGCGGCGCTCCCAGGAGAGTTCCGCCAGGAATTCTGGCGGCAGCAACCGCCCGATCATCTTGGCGATGGTGCGCGCCGTCTCCAGCGGCACATGTTCCATCACGTCGGCGATGTCAGCGGGATCGAGGCCTTCCAACTGGCGGCGCAGCGCCGGCCAATCGTGGTCGCCTGCGGCGGCGACTACGAGCATGATGAAATGCGCGTCCTCGGATGGCGCTTGCCGCGCAGCCTCCTCGACCGCCGTTTCGGTTTCGTTGCTCATCGGCGGACGTCCTGGAACTCTCGGAACGCAGCTTACATGAAGGGCCTCAAACGCCCGCCCGCTCGAAAGGTCAAGCGCCGATTTCGCGATGCGTGCGAAATGCCGCGCACATGCGTTAGAGTGTCTTTACGATCCCGGCTTCAGAAGGAAGTCTCATGCATCTGTTTCGCGCAGCTCCGGCCGTTCTCGTCATATTCGCCGCCGCGCCAGCCATGGCGCAGGATCATGATCACGGCATGCATGAACAATCGCCCGCAGCCCAGCAGCAGGCTCCCGATCCGCAGGCCGATCATCAGATGCCGGACATGGCCGGGATGAACGATCACGGGGCGATGATGATGTCGATGACCGGCGCCCTCGGCCCCTATTCCATGAATCGCGACGCATCGGGCACCGCCTGGCAGCCGGATGCGAGCGAACACGGCGGCCTGCACCTGCAGCGGGGCGAGTGGATGCTCATGGGCCACGTCATGCTGAATGGCGTCTATGACTGGCAAGACGGCCCGCGCGGCGACGAGAAGGCCTTCGTTTCCGGCATGATCATGGGCGCAGCGCGCCGCGATGTTGGGGCCAGCGGCACACTCAACTTGCGCGCCATGCTGTCGCCGGATCCGTTCATGGGCGCGCGCGGCTATCCGCTCCTGTTCGCGGCCGGCGAGTCCGCCAACGGCGTTGATCCCCTGGTCGACCGCCAGCATCCGCACGACCTGTTCATGGAGCTTTCCGCCTCTTACGCGCATCGGCTGGGGCCACAAGACTCGGTCTTCATCTATGGCGGCCTGCCGGGCGAACCTGCCTTCGGTCCGCCAGCCTTCATGCATCGCCTCGCGGCGATGGACTCACCTGAAGCGCCGATTAGCCACCACTGGCTCGACTCGACCCACATCACTTTTGGCGTCGTCACCGCCGGCTGGGTGCATGGCGACTGGAAGATCGAGGGCTCCGCCTTCCGCGGGCGCGAACCGGATGAGGACCGCTACGACATCGAATCCGGCGATCTCGACTCCACCGCGATACGTCTCAGCTGGAACCCCTCCGAAAACTGGTCGCTGCAAGCGTCATGGGCCGAGATCGAAAGCCCGGAAGCACTTGAGCCCGACGAAGACGAAGAGCGCTGGTCGGCCAGCGCCATCTATACCCGACGAATTGGCGCGCACGGCTGGTACTCGGCGACGTTCGCGTACGGCCTGAAGGAACGCAGCGACGGCGTATCGCTAGACGCGTGGCTGGCCGAGGCGGCTTGGCGCCCGAACGACCGCTGGACCGTGTTTACGCGTCTGGAAGCGATCGAAAGCGACGAACTCGAAGGCCCCGCGCACGGACCGGTGCGCGAAGCGCAGCGCATCAGCCTCGGCGCCATCCGCGACTGGCGTGTCAGCGAGCATGCCGTATTTGGCGTCGGCGCGGTGCTGCAGCAGCATTTGGCCGACGATGCGCTGGAGACGAGCTATGATGGCGATCTGCAGGGCGCGATGGCGTTCGTGCGGCTCAAAGTGGGGTGAGCAGGCCCAGGACGCCTTGCCCAGCCGCCACTCGCAAAGCGAGCGAAGGCTGGTGCGCTCGAGAGGACTCGAACCTCCACGGTGTTACCCGCTGCCACCTCAAGGCAGTGCGTCTACCAATTCCGCCACGAGCGCATCCGGGCAGACCGTTTCGGGGGCGTTTGGTAACCGCCGGGTCTGCCAGAGGGCGGGGGGTTAGCAGACCCCCCGTAAACGAACAAGGGCCGGGTTTAACCCCGGCCCCGCCCGATCGGACTTTGCGTCCAATTACTGGCTGGAGACTTCAGAGATGGCCAGGGTCGCCGGCTGCAAGCTGTTATTGCCGTAGGTGCCGATCCAGATGTCGTACTGGCCGCTGCGCGGCGGCGAGAACGTGATCGACGGGTTCAGGCCGGCGTTGCCGCCGTCATCGTCGCAATACCATTGTCCGTCCGGGCCGTTGATGACCAGCGTGGTGTCGGCGCTCGAGTTGGCGGAGATGATCAGGCGGTTGAACGAACCGGCCGTGTAGTTCACGCGGACGTCCGGCGCGTTGGCGATGAAGCCTTGGCAGGACGAGCTGAGCGTCTGTGCGTTGACGCTGCCGCCGGACTGGACGTTGACCGTGTACGGGTCTGGCGTGAAGCCGGACCGAAGGTTCACCGTCCCGTAGGTCGGGTTTTGGCTGTAGTCCTGCGCCACGGCGGCGCCGACGGTGGCTGTAACCAGCACCGCTGCCGCGGCCATGATGCGTGCGATTGGCGACATGTAATTACCCCCAGGGGCTACGCGCGCCGGGCTCTGGCGCGCTCCAAGCAAATTGGCGTCCCGCGCCTGAGCGCTACATGAAGCGGAAAGTAAGATTCCGTCTAGCCACAAAAACGCGTGGGGTCCGGAAAAGCTTGGCGGTAATGGAATTTTTGGGCCGCGCGTGGCCTGAATAACGAGGTTCGCGCCGGCGCGAAATCGTCCGTCGGGCGAGCAGCGTTACGGCAGTCACACCGCTAGGTTGGGGGCCGCTCGGTGGCTATCGCCGCCGCGCGGCTCGACGCGCCGCTAGGCCGCCGCGTTGAACTCGTGGACGTCCGCCGGGTCGGTGACAGTGATGCAGAGACGGTCGCCCTGGATCGTGATTTCCCCGCGCGCGATGGGGTGGCCGGCGGCCAGGATCCAAAGCTGGTCGCTCTCTTTGGTGTCGAGGGGGATGACCGCGCCGCGGCCCATGCGCAGCAATTGCTGCATCGGCATCCGGCAGCGGCCCAGCACGACGGCGACTTCTATCTGAACGGAGTGGACTTGGCTTTTATCTGACACGGGCGCGTCCCATCTGATTCCGGCATAGTCGAACCTGAAAGGGTTGCACACGCGTGAACGACAGCATCGGCTGGGCAGTTTCTCCGGGTCTTACCGACTACAACGCCGCCGTGGCGGCGATGGAGACCCGCGCCGCAGCCATTGCCGATGGCCGGGCGGGCGAACTCGTTTGGCTTTTGGAACATCCCCCGCTCTACACGGCCGGCGTCTCCGCCAGAGCGAGCGACCTCCTCGATCCTGACCGTTTCCCGGTCTTCCAAACTGGGCGGGGCGGTCAATTCACCTATCATGGCCCCGGTCAACGGGTCGCTTACGTGATGCTCGACTTACGCAGACGCGGGCGCGACGTGACGAAGTTCGTAGCCGATCTTGAGCGCTGGATTGTCGGCGCGCTGGCGGCCTTCAACGTGAAAGGCGAGATTCGTCCCGGCCGTGTCGGCGTGTGGGTTGAACGCAAAGGCCCAGGTTGGGCGCGCGAAGACAAAATCGCCGCCATTGGCGTGCGCCTGCGCAAGTGGGTGAGCTTCCATGGCATTGCGTTCAACGTGGAGCCAGACCTTGAACACTTCTCCGGCATCACGCCGTGCGGGATTTCCGGGCCGCAGTTTGGAGTGACATCGCTTGTCGATCTCGGCCATCCCGTCACCATGAGCGACGCTGATGCGGCCCTAAGGGAAAGCTTCCAGATCGTCTTCGGTCCGACCGAGCCTGCGCCTCCGCCGATCTGACAAATCAAGTTGGCGGTAACGCTCCTGTCCGCAATACGCGGGATCATGAGCATCGAATCGATCTCCCCGCACAGCAGCGCCAACTACTTTTCCGGCGCCAATTGGCGAACGCCGGACTGGGTGCCGGCGCAGACTGTCGAAGAAGTCATCACGCATGTGCGTAAGGCGACGGCGACCCGTGCGGGGTTTGCGCCAGTCATCGGCGTACTCGCCTGCTCGGTTCTGCCGTGGACGCTGGCGCTGGCGTGGACGGCCTTCATCTTGGTTTGGGAGCTTTGGCTGCGCCTCCTGCTCGAAGATCGCCTGGCGGCGCACGCGGCGAAACGCTCGCAAATGGAGGGCTTTCGTTGGCTTGCCGCGATCCATTTCGTCGGCGCGACGGTCTACTGCCTCTTCCCGGCGCTGCTTTGGCGCACGGGCGAGCCGATCGGCCTGGTTCTCGCCACCGTTTTCATCTGCGGCTCAGCCAACCACCTCTTCGTCTACTTTGCTTCCAATCGCCTAGTGATGCTCGCCTGTCTGGCGCCTGTCGCGGGCCTTGCCCTGCTGACGCCGCTGCTGAGCGGCCTCAGCATCGGCACTGGGGTCAGCATTGCGGCACTTGCTTGTCTCATTCTCGGCGCGAGCTTTTACGGCTTCGACCGCAACGTGCTGCTGCGCGACCTCGCCAGCCAAGCCGCCGCCCGCGCTTCAGCCGAGCAGGCCAATGTCGCCAAATCGCAGTTCCTGGCGACGATGAGCCATGAATTGCGCACCCCCCTCAACGCGGTCATCGGCTATGCGGAGCTCATAGAGGAGGAAGCCGAAGCCGGCGCAATGGCGGCGGACGCGGGCAAGATTCGCGCCTCAGCGCGGCAATTGCTCGGCGTAATCGACGTCATCCTCGACATTTCCAAGCTGGAATCGGGCGGCGTGGGCCTCAACCGCGAGCGCGTTGCGGTGGGGGCGGTGCTGGAGCATTTGCGCATCGCGGCGCAGCCGATGGCCGCGGCCAACAACAACAGCATCACCTTCAACACCGACGGCGCGCTGGGCGAAGCCGATATCGACCACGTGCGCCTGCATCAATGCCTGCTGCATCTCATCTCTAACGCCGCCAAATTCACGCGCGACGGCGCCATCATCGTGTCGGCGGCACGAAGGGACGGCGAGCTCGTCTTTGCGGTGCGCGACACCGGCATCGGAATCTCCGAAGCCCAGCAGCGGGAGATTTTCGAACCGTTCGTGCAAGTGGAAACGGACGCCGCGCGGCGATACGAAGGCAGCGGCTTGGGTCTTACGCTCGTGCGCCGGCTCGCACGCCTGATGGGCGGCGACGTCAGCTGTGAGAGCGCACCCGGTCAAGGATCAACTTTCACGCTGCGTGTGAGTGTTGCCTAAAAGCGTAGTCGGACGACATAGAGCAGAAGCCCGGATTGCATCCAAAGCGCATGAGCGCATCATCTCCAATGCGAGATCAGTGGAGTCGCCATGATGCGTACGCCGGCCGATAGAACCGCAAAGCACCTCAGCATCGAGGAATGGTACGCGCGCTACGACTCGCTCGACCTGTTGCCGCATCATCGCGCACCGGCGCCGAGCGGGCGGCCCGGCCGGGCGATGCCTGCGCCCGCGGACCGCGTCGCCACAAGGACGTGAGCTTTACCCCTGTCGTCTCTTAAGGCGCGCCGCCAGCGCGCCTTTTTTCTTGCACATTCGCCATCGACGGCGCGTCCAAATCGAGTGGCGCGCGCATCTCCCAAGTGAAAGGGCGAGCATAAGCCCTGCTGGATGGAGCGTACGATGGGCCCCGATGTCTTTGTGCCGTTTGTATTTTTTGGATTTCTGACCGCGGTGATCGTGGTGCCGATCATGAGCCGCGAACAGACCAAGCGCTCGGCGCACAATCTGATCGCGCAGGCGATCTCGCGCGGCCAGCCGCTCGACTCGAACCTCATTCATCAGCTCACCCAGGAGATGCTTGAGGAAGGCAACCGCGCCCGCAAGAGCCTTGGCAGCGGGGTGATCCTCCTGGCGCTCGCGGCGGGCCTGGTGCTCGCCGGCTACATCGCCGACGGTTACGCCTGGGACAGCGACGGCGCGCGCATCATGATGTTTCCCGCCATCATCATTGGAACCGTGGGCCTGGCGTATCTGCTGCTTGCCGTGATCGACTTTATGACCAAGCCGCGCCGCACCGCGGAGCAATGAGCGCGGCGACGCCCGCTCATTCGGCGGGCGTCACCACCGCCCATTCCGGATTGTCGGGCGACGGCGCGACCCGGAAATCCCCGGCCACAGTGCGCAGCAGCACAAAACCTTCCGCATTGCGTGGGAACATCCATTCGTGTGCGCGTTGACCGCCGGCATATTCCACAAAGTGGAGCGTGTCGCCGCGCCAGCGCTCGAAACGATACTCGAACACGAGATTCACCGGAATTTCGACGTCACGCCGCTCGAACACCGGCGCATTCACATAGTCGAACGTGCCGGTCGCCGGCGCGAACTGGGACCAGATGTAGGGATTGAGCCGCGTCGGTGCGATCGCGGCCAATGATGGCGAGGTTCGCAGCAAGCAGAGATTTTCGCGCTCGCCGCCCGCGACGCGCGGCAAGAAGCACCAGAGGTCCGCCGTCTGGCCCCTTGGCCCTCCGGCGAACGTTCCCGCGTAATAGCCGGGTGAGCCGGCCGGCGCCTGCACGCCGGAAACGGTAATGCTGAAGCCGACCACATTCTCCGTCAGCACAGCCGTGTGACGATAGCGGAATGGAAACGAGATCAGCACGCCGCCGTCCTGCACCGCCCCGCCCGCCAGCGTCGCCGGCTCGGTCGCCTCGATCACGTCGCCGTAGCGGACTCCCTGGGCGCCACCGGCGCGCTCGGCAAGGGTGAGCGGCGGCGCGGCGTTGGGTGGTGGCGGCGGCACGCTGGCGCAAGCTGCCAGCACCGTGATCAGCGCCGAAAGCATCCAGAACCTGCGCATGCGCTCCCCCGTTGCAGCGCGCCTATTCCATCGAAGGCGGGTTAGATCAAAACACCGCCTGCGCCTCGCCGCCCATCATCTGCTGGCGCACCAGCGGAATCGGCGGGCCGCCATAGCTCAAGAACTGGTCGTGGAACGCCTTCCAGCCTTCGCGGCCGCCGTGCGTCGCCACCCAATCCTCGCGCAGGCGCCGGATCAAGAGCTTGCCCATCGTGTAGTTGAGGTAGGCCGGATCGTAGGTGCCGCGCCGCGCCTGCTGCATCGCGTTGCCGCGATCCTGGTAGCACTCGTTGACGAACATCTCTTCCGACTGCTGCACCGTCATGCGGCCCGTGTGCATCAAGATCGCCGACAGGAAGCGGCAGTCGCGGCGAAGCGCGTTGGAGACTTGGCCGATGTGCGTGCGCGCGTCGCCGTCGCCGAGACCGGCATCCCACATCATCTCTTCGGTATAGTGCGCCCAGCCTTCGGCATAGGCGTAGCCCACGAACACGCGGCCGAACTGGTCGTTGGAGCGGTTGGCGTGCAAGAAGTTGAGGAAGTGGCCCGGCCATACCTCGTGCACGGAGACGAACAACAACTCCGTCTCACCCGGCACGAAATCCAGTTGCGTCTGGCGATCCCAGGTCGGGTCCGGCGGCGAGATGTAATAGACGCTCGGCAGATTGGTTTCGTACGGCCCGGGAATGTCGATGTAGGCGAAGTTCTGCCGATTGAACGGCGGCGACTCTTCGACCATCGCCTGCTCCTCGCCCGGAATGGTCACGAGATCATGATCGACGATGAACTGGCGCAGGCCCGCAAGCTGCGCACGCGCGCCGGGCACCGCGCCGCCGCGCGGCTTCTGCGCGTTCGCGCGCTCCATGCATTGCGGCAGCGTCGCGCCGCGCGCGTATTGCGCGCAGGCTTCCCGGAGCGCCGCCTGGTTGGCCGCAAGATCGCGCCGGCCGATCGCTTCCAGCTCTTCGAGCGGGATATCCACCATTTCCGTGTCGCGCAGCATCTGGCTGAAGCGTTCCGCGCCCAGCGCGAAATCGCCCGTCGCGGTTGCGCGCTGCGACTCCACCCACTGCGCCAGCTCCGTCATCGCCTGCGCGGCGGCGGTGGACGCCTCGGTCAACTCAGTCTGCAGCGCAGCGTCCTGCACCGAAGCGAACGCGGCCTTGCCGTCGCCCTGATAGTATTCCGCGAGGCCGCCGAAGGCGCGGGTGCCGTAATCGACGAAGGTTGGCGGGAACGGCGTGTGCAAATTGGCGCGGATTTGCTGCGCCGCCTGCGGTACGGCGCGCAGATACTGGATGTAGCCGCGCAAGCGCACGTCCGCCGCCGCGTAGGGTCGCGCCACATACATGGATGGCGACAGCGATCCCATGTAGAAAGCCGGATTGGTGTGCGGCTGGTCGGCGGTCTGCAGCCAGAAGAGATTGCCGCGCGCCACCGCGACGAGATAGTCGCGCTGATATTTCTGCGCGTCGGACAATCCCGTAAAGCGCTGAGCGTCGGCGATTGAGGTGGTCAGAAACTCGACTTGCGCCGCGAGCCCAGCTTCGCTCCAATCCGGCAGGCGGCCATCGAACTCGTGCTTGCCCTGGCCCGCCCCGAACGGCGGATTGAGCTCGAACGAGCGATTGATGAAGTTCTCCTGGAAGGCGCCCCAGTTGGCTGCGCTGTGGCTGTTGTCGCAGCCCGACAGCAGCACCATCGCCGTAGCCGCAGCGATCAGAAAACGTCGCATCGCATCCCCCGCGTAAATCGAAGCGCGGACCATGCCCGGCCCGGCGCGCAGGCGCCAGTCTTACCGCAATGCGAAAGCGACGAGCGCCGCGACCGGGTCGACCGGGCGGGAGCTCAGCCGTAGCGGAACTCCGGCCCCTTCAGCTCAATCGCCGGAATCTCGTCCTTCTCGCGCCAGTAATCCTGCGTGTGCTGCCAGTCCCACTTCGACCCGCGCTTGGGCAAAAGGTGCATGCTGCGCATCAGGTAGCCGGGATTGAAGTTCTCCGGATCGATCCACGGCAGGATTTCCATGTCCTTGTCCGCAGGCGGAATCGCCACCTCGACCCGGCGCACGTGATGCGCGTCCATGTATTTGAGCAACCGGCACACGAAGTCGCCCAGCAGATCCACGCGCAGCGTCCAACTGGCGCGGAAATAGCCGAACACCCAGACCATGTTGGGCACGCCGGTGAACATCATGCCGCGATAGGTGACGGTGTCGGCGAAGTTTACAGCCTTCCCGTCGACCGAGAACGGAATCTCCCCAAGGACGCTCAGATTGAAGCCGGTCGCGGTGATGATGACGTCCGCCTTCAATTCCTGGCCGGACTTCACCATCACGCCCTTTTCAGTGAAGCGATCGATTTCGTCGGTGACCATCGTCGCTTTGCCGGCGGCGAGACCCTGGAAGAGATCGCCGTCCGGCACGAAGGCGATGCGCTGGCGCCAGGGCCGGTAGCGCGGCGTGAAATGGGTCATGTCGTAGTCGGGCCCAAGGAACATGCGCACACCGCCCAGCAATTCCTCCTTCAGCGGCTCCGGATCCTTGAAGGCGCGCTGCGTGAACTGCTCCTGGTCGTAGAGGATTTTCTTGCGGGCGATGTCGTGCACCGTCATCTCGTCGACGCCGATCACGCGCAGCATCTCGACCAGTTCGTTGATGTTGCGCCCCGGAATGAAATAGGTGGGCGAGCGCTGCAGCACGGTGACGTGCTTGCACTCCGCGGCAATGGCCGGAACCACCGTCGCTGTGGTGGCGCCGGAGCCAATGACGAGGACGTTCTTGTCCTTCAGATCGAGATCGGCCGGCCAAGTCTGCGGGTGGACGATGCGGCCTTTGTAATCCTTCATGCCGGGCCAGTCGGGCGTATAGCCTTCGGCGTGCTTGTAATAGCCCTGGCACATCCAGAGGAAGTTGCAGGTGAAGCTGCGCTTCTCGCCCGTGTCGGTGCGTTCCGCTTCGACGGTCCAGAGATTGCTTTCGCGCGAAAACGCGGCGGAAGTGATCTTGTGTTGATAGCGAATGTGGCGCTTGAGATCGCTCTCCTCGATCACCTCTTCCATATAGTCGCGGATTTCCTGCGCCGTCGCGATCGGCGGCCCCAGCCACGGCTTGAAGCGATAGCCGAACGTGTAGAGGTCGCTGTCGGAGCGGACGCCCGGATAGTTGTGCATCAGCCAGGTGCCGCCGAAGCTCTCCAGAGCTTCCAGCACCACGAAGCTCTTCTCCGGGCATTGCTGTTTCAGGTGATAGGCCGAGCCAATGCCGGATATGCCGGCGCCGGCGATGAGGACGTCGAAATGTTCGCTCATGAGCACGCTCCGCCGCTATGCTCATCTAACGGCGCGCATTTCATTTGAGGCAAGTCAAATGACGTAGCGTCGGAAGCCACCGGAGAAGCACCTCTGCCCACCCCCACCATCTTCGTCGACGCCGACGCCTGTCCGGTGAAGGAAGAGGTCTACCGCGTCGCCCGCCGCACCGGCTGCCCGGTGCAGGTGGTGGCCAACATGTTCATGCGCGTGCCGCCGGAGGTGACGCTGACGGTGGTCGAAGCCGGCCCCGACATCGCCGACGACTGGATCGCCGAGCGCGTGCAACCCGGCGACATCGTCATCACCAACGACATCCCGCTCGCGGATCGCACGCTGAAAGCCGGCGGCACGGCGCTTGGCGCGACCGGCAAGGCCTTCACCACGAGTTCCATCGGCGCGGCGCTGGCGCAGCGCGAACTGATGGAGCACCTGCGCTCCTTCGGCGAAGGCGGCGGCGGACCGAGACCGTTCTCACAAGCGGACCGCTCGCGGTTTCTCTCGGCGCTGGATGCAGCGGTGATGAAGGCGAAGCGCGGTTGAGCTAGGGCAACCAACCGGCGCGTGGTGGCGCACCAAAGCGATTTGGTTCGGGCCGCCCGGGAGCGAAAAAGACAAGGACCATTCCGGCAAGCATTGGGAGGAACAACAGCATTTCCCAAACGCTCTCGTCGAACGCAGCCCACACGCGGATGAGACCCAGATCAGCAACGACGATTGCGGGCAGAACTAGAAGCCAACGGCCGGAAAGGTTCACGTCGTGTAAGCGTCGCGTGAAGAGTGAGAGCTGCCACGGCAATGGCACCAACTGGGTGATCGCAATTACAGTCCACGCAGCGTTGTTTGCTACGAACCCGCCAGGTGCGGGCGGCGCCAACATCGGCACAAGCGCCATCATCGCCAATGTTGAAACGAAACTGAGCGAGTAGCTTCCCAAAATGAACTGCAGCCGGTTCAAGCGGCCAGTCCAACCCCAGTAGAGCTTAAGCCAGCTCAATCATCACCTCATCCGCCGCCACGCTGGCGCCGGCGGCGACGTTGACCTTCGCCACCACGCCGTCGCGCTCGGCGCGGATGATGTTCTGCATCTTCATGGCTTCGACCACGGCCACGCCCTCGCCCGATTTCACTTCCTGTCCGGCCTTCGCGTCGACCGAGATCACCAGCCCCGGCATCGGCGACACGATCAGCTTCGACGTATCCGCCTTCTGCTTCTCCGGAATTTTCTTGTAGAGATCGGCCCCGCGCGGCGTCGCCACCAGAGCGCGCGCGGTCACGCCGCGCAGGCGCATGGTGTAGCCTTCAGGCGCCGTCTTGATCTTCACCGAGAACGGCTTGCCGTCGAACTTGCCGGTGATGATGCGCGCGCCCGGGCGGGTCGTGGTTTCATAGCGGTGCTTCTTGCCGTCGATGACGATATCGGCGCCCGCCGCATCGAGGTCGACGCTGGTGAGATGATGTTCCTTGCCGAGGATCACCACCCAATCGCGCTGCCATGAACTTCCGCCATTCACCTGACCGCTCACCTGCCGCGCACGCCGCGCCGTAAACGAGCGCACCAAAGCGGCGGTGGCGATGAGCAGTTTCTCCTGCGCCGCGGTGGGCTCGACGCCCATGAAGCCGTCGGGAAAATGGCTCTTGATGTAGGCGGTGGTGAAATCGCCTTTGCGGAAGTCCGCCTCCTCCATCACCGCGCCGAGGAACGGGATGTTGTCGGCGATGCCTTCGATCAGAAAATTATCCAGCGCCGCCGCCTGAGCATCGATGGCCGCGATCCGCGTCGGCGCGTGCGTCACCAGCTTGGCGATCATCGGATCATAGAACATGGAAATCTCGTCGCCCTCGCGGACGCCGGTTTCGTTGCGGAGCGTGATGTCGCCGCTCTTGCCTTCCGCCGGCGCTTGATAGGCGCGCAGGCGGCCGATGCTGGGCAGGAAGTTGCGATACGGGTCTTCCGCATAGATGCGGCTCTCGATCGCCCAACCTTTGATCTTCAGGTCCTTCTGCTTGAACTTGAGCGGCTCGCCCGCCGCGACGCGGATCATCTGCTCGACCAGATCGAGCCCGGTGATCATCTCGCTGACCGGGTGCTCCACCTGCAGACGCGTGTTCATTTCCAGGAAGTAGAAGCTCTTGTCGGCCCCCGAGGCGACGAACTCCACCGTGCCGGCGCTGTCGTAATTCACCGCCCGCGCCAGGGCGCAGGCCTGCTCGCCCATCGCCATGCGCGTTTTCTCGTCCAAGAGCGGCGACGGCGCTTCTTCGATGACTTTCTGGTTGCGGCGCTGGATCGAGCACTCGCGCTCGAACAGGTGAATGACGTTGCCGTGCTTGTCGCCCATCACCTGAATTTCGATGTGGCGGGGCGCGGTCACGAATTTCTCGATGAAGATACGGTCGTCGCCGAACGCGCCCTTGGCTTCGGCGCGCACCGCCGGGAAGCCTTCCTCGACTTCCTTCCTGTTGAAGGCGACGCGGATGCCCTTGCCGCCGCCGCCGGCGCTGGCCTTGATCATCACCGGATAGCCGATCTCTTCCGAGATCTGGATCGCGTGCTCGACGCCCTCGATCTCGCCGATGAAGCCCGGCACGCAGGAGACGCCCGCTTCGGCCGCCGTTTTCTTCGACTCGATCTTGTCGCCCATGGCGCGGATCGCGTGCGGGTTGGGGCCGATGAAGGTGATCTTTTCGGCGAGCAAGCGGTCGGCGAATTCCGCCTTTTCCGAGAGAAAGCCGAAGCCCGGATGGATCGCCTGCGCGCCGGTCTGCTTGGCCGCGGCCACGATCTTGTCGATCACCAGATAGGATTGCGCCGCCGGCGGCGGGCCGATGAACACGGTTTCGTCCGCCATATCGACGGCGAGGCTGTCGCGGTCGGCCTCGGAGAACACCACCACCGTCTTGATGCCCATCCGTCGGGCGGTGCGGATGATGCGGACGGCGACTTCGCCGCGGTTGGCGATCAGGATTTTGTCGAACATTACCGGGCGTGTTAGCGGGGTTTTACCGGGCCGTCATCTGGTATGGTTGCCGCGTGAATCGCAGAGATGTTCTCCTCGGCGCCACGGCGCTCGCAGCCTGCGGCCAAGCGGCGAGCACGCCGCCGGCGCCGCCCTTCCCGATGCGCCGCGGCGTCAACCTCGGCAATGCGCTGGAAGCGCCCAGCGAAGGCGAGTGGGGCTACCGGATCGAAGCGGCGCACCTGACCGCCATCGCCACGGCCGGCTTTGACGGCGTCCGTCTGCCTGTGCGCTGGGACGCGCATGCGGGTTCGACGCCGCCGTACGCTATTGCGCCGAACTTCTTCCGCCGCGTCGACGAGGTGATCGACCAGGCGCTCAGCGCCGGCCTCAAGGTGCAACTCGACATGCATCATTACGGCGACCTGATCGACCAGGGGCCAAACTCGCGCCATCGCGCCCGCTTCCTCGGCATGTGGCGGAACATCGCGCACCACTACCGCGGACTCCCGGAGGCGCTCTATTTCGAGCCGCTTAACGAACCGCACGGCGGCGCCTGGGACGGCCCGGCGCTCGACGCGCTGCAGCGCGATGTCGTCGCCACCATTCGCGAGAGCCATCCGCGCCGGCTCATCGTGCTGGGCCCCGGCAATTGGAATTCCATCAACGCGCTGCGCGACTGGGCGCCGATCGACGGCGAGGGCATTGCGGTCAGCGTGCACTATTATGAACCGCACGACTTCACCCACCAGAACGGCGAATGGCTGGGCGCCGAGGCGCCGAACTTCGGCCGTCCCTGGGGTACGGAAGCGGATCGCGAGCAGGTCCGCGCACACATCCAACGCGCAGCGGAATGGGCCAATGCGCGCGGCGCGCCGCTGCAGCTGGGCGAATTCGGCGTGAACCGCGCGCTTCCGGTCGAACAGCGCGCACTCTGGACCCGCACCGTGCGGCAAGCATGCGATCTCTATGGAATCGGCTGGTGCGTCTGGGATTTCGCCGGCATGTTTCCGATCTGGGACGGGAACAGCTTCATCCCCGAGATGCGCGCCGCGCTGCTGGGAAGCTAGCGAGAATTATGGAGCGCCGGCGTCCCGCCGGCATACGCCATCATCGACGATTGTGCGCGACTGGATAACTCAGCGCCGGCCGGCGAGGACGCCGGCGCTCCATGGGCCCTGCGCTAGTAGTCGAACATCTTCTCGTCGCGCTCGGCGCGGCGCTTGGCCTGCGCCACGATGTGCGCGGCGAGCGCGCCGTCTTCCAGCGCTTCGGTCTCGCCGCTCGGATCGAGATTGTGTTCGATCACCAGCGCACGCAGCGTCTCGGTGTTGGCTTTCGCCAGCATCGCCGTCAGCGCCTCTTCGCCTTCGCGCTTATAAAGCCCGACCGGGTTCAAAAGCTCCAGCATGCGCCGCCCCTGCGCCGGCTTGGCGGAGGGCTTTACAGCCGGTTTCTGCGCTTCTGGCGCCGGCTTTGCGGGTGGCGGCGTCAGCACCACGCCGTCGCTCTCAATCTCGGCCGTCACTTCCTCGGGCACATCGCGGCGCGAGTCATGCAGGCGCAGCACCGCATCCAGACGATTGGCGAAGTCGGGATTGCGCTTCGCCTCGCGGCGAATTTCGTCGAACAGGCGGTCGAGCGTCTTGTTCAAGCTCATAAGGCGGGCGCGAGCTCCACTTTCGCGACGAATTCTTCGCCCAGCTTGGCCACGGTCTGCGCCATGGCCCCGTACTTTTGTTCGAACGTGCGCGGCGTCTCCGACCACTCGGCCGCCTTGGCGATATCGACGTGCTGGGGAATACGGATGTCGAACATCGCGTCGCCGAGGTTTTCCTTCAGCAGCTGCGCTTCCGAGCGGTGCAGCGAGAAGCTCTCGTCGTACTTGGTCGCCAGCACCATTAGCTGCGAAGCGCCGCCGCGGCGTTCGTTGATCAACCTGAGCGCCCGCTTGCGGAACGTGATCAGACCCAGCCGCGAGACGTAATCCGGAATGGTCGGCACCAGGATGGCGTCCGCGGCGATGAGCGCTGCTTCGGCAAACAGCGAAATGCCGGGCGGGCAGTCGATCAGGATGAAGTCGTAATCGTTGATCACCGTCTTCAGGCCATTGGCGAAACGCTCGCAGATCCACTTCTGGATCGCGTCGATCTGGAAGCCGCGCTTCACGAAGCTCTCGATCATGTCGCGCTCGACGATGCGGAATTCGGGCGCCGCGGCGCAGAGCGCGACATCCGGCTTGCCGCGCAGATCGCTCACCTTCGACTCGATCAGCGACTTGAACGGCTTCGGACGCTGCTGAACGATGTAGCTCTCGAAGTAGAAATCGAGCGTGCGCTCCTTCTCGCGCAATTCGTTCCACTTCTCGGGCCCCGCGGCCATGATCGAGGCGTTGGTTTGCGGATCAAGGTCGATCACCAGCACGCGCCGGCGCTGGTGCATGGCCAGCGTTTCCGCGAGCGAAACGGTCGTCGTCGATTTGCCGACGCCGCCCTTCATGTTGATGACTGAAACCAGCCGCGCGGGCATGCTGCCCCCTCTCAAATATCGTCGTTCACGAACGGCGGACGGTGGAGACGAGACGGTTAGTTTTTGGTGAATTTCCGGTCAAGCCAGCCCCGCAGAGCCTCCCGAATACGCTCAGGAAAATCTCCGTGGCGCAGCATGAACCGCCGCCGCCCCTGTGGAAATCGGCGCTACGCGCAGTCCGAACGCGGCGCTCAGGTGCGGTTCAACTACCGCATGAGAATTTGGTCAGGAGAGGGAAATGCGGCGCACTGGAGAGGCCGCGGGAATTTCGGGAGCATCCAATGAAGAAGACCATTTTCGCCGCTGCAATCGCCGCCCTGACGCTGGGAATGGCGATGCCCGCCGCCGCGCAGGATTACCGCGATGGCCGTGGCGGCGGCTACAACGATGGTCGCGGCTACAATGACGGCTACGACCGCGATGGCTATGGCCGCAACGATTTCCGCGGCCGTGGCCAAATCAACATCCGCAGCAACGACGGCCGCTACTTCTCGTTTGATCGCCGTGACCGCAACTTCGACATGTTCGTGAACCGCCCCTACGCGTTCCGTCCTGGCCTGACCTATGTCTACTCCAACCGCTGCGATCGCCGCGGCTGCCTGGTGACGGTGTTCAGCCAACGCGACCGCCGCCCGGTCGACCGCTTCATGGCGCCGCAGCTGCCGCGCTGGATGGACGCGAACTGGCGCCAGCATGACGGCCGCGACGGCCGCTGGGACAGCCGCCGCGACGATTGGGGCCGTGATGGCGGGTGGGACGAACGCGCCCGCGACCGCCAGTACGAAGACGACGGCCACTATCGCGGCGAAGATCGCAACGGCCGTGACGGGCGCGATGGCCGTGGCCGCGGCGACCTTCTCGGCGCGCCGAGCCAGCATCGCTAAGGGCCGACGCAATCTGAAATGCAGCGAGGCGCTTGAGATATTTCAGGCGCCTCGTTGTTTTCAGTCATTCCAGATCACGCTCCGCGTGTCTGGGATGACTGAATCTAATCTAGGCCGGCGCTTCGTTGTCGTGCGGAACCGGCTCGCTCATCAGCACCAGCTCCTCCGCGGCCGTCGGATGCACGGCGCACGTCGCATCCCACTGCGCCTTTGTAAGCCCTGCCTTCACGGCGATGGCGGCCACCTGAATCAGTTCCGGCGCCTCGGGTCCTGCGATGTGAACGCCGAGCACGCGGCCCTTTGCGCCAAGCGTCACCAGCTTCATCAGCGACTTCTGCGGATTGCCGGCGAGGATGTGCTTCATCGGTCGGAACACGGTGCGATAGACGCGCACGTCCTTGTGCGCGGCGCGCGCCTCCTCCTCCGTCAAGCCAACCGCCCCGACCGGGGGCCGGCAGAAGACCGCCGAGGCGACGTCGGCGTGATCGAACATCGTCGGCTCGCCCATGAACTCGGTCGCGGCGAATGCTTGCGCCTCGCGGATCGCAACGGGGGTGAGATTGATGCGATCGGTCACGTCGCCGACGGCCCAGATGGAGGGCACGTTCGAGCGGGAGAATTGGTCCACCTCGACCGCGCCACGTGCATTGAGCTTCACACCCGCCGCTTCGAGCCCAAGGCCCGGCGTGTTCGGCTGGCGCCCGAGTGCAAACATCACCTGATCCACTTCCAGTCGCACCCCATTCGACAGCGTCGCCAGCCGCGCGCCGCTCGCCAGCTCTGCGACCTCCCGGATAGTGGCGCCGGTGACGACCTTGATGCCGCTTTGCTCAAGTTCCGCATGTACGTGCGCCCGCACGTCCGCATCGAAGCCGCGCAGCACCTTGTCTGCGCGCATCACGAGTGTCGTCTCGACCCCGAGGCCGGAGAACACCGTCGCGAATTCCACAGCGATATAGCCCCCGCCGGCGATGAGGATGCGCGTCGGAAGCTTGTCGAGCTTGAAGGCGTCCGTAGAGGTGATGCCGAGTTCGTGGCCTTTGATGTCGGTCGGACGATAGGTATGGCCGCCAGTGGCGACCAGAATGCGCTCCGCCGTATAGGCGGCGCCGGCGCGGTTGAGACGGACGGTGTTCGCATCGATCACCGTGGCGCGGTCTTCGAAGATCGTCGCGCCGGCGCCGTCGAGGTTCTTGCGATAGAGCCCCGAGAGCCGTGACACTTCCGCTTCGACATTGTCGCGCAGCGTCGGCCAATCGAAGCGCGCCCAATCCACGCTCCAGCCGAAACCCTTGGCGTCTCGAAACGCCTGGCTGAAATCGGAGGCGTAAACGAACAGTTTCTTCGGCACGCAGCCGCGGATCACGCAGGTGCCGCCGATGCGGTCATCCTCCGCGATCGCCACGCGCGCGCCGGCCTTCGCCGCCAGCCGCGCCGCCCGCACGCCACCCGAGCCCGCGCCGATGACGAAGAGGTCGTAATTGTAGTGCGGCATGCGGCGGTCCTTGCGCCGCGACGCGGCGAGTTAGTGCGCGACCTTCATATAGGCGGGGAGCCATTCTTCGTTAAGTCGGCGCAGCTCGTCCAAGGTTACGCTCTCGCGTTTCCCGTTCGCGCCGAGATAGCTCAGATCGCGCCCGCCCGCTTCACCGACGACGAGATAGCTCACACCTGCGGCGCGTGCGCGCGAGTCGATCATCTGCACGCCTTGCGGCGGCAGCGCGATGAGGTAACGCGCCTGGTCTTCGCCGAACAGGAACGGCACGTCGCCGAGATCGCCCTGGTAGCCGAGGCCAACGCCGACATCGCTGGCCAGGCTCATTTCAGCGGCGGCAGCGGCAAGGCCGCCATCGGAGCAATCGTGCGCCGCGCGCACGAGGCCGTCCGCGATCAGCGACCGCACGAAGTCGCCGTTCTTTTTCTCAAGCGCGAGATCGACCGGCGGCGGCGCGCCGGCGGGCTTGCCGACAACGTCGCGCAGATAGATCGACTGTCCGAGATGGCCCTTGGTCTCGCCGATCAGCACCAGCGTATCGCCCGGCTTCAATGCATCCGCCGTCGCGCGGCGCTCGAGATTGTCGAGGATGCCGACCCCGCCGATCGCCGGCGTCGGCAGGATCGCTTGCCCGTCCGTCTCGTTATAAAGGCTGACATTGCCACTGATCACCGGGAACGAGAGCGCGCGGCAGCCTTCCGCCAAGCCTTCAATCGCGCGCACGATCTGGCCCATGATTTCGGGCTTCTGCGGATTGCCGAAATTGAGATTGTCCGTCACCGCCAGCGGCTTTGCGCCAACCACGGTAAGATTGCGCCACGCTTCCGCAACCGCTTGCTTGCCGCCTTCGTACGGATCGGCTTCGACGTAGCGCGGCGTCACATCACAGGTCATCGCCAGCGCGCGCTTGGTTTCGCCGAGACGCACGATCGCCGCGTCGCTGCCGCTATCGGCAACCGTGTCGTTCATGACTTCGCGGTCGTACTGCTCCCAGATCCAGCGCTTCGACGCCATGTCCGGCGACGCCACCAGCTTCTTCAGCGCCGCTGCAAAGCCAGGCGCGTCGGCCGGGACTTCCGCCGTGAGCGCGTTCTTCTGCGGCTCGACATAAGGCCGCTCATATTTCGGCGCTTCGTCCGCCAGCGGGCCCAGAGGAATGTCGCAAACGATCTCGCCGTGCCAGCGGAGCGTCAGATTGCCGGTATCCGTCGTCTTGCCGATGACCGCCGCGTCCAGGCCCCACTTTTCGAAGATGCGCTTGGCCTCGTCCTCGCGGCCCGGCTTCAGCGTCATCAGCATGCGCTCCTGGCTTTCCGAGAGCATGAACTCGTAGGGCGTCATGCCCTCCTCGCGCGCCGGCACCTGGTCGAGATCGAGCTCGATGCCCGCTTCGCCCTTCGACGCCATCTCCACCGACGACGACGTCAGCCCCGCCGCGCCCATGTCCTGAATGCCGATGATCGCATCGGTCGCCATCAGCTCGAGGCAGGCTTCAATCAGCAGCTTCTCGAGGAAAGGATCGCCGACCTGCACGGTGGGCCGCTGGCTGTCGTCCCCTTCGACGAATTCCGCGCTCGCCATGGTGGCGCCGTGAATGCCGTCGCGCCCCGTCTTGGCGCCGACATACACAACCGGATTGTTCGCGCCCTTCGCGGCGCTGGTGAAAATCTTGTTCTTGTCGGCGATGCCGAGACAGAACACGTTGACCAGGATGTTGCCGTTGTAGCGCGCGTCGAAGTTCGTCTCGCCGCCCACCGTCGGCACGCCGACGCAATTGCCGTAGAAACTAATCCCGCGCACGACGCCATCGACGAGGCGCCGCGTCTTCGGGTGCTCGGGCGCGCCGAACCGGAGCGCGTTCATGATCGCCACCGGCCGCGCGCCCATCGTGAACACGTCGCGCAGAATGCCGCCGACTCCCGTCGCCGCCCCCTGGAACGGCTCGATGTAGGACGGGTGGTTGTGGCTCTCCATCTTGAAGATGGCCGCCAGCCCGCCGCCGATATCGATGGCGCCCGCGTTCTCGCCCGGCCCGTAAATCACGTGCGGCGCTTTGGTCGGGAATTTCGCCAAATGCACCCGGCTCGATTTGTACGAGCAGTGCTCGCTCCACATCACCGAGAAGACGCCCAGTTCGGTGACGTTCGGCGTGCGGCCGAGCTTCTCCAGAACCAGATCGTATTCGTCACGGGAAAGGCCGAATTCTTCGGCCAGCGCGAGGGTTCCAGGCGCGAGCGGGTCTAGGGACATGGGCGGGGAGGTAGCGCGTGTCGGCGCTGCCCGCAATTAGGGTCGAGGCCCAGTTTCGCAATGCTCCCCAGCCTGGGCCCCGGTCCCGGAACGCGGCGGCAACTCGACAAGCGGCCGCCCGCTGGCTACCCACAGTCGAAACGAGGAGCAGCCCCATGCGCGAAGTGGCTTTTGCCGACATTCCGAGCTTGGCCGGAACGGAAATCGGCGTGTCGGATTGGCTGGAGCTGACCCAGGACCGCGTGAACCGTTTCGCCGACGCCACCGGCGACCATCAGTGGATTCACATCGATGTCGAGCGCGCGACCAAGGAACTGGGCGCCCCTATCGCGCACGGCTACCTCGTGCTGTCGCTGATCCCGTTCCTGGCCAAGAACATCGTCGCCTACCAGGGCGTCAGCCGCGGCATAAATTACGGCCTCAACAAGGTCCGCTTCACCAACATGGCGCCGGTGGGTTCGAAGCTGCGCCTCAAGCTGAAGATGCTCACCTGCGAACCGCGCGGCGGCGGCTGGCAAATCCATAACGAGTGCACGATCGAGGTTGAGGGCGAGGAACGCCCCGCCTGCATTGCAGAGACCGTTTCGCTGGTCTACCCCACCGCCTGATGTTCACCTTCGTCGAAGCGATCTCGCTCGCGGGCGATCGCGCCAAGCAGAACGACGATGCGCTCGGACACGCGCATGGCCGCGCCTGGGTGATCGACGGCGCCACTGATCTGCAAGACAAGAAGTTCACCGGCGCCGCCTCGGACGCAGCCTGGATCGCGCATTTCGCCAACGCGCGCTTTCACGCCGCCGCCGGCGCCTTGCGCGACATGGTGCGCGACGCCAGCGAAGCGGCGGCGGCGGCGTTCGCCCGCAACGCCGGCGGCGTGCCGGAGAAATGGATGTCGCCGATCGCCTCGCTGCTGATGGCGGAGGAGACGAGCGACGGCGTCGCGGGCCTCTATCTCGGCGACTGCCGCATGTTTGCGCTCGATGCCGGCGGCGCAGAGTTCGAAGCTGGCCCGCCGGTGGAAGTCGCCGATGCGGAAGCCAAGCTCGCCGCCCAGCAGCAGGACGCCGACAAACCGCTGCTGCGCCGCGAGAGCACGATCGCCATGCTCCGCCAGATGCGCGGCGAATTGAACGGACCAAACCGCTCGTGGACCTTCGGCCTTGATCCCGCCTGCGCCGACCATGCGCGCGCGTGGTCACTTAAACTGAAGCGCCCAGCGCACGTGCTGCTGATGACCGACGGCTTCTCCGCGCTTACCGACCGCTACGGCGCTTACACCAAGGGCGGCTTGGTGCAGGCGGCGCTGAGCAAGGGCTTGGAAGACTTGGGCCGCGAAATCCGCGCCATCGAAAACGCCGACGCCGGTTCCAAATACCCGCGCTTCAAAAAGAGCGACGACGCGACAGCCGTCTTGATGCGCTTGTCTTAAGCCCCGGCTTGGCCGACCTATGGGCCATGACCGAACGCCCCGTCCCGCCCGTCGCACGCCGCGAACCGAAACGATTTGAGCAGGTCGGCCGCGTCCGCACCGACGATTATGCGTGGATGAAGGACGACAATTGGCAGCAAGTAATGCGCGATCCTTCGCTGTTGCAGCCGGAGATCCGCGCGCATCTCGACGCCGAGAACGCCTATCGCGAACAGATGATGGCGGGCACGGAAGCACTGCAGGAGCGCATCTATCAGGAGATGCGCGGTCGCACGAAGGAAGACGATAGCTCCGTCCCCTCGCCAGACGGCCCATGGGACTACTACCGCCGCTTCAATGCTGGCGCGCAGCACCCGATCCACGCGCGCAGGCCGCGCGGGCAGGATGGCCCGGAAGAAATTCTGATCGACGTCGATGCGCAAGCGAAGGGCAAGACCTACTACAAGGTCGTCGCCGCCCAGCACGCCCCTGATCACACGCACTTCGCCTACGCCGTCGACGAGCAAGGCTCGGAAATCTACACGGTCTATGTGAAGGACCTCGCGACAGGCGAGACCCTGGCGGCAAGCATCGGCAATTGCACGGGCGATTTCGCCTGGTCGCCCTGCTCGCAACATCTTTTCTGGATCTATCGCGACGACAATGGCCGCCCAGCCAAGGTCTATCGCCGCCCCGCGCGCGGCGGCGAAGACACGCTCGTCTATGACGAACCGGACGACGGCTTCTTCCTCAGCGTCCATGCCAGCGAAAGCCACGAGTGGATCATCATCCATGCGGGCCATCACGAAGCTTCCGAAACACATCTGATCCCGGCAGCGACGCCAACCGCCGCGCCGCTCTGCTTCCATCCGCGCGAAGACAAACTGCTCTATTCGCCCACGCACTGGAACGGCCGCTGGTACGTCCTCACCAACGCCGACGGCGCGGTGGACTTCAAGGTCATGACCGCCGAGCCCGGCGCCACCGGCCGCGCGCAATGGAAGGAACTGCTGGCGCACGAACCGGGCCGCTTCATCACCGCGCTCTCAGCGACAAAGAATTATCTCGTCCGCGCCGAACGCTCCAACGCGCTGCCGCGCATCGTCATCCGCCACAGCGACGGCGAGGAGCACGCCATCGCGCTCGCCGAAGAAGCCTACAATCTCGAAATTGCCGGCGGCTACGAATACGACACCTCGATCCAGCGCTACGTCTACGAATCTCCGACCACGCCGATGCGCTGGTACGATTACGACATGGCCGCGCGAGCGCAGACGCTGCGCAAGGAACAGGAAATCCCTTCCGGCCACGACGCGTCCGCTTACGAAGCGCACCGCTTCTTCGCGGCGGCGGCGGACGGCAAGCAAGTTCCGATCACGGTGCTGATGAAGCGCGGCCAGAAACTCGATGGTACGGCCCCGCTCTTCCTCTATGGCTACGGCTCCTACGGCATTTCGCTCGACGCCGACTTCTCCATCCGGCGCTTCAGCCTCGTCGATCGCGGCTGGATTTACGCCATCGCCCACGTCCGCGGCGGCGCGGAATTGGGCTTCGGCTGGTTTCTCGACGGCCGCGGCAAGACCAAGACCAACACCTTCACCGACTTCGTCGCCTGCGCCGAGGAACTGATCCGCCGCGGCTACGGACGCGCAGGCAACATCGTCTGCGAAGGCCGCTCCGCCGGCGGCCTGCTTATGGGCGCGATCACCAACATGCGGCCTAACCTCTGGGCGGGCGTCATCGGCGGCGTGCCGTTCGTGGATGTATTGAACACAATGAGCGACGCCTCGCTGCCGCTGACGCCGCCGGAATGGCCCGAATGGGGCAACCCTCTCGAAAGCGCCGAGGACTACGACACCATCGCCGCCTACTGCCCCTACACCAACATCAGCGCCAAGCCCTATCCCGCCGTTCTTTCAACCGGCGGCCTCACCGATCCTCGCGTCACGTACTGGGAGCCGACCAAATGGGCCGCGAAACTGCGGCCGCACAGCACCAGCGGCCGGCCCGTGCTGCTGAAAATGAACATGGGCGCTGGGCATGCGGGGAGCGCGGGACGCTTCGAGTTTCTTCGCGAACTCGCGCACGATTATGCCTTCGCACTGAAAGCGGTGGGCGCGGAGGAAGCGGGCGGCGGGTTCTAGCGCACTCAGTCATTCCAGACGGCCGGAGGCCGATCTGGAATCCAGGGCCACGACCTGCGTGTTTGCATGGAATTGCTGAGTGCGCTCAGCTCCGCTTAATCCCGAACCACCGCGCGCGGTGGATGTCTTCGAGATTGTCCTCGTAGCCGGTCAAATCCGGATGCACCAGATTGGTCGAGTTCAGGAACACGCTCGTGCACACCGGCGCCTCATCGAGCATCAATTGCTCGGCGCGCACCATGATCTGCGCGCGAGCGCCCTGATCGCGCTCGGAATCCGATTGCAGCACCAGCTGATCGAACGTCGGGTTTGAGTATGAACAGAAGTTCTGCGATCCCGAACGCGTCTCCATCAGGTAAAGATAGTTCTTCGCGTCGTTGAAATCGGCGGTCCAGGCGCCGTCGCCGATGTCGAAGCGCTTGGTGCGAAGATTGTCGTAATGCACCTGGGCTTCCACACTGCGCAGCGACACGTTCACCCAGTCGGCGATGCGCCGCCAGCTCCACTGCGCCGCCACCGCCACGCGCGGATTGTCGCTGGAGCTCCGGTGCGAAAACTCGAAGCGCAGCGGATTATTCGGTCCGTAGCCCGCCAGCCGCAGCAGCCGCTGCGCTTCCACGAGGCGCTGCTCCATGGACAGCTCGGCCCAGCGATATTTCGCCGTGCCCGGATAGTTCGCTACGCCCGGCGGAATGAAGGAATATGCGGCCCTTTCGCCGGTCTTGTAGATTTCGCGCGCCACGAAATCCCGATCGAAGGCCATGGTCAGCGCCTGGCGCACGCGCACGTCTTTCCAGGTATCGCGTTCGAGATTGAACGAGAAATAGTTCACGGTGAGGAACGGCGCGATGCGCACATACCCCGGCAGATCGCGCTGCAGCTCCCCAACTTGGTTCGATGGAAACCGCGTCGACCACCCCGCTTCACCCGCCATCACCTTGCGCGCGGCGGCGTTGATATCGCTGCCGGGATAGAAATAGAGATCCTCTAGTTCGACGTTCGCGGCGTCGTAGAACACCGGATTGCGCTGAACGTGGACGATATAGTTCGACCACCATTTCCGCAGCGTGTAGGGCCCGTTGACGACGACATTCTCCGGCTGGATCCAGTTGTCGCCGAAAGCCGTCACCTTGTGCTTCGGCACCGGATAGGCCGTGTAGTGCTTCAGCAGCGCCGGCAGGTAGGCCGCCGGATTTTCCAATTCGATCTGCAGCGTCAAATCGTCGAGCGCGCTCACGCCAATGTGTTCCACGCGCATGCGCCCCTCGTTCACCGCCTGCGCATTCTTGATCGGGTAGAGCACCGAGGCGTACTGGCACATGTTCGCCGGGTCGAGGATGCGCCGGAACGCGAACTCGAAATCGTGCGCATCACAGGCTTCGCCGTCCGACCACACCGCGCGGCGAAGGAAGAAGGTCCAGGTCAGCGCGTCCTCGCTCACCTCCCAGCGCTCGGCCATGCCGGGGGCGATGCCGGACTGCGGATCCTCTGTGGTGAGGCCCACGAACATGTTGCCGACGATGTTGTTTTCCCAGGTGCCGGTGACCTTGTGCGGGTCGAGCGACAAAGGCTCGCTGGAATTGGCGATATCGAGCGACTTCTTCTGCTTGTCGAACCCCACAACTGAGGCGTTGGCGCAAGCCCCCAGAGGAGCAGCAAGCGAGGCTGCCGCCCCCAATCCGCCCACCCCCCGCAATAAGGCGCGGCGATCGGTCCATAGGGCCATGCTCGACTCCCCGGCCCCGGGCGCAGTCGCCCGGCTGACAAACTCGCCAGGGAGCTTAAGGTGATCCGGCTTTCGACGGGAGGGGACTTTATGCGCGTAGCACTCGCCAGCCTTTGCTTCTTCGCCATTGCGGGCGCCGCCTCCGCACAGGAGCAGCAGGCCCAGCCGCAGGTGCTGAGCCAAGTCTATGCCTGCGCCGAGATCCAGGATCAGGCGCAGCGCCTCGCCTGCTATGACAGCGCCGTGGGGCGCCTGCAGCAGGCCCAGCGCAGCGGCGACCTGGTCGCCGTCGATCGAGGCCAGGCCGAAACGATCCAGCGCGAAGGCTTCGGCTTCTCGCTCCCCAGCCTGCCGCGCCTTTTCGGCAACGCGCAGGACGGTGAACTTCAGCAGGTCGAGGAGATCGCCTCCGAAGTAACGCGGGTGTCGCGGCGCGGCGACGGCACCGCGACGATCACGCTCGCCAACGGGCAGGTCTGGCAACAGATCGACCACGAGAGCTCGCGCAGCCTGCGCGACGGCGGCCACGTCACCATCCGCCGCGCGACGCTCGGCAGCTTCCTGATGCATGTGGACGCGGGCGGGCCTGCGCTGCGCGTGCGGCGGGTAAGCTAGCGATCCTTGGGATCGAGCGCGTCGCGGAGCCCGTCGCCGAGGAAATTCAGCGCCAGAAGGGTCACCAGCATCAGCATGGCCGGCGACCACAGCATCCACGGCGCCGTGCCGATCTGATCCTTGCCGCGTGAAAGCAGGCTTCCCAGCGAGGCCAGCGGCTCCTGCACGCCCAGCCCGATGAACGAGAGAAAGCTCTCGCTCAGGATGATCACCGGGATGTTCAGCGTCGCGAACACCACAACCGGCCCCAGTACATTGGGTACGATGTGGCGAAAGACGATCTCAAGCGGCTTCGCTCCGGCAGCGCGGGCGGCCTCCACGAACTCTTTCCTGCGCAACGCCAAGGTTTGACCACGCACGATGCGCGCCATGGTCAGCCACTCGACGGCGCCGATGGCCATGAAGATGAGCAACAGCCGTGCTTCAGGGCTTTCCACCTGCACCACCGTCATCAGCACGATCACGAAAAAGATGAACGGGATGGCGTAGAGCACGTCGACGAAGCGCATCATCGCCTCGTCCAGCGCGCCGCCGAAAAAGCCCGCGATGGCGCCGTAGCTGACGCCGATGAAAAGCGCCACCACTGTCGCCGCGGCGCCGACCAGCAGCGAAATGCGCAAGCCGATCATGAGCCGCGCCAGCATGTCGCGGCCCTCGGTGTCGGTGCCCAGAATGTGCAGATGCTGCAGCGTCGGCCCGATGCCGACGCGGTCGGGATAGATGATGTGGGCCTTGTGCACCCACAGCATCGGCCCGAAAGCGGCGATCAGGACCAGGATGGCGACCACATAGAGGCTCGCCACCGCCATCGGGTTACGCATCAGGCGCCGGTGCGCCTCCTCCCAGAGCGAGCGGCCGCGCACGACGGGCGGCGGCAGTTCTTCCTCGATCAGGATGTCGCTCATGCGCGCGCTCTCGGATCGAGCGCGCGGTAGCTCAAGTCCGCCGCCAGGTTGAAGGCGATGATCAGCACGGAATAGACGAGCACCACGCCCATCACGAGCGTGTAGTCGCGCTGCTGCGCGGCCAGCACCAACTGCCGGCCGATCCCCGGCAGGCCGTACACGGTCTCCACCACGAACGAGCCGGCCATGACGCCCGCCAGCGCCGGGCCGACGTAGGAGACGATCGGCAAGAGCGCGATCGGCAGCGCGTGGCGCACAATCACCTGCAGCTCCGGCAAACCTTTGGCGCGCGCCGTGCGGATCGCGTTCGAGCGCATCGCATCGATCATGCTGGCGCGCATCAGGCGCGAGATCACCGCCGTCATAGGCAGCGCCAAAGTCAGCATCGGCAAGATGAGGTAGCGCACGCCGAACTCATCGCGATAAAGCCCCTGCGTCGGCAGCCAGCGGAGGTCGACGCCCAGCCACAATTGCAGGATCGGCCCGATCACCAGCGGCGGCAGGCACACCCCCGCGATGGCGAAGGTCATGACGATATAGTCCTGCGCCCGGTTCTGCCGGAGCGCCGCCATGATGCCGAGCGATCCGCCCGCCAGAAGCGCGATCACCATGGCGCCGAAACCCAGGAGCGAACTCATCGGCGCGCCCTCGGCGATCACCTGGGCGACGTCCTTGTCCTTGTATGACATCGAGGGACCGAGATCGCCGCGCAGCAGGCCCCCGACATAACGCAGAAGTTGATCGCCGATCGGCTTGTCCAGATCGTATTCCGCCTTCAACCGGCGCTCGATCTCGGGCGGCATCTGCCGCTCGCGCGAGAACGGGCCGCCGGGCGCGGCGTGCATCAGCATGAAAGTCGCCGCGATAATAAGAAGCAGTGTCGGGATGGCGACGATCAGGCGGCGTACGGCTTGAACGAACATCCAGACGTTCCGAACGCCTCACGCGACGCAAGGCACGGCGAACCTTGCTTCGCCCGCAAGCCGTGTCAACGTGTGGGACATGGCAGAAATTCTCCGCGTCACGCCCCAGTTCGCCGTCGCCGGCCAACTCGCGCCGGCAGACCTCGCGCGCGCCGCCGCCGAGGGCTACCGCACGGTGATCAAGAACCGGCCGGAAAAAGAAGAGCCGGGCCAGCCCTCCGACGCCGAAATGAAGGCCGCTGCGGAGGCCGCGGGCCTGGTTTGGCGAGACCTGCCATTTGCCGGTTTGCCTCCGCCCCCAGGCGTGGTGGCCGAGACTGCGACACTGCTGGAGGAGGTACCCGGACCTGTCCTGGCCTATTGTCGGACCGGCAGACGCTCGATTATGGCGTGGGCCATGGCGCAGGCGCTTTCGGGCAACCATTCGCCTGATGAAATAATCGCCTTGGCCAAGCAGGCGGGGTACGACATCGCCGGAGCGCGGGAAGCCCTTATCGGGCTTGCCCCGTAACGTAGGGGGATCAGCCGCCGTAAGCCGGTAGGAACAGGACGAAGGCGGTCTTCAGCAGAACGATGAGCGACAACGCCAGCAGAAGCGTGCGCACGCGATCCATTAAGAACACAATGACGGCGTAGGCGGGGCCCATGCAAAACGTGAAAGCAAGGCTTGGGCCGCAGGGGAGCTAAGGCGGAATGGACAGCAGAGTGTTCCAGACGGCCGGCCCCGTCTGGCTCAGGGACTTTGAATTCGGTCTGACCGGCCTCACCGTGCGCAAAACCGGCGCGCGCGTTCCCTACACCAAGTCGGTGCTCGCGGAAGTCACCGCTTGGTTCCGTTTTTTCTTCGCGGCGTCCGCCATGGAGCAGATGACACCGCGCTTCACCATCGCCTTCACGCCCGAGCGCGCGCGGCCATGGTATCTCATCTGGGCGGTTTCGCGCGCCGCCGGCGCCAAACTCACGACAGATCCCAGCAAGGCCGACGTCGTGATGCAGTTTGAGGACGCCACTTACAGCCCGAATCCCGTTCCGAAGCACGTTCGCCCCGATGCGAAGCTGCTGAACTTCGCCTGCAACGACGTGTCCAAGAGCCGCGTCGCACAGGCGGCCGCTGTCGCCTTCGGCGAACCGCTCGAAGTCGATCCGGCCTCCTATGTCGGCCTCGCGGTCGAGAAGTCGCAGATCAACGCCGCGCATGACGGCCGCATCGTGCAATGCCCGACGCAGGCGTTGCCGGGCCGCGCCTATCAGCGCGTGATCGATAACAGAGGCGCCGATCCCGATCTGGTCGAAGACCTGCGCACCTGCACGGTGGGCGGCAGGCCGGTCGTCGTTTTCATCAAGCGCCGGCCTGTAACCAAGCGCTTCATGAACACGAACGTGGACGTGGTGCTGCGCGCGCCGGAAGACGTGTATAGCCCCGAGGAGATCGCTCAGATCGGCGCATTCACGCGCGAGATGGGTCTCGATTGGGGCGGCGTCGATGTGCTCCGCGACCGCGCCACCGGCAAGCTCACCATCGTGGACTGCAATAAGACCGACATGGGACCGCCGATCACCCTCAATCTGCCCGACAAACTCAAAGCGACGCGCATGCTCGCGACGGCGTTCCGCGCGTTCGTCCGCGGCGCGGGAAACTAGGCGCCGGTCATGGGCTACAAAATCCCGTTCGTACGCGACATGGAGTTCGTCTATGGCGAACCCCAGCAGATGACCCCGCTCATCCGCCGCGTCGTCGCCAACAATCCCGGCCCGTTCACCTACAAGGGCACCGGCGTCTACATCATCGGCAAGGGCGAGATCGCGCTCATTGACCCCGGTCCGGACACCAAGGAGCATATCGACGTTTTGATGCGCGCGATCGGCGACGAGAAGTTGACGCACATTTTCGTCACTCATCGTCACATGGATCACAGCCCCGGCGCGAAACCCCTAGCGGAGCTGACGGGCGCGAAAATCTATTCCAGCACGGCGCCGCCGAAGCCCAGCGATTGCGACGAGATTCGTCTTGAGGCCGGCGACGACCACGGCTTCATTCCCGATGTCGACGTTCAGGACGGTCAACGCTTCTCGGGCCCCGGCTGGACCATCGAAGCCGTCGCCACGCCCGGCCACACCACCAATCATTTCGCCTATGCGCTCTTGGAAGAGAATGTGCTCTTCCCGGGCGATCACGTCATGGGCTGGTCGACCACGATCATCGGGCCGCCGGATGGCGACATGACCGCCTATTTCGACAGTCTCGAAAAGATCCTGGCGCGCAACTACGCGGCGCTGTGGCCCACGCATGGCCCGCCTGTGCACGAAGTCCGCCCCTTTATCCAGGCCTACATCGCCCACCGCAAAGAACGCGAAGAGCAGATCGTGGCGCAGCTCGCGGCGGGCCGGCACCGCATCAAGGACATCGTCAGCATCATCTACGCCGATGTCGACAAGCGCCTCCATCCCGCGGCCTGCCACAGCGTGCTGGCGCACATGATCCGCCTTGTGGACCTCGGCCGCGTAATTTGCGACGGCAATCCGTGCGTGGAAAATGAGTATTGGCTGAAACGCGCAGCCTAGCTCGGGGACGCACGTGCTCTCCCGTGAGGGAGATCTGTCGTCACGCGTTAGCGTGGCGACTGAGAGGCCACCATTCCCTCACCGGAAAGGACGTGATGGAGCCTATTCCGCAGCCTGCGCGCTGGGCAGCTTGTAGTCCTTGAACATGTCCCGCAGCGCCAGCTTGTTGATCTTGCCGGTGGCGCCCAGCGGAATTTTCTCGACGTTCACCACATCGTCCGGCGTCCACCACTTGGCGATCTTGCCGTTCAGATAGCCGAGGATTTCGTCCTTTGACGGGTTCGCCCCCTCTTTCGGCTCCACCACCAGCAGCGGCCGCTCGTCCCACTTCGGATGATACACCCCGATCACGGCGGCGTTGGCGACACCTGGCGCGCCCATGGCGATATTCTCGATATCGATCGAACTGATCCACTCGCCGCCCGACTTGATCACGTCCTTGGCGCGGTCGGTGATCTGCATGACGCCGAGCGGATCGATGGTGGCGACATCGCCCGTATCGAAGAAGCCGCACGGCTGTAGGCATTCGCCCTTCTCGTTCTTGGCGCCGGCATTCTTGAAATAGGCGCGCGCGACCGAAGGCCCTTTCACCAGCAGGCGTCCGAACGCCTGCCCGTCATGAGGTTTGGGCTTGCCCTCGTCGTCCACGATCTTCATCTCGACGCCGAACGGCGCACGGCCTTGCTTCATCTTCGCCTTGATCTGCGTTTCGTGATCGGAGGCGAAGTGCTCTGGGAGCATCTTACCGATCGTGCCGATCGGGCTCATTTCGGTCATGCCCCAGGCGTGAATGACCTCGACGCCGTAATCTTCCTCGAAGGCGCGCAGTACGCTCTCGGGAATCGCCGAGCCGCCGATGGCGACGCGCTTCAGTGTCGAGAGCTTAAGATTGTTGTCGCGCATGTGCGTCAGCAGACCCTGCCACACGGTCGGCACGGCGGCGGTGAATGTCACCTTCTCGTCTTCCAGCAATTCGTACACGCTGGCGCCGTCGAGCTTCGCGCCGGGCATGACGAGCTTCGCGCCGCACATGGGCGCAACGAACGCGATCGCCCAGGCGTTGGCGTGGAACATCGGCACCACCGGCAGCACCGTATCGTTCACGCCGCAGCCGAACACGTCCGTGGTGTTGGCGAGCATCGCGTGCAGCACGTTGGAGCGGTGCGAATAGAGGACGCCCTTAGGATCGCCCGTGGTGCCCGACGTGTAGCACAGGCCGCACGCCGTATCTTCGCCGAAGCCGCCCCACGCCGCTTCTTGCGAGTGGCCGGCGATGAAATCCTCGAACGCCACAAAGTGCGGGACTTTGCCTGTCGGCGTGTGCTCGCGATCCGCCAAAAGCACGTAGGTCTTTACCGTCTTCAACTGCGGCGCGATCTTCTCGACGATCGGAATGAAGGTGGCGTCGAAGAACAGCACCTTGTCTTCAGCGTGATTGATGATCCAGGCGATCTGGTCAGGAAACAGGCGGGGGTTCACCGTGTGCAGCACCGCGCCCATGCCCATGGCGCCGTACCAGGCCTCCATGTGCCGCTCGGTGTTCCAGGCCAGGGTGGCGACGCGGTCGCCGAGCGTGACCCCATGCTCCCGAAGCGCGTTGGTCACCTGTTTCGAGCGCAGCCACAGGTTCAAATAGCTCGATCGCGAAATCGGGCCTTCGAGCGAGCGCGTGACGATCTCGCGGCGCGGAAAGCACGCCTTGGCGTGATCCAGTATCTTGTCGACCGTCAGCGGCCAGTCCTGCATGAGCCCGAGCATGGGGCGCGCCTCCCGTTGGCTTTGTTTTTTCAATGCTACGCGGCGCCAGCGCCTCTCGCAATTGCGAGATACGCGCCGGGCACGCGTCCAGACCACTCGGTCAAGGATAGAGGCGGGTCTTGACCCATGAAGCCGCCGCGTCGGAACGCGTGAACGACAGCCGGTCATGCAGTCGGAAAGGGCGATCGCGCCAGAACTCGATCGAGAGCGGCGTCAGCCGCCAGCCCTGCCAATGGGCAGGGCGCGGCACTTCCCCCAGACCGAACTTCGCCGCGTACTCGGCGATGCGCTTCTCAAGCGCGAAGCGGTCTTCCAGCGGACGCGATTGCATGCTGGCCCAAGCGCCAATGCGCGCGCCCCGGTCGCGCGTCTGGAAGTAGGCGTCCGCTTCCGCATCACCTACGGACCGGATCACGCCGCGCACCCGCACCTGTCGCTTCAGGCTCTTCCAGTGAAACACGACCGCCGCGTGGGCGTTGGCGGCGAGTTGCTGGCCCTTGGCGCTGTCGGCGTTGGAGAAGAACACGAAGCCGCCCTGCTCAAATCCCTTCATGAGCACCATGCGGACGTCGGGCGCGCCGGAGGCGTCGACCGTCGCCAGCGCCATCGCGTTAGGGTCGCTCAACTCCTTCGCTTTGGCTTCCTTGAACCAGCGCTCGAACAGAGCGAAGGGCTCGCTTTCGGCGAACAGCGTCGCATCATCCGGCGGCGGCGCCGCATTGGGGTCGTACTGGGGCGATGGGGGAATAAGGTCGTCGCCGGACACGGGAATCGCGCTCCAATGAAAGACCGGATATAAGCGAACCCCTATCCAATGTCCCACAACACGTTCGGCCACCTTTTCCGCGTCACCACCTGGGGCGAAAGCCACGGGCCGGGACTGGGCGCCGTCATCGACGGCTGCCCGCCCGGCGTCCCGTTGACCGAGAGCGACATCCAGCATTGGCTGGATCGCCGCAAGCCCGGCCAGAGCCGCTTCGTCACCCAGCGCCGAGAGCCGGACGAAGTGAGAATCCTCTCCGGCGTGTTCGGCGACCATCGCAGCGAACGGCAAGTCACCACCGGTACGCCGATCTCGTTGATGATCACGAATGTCGATCAGCGCGGCAAGGATTACGAAGACATCCGCGATCTCTATCGCCCCGGCCACGCTGATTACGTCTACGACGCCAAGTACGGCGTACGCGACTATCGCGGCGGCGGCAGGAGTTCAGCACGCGAGACCGCCGCTCGCGTCGCCGCCGGCGCCATTGCGCGGCGCGTTCTCGGCGATGACGTCGCCATCCGCGCCGCCGTCGTGCAGATCGGCGCTGTCGCCATCGACCGCGCACGCTGGGATTGGAACGAGGTCGAGAACAATCCGTTCTGGTGCCCCGACGCGCAGACCGCCCAGCAGTGGGAAACTTTGCTCGACGAGACGCGCAAGGCGGGCTCCTCGCTGGGCGCCATCGTCGAAGTGGAAGCGACGGGCGTCCCCGCTGGCTGGGGCGCACCGGTCTACGCCAAGCTCGACGCAGAGATCGCGGCCGCGCTGATGAGCATCAACGCGGTCAAAGGCGTCGAGATCGGCGCAGGCTTCGGCGCGGCGGCGCTCACCGGCGTCGAAAACGCCGACGAAATGCGCGCCGGCAACGACGGCAAGCCGGTGTTTCTCTCCAACATGGCCGGCGGCGTGCTGGGCGGCATCTCAACCGGACAACCGATTGTCGCGCGCTCCGCCTTCAAGCCGACCTCTTCCATCCTCACGCCGCGCAAGACCGTCACCGCGCAGGGTCAGGACGCCGACGTCTCAACCAAGGGCCGGCACGATCCCTGCGTCGGCATACGCGGGGCGCCGGTTGCGGAGGCGATGCTCGCGTGCGTTCTCGCTGACGCAATGCTCCGCCATCGCGGCCAGACCGGAACCTAGCCGATCGCGACAATCTCGACGTCGTGATCGCTCACGCGCACGACGTCGCCGACCGCCCTGCCCAACATGGCCCGCGCCAAAGGCGAGACGTAACTGATGCTGCCTTGCGCAGGATCGGCCTCGTCCTCACCGACGATGCGATATGTCTGACGAGCGCCGTCACGCTCAATAGTGACGGCGGCGCCGAATCTCACGTCTTCACCGGCGGCGTGCGCCGGCACCAACTCGGCATTGCCGCGGCGAGCGGTCCAATAGCGCAGATCGCGTTCCGCCAGCGCCTTGGCGTCGCGATCCTCGCCTGCGGCCAAGACCGCAGCGTGCGCGCGCTCGAGTTCCGCTTCGATGGCCGCCAACCCTGCAGGCGTCACCAAATTACGATGCGGCGAGATCGGTCGCTCCGGGGGCGGCTCAGGCTGCTCGTCGGCGTCTTTCACAAAAGCACGGCTCATCGCGTCAATATCGTCCGCACAGGGCGCTCCGGCAACGTCGAACGGAACCTCAAACGTCCATCGCAGACCGCGCCGGAACATCGCCGCCCGCGCGCCGTTTTTCCGCCCGAAGGAGAGACTGCCGTGCTTGAGACCCGCCCCATCCTGCAGAAATCGCTGATCGGCTTCGGCGCTTTCTCGTTCGTATTCCTGGCGGCCATGAGCGGAACCGCCTTCATGATCAGCGGCGGCTTCGACATAAACCCGCCCGAGCGCTCGCAGCAGATAGGCGCCGGCGATTATGTGAACCTGGTGCAAGACACATGGAGCGACTGGGCCGCGCCTCCGGCTGCGGCAAGCACGTACGCGCCGGCTGCATATACGCCACAACCCGAGCCGGCAGCGGCCGAGGCGACGTTCGATGACACAAGCCTTGCGCAGGGCGGCCTGGATGGCTCCGACGCAGATACATCTGCCCCCCGCGATCGATCCGTAGAGGAAGTTACGCGCGACATCGACGCCGAATATGCTGCCATGCAGGCGCAGGAAGAAGCACGCCGCGCGGCAAGTGACGACGCGACGGCGGCGGCGGAAGACGAATACGCCAAAGACGGCGAATTCTAAGGATTGAGCCGGCCGTCCGCCTCCAGCGCGCGAATGCGAGCCTGCATGCGCGGAGCCATGACCTGTTCGGCGAAGACCTGCGATACTCGGCCGCTGTCGGCCATCACCTCGGGCATTGCCGTCACCAGGCGCTGCCCGAGGGGCGATTCATAGAAGTCCGCCAACGCGTTCAGATCCTCGGTGGGGAAGTGGATCGCATAGACTCGGGCAATGAGTTCGACGAGCTCATCGGTAGACGCCAGCATTTCTTCCGACACCAGACGCGTCGCCACTTGCGTCTGCGCTTCATTGAGCCCGTGTGCGCGCGCGATCGGCGCCATGAACAGCGGCACCATTTGATCCACGTAGAAGCGGAACGAGGCCGACGAGCCATTGGAGGCCACCACGCGCCGCGCCGCCGCCAGCCGCGCCGGATCTACGTCACTGCTCTGCGCGGTTTGTGCGGCCGCGGCGTCGCTTGTCTGTGCAAAGCACGGCGTCACGAATAGCGTCGCAGCTACGAGCGCCATGGCGAATTTCAGCATGGATTCCCCCGCTTACCGCCGGCGGAAACGCATTACCTTCGTGAGGAACGCCAGCTCCGTTTCTTCTAGCGCGAAACCGGCCTCTCCGAACAGCGCCTCGAAGTCCTCGTTGAGGAAGGAGCTGTAGTACGGCTCATGGAAACCGACGGGAAAATACTCCAGCATCCGGTCCATATCGTCGATGTCGCCGGTCTGGATCGAATCCGCGAATACGAGCGAGCCGCCCGGCTTGATCAGCCGCGCGAACTCGCGCGCCGCGTCCCGCCGCACGCGCGGCGGCAGTTCGTGAAAGAGATAAACACAGGTGGCTGCATCGAAGCTCGCGTCTTCGAAGGGCGCCTGTTCCACCGCACCGGTGACGATCTCCACCTGCGACCATGCATTCAACCGCTCGCGCGCTTCGGCGCAATAGGCGGGTGAAAGATCTATGCCGGTGGCCGGTATGCGCGGAAACGCGGCCAATACTTGACTCAAAAAACGTCCATTGCCGCTGGCGAGATCGAGCAGCTTCAACTTGCGCTGATCACGCCCTATCAGCGCCCGCGCCAGGGAGCCGACCGCTACTCGCCGCATCGCATCGGCGGCGCCGCCAAACAGGATTTCGACCTGCGTGTCGTAGAGTTTGGCGCTTTCTTCCGTCAGCCAGCCGCCGGTCTGGTAGTGGAAGTTTTGCAAATAATAAGTCGGATAGAGCCCATCCTTCGCCTGCTCGCGCACCTCGGTCGCCTCACGCTGCAGGCGCCGCGCATCCACCCGCGGCAAATCGCGGAAAAAGCGCGCCGAATTGCGCAGCGCCGAGAGCGCGCGCTCGAAGCGCATATCTTCCGGCGCAGGATAGAGCCCCGCTTCGATGTTCGCGCGATCCTTGGCGAAGAGCGCCAGGAAGGCCGAGCGAATGGCGATCGGATCGCCCTCTTCCGCTTTCGGCTGAAACTTCGGCTCTCCCGGCCGGTTGAACGGCCCGCTGATCCGGCGCGCCATCAGGTACTGGCTCATGTACCACGCAACACGCGCGCCCTGCGCGGCGGCGTAACGCGCACGGCCAAGGTCACGGCGAAGGCTCATGGCGGGGAGTATAGGCATGAGGCCGCCGCGCTTCCACTCGCGCGATGTCGCAACTCACCCTCAGTCATTCCAGACGGCCGAAGGCCGATCTGGAATCCAGGGCAAACACGCAGATTGCGGCCCCTGGATTCCAGATCACGCTCCGCGTGTCTGGAATGACTGACTGAACTACTTTTTCTTTCGGCGTTTCGCTGGCGGCGCTTCCAGCGGCAGCGGCCACTTGGTGATGCGTTTCATGAGACCCGGAATTTTCAGCCGTCCTTCCGGCCGCGTCTTGCCACGGGCGGAGGCGCGGGCGGTGTGCACCGTGTTCACGTCGCCCGAGACCAGCGGATGCCACCAGTGCAAATCCTTGCCTTCGCTCACCAGCCGATACGCGCACGTGCGCGGCAGCCAATCGAGCTTCGGCACGTTCTTCGGCGTCAGCTTCACGCAATCGGGCACATATTGTTTGCGGTTCTCGTAGTCACCGCATTGGCCCTTCTTGGAGTCGAAGAGCTTGCAGGAGACGTCGGTCAGATGCAGTTCCCCCGTATCGGCGTCTTCCAGACTGATCACACAGCATTTGCCGCAATTGTCGCAAAGGGCCTCCCATTCGCGCTCGCTCATCTCAGCGAGGGTCTTCTTGCGCCAATAGCCGCCTTCCAGCGGCTTGGCGTCGGCCTCCGCATCGCGTTTGCGGCGGGAGTTGCGATAATCCAGAAGCGTAACGCGCGTCATCGTTCCATCGCCGCCACGAGTTCGATGTGCGGGCTCCATCGAAACTGATCCACCGGAACGAGTTTCGTAATGGTGAAGCCATGCTCAATGAGCACCTTCACATCGCGCGCAAAGCTCGCCGGCTCGCAGGAGACGTAGGCCAGCTTCCGCACCGGCGCGCGGGCGATCTGCTCCGCTTGCAGCCTTGCGCCCGAGCGCGGGGGATCAATCACCGCGCCGTCGAATTTCTTCATTTCGAGGCTCGCCAGCGGCGTGCGCAGCAGATCGCGCCGCAGCGTCGTCACCTGCTTCAGCGCACCGCCAGCCCCGTCCGCGGCCGCCTTCAGGGCGGCTAGCATCTCGGCATCCGACTCAGCCGCCAGCACCTCGGCCTTCTCCGCCACGCGCAGTGCGAAGGTGCCGATGCCGGAGAAGAGATCGATCACCCGCCCTGCGCCCGCCAGCGCCTCGAGCACCAAACGACCCAGCACCGCTTCGCCCTCCGCTGTCGCCTGCAGGAACGCGCCCGGCGGCGGCGTCACGCGCGCGAGCCCCATGCGAAGACTGGGGGTCGCCAGCGTGACGATCGGCTCGCCATCGACCGAGAGGCGCGCCAGCTTCAAGTCCCGCGCCGCCGCATTGAGTTTCTCGAACGCCGCGCGCTGCACCGCTTCGGCGCGGCCCGCGCCCTTGATGGCGACATCCACGCCGGCATCGGTCAACAGGCATTGCAGCGTGATCTCGCCGCGCTGCGGCAGGGTCAGTTCCGCCAGCGGCGCGAGCTTCATCACGACGGCTTCCAACTCCGGGACCAGCACCGGGCATTGCACGATCGGTGTCAGCCGCGCACCGCCGCGTTCGATGAAACCAAGCTGCACCTTGCCGCGCACACGCGCCGCATGCAGAGCGGCCCGCCGTCGCCCTGCGCCCCAGGCCGGCACGATGTCGCTCACCTCAATGCCGCCAAGCCCACGTCGCGCCAAGGCTTGCACGACCTGATCGCGCTTCCAGGCGAGGTAGGCCGCCTCGCGCCAGTGCTGCAGTTGGCACCCGCCGCAACGGCCGAAATGCTGGCATGCCGGGGTCTGGCGATCGGCGCTTGCCGCAAGCACCTCGATGCTTTCGGCCCGGTCTCCGACGATGCGCGCTTTCACCCGCTCCCCCGGCAGGCCGTAGGGCACATAGATCGGGCCGGTCTCGGCCTCGAAAACGGCATCGCCGCGCGCGCCCATTTGGCCCGGCGTGAATTCGCGCTCGACCGCCGCCGCGGGCGGATCGCCGGCGCGGGGCAGGTGTGGGCGCGCCTGGCCGGGCCGGGCGCGGGAAAGGCGATTTAGGCGCTTCATGCTGCGTTCAGGCTCGATTTGCTTTCTTCAGGCCCAGACACGAGGGAGCACCCTTACATGCGTGGAACGTTACTCGTCGCCGCCGTCCTTACCGGCGCTCTGACCATGGCCCAACCGGCCGCGGCCCAGAACTATCGGTCCTACCACGACGAACACGTGGCGACGCAGCAGCAATGCGCAGCCAGCCGCCAAAACCGCACCATCGGCGGGGCCGTTCTGGGCGGCGTGGCCGGGGCGCTCCTCGGCCGGGGCGTGGCCGCCCGGGGCAACCGGACCGAAGGCGGCCTCCTGGGCGCAGCCATCGGTGCAGCCGCCGGCGGCGCCATCGGCCGCTCGACAGCCCAATGCGGGCAAGTCCAGGGGCAATACGACCCCTATTACGGCCAAGCCCAATATCCCGACGGCGAGCCCTATTATGGCGAAGGCGATCAGGATCTCGAAGGCGCGCCGTACGAAGATTCCTATTATGGCGACGGCCGCCGCGGCGACGACTGCCGCATGGGCGAACAGGTCACCCGCGATCCCTATGGCCGCGAATATCGCGAACAGGTGCTGATGTGCCGCGGTCGCGACGGCGTGTGGCGCGCCGAACGCTAACCCAATAACCCTCGTACCCAACTGACGCGCCCCGGTGGAGACACCGGGGCGTTTTCTCTTCAGCGCCTCATATGCAGCACCAGTTCGAGATTGCCGTCGCCACCGCGAATGGATGAATCGCGCGTCGCGACGACGCGAAAGCCCTGCAGCCCGTCGAGCGCCGCGATGGCGCTGCGGCCGGCTTGGCGCGCCGCTTCCTCCGACAGCACCGCATTCTTGTGCGGCCCCGCTTCGTATTGCGGCTTGATCAGCGCAACGAGGTCGGCCTGTTCCGTCGCCAGCGACATCGGCACGGCCAGCGCCTTCGCTGCGCCGATGAAGCTCACGTCGCAGACGATGAGGCTGGGCGCGTCCGCAAGGAGCGCGCGCGTCAGCCTGCGCGCATCGGTGTTCTCAAGATTCACCACGCGCGCGTCTGCACGCAAGGATGCGTGCAACTGGCTTGAGCCTACATCCACGGCGTAGACGCGCGCTGCGCCGCGCGCGAGCAGCACTTGCGTAAAGCCGCCAGTCGAGGCGCCCACGTCGATACAGACGCGCCCGTCTGCATCGACCGCGAAGACATCCAGCGCGCCCGAAAGCTTGATGCCGCCGCGCGACACCCAGGGATGCGCTTGGGTAACGTCGAGATCGGCATCCTCTTCGATCAGGTCCGAGGGCTTGCGCACCGCGACGCCGTTCGCCCGCACGCCGCGCGCCAGAATCGCCGCATGCGCCTTCGCGCGGCTTTCGCAAAGACCACGGGAAACCAAAAGCACGTCGGCGCGAACACGGGGCATTTGCGACGTCCTTGCCAGAAGCTGGCCGGCGCGCAAGCGCCACAGTTCACGCGGCGTTAGCAAACGATAGTTCTTGCCTCCCCCCGCAGCGCGCGCAAAGTTCCCGGCAAGCCGCGGGGACGGCTCCGGGGAGAAGCACACATGACCATTTCACGCCGCGCTGTCATGGCGAGCGCCGCCGCCGCAGGCGCGCTCAGCCTCGCCGCCTGCAACCAGAGCACACCCACCACGACCGCCGACGCGCTCGGCGACGATGACGCGACCGGGATCGCGCAGCGGATCGCGCGCGGCGAGATCACAGCCGCGCAGGCGCTTGAGGCCGCGATCGCACGCGCCGAAGCGGTGAACCCGCAGCTCAATTTCATGGCCACCCCCGCCTACGATTACGGCCGCGCCCGCGCCGCCCAGCAACTCGCCGGACCGTTCGCCGGCGTGCCGACGCTGATCAAGGATCTGATGAACGTCACCGGCCTGCCGACCAAATACGGCAGCCGCGCCTTCGCCCAAAACGTCGCCGACGCGCAACCGGCGTTTATGGACAATCTACTGGCCGCGGGCCTGGTGCCGTTCGGCAAATCTGCGACGCCGGAGTTCGGCCTCACCGCCACCACCGAGCCGCTGCTCGGCGGGCCCACCAAAAACCCGTGGAACGTCGAGCGGTCGTGCGGCGGCTCCTCAGGCGGGGCCGCGGTCGCGGTCGCCTCCCGCGTCGTGCCAATCGCGCACGCGAGCGACGGCGGCGGTTCGATCCGCATTCCAGCTTCGTGCAATGGTCTTCTCGGCTTGAAACCGTCGCGCGGCCGCACGGTCAACGCCGGCGCGCCGGAACGCGGCATCTCGCTTTCCGTCAATGGCTGTGTCTCGCGCAGTGTGCGCGATACGGCGGCGTGGCTTGCGGTGGTCGAAGCCAGCGGCGAAGGCGCGGCGTTCGCGCCAGTCGGCGTCGTCACTGGCCCGAACACACAGCGCCTGCGCATCACGCTGGCGACCAAGGCAGCTGACGGCGGTGATCCCGATGCGGACGTGCTCGCGGCGACGCAAGCAGCGGCCGAACTCTGCCGCCGCCTCGGCCACACGGTCACGGAAGGCGCGATGCCGGTGAGCGGACCGGATTTCTCCAACGCCTTCACGTTGCTGTGGGCGGAGAGCGCAGCCGAGGTCGTCGACCTCGTACGCGCACAGGCAGGCCCGGCGGCGCCGCTGGATCAATTGCTTGAACCACTGACGCTGCAGCTGGCGGAACTTTACCATCGCGCATCCCGCACCGATTTGCAGCGCGCGTTGACTCTGCTCACGGCGGTGGAAGCGCAGTACGAAGCTTTCTTCGCCAATACGGACATCCTGCTGACACCTGTTCTCTCTTCAACGCCGCCGCGACTGGGCGAGATCGCGCCGACCTCGGGTATGGAAGGATTTGCGAAAGTCGCGCGCTACGTCGGCTATACGCCGCTGCAAAACGTCGCCGGCGCGCCTGCCATGAGCGTGCCGCTCGGCATGTCGGCCGACGGCCTGCCCATCGGCGCACACTTCGCCGCCGCCAAAGGTCAGGAGAAGCGCCTCCTGGAACTGGCTTACGAGCTTGAATCGGCGCAGCCTTGGGCCTCGCGCAAGCCGGGCGTGAATGCGGGCTGAAAACCCGCGCCACACGCCCGCCTCCTTTGACGGGTAGCTCGCCAGCCCATGCCGTTCCGCCGCATCGCCATCGCGCTGTCCATGGCCCTGTTCGCCGCCGCCACGCCCGCGCTGGCGCAGCGCGGCGCCGTCGAACAGCAAGCAGACCCGGCCGCCAGCGGCGAGCAATGGTACCAACAGCAACTGGTTGATCTGGCCGAAGTGCTCGGGGGATCGCATTATCTGCGCGTGCTGTGCCACGGCCGCGACGATCAGCGCTGGCGCAACGCGATGCGCGGCGTGATCCAGCGGGAACCAGAGTACAACAATCTGCTGGTGGACGCCTTCAACCGCGGGTATCGCCAGGAAGAAGCACGCTATTCCGACTGCGACGCCACCGCGGCACAATCGGAAGCGGAGCTTCGGGCCCGCGGCTTGCGCATCTCGCAGGCGTTGAGCGCCCGCCACGCGGAGTGATCATGGCCGAGAGCGAAGACGAAGACCTGAAGGGCCGCGCGCTCGAACTCATTCTCGATGCGTGGGACAAAGCGCTGGGCGAAGGCGTCGAAGCCGAGGTGCTTGCTTCGGTCGCCATCTATGCAGCGCTCGTCGATATGGTCGACCGCTTCGGCGAAGAAGGCGTCGCCGACTTCTGTGCGACGCTGCCGGAACGCGTGCGCAACGGCGAGTTCACTTTGCGCGATGAAGAGACGCCTTAGCGTCCCGACCAAATGGCTTCCAGCCACTTGCGATCCGGCTGGCCCTCCTCGGCCGCGCCGGCGCGGGCAAGAAAGAGATGCCGCGCGATCTCGGCCTGGCGCTCGATATTATAGTCGCGGAGTAAGGCGTCTGCGCGCGGCGCATAGGCGTACGCGCCGCTTCCAACCGCATTGAGCTTCGCCGCCGCGAGCACGACGCCGCGCCGCGCCTGCCATACGTGCGTCAATTCGTGCACCAGCCAGCCCTGCTCATAGAGAGACGTGGCGCTGAAGTCCTCGGCGGCGCTCCATTTGGAAAACACGATGGTGCGCCCGAGCGGCACCATGGCGCCGAAGCCCAGCCGCGGCGCCTGCGCCAGGCGCACGCGCGCCCAATCGATTTCGTCGCCGAACACGCTCTTGCCCAACGCGATTTCGCCCGACGTCAGCGATCGGCGCGCGAAGGGGCGCATGCGGGGCGAGTCAGGCATCGGCGCACCGTGGCGCGCGCCGGCGGCGCTTGCGACTTCCTTCCCGCTTCTGTCTAGAATGGCGGCCATGAGCGCAATGATGGAGATACTCGTTGGCCGGATTGAGACGCTGGCGCTCGACGCCGTCGTCAACGCCGCCAACCGTCGCCTCCAACCTGGAACCGGCGTCGACGGCGCACTCCGCGCCGCGGCCGGTCCGGACCTCACGCGCGCGACCGCGGCGCTTGGCGGGGTCGGCGAAGGCGAAGCGGTGATCACGCCCGGCTTCGCGCTCCCCGCCAGGCACGTGATACACACCGCAGCACCCGTGTGGCACGCATCGCGCGACGACGGCGCAAAGGTCGCTGCGCTCACCGGCTGCTATGCCTCCTCGCTCGCCTTGGCGCACGCCCACGGGCTCGCCTCCATCGCCTTTCCCTGTCTCGGCACCGGCAATTTCGGCTGGCCGCGCGACATCGCCTGCGAGACTGCGATCATCACATGCCACGCCGTATCGGCGGAAACGAACCTGAAGCACATCGTGTTCTGCTGCTTCAGCGACGCGGACGCGGACGTGTACCGCGCACACATGCAGCGGCTGCGTCTTTAGGCGGCGAGCGTTTCCAAAAACCGTAGCGGCGCGCCGGCGCCCGGCGTCGTCAGCTGCCCGTCGCGCATCACCGCCATGCCGCGAATGATCGTCGCCATCGGCCAGCCTTTTGCGGTGAAGCCGTCGAACGGCGTCCAGCCGGCGCGCGTCGCTTGATCCTCGTTTCTGATCGTGCGCATCGCCTTCAGGTCCACAATGGTGAAATCCGCATCGTAGCCGAGCGCGATGCGACCCTTGTTGGCGATGCCGAAAATGCGGTTGGCGCCGGCGCTGGCGAGATCGACGAAGCGCGCCAGCGAGAGGCGCCCCTCGGCCACGTGGGTCAGCATTACCGGCACGAGCGTCTGCACGCCCGGCATGCCCGAGGGCGACTTCGGATACGGCTGGGCTTTTTCTTCGCGCGTATGCGGCGCGTGGTCGGTGCCCAATACATCCACCACACCCTGCGCGATCCCAAGCGACCAGAGCGCCGCGCGATCCTTCGCCGTGCGGATCGGCGGATTCATTTGCGCGAAGCCTTTCAAGCGCTCGTAGATTCCGGGCCCTTCGAAAGTCAGGAATTGCGGCAGCGTTTCCACCGTCGCAACGTCCTTGGCGGTCGCCAGATATTCCATCTCCACGGCCGAGGAAACGTGCAGCACGTGCACGCGCTTGCCATGTTTGCGCGCCTTGCCGACGAGGCGCTTCACCGCCATCAGCGCCGCCTGATCGTCGCGCACCTCAGGATGGCTCGTCCAGTCGCCCTCGCGCGCCAACGGCTTGCGTTCGTTCAAGCGCGCTTCGTCTTCGGCGTGGAACGCCCCGCGGCGATTGATGTTGCGGATGACGCGATCCAGACCATCATCGTCGCCAACCAGGAGCGTGCCCGTCGAGGACCCCATGAACGTCTTCACGCCGCAGCAGCCCGGCAACCGCTCCAGTTCACCGAGGTGATCGGCGTTCTCGATCGTCGCGCCGACATAGAAAGCGTGATCGACATGCGCGCGCCCCTTGGCGCGCTTCAGTTTGTCGGCGAGCGCTTCCGCCGTGGAGGTCGGCGGCGAGGTGTTCGGCATTTCGAACACCGCCGTGACACCGCCCAAAGCCGCCGCGCGGGTGCCGGTTTCCAGATCTTCCTTATGCTCGTTGCCGGGCTCGCGGAAGTGCACCTGCGTGTCGATCACGCCCGGCAACACGTGCAGCCCCTTTGCGTCGAACGTCTCGCCCGCGGACGCCGTGGCGAGATCGCCGATGGCGGCGATGCGGCCGTCTTTAACGCCGATGTCGCCCAACCCCTCGCCGCTGTGATTGACGATGGTTCCGCCGCGGATGACGAGATCGTACGTGCTCACCTCAAGCCTCCAGCGTGCAGCAATTCGAGCGCGGCCGCTTCGACCGCATCGACGCTCAAATCGTCCATCGCGGCGCGTTCGTCCAGAGCAGAATCGGCGATGGTTTCGAGATCGCGGCCGCGCAACGTGCGCGCGCGCGGACCATGCGGCGCCCGCACCCGCTCGTCCGTGGGACCGAAGAGCGTGAGCGTGGGCGCGCCCACGGCCGCGGCGATATGGGTGAGCGCATTGTCGTTGCCAAGGCACAGCGTGGCGTTTTCGAGCAGCGCCGCAGCGGCATTGAGATCGAGGCGGCCGCTCAAATCGAGCGCCGCCACGCCGTCCGCGTCCAGGCTCGCAGCAACCGCGCGCGTGATCTCCGCGTCGCGTGCGGCCGCGCCCAGCAACACGACGCGGGCGCCGGTGAGCGGAAAGCCGGTCAAACGGCGCGCGACCGCCGCGAAGCGCTCGCCCGGCCAGCGTTTCGAGACGGATACCCCGCCGGGCGCAAGCGCCAGCAGCGGGCCCGATCCCTGCGCCGCCTGCGCCGCCGCGCTGCGCGCGGCGTCGTCTAGCCAGAGTTGCGGCGCCAGCGTGCGTTCCGAGCCGAGCAGTTCCGAAAAATCTTCGCTCAAGTGACGCAGCACGCGCGCGGCCGGCCGCACATAGCGCTGCTCCACGCGCGTCAGCGGCGCGCCACGGAGATCGAGCGCGACGTCGAACGATTGCTTGCCCAGCGTCCAAGCGACGCCCATCGCTTCCACGAAGCCGGTGTCGCGCCGCCAGGCATGGGTGCTTTCGAGATTGGGGACGGCGCGGAACAACGCATCCGCTTCGGGGTCGCACACGATCGTCACGGACGGCGCGTTCAGTTGCGCGATCGCGTAGTTGAGCGCGCCCGTGGCGAGCACGGTCTCTCCGAGGTCGGCGGGCGCGATGAACAGAAGCGACGGCATGGGCCCTGGGTTAGGACCAGTACGGGTAAATGCCAAGTCAACGCCGCATGCGGTTTTTCGCTTGCGGGCGCGCACGGCGCGCCCCAAGTGTCGGCCATGGCCGCTGGACGTCTCGATCGCGCTTTGATCCGTGTTTCGGGGCCGGATTCTGTGAGCTTCCTGCAGAATCTGCTCACGCAGAACGTGGAGCGCCTTGCCGTCGCCCGGGTGCAATACGCCGCCCTGCTCTCGGCCCAGGGCAAGGTGCTTGCAGATATGATGCTGTGGGCGGCCGACGACGGAAGCATCGTGGTCGATGCCGACCCGCAGCGCGGCGAAGATCTCCAGCGGCGGCTCGCACTGTACAAGCTCCGCGCCCAGGTGGCTTTGGAAGACGTCACCGGCAGCCACGTCGTGCTCGTGAGCGCGGACAACTTCGATGGCGCGCTTGCCGACCCGCGTGTGCCCACGCTCGGCTTCCGCAAGCTCGCGCCGATGAGCGCCGCGGGCGACGCCGCGCAAGACTTCGAAGCGCGCCGCCTCGCCGCCGGCGTTCCCGATCTCGCGCGCGATGCTGCGCCGGAAGAGGTGTTCGCCGGCGAGGCGCTGCTCGATGAACTGAACGCCGTCGATTTTCAGAAGGGCTGCTTCGTCGGTCAGGAGAACGTCAGCCGGATGAAACGGCGCGCCACGACGCGCAAGAAGTTCTGCCCGATCATCTTTGACGGCGAGGCGCCGCCTTTCGGCGCCAAGGTTATGGCGGGTGAGGCCGAGTTGGGCACAGTGCGCACAGGCGCGCCCGGGCGTGCGCTGGCGCTGCTGCGGCTCGACCGCGCATTCGAAGCCGAAGCCGCAGGCGATAAACCACACGTTGACGGCCGCGCCGTGCGCCTCGATCCGCCGCCTTGGCTGCTCCTGCCGCAACGCCAGGACGGCATGTGACAGCCGCATTGCGGGCGCCGGATTGACGGGTTTGCGGGGCGGGTCTAAGCGCCGAAGGAAAGGCCCTTGGACGCAGGGGCCCTTATCAGGACACCGCTTTTGACCGTCGTCATTTCCGCGACCGGCCTCTATCACCCGCCGGAGCGCATCACCAACGCCGAACTGGTCGCGTCCTACAACGCGTACGCCGCGCGGTATAATCAAGAGCACGCCGGCGAGATCGCCGAGGGCAAACGCGCCGCGCTTGAGCCGTCCAGCGTCGAGTTCATCGAGAAGGCGTCCGGCATCAAGAACCGCTACGTGCTTGAGAAGCAGAGCTCGCTCGATATCGACCGCATGGTGCCCGATATTCCGGAGCGCCCGAACGAGGCGCTGTCGATCCAGGCGGAAGTCTCGGTGAAGGCCGCGCGCCAAGCGCTCGATCGCGCCGGGCGCGACGCCTCGGACGTCGATGCGGTGATCTGCTCCTGCTCCAGTCTGCAGCGCCCCTACCCGGCGCTCGGCATTGAAGTGCAGCAGGCGCTGGGCGCGGGCGGCTTCGCCTACGACATGAACGTCGCCTGTTCGTCGGCCACGTTCGCGATGCAGAACGCCTACGACATGGTGCGGGCCGGGCACGCGCGCTCGGTGCTGGTGGTCAATCCGGAACTCACCACCGGCCACCTGAATTTCCGCGACCGCGATACGCACTTCATTTTCGGCGACGCGGCGGTGGCGATCCTGATTGAAAGCGCCGAGATCGCGCCGCCCGGCGCCTGGGCAATTCTGGGCACCAAGTGCGTGACCAAGTTCTCCAACAACATCCGCAACAATTTCGGCTTCCTCAACCGCTGCGATCCGAGCGGCGTCGGCAAGCCCGACAAGCTCATCACGCAGCAGGGCCGCAAGGTGTTCAAGGAAGTGGTGCCGCTGGTCTCAGAGATGATCCTGCAGCACATGGCCGAGCTCGAACTGAAGCCCAGCGACATGCGCCGGCTTTGGCTGCACCAGGCCAACTCGAACATGAACCGGCTGATCGCCGAACGCGTGCTGGGTCACGAAGCCAGCGACGATGAAAGCCCCACGGTGCTCGACGAATACGGCAACACCGCCGGCGCCGGTTCGATCATCGCTTTTCACACCCACTCGGCCGATCTCAAGGCCGGCGACAAGGGCCTCATCTGCTCCTTCGGCGCGGGCTATTCGGCAGGCTCCATCTTCGTGCAAAAGGCCGCCTGACCGCCAGGCATGCGAATGCGCCCCGCGCGCAGCACGTGCGGGTTGGGCCGGCCGGCAGGCGCGATTGTTTCAAGAACTATCGAGCAAGAGGCCGAGCACCTGCGCCTCGCAGGCGCCCACTTCATCCGCGTGCAGGAAGGGAGACGGCGGCGCGAGGCGGGCCATAATGGACTGCGCAATCCCGGGCGTCCGGCGCAGCTTTCGCGCCAAAGCGCGGACGCCGCGCAGCGGCGCGTCAAGGAAACGCTGGAGCGCCTCGATACGGTCGGCGATGTGCAGATGCGCCGGCTTGCGGCGCGCGCGGCCGGCGGCGAGGCGCGCCTTCAACTCCGCGCGCGCACGCGCCGCTTCGATTTCACGCACGGAACTCGGCGGGCCAAGCAGGCGGATGCGCGCCCGGCTCGGTTTGAACTTCGGCCAAAGCCGAAGCGCGGGCGAACGATCGGGCGCCGCGCGGGTGCGCTTTGCGCCGGCGCGCGTCAGAGCGCGCCAACACTCGTTCGCCAGACGCAGCGCTTCGCCCAGCGCCAGCCTGCGGCAAAACGCTTCCAGGGCGCGCAGCGACGCCCGCAGCGCGCGCAGTTCGCCGGTGCGCAACGTGTCGAGCGGCATGAGCGAACCGCAGAGCGCCGTCAGCGCGTGGCGCGCATGCGACCAGAAGCGGGCGAGAGCTGATGATGGCGACATGTTTGGCCGCCCAGCATAGGCGCAGTCCGCTGGGGGCGGAGAGATTGCCCACCAGTGCGCGCCAGTGCATTGAAACTAAAGGTCGTTCAGTGCGGCGCTTGTAGGATAGGCGGCCCGGCCTCATCTGGTTGAAGGACCCGGAGTGCAGCATGTCGAACGAACGCAAGCGCGAGCTGGTGCGGGAATACAAGGAGCGAAAGGTGCGCCGCGGCGTCTATGCGGTGCGCTGCGCGGCGACCGGCGAGGTGTGGGCCTCGCCCTCGCCCAATCTCGACAGCCAGCAGAACAGCACCTGGTTTCAGCTGCGCATGGGCGGTCACCCGAACAAGGCGCTGCAGGCCGCCTGGAAGCAGCACGGCGAAGCTGCATTCGCTTACGAAATCGCCGCCGAGCTCAGCGACGAGGAACGCACGCCCTATGCGCTGAAGGCGGATCTGAAGGCGCTGGCGGAAGAAACCCGCGAAAGCTTGGGCGCCAAAGCGGTTGTGGGTTAGCAGTCAGCCCAGATCGCGGGCAACGCGGATACCGATGAAATTGCAGCGGTCGGGCGCGCTGGCGCGGCCGCGCGCGGCCGAGCGCAGGAACCACGCCTTGTCGAGCCAAGCGCCGCCGCGGACCACGCGCATGGCGCTGTGTCCGCTGGTCCAAGCGATCGCGTCGATGGGCGCGTCGACGTAATTGTCGTGCCACAGATCCTCGACCCATTCGCGCACGTTGCCGTGCATGTCGTGGAGTCCGAAGGCGTTGGCGGGATAGGCGCCGACGGGGGTTGTCTTGGCCGCTTCGTAGGTGGCGTGACCGCGCGAGAGCCCGCCGTTCACGCTGTAGGGCCCCGTCGACCCGGCGCGGCACGCATATTCCCACTCCGCTTCGCTCGGCAGACGATAGCGCTCGTTCGTGGTGTGCGACAGCCAGCGCACATAGTCCTGCGCGTCATTCCACGACACGTTCACCACGGGCATCGCCCCGCCGCCGTCGACGTGCGGCCGATGTGGGGGGCCGCCGCCGCCGCGGGCGCTCTCCCATTCCGAAAAAATTACCGGATAGACGCCGAGCGCGAACTTGCCGACGTCGAGGCGGCGCTGCGGGTATTCGCTTTCCTGCGCGTCCGGCTCGCCGCGGCGCGAACCCATGACGAAGCCGCCGGCGCCGATCACGCACATCAACGGCAGGCTCGCGCCGTCCTTGAAAAGCGTGCCCGCGGGTGCGGCCGGCGTTATCGACTCGCCCAGCAGGATTGGCTCGCCATTGACGTGCTTGCCGAAGGCGGCGCGCCAATCGGGACGCTGATCGATCGTGCTTTCCGCCGAACGCGCGCTCTCTGAGGCCGCGCCGCGCATCACGTCGCGCACATAGGCGATGAATTTGAGCCAGACGTGGTCACGCCGCTCGCCGTTCCATTTGGTAAGATCGGCGGACTGAATGAGCAGGAATGCGAGCGGCGGCGTGCATCCGATCATGGTCGCGGGCGCGAGCTTCTTGGCGTTCAGACCGAACTGCGCTTCGGTGCGCACCCAGTTCGAGCCGACCGACGCCGGCGTCCACAGCACGACCACGGCGCGCGCTGCAGCGATCTCGCGCTCAATCACTTCATCCCAATGTTGCGCGGGATTGATACGGTCATCCCACCAGGTCGAGAAGCCTTCGGCCTCGAGCGCCGACGCCACCTTCTTCGCGAGATTGCGTTCGTCCTGCTTGTAGCTGATGAAAACGTCCGCCATCGCGCCCTCGCTGTAATCACCATAACGCTGCGTGACAGGGTTGTGAACAACATGCTACCGTCGCGGCGTTACGCGCTGACTTGACAAAGGGGGGCGCGATGACGCCTGACGAATTCAGATCCTGCATTCATTCGCGAGAGTATCCGCGATTACTGTTGGCGCTTTTGTTCGCACTGCCGCTGGCGATCGCGGCGCTCATCCTGTTCGCGGCCAGCTTCGGACTAATCCTGTCGTGGGTGCTGTTCTTCGCGTTCCTGGTCTGGTTTCTGTTCGAGATCACCTACGCGCACTTCCAGGCCAACTGGATCATCGTCTCCGAACACAACTACCCGCGCCTGCATGCGTTGCTGCTGGAGACAAAGGAACGCATCGGCGTCACGCAGCGGGTGGACATCATCGTCTACCAGCAGGGCGAGTTTAACGCCTATTTCGCCATGCTGTTTGCGCGGCGCGCGATCTTCCTGAATTCGGAATTGCTCGAACAGGGCGTGACCGACGACGAGCTGCGCTGGCTGATCGGACGCTTCGTCGGCCAGGTGCGCGCCAAGCGCCGGCTTGGTCCGCTGAGCTGGGCCATCGCGCTGACCGAGCGGCTGGGGGTCTTCAACCTCTTCATCTATCCCTACATCCGCGCCACCGCTTATACGGGCGACCGTGTCGCCCTCGCCTCGATCAACGGCGACATCTCCACCGCAATCGCGGCGTTCAACAAGCTCATCGTGGGCCGCCTGCTCGGCTATTCGGTCAATCCCGCCGGCATCATCATCCAGTACCGGAACACCAAGGGTTCGCTCTTTGCGTTCATCGCGCGCCTCGCCAGCCCGCTGCCGCACAACATCGCGCGCTATTACGATCTGATCGCGTTCTCGCAGCACCGCTTTCCCGACCAGTATCTGAAGTTCGCGGCGATGAATCCGGGCCTGCAGACCGCGGGAAGTCCGCAGCGGCTCATGTATACGGCGCCCCAGCCGTCCTATGCGGGACAAGGGCTCTCGTCCGGCACGGTGGGCGGCATGCTTTTCTTCGGCTCGGTCGGCGTCGGCGTGCTGGCGCTCGCGATCATGAGCGCGATGGGAGGCGGCGGCTTGAACTCGCTCGCAAACCTCTTCAACGGCGGTTACGGCTACCGGCCGAGCTACGAAGAAACCTACGACCCTGCAGCAGCGCCGGCCGAGGCGCCCGCGGCAATGCCCGCGGACGAGTGGGCGACAACGCCGCCTCCCGCCGATGCAGTAGCGCCGCCAGCCGAAGAAGAGCCCAACCGGCTCGGCAGCGCGTATTCGACGACGCCCTGAAACGAAAAGCGCCGCCCTTTCGAGCGGCGCTTCCGCGTTTGCCTCACGCAGTGGAGCCTAGGTGTTCTCGCCGTCCCAGCCGCATTCGCGGCCGCGGTTCTGTTCCTGCATCCAGGTCATCAGCGGCTGGAAGTAGTGAACCATGGACGAGCCGTCCATCTGGCGCGTGCCGGTGAAGGCTTCGAGCGCGTCCGGCCACGGGCGCGACTGGCCCATTTCCAGCATGCGGTTGAAGCGCTCGCCGACTTCGCGGTTGCCATAGACGGTGCAGCGGTGCAGCGGCCCGGTCCAGCCGGCTTGCTGGCACGCGGCTTCGTAGAATTGGAACTGCAGCACGCGCGCGAGGAAGTAGCGCAGGTACGGCACGTTGTTGGCGATGTGATACTTGGCGCCCGGATCGAAGGCGTCGGCCGGACGCGGGCCGCCGGGCGGCGTGATGCCTTGATAGTGCTGGCGCAGCTGCCACCACGAGGTGTTGTAGTCGGCCGGCTGAATCTGGCCGCGGAAGACGCGCCAGCGCCATTGGTCGACGGCGATCGCGAACGGCAGGAAAGCGATCTTGTCGAGCGCCTGGCGCATTAGGAGCGCGTTGTCGGCGGCGGCCGGCGGCACTTGATTGCGGCGCAGCAGGTTGATCTGCACCAGGTACTCAGGCGTCGTGTTCAGCGCGACGAAATCGCCGATGGCTTCGTGGAAGCCGTCATTGGCGCCGTTCTGGAAGAGGAACGGCTGCCCTTGATAGGCGCGCTGATAATAGTTGTGCCCCAGCTCGTGGTGGACGGTCTGGAAATTATCCGCGTCGATCTGGATGCACATCTTGATGCGCACGTCGTCGCGCGAGTCCAGATCCCAGGCCGAGGCGTGACAGACGACGTCGCGGTCGCGCGGCCGCGTGAGCTGCGAGCGTTCCCAGAAACTGTCGGGCAATTCCGGCAGGCCGAGCGACGTGTAGAAGCGCTCGCCGGTTTCGGTGAGACGGCGCGCGTCGTAGCGCTGCGCCACCAGCAGCCGGGTCAGGTCATAGCCGCCGCGCGTGGGCGGGCCGACGATGTCGGAGATGTTGCCCCATTCCTGGGCCCACATGTTGCCGAGCAGATCGGCGCGGATGGGGCCGGTCTGCGCCTGCACGCTCGTCCCATAGCGGGCGGAGAGGCGCGAACGCACGTAGCAATGCAGCTGCTCGTAGAACGGCTGCATTTGACCCCAGAGCCGCTCGACTTCCTGCTCCATCTGGTCCGGCGGCATGTCGTAGTTGGAGAGCCAGTAGTCGCCGACGTTCGGGTAGCCCAGTTCGCGCGCGCCTTCGTTGGCGATGGTGACCATCTGCTGATAGTCGTTGCGCATGGGCCGTGCGACGTCGTGCCACTTGGTCCACATCTCGGCCAGGCGTGCCGGATTGCGCTCCGTGCCCATCTCGCTTTCGAGTTCGTCCAGCGTGTACTGGCGGCCGCGATAATCGATGCGGCCGGTGGAGTACGTCGACGCCATGCGCGTGTTGACGGCGGCCAGTTCGTCGGCGGCGCCGGCGCGCTGCGGCGCCGGCAGCGTCAGCGAAAGGCGCAGCAGATCGATCTTGCGGCGCAGCTCCGGCGAGAGGTTCAGGCTTTGATAGCGCGCCGCGCGGGTGGCGAGCTGCACACGCGCTTGCGTGCCGGCGCTGTCGGAGCGCTGCTGCAGCCATTCGGTGTCGTAATTGATGTAGGTCGAATAGACCCAGGCGATGCGGCTTTCCCGCTCGGACATCTCCATCAATTGGCGCTCGGCCTCGGCGACGAATTGTTCGGCCTCCTGCACCGTCGGCGCGCCAGCTGGCGTCTGGCCGGCCACCTGCGTCTGCGGCGTCGTCGTGGTCGCGCAGGCCGCGAACGCGGCGATGGTGACCCAGGTGGCCGCCGTCTTCAGCAATTGTTTCGCGAGCATGGTCCCTAACCCCTTCGTTGTGCGTCGCGCCCGCCGCCCAGCGGTGCGCGCGGTCCCCTTATAAGCTCTCCGCGGCCAGCCACTCGATGCCGTCGGCCGACATCATGAAGCTGGCGTTCTGCTTGGGCTTGGCGCCCACGGCGGCGAAGAATTTCTGCGCCACGGCGTTCTCGACGCCAGTGGTGATCGACAATTCGCGTGCGCCCAAATCACGCGCCCGGCGCGCCACCGACGACATCATCTTGCGCGCCAGCCCGCTGCGGCGATGCTGCGGCGCAACGTAAAGTTCGCACAGCACGATGGTCGGGCAGGCGCGGCGAAAATCGTAGCTCTTGGTGATCACAGCCTGCGCCACCAGCGGCCCGTTGGGCCGCTCCTGCGCCACCCAGGCTTCGAAGAGCGCGTTGCCGCCGAAGGCGTGCGCCTTGATGCGGTCGACCTCAAGCGCGGACTGGCCGCCTTCCTCGGCGGCCGCCTCGGCGGCCATTCTCACCATGGAGTCGGCGTCACGCTGAACGGCGCGTCTAATCTGCATGCGGCGGAAATGTAGGCCGCGAAGAAGGGCGTAGGGAATAGTGAAATAGGCAATAGGGATACGGAGTTTTGAGTTCGCGCGGAGGCGACGACCGCCGCCGCCCTATTCCCTGCCGCCTCGCCTTAGTGGTCGGCCCAGGGGCCGATCGGGCGATCCTCGTGGCCCTCCCAGTCGGTGCCCGGCGCCCGGCGCGAGATGAACGCGCCCAGCAGCGTGAGTCCCACGACCGCGGCGACCGCAACCAGAAACCAGACAAACATTGTCCGCTCCGTGTGGGCGCCGCCGCATCCGCGCGAGGCGCCCTAGCTTGCCCCTTTCGCCTCTTCTTTAGGTGGGGCGAACCGCGGAGTTTTACCACCGAATTCAGCAGGCTTGGAGGGCAGGCCCACCCAGACGCGCAGAACGGGAACCCGACGCGCCAAATCGAAGAAAAGCCAGCACCCGAGCGCCGTGCCGCCGACCAGCAGACTCGCCTCCAGCGCGAGCGGCAGCTGCAGCGGATCTAGATAGTGGCCGAGCACGACGATGATGGTCTGGTGGATGAGGTAGAACGGGAAGATCGCCTGCGTCAGCACCCGGCGCACCGGGCCGTCGGCGGTCTTGAGATAGAGATGCGCGAACCCGATGGCGGCGACGATCGCGGTCCAGGCTTGCATCTCGTGCACGCCGCGGAAGATCACGCGCTGCCAGTCCGGCGGTACGGCGTCACCCTGATACTGCGCGTAGAAGAGCATCAGCGCCGCCCAGCACGCGATCGCCGTCGCCAGGCCAAACCAGCGCCAGCGCACGCACCGCTCGAAGAACGGCTGATGCTTGGCGATGGCGAAGCCGAACAGGAACACGGCGAGATAGAGCGGGTGCAGATACCAGTCGGTGCGGAAGTCGTGTTCCTCGCCGAAGATCGGGAAGAGCGTGATGCGCAACGTCCAGAGGAACGCCCACGGCAGCAGGATGAAGAGCGGGCCGGAAATCAGCTTCGATGCGCTCGGAGGAATCCGTTTCAGCAGCGGCGCCAGCGGTACCAGCAGCGCGGTGTAGATGATGAGATAGGCGACGAACCACATGTGATTGTAGGTCGGCGTGGTGAGGCAGCCGTCGGCGTCGCACCAGCCCCCGGAACCGGTCACGTACTTCACATAGAAATTGTCGAGCCAGGTTTGTGCGCCCGCGGGCAGGCCGTCGGCCTCGCGCAACGCTTCGACGATCTCGTAATAGCTCTGCGGCGGCACGATCACGAAGAAGGCCAGTAAGAGCGGCGGCCAGAGCCGGCCCATGCGCGCGCTGAAAAAGCCCCAGGCGCTCATTTTGTCGGCGAGGTAGCGGCTGGCGGCGCCCGAGATCAGCATGAGCAAGGTGAGCCGCCAGGGGTTCACCAGCATCATCAGCGGCTCGATCGCGTCGCTGGCCCGGGACGATTTCACGTGCCAGTCCCAGGTCACGTAGAACATGCCGCAATGGTAGAGGATGAGGAGCCCGAAGGCGGCGATCCGCAGCCAGTCCATGTCGAAGCGGCGGTCCGGGACGGCGGGGCTGACGCTGGTGTTCATCGAGGCTCCTGTTGGTCGCCCGCTTCTTTCCCGCCCCGGCGCCTGCCGCTACGTTGGCGCCACGCCCGGCGGCCCGCCGGGACGAACGGGGAGCCTCCGGTGGCCAACGGCGGGGAAAAAGGGACGAGCGGCTGGCCCCGGGTCCAATGGGGACCCTGGTGGCTGATCGCCTGCATCGGCGCCGCCATCTCCGTCGTGAACGCAACCTCGGTGCTGATGGAGCACGCGCGCGATGGTCACGCGCTGCCGGTCTGGGCGCCCTTCCTGTGGGAATTTTCCAGCTGGGTGATGTTGCTGGTTTTGGCGCCGGTAGTCGGCGAAGCCATCCGGCGCGCCCCGCCGCGGCGGGAGTCGGCGCTCCGCTTCGGGCTCATCCATCTGGGCCTCATCCTGACCTTCTCGATCATCCACGTGACCGGCATGGTGACGATCCGGAAGCTCGGCTACTGGCTCGCCGGGGAATTCTACGATTTCTCCCACGGCAACCTGCCGCTGACCTTTCTCTACGAGGCGCGCAAGGACGCCATTTCCTACGCCCTCTTCGCCATCATCTATTACCTGTTCCAGCGCCGCGCCGCGGCGGCGCCGGCCGCTCCCGCTGATGAACGCATCGAGATCCGCGACGGCGCCGCGGCCGTGTTCGTAGCGCCGAGCGACATCCTCTTCGTCGAAGCCGCGGGCAATTATGTGGAGTTCCATACGGCCGCGAAGAGCCACCTCGTGCGCGGCACGCTGGCGACATGGGAAGCCAAGCTCGCAGCGCGCGGCTTCGTGCGCGTGCATCGCTCGCGGCTGGTGAACCGCGCGCATGTGAGCGCGGTTAAACCGACGCCGAGCGGCGATGTGGAACTCACGCTGAGCGACGGACGGACGCTTGCGGGCAGCCGGCGTTATCGGACCGCGCTGGAAGCGGCGCCGGCGGCTTAGCGCTCGACCCGCTGTGCCCGCCGTGAGTTCGCCGTGCCGCTGTAGTGTTCTTTCACCACGGCGAACACAGGGAACGCACGGCGATCACAGCGGAACGCTTGCGGTCCTACGGCTCAATACAGATCGGCGGTGATTTCGGCGCGGCGGCTCATGATGGCGCCGGTGTCGGTGGTGGCGCCGCTGATCTTGGCGGCGGGCGCGCCTTGGGCGACCAGCGCCGCGCGCACGCGTTCGATGCGGCGCTGCACTTGTGCACGAGCGTCGCTTTGGCTTTGGCCGGCGTCGGCGGCGGTAGCGATGGTGATGCCGCGGAGTTCGCCGCCGGCGGCCTCACAGGCGTGGATGCGGGCCATGAAGTCGTTCAAGAGCGGCGTCACCACCGGCTCGTCACTCGCCACCTGCTCGCCGAAATAGAGCGTTACGTGCGCCGGCGCGCATTCGGCGCGCGGCGACGGCGGCGCGGTTACAGTCTGCGCCACCGGGGCTGGCGCAGGCGCGCCGCCCGTTTGCGCGCAGGCGGCGAGCGCCAGCACGATCGCGATCCCGGCCGATTGAATGAGCGTGCGCGTCTTCATGGAAAGTCCCCCGATTTCGGCGGGCAATTTGCCTTTCCGGCCGGACGCCCGCAAGCGCCGCAGAGGCGAAAGATCGGAGTTGCGAGGGTGCGGGGGCAGATCCGATCCCCTACATTTCCTTACGAATCGGAGATGAAATGGCGCAATCGCCCAGGTCGGCCGCCGCAAAGCGAGACGCAAAGCCCCGCGCTTGGCAGCGCATGCTGTCGGGGCGCCGGCTCGATCTGCTCGACCCCTCGCCGCTCGACATCGAGATCGAAGACATCGCCCACGGGCTCGCGCGCGTGGCGCGCTGGAACGGCCAGACCGTCGGCGCGCACGCTTTCTCGGTGGCGCAGCACTCGCTCGTGGTGGAGGAAATCTGCCGCAAACTCGCGCCCGACTGGGACAAGCAGCGGCGGCTGATGGCGCTCTTGCACGACGCGCCGGAATACGTGATCGGCGATATGATCAGCCCGTTCAAGGCGGCGCTGGGGCTCGATTACAAGGCGTTCGAGGCGAAGCTCGAAGCGGCGATCCACATGCGCTTCGGCCTGCCCGCACATCCGCCGGCGGTGGTGAAAGGCGTGATCAAGCGCGCGGATCTGATCTGCGCCTATTTCGAAGCGGTGCAGCTGGCGGGCTTCGCCGAGACCGAGGCGCGGTCATTCTTCGGCGCCCCCCCGCGCGCCATGAGGCTGAAATTGACGCCGCACCCGACCGGACAAGTGCAGGAAGCCTTCGTCAAGCGCTTCCGGTCGCTCATTGAACCGGCGTAGGCTTCAACCATGAACATCATCGTCTGCCCGCTTTCGAAAGCGCCGCACATGGCGCGGCAGCATCAGGTCGCGCGGGTCGTCAGCCTGCTCGACCCGGACTCGCGCTTTCCGCTGATCGACGGCTACGGCGCCGATCGCCACCTCTGCGTCGAGGTACACGACATCAACCAGGAAGAAGAAGGCATGGATGCCTGCTGCGACCAGCGCATGACGCGCATCCTGGATTTCGTCGGCCAATGGGAGCGCGATGCGCCCATTCTCATTCACTGCTACGCCGGCATTTCGCGCTCGACCGCCACCGCCTTCATCACCGCCTGCGCGCACAATCCGGGCGTCGACGAATCCGAGATTGCGCAAGCGCTGCGCAAGGCGTCGGCGAGCGCGTTTCCAAACCGGCGCTTCGTCGCCCTGGCCGACGCGGCGCTCGGCCGCAACGGACGCATGAGCCGCGCCATCGCGTCGATCGGCGACGGGCACAATTGGTACGATATCGGCGAGGCGACTCCGTTCGAAATTCCGGGGACGTTCGGAGCGGCGGCGTGACCACGCCCCGCGTCGTCATTGGCCTCTCGGCCGTCATCGTCGCGGTGACGGAGGATGCGCCCTACGTCGTCGTCACCCGCGACGGCGACGCTTTCGCCGGGCTGCCGTTCGGCGCGTTCGACCCGGCGGGCGACCGCACGCTCGAACTGTCGCTGCGCGGCTGGGTGAAAGAGCAGACCGGGTTCGACATCGGCTATGTCGAACAACTCTACACCTTCGGCGACCGCGGCCGCGAAACGCCGCTCGCCGACATCGGCGCGAGCCCCGATAGGGTGATCTCGATTTCGTATCTGGCGTTGACGCCGGAGCGCGCCGTGCTCGAGCGCGCCACGGCGCGCTGGCGGTCCTGGTACGACTTTTTTCCGTGGGAAGACTGGCGCGACGGCCGGCCGGCGGTGCTCGACGACGTCATCGGTCCGCAATTGAAGGAGTGGGCAAACGCCGCAGGCGACGCGGAAACCGCCAATGCGCGGCGGTCCCGCGCGCGCCTCGCTTTTGCGCTGGACGGCGCACGCTGGAACGAGGAGCGCGCGCTCGACCGCTATGAATTGCTCTACGAAGCCGGACTCGTTTCCGAGGCGCCGCGCGACCGGGCGCGTTTCGACGGCGTCCCGGCCAAGCCCGCGGCCGCCGTTTCCGGATTCGGCGAGCCGATGGCGTCCGACCACCGGCGTATCCTGGCGACGGCGATCGGGCGGCTGCGCGCCAAGATCAAATATCGCCCGGTGATCTTCGAACTCGCGCCCGCGCTCTTCACGCTGCTGCACCTGCAGCGCCTGGTCGAGGCGATCGCCGGACTTGAGCTGCACAAACAGAATTTCCGCCGGCTGCTGGAGCGCACGGGCCTTGTCGAAGGCGCAGGCGAATTCGACACCAGCGCCGGCGGCCGTCCCGCCGAACTGTTCCGCTGCCGCCAGGAAGCGCTGCGCGAACGCCCGGTCGGCGGTATCCACGTGCCCGCGCCGCGCGGCGAGTAGCTCAGGTGTCGCCGAGATCGCGGGCTAGCAACGACACGATGCGGCTCGTCAAAATCTGCTGGCGCCGAGCATCGGCATAGAGGCCGGTCATCTGCGAAAGCGCGAATCCGATGCGCGTCTGCTCGCCCTCGGGGGTGAGGGTGTAAGTGACAAGTCCGACGATATTGCCGGAACCGGTATCGATCAGATCGGCGACCACAATGGCTTCGTCGCTGTCGGCGCGCAGGCGCTGGCGGACGCCCTCCGCCACCGGCTCGCGTTCGGAGAGCACGCGGAGATACTGCGCAACTTCCTCCTGCGACTGATTGACGACGATGGCGCCGCTCACGCTCTCGACACGGCTCTCGCGCGCCGGCTGCCCGCAGCAGCACAGCGCGACGGCCAGCGCCAACACAATGGAACGACGGATCATGCCCACCTCGCGGGGCATCCTAGTCGAGCGGCTTCTCATCCACCACCGCCGTCACCTCGTAAGCGGGCGGTGCGCCGTAGTTCAGCGGATCGACCTTGAGGCCGTCGATGCTCACTTCGTAGTGCAAATGGATGCCGGTGGCGTTGCCGGTCATGCCCATGCGCGCAACCGGCTGGCCGGCGGAGACGAACATGCCGGGCGCCAGGTTCTGATCGACCTCGCTTAGATGCGCATAGAGCGTGCGCACGCCGTGGCCGTGATCGATCTCAAGCGTCAGCCCGTAACCGCCGAACCAGTCGGCGCGGGAAATCCACCCGTCGGCCGCGGCGTAGACGAAGCCGCCGCTCGGGTTGGCGAGATCGATGCCGCCGTGTTCACGGCCCTCGCCCGAACCGCCGACCGCCGAGGCGCCGCGCCATCCGAAGCCGGAAGAGAGACAAGCGTTCTCCGCCGGGTCGCGCAAGAGCGCGCCGGCGGCCGTCTGGATGTAGGGCGTATAGGCCAGCGACTCATAGCGAATGCCGACGGCGCCGATGTTGGAGCCGGTCCCGCGATTGCAGGCGATGAGTTCGCTCTGCAGCGCGGCGCGCGGCGCGGTCGTATAGATGTTCACCTGTGGAACCGGCGGCGGCGCATTGCGCAACGGCGCGGTCACGCCCGCGCCGTATGGCTCATGGGTGGCGCAGCCGGCGGCGCCCATGGCGATGACACAAAAGATAAGCTTTCGCAGCACGGATTATCCCAACGCGCGTTCAAGCCCTTCCCGCCGGCGACCCTCGCCCCGCCAAGCTGAATTGGAGCTGAACCTGCGCCCGCGGCGCTGCTGTGCGCAAGCAGAGGATGCAGTGCTAGCGTTGCGTGCGTCGCGCATAAGCCGTGCGCAGCTGTTCGGCATAGCGCTCTACTTGGCCTGGGCCGTTATAGACGCGCGCGAACCCTTCCCAATCGAGGTTGCGCAGATTGTCATCTAGGTGATTGGCCACGATGAAACGCACGAACACCTCGGCCTGGTTGGCCTCCGAGCGCGTCATGAAAGTAACGAGTTCGCTGGGCGATGAAAATCCGACCGTTTGATAATTCAAGCCCATGATCTGGAACCTGCCCCAGCTGGCTGCGGCGAGCGCATTTTCCGGGTCGAGCGCGAAAGCCTCGCGCAGCTGCGCCCAGCGGGCCTCCTGCGTGCGCGGATACGACTGAGCGTTCCACGTCAGGTAGGAGACCGAGGGATGGCTCTGGTCGAAGCGATGCTCGGTACGGCGCGAGAAGATGTGCGGCTCGAACAGGATGGTCGCGCGCCCATTGGCCTGGAAGCCGCCCTGGCGCGTCGACATGACGTCGATCGCGGCGGCGAGCGCTTCCGGCTGCACATCGATGCGCTGCGCGAGAGCCGCGATGTCTTCGTCATCGAGGCTGCGGCGGTCCTCCGCGTAGAGCGTGCCCAGATAACCCGGCGACAGCGGCGGCGAGGACGCACAGCCTGCGCACGCGAGCGCGAGCGCCAGTCCGATGGCACGCAATACAATCATGCTTTCCCCCGCCGAAGCCTGCGCTCAGCCGCCGCCCGCTTGTCTGCGCTCGTACGCTTGCCGCAGCAGCGCCGAATAACGCTCGATCTGACCGGGCCCGTTATAGCCGCGCGTGAAGCCTTCCCAGTCCTTGCGCTGGAGCTCGTCGATCAAATTGTTGGAGCGGAGGAAGCTCACGAACGCTTCCGCCTGGTTCTGCTCGGATTGCGACATGAAGGTTACGAAGGCGCTGGGTGAGTCGAAGCCTGCCGCGGCGTAGTTCATGCCCATGATCTGAAACCTGCCCCAGCTCGCGGACGCCAGCGCGTTTTCCTGATCGAGCGCGAAGGCTTCTTCGAGTTGCGCCCACCGGCCCGCCTGGTCGCGCGGATAGCCGGCGGCGTTCCAGCGCGCGTAGGAAATGCGCGGGTGCTCGGCGTCGTAGATGCGATTGGTCCGTCTCGAGAAGATGTGCGGCTCGAACAGGATCGTTGGCTGGCCGTCGGCCTGGAACGCGCCGCCACGGCCGGACATGACGTCGATCACCGCGCCCAGCGCTTGCGGTTCGGCGCCAATGCGCGCGGCGATGGTCGCGATCTGCGCATCCGTGAGCGGCGTGCGATCGCCGCGCGACAGCGACGACAGATAGCCGCCGGGCAGACGGGCGACCTGCTGCTCCGGCGTGCGCCCTTGTTGCTGCGGCGGCCTTTGCGGAGGACGGGTCGTCGCTGTGGTCTCGCCCTGGCTTGGCGTAGTCGTCGCGGTCGCAGTCGAGGTGGCGGTGGAGGTCGTGGTGGTCGAAGCAGTGACCAGCCCGAGTTCGACCTGCTTGCGGCGGCAGGTCCGCATCATGAACGATTCAAGGCTCGCGGCGCCCGGATACATCGCCTTTACGGTCACGAAGTCTTCGGCCAGACCGGCGCACTCGCCCGCGTTCACGGATGAGTTGAGCATGTCGTAGACATCGGTCGGCACGGCCGTGTTCGATTGCGTGCGGCCGTCGACCGACGTGCCCGTCGTGGTGGTGCTCGCGACATCGGTCGGGAAAATCCTGTCACGCATCAGATATGCCGCGCCGCCCGCGAGCCCGACGCCCACGATCAGACCGGCCGCGATGCGAATCCAGCGGCGCCGCCATGGCCGCGCAGCGAGCTTTTTCGCCGGCTTTTGTGTGCACTCGGTGATGCGGTTGATGAACTGCACCCATTCGGGCGCTGCGGGATCGCCGCGCCAGGCGCGCAGGTCGGCCGCTTGTATTTCGGAGAATTCCAGCGGAATGGCGCAGGCGCCGATGATCGCCGGCGCCAAGTGCTCGCGCTCGGCGCCGACGCGCGCTTCGCGCTTCACCCATTTTGCGCTGGCGGACTTCTCGCTCCACAGCACCACGACGCACTTCGCCGATGCGATCTCGCGCTCGATGCGCTCGTCGAAGGCTTCGCCGACATCGATCTCGGCGTCGAAGAACACCTGAAAGCCGTGCTTCTCGATGCCGTCGGCGATCTCGCGCGCCCGCGCGCGATCTTCGCGTTTATAGCTGAGGAAAACGTCCGCCATGTCCCGCCTCGCCGCTCCGGCTAGCATAGCGGCGGGCGGATTGTCCGCAAGTCAGCGCCGATCGGCGGCCATTTCCTCGCACTCGATGCGCACGATTTCCTCCGCCAGCGCCTGCACGTCCGGGGCGGGCGGCGGCGCGGCGGGCTGCGCCGCGCCGGCCGCCGTGTGGGCCAGGAGCACGGCCATCACCGTCTCGATGCCCTGCGCGCTGACGTTGCGGCGGTCCGCCTCGAAAAAACTCTCCGGCGCCTGCGGCCCCGTGATGATTTCGTAGGACGGAAAATAGCGCACGCCGGCCAGCGCGCCGCTCGCTTCGACCGCCGCGCACACCAGCGCCGACTTCGAATAAATGGTCGCGGGCACTACATGGCGCGGCGTCGCCGTCGCCACCAGCGGGACCGGCGAAACCGTGAGGATCAACCGGATTTTCGGATTGATCTCCCGCATCAGGCCAACGATGTCGCCCACTTCGGATCGCACTTCGCTGGACGTCAGGTTCACGAACACATGCGCCGCGGCGTCGAAGGCGCCGGCGATCGTGCCTGGGCACGCGGGATAGACCGCGCCGTCCTTCGCCGACGCCCAGCACTCGGTCAGGCCAAGCGTGAAGATGAAAACGTCGGCCTGGCGGATGGCGTCGAGCGTGTAGTCGAGGTGCTGCCGGGTCAGCAGATCGAACTCGCGATCCGACCAGGCGTTGAATTGCAGCCCCGGACGGAAAGCGTCGACGACTTCGCCGTTCTGGTGAAAGCGGTCATCTACCGGCTTGAAGCGGCCAAGCGCACGCAGCAGCAGCTGCTTCAGCTGCCGCGTGGTGTAGATGTGGCCGTAGGCGGCGGAGAAGGCATGATAGCCGTACTGAGGATTGGGTGGCGCATTGAAGTTCGGGTGCGCCATCTCCGTACGCACGTAGGGAAAGCCTGCAGGCTCCAGATACGGCACCACGTTCGAGGCGAAGCAACTGCCGGCGGAGGCAACCTTCTCACCCGCTTCCAGCAGCGGCGCAGTTTCGGTGACGATGCTTTGCGGCGCGAAACGGCCGTTGGCGACAGCGCGCGACCAGAAGCTCGTATCGGGGAAGGATTTGTACGGATGCTCGCTCATGCGCTCAGCAATCCGTTGATCAGTTCGCGCCGCACTTGCGTCCCGTACGCAGAGCTGCCGTGGGTCGCATCATTCTGCCAATAGGCGCGCCTGAAAAAACCCTCCCCATCGAACGCCCAGGCCGGCAGACTCAGAAATTCCGCGCCGTTCTCCCGTGCAATCCGCACGGAAGCGTCGCGGAAGGCGCGCCAGAGCTTCAGCCGGATCATACGGTCGGTGAGCGGGATGTTTTCGATCGCCATGCCGCGCTGCTGAGCGACGTGCGCATACTCGCTCGCCAGCAGCTTCTTCAATTCGGCCTCCTCGCCCTTCGGCGGCGGCGTCTCCATCATCAGCACGCGGCAATCACCGCGTTCCGACAATTCCCGCACCAGCGCCTTGCACTGCTCCGCCTCCGGGTTGGCGTAGAAGAGTTGATGCACCAGCGACGCAGGGATCAGCTTGGCTTTGGGATCCACGTTCGGCAGGTCTGCGCGGACGAAATCGAAGTGCGGGGTGGTCTGAAACAGGAACCAAGCATTGTGATCGTTGCCGCCCCAGACCAGCACGACGATGCTGCCGGCCGCGTGTTCGCGCAGCGCGTCCCAATAATCCGGCCCGCGCGGCATCGCGCTGACGAGACCGTACACTTCGGCGTCCGCATCCAGCCTGACGAGCGTCGGCGCATCCGAGGCGCGGTGCTGGTCATTGAAAAGCGTATCGGCGTGCGACTGGCCGGCAATGATGATGCGCTCGTATTGCGGCACGCTTTTCCTCGAACCGGGCCTGCGACTGGCGAACACCCGTAGGCAACCGGCCGACGGTTGACAACCTTTGGCGGCGCCGCACTCAGGCGATCGGCGCGCCGCGCGGCAGCAGCGTCCACCAGCGCGGCGATTGCGCATTCATCCGCTCGGCGGCGAGACCAGCCTCGCGGCCGGAGCCCATGAATACATCGCCACGCAGCGGGCCACGGCGGATGGCGCCGCCGGTATCCTGCGCCACCAGCAGACGTTGGAAGGGCTGTCCGTCGTACTGGCCATCGACGAACACGACTGCACCATAAGGATGGAAGGCGGGATCGACGGCGATCGAGCCCATCGGGGTCAGCGGCACGCCGGCAGCGCCGCGCGGGCCAGCCGCCACGTCTTCGATCGGCTCTTCGTTGAAGAAGACATAGCTCGGGTCGGCGTTGAGCGCCTGCTGCGTCGCGTCGGGTCCGCGCGCATCGCTCCAGGCGCGGAAATTGGCCCAGGTGGCGCCGCCTTGCAGATCACCGCTATCGCGCAGCGCCGCCAACGCCGAGCGCCAGCGATAGCCGTTCTGCGCCGCGAACGCGGCGCGCGCCTGCGTGCCGTCGGGAAACTGCAGGCGGCCGGAGCCCTGGATCTGCAGATTGTAGACGTCAACAGGGTTGGCGTAAGCGAACGCAAGATTGGAATTCACGCTCATGTCGCCGCGCTTCGGATACGGGCGCACGTCGTTGCCGACGAGCTGCCCGGTGAGCCGGCGCGGCGCGCCGCGCAACGTCGCGTCGTCGTAAGCTTCGGCGAAGGCGGCGACATCGACCGTCACCATGTCGCCAGGCCTGCGCAACAGCGGCGCGGAATAAACCGAGTCCGGATAGCGGCGCGCTTCGACAATCGGTTCGAAATACGCGGTGAGGCGCGCGTCGCCGTCGCCGCGCACGCTATAGGGCGTGAAGTAGGTTTCGAAGAAGGCGCGCTCGCCGCCGGGCGCAACGCCGGCCGCTGCCGTGCATGCGGGAATCCAATCGCCGGTGACGCCGCCATAGCGTCCGCCGCCGGGCAATGGCTGATCGGGCGCGCGCTGCGCGCGGCCGGCGCAGGAGCGTTTGAACGCGAGCAACGCGGGCGCGAGATCTGCGCTCTGCCAGCCGGGCAGGCGTTCGAAGCTTGCGGCCTCCAGCGCAAAGGCGACGGCCGATGGCGTGGTGCTGGGCGCGGTGGGGCCTGTCGGCGGCGGGGTGGTGGCGCACGCGGAGACGAGAAGTGCAAGTGTGACGAGCGCGAGCGCGCGATGCATGGCTTCCCTCTCCTCAAACCGTCGTCCCCGCGACTGATCTAGCGCACGCGGTTCGCCGGGACAGCCAGAGCCTAGCCGTCACGATTTTGTCGTTTCGCTTGCACAGGGATTCCGCCGGGAGTATGGTGAGTCAGGTTATGCTCATTTGAAGCATAAGGGTCGGGGCCGGGTCTTTTCCGGCCCATTATCGCACCCTATATATGCTCCGACTGAGCATAAGGCCCAATCTGGGGCCGAGGAGGCCAAACATGGCCCGGATTATCGACGCGCCTCTTACCGCCTCCGACGGCGGCGGCTGTGACCCCCGCACTGTCCACGGGACCTGGGGCCGCCTCGACGCCGCCGCCAAGCGCGGCCTCGCCTATACGCCCGAGGTAAAAGCCAAGACCGACGCGCTCTACGAGAAGGTGAAGCACGTCATCCTGCCGGTGGAGTGGCCGGCCTACGCGCCGCTGATCGCTGCGATCAACGAGATGAAGCGCGCCAAGGACGCGGTCATCCTCGCGCACAATTACATGACGTCCGAGATCTTCTATTGCGTCGGCGATTTCCGCGGCGACTCGCTGCAGCTGGCGCGCGAAGCGACGACGACCGACGCGAAAGTGATCGTGCAGGCCGGCGTCCACTTCATGGCCGAGACCTCGAAAATTCTCTCGCCGGACAAGACCGTGCTGATCCCGGATCTGCGCGCCGGCTGCTCGCTCGCGGCCTCGATCACAGGCGCGGACGTGCGGCTGATCAAAGAGAAATTCCCGGGCGTGCCGGTCGTCACTTACGTGAATACGTCGGCCGAAGTGAAGGCCGAGAGCGACGTGACGTGCACGTCTTCAAACGCCGCCGCCGTCGTCGAATGGGCGGCGCGCGAATGGAAGACCGATCGCGTCATCCTCATTCCGGACGAGTATCTGGCGAAAAACGTCGCTGCACAAACCGGAATCAAGATCATCGCCTGGCACGGCCGCTGCGAAGTACATGAGCGCTTCACCGCTGAAGACGTCGCGGAACTGCGTGCGGCGCATCCGGGCGTCGTCGTGTTGGCGCACCCGGAATGCCCGCCGGACGTGATGGCGGCGGCCGACTTCGCCGGTTCGACCGCCGCGCTGCAGCACTACGTCGAAGAGAAGCGCCCGGGCAAAGTGGTGCTGCTCACCGAGTGCTCGATGAGCGACAACGTCGCCGCCGCCGCGCCCGATGTCGATTTCATCCGCCCCTGCAATCTCTGCCCGCACATGAAGCGGATCACGCTCGAAGGCATTTACGATTCGCTGGCTGAGATGAAGCACGAAGTGATGATCCCGGAGGACGTGCGCGTCCGCGCCAAGCAGGCGATCGACCGCATGCTGGCGCTGCCTAAGGAAAAGCCGCGCGCGTTCGAAACCGGACGTCCGGCTGCTCATGTCGAACTGGTCTGACCGAGCGCTTCTCGCCCTTCTTTTCGCGCTCGCCGCAGCGCCGGCGCATGCGCAGGTGCGCGGGCTTTCCGGGCAATGGGCGTTCCGCTCCGAAAACGCCGCAATCGGCTGCACCATCACCGGACAGGCGACCTTGCGGCCTGCCCGGGGAAGCGGACGATACGGCGTGCGGATGATCGCGACAGAAACGTGCGACGGACGCATCACCTCACGGGTGGAGGAGACCTGCGCGGCGGTGCGAACGCGGACCCATGTCTCGGTTCGATGCCGCTTGGACCGCGCGCCGGCGAACTATCAGCCGGACGATTTCGAACTTGAGATCGTGGGCGACGAACGCATGCAGGGTTTGCTGACGGCCAATTGGAATGCGCCGGCCGAATGGCGCAGGCTCAACGCAGCGAACGTGTCATGATCCGGATCATATTTCTCGCGCTTCTCTCCCTCGTCGTCGCGACCCCCGCGTTCGCGCAGCCCGCGCGCGCGCCGAACATCGCCGGCGAATGGACCTTCGAATCTCCGCTCGAACCGGAGGACGGCTGCGTCATCACCGGACGCGCGGTGCTGACGCCGACGCGCGAGCGCGGTGTCTACACGCTCACCACGCGCGGCCAGGAAACCTGTCCCGACGGGACCTGGACGTCGGAGCAGAGTTGCACGGCGCGCCAAACCGGCGCGCGCGTCGACATCACCTGTGAGATCGTGCGCGCCAATCCCGGCAATTACGCGCCGGACGATTTCCAGCTCGACGTGCAGTCGCGCGAACTGATGACGGGCGTGCTGATCTCGACCCGCAACGGCCGCGCCATTTGGCGCCGCGCCCACGCCTACGTGTCGTGAGCGGCGGGGTTGTCGCTTCGTTGACAGCCCCCGCTACCACTCCGATAGTTCGCGTCGGCGCAATCATGCGCAGGCGTGGGGGAGATCATGAAAAAGTTTCTCGCGGCGGCGGCCATCTTCGTCGCGCTTGCAACGCCGGCGGCGGCGCAGCCGACCAGCCGCGGCTTCACTGGCGTCTGGGCGATCCAGACCCAGGATTATTCGAACTCGCAGGGCCGCGAATTCCGCGCGCTCTCAGGCACCATGATCATTTCGCGCAACGGCCGCAGCTACAGCGCCGATCTGGTGGCGCACACGATGGGCGCTTATCCGGGCGAATGGCCGACGACGGCGCGGGAGACCTGCACCGCGCGTACCAGCGGCAACCGCATCTCAATCACTTGCGCCATCGTCTCGCACAATTCCGAGAATGGCTACGATCCCGACAATTTCGAACTGACGCTCGACGGCGACGAGATGCGCGGCCAACTCATCTATGGCGGCCAGACCGGCGCATTGTTCACGCGCGTGCGCTGAGCCGCGCGAACCTCCAACCCGCGACGCTTCCAAGATGAACCGCGCCGACGACATCCTGATCGTCGGTGCGGGTCTGGCGGGGCTCTTCCTGGCGCTGAAACTCGCGCCGCGGCGCTGCACGGTGCTGAGCCAGGCGCCCTTGGGCCAAGCCTCCTCCTCCGCCTGGGCGCAAGGCGGGCTCGCCGTCGCGCTCGCCTCCGGCGACGATCCGCAGCTGCATGCGCAGGACACTGTGAAGGCGGGCGCGGGCCTGGTGGATCCGCTGGTGGCGCGGCTCATCGCCGGAGAAGGTCCCGCGCGGGTGATGGATCTGATTGCGCTCGGCGTGCCGTTCGACCGCACCCCGGACGGCAAGCTGGCGCAAAGTCTGGAAGCCGCGCACTCGCGGCCGCGCGTGGTGCGGGTGGCGGGCGACCTTGCCGGCAAGGCGATCATGGATGCGCTGATCGCGGCGGCGCGCGCGGCAGCGCACATCACCATAGCGGAGAACAAACGCGCGCGGGCGCTGGTGCAGGACGCCAACGGCCGCGTGCGCGGGGTCGCCTGCGACGGCAACGAGGTCATTCTGGGCGGCGAAATGGTGCTGGCCACCGGCGGCAGCGGCGGGCTCTACGCGGTCACCACCAATCCGCCGGAAGCGCAAGGCCAGGGCTTCGCGATGGCGACGCACGCCGGCGCGCTCGTGGCCGATCCTGAATTCGTGCAGTTTCATCCGACCGCCATCGATATCGGCCGCGATCCGGCGCCGCTCGCTACCGAAGCGCTGCGCGGCGAAGGCGCGAAGCTGATCAATGCGCAGGGCGAAAGCTTCGTCTCTGAGCTTGCGCCGCGCGATGTCGTGGCGCGCGCCATCCATCTTGAGCGAGCGGCCGGACGCGGCGCGTTCCTGGATGCGCGTGAAGCGGTCGGTTCACAATTTCCACGCCACTTCCCCACTGTGTTCGCGGCCTGCATGAGCGCCGGGCTCGATCCGCGGCTGAAGCCAATCCCGGTTGCGCCGGCCGCGCACTATCACATGGGCGGGCTGGTCACCGACGCCTGGGGGCGCACGACGTTGGAGGGGCTTTCTGCGGTCGGCGAATGCGCATCCACCGGCGCGCATGGCGCCAACCGGCTGGCGTCCAACTCGCTGCTGGAAGCGGTCGTCTTCGCGCACCGGATCGGCGAGCGGCTGCGCGATCTGACAGCGCCGCCCGAAATGCGGTTCGAACCGCGAGAGCTGCCACCGGCGCTGCCGCCGGAACCGCGCGCGGAGCTTCGTGCACTGATGCAAAGGCATGCGGGCGTGGTCCGCGACGGCGCCGGATTAACCGCAGCGCTCGACCGCGTCGATGCGCTCTGCGACACTCATGGGCCCGCGAATCCCTTGATCGCTGCACGGCTTATCCTTCACGCCGCGCTCGCGCGCAAAGAGAGCCGCGGCGGCCATTTCAGGAGCGACTATCCCGATGTCGGAGCGCAACACCGCACCTTCCTCACGCGCCAAGACGCTCTTCCTGCCGCCTTTGCCTGATGTGATCCTCGAGCCCATCGTCAAGCTGGCGCTGGCGGAGGACCTGGGCGCGGCGGGCGATGTGACCACGGATGCGTTGATCGATCCGGAAGCTCAGGGCCGCTGGCTGGTGCGCGCGCGCGAAGCGGGCGTTGTCGCAGGCCTCGACGCGGCGACCTTCGCCGGCTGGATGATCGACGCCGACATGCAATTCACCATCACCGCGCCCGACGGCGCGCGGGTGAAGGCGGGCGACACCATCATGCAGATCGAGGGCGCGGCGCGCTCGGTGCTGATGGCCGAGCGCACCATGCTCAACTTCATCGGCCGGCTCTCGGGGATCGCCTCGCTGACGCGCGGTTACGTCGACGCAGTCGCGGGCCTGCCGGTGATCGTGGCGTCAACGCGCAAGACGACGCCGGGCATGCGCGCGCTGGAAAAACGCGCGGTGAAGTTGGGCGGCGGCGGCGCGCACCGCTATGGGCTCGACGACGCCATGCTGATCAAGGACAACCACATCGCCGCGGCCGGCGGCGTGACGCGCGCGCTGGAGCTTGCGCGCCAGCACGCCGCGCACCTGACCGCGATCGAGGTCGAAGTGGATTCACTTGAGCAATTGCGGGAAGCGCTGGCGGCGCCGCCGAGCGCCATCCTGCTCGACAATTTTTCGCTCGCGGACATGCGCACGGCGGTGAAGCTCGCGGGCGGGGCGGCGCTCTTGGAAGCCAGCGGCGGCGTGACGCTGGAAAGCGTGCGCGCAATTGCGGAAACCGGCGTCGACGTCGTCAGCGTAGGCGCGCTTACACATTCCGCGCCGTCGCTCGATATCGGCCTAGACGCAATTTAATTTTCCACGCGCGCACTTGTGGCGCGCATCCCTGCTCACCATCTGCCCGCGTTCGCGCGTCTTCCGGCGCGCGGACGTTTGGAGCATGCACATGAGCAAAACTCCCCTTTACGCGCATATTCTCCTGGACCGTTCCGGGTCGATGGAATCCTGCCGCGACACCACGATCGACGCCTTTAATGAATACGTGATGGGCCTGCGCCGCTCGGACGACGTGGACGCGCGCCTGTCGCTGACGATTTTCGATTCTCAGAGCATCGACGCCGTGCAGCACGTCGAACCGGCCAAAAGTTTCATCGAGCTCAGCCGGCAGAATTACGTGCCGCGCGCCTCGACGCCGCTGTTGGACGCCATCGGCCATGCCGTCGCCAAGACCGACGAAGTGGCGCTGCGCAGCGGCGAGAAGGTCTCGCTTGTCATCCTCACCGACGGCATGGAGAACGCCAGCAAGGAGCACACGAAAGAGACGATCCGCAAGCTGCTGACCGACCGGCAGGACAACAAGGGCTGGCTCGTCACCTTCCTGGGCGCCGATGTCGACGCCTTCACCGAAGCAGGCGCGATCGGCGTCCACGCCGACAAATACCTGCAGCTCAAGAAATCCAAGTTGCGGGTGGCGATGCAATATGCGGCCGCGTCGCAAATGCGCTTCGCCGAGAGCGGCGATCTGAACGTGGGCGGCTTCACTGCGGCGGAGCGTGAAGACGCGGACAAGGATTGATGCGCGCGGGCGGCGCTTCCTTCGGGAAGCGCCGCCTTCGCTAGGCCTTGCGCAACACGCGCTTTGTACTGGCCGGATATTTCAGAAGACTTGCGGCGGGGCGCACGGGGCGTATTTCCAGCGCGCCGGTGCAGTTCGGGCAGCGCTGCCCCAGCCCATCGGCGCAGGCGGCGCAAAACGTGCACTCGAACGAGCAGATGCGCGCGTCCGCGTCAGGCGGCAGATCGACGTCGCAGCGCTCGCAATTTGGCCGAAGCTCCAACATCAGACGCGCTCCGTCAGCGATGCGATCGCCTTCTGCCGCTGCGTCGCGAATTCGGCGAAGCGCTCTTTGACCGCCGCAACGATATGCGGCTCGGCAAGCTCGGGCCGGCCGGCATTGAACGGCGGCGCCGGCGCGTACTCGATCATCAGCTGAATCGCCTTGGCGCGATCTTCGCCAGCGAGTTCGGCGGCGATCGTCAGCGCTATGTCGATGCCGGCCGTCACGCCGCCGCCGGTGATGATGTTCCCGTCGCGCACGACGCGATCCGCGACCGGAACGGCGCCGAACATCGCCAGCATGTCGCGATAGGCCCAGTGCGAACCCGCGCGCTTGCCGCTGAGCAGGCCCGCCGCACCTAGGATCAACGAGCCGGTGCAAACGGCGGTGACGTACTTCGCGCCTTCACCGAGGCGCTTCACTTCGGCCATGAATTCCGGATCGAGCATCGCTTCGGTTTGACCGGGACCGCCGGGGATGCAGATGAGATCGGCGCGGTCGACGTCAGCCAGCGCGTGCAGATTGGTGAAGGCGAGGCCCAGCTCCGAGACCAGCGTGCCGCCATCTTTCGAGGCGACCACCACTTCCGCATTGGGCAGCCGCGCCAGGACCTCGTACGGGCCGGTGAAGTCGAGCTGCGTCAGGCGCGGATAGATGATGAAGACGATTTTGAACGTGTCGGCCATGTCGCGCCTCCTGTTGACAAGGCCTTTCTAGCCCGGCCACTGTCTGGCGGAAATGTCAAAGAAGCCTCGTTTTACGCCATCCGCCAGGAGCGGCCCCCGCCTGGTGGCGATCCTGATCTTCCCCGAACTGCAATTGCTGGACGCCGCCGGCCCCGTCGCCGCCTTCGAGATCGCCGAACGCTATCAGCCCGGAAGCTACGCGCTTCGCATCGTCTCCAGCGCGGGCGGCGTCACGCGTTCCTCGTCCGGTGTCGGCATGCCGAGCGAGCCGCTGCGGGCCCTGAAACTCGCGAATGTCGACACCCTCATCGCCATCGGCGGCCAAGGCACGGCGCAAGCGATGCAGGATGCGGCGCTGATCGGGCTGCTGAAGCGCGCGTCCGGCAAAGTGCGCCGCATCGCCAGCGTGTGCTCCGGCGCATTTCTGCTGGCGCAAGCGGGCCTCCTGGACGGCAAGCGCGCCACCACGCATTGGCGCCAGGCGCCGGTGATGGCCAAGATGTTTCCCGGCGTGCAAGTCGAACCCGACTGCATCCACGTCAAGGAAGACGACGTGTGGACCTCCGCCGGCGTCACCGCCGGCATCGATCTGGCGCTCGCCATGATCGGCGAGGATCTGGGCGAAGATGTCGCCACCAATGTCGCGCGCGAAATGGTGGTCTACGCCAAGCGCCCCGGCGGCCAGGCGCAGCACTCGGCGCTGTTGGACCTCGATGCGCAGACGGACCGCTTCGCCAAGCTCAATGCCTGGATACGCGATCATCTGAGCGAAGACCTGTCGGTCGAGCGGCTGGCGCAGCAAGCGGCTATGTCGCCGCGCAATTTCGCGCGCGCCTACGCCGCCGAGACCGGCGTCACTCCGGCGAAGGCGGTGGAGCGGCTGCGGCTTGAAGCGGCGCGCGCGGCGCTGGAGCGCGGCGCCTCGATCCAGGAGATCGCCCGCCGGGTCGGTTTCGACGATCCGGAGCGCATGCGCCGCGCCTTCGTGCGCTATTACGGCGCCCCGCCCGCCGCGATGCGCCGGACGCTGCGGCGCGCTTGACCGGTTGGGCGGGCGCGCGCACGAACGCCGACATGGCCGATTTCCTCATGCTCATGCACGACGACGCCACATCTGAAGGCGACTGGAACTCGTATCTCACTAAACTGCGCGCCAGCGGGCATTTCGAGGGCGGCAGCGGCATCGGCGCCGGCGTCGCCTTGCGCAAAGACGGCGTGACGAAGGGGATAACGCGGCACATAACCGGCTATCTCAGGTTTGAGGCCGACGACATCGCGCAGGTCGAAGCGCTGGTCGCTGGCAATCCGGTGTTCGAAAACGGCGGCACGGTGGAAATTCGCGAACTGCCGAAAGACTAGGACGACACGACATGGCCGAACAAAAATCCATCTTCGTCACCGGCGCGGGCTCCGGCATCGGGCGCGCCACCGCGCAGTTGTTCGCCGAACGCGGCTGGTTCGTGGGCCTGTTCGACGTCAACCCGAAAGGGCTGGAGGAAACCTCGGCCATGCTGCCGGAGGGCCAGCGTTTCTCAATGACGTTCGACGTGCGCGACCGTGACGGCTGGGCGCGCGCCGTCGACGCCTTCGGCACCGTGACCAACCGGCGCATGCATGTGCTTTTCAACAATGCCGGCGTCGGCAAAGGCGGTCTCATCAACGAGATGAAGCCCGAAGACATCGACCTCGTGCTCGATGTGAATCTCAAGGGCGTCATCAACGGCGTGAACGCAGCGCTGCCGCTGCTGCGCGAAACGCCCGGTTCGCGCATTGTCAACACCGCCTCTGTCGCGGGCGTCGTGGGCGCGAGCAAGATGTCGATCTATTGCGCGACCAAGTTCGGCGTGCGTGGGCTGACGGAATCGCTCGACCTCGAATTTTCGCGCTACGGCATCCGCGTGACCAGCCTCATGCCCTGGTTCGTCGACACGGCCATCCTCGACGGGATGGCCGAAGACACAAACCGCACCGTGCGCGACGCGCTCAATGACCAGAAGACGCCGATTTATCCGGTGCGCATGGCCGCCGAACGCGCCTGGGACGCCGCGCACGGCAAGGACGTGCACTACATGGTCGGCAAGGAAGCCGAGAACGCCAAGTTCTTTGCGCGCTTCTTCCCGGGGCTGCTGCGCAAGCGCATGCTGTCGATGATGGGTGATGATTGAGCGCGCTCGCCACCGTCGCGAAGCAAGCTTCGCGACACACCCTCCCAAAGCGGGGAGGGAGCGCGCTGCAGAAACAAAAAAACGCCCTCCGCGCGGAGGGCGTTTTCGTATTCGGTTCTGAACTTGGCTTAGGTCGCGATGTCGGTTGCGCCAGTGGTGACGGGCGCGTCAGCGGCGGCAGGCGCGGGTGTCGTCACGCCGGCTTCCTGACCCTCGGACTCGGCGGCTTGCGTCGCTTGCTCCTCGCCCTCTTCCGCTTCCGGAATGAGCGCTTCCGGCTGGCGGCGCGAGCCCATGCGGCGCGCGAGGGCCTGCTGGTAGATCGGGCGCTCGGAGGCGGTCGGGAACCGATAGAAGACGTGGCTGCCGATGGTGGTGGTCTCAACCAGGCCCGACGACCACACCGGGTTCACGGCGTTGGTGTGATAGTGGGTGGCGCGCTGCGTCATCGGGCGCGTGTAGCCCATCATCACCTGGGTCGCGACGTGCTGGGCTTCGGTCCAGGCGCGGCCGCGCGGGCGCCGGTTCAGCGAACCGTCGCAGGTGAAGGTGAACTGGCAGCCGGTGGCGCGATGCGAGCCTTGGTAGACGACGGCGCAAACCGACTTCGGATAGGCCGGCGAGCGGACCCGGTTCATGATCACTTCCGCGACCGCGACCTGGCCGCGATAGCTCTCGCCACGGGCCTCATAATAGATCGCCTGCGAAAGGCAGTTGTGCTCGCGCGGGTTGATCTGCGGCTCGGCAGCCGGCGCAGGCTCGGCCGTCGCCATCGGGCCGCGCAGGACCGTCTCCAGCAGCGTCGCACGCGCATCGGCGCTTTCGAACAGCGTGGCCCGTCCGCGGGCGCGGAGGCCGTCGCCGCCGTGATAGGAGGTGAGTTCGACCCGCGCGGTCTCGGAACCGCCCTGGATCAATTGTTGTTCTAGTTCGGCCTGGAAAGCCGTCGACCGCGCGGCCCATTCGGCGCCTTCGCGTTGCTCAGCGGCGCGATACGAGATCACGGGCATCGCAACGGCTGCGGCCGCGATGCACACGATCGTCGCTGCGCCTTGGCGCACGGCCAAGGGGTTACGTTCGATTTCTACCATAACTTGGGTCCGAATCGTTCCCGCAAAGGTAGCCAGTCGACGCCAGAAGAACGGTAAAATCACTAACCCCGCCTTAAGACCGTGCAGATTTGGGACAGTCGAGGTCCAAGCAAATCGGCGCGCAGCTTCAAATACCCGCCCGCGCTTATTGCTGCGCGGCTCAGTCCGGCCATACACGGACCTTCCCGGGGTGGCATTTGACTTTTTGTTCATCCGGCCAAACCAGGCCCGAAGACCTGTTTTCCTTTGGGCCGTGTTGCGAGGGTGCTTCACGGGCTCCGGCCCTTGCGGGCCAAGGCCCGTAGCTCCCTGCGAGGATCGTGCCGGTTCCCCCCGGAGGGGAACTTTGCTGCGGCGCACCGCCGCGCGCGCCGCAGCCGGGCGCCGTAGCGTCAAGAGGTCGGGGAAGAGTTCGAGCTGGTCCGGCTCGGCGGCCGGCCTAGCCCTTGGCGAGCGCGGCTTGGGCAGCCGCCAGCCGGGCAATCGGAACCCGGTAGGGAGAGCAGGAAACGTAATCGAGCCCGGCGCGTTCGAAGAACGCCACGGACGACGGGTCTCCGCCGTGTTCGCCACAAACGCCAAGCTTCAGCCCCTGCCGAGCGGCCCGCCCCCGTTCGCAAGCGAGCCCCACCAGCTCTCCAACGCCTTGGGCGTCGATAGAGACGAACGGGTCTTGTGGTAAAACACCCCGCTCAACAAAGGTTCCGAGGAACTTTCCGGAATCGTCGCGGCTCAGCCCCATCGTGGTCTGGGTGAGATCGTTAGTCCCGAACGAGAAGAACTCGGCGGTTTGGGCGATCTCTCCCGCCAATAGCGCCGCGCGCGGCAGCTCAATCATGGTGCCGACGAGATACTCGATCTTGCGGCCGCGCTTGGCGAACACTTCGGCCGCGATCGCGTCGACGCGGCCCTTGAGGAAATCCAGTTCGCGCTTGGCCAGCACGAACGGGATCATGATTTCCGGCACCGGCGCTGCGCCCTTGGCTTCGGCGACATCGCAGGCGGCTTCAAACACGGCGCGCGCCTGCATGTCGTAAATTTCGGGATAGACGATCGCCAGCCGGCAACCGCGGAAGCCCAGCATCGGATTGACTTCGTGCAGTTCACGCGCGCGCGCGAGCAGCGCTTTCGCGTCGACGCCGGTCGCCTTCGCGACCGCCTCGCAATCTTCCTCGGTGTGCGGCAGGAATTCGTGCAGCGGCGGATCCAGGAAGCGGATCGTCACCGGGCGCGGGCCCATGATCTCGAAGAGGTCGACGAAGTCCTGGCGCTGGTGCGGGAAGAGTTTGTCGAGCGCGGCCACGCGCCCCTTCTCGGTCTCGGCGAGGATCATCTCGCGCACGGCGGCGATGCGCTCGGCGTCGAAGAACATGTGCTCGGTACGGCAAAGGCCAATGCCTTCGGCGCCGAACTTGACCGCGGTGGCGGCGTCCTCCGGCGTCTCGGCGTTGGCGCGCACCTTCATGCGCCGCGCCTTGTCGGCCCATTCCATCAGGGTGGCGAAATCGCCCGTGAGTTCCGGCTGCACCATGTCGGCGGCGCCGAACAGCACTTCGCCGGAGGAGCCGTCTACGGTGATGGTCTCGCCCAGCTTCACGACGCGGCCGCCGACCTTGAAGGCGCCCGCCTTCATGTCGATGCGCAATTCGCCCGCGCCCGACACGCATGGCCGCCCCATGCCGCGGGCGACGACGGCGGCGTGGCTGGTCATGCCGCCGCGCGATGTAACGATGGCTTTCGCCGCGTGCATGCCGTGAATGTCTTCGGGGCTGGTCTCTTCGCGCACCAGGATGACGGCTTTGCCGGCGGTGGCGAGATTGGCGGCTTCGTCGGGGTCGAACACGACCGCGCCGACCGCGGCGCCCGGCGAGGCAGGCAGGCCGCGGCAGATGAGGTCGCGGTGATATTTCGGCGAGATGGTCGGATGCAGCAATTGATCGAGCGCCGAGGGGTCGACGCGCTGCACCGCCTCCTTCTCGGTGATGAGGCCTTCGCGCGCCATGTCGACGGCGATCTTCAGCGCCGCTTTGGCGGTGCGTTTGCCGTTGCGGGTCTGCAGCATGTAGAGCCGGTCGCGCTCGACCGTGAACTCCAAATCCTGCATGTCGCGATAGTGCGCTTCGAGCTTCTGGTAGTGCGCGGTGAGCTCGGCGAACACCACGGGCATCGCTTCTTCGAGCGAGAGACCGCCCTCGCCCATCGCTTCGCGTGAGGCTTTGGTCAGCGGCTTCGGTGTGCGGATGCCGGCGACGACGTCCTCGCCTTGCGCATTGATCAGATACTCGCCGTAGAAGCGCTTCTCGCCGGTGGAAGGATCGCGGGTGAAGGCGACGCCGGTCGCGCTGGTCTCACCCATGTTGCCGAATACCATCGCCTGCACGTTGACGGCGGTGCCCCAGCTTTCGGGGATGTTGTTGTGCTTGCGGTAGAAGATGGCGCGATCGTTCATCCAGCTTGAGAAGACGGCGCCGATAGCGCCCCAGAGCTGCTCCTTGGGATCGGACGGGAACGGCTTGCCGAGCTTCTTCTCCACCGCACGCTTGTATTCGGCGACCACCTGGATCCAGTCCTCGGCTGTGAGTTCGGTGTCGGTGCGATAGTCGTTGGTGTCTTTGTGCGAGCCGAGGATTTCCTCGAACATGTGATGCTCCAGTTCGAGCACGACGTTCGAGTACATCTGGATGAAGCGGCGGTAGCTGTCGTAGGCGAAGCGCTTGTCGCCCGAGAGCTGGGCCAGGCCTTCGACGGTCTGGTCGTTGAGGCCGAGGTTCAGCACCGTGTCCATCATGCCGGGCATCGAGGCGCGCGCGCCGGAACGGACGGAAACCAGCAGCGGATTGGCGACGTCGCCGAACTTCTTGCCGGTCTTGGCTTCGAGCGCAGCGAGCGCCGCATCGACCTGGCCGCTGAGTTCGCCCGGATAGGCGCGATTGTTCTTGTAGAACTCGGTGCAGACTTCCGTCGTCAGCGTGAAGCCGGGCGGTACGGGCAGGCCGAGCTTGGCCATCTCGGCCAGGTTCGCGCCCTTGCCGCCGAGCAGCGCCTTCATCGACGCATCGCCCGCGCTTTCACCGCCACCGAAGCCATAAACCCATTGCTTCGACGTGGACATTGCGCGCTATCCCTCGATCTTCGAAAAATCTGCGACCGCAGACAGCGCCTCACGTAGGCGCGACAACAGCAAAAGTCTATTGCGCCGCAGCGCCGCGTCCTCGGCGTTCACCAGCACTTTTTCGAAGAACTGATCCACCGGCGCGCGAAGTTCGGAGAGCGCGCGCATCGCCGCGGCGAAATCTTCTTTCTCCACAGCCGCGCGCGCGGCGGGCAGCGCTTTTTCGAGCGCCGCGTAGAGCGCCTTCTCGGCGGGCTCCTGCAAGAGATCGGCTTTGAGACCCGTGGCGGTATCCGCCTCGCTCAGGCCTTTGCCCTTCTTCTCCTCCGCCGCGAGAATATTCGCCGCGCGCTTGTAGCCAGCAAGCAAGTTCGCACCGGATTCGGTTTTGAGAAACGCGTCTAACGCTTCGACACGCGCGACGATGCGCACGAGGTCGTCATCGCCCAGCGCGAAGACAGCGTCGACAAGGTCGTGGCGCTTGCCTTGATCGCGGAGTTGGACTTTGAGGCGATCGGCGAGGAAGGCAAGTAGGCCCTCGCGCGCAACCTGCTGATCGGCACGCTGAACTTCGTCGAGCGCGTCCTGCTCCCAGTTGCCGAGCCATGCGCCACCGACCGCGGCGATGAGCGCTTCGTCCAACTCCAGACGCACGCCGTTTTCGAGCAGCGTTCGCACTACGCCCAACGCAGCGCGGCGCAATGCATACGGATCACTGCTCCCGGTTGGCTTCTCATCGATCACCCAGAACGCAGCCAAAGTATCGAGCTTGTCCGCCAGTGCGAGCGTGAACGCGACCTTGTCTTCCGGCACGCGATCGTTCGGGCCGAGGGGGCGATAATGATCCTCGATGGCGATGGCGACGCTGTCGTGTTCGCTGACGGCGGCAGCACCTTTGCTGTTTACTTCGCCGGTCGGGCGGATCAGCGATGCGAGCTGACGCCCGATTTGGCCTTGCAGTTCGGGGAATTCGCCGACGGTCTCCGTCACCAGATCGCATTTGCACAGCAGCGCCGCGCGTTCGACCAGCGCCTTGTCCGCGCCCGTCACGGCGCAGAGCTCCACCGCCAGCGCCTTCACGCGCTCGACCTTGTCCCACACCGAGCCGAGCTTCTGGTGGAAGACGATCTTCTCCAGCTTCGCCTTGCGCTCCTCCGTGAAGAGCGGCGTGCGTTTGTCCGTCTCCCAGAAAAACCGCGCATCGTTCAGTCGCGCCGACAGCACGCGCGCATTGCCCGCCGCAATCGCCTTGCCGCCGTCCTTCGCTTCAATGTTGGCGACCGTCACGAAGTGCGGCGCGAGCTTGCCGCTCTTCGGATCGCGCACGGCGAAATACTTCTGGTGCGTGCGCATCGAGAGCCGGATCACTTCGCCCGGCAGATCGAGAAACGCCGGATCCATGTCGCCCAGCAACACCACCGGCCATTCGGAGAGGCCGCTCACCTCCTCCAGCAAGCCGGCGTCGTCCACCAATTCCAGGCCTGCCTTCGCACACGCCGCCTTCGCGCCTTCGAGGATCGTGCGCTTGCGCTCGTCGCGCTCCACCACGACCTTCGCCGCGCGCAGCTTGGCGACATAGTCCGCATAATTCTTCGGCGCGATCTTCTCCGGCGCATGGAAGCGATGGCCCCACGTCACCGCTTCATTGCCGACGCCCTCGATCGCGATCGTCACGGCTTGGCCAGCGAACAGCGCGAGCACGTTGTGCAGCGGGCGCACCCATTGCAGATCGCTCTCGCCCGAGCGCATCGATTTCGGCCACGGGAACGCGCGCACGATGTCCGGCGTGATCTCGCTCACGATGTCGGCCGTCGCGCGGCCCGCGCGTTCGATGCGCGCCACGTAGAAGGCGCCCTTCTTGTCTTCGACTACTTGCGCCTGATCGATCGAATTCAAGCCAGCGCTTTTCAGAAACCCCTGCACCGCCTGATCCGGCGCGCCAACGCGCGGACCTTTCTTCTCTTCGTTCACGTCCGCCGCTTTCGCCGGCAGATCGTCAATGACAAGGCCAAGCCGCCGTGGGCCTGAGAAGGTGCGGATCGCTTTCGGTTCGAGACCGGCGGCTTTGAGCTTCTCGCCGAACGCGCGCGCAAGGTCTTCCTCCGCGCGCTTCTGCATGCGCGCTGGGATTTCCTCGGAGAAGAATTCTATGAGCAGTTCTGGCATTAGGATGTCCAGTCCGGGGGCAGCAGCGTCGGCGCCAGCAGCGCGCGGTATTGCGCCGCCTCAGCCGGCGACATGGTTTGGATCATCACGCGCATCGTGTAGGCGCCGTAGATGCCGCGGGGACTTTGGATCATCCAATCGCTGATGCGTTCCGGCTCGATCTCGACGCGCGACCCGAGGCGCAGGCCCGGCAGCGCATCCGGCACGTTGGCGAGGTTGCCGACCAGCGTGTCGCCCTCGTAGCGCAGGCTGTCGATCCAGATGTGCTCGCGCCCGTTGTCGGGCGTATCCAGACCGACCTTCAGCATGAGCCCGCCCCGCTGACCTTCCGGCGTGCGGCGCAGCAGCGCCATGAATTGCGGCAGCGTGGTGTGCGCCTCGGCGATGGCGTCGTTCATCGCCTGATCCGACGGCGCGAAATACTGGACCCGGTCTTGCGGCCCCTCGCCGCCGTCCTTCTGCGCGAAGGCTGGCGTGGCGATGAGCGAGAGCGCAAGGAAGAAGATAACTGGCCGCATCATTGCACGGATCCATCAAAATGTGGCGCCCGCTCCTCCTCGATGGAGGAGCTGTCAGCGCGCAGCGCTGACTGAGGAGGTGCGCCCTCAAACGTGGACGGACGAGCCTCATGGGGCTCATTCGTTATGGCCGGAGGGCGCACCTCCTCCGACCCTCGCTGCGCTCGGGCCACCTCCTCCATCGAGGAGGAGGATGTCACCGCGCGTTCGTTTGCAGTTCGAATGTTCGCCATCGTCTGTTCGCGCCAACGATCCATGCGTCGCACGGCCGGGGATTGCATGGCCGCGTGGTGCACTAGCCGCCACACGCCATCCGCGAGGGACTTGGCTTCGGAATTCCATACCCGCAGAACACGATAGCCCTCAGCTTCGAGCCAAGCGGTCCGCTGCTGATCGTACAACGCTTGCTCCGTTTCCCCATGCTGAGCACCGTCAACTTCGACGACCAGACGCGCAGGATGCGAAACAAAGTCGAGGATGAAATCTCCGAATGGCGCTTGCTTGCGCCAATTGAGCGCGACGAGTTCACCTTCATGCAAGATGCGCCACACGGTCTTCTCGGCGGGCGTCATGTCGCGGCGCAATTCCTTTGCCCGCGACCGAAGCCACACCATCGCGCTTGTCGAAGCGAGTCCCCGTCTCATGACTGGCTCTCCGCCCATTGCTGCGCGCAGCCCTTCGCCAGATCGCGGACGCGGGCGATGAAGCTTTGCCGCTCGGTCGGGCTGACGACGCCGCGGGCGTCGAGCAGGTTGAACAAGTGGCTGGCCTTCAGCGTGTAATCGAAGGCGGGCAGCACGGCGCCTTCGCTCAGCAGGTGCTTCGCCGTCGTCTCGGCATCGGCGAACCAGCGGAGGTTTTGCTCCGCATCTGAGAGTTCGAAATTGAAGCGCGATTGCTGCTTCTCGTTCTCGAGGAAGACGTCGCCATAGGTGAGCGGATAGGCGCTGTCGGGATCGTTGAACGGCAGATCGTAGACGCGGTCGACGCCGAACACGTACATGGCCAGACGCTCGAGCCCGTAGGTGAGTTCGCCGCTGACTGGGCGCACATCCAAGCCGCCGACTTGCTGGAAGTAGGTGTACTGCGACACCTCCATGCCGTCGCACCACACTTCCCAGCCGAGGCCCCAGGCGCCGACTGTGGGATTTTCCCAATCGTCTTCGACGAAGCGGATGTCGTGCAGGAGCGGGTCGATGCCGATAGCGGCGAGCGAGTTCAGATAGAGCTGCTGCAGATCGGCCGGGTTCGGCTTCAGGATCACCTGGAACTGATAATAGTGCTGCAGCCGGTTCGGGTTTTCGCCGTAGCGCCCGTCCTTCGGCCGCCGCGACGGCTGCACATAGGCGGCGCGCCAGGGCTTGGGGCCGAGCGCGCGCAGCGTGGTCGCCGGGTGCAGTGTGCCCGCGCCCACCTGCTCGTCATAGGGCTGCAAGATCGCGCAACCCTGCTCGGCCCAGTAATTCTGGAGCGTCAGGATTACGTCCTGGAAACAGCGGGGCTTCTTCAGAGATGAAGTCTCGGGGGCCATGGGCTGGGGCGTACCGGCGCCCGGCCCTGCAATCAAGCGGCGGTCTTGCCTCGCCCCACGATGGCGGCGGTCGCGATCGAGGTCGCTGTGATCAGCACCATGATGTCCCAAGCCGTCAGCGCGCTCACGAGGCCGAGGCGCTCGCCGCAGGCGTAGGCGATGAGCGCGGTTTGGCTCCAGAAGTAGGTCCACCAGGTGACGTTCTTGGTGCGCTGGCGGACGAACTCGTCGGTCTTGGTCCACATGGCCAGCGTGTAGCCGATGCGAACGGTGAGAAAGATCGCGATCACCGCGTAGGCCCACACGGGCGCAGGCCAGCGCTGCAGCGTGGCGACGACCGGCCATACCATGGCGACGCCCAGCACCAGCATCAGCACCGCCTGCAGGCGCGCGGCGTTGGCTTCCTTGGGCGTCGTGTCGTCTTCGACTTCCAGGCGCTTGGCGAGTTGCTTCGGATTGAAGGATTCCGTGAAAAGCCGCAGCGCGGCTATGAAACAGATGAGCGCGACCGCGATGGCGACCCCGTCGGACCATCGGATCTCGTCCGCGTAGCCCACGTAAAGCCAGAGCGCCCCGCCGCCCAAGGCGGCGCCGATCACCATGCGCAGGAGCGAAGCAGCGATATCTGGACGCTGCGGATTAGCGACATTGCTCATTCTTCGCCCCCATCGCGCTTGGCCATCACGGCAGCGTGCCAAATTGCGTAGCCGATCACGGCCGGCGTCATGCCCAAAGCCATGCCCACAGCGAACGCCATGCCGGCGGGACTGACGCCGTCTACGATCGCGAAGATGCGCTCCATCGCCCCGCTCAACACCAGCGGGATGGCGCCGAGAAAGCAGAGCGCAGAGACCATCAGGCCGGCCGAACCGCCCCAATACCAAGCGACATAATGCGCCTGCTGCTTGCCCTCATCGAGCGAGCGCATCCAGAGCGTGCCGAAGCCCACGCTGACGACGGCGAAAAGCATCGCCAGCGCCAGCAGCCAGGGCTGCCAGAAATAGCCGAACGCCAGCGCGCCGTAGAGGAGCCCCGTCGCGAAGGTGAGCCACATATAGCGCCCAGACTTGCGGTCGCGTGGGCTGCGCGGATTGTCGGTCGTGCTCATTCTGCAGCCTCTGCTTGGGCTTCATCGTCTGTGAATATCTGTTCGATCGGTAACCCGAACACGCGGGCGATCTTGAAGGCGAGCGGCAGCGAAGGATCGTACTTGCCGGTCTCGATCGCGTTCACGCTCTGGCGCGAGACGTCCAGCCTGTCGGCCAGATCCGCCTGGCTCCAGTTGCGCTCTGCGCGCAGGACCTTGAGCCGGTTTTTCACTTGTTGCGCAGCCGGATGACAATGTGGGTGACGCCGAAAATCATGCAGAAGATCGGAAACACCCAGAGCATCTCGATGTGCGGCAGGTTCGCCCAGGATTCGAGAAAGCCGTAGGTGAACGAGCCGAACACGACGATGCCGGTGGAAATGACGATGGCGTCGGTCTGCATGCGGCGCTGAAACTCATCCATGCTCGCCAGATAGACGACATAAGCGCGCAGCATCAGCAGCGCGGGCGCCGTCGGCAGCACCGCCAGCACAACGAGCGCCCATTGCGGCGGATGCAGATTGCGGATGATCAGCGCAGCGACAAAGACGAAGCCGACATAAAGCGCCGCCGCCACCGCCATGTCGCGGATGTAGCGGCCGTGGGCTTCCTTGCGGCGCGCAGGCGGCGGCTCACAGGTCATCCAGGTCCCCGTCAGATCGACAGTTCGATCGCGAGGCGCCCGTGGCGCACCTCAAGCGCCATCGGATCGAGCGAGACGATCACCGAAGTCTCGGCTGCCGCGAGCGGCGCCGACTGGGTCCGGCCCTCCGCGTGATTGCTCGCATAGGCCCACACCATCATCGCCGCGGCGATAATGAGCCCGCCGATCACCATTCCTCGATCACCACACATGACACCCTCCGAATTGCGATGGCCCGCGATTACCGCGTCGACCTCAGTGCTGCGCGGCCACCGTCAGCGCGGTGACGATGCCCACCACGACCGCAAACCAAGCGCCGAGAGACATAGACTTCCGCATCGCAAGCACCCTTGTCTAAGTGACAAGGTACATTTACATCCAGAGAGAACGCATGTCAAGCATGCTTTCCAAAAAGATCAGCACGCTTGTCTGATCCGGGTGTTTGGCGCGCCGGAACGAATCCGCCATCCTCAGCCGCTATGGGGATATGCGGGATCGACGAGGCGGGGCGCGGGCCCTGGGCGGGGCCGGTGGTTGCCGCCGCGGTGATCCTTCCCCGCAAGGGCCGGCCGAAAGGGCTGGACGATTCCAAGAAGCTGACCGCCGAAGCGCGCGAGGACTTGGCCGCAGAAATCCGCGCCTGCGCGCTGGTGGGGCTGGGCGTCGCCAGCGTCGAAGAGATCGACACACTAAACATTCTGCGCGCGTCGCATCTCGCCATGCAGCGCGCGTTCGAAGCGTTGCCGGAAATGCCGGTCGCGGCGCTCGTCGACGGCAACATGGCGCCGGAGCTGCCCTGCCCGGTCGAATGGATCATCGACGGCGACGCCATTGCGCCGGTGATCTCGGCGGCCTCTATCATCGCCAAGGTCGAGCGCGACCGCATGATGGTCGAACTCTGTGCGCGCTATCCGGGCTATCTCTTCTCCAAGCATAAGGGCTACGGCACGCCCGAGCATCAGGAGGCGCTGGCGCGGCTCGGCGTCTGCGACATTCACCGCCGCAGCTTCAAGAGCATCCGCGCCGTGATTGAAGGCGCCACGAAAGACGCCGCCTAGTCGCGCGCGATCGGACGCACAACTCCGATAGACAGCGTGAGGTCGTGCGAGTTGCCGAGATTGTGGCCGCGCACGTCGGGCGTTTGCGGCGCGAATTCCAGACCGCGGCGGCGCAGGCCGACCTCGGTCTCAGCGCGCTGCTCTTCGTCGACAATGAGCGTGTCGCCCGCATGGAGTCCGACAATGGCGTCGGCCGCGGTGCCGATATTGATGTCGGTGCGGGTCATGAAGACGAGGCTTGCCTCGCCGTAGCCCACGACCCAGATCGGACGCGATCCCAGCCCCGAGCGATCAAGCTGATCGACGATCTGAGAGGTAAGCTGCACGCCTTGCGCACGCGGCAGCGCCACTTCACGCAGCATGCACGAAACGCCCAAGGCACAGACGACGCCAGCGACGACGCGCAGCGTCGTGGAGCGCACGAATATCGCCGCGACGACGGCGATCAGCGCAGCGAAAGCGGCGCCGGCCATCAGGCCATAGCCCAGCACTTCGGCGCCGGGCGCAAAAAATTCGCGCGCGCCCGCGAACGCCGCCACGAAAACGAGACCGGCGAGCAGCGTGAAGGCGACGCCGATCCACTTCGCCATCCGCCAGCGCTGCTCGGCGGCGGCGAGCAGGCCGGCGCCGGCGAGCAGCGCGATCGCGGGATAGAGCGGCAGCGTATAATGCGGCAGTTTCGTCGGCAGGATTTCGAAGGCGACGAAGCTCGGAATGGCCCACGCCAGCAGGAAGCGCAGGCCGCGCATGCCTTCTTCAGCGCGCGGCGCGCGCAGCGTCCGCCAGCCGAGGCGCGCCGCAAACGGCAATGCGAAAGTCGCCGGGAACAACGCGATCAGCAAAACGATCAGGTGATAGCCAGGCCAGCCCGAGTGATGCTCTGAATCGCCGCTGATCTTGCCGCCGAGATCGCGCCCGATGGCTTCGGCGAAGAAGCGACCCTCGGTGGCCTGGTTGATGGCGATGAGCCACGGCGCGACGATCGCCAGCATCAGCAGCGGCCCGGGCCACCACACCAGCGGCTTCATCCAGCGCCAGCGCCCTTCCCAAACGCCGATCGTGATCAAAGTGAGAAACGCCACCAGCGGCGTCACCGGCCCCTTGATGAGAACGCCCGCGCCCATCGCGGTCCAGAACAGAAGCGCCAGCAGGCGCGGGCGCTGCGCGCCGGCATAAAGGTGCGCAAGCGCCGCCATCGCGAGCGTCGTCACGCCTGCGAGCGCAGCGTCCGTCTTCGCGGTCATGGCCTCGACGCCCATCAGAATGGAGGCGGCGAACATGGCCGCGCCCAGCAGGGCGGCGCGCGGACCGAGCAGCCGCCGCCCCGCCCACAAAGCCGCAAGCGCTGCGAGGAGCGCGCCGAGCGCCGAGGGTATGCGGTAGGTCCAGATCGTGTTGGTGCTGTGGGTCAAAGGGCGCAGTGCGTTCACCGCCGCTGCCTGCAGCCAGTAGATGCCGACCGGTTTCTTGCTGCGCTCGGCCTGCTGCAGGCGAATGCGGACATAGTCGCCGCTCTCGACCATCTGGCGCGTGGCCTGGGCGAAGCGGGCCTCGTCGCGGTCCATGACCGGGGCAGAGAACGAGCCGAACGTGGCCGACGCGAGCGCGATCAGCGCCACCAGCACATAGGCGCGCCAACTCCTGGCGAACGCCTCAAAACCATCCGCTTGGGTCCCCGACATAAAAGCTCTCTGCGGCCAATGCCGGAGCGAAACAAGGGGGCCTTATCACTGCGATTGGGGGTCCGGAACGTGGTTAACGAGCCCGCGGACTCTTGATTCGCAGACTCCGTCAAGCGAGACTCCCGGCTCAGGGGAGACGCATGTCCGCACGCCAGCTTCGCGACAAGATCATCGAAGGCGATTGTATCGAAGCTTTGCGGGCCCTGCCCTCGGGCTGCGCCGACCTCGTCTTCGCCGACCCGCCCTACAATCTGCAGCTCGGCGGCAACCTGACCCGCCCGGACCAGAGCGTGGTCGACGGGGTCGACGACGAGTGGGACAAGTTCGCCGACTTCGCCGCCTATGATGCGTTCACCCGCGACTGGCTCAGCGAATGCCGCCGGGTGCTGAAGGACGACGGCGCCATCTGGGTGATCGGCTCCTATCACAACATTTTTCGCGTCGGCTCGATCCTGCAGGATCTGGGGTTCTGGGTGCTGAACGACATCGTCTGGCGCAAGACCAATCCGATGCCCAACTTCAAGGGCACGCGCTTCACCAATGCGCATGAGACGCTGATCTGGGCCTCGAAGTCGAAGGAGTCGAAATACACCTTCCACTATGACGCGCTGAAGATGCTCAACGAAGACCTGCAGATGCGCAGCGACTGGACGCTGCCGCTTTGCACCGGGGCCGAGCGCTTGAAGGACAAGGAAGGCCGCAAGCTGCATCCGACGCAAAAGCCGGAAGCGCTGCTGCACCGCGTCGTGCTCGCAACTAGCCGCCCCGGCGATCTCATCGTCGATCCGTTCTTCGGCACCGGCGCGAGCGGCGCCGCCGCCAAACGCCTGGGCCGCCACTATCTCGGCATCGAACGCGATCCGACCTACGCCGCCGCGGCCAAGGCGCGACTGAAAAAAGTCACGCCCGCCGCCGCCGAAGACATCATGGTCACCAAGAGCAAGCGCGAAGAGCCGCGGGTGCCCTTCGGCCAAGTCATCGAAGCCGGCTTCATCCGCCCGGGCGACATGCTGGTCTCCCCGGACGGCCGCCACCGCGCCCGCGTGCGCGCCGACGGTTCGCTCGCGGTCGGCGACGTCACCGGATCCATTCACCGCATCGGCGCCCACGTCACCAGCGCGCCGGCCTGCAACGGCTGGAGCTTCTGGTCGCTCGAGACCAAGCGCGGCCCGCAGCCGATCGAACATTTCCGCCGCGAAATCCGGCGGCAAATGGCCATGGCGCCGAGCGCTTAGTTCTTGCGTAACCGCGGTCACGTTCCGCCACGCGCATCCGATTGACGCGGGTCACGGGCGACCCGATGTTCGGCGCATGGCTGACAAGGACCTTCACGGCGTCGAGGCGGCTCTGGCGAAAGCCGATCTGCTCGCCAACCTCTCGGACGCAACGCGCAAGCGGCTGGCGATCGGCGGCTCACCGGTGGCGATCGATCCGGGCGCCCTACTCTTTTCCAAGGGCGATCCCGGGGATGCGCTTTTCGTCCTGCTTGAGGGCGAAGTCGAAGTCCGCACGTCCAGTGAAAGCGGCCGCGACGTGCGCCTCGCCTCGCTCAAGCCTTACACGCTCATCGGCGAGATGGCGGTGCTCGACGGCGGCGCCCGCTCGGCCGACATCTGCGCCATCCGACGCTCGCGTTTCTTGCGCATCACGCGCGACCAAGCGCTCGCCGCACTTGAAAGCGAACCGAAGGCGCTGTTGAAACTGCTCGCGGAACTGAGCCGGCGGTTGCGCGCGGCGAACGCGCATCTGGAAGACGCGCAATTGCTCGATCTTGGCGGGCGCCTGGCGCAGCGCCTGCTCGAAGAAGCCGGCGACGGCGCCACCATCACGCTGACGCAGACCGAGCTCGCCCGCCGCATCGGCGCCTCGCGCGAGAAAGTGAACCGCAAGCTGCACGAATGGTGCGACGAAGGCTGGATCAGCATCGGCCGCGCCGGAATCAAGCTTGTCAGCCGCGACAAACTCAAAGCGCTCATCAGCGAAGCGCGGGCGCATTAGCGCCGCGCTTACGACGTTGCGCGCGTAGCCTGCCTACCCTCGCTACAGAAACCCAAGCTCAGTACGGAGTCCCGCTGAAACATCGGTGACCTCTGTCACAGCGACGCGGCGTGCGAATCGCTACCTTCTTCACACGAACGGGGACGCCGCAAATGACTGCCGCCATCACCAATGAGTTTCGAACCCTGGCCACGGCCTTCGCGCTGATCCTTCCCTGCGCGTGGGTCGTAATAAACCAGGCAGCTCAGATCCTCGCGTAGAGCCAACGCCGGGCGATCTGAAACTAGCAAGGACGCGGAGTGGCTCCCCTCCGCGTCCTTCATGTTTTCAGATGCTATTGGTGCTGCACCATCCATTGCGAACCGGCGATCCAGTACGGCCCAGGGCACGCCGCCGGAATCGCCTCCGCTAATTGCGATTGATCGATCTCTGCGCTTTCGCCCCCGCTCAACTGCACTGTCTCGCTAACCGACACCTCGACACCCGTGCGCCCATTGCGGATGCGGACCGCGCCGGTTGAGGCGTCGACCGTGGTCTCCGCCGGCCACACGACGAGACGCCCCGGATTGCCGGTCGGTTGAGTGATACGTACGCATCCATCGACGATCGTGAGCACACCGCCCGTGAGCGCCTCCATCTCTGCATCTGCTGGCGCACGGGCACGCGCGATATAAGGCGCGACGTCGGCCGGAATCGGATCACCGGCGGTGGTGGCGGTCGTCGTGGGTTGTGAACACGCGGCCAGCGCGGTGACGGCCAGGAAAATGAGCTTCTTCATCCGGCGAACGTCGCCACGCATTGCGGCAAGAAGATGCTTAGCCCTTTGAGGCGGCCGCGCGCCGCGCCATGCTGTCGGCCGGCCATTCCTGCTTCATGTCGTAGAAGACGTCGAACGCGCGCGCGTTCTCAGGCAAGCGCACCCATGGAACTTTCGAGCGCGTGAAGATGTGCACGTCCGGTTCGATCGCGTGCGGTTCATCGAGCGTGGCGATGCGTACAAAGCGCAGATACGGACGCTTGCCGTAATCGCTCCACAGCGCGACTTCGCATTTTTGGCAGCGATAAACGTCGTGGCCGCGGCCGCTGGGGCTGGGCATTTCAATGCGCACGGGTTCGCCGGCGAGCATTTCGATGCGGCTCGTCTCGATGAGGCCGTTGATGGCGAAGGCGCCGCCGGTCTGCTTCTGGCAATCGAGGCAATGGCAGCAATGCGTGAACATCGGCCGCGACGTGAGCCTGAAGCGCACCGCGCCACACGAACAGCCGCCTTCAAACGACTCGCTCATCCGTTACTCCCAATCTCGGCCGCCTTGCGAAACACGGTCGGCAGGCCGGCGGCGTCGCCCCAAAAGCCTTCGCCGGCGGGCGCCGCGTTAGCGGCGTACACGTCGAGCGTTAGCGCGAAGTGGGTGAAGACGTGGCGCACCTCGCCTGCTTTGGTCCAGCGGGCTTCGACCGGAGCAAGCGCCATCGCCTCCGAACGCGTGAAGCGCTTTCCGCGCCAGTCCGTCGTTGGCAGCGCCGCCATGCCGCCGAGGAGGCCCTGATCGGGGCGGCGCACGAGCCAGAGGGCGCCGTCGCGCTGGAGACGGAAGGCGGCGCCGAAGCGCTGCGGGCGCTCAGCCTTGGGGGCGCGGCGCGGATAGCCCCCGGGGGCGCCGGTGGCGAAGGCAACGCAGGCCTCGCGCCAGGGACAGGCATCGCAAGTGGGCGATTTCGGCGTGCAGACGGTCGCGCCCAGGTCCATCAGCGCCTGCGCCCAGTCACCAGGGCGCGCGGGACCGACGAGCCCGGCCGCGAGCGCCTTGAGTTCAGGCTTCGCCGCCGGCAGCGGTGTTTCCATGGCGTAGAGCCGGGAAATGACCCGTTCGACATTGCCGTCGACAACATTGGTCGCCTCGCCGAGCGAGATGGCGGCGATGGCGGCGGCGGTATAGGGGCCGACGCCATTGATGGCGCGCCAGCCGGCCTCGTCCGCCGGGAAGCCCTGTGCGGCCAGTTGCTGGGCAGCGGCGTGGAGGTTGCGGGCGCGGGCGTAATAGCCGAGCCCGGCCCATTCCCGCAGCACGTCGTCCCGAGGGGCGGCCGCCAAGGCCGCCACATCCGGCCAAAGGGTGAGGAAGCGGGCGAAATACGGGGCGACGGCCGCCACCGTCGTCTGCTGCAGCATGATTTCCGAAAGCCAGACCCGGTAAGGGTCGGCCAAGGCCCCCTTCACCCGCCATGGCAGCTCGCGGCCGGCCTGATCGTACCAGTCCAGCAGCGTTTTCCTGAGGTTTTCCCGAGTCGTAGCCGACTTATGCACAGTTGCGGCGGCGGATTGGACGAGCGCGGGCATAGCCAGGATTTACCCTTCGTTCATGAATTTCCGATTCGCTACAGAATCCATGTCCCTGCGCGACCGCTTCCGCCCCGCCCAGACGACAGCCTCCGATCAGGCTGGCGACGAGGCGCGTGCGGCCCAGCGGCTGAACGGCCAGCGCGGGCGCGGGACCATCCCGCCAGCGCCCTCCGCCGGCAAGGCCGCCGCTGCGCTCATGAAGCCGCTCCTGAAAGAAGGCGCGGGGACCATGGGATTCCACGAATTGAAGCGCCGCTGGTCGGACGTCGCGGGCGCCAGCTTCGCCCGCTGCCAGCCGGAGAAGCTGGTGGCTGGCGTATTGACCCTGCGCGCCCCGGCGGCGCTCGCCCCCTTCCTGCAGCAGCAGGCCCCGCTCCTGATTGAGCGGCTGAAAACGGCCGGCGCCAAAGTCAAAACCGTGCGCATCGAGCAACGCAGCGCGCCCGTGCGACCAACCGCCAACGTCCGCCCGCTCCGGCGCGCACTCACGGCGGCGGAAGAAACCGCGCTGGCGCAAGCGCTTGACCCGGTCGCCGACCCCGCCCTCAAATCGGCGCTGATGCGGCTTGGACGCGCAGTCAAGCAGGGCTGAGCTTTCCAGCGCGAGCAGAAAACTCTATGCCTCCGGCCACATACGTGGAGGTAAGCCATGGCCCTTGGCCGTCGTGAATTGCTGTTGGGTGCGGCTGGCGTCGCGCTGGTCGGCGGGAGCGTCACGCTCGCTGCATGCAACCCCGCCGGCGGCGGCACGGGGACGAGTCCGGACGACATGATCCTGGGCGAAGCCAACGCCCCGGCGACACTCATCGAATACGCGTCCGCCACCTGTCCGCACTGCGCGGAATTCCACCATGAGGTGTGGGATCAGCTGAAGGCGAACTACATCGACACCGGCAAGCTGCGCTACATCTTCCGCGAGTATCCGACTCCGCCGGAAGCGGTCGCCGTCGCCGGCTTCCAGCTCGCCCGCTGCGGCGGCGCCAGCCCCGAGCAATACATGAACCGCGTCGGCGAGATTTTCCGCCAGCAGCGCGATATTTTCGCGAGCGGCACCATGGAAGGCATCCGCGGCAAGTTCGTCGAAATCGGCGGCGCGGCGGGCTTGTCGGAAGAACAGGTGATGCAATGCATCACCGACCAGTCCGGCGCCGATCGCGTGCGCCGCGTCGTCGAGGCGTCGCGCCCGTTCAACGTGACCGGGACGCCGACGCTTATCCTCAACGGGACCAAGATCGAGGACCCGCGCGCGGTGACCTATGAAGGCCTGTCGCAGATCATCGACGCGGCCCTCGCACAGCACAGCTAGGACGGAAGCGCAGCCCCGTGCAAATCACCGAGCTGCGCCTCCACGGCTTCAAGAGCTTCGTCGATCCGGCGCGCGCGCCGGTCGAGCAAGGGCTGACGGGCGTCGTCGGCCCGAACGGCTGCGGCAAGTCAAATCTGCTGGAAGCGGTGCGCTGGGTCATGGGCGCCACCAGCGCCAAATCCATGCGCTCGACCGACATGGAAGACGTTATCTTCAGCGGCACGGCGGGGCGTCCTGCGCGCGAGCACGCGGAAGTCACCATCGTGGTCGCCGAAGCGCTGGGCCGCGCGCCCGCGCCGTTCGACAAAGAAGACGTGCTCGAGATTTCGCGCCGCATCAAACGCGGCGGCGGCTCCACCTATCGCATCAACGGCAAAGAAGTCCGGGCCAAGGACGTGCAGCTGCTGTTCGCGGATGCGGCCACCGGCGCCAACTCGCCGGCCTTGGTGCGGCAAGGCCAGATCAGCGAACTTATCGCCGCCAAGCCACAGAACCGGCGCCGCATTCTCGAAGACGCCGCCGGCATCGCCGGCCTGCACGCGCGCCGTCACGATGCGGACCTGAAGCTCAAAGGCGCGGAGACCAACCTGCAGCGCCTGGACGAAGTGCTGGCCGAGATCGAAGGCCAGGCCGCGAGCTTGAAGAAACAGGCGCGGCAAGCGGAGCGTTATCGCGGACTGGCGCAACAGCTCCGCGAGACTGAAGCGCTGCTGCTGCACAAGCGCTGGACCGAAGGGCGCGAACGCCAAGCGGAAGCACAAGGCCATCTGCGGGAAGCCGAACGCATTGTCGCTGCTGCGGCCGCTGACGCCAGCGCCGCCGAGCGCGCCGCAAGCGAAGCGCGCGATGGGCTGGCGCCGTTGCGCGAACTGGAAATGATTGCCGCCGCCGTGCTGCGCCGGTTGGAAGGGGTGCGCGTGGGGCTGGAGCGCGATCTGGCCGAAGCCGACGCCACCATGGCGCGCGCCGAGGCGGATGCCGCGCGCAACGCCGACGAGGCACAGCGGCTCGCCGCGCTGAAGACTGATGCAGAAGCGGCGCTGAAGCGGTTGGACGCGGAGCGCGCTGAACTGGGCGGCGGCGACAGCGCCGAAGCTGCGAAGGTGCTGAAAAAACTGGAAGACACGCGCGACGAGGCGGTCACGGCGCGCGCCGCCGCCGAAGTCAGACTGGAGACGCTCACCGCGGAGGCCGCCGTCGCGAAAGCACGCACGCAGGCGCTGGCGGATGCGGCGAACATCGCTCGCACTCGGCTCACCCGCTTGAACGAACGCAAGACCGCGCTCGACGCGCAGATCAAAGCGCTGCCCGCCGCCACCGAGCTCGATCACCGCATCGCGCAAGCGAAGGCGGCCGCCGAAGCAGCGCACAGCCAGGCCGCGGATGTCCGCGCCAAACTCGCTGATGCCGAGGCGGTGGTGAAGAAGGCCGAGCAAGCCGACGAAGCGGCGTGGACGCCATATCGCGCCGCCGAGAGCGCGCAGAGGGAACTGGAGGCGGAGGTGCGCGCGCTGGATAAGCTGGCGCCGCCGGAGAACGCGAAATTTCCGCCCGTGCTCGCCGCACTCGATGTCGAGCCCGGCTACGAACGCGCCCTGGCCGCCGCGCTCGGCGAAGACGTCGACGCTTCCACAAATGCCGAGGCGCCAGCGCACTGGGGCGGCGCCGATGCGCCGGCTGTGTCGCTGCCCGGAGATCCGCTGGCGCAGTTCGTGAAGGCGCCGGGGGCGCTCGCCGCGCGCCTGGCGATGATCGGCGTGGTCGCAGCGGAGGACGGCGCAACGCTAGCGAAGAAATTGCCGCCGGGCGCGCGGCTCGTCTCCAAAGAAGGCGATCTGTGGCGCTGGGACGGCTTCGTGCGCCGGGCCGATGCGCCCCAGCCCGCCGCCGCCCGGCTCGAGCACAAGAACCGCCTCGCCGCCGCGCGCAAGGAACTGAAGACAGCCGAGGACAAGGCCGCGAAGGCAAAAGCCACATGGGAGAAGGCCAAGGCCGAACGGCAGGCGCTCGAACTCAAAGCGCGCGAACTGCGCGCCGAAGCGCCGAAGCGCGCCGCCGCCGAAGCGGAAGCCCAGCGCGAGGCTGACCGTCTGGGCGGCGAGCAAACGCGCCAGGGCGAGCGCCGCACCGACCTGGACACGCAAGCCAAGACGATCGCTGCTGAAATCGCGGAAGCGCAAACTGCCGCCGGCGCGGCTGATGCGGCAACCGGCGAAGCGCCCGTCGAAGTCGATGAGAGAGCGCTGGCGCAAGCGCGGGCGATCGTCGAAGCCACGCGGCTAGCCGCCGCCGAGGCGACAGCCGCCGCGCAGAGTCTGCTCCGCGACCGCGCGCAGCGCGACGCCCGCCGGCAGGCGGTGGAGAACGACAGCAACCAGTGGCGCGCGCGCATCGCAGACGCCGACAAGCGCCTCGCGGCGCTCGAGACCGAACTCACCGAGATTCAGAAGCATCGCGAAGCCGCGAAGGCGGCGCCGCAAACTGCGCGCACGAAGCTGGAAGGCTTGATGAACGAGGCCGGCACGGCCGAAGAGCGCCGCCAGCAAGCGTCGGACAAAGTCGCCGAAGCTGAAGCGGCGGCGCGCAGCGCCGGCGACTTGGCCCGGGCGAAGGAAGAGGCGCACGCCTCGGCGCGCGAAGCGCGAGCTGGCGCGGAAGCGCATGCGCGTGCGACCGAAGCGCGGCTTGGCGATATCGCCACCCTCTCGGCCGAGATCACCGGCAAGCCGCCGGAAGAGCTGGCCGATCTTGCCGGCAGCTTGCTCAACGGCGCGCTCGGCCAATCCGCCATCAGCGAGATCGAGCGGCGCCTGGAGCGGCTCAAGGCCGAGCGCGACGCCGCCGGCCCCGTGAACCTGCGGGCACATGAGGAACTGGAAGAAGCCAACGCCCGCATCGCGACGCTGACCAAAGAGAAGGAAGACGTCGCCGCCGCGATCGCTAAGCTGCGGCGCGCCATCACCACGCTCAACAATGAAGGCCGCTCCCGCCTGATGCGCGCCTTCGAGGAAGTCGACGCGCATTTCGCTCAATTGTTCGCTGCCTTGTTCGAAGGCGGTCAGGCGGCGCTGAAGCTCACCGAAAGCGAAGATCCGCTGGAAGCGGGGCTGGAAATTTTCGCACAGCCGCCCGGCAAGCGACTCACCAACCTGACGCTGCTCTCCGGCGGCGAGCAAGCGCTGACGGCGACCGCCCTCATCTTCGCGGTGTTCCTCGCCAACCCCGCCCCGCTTTGTGTTCTGGACGAAGTCGACGCGCCGCTCGACGACGCCAATGTCGATCGCTTCTGCCGCATGTTGGAAGAGATGAAGCGGCTGACCTCCACGCGTTTCATCGCCATCACCCACAATCCGGTGACCATGTCGCGCATGGATCGGCTCTACGGCGTGACCATGCCGGAACAAGGCGTGTCGCAACTGGTGAGCGTCGACCTCGGCCGCGCACAACAAATGGCGGCGGAATAAGCAACCTAGGTTAGCGCCGGCGCGTTAGACGCCTATGGCACAGCGACAAAAAATTCGCCGCTGGCGCAGGCTTGACCACTGCGGCCTCGAGATTCTGCATTGGCGCGAGCACCAAGACGGCATCGAGGCGGTATCCACCATTATCGACGCCGGCCCAGACCCGTTCGCGCTTCACTACACCTGGAACCTGGATAGACACTGGCGCACGCGCGATGTGACGCTGCTGCGCACGGACGGCGACGACCGGACCCTGCAAATCGTACGCACAGGTCCTGCGAGCTGGCGCGTGGATGGGATCAAACGGCCCGATCTCGAAGGTTGCCGGGAGATCGACATCTCGGCCACGCCGCTCTGCAACGGGCTCGCGGTTCACGCACTCGGCGACGACGGCGGTGAGTTCCTGGCGCTTCATGTGAACGCGGCCGATAATCTCGCCCTGCGGCCCTCCCAACAGCGCTATGAACGGATGGGGCCGCGCCGCTGGCGCTACATCGACAAGGGCGTGGCAAGGGGCTTTGAGGCCGTGCTGGATCTGGACGCCGACGGTCTCGTCACCCGCTACGAACGCGTTTTCGACGCGTTGACCTGACCCCAAGGCGATCGCAGCCCCCAGCGGCGCTTCGGGACCGGGTCCGAAACGGGCTCCAGCATTGCAAATGTCGCACGCCGGTTTGCTTGACCGGCTCCCACCCCCCCTCTAGTTTCCGCGCGCGCGAATGGGACGTCTCGGAAGAGTCGCCCCTCTTTCGCGTATCGACCGTTCAATGGCTGACAAGAAACCGCCTGAGGACGCTCTCAACGACCTGCGCAGCCGCGTTGCGAAAGCCAGGGGTGAAGGCGTCCAGAACTCCAAACCGCCCGAGACCGCCGCTTCGCTGGCGTTCCGGTTTGGCGGAGAGTTCGGTGCGGCCATCATTGTCGGGGCATTGCTCGGCTACGGGGCGGACATCTTTCTCCACAGCCAACCGTGGGGCCTGGTGATCGGACTCGTGCTGGGGTTCGCGGCGGGGGTCGTGAATGTGGTGCGCGTGGCGCAATCCTATTCGCAGGCCAATCCCTCCGATCCGAACGCGCCGTCGATCCCCGATGACGACGATTGAGGTTTAAGTGTCGAACGACCCGATCCACCAGTTCCACATCAACGATCTCGCCAAGATCGAGATCGGCGGCGTGGACGCTTCGTTCACCAATGCCTCGCTGTTCATGGTGGCGGGCGTGGCGGTGGCGTCGGGCTTCCTGATCTGGGCGATGCGGTCGTCCGCGCTGGTTCCGAACCGCGCCCAATCGGTGGCCGAGATCGGCTACAGCTTCATCCACGGCATGGTGAGGGACGCCACCGGCGACGAGGGCGTGAAGAAATTCTTCCCCTTCGTGATGACGCTCTTCCTGTTCATTTTCATGGCGAACATGCTGGGCATGTTCCCCTACTGGTTCGCGCCGACGAGCCAGATCATCGTCACCGCGACGATGGCGCTCATGGTGTTTGCGACCGTCATCCTCGTCGGCCTCGCCAAGAACGGATTGAAGTTCTTCAAGCTTTTCGTGCCGTCGGGCGTGCCGTGGTACATTTTGTGGTTCGTGGTGATCATTGAGATCATCTCGTTCTTCTCGCGTCCGTTGAGCCACGCCGTTCGTCTTTGGGCGAACGTGCTGGCGGGGCACTTGGTGCTAAAGGTGTTTGCGGGCTTCGTGCCGGCGCTGATCGCCGCCGGCGCCGCCTATGGCCTCCTCTCGATCTTGCCGCTCGGCATGACGGTTGCGCTTTATGCGCTCGAATTTCTGGTCGCGTTCCTGCAGGCGTATGTGTTCGCATTGCTCACCTGCATCTACCTGAACGACGCCCTTCACCCTGGCCACTAACCGGCCATCGCAAAGAGAAAACTGGAGACTACGAATATGGACGCGGAAGCAGCGAAACTGATCGGGGCCGGCATCGCTTGCATCGGCATGGGCGGCGCAGGCGTTGGCGTCGGCATCATCTTCGGCAACTTCCTGCAAGGCGCGCTGCGCAATCCGTCGGAAGCGCCCAAGCAGTTCGGCAACCTGATTTTCGGCTTCGCCGTGACCGAAGCGCTCGGCATCTTCTCGCTGCTGATCGCGCTCCTGCTGCTGTTCGCGCTCTAAGACCGAAGGACTAGAAGATGGCGGTGACGCCGCACGATACGGTCGACCCCCACGCCGCGGCCGCGGCGACGGGGCACGGCGGGGAGTCCGCGGGCTTCCCTCCGTTCGACGCGTCCTTGTTCGCAAGCCAGCTCGTCTGGTTCGCGCTGACGTTCATCGCCCTCTATCTCATTCTGTCGCGCGTCGTGCTGCCCAAGATCGGCGCTACGCTCCACAATCGCGCCAACACCATCAGCACCGACCTCGACCAAGCGGCTCAGAAGAGCGGCGAAGCCGAGGATGCCCGCGCCAGCATGGAAAAGGCCAAGGCCAAGGCGCGCGCGGACGCACGCACCATGATCGAGGCCGCCCGCGCCGACATGCAGGCGAAGCTACAGGCCGAGCAGGACGCCGCAGAGAAGCGGCTCGCCGACCGCATCACCAGCGCCGAAGCACGCATCGATACGGCGCGGACCAAGGCGCTGGCGGACGTGCCGGCTGAAGCGGCCAAACTGGCGCGGGATATCGCCGACAAGGTCGCGCCGACGTCTGCATCGCCGGCGCCGCGTCAACGCGTTGTCGCCGGAGAGGCGTGATGGAATTGTTCGGCATCGAAATCGACGCGACGTTCATCGCGTTCGTCGCCTTTGCGGCCTTCTTCGGCATCCTGATCTACCTCAAGGTGCCGGCGATGATCATGAAGTCGCTGGACGACCGTTCGGCCTCCATCGCGAAAGAACTGCACGACGCGCGGCGCTTGCGCGAGGAAGCCGAAGCCCTGCTCGCCGACTACAAGAGCAAGGCCGCCGCCGCTGACGCGGAAGCGAAAGCCATCGTCGACGCCGCAAAGGAACAAGCCGCCGCCGTCGCAGAAGAAACCCGCGCCTCGATGACGGCCGCAATCAAGCGCCGCGAGCAACAAGCGGAAGACCGCATCGCCGCCGCCGAAGCCAAGGCCGCCGCCGAAGTGCGCGCCGCCGCGGCCGAGGAAGCGATCGCCGCCGCCGAGCGGCTGATCCGCGAACGCATGAATGACAGCGCCCAGGCCGCCCTCGTCGAAGAAGGCGTGGGCGAGCTGAAACGCAAGTTCGGCTAAAGCCCTCGCCCGTTGATCGGGCGCGGCTGAAGCTTAAGTACAGGTCGAGAATTGTCTTTCGGGGAGTAGCCGTCCGCCTCCGGCGGAGCCTCGCGTCAACATACTTGCTTCCATAGAGGCATGGCGCAGGCGGCGGAGCACGACGCTCCGGATTGGCAAGACCGACGACGCATTCGGTAAGCGCGGGCCGCTGCCGGCATGTGTCGTCGTGTCAGCGCAGGCCCCGGACGCAGCAAAATGGAAGCCATCTGGATTTCGACCGGCGTCGTCGCCCTCGCCGAGATCGGCGACAAGACACAATTGCTCGCCATCCTGCTGGCGGCGCGCTTCCGCAAACCCGTGCCGATCATCCTCGGCATTCTCGCCGCCACGCTGGCCAACCATGCGGCTGCGGCGACTGCGGGCTATTTCATCGCCCAATGGTTGACGGGGGTCTGGTTCCAACTCGCGGTCGGCGCGGCGTTCGTGGTCATGGCCGCCTGGGCGCTTATTCCGGACAAGGAAGACGAGCGCGCCAATAACGCTTCCAGCGGCGGCGTCTTCCTCACCACCCTCGTCTCGTTCTTCCTGATCGAGATCGGCGACAAGACCCAGATCGCCACCTCGCTGCTGGCGGCGCGCTTCCACGAGATTGCGCTGGTCACGATCGGCACCACGCTCGGCATGATGCTGGCCAATGTGCCGGCGGTGCTGTTCGGGGAAGCGGTGACGCGGGTCGTGCCGCTAAACGTCGTGCGCATCGGCGCGGCGCTGGTGTTTTCGGCGATCGGCGTGTGGATCATCGTCGCCGCACTCATGGGCGGCGTGCTGTCGTAGCCCCTGAACGCCACATGACGAAGAAGATGGATTGGCGCGCGCGGCGGAGCGGCTAGCGTCGGCGCATGCTGCGCATCTTCGTCGCCACGTTCGCCTTCGCCGTCGTTGCTGTTTGCCTGCCGCCGCGAGCGCATGCGGCGCCAGATTGCCTCGCCGGCGACAATGCCGAGCTTTGCGCCATTACGCGCGACACGCTTGCGGACAATCCGCCCTTCTCACAGCTCGGCACGGAAACGCGGGAAGCGGAAGCGGCGCGCCAGGAGCGCCATCGCCTGCGCCGCGTACGCGCCCGTGCGCTGCTCGATGAGATCTCCGCACCGACGTGGCGCGACCTCTATCGCGCCGGCTACGTCATCTCCTATGGGCAAACGCCGGAGGAAGACCTTCTGGCGCACGCCATCGCCATCCGCGCCCTCTCGTTCGCCCCCGACGAACCCGACACGCATTTCCTCGTCGCCATGACCTTCGACGACATCGGACGGCGCTATGTCGGCGCGCAAGTCTATGGACGCCAGAAGTATTTCGAACTGGGCGAAACCGGCGTCGTCACGCGCCAATGTCTGCCGCAGATGATCGACCCGCCGCTGCCGGCGAGTGTCGGGATATCCTTCCACGCGCCGCCCGAAGGCTTCGAGCGCTGCCCGCCCGGCGTGGGCGTCTCGCCCGCACGCTGAGCTATTCGCTGGCCCAGAGCGACGCCGGCGCGCCGTATTGCTGCGCCCAGCCCACCCATGGCGCATCGGTCGGCCCAACGACGAACTGCTTCACGGTCCAGACCCCGTCCAAGCGCTGCAGCAGCGCGTAGGTGGTGCCGCCGTCCATCATGCCGAGCGAGGCCTGCTCGGCGTAGTGCGTGGTCGACCAGTCGATGAGCGCCAAGCCGCCCGGCTTGAAGGGCTCAGCGATCACCCAGGCCCAATCGCCGTCGACGCGCGCGTGATCGATGCGGAGCTGAACCGGCTGACCCAGATCGACCGCGAGCGACGCCGAGAGCGCGGTATCGAGCGGCGCGCGTTCCTGCTCCGTCGCCTCATGCACGCCAGCCGGAGCCGGCGGGGTGCAGGCGGCGACGAAAGCGGCCAGGACCGCGGCCAGGATCAAGTTACGCATCGTTGCTCCTCAGATGACGCCCCATTCCGGGCCGATGCCGGAGAGGCCGCCGGCGCCGATGATGGCGGCGCCGGCGAGGAGCCAGACATAGACGACGCCGTCACTGTTGCGCCAGAGGATGTCGTCGCGCCCGTCGCCGTTGTAATCGCCGATGTTCTCGATCGTCCATTGCGCTGGGTCGACGGCGGCGATGTCGGTGGACGCGGTGACGGTGGCGTCGTTCATCGACCAGACGCGCACCATGCCGTCGCCGTCGTGGCGAAGGATGATGTCGTCATAGCCGTCGGCATTGGTGTCGCCGACGCCGACGATCTGCCAGTCCGCTGCCGGCTGCACGCTGGTTTGCGCAGAGCCTGCAATGGTCGAACCGTTCATAGTCCAGATCACGGTCTGGCCGCTCGCATTGCGCCAGAGATAATCGTCGCGCCCATCGCCGTTGAAATCACCGAAGCCCTGGATCGACCAGTCGGCGCCGAGGCCTGCAACCACCGCCGCCGACTCAATCGCGCCGCCTTGCATGCGCCATTGATAGATGACGCCGTCGTCGCGCCGCCAGGCGAGGTCTTCGGTCAGGTCGCCATCGAAATCGCCGGCGCCGAGAAACGTCCATTCAGCGCCGATGCCGGCGAGCGCATGCACGGCCGAAACGGCGCCGCCGTTCATCTCCCAACTGTAGACGAGCCCGTCATTGCGCTGCCAGAGGACATCGGCACGGCCGTCGCCATTGAAGTCGCCCGTGTCGAGCGGCGTCCATTCGGCGCCGGCGGCAGGCAGAAACGCGGCGCTGTTGATGGTCGTTCCGGTGACCTCCCAGCTCGCCATGATGCCGTCGTCGCGCCGGAAGAGGATGTCTGAGGTGCCGTCGCCGGAGAACGTACGTGATGCGGCATCGAGGTGAACGTCGCGGTCGCTGAAGCGGAGGAATTCGACGCTGCTCACCGTGTCGACGCCCTCCGCGGTTACAGTCCATGTGCCGTCGGGATTGCGGCTCCAGGATGCGTCGGTAGAGGCGATGGCGTAATTCGCGAAATCGATGCCGGCGCCGCCGTCCAGTACGTCGCCGCCGCCGTGGCCTACGAGGACGTCGTTGCCGCCGAGTCCCGAGAGCATATCGGCGAAATCGCCGCCATGGATGGTCTGGCCGATATTGCTGCCGGAGCGTGTCACGGCCTCGTCTGGCAACACGCCGAACACGATCGTCACTTGGCCATTGCCCGCGAGCGGATCGTCAATGGCGACATCGTCGAGACCATCGCCATTGAAATCGCCGACACCCCAAACGCCACTGTATGGACTGGGGACGATCAATTGCACGCCGTTGACGCCATCGATGTCCGGCGCCGTCAATCGCGCATCGAATCCGCCAGCGCGGCCGAACAAGATGTAGGCGACGCCATTGCCCGTGGTCATGCCTATGTCGTCGAAGCCATCGCCATTGAAGTCGCCGACGGCGCTGACTGCGCCAATCCCGAGGGCCGGACCGCCGTCGTCATCGTCGAAGCGGAAGCCAAATGTGCCGTCGAGGTCGCTGGGGGTGATCTGCGCAGGGATCCCACCGACGCCGCCGAAGACGACATAGAGAGAACCAGCATAGTCGCGCCCATCGAAGTCGACGCCATTCGCGACGAAGCCGAAGTCGTTGTAGCCGTCCCCATTGACATCGCCGAACACGGCGACCGATGTGCCCATGCGATCCCGATTGGCTTCGCCCTCCATGCGAAAACCGTTCACGCCGTTCGGATCGCTCAAGGTAAATGAGGCGCCGAGGCCTGCGGCTGTACCGTAAAATCCGTAAGCAGCACCGCGCGCTTCTGTTGGGGTCGGGCCGTTGGCGGCGCCGAAGAAGAAATCGCCGCGGCCATCGCCGTTGATGTCGGCGATCGCCATACCGCCTTCGCCGGGAAACCCGCTATCAACGGCCCCGACAATGATTGTCCCCGCGGTGACACCGCCGATCATCGACGTGGTGACGAAAAGCCCGAACGATCCGGGATGACCATACACGATGTAGAGGTAACCATTACCGGAACCGGATGCTGCAACTGCTATGTCGTCATACCCGTCGCCATTGATATCGCCGACTACAGATTGTCCGCCGAGATTGCCGTACATCTGCGAGCCGATGATGATGAATCCGGTCTCCGGCACGATATCGTTGGTGTGAAACGTGGCGCCAAAACCCGCTGCTGAACCGAACATCACGAAGGCGCGCCCCGCCAGCAACGTGCCGCCCGGCGGTGTACCGGTGTCGGCAAGAACGATGTCGATGTAGCCATCACCATTCACGTCGCCAGCCGAGGCGCCGTGGTACATGTATTGCGGGTCGGTGAAGCGCGTGCCGTTCGTGCCATCGATATCGTCGACATCGAACACCCCACCGATCGGCCCGCCATACACAAGATAAACTGATTGTGACGAATTGATCAGCACATCAGCATATCCGTCGCGATTGACGTCACCTGCCGCAGTCACTTGCGAGCCAAACTCGGGCAGCGTCGACAACCCAGCGGGTCCGTTCAGCACCAAGCTCTGGCTGGCGTTCAGCGATGAAACAGTGATCGGCGAATACGGCAAGACGACATCCCCCTCCGAGCAATGGAGGCAAAATGTAGCAGTCTTCCCCTTTCCGCAAGGCCGAAGATAAATGTTGTACCACTTATACGAATGACAGATGTTTGCGTCGTGCCTCGCGCGCCTTCACCAGTTAGATCGCGGCGTTACTCCGCCGCCCGCTTGGCGCTTTCTGCACTATCGCCCGGCTTCCAGCGCAGTTTCGGCTGCCGGGCGGCGCGCGTTTCGTCCAAACGACGCGTCGGCGCTTGCACCGGCGCTTGCTTGAAGAACTCCACCTCGCCCGCTTTCGCGCGCTCGGCCAGCGCGATCATCACGTCGCAGAAGCGATCGAGTTCGCGCTTGGGCTCGGTTTCGGTCGGCTCGATCAGCATCGCGCCGTCGACGACGAGCGGGAAGTAGGTCGTGAACGGGTGATAGCCTTCGTCCAAGAGCGCCTTGGCGAAGTCCTTGGTCTCGATGCCCTGCTCCTTGGTGCGCGTGTGGTCCAAGAGCGCTTCGTGCATGCACGGGCCATCGCCGAACGGCGCGTTGTAGTGCGGTTTCAGACGCGCCAGCATGTAATTGGCGTTGAGCACTGCGTCTTCGGCGACTTGCCGGAGGCCGTCGCTGCCGTGGCTCAACATGTAAGTGAGCGCGCGCGTGAACATGCCCATCTGGCCGTGGAAGGCGCACATGCGGCCGAAGGCTTGCGTGCCGTCCGCATGCTCGCGCAGTTCGTAACCGTCCTTGCGCTTGACGATGTGCGGCACCGGCGCGAACGGCGCGAGTGCAGCGGAGAGCACCGTCGGGCCCGCACCCGGACCGCCGCCGCCGTGCGGGGTCGAGAAGGTCTTGTGCAGGTTGATGTGCATGGCGTCGACGCCGAGATCGCCCGGGCGCACGCGCCCGACGATGGCGTTGTAATTGGCGCCGTCGCAATAGAAGTAGCCGCCCGCCGTGTGGATGAGATCGGCGATCTCTTTGATGTCGCGCTCGAACAGCCCGCACGTGTTCGGGTTGGTCATCATGATCGCAGCGACGTCGGGGCCGATCTTGGCTTTGACGTCTTCGAGATCGACGCGGCCATCGTGATCGCCTTCGATTTCATCGACGATGAAACCGGCGGCGACGGCGGTCGCCGGGTTGGTGCCGTGCGCCGACGACGGCACCAGCACACGCTTGCGCGTCTCAGCTTCGCCACGCGCTTCAAGCGCGGCCTTGATCGCCAACATGCCGCACATTTCGCCGTGCGCGCCGGCCTTTGGCGACAGCGCCACGGCCGGCATGCCGGTCATGGTGCAAAGCCAATGCGCGAGCTGGTCCATCACTTCGATGGCGCCCTGCGTGGTCGAGGTCGGCTGCAGCGGGTGCAGATCGGCGAAGCCTTCGAAGCGGGCCACGCGCTCGTTCAAGCGCGGATTGTGCTTCATCGTGCACGAGCCGAGCGGGAAGAGGCCGAGATCGATGGCGTAGTTCTTCTGCGAGAGGCGCACGAAGTGGCGCATCGTCTCCGGTTCGGAGAGGCCTGGGAGATCGAGCGCCGCCTTGCGGCCAAGGCCGCCCAGCTTGTTCGCGCCGCCCTTCGGCGTGGGCAGATCGACGCCCGTGCCGGTGGCGTGACCGGTTTCGAAGATGAGGCCTTCGGCTTGTTGCAAGCCCTTGTTGCCGGAGGTGGTTTCGATGGTCATGCAGCGTCCCCGTGCAGGCGCGGTAGGCCGAAGCATTGCTTCAGATCATCAATGGTAAGGAGCGGCTCGCCGAACACGGTGAGATGGCCCGACTTGAAAGCGGCGCTGTTCGCAATCTCGGAGACCGCGCTCACCATGGCAAGCTGCAGCGCTTGGAAGGAATCCACGCCCACCGTGCGGCGCCGGAAATCCATCCCGGGCAAACTCACGGAATAGAAGCACCGCCAATCCGTTTGATCTGGCTCCGGCGCTTCGATGACGACGCGCCCCGGCACGGTCGAGACGAGATTGCTGTAACCCAGCTCACGCTCTGCAATCACCGCGCTCATGACAGCACCTCCTTCAGCGCCTTGGCATAGGAGGCAATGTCGTTCTCTGTGTTCATCTCGGTCGCGCAGGCGATGAGCACATTGTCCATGCCGGACTTCGGATCGAGGCGGCTCATGGCGATGCCGCCGATGACGCCCTTGGCGGCCAGTGCATCGACGACACCTTGCGCAGGCTTCGAAAGCTTCAGCGCGATTTCGTTGAAGTAGCGCTTGGTCAGCACTTCGACGCCGGGGACTTTCGCCAGCGCATCGGCCAGCGCCACCGCCTTCTCGTGATTGAGCTGCGCCAGCTGCTTCAGGCCGGCTTCGCCCAGCAGCGTCATGTGGATCGTCCAGGCGAGTTGGCAGAGGCCGGAGTTGGTGCAGATGTTCGAGGTCGCCTTCTCGCGGCGGATGTGCTGTTCGCGCGTCGAGAGCGTCAGCACGAAGCCGCGCTTGCCGTCGGCGTCCACGGTTTCACCGGCGACGCGGCCGGGCATCTGGCGGATGTACTTTTCTTTCACGGCGAAGAGGCCGACATACGGCCCGCCATAGTTCAGCGCATTGCCAATGGACTGGCCTTCGCCGCAAACGATGTCGGCGCCGTAGCTGCCGCCCGGCTCAATCGCGCCGAACGCCACGGCTTCCGTGAACGTCGCCACCATGAGCGCGCCTGCGCCGTGCGCGGCGTCGCCGATGGCTTGCAGATCGCTGATGGTGCCGAACACGTTGGGCGATTGCACGATAACCGCGGCCACGTCGGGCCCGAGCGCCTTGGTCACCGCCGCTTCATCATCGACCGCGGCCGGCAGCGCCAGCACTTCGAGGCCGAGCGCTTCGCACGCGGTGCGCGCGGTGTCGATGTAGTGCGGGTGGACGCCGCCGGAGAAGACGATCTTCTTCCGCTTGGTCACACGCGCGGCCATCATCGCCGCTTCAGCACAACCGGTAGAGCCGTCGTACATAGAGGCATTGGAGACCTCCATGTTGAGCAGCATCGCGACCTGGCTCTGGAATTCGTAAAGCGCCTGCAGCGTGCCCTGCGCGATTTCCGGCTGGTACGGCGTGTAGGCGGTCAGGAATTCGCTGCGCTGGATGATGTGGTCGACGGTCGAGGGCACGTGGTGGCGATAGGCGCCCGCGCCCAGGAAGAAGGCCGTGCGGCCGGCCGACGTATTCTTCTCCGCAAGCTTCTGCATGTGCCGATGCACATCGAGTTCGCCCTGCACTTTCGGCAGGTCGACCAGGCCTTTGAGCACGGCGCTTTTCGGCACGTCGACATAGAGGTCGTCGATTGACTTTGCGCCAATGACCGAAAGCATCTGCTTCCGGTCCACATCAGTCAGCGGCAGATAACGCATTAGAGGCCCTTCACGTAATCGGCGTAGGCGGCTTCATCCATGAGCGCGTCGACGTCGGCTTTGTTGGCGACCTTGATCTTCACGAACCAGCCATCGCCTTCCGGCGCGCCGTTGACGAGATCGGGCTGACCGGAGAGCGCGTCGTTCACAGCAACGACTTGGCCGGCGATCGGCGCGTACACATCCGAGGCGGCCTTGGCGCTTTCGACGACGGCCATGTCTTTGCCGGCGGTGAAGTCGGCGCCGACGGCGGGGACTTCAACATAGACGACGTCGCCCAATTGCTCGGCGGCGTATTTCGAAATGCCGATGGTGGCGACATCGCCGTCCAGCCGCACCCATTCGTGATCCTTGGTGTAACGGGTCATGTGCGTTTCCCCTCAAGCCTTCTTGGGACGGTGATAGCGGTGCGGCACGAACGGCATCGCAACGACGGTGGCGGCGCGCGCCTGGCCGCGCACCATGAGCTCGACGCCGGTGCCGGGCGCCGCGAAATCGGATTGCACGTAGCCCATCGAAATTGGACCATTCAGGATCGGCGAGAAGCCGCCGGACGTGATGATGCCGATCTTCTTGCCGTCCTTCATCACTTCAACGCCGTCGCGCGCGGGTGCGCGGTCATTGGGGCGGATGCCGACGCGCGTGCGCGGCGCGCCCAGGTCGTATTCGCGCAGGATTCGCTTGGCGCCTGGGAAATCCGCGGCCTCCCGGCGGCGCTTCTGGATGGTCCAGGCGAGATCGGCTTCGATCGGCGAGGTGGTGGGATCGAGGTCGTGGCCGTAGAGGCAAAGCCCCGCTTCGAGGCGCAGTGAATCGCGGGCGCCGAGGCCGACCGGCTTCACCTCAGAATGGGCGAGCAGCGCTTCGGCCAGATCCTTGGCGTGCTCGGCGCGAACAAGGATTTCGTAGCCGTCTTCGCCGGTATAACCGGACCGCGTGACGGTGAGACGGCCGAAGCGCTGCGTCTCGACGCGGCGCACCGTCATGAAGCCCATCTCAGCGAGTTCCGGCGCGACGACGGTTTCAGCGACTTGTGCGGCGGTGGGACCTTGCAGCGCGAGCAAACAGCGATCGTCCGCGCGGACGAGATTGGCTTCGCCCTGCGTGCGCTCGCCGATCAGCTTCCAGTCCTGGTGCTTACAGCCGGCGTTGACGACGATGTAGAGATCGCCGGCTGCGCCCGTCTCCGCCGGGCGTGCAATCATGAGATCGTCGAGCACGCCGCCGTCGGCGTTGAGCAGCATCGTGTAGCGGACCTGGCCGGGCTTCAAACCCTGTATGTCGGCGGGCACGAGCCGTTCGATCAGCGACGCCACCTTCTTGTGCGCCGCGTCGCCTTCGAGGCCGTGGCCCTTCGGCAACGCAAAGAAACACGGACCCATGTGGCTGACGTCGAAAAGCCCCGCATGCTCGCGCGTCCAATTGTGCTCGGCGATCAGCCCTTCGAACTGGATCGGCATGTCGTAGCCGGCGAAGTCGGCGAACTTCGAGGTGCGCGCGCGCCAAGTCGCGTCGAGCGGCAGCTTCAGAGGTTCGGCGTCGGCCATATGAAAGTCCCAGGTTTGCGCGGCGCGCACGAAAGCTCGTGCGCAGCCCCCGCTGTCCTGGCGCCTGAGAGATTTACTCCTTCGGCGGCGACCCCCACCGGGTGTCGCTCTTTCCAGCGTGTTCATCCCCCTCGCGGTCCGGTTCCCTGAGAGTTTCCGGGGCGGTTGCTCCTTCGGGGACGGCCTTATTCGCCTGATCTCTCCCGCGGGGTTCTTATGTCTGGCCGGGACCGGATCGACTCGCGTCGGCCGGGGCCCGTTGGCGCGGAAATTGGTCGCGGGAGGGGGCTAAGTCAATCGCCCCAGCTGAGGGTCTTATCGCCCCGCAAAATGGCCTCCGTTTCGGGGGTGTACTTGGCCCCTGAACCGTCGTGCAGGTCGAGACCGCGCAGAAGCCGCAGCGGCGCGCGCGAGCCTTTTCGCGCCCGCACAATCACCCGCTTGGCGGGCGCGTCCAGGCGGGGCCGGATGGGGATGATTTCGGGTCCGCCGAGCCGGCCCTCGAGCGCGGCCAGAATCTCGGGAAGCTTCGCGGCGCGGTGAACCAAGGTGAGCGCTGCGCCTCGACTAAGCGCGTTCGACAGCGTTGCGATCCATCGCTCCAACGGCGCATCGGTGATGTAGGCGTGGCGCCGCGCTTCCGCCGGTGCGCGGCCTTCCCCTTCGGCATCAAACGGCGGATTGACGAAAACACCGTCGAACACGCCGATATTCCCGCTTCGTTCGAGAACATCGCCCTCGACGATCTCGACGCGCACGCTCATCGCGTTGAGGGCGACATTTTCGCGTGCGATCGCAGCGGTGTTCTGATCGCGTTCGACTCCCACGAGCGTCGCGCTCGTGTTGCGCACCGCAACGGCGAGCAAGGCTGCGCCGACGCCGCACCCCGCCTCCATCAAACGCGCGCCATCGTGCGCTTCGACGGCGGCAGCGAGCAGCAACGTGTCGACGTTGGCGCGGTAGCCGCGCGCAGGCTGGCGGACGCGGATGCGTCCGTTGAGCAGCGCATCTTCCGTAATGTCGGCATTGGTCATAAAGCGGCGTGCGACCCTTTCGCGCGACTAGGCGAAGCGCGCTTGACCCTGTAAGGCCCTCCCAGCATCGTTTTAGCGTGACGTGAAGGCAAGCGGAGGCCCCTTGGGACCGGCAGTCGGACAAGCGAAAAAGCCCGACGGCGGCCCCCATGCAGTGGATCGCTTGGCCGCCCTCCTGGCCGAGGATCTGGCCGCGGTGGATCAGCTCATCCACCAGCACATGACCAGCCCGGTCGGCGTCATTCCGAATTTGGCCGCGCACCTGATCGACGCTGGCGGCAAACGTATCCGCCCGCTGATCACTTTGGCGGCTGCGCGCCTCCTCGGCGGCGGCGGCGACGGTCCGCGCAAGCTTGCGGCGGCGGTGGAATTCATTCACTCCGCGACGCTGCTGCACGACGACGTCGTCGACGAAAGTTCTCTGCGTCGCGGCAAGAAATCCGCCAACACGATCTGGGGCAATTCCTCCAGCGTGCTGGTCGGCGACTTTTTGTTTGCACGGTCGTTCAACCTCATGGTCGAGACCGGCGACATCCAAGTGCTGGATATTCTGGCGCGCGCCGCCAGCGTCATCGCCGAAGGCGAAGTGATGCAGCTCGCGGCGGCGAACGACGCCGAGACGACGCGCGAGCGCTATATGCAGATCATCGTGGCCAAGACGGCGGCGCTCTTCGCTGCGGCGGCCAAAGCCGGCGCCGTTGCCGCGGGCCGCCCCGGCGCGGAAGCGACGGCGCTGGAGACGTTCGGCTGCGAGCTTGGACTGGCGTTTCAGCTCGTCGACGATGCGCTCGATTACGGCGGCATGGCCGCGACGATGGGCAAGAACATCGGCGACGATTTCAGGGACGGCAAGGTCACCCTCCCGGTCGTGTTCGCCCGCGATGCGGGCGACGATGGCGAGCGTGCATTCTGGCGCCGCGTCGTGGGCGGCGAACGCACGGACGACGACTTCCATCGGGCACTGGCGCTGCTCAAGCGACACAACGCCATCGCGCTGACCCTCGACGCCGCCCGCCAGCATGCGCAACGCGCGCGCGATGCACTGTCGGCGCTGCCGGCCAACGCCTACCGCGAGGCGCTTTCTGACCTCACCGATTTCGTCGTCGAACGCGGCTACTAGATTCCGGTCTTCAGCACGTGGCGTCGCGCCCAGACTGCAATCAGCAGTGAGATTAGCGCCAGCACGGCAAGCGCCACAGGCGGCGCGGCGCCTCCCAGCTGCGCCACGGTGAAGCCGATTACGCCACAGGCCGCCATGGCGATCCAGTACGCAATCGCCACGCGCGTGTGGCTCCAGCCGGCGCGGAGCCCGATTTGGTAGATGTGCTCGGAATGCCCCTCCAGCACCTTGTGACCTGAGGCGACGCGATAAGCGAGCGTCAGCAAAGCGTCGGCCAACAGCGGAAAGAACAAGATCGGCGGAACGAACGGCGAGAGGCTGGTGCGGTGAATCACCAGGATCGATCCGACAGCTCCGATGGTGCCGATGAAGAGCGCGCCGGCATCGCCTGCGAACAATTTGCCGCGCGGAAAATTCCAATACAGGAAGCCGAGCAACGCACCCGCTCCGCAAGCGCCAAGCGCGACGCCGCTGGGAGAGCCACCGGTGTAAGCGATCGCCCCCAGCACGAAGAGCGCAATCGCCATCGATCCCATGGCGAGACCATTGGCGCCGTCCATGAAGTTCACACTGTTGATGAAGGTGAAAATCCAGAGCGCGGTGCCGGCGAGAGCGGCAGGATAGGCGATGTCGAAGACCAACCGTTCGGTGACGGGCATTTCGATCACCGGGCCGATGCTCCAGGCCGCCGCCAGGGCCAACGCGATGAACACCGCAATCTTCAGCCGCGGTCCGAGAGGGCGAGCGTCGTCGAGAAAACCGAGAACGAGAAAGGCATAGGCATAGGCGGCGGTGATCAGCAGCAGCCGCACGCCGGGCGCCGCCACCTCCGCGCGCCAATGCGTGGAGACGACGAAGAGCAGAACGAGCGCAATGCCGAAACCGACCGAGACACCGACACCGCCGGCGGTGGGCGTGGGCTCGTCATGCTCGTGCCGATCGTGAACCGGCACATCGAGGGGGCCGCTGGCGATCAACGCACGGCACGCAATCAGGCTCGTCACCGCCGCGATCGCGACACCGATACCCAACTCAAATAGCACGCATTACACCCCGGTCGGCAGGGGCTAGCACGGCGCGGCTTTACGTCAAGGCGCGGCCCAAACACGTCGGCTTGATCCACCAATCCGGATGTGCGCCGGCGAGCTTTCCGGCCAGAGCCGATGCGTCTGCCGCGTCTTCGGCCAGCGCAAACATGGTCGCGCCGCTGCCTGAGAGCCCCACATGAAGCGCGGCCGGCTCATTTGCGAGGGCAGTGGCGATGTCGCCAAGTTCGGGCATCATGGCTAAGGCCGCCGGCCACAAGTGATTGCCGGTCTTTGCATAGGCGATTGCGAGGCGCTTCTCTGCCAGCGCCGGCGGCGCACTCTCGCGAAAATCGCCGCCGAGGGCCATCGCATCGAAACGGCGATAGACGTCGCCCGTCGGCAGCGGCTTCAGCGGATTGACCAGGACCGCGTCGAGCGGCGTGACCTCGATCGGCGCACAGCACTCGCCTGCGCCGGTCATGAAAGCGCTTTCTCCGCCGAGGCAAACGGGGACGTCAGCGCCGAGAGAGGCGGCTATCGGGACGAGGTCCACCTCGACCTTCCACAGCTCGGAAAGCGCCAAGAGCGCGGCGGCGGCGTCCGAGGAGCCCCCGCCAATGCCTGATGCGACGGGCAGATTCTTCTGCAAAGTGATCGCGGCGCCCCGCATTGGATTCAGCGCGCGCGCAGCGCGCAGAACCAGATTATCGTCCGTCACCGGCAGCGTGCGGGCGAACGGGCCCGTAATCACGAGCGACAGCGTTTCGGCTTCCTCCACTTCAACCACGTCGCCGACATCGGCGAACATGACGAGGCTTTGCAGAGGATGGAGCCCGTTCGCGCGTGGACGACCGACTTCGAGCGTCAGATTGATCTTGGCGGGCGCAAAGACCTTCATTGCCTGGCCGAGCGGGCCGGCGGCATGGGCGGCAGCCCGTGGTCGATCTTTTGCTGCAACGCTTGCGGATTGTCCGGCGCCAGCGTCAGCGCCCGCTCCCACTGGAAGCGCGCTTCGATACGCCGATCCATGCGCCAATAAAGATCGCCCAGGTGCTCGTTGAGCGTGGCGTCCGCTGGCTCCAATTCGACGGCGCGCTCGAGATACTCAAGCGCCTCATCGTAGCGGCCCATCCTGAAATAGGCCCAGCCGAGGCTGTCTATGATAGCGCCAGACAGCGGACGCACCTGCACCGCGCGCTGAATCATCGCCAACCCTTCGTCGAGATGCTCGCCGCGATCGACCCAGGTATAACCCAGATAGTTCATCACATCCGGCTGATCCGGCGAGAGCTCAAGGGCCCGGCGAAAATCCGCCTCCGCTTCCGGCCAGCGCCCCAGACGCTCGCGCGAGACGCCGCGCGAGAAAAAGAGGCGCCAATCGTTCGGCTGTTCGGCGATCAGCTGCGTATAAAGCGGCTCGGCGTCGCCATAACGCTGGAAGCGTCGATAGAGATCGGCGAGCCCGCGACGTGCGCGAACATCGCCGCCTTCGGCGGCGGCTTGCGCAAGTACGATCGCCTCGTCGCGCTGACCCTCATCTGCGACGATCAAGGCTTCCATGACGCGCGCGCTTATCGAATAGGGCGAACTCCGCGGCACCTGGGAAAGCGCGGCGCGTGCTTCTACGCCGTGGCCGAGCTCGTTTTGCTCTTCGGCGAAGGCGATGCGCGCCGCGTCCAGCTGCGGATCGAGCATGAGCGCCAGCGTCAGCGTGGCCAGCCCGTTGGTGGAGTCGTTTTCCTGCAGATAGATCACGGCGAGGCCGTAAAGCCCAACGGCCGCGCCGTTGGCTGCAGTAAGCCGCTCAGACGCGGCGCCGCCGCGCGCTAGCGCTTGCTCCAGCGCCGGATTCTGGCGCTGCGCAAACGACTGCAGGAGCCCTGCCGCCTCCTCGCGCCGCCCGGCGCGGTAGAGCGCATCCGCATGGCGTTCGACGCCGGACGGCAACCAGAGTCCCCCGCTCTCCGCGGTGGCGTACGCCGCGAGCGCCTCTTCCGTCCGGCCTGCATAGTCGAGCGCCATGCCTTGTTGAAACGCGAACAAGCCCCCGTACGGACGCACCGAGGACATCTGCTGCAGTTCGACCGTAACGTCGTCGACAGCGCCATCGCCGGTGCGCGCCCAGGTGAGCAGCATGCGTGCCGTCAGCATCTCCGCCGCCGTGCCTTCCACCTTCTCGATCTCCTGGCGCGCCTGGCGCCAGCGGCCGGCGTTCAGCGCGTCGGCCGCACGGACCAGATGCGCGTATCCGGGAGCGTCACCGGGCGGGGCCATGCGCGCCACCTGCCGCGCGCGCTGGACCTCGCCGGCGGCGAGGGAGGAGACAAGCGCGCCCTGCAGGAGGTCCTGGTTATGCGGCGCACGCTGCAGCGCGGCGTAATAGCGATCGGAAGCGGCTCTGTGATCGCGGTCGAGGTTGGCGACGCGGGCGACGAGAAAGTCCGCATAGGCGCGCGAATTTTCGGGTGTCTGCAATGCTGTCGGCGTGCACGCCGACAGCAGCAGTCCCGCCAGCAATAAGCCCCCCCGGGCATACATCAGAGATCGCCCCGCTGGGCGGGCGACGTCGGCAAGTTGACCTGCGGCGGTTCGCGCCGGCGGGGCGCCGGCTCGGTCAGGCCGCGCGCGATTTTGCGTTCCAGATTGGCGCGCCGCAGCGCATCGGGACGGAATTGCAGAGCGCGCTGCCACGATGCTCGAGCTTCGTCGCGACGATTTAGGCGCCAGTAGACGTCGCCTAAGTGATCCAGAATTTCAGGGTTCGGATCGTTTGTGGAGAGTTGATTGGCGCGTTCGATCAGCGGCAGCGCATCTTCAAAATGGCCGTAAAGGTAATAGGCCCAGCCCAAGCTATCGATGACGGCGTAATCCTGCTGGCCGAAATTGAAGCCGCGCCACAGCAGCCGATAGCCCTCTTCCAAGCCTTGCGGCTGCTGGATCAACGCATAACCGAGGGCGTTGAGGCGCAGCACCGAGTCCGGCTGCTCGGCGAACAATTGGCGCGCGACGCGGATGCCGTCGTTCCAGGCTTGCGGATCGTCCATCAGGATCGACACGTACAAGAGCCGTGTGTCGACGCTCGGATCGAGTTCGAGCGCCTGACGCATATCGGCGGTGGCGGCCCGGACGTCGCCGCTGAAGCGATGCGCATAAGCGCGCCAGCCGAGGATATCGGCCCTGTCCTTGTTTTCGGTCACCATCGTCAAGGCGCGGTCAAACGCGGCGATGGCGCCCTGCGTATCGCCCGCTCGGCGCATGATGTCGCCCGCCGAAGCGACGATCGCCCAGCGCTGTGCGCCGGCTTGCGCGGCGCGCCGCGCGGCCGCGATCGCTTCCGCGTCGTTGTGCCGTTCGAGTTGAATACCGGCGCGCACAATGTCAGCGTCGGGCTGATAGACGGCGTTCTGCGGCATGAGATCAATCACACGCTGGGCGCCGTCGAGGCCGCCGGCGTCGGCGAGCTGCTCCGCAGCATAGAGGCGCCAATCGCCCGCGTCCGGCGCGAGCAAAAGGCCCAGTTGTAGAAAGAGCGAGCCGGTCGTCGACGACAGGCCTGCGTGTGGATCCTGCTGCGAAAGCACCTGGGTCAGGTTCTCTGCCTGCGTCAGATATTCCGCGAGAAACAGCATCCAGCGGCCGAGCGCCGTCTTGGCGTTGAGCGGCGCTTCCATCGGCGGCTGGCCGGCATCGAGACGCGCCAAATTGGTCGTGACATCAATCGAACGTGGCGCAAATTGCTGCACGATGCCGTAGTAGCGGCGTGCTTCCTCGCTGCGCCCGAGACGATGGCTGACGAGCGCCGCGCGATACACGGCGTGCGTGATGCGCGCGGCGTTCAGCGAGCGCTCGAACTCTTGCAGGTTGGCCGGCTCAGCCTCGCCCGGCGGCGTCAGGTCGAGACGTTCGACCATCTGGCCGTAAACCGCCGCCGCTTCATCGAGACGGCCCGCAGCCTCGAACACCAGCGCTCGTTGTACTTCTGGGAGCGGCGCAGGCAGCGAATCGGCGCCGGAGTCGACGCGCTCAACGCCGCGGTCGGCGCGGCCTTCCGCGCTGAGCAGGAAGGGCTCAAGCAAGTCGGCGATGGGGCCGTTCACCCCGCCTTGAGACGACGCGAGGTCAGCGCGCGCTTCGGCAAGCCTGCCCGACGCGAGATCGTCGGTAAATGCAAGCACGGTCCAGGTCGAGTTGGTGTCGCCGCGCGCGATCGAGCGGCGCGCTTCGCGGACGAGATAGTCGACATCGGCCTCCAGCAGCGCCGCCCCCGGATCGCTGTAGGTGCGATCGATGGCGGCGTTCTGCGGCGAGGTCGTGCGCAATTCCGACGCCGGTTCGCGTCCGGGTTCTTCGAGCGCAATCTGCGTGACGCCAGGTTCCGGCCCTTTGCCGCCTTGTTGCGCGGGCTGCGCGTTCGCGCTGCCCGCCGCCGCGACCGCCACCGCCGCCAGGATCGCCCAACGCATCGTGATCAACCTTTCTCGTCCCGGCGTGTCGACCCCCCGCTCACATGTTGGGGTAGTTCGGTCCGCCGCCGCCTTCGGGCGTGGTCCAATTTATATTCTGGCTCGGGTCCTTGATGTCGCAAGTTTTGCAGTGAACGCAGTTTTGCGCGTTGATCTGGAACCTGGGGTTGGCGCCCTGCTCATCATAAAGCACTTCGTACACGCCAGCTGGGCAATATCGTGTCGCTGGCTCGGCGTATTCCGGGAGGTTTACCCGGATCGGCACGGAAGGGTCGATCAGTTTGAGATGAATGGGCTGGTCTTCCTCATGATTGGTGTTCGAGAGGTAAACCGAGGAGAGCTTGTCGAACGTGATCACGCCGTCGGGCTTGGGGTAGTCGATCGGCTTGTGCTTGCGAGCCTTCTCTGTGGAGGCAGAGTCGCTCTTGCCGTGGTGGAGCGTGCCGAGGAACGAGAAGCCGCCCAGCAATGTCGTCGTCCACATGTCGAACATGCCGACCACGCCGCCCCAGAATGTGCCTAAGCGCGAGAGCAACGGCTTGGCGTTGCGGACGCGGTGAAGATCTTTCCACACGTTGCTGTGGCGATAAGCATCCTCGTAAGCGTCTAACGTGTCGCGCTGACGTCCAGCCTGGATCGCCTGGAACGCCGCTTCCGCGGCCAACATGCCGGTCTTCATCGCATTGTGGCTGCCCTTGATCCGCGGCACGTTCACGAAGCCTGCAGAGCAGCCGATGAGAGCGCCACCCGGGAACGCCAGCTTCGGCACCGACTGCAGCCCGCCCTCAGTGATCGCGCGCGCGCCGTAGGCGATACGCTTGCCGCCTTCGATGTGATGGCGGATTTCGGCGTGCAGCTTATGGCGCTGGAATTCGTCGAAAGGCGAGATGTAGGGATTCTTATAGTTGAGGTGGACGACGTAACCCACACTCACGAAGCGCTCGCCCCAGTGATAAAGGAACGATCCGCCACCGGTCTTGTCGTCGAGCGGCCAGCCGACGGTATGCACGACCAGCCCGGGCTTGTGCTGCGCGGCCGGCACTTCCCAAAGCTCTTTCACACCGATGCCGAACTTTTGCGGATCGCTGTCGTCGCAAAGATTGAACTTGTTTTGCAGCACTTTCGCGAGCGAACCGCGCACGCCTTCTGCAATGAACACATACTTCCCGTGCAGCTCCAATCCGGGCTGATAGTCCGGCTTCTTGTGCCCGTCGCGTGCAACGCCGAACACGCCCGCGACAACGCCTTTCAACGCGCCGTGGTCGTCGAAGACAGCTTCTGAAGCCGACATGCCGGGATAGATTTCCACGCCCAGCGCCTCGGCCTGCGTCGCCAGCCATTTGGTGAAATTCGAAAGCGAGCCGATGTAGTTGCCGTGGTTGTTGAAGAGCGGCGGCATCAAAAACATCGGCAGCGATGCGCTGCCTGCAGGCCCGAGAATCTTGAACTGGTCTTTCTTGACCGGGGTGTCGAGCGGGGCGCCCTTCTGTTTCCAATCGGGGATGAGTTCGTTCAGCGCGCTGGGATCGATCACGGCGCCTGAGAGAATATGGGCGCCCACCTCGGCGCCTTTCTCCAATACGGCGACAGTGATCTCCCCGCCCGCCGCTGCGGCGAGCTGCTTCAAACGGATCGCCGCCGCCAACCCCGCGGGGCCCGCGCCGACGATCACGACGTCGTATTCCATCGCTTCGCGTGCGACGTCTTCTCCGGCCATTGCCAAATCCCTTATGTTTCGCGCGTGTTATCCCGGCTTTGTTGATTGGGCGAGTCCCGTCACAATGCGAGACGAATGGAGTCGCTCGCCGATCCCCGCGCCGCGCGCGCCCTACTGGCCTTCTGGCGCGCCGCCGGCGTCGACATGGAGGAGGCGGAGGCCATTTACGCGGGGGCGCCCACCCGGACGGGCGCGCCGGCCGCGCCGCGCGAACCTCTGCCGCTCAACCGGCCCGTCCCGAAAGCCAAAATGAAGGCGCCGGTCGACGCACCGGTGGAGAGCGCGCGGGCCTTGGCGTCTGCCGCCAAAACGGTTTCCGAACTCCGCGCCGCCGTCGAGAGCTTCACCGGGTGCGCGCTCAAGGCGACTGCCCGCAACACGGTGTTCGCGGACGGCGTAGAAGGCGCGCCGGTCCTCATCATCGGCGAAGCGCCCGGCAAGGAAGAGGATGAGCAAGGCAAGCCATTCGTCGGCCGCTCAGGCCAGCTGCTCGACCGGATGCTCGCCGCCATCGGCCTGGATCGGAAGTATAATGTTCTGATTTCAAACACGATTTACTGGCGTCCGCCGGGCAATCGCGATCCTACGTTAGGCGAGAGCCTGGCCTGCCTCCCGTTCGCGGAGCGGCTCGTGGAACTTTCGCAGCCCAAGCTCTTAATTCTCACCGGCAAAGCCGCGTCGCAGGCGATGCTGAAGCGTGAAGACGGCGTCACCAGATTACGAGGCCGTAAGCTCGGTTACACCCGAGAGGGGTTTCAGGCGCCCATCAACGCGATGGTCATGCTTCATCCTGCATACTTACTACGTCGGCCAAACGAGAAACGGCTGGCGTGGGGAGATTTGCTCCTCGCCCAAGCGTGGCTCGACGAGTTGGGCGTGGCGCGGGTTTCGCATCCCTAACGAATTCTGAAACGGGCTCCGATGACGCTTCGCACCGCCTTCGCCGCTCTCTCCGCCGTTGTTTGTTCGGCCGCAATTGTCGCACCGGCGCAGGCCGAGCCGCGCGTGGTCGCACTTTCTGAGCAGGACGAAGCCGCCTACCGCGCCGCATTCGACGCGATCGAGGCCGGCAATTGGCGCGGCGTCTCCTCCGCCCTCGGACGCGTCGACGACGACGCGCTTGTCGGCGTCGTGCGCGGGCGCATGCTGCTTTCGCGTTCGTACCGGCCGAGTTGGTCGGAATACACGCAATGGCTCTCGCGCTATGGCGACTACGGCATGGCCAACGCCGTCTACGATCGCGCCATGGCTTCGCGTCGGCGCCACTCGCGCGCTCAGGCGCCGTATCCGGAAGCCGGCGGCGTGCGCCGCTTGCCCGGCACGCCGCCCGCCATTGTCGACGACAGCGCCTCGGCCCGCGTCGCCATGGAGCGCATCATGGAGCGCATCGGCGCCGGCGATGACGAGGGCGCACGATCGCTCGCATACGCGCAACTGAGCGGCCCGCGCTCGGGTCAGGCCGCCTGGCAGCTCGGGCTCATCGCCTACCGTCAGCACGATTACGCCGAAGCCGTTCGCCAGTTCGAGACCTCAGCCCGCTGGCCGCACCATGGCGGATGGGCGATGGCTGCCGCGCATTACTGGGCGGCGCGTTCGCTGCTGGCGGCGGGCGAAACGCGCGGCGTGACCGAGCACCTGGAAGCCGCCGCGCAACGGCCGTGGACGTTCTACGGGCAGCTCGCCGAGACGCAACTCGGGCGTGAAAGCTCGTTATCTTTTGCGCCGCCGGACCTCGACGCCGAAACGCTGACACGCTTCATGGAACGCCACCCTGCTGCGCGCCGCGCCGCCGGATTGGCGCAACTCGGCCGCCTCTCCGAAGTCGAAAGCGAACTGCGACGCCTGCACGGCGATCTCTCGGCAACCGAAGACACCACGTTTCTGGCGCTGGCCGTCGCGCTCGAAGCGCCGAGCGCACAATTGCGCGCCGCGGAGTATGGCGGCCGTGAGACGGCTGCGGGCTTCTGCCCATCCACGTCGTTCGTGCCGGATGACGGCTTTGCGCTCGACCGCGCGCTCATCTACGCGATCGTGCGTCAGGAGAGCTATTTCAATCCGAAGGCCGTCAGCGTTTCGAATGCGCGCGGCTTGATGCAATTGCTGCCTTCGACCGCGCGGGACATGGACCCGTCGGTGAATTATCGCCGTCGCCCGCAAGGCCTGTTCGATCCGGGCCTCAACATGCGCCTGGGTCAGAACTACGTGCGCTGGCTGATGACCGAATTTCACAATGACGGGGACCTTGGCCGCGTCTTCGCCGCGTACAACGGCGGACCGGGCTGGCTCGATCGCTGGATCCAGTCGCAACCCGCCGACATCGATCCGCTGCTGCTGCTCGAAACTTTGCCGCGGTCGGAAAGCCGCGACTATGCCGAGCGTGCGCTCTCGCATATGGCGCTCTGCCGTAAGGCGTACGGGCAGCCGACGCCCGAACTTGACGCGCTCGCTGCGGGTCGTCCGGCGATCTACACCGCACTCGACGGGCGCGGCGCGACGATGGCCAGCCCGTAGCTCGTAGATTTCATCGGGCGCGCGCCTACTCGGCCTTCGCCAATTCAACCGGATCCGCACCCATCAGATAGCGCGTCATCAGCACAATGTTGCGCCAGGCGCGCTTGTCGTAGCCGCCGCGGCGATGGTGTTCGGCGCTGCTCACGGCCTCGGTCTTAAGCAAGATCAGTCGATGTTGGCCGATCCGCCGGATGATTTCGACGTCCTCCATTGCGGGAATGTCCGGATAGCCGCCGACCGCGTCGTAGAGGTACCGCGAGATCAGCAAACACTGATCGCCGTACGGCAGCTTCATCACCTGTGCACGCAAGCGCGCGAGTTGCGCGGCTCGGCGCGCTGCGGCGCTGGAGTCGGGGAAGTTCAGCCGAAATGCGGCGGCGCGCTTGCGCGCTTGCGGTTGCTGCAAAAACGCTGCGACCTCGGCGATCCAGCCGTCGCACAGCACTGTGTCTGCGTGCAGGAACAGCAGCCACTTTCCCTTCGCGGCGGCGGCGCCCGCGCGCATCTGCTTCGCACGGCCCGGGGCGCTGCGTACGATTTCGCAGCCCGCCGCTTCCGCGAGCGCAAGCGTGTCGTCGCTTGAACCGGCGTCGGCGACGATGACCTGCTTCACCAGCCCGCCCATGGACGCGGCCACTAGCGGCTGCAGAGCGCGGTCGAGCTTAGAGGCTTGATCCAGAGTCGGAATGATGACGGAAATCATCGCACCGGCGATCTCACGCGATGCGCGAGCGTTGTAAAGTCCGTGCGCGCCTTACGTCCCGGCCTCTTGGCGCGGCGGCGCGGCGGGCGGCGTCGCCTGCGCTTGCGGGGGCGGCGCTGGCGGCGTGCCGGGCGCCTGCGCCGGGGGCGGCGCTTCGGCAGTCATCCGCGTGCGGACCCGAGTCATGAAGCGATCCAGAAGGTCGGTGCGCGCAACGGCACGTGCGACTTCGCGAATGCTCGCGCCTTCGGCGTTGATGCCGGCAGCGACCACTTCGAAGGCGTCGGCTTCCGGGGAATTGGCCATGTCGCCGGCATAGTCGCGGTAGAGCTGGCGGACCCCAGCATCGTCGCCCGCGAGCGTCATCGCAATGCCGGCCCGGAGCACCATTTGGCGGTCGTTTACGTCGAACGGCAATGCACGATTGCGCATGCCGAGCAGCGTGCGCAGCTCTGCCGAAGCGCGATCCCAGTCGCGCGCGCGCCATGCCGCCTCGGCGCGCACGGCTTGGGCGTCGGCGCTGCGGTCGCGCTCCACCAGTTCAACGGCGTTGTCGAGACGGCCCAGCCCCAGCAGCGCACGCGCTTCCAGAATACGGCGCTCCGCCAACAGCGACGCGGGCATATTGGGTTGACGCGATCCCGCCAGCGCCACGAGCGCGCGGTCCGGCTTGTCGTCCATCAGGTAGATCGCAGCGAGATCGCCGGCGACCTGCGTCTTGCTCAAGCCTTCGAGCCGCTCATCCACCTGGTGCTGAAGCAATTGCGCGGCCTGCTCGAGCAGATCGACCTGCACCAGACGGCCCGCAAGCAGACGGACGATGCGATCGCCGTTCGGACCGACCGGCGTCAGATCGCTGAATTCATAGAACAGCCCCAGCGCCTGAATCGGCTCCAGTTGATCGGCTTCGCCGTCAAGGAAGAGCCGCTCGAACAGCGTCTGCATGTCCGCGCGCAAGCGCCGCGCTTCCGGATTCATCGGATAGCGTTCGGCAGTGGTGCGCATCACGCCCAACGCATCGCGCCAGCGGCCGAGCTCGGAATAGACGTCTCCCAAGGTCGCCACGATCGCGAGTTCGAGCGCGTCGCCGCGCCAGCGGAAGCGCAACGCCTCCAAGGGTTCTATCACGTCGACGGCCCGCATGACGCCGGTGGAACGGCGCAGGCGGATGGCTTCAAGCGAAGCGCGGACCGCCACTTCTTCATCGCGCGCACGCGCGAGTTCATCGAACAGCGCGAGCGCGTGGGTGGGATCGTTGCGCGCCACCATCAAGCGGGCTTCGATCAGGCGCGACTGCAAGCGGATGGCTTCGGAGGGCGCCTGCCCCAGCGCCGCCCGCGCGGCCGCCTCAGCCGCGGCGTGATCGCCGAGTTCGAAGGCCGCTTGCGCCAGTGCGAGTTGAAAACGCGCGCGCCAGCCCGGCGGATGCCCTTCCATGGCGCCGGCGCCGCGCTCGAGTTCACGGCGCGCGGTTTGCCAATCGGCCTTTTGAGCCGCCGCATAGCCGCGCCAGAGGGCGGCTGAGAGATTGTCATTCAGCGCCGACGCGTTGAGATCGGCGAGCGCCGCGTCGTTACGGCCCATCATGACGTTGGCGGCGCCGCGCATCAGCCGGTATTCCGGGTCGAGCTCAACCAATTCGCCCTGATTCACCGCGGCGAGCCGCAGCGCGCCGAGCGCCTCAGGCGCCAATTCGTTTTGCAGCAGAAAGCGCGCCAGCTCCATGCGGGCCGTGACCGGCGCCCCTTCCATCGTGCCCTCGGCGGCGGCCCGGCGCGTGAGCGACTCGATCCGCGCGCGCACTTGCGCCAGCGACAGCCCCTGCTGCGCACGCGCCTGGGCCTGCGGCTCCTCTCCGCTCTCGTTGAGCGCCTGCTCGAGCGCGGCGCTCGCCTCGCTCGCGGCGCTGGCCTGCGGCGCGGCGGCGGCGATCAGCCCCTGCTCGCCATTGCTCACGATGAGATTGCCATGATCGAACACGGCGGTGACGCCATCGGCGCGCGGCTCGATCACCGCGCCATGCGCGGTTGGAAGCACCGCAGCCTCGACGGTGGCGCGGCGCGCATCGACGCCCTTTGCCGGGCCGCCGATGAGCGCCACTGCGATGCGATCGCCGATCTCGGGATCCGTAACCCAGCGCACAGCGCCTTCGCGGCCAAAGTTGACGGTTAAACGGCCGGCGCCTTCAGCGCTGACCTGTCGCGTGAGTGCGGCGTGCTCGCTTGGCGTTGCGCGCGCACCGAGTGTGAAGGTCCACGCATTGTCCGTCGCGGCAGCGGAGACTTGGATGTCGGCGGAAGCTGGAATGCGTAGCCCGGTCACACCGTCACCGCGCACAATCTCGATGTCCTGGTGACGGCGCCCGGCGCGCGCTACGCCTGAGAGATCCATGCGCCCGTTGGAGGCGTCGAACAAAATCCAGATCGCTTCGCCGCGACGGAACGCAGCGGCACGCGCCGGCGCATTCCAGGTCACCGTGATGCTGGTGTCGTTGGCGCCTTCGACCAATTGCACCCGCCCGACGCCGGTGACGGGCGGACGGCCGGGCACGGGGGCCGTGGTGACGCCGTCCGCGGCCGTGCTCGTTGTCGAAGGATCCGGCGCGAGCAGGTCGACGACCACGCGGTTGCCGTCCACGAAATTGCGCTGTCGGACGCCTGGATCGAGCGTGAACGCTAGGCGCACCGGCGCGCCCGCTGCGCTCACGCGGCGGACCTCGCGCACGAAGCGCGGCAGGTGCGAGCGGATCTCGGCGATATCGATGTCCGCGCCGCGGGAGAAACGAAGCTCGAGGCGATTGCCAGTTAGCGTCGGCGTGACTGTTGTCGCCCCCTCGAAAGTGAAAGCGAGGCGCGTGTAGCCTTCCTGCACCCCGACGGTGACGCTCGCAGTCGGCGCAGGGACGATCCGCGGCGGCGGCGGTGGCGGCGGCGCCGCAACCACTGGCGTCGTGACCGCAGGCGGTGGTGGCGGCGACGGTGGCGCGGCAGGCGGCGGTGGCGGCGGTGGCGCCGCAATCGGAGAAAGATCGGTCGGAAGCGGCCCCGTCGGGCCGCGCAACGCCGGCGCGTCGGGCTGCTGCGGTGATGGCGACGCGGACGGCGTTACAACTGTCGCAGCCGGCGGCGGCGCGGGCAGCTGCGGCGGCGCGGTCTGGGTCTCATTTTGCGCAGGCGGCGTCAGCACCACCGGGTCGGCGATGGCCGACGGTGCTGCGATCACCGCGGTGGCGGCGATCACGACCGGAGACTTGCGCAGAAACTTCATCGGCGCTGGCGTTTCTTTCCAATTTCTTTCCACCCGCGCCGGTTAAGCGCGGGTTTATCCGCCTGATCGCGGCGTGGGCGTCGTCGTCGGGGCGGTCCCTCGCGTGCGCGCAAGCAAATCTTCACCGTCCCGCGGCGGGCGGGCGCGCTCGGCCAGCATAGTGGTGAGCCGGCGGGCGCGCTCCGGCGTCATGCGGCCCATAACCTCCGCCAAGTTCGCCTGCCGCATGCGGCTCGCCACCTGGACAAGCACGTCGTCGTCGAGGCCGTCGAACACGGCGGCGGCGTCCTTGGCGCGCATGCGCTGATAAACGTCGACAAGTCCCGCCAGCCGCTGCTCCTGGGCTTCGTCGAGGCGGCCGAGCAAATCGTTCACGGTCGTTTCGAGCGTGTGCAACTCAGCCAAGCGTTCATCCAGCCGCCGCTCGGCGGCCAGCATGAGATCATCCTGCGTCTCCAACGCCGTCGCGCGCTGGTTCAATGCATCGCGGCGCGCACCCAGCGCTTGCAGCACCTGCACTTCCGCCTGACTGAGGCCCGCCATGTCGGCGACGGTCGGCACGCAGCTCGCCGTCGCAGCCGGCTGTTGCGCGGGCGTTTGCGCAGGCGCTGCGTGGTCTTCGGTTTGCGCGGTCTGCGCGTGCGGCGCCTCCGTCACGCTTTGCGCAAGCGCCACCGTTTTCAGCCCCAACAACGCCGCGAGACCGGCCATCACTGCCGGAAACAGGCGCGCCTGGGCAGGCGCGCGCGGCTTCCTGGGCTTTGGCGCGGCCGGTCGGAAAAGCAGCATCAGAGACTTCTCCGTCCTGCGCCCGCGAGATCAGCGCTGGAGCGCATTCGCCCGGCGCCCAGGCCGAGACGGTCGGCCGTGGCGCGCGCGTCGTTGATCCGCGCTTGCAGATCGCGTCCGGCCTCCTGCGCGGTGAGTCGCAGCGAGCGTACCGCAGCCTCCGCCTGCGCCGTCGCCTCGACCAGTTCCGCGGCAGCCGCACGCACGCCATCCTGGCCGTTGCGCAGCGCTGCGAGCCTGCGGTCCAATCGCCAGAAATAATAGAGACAGGCCGCCAGCATAATGGCGAGCACCGCTTCGAATGTCAGCGTAATGGGGCTCATCGTCCGCCTCCGAGTTTCATGACTGCATGTTGTGAAGCGGGCGAGATCGGTTTTTCGACCCGCACCGCCAGAGAGTGACCAAGACGCCCGACGCGCCCGCTTGAAAGCTCGACCTGCCCGCACATCAGCTTCACAGCCGAATCCGGCGATGCATCCAGCATCATCGTGTCGCCGACCTTCAGGTTCAGCATTTTGTGCAGCGGCTGCGTCAGCTCATCGAGCACGGCGCGCACCTCGAGCTTCGTGTTCCAGAGTTCACTGGCGAGGTGGCCTTCCCAAATGTTGTCGCGCCCGAACTTCTCGCCCATGAATTGCTGCAGCAGCATTTTCCGGATCGGCTCGAGCGTCGCATAGGGCAGCAGCAGTTCGAGCCGGCCGCCACGGTCTTCCATGTCGATGCGCAGCTTCACCACGATCGCCGCGTTGGGCGGACGCGCAATGGCGGCGAAGCGCGGATTGGTCTCGATGCGGTCGAGCTTGAAATCGACTTCCGTCAGCGGCGCGAACGCCTGCTTGGCGTCGGAGAGCACAACTTCGATCATGCGCGTCACCAGCATGCGCTCGATCGTGGTGTAAGGCCGGCCTTCCACGCGCGTCGACACGCTGCCGCGGCGCCCGCCGAGCAGTACGTCGACGACGGAATAGATGAGATTGGAGTCGACGGTGACCAGTCCGAAATTGTCGAGTTGCTCGGCCCGGAAGACGGCGATGATGGCCGGCAATGGGATCGAGTTCAGATAGTCGCCGAAGCGGATGGAGCTGATCTGGTCGAGGCTGACCTCGACGTTGTCGCTGGTGAAGTTGCGCAGGCTCGTCGTCATCAACCGCACCAGGCGGTCGAAAACGATTTCCAGCATCGGCAGGCGCTCGTACGAAACCAGCGCCGAGTTGATGATGGCGCGTACGCCTGTGCGGCCGGCGGCGTCGTCTTCGCCGAGACCGAACCCCAGAAGGCTGTCGATCTCGTCCTGATTAAGTATCCGCTCGGCCGACTGCCCTTCGCCGCCGGGATCGTTGGCGGCCTCCGCGGACCACTCGCCCGCGTCGTTCGGCTGGGCGTCGGCAGCCTCAGCGCTCATTATTGCACCAGCATTTCTTCAATCAGCACCGCGTTCACTTGCGTAGGCGCGATGGCGAGATTGACCCGGCGTAGCAATTCGAGCCGCAAGCGGTAGGCGCCTGCGGAGCCGGCGAGATCGTCGGTGCGCATCTCGCGCAGAAACCCGTTGAACTGATCGGTCACGCGCGGCACGGCCTCGGTAAGCGCGGCGACTGCTTCGTCGTCCGGCGCTTCGATGGTGAGCTTGAGCTTCAGATAAGCGGGCCGCCCGTCCGGCCCCTGAATGTTGACCAGCATCTCGGGCAGGCCGACGAACACCACGCCTTCGCCTTGCGTGATCGTGGTGCCATTCGGACCTTCAACGGCTTCGGCTTCGCCGCCCTCGCCGCCGTGGCCTTTGGCCTTCTGTTTGCCGTGCCCGCCTTCTTCGGCATGCTGTTCGCCGCTCGGCTTCGCCAGCAGCAGATAAGCGGCTGCGCCGCCGCCGCCGAGCACCAGGATCGCCGGCAAGATAATGAAGAGGACGAGCATTTTGCCCGACATCTTCTTTTTCTTGGGCTCTCCCTCCGCGCCTTCGACGCCCTCGCCCTCAGCCGGCGGCGCCGCCCCCTCGGCTTCAGCGTCAGCCTCAGGCTTCTCGCCCTTCTTCTTTTTCTTGTCTTTCTTCTTACCGAGCATGGCGGAATCGGAGCCCTGTTAATCCGATCCTTGGTGGGGATGATCTGGTTAAGAATGGGTAGCCGCCCGGCAAAATTTGCCGTCAGCCCGGCACGAATGCACCGCCTCTTCACCACGTCGCCAATGCCCGACCCAAGAAAATCAAGCGATTAACCAGTGGCACGCGCGTTGCATCGTTAACGCACGTATGGATAACGCACTCATGCTCGGCCTGCAGACGCAACGCGTACTGCAACGACGGATGGACGTTTCCGCCAACAATCTCGCCAACATCAACACCAGCGGCTTCAAAGCCGACAGCCTGGTGTTGGAAGAGGTCAACGACACCGGCGCCGAGGCCGACGCCGATCCGCGCGACATCCGTTTCGTGCGTGACGTCGGCCTGGCGCGCGACATGAGCCAAGGCCCGATCGCAATGACGGGCAACCCGCTGGATGTCGCCATCGAAGGCGACGGCTTCTTCATGGTCGAGGGCCCATCGGGCCCGCTCTACACGCGCGATGGCGCGTTTCAGCTAACGGGCGACGGGCGCCTCGTGACCTCTGACGGTCGCGCGGTGCTCAGCTCGGGGGGGGCGCCGATCGTGTTCGATCCGCAGGGGGAAACCCCGACGATCGGACGTGACGGCGCTATCAGCGTGGCCGGTGTCGAAGCCGGCCGCATCGGCGTGGTGAGTTTCACCGCGCCGGGCGCGCTCTCAAAGGTCGGGGACAACCTTTGGGACGCGCACGGTCAACAAGGCGGTCAATTCGAAGGCGTAACGGTTCAGGGCGCTCTTGAGGGCTCGAACGTTCGCCCGGTTATCGAACTTACCCGCCTCATCGAAATATCGCGCGCTTACCAATCCGCCGCCAAGATCGTTTCCGATGCGGACGGATTGCGCAAGAGCGCGATCGAGCGGCTCGGCCGCTAAGGAGTCCCAGTAAATGCGCGCACTATCGATCGCCGCCACGGGCATGCAGGCCCAGCAGATGAACGTCGACGTCATCTCGCACAACATCGCGAACATGAACACGACGGCGTACAAGCGCCAGCGCGCAGAATTTTCAGACATGCTCTACCAGAACCTGGAACGGCCGGGTTCGACGTCATCGGCGTCGGGCGCGATCCTGCCGACCGGCATCCAGATCGGCGTCGGCGTGCGCGCCGAGGCGGTCGGGCGCATCACCGAGCAAGGCGGCATGACCGCCACCGGCAACGCCTACGATCTGGGCATCAACGGGCGCGGCTTCTTTCAGGTGACGCTGCCGTCCGGCCAAACCGGCTATACGCGCGCCGGCAATTTCGCCGTGAACGCCGATGGCCAACTGGTGACGGCCGAAGGCTTTCCGATCGAGCCCGCAATCACCGTGCCGCAGGAAGCCACGGCGGTGCAGATTTCGCGCGACGGCATTGTCGAAGTCTCGCTCGCCGGCCAGACCGATCCACAGCAGCTGGGTCAATTGGAAATCGCCAGCTTCATCAACCCGGCGGGTTTGGAAGCCATCGGCGACAATATGTATTTGGAGACGCCCGCCTCCGGCGCGGCCAACGTGGCGACGCCTGGTTCGCCCGGTCTCGGCACCGTGATGCAGGGCTATCTCGAATTGTCGAACGTCAACGCGGTGGAAGAGATTTCTTCGCTGATCGTGGCGCAGCGTGCGTACGAAATGAACGCGCGCGTGATCACGGCGGCCGACGAAATGCTTCAAGCCACCACGCAACTGCGCTGAGGTCCGCCATGCTCCGCTGGCTCTGCGTCGCCGCCTGCCTCTACTTCACGCTTGCCGCGACCGCGTTCGCGGATCCGGTCACGCTGCGCGCGCGCATCGAAGCGAGCGGCCCGGCGATCACTTTGGGCGACGTTTTCGACGGCGCGGGCGCCGTTGGCAACCGCGCCATCGCGCCGGCGCCGCCGGTCGGACAAGTCACCACCCTGTCGGTGCAATTGCTCGCCGCAGCCGCCTCGGCCGCGGGCTTGGAATGGACGCCGCCGAGCGATCTGCGGCAGGTGCGCGTCGTGCGTCCCGGCGGCATGGCGGCGACCATCGCGCCGCAAGGCGGCGGCCGCCAGCTCAGCGACGCCGCCATCCGCCGCGGACAGATGGTGTCGCTCGTCTATCAAGCGCCGGGCATCACCCTCACCACGCGCGTGCGCGCGCTGGAAGATGGCGCAGTCGGTCAGCCGATCCGTCTGCAGGCCGCATCTTCGACGCAAGTCATCGACGCCGTCGTCACCGCACCCGGCGCGGCGGCAGTCAGCCAATGAACAAGGATCTCCTGATGCGCCAACTCGCCCTCCTCGCGCTCGCCGCCAGCGCCGCAAGCTGCGCCAGCGTCGATATGGGCGAGGTGCAGCAGGACGCGCTGGCCGCTCCGGGCGTCGCCTATAACGCCGCGCGCAGTGCGCTGGCGCCGCCGCAATTTCAGCCCGTCGGGTCGCCTGCCGCGCTCACCGGCGGCGAGCAGCAGACGGTGCCGCAGCCCGAGCCCGTGGCGTTCGAAACGCCGCGCGCCGGCTCGCTTTGGCGCTCAGGTTCGCGCTCCTTCTTCAACGATCAGCGCGCCAGCCGCATTGGCGACATTCTCACTGTGAACATCGAGATCGACGACAAGGCCCAAGTGTCGAACTCGTCGTCGCGCTCGCGTGACAGTTCGAGCTCGGCCGGCCTGGGCCATTTCTTCGGGCTGGAGAGCTCGCTCGGCCAAGCCTTCAACGGCGCCTTCGATCCATCGCAGCTGGTGGAAGGCGAGGCCCAGTCCGAACACAACGGCACGGGCGCCATCAACCGCCAGGAGAAGATCGAGCTCACGGTTGCGGCCGTCATCGTCGACCGCCTGCCCAACGGCAATCTCGTGATCGCCGGACGCCAAGAGGTGCGCATCAACGCCGAACTGCGCGAACTCACAGTCTCCGGCATCATTCGTCCGGAAGACATCACGGCGTCCAACACGATCGATCACACCCAGATCGCGGAAGCGCGCATCGCCTATGGCGGCCGCGGCCAGATCAGTGCGGTACAGCGCCCGAACTGGGGTCAGCGTATGGCCGACACGATCACGCCGTGGTGATCTAATTCACCCGCCGCTCGCGCCCCGCCCAGAACGGCTCGCGCAATTCGCGGCGCAAAATCTTTCCCGACGAACTTCGCGGCAGCGGCTGTTCGCGCACGTCCACGCTCTTCGGCGCCTTATAATGCGCTATGCGCTCGCGTGCGTAAGCAATGATGCTTGCTGCGTCCGGCGTGACGCCGGGCTTCGGCACCACGATGGCTTTCACCGCCTCGCCCCAGGTGTCGTCCGGCACGCCGATGACGGCGACTTCCGCCACATGCGGGTGGCCGTGGATCGCGCTCTCCACTTCCGCCGGATAGACGTTCTCCGCGCCGCTGACGATCATGTCTTTGATGCGGTCGGAAATGTAGATGTAGCCGTCGGCGTCCATGTAGCCCGCATCGCCGGTCTTCAGCCAGCCATCATCGCCGATGGTCGCGCGGGTGGCGCCTTCATTGTTCAGATAGCCGCGCATATTGGCCGACGAGCGCGACGCGATCTCGCCGACTTCGCCCACCGGCAACACGTTGCCATTCGCGTCCTGAATGCGGACTTCGACGCCTGGCACGGGTAGTCCAGCCGAGCGCATGCGCTGATTGCCGGCGGGATCGTGATCCTCCGGCGGCAGATAGACGATGGTGCCGCAAGTTTCCGTCAGCCCATATTGCTGCACGAACTCGCAGTCGAACACCTCCATGCACTCGCGCAGCAATTCCAGCGGAATGGGCGAGGCGCCGTAGAAGATTTGCCGGAGCTTGGAATAGTCGGTCGTCCGCGCCTGCGGCAGGCGCACGATGAACTGCAGCGCCGCCGGCACCATGAACAGCTTGGCGACGCCCTCGCGCTCGAAAATTTCCAGTATCTCGACCGGATTGAAGTCGCGCACCACCACGGCGGTAATGCCGTTCAACAATCCGACGATGCCCCATCCCGTACCGCCGATGTGCGCGATTGGCATGGCCACCATGCTGACGTCGTCGGCGAAGGTTTCGTTCCAGCGCATCGGCGTCTGCGCCGCGAGCCGGCGCGCTTGCAACAGGTTGCTGTTGGTCAGCATCACGCCCTTCGGCTTGCCGGTGGTGCCGGAAGTATAGAGCAGCACCGCGACATCCGCTGCGACCGAGGACTGGCCCGGATCGATTGGCGCCTGCGCATCTCGCCACGCCTCGTACGTCAGCTGCGCGTGGGCGCCGGCCTCCATGGCGATGCGCTTCACCTGGTCTTCCATACGGGCCGCGATTTCAGCGCCGTCGCGATCCACAAACAGCAACTTCACGCCTGCATCGGTGGCGATATAGCTCACCTCCTCGGGCGAGAGACGCCAGCCGATCGGGACCATGATGGCGCCGATTTTCGACGCCGCGATCAGCAACTCGAAATAGTGATCGGAATTCTTGCCGAGATAACCGATGACGTCGCCATAGCCGATGCCCTCGGCGTGCAGCGCTTGTGCGGCTTGATTGGTGTGGCGGTCGAACTGCGCAAACGTTGTCGCGCGGCTTTCGAATTTCAGCGCGATCTTGTCGGGGCGCGCTTGCCCGTGATGGCGCGCGATGTCGCCAAGCGTCGGCATGCGATCCCACTCTTCGAGTTGCAACGCCCGTTCGCCCATACGCACGCTCCCAATGGACCGCCAGCACCTTGCGAAGCTGGCGGTCCAAAGGCAAGCGCCTGACCTCTCACCACCCGGCTGCCTGCGCCAACGCAATGGCGAGACCGTCGGGACGGGCGCCCTGGACACGCGCGCCGTGCAGCACAAGGTGCGCGCGGATGCGGTCCCAGAGGCCCTGGGTGATGTTGACGTTGGCGTGGCCGCGGATTTCGCCGACGACCCAGAGCCCCTGCACGTCGCGCACGATCTCGATGACCGCGGGCGCGCCGAGCGCCTCGTAGTAGGCAGCCTTGCCGCGCAGCAGCAGCGGAATGCGGCCCTTGAGGCAGTTCTCGAAGCGAAGCGCGGCGCTTTCGATCTGCGCCACCGTCGCCAGCGGCGCCAGCCAGTCCGCGCCGGGGATCGGCGGCGGCGCCAGCTGTTCGAGGCCGATGGCTTCGATGAGCATGCGGAAGAGCCCTTGTGCCGAACGCGAACGCTCGAGCCGCTCCGCCAATTGGCGGCGCGGCCGCTCGTTGTTGCCGCACGCACGCTGCACGCCGCGCGCCACCAGATCGGCGACGAACGCGGTCGGCACGTGCGCGACGATGCGCGTACGGCGGAGTTCGGGTGGCAGGCGATGCAGCGCATGCAGCAAAGCAACGTCGATGCGTTGCGCGTGACGCAGCACCTTCACCCCTTCCACATCGGCGAGCAGACCCGTGAGGATGCGGAAATCCTCCCAGCTCAGCTTGCCGTCGAAACGGCGCAGTGCTTCCACCAAGCCATCGGGCGCATCCGGCAGATAGGCCGCCACGATACGCTTCAACGACCAGGTTTCCAGCGGCTCGGCCAGCGCGCCGAGATCGCCGTAAGCGCGATGCGCCACGATCCCCGCGAGCTTGCGACGCGCGGGTTCGAAGGCGAAGTACGCCGTGTGCGGGCGCGGCCAGACGCGGCCGATCGCCGTCGCGAGCGCACCCGCGTCTTCGACCAGCGCCGCATTGGGCGCGTGCGGAACCGCGCGCGCTGCGCGCGGCGCCAGTTCTACAATGGCAGGCATTTCCGGTTTCTCCGATCGAGGCGCGAAGGCGTCCGATCGGCAACGAGATGCGCGACCGGGCGCTTAGGCGCCGGCTAATGGGTGCGCTTGCGCGCATCTCCCTGTTGGTCGCGGGTCTCGTTGCATTCCGGTCTCACTCTGTTGCGCGCGGGCGAAGTCCCACGCGGGATGGGCGGGATAATTGATCTCGGCTTCGGGCGAAAGTGGGGCCGCGCAAAGAAATGCGCGCGGTGCGCGCGCGACACACATCGCGCTTACGCGAACGAGAGCGCGGCCCACGCGCCGGCGTAACTGGCAAGCGCTGTGGCGGCTGTCCCCCAACTCATGTCGGCGATCGCCACCGCAGCCGACCAAGCTTTCAACGTCGACCAGTTGGTGAGGTTGTACGTGGCGTACGCCATGAAACCCAGCATCGCGCCGGTGATCAACGCTCGGGTGGCGTCAGCGGCCGCGATCGCTGGCGCCACGGCGATTACGCTCATGCCGGCGATGTAGATCAAATAGAAGGCGACGGCCGGCGGCCAGACGACCTTGTCTCCCATCACCGCACGCAGGCGCGGGCGATAAAGCCGGTTGGCCATCGCGCCCAGCCATGCGAAGTCAAGCAGGAGGAAAGCCAGCGCGGTCGCGCCAAAGGCGATAAACAGTTCCATGCGCTGGATACGCGCCAGCGCGCGTTTGGTTCACCCGCCCACGCCACGCGCCATCAAGGCGGCAAACAGCGGCACCAACACGAGCAGGTGCACTTCAATCATGACGAAGCGTCGGACGCGCTTGGCTTCAACCTCAGACACGACGAAGGCTGCGTCCGTGCGCGCAGACTCATTCCACCTGAAGTAGGCGCGGGTCGGTGCGATGGAGACGAGGCCAACGATCGCGAAGATGGCCATCTTTGCCCAGAAGAAGGGCTGGTCCGCATAATAATCCGCGCCCTTGATGCCGAAGAAGACGCGCCCCACGCCAGCCAAGATCACGCCGACCGCGGCAATCGCGTAGAACAAGTCGATGCGCAGCAGCAGCCGCGCCACTTTCCCGTCGACCGGCAGGCGCAGCACCCAAGCCTCGGCCGCGATCGCCCCCACCAAAATGAAGGCGAATACGAAGTGCAGAAACGAAAGCCCGGCGTCGTGGTAGATCATGTCGCGCTCATGCGCCGGACAAGCAAAGGGCGCAAGCGGCAATCCGCCTGCGCCCTGCCTCCTCTGCGCGTGCAGAAAAATCTAGTCGCGCGTGTAGGCGGTGCGACCGGCTTCACGCATGCTTGCGGAATTGCGCTCCTGCATGCTCTCCCACTCGGAGCGGGTGCGGCAGACGCGGGTGGTGCGGCGGCTGAGGCGCGTGCCGGTGGATGCGGTGGTGCGGCAGATAACCGGATCATCTGTGGTCTGCGTCTGCTGGACGAAGGTCCCGTCGGCCGGCGCCTCTCCGGTGGCCGGCGTCTCGGTTGCCGCGGGTGTCGCCTCGGTCGCCTCGGGCGGCGCCTGGGCCGGCGTCACCTCAACCTGCGCGAACGCCGCCGTGCTCATCATCAGCACCGCCGCTGCAAAAATCGCCGCCGTCCGCATCCGCAACTCCCGAAAAAATCAATCCCAAGCTGCGGAGCAAGATAACGCGGGAAATGACCCCGTAAAGGCCATTACCAAGGCCGCTGCAGCCTCAAACCCCGTGCTGCGCAAGGGAATACCGCGGTGGCGCACAGCGCAGTTGGGAGAACCAGGCGCCTGACGGCGCAACGAGAGGAGATGGCGCGCCCGAAGAGATTCGAACTCCTGACCCCCAGATTCGTAGGAGAGTTTCAGGCATTTTCCCTCAGCTTCCCTCGATTTACTCCCGCTTACCAAAGTGCTGATATTGAGGGGGTTTTCGGGGTTATCGCGGCGGGCCCAGCTTCCCTCGGTTTCCCACGATTTCCGGTGCGTTGGTTGCCATTTGGTTGCCAACGCGACCCTGAGAAACTTTACAAGGACCGTGAGACTCGATGGCGAACCAAAGCTCGCGACGCGCCAAAATCATCAAGAGCCTCGTCGATCGCGTGCCGCTTCCCACGGCTGGAAGCACGCTGATTTGGGACACACTGATCCCGGGCTTCGCACTGCGCGTGCGGCCCTCGGGAAGTAAAAGCTACGTTTACAAATACCGGGTCGGCGCGCGCCAACGGTGGCTCGATCTCGGCCGCCACGGCATCGAACTCACCACCGAAGAAGCGCGCGCAAAGGCGCTCGCGGCCGCCAGCCAGGTCAACGCTGGCGAGGACCCGCAACTCGCAAAGGAAGCGCGCCGCAAGGCGATGTTCGTGGATGAGCTGGCGAAGCTCTATTTGGTGGAGGGGCGCGCCTCGAAGCCGGATAAGCGCGAAAGCTCCTGGTCCACAGACGAAAGTCGGCTCCGCCGCCATGTGCTTCCGCTAATCGGCAAGATGCGCCTGCTGGATCTCACCAGACGCGACGTGGAGCGCATGCAGGCCAAGATCGCGGCCGGCGGGACTTCGGCCGATGAGAGGACCGGTCGGCGTGGGCGAGCCATCGTGCGCGGTGGCGCCCTGGTCGCGGCCGGATGCGTTACTACACTCTCAGCCATGTTGAACTGGGCGAAAGCGCGCCAGCTCATTCCTGAAAATCCGGCGCTCGGGGTCAAGAAGGCGCAGCCCACAAGACGCGAGCGTTTCCTTTCAACGGCTGAGGCTCGCAATCTACTGGCGACCCTGAGCGATTTGGCGGAGCGCAGGGTCATTCCGGAAAGTCACGCCTCAATCCTTCGCGTGCTGATTTTCACCGGGGCCCGCAAATCCGAAATTCTAGGATTGCGCTGGAATGAGGTGGACTTTGAAAGGCGGCAAATTCGCCTGCCTCGCTTACGGTCCAAGACGGGCGAGCGAACCATTACTCTCAATGCCCCGGCGGTGGCCGAACTCGCTCGCGCTCCTCAGGTGTCGGCCTTTGTGTTTCCCAGCCTAAAGGGCGGCGAAGGCCATACCGTTGGCCTGCACAAGACGTGGCGCACGGTTCGGGTTGAAGCCAACCTTGATGACGTTCGCATCCACGACTTGCGGCACAGCTTTGCAAGCTTCGCAGCCGATCACGGGGAGTCTTTGCAGGTAATCGGTAAGGCATTGGGGCACCGACAAGCGCAGACTACGGAGCGGTACGCGCACCTCACGGACGATCCAGTGCGACGACTCGCGGACCGGGTCGGCGAGCGCTTGGCGCGTGGGTAGAAGAGCTGAGTAGCGATTTCTTTAGTAAGCCGTGGTACAATAATAGAGCGTCGGAGAACGACGCTAATTGCTGAAAAGCAAGTCGAGCGGCAAACCGCGCTCGCCTCCAATGCGAAAACCCGCCCCGCGTGGGTTCGCTACATGGCTACCTGCACGGCTACGCCGTCCAGTCGCCTGGGAATACCAAAATGAAGGCCGACTATCTGATGACGACGGCGGACGTGGCCGCCTACTGTCTTTTGCGCAAGAACTATCTCGAACGCCTTCGCTGCTCTGGCGGCGGACCTGCGTACCTAAAGCTCTCAGCACGATGTGTAGCCTACCGCCGCGAAGACGTGGAAGCGTGGCTAGACGCCCGCAGGCACATCAACACAGCAACGCCGGCGCACTAGGCCGCCCTTACCCACCGATCTCAGATCGATTGCCCCGTACCGCCCGATGCACGCGCGTCGCGGTGGGCAAGATGCATGGAAAGCAACAATGACACAGGATCACACGTCGGGAGCAATCCTTGACATGGAGAAAGTCCGCGCCGCTGGCGGCGAAGTGGTGCCCGGCGCGCTAGACCCAGCCGAGCTCGGCTTGTTGGCCGCCAACGACACTGGAAACGCCACGCGCTTCAAAACGCGCTTTGGGCATCACTTCCGTTTCGTGCCTCAGCTCGGTTGGTACGCGTACACCGGGACGCACTGGTCCGCGGAGCAAGGCCAACGGCTAGCGCACCTCGCCGCGCGAGAGATGGCGCGCCTGATTCACGACGAAGCGACTGCGCTAGAACAGCGCGGCGCCTCACCGCGCGCGGTCGCAGCGCTTCACCGGTTCGCGATAAGAAGCGGCAACCGTCGCTCGATCGAAAACCTGCTCAAGGTAGCTGAGGACGATTTGCGCGCTGGTTTGGACGAGTTCGACCGCGACCCGTTGCTCCTGAACTGTCGCAACGGCACGCTGCGTTTCGTGAAGGATGAGACGGAAGGCTGGGTGGTGCGACTAGACCCGCACTGTGCAAGCGACATGCTCTCTCGCATTACGCGTACAAAATACGATCCCAACGCGATTGCACCGCTGTGGGATGCGCATCTCATCAAGATGCAGCCGGATGAGGAGATGCGCGACTATCTGCAAAGACAGTTCGGCTACATCATTCTTGGCCACGGTGATGAACAAGCGTTCTTCGTTCATCAAGGACGCGGCGGCGACGGCAAATCGACGACCGTGAACACGATTCGACGTGTGCTCGGAAACTACGCGATCACTGCTGACGTACGCACGTTTCTCGCACCCAAGGACGCCAGCGCAGGCGGTGGCGATCGCGCGTCGCCGGGAATGGCGAGACTTGCTGGCGATTTCCGCCTGGTATCCACCTCAGAACCACCTCGCGGCTCAGCGTTGAACGAAGGACTCGTCAAAGCGGTCACGGGCGGCGCGCCCGTGGTTGCGCGTCAGCTTCGCGAGGGACTCTTTGAGTACATCCCCCGCTGGAAGCTCGTCATCGAATGCAATGCGCTCCCCTACGTCCCCGGTGAAGATCATGGGATATGGCGGCGCGCGAAGCTTGCAAGCTGGCGCATCCAGTTACGCCGCGCTGAAATGGACCCCATGCTTGAAACCAAGCTGATCCTAAGGGAGAGCGCGGGCATCTTGACCTGGCTCGTGAACGGGTCCCTCGATTATCTCAATCGTGGCGCTCTGGCTGAGCCCACGGCAGCACGCGAGTCACTCGAGGATTTCCGGCGTGGTTCAAACACGTTCGGTGAGTGGCTATCAGAATTCGTCGTTCTCGATCCAAAAGCCAGCGTGACGAATAAGGCCCTCTACGCCAGCTATTGCGAGTTCTGCACCGCTACGGGTGATGATCCCATCAACGCCAAGGCATTCGGCCGCTCGCTCAGCAACCAGCAGATCACCACGCGATCGGGCCCGGGCGGGCGCACGCCAGACAAGCGTCGCGACTGGCTGCGCTTTGGCGCGCGTCTTAAGACGGGCGCGGATTGCGAACGGGCGCAGTGCGACCATGCGGTGACCGGCGACAATGCTGGTGAGCAGCCCGACCCGACCGCGATAGAGTTCGACGAGGTCTTCTAACGTCCGGCGATCCAACACTGGCCCGCTAAATGTCCGGTGCCTTCAGCCTTGTCTATCAAGGAAGAACGGAGGCACCGGACGTAACGGACGAGAATTTGCAGGTAGGGACTACGCGCACCCCACAACTCGTCTGGTTGGACTTTGCGTTTACACCGGTCGCCGCGTCCGATTGATCCGCCAGCATGGAGGGGTGGGGGTCCAATCTTAGGCAGAGAGTGGACCAAACCGTTTGCCTCAGTCGATTCTTTCCGCGCGCACTTAGCGCGAAACTTTTTTCTTCGGGTGAAATCGCACGCTCACATGCTGCCGCGACCCCGCACGCCCTCCGGGGCCGTCGGCGCACGATGGACCGCCCGCTCAGCCTCGAATCATGGCGATTCGCGAATTGCGAACGTTCGGCCGATTTGCGATCATCCGAGAACGCTACGCTTGAACTCCTTTTGGCTCTCAGAGAGGCCTTGCAGCATGGCGAAGATGATTCCACGAACGCCCGGCGACTTCCACGGTAGCCGCGGCGAAGAAGTCGTCTTCCAGGCGCTTCGCTCACTACCTTCCGACATCACAGTCCTGCACTCTTTTCGCTGGCTCGGCCCGGGTCGACATCGGGGCATCGCTGCGCGCACGGCGCCGCAAGGCGAAGGCGATTTCGTATTATTCGACCCAAACCGCGGCCTTTTGGTCATCGAAGTAAAGGGCGGCCGCGTCTGGTGCGAGCGAGGCGAATGGCGTCAAGAAAACCGCAAGACCGGCGTTGTTTCCCCCATCTATCCCGAGCAACAGGCGAGCAATACTGTCCACAGAATCCGTGAAGAGGTCAGCGCGCGCGTTGGCAGTGCGGCCTCACTGTTGTTTTGCCACGCTGTTTGGTTTCCAGAAGGCGTTGCCGATCGCACGAAGCTGCCGATGAACTGCCCGTCGGAAATCATTTTCGACGAAGAAGACTTGGCCACCCCTGAAAGAGCGATTGGACGTGCCTTCGCCTACTGGCGCTCGGCGTTTCCCGCGCGGGGGGGCGTAGCGCCAGACGATGCGCGCCAAGTTATGGAGGTGCTCGCACCCTCGCTTTCTCTCGCGCCTTCCTTGCGGCGTTCGATTGACGAGCGCGAAGCTCGCCTGGTCCAACTAACTCACGAACAAGTTAGAATAATTCAATATCTCGATGAACAACGAACGGCCGCGGTGCATGGCGCCGCCGGCACAGGAAAGACGATGGTCGCGCTTGAAAAGGCGCGGCGCTTGGCGCGACCTTCGGAGCCAGTTCTTTTCTTGTGCTACAATTCGGCGCTGCAGGCATTTCTCGAGGCGAGGCACTCGCACCCAAACGTCCGCTATGCCACCTTTCACGGAATAGCGCGTGAACTGATTGGTCCGCGCGGCACGCTCGATGATGTAGAGCAGCAGCTCCTCGAACATCTTGTTGATGATCGCCCGCTCCCCTATTCCCACCTGATTATCGACGAAGCTCAGGACTTCGACACACAATGGCTTGAGTGTCTAGCGCACGCTTTTCGCAACGGCGTGTTCTACGTGTTCTACGACAGGCACCAGCTCATACAGGGACACAACACCCACTGGCTCGACGATATCCCCTGCCGGCTGGCGCTCACACGAAATTGTCGAAACACCGATCCGATCGCGCGCACTGCATTGCGCGCGGTGGGCTTGCCCTCTGCGCCGGCAATCGGCGTCGATGGTCCCCGCCCCACCTTGCATGTCGTTGAAAACGAGATCGACGCGCTTGAACTAAGTCGGCGCCTCTTCGAAGCTGCGGTTAATATGAAGGTGGCAGCGGACGACTTGGCCCTGATTACGCTCGACACGCTCACTGTCGATAGCCCGCTGGCAAATCTTCTTATCGCAGGCGCGAAAGTTACGCCCGATCCCCAGCCGGGACGGGTGACGGCCACCACCAGTCGGCGCTTCAAGGGGTTAGAAGCCAGCTTGGTCGTCGTCCCAGATGTTGATTTCACCAAGGCGGACGACGCTGATTGGCGCCGTCGACTATACGTCGCCTGTTCACGCGCGCGCCACGCGGTACACTTAATAACGACAACGGCGGAACGAGATCTAGGAGATGCGGTGCGAGCGTTCGCAGATACGGACAAAGCCAAAGCGTCGTGGCGTAGCCTGGCACGCCGCCTGAGTATCGCTATCGGGGAGGGCGAAACAGATGATCCTTTCGACAAATCGCGAGTCCAATGAGTACGAGAAGATCAGAGAGCAAGCCCACATCGAAAAAGTGTGGGCCGACATCGAGGCCGCGCTGCCGAAATACTGGAGCCTTTTCCTCGAAAGAGATTCGAGTAACGACGGGACGGCAAAGCTCGCGGCTCATTTTGGATCGCCACCGCCGAAGCACTCTAGGCCAGCACCCGGCGCTGCGTTTGTCGCCCCGATTCAACAGTACGAACATACCGCCGCTAAATATCGCGAGTTTTTTGATCCGTGCGCTATGGAGGAATTCGCTGACGATCCTAACAGCTTCAAGGCGCATTTGAGACGCGAAGTGCCGGTTATTGCGGGCACACTCAACCAACGGCGACCAGAGCTGCAAGCTTGGCAGCGTGATTTTCATGCAGCTCGCGGCAAAGATCTGCTCGAGGTATTCTCCAATGTTCTCGACTTTCGAGACGAATGGGCGACACGGCAGCCCGAGAGCGTTTACGCGCAACATGACGCACCATCCGACTTTGCTCTCGATCCGTTGGACGAAGATGAGGGCATGACGCTGACAAACGTTATTGGCATGGGCATTAAAAGCATTGTCCTCTTCCACCTTGACGCGCGCATCTTTCCTCAGAGGGCGCGCAGCGACCTTTACGGACTGTACTTTCTATCTGGAATGAAGAGCTACGGCCTCTCAAGCGGCTCGTCAGAATTTCTAATGATCAACGATCGCGAGCCCGCGGCGAACGGGTCTTTCATCATGGAGCACAATTTTTGGTATCCGTACGGCTTGTACTCCACTTACGCGATGCGCCTATTCCGCTGGATGGACGCTCAGGTCAGGGCCGCGGGTGGCGGACTAGACCCCCATGTGCGTTACGTCTTTGTGTCTCACTTCCTGAGCTCTGTCTGTTCGCAGCATGTTGAGCACATGCGCATCATGCGCGCGCATGACCGCTTTGAGGTGCCAGCGTGACGACGCCACGACTATCGCCGGAAGCAGTGCTCGGGAAATGGTTCCCAGATCTTCCAGGCTTCCGTCCGCATCAACGCGAGGTGATTGACCGACTGGTCGATGGGCGATCCACGCTCATGCTCATGCCCACGGGGGGCGGAAAATCGCTCTCGTACCAGGTCCCAGCTCTTGTGCAGGACAAAATCGGCGTTGTTATTTCGCCGCTCATCGCATTGATGCGCGAACAATCAGACAAGCTCACGCAGCGCGGCATCCAAGCGCTTTCACTCGGCGGCCTTGAGCCGAAACAGGCTCAGCAACGCCTCCGTCAGTTCGACTTCGCGAATGGACCTGGCTTCATTCTCACGTCCCCGGAACGCGCCGAGACCGATGGGTTTCTCGAATATGTGTTGCAACGTAATCGCGAGCGCGTGGCGCTGGTCGCCATCGACGAGGCGCATTGCATTTCCACTTGGGGACACGACTTTCGTCCGCCTTACAAATCGATACCCGGTTTTCTAGACCGAGCGTTTGGAAGAGGCATTTGGCCGCCCGTGCTCTGCCTAAGCGCTACGCTGGACGCTGACAGTCAAAACGAGGTGCTAACCGACTTTCGTATGGATCATTCGTGCGTGGTGAAAAGCGCGAACATGCTTCGCAGCAACCTGTCACTTTCCATCGAAACCTTCGCCCACAATGCAGATAAGGTTCCTGCTCTCACCGAGCTTGCCGACTGTCATCGCGGTCACAAGATCATTGTTTATGCGCATCTAAAGCAGAACAGGAAATTTGGAACGCGGGCCCTGGCAGAGCTGCTTCGCTCTCACGGCCACCGCGCAGCGGCCTTTGACGCAGATTTGCCGCTTACCGAACGCGATCAAGTCATTGAAGGATTTCGGATCGGGTCGATCGATTTGGTTTGCGCGACTGGCGCTTTTGGCATGGGGATCGACATCCCCGACATCCGCGGGGTGATCCATTTTCTGTTGCCCGAGTCGATCGAGCAATACTACCAAGAAGCGGGCCGCGCTGGACGCGATGGCGGGCCCGCCTTTGGCGTGTTGATGTACACACCAAAGAACTCGGAAGTCCGCGAGGACATGCTCGGCTCCGCAAAAATCGACGTCACGACAGTTCAGACGCTCTGGGACGAGCTGATCGATAGCGGCAAGGGCACAATCAAGAGCGTTAGTCCAAGCCTTGAGTTTCAAGGACGAGAACGCGACTACGCACTCTTTCAGGCGCTTCAAAAGGCCGGCGCTCTTGAACTGGTCGCTCGGGGTCCGAGAGGAATTAAGGCATTCGAGGCTCATACAGCCGAAGGCACTCAATTCATCTCCACAATTAGCGCCGCGACGAGAACTGGGAATTTTCTTGCGGCCTTTCGCAGGCTGGGTGTTGATCCCGCCAAGGGGTATCTCGAATTATTCGAGCACTATGCGCGCGACGATGTTCGCTTGATCGCCACGCCAGACAACGTCCTCGTTTTCCGCGTGGGAGCACTCGCGCCGGAGCATGCAGCTAGCATCGCCGCCGACTTCAACGCGCGCGTTGCCCGCCGCCTCTCCCAGTTTCACTCCTTCCGAGAGATAGTTGAGACCAACAACCTAGATACGGCGCTGCAAGCGCGTTTCGGTTGAGCACAAATCCGGAGCGACTATGGAACCGAGTGAAGCCTTCATTCTGTTGCGCAATTCCGATCAAGAGATCGAGGAACGGTTTGTCGGGCACCTTTACATCGACCACGATGCGGCCGGTGCCATTAAAGATATGCTGATCGAATCCGAATTCCGAAGTGAGCACGAGATTTTTTTTGATCGAGATGACAGCGAAGAGCCGCAGTATCCGATGATGTTCTGGCAGAGCGCAGACGAGTACCGCTACGCGGTCTACAGCGGCGATCCATACGTGCAAGAAGTCTCGTTTGAAGAGGACGACGCGCGGGCCAAGTTTCGTAGAGTCTATCTGGGCGCTCTTAGATTGGCGGAGCGCGTCCGACGAGCCGAACCGGTGATGGTTGGCTACACGGAATTGGATGAACACTTCTCGCGATGGGGCCGCGGTCACGATCTTTACAACGACCTGCAGCCACCGATAACCCGAGGCAGCCCTTCACAGAGGCGCAAAATTAAGGAACGCGAGCGCACCGCAATCGATGAAGCAAATGAGCTGCGCCTAGTGTCGCTAGAGCCCATAGACAGCGCAGGGACTTTCGATTGGCCGATGTTGGAAATGCAAATGAGGCTGACGGCGGCTGGATTTCCATCGCGCCAAACCAGGATTTACGGCTCCGTATGCCATTGGCAATTTTCCAGCCCTTTTCGCGTCGACCCAGACGGCGCGCTGTGTGGCGACATGACAGAACTAGGCTTGGATGGAGTCACCACCAATCTCTTTGGTCGACGGATCGGGGTCGACGAACTAGTCGCAGTTTGGAGCCATAATTTCCGCCACCGCGCTGACTATCGAATGACTCTTCGCTGAGAGGCACGTTCGCGTTGGACACAGCGATGAGCCAACCAGAGAGCAGGCGCGCGCCAGGGCGTACTGTCTTTCCTTGTACTCTTCCGCTAAGCCTCACCGGTGATCGGATTGCGGTCGGGGATCGGAAGGAGCTCCGGAAACCTTCCTTCCGTAGCGAGGCGATACAGTTCTGGCACATTGCGCACATAGAACTTCTGCACCCACTTGATGGGCACGAAGACGGGTGCACCGATTATAGCGCGATAAGCTGCGTCACTAATGGCTCTCGCCGCGCTTGCATCCAAATTGGCAAAGTGAACGATCGATTGCCTTGGCTTCTTCCCGCCAGTTTGCAGAACTCGATGTCGACAACTCTTGAACTCTCCCTCAGTCCAGATCTCAAGACAATTTCCTGCGAGAATCACGAATGAGTTCGGGCCGGCATCGACGCTTTGCCATCCCGCCGGCGTAAGTACTTCCAGTCCTTCGCGGGTCGAATTCGTGACACTGAACCACTCGTAGTCGGTATGTGCCGGAATGGGTGAATGCGCTGATAGCTCCGAATAGCGAATGAGCCTCAGCACGGACAGTGGATCGGATTGGAATGGCCCCAACATCTGGTCCGGTACGAGGCTCGATAGTATCTCGCGTTGAAGGGCTATCAGCGTCGAGCCATATTCATGCAGTGCTTCCATCAGCCCCGGCGTTAGCAGCGAGGCCTGTTGCGGCAAACTAAGCACAAACTCAGACGACGCGCGTTTCGCCGTCGTCCAATCGAACGTTTCGTAGCTTCGATCGAGTCCCTGCTCTTCCGGTGAACTCCCAGTGAAACGTTGATAGCCAAAAACGCATGCATCACTCGGCGACACCGATAATCTGGACTTTACCTCACCGGAGGTTGCAAATAGGCTCTCGGCGGCCAAGTGAATTTTGCGAAGCGGAGTGGAAATCGCATCCGGTACTGACACGACGGCATATCGATTGAGACGGAGCGATTCAGCAATTTCGTCCGATTGACCAGGCTTCAAGATCGCGTCGGCCATAGCTGCCCCTCCTACAATCGGCACAACGATAGCGTGTTCTCGTTTGGATTGAAGGTCATATTGCCTTGAGTGAAACGCCCTACTTGAGAGTCGAGCAACAGGCGCTTCGCTATACGGGCTGCGCCTTTGACTTCCCCGCACTCATCGGCGCTGACCTCAGGCTCACTCGGGCCGCGTGGAACACCCTCGCAGTTCACCATCGACAGATCGAGACCTTCTTCCGAGGTGTTCTGCAATTCTACCGAGACGCCCGCCGTTGCAACGACAAGTGGGCCACCTACCTTGAGGGGCATACCGATACACAGACTCGGAAGAGAAACTTGCTCCTGCTGGACGAGGTGCCAACGGAGAGACTGACACCGAAGTTCTACCGCTCCGACATTCTTGGCGGAATGAAGCTCTCCGAAATCCAATGTCCCGGTTCAATGTGGGGGCAGTACACGCAATTATATGACATCGCGACCGGTACGAGCGTCGCGCATGACGCCTGCCGTCGCACGGCCCACGACATCTTGGCTCTCGGGCGACCTCCCATCATTCACCACCTTCTCGATAACTCCTCGCTACCGCTCACCATGCGCTACTTCATCAGGCGAACAATGGAGCATGATTTGAAGTACTGGGGGGAGTCACGAGACGTTCGCTACGTGGAGGTGAATTTTGTTCGCTCCCACTCCTATTTCGGCCTCGCCTCGGAAAACTTATTTGAAACTCGACTCCGGCAATTCATCGCGGGGAAACTCGACTTCGATCTCCCGCCAGTGTCGATATTCGACCAAAAGATCTTCTATGCTCTCCCCTTTGACACGGAAACGCGTCATCATTTTGATGAGGAGGCAAGAGCATTGTTTCCCTACACGGCTATCCTTTTCCCGGAGGGAGTATTGCTACCAAGCGGCGAACGGAGGTCGGTTGCGGATCTGTTCAGCGCTCCCAGCGCGGAACGACAGTACGTCTTGAAATATGCCGGCATGGACACTGATCGCAACTGGGGCTCTCGCGCGGTGCACGACCTCGCTCTCAGTTCAAGGCCACAACTTGCGCAATTGCGCGCGAAAATCGAGGCAGATTTCCCGAACGGGCACTACTGGATAATTCAGGAGCGATTGGCTTCCCGCGGCGCCGTTGAATTCACTGCACGAGACGGCAGCATCGGTGCAATGAGCGGGCGAAAGGAGTTGCGCGCATTCTACGGCCCAAGCGGGCTAATGGGAGCACTAGCTATCCATCGCAAGGCCGTGAAGGTTCATGGCGCGGACGATAGCGTCTTCAGCCTCTGCCGGGAGTGAGCTGCACGTGCCACGAAAGACCATGACGGGTGAGAGAGAGAGTGAGCGTCGAACGGCGCAGCTCGCGTTAACGTATGACGTCGTCGATCGGCAATACTCACTCTATAACTGGTTCACCAACAAGCTTCAGATCATGCTGGCGATCAACGGCGCTGCCGTCGCCGCCGTCTCCTTCTTGATGCCGCAGCCGGCATTTTCCACTCCATGGGCCAAGGTCCCACTGTATCTTGGGCTCTTGCTACTCGTGCTCAGCCTTTGTTGGTTGCTCTATATTTGTATTCCAACGATGGACAGCAAGACCGCGGAGCGGCCCAGCCCTCGATCGAACGTACACATTACATCTATGACTTTGGCGCAGTATCGCGCGATCGTGGCCGATCTCGACGAAAAGGACATCGTCTGGTACAACACCCAACAAATCTATGGGATGGCTCACAACAATAAGAAGACTAACGCTGACATTCGCGTCAGCGTAGTAATCACGCTATCTGCATTCTGCTTTCTAGCCATCGCCGTCATCATCGGGCTTACGCAAGAATTTCAATCCCCGTTGGCACACAAGATACTCGCCAAGAAGCCCACGGCTGTCGCTGAACGGACCGTCCCGGGTCCGGTGGGAGGTCGACAATGAGCAAAATCCAAAAAGGTCGAGGTGTTTTCATCGGTGGCGCTTGGCGCTCAGGAAACGCTGGAACTCTACAATCCAGCGATCCACGCACCAACGAACCCTTCTTCATCACTTCGACCGCATCGTCGTCCCAAGTCGACGAGGCGTCGCATGTCGCCCAGCGCGCTCAGATGCTCTGGGCAGCAAAGTCTTTGGAAGAGCGCGTCAAACTGGTGAGCGCCTTTGGGCAGATCTCGCAAACAAGCGCAATGGCTGAACTGATTTCACGGGAGAGCGGAAAACCTTTGTGGGAAGCGCAAACTGAAGTGAAAGCGCTCGCCGGTAAGGTCGAGCCGTCTGTGTCAGCATTTCGAGCTCGCGCCGGAAACATACAGTTCAAGCAAGGTGACGACGCTGAGGTAATTACGAAATTCGCTCCAATGGGAGTCGTCGCGGTTGTCTCACCATTCAATTTTCCTGTTCACATGGCCAATGGGCATATTATCCCAGCGTTGCTCGCCGGAAACACTGTGATTTGGAAACCCTCCGAACTGACCCCAGCTTGCGCGGAACTTTATACAAAATATTGGGAGGAAGCAGGCCTCCCTACGGGCGCTTTGAACCTTTTACAGGGCGATGGAGCGGTCGGCGCTCGCCTGACTCAGGCACCAGGAATCGACGCTGTGTATTTCACGGGCGGCACTATCGCCGGGAAGAAGATCGCACAATCATGCTTGGCATCCGGCAAGCTGGCAGTGCTTGAAATGGGCGGCGATTGTTCGATCATTGTGGGCACTATTAATCGCAACGACTTCGCCGCGGCCGCAAATATTGTGCTTCAAAGCGCGTTCATCACCGCGGGTCAACGATGCACAACCGCGCGTCGGCTGCTCTTGACGGAAAGCGCGGCACACAGCGATTTTCTCGACTACGTCGTCGCTGTAGCGCGGCAGCTTCGTGTTGATCCACACTCGAACGAAGCATTCTATGGCTGCCTGACTGACCCAAGAGCAGCCACTGACGTGCTCAAATTCCAACGCACGTTGATCAAGAATGGCGGCCAAGCGCTTATGGAGTCGGAGTCTTCCGAGACATCAAAGAACCTTCTCACCCCGGGCATTCTCTTGGACGCCGAGACCAACTTCCATTTGACCTGCGAGTCCATGGGCCCCTTGCTCCGCGTCTTTCGCACCAAAGATTTCTCATCTTCAATCACTCTTGCGAACAGATCACCCATGCGGCTTGCAGCTGCGGTGATTACCTCCGACGACCGCGAACAGGCCCTCGCCGGCAGCCAATTGGACTATGGCAACGTCAACTTCAATCAGAACTCAACTGGCAACAGCGCGTGGGGCTCATTTGGCGGATATGGCGACAGCGGCAATCACCGTCCGAGCGGATTTCTTGCGACTGACTACTGCGTGAAGGCGCAAGCGGTGTTTGTCAGAAAGACCCTTCCGGCTCCCGCCGTGCTGCCAGGCCTAAGCGTCGGCCATTGAGCTTAGAACGCCTTCGGCAATTGCCTGCGCCGCGATCTCAGTTTCAATGAACTCAAAAATCGGGCGGAAGCACTCAAAGTGCTCAGCCCCCAGGTGCGGCACCACCGCCGAAGCGAACTGCACCTTCGATCCCTGAAATCGCCGGCATTTCCCTGGTCGAGAATGGTCATCTGCGAAATGATGACCCAAGTTCGGCACGTCGTGAAAGAGGAGTTCCATCGGCAGCAGCGAAGCTCCCCCGAAATGGGCACCCGTTACAGCGTCTACGACCTGATTTCTTATTGAGATCATATGAGGCACGGGCAGCAGTATGAAATACCCAGGCCAACTCGCTTTCTTGCGCACAAGGCCGCGCGCCAAATCCGCCTGTACGACAACCGTGTGCTTAGAGTTCCAGTTGTTGTAGGCCTCGTCAAAATCAAACACACCGAAAAAGAGACGCCCGGGATTAGCGGCGTAAATCGAATCCTCCCTCAAAAGAGCACCCAGGAAATTGCACCCAAATGTACCCTGAATCTCGAACGGTTTCTCGCGGCCTGGATACAACTTCTTCCACGCCGTTTCGAGAATGACCTCGTCTGAAATCCCCTCCGTGAAAACGATGGGACCTCTAGTGTTCTTTAGCACGTGCTGAATATTCAGGCGCGCTTCCTGTTCCGAAAAGTTGATCAGGCCCGCCGAAAGGGTTGCTATCAACGCGCCCTTGTCGCGCTCCGACGATGTGACCACTCCATCGGCAACCTCGAATATGCGCAAACGCGCGTCGACATTGCCCGCGATCGTGGATGCGCTGTGGCTGCTCATCAGGATGTGGTTCGTTCGCGCAGCCTGCTCGGAAATGGCGAGCACTTGCCCCAGGAATTCGTACTGCCATTCTGGATGCAGAAACGCATCTGGCTCGTCGAGAAGCGTCAAGCACTCGCGGTTCTTAAACAGCTCCGAGATCGCGAACAGGTAGATCGACTGGAATTGCCCATCACTGAACGCGCGAGAGGAGACCTCTGTGTTTGCGGCCAGGCGAACTGGGATCGCCATATCCACGATCATGCCAAGCGCGTGTAGCGCGTTGAAGTAGCAGAAGACTACGTCGGGCGAGACGTCCGCGAACGCCGCTCGGAATCGAGCAACGTCGATATTGAGTTCGTAGGTGTCACTTCCTCGATCATAGAGCGAGCCTGACGTGAAGCTACCGGTGATGCAGCCGAGCAACTGGTCGAGAAACGCTCGCGCGATCCCCTTTACGCCCCAAAAGAGTTGCTCTTCGTCGAATGGGTCATAGGTACGCTTCTTCGCGGCGATACTGGGCCGGCGCAAAGTTAAGAGCGCCGTCGCCCCGACATGCTCGATCCCCAGTTTGGCGCAGAGATAGTGACGAGCACGCACCCCCTCCGGCTGCATGAGCATCAATGCGAGGAGTATTGCTTTATAGTCCGGTCCAATGCCGATGAAACGTGGAATATCGGCCACATTCGCGCTGCGAACAGAGCGTCGATAGGAGTCGCGGTACCGACGAACCAGATCTCCGACCGTCTCGTTCTGTCCGGAGTAATACACGATGATGTTGGCAGGAAGCGGTGTCCTTCCGATCTTCTGGCGCGGCACGCCGTTGATCCAGAGCCCACCATTCAGCCAGGCAATGCGCGTCTCGTTGTCAGCAATCTCCCATACGATCTCATACTCAAAGTTCGGATCGGCGCCTCCGTTCTGGAGTCCGTAGATATGGTCGAAGATCTCGATCAACGCTTCGAGGAAGTTAGACTTCCCAGAGCCATTCTTGCCGACAAGGATGTCAATGAATTCGTTGCCCGTGAAGGTCAGCGAAAAGTCGTGTAGATTCTTGTAATGGCTTACTGAGACCGTTCGAAGGCGCATCGCTGTTCACCCCGAAACAAGCACATCTGCAACACGGATTGAATGCTGGCCCGCCAGCGCCACCGCATCGTAAAGCGCATCCACCAGTTGAGCCGCAGATCGGTATGCGGAGACGATTTCCTCTTGCTCGGACGGGGACGGCAACGGAATTGGGAGAGCTAGAATCTGCCCTCGTGACACATTCTTCATCGAGCTGCTCGTGCCGCCGGCTACTCGCGAATAGTAGTTGCGCGACCAGGACGCGAGATTGCAGAGATGAACGAACTCTGCGTTGATTTCGGGATGAACGACCACCCGGACAATTTTGTCGCTCATCATCAGTCGCGCCGGGGCATCGGTTGGAACGACAACTGATCGCGCCACGAGATTGGCGGTGTTTGCCCGCGAAAGGAGAACATCACCGGGCTGAACTTCAATTTCTGGCCTAGGCTCCAATGACCGCGGTAACTGCTTGTTCTCTTCGGGCAGAAATGTACCCCAGCTTACCGCGCTAACTTTTAGGACGCCCCAGGAATCACCTTCCCGTGGATACGCTTCGCATTGAGGACTCCATCCGGCGTCTGAGCGAAGTACGACATCGTTCATTAGCACCCACCGCCAATGGTCGGGAATGCGGGGCAAGGTAACAGGGTGATTGGACTGGTTATCGAGGACGTTGAGCTTTCTGCTTGCGCGCGGATTCTTGCGTCGCAGTCGTTGGACGAGGTCATCCGTAGAGAAGTCGCTAGGAGCGCTGCGTAGCAAGCTTCCAGAGACAGCCAAATCGAGGATTGCCCCCTTCAACGCATCGAGACTCTCCGCGGTCGTGAATAGCGCGTCGAAATGGGTCTCGACGCGGGACCAGTTGGCAGCGAGACCCTTGGCGTCCTGGCTGCTAACGAGCGTCGCAAGTAACTCGCGCACGAGTTTCTCGTGCGCCACCATAGCGTCCAACGTGCCTGTCTCCAGCGCGTCGCAGAGCGCCATCAGCTCATCGACCTTCGCCATGATACGCTGTTGCTCCGCCAACGGCGGAAACGGGATTGTTGAGGCGGCGATTTGCTTGCCGGATAAATGGTCTACTGTTGTATAAGCCTTGGTACCCTGAAGGCGCTTCAACGCCTCCTGCAGTGCAATCTCCACAAAAGACTGCACGGTCTCGTGGCTATAAAACTGCAGGCGCGTAACTCGCTGATTGAGCAAGGCCCTTTCGCCCTGCCAGGGTGCGACACGGAATTCCCCATCCATGCTGATCAAGTAGTCACCGCGCTCCACGACGAACTCGTCGCGGAAATCGCCAGAATAAAATGTCCCGCTGAACGGCTGGCCTACATCACGAATTCTAACCAGCGGGAGCCCAGCGCCCCGATCATTGAAGTACCGCGAACTGAAGGCGAACCCAGCCTGCGGAAGGGCGAGGTTATCCAGCCGAACACGAATCCAAGCGGGCGGCAGCGGCTGGTGGGAATCCGCGTCGTTGGCCAATGTCTCCCCTACCCTCCCCCCGATAAAGTCCGCGCGCGCTCGGTTGATCCGTTCCAAGAGAGCCGATGCCGGCTCATCTGTCTGATGCTGAGGGACGAGTCTCCCGCGCACTGCCAAATGACGGATGAGAGCCCGAAGTTTCTCGATCCCGTAGAGCGAGAGTTTCCCCCCGTTGCCGCGTCCGGCGCCGTTCTTCCGCTCGACAGCGCCAGTCCAGACATCGAGATAGTCGACAAGAAGCCGAGCGACCTCGCTCATTGCCCGCGCCCCAATGCTTCCGAGAGGATCGCCTTCAACTGGTCGCGAATGCTCTGCACGCGGTTCTGGCTCTCCGCATACGCCGCAAGCAGCAGACCGGGGTCGTGAATCTCGGCTTCCGCCTCATGCGGGTTCTTGCGGTCCAAGCTGTAGCCAGTCGCCGCGATGTCCGCCGCACTCACCTTCCATGCATGCTGGTTTTCTTGCCGCGATCGGAAGTTGTTGGCCTCCTCACCCCACCACGCACGCAGCCCCTCAAATTCCTCAAACCGCATTGGTTTGGTCTTGTTGTAGCTGGTGACGCCAGGAGGATATTGCTGCTCGTAGAACCAAATGTCCTTAGTCGGCTGGCCCTTGGTGAAGAAGAGAATGTTCGTCTTGATGCCCGTGTACGGGCTGAACACGCCGTTGGGCAAACGGACCAGGGTGTGCAGATTGCACGTCTCGATCAGGTCCTTCTTGATCGTTGCCTTGACGCCTTCGCCGAAGAGGAAACCATCTGGTAGCACGACGCCTGCACGCCCGTTGACGCGCAAGAGCTTGATGATCAGGGCCATGAAGAGGTCGGCAGTTTCGCGTGTCCGCAAGTGGGCCGGAAAGTTGTTCTCGATGCCGTCTTCTTCCATGCCGCCAAACGGCGGGTTGGTGGCAATGACGTGGACGCGGTCGCGATCACCGTAGTCTTTGTAAGGGCGCGTGAGCGTGTTGTCGTGTTGAATGCCGGTGGGCGTGTCGATCCCATGCAGGATCATGTTGGTGACGCAGAGATTGAACGGCAGGGACTTCTTCTCGACGCCGCGAAGATTGCGCGCGAGTGTTTCTCGATCCTCCGGCGTTTTGACGAACTGCTGCTTGTAGTCGATCGTGCAGGTTAAGAATCCGCCCGTCCCGCAGGCTGGGTCAAACACGATCTCGTCAAGCTGCGGCGCCAAACGATCCACGATGAGCTTTGTTACGGCGCGCGGCGTGTAGAACTCGCCGGCGTTGCCAGCACTTTGCAAATCCCTGAGAATCTGCTCGTACATCGCGCCGAAGGTGTGCCGATCTTCGCTGTTGTTGAAGTCAATCTCGTTGATCTTGTTGATCACCTGACGCAGCAGCGTCCCAGACTTCATGAAGTTGATGGCATCTTCAAAGACACGGCGCACGACTTGCGCGCGCTTGCCCACCTCATTCTGGGTTGGCAGGTCGCTCTTGAGCTTGGGAAACAGCTGCAAATTGACGAAATCGAGCAACGCCTCACCAGTGAGACCCTCGGCATTCGCCGCCCAATTGCGCCAGCGCAGATGCTCTGGAATGGGAGACGTGAAGCTATCGTCGATCAACTCGAGCTCTGCTTCGCGGTCATCGAGAATCTTAAGAAAGAACAGCCAGACGAGCTGACTAATGCGCTGAGCGTCACCATCGACACCGACGTCCTTGCGCATAATGTCCTGGATGGACTTGATCACTCCGGTGATATTCGTCATTCGCCGCCGGCCTGTTCGTAAATCTGCGCTTCGAGTTCTTCGATCGCGCGTTCATAGGCTGCTTTGCCGCCGAACACGCCATTGATAATTTCCATCGGCGTGCCGATGTCGCTGAACGGCCGCAGCTGCAAAACCTTGGCTTGCTCAATCCTGGACACACCCTCGTCCGCGTATTTGTCGAGGAGAGCTTCAAGTACGGCGCGGGCCTGCTCACCGTACTTTGCGAAGTAGTTCCGTTTCTTGACTTTCTCGGCTCGCTCGCGCCTCGTCAGCGGCGGCCGGTCATAGGCGATGTGGCACAACAGGTCGAAGTCGCCGATGTCCCGGCCAACCTGCTCTTGCAGATTGGCGAGGATGATGCCCCGGTCTTCCAGTTCATCGATGATAGCCTGCTTGCGCGCGCTCTCGTTCCACTTGCGCACAAAATCGTTGAGCGATCGGTACTCGGACACGATCTGCTTGCGCGCGTATTCCTTGTAGGACTCGGTCACCAGCTTCCCATCTGGACCGAGAAAGGTAATTCGTTCAGCGACGATGCGGGCGTCCACGCCGCTGACGCGGATCTTGGTCACGCCGAGACCCTCGTAATCATCACCCTCTTCTTCGACCCCGCGGTCCCCAGGATCAGGTGGCACAATTGGATCGTATGCCCCGGGTTCGTAGATGACGACGGGATCGCCGTCGAAGTCAGGATCGCTGAAGAGCTCGGTGGCCTTTTTGAAATCCATGATCGTGAAGAACAGCTTGTTATTATCTTCATCGATCCGCGTGCCGCGGCCAATAATCTGCTTGAACATCGTCATTGAATTGATCGTGCGATCCAGGACGATCAATTTTGTTGTCTTGGCGTCCACACCAGTGCTGAGAAGCTGGGAGGTCGTAGCGATGACAGGGTAAGGCTCTTCGGGGTCAATAAACCTGTCGAGCTCCGCCTTGCCTTCGGCGCTGTCACCCGTGATGCGCATCACATACTTTGAATTGTTGCGCGCCAGGTCGCCGGCTGCGTTCACAATGGCTTTGCGCATGCGCTCCGCGTGATCGATGTCCTCGCAAAAAATGATGGTCTTCGACATGGGGTCGGTGGCTCGCAAGAACTGCATCACGCGCTCGGCCACCAGCGTTGTGCGTTTGTTCAGAACGAGAACGCGATCCATGTCGCGTTGGTTGTACTCGCGCTCCTCTATCTCGTTGCCGAGATCGTCGACCATGCCTGGCGGCGGCGTCCATCCCTCAATGTCGCGATCGATGTCGATCCGGATGACCTTGTAAGGCGCAAGGAACCCATCCTCGATGCCCTGCTTTAGGCTGTAGGTATAAACGGGATCGCCAAAGTACGTAATGTTGGACTCGTACTTGGTTTCCTTTGGCGTCGCCGTCATGCCCAATTGGATGGCGTTGCCGAAGTAGTCGAGGATTTCGCGCCACGCCGCGTCTTCCGCCGCACTGCCCCGGTGGCATTCATCGATGATGATCAAATCGAAGAAATCGGGTGACACTGACTTGAACGTCTTGTCCGACTCATTGGGACCGGTGAGTGCTTGGTACAGTCCCAGTTGGATTTCATATGCGGGATCGATCTTGCGATCAGCGATCTTCGTCATGACCGGGCCAAACGGCTTGAAGTCATTCACCTGGGTCTGGTCGACGAGGATGTTGCGGTCGGCAAGGAAGAGAATGCGCTTTGCCTGTCCCGATTTCCACAAGCGCCATATGATTTGGAACGTAGTGTACGTCTTGCCGGTGCCGGTGGCCATGACAAGGAGCGCTCGCCGCTCGCCGCGCGCGATGGTCTCAATGACGCGGTTGATGGCTTCAACTTGATAGTATCGCGGCTCCTTGCCGTTGTCGTCGACATGATAAGCCTGAGTAACTAGCGGCTCCTCAGCATCGCGAATGTTTCTGAATGCCTTGTAGCGGCGCCACAGCTCATCCGGGTGCGGAAATGCTTCAAGCCCAAACTCATGCTCGATCAGGGCGCCCGCTAACGCGGTCTTGTCATGAGAAGCGAACGCATCCCCATTTGAGCTGAACGCGCTAGGAACATCGAGGATGCCGGCGTAGCCAAGGGCTTGCTGCATGCCATCCGAAACTCCGTGATTGTTGTCCTTAGCTTCAACAACGGCGAGGGGAATTCCAGGCTTCCAGTAGAGGACGTAGTCGGCGAACTTCCTCAGCTTCTTGTTTCGCGAGGCCAGTTGGCCGCGAACAACGACGGGGCCAGGCGCCAGCGTCACTTCTCGACGGACTTGAAGAAATTGATCCCACGCCGCGCCTTTAATCGCGGGCGTAATGAACAGATCGCAGATGTCCGTTTCGCTCAGACGAAGTTTTTCGGCCTTGTCCATCCAGCCCCCGAGCCGCGAGCGCCTTCAACATCGCAATGAAGACTCGTCCCAACAAGTCGTTGGACCCAGCCCCGCCGTCGCGTCCCATGCGTAGCACCAAGGCTCACGCCTGGGCGCAAATCCGCAACTCCTGCTTGCCGTAACCCCGCACGGGCCCAGTGGAACTGGCTCACGCGCACGCTCAATCAATTGGTTGCCAGTTGGTTGCCAGCTCGACCTAACGAGACCCGGCCGCGCGCTAAGTCATTGAAAAAATGGCGCGCCCGAAGAGATTCGAACTCCTGACCCCCAGATTCGTAGTCTGGTGCTCTATCCAGCTGAGCTACGGGCGCGAAGGGCGGGTGCATAGCCGCCGTTGGCGGCGCTGGCAAGGCGAACCGGCGTTTCCGGACCGCGACACGGCGCATCGGGCCAGTCTGCCCCCAAAAAGCGCCTCAGCCGTCGCGCCACGCGGGCATCCCACCGATGCTCTGGGCCGCGTAGACGCCGCGGGCGACGGCGCGGGCGAGGCAGTCGGCGGCCAGTGCGCCGAAGCGCGCGATGGCGAGTTGGCGCGGCTCGGGCGTCGGCTTGGCGGCGGTTGCGAGCGCGAAGACGACGTCGCCGTCGAACGGCGCGAACACGGGACGGACGGCGCGGGCGAGACCGGCGCTCGCCATTTGCGCGACGCGCTTGGCTTCCGCCGGCGCAAGATCGGCGTCGAGCGCGACGACCGCGAGATTGGTATTGGCGCGGGGCTGCGGATTGAACTTGGCGCCGCCCCAGTCTTCAGGGTCGAAGCCTGCGCCGCTCGGTGCGACGGCGCCGAACTCGCCGTCGATCTCGAACGCGTGCGCCCAGAAAGCGCGCTGGTTCGGCATGGTCACCGAGCCCCAGGCGTTGACGCAGGCGAGCGCGGCGACGGTGAAGCCGTCGGCGGTGACGATGCTGGCGCTGCCCTGCCCGCCTTTGAGCGCGCCGGCGCGCGCGCCAATGCCTGCGCCCGCATTGCCCAGCGGCACCTCGGCGCCGCGCGCAGCGTAAGCGGCGCGGCCCAGCGCGTGATAGGGCGGCGCATCGCCCCAACTCTTGTCTCCGCCGTTGGCGAGATCATAGAGGATCGCCGCCGGGATCACTGGCGACCGCGGCACGCCCGGCATATCAACCAGTCCGAAACCGCGACCTTCAGCGCCCATGAGAGCGGCGACGCCGTCCGCGGCGGCGAGGCCGTAGACGGAGCCGCCCGACAGCACGAGTGCGTCGACCGCGTCGACAAGCGTTTCGGGCGCCAGCGCGTCGGTCTCACGCGTTCCCGGTCCGCCCCCGCGCACGTCAACCGCACACACCGCGCGGCGTTCCGGCACAATTACGGTGACGCCGGTGAGCGCTGCGGCATGCTCGGCGCAGCCGACGCTGAGACCAGCAACATCGGTCAGCGCATTCCGGGGACCGGGCTTGGCCATTTCACGTCCTAATCTTTCACCCGTTGTGCAGCCTTGTGCGTTCACGGGTGAAGCCGTGTAGGAAAAGCGGGCATGACTGACAAGCTGAGCTTCTTTAAGCGCTTCGCCACGGCCTTCGCCGCCCTGATGCTGGCGGCCTGCGCCACCGCGTCCAGCAGCGACGGCGGTCGTGGCGAGGCCATGGTGGTCGCGGCGAACCCGCATGCCGTCGACGCGGCGCTGGAGATCTTACGAGAAGGCGGCAACGCCACCGACGCCGCCATCGCCGCAGAGATGGTGCTGGGCCTCGTTGAGCCGCAATCGTCGGGCGTCGGCGGCGGCGGCTTCATGCTGCACTATGACGGCGCGAGCGAACGTATCGAGGCGTTTGACGGACGCGAACAGGCGCCCGCGGGCGCGACGCCCACCATGCTCGCGGATACCCACGCCACGAGCTTCATCGATCTGCGCACCGGCGGCGTCGCCATCGGCGGACCATCGCTCATCGCCATGCTGAAAATGGCGCACGACCGCCACGGCCGCCTGCCATGGGCGCGCCTCTTCGCACCGGCCGAACGCCTGGCGGACGAGGGCTTCGCGATTTCGCCGCGGATGGCGCGGCTGATGGCGTATGCGGTGGCGAACGAGCGAATCCGCAACGATCCCGCGGCGCGCGCCTATTTCCTGGATGAAGCCGGCAATGCCTGGCCGGTCGGGCACATCCTGCGCAATCCCGAATACGCGGCAACCATGCGCGCCATCGCCGCGCGCGGCCCGCGCGCATTGAGCGAAGGCGCGCTCGCAGAAGCGATCGTCGCGGCGGCGCAGCGCGCGCCCTATCCGGGCACGCTTTCGCTGGAAGATCTCCGCACCATCGAACCGCGCCGGCTTGAGCCGGTGTGCGGCGCCTTCCGCGTCTATCGCGTCTGCACCATGGGGCCGCCCAGCTCGGCCAACGCCGTCATCGCCATTCTTGGGCTTTACGAGCGCGCCCGCCCGCATCCGGTCGGCGCCAGCGACCCCGACGATTGGGCGGCGTTCCTGTGGGCGAGCCGCCTCGCCTTCGCCGACCGCGACCACTACATGGCCGACGATCAGTTCGTGCCGGTCCCCACGCGCGAGCTGATCGCGCCCGCTTATCTCGACGAACGCGCGCAGCTCATCGATCTGGCGCACGCGCCCGCCACCGCGATCGCGCCGGGCGTCCCTGCGGGACGCGAGCTGTTCGAACGCTGGGGCCGCGACATGACCGAGTCGAGCGGCACCTCGCATCTTTCGATCGTCGACCGCTGGGGCAATGCGGTGTCGATGACCTCGACGGTCGAGAGCCTGTTCGGCGCCCAGCGGATGGTGGGCGGCTTCTTCCTGAACAATCAGCTGACGGACTTCTCGGTGCAGCCGACGCTGAACGGCATGCCGGTCGCAAACGCCGTCGCGCCGCGAAAGCGCCCGCGCTCGTCCATGGCGCCCACCATCATTACAGACCGCGACGGCGAACTGGTGCTGGTGATCGGCTCTCCCGGATCGTCGGCGATCATCGGCTACGTGGCGCGCTCTACCATCGCCATCCTCGATTGGCACGAGACGCCGCAGAACGCAGTCGCGATGGGCAACGTCACTGCACGCACTGTGCCGGCGCGCATCGAAGCGCAGCGTTTGCCGCCGGGCATTCTGGCGATGATGCAGCAACGCGGCTGGCGCGTGCAGGAAAGCGCGCTCGAAGAAAGCGGCCTACATGCGATCCTGGTGACGCCGCAAGGCTTGGTCGGCGGCGCCGACCCAAGGCGCGAAGGCGTGGTGGCGCAAATCCCCGCCGCCGCGCACTAGCGCGCCAAGCCCGCCTCGCTCAGCATCTGCGCACGGTCTTCTCGTGAGAGAGCGTCTATTTCATTGATGAGGCGACGTGTCTGGGCGCCGCTCATGCTCTGCAGCCAGACGATGGAATCGTGCGGCGTCGCTGGCGCGTCGGCCTTGTCTTCGGGATCGTCGGGGTCGCGGTCGGGCTCTTCTTCGTCATCGCGCGGATCGGCGCATGAACCCAGGTGAATGCCGCCGCCCGGCGCGATGGTGACGACGGAGAGACCGTCGCTGTCCTCATCGCGATCCTGCAGAACGCGGGTGGCGATTTGCGCCACGACGGCAGGCGCGTCGTGGAGAATCCGACCGCTGCAGCCAGTGACTGCCGCCGCCGTGGCGCGTTCGCCAGAACTGACGGCGTAGGTAGTCTCCCCGCCGTCGGCGCGTTCGAAGATGTAGAAGTCGTAGCGGGGGAAAAGCCGCGGCTGCGCCCAGGCGGCGCCGGCGGCCAGATAGAGGGCGACGGCCACTGCAATTCGCATTACTGCCTCTTCACGATTAATTACATCAAGTCGATAATTGATTATCGTATTACAATAATTACCGCAACGGTCGCCGGTCGCGCTTTTGCTACGGTTCGTCGCGGCTAATCCGGTCGCCGTGGAACGCCGTCGCGCCTCAGGCGGCGGGCAGGATGATCTGGAAAGTGGCGCCCTCGGCGCCCGTGCGGGTGAGTTGGAGGTCGCCACCCATGGCGCGCGTGAGTTCGCGCGCAATGGCGAGGCCCAGACCCGTCCCGCCGGCTTCGGGTGCGGCCGATACGAACGGCTCGAACAGTTTCTCGCGCAGGTTTTCCCGCACGCCCGGACCATGATCGATGATGTCGATTTCGCAGCGGTCGCCGAAGCGCGCCGCGCGGATGACGATGCTGCGATTATTGTCCGAGCGTGCGTGCCCTTGCATCGCCTGCGCGCCGTTGCGGATGAGGTTCACCAGCACGCGGTGCAGATGCTCGGCATCGGCGACGCAAGCGAGCCCAGCTTCGATGGTTGCGCGATAGGTGACATCTTCGAATCCGATGAGCGCGTCGGCGGCCGCCTCCGCAGACACCTCCGCCACGTCGACGGGTTTCAGCACCGGCTGCTCTTCATCGGCGCGGCCGTACTTGAGCGTGGATGCGGCAAGCCCAGCGGCGCGCCCGATCGTGCGTTCCAGGCGCGGCGCCAGCGCACGCACGTTGGGATCGTCGGATTTCGCAAGCCGATCCGCCACCAGTTGCGCCGTCGACAACATGTTGCGCAGATCGTGTCCAATCCGCGCAACCGCTGCGCCGAGCGCGGCCAGCCGGTCTTTCTGGCGCAGCGCCGCGCGCACCTGCTCGGCCATATCCGCTGCGGCGTTCGAGGCGCGGCCGATTTCATCAGAGCGGCTGGTGCGCGCGAAGGTGACCGTGACGTCCTCGGGCTTGTCGCGGAACCGCTCAATCGAGCGTGTGAGTTCGCGCATCGGCTGCACGAAGGCCAGGGTCAGCGCGCCGTAAACCAGCGCCCCGGCAGCCATGAGAATGAGCATCGAATAGAAAATGAAGCGCCGCGCGAACGCGAACATGGCCCGCTTCAGCGGCCCTTCGTTCAGAATGATCTCGATGAACTCGCCACTCTCGAAGCGCGGCTTGGCCATGACCCGCAGCACCCGTCCTTCCGGCGCCGTCATCGTCTCCACTGCCCAAGCGAAGCGCTGCACGGGCGAGCCCGTGGTGTAGTCATAGGTGATGAACGGCCCCTCGGGGCTCGCGCTTGGGTCCTCAAGCAGCAAGACGCGCTCGCCCTCGCGCTGCATCGCCACGCGCTGCACTTCGGCGTTGGTCAGCAATTCGTATTCAAGCTGATCGGCGATCTCGAGGTCGGGCGAAACCTCCAGCGCCAGGGCCGCGACCTGGGAGAGATTGATGCGTTCGCGCAGCCACGCCTCGTGATAGTTCGCCAGCGCCGGCATAAAGACCGCAGCCTCCCCCACCAGCACTGCAGCCGCGGTGAGGACGAGCAGACGTCCCGCTAGGCTGTCCACAAACGCGCGTAGCCGGCCGACGACGCCGTGGCCGGCGGCGGGTTTCGGAGCGTCAGGAGAGCTCATGCGGGCGTGACCATAGCTGCGCGCGCCCTAATAACTAACATTTGGCAAAATCTATTCCCCAATTAGCAGTCATTCAGAACGAACGTTTCGGAGATTGGGCAAAAACTGCATTTCCAACGGATAGTTCATTCGTTTCGCAGCCGATTGAAGCCCACACTCCCAGGCATGGACGGGTAAACGGGTTGGCGGGGCCCAGGCTGTCCGGAGCTGCTGCGATGTTTTCAACGTGGACCCCGGCGCAACGGCGCTCACTTTATGTCTTTGGCGCGCTATGGATCGCCGCCATCGTGTTTGTCGCGGCGCGCGGCCTCATCTGAGCCTTACGCTCCCTTGACCCCGGGCGCTTGACCCTCGCGGAGCGCTAGGGTACGTCCCCCGGCTTCCTTAGGCCCAGAACCGAATACCGAGGCGGACGTGAGCACCAAGCGGACCTATCAGCCCAGCAGACTGGTGCGTAAGCGCCGGCACGGCTTCCGCGCGCGCATGGCCACCAAGGGCGGCCAAAAGGTGCTTTCGCGCCGCCGCGCCAAGGGCCGCAAGCGCCTGTCGGCCTGAGCCCCGTGAGCGCCGCGCGCGCTCCTCAAATCGACCTCATCCGGCTCACCCGCCGCGCGCAATTCCTGTTTGTGCGCGAGGGCCTGCGTGCGTCCCGCGCCAACGTCTTGATCGAAGCCCGGCGCCGCGCCGATAGCGGTCCCACGGGCGTCGGTTTCACCGCCAGCAAGAAAGTTGGCTCCGCCGTGCTTCGCAACCGTGCGCGCCGGCGGCTTCGGGAGGCGGCGCGCCCGCTTTTGGCGGAGTATGGTCTGCCAGGGGTGGATTACGTCCTGGTCGCGCGTCAAAGCACCCCAGACGCCGCCTGGGAGGCCTTGCTTGACGATGTCGGAAACGCGCTGATAAGGCTCCGCGCCGATTTGAGCGCCGGCCGGGGGCAAAACCCCCGCAAATCCAAGCCGGCCAAGCCGCGCTCACGCGCGACCGAAAGCGATTGAAACCCCCATGCAAAATACTGGCGGCGGCCCCGGGGCCTCGGAAGTCCGCAACCTGATCTTCTTCGTCGTCATTGCGGCGGTGATCCTGTTCGGTTGGGAATTTTTTGTCGGCGGCCCGCAGCGGCGCGAACAGCAAGCCGAGCGCGCCCGCATCGAAGAGACTTTGCAGCGGCAGGAACAGCAGCAAGCGGCCCAGCAGGCGACCTCAACCACCGCTGGCGCGGCCGACGGCGAGACGGCGCCGCCGCCGCAAGCCCAACCGCAAGCGCCACGCCCGCGCGATCAGGTGATCGCCGAAAGTGCGAGCGCGCGCGTGGTGATCGAGACGCCGGAAGTCGACGGTTCTATCGCCCTCAACGGCGCCCGCTTCGACGACCTCAGTCTGCGCCAATATCGCCGCACGGTGGAGCGTGACAGCGGCGAAGTTTCGCTTCTGGCGCCGCAGAACGCCGAGCACGCCTACGACGCCTATTTCGGCTGGGAAGACGAAAACCCGCAGATCGCCGCGATCGGCGACGCCGCGGTGTGGACCGCGCCAGCCGGCGCACGCCTGTCGCCGCAAACGCCCGTGACGCTGGTTCATGAGTCCAACGGTTTGCGGATTGAACGCACCATCGCGATCGACGACCACTTCATGTTCACGATCACCGACGTCGTGAACAACACCGGCCCCGCGCCGCGCTCGCTGCGCCCGTTCGGCGTCGTGCGCCGCGACGGCCTGCCCGAAGACTACGTCAACCGTCAGATCGTGCACCAAGGTTTCGCCGGCGCCTTCGGCCCTAACGACAATCTGCGCACCTTCACCTATCATCAGGGCGACAAGCACGCGCGCGATCGCCTGCGCGGCCGCGTCGAAGCAGATCAGCGCCTGTTCCAGGACGGCGGCCAGGGCGGCTGGCTCGGCATCAGCGATCACTACTGGCTGGCGGCGGTGGTGCCTGATCAGTCGGAGCAGATTTCGGGCTATTTCGACACCCGTACCGAGCGCAGCGGCAACAATTATCGCGCCGCCTATCGCGGCGCCTATCACCAGATCCCGGCCGGCGGCTCGATCAGCTACACCCAGCACTTCTTCGCCGGCGCGAAGCGCGTGGACATTCTGCGCGGCTATCAGAGCGGTCTCAGTATTCCGAAGTTCGACGAGGCCGTCGATTGGGGCAACATGATGTGGCCGCTGACGCGGACCTACTTCATGTGGCTGCTGCATCCGCTGGCGAAGATGTTCGGCAACTTCGCGATCGCGATCCTGCTGTCGACCGTCGTCATCAAGCTGCTGCTCTTCCCGCTCGTCTATCACTCGTTCAAGTCGATGGCGAAGATGCGCGCTGTGCAGCCAAAGATGAAGGAAGTTCAGGAGCGCTTCGCCGCCGACAAGCAGCGCCAGCAGCAGGAGATGATCAAGCTCTACCAGACCGAGAAGATCAATCCGGTCTCGGGCTGTCTGCCGATCCTCTTGCAGATCCCGGTCTTCTTCGCGCTCTACAAGACGCTGTCGGTGACGATCGAAATGCGCCACGCGCCGTTCTTCGGCACGTGGGTGAACGACCTTTCGGCCCCGGATCCAACCTCAATCTTCAACCTGTTCGGGCTGCTGCCCTACGATCCGGCCAGCATCCCCTTCATCGGCGCAATGCTGGCGATCGGCGTTTGGCCAATTCTCTACGGCGTCTCAATGCTGGCGCTGCAGGGCCTCTCGCCGCCGCCGACCGATCAGATGCAGGCCCAGATCTTCCGCTTCTTGCCGATCCTCTTCACGTTCATGTTCGCCGGCTTCCCGGCGGGCCTGGTGATCTATTGGACCTGGTCCAACTCGCTGTCGATCGCGCAGCAATATGTGATCATGCGCCGGCAAGGTGTGGAGACGCAGTTCGATAAGTGGCTCGCGAAGCTGCGCGCGCCGAAGCCAGCTGAGTAGCGGGGCTGAGATCAGGATTGGGGATTAGCGTGGCGCACGCTTGCGCTGCGGCTAATTTCTCCAATCCCTGGTTCCCTACCCCTGAGCGCCATGAAATTCACCGACGACCAACTCGAAGCCGGCCGCATCCTGTTCGCAGGTGAGGTGAATTTTGAACGCGGCGTTGTGAGCATGGACTCGCTGCCCGCCGGCGATTTGCCCGAAGTGGCGTTCGCCGGCCGCTCCAATGTCGGCAAGTCGAGCTTGGTGAATGCGCTGACCGGCCGCAAAGCGCTGGCGCGCGCATCGGTCGAGCCGGGGCGCACGCGCGAACTCAATTACTTCCGCGTCGGCGAGGTGCTGCGCATCGTCGACCTCCCCGGCTACGGCTATGCAAAGGCGCCAAAAGCCGAGATCGCGCGCTGGACCGGCCTCACGCGCGACTTCCTGCGCGGTCGCGCGGAGCTGAAGCGCGTGATGCTGCTGATCGATTCACGCCACGGCGTGAAGGAAACCGACCTCGAAGTCATGAAGACGCTCGATACGGCGGCGGTCATCTACCAAGTCGTGCTGACCAAGAGCGATAAGCTGAAGCCGACGGAGTTGGAAGACTGCATTGCGCGCACCGCCGACGTCATAAAGAAGCGCCCCGCCGCGCACCCGGACATCATCGCCACGTCATCTGAGACAGGCGCCGGAATTGACATGCTGCGCGCGGAAATTGCGGTGCTCGCCAGCTGACATTACACCAGCGCAACAAACTGAAACGCCGAAGTCCGCCCGCTTGGCGCGGACGGCGGAACCGCTTAGGACCGGCCCGGTGAGCAAGCCCCAAAAAGAACGCCTCGCGGCGCTGGAAACCGGCTTGGTCAAGGCGAAGACCTTGGCCGAGGCGCTGCCCTTCATCCAGATCTACGACCGCGAAACGGTCGTGGTGAAATATGGCGGACACGCCATGGGCGATACCGAGACCGCCCGCAAATTCGCCGCAGACGTCGTTCTTTTGAAGCTGGTCGGCATCCACCCTGTGGTCGTGCACGGCGGCGGACCGCAAATCAGCCGCATGCTCGAAAAGGCCGGCGTGAAGTCTGAGTTCGTGGACGGGCTGCGCGTGACCGACGCCGACACCATGGAAGTCGCGGAGATGGTGTTGTCGGGCTCCGTCAACAAAGAGCTCGCGCATCTCATCACGTCCGAAGGACGTGAAGCGGACGTGCGCGGCGTGGGCCTCTCCGGCAAGGACGCGCGCATCATCACGGTCGAAAAAGCGGTGCGGATGAAGAAGGATCCGGGCTCGATGATCGAGCAAGCGATCGATCTCGGACTCGTCGGCGAACCGACGGAAGTTGATCCCACGCTCATCCAAGCGCTGATCAACGCGCCAGAAGATTATATTCCGGTGTTGGCGCCGATCGGCGTGGCCGCAGACGGCAAGACTTACAACGTCAACGCCGACACCGCCGCGGGCGCCGTCGCCGGTTCACTTGGCGCCAAGCGTTTTCTGCTGCTCTCCGACATTCCGGGCGTACTCGACAAGCACGGCGAACTCATCCGCGAAATGACCGTCGCAGATGCGCGCCGACTTATCGAAGACGGCACCGCTTCGGGCGGCATGATTCCGAAATTGCAGACCTGCATCGCCGCACTCGAAAGCGGCGTCGAAGCGGCTGTCATCCTCGACGGCCGCACACCCCACGTTCTTCTCATGGAATTGTTCACCGAGCATGGCGCTGGCACGCTCATTCATTAAGTCCACCGCGCTTGCGTTTGGCGTGTTTTGCGTGGCCGCGGCTGCGCTGTTGGCGGTTGCGCATGATGCGAACGCGCAGCAGCGGCAGCGCCAGCAGCGCGCCTCCGGCGGTTGGCAGATCTGCAACGAAACCAGCTACGTGCTGGAAGCGTCGACCGGCCGCCCCGACGGACGCGCCATCCTGGTGCAGGGTTGGACGCGCCTCAGGCCGGGCGAGTGCCGGCTGGCGGTGGCGGCGCCGCTGGCGCGCGGCACGCACTATCTCTATGCGCGCACGTCGAACGCCCATCGCGGCGGGCGCCGGCAATGGGGCGGCGATGCCGTGCTTTGCGTCGATCCGGGCAGTCCCTTCACCATCGAGAACCCGCCGCAATGCGCGGCGATGGGGCTGGAAGCACGCAACTTCCGCCGAGTGCAGATCAACAAGCGGGAAACCTGGCGCACCTCGTTCGCCGAGGCGCAGCCCTTTACGCTGTCGCGTGCGCGACAGGCGGGCCTGCAGCGCCTGCTCGACGACGCGGGCTACGATATTCGCGAAGGCCGCCGCGGCGTCGACCCGCGCCGCATCGCCCAGGCCATCGCCCAGTTCCGCGCCAGCGCGCGGCTGCAGCCGAACGCCAGCGAGAACCAACTGATCGACGCACTGGAGACCGCCGCACGCCGGCGCTCGGAGCAAGTGGGTCTGACGCTCTGCAACCGCACGCGCGCCCGCGTCTGGACGGCCGTCGCGCGCCGGCGCGGCGAAGGTTGGGAAAGCCGCGGCTGGTGGCCGCTGGCCGCCGGCGGCTGCGTCCGCACGCTAGATGAAGTACTGATCCAGGACGTCTATTACGTGTATGCAGCGCTGGAGAGCGAGGAAGGCCCGCGCCTGCTCGCAGCCGGCGGCGAGCCATTCTGCACGAGCCCCGCCCGCTTCGCCATCCTCGGGCGCGAGCGTTGCAGCGACCGCTTTTACGACACCGCGATCTTCACGCCGATTTCTGCGCGCAATCGCGACGGCCTCGTGGTCGATTTCGAGGATCGTGACTTCCTTGAACCGGGCGTCACGCCGCGCGAGGTCACCAGTGCTGCATCGCGAACGGTGCCGGATGTCGTCGACGACGAAGGCGTGCGCCGCGGCCTGCCGCCCCCCACGGCTCAGGAGCAGCACGGCTCAGGCGACGAATGAGCGAACCGGCGATCGACGCCGGCCTCCGCGCCCGCCTGGCGTCGGTTTCGACCTGGGTGTTCGATCTCGACAACACACTCTACTCGGCGGAATCCACGCTTTACGACGCGATCGGCGAGCGGATGACGCGCTACATCGCGCGCGCCGCGTCGGTCGACGAGGCTGAGGCGTTGCGGCTGCGCGAGCTCTACTTTCACGAATACGGCGCGACCGTCGTCGGACTGCAGCGCCATCACGGCGTCGATGCGCGCGATTTTCTGGCGCACGTACATGACGTCGACCGAGATGTTATCGCGCCGGACGCGGAGCTGAACGCACTGATCGCACGATTGCCCGGCCGCCGCATCGTGTTCACCAATGGCGGGGGCGGCCACGCCGAAGCGATCCTCGACCGTCTGGGCCTCGCGGCGCTGTTCGAGCCGCCGTTCGACATCGAGGGCGCAGCGCTGACGCCGAAGCCGCAGCCCCGCGCCTATGCGCTTCTGATCGAGCGCTTCAGCTTCGACCCAAGCGACGCCGTGCTGATCGAGGATACCCTGCGCAATCTTGAACCCGCGCATGCGCTCGGGTTCCTCAGCGTCCTGATCGGGCCTGTGCATCCCGCGCCACTCCCTCCCTACGTCGATCACCACGCGCACGATCTGAGGGCGTTTCTCCGCGAGGCGCTTGGTTGAGACGTTGCGGCACAATCGGCTTGGCCTTAAGCCAAGCGCCATGACACTCGATCAACTCGCCGCGGATGTGGCAGCCCTCTGGCAACGACGGGATACGGTTTCGCCCGGTTCGCCCGAAAGCGACCGCGCGCCCGTCGAACGCGCGCTTGCGCTTCTGGACGGCGGCGAAGCGCGCGTGGCGACGCGCAGCGCCGAGGGCGCTTGGACGACGCACCAATGGCTGAAGCAAGCCGTGCTGTTGTCGTTTCGGCTCAATCCGAACCGGATGTACGAGGCCGAGACCCGCGCTGGCGATCTGGCGCGTTACTGGGACAAGGTCCCGCTCAAGACCGCGAGCTGGTCGGCCGCCGACTTCGCCGCGGCGGGTTTTCGCATGGTCCCCGGAGCGGTCGTGCGCAGCGGCGCCTTCATCGGCAAGAATGTCGTGCTGATGCCCTCATTCGTGAATATCGGCGCCTATGTCGATGAAGGCACAATGGTCGACACCTGGGCCACCGTCGGCTCGTGCGCGCAGATCGGCAAGAACGTCCACATCTCCGGCGGCGCCGGCATCGGCGGCGTGCTGGAACCGCTGCAAGCCAACCCGACGATCATCGAAGACGATTGCTTCATCGGCGCGCGCAGCGAAGTGGCCGAGGGCGTGATTGTGCGCCAGGGTGCGGTGCTGGCGATGGGGACTTTCATCAGCCAGTCGACCAAGATCGTTGACCGCGAGACCGGCGCAGTAATGTACGGCGAAGTGCCGGCCTATTCAGTCGTGGTGCCAGGCTCGATGCCGGCAGGAAATGGCGGCGCCAACCTCGCTTGCGTCGTCATCGTGAAGCGCGTCGATGCAAAAACGCGCGCGAAGACCGGGGTGAACGAACTGCTGCGCGATTAGCGCAGCAGCTCCAGATCGAATCTAGCGTCCGGCGCGTAGCGTGATCGAGATGGTCGAGCCATCCGTGGCGTGCTGCGTCCAGGTATCACCCACATTCTTGTCGCCGACATAGTCCGTGCAGCCTTGCTGACCGCCGGCCGGCGTCAGGCAAATCTGATTACCGTTGATGGCGTAAGTGCCGGGAATCGTGCGCCCGTCCGGCAGCACGAGGTCATAGGTATTGTCGGCGTTGAAATGATAAAGCACGACCTGCCCATCGGCGCCCGTGATCACCAGCGTATTGCCGAACGCGGCCTGCATCATCTGTTGCCCGTAGGCGGCCCCCGCCGTCATCAGCACGGCGCCCAGCGCCAAAGCAGCAGCCAACTTTTTCATTGCCGTATCCTCCCGCTTCTTATGCAACCGCCGTTTTGGCAAACGCGACGGGCCTTGCATAGCTCAGCCGGCGCCAAACCCATTCCAGAGGACCCATTTCGAAAGAGCGGAGCCAAAGCGTCGACCAGATCAGCTGCGCCGCCCACACGACAGGCACGACGAGCATGAGCGTCGGACGATCCAACGCGCCCCAAAGGCCCGGCCCGCGGCCACCGTAGAAGATCGCGGTCATAATCAGGCTTTGCGCGACGTAGTTGGTGAACGCCATGCGCCCAACCGGGGCCAGCGCATTGGTGACGAAGGGAAGAATGTTGGCCTGCACGCAAAGAACGAGCGCGCTGGCATAGCCTAGCGAAATTAGGATGACGACGGCGTGGTTCAGCAAGCCGGTGCGGGCGTTCACGACGATGAAGTCGAAGCCCGCAGCAGAGCTCTGCAGCGCCTGCTCGGAGACGCCGATGAGTGCGAGCGCTGCGATCCCGACGCTGAGCCAATATACCCAACGCGGCGCGCCACCGCTCAGGAAGCCGATCTTGAACAGGCCCATGCCGATCATCATCACGCCGATCGTGTGCGGAATGCCGCTCTTCAAAGTCGCGAAGGCGAACCCGGCCCACATCTGCATGTTCGCCAGTAGCGATTGCAGAAAGCCGCCGCCGAACATTTCCGCCCAGTATGCGATCTCGCGCGGCGCGGGCTCCCAGAGAAACGCACGCACCGCCTGCGCCGAGGCTGGCGGGGCGTGTTCAAGCTGCAGCCCGCGATAGGCTTCCCAGAAGGACGTCGTGAGGTAGATCCCGACGCCAAGCGTAAGCAACGCTCGCGCGGTCCAGCCGCGCAGCAGCATGAGGATCGCGCCGCTGGCAGCGTACAACAGCAGTACATCGCCGTACCAAATGAACGCGCCGTGGATCGCCCCGAACAGGGCCAGCCATGCAACGCGCCGGATCACGATCCGCTCGCGCACCGGATCGCTGCGGTCGCCGCCGACGAGATAGAGGCTCGCCCCGAACAGCATCGAGAAAAGGGTGATGAACTTTCCCTCGAAAAACACGTGCGGCACGAACCACGACCATGCCGTGTGCGCATCGATCGCCAGCGGCGGCAGCGTCGGATTGAGCGCGGTCTGCCAGGGCGCAGCGAAGAAGGGCGCGTTGACGGCGAGGATGCCCAGCACCGCCAGGCCCCGCATCACATCGAGCGTCCTGATGCGGCTGGCCTCCGCCACCGGCGCAGCATCGGCCTCTGTTTCTGCTTTTGCCGGAGGCGACACGCGGCTAGACCCGATGCTCATGGACGCCCGCACTATCGCCGATCCCATCCCCCTCGCCCAGGCCCTGATGCGCTGCGCCTCGGTGACCCCCATGGAGGCCGGCGCGCTGGGCGTGGTGGAAGCCGAACTCACGCGGTTGGGCTTTCGATGCAAACGCTATCGCTTCGGCCCAGTGGAAAATCTTTATGCACGCTTCGGCGACGCGAGCCCAAACTTCTGCTTCGCCGGTCACGTCGATGTAGTGCCACCGGGGGAAGGCTGGAAAAGCGATCCGTTCGCGGCCGAAATCCGCGATGGCAAACTCTACGGGCGCGGCGCCGCCGACATGAAAACTGCGATCGCCGCCATGATCGCGGCGACGAAAAACTATCTGGCGCGCGCCAAGCCCGTAGGCTCAATCTCGTTTCTGCTCACTTGCGATGAGGAAGGCCCCGCCGTCGAGGGCACCAAGCCCACGCTGGCCGCGCTGGCGGCGGAGGGCGAAAAAATCGATCACTGCCTGGTGGGCGAGCCGACGAGCGAGGACTGCGTCGGGGACGTGATCAAAAACGGGCGACGCGGCAGTCTGAACGTCTCGATCGAGATGAGCGGCAAGCAAGGGCATGTCGCCTATCCGCACCGCGCCATCAATCCGGTGACGCCGCTGATGGAAACCGCAGCGGCGCTGAAGGCGCGCAAACTGGACGACGGCGCGCCTGGATTCGATCCATCGAACCTGGAAGTCACCAGCATCGACGTCGGCAATGCGGCGCACAACGTCATTCCCCAGCGCGCCAGCCTGAAGCTCAACATCCGCTTCAACACCAACCATACGGGCGAAGCGCTGTACGCCTGGATCGAGGATGTCGCAGAAGCCGCGGCCGCCCGCGCCGGGGCGCAAGTCAGTCTGCGCATCGCGTCGCGGAGCGTGCCCTTCTACACCACGCCGGGCCCGTTCACGGACCTGCTGATCGCCGCGGTGACGGAGGCGTTCGGACGAGCGCCCGTGCTGGCCACTACCGGCGGCACCTCGGACGCGCGCTACATCAAGGACTACGCGCAAGTCGCCGAACTGGGCTTGCGCAACGAAACCGCTCATATGGTGGACGAGCATTGCGACGTCGAAGACGTCCGCACACTGGCGCGGTGCTATGAGGCGGTGCTGGCGCGGTACTTCAGCTGAGGCAGCGCATGGGCGTGAAACTCCTCGACGAAGACGGCCGCCTTCTGCACGAATTCCGTGACGGTCTGGGCGTCATCTTGTTGGATCGCTTGCTCACGGCAGCGAAATTCCGCGACGACGCCGATTGGGATATCCTGCTCAACGAGCACGTCGCCAGCCTCGCAACGTCCGTGCGCAACGCGATGCCAATGCGCCGAGGCCCGGTCCCGCCACCGGATGACGACCTCTGCCGAGCCGCATCGCAGCGTCTGACCGACTGCCTGCGCAATCACGTTCTTACAGGCGCTCTGCCGTGGCCGCGCTGGACGGCGGAACAGAAAACCGCGTTCGTAAGGAGCGTCGCGTTTGCTCCCTGGTCGCCTTCAGAGCAGTTTGTGCGGGAGTACGTCGAGGAACGTGACGCCGAATTTGCGCGCTGGCGCAAATCTCTGGACGGCGTTCAATAGTCCACGCGCACCAGAAACAACCCATCCGCCGGCGCCACCGGCCCGCAGCGCGCGCGATCGGCGGCGACCAACGCATCCGAAACATCGTCGGCGCTCATATTCGCCAGCCCCACCTCCGCCAAGGTGCCGACCATCGAGCGCACCTGGCGGTGCAGGAAGCTCTGGGCTTCGCAATGCACATGCACCATGTCGCCGTCGCGTTCGACGTCGCAGCGATCGAGCGTTTTCATCGGGCTTTTCGCCTGACAATGGGTGTCGCGGAAGGTGGTGAAATCGTGCTTGCCAATCAGGCGCTGCGCCGCGGCGTGCATCGCCGCAGCATCGAGCTCGCGGGCGAGCCGCCAAACCTTGCCGCGCGCAAGCGCTGCGGGCGCGCGGCGGTTGAGTATGGAGTAGAGATAGGTCCTTTTCGTCGCGTCGAAGCGCGCGTGAAAATCCGCTGCCGCGTCCTCCGCCGCCAGAACCGCAATTGGATGCGGTCGCAGGTGCGCGTTGAGCGCCTCCATCACGCGAAACGCCTCGAACGGCTTGTCGATATCGACGTGCGCGACCTGCCCCACCGCGTGCACGCCCGCGTCGGTGCGGCCTGCGCCGATCACATCGCTGCGCACGCCGGTCAGCTTTTCAACCGCATCCTCCAACGCGCCCTGCACGCTCGGCCCGTCAGCCAAGCGCTGCCAGCCCTGAAACGGGCCGCCGTCGTACTCGATAGTGAGTTTGAAACGCGGCACTACTGCCTTGCATATTGCAGCATCGGGCACGCGCGCGCGCCGGCCGCGCCCGGCGCGCCGCCGACGAAGCCCATCACTTTCAGCGCCGCTTCGCCCGGCGCCGTTGGCTCCCACACCACCACATGGCTCGCGGCGTCCGCACCGCAGAGACCTTGGCCGTTGGCGGGCTTGGTTTCGTTCGTCACGCGATAGACGATGACTTGCGGCTCTTCGACCGGCAGCACGAGCAGCGCGCGCAGCGTCTGGCCTTGCACCTGCGTCGCGGGCGAGACGGTGGCGGTCACTTCAGCGGTGATGACCAGACCGGTGGCGCCGGTAAGCGTCAGCACCTCCTGGGGCTCAGCGCCTGCGGCGTCGCCCAGGCGCAATGCGCTCGCGTAGTTCAGTTGCCCCGTCGCCGAGGTCGCCGCGGGGTTGCCCGGCGTAAACACGCGCGCCGTCTCGGTGTCAGGTCCTGGGGTGTCGAGCGTCGTTTGCTCCGACGCCGGTTCGCCCTGCTTGCCCTGGATGGCGTCGCAGCCGGCGAGGATAAGCACCGCACAAACGGCGGCAGCGAGGCGTGCAAACATGACGTTTCTCCAAGCGGAACTTTAGCGGCCGGCCATCCTGCCTTCAACGTCGGCCTAGCCGAGGCGGGACCCGGCAGGAACAGGATGCCCACGCAAGAAGTCCCCTGTTGCAAGCGGACCACGCCCTTCACGCTGAACCTGCGTCAACCGCAGCGCGCCATCCCCGCAGGCGATCAGCAGGGCGTCGTCGAGCGCTTCGCCGGGCGCGCCTTTGCCGATGCCCAGCCGGCAGTTCAGCACCTTCACGCGCACGCCGGCGAGGTCAAACCAGGCGCCGGGAAACGGCGAGAGTCCGCGGATGTGGAAATCCAGGTCGCGTGCGGATCGCGTCCAGTCGATGCGCGCCTCGGCGGCGGTTATCTTGGATGCATAGGTGACGCCCTGCTCGGCCTGCGGCGTCTCACGGGCTTCGCCATGTTCGATTTTCGCCAACGTATCAGCGAGCAGTTTTGCGCCCAGGTCCGCAAGCCGGTCGTGCAGCGTGCCGGTGGTGTCGTCGAAGCCGATCTCGGTTTCAGCGCTCGCGAGCACGGGCCCGGTGTCAAGGCCTTCTTCCATGCGCATCACCTGCACGCCCGTGACACGATCGCCGGCCATGATCGCCCGCTGGATCGGCGCCGCGCCGCGCCAGCGCGGCAAGAGCGAGCCATGCAGATTGAACGCCCCCAGCCGCGGCGCATCGAGGATCGGCTTGGGGAGAATGAGGCCATACGCCACCACGATCGCCGCATCGGGTTTGAGCGCCGCAAACGCATCCTGCTCAGGCGGCTTCTTCAAGCTCTTCGGCGTGCGCACCTCGATCCCGCAGGCCGCCGCGAACGCATGCACCGGCGTCGGGCGCTCATTCCTGCCGCGTCCGGCGGGACGGGGCGGCTGCGAGTAGACGCAGGCAATCTCGTGCCCCGCCGCGATTAGCGCCGACAGCGGCGGCACGGCGAAATCCGGCGAACCCATGAAGACGAGGCGGAGACTCATGCCCCGCTACATTCGCACATCGAGCCCGCGCGGGAACCGGGACCAAGAGGCGCGGCTTGTTCCCGCGTGACGGACACGACAGCTTCCCCCGCCGCCCCCAGTGTCAGCGGCCCGTTTTCACTCAGCCCGGCACAATGGTGGTGCGTCGCACGCGGCGTACGCGCCACGGCCAGGCGCACCAATCTCGCACTCATTTCCGCTGGGGTCGCTTTCTTCGGCCTGATGGCGGTCATTCCGGGCGTCGCCGCTTTGGTGTCGCTGATCGGCCTCTTCGCGGACCCGCACCTTGTCGCGCAAATGGTGGGTGCGATGCGGGGGGTAGCGCCGGACGCAGCAGTCTCCATCATTACCGATCAAGTCCGTCGCCTGCTGGAGACCCGTAGCGACGCGCTGCTGGCTGGCACCTTCATCAACGTCATCATCTCTTTGTGGAGCGCGCTGCAGGGCACGCGCGTGGTGCTGATGGCGTTGACGCTGGTGAACCGCCGCGCCGAGCAGCGCAGCGCCTTCCGCCGCTACGTGCAGGCGGGCGTGTTCACGCTTTACGGCATGGCGCTATCTCTGCTCGCGGTGCTGGTCATGGGCGTGGCGCCGGTGGCGCTGGCCTTCCTGCATTTCGACAGCGGCATGGAAGTGCTGTTGCTGGTGCTACGCTGGCCGGTGCTGGGCGGCGCGGCGATCGCGGTGGCGCTCATCCTCTATCGCTGGGGACCGCGACGGCGGGCGCCGCCCTGGCGCTGGCTGTGGCCCGGCGCCGTTGGCGCGCCCCTGCTCTGGGTGCTGGCCTCAAGCGCATTCACGTTCGCGCTGCGCGAGTTTCCGGGATTCGGCGCGGCCTATGGCTCGCTCGCGAGCGGCGTCGCGCTGCTGCTCTGGCTCTATCTAACCGCGTTCGTGTTTCTGCTCGGCGGCGCGCTAAACGCAGAGCTGGAGTTCTTCGCACAGGGCCGGCCTACCGCGCCGGTGGCGCGAAACGAGGTGATCGAGCCGCAGACATCCGTCACCGGCGGCAAAAAAGAAACGGCGCGGCCCGCAGCCGCGCCGTCTCCGACTACACCTTCAGCCGACTAGCGCTCAGCACGCCATCCCGGTCTCGCGCTGCATGCCGGTCAGGAAGCCACGCAGAGCTTCCGCCAGTTCGCACGCCGCGGCATGCGCTTCGGCGCGCTGATCTTCCGGCAGCGCATCCAGAAGCGCGCGGCAGACTGCACTGTGCTCGACATCGGCCAGTTCGTGCACTTCGAAGAATTTCAGCGTCGCCGGCTCGGTCACATCATAGCGCTCGACCAGACCTTGGATCTTGGTCTTGGCGATCGCCGGCAACTGGCTTTCATAGGCATAAAGCGCGCCCAGGCCCGACGCATAGGAACTCCGCGACAGCTTGCGGAACGTGTCGATTAGCGCTTGCGTCTCCGCGTGCAGCGTCTCCGAGCGCGCTTCGGCTTCATCGGCGCCCATGCCGGCGGCGAAGCCTAACCACAGCGTCGCGTGATCGTCCTTACCGAACGCGACACCTTCTTCTTCCGCGAGGTTCTCCGCCAGCAGCTTGCGGCCGCGCGCATCCGGGCAGTTGGCGTGCACGGCGCTGACCGCGCGCGGGAAGGCTTCAACGTGATGAAAATACTGCTTGGCGTACGTGCGCAGCTGCTCGCGCGTCAGCGTGCCCTCTTCCCAGGCTTGATAGAACGGATGCGTAAGCATCGCGCGTTCGGCGACGGCGGCGTCGATGCAGATGGAAAGCGCTGGTTCGGTCATGTTCTGGCCCCTCGCAAAAACTGGGGCGCAACATACGGTATTCTCGCGGGCGCGAAAGAGGGCGCTGGGCAAAACGGCGTTGAAACCGTCGCTTTTTTCGATTCGCCTAGGCTTCGAGCGCGCGCGCCTTCTTGAGCTTCCTGAGCGCCGTTTCGCGCTTCAGCCGCGACAGGTGGTCGATGAACAAAACGCCCTCAAGGTGATCCATTTCGTGCTGGATGCACACGGCGTAGAGGTCGTGCGCGTCTTCTTCGACGGTTTCGCCATTGTAGTTCATGTAGCGCAGCTTAACGTGCGCGGGACGTTCGACGTCGTCATAGATGTCGGGAACCGAGAGGCAACCTTCTTCGTAAGGCTTCACCTCATCGGACTTCCAAACGATTTCCGGATTCACGAAATAGCGCGGCGCCTTGGGCTCGTCCTTGCCGGCCAAATCCATGACGATGATGCGCAACGGCTCGCCGATCTGAATAGCCGCCAAGCCTATGCCCGGCGCGTCGTACATCGTCTCCAGCATGTCATCCATGAGGCGACGATGCTCATCCGTCACCGCACCCTCGACGGGCTTGGATTTCTGCTTCAGGCGCGCGTCGGGCGCGACGAGGATGGGACGAATGGCCATGACTGCGGAACAGGTATGAAGCGCCGCGGAAACCGTCAAGCGAACGCGCCCGCTGGAAAACCACAGGTTCCCGGAACAGCCCGGAAAATAGGACGTTAAGGACGCGCGGGGTGCGGACTGAAGGGTCCGGCGCCCCTTTTTTCTTATCTGAATAGGGAGCTTTCCATGAGACGCATCCTGTTTGCGTCGGTCGCCGCTCTGGCGCTCGCCGCAACGCCGGTCCTGGCGCAGCAAATGCCAAATCCCGTTCCTGCGACGCCGCCTGTCGCAACACCGCAGCCCAGCACCGATCCGGCGCCGGGAGAAAACCAGCCGGACGCCACACCGCAAACGCCGAGTCCGCAGGCCACGGTCCGCAGCGAGACGCAGACGGACATGACGCCAACGCCGCAGGCGCAAACGCAAACGACCACCCAAGCCCAGACCTCCAGCCCCGCGGCGCAGGCCCAAGCGCAAACCACACAACAGCCGGACGCCGCTTCGACGGCGCCGGACGCCAGCGCGCAAGCGCAGGTGCAAGCGCCCGCAACCGGTGCAGACACGCCCACTCCTTCTGCGACGGCTGAGAGCGCTGCGGCGGTCTCGCCCGCCACCGCCGCAGCGCCGATGCAAGACGCAACCGGCGCTGGCGACACGCCAACGTTCACCAGCGCGCAATCGGTGTGCGCGCCGCGCAGCACCTCGGTGCATTTCGGCCGCGGCTCCAGTCTGAGCCGCCAAAATCAGAACGCCATCGAGTATGCCACCGACGCCGCGTCGGTCTGCAACTTGCAGACGGTCACCATCGCCGATAGCGGCGATGGACGCGTGTCGACGCGCCGCGTAGCTGCAGTGCGCAGCACGCTCGTCCGCCAAGGCGTGCCCGAAGATCGCATCCAAGTCGAGCACGCCACCGAGGGCGCTTCGACAGGGCAACTCGACGTGCGCATGACGTTCGCGGGCGCAGCGCAGGCCGGCGCTGTCACCGCATCGAACGACGCCGCCACAACGGCGCCGACACCTACGCCGGGCGGTTCGTGAACACTATAACTCCGACGGAAAAGCCCGGGCCATGCCCGGGCTTTTTTGGGTATATCGGGAAAAAAACTATCGTGCGCGCTGTAGGCGCACCGTGCCGCCTTGCCCACGGCGCTGCCGCTGTTCCTGCTCGATGCGGGTCAATGTACGTCCGCTGACTTCGGCGACCAATTGCGGTTCCGGCCGCGCGTCTGCTGGCTCAAGACCTTCGATCTCAGCGGCCACGATACGGCCTTCGGCATTGCGCTCGATCCGCGTCGCCCGTCCCAGCGGCGTGCCATCGTCGGCGACGACAAGTGCGCCTTCGGCGGACTGGGGGAATTGCTCAGCCGCCGCCCATCCCGGCGCGGCCAGCGCACAGACGAGAATCAGGGTTCGCAGCATCTGGCGTTTTCCGCGTCCCTCTCGGGTCACGGCCTCCATCCTTTCGAATGGAGGGTCAACACCGGCCTGCTCATTCCGTTCCGAGCGAAGCCTACGAGCGGTAAACAGCGCGCGCTACCTCAGCGCCGGGAAGGCCGGGAGCGTCGCGTGGAATACGCCTGTTGCGAGCAGCGCGGCTGCGACCACAACCGCCAAGCCGATCGCGCTCTGGATTAACAAGATCAAGAACGCCTGCACAAAGCTCGGCCTGGGGTCGAGCAAGAGCATGTAGATCACGCACGTCAGAAGCGCGCCCAGCAGGATCTGCACGATCTGCAGGACGGAGACGAAATGAGCGAGCACGGGGACCTGCACCGCCAAGGCGAGCAGCCCGAACCTCAGCGCGGCATTCACAACGGCGGCCGCAACCACCGCCATGGCGGCGCTGCCTAGCATCCCGCTCTTTCCGAGCACCAGCCTGCTCGCCAGCAGAATGAGCCCGGCGCCGGCGAAGATCGCCACCGAGACCGCGCACAGAAGCAGCAGGAGCCCCAGGGCCACGGTGTTGGTGATGGTCATGGAGGTCCCCGCTTTGCCCTCACTTGCTTAGCGGCTGGGCCCAGCGGCGTCATCGGCTTCCCGGGCTGCGTCCTTGCCGCGCTTGCGCTCGCGCGCTGCGGTTGCGATATGGGGCGCGCAGGCAGGCGGCGGACGGCCGCCCCGCCAACCCGGTCAGGTCCGGAAGGAAGCAGCCGTAACGGGTTGCGTACGGGTCGCCGTCCTGTCTGCACTTTCCATGTTTTACGGACGGCGGCGAACGCGCGTTTACAGCCAGCGCGCCGTCGCGCCGCGTGCTAGGCCGCCGCGCGCGCCGTCTTGGCATGCGCGGGCAGAAACAGCGTGAACTGCGAACCGCGTCCGAGCACGCTCGAAGCCTGCACCTCCCCGCCCATCGCCCGGGCGAGCCGGCGCGTGATGACAAGGCCAAGCCCAGCGCCATCGTGGGCGCGCGTCTTGGTGTTGTCGACCTGCACGAACGGCTGGAAGAGCTTCGCCAGATTTTCCGGCGCGATACCCTTCCCGGTGTCACGCACCGTGACTGCAACGCCGGCATCCACACCGATACGGCAGGCGCGCGCCTCCAGCGTGATCGTCCCGCCGTGCGTAAACTTGGCGGCGTTGGACAGAAGATTGAGCACACATTGGCGAACGCGCGTTTCGTCCGCGAACACGCGTTCGACGCCCGGCCCCAGCGTGAGCTGCGTTGTGGTGCGGTTCTTGGCGGCCATCGGACGGATCGTGTCCAGCGTCTCGCGCAAGAGCGGCGCAATCCCGAACTCGGCGCTTTTTAGCTCCAGCTTTCCCGCCTCGATGCGGGAAAGATCGAGCACTTCGTTGATCAGCGCCAGCAAGTGCCCCGCCGCGCCACGGATCTTACTCAAATCCGCAGTGCTGGTGTCGAGCATGCCTGCTTCGATGTCTTCTTCGACGATCTCCGAATAACCGATGATGGCGTTCAAGGGCGTACGCAGCTCATGGCTCATGTTCGCCAGGAACATGGACTTGGCCTTGTTGGCCGCCTGCGCGCGCCTGGTTGCGACTTCGAGCTGGGCGGTACGCTCCTCCACCCGCCGCTCAAGCGTCTCGGCCGCTTCCTCCGCCCGCAGCCGCTCGGCGATGAGATCCGCAAACGACGAAGCGCCCGCGCGCGCGGTGACGATGGCGTTGACGCCCACCGTGCCTGCAAGGATGGCGGTCATCACAGCAGGCCAGCCGCCGGTCATCGCCGCGCCCGTCGCCATCAGACTCAATATGATCGCGGGCGCGGTGTAGAAAATCATCGTCCGCGTCATCACGTGCAGTGATGCACACACCACCGCCGCCCCTGCGCAGAAAACGAGCCCGATCGTGGGCCCGGGCTGAGGCGCCAGCGCCAGCAGCCCGTAGGGCGCGACATAAACCGCAGTGATCACCGCCAGCACTGCGATCTGGCGGCTCATGACGCGCTTGAGCGCACGCTCGTCGAGATTGTCGAGCCCCTGGGCGAGGCGAAAGAACGAGGCGCGCGACCATTGGTCGACCGCAATCCCGAGCGCGGCGCCGACCGCGCACGGCGTCCACCAGAAGCCCGGCACCGCCAGCGCCACCAGGACCGGTACAACGACGACGGAGGCGTACCGGGTCGGCCCATGGCGGGTCCAGGCGACCTCCACGAATCGGCGGATGGTCAGCGTCCAGGTGCGGCGGGATTTCTGGTCTTCACTCAAGCGCTTCCCCCGCCAGGTGCTGGGCTACCGCAGGGTGAGATAAATCAAAGGTGTAAATGGGCGGCGAACGGGCGCTGTCACAGAGCGCTCCGGAGTCGCAATTCTCGACGAAATCCCTAGGTTTGGCGACGTGAGCGAGTCCCCCACTTCCGGCCTTTTCGGCGACGATACGACCGGTCCCGGCTACGTCGTTCTGGCCCGAAAATACCGCCCGAAAACCTTCGCCGACCTGATCGGCCAGGAGGCGATGGTGCGCACCATCGCCAATTCCTTTGCGCTGGGCCGCGTCCCGCACGCCTACATGCTGACCGGCGTCCGCGGCGTCGGCAAAACCACCACCGCCCGCCTGCTGGCGCGCGCGCTCAATTACAGCTGCGGCGATGTGAAGGCCCCGCAGGTCGAACTCGACCCTCAAGGCGAGCACTGCCAGGCCATCATGGAGAGCCGCCATCCCGACGTGTTCGAGATGGACGCCGCCTCCCGCACCGGCATCAACGACATCCGCGAGATCCTGGACAGCGTCCGCTACGCGCCGGTGATGGCCCGCTACAAAGTCTACATCATCGACGAAGTGCACATGCTGTCGACGGCGGCCTTCAACGGCCTGCTGAAGACGCTGGAAGAACCGCCGCCGCATGTGAAGTTCATTTTTGCGACCACGGAAATCCGCAAAGTGCCGGTGACGGTGCTGTCGCGCTGCCAGCGTTTCGATCTGAAGCGCATCGACAGCGAGCGACTGGCGGAGCACCTCGGCAATATCTGCGCCAAAGAAGGCGTGAAGGTTGAACCGGATGGGCTCGCACTCATCGCGCGGGCAGCGGAAGGTTCCGCTCGCGACGGCTTGTCGCTGCTCGATCAGGCGCTGGTGCAGAAGCCCGGCGCGAGCGTCACGGCGGCGGACGTCCGTGACATGCTGGGTCTCGCCGATCGCGGCCGCGTGCTCGATCTCTTCGAAGCCATCGCGCGCGGCGACGCAAAGACCTGCATCAACGAGGCGCGCAGCCAATACGACAGCGGCGCAGATCCGGCGCTCATCCTGCGCGATCTGCTGGAAGTCGGACACGAAGCGGCGCGCGCACAGGCGCTAGGCGCAGAGGCCAAGATCATCGGCGGCGCGGACTGGGTCGCACGCGTGCGCGGCCTCGCGGAAAAACTCACTCCCGCGCAGCTCTCGCGGCTCTGGCAAATGATGCTGAAAGCGCTTGAAGAAGCCGGCCGCGCGCCCGATCCGATCGCGGCGGTCGAAATGGCGCTGGTGCGCCTCTGCGCGGCGCAAAGCCTGCCGCCGCCGGAAGACGCTGCCCGCATGCTGCGCGGCGAAGCGCCGACCTGGAGCGCCGGCGCCTCGCCGGCATCGCCGGATGCGCCGGGCAAAGGCGCGACAGTCAATCAAGCGCCACCGCCGGCAAGGTCAAAGAAGGCCGGCGAGACGCCGCCGGTCCAAGAAGCGCCGCCCGGTCACACGCATCCGTTCAAGGTGTTTAAGGACGTGCTTAACGCCGTCGCCGAAGAGCGCGACATCGAGCTTGAGATCGTGCTTGAGCGCATGAAGGTCACGCACTTCTCGCCCAACGGCGATCTCATTTTCATGGCGACGCCCGACCAGCCGCGCGACCTCGTGCGGCACCTGAAAGCGTTTCTGGAAGAGCGCAGCGACATCGAATGGCGCGTGCGCCCCACCTCGGAAACGGCAGCGCCGGTCGAAAGTCTGGCCGACGCACGCCGCCGCGAAGAGCAACGTCAGCTCGACGAAATCAAGCGCCAGCCCTTCGTGGCGGAAGCGCTGAAGCATTTCCCGAACGCGGAAATCGCCGCGGTGCGTGAACCGGTCGAGGAAGCCGGTCCCGCCGACGTCGTGCCGATGCCGCAGCAGAAGCCTGGCGCGCCCTCGCCCGCGCGCAAGAAGGAAGCCGACCGATGAAAGACATCTCGCAGATCATGCGCCAGGCCCAGCAGATGCAGGCCAAGATCAACGAGGCGCAGAAGAAACTCGAGGCGATGGAAGTCGAAGGCACGTCCGGCGGCGGCATGGTGAAGGTGCGCCTCTCGGGCAAGAACGCGATGCTGGGCCTCATTATTGATCCCTCGCTGATGAAGGAAGACGAGCGCGAAATCCTCGAAGACCTGGTCAAAGCCGCCCACGACGACGCGCGCCGAAAGCTCGAAGATGCGCAGAACGAGGAAATGAAGGGCATCGGCTCCGGCATGGGCATTCTGCCGGGCTTCAAGATGCCGTTCTAAGCGTTATGGCGGGGCGCGTGACGAAACGGACTGTACTAGGCGCGCTCGCCGGCGCGCTTGGACTCTCCAGCAGTGCGAAGGCGCAACCGGCCACGGTCGATCCGCGCACCATCCTCTACTCACTGCCGACGATCTCGAATGACGGGCCGCCTCTGACGCCGGTCACGGCCGCTCCCGGCGCCAACGACGTCAGCTTCCACGAGGACGATTGGCGCCAGATCGAGTTTTTCCCGGCTGATCGTCGCGATGAAATTCAGCGCACGCTGCAGGAGTTGAAGGCGTTTGAGGCGCAGAACCGCGTACAATCCGGTTGGCGCAACATCTACGTTCGCAACGTGGCGCCCGCGCCGATCTATAGCGGGAACGACGCCGTGAGCAGCCTGGCGCAAGACCTCAACGCTTCCATCGAACCGGCGCCGTTGATCTTCCAAGGCGCAAACACCCTGACGGGCCGGGTGCGCGACGGCTTCACGCTGCGGCTTGGCCCCGGCGCCGTTCTCTACGGCGTAAACGATGCTGAGGGAATCACCGTCCTCGGCGCCAATCTTCAGAACGCAGACGATCGCCTGCTGACGGATGCGTTCGTCAAATTGAGCTATCGCGACGGCCTAGTTCTCGTCGACTGGGTGGCGCAGGCGCTGCTCATCGACGTGGCGCCCGGCGACCACGTCACGATTTGGCGGCCTTAGCTCACGCCGATCTCATCTTCGATCGCCGCAAAATAGCGCGCGAACGACGCCTCCACCGCGGCTTTTCCGCCGCCTATAATGTTGCGGCCCCAGGTGTAGCCGAACACATTGTCGAACGCGTATGGCGCGACGCGATCGCGCATGGCGCGGACGTCGGCGGGCTTCATCGGGATGTAGTTCGGATACGAATACATGAAGGTGACGTGCCTGCGGTCGGAGACCACCTGTAGCGCATCGCCCGGAAAGAGCGCGGGCCCGCCCGGCGCGCGCGCCCAATGCAAGGCCGTGCTGCCCTCAAAGTGGCCGCCGGCGCGGATCAAGGTGACGTCGTCGGAAAGTCTCAGCGAATCTCCGCTCCACAAATGGATGTGCGGCGAAGGATATTGCCCCCATTGGCGATCCGCTTCGTGCAGGTAGATCGGCGCGCCGCCGAACGCCTCGCTCCATGCGGTCATCGCCGCGTAAAAATGCGGATGCGAGATGACGATCTTATCGACGCCGCCGCGGGCCTTCAGCGCCGCGACCCCTTCCTGCGTCGCGATGCTGAGGCATTCCCAGAGGATGTTGCCGGCGTCGGTCTGCAGCAGGAAGGCGCGCTGATTGATGGCGAAGGCGGGCTCGAGGCCGATGGCCGTGAGGCCGTGCTCGTCTTCGATCCGCAGCTTGTGCCTTGCCGCCAGCGCTTCGAGCGTCGTCCAGCGTTGCCCTTGCCAGCCGACATATTGGCGCTCGTCCTCACAGATGGGACAGCATTCCGGCGGCGCGGCGGTGGGCGCGAACTGCGTGCCGCAGGTTTCACAGATGAAGGCGGTCATGACGCTTCTCCCGCCTTGCCGCCATAAAGGACGGCGCGCTCTTCGGCGCTGAAGTGCTTCTGCACGCTGTAAACGTCCTCGACGCCGTCATAGACGCGCTGCGTTGCCGGGCGCGCGCGCATGCGCTCGAACCAAACGTGCAGGTTCGGGAACGCCGTAATGTTCTGACCGAAGCCTTCGTGCGAGACGGTCCACGGATAACAAGCGATGTCGGCGATTGAGAACGCGCCGGCGATGTAGTCGCGTCCCTCGAGACGCTTATCGAGCACGCCGAACAGCCGCGTCACCTCGCGCGTGTAGCGCTCGATGGCGAACGGCACCCGCTCGCCGGCATAGACGCGGAAAAAACCTGCCTGCCCCGCGAACGGCCCCAGCCCGCCGACCTGCCAGAACAGCCACTGCAGCACCTCCGTGCGTTCACGCACCGAGGCCGGCAGCAACACGCCGTGCTTCTCCGCCAAGTAGAGCATGATCGCGCCCGACTCGAACACGCTCAGAGGTGCGCCTCCGTCGGCGGGCGCGTGATCGACGATGGCGGGGATTTTCGCGTTCGGCGAAACCGCCAGGAAGTCCGGCGCGAACTGCTCGCCCTTGCTCAACCGAAGCATGATCTTCCGGTGGGCGACGCCCGCCTCTTCCACGAAGAGCGCCGCCTTTAGCCCGTTGGGCGTGGTAGACATGTAGAGATCAATCATAATGGTTCGCTTTTATCTTCAAATGAAGATACTTGGAGGCAATATATCTTCATGTCAAGATAGTTCATGACCAGGGAAGCGGATCACATCGACCGCCTGCGGGCGCAATGGGCGGCGGAACTGCCCGACCTCGACACCTCGCCCATGGCGGTGCTGGGACGCATCTACCGGCTATCGCGCCTGGTCAGCCCCACTATCGAGGCGCTGTTCGCAGAGCATGGGCTCGACCGCGGCGAGTTCGACGTAGTCGCCACGCTCCGGCGTTCAGGCAAGCCCTACCGCCTGACGCCGACCGATCTCTACACCGCACTGATGATCGCCTCCGGGAGCCTCACCCACCGCTTGGGGCGGCTCGAAAAAGCCGGCCTCATCGCGCGCAAGCCGTCAGAGGAAGATGGCCGCAGCCTCGCCGTCGAACTCACGGCGAAAGGCAGGCGCGTTGCGGAAGAAGCGTTCCGCGCCGACATGGCCAACGAGAAAACGTTCCTGGCCGGCATCGATCGCGCAGAGCGCGAACAGCTCGCAGCGTTGCTGCGGAAACTCAGCCTCGCCGTGGAGAGCAAAGTCGCCGACAGCGAGACTTAAGCTGCAAATCCCAGAATCGCGCCTATATCCGCATCAGATGCGCTCCAAATCCGTCACCGCCGCGCCAGAGATCGAAGCGCTGATTGCGCTCTTGGCGAAGGTGCCGGGCCTCGGGCCCCGCTCGGCGCGGCGCGCGGCGCTGCAGCTTTTGAAGAAGAAGGATCAGCTCATGCTGCCGCTAGCGGCGGCTTTGGGCGAAGCGGCGTCAAAGGTCGGCGCGTGTTCCAACTGCGGCATGCTCGACACCATCGATCCGTGCACGCTCTGCACCGCTCCCGATCGCGACGATGGACTCATCTGCGTGGTGGCCGAAGTCGGAGACGTATGGGCGCTGGAGCGGGCGGGCGCATTCAAGGGGCGCTACCATGTACTGGGGGGCGTCCTCTCGGCGCTCGATGGCGTACGCCCCGACGATCTGCGCATCGCCAAGCTGCAAGACCGCGCCAGCCAGCCCGGCGTGCGCGAAGTGATCCTGGCGCTTGCCGCCACAGTCGATGGCCAAACGACGGCGCACTATCTCGCTGAGCGCCTGCAGCCGCTGGGCATCACCGTGTCGCGGCTTTCGCATGGCGTGCCGGTCGGCGGTGAACTCGATCTCCTGGACGACGGGACGCTATTCGCGGCGCTGCAGAGCCGGCGCCCGTCACAATAGCGGCGCGTTAGAGCCCATGGCGCTCGGTGCAGACCGTGCGCGCGTGCGTCACCTTCGGCTCCATGTGGCCGGTCTCGTGGAAGCGCTCCATCGCGGCCTGGTATTCTTCGTGTGTCATGTCGTGCGTGAGCGTTTCCCAAGTGCAGCTGCATACGGGATTCTCTTGCGGGCACTGGCGATCGAATTCGCGCCGCGCGCTTTCCGGATACGGATTAGGCTCTTTGTGTCCGCACGCAGCTATCGGCGCTGCGAGTGCCAGTACCGCGATCAGCGCGAGAAAAACGCGCATCGCAAATCTCCTCCGCCCGGCAAATTCTGCCGCCTCAATACAACGAGTCTAGCTCGGCATGCTTAAGGAACGCGCGCGCGAACGAAGTTAACCCGGGGCCTGCTCGAAGGTGACATTTTGACCGTCATCGGCTGCGATCACAAGGCGGTCGCCATCTTGCGTGACCGTGTTGGCCGAATCCAAGATCGAAACGAACGCTTCTTCCTGGCTCATCACCGGCGCGGCGCAGGCCATGCGCGTGCGGCCGAGGCCGCGTACGGCGATGCGGTCACCGGCAGTTTCGTAGACGCCCGATAGACGATTGCAGCCGCCCGTTCCTGTTAGCCGATATTCGGCGCCGAACGCGATCTGCGGCGCCGCCCCCGCCACCGGCTGACCGTTGATGCTCTCCGCCGTCCAGCGTGTGCCAGCGAGCGTGTACGCAGGCCCGCGCGGCGGCGCGTAGGACGCACAAGCTGCGGCCGCGAGGCCCGAGGCGACGGTCAGCGAAACCAGTGTGCGGCGGGAGAACATGGCGCACGTCCGAAGAGCGCCGGACGCTCCGGCGCTGCTCCGATGAACCTGCGGCGGGCGCGAAAGTTCCGGACTAGGGTTTCGGCTGTTGTTGCGGCGCGCACGCGGCCGCGAACTCGACAAACTTTTGTTGCGTCGCGGAAGCAGGCCGCTCGCCGGGAGACATCCGCTCGTAGGCTTCGAACTCCGCGTACGGAATTTCCGCCCGGATGCGCCCCCAAACACAACTGCAATATCCTGTCAGCGCTGCTTGTTCGACGTTCGGACCGGCTGCACGCCGCGCCGAGGCCTGGCAAGACCGCTGGAAGGCGAGTTCGGCGGCCGGCGGATACGTGGCGGGCGCCGAAGCTTGGCCGCAAGCGGCGAGCACGAGAAGCGATGCGATCGCAAAATGTTTCAATTCGCGCCCTCCTCAAGCAAGCGGCGGCCGATCACCTGCGCCTGGATTTCGCCGGCGCCTTCGAAAATATTCAAGATGCGGGCATCGCACAAAACGCGGCTGATCGGATATTCGAGCGCGAAGCCGTTGCCGCCATGGATCTGCAGCGCATTGTCCGCCGCCGCCCACGCCACCCGCGCGGCCAGCAATTTCGCCATGCCCGCTTCGAGGTCGCAGCGTTTGCCGGAATCTTTGCGGCGCGCAGCGAAGTAAGCGATTTGCCGTGACGCCATAATTTCCGCCGCCATCATCGCGAGCTTGTTGGCGACGCGCGGGAAGTTGAGGATCGCCTGCCCGAACTGCTTGCGATCCAGCGCGTATTGCAGCCCCAGCTCCATCGCGCATTGCGCCACGCCCACGGCGCGCGCCGCTGTCTGAATGCGCGCGCTTTCGAACGTCGCCATCAACTGTTTGAAGCCCTGGCCCTCGACGCCGCCGAGCAAGTTCGCGGCGGGCACGCGGAAGCCGTCGAAGCCGATCTCGTATTCCTTCATGCCGCGATAGCCCAGCACCTCGATCTCGCCGCCGGACATGCCCTTGGCCGGGAACGGTTCGTTGGAATTGCCGCGCGGCTTGGGGGCGAGCAGCATGGAGAGTCCGCGGTGATCGTTGCTCGCCGGATCGGTGCGCACGAGCAGCGTCATTGCATCCGCGCGCGCGGCGTGGGTGATCCAGGTCTTGTTGCCGGTGACGACGTACTGGTCGCCTTGCTTCTCCGCGCGCGTGCGCAGCGAGCCCAAGTCCGAGCCGGTATTCGGCTCAGTAAACACCGCGGTCGGCAGAATTTCCGCCGATGCGATCAGCGGCAGCCAATGCGCCTTCTGCTCCGCCGTCCCGCCGGTGAGAATAAGCTCCGCTGCGATCTCCGAACGCGTGCCGAGCGAGCCGACGCCGATGTAGCCGCGCGATAACTCCTCCGAGACGACGCACATCGCGGTCTTGCCCAATCCCGCGCCGCCGAACTCTTCCGGAATCGTGAGACCGAACACGCCGAGTTCGCCCATATGCTGGACGATCTCGATCGGAATGAGTTCGTCCTTCATGTGCCAGTCGTGCGCATGCGGCACGACTTCGGCGTCGGCGAACTTGCGGAACTGATCGCGGATGACTTCGAAGTCGTCGTCGAGCCCCGTCTGCTCCACTGTCGCGCGGCCCTTGGCGTCGCGCACGGCGTCCGCAAGCCTGGTCTTCTCCTCTTGCGTGATGCTCAGCCGCACCGCCGGCGCATCGAGACTGAAGTCCGCAGGCCGGATCGACTCCACTTGCGTCATCGGCAGACCGCCGGCGAGCTGCGCCGCGTATTCCGCCGCCACCTGCTTGGCCAGCAGGCGCTCGGTCTCGCCGAACTTGCCCGCGGCGCTCAGCGCCTGCGCCCAGTCGCGGACCTCGCGCAACGTCTCGGCATAGGTGGCGACCCACGCCAGCCCGTGCACCAGATGCTGCTCCCGATCGAGCGCGGCGCGGTCGAGCTTGCCGCCGGCCGAAACGCGCGCCTTGACGGCCGCCCGCGCGGCCTCGGCATAACCCGCGGCGTCTTCCGCAACGGCAGCAAGTTGAGAGATCATATCGGTCAAAGGCGGCCTCGTGATTCCGGCCGACCCTAACCCGGCTTTTCGCACTTGCGAAGAAGCCGCGCGGCAGACGCGAACCCGCCTTGAAGCCGCCGCCGGGATGGCTAGTCATTCATCATCCTTGGGAGGACGCATGCGCGAGTTCGTTTGTTTGGCTTTGGTCGCGGCGCTGGCCGCCTGTTCCCCGCCGCCGGCGGAGCAGGCGGAGACCACCACCCTCACCACAGTGAGCATCCCTGCTCAGCCCGGCGCGGCCAGCGTCGATGGCGTTATGGCGGGCGCGCGCCTCACCAGCCCAGCGACGCTCACCGGTATCGCGCCGAAGGACTGGTATTTCGAAGCGCAATTTCCGGTGATGCTGGTCGGCGCCGACGGGCGTGTCATCGCCGAAGGCCCGGCACGGGCGCAGTCGGACTGGACCGCGCCCAACAACGATCCCATCCGCTTCCAAAGCGAACTCACCTTCAGCGTCGCGCACGACACGCCCGCGACTTTGGTGCTGCAGGAAGACATGCCCGGCGAAGACGCGCCCGCGCGCGAAACGCGCATTCCGGTCGTCCTGTCGGCACACTCATGATGCGCCTGCTTCTTCTTTGCCTCGCCCTTGCCGCCTGCTCGCCTTCACCGTCCGGGCAAACCAGCGAGTTGAAGATTGGCGTTCTCGAAGATCGCCCCGGCGCTAACACGCAGGAGCAGCCCCGTTTCGTGGTGCGCGCTGCGTTTCACAAAGCGGACGGCGTCTGGCGAGCCTATGAGGCGACCGGCGGCGCTGCTGCGTTTCCACGCGTGCAAGATTGGACCATCGCCTTCCAGGGCGAAGCCATCGGACAATTGCGCACGCAAACGCCCGGATCCTGGCCGCTTGCCGCCGACGTTGGGCGCATGGACATTACCGGCGGTGAAGTCCCAACGCGGGGCGAGCGCTCAGACACCTTCGCCGGCTGGACCGATGCACCCGTCTATCGCCCCTTGATCGCGGTTTCCGCCGCCAACGTCGCCGACCCTCAGCAATGGACGGCGCTGCGGCCGACGGCGTCGGCCATCGAAAGCGCGCGCCGCGTCTTCCGCACGCGTTTTGCCGACGTCCAGAATTGCGCCGACGGCTCAAGCCCGCCGGCGCCGTTCACTTACACCGACGCGCAGATCCAATCCGGCGACGGCTATTTCTCGACCGACGGCTGGAGCGTCGTCACTTTGCACTTGGCCGACCATGGCTGCGACGGTCCGCTCTCGGGCACCGCCTTCAACGAGCAGGTGTTCGCGGTCTCGCGCTCAGGCGACACTGTCTATTTGGGCGAAGGGCTCATTTTCGTGGACGCCGGCGATTACGACGGCGACGGCAAGTCAGAAGTGATCTTCGCGATCGACCGTTACAACGAAGGCGGCTACGCGCTCTTCTGGAGCGACTTCGATCAGCACGCTGATTTCATTTTCAGCTATCACTAGCCCGCAGGCAGCCCGTCGCGCAGAAAAAGCTCCGCCGTGGCGCAATGCACGGCGACGCCGTGCGCCATGGCGGCTTCGTTCAACTCCATCTTATTGGAGTGACATGGGCAGGCGAGGCGGAAGTCCGCGCCTTCCGGGCAGACGCCGATGAACGACATGGCGCCCGGCACGCGCTGCAGCACGTAGGAGAAGTCCTCTGCGCCCATCACCGGCGCGGGCGCGCGCATGAAAGCCTTCTCGCCCAGTTCGCCCTTCACCGCCGCCTCCACCAGCGCGACACCGCGCGCATCGTTAATGGTGACCGGAAAGCCGGGCTTGATCTCGACTTCAGCCTTGCACTCATGGGCACGCGCCACGTTCTCGGCCACACGGCGGATGCCTTCGTGCACTTTAGTGCGGGTCTGTTCCGATATGGCGCGCAGCGTACCGGTCATGCGTACGGTTTCGCCGATGACGTTTTGCGCGGTGCCGCCGTTGATTGTGGACACGGTGACCACGCACGGATCAAACGCGTCGATGCGGCGGGTCACGAACGCCTGCAGCGCGGTGACGATCTCGCACGCAACGGGCATCGGATCGACGGCCAGATGCGGCATCGACGAATGGCCGCCGCGGCCGCGCACGATGACTTCGAACTCGTCCGCCGACGCCATCATCGCGCCCGCCTTCGCAGTGACGACACCTACCGGCAGGTTCGGCGTAATGTGCAACGCGAATGCGGCGTCGATCTTCGGGTCGTCAAGCAGGCCGTCATCGAGCATGAATTTCGCGCCGTGATGACCCTCTTCGCCCGGCTGAAACATGAAGACGATGCGGCCGGCGATATCGTTGCGGCGCGCGCAAAGAATTTTCGCGGCGCTGACCAGCATGGAGGTGTGCGCATCGTGCCCGCACGCATGCATCGCGCCCTGCACCTTGGAGCGGAAATCGATCGGCGCATCTTCCGGCATCGGCAGCGCGTCCATGTCGCCGCGCAGCAGCACCGTGCGCCCGGGCTTTGCGCCGTCGAGCACGGCGATCATGCCGGTGCAGGACGAACCTTCTTTCAGCGTCAGCGGCAAGCCAGCGAGCGCGGCTTTCACCTTCGCCAGCGTCTTCGGCGTATCCAGCCCCAGTTCCGGCTCTTCATGGATGGCGCGGCGGAGTGCGATGGTTTCGGGCTGCAGCGCCTCGGCGGCGGCGAGGAGGCTGTTGTGGCGCGTGGCGGTGTCAGACATGGCGTCTAGCGCTCCGGGTAAGGCGTGCCGTCTTTGCGGGTGAAGCGGCCGTCCGCGTTCGTACTCATCATGTCGATGTCGGAGCAATACGTGACATCATCCGGCTGCCGGGAACCGACTTCGAGATAGATCGCCGTCGCGTTCGAGTTGTTGATCAGGTGATGCCCATCGCCGGAGTTCTTCGCGAAGCCGGCGCAGTCGCCCGCGCGCAACAGCGTCTCGCCGCCGTCCTCGACCAAGGTCAGTTCGCCTTCGAGCACATAGACGAACTCGTCCTCATGCGTGTGCCAATGCCGCTGGCTCGACCAATTGCCCGGCGGCAGGCGCATGAGGTTGACGCCGAAGTCCGTGAGCCCGCCCGCATCGCCGAGGCGCTGGCGAATACGATCCGCACTCGCCGCCGCAAACTGCGGCGGATAGCCGACGCCTTTGCGTTCGGGGACTGCCCTGAGATCGATCTTAGGCATCAGGCCTCCACCTTCAGTCATTCCAGACGGCCGGAGGCCGATCTGGAATCCAGGGCAACGTCCTGTTTGTCGGCCCTGGATTCCAGATCACGCTCTGCGTGTCTGGAATGACTGCGAAACTAACTCATCCACCGGAGCGTCACCGGCTCGATCGGATTGACGAACTCGCGGTTCTCGTCGCGAGACTTCTGCCATTCCTTCTTTAACCGCTGATACCACTTCGCCTGCACGTCGATGTCGTCGATCATCAGCATCGACTGGGTGTACTTCAGCCCCTCGTTCTGCAGGTCGACCATGCGGCCGTCCTGATCGAGGAACTCCAAGCCCGCTGGAACAAGGATCGGCTTCAGCACATCCAACAACGGCGCGTTCTGCCAGTAGGTCACCTGCGTGATGCGCGTGGAGTTTTCGTTCTCCGGCGTGAGGCAGGTGAGCGTGAACAGCCGCACCTTCGGCGTCTCCACCACTTCCCAGCGGAAGCCGGGCAGCATGAAGCAGATTTCCGTCGTCACCTCGCCGCCGAACAGCGCGCGATAGCCGAGCGAGTTGGAGGACGGCGCGTGGCGCTCGATCGCCCAGCCGCGCTCGCGCGGCACGAAACGCTTTTCCTTGAGCTTCTTGCCGGTGGATGGGGGGCGCCACCACCACTGGCTATGCACATACGGGACGTGCGCAGGGTCCATGAGACCGACGACCGCATTGTCCATGTTGGCCGCGAAGATGCGGTGGACGATGAATTTCGGCTTGGTGAGATCGCGCAGATCGAATTGCGGCGGCGGCGGCGGTTCACCCTCGAAGCGCGGGTCGGCCGCGACGTAGATGAAGATGATGCCGTTGGCTTCATGCGTCGGATAGTGGCGCACCCGGATGCGGCCGGGTTCGTAATTCTGCCCCTCCACCAGCGAGGGGATCATCTTGCAGACGCCGTCGCCAGCGCCGTAGCGCCAGCCGTGGTACGGGCACTCGACCGTCTGCACGCCCTCGTTCTCCACGATGCGCCCGGCCGAAAGCGGCACGGCGCGGTGCGGACAGATGTCGCGCATGGCGAAGGCTTTGCCCGTGCGATCGCGGCCGAGCAACACGGGTTCGCCGAGAATTTCGCGGCGGAACATGGCGCCGGTGCGCAGCTCCTCGGAGCTGGCGGCGAAGTACCAAAGATCGCGCAGAAGGTCGCTCATGTCAGGTTGAGATAGCGGACGAGCGCGCCCGTTGAAAGGTGACAAAAAGCACGCGCCGAAGAAGCCGGCGCACGCGCTTATGGCTGCGCCCTTCCGTCTCGCGCGCTAGCGCGCGAGCCCCTTTCCCTCGCGGGAAAGGACGACGCCTCTTAGCGCGCCACGATGGTTACGCGGAAGGTCTGCGCCGGCGGTTGGTTGGTCTCCCATGGCCGGCGCTGCTCCAGCACAAGCTCGCCCTGCCCCGCCGCATTCGCGGTGAACATGAAGACTTCCCAGTGATTGCCGCCGGCGAAGCCGGGCTGGCTCTGGGCTTGCGTGGTGTTTCCGGTGGCTTCGCCGGAAGCCGTCAGGAACGCAGGCGTCTGCGTCGCCGACCAAGCGTAGCCGGCCGTCGGAACGCCAACGAGTTCGACCGCGAAGCGTTGCCCAACAGCGACATTGACGGTCTGGCCGTTCTGCTCGAGGCGGATGCGGGTGGTCACCTCCGCCGGCGTCGGTGGCGCGACTTCGGTTTGCTGCACAGGCTCAACTCCGCCGGGTCTTACTTCGGTGGTCGCGGTGGTGGTCGGCGCGCAAGCAGCAAGCGCCAGCGCAGCGACGATGAGGCTCACACGGATCATTGCATCGCTCCTGCTTCCATCAAGCCAATATAGAACCGGATCATGCGTTCGAAATTTTCAATCGTCAGCCGCTCGTTGACGCCATGCGGCATTTCCAGATCCTCATTGGTGAATAGGATCGGCTGGAAACGGTACACATTTTCGGCGACGTCCGTGTAGTGGCGCGAGTCCGTGCCTGCCAGCACCAGACCCGGCGCCACTGCCGCATCCGGCATGCTCGCATGCGAAAGCGCGGCGATGAGCGCAAAGCTCGACGAAGTCGAACTGGAAATTGGGCTGGCCGCATGTGGTTCGCTCGCCCACTCGACCGTGACCCCCGGGAGATCGGCCACCGACTGACGCGCGCGCCGCAGCAGCTCGGCCGGATCGTCGCGCGGGTGGATGCGGAAATTGATCATGGCCGTCGCTTCCGCCGGCAGCACGTTTTCACGCACGCCGCCGCTTAGCATAGTCGGCGCCACGGTGGTGCCGAGCAGCGCCATGGCGGCGGGATTGTCCCGCATCTTCTGCTGCAACAGCGGCCCGAACAGCCATTCGTTCGACACCGCCATGCGGTTGGTCAGACTGAGCTCCGGCGCCAGCGCGCGCATCATCGACAAGGCCGGGCCGCCCTCGAGCCGGCGCTCAATGCGCATCGCATGAATACGCTCCACCGCCTCCGACACCAGCGACACCGCCGTCTCGCGCGGCGGCATGGAGGAATGGCCCGGCTGCCCCACCGCGCGCACGCGCATGGTGCCAGAGCCCTTCTCGGCGATGCCGATCATCGACGCGGGCGCGCCGGTCAGCGGGTGCCGGTCGAGCGCCGCCAGACCTTCGTCGAGCACGAACCACGCGCGGACGCCGCGCTCGGCCAGCAGCGCCGCAATTCTTACCGCGCCGTCCTGGCCGCCCAGTTCTTCGTCGTGGCCGAAGGCGAAGATGATCGTGCGCGTCGGCCGCTTGCCCTGCCGCGCCAAATATTCCGCCGCTTCCAGCAGCGCGACCAGCGAGGCCTTATCGTCGATCGAGCCGCGGCCCCAGACGGCGCCGTCCTGGATAATTCCGCCGAACGGATCGACGCGCCAAGCAGGGCGTGTGTCGTCGGCCACCGGCACCACGTCCTGGTGCGCAAGCAGCAAGAGCGGCGGCTGCCCCGGATCGCTGCCTTCCCAGGTGTAGAGCAGCGAGAGCCCGTTCACGACTTCGCGGCGCGCCGCGGCGTGGAAGGACGGATAGGTCTGCTGCATCCAGGCTTGGAATTGCTCGAACTGCGCGCGGTCGCCGGTCTCGCCCGCGACGATGGAGGTGGTGTTGAAGCGCACGGCTTGCGAGAGGCGCTGCGCAGCGGCGTTGGCGTCGATCTGGTAGCCGGTGAGATCTGGCGCAGCGACTTCGGCCGGCGGCGGCGGCGCGGTGAAGGCGAAAGTGCGGAAGCCGACGAACCCGACAAGCGCCAGGAGCGCAACGGCCAGCGCCGCAAAGATAAGCCGAACCATCGCGTCCCCACCCCTCGTTTGCGGCGATTACGCGCCTGCCGCGGCGCCAGGTCAACAGCGCTGTCGCTGCGGCGGAACGCGGCTGGCCCGGGTTCGTTGTCGAAACACCACAGGAGTTCCGCCCGATGGCAGACACGCCGCACCTAGAACCGCTGCTCACGCAGCCGCTGCCGGACGATCTGGGAGTCCAGGCGTTTCTAGACGGCGTCGCCCGCGCCTTCACGGCGGGAGACGGTGAAGCCGTCGCCGCGCTCTGGGAGACGCCCGCGCTGGTGCTGAGCGACGACATGGACGAGGTCATCGACACGCGCGGAGAGATCGCCGACTTCTTCGGCGGCGCCCGCGCGCAATACAATCAACTCGACATCGTCGACACCAAAGCCGAGATCGTGCGGCTCGACGAACTCAACGACCGGCTGGTCTGCGTGCGCGTGCGTTGGCCCTACCTGGATCGTCAGGGGCGCGAAGTCGGCGCTGAGTGCTCGACCTACACGCTCAAGCGCGGCGGCGATGCGAAATGGAAAATTCGCGTCGCTGTGATGCATGGACAGGAAGCGCTGAACTGATCGTCTAAGCCGAAACCAGTTCGGTGTGACCGAAGCCTTGCGAATAATCGAGGATCGAGAACACTTCCGCATCGATGCGGAAGAGCGCCATCTCCATCGCTTCGCCGAACTGCACGTACTGCTGAATCTGCGGAAATTTCGTCATCATCAGCGCGCCGACCTTGTTCATCTCATTCGGGTCGGTAAGCCGCACGGCGCGGCCGCCGATGGAGACGCCACGGATTTCGTTCCAGGCCTTGTAGGGATCGGTGATGCTGATCGAAACGCGGTTGTCGCGGGCGATGTTGCGCGCCTTCTGCGCCTGCGCGCCGGTGCCGAAATAGATGGTGAGACCGTCGCTGACGAAACTCACCGCCGTCGCCTGCGGATAGCCGTCCTCGCGCAACGTGGCGATGGTGAGATCGTTGGCGGCGTTCAGGATGGAGACGATCAGATCGCGTTTGTCAGAACTCAACATGGCGCACCTCACGGGCGCGAATTTCAGAACCGCCGCGCCACGCCGGCATTGAGCGCGCTCAATCAGGGTGTGGACGCTGCGAAATGGACGACTGCGGCCGGGCGCGATTTCACCCGTTCATAATAGGCCGCGATCTGCGGCAGCTCCGGACGCGCAAAATCCCCGCCGAACCAGCGGTGAACGGAAAGCCCCAGCGAAATGTCGGCGAAGCTGAACGCCTGGCCTGCCGCGTGCGCCTGCGTCTCCGCCAGCCGCGCCTCGAAGATGCACATCTTCTCGGTCCAGCGCCGGACCGAGGCCGCCACCTCATCCGGATCGTAATCGCCCGGCAGTTTGCGCACGAGCGCGGGGACCGCCGGATTCCAGGCCGTGTTCAGATCCGTCGCTTGCCAGGCAAACCATTGCTCCGCCCGCGCCCGCGTTTCGACATCGCGCGGCACAAGTTCGCCCGGACCGTATTTGTCGATCAGGTAGCGCACGATCGCCGAGGAGTCCCACAGCACGAAGTCGCCGTCGCGCAGCACCGGCACCTGCGCGTTGGGATTGAGCGCGCGAAATTCCGGGGCGTCGGGATCGCGGTGCGGTTTTCCCCAGACTTCCACCTGATACGGGACGCCCAGTTCGTCGGCCGTCCACAGCACCTTGCGGACATTGATGGAGGTGACGCGGCCAAGGACTTTGAGCATGGCGCACCCTAACAGCGCCGGCGCGAAGTCACTATCCCACGCGGGTGCGCGTCCGTCCCGCGAAGTCGCCGGACTCACGGGCAAGTAGGTGCGATGAGGTTGAACGCCCCGGCTACGAGCTGTCGACGCCCACTTCCGCCACAAGCTGCGCGTCTTGCGCAAGTGTTTGCGCGGGCGGCGCCGTTGGGACGACGCGGCTCAGGTGCAAGCCCTTGCGGAGGCGCTTCAAGAAATAGCGAACCGCGCGCTCGGGGCAGGCGAGCGCGTCGATGAGGGCGAGAACGCGCCTCAAGGCGCCGGCCTTGCGGGCGCGCACGCGCGCGCCGCGAAAGAACAGACGCAGACGGCGTGTCTGGATACGGCGAAACCCCGTCGCGGCGAACCGCGGATGACGCCGGCGCGGCGGCGGCGGGCCGTACAGCACCGTCGCCTTCAAGAAGATGATGCTCTCGACCGCGCGTTCGAGCTCGCCCAACAGCGCGCCGAGGCGGACGCCGCGGCCGGCGGGATTGATGCGCAACACGCAGCCGAGCAGCCACGCCAGCAGGCGCAGCGCCGAAGCGGCAAACGCTTCGACGCGGGCTTGGCTGATGATGGGCGCTGGTTGCGGCATGGGCGCCAGCATGCGCGCGCTTCAAGCCGGTCGGATAGATTTTGCGAGACGCGTTGTTTTTCATGGCGATGGCGCAGAAATGTCGTGGATAGGCTCTGCTCTATCCACGCAAGTTGAGCCCGCCGCCGCCCTCCGCTACCATCGCCGGTGCGGAGGCGAAAATGGCCGACAGGCTCTTCATCAGCCATGCGAGCGAGGATGCGGCGGTCGCGGATCGGATCGTCGCTTATCTCGAAGCGCGCGGCGTGGCGTGCTGGATTGCGTCGCGCGATATCCCGCCGCGCGCGATCTACGCCGACGCCATCGTCGACGGCATAGAGGCGTGCTCGGCCTGCATCGTGCTCGTGAGCAACGCCGCCAACGCCTCGGACGCGATCAAGCGCGAGGTCGAACTGGCGAGCCACGAGAAGAAGCCCTTCATCCCCATCCGTGTCGATGGCGCCGAACCCAGCCGTGGCCTCGCCTACTACCTGCGCAATCCGCAATGGGTGGAGTACAAACGCGAAGGCGAACGCGCGCTGGACCGCATCGTGGCGCACATGGGCAGCGCCGCGCCGGCGCCGCGGCCGCAGAGCTATGCGCCGCCACCGGCGCCGCCTCCTGGAAATAACAATGCACCGCGCCTCATTACGCTCGTCGCCGTGGCGGCGGTTGTGCTGATCGGCGGCGGCTGGGCGGTGTGGTCGAGCATGGGCGCGCGGAACGGCGCGTCCATGGAAACCGCGACAACAGCGGACGCGAGCACGTCGGACACAACCTCGGTGCGCGACACCAGCACGATCGACACGGTGTCAGTCCCGGATGGCGAGTCCGAGCGCGCGCGACTTCAGGGGATTGTCGGCGATTGGGTCGCATCAGCCGACAGCCCATACATCGCAGGATGGTCCTACACCTTCGAGCCCGGAGGCAGTTTTTATCTCAGTCCCGGTGGGCGACGAGGAGTCGGCACGGCGACGGGAACGTGGACTCAGAACGGCAACCAAGTGTACTTTGGATTTGGCGATGGGGATCGGTATCGCGGCACCATTGTCGGAGACAGAATCGAAGGCAGGGTGAACGACTCTCGCTCCTTCGCGCTCACGCGCCGGGCGATGGAGCAATGATCGAACGCATCTTCATCAGCCATGCGAGCGAGGATGCGGCGGTCGCGGATAAGATCGTGGCGTACCTCGAAGCGCGCGGCGTGGCGTGCTGGATCGCGCCGCGCAATATCCCGCCGAGCGCGGCGTACCCGGACGCGATAGCAGACGCCATAGAAAATTGCTCGGCATGCGCTGTGCTCTTGAGCAAGGCCGCGAACGCATCAACGGCAATCAAGCGCGAACTTGAGCTCGCCAGTCAGAACGAGAAGCCCTTCATTCCGATTCGGATTGACAGCGCCGCTCCCAGCGGTGGGCTGGCCTACTATCTGGGCAAGCATCAATGGGTGGACTTCAAGCAGAGCGGCGAGCGCGCTCTCGACCACATCGTGAGCCATATGGCGGGTGGCGGCGACGCGCACGCGGTTTCGCGATCGCCGCCAGGGCATCGCGGAGCACGCGCGGCGCCGAGGCGTAACCTTGGGCGGTTCATCGGCATCGGCGCGGTTCTGCTGGCAGCGGGTGTGGGATGGCTCGGATTTGCGGCGTTGCAGAACCAACGGCCGGGGCTGGCCGACAGGAATATCGCCGGCGCCAGCACGATGTCGAGGACGCTTGCCGAACCGCCGGCGCCGCTTCAGCGGAGTTCTTCGGAATCACAGGCTTCTGATCGCTTATCCGCAGGCGAAGAAACCGACCGCGTGGAGCCGGACCTTCTACCACCCGGCGCTTCGCCACCGGAAAGCACCACGAACATCGCCACACGGCCCGAACCGCTTCGAGCCCAACGACCCGAAGCGCATCCTCTGTTCCAGGCGCTGGCGATCGAGCCGCTTGCAAGCCCGGATCAATCGCCACTCGTGTTTCCGACGGCGTTTTTCAATCGCCGCCTTCAGCAGGAACTTGGCGCGAGATCGACCTCGATCGACCGCATTCGGCTGGCCGTGGTGTTTGTCGAACCCCGGGCGACCCGGCGACAGGCCAGCGGCGGGACTGTGATTGGACATTTCCTGGTTTCGCTGCCCAGTCTTCCGGGATGCGTTCGCCAGTTCGGCGGACCTTCCTATCCCTCCGACAACGCCACCACCGCGTTGATGAGCGCCGTCAACGAGGCGGCGCCAGACATCGCGACATGGCTTGTCCGAGCTTCCAGTGGGGAGGAACTGTCATGCCCAGACTAGCAAGATATTTTGGAGCGCTGGCGTTAGCGCTGATCTTGACCGGATTGAGCGCCTCGCCGGCCCACGCTCAAGCGGATCGGCCCGGATGCGCGACCGATTCCAACATTCTCATCTGCGTCACCTCGGCCGCGGTGACGTATGAGCGCACGACTCCGTACGACGAGATTGTGGCCGATGTTTCCGTCACGCTCAGGATCACGAACCAAAGCGATTATCCGGTTGGCATCGGCGTGCTGAGCGACAGTTTCGCCTTCACGCCGCAGAATGCCGATACGCTGACGGTGCGCGGCGGCGCGGACGTGAGCGGGGTTCAAGAATGCCGGCGCGCCTCCGATTGCGAATGGACGATCATCGCACCCGGACGCCCGGCCCTCCTGCAAGTGAGCTATCGGGGCCAATTCAGCGGATCGGGTCTGCAACTGATGCAGATCGCTCGGACCGCATCGTTTTCCGCGACGCTCGCCGTCGATGAACGCGGCGAAACGCGCCTAGTTTCGCTGCCGCTGGAGGGCTTCGTGTTCGGGAACGGACTGGGCGGCGCCACACGGCGGCGCTAATGTGTTCCTTGTCGCGCACCTGAGAGCAAATGACAGAACGCATCTTCATCAGCCATGCGAGCGAGGACGGCGCGGTCGCGGAGAAGATCGTCGCGTATCTCGAAGCGCACGGCGTGGCGTGCTGGATTTCCTCGCGCGATATCCCGCCGCGCGCGATCTATGCCGACGCTATCGTCGAAGGCATGCAGAGCTGCACCGCCTGCGCGGTGCTGGTGAGTGCGGCGTCGAATGCGTCGAAAGCCGTGAAGCGCGAAGTGGAACTCGCGAGCCACGAGGATAAGGCGTTCATCCCGATTGGCATTGATGGCAGCGAGCCAATATCCGGGCTCGCGTATTATTTGCGCAGTGTGCAGTGGCTGGAATATGCAAAGGAGAAGGAACGGGCACTAGACAAGCTAATCAAAGCCCTGCGTCTTCTTGAGACGAAATCTGTTTCGCGGCCCAGCATCGTCGGGACATGGAAGTCAGGCACCCACAGCGTCACGCTCTATCCAGACGGACGCGCCATAACGAGCGACAGCCTCTGTGGTGCGTATACCTGTACGCGAAATAGTGGTTGGCGCGTCAAAGATGAAGTCGTGGAGTGGGGCTATGTAGACCCGGAAGTAACTTGGAAGGAGGGTTATAGCGGCCTTATTCAGGGGGCAGAGATGCTCGTGAACCCACGCGGAATCCCAATGTTCTGGAAGGAGCTACGCCTAAGGAAAGTCGACTAACCCCGCGCCGCACTGCCCTCCAGCACGTCTCAAACGTCCTGAGCCCGCTCCGCTGCGCGTTCGCCAGCAAAGCCCCACCTCCTCCTCGATGGAGGAGGTGGTTGAAGGCGCAAAGCGCCGAAACCGGAGGAGGTGCGCCCTCGGTGATGACGACCGAGCCTCGGGAGGCGCAGCCCGCAGCACCGCGGGCGCACCTCCTCAGTCAGCGCTGCGCGCTGACAGCTCCTCCATCGAGGAGGAGCAAGGCGCCCGTGTTCAAAAATCGAAGCGCCGAATTCACTAACCCCGCGCCGCACTGCCCTCCAGCACGTCCTCAAACGTCCTGAGCCCGCTGCGCTGCGCGTTCACCAGCACGGCCATGTTTCCCGGAGCGTGCTTGTTATCGAGCATCTTCTCGTGCGCGTCGGGGATCTTGTCCCAGGGCAGCACTTCGCTCATCGCCGGATCGATGCGGCGGTCGATGACGAGCTGGTTGGCTTGGCTGGCGTGATACAAGTGGGCGAAGTGTGAGCCTTGCACGCGCTTTTGGCGCATCCACAGGAAGCGCGCGTCCATGGTGAGATTGTAGCCGGTGGTGCCGGCGCAGATGACGACCATGCCGCCGCGCTTGCACACCAGCACCGAGACCGGGAACGTCGCTTCGCCCGGATGTTCGAAGACGATGTCGACATCCTTGCCGCCGGTGACTTCCCAGATCGCTTTGCCGAACTTGCGGCTCTCTTTCATGTAGTCCGCGAAGCCCTCGCCATTCACCTTCGGCAACTGGCCCCAGCAATTAAAGTCCTTGCGGTTCAGCACCGCCTTCGCGCCCATCGAGAGCACGTAGTCTTTTTTGCCTTCATCGGAGACGACGCCGATCGCATGCGCGCCGCTGACGGCGCAAAGCTGCGTCGCGAACACGCCAAGGCCGCCCGAGGCGCCCCAGACCAGCACGTTCTGGCCCGGCCGCAGCACGTTCGGACGCCAGCCGAACAGCATGCGATAGGCGGTGGCGAGCGTCAGCGTGTAGCACGCCGACTCTTCCCAGGTGAGGTGTTGCGGGCGCGGCATCAATTGGCGCGCTTGCACTTTGCAGAACTGCGCGAAGGAGCCGTCGGAGGTTTCGTAGCCCCAGATTTTCTGACTGGGCGAGAACATCGGATCGCCGCCGTTGCACTCCTCGTCTTCGCCGTCGTCCTGATTGCAGTGGATGACGACTTCGTCGCCGGCCTTCCAACGCTTCACCTTGGAGCCGACCTTCCAGACGATGCCGGACGCGTCCGAGCCGGCGACGTGGTAGGGTTGCTTGTGGCCGTCGAGAGGAGAAATGGGTTCGCCGAGCGCGGCCCAGATGCCGTTATAGTTTACGCCCGCCGCCATCACGAGCACCAGCGCCTCGTCCTCGCCGACCTCCGGCACCGGCACTTGCTCGAGTTGCATGGCTTTCAGCGGCCGGCCGTGACGCTCCTTGCGGATGGCCCAAGCCCACATCTTTTCCGGAACATGAAACTGCGGTGGGATTTCGCCGATGGCGTAGATGTCCTTCACCCCGGTCGCCGCGTCGGCCATGGCCGCCCTCTCCTTCGAACTCGCCTCGAGCGCGAACTTGCGCGACTTTGTTGCGCTGCGCAACGGGAAGCCCCTGACAGCGGCGTTTCCCATGCGAAAAGCTCGCCGCCCAGGTTATTGCACCGCACCAATCCGGGAATCTCTGCTAGGGTTCCGTCTGCGCCATGGCTTTCCAGCATTCCCCAGATCCGCCCTGGATCTTCCGCACCTACGCCGGCCACTCGACGCCGGCGGAGTCGAACAAGCTCTATCGGGCCAACCTGGCGAAGGGGCAGACAGGCCTGTCGGTCGCTTTCGATCTGCCGACGCAGACGGGGTACGACAGCGACCACATTCTCGCGCGCGGCGAAGTCGGCAAGGTGGGCGTGCCGGTGGGGCACTTGGGCGACATGCGGGCGCTGTTCGAGGGCATTCCGCTCGAACAAATGAACACGTCGATGACGATCAACGCGCCGGCGGCGTGGCTGCTCTCGCTCTATGTGGCGCTGGCGGAGGAGCAAGGCGCCGACCCGAAGAAGCTCACCGGCACGACGCAGAACGACATTCTGAAGGAATATCTCTCGCGCGGCACCTACATCTTCCCGCCCGCGCCGAGCCTGAAGCTCACGGCGGACACGATCGCTTGGAGCCTTGACCGGATTCCAAAATGGAATCCGATGAACGTCTGCTCTTACCATTTGCAGGAAGCCGGCGCCACGCCAGAGCAGGAGCTGGCGTTTGCCTTGGCTGCTGCGATCGCGGTGCTGGACCAGGTGAAAGCGCGCGGCGAGATCGCGCCGGAGCGCTTTGCCGACGTCTTCTCGCGCATCTCCTTCTTCGTGAACGCCGGCATGCGCTTCGTGACCGAGCTTTCGAAGATGCGCGCCTTCACCCTGCTCTGGGACGAGATCGGCCGCGCGCGCTATGGCGTCACGGACGAGAAGGCGCGCCGCTTCCGCTATGGCGTGCAGGTGAATTCGCTGGGGCTGACCGAACAGCAGGCGGAGAACAACGTCTATCGCATCCTGCTGGAGACGCTGGCGGTCACGCTCTCGAAGAGCGCGCGCGCCCGCGCGGTGCAATTGCCGGCGTGGAATGAAGCGCTCGGCCTGCCGCGGCCGTGGGATCAGCAATGGTCGCTCAGGATGCAGCAGGTGCTGGCCTACGAGACCGACCTGCTGGAGTTCGAAGATATTTTCGACGGTTCCAAGGTCATCGAGGCGAAGGTTGCGCAACTCGTTGAAGGCGCCCGCGCCGAGCTTCAACGCATCGAAGCATCCGGCGGCGCGGTGGCCAACGTCGAGACGATGAAAGCTGCGCTGGTCGAGTCCAACCGCCACCGCATCGAAGCGATCGAAGCCGGCGGCCAGAAGGTCATCGGCGTCAACGCCTTCACCGAAGGCGAGCCCTCACCGCTCGAAGCGGGCGAGAAGAACATCCAGACCGTCGACCTCGCCGTCGAAGCCGAACAGATCGCCCGATTGAAAGCCTGGCGCGCGTCGCGCGACAACGTCGCCGCGCAAGCCGCGCTCGCGACGCTCGAAGCAGACGCGCGCGCGGACAAGAACATCATGCCCGCGTCGCTCGCCGCCGCGAAAGCCGGCGTCACCACGGGCGAATGGGCGGCAGCGCTGCGCAACGTGTACGGCGAATATCGCGGGCCGACCGGCGTTGCGCTCGTCATCGAGAGCGGCGGCGAGGACATCGATGCGGTGAAGCGCGATGTGGCAGCGCTCAGTGAAAAACTGGGCCGCCAGCTCACGTTCCTGGTCGGCAAGCCCGGCCTCGACGGCCACTCCAACGGCGCCGAACAGATCGCCGCGCGCGCACGCGCCGTCGGCATGGAGGCGATCTACGAAGGCATCCGCCTGACGCCCGCTGAGATCGTCGCCGCCGCGAAGGAGAAGAAGGCGCATGCGGTCGGGCTCTCCATCCTTTCCGGGTCGCATCTCGATCTGGTGCAGGACGTCGTGCGGCTCATGCGCGCCGAAGGCCTCGACAACGTCCCCGTTGTCGTCGGCGGCATCATCCCGCCGGCCGACGCGCTCGCGCTGAAGCAGATGGGCGTCGCCGGCGTCTACACGCCGAAGGATTTCAAGATCACCGGCATCATGAGCGATGTGGTGAAGCTGGTGGCGGCGCGCGCGCCCTGATCGCGCTTGCGCGGTCCCAGAGGAAGACCTAGCCTTCCCCGGTGGGAGGGAGCCATGAAATCGTTTTCGTTTCCGGCGCTCGTCGCCGCCGCGCTTCTGCTGAGCGCGGCAGCTTTGCCAGCGCCGCGCGCTGAAGCGCAACAGCCCCAGCAGCACGCCGAGAACTGCACCACGTGGGGCTTCATTCTCGACATCAATTACGAATACGGCGTCGTGAACACCTGCATGTATCCGGTCGACGTCTGGTTTCTGTCGGGGTCAGGAACGCGCGCTCAGGGCCAAGCCGCGCCGGGCGGCGTGTTCAGCACCGGCATTCCTATGGGGAGCACGGAGGTGCGCGACTGGGCCGCCGCGTCATGCCGCGCCGGCTATCATCCGAACCTCGCTGTTACAGCGGCGAATTTCGAAGCGATCTCCGCCAGCCAATATTCCTGCGTCCGCAACTAGAGCGAGGTCGGACATGACAAAGCTTTCTCTCCTGGCGCTAGCCGCGCTCGCGGCCGCATCTTTGGCCGCCGCGGCGCAACCGGCCTACGCACAATCGTCGCGCCCGCACGAAGAAGCCTGCACCAGCTGGGGCTTCATGCGCGACGCAAGCTACACATTCGGCGCGGTCAATATGTGCGAACATCCGGTGCACATCTGGTTCCTGCCAAGAGGCGAGCAGGTCACCGACGCCCGCGTCGACGCCAACACCGTATTCTCGACCGGCGTCGCGATCAGCGAATTTCGAGGCAACTGGATCGCCGCAACCTGCCGCGAGGGCTACGAGCCCAACACGCCGGTGACCGCGGAGAACTGGGACACGATCCTCAACTCGAACTATCGCTGCGTGCGCCGCCGCAGGTGAGGCAAGATTGACCCTGATCGAGCGCTTGGAGCGCGCCTGTCTCGAAGCATGGCCGGCGAAAACGCGGCTCACCCGCTATGGCTGGGAACATTGCGCAACGGCGGGGCGCTCGGGCCGGGTCAATTCAGTGTGGCCGCTGGCCTGGACGGATGAGGCGCCGCTCGAGCGCGCCGTCCAGCATGCTGCAGACTGGTGCGAGGCGCAGGGTGTCGCGCCTATGTTCAAGCTGGCAGATGGGCTTGTGGCGCCGCCGGCGCTCGCGACGACGCTGGCGGCGGCCGGTTATGCGGCCCACACCGAAACGCTGGTGATGACGCGCGCGATGCCGGCCCATGTCGCGCGTCCGGCGGCCGTCGAACTGCACGACATCTTCAACGAGCATGTTGCTTCGCCACTGCGTGAAGCTGCGCCGAATGCGGCCGACGCCACCGAGCGCACCGACATCGTGCTGCGCATCAAGGCGCCGCGCATCTTCGCGCTGGCCCGGCGCGAAGGCGCGCCGGCGGCCGTCGGCATGGCGGTGCTGACCGGGCCCCTGCTCGGCGTTTATCTGATGCGCACCGCTCCGTGGGCGCGCCGCCAGGGGCTGGCTCGCGATGTTCTGGGCGCCCTCATGCACTGGGGCGCGACGCATGAAGCGGCGACGGCGTACCTGCAGGTCGAGGCCGCAAACGCGGCCGCCCTAAACCTTTACGCACACGAAGGCTTCGCCGCGCTCTATCGCTATCACTACTGGTCGCGCACCTAGGCTATGCGCGCGCCGACAAGTGCGGCTGCGAATTTTGTGATCATGGAGGCCGCCACGAAGCCCCCGAGCGCAAGAAGCGCGCCTTCGGACGCCAGAATAGAAACGTCGGCAACCGCATAAAAGCCGCTGAACGACGCCGCAAAGGCGTAGCGGTTGCGTGCTGGCCTGCGCTTCGCGAACAACCAGCCGGCGGCGAAGAAGAGCGGCATGCCGGCGAAAATGCTCGACCACGGCGCGATCCGTTGCGCGGCGGCCTGGTAGAAGGCTTCGTCGTGTCCGGGCGCCACGATGACGCTGTAGACGAAAACTGCAGCGAACGCCGCGGCGACATTGAGCACCATCAGCAACAGGGCGACACCAGCCGCCTTGGCGAAGTCCGACACTTTCAAGCCCGCTCTCCCTACCTTCGTGCGCTCGGTCCAGTCAGAATCGTGTTCACCAGCCGCGTCATGCCGCTTGCGCCGATGAGAGGCCCGACGAAGGGAATGAGCGCACACGCCACCCCGACGATGAAGACTGAAAAACGCGCGCTGCGCCGCAGGCGCAACGCATCCTTGAAAGGCAGACGCCGCAGCGCCGCCAGCATCGCGTAGTCGCGCCCCATCAGATAGCCGTTGATGCTGTAGAACACGAACACGTTGATGCCGGGAATGAAGTAGATCGGCGCGAACAGGATGTTGAGCAGCAGCGAGGGAATAGCGACGCGAATGCCGGTGACGAGGCCTTCGAGCAATTTCGGCTTGCGCGCCTGCGGCGCGCCGATCCCCTTCTCCACCCGCTCGGCCGCGAAATCGAACAGCAGGCCGCCGACGAACATCGAGGCCGCGGGCGAAAGCGCAACGCCCAGCACGATCGAACCTGCGCCAAACAGGAAGCGCGCGGTGTCGTAGGCCCAGCCCAGCCACCCGCTGGCGTGCGGGATCAGCGGCTGGATGTAATGAATGGCCGCGATCACGCTGCTGCCCGCGATCGCGCCCGCCAGCACCAGGTTAACCAGCGCCAGCAGCGTCAGACGGCCAAAAAGCACATCTTTCAGCGCTCCACCGATCGCTGTGACAGCCCGCCCCACTGGTTCACTCCATCCCGCGCTTGACGGCAGGGTAGCCGCTCTCCACGGTCCAGGGCCAGGGGACGATTTTCATGAGCGACGTCAACGCCAAGTACGAGGCCAGGGGCGAGGAGAAGAAGTCGTCGTTCGAATTGCTCGAATGGGGCAAGACGATCGCCGGCGCGTTTCTTGTCTATCTGGGCTTCACCACCGTCGCCTTCGCCAACTACGCCATCCCATCGGAAAGCATGGTGCCCCATCTCGAAGTCGGCGATCGCGTCGTGGTGTCGAAATTCTCTTACGGCTACAGCCGCTTTTCACTGCCCTTCAATCTCGGCGTCATGCTGTCGCGCGGCGAGCATCGCCTTTTCGAGCAGATGCCCCATCGCGGCGATGTCGCCGTCTTCGTGCACCCCTTCGACAACACCAAGGTGATGATCAAGCGCATCATCGGTTTGCCTGGCGACGTTATCGAGGTGCGCGACGGCGTGCTCTTCATCAATGGCGAAGAATCCACCACGTCGCAGCCGACGACGCTGCTGCGGCTCGTGCGCGGCGGCTCACGCATCTCGCGCGAATTCGCGCGCCGCTACGAGGAGACCATTCCGGGCGGCGTCACCCACGCGGTGCACGACCTCACCGACGCGGGACGTCTCGATAATTTCGGGCCTTATACGGTGCCGGCGGGCCATTTCTTCGCGATGGGCGACAATCGCGATAATTCAGCCGACAGCCGCGACATGAACGCGATGGGCCCGGTGCCGATCGAGAACCTGATCGGGCGCGCCGAGATCGTCTATTACGCCACCGGCTGCGGCAACGATCACACCGTCGCCTGCCCGATGCCGCGTTGGATGAAACCGCTGCATCACTAAGCCCAGCGTTCAGGCGCGCGAGCGTTGAACCGTATAAACACCGGCCAAAATCAGCGCCGCGCCTACAAGCGCGAGCGCGCCAAGGGCTTCACCGAACAGGATCCACGACAACACCGCCGCGACTAAGGGCTGCATCCACAGCAGCACGGTTGAGATGGCGATCGGCAGACGTCCCACGCCATAGGCGATCAGCCCCTGCCCCGCGATCTGCACGACAAGACCCAAGCCGATCAGCATCGCCCAGCCGCCGAGCGTCTGCGGGAGCATCGCCTCACTGAGCCCAAAACTGAGAGCGCAGGACACAGCGGCGGCGCTCAGCGTCGCCCAGAACATCACCGCGCCGACACTCACCTGGCGGCCGAGCGCGCGCACGATCAGCAGATAGCCAGCGTAGCCGACGGCCGCGCAAAGGCCGAGCCCATCGCCGATCCAGCCATTTGAGGCGTCGGCGGCCGGCCCGGTCGCGGACTGCGCCCGCGCCAACGCCAGGACGACCGCCCCGGTCAGCGCCACCGCGCCGCCCGCCAGCACCGGCCGGCTGAGGCGCTCTCTGAACAAGAGCCACCCGAATATGGCGGCGAAGACCGGGGTCAGATTGGTCAACAGCGTGGCGTTGGTGACGGTGGTGAAGCCCAGCGCCGCCGCCCAGAGGGAAATTTCAATCCCGAACAGCACCCCGGCAATGAGGATGAGCCCGATCTGGCGAGTCGAAGGAATCGGCCGCGCCAGCCCCGCCCAGACCGCCAGAATCGGCAGCGCGAACAGGAATCGCCAGAAATTGGTGGCGTGGGGACCGACCTCCGACAGCCGGACGGCGATGGGCGAAAGGCCGATCAGGGCCGCGCCCGTTAACGCCGCAAGGGCGGCCTGCCCACGTCCCGCGCCCTCGGTCATGAGCGGAAAAACGCCGGAATCCAGCCTCGCGCAAGGCCCTACGCCCCCCAAATTCGAAGCCTCCCAGACTCATCTTATGGTTACCGGAAGGCCGGTCCGGGGCCGCGATTTTCACACCTGTTTCACACAAAAAATCGCTTGGACTCGCCTTCGCCATTGACCGTGAATTAACCGGTGGCATCACTATATATAGCGGTACGGTTCGCGTCGGGACCCAAGGGGTCGTGGTTTCCGCCAGAACCGAGTCTGGTTAACAAAGATTGCACTAGGGGGCTGGAAGCATGCAGGCACGAGCGGAAAAAGCGGGGGTCCACCGGATGGGCGAAGTCCACCGGGGCAAGCCTAAGCCTCTGCGTCCGCTGAAGGTCGTCGATAAAGTCGTTACGGACCCGTCGCGCGATGCGCTGCTGACCGAGTTCGGCAAGACGACCCTGATCGATCGCTACCTGCTGCAGGGCGAAAGCTTCCAGGACATGTTCGCGCGCGTCGCCACCGCCTATGCCGACGACATCGATCACGCCCAGCGCATCTACGACTATATCTCCAAGCTCTGGTTCATGCCCGCGACGCCGGTTCTGTCGAACGGCGGCGCCGAGCGCGGCCTGCCGATCTCATGCTTCTTGAATGCGGTCGGGGACTCGCTCGACGGCATTATGGACACCTGGAACGAGAACGTTTGGCTCGCGTCCAACGGCGGCGGCATCGGCACCTATTGGGGCAACGTTCGTTCCATCGGCGAAAAGGTCGGTCAGAACGGACAAACCTCCGGGATCATCCCGTTCATCCGCGTGATGGACTCGCTGACGCTGGCGATTTCACAAGGTTCGCTGCGCCGCGGTTCGGCGGCGGTGTACCTCGACATTCACCACCCCGAAATCGAGGAATTCCTCGAAATCCGGAAACCGGCAGGCGACTTCAACCGCAAGAGCCTGAACCTCCACCACGGGCTCAACCTCACCGACGAATTCATGATCGCAGTGCGCGACGATCTTCCGTTTGCGCTGCGCAGCCCGAAGAATGGCGAGCCGCTGAAGCATGTGAGCGCGCGCAAACTCTGGCAGAAGATTTTGGAGCTCCGCCTGCAGACCGGCGAGCCCTACATCATCTTCTCCGACACCGTGAACGCGCAGATGCCGGCGCACCAGCGCAAGCTCGGGCTGAAGGTTCGCCAGTCGAACCTGTGCTCGGAAATCATGCTGCACACCGGCATGGATCATAACGGCCGCGAGCGCACCGCCGTATGCTGCCTCTCGTCGGTGAACGCGGAAACCTATCTCGAATGGGAAAAGGAGCCGCAATTCATCGAGGACGTGTTCCGCTTCCTCGACAACGTGCTCGAAGACTTCATCGAGCGCGCGCCGCCGGAAATGGAACGCGCCGTCTATGCCGCGATGCGCGAGCGTTCCGTGGGTCTTGGCCTCATGGGCTATCACTCGTTCCTGCAGAGCCAGAACGTGTCGATGGAATCGGCGATGGCGAAGGTGTGGAACAACCGCATCTTCCGGCACCTGCGCCGCGGCGCCGACGCCGCCTCGGTGAAGCTCGCGCAAGAGCGCGGCCCCTGCCCGGACGCGGCCGAGAACAATGTGATGGCGCGCTTCTCGCACAAGCTCGCGATTGCGCCGACCGCTTCGATCTCGATCATCTGCGGCGGCACCTCCGCGGGCATCGAGCCGATCCCGGCGAATTGCTACACGCACAAGACGCTCTCGGGATCGTTCGCGGTGAAGAATCCCTATCTCGAGCGGCTGCTCGACGAGAAGGGCAAGAACACTGACACGGTGTGGTCGTCGATCCTGAAGCACGAAGGTTCGGTGCAGCACCTCGACTTCCTCAGCGACGAAGAAAAGGAAGTGTTCAAGACGGCGTTTGAAATTGACCAGCGCTGGATCATCGAACTCGCCGCCGACCGCACGCCGTTCATCTGCCAGAGCCAGTCGCTCAACATCTTCCTGCCGGGCGATGTCGATAAGTGGGATCTGCACATGCTGCACTGGATGGCGTGGGAGCGCGGCATGAAGAGCCTGTACTATTGCCGCTCCAAGTCGGTGCAGCGCGCGGGCTTTGCCGGCAGCGAGGACGCCAAGGACGCGGTGGAGACCATCACGGCGCCGGCGGAACGTACGGATTACGAGGAATGCCTGGCGTGCCAGTAGCGCGCTGAATTGCACTCAGCTGGAAAATTCTCGGCGCGGACCTTCGGGTCCGCGCCTTTTTCTTTGCGACAGTGGAGGCGCGCAGAAGCTACATTTCCCGCACGATCGAGGCCGCATAGCGCGCGCGCAGCTGCATGTCCGGCGTTTCGTCCATGAAGGTCAGCAGCGTGCTGACGATCTGGCATTTCTCGGCGTCGCTGAGACCGGCCATGTTCGCGCCGAAGCGCTGCAGCTGATCGGGGGTGATGCCGCCCTCCTCCATCAGCGCGCGGCCGAGCACGCCCCACTCCTCTTCACCCAGCGGGGCGTACTCGTTCTGCGCGGTCTGACCGCTTCGGATGGCGTTGAAGAGCGCAAGGTTCATGGCGTCGAACGCGACACGATGGCCGCGGATCAGCGTCTGCGCGTGCTCACGCGTCACGCTGCCGGTGTCGATGGCGATGGCGCACGCGCTGGGGTTCTCAGCCCGGATGACGCCGATGAGCGTCGCCTCGGCGTGCAGGATGGCGCCGATCGCCTCGGGATCGGCGCGCAGCATGGCCGGTTTGTTGGTGTGCAGGAATTCGGTCATGTGCGCTTCCGCCGCCGCAAACGCATCGTCGGCGTTGGCGTTGCGCCGATAGAGCGGCACCATGGTGCGGATGAGCCCCTGATAGTCGTCCGGAAACATGGTCTTGAAGCGCGAGAAGGTCTGCATGCTGCGATAGTTCTCGCTGCGCTCGAATTCCGCCTGCAGCCGCCGCGCCAACGCTTCGTCCGACAGCATCGCCGGCGGCAGCACGCTTTCGCCCGCCTGCGCGATCCGCTCGCCGCCCGGAATGCGGTTGAGGCCGCCGACGCCGACGAAGACGATGAGCGCCACCACGGCGAGCGCGATGCCGAAGCCGATGAGATTGCCGAAGCCGCCCGAACTCCGCGCCGGGCGGAGGCGCTGCGCCTCTTCCGCGCGCGCCTGGCTTACAACCGCTTCCGGAAAGTAGCGCGCGAGCGCCGTGTCCTTGGCTTCGCGCCACTCCGTGCTGGCGTCCTCGCGCACGAAGGCGCTGGGTCGGATGTGGCCGCTGGCGATGAGGCTGGCCATCTCCTGCTCGGAGACCGGACCGTGACGCCCGCCGCCGCTGGTGTAGTGCCACATCGCGCGCTCCCCCGCTCCCCACTGGGCCCACTATCGCGCGCACCGGCGTGTGCGCATAGCTGCTCCTCACCGGCTTGTGACAAAGTCTAGAAAAGCCGCGACGGAACCATTTCGGCTCCAGATTTTCTTAAGGAAAACATGCGGTAATCCATCCCCGCAGGCGGTGGTATCAACACATCGTGAGCGCGTTCGAATGGTGTCCGGCGTCACGTCATGCGTCCGGGAGCGTTCTTACATTCATCTACGGATCAGGCGCGCCGCTCCCGGCTCGCCTCCGGTTTGGGACGCATGAACAGGGTTTTGTCATCCGCATTGGCCACGAGCTTCGCCCTGGCGATCGTGCTCGTCGGCGTGGTGACGACAGCGCAGACCGCGCCGTCGGCCGCGGAGGCGCGCCCCGTCGTTCAGGTCGCCCGTGTCGAAAGCACCGTGGCTGGCGTGCCGGCGGCGGCGCTGCCGCGCGAAGGCCAATGCCGGATCTGGTATGACGAACTCTCACCGGCCAAGCAGCCCGCCGCCATGGAGTGCGAGCACGCCCATTGGCTGGCGCGCCAATGGGGCGGCCGCGTCATTGCGACGACCGGCGCCGGTTCGGTCGAGCAGGCGTCCTACGAAGGCCGTAACGACTTCACCGGCGTACCCGAAACGGCGCTGCCGCATCGCGGCTATTGCCGCGCGTGGGTGGATGGACTGGACCTCGCCGCGCAGCCGGCTGAGAGCGACTGCCGCACGGCGCGCACGCAAGCCTCCGTGCGCGGCGGCCGCGTGCTGTTTATGCCGCTTTAGGGCTTCCGCTCCGCCCCGTTCGCCGCCAGCGTAATCGCATCGCCATAGCTGTCCGTTGTCTGGACATGCGCGAGCACGCCCAGCTTCTCCAGCGATGCAGACACTTGCGGACGTAGTTCGCAAATCACGACGGTGACGCCGTGCTTGCGGCAGCGATCGAGAAACCGCTCCAGCGCGTGCACGCCTGAAGCGTCGGCGATGGGCACCTCGGCGAAGCGCAAAATGAAGGCGCGCGGCGGCGGGAACGCCGCTTCGAACGCATCCGTCAGGCGGCTTGCGGCGCCGAAGAAGAGCGGACCGCGCAATTCGAACGCTTCCACCCCCTCGGGCAGCTCGGCGCGCGCCTGATAGGTGTCGCGAGGCCGAGCAAAATCATCCTGATCGCGCTCGATCAGCGACACGCCGCGCGACACGGCGGTCGCCTCCGCCATGCGGTGCATGAAAATGACCGCCGCCAGCACGACGCCGACTTCGATCGCCACGGTGAGATCGACAAGCACCGTCAGTAAGAATGTCGCCAGCAACACCAGCCTGTCGCCTGCGAGCCCCAACAACAATTGGCGAAAGCGTTCGCGCTCACTCATGTTCCAGGCGACGACCGCCAGCACCGCGGCGAGGCTCGCCAACGGCACAAGCGCGATGACGGGCCCGAGCGCCAGCATGAAGATGAGCACGAAGAGCGCATGAAACATGCCGGCGAACGGGCTTTGCGCGCCGGCGCGTATATTGGTGGCGGTGCGCGCGATGGCCCCGGTGGCGGAGATGCCGCCGAAAATCGGCGCGGCGATGTTGGCCACGCCTTGCGCGACGATCTCGCAATTGGAGCGATGACGGCGCCCCGTCATGCCGTCGGCGACCATGGCCGAGAGCAGACTCTCGACGCCCGCCAGAAACGCGATGGTGAGCGCGGACGGCAGCAGCTGCTGCAGCCGTGTGATGCTGATCTCCGGCAGATGCAGCGGCGGGATCGCTGCAGCCGCTTCAGCGCCGAAGCGCGAGCCGATCGTTTCCACCGGCAGCTTGAACGCCCACACCGCGGCGGTGGCGCCCGCGACGGCGATGAGAAATCCCGGCCAGCCGGGCAAGTAGCGATGCACAAGTATGATCGCCGCCAATGCGCCCGCGGCGACGCCGATCGCTGCGATCGACACCGTCTGATGCGCCGCCCACAACGCCGTGAGCTTTTCGAGGAAGTCGGCCGGGACTTCCGTCATTGATAGCCCGAGAAGATCGCGGACCTGGCTCCAGAAGATGATGACCGCGATGCCGGCGGTGAACCCGACGACGACGGGCTCCGGGATGTATTTGATCCAGTCGCCCACGCGCATCAGACCCGCGGCGATGAGCACGACGCCCGCCATCATGGTGGCGAGCGCCAAGCCGTCGTATCCGTATTGATGCACGACGCCGTAGACGACGACGATAAAAGCGCCGGTCGGGCCGCCGATCTGAAAGCGCGCGCCGCCGAGCGCCGAGATCAGGAAGCCCGCCACCACCGCGGTGATCAGGCCCTGTGCCGGCGTGACGCCCGAGGCGATGGCGATCGCCATAGCGAGCGGCACAGCAACGATGGCGACCGTCAGCCCCGCCACCGCGTCCGCGCGAAGCTTGGCGAACGAATAGCCCTCCTGCGCGATGACCGTCACAGATTTGGGAATGAACAGCCGCCAATCGCGCCAAAAGGCGCTCTTCTGCGGTTGCGGCTGCGCGGCGGTTGTCATCTGAGTCGGGCGGCATCATCGCATGCCGCTCACCCGGTGCGGAAGCGCGGCGCGTCAGCGCGCTGCAACGCGGGTTGAACTCGGAATCGCGTCATGGCTGCTTGATTGGGATCAAGCGATCAGCGGTCAGCCTTGCCGGAGCTGCGATTTTACGGCAGATGAGCTTCATGCATGCGCACGATCACGCGCACGGCCATGACGGCCATGCTCACCCACACGACCATCATACGCCCAGCGTCCTCGACCAACGTTATACCATCGCAATCGCGCTGAACGCCGGTTTCGTCGCGATGGAAGCTGCGGCCGGCTTTGCCGCCAACTCCACCGCCCTTCTCTCCGACGCGGCGCACAACCTTTCCGACGTTCTGGGATTGGCGCTGGCGGGTGGCGCCGCCTGGCTTGCGAAGCAACGCGCCACGAACCGGCGCACGTACGGGTACGCCAAGGCGACCGTGCTTGCGGCGCTGGCCAACGCACTGGTGCTCGTGGGCGCCTGCGGCGGCATCGGATGGGAAGCGGTGAAGCGCTTCATTCAGCCCGAAACCGCGCAGGCTCTATGGGTGATGGTCGTCGCCGCGGCGGGAGTCGTCGTCAACGGGACAACGGCGCTGCTGTTCGTCACCGGGCGCAAGGACGACGTCAACGTGCGCGGCGCCTTCCTGCACATGATGGCGGATGCAGGCGTGTCGGTGGCCGTCATCGTCGCCGGTGCGGCGATGTGGTTCACCGGCGCCGCGTGGATCGATCCGGCCATATCGCTCGCGGTGGTCGCCCTGATTTTGTGGGGCACGTGGGGCCTGCTGCGCGAGTCGCTCGATTTGACGCTCGACGCGGCGCCCGCACACATCGATGTCGGCGAGGTGCGTGCTTTCCTTTGCGAGCAGCCTGGCGTTACCGCGGTGCATGATCTGCACGTCTGGGCCATGGGTGCGCGAGATCCCGCGCTTACCGCGCACCTGGTGCGTCCGGAAGGCAGCGACGATGCGTTCCTGGCGCTGGTCGCCGACGGCATGGCGGCGCGTTTCAAGATCAAGCACGTCACGCTGCAGATCGAACGCACGCAGCGCGCCGATTGCGCGGAGTGCCATTAGCGGCTCGCGCCGCTATTCGGCCCAGCTCTTCAGAAGCTGATGCGCGATGGCGAACGGCGGCGGCGCAAACGCGTCCGCGTGCTTGCCCGCGACGAGCGCGCGCGCCTCGTCGCGCGTAAACCAGCGGCAGCTTTCCAGCTCATGCTGATCCACGGTCTCGCGATCGTTTTCGACTTCGGCCAGCGCGCCGATCATCAGCGAATGCGGAAACGGCCAGGGCTGCGTCGAGTGCAAACGGACTTCGCGCACCACCAAACCCGCCTCCTCCAGCGTCTCGCGCGCGACGGCCTCCTCAACCGCCTCGCCCGGCTCGACAAAGCCGGCGAGCGCCGAATGCATGCCGCGGGGCCAGGCCCGCTGGCGGCCAAGCAGGCACTTGTCGCCGAAGGTCGGCACCATGATCACGACAGGGTCGAAACGCGGGAAGTGCTCGGCCTTGCAGGCGGGGCATTCGCGCTTCCACCCCGCTTCGGCCACCGCACTGGGGGCCCCGCAGTTCGAACAGAATTTATGACGCACATGCCATTCGAAAATCGACTTGGCGCAGCCGAGAATGGCGAGATCGTCGCGCGCGAGGCGGGGGCCTAGCGCGCGCAGATCGTCGAAGCGCCCCAGTTCCGCCAATGGCGCAGGATCGGCGACGTCGATGGCGAAATGCGCGGCCTTCTGCGCGTCGAGGCCGAGAAACAGCATGAGCGCATCGTCGCCTGCAATGCGCCCCCGCGCATGTGCGCCAAGCCAGCCGGCGGAGATGCGCTCGCCCTCCTCGGTCACGAACGGACGCGCCTGATGAAACGGTATGAGCACCGTCTCAGGCGCGTCCAGCGCTTGCGCGAGCCAAGCCCCGTCGCGCCGGTGGTGCCCCGCACGATCCAGCGGCGAGCGGGCGAAGAAGTTGGGGTTGGCCGGGAGCAGCATGTCGGCTCTTAGAGCGGCTGCGCCACCGACGCTCAACCCGGCTTCCGGAAGCGCAGCACGAATTGATCGGTGTGGCCCCGGATATCCTGCTCGAACACGCGCTCCGTGCGGTGATCGCCGGGATTGCGCAGCACTTGGCTCTCGGCTTCCAGGACGAACCCGGCCGCCGTGACTTCGCGGATCACCTGCGCCTGATCGATGCGATGGATGTCGGCTTGCGGATCGAGATTGATGGTGTGTCCGGGCTCGGCCGCGTGATCGATGATGATCAGAACGCCGCCCGGCTTCAGCGCGTTGAAGACGGCGCGGTTGAAGCCAGGCACATCGACGTTGAGCTGAGGGTAGAAGAAGTCGTGATAGATTTGCGAGATGAAGACCGCATCGAGCGGCTCGTCGATCGTCCAGCCGGTGTAACCCGCCTGCAGCTCGGTGATGTTGGAATATTGCGGGACGACGGCCAGCATGGCGCGCGGGCGGTCGGGCGCGGCGTTGGGGCGATCCACGCCGTAAACGCGGCCGCTATCGCCGACGGCGACGGCGAACAGGCGCGAGTAATAACCGCCGCCGGGGCCGACGTCGGCAATGCGCCAGCCAGGCTGAACGCCCGCGAAGGCCATGATGTCGGCGGGATGGCGCAACTGATCGCGATCGCGATCGGCCTGCGGGCGGCGCGGATCCGCCAGCGCCGCCATGATGTGCGGGGAGGTTGCCGTGACCGCAGGCGCCTCACGCAGCATGATCCCGGGCACCGCGCCGCCGGCGCAGGCCGCCAAGAAAACTGCAGCACCGATTCCGGTCAGGAATTTCCGCATGGCGTCCCCTTCTCTTTGAGGCTGATCTAACGCTTGTTTTGCATCAAAGCGAGACCATTTGAGGCGGTCGTGAACGATTGGAAAACACTCCGCCTTAGACTGCCGCCGTCATGATTCCGGTTACCGATACAATTTCGCTGGATGAACGCGATCTCGAAGAGCGTTTCGTGCGCGCGGCCGGGCCGGGCGGACAGAACGTCAACAAGGTCGCGACCGCCGTCGAGCTGCGCTTTCAACTGGACGGCTTTTCCGCGCTCCCCGAGGACGTGAAGCTGCGGCTGGCGACCCTGGCTGGCCGGCGCCTCACACTGGCGCGCGAAATCGTCATCCAGGCAAACGCGCACCGCACCCAGGAACGCAACCGCGCCGACGCGCTGGCGCGGCTGGTGACGCTGGTTACCCGCGCCGCCGATCGGCCCCGCCCCCGCATCGCCACGCGCGTCACACGCGCGCAGAAGCAGAAGCGCCTGGAGCACAAGGCGCGGCGCGCCGGCGTCAAAGCTGACCGCCGGCGGCCGCTCGATCACGACTAGCCGGGCTTGCGGAACCGCATCACGAACTGATCGGTGTGGCCGCGAATGCCGTCGTCGAACACGCTCGCCGTGCGCGGATCGGCCGGATTGCGCAGAAAGTCAGCTTCGCCGTCGAACACGAAACCCGCAGCCTCCACTTCGCGGCGCACAGTGGCCTGATCGATGCGGTGAAGCGCATCGGCCCCGGTCTGCACCGGCGCGCCGTCGACCGCGGCGTGATCGATGACGATGTAGACGCCACCGGGCTTCAGCGCGGCGAACGCTGTGGCGTTCATCCGTGCGCGGTCGCCCAGATGGTACTCCGTGATCGGCATGTCGTGATAGTTCTGCGCCGTGAAAACGATGTCGAGCGGCTCGGGATAGGCGAGCGCATCGTAGGGCGTGCGCGCCATCGTCGCGTTCGGATATTGCGCGGCGACCGCGAGGATCGGGGTCTCGTACTCGCCGGCGACGCCGTCAGGACGAATAGTCGGATAGACGCGGCCCTGATCGCCTACGGCGACCGCGAACAAGCGGGTGAAATAGCCGCCGCCCGGGAATATCTCGCCCACGCGTTCGCCGGGCTCTACGCCGGCGAACGCCAGCGTCTCGGCAGGATGGCGCGCGGCGTCGCGTTGCTTGTCCGTGTCGGGACGGCGCGTGTCTGCGACCGCGGCCACGATGTAAGGCGCATCCGAAGCGACAGCGGTGCTGGTGGTGCTGGCGGCGTTCTGAGCGGGCTGATTACAGGCGGCAAGCGCGAGCGCCGCCGCGGCGGCCATGAGAAACTTGGTCATTGTGGCGTCCTCCGAGCGCGCTTGGTAACGTGCGCGCGCGCAAGCGTCAGCGCCGCCGCGACGAATGGCGGCTGCCGCAAAATACCATCACATGCCCGTGACGATGTTGTGCCGCACTCAGCGTCCGCGCTTGCCACTCTGAGGCGGCGGCATCAGTTCCAGCTGCTCCGGCGGCGCGAGTTGGCGCGGCGCGCTTTCCAGCGGCGGCGCGGCCGCGATCTCTATACCGGCGTCGCCGGCCCCCAATTCCTTGAACTTGCGCGCCTGCGGCAGCACCCGGCTTTCGACCGACCCCAGCAGCGCATTGTATCGCGTGACGGTCTGGCCGATGGAGTCGCCGACCTTACCCAGATGGTCGGCCATGATCGCCATGCGGCGATAGAGTTCGCGGCCCAGATCGGCGATCTCCTGCGCGTTCTTTGCGCTCTGCTCCTGGCGCCAGCCATAGGCCACGGATTTCGCCAGCGCGACCATGGTCGAGGGCGTCGTGATGATCACCTTGGCGGCGAACGCATCGTCGAACAGGGCGGGGTCGCGTTCAGCGGCGGCAGCGAGGAAATTTTCGCCCGGCACGAACAGCACCACGAAGTCGGCGGTGGCCGGCACGTGCTTCCAATATTCCTTCGACGACAGCGCCTTCACGTGCGCGCGCAACTCGGCCGCGTGCTTCTTCATGAATGTCTCGCGCGCGACGTCGTCGGTCGCCTCCGCGGCGTCGAGATAGCCGGACAGCGCCACCTTCGAGTCGACGACGATGCAGCGTCCGCCGGGAAGGTTGATCACGACGTCAGGCCGCAGACGGGCGCCCTCGCCGTCGCTGGTGTGCACCTGCTCGGTGAAATCCACGTTCGCGGCGAGCCCCGAGAGTTCGAGCACATTGCGCAGCGTCTGTTCGCCCCAGCGGCCGCGCATCTTGGGCGAGGCGCGCAGCGCGGTCAGCAATTGGTGCGTGGTTTTGTTGGTGGAGCCCACGGCGTCCATGATCTGGCGCACCTGCTCGCCCATCGCCGACTTGTCCTGCAGCCGTGACTTCTCCAGCGCCTCGACCGACTGTGCGAGCTTGGTCAGCTGCTCCTGCGCCGGCGTCAGCACCTCTTTCACGCCGCCGGCCGCGGCCTGGCTGTGCTTCTCGAAGCTTTCCTTGGCCAGCGCCATGAACGTCGCCTGCGAGCTTTCCAGGGCCTTGGCGGCCATGGCGACGAAGCGCGCCTCTTCGGACTCCGAGCGGCCGGCGTTGGCCCCCTTCTCCGCCGCCAGTTCCGCCAGCAGGCGCGCGTTTTCGGCCCGCAGGCCCGTCAGTTCGGCCTGCGCGCGGTCGCGTTCGGCGCGGATCGGCTCGACGCCCGCCGAACGGTAGGCGAACCAAGCGGCCGCGCCCATGGCGGCTACGGCCAGCAGGAGCAAAAGCGATTCGGTCATTCCGGCAGCGTAGCATGACCGTCCTGGCGGCGCTGCGGTGGCGTGGACCCGAAACAATCCATTGATTTGCGGTCGCGCAATGTGGCGGCCGAGGCCACGGGCGACTAAAGTCGCATGATGGACACAGTAACCAGCCTGCTCCTGCCTGTGGCGTTCGGGATCGTATTTTTGATCCTGTGCTTTGGGATCTACACGTTGTTCCGCGGCGGCGATTTCTCGCGCTCCTGGTCGAACAAGGCTATGCGGGCCCGCGTGGTCGCACAGTTTGTCGTGGTGATGATCCTGGTCGGCCTCATGTGGTGGAAGCAAAGCCATGGCTAGGACGCGCGCATGGTGAGGATCGACAAGATCGTCACCAAGGCCGGCGACGGCGGTAAGACGCGCCTCGCCACCGGCGAACCCGTGTCAAAGGCCAGCGCGCGCGTGGAGGCCTACGGCGCCGTCGACGAAGCAAATTCCGCAATCGGCGTCGCGCGCCTGCACACCACGGCGGACCCGATCCTCGACCCCATTCTCGATCGCGCCCAGAACGATCTTTTCGACCTGGGCGCGGATCTGGCGACGCCCGAGGCGCCGGACATGAAGTTCGAGCCTCTGCGCATCCAGGAAAGCCAGACGCTGCGGCTCGAAGCGGAAATCGATCAGCTGAACGAGCCTCTGCTGCCGCTCTCCTCGTTCATTCTGCCGGGCGGCACGTCGGCAGCGGCGCATCTGCACGTCGCCCGCGCGGTCATGCGGCGCGCGGAACGCGCGATCGTGGCGCTTGCGGCGGAGGAAAGGATTTCGGCCGAGGCGGTGAAGTACGCCAACCGCCTATCTGATCTGCTTTTCGTCGCCGCGCGCTGGGCCAACGATCACGGTCGCGCCGACCTCCTTTGGAAGCCGGGCGCAAACCGCTGATGCGCGGCGGCGTGCATCACGTCGATCTGACCGTGAAGGATGCGGCACGTTCGCGCCCTTTCTACGAAGCCATACTGGGGTTCATGGGCTACCAGCTGGGCGCCGTCTATCCCGACGGCTATTGCGACTTCGATCTGCGCGGCAAACGTTTCTGCTCGATCGGAATCCGCGGCGCGAGCGGCGTGAACGCCGCCCGGGAGCATGATCGCTACACGGCCGGTCTGCACCACATTGCATGGTTCGCCGAAAGCAGGGCAGACGTCGATGCAATGCACGCACTGCTGCAGAAGATCGGCGCGGACGTGCTGGATGCGCCGGCGGATTATCCGCACTATGGCGAAGGGTACTATGCGGTATTCTTCGCCGACCCCGACGGACTGAAGCTGGAATACGTGTTCAAGCCGGGCGACGGCGCCGCTTAGCGCACGCAAAAACGGCTCGCGCTTGCGCGCGAGCCGTTCCGCCAGAGCGCGTGAAGGCTTAGTGCTTCACGTCACCCTTATCTGCCTTTTTCGCGGCGTCCTTGGCGTCGCCGATGAACTCTCGGGCTTCGCCCTTGGCCTTGTCCATCTTGCCTTCGGCTTGCAGCTTCTCGTTGCCGGTAGCCTTGCCGACCGCATCCTTCGTCGCGCCGGAAACCTTATCAGCCGCGCCTTTGACGTGTTCCTTGTCCATGATTTTCTCGCTCCTTCTGGGATGCGAGAATAACCATCTGACGCAGCGCCGGGTTCCGGCGCTACCGCCTCACGCCACCGCGCCCATACGTCTCAGCCGGCGATGTATTGCGCGCCGTTCATCGTGAGCGTCGCGCCGGTCATGAAGCCGGCGTTGTCCGAAGCCAGGAACGACACGGCGTGCGCGATTTCCTCGGCCTTGCCGAGACGGCCGACCGGGATGCCGGCGATGATCTTCTTCAGCACGTCCTCCGGAACCGCGGCCACCATGTCGGTATCGATGTAGCCCGGCGCAACGGCGTTCACGGTGACGCCCTTGGACGCGCACTCCTGCGCCAGCGCCTTGGTGAAGCCGATCATACCGGCCTTGGCGGCGGAATAGTTCACCTGACCCACCTGACCCTTTTGGCCGTTGATCGAGGTGATGTTGACGATGCGGCCGTAGCCGCGCTCGCGCATGCCTTCGATCACCGGGCGCGTCATGTAGAAGAGCGAAGAGAGATCGACGCGGATCACCTCGTCCCACTTCTCTTGCGCCATTTTGTGGAAGAGCCCGTCCTTGGTGATGCCGGCGTTGTTCACCAGCACGTCAACCGGCCCCAGATCCGCGGTCACCTTGGCGATGCCCTCGGCGCACTGGGCCGCGTCACCCACGTCCCATTTATAGACCGAAATGCCCAGTTCCTTGGCGGTCGCGTCGGCGGCTTCAGAATTGCCGGCATAATTTGCGGCGACCTTAAAACCATCGGCCTTCAGCCGCGCGGAAATGGCTTTGCCGATGCCACGAGTTCCGCCGGTGACCAATGCAACGCGCGCCATGCCGTCCTCCCAGATTATTGTTCTGCCGTTCTGAGGCGCCACTTTGCGCGACTCCGGTCAGGAGGCAAGCGCGGGCGGGGCTTGCCGCGCGAAAATGGCGAACCATGCTAGGAAAGCAGGCATGCTTTCCCGGGACGCTTTCTTCCGCCTCTGCCGCGCCCGCGACCGGCTGCGCGATCTGGACGGCGGCCAACCGCCCGTCAGCGAAGTGGCGCGCGCGGCGGGGTTGTCGGAGGCGCACTTCATCCGCCTCTTCGGCGCGCTTTTCGGCGAAAGCCCGCATCAATGCCGGATCGCCGCACGTCTCGACCGGGCGCGCGCACTGCTGGCCGGCGGCGAAGCAACGGTGACGATGATTTGTTTCGAGGTCGGCTTTTCCAGCCTTGGCGGGTTCAGCGCGCTTTTCAGTGAGCGCACCGGCATGTCGCCCGTTGCATACCGCCGCAAGATGCGCGGCCGGGGACCGGCGCCGCACTGTCTGGAGCTGATGACGGGCGCGCCCGCAGAATAGCAGTTTTCGAGAAACATCCGCGCGCTAGTTGGACCAGAGATACGCGCCGGAGGACGCCATGAAAATCAAGCTCAACGCCATCTTCGTCGACGATCAGGACAAGGCGCTGAAATTCTACACCGAGGTTTTGGGCTTCGAGAAAAAGAACGACTTCCAGGTGGCGGGTCCGTTTCGTTGGCTTACCGTTGTATCCCCCGAAGAACCCGACGCGGCGGAGCTTGTGCTTGAGCCGAACGCCAATCCTATTTCGAAGACGTATCAAGAGGGACTTTTAAAGCAGGGCATCCCGATTACGGCCTTCGAAGTCGCCGACATCGAGGGCGAACATCGGCGGCTCAAGCAGCAAGGCGTGGTCTTCACCCGCGACCCAGTGCAGATGGGCCCGGTGAAGATCGCGATTTTCGCCGACACGTGCGGAAACCTGCTGCAGATCTACCAGCATGCCGGGTGACCTAGCGTCTTCCCTTCTCTCCTCGGAGAAGCACGCTAAGGTCGCGTCATGACCGACCTTGCCGCTCGTCGCCTGCAGACCGTCCGCGATCACATGCACCTTGAGACGGTGCACGATTGGGACGGCGTCATCGCAACCTTCGAGCATCCCCGCTACGAAATGTACGGCGGCGGCCAAGTGTTCGACGGCGAAGCGTCGGTGCGGGGATATTTCACCGCTTCGCGCACGCCTTTTCCCGACCAGGGCAACGAAATCATCGCCATCGCCCATGCCGACGACACGGTGCTGGTAGAGTTCTGGCTTACCGGAACGCATAGCGGCCCCCTACGCGTCGGCGCCCGCACAATTGAACCCACAGGCAAGAGCTTCCGCGTGCGCATGGCCGCCAGCTTCGAGTTCGCACCGGGCAGCGACAAGATCGTCTGCGAGCGGCCCTATTTCGATCAGGGCATGGTGTTGCGGGCGCTGGGGATCAGCTGAGCGGTGGGGATCACACGCGCCGGGGGCGCGTTGGGTCAAATGCCATGAAGGTCTTCATTCTCATCTTCGGCGCTGCGGCGGCGCTTCTCGGTGGACTGTGGCTGCTGCAGGGACTCGGTCTGGTGCATCTGCGGCCGATCCTTTGTTTCGCGGATTGCACCCCGCTTGAGGGACCGTCGCTGACTTGGACCGTGCTCGGATTTGTCCTCTTGCTCGCGGGCGCATTTACACTGCTGCGAGCGCGCCGATGGCGCCGTTAACGCAGCAGCTACCGTAGCCGCCGTTTCACTTTGAGCAGCGTCAAACCGCAAAGAGCGTCTTTCTTGTTACTTCTGCGAGGCTGGCAACCCGGGCATCGCATGGCGCTCTCCGACTCTGCACTACGGTCCATCCTCGACGCGTCATTCGACGCGGTGCTCGTGCTGAGCCGCGACGGACGCATCGCCTTCGCGTCGGAAGGCTTGCACGCGCTGATCGGCGAACGCGACGTCGTCGGCCATGCAGCCCACACACTCTGTCCGCCGCATTTGCGCGAACTCTTTCAACGCTTCGCCATCGAGTTTTTCGCATCGCCCACCCGCCGCACGGTGGGCGAGCGATACCCGATCGCGCTCCTTGACGCCGACGGCGGCGAACGGCGTGTCGAGTTCGGCATTGCGCCGGTGGAAATCGACGGCGAGCTTCACGCCATCCTCAACGTACGCGATATCGGCGCGCGCCCGCCGCCGGATGAAGCGACCGTGCGCCTGATCAAGCGCCTGGAAGGCCGCCTTTCGAACGCGCTCCACGATCTGCGCATCCTCATCGATCATGCGCCGGCGGCGATCGCCATATTCGACCGCGACATGCGTTACATCCAGGTCAGCAGGCGGTGGATGCTGGACTTCAATCTGAGCGGGGACATCGTCGGCAAGAGCCATTACGACATATTCCCGGACTTGCCCGAACGCTGGCGGCGCATTCACCAGCGCGCGCTTGCCGGCGAGACCATCGCCAACGACGACGATATGTTCACGCGCGCGGACGGGAGCCGCGAGTATCTGCGCTGGGAAGTGGTGCCTTGGCTGCTGGTCGACGGCGTCGTCGGCGGCATCATCGTCTTCAGCGAACTCATTACGCGCCGGCGGCTGGCAGAAATCGCCGTGCGCCGGAATCAGGCTGTGCTTGAGGCGATGGTGGAAGAGCGCACGCGCGACCTGGAAGCCGCGCGCGACGCCGCCCTGCGTGCGGAGACCATGAAATCCCAGCTGGTGGCCGCGGCAAGCCACGATCTCCGCCAACCTCTGCACGCTATCGGCCTCACCCTGTCTTCGATAAGGAACCGCTGCAGCGATCCGGAGCCGCGCGCGCTGTGCGATAAGGCCGAAGACATGGTGTTCGAGGCCAATGACACGCTGAGCGCGCTGCTCGACATGTCGCGCATTGAAAACGGCGCGTTGCGCCCGCGCATCGAACCCACACCGCTGGCGGCGCTATTCGAGCGGGTCGAAGCACACCACTTGACGGGAGCGGTCGCGAAGGGACTTGCGCTGAGTGTGGCGCACACAGATATCGTGGTCGACACCGATCCCGCCCTCCTCTCGCGCATTGTCGACAATTTCGTCGGCAACGCGATCAAGTACAGCGACGCCGGGCAGGTAAGCGTAGCATGCGCACACGTGCCCGAGGGCGTTCGCATCGACGTATCGGACACGGGCCGCGGCATTTCCGCGGGCGAAACCGCGTCGATTTTCGACGCTTACGTCCAGCTTGGAGACGATCCTGCACGCAGGGCCGGCTACGGGTTAGGGCTTGCGATCTGCAAGACGATCGCCCAGGCGCTCAACTGCCGGCTCAGCGTCCTGTCCACGCCCGGCGTGGGCTCGACCTTCTCGGTGCTGATCCCGGCCACCCATTCCTGACAGACGTCGCGAAGGGGCATTGCCGTCAGTCCGGCTCGAACAGCACCCGCGCACGCAGCGCCAGATAGAGCCCGATCCCCAGCGCCGGCCACTGCACCCACCAGGCGCCGCCGGTCATCGCGTCGAGGATGAACAGAAACACCAGCACGACGCCCATCGTCGTCAGACTGCGGTAGAAGCGCGCTTTCTTGTCACCTGCAGACGATGGCGCGCGCTTCGCCTCACGCGCCGGCTTGGCGCCGTCTTCGCCGCCGCCAACGCTATAGACTGCGACGCTTTCTGCGTAATTCTTCGGCCGCTTCTCGCCCAGGTACGAGAAACCGACCGAGAGCTTCTTCTGCACCTGGTCATAGACCTGCTGTGAAATGAGGATGCCGCCGGGATCGGCCATGCTCTGCAGCCGGGCGGCGAGATTGACGCCCTCGCCCAGAAGGTCGTCGCCGTCGATCATGACGTCGCCCAGATGAATGCCGATGCGAAAGCGCAGATCGCTCTTCGCCTCTTCGCCCAGTTCGCGCTGCACTTCGATGGCGCACTGCACGGCTTCGACGACGGAGGGAAATTCCGCGATCAGGCCATCGCCCGCCGTGTTGGCGATGCGGCCGTGGTGGCGCTCGATGAATTGCTGGAACACCGCCCGCGCCGCGCGCAGCGCCGCCAGGGTGCCGACCTCGTCCGCTTCCATGACGGCGCTGTAGCTGGCGGCGTCGGCCGCGAGGATGGTGGTGAGCTTGCGCTGGACTTGAGACATGGCGCGCTAGCCCTATCCTAGATCACTCGCCCGCGCACCTAGTGCAGCCCCGTCACTTCGCGGAATGTGCGCTCGCCCGCTTCAAACGCGTCGAAGAATTCGCGCCGTGCGGGCGTGTCGCTGCACCCCATGTAAATGCTCACCTCCGCCGTCGCCGCGTCCGGGCCCGTCCACCGCACGCTGCCGCTCGGCGCGTCGTACATCATGTCCGGGCACGGCAACTGAACCCCGACATAGCGGCGCAGCGGCGCCATCGCCGCGCGCAGCCGCGCAAACTGTTCTGGCGTAATCGTGGCGCTAGACCTGACGGGCGGCGCGCTCGGCGGCTCAGTGGAAGGAACCACCGCCAGCGTCGCTTCGCCGTTCGCGCGCGCCGTCCACTGCTCGACGGGATAGCCCCACGATGAAATCACAAGGCTGATCTCGACGGCGTCGTCTTCGGTTGGCGCGGCAGGCGCCGTTGCGCAGCCAAAGAGCAGGACCGCAGAAAAGACGACCGTGAGAGAGCGTGCGAAATTACTCATGCGCTGGGCATAGCGCGCTCCCGCGCGGATCGCTAGCGCAGGATTTTCTCCATCGCCTTGCCCTTGGCGAGTTCGTCGATGAGCTTATCCAGATAGCGGATTTCCCGCATCAGCGGCTCTTCAATGTCCTCGACGCGCACGCCGCAGACGACGCCGGTGATGAGCGAGCGCGACGGATTGAGCTTCGGCGCGGCGGCGAAGAAATCCTCGAAGCTCGACTGCCTCTTGATCTGCGCATTCAAGCCAGCCTGCGTGTAGCCCGTCAGCCAGCGCACGACCTCATCCACCTCCGCCTTCGTCCGCCCCTTCCTCTCCGCCTTGGCGATGTAGAGCGGATAGACGCTGGCGAAGCTGATGGAATAGATGCGGTGCTTCGCTGGAGCGGCTTTCGCGGAGCGCTTCTGTCCCGCTCTGGGCATACAGCTCAACTCGTCTCAATCAGCTCTCACCGCACTATTGGCAAGGAAAGCTCTCGATCATGGCGCGCCCAACCCCCGTTGCCGCGCGGTCGTTCCATGCTTCTGGGTGCCGGTTTGCCCAGTTCATAAAAATCTGAATCTCCTGCGCGATCGTCAGATTGCCTGCCGGGCAGAACAGTCTCCGTGGCGCAGTTGCCTGACCGATCTGCATCCCATTGACGACGCCCACCACGAACGACCCGCATGTCGCAGTCCTCAGGCCATCGTCTTCAGCAAGAATTCGCCCTTCCATCACGCGGGCATTCACAATGCAGTTGTATCGAAGCTCGGCAACTGTATCCACGGTCATCGGGCTTTCGAGATTTTGCGCATAGGCAGTCGCACAGAAAGACGCCACCCAGATTGAGGCCAGCGTAAACCACACAAGTCGGATAATCATCCCATCACCCGCGCGCTGTCTTACCGCTCCACACAGAGCGCGATGCCCATGCCGCCGCCGATGCAGAGCGTGGCGAGCCCTTTGTTCTTGCCGCGGCGTTGCAGTTCGTAGAGCAGCGTCGTCAGCACGCGCGCGCCCGAGGCGCCGATCGGGTGGCCGATGGCGATGGCGCCGCCATTGACGTTCACGATGTCCGGATCCCAGCCCATGTCCTTGTTCACCGCGCACGCTTGCGCGGCGAAGGCTTCGTTGGCTTCGACGAGATCGAGATCGCCAACCTTCCAGCCAGCCAGTTCGAGCGCGGCTTTCGACGCCGGGATCGGGCCCGTACCCATGATCGCCGGATCGACGCCGCGCGAGGCCCACGAGGCGATGCGCGCGAGGGGCGTGAGGCCACGCTTCTTCGCTTCGTCCGCCGTCATCAGCACCAAAGCCGCCGCGCCGTCATTGATGCCCGACGCATTCGCAGCCGTGACCGTGCCGTCCTTCTTGAACGCCGCGCGCAAGCCGGCTGCGCCTTCGACGGTGGCGTCGTGTTTGATGTACTCGTCGTTCTCCACGACCGTGTCGCCCTTGCGGCCCTTCACGGTGACGGCGACGATCTCGTCCTTGAACTTGCCGGCCTTCTGCGCAGCACTGGCCTTCTGCTGCGACAGCGTCGCGAACTCGTCCTGCTGCGCGCGCGTGATCTGCCACTTCTCGGCGACGTTCTCGGCGGTGATGCCCATGTGATATTGATTGAAGACGTCGGTGAGGCCGTCCTTGATCATTGTGTCGGCGAAGGCGAGATCGCCCATCTTCTGGCCGTTGCGCAGATGCTGCGCGTGCGGGCTGAGGCTCATGTTTTCCTGACCGCCGGCGACGACGATCTTCGCGTCGCCTGCCTTCAGCTGCTGGTAGCCGACCACGACGGCCCGGAGGCCCGAGCCACACACCTGGTTCAGCGACCAAGCCGGCGCCTCGTCCGGAACGCCGGCGGCGCGGCTGGCTTGGCGGGCCGGGTTCATCCCCTGGTTCGCCGTCAGCACTTGTCCGAGCACGACTTCGGACACCTCTTTCGGATCGACTTTGGCGCGCTGCAGCGCGCTCGTGATCGCAGTTCGACCCAGTTCGTGTGCGGGCACTGCAGCAAACGAACCATTGAAGGAGCCGACGGGCGTACGGGCGGCGGAGACGATGACGATGTCGGTCATGAGGTGTGGCTCCAGGCGTGCGGAAGGCTTTGAGGCGAAAGCAGAGTTCTAGCCCCTCCTATCGCACAAGCGGCGCGCGAAATCCAAGCCGGGCCGGCGCCCGGTTAACCCCAAACGGAGGCTTCTTCTTGCATTGCGGCGAAGGACGCGGGAATTTGACCGCAAAGCCCGCCTTCGCGGGCGCAAAATGTTGGACTCACGAGGGGGACGCGTGGCTCAGAGCGGTGAAGCGATGAACGACCAATCCGGTGAAGCCGGCGGCGGCGAGCCCGTCGTCATCAAGAAGTACGCCAACCGGCGGCTCTACAATACCTCCACCTCGTCCTATGTGACGCTGGAGAGCCTGTCGGACATGGTCCGCGCCGGCACCGATTTCACGGTCGAGGACGCGAAGACCGGCGAAGACATCACCCGCTCGGTGCTGACCCAGATCATCTTCGAACAAGAAAGCCGCGGGCAGAGCCTGCTGCCGGTGCAGTTCCTGCGCCGCCTCATTCGCTTCTATGGCGACAGCATGCAGGGTTTCCTGCCGCCGTATCTCGAGATGAGCATGGAGAGCTTCACCAAGGGCCAGGAGCAGATGCGCGAGCAAATGGCGCGCAGCTTCGGCGGCAAGACGCCGATGGCCGCGTTCGAAGAGCAAGCGCAGCGCAACATGCAGCTCTTCCAGCAGGCGCTGTCGATGTGGAACCCGCTGGCCGCAGGTGCGATGCCCGGCATGCCGAAAGCAGCGCCCGCCGCCGAAGGCGACAGCGCCAAGGACGAACAACTGGCCGAACTGCGCCGACAAATGGAAGCGATGCAGAAGCAGCTGGATCGGATGGCGAAGGAATAGGCTTCTCGGACGACGCACGAACCATGGAGCGCCGGCATTTCCGCGCCGGCGATTCTGTTTGTTCGCGCCAATGCTTGTCTTCCGTCATTCCGGTCAGGCTCAGCGCGCCCAGGATGACTGAGGGAGTTCTGCGGCGTTTACGAGGAATGAAAAAACGCCGGCGAGGACGCCGGCGCTCCATAATCAGATCTGCACCGTCACCCGCAGGAACGTCGCCGAGCATGACGTCACGCCGGCCTGCGTGCTGGTGTTCTGCGCCGTGAACAACGTTTCCAGTTCTTCGCGCAGTTGCTCCGCCTTCCCACTCTGCTCGGCCGCCGCGAATGCGTTCATGGTCGGGCCGTAATAGCGGCGGAAGGTGTCGACGAAGGCGCTCGGCGCGCCAGGGAAGTTGAATACGTAGGTATCGCGCTTGAACCAGAGCGCATCGGCAGGAACACCGGCGCCCTTGAAGCGCGCCCGCACGATATCCTCGTCGCCCCACGTCATCGGGCTCACAAATCCTTCCGGCGGCGGCGGCGAATAGGCTGCGCTGGTCTTCAGGATTTGCGCGACGAGCGTCGGGTCATTCGGGATCCAATTGCCCATCACGATGCGGCCGCCGGACTTCGTGACGCGCACCATTTCCTTCGCCACATCGTCAGGCTTTGGCGCGAACATCGCGCCAAAGATGGTGACCACCAGATCGAACTGCCGGTCGCGGATATCCGTAAGATTGCTCGCGTCGCCTTCCTGGAAATTCACATTACGCAAACCAGCTTCCGCCGCGCGCTTGTTCCCGGCAGCCACCAGATTGCTGGCGATGTCGACGCCTAGAACATCGGCGCCCCGCCGCGCGGCCGGCAACGCGGTGGTGCCGTCCCCACAGCCAAGATCCAGCACCTTCATGCCCCGCTTAACGCCGATGCTCTCGACAAGCGCATCGCCGCTTTCGCGCATGGTGGCGGCCAGGCGCGTGAAATCGCCCTTTTCCCAGAGCGCCTTGTTCGGATTCATGTCTTCCTCGTTAGAACGAAACTCGCAGGATGCGTTCTAACCCGGGGCGCGCGACACAGGGATGACCGGAAACCCAGCACGCTTTGCCGAAACGCCAAAAGGAGGAGCGCCGATGTCCACCACCGCTGCCGCCCAATTCGTCGGCGACATTCCCACTCATTATGATGCAAAGCTCGGTCCCATTCTCTTCGCCGACTATGCCGCAGACCTCGCGCGGCGCGCGGCGGCGCTAAAGCCGGCGGCGGTGCTGGAGGTCGCTTGCGGCACCGGCATATCAACGGTCGCGCTGGCGAATACGCTGCCATCCAACACGAGCATAACGGCGACCGACCTAAACCCGCCTATGCTGGAGATCGCACGCAGCAAACTTCACGGCGCAGCCAACATCGAGTTCGCGCAAGCCGATGCTATGAAGCTTCCGTTTGCGGATGCATCGTTCGATCTCATCGTCATTCAGTTCGGGGTCATGTTCTTTCCCGACAAGCCTGCAGCGTTCACGGATGCCAAGCGCGTGCTGAGGCCCGGCGGAACGTTGCTCTTCAACGCCTGGGGCAAGATGGCCGCCAACCCGTTCTCCGAAGTCGCGCACGCAAACGGCCAGAAATTCCTGCCGGCCAATCCGCCGAAATTCTACCTCACGCCGTTCGGATACGCGGACGAAAAGATAGCCCGCGCCGATCTCGCAAAGGGCGGCTTCGGCGAGGTCCACAGCGAAGTGGTGCGTTTCAACAAGGATGTGTCCGACTTTCAGCGCTTCGCCGAAGGCGCGATCTACGGCAACCCGATGCTGGGCGACCTCATTGCGGGCGGCGTCGACCCGGCGGCGGTGGTGGCGAGCATCACGGCCGATCTGCGCGCGCGTTTTGGGCACGAGCCCGCGAAGATGCCGCTGGAAGCGACGGTATATCAGGCGCGTGCGCGCTAGCTCACCAGCGATTGCGCACCTTCTCGGCAAAGCCGATCAGGTTTTCGACGCTCAGTCTCGCGCCGTCATCCAGGACGACGTAACCGTTGAAACGTCCGAAAACTTGATGCTGATCCGATTCAACGATCCCGATATTGGCGCGGGACGCGCGGTCGAGAATGGGGGTGAACTTAAGGTCGAGGCGATTGTCGCTGCCGGTGAAGCGCCAAGGCGCCGAGTCCGGCGCGCCGGGCGGCATGTGAAATTCGACGTCGCTCAGCTTGTGCGCGCGCCCGTCGACGAAAAGCATGTTTTCGGTCGCAGCGGAGGTGTCGCCGAATCCGTAGCCGAGATTGAAACCGAACACACGCCCCTCGGCGATGCCCGAAGCCGAGGCCCAATACCACGTGTTGTCATAGGTCCAGGCGCCGCGCCCCCAGTCCAGAACGCCAAAAGCGCTGTCGGGCTCGAACGCAAAACTCTGCGTGCCGACGGCGACCGCGCCACGCGCGCGCAGGCAATTGATCTTCTGGTTGTAGTAAAATGAGCGGGGCGCACCGGCGAACGGCGTGGCGATCGTCATGCGGTCCATCGGCGGCTGCTCAAGAAACAGTTTGCCACTCAGCCCCTGCCCGTTGGCAAAGCCGGGCGCGCTGACGCTGATCTCGCGCCCGCCGTCGACATGGCGATAGGCGATCTCCAGCTTGGCGTCTGAACATTCGACATCGCCTCGGTCGGCGCTCGCGGGCATATCCATGCCGCCTAACGGAAACGGCAACAGCGCCTCTTCGCTGACGAAGCTGCGCTTTTCGAAATCCAGCCAGGTGACCGCTAGAAAGCCCAGATAGTCGTTGTCGGCCACAGTGAGCGCGAGACCGTAGCGATCTGTGAGGACGCAGTAATAGTCCCACTCCTTGGTGCGCAGCGGCCAGGCCTTCACCGCGCTGCGGACATACTTGCACACTTCGCGCGTTGCGTAGCCGCGCGCACGCAGACGCCCGCGCGCGTCGAGCAGATCGCCGGACGGGAGGCGCTGCTGACTCAGTCCCACACCGGCGGCTTGCGATCCTTCCACGGCATCTCCTTCTCCAACTGCCCCGCCAGCCGGAAGAGCGTCGCTTCATCCGCATACTTGGCCGTGAACATCATCGCGATGGGCAGGCCGTCGCGCGACTGGAAGAGCGGCAACGAGAGCGACGGCTGTCCGGTCAGATTGAAAGGCGGGGTGAAGCCAAAGGTGATCGACTGGCGGTGGTCGAATTCCTTAAGGTCGTCCATCAGCGGATTCAGCCAGTCCACGCGCGGCGCGGGCGTGATCATCACCGGCGAGAGCCAGACATCGATGTCCTCGAACTGGGTCAGGATCTGCCGGTTGTAGAGCCGCATCTGCTGCCAGCCCCACATCGCCGTCTCGCCGCTCATGTTCTTGCCGGCCTCGTAGGCGCGACGCGCCAGCCCTTCGATGCGATCGCCCGGCTCTTCGCCCTTGATCTCGACCCAGCGCTTGATGCCGGCCGCAAAATTCGCGGCCGAGACGATGCCCTGCGCACGGTAGAATTTGCGCCAGTCGATCTCGAGCGGGCGCTCGCGCACATCGTGACCCAGCTGCGCCAGCGTCTCCGCCGTCTTGCGGATGGCGGCCTGCACGTCCGGATCGCACGCCACGCCCGCCGGCGTTTCATCCGCCCACGCGATGCGCAGTTTGCCGGGACTCTTGCTCACCTCGTCCAGATACGGCGCGCTCTGCCGCGGGTGCGGGTACGGCACGCCCGGTTCGGCGAAGCCGGTCGCGTCCAGCATCGCGGCGCTGTCGCGCACGCTGCGGCTGACGACGTGGTCGACGCTCATGCCGATGGCGCGCTCGGCGTCGACGCCGCCGTTGGGGTTGCGGTCGCGCGTCGGCTTCATCCCGACGAGGCCACAGCAAGCGGCCGGGATGCGGATCGACCCCAATCCATCACTCGCATGGGCCAGCGGCACGATACCCGCGGCGACTGCACTGGCCGCGCCGCCGCTTGAGCCGCCGGAGATGTGCTCGGTGTTCCAGGGATTACGGCAAGGGCCGAGACGCGCCGAATTGGTGACGCCCGGGATGCCGAACTCTGGCGTGTTGGTCTTGCCATACATGACGACACCGGCAGCGCGGTAGCGCTTCACCAGTTCGGTATCGTCGGCATCGGCGTCGACGCAGGCGAAGAAGCTCGCTGACGTACGCGGCCAGCCCTTCACCCGTTGACCAAGATCCTTGATCAGAAACGGCACGCCCTTGAACGGACCCTCGGGCAAATCGCCGACGGCCGTCTTGCGCGCTTCGTCATAAGCTTTGTAAACGACGGCGTTCAGCTTGCCGTTATGCCGCTCGGTGAGCGCGATCGCCTGCTCCAGCAATTCCGACGGCGTCACGGCGCGCGTGCGCACCAGTTCAGCCAACCCCAGTCCGTCATAAGCAGCGTAGTCGCGCATCGGCGTCTCCCTTGCGCCAATAGCCTCAGCGTTAATTTGCGTTTGGCAAGACAATTGCGAGGCCGCCCGCATGACCGGCCGCCGCGCCTCCGATTGGCTCGACCGCGCCGCCGCTAACCAGAATAGCGGCGCGACGGCCGCTTGGGAGCGCCGCAACGGCGACCGCCGCGCCCCGCGCCGGCGCTTCGACCCGCTCTTCGCGGCCACGTTGGTGAACCAGATCGCGCCGGCGGAAACCAAATACACGCGCGGTTACGTAGCGGCGCCGAAGTGGCCGCCACGCGGCATCGTGGTGAACACGCGGGCGTAAGCGACGCGCGCAGCCGGGACTAAGCGCGCTTGCGCTCCAACTCGTTCAGCCAGTCGTCGATCGCATCCAGGCGCGCCTCGAAATTGGCGAGGCGCGCGTCCGGATCGGCGGCCGGCTCGAACGGGCGCGCGGCGATGCCGCTCTTCAGGCTGACTTCGATCAGGTCTGCGCCCAGCAGCGCTGCGAAGGCGCGGAGTTCTGCAGGCTCCAGCGCGCGTTCATTAATGTAGACCGCATGCAATTGGGTTCGGTCGAGACCTGCGGACGCCGCAAGCGCATTGCGGTCAAGGCCGCGTTCTTCGAGTTTGGCGTCGAACCAGTCGGCATCGAAGAAGAGGCTCATCGGACCGTCCTTAACCTGGCGCCGTCCCTGCAGAGACAGCGGCCATGACGGGGTTCACCTTCCACCGATTCGACCGCTGGCTCGACTTCGCAATCGTTCTGGCTGCGGGACTTTGGTGTTTGTGAAGGCCGAATGAAAGGCAGCAGGCGCTTTCGCCCGCTGCCTCTGCTCAACTTTTTCGACGCTTCCCTTACTGCCCGGCGAATTCCACGTCGCGGCGGGCCGAAACGATCGTCACCACGACCCCGGCCAGCACGTCCAGCAGCGACATCACCAGAATGAGGAAGAACGCCGTGGTCGCGAACGCCGGGTGCAGCAGGAATTCCACCAGGCAGATGATGAACACCAGCATAGAGAGCGCGTGATTGAAAATCGCCGCCGTGCCGGTCGAGGTTGATTTCAGCAACTCGATGAACAGCAGCAGCAGCGCCAGCAGCACCATCAGATCGCCGAACGAGACGCTCCATTGCACCGCGGTCATCACGCCGTTCACGGATTCCTGCGAAGCCATGTTCACGCCGAACATGCGCTCATCCAGGTGACGGCGCACATCGACTGCGGCAGTCCCGGCGGCCGTCGATCCGAATGCCCAGATGTTGTAGATCAGGACCGGGATAAGGATCAGCGGAAAGACGTTGAAAATGGCGCCCACGGGATTCTCCTGAATGCTCGGTGCGCGTCTGCGGTGAGCCGCGCGGCTCAACACAGCTGTCTCCGTCGCACTGAGCGGTTGCCTGCTCATAACTCGTCCGTCCCCCCTGGAGGTCGGGCTCGGCTTCTCAGCCACATCACGCCGAACAAGTCTGTCATGTTCGCGGCGAGACGGCCAAGATTCGTATATTTGGAACGACCCGCGCCCCGCGGTCGATGATTAACGTCCAAAAACTCGACTGCATAGCCTTCCCGCAACATCAGGGCGGGCATGTAGCGGTGCATGTGATCGAAATAGGGGAGCGACAAAAAAGCGTCTCGTTTGAAGACCTTGACCCCCGAGCCTGAATCGTCGGCCCCGTCTTTGAGCAGACTTTTGCGCACCCCGTTGGCGATCCGGGAGGCCATCCGCTTGTTCCAGCCGTCCTGGCGCTTGGCGCGCTTGCCGCACACCATCGCCAGATTCGTCGGCGCGTCATGGCGGGTGAGCCGGGTCAGGAGCCGGGGCAAATCGGCCGGGTCATTTTGTCCGTCCCCATCGAGCGTGCCCACGATGGGCGCCCGCGCCGCTACCACCCCGGTTCGCACCGCCCGGCTTTGGCCTGAGTTGGTTCGATGCCCAAGCAGCCGCAATTGCGGGATTTCGGCCTTTAGCGCGGCAAGCTCAGCGCGCGTGTCGTCCCGGCTGGCGTCGTCCACGAAGATCATTTCGTAGGAGCGGCCTTCCAGAGCGGCGGCGATTTCGCGCGCCAACGCAGCGGCGTTGCCGGCTTCGTCATGCGTCGGCACGACCACACTAAGTTCGACATTTTCGGGCAAGAGAGGCGACTGGCGGTTCTGGGTTACGGGCGGGCCTCTTTAGCGGCTGAATCCGGACCCTGCCAGCGTCCAGCGGCAGGACAAATCGCCAGACAAATCACTTTCTGCCCCCTACACCCCGGGACTCGGATGCCCGCGCCTGTCTCCCCGGCCCTCTATGACCAGTTCGCACGCGGCTGGCGGGCGTATGCGCTGGTGGCGCTGATCGCCCTGCTCGCAGGCGCGTTTGGAGCGATGAAGATGCCGGTGCTGGACCGCGCCGAGGCGGCGTTCGCACAACAAACACGCGAATTGGTGGAGGCTGGCGTTCCGGCGTCCGGGGGCGCGCACTGGCTGCAGGCAGTCTCCGTCAGGACCTTCGAGCCGTTGGCGGGCCGCACCAACGAGATTTGGCTCTACCGGCTTCCCTCGGTGCTGGGATTAGCCCTGGCGGCGCTGGCGGCGTTGTGGGGCGGCGCGGCGCTCATGGGCCAGCGCACCGCGCTTTACAGCGCGGCGATTTTAACCGCGGGCATGCTGGTGGGATTCCAGGGCATGCTGGCGACCGGCGATGCGCTCGCCTTCGGCTTCTCCACGCTCGCCATGGCGGCGCTGGCGCGGATGCGCGCCGCCGCCGCGAGGCACGCACAAGCGCGGGCGGCTGCACTCGCTTTCTGGTTCGCAACAGGCGTCGGCATCTGGATGGGCGGTCTCACCCCGCTCATCCTGGCGACGCTCACGCTCGTCACCCTCTCGCTCTGGGAAAGGCGCGTCGACTGGATGGGCCCTCTGATTTGGTGGCCCGGTCTCGTGCTCGCCGCAGCGATCGCCACGCCGCTCGCCCTTTCCGGCGCGGCCTTCGCCTTCGCCCACGAGGGCCAATTTGTCCTGCCCGGCTATCACCTGCTGCTGCTTCCCGTGCTCGTCTTTCCGGCGACCTACGCGCTGCCGGCGGCGGCCCGGCTGGTGTGGGACGGTCTGCGCGCGCCGCATGGAGACGAAGCGCAGGCGACGATGCGCTTCCTGATCGCCTGGGCGGCGCCCTTCTTTCTTCTGGTGGAACTCTTGCCGGCGAAGCTGCCGCAGGACGCGACGCCCACGTATCCGGCGCTCGCCATGATGTGCGGGCTGGGCCTTATGGCCACCGCGCGCCGACGCTGGCGCGCCTCACACCCCGCCGGAGTCGTGCTGTTCGCAGTCGCCGGCGCAGTAATCGTCACGGCGATGGCGGTGGCCGCAACCTTCATGCCGGGCGACCTCGGCACGGATATCCGGCGCGCCATCTCCGCCGGGCTCATCGGCGCGGCGGTGATTGGCGCAGGCGTGGCGGGGCTCGTCTTGCTGCGCAGGCCCGCGGCGCGAACCGCGGTGATCGTCGTTTCCGCGCTCGCGCTCTCGTACAGCCTCCGCGGTCATATCCTTCCCGAGGCGCGCGGCGCCTACGTCTCCAGCGAAGCGCTGGCCGCGCTGACGCGGGCGCGGCTGCTGCCGGGAGAAGATCGTGCGCTATGGGTGGTCGGCTATTCCGAGCCCTCGCTGCGCTTTCAGACGCGCGCCGGCACGCAGTTCGCGCCCGCCGCAGACGCCGCGGCAAAGGCCCGGCGCGGCGACGCGCTGCTGGTCGAAGGCCGCAATCTGTCGGCTGTGAATGCGTTGCTGGCGCAACGCGATCTCGCGTTCACGCAAGCAGAAACGCCGGTGCGCGGTCTCAATCTCGGCAATGGCGAGCGCGTCGCGCTGTTCGTGGGGCGTGTAGAGGAAGCGCCTAGCGACGACTGACCGGAGGCCGTCCGCCGACCGCATCGCGCAACCACACCAGTACCGCAAACGCCGGTTCGGCGATGCGGCCGAACGCCTTTTCCCAGCGCGTCTTGGCGCTGTTCTGGGCGAAGCGCGCCAGCCCTTGCGCCTCACGTCGGCCGCGCGACGGCGGCCGCAGAAACTGCACGCCTGTCGCGGCGGGATGGAAGAGCACGCTGCCGCCATGCTCCGTGGCGCGACGGCACAAGTCGAGGTCAGCGCCGTGACTTTGAAATTCCTCGTCAAATCCGTTGAGCGCCTCGAAATCGCTGCGCTGGATCATCATGAACGCGCCTGAGACGGCGGCGACCTTTGTCGCTTCTGATTGAGGGTCGGCGATCGCTTCGCCCTCGTCGTCGCTGACCGCCTTCCGCTTTTTCGCTCCCTTGCGAACCATCTTAGGACCGGGGAGGTTCATTGCAACGGCGACCGCCGACCATGTGGTCAGTTCGCCGGCCCGGACCGCGCGACGATCGCGCCCCTCGGTGTCCATCAGCAATCCGCCCGCGATCCACGGCGGGGTCGTGCGCACCGCTCCACCTACCGCCGCCAGCCGCGCCACCGCGCCCCGCTGCAATACGACATCCGGATCGAGGAAAAGCACCCAGCGGCCGCGCGCCTGCTCCACCCCGCGATTGGCGGCGAAGGCGTGGCTCTTGGCGCGATCTACGGTGATAAGCTTCATGTCGCGCCGGTCGGCCTGCATGGCCCGAAGCGCCGAGGAAATATCAGGGCTGTTGCCGTGATCGACGACCACGATGTCATCGATCCAGGGTTCCGCGATGGCGCTGCGCAGACAGAGGTCGACCCCTGGGCCAGCGTCGCGGGCCACAACCACGGCCGACACACGCAACCCAAGCGCCGCCTGCGCCTGGCGTTCATGTAGTGGTGGGATCTTGTCCAACCCGGGCTCCACCCGCAGAGGTAGTATCGTGGAACCAGTCTGTCGCGCCCAAAAGCGCACGTCCAGTGGTCTCGCGCGACAATTACCTGGGGTTCACGCGCGGGGGCGGCAAGGGCGGGGGGCAGCCGACGGCAGTCCGGCTTTCTTGTACAAGAAGACGCACGCACCGGGCCGGCGAAATCGTTGCTTCAACAGAAGATTGCAGCCGCATTTGCCCATCCCAATAGGATGTTGCGCGAATCTCCGCAGGCCAGCCGCCATGGATACCCACATCACTCTGGTGCAGCGATCGTTCGCGCAGGCGTCACGTTTCCCTGCGCACTTTGCGGCCACTTTCTACGGCGAACTTTTCGCCATCGACCCTGAGGCCCGGGCCCTGTTCAAGGGCGACATGATTGCTCAGGGGGACAAGCTGACCAAGATGATGGAGTACGTGGTGAACGCGCTCGACCAGCCGGAGGTGATTATTCCGGCGATGCGCGAACTGGCTGTGCGCCACATTGGCTACGGCGTGAAGCCTCAGCACTATACGAGCGTCGGCACGGCGCTGATGCGCACGCTGAAGCATGAACTCGGGGCGGCGTTCACGCCAGAGGTGCGCAGCGCCTGGATATCGGCCTACGACCTGATCTCCGGCGTCATGCGCGAGGCGAGCGCAACCAGCGCGCCCGCCTCGCGTCTTCCTTAGCGCTTCAAGTCCGGCGGCGTCGCTTCCTCCACCAGCGCGGCGCGCGCCGCGTCGAGCGACATCACCGTTTGCGCCTCGCCGCCGAGGCGGCGCAGTGCGACGGACTTATCCTCCGCCTCCTTGCGGCCGACGACGGCGATGACCGGGACCTTCGCCAGCGAGTGCTCGCGCACTTTGTAGCCGACCTTCTCGTTGCGCAGATCGACATCGACGCGCAGCCCCGCCTTGCGAAGGTTCTCGGCGACCTCATGCGCATAGCCATCGGCATCCGACGTGATTGTCGCCACCACCACCTGCACCGGCGAAAGCCACATGGGGAAAGCGCCGGCATAGTTCTCGATCAGCACGCCGATGAAGCGCTCAAGCGATCCGAGGATTGCGCGGTGCAGCATCACCGGCCGGTGCTTGGCGCCGTCTTCACCGACGTACTCGGCATCGAGCCGATCCGGCAGCACGTAATCGAGCTGGATCGTGCCGCACGTCCACGTCCGGCCGATCGCATCCTTGAGCTGGAAGTCGAGCTTCGGCGCGTAGAACGCCCCGTCGCCCGGCGCGATGACGGGCTCCACGCCCGCCGCGCGCGCAGCCGCGAGCATCTGGTCTTCGGCCTTGTCCCAGAACTCTTCCGTACCTGCCCGCTTGGCCGGACGCGTGCCCAGATCGATGCGCTCACGCTCCAGCCCGAAGTCAGCGTGAATTGAGGATGCCAGTTCGATGAACGTCTTCGTCTCGTCCACGATCTGGTCTTCGCGGCAGAAGATGTGCGCATCGTCCTGCGTGAACGCGCGCACCCGCATCAGGCCGTGCAGCGAGCCTGACGGCTCGTAGCGGTGACAGGCGCCGAACTCGGCCATTCTGAGCGGCAGGTCGCGATAGCTCTTCTGACCGAACTTGAAGATCTGCACGTGACCCGGACAGTTCATCGGCTTCATCGAAAGCATTTCGCCTTCGACCGTCTCGCAGACGAACATGTTCTCGCGATACTTCTCCCAGTGTCCCGACTTTTCCCAGAACACGCGGTCGAGCACTTGCGGCGTGCGCACTTCGACGTAGCCCGCCTTCTCCAGGCGACGGCGCATATAGGCTTCAATCGTGCGCCACAGCGTCAGGCCCTTCTCGTGCCAAAACACCATGCCGCGCCCCTCTTCCTGCATGTGGAAGAGATCCATTTGGCGGCCGAGTTTGCGGTGGTCGCGCTTCTCGGCTTCTTCGAGGCGATGCAGATAGTCGGCGAGCTGCTTTTCGTCGGCCCAGGCCGTGCCGTAGATGCGCTGAAGCTGCTGGTTGTTCTGATCGCCACGCCAATAAGCGCCCGCCAGCTTCATCAGCTTGAAGGCTTTGCCTAAGCGCCCCGTCGACGGCAGGTGCGGCCCGCGGCAGAGATCGCCCCACTTGTCGCCATGGGAATAGACCGTGATCGGCTCACCCGGCTTGATCACTTCGTCGATCGTCTCGGCCTTGTAGATTTCGCCGAGCGACTTGAAGTGCGCGATCGCCGCTTCTTTCTGCCAGACCTTGCGCACGATCGGGAGATCGGCGTCGACGATCTCGCGCATGCGCTTTTCGATCTTGTCGAAATCGTCCGTTGAGAAGGGCTCGTTGCGCGCAAAGTCGTAATAGAAGCCGTCCTCCGTCACCGGACCAAACGTCACTTGCGTGCCGGGGAAGAGTTCCTGGACGGCTTGCGCCATCACGTGCGCTGCGTCGTGACGCAGAATTTCGAGTCCGTCGGGGCTGTCGCGCGTGACAAGCTCGAATTTGCCGCCGCCTTCCAACGGCCGCGTCAGATCCCACCACGCGCCGTCGAGCTTGGCGGCGACGACCTTCTTGGCGAGCGATTTCGAAATGCCCTCGGCGATCGCGAGCGGCGTGACGCCGTCGTCGTAGCTACGCTCGGCGCCGTCGGGAAATTTGAGAGAGATGCTCATGACTTTGTCTCTTGCTGAGTTCTGTTGGTGGAAGAAGCGTGCGGCGCGCCGCTGCTAGTTCGCTCTTCCTCCGGCGGCGCGCGGTAGCCGCCCTTCCAGTCGCCATAGCGCCAGGGCCGCCACCAAGAGTTTGTCTTGATGCTCGCCGGCGCCGGATCCCAGCCGTGACCGCCCCAGGGCGCGCAGCGGCAGATGCGGGCCGCGCCCATCCACGAACCCGCCCACGCGCCATGCATGCGGATCGCGTCGGCCGTATAGGCCGAGCACGTAGGCTTATAGCGGCACGCCTGGCCGATCAGCGGCGAGAGCGTGAGCTTGTAGACCTTGATGAGGGCGAGAAGCCCCCGGGCGGGAAGGCTCGGTGACATGAGAAGTGATGCGGTTTTCTGGCTGGATGTGACCGGGTCGCACGCGGCCGCTGCGGCGCGCCCGATCCCGCGCCGCCGGCTTTAGTAGGTAGTCGTGGTGGTCAATAACCGCGCCATCGACTTGTCAGTATCAGAATCACGGTGCGGACGCGAGCCCCCTGCGGGCGGCCCTCGACCGGTTCGGCGACCGTGTTTAAGGCCTTGGCGCGAGTGGGACGTCCTGTCGGGAAAGGCATCCGAACATGAGGCACATCATCGGCGCGGCGCTTGCCGCCGCCGCGCTCAGCTGGCCGGTCACGGTTTCCGCCCAAGAACAGCAGCAGCCCGCGCCGTTCGCTTGGCATCAGGTCGCCATCACGGGCGGCTGCCTTATCACCATCCCCATCGGCGAGCCGGTCCCGGACGGGGTGACGTTGACCTGGGACCAGACCTGTACGCCGGGCCAGACGCTGAGCGGTCAGGGCACGGTCCGTCTGCAGACCCAGGACGGGCGCGCGGCGACCCTCGCGGGCGCATGGATCGATGGCGTCCCGAACGGCGCGGTGGTGCTGACCGCCTTCGACCCGTCGGGCGTGCAAGTGGGCCAGCGTACGAGCGAATACAATATGGGCTGCGTCGTCGGCCGCGCGACCTGCACGCCCTATCAGGTGCGCTAAGTGGGTTCCGGTCACCGGAACAAGTTCGCGGATTAGAAATTCTAAATCTGCATGAGCGCCACACGCACGCCCGGACGGGTGATCCTCACGTACGGCCGCAGCTTAATGGCGCTCGTCATCGCGCGCTCGCTGGCAAGCCGCGGCGTCGAAGTCATCGGCTGCGATGACGTCGGCATGACCGTGCTCAGCTTCTCAAAGCACGTGCAGGAGAATTTTACCGTCGCGCCATGGGACACCGAGCCGGAACGCTTTCTCGACGATCTGCAGCAAGCGGTCCTCGACTATGCCCCGCGCGACAAGCGCCCGTATGTACTCATGCCCGTGTTTCGCGAGATCGAGTTGATCGCGCGCCACCGCGAACGCTTTGAGCCGACGATCAAACTCGCGGCGCCCCCGATCCAGGCGATCGAAAAGGTGACGCCCAAGCATCGCCTGATGCTGCTGGCGGACGAGTTCAAGCTCGATACGCCGGAAACGTGGCGCCCCGGCGATTTCGATACGCTGAAAGCGATCTCGCCGAGCCTACCCTACCCGGTGATCGTGAAGCCCGATGACGGCGCCGGTGGGCGCGGCATTTCCAAAGCCGCGAACGCGACCGAAGTCGAAGAGCAGGCCGCAGCGCTCGGGTTCGACATTCCGCCGCTCATCCAGGAATGCATCGACGGCGAGGATTATTGCGTGCCCGTGCTCGCCGCCAAGGGTGAGATCAAGGCGATCATGGCCTATCGCAACCTGGCGACCTTCCCGCGCGAAGCCGGGGCCGGCGCGGTGCGCGAGACCGTCGATGCCGAGCCGTTCCGCAAGAGCGCGGATGCGCTCGTCAAAGCGACGAACTGGGACGGCATCGCACAGCTCGATTTTCGCTGGAGCGGCAAGAGCGAAGACGCGCCAAAGCTGATCGAGGTCAACGCCCGCTTCTGGGCCGGCATCTTTCACTCCATGGAGACCGGCGTCGACTTTCCGTGGCTGCTCTACAGGCACGCGCTCGGCGAAGATCCGCAGCACACGCAAGAGCCTGACATCGGCGCGACCACCAAGACTTCCGGCGCGTGGTTGTTGGCGACGCTCGAAGATGTGGCCGCTTCCGATCCGCATTTCTCCGCGGCGGGCGAAGCCTGGAAGCGCGCCAAGCGGCGGATCAAGTCGGGGCACGTCCTGGCGGCGATCGAGAACGCCGGCAAGGCAGCGGGCGAAGCGCTTTCCGTTGGCGCCGCGCTCGATCAGCTGCGCGACGCGCTGAGCGATCTCAAGGATGCGCCCAGCGAACTCAGCCAAGCCAAGGATCCGCTGGTGGGGCTGGGCGCGCTTTTCGTGCTCTCTTCGCTGGTCCGCCATGGCAAGCTGCCGCCGGAAGTCACCTACGAAGCCGAAGAACCTGCGGAGGAGACGCGCGCCCCAACGCTTCGCAAGCGCCCGGTCATCGGCATCACCAAGCCGGACGAGGGCGACATTCTGCCGTGGTGGGCGATGAAATTCGCCGTGTGGCTCGCGGGCGGCGAGCCGGTAAAGGTCACCGCGCGCGCGCCGCGCGATCCGCATTCGATCGACGGCCTCATCTTCGGCGGCGGCTCCGACGTCTATCCCAAGCGCTACCAGGGGAAGCCGAAGGACGGCTACCGCTACGACCTGGCGCGCGGCGACATGGAAGCCTCATGGGCGCTGGCCGCACGCAAGCACGATTTGCCGGTGCTCGGCGTCTGCCGCGGCGCGCAAATGCTGAACGTGCTGGCCGGCGGCACGCTGCACGCCGATCTCTCCGAGTTTGGCGATCTTGGCCGGCCGAAGAACATATTCTGGCGGCTGTTTCACCGCCTGCCGATTAAGATACGCAAGCGTTCGGAGCTCGCCTCGATCACGCAGTGTCCCGAGCAGATGCAAGTCAACGCCATCCACGAACAGGCGATCGATCGCCTCGGCGCCGAACTCCTCGTCAGCGCCCGCGAGCCGACGGGCGTCATTCAGGCAATCGAGGATCCGTCACGCGCCTTTTGGATCGGCGTGCAATTCCATCCCGAATTCCTGATCTACCGCGCGCCCTTCCGGCGCTTGTTCAAGTCGCTGGTGGAAGCCGCGCGCGTGCGCAGTGACGAGCGCCGGGCGGCCTATGCTGAAGAGATGGAGCGCGCAAAAACCACATCTGCGGAGAAAACGGCCGCGGCGACCGAAACCGCCGCCTGACATCACTCGCTGCAGCGGGCTTGTTCGCCGGCGGCCGCTCTACGCAACCAATCTTCGATCGCGGCGCGCGCATCGGCAGGCAGCGGCGGCCCGGCGCGATAGATGTCCAGCCAATATCGCGTGCCTTGCGGCGCCCAAGGCCACGCCGCAAAGAAGCGCAGGTCGTCCCATTCGCCGGCAAGTGCGGTGCGTGCGTAGTCCGGTGCAAAACCGGGCGGCAACGGCGAACTTCTGAGCGCTCCGCCCGAACCACGCATCGGCGAGAGCCGGATCGTGCCGTGCTCGCCTCGATCATTGCTGATGGCGCCAACGAAGCCACCGTCCGCCATCATCATATCCGCCACGAAGTGCGGCGCGCCGTCGCTTCGCATGGTGAGGTGATCGCCGGCGGCGCTGATCGCGCCCACCGGCGCCTCCCTGAGCGCGCCGATGCTCAGCGGCATCTGATAACGGTCATTCGGAAGGAAGATCACCCAGGTGTCCTCCGGCTCTTCGCCCTCCCAGGTAACCTGGCCACAATATCCGGCGCCCGCGGCGACGCCTTGCGCGCGCGCAACCGGCGCCGCGATCATCGCAATCGCCAGCAAACACATCAGGCGCAGCGCCGGCGACACGAGGGCGCTCACCATCCTCACGTCGCAGGCTCAACCACCTCGCACGAGGTGAACGTAAACGCACCCCAGCACTCAACATAAGCTGGGCCGGGGATGTCGAGCGTGTACTTCGAGGCGAAATAGTAGTTTTGATAGTTGCCCTGCTCGCCCGCGATGAGGCCGCGCACGAACGAGGTCACATCCTCGAACGTCACCTTGCTGTCCTGCAGCGTTTCACCTGGTTGGTAAGACGAGAGAACCTCACGCGCGCGGCCTTCGTGCACGTCGCGCGTGGGGTTCGTGTAATAGGCCGCAACCGCCACGATCAGCAGAAGCAGCAACAGTCGCATGAGCGGTCAGCCGCCAGAAGCTGGCGGTTCACCGCCGCCGTTCACGCGTTGGCAGGTCCACACCTTCGTGAACGCGCCGTAGCACGTGACGGTCGGGTTCTGCGCATTCGGCAGCGAATAGGACGAAGCGACGTAATAGTTCGTGTATTCACCTTGGCCGCCGATGCCGACGCTTTGCGCGCCGCTGGTGACCGCGCCGATCACGTCGCCGCTGTTCAATTGCTCTTCGCCGACATTGCCGATCGCTTCGCGCGCCGGCTCGACATAGGCTTCCACCTTCGGGTTGGTTCGATAACCGACCACACCAACGACGATAATCAGAAGCAGCAGAAGAATCCTCAGCATGTGTGCGTCTCCCTGAACCCCGCGTAATGGGGCGGGACGCTAGCGCCAAAAGTTCCGGTCCGGAAGCCGATCAAGCCGGTTTCCGCTTTTTCGGCGGTGCGGGCGGCGCGAAAGCGGCCGAGAGTTTCTTCGGCGCCACGGCGCGCCAGCTCTCGTCGAGAAAATCCGTCATCTTTTCCATGGGCGCCTTGGCCTTAGGCCTGAAGCTGAACGAGACCCAGCCGGACTTCGCGAGCCCGTAGGCAGTCGGCGTCGCGCCCTTCATCTTGAGCGCGTCGGCGTTGCGGTAGGGCAGCTTCATTGAACAGCTCCAGCCGCCGCCCTCCTCCTCACCCATGAACAGGAACGCCTTCTTGCCCGCGGCCTTGAAGGCCGAATGGCCCCACGGGAAGTCTTCGACCGTGTCGGGATATACGAGCGCCGCCTTGCGCAACGCCTTGGCGTTGGCGTCCTTCAATTTCACGGACGCGGTCACGGGGCCTCCGCGCCGAGGCAGCGGCGGTTCTTTTCCGCGGTGACGCTTTCGGCGGTGATTTGCACGTCATAGACATCGAAGCACGAGCCGAAGGCATGGTGGGACATGCCGCATTGGCTCGCGGTCGCACTGTGCTGACAGGTGAACCCTTCCGCGGTGAGATCGGCGATCAGCGCCGCCGGCAATTCTTCGGGGCGATAGCGCCCCGCGACATAGCCTTGCGCATCGACGATGAGCGCGTCGACCGCGATGCGCTCCGGTTGCGATTGCAGTTGCGGATCTTCCTGCGGATGCTCTTGCCGCGGCAGTGCTGGCGCGCCCGTCGATTCGCCGCTGGCGACAGGCGAGCAGGCGGCGAGCGTAACAAGCGCCAAGGCGCTAAGCCCTCGGCGGATCGCCATTGTCGCGCTCTTCCAGTTTCTTCGCTTGTTTGGCTTCGGTGACATGCTGCGCGGCAGGATTGGTGATCGCGTCCAGTCCCGTCAAGATGTCGCTCATGGCGCTGCCGCGGCGCCTGGTCTTGCGCCAGTAGATGTAGCCGCGCCGTTCGGCCCAGAGACCCAGTCGGTCGAGCGCCACGATCGCAACGGCGGCGCCGATCGCCCAGAGCGCAAGATGCATCAGCGCGACTTCGCGCGCGCTTGCTCAAGCGCGTCCACCGCCGCGTCGAACGCCAGCATCGTCGAGGCGTGCCGGGCCGGGTATTCACGCACCCCTTCGAGGTGCCTGAGCTCCCAGAAGCGGCCGGCCGGCGGGACGCCGCGTTCTTTCAGCATGGCGTGCAGCGCATCGCGGGCCAGCCGAATTTCTTCGGGCGTCGCGCCCAGCGCGTTCATCGCCAGCACCGCCGTCGCCGCCTGTCCCAAAGCGCATGCCTTCGGCAGCACCGCGATGTCGCTGACCACGCCGTCCTTCAGCTTGAGTTCCACACTCACCACCGACCCGCAGACACGGCTCACCTTTGTCGATGCCCCGTCGGGCGCCTCCAGCCGCCCGACATGGGGCATGTCGGCCGCAAGCTCGAGGATGCGCGGGTGGTAGAGGTCTTCCATCCGCCTTTATGTGGCCTTCCTTGGCGGCCAAGCAACGGGCAATATCCGAGCGAGGGACCGCTCCGGGGAAAGGCGTTTTCATGCGCAGACGCACCTTTGTAGCCGCCGCGTTGGCGAGCGCGGCGACGCCTTTGGCGGCGCGGGCGCAGGGGTTCTCGGTGGCCCCGATCACGCCGGCCAATCCACTTGAGGAAGCGTTCGTGTCGGCGCTCAACACGCCCCAGATGCGGCCGATCTTCCGCCGCAGGTTGTTGAGCGAGCGTGTGGCGGTGGCGCTTGTCAGCGGCGAGCCGGACGCGGGACCGCTTTCGGTGCCGGTGCCGACGCAAGGCGGCGGGCGGCTGGTGTGCGCGGCAATCTTCACCAGCTCCGATCGCCTGATCAGCGTGCTCGGCGCCGACGTCCAGTTCGCCACCATGACCGGGCGCGCGGCGCTGACGCGTCTCGCCAGCCAGAACGTCGTGCTGAACTACCGGCTCATCCCGATGCTGACGCTCGAACCTGCCGATGTGGCGGAATATCTGGCGACGCCGGCGGAATAGCCTTAGCGGCCAGGCCCGCCCAACAAGCCGTCGGCGCCGCAGCGCCGGTCGTAAATCGCACGCGCGCGTGCGAGCGCGTCACCGGTCTCGAACAAATGCACCTGCCAGGTGTGGGTGCAATTGCCGGCCGTCGCCGACTTGCGGCAAATCTGGTTCGGCGGGTCGCCGCGCCCGTTGGACGGGGTGGTGTTAGGGGCGCACGCGAAATCATTGCGCCGCAAATCCGCGCGCACGGCTGAAATCGCGACGCCCCTGGCGTATCTCGCGCCGACCTGCTGCTCGAAGGCCGCGCTTGTCTCGGCTTCGCTCGCGCTGCGCCAATCGCCGAGTTCAATCGGCGCCGAGGGAATGCCGGCGGCCGCAGGCGCGCCCGCGTCATCCACCGGCGCCGTTGCGCAGGCGGCCAGCAATATCGCGGCGCTTAAGATCGCACGCTTCATAACGACCTCGTCGAGTGACCTCAGCGCGCGCCGAGGCACATCACCTCATACCCCGCCACCGGCTCGGCGCGATTGCGTTCGATCACAACATACCAGTCGATGGCGCACTGGCGCTCCATAATCTCGATGCGGCAATCGAGACGCTGCTCATCCTCACAGAGAAAGCCGTTGGCCTCGAGGTCCGTGCGAATCTGGCCCGCGTTCTGCCCCGCGTAACGCTGCCGCACACGCGCTTGAAATTCAGGCGCGTAGGCGGCCGGATCAGCGCCCCGCCAGCGGCCGAAATCGAGCCCGCCTGCGCCGGCGCCTTCCGGCGGTGCGCTGCGCCCGGGACCCGAGGTCGCTGCAGCCGGCGGCGGCAAGGCGCTCCCGCGCGCCACCGGAAACGGATTGTCGCCGACCGCCACCTGCTCGTCCGACGGCGTGCTCGCGCACGCGGCGAGCGTCATCGCCATCGCAACCAAAAGAACCCGCATGCCTGCTCCTCGTCCCCGCATCCCCGCCAGCGGCTTAGAGGGGCGCCGGGATCAGTTCAAGGCTGGGCGCGCATGACCGGCTCAGCTCATTTGTCCTTCACGAACAAACGCTCGGGATAGATCATGCCGGCGACAACGGGCGCCTTCAGCCAGGGATCGCGATCCTTGGCCACCGCCTCGTCCTTCTTGTCGGCCGGAAAATCCGCATACGGCAGCAGGTCCGGATGCGTCATCTCGATGTCGTCGCGCTTGGGACCGTAGCGCCAGCCGGTGAGCAGCAAGTCCGCCGCCCAGCGGCGATGCTCCAGCGCGCAGTCGAGGTCGTTGATCTGCGTCGCGTCGGCGGCGGGTACGGGCTTGCCGCGCTTGCCTTTCGGCGCAGGCGAATAACCGTAGCTCCACACCTTCATCACCGCGTGATCGGCGCCGGTGCGATTGCCGGTGATGTAGGTCTCGGCCAGCTTGTCCCAGCGCACCTGCGCGGGCCGATCGTCCGGTGTCTTGAATTTTCCGCGCGCCAGCAGACTTTCGCTCACCCGCTTGCGCACCGCCGCGAGAGCGTTGGCGCTCAGCCTCGCCTCAAGTGCGGCGATATCGGCGCCGTCGGCGCCACGCTGCCTCAACGCACGCTCGTACTCCTTCTTGTTGTCGCCCTGGTTCAACACGCAGGTTTCCAGATACGCCTCGTGCAGCGCCACGGCGGCGTCGTCGAGGCCGCGATCGATCAGGGCGTCGGCCGAGAGCACCTCGGCGGGCGCGCCGAACGGAATGACGCTCGCGCCGTCTTCGCTCTCAAGCGAAATGCCGATCGATCCATCGTTGTTCTCGCGCGCATAGATGGGGATGCTGTCCTTGGCCGCATAGCGGCTGAGCGCGGCCGCGCACGCGAGCGTATCGTCCTTCGCGTGCTGACCCGGCCGGTCGGCGGCGTCGTGCGGCGCCGGCGGCGCCACGAGTACGGCCGTGAGCGGGCCACGCTCGGCTTCTGCTGCTCTGAGCGCCACCCACGGATTGACCCGGCCCCGCCAGTTGAACGGAAGAAACTCGATATCGGCTTGCCACACCTTTTCCGAGAAAGCATTCGGATAGCGGCTCTTGAAATCGGCGCGCGCGGCTTCAGTATCTTCCACGAATACCGAAATGCGCGGTGCCTCGAACGGCGGCGCCCACATGATGCGGAAAACCCGCGCAATGGCGGCGACCCCTTCTTCGCTCCAGCCGACGACGCCCAGATGTACGCGAGGTTGGCCGCGCACCTTTGCCTCACGCAGCAGATCGGGCGTGACCGTAAACAGGCGTGCAGCGATCTCGGACAGCGAAAAAAGGTCTGCGGCGCGGAGCTTGCCGCGGCTCGGCAGGTAACTGCGCAACTCCGCATCTTCCACCCGCACCAGCACGTCGCCCGGCTGCGTGCGCCCACGAACATCGTTGACGGCCGCAGCGATGCCGACGTTCTCCGCATCGTCGCCGCTAATGGCGACGACACGATCCGCCGCCTTGACGCCGGCCGCACGCAATACCGCGGGGTCTGTGGGCGGGCCCGCCACGACCGCGATGCCGTCAGCCGCCATCGCATCCAGTTCAGCGCTCGACACCGACCGGCGAATGAGCACCACTGCGCCCCGCCGCGCCGCATTGCGCGCCAGCGTTTCCGCTTCCGAACTGGCGCCGGCGACGATCACATGGCCTTCGCCAATGGCGCGCAGCGCATGCGCCATGGCGCCCAACAATTGAGTCCAAAAACCGAAGAGCAGCGTGAGGATGGTTGCGATCGCCAGCGCTGTCTGGGCGAAAAACACCCGCCCGTCCGAGCGCCCGTGTTCGTCGTAATCACAAGGCTTGCCGCCGCGCAGCACGCAGAGGCTGTTGGCGAGCGCGCGCACCGGCGGCGGCGCGGCGTGCGCCTGCGCCTGCTGCTGGACTTGCGCCTGCGGCGGCGGGCTGGCGCTTTCGCGCATTCCGTAGTCCCAGGCTGCCGTCACCCCGTACCAGAGCCAAACGCCCGTCACGATGACGCCGATGAGAAGCCGGATCGGCGCGGTCCGCCGGTGCGCGGCGCGCAGCAGCGGCTTCGACATGTTATTGGAGATGAAGCGACGAACCGGCGTCAGCAGGCCGCCACGCCGATGCTTCCATCCCGTGTTCTTCGGTGCGTCCGCCATTCTCGCGTCCCCCTCCACCACCGGCATGTTCCCCCGCCGGGGGCATGGCGTCAAACACATCTCTCCTATTGCGCGCCTCCGCACTGTAGAAGCGGCGGATGAGTAGACGACAAGCCGAGCCCAAATTGCGCGCTCAAAGCCCTGCGCGCGCGGAAGGCGCATGCCTCTGCGGCGCGGTTGCATTCGAGATCGGCGTGCCGGCGCGCTGGGCCTGGCACGACCATTCGAGCGCCACCCGCCGCGCGCACGGCGCGGCCTATGCGACCTATGTCGGCACGTGGGCCAGCCGCTTTCGCTTCCTCAGGGGCGAAGACAATCTCACACGTTACGAAGACAAAGAAAACGAGGCCACGCGCAGCTTCTGTTCGACCTGCGGCACGCCGGTGACCTACCAGCGCAACGCGCAGAACATCAACGTGCCGCGCGCGCTATTGACGAGCGGAAGCGGCCGCGAGCCGCGCTATCACATCGCCATCGATCAGATGCAGGAGTGGATTTATCTGGGCGAACCGCTGTCGCCGTTGAAGGGCTTTCCCGGCGTGGTATGGACGCGCGGGCGGAAAAAACGGGGGCCGTAATGGCGTTGTTGCCGGCAAGCACGAACGATCAGTATCGCGGCGCGAAGCCGTCTGCGTGGTTCTTGGCATTTCTGGGTTTTGCCTCACTCGTCCCCGGCTGCATTCACTATTTTCTGCCGGACGGCGGCGCCGGCGTCATCGCGGGCATCGATCTCACCCACGCGCGCGCCACCATCGTCGCGGCTTTCGCGTGGATGGGCGCGACGCAGATTCCGTACGGCCTCGCCCAACTCGCGGTGGCGACGCGCTATCGCGCGCTGACGCCGTTGTTTCTTGCACTTGCGCTGCTGGAACGCACGCTGGCGGCCGTGGCGGCCTGGATCACGAAAGCTTCGCCCACCGGCCATCACCCGCCGGAGAACTACGCCGTCGTCATCCTCATTCCGTTTGTTCTCATTTTTCTCGTTCTGTCGCTGCGCGCCAAATCTCAGTCATTCCAGACACGCGGAGCGTGATCTGGACTCCAGGGCAAACGCACTGCGCTTTACGACCCCTGAATTCCAGATCGGCCTCCGGCCGTCTGGAATGACTTTGACCGCGGAATCTTCAGCCGCTCCAGCGGCGACGCCATAAGGCCCAGCACGACGGTCAGGGCAATCGCGATCGGCCAGATGATCCACGGGCTCCAGCCCTGCGCGCGGCCCACATAGGCCGCCGCCGTGTAGCCGACGCCCTGCCACAGATAGAGCGAATAGCCCGAAGCGATGAACGGCTTCAGCAACGGCGACGCCGCGAACTTTTCCACGGTCTCGTCGGTGAGCACTTTCGACACGATCAGCAACACCGCCATCCAGGCGCAGCTGAAGGCGAAGAACATGACGTTCGGCGGAAATTTGTTGGCCTGCATGTTGAGCGTCGCGTCGGGCAGTAGAAATACCAACACCGCCATCGCCGCGAACGAAAGCGCCAGCATGAGCGCATAGTCGGCCAGACCATAGCGCCCCGGCGCCGCAACAAGCCCGATGCCGAACACGGCCCAGAGCGCATAGAACGCGATCGTCTGCCAATCGTAGTGAGTAGGGTCGAGCGCTGTTGCAGCGAGCACGACGCCGGCCCCGATCGCGGCCCAAACCGGGAGCGGCAGCTTCGGCGCGGGGATGCGTGACAGGAACGGCAATAGCGCCGTCACCGCAAGAAACGGCGGCACGAACCACAAATGCCAACTCAGCATCAGGAACGTGTGCCCCGAGCCGCGCGTGCCGGGATTGAGCCACGACATGAGCGCCGCCGCCGGATCGTGGCTGATGCCGAACGCAAGTACGATCGCTACCGCTGCCAGCGCGTAGGCCCAGTACGGCGCAAGGATGCGCAAGAAGCGCCGCGCGATGAACATGGCGTAGGAGCCGAACGTCAGTGGCTTGCCGCGTTCGGCGTAGAAGAATGCTGCGCCGGTGATCACGAAGATCGGCGGCATCTCGAACAGCAGCACGGTGCTCCAAGGCTGCGGCAGCAGGCCCAGCCAGAAGACGCCGTGTATCACTATTATGACATAAGCCATGAGCGCGCCGCGCGCGACGTCGAGGCCGACTACACGGCCCCCGGGCTTTTGCTGCTTCGGTTCAGGACTCATACGCACGCCGCATAGCACAGTTCGCGGGCGGCTATTGATAGGCGCTCGAAACGATCAGACCTGCGCCACGCGTCCCATGAAGAGCCGCGTCCCGCTCGGCTTGTGGCGCAGCACGATGAAGAAGGGGTGGTCGGCCCGGAAGGCGATCGGCGGCGCTTCCGGCATCGGCATGGCGGTGGCGCGCATGTCGATGGCGGTGACGGCTGCGGCCTCTGTGCCCTCTTCATCGATGGCGAGGAAGGTTTTGTGGATGACGGCGCTGACCGCCAGCCGCTCCTGTTCGGTGACGCCGGTGAAATCGGCGCCGTCGGTGAAGGCCTGCCGCAAACCAAGAGATTGCAGCTGCGGCACAAGATCGTAGTCGGTGCGCATCTCAACCTTCGGCAGCACGATCGCCAGGCGCGCGTACTCCGCCGCGTCGAGGTCGGTCAGCCAGCGATCCAGCGCATTGCCCATCAAGCCGCGCTCGAACGCCGCCAGGCCGTCGCGGGCGCGCGGCAGGAAGACCGCCAGTGAAAAGGTGCCATCGTCGTACTCGAAGTCCGCCGCCTGAAAGCCTTCGCCTTCAACATAGCGGAGGCGGGTGACCTGGCTCATCAGCCGCGCGCGCTGCGTGGCGCCGCCCTCGGCGAAGAAATCGCCGTCGCTGGTCGCGTTGGCGCGGAACTGGCTGCGCCATTTGCCTTTGAAGTAGACTGCGTTGGTCAGCACCAGCCGACGGGCCGGATCCTGCTGCGTCAGGATTTCCGGGATGCGGTCGTGCGTCTCGCGCGCGGCCCAGGCGTTGATGGTGCGCAACGCCGCGCTCTGGTTGGCGATGAACGGCACCGCTTCGATGGTTGCGCCAAGCTCGTCACGGATGGTGCGCGCGTATTCGCTCCGCAGCGCCATGGTGCGCTCCACCCAGGCTGCGTTGGCGGTGGTAAACTCGCTGCCGCCGCGCTGTGCGACAAGCGCCTCGCGCGTGGCCCGTGTGTGCGCGACCTGCGCCGCCACATCGGCGTCGAAACCGAAAACGGCGGCCATTTCGCCCGCGGTCGCACCGCGGGCGCCAGGATAGAGTAACGCGAAGGCCGAACTCACGCTGAAGGGCGAGACGAACTGGTTGCCCGATTGCGCGGCCAGCGTCCGGTAAAGGCCGACGTCGAAGCTGTCGCGACCCGGGGTCAACACTGGCGCCGGCGTTGGCTGAAGCGCGGGTGCGGCAGGCTCAGCCGCAGTGGCGCACCCACCCACGGCCGCGCAAGCGGCGGACAACAACAACGCGCGACGGTGCATGCCATGACTCCTGCCCTCGTCCGCCATGGTAAGGACAGGTTTGGCAAATGCGTGGCGTCCCTCAGTCTTTCTGGGGCCGCAGAGCGGCGCCCAGAAAGACTGAGGATCAGCCCTTCCGCCGCCAAGTACTACCTGCGGCGCTGTCCATCACCTCCACGCCCTTCGCCGCGAGCTCATCACGCAACCGGTCCGACGTCGCGAAGTCCTTCGCCGCGCGCGCCTCCACGCGCTGCGCCACCAGCGCGTCGATCTGCGCCGCAGCGACTTCGCCGAACGTGGCCCGGAACCAGTGTTGCGGATCGTCTTGCGCGATGCCGAGAAAATGCGCCGCGGCCTGCAGCTCGGCTTTCGCCTTTGCCTGCTCCGGCGCTTTCTTGGCGACATTCGCCGCCGTCACCAGCGCCGACAACTCGGCGATCGCCGCCGGCGTGTTGAGATCGTCGGCCAGCGCCGCGACGAACGGCTCCGGCGCATCGGCCTTCGCCGCAGGCGCGTCCTTCAAGCGCAGCAGCGCACCGTAGATGCGATCCAAGCTCGCCTGCGCCTGCCTTAAGAGATCGTCACTCCAATCCAGCGGCGCCTTGTAGTGCGCCGACAACAGCGCGTAGCGGATGGTCTCGCCCTGCCAGCCCTGATCCAGCAGCTCCCGCGGCGTGATGATGTTGCCGACGGACTTGGACATCTTTTCCTTGTCCATCGTCAGGAAGCCGTTGTGCATCCACACCCGCGCCAGCGGATGATTGTGCGCGGACTCGCTTTGCGCGATCTCGTTTTCGTGGTGCGGGAAGATCAAATCGATGCCGCCGCCGTGGATGTCGATGGGCGAGCCCAACTCTTCCTCGATCATGGCCGAGCACTCGATGTGCCAGCCTGGCCGCCCCGCGCCGAACGGCGCGTCCCAGGTCGGCTCGCCCGGCTTCGAGGCCTTCCACAACGCGAAGTCGCTCGGGTGGCGCTTGTCATCCTCGCCCTCCACCCGCGCGCCCGCCTGCAGCTCATCCTGCGCGCGGCCCGACAGCTTCCCATAATCGTTGTCGGCGCCCACCGAGAAATAGACGCCCGTCGGCACGACATAAGCCGCGCCGTTGTCGATCAGCTTCTGGATGATGGCGATCATGGCCGGAATGTTCTCGGTCGCGCGCGGCGTCAGCGTCGGCGGGAGTACGCCCAGCGCCCCCATATCTTCCTCATAGATGCGCTCGTACTTTCGCGTGATGGCGTCGATCGAAACGCCGTCGCGCAGCGCCGCTGCGATGATCTTGTCCTCAATGTCTGTGTAGTTGCGCGCGTAGATAACCGCGCTCTCACCGTAGACGTGCCGCAAAAGCCTAAAGAGCGTGTCGAACACCACGGGCGGGCGGGCGTTGCCGATATGCGCGTTGCCGTAAACCGTGGGGCCGCAGACATACATCGTCACCCGCGCCGGATCGGTGGGGAGGAACGGCTCCTTGCGCCGTGTCAGCGTATTGGTGAGCTGAATCTGCATGTCTGACCTAACGGGACCCCTACTGCGCAAATGGTCTTTCGAGCAAAACCGGACGCTGCTCGGGCAAAGACCGAGGGGTGGGTTCTAGCGGAGCCCTATGCTACACTCCATATCCGCCTGGGACCGCGATGGGTCCCGTCGCCCTGAGGGTGATTTTTCGGACGGGCGTTAAGTCCGGGTGTCGCAGATGGACGTAACAGCTTCCGCGAACCCTCCCGGCTCGACCTCCGTTCCTCAGTGAAGGACTTCCTATGAGTGAGATTCTGAAGTGGCGCTCGCCCGACGAGGCGAATGCGAAGCGCCCCTCGCGCGAAGCTGCGATGGAGGCCGTAAAGACCCTGATCGCCTGGGCCGGCGACGATCCCGATCGCGAAGGCCTGAAGGACACCCCCAAGCGCGTGGTCGACGCCTATCGCGAGTGGTTCCGCGGCTACGACGAATGCCCGGCCGATGAACTCTCGCGCGTGTTCGATGACGTCGGCGGCTACAACGACATCGTCATGCTGAAGCAGATCGACGTGGAGAGCCATTGTGAGCACCACATGGCCCCCTTCCTCGGCAAGGCCTACGTCGCCTACCTGCCGACCGAAAGCGTCGTCGGCATTTCCAAGATCGCGCGCGTGGTCGAAATTTTCGCCAAACGTCTGCAGACGCAGGAGACGATGACCATCCAGATCGCCGAAGCGATCGAGCAGACGCTGAAGCCGCGCGGCGTCGCTGTGCTGATCGACGCCGAACACCAATGCATGTCCACCCGCGGCGTCCACCACAAGGACGTCACCACGGTGACCACACAATTCACTGGCGCGTTCAAGGATGATGCGGAACTGCGCAACCGGTTTCTGAAGCTCGCCGGCTACGGCTGAGCTAATCGATGTTAGGGCTGAGCACGATCTCGCTCGGCTCCCGAACTTCGACGGCGGTACGCCAGCTGCGCAACGCCGCCCGCGGCGTTGAATAGACGATCTCGGTCACCGTCATGCGGCCGTTGCGGCGCAAGCCGACATAGCTGGTGCACATGGGGACCAATCCAAGCTCGCCCTCGATCCCTTCCTGTATGTCGGGATCCTCGGCAATGCGTTCCGCAACCACGGGATCGCGGACAAACGCAACGAAGAACGCCCGTAGCCGCTGCATCAATTCCGGCGGCAGCGCTTCGTCGGCGGAGGTATCGGCGCGGTCATCGCGTGAAAAATAGAAGGCAAGGTACTGGAGGGGCTGCGCAGCGTCCGCGCTTCCGCACCAGGCATTGCGCTCCGGATCATAAACGCTTTCCGAGAGCGCATTGAACTTCACCATCTCGTAGCGGCCCGCGCGCTGCAGCGCGCCCAGTTCTTGAAAGAGCGGCGCCGCTTCGCGGTAGGCGACCGTAGACTGCACGAACTCGCCCATCGGACCCGATACCCAGTCGCTGATCCGATTCAACGCATATTCGCGGCCACGGACCCTCGTCTCTGAGACCTCCTCGATGACGTAGGCCGACGAGCACGCCCGTCCGCGCGGCTCGAGGCAGATCACACGTCCTTCCAGCGCCTCGCGCGTCTCGGCCGCGTTCAGCATGTGCGCGCCTTCGCTGCCGCCCTTGCCGCCACGCTGCGCAGAGGCGCCGGGCGCGAACGCCAAAAGCGCCGCCGCAATGAAAATGAACCGCGCCCACCTGCCCATGGGTTTGAGCTTAGCGGCGGGGCGCGGTCGCGCAATCGTCAAACAATCCTCAGTCATTCCAGACACGCGAAGCGTGATCTGGAATCCAGGGCAACCTCTCCGTCGTTGGCCCTGGATTCCAGATCGGCCTTCCGGCCGTCTGGAATGACTGAGGGTTTGGCTGGCGCGAGGAACCTCAGCATGCATCATCCGCGCATGCGCGCGCTTTTCTTCCTCGTCTGCCTCTTCATCCTCACGCCGCGCCCAGCGGCGGCGCAGGTGTTCCAACTCCCGCTCGACTGCGCCGTTGGCTCGACCTGCATTGTGCAGAACTACGCCGACTGGCAAACGGGCCCCGGCGCGCGCGATCCAATGTGCGGGCCGCTTACCTATGACGGCCATGACGGGCTCGACTTCCGCGCGCCGCTGGCGCTGGCGGCGCGCGGCGTTGCCGTGTTGGCGCCGGCGGCGGGCGTGGTGCGCGGGGTGCGCGACGGCGAGCCGGACGGCGCCTACGTCCGCGGCGGCATGGCCGCCATCGCCGGCCGCGATTGCGGCAACGGCGTCGTTATCGATCACGGCGAAGGCTGGCAAAGCCAAGTCTGCCACATGCGAGCCGGCACGCTGCAAGTGCGTGCGGGCGACCGCGTGAGCGCCGGACAGCGCCTCGGCCTCGTCGGCCTTTCCGGCCACACCGAATTTCCGCACGTCCATCTCGCCGTCCGCCGCAACGGCGCAACCCTCGATCCGCTGACGGGTAATGCGATTGGCACGGGCGGCTGTGGCGCCAACGCCGTGCGGCCTGCTGCATATTGGACTCCGGCCGCGCGCACCGCGCTCGCCTATCGCGGCTCGCTTTGGTTCGCGGCCGGCTTCACCGGCACGGCCCCAGGCGAAGGCGCCAATGCGGAAGCGCTGCCGGCCAACGCCGCACGCCGCAGCGCCGCGCTCGTCTTCTGGGCGCTGGCGAGCGGCCCGCGCAACGGCGACGTCCTCCGCGTACGTCTCTATGGCCCCGACGGCGCGCTGGTCGCCGAAGGCACGCGCACGCAGCCGCGCGACCAAGCGCAGGCCTGGCTCTTCGCGGGCCGCCGCACACCGCCGGCGGGCTGGGCGGCGGGCAATTATCGCGGTGTCGCTGAGATCGTGCGCGGCGGACGGGTTGTGCAGGCAAGAACTGAAACCATAACGCTGCGCTGAACCTATGGAGCGCCGGCGTCCCGCCGGCCGGCGCCAATGCTCGCGAACACAAGCGCCGGCCGGCGAGGACGCCGGCGCTCCATGGGCGCCTCAACCCGCTCCGGCTGATGCACCACGCTCACCAGCACCCAGCTCAGCAGCATCAGCAAATACCACGCGCCCAGCTTCTCGATCGGCACCAGATGCCAGCCGTCCCGCTGGCTCGGATAGACCCACGCGGCTGCGAAGGTGCCGAGGTTTTCCGCGAACCAGATGAAGAGCGCGACCAGCACAAGCCCCAGGAGCATCGGCATGCGCCGCGGCGCGCGATCCGGCGTGAACATGATCGTAGCGCGCCAGAAAATCAGCGCGGAGAAGGCGAACAGGCCCAGCCGGATATCGATCGTGTAGTGGTGGGTAAAGAAGTTGACATAGGCGAGGATGGCCAGCAGCCACGTCGTCCAGAGCGGCGGATAATTGATGTAGCGCAGCTCGAACAATCGCGTGGCGCGCGCGATGTAGGACCCGACGCATGCGTACATGAAGCCGGAGAAGAGCGGCACGCCGGCGATGCGCAGAACATTGGCCTCCGGATAGATCCACGAGCCGTGCGCGGTTTTGAAAATCTCCATGATGGTGCCGACGATGTGGAAGATGAGGATGACGATCGCCTCTTCCCAGCGCTCCAGCCTGGTCGCCAGCAGGGCGCCCTGCACGATCACCGCGGCCACCACCAGGAAGTCGTAGCGCGCGACTGGCGCGTGCGCCGGCCAAAGCAAGTGGGTGCCAAGCAGGAGCGCCAGCATCAGCCCGCCGAACAGGCAGGCCCAGGCCTGCTTCAGCCCGAACAGCAGGAACTCATAGGCCCAGCCGTTCAGCTTCGATCGTTCCGCCCACGGCCGCGCCCAGGCGTCGAACGCGGCGACCCGGGCTTTGATCTTATCCTTGAGACTCATGGCCAGCGGAGTACCGCCCGATCCGGGCCTTGCGCACAACCGCCGTGTCCATGGGATCGGCAGGCTTTTTTGTGCAGGACCTTCGCACGCCCCTCCCCGTTGACCATTCGACAGGCTAGGAAGCGGGCACGATGAAGGTCGCCGTCGTCGGACTAGGCATTGCGGGCTTGAGCATCTGCGCGCGCATGGCGCTCGCGGGGCATGAAGTTTCGGGCTTCGAACAGTTCGACCTGATGAACGACCAGGGTTCGTCGCACGGCGATACGCGCATCATTCGGCTCTCACCGGGCGAGGGCGAGACCTACCAGCGCCTGGCCCGCCGCGCCGGCGAGATGTGGCGCTTCTGGGAGGGCCTCGCCGGGCGGCCGCTGATTGAATGGATGGGCGGGCTGATGGCGGGGCCGCAGGGCTCGCCGTTCGTGCAATCCTGCAAGCGCATGAGCAACAAGCCCGCAGCGCTGCTGCGTGGCGACGCCATCCACCCGTTGACGCGCGGCATGATCGCCATGCCGTATGAGTACGACGTCTTCCGCCAGGACGATTGTGGCGTCATCGCCGCCGACGCCACGCGCGCGTTCCTGATCAAGCAGGCGCCGCGCTGGGGCGCTAAACTTTACGCCAATACCCGCATCGCCGGGCCCATCGACGCGCCGCTACTCAGCGTCAATGGCGAGAAGCGCGCGTTCGACGCGGTCATCGTCGCCAGCGGCGGCTGGGCGCGGAAACTGTTGCCGGAATTCGCCGGCAAGCTCGACGTGCGCCGCCGCATCGTCGGCTGGTTCAAGACGCCCTCGCCCCGGCTGATGCCGATCATGTGCGTCGACAACGAGGTCGGCCTCTACGGCATGCCGACCCCAGGCGGCCTCTACAAAATCGGCCTCCACACCGTAGGCGGCGCAGTGGATCCCGACATCGTCGCCTCGCCGGGCGAAACCGACGCCGAAGCGCTGTCCGAACAAGCACGCCTCTTCCTGCCGCAACACGATCCGACGCCGGTGCGGATGGCGCGTTGCCTCTACACCATGACGCCAGACGAGAACTTCCTCATTACGCCCTCGCGCGCGCACGACCGCGTGCTGCTCTTCTCCGCCTGCTCCGGCCACGGCTTCAAATACGCGCCGATCTACGGCGAACTCGCGGAAGAATGGATCGAAGGCAAGCCATCGCCGGAGCTGGAGGCGTTCGGCGAGGCCAAACGCATCGCGGCGACGGGATTGGGCGGCGGCGTCGTAGATTAATGTCCCGCGCGTGTGCGTGTTAATCTTCTTGCCGTGTTTGTAACCAATCGCGCCCGTGCTTCGTCACAATGATGTCGCCAAATCACAGCACAGGCGCGGGCCATGAACGCAGAGCAATTCCTTGCAGTGGCGGAATCAATCCGCAGCTACGCGCTGGCGAGCGGACGCGATCTCAATGCGTCCAACCTCTTCGTGCACGACATGCTGATGCGCGCGATCGAAGCCGGCGCGCGCATTGATGGACCCGCACGAGAGAGCAAAGAACTCCAGGCCGCTTAAGTCACCGCGGTCAGCGGCCCGATCGAGCCGCCGCCGGCCGGCGCCACTGTGAATGTGGCGAGCGTCGTGGTTTCGAATTGCTTCGTGGTGATGGTCGAAACCGCCATGTACTCCGCCGTGACATTGTCCTTGGTCAGCGTCAGCACCGTGAAGCCGCGATGATTGGCCTCCGTGAACTTGATATGCGGATTGCGGGCGCGCACGCCGGCGGAGAAGTCGATCCCGGCTGCCGTGAAAAAGCTCGCATCGCTCGGAGACGTGATCGAGGTCGCGCCGAACTCTACCGCGACGCGGCCGTTCTCGTCGTTGATTTCGTTGGCCCAGGCCGTGTGGCTGTCGCCAGCGATGACCATAGTGTCGCCGCCTGACGCCCGGATCGCCTGCAGCACGCGCTTGCGCGCTTCCGGGTAGCCGTCCCAGCTATCGGTGTTGAGCGGCAGCGGGAAGCGCGTCAGCTTCAAAAGTTGCGTCACACCCGGGCGCAGCCGCTCGATGGCGGCGGCGAGCGGGGGGGGCGTGTGGGAAAGATCCGGCGCGGTGATCGGAGCCATCACCACCTGGCTGCCGATGATGCGCCATTTCACGTTCGCCTGCTTGGAGGCCCCCAACTCAGTGGCGAGCCATTGCTCTTGCGCCGGCCCCAGCAATGCACGCTCCGGCTCCGCCAGACGCTCCGCCAGTTCGCGCGCGTCCGGGGCGAAAAAGAAACCAGCCGGCAGATTGGGCGCCGCGGCGATCATCGGCCCGGCGCGGCGCCAGTCCAGCACCGGCGTCATCGCGCCGCCGATGGCCTCGTAGATCGCCGGCAGCAGACGTTGCGTCGGCCGGTCCTCTTCGGTGGGACGGATCGCCACCGGCGCGTTCGGGTTGGCGAAATCCCAGCGCTGCTGCTCGATCGGCATGTCGGTCGCGTAATCGAGCTGCTTGGTACGCGCCAGGAGCCGCGTCTCCAGCATGCAGAGCGTCAACAGATCGCCGAACTGGAAGCTGCGGTTGATCGACTCGAAAGCGCGCCCCGCTTCCGGTTCGCGGATCGGCATCCACTCGTAGTACGCCTGCAGCGATGCGCGTTTGCGGTCGGCGAAATTGCCCTCGTTCGGCTGATGGTTCTCGGCGCCGCCGCTCCAGCTGTCGTTGGCGACTTCGTGGTCGTCCCACACCACGATCCAGGGCGCGATCGCGTGCGCGGCCTGCAATTCCGCTTCCGCCTTCGCCTGCGCGTGACGCTGGCGATAATCCTGCAGCCGGACGCATTCCACCTCCGGCGAAGGCACGCGGCCGAGTTGTGTGGCGGTGTCGCCGCCATAGCCGGAGAGACCGTATTCGTAGATGTAGTCGCCCAAGTGCACGACGACGTCGATGTCGTCGCGCGCGCCGATGGCCTGATAGGCGTTGAAAAAGCCGTGCGGATACGACGCGCACGAGGTCACCACCATCTTCAACTGGTTTTGCCGCCCCCGCGTCAGCGTCCTGGTCTTGCCGACCATGCTTTGCGCCGCGCCGGCGCGGAAGCCGTAGAAATACGGCGCGCCTTGACGCAGATTGGTGACGTCCACCTTTACACAATAGTCGCGCGCCTCGGTGGCGTTGGTGACGCCGGTCTTCACCACGTCGGTGAGTTCGCGATTGCGCGCCACAATCCAGCGCACCGGCACGGGTCCTGCCCGCTCCGGCGTCACCCGCGTCCAGATGATGACCTTGTCGTGCTTCGGATCGCCTGAGGCGACGCCGTGATTGAAGGCGACGGCGCCCTCGTACGGCGGCGTCTCGATATCCTGCGCACACGCAGCGGTGGCTACTCCAGCGCCGGCGACAAGCGCGGCGCGACGGGTGAACTTGGAAGCCATTCTACTCCCCCTCAAGCATTCGGCAGCGCCCGCACGCGGATGCGCACGGGCTGATGATCGCTGTTGCGGAAACCCAGGTCGAAACCGTGGACGCTCTCCACGGCGACGTTAGGCGAAACGATGAAGCCATCTATTGTGGTGACGTAGTTTTCACCGGCGACGTACGGCTTGTAATTGGTGCGTACGGACGGGATCGTAGCGTCCGCGGCGATGCGCCAGCCTTGCGGCAGCGCGTCCTGGGGAAATGGAAAGAGCCAGAAGAGATAGCGCTCTTCAGTGGTGTTGGGGAAGTCGGTCTCGGCGAGCTGCAGATTCCAGTCGCCGCCGATGACGACATAACGCCCGCTCCTGTACTCGCGCTCGGCCCACGTCATCAACTCGCGCAATTGCCGGGTGCGCACCTCGGCGTCGGCATCGAACGCAGCGAGGTGCACGCTGACGATCGTCCACCCATTTGCGAGCCGCGCCACCGTCGAGGCATAACGTCGGCGCACGCCGAAGATGCCGCTATCCTCAGCCGGCAGCGGCACGACATCGCCACCCTCGATCGCCACCCGCGAATACACACCCTGCCCGTGCTCCATGCGGAGCGGCCATGGCAGCAGTCGCGTCTTGAAGTCGGCGAAGAAGAGCCGGTCGCGCCCGGCAAGCGCACGGTCCACCTGCGCCTTCAGGTCCACCTGATAGTTCACCGGCCCCGCGCGCGCCAATTCCTCCAGGAGCACCACGTCGACATCGTCCTGGCCGGCCAGAAATTGCTCGATGGCGTCGACATTGTCGCGCACCGCGCGGCGCGAAGGCGGAAACATGTGCGTGCCGCCGTCGGCAGTGAAATCGCTGCCGGCGCCCAGGCCGCCATAGCCCAGATTCCAGGTCACGATGTCGAGCGTCTCGCCCGCTTGCGGCAAGTCGGCCGCCGCCACGCGCACCAGATCGCCCGGCCGCGCCACCGCGTCTTTATTCACAAACAGGAAAGCGCCGAGCCAAACGCCCAGCGCCACGACCGCGCCCGCGGTCCAAGTCAGGATTCGCCGGATGGCCACGCACGCTCTCCCCGCGCGGAGTAATGGACCGACGGTGGGCCCGGAGCAACATGGACCGTCGGCGCGCTCGCCGGCCGGCGCCGGCGTTTGCCGGCGAGGGCGCCGGCGGTCCATAAGGCGCCCGTGGACGACGACGAATACACACCGCCGGGCGAAACGCGCGCGATCACAGCCCCGCCGGAGGCGGCCGGCGAGCGTGCGGACGTCTTTCTGGTCTCGGTCTGGCCGGACATCTCCCGCTCGCGCGTGCAGGGCCTGATCGGCCAGGGCAAGCTCACCGCGGACGGGACCATTGTCACCCACGCCAAGGAAAAGGTTCGCGGAGGCGCCGCCTACGAACTCACGCTGCCGCCGCCCGAGCCGGCCGCGCCACAGCCGGAGAAGCTGCCGCTCAACATCGTCTACGAAGACGCAGACCTCATCGTCATAGACAAGGCCATGGGCATGGCCATGCATCCCGCGCCCGGTTCGATGCGCGGCACGCTCGTGAACGCGCTCCTCGCGCACTGCGCCGACAGCCTCTCCGGCATCGGCGGCGTCGCGCGCCCCGGCATCGTGCACCGTATCGACAAGGACACAACGGGCTTGGTCGTCGTCGCCAAGAACGACGCGGCGCATAACGGTCTCGCCAAGCTCTTCGCCAAGCACGACCTTGAGCGCGCCTATTACGCCATCACCCGCGGCGCGCCCAAAGAACGCACCGCGCGCATCGAGAACACGCTGGTGCGCTCCAGCGAAGACCGGCGCAAATACGTCGTCGCCCGCGATCCGGAAACGTCCGCCGGCAAGACCGCCATCACCGATTACTGGACCGTCGAAAGCTACGGCCAGGCTGTCGGCCAATCCGTCGGCCATCCCGCCGCCGCGCTGATCGAGTGCCGCCTGCACACCGGGCGCACACACCAGATCCGCGCGCATCTCGCCCACCTCGGAGCACCGCTGATCGGCGACCCCCTCTACGGCAAGCAGCGCGCCTTCAAAGCCGAAGGGCCGCACGCCGAGGAAGCCGCAGCCGCCGTCGGCGCGTTTCCGCGCCAGGCGCTGCACGCGGCGGTGCTCGGCTTCAAGCACCCGGTCAGCGGCGAGGACCTCCGCTTCGAAAGCCCCATTCCGGCCGACATGAAAGCGCTGCTCGACATCTTGCGAAGGCTTTAGACGCGGGCGACGCGAGCCAGCGCAATTCCGCCGCATTGGACGGTGAGCAGTGCGGCCGCGGGGGTACTTTGGTCGCAATCGATCACACGCGCGCCAGTTGGCGCTTGCGCAGCGCAACACTGGTCGCGTCGGCGCTGATCGTGGCGAGCGCGTGCGTCCTGCTGTGGTGGTTCTCGCGCGTCATCGCGGCTTACGAGGCGCCAGCCTTCACCGGCGTCGCCGCCTCGGTCGAGAGACCGGCGCCGCCGCGGCTGCAAGCCCGGCGCACAGCGCCGCCACCTGCGGTGCGCAGCAACGCCGCCGTCCCGGTCAGCGAAACGACGATGCCGGTTAGCGCAGCGATGCTGGCGCGCACGCTTGCCTGCACGGATACCCACCTCGAACGCCGCCCCGTGAATTGCCCGCGCAGCGCTGAACCGCACTGGGGCGAAGCGCCGGCGGTGGCGCCGTCGACGGGCTTCGGCGAAGACCCATTGCGGCTGGACCGCGGCTACAGCGTCGCCGAGCGCGCCACATTGCTCACGCCATCCTGCAGGCGCGATGGCGGCCCGCCCGGCATGGTGAGCGCGTGCATGACGATTGGACGTGATCCGCCTCCCCCCTCTAGGTCGGCGGAAGAAATCTGCGAGACCGGCGGTATCGGCCCCTGTCATCCGCCGGCGTATCGCGAGGAGGACGTTGTGCATCTGGCGCATACGAACTGAGCATTTGGTTCCACGCCTTGCTGCGGTTCCATCAGCGGAACACTTAGGCGCGGCTCGCACTCGGACGCCCATTCCGCTAGAAGTCTCGCTCGGGGTTTCGAACGACTGCGGGTGTTCATGCTTTCTTTGTTCCACAAGGTCGAGCGCGTGCTTTCGGCTGTCACGGCGCTGCTGCTGTTCACGCTGAACGAAGTGCGCATGTTCAACCTGCTGCCGCGCAACCCCGGCAGCGGCCAGACCCACGCCATGTGGGTCCGCATCGGCGGCGGCGCCGATCAGGTGTTCGGTTCGGTGTTCGACCTGACCGCCCGCTACGGCCTGGTGACGCTGACCGTCGTCCTGAGCGCCTGGGCGGTCGCCGAGACTCTCCGCAAGCAGCCGGCCACTGCAGAAGCGGAAGCGGACTAATTCAAAATTCTGAGCGGCCCAGCGGGCGTGCAGGGGCGGCGGCGGGTTCCGCCGGCGCTCGCGCGATGTCGAGGCCATCATTCCGCTTGCGGAATCTACTTGTTCTTGGTATGTTCTTGCTCATCGGGCCACGCCCTCGATTCGACACGGGCAGCGCTTACTCAACACACGCTCGTGACAGGCGGGCGCTGCGGAAGTCTGGACGGCTCCCTATATGAGGGTCTCGCCGCCAGAAACCGGACAGGGTCCCAGAGCGTATGCTCCAAGGCCCACGTTCGTGTGTCTAACGGTCCTCAGGAGGGGCAATCGAATACATGGCTTCCACTGCGCTCACACTCGCACTTTCGCCTGAGCAAGGCCTGCAGCGGTATCTCTCGGAGATCCGCAAATTTCCCATGCTCGAAAAGGAAGAGGAATTCATGCTGGCCAAGCGCTGGCAGGAACACGGTGACTCGCAGTCGGCCCATAAGCTCGTGACCTCGCACCTGCGGCTCGTGGCCAAGATCGCCATGGGCTATCGCGGCTACGGCCTGCCGATCGGCGAAGTCATCTCCGAAGGCAATGTCGGCCTCATGCAGGCGGTGAAGAAATTCGATCCCGACAAGGGCTTCCGCCTCGCGACCTACGCGATGTGGTGGATCCGCGCCTCGATCCAGGAATACATCCTGCGCTCCTGGTCGCTGGTGAAGATGGGCACGACCGCCGCGCAGAAGAAGCTCTTCTTCAACCTGCGCCGTCTCAAGGGCGAGATCGAAGCGCTGGAAGAAGGCGATCTGCGTCCCGAGCACGTGAAAACCATCGCCCACAAGCTCGCGGTCACCGAAGACGAAGTGGTCTCGATGAATCGCCGTCTGTCCGGCGGCGGCGACGCTTCGCTCAACGCGCCGATCGGCGGCGCCGGCGGCGAAGGCGAATCCGAATGGATGGACTGGCTCGCCGACGACCAGGCCGAAGGCACGCAGGAAACGCGTCTGGCCGACAACGAAGAGTTCGGCGCACGCATGACTCTGCTGCAGGAAGCCATGAGCGAGCTCACCGAACGCGAGCGCCACATCATCCAGGAACGGCGGCTGAAGGACGAGCCGTCGACGCTTGAGGATCTTTCCAAGGAATACGGCGTCAGCCGCGAACGTGTCCGCCAGATCGAAGTGCGCGCCTTCGAGAAGCTGCAGAAAGCCATGAAGCGCCGCGCGAGCGAGCGCGGGCTGGTGGCTGAAGCCGGCGCCTAAGCGCGAAACGCCGCGCTGAGAAATGAAGGCCTTCGCCTCACAGCGAAGGCCTTTTGTTTGCGCGATCGTTCGCGACACCAAGCGTAGAGGAGCGCCGGCCTCCAGCCGGCATTCGGTGTTTCAACGGGCCACCAGCCTGTGACACGCGAGCCTCCGGTATGCCGGCTGGAAGCCGGCGCTCCTCCGTTGTGGATGACGCCACGAACTCAGCGCGCCCTTCCGCCCTGCCGCGCCGGCGGCGTGATCCCCAGCCAGCTCGCCAAACGCGTCTGCACTTCCGGGTTCGCCACGTCTCGCTTGCCGACCATCATCTGCGCGAAATTGTCGGCGAGCGTCTCTTCCGGGTGCAGCACATAATCGGTATTGGCGCCCGCCACCGCGAACAGCGCCGGCATCGCCGCTTGCGGCGCGACGAACGTATCGGCGCCGGTCGAGAACGGCGCGCAGGCGCCGGCGGCGTCACGCGTCATGCGCAGGAAGCGCAGGTCGAAATAGTCGGTGAAGCTCGGATGCGCAGGATCGTATTGCGCCGGCTCGACCAGCAACAGCGGCGTCACATAGGCGTCCGCGGCGATTGACGGCGCCGGAGCGACCCAGCGCACCACCGGCGCATCCGGGTTGGTCAGCGTGTGCTCCGACACGCCGTCGGGCAGCGTCAGTGTGGTGCACGGCACAAAGCCGATCAGCCCGTACATCTCGTCGTGGCGCGCCGCGTTGTGGCGCGAGAGCACGTGGAAGAGTTCGTGCCAGAACAAGAAGTCGAGTTCTGCTTCGTCCCGCGGCAGGCTCGGGCCAAACATGATCGCGTTCCCACGCGTGTGCGGCAGGCCGCCCTCGACCGCGTCGCTATTCTTCACTAACAGCACGTGTTCCGGCAGCCAGCGCGCCAGCGTTGTGAGATGGACGTCATTGCGCGCCAGCATGGCCGTAAGCCGCGCCCGCTCCGGCGCGCTCCAGGCCGACACGCCGGCGGCGTATTGCTGACGCAGCGCCGCACTGGAAGCGCCGCCGCGCAAGCGGATCGAGATATCCGCTGGCGTCCACTCGGCCGTGACTTCATCCTCGCGCGAGAGGACCGCCGCCCCTTCGGCAACCGTCGCCGGCCGCACATCGAGCGCCGAGGCGCACCCCGCCAACAGCATCCACGCCAGCACCGGCGCTAAGAAACGTGAAATCATCGACGCGTCTCCCCTCGCCAGCGACCATGCCAGCGCCGGGGCGCGGTGTCACTGACGCGGGCCAGAAAACGGCGGCATCGGCTCGGAGTCGCGGAACGCCTGCAGGTGACGCACGGCCAAGCTGCCGCGCGGCTCGGGCTTTGGCGCGGCGACCTTGAGCTTCACGTCCGCCGCCAGCGGCGCGAAGGCGTACACGCCCGCCGCAAAGAACATCATGGTGTGGATCGAGAATGGTCCAATGATGTTGTCGGTGAAGGCGCGGATCACCAAGAGCAGGAACGCGGTGAAGAAGAACGTGTTGGCCGGGTTCGGCGTCAGCAGCAGGCGCCGCAGACTGCCCAGCACCACGGCGCCCATCGTGCCTACAAGCGCGACGAAGCCCAGCATGCCCTCGTCCACCGAGACCTGCCGGAACGTGTTGTGGAAGTGGAACTGGCGCCCGTCGCTGACATCGAACATGTGCATCAAACCGATGCTCTCGGCCGAGTTGCCCATCCAGACGCCGTAATAACCGTACCCCAACCACGGGCGGCGCGCGATCAACGCGTCCGCGTGCTCCCACAAAATGGTGCGCCCGGTCAGAGTCGGGTCCTTGTTGAGCGTATCGTACATGAAGTGGTCGACCCAGGCGCGCGCTTCCGGCGCCAGCGCCAGCAGCGGTGCGACGACAAGCACGCCCCCCACAACGGTCGCCAGTCGCGCCCCGGGTGTCAGGCTCTGCGACATCCATACGCCGACAAGCACCGCCGACCCGCCGAACGCCATCAGGATGGCGGTTGCGGAATTGGTGCCCGCAAGCAGGTAAATCGCAAACGGGATGGATAGGATGGCCACCCAGCGGGTCGCGATCGAAATTTGCCCCATCAACAACGCCGTGACGGCCAGGCTGAAGAGAATTTGCGCTTCGTAGGCAATCTGGTTCTTTGAGCCGGTGAGTCCGATCAGCACCATACCTTCGGCGCTCGTGCCTTGACGGCCGTAAAGCACGCACAGCACGCAGAAGATGAAGGTCGAATAGAGCAGCATCGCCACGAAGCGGCGCGGCGTCATGAGGTAGGCGAGCACGATGCCGCAAAGCGCGGTGAACACGAACTGCGCGCCGTAGCGCAGCGAAATCGCCGGCACGTCGGACCAGAGAAAGGAAAACGTCGCCACCGCCGGCAGCGCCAACAACCACCAATATCGCTTTAGCGCCGCAAGCGCCTCCATGCGCTTGATTACCAGCAGCAGGAACACGAGGCCCGCTTCGAGCACGAGGAGAATCGGACCGATCTGCGGCACCTGCGTCGACATCATGATGAACAGCAGGAAGCCAACGATCTCCGGCAGGTATGCGAAGAAGGCCATAATCTCCCGCTTTCACGCGCGCGTGCATTATGCAGCGGCGGGCTCTTACCGCTTTCAGGATGTTAACGCTACGCGGCGCCCCTGGGGCGAGAGATGCGCGCCAAATGCATGAAGAGCGGCGCAAAAAGTGCTGATACGGGAACGTGTTCCCCGAGCCGGCGTTGGCCGGGAATGCTTTCGCCGAAGCCGCATTCACCATGGCGTGCGCGACTGTCGCGACTGCGCGCTTGGAGCGCGGGGCAAGGCGCGCGCGCACAGAGCGGCGCGCGCTGGACATGGCGCAAGGTTTCAGCGGCCCCGTGGAAGCGTATCGCCATCTGGGCCGGCGGCGCGTTCGGCGTGCTCGTCACCGCCTTCGTGCTCTTCTTAACCTTCGCGGACTGGAATGCGTTGCGCGGACCGATTTCGCGCATGGCCTCGGCGGCGACCGGACGCGAGATCGTGATCCGCGGCGATCTCGACGTCGATCCCTGGTCATGGACGCCGGATATACGCGTCGCCGGCCTGGAGATCGGCAACCCTGCGCGCTACCGCGATCGCGGCCGGTTCGCGCGCGTTGCAGAGGCGGAAGCCTCGGTGCGCTGGCTGCCGCTGTTGACCGGACGCTTCGATTTCACCCGCCTCGATCTGCGCGGCGCCGAGATCGAACTCTATCGCGACGCCGCCGGCGTTTCGAACTGGGCCCCAAGCCAAACCGCGCGCGGCCGCGCCTTCGACTTGCCTGCAATCCGTGAATTCACTTTGACCGACGGGCGCGTGCATCTCGTCGACGATAAGCGCCACCTCGATCTCGACGCTGCTTTCACCACGCAGGAAAGCGCCGATCCGCGCAATCCCGGCCGCTTCGCCTTGAGCGGAGAGGGCCAGATCAACCGCCGCCCCTTCACGCTCGTGCTGACCGGCGCGCCGCTCCTCAACGTGCGACGTGACCGCCCCTATCCATTCGTCGCCGACGTTCGCGCCGGCGCCACCCGCATTCAGGCGCGCGGCGCCATCACTCGACCCTTCAATTTCGGCCGGTGGAGCGCCGATCTGCAGGGTTCCGGTCCCGATCTGGCGGACCTCTATCAACTTACCGGGCTCGCTTTGCCGAATACGCCGCCCTATCGGCTGAGCGGCCGGCTGGTGCGCGACGGGCAGCGCTACGGCATGCCGAACGTCGCCGGCCGCATCGGCGACAGCGATATCACCGGCCGCTTCACGGCCTCGCGCCAGCGTAACGGGCGCCTCTTCCTCGACGGCGACTTCACCACCCGCTCGCTCGACTTCGACGACTTGATGGCCGTTCTCGGCGGCGCTCCGGACACGGGCGAGACCGTCTCCCCTGAACAGCGCCAGATGGCGGCGAACCTGGAATCGCAAGGCCGCCTGCTTCCGGACGCCCAGCTCGACATCAGCCGCGTGCGCAATATGGATGCTCGCGTGTCCTACCGTGCTGCGCACGTACGCACCGAGCGCCTGCCGCTACGCGGGCTCGCCGCCGTCATCAATCTCGACCAAGGCCTGTTGAGGCTGGAACCGCTCACGCTCGAACTCAGCCCCGGGCGGATCGCGGGCGCGGTGTCGATCAATGCGCGGCAGAACACGCCGCGTGTCGACATCGACGTGCGCCTCACCAACGCACGCATGGAACGCATCTTTGCGCTCCGCGGCAATCCGGCGCTGAGCGGCGCTCTCATCGGACGCGCTCATCTCACCGGCGTCGGCGCCTCCGTCCGCGACGCGGCCGCAACATCTCAGGGTGACGTCGTGCTGATTACGCCATCCGGAGAAGTGCGCGAGGCGCTGGCGGAGCTCACCGGCGTCAATGTCGTGCGCGGCCTCGGCCTGCTCTTGTCACATGATCAAAGCAAGATCGACATACGCTGCGGCGTCGCCAGCTTCCGTGTCGATAACGGCATCGCCCGCGCCCGCTCGATCGTGATGGACACGGAAACCATGCTCATCCACGGCGAAGGTTCGGTCAGCCTTCGCAACGAGACGCTTGACCTCAGGCTCCAGGGCGAACCGAAAGAAACGCGGCTCATTCGCGTTGAGGCGCCGATCACGCTGGAGGGGCGTCTCCGCAGCCCGGACGTCGGCATCGAAGCCGGGCCGATCGCGGGTCAAGGCGGGCTGGCCGCCGCGCTCGGCTCACTCATATCGCCGCTCGCCGCCGTGCTGCCATTCGTGGATTTTGGCTTGGCGGACGACGCCAATTGCCGGCAATTGCTCACCGGCCGGGCCGCACCGCCGCGCGATGACTAACTCGATCAACGCAGCGCGCGCACACGAAGTCGCGATCTAGACTTCCGCGCGCTCGTCCGCTTCCATTTTTCCGGCGCTGCCGAGGAGGTCCGTGAACGCCGCACCTTCCTCCGCGTAATCCCTCTGCAGACGCTCGACAAAGCGCGTTTGGGCGTTGGTGAACTCGTCCACGTTGCTACAGTGCGCGAGGGTTTCCATTTGATCGGCGTAGGCGTGCAACCGGCGCGCCCAAAAGCGCGCCGCTTCCAGCGCAAACCGCTGACTCATCAGGAAGGAATGCGCGGTCGGCGCCTGCAGCACCGCAACAAAGCGATTGATTTCCGGCGCGCCGTTGGCGTCGCCATTGCGTTTAATTGTCATTGTCGCTGATCCCCGGACTTTGGGTGATCGGAAAGCATGTGCGCACTTTGGGCCGGACGTTCGCGCCGTTCGGGTCACGCCGGCAGCCGCGCGCGCGTTCTACACCGCACTCGGTTCGAACGCCACCTTGCATCGGTTCAGTTGCGCAGTTCGCGCTCAAGCCGCTGAATGCCGACGGTTTCCACTGCGGCGCGCGCCTGATCGGGCAGCACGCCGCCCGTTCCCTCCGCTGACAGCATGACGCCGTAGCCGATGATGACGTAGCTTGCGGCGCCAGTCACCGTATTCAGGCTCTCGCCGTAGAGGCGCCCGTCGATCGCGTTCGTGCGCGCGTATCCGTCGGCGCCTTCGTAGCTTCGCAACTCGGGCGCGCTGGCGGCGATCTCGCCGATCCGCCCGGTTTGCAGGATGCGCAACGTCATGCCCAGCGGCCCGTTCGCATACACGCCCTGCGCGTGCGCGCCGGCATCGGCGCCGCTTGTCGCTGACGTGAGCGTGAAGCCGCCCGGTAGCGTTTGCGGCAAAAAGTTCTTCAGCCGCTGCGGATCGAGCGGGCGGAGTTCCCCCGTCTGTGCCGCGCGGGCGAGCCGCGCCATCTCGGCGAGGTCGAGCGAGGCGCCGCCGGGCAAGGCCGCCGCACTCGGCAGCTGCACGGACTCTGACATCGTCGCCGAACTGCTCGGCAAGAACTTGACCAGCGCACCCGAGGCGGCGCCGACCCCCGCGCCAATAACGGCGCCGGCGACAATCCAGATCACGACGATCGTCGCCATGTAGGGAAAACGCTTCTCTTCCGGCGTCTTCATGATGCGCGGCAGCCCGATCCAGAGCAGCGCCAGCGAATAGAGGCCAACGATCGCGAGCGGTGCGAGCGGCGGATAGATCGCGAACAACCCGCCCAGGAACATGGCCGTGGCGCTGTACACGAGGAGCTTATGTGCGCCGTTCTCGTTCTTCTGCGACGCAAAGCGCGGCGCCAGCGCATTGGCGAAACGCGCGACGATATAGAGGTTCGCCAACGTGCCGAGCAGCTGCAGCGAAACGCCGATCAGGTTGGCGAAAAGCGACTTCGTCTCATAGCCGCCGAGAAAGCTGTAGCCCACCACATGAGCGAGGGCCGCCAGCAGGGCCAGCGGCAGCGCATAGCGCAGGTACGGGTTCTCCTCCGGTTCGGCGGCGATCGTGTCCCACTCGGCCTGCGGCTTTAGGATGAGGTCGCGGGCGCGCGAAAAGACGCCCGGCGGCTGCGCAGCTTCAACCTCAAGCGCCATCCGCTCAGGCCCCGCCGGAGGTGACGCAGCTTGCCAGTGCAAAGAGCAGAATGCCCGCAACCACCGTCGCGATGGTCACCGTCGCAGTGTAGGCCATCGCTCGCTCCTCCGGCGCCTTCATAAGAATCGGCAGACCGCGATAGATGAGGAACACCATCGCCGCGAGCGCGAAAAGCGAGAGCCACCAGAGCGGCGGCCACAACGAAAACACGCCGGAAAGGAAGGTCGGAGTGAGCGAATAGGCGGCGACCTTCTGAGCCGCGAGATCGTCGCGGTCGCCGTCGAAATTCGCGGCGATGGCGTTGATCAGCACGCCCAGGAAGCCAACCAGCGCCACCGTCACCACCCAGGTGACGACCCCGCGCACCAGCGCATCGCCGATCTGTCCGCCGAGCCCGCGGCTGAACAATGCCGAACCGATCCAGTCGCAGACGACCGGGATCGCCGCCAGCGGCGCGACGTAGCCGATCAGGATGTTCGGGATGGTGGTGATCTCGTCGCGGATCTGCACCCATTCCTTTTTCGGCTCACGCAACAATCCGTAGGCGCGCGAGAGAATGAACTCCGCCTTCGCCCGCGCCTCCTGCGCGCGCGCCTTTGCGTCCTCCACCGAGAAGCGCGGTCGGGCGCTGGCGTGCGGTTCTTCTTCGTGGTGGTCTTCGGCGGACAATTGGGCCTCCCGTTCGAGCCGAATCCTAGCCGCTGGCGGGCCCAAGGCCAAGGAAACGTGACGCCGACGCGGGAGCCGCGCTACACTCGCCACGCGAATTGTGCGGTTGCGGGGAGCGCCGTTCGCGTAACGAGGGCGGAATGATCGAAATCTGTCGCAGCACGGCATTCGCGGTTTTCGCGCTGGTGGCGCTCAGCGGCTGCGCTACCGCCAGCGCCCAGCCCAGCGTTCCGCCCGCCTATGCAGGGTTACGCGAACATCGCGCCGAGATCGCCGCCGCGCTCGCAGCGCAGGCCTCCTATTGCTTTGGGCGCCACGACACCGGCGACACGCCGATCTTCCACGGTTGCGTCGATTGGCACTCCGCCTCGCACGGCGCCTGGGCGCTCTCCGCCTATCAGCGCGCAACTGGCGACCGCCAATACGCGGCGCAACTCGAAGCCGCGTTCACGCCAGCCGACATCGCGACCGAAGCGGCCTACCTCCGCGCACATCCGAATTTCGAGATGCCCTATGGGCGAGCCTGGTTCTTGCGCCTCGCCGTCGAGCGCAGGCGCTTGGGCGATCACCGCTTCGACGCCATGGCGGCGGAGGTGGCGCAATCGCTGCGCGATCACTACACGCGCAATGCTGCGGATCCGACACGCGGCGAGTACCAGAATCCGAGCTGGGCGCTGATCAATCTCTTGCTCTACGCGCGTGAAACAAACAACACCGCACTCATCGACTTCGTCCATGCGCAGGTGCGCAGCCACTTCACCGATGCACGCTGCGATCTCTCCCTCGAACAGCGCGGCTTCATCGCCGTCTGCACTTCCTGGGCGTGGCTGGTGGAGCAGACTCTGCCCGCACCCAACTTCCGCGCCTGGTATTCACACTGGAATCCCGGCCTTGAGACGCTGCGGCCGCTCGCCGCCGGCGACATCCACAATGCGCACGACTACGGCCGCAATTTCTCCCGCGCATGGGGCCTCTACCATCTCGCGGAAACACTGAACGACGACCGACTGCGCACGTCTTACACCGCCCACGTCAATGCAGGCTTCGAGCCGCGCACGCAGTGGAGCGGCGAATACATGGCCAACGGCCACTGGGTCGCGCAGTTCGGTATGCTCGCGCTGCAGCCGACGTTCGACTAGCTACGCCACGAAGTTCGAGGCCTTTTTTCCCACCGCGTTCGCGTAGTGCGCGCGGATCGCCGCCAGGTCCGCGTCATAGTCCCCGCTCGGCGTGAATGTCGCCGCCAAGCTCACGGTCTTCTTGCCGTAGTCGAGCACGCTCAGAACCAGCGGGACCTTCGCGGCGTGGGCGATGTGATAGAAGCCGCTCTTCCATTCGCGCACGGCGCTACGCGTGCCTTCGGGCGGGATCGCCAGCACGATTTTCGGCTCGCGCGCGAACACATCCGCCATCGTCCGCACCACGTCGTGGCTGGCGGAGCGGTCGATCGGCACGCAGCCCATCGCCTTCAGCACCCAGCCGAACGGGCCGGTGGTGAGGCTCTTCTTGCCCATCCATTTGAGCTTCACGCGGTAATACCCGGCGGTCGCCAGCATATTGAGCCCGTCCCAATTGGACGTGTGCGGCGCGGCGACGAGCACTGCCTTGTCGAAGCCCGGCCAATCGCCGCGGATGCGCCAGCCGCTAAGCCTGAGATAAGCGCCGCTGATCCAGCGTACGATTTCCGAACCCAAGCCGTTGTATGGCGCCGGTCGCGCGGTGGCGCCATCAATGAGGACCTCGCGCGCATCCATGGTCAGGACTTTCCGCGGATGAATATGAAGGGCTGGCTGATCTTCTGAAACACCGGCAGTGCTTCGCACTGCGTGCAATGGCGCGCCAGCGCCGGCCAATCGGCGAGACGAAACCGATCGAGCTGCGTTTCGCTCAGATGCCGCAAGGTAGCAGCGACGGCGATGTCGGCGTGCGTCAACGCATCGCCCTGCCACCAAACATAACCTCCCGCGGCCCGTTCGGCATTGAGCATGTCTAACGTCCGCCGCAGCTGCGCATCGATGCGCGCAAGCAGGGCCGCGTTGGGCGCTTCGTGGAAATTCTGCTCGTAGAACAGCGCCACCGCCTTGTCGGATATGCCACCCGCGAAGGCACACACGCGCAGCGCCGCCCGCCGCGCCGGCCCCGACCGGGCCATCAGCACGCAATCGTCACCCGCCTGCTCATCCAGCGCATCGAGGATCGCCAGCGTCTCCACCAGCACCAGGCCGTCGTCCAGCACCAAAGTCGGCACGCGGATGAGCGGATTGATCTCGGCCACGCATTCCGCATCGCCGAACACGGCCCAAGGCCGATGCTCGTAGGGGATGCCGTACGTTTCCAGCGTAATCCCAACCCGGCGCACGAATGGACTGTCGAATTGGCCGATCAGAATCATAGTCGCCACCTCCGCGGCGCACGGCTCAGGCCTTGAACGGATCGCGCATCAGGATCACGTCCTCGCGCTCGGGCGAGGTCGACACGATCGCCGCCGGCACGCCGATCAATTCTTCGATGCGGCGGATGTATTTGATCGCCTTTGCCGGCAGGTCGCGCGACGAGCGCGCGCCGCGCGTCGTCTTTTTCCAGCCGTCGAGCGTCTCATACACGGGTTCGAGTTTTTCCTGGTCCTGCAGGCTCGCCGGCAGATAGTCGATCACCTTTCCGCCGAGCTTATAGCCGGTGCAAATCTTGATCTCGTCGAAGCCGTCCAGCACGTCGAGCTTGGTCAGCGCAATGCCATCGACGCCGGAAATCGCCACGCTCTGGCGCACCAGCACCGCGTCGAACCAGCCGCAGCGGCGCGCACGACCGGTGTTGGTGCCGAACTCGTGGCCGACTTCGCCCAGCCGCTTGCCCACGTCGTCCTTCAGCTCGGTCGGAAATGGACCCGCACCCACCCGCGTCGTGTAAGCCTTCACCAGCCCCAGCACGTAAGTGATTGCGCGGGGACCAATGCCGGAGCCCGCCGCGGCTTGGCCCGACACGACATTGGACGATGTCACGAACGGATATGTCCCGTGATCCACGTCCAGCAGCACGCCTTGGGCGCCCTCGAACAGGATGCGCTTGGAATCCTGCAGCGCGCTTTCCATCACCCGCCACGCAGGCTTCGCGTAGGGCAGAACTTTCGGCGCGATCTCCGCGATCTCGCGTTTCAACTGCGCGACGTCGATCTCCGGCAGACCCAGACCGCTGCGCAGTGCGTTGTGGTGCGCGGTCAGCCGCCCGATCTTCCAGTCGATCGCCGCTTCGTCAGCCAAGTCCGCAACGCGCAGCGCGCGGCGGCCGACCTTGTCTTCGTACGCCGGCCCGATGCCGCGCTGGGTGGTGCCGATAGAGGCCGCACCCGCCTGCGCCTCGCGCGCGGCGTCAAGGTCGCGGTGGAACGGCAGGATGAGACAGGCTTGGTCCGACAGCACGAGCTTCTCGCGCGCGATCTTCACCCCCTGCTTTTCGATTTTCTCGATCTCGCTCACCAGCGCCCAGGGATCGACGACAACGCCGTTGCCGATGACCGAAAGCTTGCCCTGCACCACGCCCGAGGGCAGCAGCGCCAGCTTGTAGGTGGTGTCGCCGACGACCAAAGTATGGCCGGCATTGTGACCGCCCTGAAAGCGCACCACCACGTCCGCGCGATGGCAAAGCCAATCGACGATCTTGCCCTTGCCCTCGTCGCCCCACTGGGCGCCGACCACCACGACTGCTGACACGCGAGCGCTCCTCAAGTGCTTTGTGGCGCGCGCCAATGCGCACGCGACTCGCGTTTCAATGGGTTAGAGCCTTAGCGGCGGTTTTTCAAACCAAACCAGGCTGAAAAGCGCGTTTGCCGCAGCTTATTGCAGGTTTCAGCGGCCGCCGAACTGATAGCCGACGCGGATGCCGATCGAGTCCATGCCCTGGTTACGGCCGTTACCGAGGATTTGGCCGTGGCTCAGGTGCTCGAAAATGATCTGGCCTTCCCACGGACCTTCGAAATCGCGCGTCAGCGCGAGCGAGGTGCGGAACAGGTCTTCCGATCCAAGCAGCACATGGTCCTCGGCGAACGCGGCCGCTTCCGGCGAGCCATTGGGAAACGGATTGTTGGTCTCGCCGTCATGGATGACGTATCCGACGCCCGGCTCAAGCGCCCAGCCCTGGGCAAAATCCCAGCGCCACTCGACGCCGAACCCGCCATAGCTCGTGTCGCCGGCGGTGTTCACGGACGCGATCACATAAGGCTGCGGCGCGCCCGCCCATCCAAGCCACGAGGGTGAATCGAATGACACCTGGACCTCGACGTTGGGCCCGTCTTCCTTGTCGGCGTTCTTGCAATCGGTAACGCAGATGTTGTGCTGCATCACGCCGAAATGGACTTCGTCCACGCCCGCATGCGCAGCCGGCGCCGCCGCCATCGCCGCACCGAAAGCCGCAAGTCCCGCCGCCGTCGCCCGCATCGCATCCTCCCCAGATTGGCGTCGACCCTAGCCCGCTTCGCCCAACCGGGGGAAGCGCCCTTAATCAGCCGGGTCGGGATTCGAGCGGACGATGAACCTGATCCCGACATAGTCGAGACCTTGGTTCCGGCCCTCGTCCAGAATTTGGCCGTGGCTCATGTGCTCGTAATAAAGTTGGGTCGCGAAACGATCGCCGAACTCACGCTCCAACGCCAAGGTTGTGCGGAAAAGGTCACGTGAACCGAGCAACTGGTGTTCGGCGCTGAACGCCGCCGCTTCCGGGGTGTCGTCAGGGAATGGATTGTCGCGCTCGCCGTCATGGATGATGTAGCCGAAGCCCGGCTCGAACGCCCAACCGTCGGCGAACTCCCAGCGCCACAGAAGGCCAACGCCGCCGAAGTTCACACCGTCGCCGCTGGCGTTGATCGAGGCCACAGCATAGGGACGCGGCGAGCCCAGGATGTTCAAAAGATCGGGTGAAGACCACGCCGCTTCGATCTCGACGTTCTCGCCTTCCTTGCCGTCGACAATGTCGCCGTGTTCGTCCTGCAAATTGTTGACGTAGCCGAGCCGCCATTCGTCGATCCGCGCTTCTGCGCTCGTCGCGGCGAATAGGCTCGCTGCCGCCACCATCAGCGTCGAGCCGAGAAGTTTCAGTTTCATGCACGTCCCCTCGCAACCGAGCGGTTATACGCCTCGGCAGGGGTGCAACGCCGATGCGGCGGCGGAGTTCCCTGCCGCCGCGCTGCGCGAGGCTAGAACCTTATCAGCTTGGCGTAACGCACGTGCGCCAGCGCTTTCACCTTCGCCATCACCTCGGCGCTGATCGGCTGATCCACGCCAACCAGTGCGATCGCCTCGCCGGTTTGCGTCTCCCGTCCCAGGTGGAACGTGGCGATATTCATCTGCGCGTCGCCGAGCAATGTGCCGAGTGCGCCGATGAAGCCCGGCTTGTCGGAATTGTTGATGTAGAGCGTGTTCAGCGCGAACGGCGCTTCGAGCGCCATGCCTTTCACTTCGGTGATGCGCGGCTGGCCCGCAATCACGGCGCCTGCGAGCGTGCGCCAGCCGCCGCCCGTGCGCACCTTGATGCGGATGAGGCTGTCGTAGGTCGGCGACGCATCGCGCGTGCTCTCGGTCAGCGCCACGCCGCGCTCTTTCAAGAGCGCCGGCGCCGAGACCATATTCACGTCCTGCAGAAGCGGCCGCAGCAGCCCGGCGAGCGCCGCCGCGGTCAGCGGCTTCATGTTGAGCTTGGCGACGTCGCCTTCGTACTCGATGGCGACTTCTTCCAGGCCCTCGTCCACGATCTGTCCTGCGAACGCGCCAAGCTTCTCAGCGAGCGCCGCGAATGGCTTCAGGCGCGGCGCTTCTTCGGCGGTGATCGAGGGCATGTTAAGCGCGTTGGTGACGGCGCCGGTCAGCAGATAATCGCTCATCTGCTCGGCCACCTGCAGCGCGACATTCTCCTGGGCTTCGTTAGTGGACGCGCCCAGGTGCGGAGTCGCGATGAAATTCGGGGCGCCGAACAGTGGATTTTCCTTCGCCGGCTCCGCCGTGAAGACGTCGAACGCCGCCGCCGCGACGTGCTCACTCTTCAGCGCATCCAAAAGCGCCACCTCGTCCACCAGGCCGCCGCGCGCTGCGTTGATGATGATCACGCCCTTCTTGGTCTTCGTCATCGCGTCTCGCGACAGGATGTTCTTGGTCTTCTCGGTCAGCGGTACGTGGAACGAGATCACGTCGGCGCGCGCCAACAGGTCGTCCAGTTCCACTTTCTCAACGCCAAGCTGCACCGCGCGCTCTGGCGAAAGGAAGGGATCGTACGCGACCACCTTCATCTTCAGCCCAAGCGCGCGATCGGCGACGATGGAGCCGATATTGCCGCAGCCGATGAGCCCCAGCGTCTTCGCGTAAAGCTCGCGGCCCATGAAGCGGTTCTTTTCCCACTTGCCCGCCTGCGTCGAGACGTTCGCCTCCGGCACCTGCCGCGCCGCCGCAAACATCAACGCAATCGCGTGTTCGGCCGTGGTAATCGAATTGCCGAACGGCGTGTTCATCACCACGATGCCCTTCGCGGTGGCGGCCGGGATATCGACGTTATCGACGCCGATGCCTGCGCGCCCGATGACCTTCAGATTTTTCGCCGCGCCGATGATGTCGGCCTTCACCTTGGTGGCGGAGCGGATGGCCAGCCCATCGTACTTGCCAATGATCTCTTTCAGCTTCGCCGCGTCCGGCCCAAGGTTGGGCTGAAAATCCACCTCGATGCCGCGCGATTTGAAAATGTTGACGGCGGCTTCGCTGAGTTCGTCGCTGATCAGAACTTTTGGCATTGGATCACTTCCTGAATTCTACATTCAGTCATTCCAAGCGCGCGGAGCGCGATCTGGAATCCAGGGGGCGTAGAGCGCAGCTTGTTGCCCTGGATTCCAGATCGGCATTCGGCCGCCTGGAATGACTTGAGGGTTAGGCTGCTTTGTCCGCGAGTTCGGAAACACACGTCGCAAAGGCCCAGTCGAGCCACGGCGTCAGCGCAGCCACGTCGCTCGCTTCGATTGTCGCGCCGCACCAGATGCGCAGGCCCGGAGGCGCCGAGCGATAGGACGCAGCATCCAGCGCCACGCTTTCCTTCTCCAGCAATGCCGCCAGCTTCTTCGCGAACTCCGCTTGACCGTCAGAATTCAGCGCTGTCACGCGCGGATCGACGACCTTCAAGCAAACGCCGGTGTTGGAACGGATCTCCGCATCAGCCGCAAGAAAATCCACCCAATCCGTCTTCGCCACCCAATCGGCCAGCACTTTCGCATTCGCGTCCGCGCGCGCATGCAGTGCAGCCAGGCCGCCAATGCTCTCGCCCCATTTCAGCGTGTCGAGATAATCCTCGGTCGCCAATAGCGAGGGCGTGTTGATGGTCGCGCCTTCGAACAGCTCGTTGTCGAGCTTGCCCTTCTTGGTCATGCGGAAGAGCTTGGGCAGCGGGCGATCCGGCGTGTAACTCTCAAGCCGCGCCACCGCGCGCGGCGAGAGAATGAGCATGCCGTGAGCGGCTTCGCCGCCCATCACCTTCTGCCAGGAATAGGTCGTCACATCGCATTTCGACCAATCGATCGATTGCGCGAACGCAGCGCTGGTCGCGTCGTTGATGGTGATGCCTTCGCGATCGGCGGCGATCCAATCGAAGTTCGGAATCTTCGCGCCCGACGTGGTGCCGTTCTGCGTGAAGATGATGTCGGCGTTCTTACGCGCCTTGGAAAAATCCGGCAACGCGCCGTACGGCCGCGCCACGAAGATCTGACAATCCTGGAGCTTCAATTGCTCGGCGGCGTCGGTCACCCATTCTTCGCCGAAGCTTTCCCACGCGAACACGTCGACCGGGCGCTGGCCCAGCATCGACCACATCGCCATTTCCACCGCGCCAGTATCGGACGCCGGCACGATGGCGATCTTGAAGTCCGCCGGCACGCCCAGAAGCGCACGCGTGCGGTCGATCGCTTCCTTGAGTTTGGCTTTGCCGAGCTTGGAACGGTGCGAACGGCCAAGCGCTGCACTCTCCAAATTTTGGAGACTCCAGCCTGGACGTTTTTTTGTGGGTCCGGAAGAAAACCGGGGATCGGCCGGACGCACTGCCGGCTTCGCGGGACTTGTCATCAACTTGTCTCCCATCCTTACAGATGAGCGTCCGCCGTTGGGAGCGGATGGCCCACTTACCACCTGCGCCCGTTCGGGCCAGTTAGCAAGCGCAGCAGCGATTGTGACGCAGCCGCCGTAGCGTTAGGAAGCCAGCTAAATTCGGAGAAAACGCCCATGACCCTCACGCTCTACATGCACCCCGTCTCGACCGTCAGCCGCCCGGTCGCGCTCTTCGTCGCCGAGAAAAAGCTGCCAATCACCGAACGTGTGGTCGATCTAATGAAGGGCGAGCATCGAGGACCTGAATATTCGGCGATTAATCCGAACATGCAGGTGCCGGCGCTGGAGGAAGGCGACTTCCGCATTTCGGAATCGAGCGCGATCCTCAAATACCTCGCATCGCGCTTCAATCTGCCGGAATACCCCGCCGACCTCAAAGAACGCGCGCGTGTCGACATGGTGATGGATTGGTTCAACACCGGCTTCTATCGCGACTTCGGCTACGGCCTGCTCTATCCGCAAATTTTCCCGCACCACAAACGTCCGAGCGATGAAGCGCAGAACGTCACCGTGAACTGGGGCAAGGACAAAGCGAAAGCCGCGCTCGCCATCCTCGACAAGAGCATCCTCGGCACGAACGACTACGTCGCCAACAACCGCATTTCGATCGCCGACTATTTCGGCATTGGCCTTGTCACCGCCGGCGAAATCATCGGCTGCACGTTCGCCGAATACCCCAACGTCCAACGCTGGATCGCCAACATGAAAAAGCTCTCCACCTGGGAGAGCGTGAACCAAGTCATGTACGGCTTCGCCGGCTCGATGAAGGACAAGACGTTCGAGCGGGTGTGATCGCCTTAGCCCACGCCGCTTTCGGTCACCACGATGCGCGGTGCGGGCGGCTCTTCCGGCTCCGGCGGCGCGGGATGCGACGTTGGCGGCGGCGGGGGCGCCTCTTCAACAGCTGGCGGCGCCTCGAGTCCCGGAAGCGGCAACATCGGTTCTTCGAAAATCGCCGGGAGTTGCGCGACTTTGCGCGAGCGGCGCTTCTTGCGGCGCGGCGCTTCGATCTCGGCGTCGGGATTGTTGTGCAACCGCGCGATGGCGCCATCGAGTTCGCCACGCAGATAGACCGCGACCTGCCCCAGCAGGCGCACGCTCGACAGCGTCTGGATCGCGCGCATATAGCCGCCACGCTTGGAGGCCTGATAGCCGACGACGCTTTCCATATCGAAGCGATCGCACCAATAGGGCGCTAAATCCGCAAACGCCGAACCCGTCACCGGATCTTCGTTCACCCCGACGCCCGGGCCAAAGAAGCGCGAGACGAAATCGTAAGGCTTGCCCTCGTCCGCCGGCGCCGTAACCGTGATGCAACCCTGGCGCGGGCCCCGCACGGCGATGTTGAGCGCCGCGAAATCGGGCTTCAGCGCCTTTACTGCGTCCTCGCTCTCCAGCACGACGTTGGCGTATTCGGCGATGAACCCGTCCATCACCGCTGGATTGCCGAGCGCGGCGATCACGCTCTCGGGCACGTCCCAGACCGAGCGCTGCCGCCGCGGCAGATCAAGCGTATAGCCCTCCGGCGTGTGGCGAACGATGAGCGCTCCGGCATGGGTGTCGAACACCACGACCTCGAGCCCCTGCTCCATCTCCGACAGGAGCACCGCGCCCGCAGCTAAAGTCGCGTGCCCACACACGGGCACTTCGGTGGTCGGTGTGAACCAGCGCAGCTGGTAATTGCCCTTCAGGCCCGTCGGCACCACAAAAGCGGTCTCGGACAGCTTGTTCTCGGCGGCGATGGCTTGCAGCGTGGCGTCGGGCAGCCAGCGGTCGAGCGGCACCACCGCGGCCGGATTGCCGGTGAAGACGCGGTCGGTAAAGGCGTCGACAATCCAGATTTTCATGTGCGCGTGCGCCGCCCGTTCATTTCGCCTCGTCCGAGATATGGCGGCTAGCCGCGCCCCGCGCCAGCAACATCGCCGGTTAAGCGTGAACGCGCGCCCCAACGGCGCTTGCTTGTGGATGGTCGTTCCCTTTGCGGGCGAACGAAGCTCATTCCGTCATCCCGGGCACGCGGAGCACGGCCGGGACCATGGGGTCAATTCCGCACGGTCCAGCCATGCCCCAGCGGCCCGTGCCCCTGCCCAAACCCCGGCGCAGCGCGGATCGCTTGCATCAGATATTGCCGTGCCAAATCCACCGCCGGCTCGATCGCCACGCCCTGCGCCATGTGCGCCGCAATCGCTGACGCCAGGGTGCAGCCGGTGCCGTGCGTCGCGCGGGTCTCGATGCGCGGGCTTTCGAACACACGATAACCTTCGCGCGTCAGCAGCACATCGCGCACGGTCTCGCCGGCGATGTGCCCGCCTTTCACCAGCGCTGAAAACGCGCCGAAGCGCTCGACCAGCATTTCTGCAGCGCTCATCTGACCATCGAGATCGCGCACTTCGACATCCGTCAGCGCCTCAGCCTCCGGTGCGTTCGGCGTGACGATCGCCGCCACCGGGAAATTATCGCGCATGAACTGCACCGCGTCCGGTTCCAAGAGCGACGCGCCGCCTTTGGCGATCATCACCGGATCCCACACTACGGGCGCCCCGTCGCCGACGGCGTACCAGGCGTCGATCACTGCACGCACATGTGCGGCCGAGCCCATCATGCCGAGCTTCCAAACATCGGCGCCCAGATCGCTCATCACCGCTTCGATTTGCGCCGTCACCGTTTCCGGCGGGATCGCGTGCACGCCGCTGACGCCCAGCGTGTTCTGCACTGTGATCGCCGTCACCGCCGTCATGGCGTAGCCGCCGAGCGCGGTCACCGTTTTGATGTCGGCCTGAATGCCCGCGCCGCCGCCGGAATCCGAACCGGCGACAATCAGCACGCGGCCTTGAGGCTTGGGGGCTTGCGGTGGCATGACGCTTACATGGCCGACCACGTTCGCATTTCCAAGACTTTGTCGTACTGGCTTCGGCACAAGCCCGAAAGCGCCGGTCTCGCGCTCAGCGCCGACGGCTGGGCCGATGTCGACGCGGTCCTGGCCGCACTCGCCGCGCAGAACCAGCCGGGCGACGTCGATACATTGCTCGCGGTCGTCGAGACCAACGACAAGCAGCGCTTCGAACTCTCGCCCGACCTCGCGCGCATCCGCGCCCGCCAAGGCCATTCGATCGAGATCGAACTGGCTCTCGCACCAGTCACGCCGCCGAACGTGCTCTATCACGGAACCGTCGAGCGTTTCCTCGCTGCGATCATGGCCGATGGCCTAAGAAGGATGGGCCGCCATCACGTGCACCTATCCGCCGAACTCGAAACCGCGCGCCGTGTCGGCGCGAGGCGTGGCGACCCTGTGATCCTCATCGTCGACGCCGCTGCGATGGCGCGCGACGGCCATGTCTTCTTCGTCACTGGAAATGGCGTGTGGCTCACCGAGCAAGCGCCCGCAGCATACTTGAAGTGCAGCTAGTTCAGAACGCCAGTCTCATCCTGGCTCAACGCCTCGCAATAATCGCGATAGCGCCAGAATGCTTCGCGTACCTGCGCAGCAGTGACGCTGCGGTCGCCCCCGTCGCGGGCTTTCGCAAGTTGCACGTAGGCTTGAGCCAGAATTTCGCTGGTGGTCGGGGCGGTTTGAGAGTCAGTCATGAGCCTCACCGTTGAACACGCGGGTTAACGGGAAGTTGCCGTGATTCTACCCGAGCGTCGCGCGCCACACTTTCAGCGCTTGCACCGTTTCCAAAACGTCATGTGCGCGCACCATGTCGGCGCCTTGCTGCGCTGCAAGAAGCGCCGCGGCGATCGAGCCGCCGAGCCGGCCCGTGGCCGCATCCGTGTTCGGATCGATCTTGGCGATGAAGCTTTTGCGCGAGGCGCCGATCACCACCGGCCGACCGATCTCTTCGCGCATGCGCCCGACGGCATTCAGCAGCGCCAAGTTGTGCGCGAGCGTCTTGCCGAAGCCAATGCCGGGATCGACCCAAATGTCCGCGATTGCTTTCTTCTCGGCGCAGGCGACGCGCTCCTTCAGGAAGGCAATCACTTCGGCCACCACATCCTTGTATTGCGGGTCGGCCTGCATGGTGCGCGGCTCGCCCAGCATGTGCATCAGGACCACCGGCCGATGCAGCGAGGCCGCGGTTTCCATGGCGCCCGCGCCGCGGAGCGCATTGACGTCGTTCCAGATCGTCGCGCCCGCGGACATCGCTGCCATGGCGACGCCGGGCTTCATCGTATCGATCGAGATCGGCGCCTTAGTGGACGCACGCAACGCCGCGATCACGGGCACCACGCGTGCAATCTCTTCGCGCTCATCAACCGGGTCGGCGCCCGGACGCGTGGACTCGCCGCCGATGTCAATAATGTCGGCCCCCGCTTCCAGCATCGCGAGCGCCTGCGGCGCGGCGGCGCCATCCATCCACTTTCCGCCGTCGGAGAAGGAATCCGGCGTCAGATTGAGGACGCCCATAATGTAGGGCCCGCCGTGAATCTTCGGAGCCGGGAGAGGTAATCCGTTCATGCGGGCGCCCCAATATAGCGGCGCTGCTCGCGCGCAAGCGTGCTGCGCAGTGGCGACGCCGCGCGATTGTGTCGCGCTTCGCCGTCGACGCGCCAACAAAATCAATGCTCTGATAAGCGATCTCCAAACGCCGCTCGCGGAAAACTGAGACTGATCACGTTCTTATGAGCCATATCAAATCATGACCTGGCGCATCCGCTTCGAGCCTGTAATCACGCCGCTATTCCACACTTGGTGGCGCCTGAGCCGCGCCATGACGCTGGGTGTGCGCGGCCTCGCGCAAGACGGCGAGGGCCGCATCCTGCTGGTGAAGCACACCTATCGCACGGGCTGGTATCTGCCCGGCGGGGGTGTCGAGCGCGGCGAGACCGCGATCCAATCGATTCAGCGTGAAATGGCGGAGGAAGGCGGCGTGGAAGCGACCTCCACGCCGGTGCTCATCGGCTTCTATTCGAACCACAGCGTCTTTCCGAACGACCACGTCGCCCTTTATCGTTTCGACACTTGGCGGCCCTTCCCGCCCGCGCCCGGCGAGATCGCCGAACGTGGTTTCTTCGCGCTTGACGGGTTGCCCGAGGGCGTCACGCCGGGGACGAAGCGGCGATTGGCAGAAGTCTTCGAGGGCGAGCCGGTGAGCGCTGTTTGGTGACGCCTCCACTCTTGGAACGCGCCGTGGGCGGCCGCTGCAATAGCGGCCCGCGCCACGCACGTCCAGGATGACGGAGTGCGAGGGGCGCCCTAAGTGTGAGCGCGGAGGACACCCCTATGCGCTATCTCCACACCATGATCCGCGTCGGCGATCTCGACGCCGCACTCGACTTCTTCTGCGCCAAGCTTGGCCTGGTGGAGATATCCCGCAAGGAAAACGAAAAGGGTCGCTTTACGCTCGTCTTCCTCTCCGCGCCCGACGACCTCGACTTGGCCCGCGCGCGAAAGGCCCCGATGGTCGAATTGACCTACAATTGGGATGAGCACGAATACGGCGGCGGCAGAAACTTCGGCCACCTCGCCTATCGTGTGAAGGACATCTACGCGACCTGCCGCAAGCTTCAGGACGGCGGCGTCGTCATCAACCGCCCGCCCCGCGACGGTCACATGGCCTTCGTCCGCTCGCCGGACGGCATCTCGATCGAGCTGCTCCAGGAAGGCGAGGCGCTGGCGCCCGCCGAGCCGTGGGCGTCGATGCCGAACACCGGGAGCTGGTAGAAAAAGAGCCGCGCCCCTTGCGGAACGCGGCTCCGTGTTCAGCTTCTGGCGCGGCTTATTGCGAATAAAGTTCCGACACGTTCAGCGTCGAATCCTGCAGCCCGCCTTCTTCGTAAGTGCCGACCCACACGTCATACTGACCCGACGACGGGTTCTGGATCGTGATGGCCGGGTTCAAGCCGTTGTTGCCACCGTCGTCGTCGCACAGCCAGTTGCCCTGCGCATCGTTGACGACGATCGTCGTGTCGGCGTCGGAGGCGACCGAGAAGATCAGCGGACGGCCGCCGCTGCCGGCGGTCCAGTTCACGCGATAATCGGGCGCGCGCGCGACGCGGCCGACGCAGCCCGGCGCTTGGATGGCGCTGGCGTCGAGTTCGCCGCCCGCGGCGATCGAGATCGTGTGCGGGTCAGGCGTGAAGCCGGCGGCGAGATCCACCGAGCCGTAAGCCGGCTCAAGCGAGAAGTCCGGAACATCACCGCCGCCGCCGGCGGTCTCGCCGCCAACTGCGCGCAGTTCCGAGATGTGCAGCACCGCCGGCGGCGTGCCGCCGTCGGAGCCAAACGTGCCGACCCAGATCTGATAGCGGCCGGAGCGCGGGGAATCGAAGCGCACTGACGGGTTCAGACCGAATTCGCCGTCGTCATTGCAATACCACTGGCCGTTCGGCGCGCGCACCACGAGCGTCGTGTCCGCGTCCGATGTCACCGAGAGAATGAGCGGCAGGTCGCCGCGCGTGTAGCGCAAGGTGACGTCGGCGCGGTCGGCAACCATTCCGATGCAATCGGAGTTGATCGAGCTCGCATCGATCGTGCCGCCTGCGTCGACGCTTACATCGTGCGGATCGGGCTCGAAGCCCGAACGCAGCTGCACCGTGCCGTAGGCCCCGGCCTGGTTGGTGTTGAGCTGTGCATAGGCAGGCCCCGCCACAACCACGGCGAACGCCGCGACGGCCAATGTGCGAAATAGAGATTTCATGACTTTCCCCAAGCTTGGCGCGCGGTCCGCGGGCCTATCCTCTCGCTCACGCGCGCATCAAACGCGCGCGGCGTGCGGAACGCAAGCGCAAAGCAGTTGAAATTAAGACGGTAATTTGAAGCGAATTAGCGGCGGCCGAACAGCTTTTCGATGTCGGCGAGCTTCAATTCGACGTAGGTCGGCCGCCCGTGATTGCATTGGCCGGAGAAAGGCGTCGCTTCCATATGCCGAAGCAAAGCGTTCATTTCGTCTCCGGTCAGACGCCGTCCGGCGCGCACCGAGCCCCGGCACGCCATCGACGAGCACACCTCTTCCAAGCGCTCTTTCAACGCATGTGCATCGCCCAGTTCGGCGATGTCGTCCGCCAAGTCTTTCAACAGGCCTGCGGCGTCGATGTGACCGAGCAGCGCCGGGGTCTCGCGCACAAGGACGGCGCCTGGTCCAAACGGCTCGATGACAAGGCCAAGTTGACCTAACTCTTCCGCACGCGCAGTCAGCGCGTCAGCCTCGGAAGGGTCAAGTTCAACCACTTCCGGAATGAGCAGGGCCTGGCGCCGCACGCCGCCGTTCGAGAGCATCTGCTTCATCCGCTCGTACACCAGCCGCTCGTGCGCCGCGTGCTGATCGACGATGACAATGCCGTCTTCAGTTTGCGCGACGATGTAGGTCTCGTGAATCTGCGCGCGCGCCGCACCAAGCGGAAAATACTGGGCGTCACCTTCTTGAACCGCCAGCGTCTCCGCCGGTGGTATCGTCGCCACTTCTCCCAAGTCCCCAGACAGTCCAGGTGTGGCCAGCTCAACCCGTCCGCTCGGCATAAAGAAATCTTCGTCGCCGCTGCGCGCCTCCGCCACGCCACCATAGACCGGTCGCAACACCGGCTGCGGCGCGAAATGCGGACGCGCGGCGCCAAGCGCACTCGTCGCCGTCGTCGTGCTGGCGCGATGTCCCGCCGCCGCCAGCGCATGCGACAGCGCACCGACGATGAGCCCGCGCACCAGCGCCGCATCGCGGAAGCGCACCTCCGTCTTGGCCGGGTGCACGTTCACGTCGACATCGCTCGGGGGCAGATCGAGAAAGAGCGCCGCCACCGGATGGCGATCGCGCGCCAGCAAATCTTGATACGCCGCCCTGACCGCGCCGACGATAAGCTTGTCTTTCACCGGGCGGCCATTGACGAACAGATGCTGATGCTCGCGGGTGCCGCGGTGAAACGTCGGCAAGCCGGCGAAGCCTGAAAGCCGCACCGTATCGCGGGTCTGATCCAGTGCGATGCAGTTCGGCGCGAAGTCTGCGCCGAGGATCGCCGCCAGCCGCGCGCGGCGGCCTTCATTCTCCGGATCGCGCTCCGCCGAAAGCCGCAGCGATGCCCGCCCGTCATGTTCCAGCATGAACGCCACGTCCGGCCGCGCCATGGCGAGACGCTTCACGACATCGCTCACCGCCATCATCTCGGCGCGCTCGCTCTTCATGAACTTAAGCCGCGCCGGCGTCGCAAAGAAGAGATCGCGCACTTCGACGCGCGCGCCAGACTCCGACAGCGCCGCCCACGCCGCCGGCCGCGGCGCGTGCAATGCGCCGCCCTCGACATCGATCACCCACGCGTCATCGGCGCCGCGCGCCCGCGACGTGATCGACAAGCGCGCGACCGCACCGATCGACGGCAGCGCCTCGCCGCGGAAGCCCATCGTGTGGATGTTCAAGAGATCGACCGCACCGCCGTCGCCCGCGACCAATTTCGAGGTCGCGTGACGCTCCACGGCGAGCGGCAGTTCCTCCTTCGATATCCCCGAACCGTCGTCCTCGATCGAGATCAGACCCAGGCCACCGCGTTCGATCCGGATCGCCACGCGCTTGGCGCCGGCGTCGAGCGCATTCTCCACCAACTCCTTCACGGCGGCGGCGGGGCGCTCGATCACCTCGCCTGCGGCGATGCGGTTCACGGCTTCGGGGGGCAGGCGTCTGATGGGCATTGCGATTCGGGGTTGGGGAGCCGAGCATAGCAGGATGACGAAAGACACGCCTCCCCCGCCCGCCAACACAGAGCAGATGAACAGCCCCTCCTTTAAGCTGGCGGTGCAGGACAGGGATTTTCTCCTCAGCGAACCCATGCGCGGCGTGCGCTTCATGCTCGAATATTCGAAGGCGCAAATCCTGCTGCAGCGCGCAAAGATCCGCTCGACCATCGTGGTGTTCGGCTCCGCCCGCTTTCGCGAAGGCGGGCCCAACAAAGAGCCGTTCTGGTACGAGGAAGCCCGCCGCTTCGGCCGCATCGCATCCCAGCTGGGCGGCGCGCTCTGCGCGGAAGGCGGCAATCACTACCACGTCATCGCCACCGGCGGCGGACCGGGCGCCATGGAAGCTGCGTGCCGCGGCGCGCGCGAGGTCGGCGCACCGGCGATCGGCTTCAACATCACGCTGCCGCACGAGCAGCAGCCCAATCCGTACACGACGCCCGAGCTCACCTTCAATTTTCACTATTTTGCGATGCGCAAGATGCATCTGGCGATGCGCACCAAGGCGCTGGTGGTTTTTCCTGGCGGCTTCGGCACCATGGATGAGCTGTTTGAAATTCTGACGCTGCGCCAGACCGGCAAGGTCCAGAGCCTCCCGATCGTGCTGTTCGACGAAGGCTATTGGCGCGAGATTGTGAACTTCGACGCGCTGGTGAAACACGGCGTCATCGACTCCGCCGATCTCGCGCTTTTTCGTTTTGCTGATCGCGCTGAAACCGCGTGGGAGGCCCTGATTGAGCAAGGGCTCGATGTCAGCGTCGGCGAAAATGACGAAGATTTAGCCCGCGACATGTAGCATTTTTCGCGTGCAATCACCCAAATCGTGTGATACACGCGCCGTCCTTTCGGAGACTGTGTCGTGTCAACGTTGAACCAAATCCCCGGCAAACAGATGCCCGTCGCATATTGCGGCGAGCAGCTGGAATGCCTTGCGCGGAGGAGTTTTAGCGCCTGACGTCTTCGGACATCGGAGCCTGAAAAACCCCCTCCTGGCGCGGCCTGGAGGGGTTTTTCATGTCCGTGCTCCAGGCCGCTTACAACAACTCGGACCACCGAGGAGATGAAGCGTGCTGCACTATCAATGCAAATTCCGGCGCGGCAGCGAGCGCACGGTCGCGTGGATCGAAGCACGCGGCGCAATCGTTGGCGCCCAGGTCGAACTCGAGTCGCTGGATGACGAAGGTCCGTGGATCGTTGAAGAAGTCATGAGCGCGCCGCTCGCAGCGGCGGCGCTTGCGACCCTGCAACGTCTGAACCGGAAATCATTGTCGAGCCTGATGAAGAACATGGTTTGAAGGAGGCCAGTCATGTCTGGCTATGAGGAAATTCCCGGCGCGCGCGCGCCGATCAAGGCCTGGATCGCCGGCGTGCCGGTCGAGCACGAAGCGCAGAACCAATTGCGCAACGTGGCGTCGCTGCCGTTCATCCATAGCCACATCGCCGTGATGCCGGACGTACACTTCGGCATCGGCGCGACCGTTGGTTCGGTAATCCCGACCAAGGGCGCGATCATCCCTGCCGCGGTCGGCGTCGACATCGGCTGCGGTATGATGGCGATGCGCACGTCGCTGACGGCAAACGATCTGCCGGATTCGCTCGCCCGCTTGCGCGGCGCGATCGAGCGCAACGTACCGCACGGCAACGGCCCGAACGGCAACCACCGCGACACGCCGGCGTCCGTGGACACCGCGTACCGCGACGCCGGCTTGGATGAACGCTACCGCCTCATCATCGACAAGCACCCGAAGGCGTCCGCGAAGGCGCAATCGAGCCAGCTTGCGACGCTCGGCGGCGGCAACCACTTCATCGAGGTGTGCCTCGACGAAGCGGACCGTGTGTGGGTGATGCTGCACTCGGGCTCGCGCGGCTCGGGCAACGCGATCGGCAAGTACTTCATCGAGCGTGCTCGGGAAGAATTGCTGCGTCGTGAACTCGGCTACCACGTGCCGGACAAGGACCTCGCTTTCTTCATGGAAGGCGAAGAACTGTTCGAGGACTACGTGGCGGCGGTCGGCTGGGCGCAAGACTATGCGCGCACCAACCGCGAGGTGATGATGGAGCGGACGTTACGTGCGCTCCGTGATGAGCTGCCGAAGTTCAAGCTCGAGAAGCACGCCGTGAACTGCCACCACAACTACGTGGCGCGTGAACGGCACTTCGCCGCCGACGTGTGGGTGACCCGTAAGGGCGCCGTGCGCGCCGGCGACGGTGAGCTCGGCATCATCCCCGGCTCGATGGGCGCGAAGTCGTTCATCGTGCGCGGCAAGGGCAACGCGGATTCGTTTTGCACCTGCTCGCACGGCGCCGGCCGCGCCATGAGCCGCACGGAAGCCAAGCGCCGCTTCACGCTCGACGATCACCGCAAGGCGACGGAGGGCGTGGAATGCCGCAAGGACGCGGGCGTGATCGATGAAACGCCGATGGCCTACAAGGACATCGACGCCGTCATCGCCGCGCAAGCCGACTTGATCGACGTGGTGCACACGCTGCGCCAGGTCGTGTGCGTGAAGGGCTGATCACGTTGGATGCGGGAAAAGGCGGCGCTTCGGACGAAAACTCGAAGCGTCGCTGCCGCTACTTTGTTTGAACATAGGAGGTTACGATGAAACGCTATCAACGCTTCGACCAACCATCCTTTCGAGCGCTCTTCCAAGCGCCGTAAAGGCTATCCGTCGGAGACACACGTCAAACGCGGTGACCGCAAGGTGCGCGGGCGATGTGGAGCTGATCGAGAAGCTCGGACGCAACGATCTGTGTCCGTGCGGATCTCGGAGGTTGTTTCAAGCGCTGCTGCATGAAGAGCGGACGCTATGACGGCGCCGAGCGCAACCACTATTTCCGTGAGTAGTGAACACGCGCGGGCAAGCACTGCCTGTTCGTCTAATTGGTAGGACACCGGAATTTGGCTCCGGCAATCCACGTTCGAGTCGTGGACGGGCAACCAGGAAGCACTGACAGGTGGGCGAGCGGTCGAAGCCGCGAGACTCATAATCTCGTACCCGGCAACGGGCGCGTTGGTTCGAATCCAACCCTGTCGACTCATTTCAGTCATTCCAGACGGCCGGAGGCCGATCTGGAATCCAGGGCAACGACCTGAGTAGCGGCCTTGGATTCCAGATCACGATCCGCGTGCCTGGAATGACTGAATGGAGAGAAAATGTTGAAACGGACAGGTGGGTGAGCGGCTGAAACCGCGAGACTCTTAATCTCGCCTCGCAAGAGCACGTCGGTTCGAATCCGACCCTGTCTGCCACAACAACGTTCGCGTAGTCTAACCGAAGAGAACACGGCGTTACGAATGCCCAAACGTGGTTTGACTCTTGCCGCGAACGCCAACATCAGAGCTTGAAGCAAACTCTCTAGTACAGTATATACAACATCATGTTCCGACCGCGCCCCTCCTTCCGAGAACGCCGCTAGCGCTGCGAGGCGCTAGCGCATGCCTGGGTGTAGCTCAGTCTGCGCAGAGCGCCTGCCTTGGACGCAGGAGGTCGTTGGTTCAAATCCAGCCACCCAGACTTTCTCTTCGCTTCGCGCGGAGAAATGAATCCAAAGCGATCGCAGCGCCTGTCGTCACGCACGGCGCCGTCGTCTATGGGTAGGATCCCGCCCTTTCACCGCGGAGAAGCGAGTTCAAGTCTCGCCGGCGCCGCCAGCTAGTCCGCCGCCGGCGCAGCCACGACTGCCGCGCGTACGCGACCCAACGCCAGGAACGCCAGCGCGCCGGCACAGAAGCACACCGCGCCAATGATCAGCGCGATGTCGTATGATCCCGTCGCATCGTGAACTTTTCCGAATGTCACCAACGCCACCGCCGTCGAGAATGCGCCCGCCATGATGACGACGCCGTAGATGGAGCTGAAATTCTTCACGCCGAAACTGTGGCTGACGACGTAGGCGAAGAGATCCACCTCCGCTCCCTGCTGCATCCCGATCATCGCGACCGCCAGCGCCGCCAGCGCAAACGACGGCGCGGGCGTCAGCAGCATGACGATGCCGAGCGCGGGCGTCAGGGTCGTCAGGAAGCCAACCAACGACACCGGCAGCCGATCGAGCGCCATGCCTGTGAGCACCCGCCCCAGCAACAAGCCGACGGCGTACACCGACATCACCAGCGCCACCTCGTCCTCGCTCAAGCCGCGATCCGCCACCAGCGGGGCGAGCTGCCCCAGCACGCCGGAGCCCGGAAGGTTGATGGCGACGATGGCCGTGACCAGCAGCCAGAGGCGCGGTCCGCGCAGCGCTTCCCGCAACGACACGTCGCGCACGCTGATGTGGGAGACTTCGTCCGCAGCGCTTGCGGCCGCTTCACGGGCGCGTCCGATCAGCGCCAACGCCGTGGGCAAACCGATCGCGCCGGTCAGCGCCGCCAAGGCGAAAAACCCCGCGCGCCAGCCGTAGTCATCGATCACGTGCGCCAGCAGCGGCGGCGCGATGATCGCGGTGATCGCGGTGCCCGCCGTCGCCAGGCCGAGCGCCAAGCCGCGCTGATGTTTGAAAGTCGCCACCACCGGGCGTGCGTACACGATCGACGCCGTGCCGCCCCCGAACACGCCGCCGACGACCATCAGCGCAAGGTAGAACCCGTACCAGCCGGGCTGCAGCGCCGTGGCGACGTACACCGCCGACAGCCCGAGCGCGCACACGATCGCCACCGGGCGAAAGCCGAAGCGGTCGACGCATCGCCCGATGACCGGAAAGCAAAGCGCACCGGTGATGAAGGAAATCATGCCGCCGATGCCCAGATCGCCGCGGCTCCAGCCGAACGCCGCAACGATGGGCTGAATGAAGATGCTGGCGATCAGCAGGTAGAGCGAGATGCCGGTGCCCAATCCGCAGGCGGCGCCGAGGACGACGGGCCAGCCCTGTTTCCATTCCGTCAGGTTCGCGCGCGCAGCAGGTGATGCAACGGGATCGACGGGAGTGGTCAAGCGCGCCTCGCGTTGCTGTTGCGCCCACCCCAGCAGCGAAGCCGCCGCCTGGCAAGCGCGAACATGGGAGCCGACCCGATCAGGCTTGCTGTTGGGCGGCGTGGTAAATGCGCAGAACCTCCGCGCCGACCTTGCGCGTACGCCCCTCCGATTTGCCCATGAGCTCAGCGAGCGAGCGGCCGAACAGCCCGACACCCATCGCCAGCGTCACACTGATCAGCACCAAATCTTCCGCCTGCTTCGGCGTCACGTCGCCAAAGGCGGCGCGCCGCAGCACCACTTCGCGCACCGCTTCGCGCACGTGCGTCATGCGCCGCCATTCGCCGGTCAATTCCAGCCACGCCGCCAGCCGCGCCGCGCCGCGATTTTCAAAGACGTCGAACAGCGCCTGAAACACGGCCTCCTGCTGGTCGTCGCGCTTGCCGCCTTCATCGGCGATCGCCATCACGTCGGCGATCAACTGGCCCACCATGCGCTCCATCAGCGCCGCGTGTAGAGCGTCGATCGAGCCGAAATGGTGCAGCACGCTAGCGTTGGCGACGTTTGCCGCCTGGGCGACGTCCGCCAGCTTCAACGCCAGCGGGCCCTGCTCAAGCAAAAGGCCCTCTGCGGCGTTGAGAATATTGTCGCGCGCCGCACCCGCGTCCCGGCGCACGCGAACCTTACCGTTTTTTCTTATTGACATTTTTGTCAGTAAAACCCATTTGCAAACTCAACGCAAGTCTAACCGGATTTCCGCGCCATGAACGCCAAAGCCACCCCCGCCGACGTCACCGTCCCGCCGCGCGACATTCATTTCGACGTCGCCTCCGCCCGCAGCGGCCATTGGCTTGGCGGCGACCCGGTCGGCACGGCGGTCTTCAACGCACTTTCGCTCACCTTCCCTGACGGCGAACGCATGTTCATGGATGCGGTGCGCCACTATCGCGACCAGGTCAGCGGCAAGCTGGCCGACGACGTGAAAGGCTTCCTCGCCCAGGAAGCGATTCACTCGCGCGAACATCACAGCCTGAACCAATGCATCGATCGCGACCGCTATCCGGTCGCCGAGATCGAAGCCGGGATCAAGGAACGCGTCGCCTATGGCCGCGCCCGCGGACCAATGGCGATGCTGATCTCCACCATCGCGCTTGAGCACTTCACCGCCATGATGGCGGAAGCGCACGCGCGGCACCGCAATCTGTTTGAGAACACCGACCCGGCCATCGAGCGCATGTGGCGCTGGCATGCAGTCGAAGAGACGGAGCACAAGGCGGTCGCCTTTGACGTCTTCATGCAGGCCACGAAGGACTGGTCGCCGCTGCGCCGCTATCTGCGTCGCACCATCGCCATGGCGCTCATCACCTATTTCTTCACCCGCAACATCACCCACTACGCTGCGCGCCTGCTGGAAACCGACGGCTATTCCTACAAGGACGCGCTGAAAGCGGTGAAAGCGTATGTCTGGCGCACGCCAGGCCTCTTCTCACGCAATCTGAAAACGTATTTCGCCTGGTATCGCCCCGGCTTCCATCCCTGGGACCAGGACGATCGGGCGCTGGTGGCTGGTTGGAAGGCCGAGTTCGACGCCGACGTCGCCGCGCCAGTCGCTGTCACCGCCTAGCAGGGCACGGCCCTGCCGTAAGCGCGTCCCTCTCGTCGCGTTTTATGATCGGGCTCCGCGTGACCTGCGCGATAGGCCGCGGCGCGCTTCGGTCACGCGCCAACGTACTTTGAAAGCAGTCTGTACGCGCCGACAAACAAAAACACCGCGCCGACGAGTCGGTGAGGTACGTAATACAATACGGGCTTAACCCGGAATGGACTTCCGAAAATATTCTGCTCCATCCAAGCCGAACGGAAAAGCACAAGTGTTCCGCTCACTACCAAGACGGCAGACCAGAAATCCTCTGGACCGATCATAACATCGGACTCCCAGCTCAAATATACGCCGCTGTTAGCGTCATAGGCGGGTGGTTGGTGTTTGCAGAACCCGCCTACAGGGCCGCAAGGAAGATAACACACACTGGTTTCTTTTCGCCCAATCGCGCCACGCCGGAACGCAGCGGTCGAATGCGCACCCGCATGGTGGCGTTCGTTGGCGGCGCAATATCTTGAGCCGCAACGCCAAGACCTATTTTGCCTAGTATCGCCCCGGCTTCCACCCATGGGACCAGGACACCCGGGAATTGGTGACGGCCTGGAAAACCGAGTTCGACGCGGACGCCGCCGCCGCACGCGCCGCCTAGCGCCGCTTCCCCAGCTCTTATCCGATCGTCCACACTGGCGACGTGTACGCTTGCAATCGCGACGCGCCCGGCCATGGTGCGGCGAATGGGAGTGGACATCCGCGTCCTCGGTGAACTGGAAGTCAGGCGCGACGGCGCGCCCGTCGTGCTGCCGCAATCGAAAAAGACGCGTGCGCTCTTGGTCTACCTCGCCGTGCGCGCCACGCCGCAGCGCCGCGATGCCCTTTGCGAGCTTCTCTGGGAAGTGCCCGACGATCCCCGCGCAGCGCTGCGCTGGTCGCTCTCGAAGCTGCGGCCACTGCTGAACGAGGACGACGCCCAACGCCTCGAAGCCGACCGCGAGCGTGTGACGCTCAGCTTGGACGACATCGCCGTCGATCTCACCCAAGTGCGCGAAGCCTGCGCTGACGGCGCCGACAAACTCGGCGTCGCCGCGCTCCGCGACTTGCTCGCCTTCTTCCGCGGCTCCTTCATCGCCGGTCTCGAACTGCCCAACCAACCCGGCTTCGAAACCTGGCGCCTCGGCCAGCAAGAGCAGGCGCGGCGCCTGCACCTTTGCGTGCTCGACGCCCTCATCGCCAAGCTCGACGATCAGCCCGCCGAACTGACACCGCTGCTGCGTCAGCGCATAGAATTGGATCCGGGCGACGAGGCCACGCACGCGCAGCTCATCCTCACATTGATCGGCGCCGGCGGACGCGCGGAGGCCGAGCAACAGCGCGAAGCCAGCGCCCGCATGCTCGCGGCCATCGGTCCCTACGACGCGACCGCGCTCGACAATGCGCTCCGCCGCAGGACCGCGCGGCGCGCGGGGCCGGCGCCGATTGAGCCGCTACTGAAACAGGCCGTGCGCTTCTGCGCCGCCGATGACGGCGTCCAGATCGCGTACGCTACGGTGGGCGCTGGACCACCGCTGCTAAAAACCGCGAACTGGATGAACCATCTGGAGTTCGACTGGGAGAGCCCGGTCTGGCGTCCGCTCTTCCGCACGCTCAGCGCCGAGCACACGTTCGTACGCTACGATTCACGCGGCAACGGTCTTTCCGATTGGGACGCGCCTTTCTCATTGGACGCCTTCGTCACCGATTTGAAAGCCGTCGCGGACGCTGCGGGCTTGGAGAAGTTTCCACTCCTCGCCATCAGCCAAGGCTGTGCTGTCGCATGCGAGTTCGCCGTGCGCTACCCAGAGCGCGTCTCGAAACTTATCCTCTATGGCGGTTACGCGCGCGGCTGGCGCAAGCATCACAAGCCGGCCATCATCGAGCAGAACGACGCGCTGGTGACGCTGACGCGCATCGGCTGGGGCCGCGACAACCCCGCCTATCGCCAACTCTTCACGTCGTTCTTCATCCCCGATGCGACGCCCGAGCAGATGGACTGGTTCAACCAGCTGCAGCGCATCACCACCTCGCCTGAGAACGCGGCGCGGTTGCTGGAATCCTTCGCCAATCTCGACGTTCGTGACCGGCTGCCATTGGTCAAAGCGCCGACGCTCGTCCTCCACTGCCGCGACGACGCGCGCATCACCTTTCCGAACGGCCGCGAACTGGCGGGCAGCATTCCCGGCGCACGCTTCGTCGCGCTCGAAGGCCGCAATCACCTCATCCTCGAGCACGAACCGGCTTGGCCGCGCTTCCTGGCCGAAATTCGCTCCTTCTTGGCCGAGTGAACGCAATTCCAACGCTCATTCCAACGCTCATCCCACGCTTCGGTCTCTAGGTAAGCGGGCAACGTAAGCCCCCTGGAGATCACGATGACCTACCAATTCACATTCAAGGATTGCCTCGCCCGCGCTGAGCGCATCACCTGGCGCGTCGAAGACATAATCGGCGGCGACAAGAAGCTCGACTTCAACCGCCCCTTCCTGCCGGAAAGCTTTGCCCGCACCGCGGAACTCGATTTCCTCAACGCCGAAGAGCGCGTGACTCTGAACCAGATCCGCGGCCACGCCTACCTCGCCATCTTCGGCGTCGTCGAAGAGATGATCCTGCCGTTCCTGCTCGACTCAATTCGCCCGTTCATTACCGGCGAAGAATATCGCGCTCGCGCACTTCTCGAATTCGCGGCCGAGGAAGCCAAGCACATCCATCTCTTCCGCTGCTTCCGCGAGGAATTCGCGAAAGGCTTCGGCGTCAGCTGCGAGGTGATCGGCCCGCCCGAGGCGATCGCCCAGCACATCTTCGGCCATCCCCCGCTCTCGGTGGCGTTGCTCATTCTGCAGATCGAGTGGATGACCCAACGCCACTTCCAAGACAGCGTGCAAGACGACGCGACACTTGATCCGCAGTTCAAGAGCCTCTTGCTGCATCACTGGATGGAAGAGCACCAGCACGCTCAGCTTGACGCGCTGATGGTCGAGATGATCGCCAAGCGGCTGACACCCGCCGATATCGAAACCGGTATTGACGGCTACCTGGCGCTGGGCGCCTTCTTCGACGAAGGGCTGAAGAGCCAGACCGCCTTCGACCTCGACGCCTTCCAGCGCGCGACCGGCCGCTCGTTGAACCAAAGCGAGCGCGCGCGTTTTCTGGCCCAGCAGCATCAAGCCAATCGTTGGACCTATATCGGCTCGGGTATGAGCCACCCGCGCTTCCTGGAAAGCCTGAACGCATTGAACCCCGAAAAGCGCGCCCTCATTGAAGCCGCGGCTCCGAGCTTCTCATAACGCTTCTCGTAAGGCGCAGCGCGCGGGAGCATTCTCCCGCGCGTTGTGCCGAAATCCGCATAGCCCATGCGGCGCCGCGCGCAACATTTCCCTATGGCGCCGGCGCCGCGTACAATTCAGCTTCGACGAACGCCCTTCGCCACACGACGGGCGCCTCTTCACGTTTTTGTGGTCAGCACTGAGCTAAATTCCCATTGGCGCGGTCGTTGACACACGACCAAGCTTCCGGATGGCAAGTCAGGCGTACTCCACGATGGCGAGACGGATCGGCGAGTGGATTGCTGACGAAGGCACGGACACGCTTGTCCACGGTGAGACGCGCCACAAGTTGGAGCGGCGCGCCATGGCGGTGCTCATGCAACTCGCCGATAAGCCGAACCAGGTCATCTCCAAGGACGAACTGATCGACCGCGTCTGGGGCGGCGTGGCGGTCAGCGATCACTCGGTCGCGATCGTCATCAGCCAGCTGCGGCGCGCCTTCGGCGACGATCGCGCCGCCCCCACCTACATCGAGACCATCGCCAAGCGGGGCTATCGTTTGATCGCCGCGGTCGACGAGGTCGCGGACCCGGCCCCCGAGGTCGCCCCCCCGCTGCCTGCGCCACCGCCCTTGACGCCACCGCCGCCGCCGGCGCGACCCGCGCCGCGGCTCAACCGGCGCCTGCTTTTGCTGGGCGGCGGCGCACTCACTGCGGCAGCGGTCGTGGGCGCAGGCGTCTACTTCGTCGCCGCCAAACCGCGCTACGCAGTCGCCATCACCGACTTCACCGCCACCGAAGGGGAAGGCGACACCGGACAGACCGCCTTTGCGCTCAGTCAGATCGTCTCTACGCGCCTCTTCGAGCAGATCGGCGACCGCGCGCTGCGCTGGCGCGGCGCAACCACGCCTGAGGGGCTAGGCCAATTGCGCGCCAACGCCCGCGGTCAGGCCAACGTCGCCCTCCTCACCGGCTATGTTTTCCGCGACCGCGGCATGACCGTCGCCTCCATTGAACTCCGCGACGCGCGCAGCAACGCCGTGCTGAAAGCCAGCGTCTATCCCCTCGAGGGCGTCAGCTTGATCGCGCAGGGCGGGACCATCGCGCACGACGTCGCACAAGCGGCGGGTTACGCCATATCCGGCGGCGACAACAATACCAATGTTCCAGCGGAAGCATGGGCGCGCTATTGGGAAGCTCGCTATACGTCCGCGCAAGGCGGACCCGGCGCGCGCCGTCGCGCGCGCGACATGCTGATGCTGCTGATTTACGATTACCCGAACTTCGCCCGCGCCCACGTCTCTCTGGCGGCGATCTATGCCGAGACGACGCCGGAAACTCTAGGGCTGCCGGGCTTCGACACCTTTGCCGCAGCCCGCGAGCAGCTGGAGATCGCCCGCCAACTCGCCGGCGAAACCGCAGACACCGCCATTCTCTCCGCCTTCCTGGATTTCATCACCCGCCGCAGCTTCGCCGACGCCCTCGCCTCGGCGCGCCGCGCAACTTTGATTGAACCCAGCCGTGCGGAAGCCTGGCAGGTGCTCGCACTTATCCTCTCGGTCGGCGGCCGGGACGACGAGGCGCTCACTGCTGTCCGCCGCGCCGCCGAACTCGATCCCGCCTCAATGGAAATTCTGTGGGATGAGGTCTTCTATCTTTACGCCGCCGGTCGTCATCAACAGGCGCTGAGCAAAGGCCAGTACGCGAGCCGCATCAGCGGCCCCTGGCCGCTCTACATGGCATTGATCTACGACGCGCTTGGCCGGCGCGACGATGCATTTGCGCAATGGACGGAGCGCGCGCGCAAGCGTCAATTGAGTGAGCCTGACATTGCCTCCGCGCAACGCGCCTATGCGCAGCGCGGCGTGCAGGCGGGCTACGCGACGCTCGTCGGTTTCATCGGCGCCGATTACCGCGAAAGCGGCGTGCCGCTTGCGGTGCTGCGCATAAACGCCGGCGATCGGGACGGCGCAGTCGCCGCCCTGCTGGCGGAAGCGGACGTGCGCGACCGCTGGCTTTCGCAATTCGTCGACCGCATCGTCAATCTCCGCGATCTGCGGCGCGAGCCGCGTCTTGCGCAGATGTTCGACGAACTGGAGGATTTTCGCGGCTAACGGCGCGCCTGATAACTTCTTGAAGAGTCGCCGACGCGCCTTGAAGAGAGCTTGAACCCTCCCAGAGGCCAAATCGTGCAGCATTCGCCACGCTTCCCGCAGATTTCGGGAGCACGCACATGCTGCAGAGCAAATCCGGTTCGTTTTCTGTCGGCGATGTCATGTCGACGTCGTATGTCGCAGGTGCTGACGGCGGCGTTCTGCCGGTGACGCTCGACCTCTGGCGCGCGACGCTTGAGGACCTCCAGGGCACTCTCTTTTTCGTGAAGGATGAAAACCTCCGCTTCGTGTGCGGCAACCGGGCCATGCGCGAATTCTGCGGCGTCCAGAGCGAAGGCGACCTCGCCGGCCGCAGCGCCGGTTCCTTTTTTCCGGACGCGGCGGGCAAGAAATACGAAGAATGGGAGCGCCTGGTCATGCGCTCGCTCCGGCCGGTCAAGGATCAGCTGTTCTTCTCGGTGCGCCTGCGCGGCCGGCCGGTCTGGCTGCTGCTGGGCTGCTGGCCGGTCATGGGGGCGCGTGGACGCGCTTCGGGCGTCGCCAGCGTGGCGCGTATTCTGGAGGCGCCGGACCGCCGCCACCCCACTTATGCGCGGCTTGCGCTCGTGGTCGATCACATCCGCGCCAATTTTACCCAGCCGATCGAGGTGACTGACCTCGCCAAGCGCGCCGGCGTCTCCGTCTCCCAGCTTGAGCGCGATTTCGTGAACCTCTTCGGCGTGTCGCCCCGGCGCTACATCACCAAGGTGCGCCTCGACGCCGCGCTCGAACTGCTGCGCCAGGGCGGGCCGATCGTCGATATCTCGCACGCCTGCGGCTATTCGGATCAAAGCGCGTTCACCCGGCGCTTCCGATCGCTGGTGGGTATGTCGCCGACCGAGTACCGCCTGGCGCAGCAGAGTTAAGCTTGGCGCTTGACGCGGTGACGCTGCCGCTGCGGCGGCGGCGCGGTTTCGCCTTGCAGCGCCGCGAGTTGCGTATACGGCGCAATCTTCGGCCCTGCGTGCACACGTGGCCCTTCGGCGCCATTGAGCCGCAAGTCCTCCGCCGCGTTGCGCGACAGGTAGCGCTCGCGCTCGAGCGCATCGACCCGCGCCGGCGCAACCGGTTTGCGCCTGACCGCCGCCACGCGTTCGCTCGCTATGCTGACGGCGCGCGCTCCGCCTTCGAGCATGCCCTCCCCGTGCAGCGCGCTCCAAAGTCCCGGGGCCGCAAGCCATGTCTGTTCCACCAGCGGCGCCGCCGGGGCATCCGGCCCGTCGCATTCGATAATAAGCGCCGGGCGCGCCAGGAGCGGACATTCAAACCGCTGCGCGCCCGCCCCGCTCGCCGCATCGAAGATCCAGGCGCCTTGCCGGTAGCCAAGCATGCGCGCGACGCCCGCCGCGCGCTGAAAGTTTGCGCGTGATGCCGTGAAGGCGAGCTGTATCGCGTCGCTCCAGCCTACGCCGACGCGCTCGCGCTGCGCGCCCAGCAAATGCGCGTCGCTACATTGCGCGCGCCAATGGTCGAGCTCTGCCCGTACGAACACGCCTGAGGCCCAGGGCGCGCCGAGATCGGCGACGGCGGCCTCCAGCAGCCGGGAAAGGTGCACGTAGCCCTGGCCGGGGTCGCGAAACGCGCGCCGGCGGGTGGCCAGCGTCTGGCGATAAATGCGGGCGCGGCGCAATTGGCGCGGGTTGACCTCCGGCGCCTCAAACCCGGTCCATCCGCAGCGTTCCACGGCGTCGAATGCGACTCCCTCCGCTTCAAACAAAGTCGCTTGGCGGAAAGGCGTATGCGCGGCGCCGCGAACCTCGGAATCGAGGCCAAGCGCGGCCAGCAGCGTCTCGATATCGTCCACCCGCAGGGCGACGCGGACGCCGTCGCCGTCACGCAGGGCCGGCAAGCCGTTCAAATTGCGCCAAACGCCCGGAGCGACATGAGTCCAGCCGCACCGTGCATGATCACCGCTGGGCGTCACCACGTGATCGACGATGTCGCGCAAACCAATCGACGCCGCGGTCCAAAGAAAATCGCGAAGGTCCCGCGCCTGCGGAACCTTCGCGACCGCACCCTCCAGCAAGGATGCAAGGTAGAGTTCTCCATCGCCCATTCGGCGTCTGGCGCGCGCCGGCGCGTGGAGCCGCCGGCGCGCGCCCTCCGGCTAGAACCGGAACCGCGCGGACACCGAGAAGCTCCGTCCGAGCACGCGGTACATTTGCGGGTCGGTGTTGCCTTGGCCGCCGAAAACGCCGTCCGCGGTTTGCGGCGGGGTCTCGTCGAACAGATTGTCGACGACGCCGGTCAGCGTGAAGTTGTCGGTGACGTTCCAGCGAACCGATGCGTCGACATACGAAGCAGCCGGGCTGGTGGACGGCAGCGGCGGTCCGGTGAACGTCGCCGAGGTCGTCTCCGGCGTGTACGACCAGCGGCCGAACAGGGTCCAGTCGCCCACATTGTAGGTGACCGATAGCACCGACTTGTACTCCGGTGTCGAGGTGCCGATGGCGCCGGCCGACGTCCCCGCGAACTCGGTGCCGTTGAAGTCCAGCGAGTCGATCAGCGTGTAGAGTTCGTTGATCGTCAGCTGGCCGGGTCCGACGGGGACCGACCACTCAAACTGGAAGTCGATGCCCTTGGTGTCGAAGACCCCCTGGTTGCCGCGGCCGGTGGCGACCGAAGTGATCTGCGCCGTGACCGGATCGCGGGTGATGCGGGCGCACGCTGCTGCATCGGCTGGCGTGTTGAGCAAGCACGCGTCGATGTAGAACTGCGCCGTGAACGCCGCGATGATGTCCTGGATCTCGATGTGATAGTAATCGACCGTGGCGCGGAAGTCGCCCACCGGGAACCAATCCGGCTGGAATACGAAGCCATAAGTCGTCGATTCCGCCGTTTCCGGCGCCAAGTCGGGCTGACCGAACGCAAACGCCTGCACCTGCGTATTGTTCTGGTTGAAGCCGCTCGCCCACGCCGGTGACTGCGCAAGGCATTCGGCCGCCGTGACCGCGGCATTGTCGGGCGTGCCGTCCGAGTTCACGTCGTTGCAGCGGTCGACATAGGCGGGGAAGCCCTGGTCGCCGTTCTGGAAGAGTTCGAACACCGATGGTGCGCGCGTCGACTCGTTGAACATCGCCCGGAAGCGCAGCCACTCAGTCGGCGCCCATTCGGCCCCGATCTTGTAGGTGTCGACATCGCCCACCGACGAATAGTTCGAGCGGCGATAGCCAGCTTCGATACCGAGATAGTGCGCGAACGGCTGATCGGCGACGAGCGGGATCGCGAGTTCCGTATAGAGTTCGTAGACGTCGATCTGGCCGCGTTGGTCTTGCGTCGCGTTGAAGCCGAAAATGTTGCCCGTGCGCTGCTCGTTATCGACCGAGAAGGAGCCGTAGGTGTCGCGGTATTCGAAGCCGAACACCGAGGCCACCGGACCGGCCGGCAGTTCGAAGAGGTCGCCGCGGACGAAGCCCGTGACGCGCGATTCTTCGACGATCGTTTGCGAGAACGTGTTGACGCGCAGGAACGACTGCATTGCGGGGGTCAGCGTGCCCGGACCGAAGATGTCGAGCGGGACGCAGCCCGGCAGCGCGACGCCGCCGAGCGCAGTGCCGGTGTCGTCTTGCGTGTTCAGGATGCCGTCCGGGCCAGCGCCGAGAGCCTGGCAGCCCGCGAGACCTTGACTGAGCGCCGTTGCGTTCACCGAGTTCAGACCGCGGCCGAGGAAGTTCGACTGCCCGTAAGAGCCGGCAAGTTCCCAATCCCAGTTCTCGCCCAGCGATCCCTGCAAGGACGCGAGGAAGTAGTAGGATTCGTTTTCGAAGAGGCCGTTGCGGGTGCCGACTTCGTTCATGCGCCGGTCGATGGTGAACGGCTGGTACGGACCAACCGTCGGGCCGCCCGTCGGACGCGTTTGCAGCGCGGTCCACAGATCCGGCGCGTTGGTTTGGATCAGGGTGCGCATGGCCGGAGTGAGCGTGACGCGCAGGCCCGTCGCCGGCGTCGGCGCCAGCTGCACTTCCGTACGGCTGTCGGCGAAGTTCGCCATGATGTTCAGGCGAAGGTCGTCGGTGATGTCGTAGTGTCCGTTGATCGAGATATTCGCGCGTTCCGCCGGCGTGATGATGTAGTTGTCCGGCGCAAAGTTGTAGCGCGAAGAACCCGCAGCGCGATCCGGCACGCGGCAGCCTGCAGCGACAAACCGCGGCGTCAGCTGGCCCGCATCGTTAAACGACAGGTCGCCGCCGTTGACCGCGACACCTGCCGTGCCCGGGTTACAGTCGGTGTTGGCAGCCGCAAATTGGCCAGGCAACGCCGCCGCCAGGCCCGAGAACGGGTTGGCCGGGTTGTTCGTGATCCAGCCCCAGGCCGGCGTGCCCGAACCGCCCGAGAGGACGTTCACAGGATTGTCCGCGTTCCACTCTGCCGACGTGTCATAGACGTTGTACTGGCCCGGTCCGGTATAGCCGATGGCGCCCGAAACGCGCGACCAGTCGTATTCAGCCTGGCTCACCTTGTTGCGGTTGAAGTAGGCGCCGTAGACCGTCAGGTTGCCGCGGCCGTCGGCGAAGTTGCCGCCCAGGAGCGCGTTCCACTCGAACTGAGCGGCGTTGCCGGTCTCCATCTCCGCGCCGTACGTCAGCGTCGTTTCGGCGCCTTCGTAGTCGTCCTTCAGGATGAAATTGATGACGCCCGAGATGGCGTCCGAACCGTACACGGCCGAGGCGCCGCCGGTCACAACTTCGATCCGCGAGATCAGCGAGGCCGGGATCGTGTTCAAGTCGACGACGCCGGTCGTCGACGACGCCGGGACGCGTTGACCGTTGACGAGAACCAGCGTGCGGTTCGGGCCGAGGCCGCGGAGGTCGACGGTGGCGAAGTCTTCGCCGCCCGCATTGTTCGACGTGCGCGTATTGCCCGGCACGATCTGCGGCAGTTCGTTCAGCAGCGATTCCGTGGTCAGCGTCGCGGTCAGTTCGAGTTGCTCAGCGCCAACCGTGGTGACGGGGCTGATCGCTTCGAAGTCTTGACGTTGCAGACGCGTGCCGGTGACGACAATCGCTTCTTCTTCGTCGGCGCTGTCTTGCGCCATCGCGGGCGTCCCGGCGAAGGCGGCCGCGGCGGCGGCGATCACCGAGGCGCCCGTCAACAGCGACTTGCGCGAATCCGCGGTCTTATTGGTCTTCTTTGTCATTTCGGAAATTCCCCCTCCGTGTCTGCGGCGTGCAGAAAGAGCTAAGGCAGTGAGGACGCGAAGCGCCGAACCAACGGGGTTCGAAGCCTTGGCCGGCGGCGGCGTATTTCCCCTACGCACGCGTCCTCACCGCTCTCGCCATTGTGTCGCCGCGTTTCGGCAGGGTCTTGCGCGCGCTCCGCACGCTTCATGCCGAATGCGGCACAACGGGTTCACGCCCGCGTGAGCGGCCACACGGTGTTGCCACGATCCCACAATCTCGGCTGCGTGCGCCTGTCGTTTGGCCGAATGTATTCGCAGACGCGTAGCGTCGACGACACGCCGTCGCGCATCGACAAAGCGCCGATCCTGTCAGTGAAAGCTAATCGAGGTCGCGCGCGACGCGGAAGCCGACGCTGGCGCTTGCGGCGACGCCTGCGAGCCGAATGCGGTTTGCGACACGCACGTTGCTGACATGCGTGCTCCATGCGCCGCCGCGCGCAATGCGATAATAGCACGCGTCGTGTTCGATGGCGGCGCCGTTCGTCGGCGCATGCCAGTAGCGGCGCTGAAAGCAATCCTGCACCAGCTCCGAGACGTTGCCGTGCATGTCGTAGAGACCGAACGCATTCGGCGCATACGATCCGACGGCGCGCGTCTCGCGGTATCCGCTCGTCGCATAGTTTGCTTCATTCGGACGAATGGTAAGACCGGTCGCGAACGGCGTGGTTCGTCCGGCGCGCGCGGCGTATTCCCATTCGGATTCGGTCAGCAATCTGTAATGCTTACCGGTGCGCGCCGAGAGCCATTGCACATAGTTCTGCGCATCGTTCCAGCTCACGTTGATGACGGGACGATCGCCGCGCCCCCAGGAGGCGTCGTCGCGCGCTTCGCAGGCGCCGGCGTCGACACATGCATCCCACTGCGCGAAGGTGACTTCGAATTTGCCGACGGCGAACGGCCGCAACCACACCCGGTGCTGCGGCCCCTCATCGCCGTCGCGTCCGGTCTCGCTGTCGGAGGAGCCCATCTGAAAATCACCAGCGGGCATCACCACCATGCGCGGGCACCAATCGGCGCCATCACAATCGTCGAACACCTGTCCCGGCGCCAAAGTCTGCGCCAGCGCCATTGCCGGCGCCGCGAACATCCAAGCGCCGACGATCGCCGCGCAAAACCAGCGTTGCATGCAAACTCCCCCAAGCACGCGGCTAGGTTAGCGGCGTCGGAGGGCCGAGCAAAGCGCTACGCTGCGGCTCAGGCGGTTTCCCAGCGGCCTCGAACGCGCGCAGGACTGCGTTTGGCGCGCCTTGCGTGCAGCCGCTGCCGCCATGCGCGCGGCAAGAGGGCAGCCACCATATTGGCCGCCTCAAGCAGTAACCAGCGCCCAGCCCCGAAATCGCGCATCCCCTGGCGCAGCCGGTCGACGCTCTCCAGGCGCCGCTGCCAGCGCATCCGCGACCGCCGCCAGCCGTTCTGCGCACGTGCGCCGGCCGCATCGATGCTCGACGTGCCGAATGCGTCGGCGACCACTGGAGGCGGAGAAACTCCGAACGCCGAGAGCCGCCACGCCCACACACGCCGCAAATCGTGATCCACAGGATTGCCACGCACAATCGGCGGACCGAGAAATTTGCGCGCGCCGGATGGACTCAGCAAATACGCGCCCGTGCTGGTCGGCACATGCGTGTAGCGCACCAACTCGTGCGGGCGCACGAGCGGCGCCACCAACGCAGTGGCGCGCTTGCTCGGGTAGGAGAGCCGCACCATGTCCCATCCCCGCGGCAAGACTGCGAGCAGGCGCGTCAGCAGCAGCGGCAAATTCGGCGGCAACGCGACGTCGTCTTCAAGCACAAGCGCCGGCGCATCGCGTGCGGCGACATCGCGACACACGGCAAGGTGGCTTGCATAGCAGCCGATCTCGCCTCGCGTCAGCGTCGCCGGCGCCTTGGCCAGGTAGTGCTTCAGCCACCCCGGCAGATCGGCGCCGTCGATGGCCGCAAATCGATCGAACGTCAGTCCAACCTGCTCCAGTTCGGCGCTGATGTGTGCGAGGCGCGCCTCGTCGCGGTCCAGGTTGATGACGACGATGCGGCAGGGCTGGGATTCAGGCATGCTCAGGGCGTGCGGCGCGCGCCCAGTCAAACCAATCCCCCGTTTATGGGGTTGTCGGCCCGGCGATTGCGGAAGCGCTGGCCCAGCGCCGCCGCCAGCGGCTAAGCTGGGGCGGCCGGGAGGAGCAAGTGTCCGAGAAACGCGCGCGCGTCGCCATCGTCGAGGATGACCCCATCCTGCGCGAAGAACTGACACGCGTCCTCTCGCTCGCCAGCGACCTCGAACTCGCCGGCGCCGCCGATTGCCTTGCAGCGGGCCGCGCGCTCATCCTGCAGCCGATCGAGGTGCTGCTCATTGACCTCGCCCTGCCCGACGGCAGCGGCATCGACCTCATCCGTGAAGCGCGCACCCGCCAAGCGCTGTTCAAGATCATCGTCATCTCCGTGTTTGGCGATGCGCGCAGCGTGGTGCAGGCGATTGAAGCGGGCGCCGACGGTTATCTCCTGAAGGGCGCCGATCCAGTCGAGGCGGCGAGCGCCATCCGCAGCGTCCTGGACGGCGGCGCGCCGATAAGCCCGGCGGTGGCCAGCCACATCCTGGCGCGTATCCGCCCGCAGGCGCAGGCCGGCGCTCCGGTTCTGTCCGAACGGGAGATCGCCGTTCTGACCGATCTCGCCAAGGGCTTCCGCTACAAGGAAGTCGCGCGACTCCAAGGCATCTCGCCGAACACCGTCGGCGATCATGTGAAATCGATCTACAGAAAGCTCGCCGTCAACTCCCGCAGCGAAGCCGTATTCGAGGCGGTGCAGGCCGGCCTTATCAATCTGAAAGATTGATGCGCGCGCGTCCCGCCCCCGGCGCCATCGGCGCATGAGCGATCATCCCCCGTCGCAGCCCTCACGCACATGGGTGCTGTCGGCCTTCATCATCGCACTGCAGATCGTGTTCGCCGCAGCGTTGTTATCGGTCAACGCAGTCGCAGAAAACGTGCCCGGCCGTACGATTGCGCACGCGCTGATAGCGGATGCAGGCGGCGTCGCTGCGCCAGACAGTGCGTTTCGTCCAACGCCGCTGCCAGGTGAAGCCTGCTGCGCGCGGACGCCGCTCCTCTTCCGCACGGCGCTGACCGCCGAAGACGCCGCGCTAGCCGATCCGGCGATCCTCATCCCGAGCGCACACGATAACGCACTCCTCTACATCGACGGCGACCTCATTGCGGGCCAAGGCGAAGCGGGCGGCCAGACCACGCTCAGCCGCCGTCCGATCCTGCTGCGTATCCCGCGCGCCTACGCAAATGCGGGCGCGCAGGTCGACATCGCCGTCGGCCGGGCCATCGGGTTCGGTCATCTGCGGCCCTTCCATATCGGCGAATATCGCGACCTCTATCCGTCCTTCCTCGCACTCCGGGTGCTGCGTTCCGATCTGCCCTTCATCAACGCCATTATCGGCGCCTTCGTCGCCGCTTTCTGCTTCTGCGCGGCGCCGCTGCTGGGTGCGCGCGGTCTCCTGCTCTCGCTCTCCGGCCTCGCCGCCGCCTGGGCGCTGCAGCATGTCGGTATGCTGGTCACCGATCCGCCCTGGGGCGCGCTCGCAAACGCCGAAATCTACATGGTCGCGTTCCTGGCGACGCTCGCCTTCGTCGTCTGGTTCTTCGTCGAATGGACATCCGTCTTCGCTCCGCCGCGCGCGACGCGCGGCTGGACCGAAGTCATCCTCGGCGCCTGGAGCGTCCGCGACCGCCAGCGCGTGGGTATCGCTGCGCTCATCGTCATCGTCATTGGCGCGATGCTGATCGTGTCGCGCCTGCAATCCGACCAGATGATCGGTCTGCAGGACATCGACCGCATACTCGGCTGGCTCGGACTGCTCGCCATAACCTTCTGCCTCGTGCGCATCATCGCCTACGCGTTGCGCGGCGGCCTGCGCGAGCCGATCGAGGCCTCGGCCTTCATTTTCGTGCTGCTTGCGGCCATCGCCGACATCGCCATGGTGCGCTTTTTCCACACCTACGGCGTTTTCTTGAGCGCCGCGGTTGCCTTCTTCCCGCTCGCGCTCCTGGTTTCGCTCGCCGCCCGCGCCCGCAGCGTCTTCGAAGCCGCCACCGCAACCGCGGAAAAGCTCAACGCCCTCGTCGCCGAACGTGAAAACGAAATCCTTTCCGGCCTGGAAGAACTGCAGCGCCGCGAGCGCGCGACGCTGCTCCTGGAAGAACGCGCTCGCATCATGCGCGACATGCACGACGGCATCGGCGGTCAGCTCCTCGGCCTCATGGTGCAAGCCCGCGCCGACCGGCTGAGCGGCGCGGCGCTGGTGCGAGGCCTGGAAGAAAGCCTCGACGATCTGCGCTTGGTCGTCGGCTCGCTGGAACAAGGCGAAGGCACGCTCGCGACCGCGCTGGGCGCCTTCCGCGCCCGCATCGAACCGCGCTGCGAAGCCGCGGGGGCAACCCTCCTATGGCGCATCGAAGACGTCGGGCCCACGCCCGACTTCGGCCCGGACAAGACGTTGCAGGTCTATCGCATCCTGCAGGAAGCCTGCACCAATGCGCTGAAACACGGGAGACCGAGCAAGATCGAAGTCACGCTGGCGCGGCGCAGCGAGGGCGTCGTGGAGCTGTCGCTGGCGGACAACGGCAAGGGCTTTGACCCGAACGCCCGCGCCGCCGGACGCGGACTAGCGAACATGCGCTACCGCGCGCAGCAGATCGGGGCAGGGATTGTATTGGAGTCAGACGGCAACGGCACGCGCGTGACACTGCACCTGCCCAGCTAAACCCCCTCAGTCATTCCAGACCTCCGGCCGTCTGGAATAACGGATGGTGTCGCGAGACCTAGAACCCCAACAGCGTCGCGTACCGATCGCGGTGATAACTCGCGCCGCCATAGAGCGCTTCCGCCACGCGCGCGCGCTTCAGATAGAGCCCGGCATCGTGCTCGTCGGTCATACCGATGCCGCCATGCATCTGAACCAATTCGTTCGACACCAGGTGCAGCGTCTCGCCCGCGCGCGCCTTCGCTAAGGACGCATATTCAGCGAGGTTCTTGGCGTCGCGGTCCAGCGCATCGAGCGCCGCATAGACGCACGAGCGCGTCAGCTCCATGTCGGTGAACATCTTCGCGGCGCGGTGCTGCAGCGCCTGGAAGCCGCCGATCACCTGACCGAATTGCTTGCGGGTCTTCAGATAGTCGCCGGTGATCTCAAACGCCTGCTGCGCTTGACCCAGCATTTCGGCCGCAAGCCCGATGCGGGCCCGATCGAGCAACTGCTCCAGCACCTTCGCGTCGCCCAGCTTCTGCGCTTCCGCGCCGTCGAACGTAACGTCCGCGGCGCCGCGGCTGTCGACGGTGATCAGCTCCTTCCGCGCCACGCCCTTGGCGTCAGCGCGCACCAGATAGAGACCGTCAGCCGCGCCGACCAGGAACACATCGGCGATATGTCCATCCGCGACATATTTCTTCGCACCGGAAATCTTGCCGCCGCTGCCCTTCAGCTTGCTTGCTTGCGGCGCATGGTGCGCGCCTTCATCGATCGCCAGCGCGAACGTCACTTCGCCCGCCGCGATCTTCGGCAGCCATTCCTGCTTCTGCGCGTCCGAGCCGCCCAGCATCAGCGCGCTGGCGCCGATCATCGCGGTCGAGAGCAGCGGCGACGCCGCGAGTGTCCGCCCCGTCTCTTCCAGCACCACGCCCAGCCCCACATAGCCAAGCCCTGCGCCGCCGAACTCTTCCGGCACGAGAATGCCGGCCCAGCCCATCGCCGCCATTTCGCGCCACAAATCCGGATCGCGGCCATTGGCCTTCGCATCGCGCGCCTTGCGCAGACGCGACACCGGCGCCTGTTCGCGAATGAAATCGCGCGCGGAATCCTTCAGCAGGCGCTGTTCGTCGTTCAACGTAAAAGTCATTGCGTGTCTCTCAGTCCAAGCACGCGCTTGGCGACGACGTTCAGATTCACTTCGGTGGTGCCGCCTTCGATCGAATTGCCCTTCGAGCGCAGCCAGCCGCGCGTCACTGCGAGGTCTTCCGGCGCAAAGCCCTCACCGCTCCAGCCCAGCCCGCGATTGCCCGCGGCTTCCACCATCAGTTCACAGCGGTCGATATTGAGCGTCGCGCCGGCGACTTTGAACATGGACGCCATGTGGCTCACGTTCGCGCCCGCCTTCGCCTCTTCCTGCGCCCGCTGCACCGACAAAGCGTAAGCCCGCTCAGTCATCTTGTGCGCCGCGATCCGCGCGCGCAGATCGGCGTCGGCAACCTTGCCGTCTTCCAGCCCCACATGCTGCTTGGCCAGATCGACGACATCGACGCGGGTGTTCGATCCGAAGCCGGAAATGTTGGTGCGCTCGTACTGCAACAACCGCTTGGCGATTTCCCACCCGCCATTGAGTTTGCCGACCATATTCCCCTTCGGGATCTTCACGTCGGTGAAGAACGTCTCGCAGAACGGCGACGAACCGGAGATGAGCTTGATCGGCTTGGTTTCGACGCCCTTGGTCGTCATGTCGATCAGCACGAAGGAAATGCCTTCGTGCTTCACGCTGGTGTCGGTGCGCACCAGGCAGAAGCACCAGTCGGCGTGGTTGGCGTACGAGGTCCAGATCTTCTGGCCGTTGATCAGCCAATGATCGCCCTTGTCCTCGCACTTGGTCATCAGCCCCGCGAGATCGGACCCTGCGCCCGGCTCGGAATAGCCCTGGCACCAGCGAATTTCACCGCGCACGATCTTCGGCAAATGCTCCTTTTTCTGCTCTTCGTTGGCGTATTCGAGCAGCACCGGCCCCAGCATCCACAGCCCGAATGAGAAGAGCGGCGGCCGCGCATTGATGCGCTTCATCTCGCTCTGCAGCACCCGGTTCTCATCATTGGTGAGACCGCCGCCGCCATATTCCTTCGGCCACATCGGCGCGGTCCAGCCGCGCGCGGCCATGCGATCGAGCCAAAGCTTCGCGTCGGGGTTGGCGAACTTGAAATTGCGCCCGCCCCAGACCGCGTCGTCCTCGCCCGCCATCGGCGTGCGCATGGACGCCGGACAATTCTCTTCCAGCCACGCGCGCGTTTCCGCGCGGAATGTTTCCAGATCGGCCATCGCGTTTCCTCTTATGAGGAACGCTTAGCACCAGCGCACGCACTGTCCACTGCACGCAGCGTCAGCTACTTGCTTCAGTCATCCTGGGCACCTGGAGGGCGACCGGGATCCTGGGGGTCGAAGACGCAGGATGTGGCTCCTGGACTCCGGGAGCCGCTCCGCGCCCCCCGGAATCACTGTTTTGCGCTTCTAGGGAGTAGGCGTAGTCGGCGTTGCCTCCAGCCCTTCCGGCTGGCCCACCACCACAAACGTGAACGCGTCCGGATTGAAGAGCCGCCGGATCACCGCATTCACCTGCTCAAGCGTCACTGCGCGGATGAGATCGTTGCGCCGGTTGACGTAATCGATCGGCCGGCCGGCGGTCTGGTAGCTGTGCAGAACGCTGGCGATGTCCTGATCGCTCGAGAGGCTCAGGGCAAACGAGCCGGTGAGGTAAGTGATGGCGTCGTTCACTTCCGCCTGCGTCGCGCCGTCGCGGTACAAGCGCCCGATCTCGGCGCGAGTCACTTCGATCGCCTCACGCACATCGCCGTTCTCGGTCTGCGCCGAGCCGCGGATGAGCGCGGAATGATCGCGCACGGAGGGCCCGGTGCCGATGCCGTAAACGAGCCCCCGCTCCTCGCGGACCTGATCCATCAGCCGCGACGAGAACCCGCCGCCGCCCAGAATGTAATTGGCCACCGCCAGCGGAATCCAATCCGGGTCCTCGTCCTGGATCCCAGGCGCCGCGAACAGCACCACGCTCTGCGGCTGCGGCAGCGTGCGCACGATCAGCGGCGTCGCCGGTGACAGCACCGCATCCGCCGGCTCGGGCAGCCGCGCGCCTTGTGGCAGCGCGCCGAACGTGGAGTCGAGCACACGCCCCGCCGTCGCCGCATCGATATCGCCGACGATGGTGATCTGCAGCGTCGCGCGGTTAAGCAGCGCGGCGCGGCGTTCTTCGATCGACGCACGCGTGATCTGATCGAGATTGGGCCGCTCCATGCGCCGCGCGTACGGGTGGTTCGGATAAAGCGCCCGGTCCAGCGCCAGATTAGCGATATAGGACGGATTGGTCTCGCGCGTGCGCAAGCCGACCAGCATCTGGCGCTTGATCCGCTCCAGCGGCGCTGCATCGAAGCGCGGCTGCATCAGCGAAAGCCGCGCCATTTCGAACGCCTCGTCACGATGCTCCGACAAGGTGGTCAGGCTCATGCCGACGCCGTCCCAGCCGGCGCCGAAGCCCAGCGACATGTTCAGGTCTTCAAGCCGCTCCTTGAACGCGTTGGCGTCGTACTGCCCGGCGCCTTCGGTCAGCATGTCGGCCATCACGCTGGTGACGCCGACAGCGTTCGCCGGCTCGATCGCCGAGCCGCCGTCCCAATAGGCGCGCAGCGTGATGATCGGCACAGTGGAATCGGAGACCAGCCAGGCATGGATGCCGCCGGGAGACACGATCTCCGTCACGGGCACGCCGTGGCGGGACGCGGAGGTTTCGGTGACGCGAGGTTGGGCGAAAGCTTGCTCGAACGGCGCAACCGTAAGCAACCCCAGCACCGCCAGTGCAAGCGTGCGTGCTCTCCCGTGAGGAAGAGCTGTCGTCACGCGCAAGCGTGGCGACTGAGAGGGCGAAGCCGCAAACACTGGATCTTGGGACTTCGCCCTTTCCGTCTCGCGCTGCGCGCGAGCCACCTTTCCCTCACGGGAAAGGACGTGACGCAGGATGGAGCCGATCATTGCGCGCCTCCCGTCGGCGGCAACAGCAGTCCGGTCACCGAGCTGTTGATGTCCAGCGTCGTCCGCGTGATCGCCAAGACCTCGTCTCTACTCACCCGCTCGATCTCATCCGGCCAAGTCACGATCTGCTCCAGCGTCTCGCCCTCGGCCAGCGACGAACCGTAGATATTCGCCAAGCTCTCCTGGCTGTCGCGCGCATAGATCGCCGCCGCCGCGAGCGAGGACTTGGCCCGCGCCAACTCGGCGTCGGTCGGCCCATCGCGCAGATACGTCGCGATAATTTCGTCCATCGCCGCTTCCAACGTCTCCAGTGAGACGCCGTCCGCCGGCGTCGCGAACACGGATACGCTGCCGCCCGCCCGGCCGGAGGTGTCGGAACTCGCGCCTGCGCTCACCGCGAGATGGCGGGTCTCCACCAGTTCGCGATAGAGCCGGCTTGTCTCCGAGCCGCCGAGGATTTCGATCGACACGTCAAGCGCGTGCGCCTGGCGCCCTTCGCCGGTGGTGTAGCTGATCGCCGGATAGAGCCGCGTGATCGATGGCTGACGCACTTTCTCGTCCGTATGAGACACCCGCATCGGTCCGCGCGGCGGCGGATCGGTGACCCAGCTGCGCGCGGGCAGATTCCGCGTCGGCTGAATGCGGCCGTAAATGCGTTCCGCGAGCGGGCGCAACTCTGCGGCGTTGACGTCGCCGGCGACCACCAGGATCGCGTTATTAGGCGCATAATAGGTGCGATAGAACGCGCCCAGCGCCGGCTGATCCAGTCCATGGATCTCGTGCAGCCAGCCGATCACCGGCGTGCCGTACGGCGAATGCGGCCACAGCATCGCGCGCATGCGCTCGCCCAGCACCGCACCCGGCGAATTGTCCGTCCGCTGGCGTCGCTCTTCGACGATCACTTCGCGCTCCGAGGTGATGTCTTCCGGCAGCATGCGCAGACCCCGCATGCGATCGGCTTCCATGCGCATCACCAGTTCAAGCCGGTCGCGCGCGATTCGCTCGTAATAGGCCGTGTAATCCCAGGAGGTGAACGCGTTATCGACGCCGCCGTTGCGCGCCACAGTGCGCGAGAATTCGCCCGGCGCAATCGTGCGAGTGCCTTTGAACATCAGGTGCTCGAAGAAGTGCGCAATGCCGGAATTGCCCGGCGGATCGTCGCCGGCGCCGACCCGGTACCACACCATGTGCGTCACCACCGGCGCGCGCCGGTCGGTGATCACCACCACCTGCATGCCGTTCCTGAGCGTGAACGTCTCCGGACGCGGCATCTCGCGTGCTTCGGCGCCGCGCACCGCCAGCACGAAAAACGCGGCGACCAGAACAGCCGCCGCGCGTTTCATCATCAGCATGAGAGCGCTCAGGTCCCGGGCAGCTTGAAGCCGCCGCGGTCACGCTCGATGGTGACGCGCCCGCCGCCGGTGGCGCGGCGGATGGATTCCTGTTCGGCCAGGCGGCGCTCTTCCGCCGCCGCATCGAGCGGCGCGGCAGCGTCGGCATCGGCGCCGCGGAAGGAGAGCAGACGATCGACGAAGCCTTCGTTGCGGCGCACGACGCCCTGGCTTTCGAAATCGATGGTGTCGCGAATATCGGGATCGACCGATTGCGCGCCGGCGGCGGTGACCAGCGAACGCTCGCCCTGGCTCGCCTGCTGCGCCACGTCGGAGCCGAACAGCGCCGCGCGCGCTTCCGCATCCGGCTCCAGTTCTTGCGGACGCGGCTCGCCCGGACGCGGCGGACGCAAGCTGTAGTCCGGCGGCAGCGTCAGCGGCGCGCGCGTCACAACGCGGAATTCATCGGGCGAGACTTTCTGGGCGCCGACCGCGCGCGACAGGCTCGAGCAGCCGGTGGTCGCCGCTGCAGCCGCCATAATCGCTACCAGCACAATCGGTTTCGTCATCGGACGCCCGCTCCCCTCAAATCTATTGGTGGCACTTCTAGCTGAGCCAGTAGGTCCCCGCCAAGCCGCACTGCCAGCTTGGACGCATCGGCCCGGAACATGACCGTTATGGGGCGAGTCCGGGCGGGGAAAGCACTGAAACTCAGCCCCCGCCGCCTGGGTCCGGGGGGTCGGACTTCGAGCCCGCCCCCGAAAGCCGCGCCTTGAACTGGCTCCAGGAACTGCCTTTGCCCGGCTCGGTCTCGGACAGAAAGATCATGTCCACGGCCAAAAGAATGGCCCCGACCGTGATGCCGGCGTCGGCGACATTGAACACCCAGGGGAAAAACCCGATGCCCGAGAAGTCGAAAAAGTCCGCAACGGCCCCGAAACGAATGCGGTCGATGACGTTTCCCAGTGCTCCGCCGATGACCAGGCCCAGCGCCGTAGCCGTCAGCCGCCGCGGCGCAGTGCGCAACCACCAGAAGAACACGCCCGAGATGCCGAGCTGCATGACCACCAGCGCCCAGCGCCCAAGGTCGTTTTCGGCGCGGCCGAGGCCGAAGCTGAACCCCCGGTTCCAGACCATGCGGAGGTCGAAAATTCCGCTGATCTCGACAAAACCGCAGCCGTAATTCCCGCTGAGGCAGCCCGGAGGACTGAATCCCAGCGTGTTGAGGACGTAGAATTTGGCGATCTGGTCGGCGATGAAGACCGCCGCCGCCAGGATGAGGCCGTATCGGAGCATGGGCGGGCTTATGGCGGGGCGCTGCGGCCCAAGCAAGGCGGGCCATGACCGCCACGAGACTTGTCCCGGCTGGAAGCCTGGGCCGCTCTCCCCCATGGTGTGCGCCATGCGCGTGTTCGTCTTTCTCGCGAGCCTCCTCTTCGCCACGGCGGCGACCGCGCAGCAGCCGCGCGAGCCGCTCTTCTCTGCGGTCGAGGCCTACGGCCTTTTCCAGGGCGACATCAGCGGCGTCCTCGACGCCGACATCGACAGTCCCCAAGCGCTGACGCTCGCGCTCGAACGCGCCGCGCGCCACGATCCGGTGCGGCTGACGCGCGGCTGGATGGCCTACGGCGCATTGACGGCCGCGCAATCGCCCGCCTTCGTCGGCGGCGTGCGCGCGCGCGTGCATGCGGCCGGGCGCGCGGCCGTGCTGCGCCAATTGCGGCGCGACGTCACCTACGCGCGCCGCCGTCCGCCCGGCGCCGCCGAAGCGATCCAGCTCATCTTGAACGCCAACGCCGGCGACGGCGCGCGCTTGGGGGAGGCCGCGGCGCGCATCGATCAGCTCGGCGACACGCTGAACGCGTCGACTTGGGTGTTCGCCGCGGAATCGCGCGAAGACCGCACCACCCGATTCCGCCAGCTCGCGCGGGAGCGCTGGGAGCTGCAGGCGCAGGTCGCGTCGCGTCTCCATATTGGCGTGATGGCGAGCCAGCCGCTCGCCACCGCCGACGGCTTCGGCGGCCGCCGCTTCTGGGACGAGCTCGACGGCCGCGGCTCCAACGCCGTGCCGATGCAGACCCGGCGGGAAGCCGCGCCCGCCACGATCGACCGCATGCTGACGCTGGCTGCGCTCTACATCGTCAGCGCCACGCCACAAGAAAGCGCACGCGTCAGCGAACTCATCGACGACCGCCGCACCAGCGACTGCCTGGAACTGGCGCAATTGCAGTATCGCCAATGCGCCAGCGTCGCGCATGATGCGAATGAGGATGCGTATTGCTTGGCAAGACACGGGCTGGCTGGGCCGGCGCAGTGCTTTAGTGCGATAGGCAACTAAGACTCCAAACTCACCACGCTTCCCGGACGCAGCCCCGGCGAAAGCCGGGGTGCGATCCGGGACCCATTTGAGAGGCAAGCTCAGGACGTGCTCGCGTTTGCTGCAACGATGGGTCCCGGCTCTCCGCCCCGCTTGCGCGGGGCATCCGGCCGGGAAGCGTCGGAAATAGTCGCGCGAAGCGAGAGCTAGCTACCTTCCGTGCGCCCTGTCCCAAGCCACCACCGCTTCCGCGTCGCGCGGCGTAATATCGGGATAGCCGGCCTTCGCCGTCGCCGGATCGAAATACTTCCACGAACGCGCGCACTTCACGCCGCCCGCGGGCGCAACCTTCACCCACACGCCAGGCACATCGTCCAAGCGGAACGCATCCGCGGGGCCTTCGCCCGCTTCCACGGCGATGCCGCTGGTGATGCAGAATTCGGCGAAGTCGATCGCCTTCACCGGCCCCAAAAGCTTGTGATCCGCGATCCACACCACCGGCGCGGCTTCCAGGCTTGAGCCGATGCGCTTCTCGCGCCGCTCGACTTCAAGCGCGCCGGTGACGACGCTGCGCACGCGGCGCAGATGCTCCATCTCCACCGCGATCGCTTCCACGCGCCACTCGCGCGGCGTTTCGGGAAACTGGCGCAGGTGCACCGACACCGCGTCCGGAAAGCGCGTCAGCCAGGCTTCTTCCGTGGTGAACGGCAGGATCGGGGCGAGCCACGCTGTCAGCCGCGAGAACACTTCGTCCAGCGCCGTGCGGCAGGCGCGGCGGCGCAGGCTCGACGGCGCGTCGCAATAGAGCGTGTCCTTGCGGACATCGAGATAGAGCGCGGAGAGATCGACGTTGCAGAACTCCACGACCGCCGTCAGCGCATCGCGGAACTGGTAGGTCTCGTAGCCCTTGCGCACCGTCTCATCGAGTTCACTCAGGCGATGCAGCAGCCAGCGTTCCAGCAAAGGCCAATCTGCCGACGGCTCCAGGCGCTCCGCTTTCTCGAAACCCGCGAGATTGCCCAACAAGAAGCGCAAGGTGTTGCGCAGCTTGCGATACATCTCGGTCGCCTGCGTCAGGATCGTCTTCCCCAAACGCAGTTCGTCGCGATAATCCGCCGACGCGATCAGCAGCCGGAACGGCTCGATGCCGTATTGCTTCTCCAGCTCCTGCGGTTCGATGCCGTTGCCGAGCGACTTCGACATCTTCCGCCCGTCTTCGGCGACCGTGAAACCATAGGTGATGACTTCATCGTACGGCGCGCGCCCGCGCGTGGCGCAACTTTCGAGCAACGACGAGTGAAACCAGCCGCGATGCTGGTCCGAGCCTTCGAGATAGAGCACCGACTCCGGATTTTTGAACGAAGCGCGCGTCGGCTTATCGCGATTGCCCATGACGAACGCATGCGTCGAGCCGGAGTCGAACCACACATCCAAAATGTCTTCGACCTTCTCGTAGTCGTCGGCCTTGTACGTATTGCCGAGAAATTCCTGCGCCGGCGTCGACCACCACACGTCGGCGCCGCCCTTCTCCATGGCGGCGACAATGCGCGCATCGACTTCGTCGTCTTGCAGGATCGAGCCGTCGGCCTTCGATACGAAAATCGCCAGCGGCACGCCCCAATTGCGCTGCCGCGAGACGAGCCAATCCGGCCGCTCGGCGATCATCGCCTTGATGCGGTTCTGGTCGCGATCGTCGGCGACGCGACGCTGCCCCCAATCGACGCGCTCGATTTCATCCAGCGCCACTTGCCGGAGCGTGCGGCCATTGCCGGCGGCGTACGGCTTGTCGAGCGCGATGAACCATTGCGGCGTGTTGCGGAAGATGAGCGGCGCATGCGAGCGCCACGAGTGCGGATACGAGTGCTTCAACTGCCCGCGCGCCAGCAGCGCACCGACTTCGATCAATTTATCCATCACCGCTTTGTTCGCGGGCCCGTCCTTGCCGACGTTCTTGCCCTCAAGCTGCAGGATCTCGAGCCCCTCGAAACCCGGCGCTTCCTTGGTGAAGCGTCCTTCCTCGTCGACCGTGAACGGGATTTCCTTCTGCGAATGCCCCGTCGCGATCCAGATATTGAAGTCATCCGCGCCGTGCCCCGGCGCCGTGTGCACGAAGCCCGTGCCCGCATCGTCGGTAACGTGATCGCCCGCGAGCAGCGGCACGTCGAAGTCGTAGCCTTGGCCGCGAAACGGGTGCGCGCAAGTGAAGCCGGCCGGATCGAAATCCTCCAGCCGCTTCCACGACGCGGCCTTCGCATTTTTCATCACGTCTTCGGCGAGCTTGTCGGCGAGCGCTAGTTTGTCGCCCGGCTTCACCCACGGCTCGAACGCCAAGCCTTGCTCGATGCTCTCAACTTCGTAGACGCCGTAACTGATCGACGGCGAAAACGAGATCGCGCGGTTACCGGGGATGGTCCAAGGCGTCGTCGTCCAGATGACGACGCTGACGCCGTGACCGAGGCCGGATGACGTGTCGCCAAGCGGCTCGCTCACATCGAGCGTGAAGCTGCTATTCAGCTGCACCGAGGCAATCGGAAACTTCACCCAGATCGTCGGGCTGGTCTTATCCTGATACTCGACCTCAGCTTCCGCCAGCGACGTGCGCTCGACCGGGCTCCACATCACCGGCTTCGAGCCCCGATAGACCAGCCCCGAGCGCACCACGCGCAGAAACTCATTCGCGATTGCCGCCTCAGCCGCAAAGCTCATCGTCGAATAGTAATTGTCCCAATCGCCTTCGATGCCGAGGCGCTGGAATTCTTCCTTCTGCAGCGGGATCCACTTGTCCGCGTACTCGCGGCACGCACGGCGAAACTCCACCGCCGGCACGTCCTGCTTCTTGCGCCCCTGCTTGCGGAAATCCTCTTCGACCTTCCACTCGATCGGCAGGCCGTGACAGTCCCAGCCGGGTACGTAGTCGCAATCGTAGCCGGTCATCTGCTTGGTGCGGACGACAAGATCTTTCAGGATCTTGTTTTCGGCGTGCCCGATATGGATGGCGCCGTTGGCGTAGGGAGGCCCGTCGTGCAGCGGAAACTTCGGCCGCACCGCGGCGTCTTTGCGCAGCAACGCATAGAGCCCGATCTGCTTCCAATATTCGATCCGCTCCGGCTCGCGTTGCGGCAAGCCCGCCTTCATCGGGAATGGCGTGTCGGGCAGGAACAAGGTTTCGCGGTAGTCGCGACCAGACGGCGCATCAGCCACGGGTCTCTCTCCGATCAAGTCTTTGTGTTGGTGTGTAGCAGAACGTCCCGGTCCCGCGGAGCATTAGCTCACGCGCGGGCCGGGCGGCGAATTCGGAGGGCTGCCGATATGCAACGCATGGCCGCTGCCTACCACTGCTCGCGCGACAAGGCCATATCATTGCTACCCGGCGCTTCCGGGTCTAAACCGCCCGCCGCCAGCCAGAAAGCGGCCCGGCACGAAGCTTGGACACCATGACCACCGCACACGATTTCTCGTTCCAGAAGCTCGGCGAACCGGGCGAGATCAAGCTCAGCGACTACGCCGGCAAAGCCGTCCTCGTGGTCAACGTCGCCAGCGCCTGTGGCCTCACGCCGCAATATCGCGACCTGGAGGCGCTCTACGAAGCCAAGGCCGGCAAGGGCCTCGTCATCCTGGGCGTCCCCTGCAACGATTTCGGCCACCAGGAGCCCGGCTCCGAAAAAGAGATCCGCGAGTTCTGCGACACCTCCTATCACGTCACCTTCCCGATGACGGCGAAGGTCGACATCGTGTCGTCCGAACGGCGCCATCCGTTCTACCAATGGATCGCCGATGAGCTGGGCGAAAGCGCGCTGCCGCGCTGGAACTTCCACAAGTACCTGATCGGCAAGGACGGCGCGCTGGTGGAGAGCATCAGCTCCAAGACCGCCCCGCTGGCGCCCGAAACGCTGGACTCGATCAAGGACGCGCTGACGGCCTGACCGCCGTCAGTGCGCTTCCGCCATCGCGGCTTGCGTCTGCGCCTGCATCGGGCGTTCGCGCGGCTTTAGCGCCAGCATCGCCAGTGACGACAGCCCGATCACCACCGCCAGAAACAGGAACTGGTCGTTGAAGGTCATCACCAGCGCCTCGCGGTCCAGCAGCGCGGCATAGCGCATCAGCGCCTGCTTCTCTGGATCCACGGCGCCGGTCTGCGCCAGATAGGCCTGCATGCCCTGGATCATCCCCTGCACGTGCGGGTTCGAGGGATTGGCCGCCGAATAGAGCTCCTGGCGATGCAGTGCGAACGAATGCGCCTGCACCGTCGCCAGGCTTGCGATGCCGAACGCGCCGCCCAGATTACGGAAGGTGTTGAAGAGCCCCGCGCCCGCATGCACCTGCTGTGGCGGCAGCGATTGCAGCGCCGGCTGCATCACCGAATTGAAGGTCATCATCAAGCCGACCGCGCGGATCATCTGCGGCCACATCATTTCGTAAAAGCCCGCTTCCGCGGTCAGGTGCGCCTGATCCCAGCAGCTGAGCGCGACCAGCAAGAACCCCAGCATGCCGAACCAGCGCGTATCGCGCAGGGTGCGGCCGAAGCGACCGATAATCGGCGCGGTCAAAAACATGGTGACGCCCTGCACGAACATCGTGTGGCCGATCTGCAGCGCACTGTAGCCGCGCACGGTGCCGAGGAAGAGCGGCGTCAGAAAAACCGAGCTGAAGAGGCCAAGCCCCAGGATGAAGCCAAGGCTCGCGCCGACCGCGAAGGTCGGAGTCTTGAACGGCCTCAGATCGACGATCGGCGTCTCGGCGCTGAATGTGCGCCAGAAGAAAATGACCGCGCCAACCGCCGAGATCAGCGTGTAGAGCCAGATTTCCGAGGAGGCGAACCACTCGTTCGCGGGCCCCTCTTCCAGCGTATATTCCGCCGCACCCAACATGAGCGCCAGACCGATCAGACCGATCGCGTCGACCTTCTTCAGCAGGCTGAAGTCCGGCTTGCCGAGCGAAGACATCGTGTTCCAGATCACCACCGTGATCAGCACCCCCGGGACCACGTTCACCCAGAAGAGCGCCCGCCAGCCAAGCACTTCAGCGACGTAGCCGCCGATGGTCGGCCCGAGCGACGGGGCGAGCGTGATCACCATGCCCATCATCGCGCCCGTCATCGGCTGCAGCCGCTGCGGGAAGACGAGATAAAGCGTCGCCATCACCGTCGGGATCATCGCCGCGCCGGAAAAGCCCTGCAGCGCGCGGAAAACGATCAGCGAGCCGATGTCCCACGAGAAAGCGCAGAGCAAACTCGAAAAAGAGAACGCAATCGCCGAGATGCAAAACAGCAGCCGTGTGCCGAGCGCACGGCCGAGGAAACCCGACAGCGGAATGCCGATCACTTCCGCGATCAGATAGGCGGTCTGCACCCAGGAGATCTCATCGCGGCTGGCCGAAACGCCGGCCTGGATCGAGCCGATGGCGCTGGCCACGATCTGAATGTCGAGGATGGCCATGAACTGGCCCACCACCATGGCGATGAAGCCGATCCAGATATGCAGCGGCGGTGTGTCGGTCGGCGCGCCGGGAGCGGCGGCGGTGGTCATTCGCGCGTGTCCACCGTGACCGTGGCGGAGAGCCCCGGACGCAGCAGCGTCAGCCCTTCCTGGTTCGGGTCGAGGTGAATGCGCACCGGCACGCGCTGCACGATCTTGGTGAAGTTGCCGGTCGCGGTGTCGGTGGGAATGATCGAGAACTCAGTGCCGCTTGCCGGCGCGATCGATTCAACCACGCCGCGGAGTCGCAAATTGTGTGCGATGTCGGCGCGGACGGTCACGCGCTGGCCGGGCCTGAAGTCCTCGATCTGGGTCTCCTTGAAATTGGCGACCACATAAACCTGCTGCACCGGCACCACCGACATGAGCGGCGAACCGGCGCGGACGAGCTGACCGAGTTGGACCTGGCGGTCGCCGACGACGCCGTCGATCGGCGCGCGGACGACCGTGCGCTCGAGATCGAGTTGCGCCGCCGCCAGCTGTGCGCGCGCGACCTGCACGGCGCCGCTCGCAGCGGCCAACCCGCCGCCCGCTTGCCGCGCTTCGATCTCGACCTGCTGCATGCGCGCCGGCGACAAGAGCCCGCGCTGGGCGAGCGGACGATAGCGTGCGACTTCCGATTGCGCCCACGCACGCTGAGCCTGCTGCTGCGAGAGCGCGCCTTCGGCTTGCGCCAGCGCGGCCTGTGCGGACGCGACGCGCGCCTGGTAATCGGCCGGATCGATCTCGGCCAGAATATCGCCAGCGTGAACGATGGTGTTTTCCGCCACCGGCACGGCGCGCACGTAGCCTTCGACTTTTGCGGAGATGAGCGAGATGTCGGCGCGCACGTAGGCGTTTTCGGTGCTGACCAGGAAACGGCCGACGGTGAAATAATTCACGCCCCAAATGGCCGCGAGCACGAGCACGACACCCGCCGCAGCCAAAGCCAAACCGCGCTTGCCGAGCGTGGTCACCAGAGCATCCATTGTTGCCCGCGCCCGGGCGGCCCCGAGCCGAAATCCGCTGCCGTCCGGCATAGTGACGCTAAATTCTAATCTGAAAACTCAATCCACCCGCATCATATGTAGCGGCGGTTACCTCTCCATCAAGGCGGGCTTGCGCCGTAATTCAACCGGCGTATCGTCGCGTAGCTGCGATAACACTTCGGGTGGAGGGCTTTCTCGCTGAGCCAGACAGAAGATCACCGTCAACTCGACCGCGGCGTCGCCCGCCGGCAGGCGTTTCTGAGCGCCGCGCGCGAGGTGTTTCTTGAACAGGGCTATGAGGCTGCATCCGTCAATGACGTGGTTCGCCGGGCAGGCGGATCGCTTGCGACGCTTTACGCCCAGTTCGGGAACAAGGAGGGCCTCTTTCTGGCGGTCATCCAGGACCAGAACGAGCGCTTCACCCGTGAAATCATTCCACAATGCGTGGATGGCCTGCCTCTGGAGCAGGGCCTGCAAAAGCTCGGCGAACAATATCTGCGCACAGTTGTCACCCGCGAAAACCTCGCCCTCTTCCGCATCGTCGTCGCCGAGGGCCGGAAGTTTCCGGAACTCATGCAGCGTCACCTGATTTCAGGCGCCGACAAGGTCCGCACCACGGTCGCGGCCCATCTCAAGAAATGCGCACCGGACATCAAGGAGCCGGAGGTCGCCGCCTCGATCTTCATGCAGATCATGGGCGGGCGTCACCAGTACCGCTCGCTCGCCGATCAGAGCTACGTCGTGACGGAAGCTGAAATTGTCGAATACGTCCGCGCCGGCGTGAACCTCTTCTTGTACGGCCTGCTGCCCCGCTAGGCGCCGGCCGCGCCGCTCAATTCATTCAGCTTCGGTTCAGGCAGGCCAGCCGATGTTTGGGACGCGAGGGTGCGCCCGGAAGGGTGCACAGGGAGCCTCTGGAACATGAAAAAAGCCCTCATTGCGGCCGTTGCCGCGCTGAGCGCTACGGCATTTATGGCGCCTGCCGCCTATGCCCAGCGCGGAGACCGCGGCGGCCACGAACGTGGCGGTGACCGCGGCGGAGATCGCGGCGGAGACCGCGGAGATCATGGCGGCCGCCGCGGCGATGGCGGCGGTGGACGACGCGACGGCGGCGATGGCGGCGGCCAGCAATGGCGCCGTCCGCGCGACGGCGGACAGCAGCAACAACAGGCGGCGCCGCCTCCACAACAACAACCACCGCAGCAGCAAGGGCGCGGGCGTGGTGGCAATGACGGCGGCGTATTCGGCGCCGGCCAAGGTGATTTGGGCGGTCGCGGTCGCGGACGCGGTCGCGATGACGGCGACAACGGCGCGCGCGGACGCGGCGATGGCCGCCTCCTCGGCTGGCAAGGTCAAGGCGGACGCGACGGCAACGACGGCCGCGGTCGTGGCGACTGGAACAATGACGGCCGCGGACGCGGCGGCGATGGCGCCGACGGCCGCGGACGTGGCGACTGGAACAATGGCGGCCGCGGACGCGGCGGCGACGATCACGGCGGACGTGGCGGCGACTGGAACAACGACGGCCGCGGACGCGGCGGCGACGATCAGGGCGGACGTGGCGGCGACTGGAACAATGATGGCCGCGGACGCGGTGACCGCGATCATGACGGGCGCGGCGGACGCGGCTGGAACACCTCCGGCGGCCGCGGCGATTGGGGCGACGGGCGTCGCGACGATCACCGCTACGACCGTTGGCGCCATGGCCACCGCGATTTCGACCACCCGCGCTACAGCGACTGGCGCTCGGTCCGGCGCGGTTATTATTTCGACTACGGCTACGCCTCGATCTTGAGCGGCTTCTACGGCCACAACTATTACTGGTGGTCCTACAACGGCTGGCGGCGCCCCTACCGCGGCTACGCGGTCGGCTACGTGCTGCCGTACGACCTCTATTGGGATCCGGTCCCGTACGACCTCTATTACCGGCTGCCGCCGGCCCCATACGGCTGCCGCTACATCATGGTGGACCGCGACATTCTTCTGATTGCGATCTCGACCGGGCTCATCCTGGACGCCCTGATGTACTATTGACCCAAGGGTATCGACTGGGCGAAGGGCGGCTCGCGAGAGCCGCCCTTTTTCTTTGCGCCGGGTCGTCACACCCCTGTTGACCCTGGCCTTTTCGCCCCCTATCTGACCGCCGTTAGCAACCGGCCGCGGCGAGTGCCAACGCCGGTTCTCGATTTCAGAACGTCCGAACCACAACCCAGAGGAGTAGGCCAGTGGCTAGCTTTCGTCCGCTGCACGATCGCGTGCTGGTGAAGCGCGTGAAGGAAGAAGAAAAGACCCGCGGCGGGATCATCATCCCGGAAACGGCCCAAGAGAAGCCGCAAGAAGGCGAAGTCGTCGCTGTCGGCCCCGGCACGCGCGACGAAGACGGCGAGCGCGTCGAACTCGACGTGAAGGTCGGCGACCGCATCCTGTTCGGCAAGTGGTCGGGCACCGAAGTGAAGGTCGACGGCGACGAGCTCCTCATCATGAAGGAGTCGGACATCCTCGGCGTCATCGAAGAGAAGAAGGCGAAGAAGAAGGACGCGGCCTAAGCGCCTGCAGTTCGCTTCGCATCATCCATTCAGTTCAAAAAGGTTAGTTCAACATGGCTGCTAAAGTCGTCAATTTCGGCTCCGACGCACGCGAGCGCATGCTCGCCGGCGTCGACATCCTCGCCAACGCGGTGAAGGTCACGCTCGGCCCCAAGGGCCGCAACGTCGTCATCGAAAAGTCGTTCGGCGCCCCGCGCACCACCAAGGACGGCGTCACCGTCGCCAAGGAAATCGAGCTCGAAGATAAGTTCATGAACATGGGCGCGCAGCTCATTCGTGAAGTCGCCTCGAAGACCAACGACGAAGCCGGCGACGGCACCACCACCGCCACCGTGCTCGCGCAAGCGATCGTGCGCGAGGGCATGAAGGCGGTTTCCTCGGGCCGCAACCCGATGGACCTCCGCCGCGGCGTCGACAAGGCGGTTGTCGCCATCGTCGAAGACCTGAAGAAGCGCGCCAAAAAGGTCGGCGGCTCCGAAGAGATCGCTCAGGTCGGCACCATTTCGGCCAACGGCGACACCGACATCGGCAAGTTCCTGGCCGACGCGATGGCCAAGGTCGGCAACGAGGGCGTCATCACGGTTGAAGAAGCCAAGTCGCTCGAAACCGAACTCGAAGTCGTCGAAGGCATGCAGTTCGATCGCGGCTACCTGTCGCCGTACTTCATCACCAACGCCGACAAGATGGAAGCGACGCTCGAGGATCCGATGATCCTTCTGTTCGAAAAGAAGCTCTCCTCGCTGCAGCCGATGCTGCCGGTGCTGGAAGCTGTCGTGCAGAACCAGCGCCCGCTGCTCATCATTGCTGAAGACGTCGAAGGCGAAGCGCTCGCGACGCTCGTCGTCAACAAGCTGCGCGGCGGCCTCAAGGTCGCGGCCGTGAAGGCGCCGGGCTTCGGCGATCGCCGCAAGGCCATGCTGGAAGACCTCGCCGTCCTCACCGGCGGCCAGGTCATCAGCGAAGACCTCGGCATCAAGCTTGAGAACGTTACCCTCGACATGCTCGGCAAGGCCAAGAAGGTCGTCGTGAAGAAGGACGACACCACCGTCGTCGACGGCGAAGGCGCCAAGAAGGACATCGAGGCGCGCATCGGCCAGATCCGCAAGCAGATCGAAGACACCACGTCCGACTACGACCGCGAGAAGCTGCAAGAACGTCTGGCCAAGCTCGCCGGCGGCGTTGCGGTGATCAAGGTCGGCGGCGCGACCGAAGTCGAAGTGAAGGAACGCAAGGACCGCGTTGACGACGCGCTGAACGCCACCCGCGCTGCGGTGGAAGAAGGCATCGTCCCCGGCGGCGGCGTGGCGCTGCTGCGCGCGGCCTTCAAGCTCTCGATCAAGGGCGACAACGAAGACCAGAACGTCGGCATCGCCATCGTCCGCAAGGCGCTGGAAGCCCCGATCCGTCAGATCGTGGAAAACGCCGGCGTCGAAGGCTCGATCGTGGTCGGCAAGCTGCGCGACTCGAAGGACGACAATTTCGGCTTCAACGCGCAGACCGAAGAATACGTCGACATGGTGAAGGCCGGCATCATCGATCCGGTGAAGGTCGTGCGCACGGCGCTGCAAGACGCAGCCTCGGTCGCCGGCCTGATCATCACGACGGAAGCCTCGATCGCCGAAGCCCCGAAGAAGCCCGCCCCCGGCGGCGCGCCTGGCGGCGGCATGGGCGGCATGGGCGGTATGGGCGACATGGACTTCTAAGCCCGTCGCACTGACGTCAAAGCGAACGGAAACGGCGGAGCGCAAGCTCCGCCGTTTTTGTTTGACCTCGGCTCAACTCGGACGTTTGAATTGCACTTGTGTACACTCCGACCCGGAGGGACGAAGTCATGCCGCTGCCAGCGCGACTCTTGATGTATGCGTCGCCGTTCCTGGGCTTCGCCACCGGCGTGCTGATTACCCTGTCGCAGATATCGGCACGCCAGGCGCAATGGCCCGGCTCTGCGGTCCCCGATCACCTCAAGTCAGCGCTCATTTTCTGCGCCGCGGGCGCGATCGTAAGCGCGGTTGCGTTCGCGTTCGCGGCCGCGAAGTATCTTCGTTCAACGTAAAGCCGCGACTCCCGGGCCCCACCGTTGGCCGCCGCCGCAAAAGCGCGTACGCACGTCGCGAGTTCACGGAGGGGTGCGGGTTATGTTGATCGTCATCGGCCACGCATCTGCGACGCCGGACACGCGTCAGCGCGTGCTGGACCTGGCGGTGGCGCATTGCCGGCGCTCGCGCGAAGAGCCGGGGTGCCTTCTGCATCAGTGTCACGCCGATCTCGAAAACCCGATGCGCATCGTCTTCACCGAATATTGGGCCGACGCCGCTGCGCTGCGCGCGCACTTCGGAAAGCCCGAGTCCGCGGCCTTCGTGAAGGCGCTGCGCGAGCTGTCAGAGTCGACCGCGATGCAGATTTTCGAAGCCAGCGAACGCACCCCGACCGAACTTTAGGGACGTCCGCTCGCCCAGAGCTTCATCACGCGCTCCCGCGCCGCCCCCAGCAGCACGCGCGAATAGAGCTGGTGAAAGCCAAGCAGCGCGTCGAACGGAAATCCCAGCCGCCCGCCGCCGCCGCCGGCAGGCACGACGGCGCTGCCGAAATAAAGACGCGTGCCGCCGCCCTCAATCGGCGCCGCCATCAGCCAGGAGCGCGTGCGCTTCTGATAATCGCACATGAGCACCTGATCCGCGGCCCGCGCCTCGACGCTCCAGGCGGCGAACCTCTCCGTCTCTCCGCGCGCCAGGCGCTGCGCATCGCCATCGCTGGACGGCTTCGCCACGAGCGCGGCCAGCACCACGCGCTCGAGCTTGAACGGAACGCTGGTGTAGAACGCCTCGACATAATCGGCGAATGAGACGCGCGCCGCGCTATCGACGGCGAAGCAATCCGTATACGCGCCCTTGTCGACATAGGCGCGGAGCAAGGCGTCCGCCGGCAGATCGCAGCGCATGATGGAGGGCATCGGAGCCTGCTCGCACGCCTGCCCGCGCCATCGCAAGGGCGGCGCAAGAAATGCGGCGTTTTTGCTTGGCTTGTTCCCACCTGCGCCGATAGCGTCGTCACCATGACAGCGCCCGCAGCGACGCCGGAGACCGGTCCAGTCGGCACGATCGCCGCCGCTGCTGCAGCGGTGCGCGGATGAGCGGCTTCGTTCGGTTTATCGGCGATCTCGTCCGTCCCGTTGCGGGCGTGCTCGCGATCTTCGCCATCATCCTCGTTATCAGCGCCGACAGCATCAGCCCCGATCTCTACGGCTGGCGCTGGGGGTTTCTGCTCGCGGGCTGGTTTCCGGTCATCTTCCTGCACGAACTTGGCCACGCCCTCGCCGCTCAGCTCGCAGGCTGGCGCGTGCTCGCCTTTCACGTCGCGCCCTGGGCGCTGCGGCTGCGCCCATTCCGGCTGAGCTTCGCCGGCCATCTCGGCGGCCCCGACATCGGCGGCTACGTCGCCGCCGTGCCGCGCACGCTCGCCGCCGACAGCAAATGGCGCCAGACCTGGTTCACTGCCGGCGGCCCGATCGCCAGCTGGATCTGCGTGCTCGTCTGCTTCGCGCTCGCCGTCTTCGCACCGTGGAACGCGTGGGTGGCGCCGTCCGTCGCCGGCGCCTCGCTCGCCACCACGGTGACGCCCGACGGGTTTCTCTATTTCACGCCGCCCGAACGGCTGGCGCAGCACGACCGGCAGTTTATCCAGGCGCTCTGCTTCGGCTTCGGCCTCTACGCGCTCTGCTCGGCGATGCTGTCGACGTGGCCGCGCTTTCAGAACGGCCGCGGCGTGAACGACGCCGGCATGATCGCCGACCTCTGGCGCAGCAAGACGCACACGCCGGCCGACCCGCTCTCCTACGCCATGGCCATGCTGCACTACGGCGTGCCGCGCCGCGCCTGGCCGCCCTGGGTGAGCGATGGGGTGCAGCGGCACAATACCAGCGACACTCCCGCCACCGCCCACGCGATCCTCGCCCTCGCCTGCCTGATGGAGCGCGACGACCCGGGCGCGCGCGAGCAAGCGGCCATACTTGCAGCGCTCGCACCGGACGCCGCCGACAGCAGGATCATTCAGGCGTTGGTCGCGGCGCTCGCCGACACAAACGCCGCCGGCGCCGACGATCATCTCGCCGGGATCAAAGGTCTCGAGGTGAGCCAGCAGATGTTGCGCCTGCGCCAGATCGCCATCGCCGCCATCGTCGCAAAGGAAGACGCCATCGCCGCCATCAACCGCATCGATGCGGCCACGCCGCGCGGCTACAGCAGAATCGATTTTCCGGGCAGCCTTGAGCACGTCCTCGACGGCCGTGTCGTCGAGCGGGCGCGCGGCGGCATGCGCCTCTTCGCGCACGCGCAGCGCCAGCGGGCTTGAGGAACCAGCCTCACGCCGCCTGTTCGCGGCGCGCGTGGTCTTCTGCTTCAGCGATGAGCCCCCGAGTGTGGGCGGGATCGAGCAGCAGCGCATCGCCGCAGCGTTTGGCGAAGGCGCGCTCCTCGCGATCGAAATTGCCGTCGGCCAGCGCCACCGCCAGCAGGCCGCGCATGACCTGCGCCTTGCCCGTGCCGTTCAGCATGCCGACCACCGCATGCATATAGTCTTCGACCGAACGCTGATCGCCCGCCACCTGCGCCACTTGCTCCTTCAGCTCCTGTACGCTCACGTCGCGATTGATCAGGCTCTTCAGCAGCAGCGAAATCTCAATCAGCTCGTCGTCGGTGGCGGCGCCGTCCGCCAGCGCCATTTTCAGCGTCACCCAGCGCGTCGCGCGCTCGACTTCACCGATGAAACGGTTGTGATCGGCGACCGGATCGTGCTGCAACACCTGCTCGACGAAGGTGCCTTTGCATTGCTTGCACTCGACATAGCGCCCCAGATTGTCGAGCGGGATCACCGGGATGAAATAAAGGTGAAACCAGCGGCGCGGCTCGCGCAGCTTGTAGTCCTTGTGATCGCTGCATTGCGGGCAATAGAACGTGCCCTTCTCCTTGACGTGCTTCAGGCTCGTCATGCCGAAAATGATCATGGGTCTTCCCCTCTACCCGCACCGATTGTGGCGCGCCGGCACAGGAGGGGCAAGCCGGATCGCGCCGGACTACCGCCATTGCAGCGTGAGATTCCGGCCGCGCCCTAAGCGGCGGCGGCGGGCGGGCGCTTGTGCTGCTCCTGTTGCACCGTGACGCGATCGCGTCCCGCCGCTTTGGAGGCGTAAAGGCAGCGGTCGGCTCTGGCGAGCCAGTCTGCAGCGGATTCGCCAGGTTCAAATTGGGCCACCCCGAAGGAGAGCGTCACCTGACCGATCACGTCGCCAGTCGAACGGCGCGACAGTTTCCGCTCGCTCACGGTCCGTCTGATCTGCTCCGCCACCGCCGCGGCGCCGTGCAAGTCTGTGCGCGGCAGAATAAGCGCGAATTCCTCGCCGCCATAGCGCGCCGACAATCGGTCGCCCTCGGCGTGCCCGCGCAGCACGCTCGCCACGAAACGGATGACCTGATCGCCGACCTGGTGTCCCCAGGTGTCGTTGACCCGCTTGAAATGGTCGATATCGCAAATCACGAGGCACAAATCCGACCGCGCGGACGCGGACTCGGCCGCCAGCTTCTCAAGCGATTGGTCGAAGTGCTTGCGGTTGGCGAGTCCGGTCAGGCCGTCGGTGAGCGCTTCGACCCGCACTTCGTGCAGCGTCGCCTGAAGCGATTCCACCTGCTTCGAAGACGCCTGCATCTGGGTTTCAAGACTGCGATTGTGCTCGGCCATTTTGCGCGTCGCGGCCGCCAGCCCCGTCACGATCGCGTGCAAGCCTGCCGGATCGGCGCCGTTCTCGATGCGGGTGGCGGCGCCGTGCAATTCGTCGGCGTAGCCGCCGGCCAGCGCGCCGCTGCTGCGCAGGCTGGTGACCACATCGTCCAGCTCGCGCGCCACGCCGGCGGTTGCTTCGAGCATTTTCGCCGACAAACGCGTGCGCGCGAAATACCGCTCGAACAGCTCTTCGCTCACCTGGTCGGTGATCGCGCCACCCGCCTTGACGCGCTCGTCGATTTCGCGATTGAGCGCGGGGTTAGCCCCGGTCAGATACGTCGTCCAGATTTCGTAGTTCGCGGGGCTCGTCGGCGCCGCTTGGCGCGCGAGCTCGTCGATGGCGTTGCGCGCCAGCGCCACGCCAGCTTCCCCGCGAAAACGGTTCAACCCGTCGGCCATCAGATCCCCAAACAGCACCTTGAAGCGCTGTCGATTGTCACCACGGCGGTTAAAGATTGCCTGTCGCGCGCGGGCGCCCGGCGCCGCAAGGCGGCCCAAACTGGGCCACACAGCGCAACGCCCGCGCGAACGGCGCCTGATCGGACTGCCTCAAGTAGAAAACTCGCGCGTGATATCCATCGGGTCGAGACCCAGCTGCGCAAGCCGATCGAGGTAGCGCAGGATGGCGCGGTGGCCGCGCTCAACCGCCGCCCAAGCGTGAGAATGCGCAAGCCCGTAGAAAATACGTACGCGATCGTCGGCGTCGACGGAGATCATCCCCGCCGCCGCCAGCCGCGAGGTTTTCCTGCGCACGGTTTCGCGGGGCAAACCCAGTTTGTCGGCGATGGCGCGACGCGATATCGACCCGCGCAACGCATCCGGCGGCGTCGGGTCCTGCAACACCATTTGCGCCGTCGCCGGCTCCAGCATGAATGAGCGCATCGTGGCGTCGGAAACACACAACAGGATCAAGAGCGATTCGAGATCGACATCGCCGTAAAACTGGCGCGCCTCGTGCAGCAAATCGAGCAGAAGCTCGATGCCGGCGAAGTTTATCGGCCTGACGTGCTTCGGCACTTGGTCTGCGGATGCAGGCGCTATCGTCATCAAGTTGTCCCCCGAGCCTTCGATCCCGCGCTCGGACAAAGGGGCAGAATCACTCCGCCGCAAGCGCCGGCCGCAGTCGTTGGCGCACAGCGCAATTGGGCGTGTCGATGTAACCATCGCTTCAGGCATGTGCCGCAGCGAGAAGGCGCCTGCGCTAGGGCGCGCCGCCGCACATCGGCGCGAGGTCGGCGGCCATGCTGTTCAGCGCTTCGGCGAAGGTGCGATCCAGATGTTCGTTGAACTCGCCGCGCCCGCCCGCCCAGTTCGGCGAGAGATATTCGCCGCGATAATAATCCTCATGACTTTGATCGCCGCGCGCCGCCGACATGTGCAGCACGACGCTGCCGGTCTTGTTCATCCCGAGCGTCGAAAGCCACACCGAGTGCAGCCCGACGCGGATGGTCAGCACCGCCGGCCCAGGCGCCGGCGCCGCCGTTTCGGTCGCCGCGATCTCCGTCGCGACCGCGCCGTCGGCCGCCGGCGGCGCAGGCGGCTCGGCCGGCGCAAAGCTCGGCGTGAAGCCGCGCTCCCGTAAACCGGTCTCGATCACCGAGCGAAACCAGGCGTCACGATCCGCCGGCGCCGAAATCGAGCGGAAGCCAGGGACGACGCCGATGGTTTCCGGCGCGCGGCGGGTGTCGGTCAGGCCCGCGATGACGACCTGGCAGCCGGGTAAACGAGCGACCTCGGCGCGTTCGGCGTAGGCCGGGTCCATCAACAAGGGCGCAAGGGGATCGGCGGCGGCGAGCCCGGGCGCGACGAGCGCCAGCGCAAAGAGCCCGGCCCGCAAACCGCCCGCGCGCAGGCGTGCGCTACTCGCTGAGCGTTTGAACATGGATCAAGCCCCCGCTGTACATCAGAAGTCCGTTCTCGTTCGTCTCGATCACACGCGCGCCCGGATAGGCGCGGTCGCTGCTGCGCGGCGCCGCGGATGCGGCCGCGAAATCGGCGTCGCTGAACTGAAGCGCGCGCGGAATGAGCGTCGCCAGATCGCCGAACGCCGTCGTCAGCGCCTGGCGCATCAGCGCGCCGTCGTTCTCGGCCCAGCGCGTCGCATTCTCCTCGGGCGTCGTCGCATTGGGCAGTTGCACCACGCTGAGCAGCGATTGCGAGAACGCGAGGTTGCGCGGCAGCAGCCGCTGCTCCGGGCGCCGCGCCGTGGCGACGGTCTTGTTGGCCAGCGTAACGAGCACGCTCACGCGCACGGTCGCGAAATCGGGCGAGACCTCGTAGCCGTATTCGAAGAAGGCGACCTGCCCCGCCGCCGCCGCATCGAGCGCAGCGTTCTTGGCGTAGGGCGAGTTATCACGGCCAAACACGGCCGGCTGTCCGCCAAACCAGGTCAATCCCGCGGTCGCGGCGTTGGTGGTCTCCAGCGCCAGCGTGTCGGCGTCGAAGTCAAACAGCGTGGCGCGGATCGGCGTGATGCCGACCTCGGCGCGGCCGGCGCGTTGCTGCTGGACCGACGATTCGATCATGGCGCCGATCAGGCCGCCGCCCATCGCCCCGGTGACGTTGGACGGAACGATGGCCGCCCCAAGCTCGGGCTGCGCCACCAGCACCTGCACTGCGCGCCCGCCTTCGACGACGCGCGCGCTTTCCTGCAGGACGCCGAGATTGCGGCGCGGCTGCGCCGCGGCCGGCGCAGCCAGCAGCAGCGCGGCCAGGCCGGCCAAGAGAATAGTACGAAACATGCCCGCCCCCCGCGGATGAAACAGGGTCAGATAACCGGATATGCGGCGAGCCGACAAGAGCGCGCCAATCGCAATCAGCCTTGATCGGCGCGCGCGGAGTCGAAGCCTTCGACATATTTCGGCGCGTCGTCGCACAACACCGACCACGCGGCCTTCGAGCCCACATAGATGTGCGCCGCGAAGCCGCGAAAGCCGGGATCGTCATCGAGCAGGCCGGCGGGCACGAAGTACCGTTCGCCCGTATTGCCCGCGTGCGGCACGGGGCTTCCGCAAGCGCCGCAGAAGGCCGAGCGCCAGCCGTTTCCGTTCGGCACGAGATAGGTCTTCACGAGCGCCTCGCCGCGCAGCCAGCGAAAACGATCGGCTCGCGCCAGGAAAGTGGCGTTCCCATCCGTGCCCGACACCTTGCGGCATTTCGAGCAATGACATTGGCCTACCGGCCCCCACTTCTCGCTGATTTCAAAGGCAACGCCGCCGCACAGGCAGCTGCCCTTCACGCTGTTGGTCATCGTCCTGCCTCACACGCGCACCTCACACGCCGCTGAGTGCGGCCGCAAGCGGCGCGCGAAAGAATGCGACCGGCGAACCAGGCGGGGCGGCTTAGACGTCCGCGGCCGCCGACGGCGGCAAAACACGGTAGCCGTCTTCCGGACGCACCCAGATCATCGTGCTGGCCTGGCGCGGATAGGGCGCGCCGTCGATCGTCACCGAAGTGGTGAACCGTCCCTCGCCCGCCGGCGCCAGCAACACGCAGGACTCGCGCCCCATCAGCGCGCTGAAGCGCGCCAGCACCTCGGCCCGCAACGACGCCGTCGCGTCGCGCCCTGCGGCTCTGCCGTCGACGCTGAATGTCGCCGCGTTCACATCGCTCTCGCGAAACGGATCGCAGAACGCCGCACCCCGCATGGTGATCGGCGTTTCGATCTCCATCACCACCAGCGGCTCGGCGCGATGCAGCGTGGTCTGGTGGCTGGTGATGCGCCCGCCGCGTTCGAACCGGAAGGTTTCCATGAAGATGCAGGTCCGGCGCACCGTGTCAGGCTCGTCGCAGCGCACATAGCCCTGCCGCGCCGGCGCCAGCGGATCGTCCATGTCCTGCGCCTGCGCCGCGCGCGCCAGCAGCAGCGGCGCACCCGCGAGCGCCAGCACAAGCGCGATGACGGCGATGCCGCGCGATCGCTTTTTTGTCCCCGCCATCAGCTCTATCCTGCGCATGGCCCCACCCTAGCATCGCCCGTCGCTTCCACAACGCCTCTGAGGGTTAGGACGTCGAGCGCCTCGCTTATCCGCAACTCAGCATCATCAACTCACACGCAGCCGCGATCATCCACTGGCGTTCGCTCTGCGCCGCCACTAGGTGAAGCATGGGTCGGGTCTTCAGAAGGAAGATCCAATGAGCGAAACAAAGAAACCCGCGCCGCCAAACGTCGCGCCCGCGAGCAAAGGCCCGGTCGGCGGTTTATTTCACCACGTGCAGGCCGCGGCCGGCGTGACCTCTCCGGGCGGACGTCCGAAGCGGCGCCGCAAAGGCCAGCTCAACGACGGCGAATGGGCGCCCGGCTACGGACCTGACGCCAAGAAGACGAAGCCCAAGTAATCAGCGCGCACTCACACGGGCCGCGCACCGAGCAGCGCGGCCCGTCAAGCTTCGCGATCCAGCGGCAGGTCGCGATCGCGAACTACCTCGACGAATGGAATGGCGATGATCATGCGCCTCCAAGCGGATGCTTTCTGCGCCGATCTCTCATATGCGAAGCCTTAGATCGAGCTAAAGTCACGCTTGGCGAACAACGCGCCGAAGAATCCAAGCTGCTGGGCCGCCACGACAGGCTCCACTTGCCATTGCAGTCGCTCCGGAACTTCGATGCGTAAGGCGCAGTTCTGATCGCCTGAGACGGAAGTAAAGAGCTCTTGCTTTCGAAAGGCAATGAAGGCGATGCGCACCCACTTCGTCATACTCTGCGCAGCCTTTGCCGTCTGGGCGGTGCAGGCAGGCGCCTCCGCGTGCGACGGTCCGCGCTGCGTCTCCGGCCAGTCGGCTGCGGTGCAGGAGCGCGTCGCCGTGCAAGGCGCCGAGCTTTTCCTTTCGCTTCACGGACCCTCCTGCGACGCCCCCATTCTGCTCTGGCTCCATGGCGGCCCCGGCGGGGCCGAGCGGCCCTTGTTTCGCCATTTCAATGGCGATCTCGAAGAACGCTACAACGTCGCGTACCTCGATCAACGCGGCGCGGGACTGTCCTTCGATCCGCAAGCTGATCCAAGCGAACTTACAATCGCCCGCCACGTCCTGGATCTCGACCAGATCATCGACCGATTGCATGCGCGCTTCCCTGACCAGCCGATCGTGCTTGTGGGCCATTCCTGGGGCGCGGCTCTGGGGCTCATTTATGCGCACGGTCATCCCGGCAAGGTGGCGGCTGTGGTCGCGGTCGCCCCACTGGTGGCGAGCCTCGATCAGCAAAGCGCCGAACTTGCGTTCGTTGCGGAGCAGGCGCGCCGGCGCGGAGACGCAAGGGTGCTTGACGACATCGACCGGATGAGGCCTCCCCTCGATGTGCGCCAGATTCTGCGTCTGCAGCAGGCAGACGACAGGTACGGCGGCGTCTTTCACCGGCGCCCGAGTTTCACCGCCGTCACGCTGAGCGGTCTGGCCCAGGGACTTATCGCGCCTTGGGACATTGGCCGCTTCATCAGAGCAAACAACGTCTCCCTGCGGGCCATGCACGGCGAACTCGGCGACCTGGACTTGCGTGTCTCGGTTCGGGCAGTCGCTACGCCCGTTGTCTTCATGCTGGGCCGCTACGATCACCATCTCGATTCAAGCATTTCGGCCGCGTACTTCCAGGCGCTGGACGCGCCGCGGAAGGAGCTCATCTGGTTCGCCGAGTCCGCCCACAATATCCCGTTCGAGCAGCCGGATCTATTCAACGACGAACTCACGGCGGTGTTGACCCGTATGGGCGCGCCGCCCTGCCGCTAGTTCACCAAGAGCTTGTGATGGATACGTCTCGATCAACACCTCGTTCACTCCTCATCCGAACGCTTCGATTGGTGTTGGGGCTATTCCTGCTCGCCACTGGCGTCGGCAAGGCGCTTGACATGCGGGGCTTCGTGGTGGTGATCGATACCTACCAGATGGGGCTGAGCCCGGACTTGGAATGGATCGCCGCCCTCGCGGTCACCGCCGTCGAATTTGTGCTCGGCGCATGGCTCCTTTCAGGATGGCGCACGGCTATCGCAGCCTCGGCGTCCGCGCTTCTTCAAGGCTTCTACTTCCTCGTGTTGTCGATCACGCTCGCGCGAGGCGTGGATGTGCCCAATTGCGGGTGCTTCGGGGTGTTCTTTGCGAGGCCGCTGCGGATTGGGACGTTGGTTGAGGACCTCGTTCTCGTCGCCTTGCTCGTGGGTCTGGCGGCGCTATCGCTGCAGCGTCGGCGGCGTCCAGGGGGCGCTTTTCAGAGCATTTCGGATTGATGCGTCGTGAAGGAGCGCGCGGCGCCGCACAGCCTTTGCGCTCCTCGTCTTGGGAGGCTCTTGTGCCTGGCTGGCTTCAAATCTTGACTGCGGTGCTCGGGCTGCACGCGGTGCTGAAATTCCTGTTCTTCTTTCTCCCCTACAGAATGCGCCGCGCGCAACTGGATCGGCAATATGGCGAGAAGCAGTCAGCCACGCAGCTGTCGGACATTGTCCTGCTATCGATCTGCATTGGCGTTGGCGGCGCCATCCTCTTCCTGAACGGCGACGCACCCAGCTTTCTTGGCGGCCTCTGGGTTGGCGGCACGCTGATCCAGGTCTTTTTTCATCGCTTCCATGCGCCGCTTGCGCCCGAGCGCGCGCCTGGCCCCGTCGCTTCGCCGATCAAGGCGATGTCTTACGCGATCCAGGATCAGCCCGCACGGGCGGCCGTGGTGATGGCCGTGTTCGCGGCGCTTGTCGCGATCGCCCTTTACGTGATGTGGCGCTGATGGCCGAAGGGAAAGGCGAGAGCAACATGCGTGAGATAACCGGCATTTCCATCGAGCCCTTGGCGTCTCGTTTGAACACTCTGCAAACGTTGAGCGAATGGTTCGAACTTGAATGGCCGGCCTATTATGGGGCGGGCGGGCCGGGCGATGCGCGGCGCGACCTTGAGACCTACGCCAATCAGGGCAATCTGCCGACCGGCGTCGTTGCGTTGCATGCGGGCGCGGTCTGCGGCGTTGCCGTGCTCAAAGCAGACTCCATCGCAAGCCACAGGCATCTCTCACCGTGGGCTGCTGCGGGGCTGGTGAAGACGTCCATGCGGGGACAAGGCGTCGGGCGTTTGCTGTTGGCAGCGCTGGAAGACGAAGCGCGCAAGCTGGGGTTCGACCACATCTATTGCGGCACCAGCACCGCAGAAAACCTTCTTCGGCGTTGCGGTTGGCGACTGCTCGAACGCATCGACCACGAGGGCGAGCCTCTCGGGATCTATGCCAAGGCGCTTTGAGCGCGCGTCGCCGGCGCTCTCTCACCGCATGTCCGAGCAACGCGGCCCGTCACGATCACGGCCAAGGGCGGGCTAGAAGCCGAAATCGGCTTGCGGCGATCTGATCTGCAGCGTCGCCATATGCGCAATAAGCGTTTCCACGGAAAACGGCTTGCTCAAGAACGAAACGCCAGGTGCGGTGCGGTACAAACTGTAGCAAGCGTTATTTCCAAGACACCATGGCTGCATTCTCTTACCGTTATCGGAGGGTGTCGAATGCTCAGTTGTCTGAGTGAGAAATCGCACCGACTCGGCGGGAACTATCATGGGCACGTGGTATCCGAACGGAACGCCGTCTAGCGCCAATGACACGTTCATCGGCAACGCTACGAGCGAGGTGGCTGACGGCCTCGCCGGCAACGACATCATGGAAGGCCGCGAAGGCGACGACACGCTCTACGGCAACGATGGAGATGACGCCCTGAGCGGCGGCGACGGCAACGATCATATCTATGGCGGAGCCGACAACGACACGATCTCAAGCGGTCTCAACGATGATTACGTCGAAGGCGGCGCGGGCAACGACTACATCTACGATCAAACCGGCGTCGATCAGTATATCGGCGGCGACGGCCTCGACTGGGTTGATTACAACAGCCAAATCGTAGCGTTGAGCATGACGGCTGATCTCGCCCTCAATATGGGCACGGGCGGGGTGGCGCTCGGGGACACCTATGACGGGATCGAGAATCTCGTCGCCACCATTTGGAACGACGAACTCTACGGCGACGAGAACGGCAATGTCCTGAACGGCGTCTGGGGCGACGATATCTTGCAAGGCCGCGGCGGCGACGACGTACTCTACGGCCAATCCGGCATCGACATCATCGATGGGGGCGACGGCAACGACATAATCCAAGCCGGCTCTCAGGTGGACACAGTCACGGGTGGGCAAGGCGACGATCAGATATACGGTGACGACTTGGCCGGCGCCGACATCGCCGGCGACTATATCGATGGCGGCGACGGCGACGACACGTTGCGCGGTGGCTCCGGCGACGACACGCTCATCGGTGGCGCGGGCAATGACGTGATCCACGGCGGCGCCGAGGTGGACGTCGCCATCTACGCAGCTGCCGGCGCCGGCGTAATTGTCAACCTTTTGATCACAAGCGCGCAAAATACCGTCGGAGATGGGACCGACACGATCACGTTCGTCGAGAACCTGATCGGCTCCGACTTCAACGACGTGCTAACCGGCGACAACAATGCCAACACTCTGACGGGCGGCGAAGGCGACGACACGCTGGACGGCAATATCGGCAACGACGTGCTTGTGGGCGGCAACGGCGTGGACACCGTCTCGTTCGCAAGCGCGTTCGTGCAGATCACCGCAAGCCTGGCGCTGCAGGGTTCAGCGCAGACGACGGGGCTCGGGTCGGATACACTGAGCGGGTTCGAGAACCTGACCGGCGCCATCTTCGCAGACGCGCTCACAGGCGACAGCAACGCCAACACCATCAACGGCCTTGGCGGAAATGACGTCCTCGACGGCGGCGGCGGCGCCGACACGCTGATCGGCGGCGGCGGGACCGACACGGCGCGCTACTCGATCGCGTCAACCTCAGCGACATGGGTGCACAATGTCGACGGCACCTGGACGATTGGCGCCGGCGCCGAAGGGACAGATGTTCTCAACGGCGTCGAGGTGCTCGACTTCAGCGACCGCGACATTTTCTTGAGCCAGGTGGAGCGCTCGTTTTCCGGCGATTCCACCTCCGACATCCTGTTCCGCCGCAGCGACGGCATCATGGCGAGCTGGGACGTCAACACGATAGCGATCGACGGGGCATATTTCCTACCCGCCGCGGGCGCAGAATGGTCCGCGCTCGGCACAGGCGATTTCGACAGCGACGGTCGAGCCGACGTGCTGTGGCAACGCAACGACGGCCTTGTCTATGCGTGGCGCATGAACGCCGACTCCGTCGCGTCCGCTTATGTGATAACTGGCATCGGTTCGGAATGGCATTTCCTTGGCGTCGGCGATTTCAACGGCGACTTCTACGCCGACATCGCCTGGCAGCGTAACGACGGGCTCGTCTACGTTTGGGAAATGGTCGACGGCGCAATCGGCGCCGCCACGCCGGTGGCGGGGCTGGGCGCGGAATGGGCTATCGCGGGCATCGGCGATTTCGACGGCGATGCAGTGGACGATTTCCTGTGGCGGCGCATCGACACCGGCCAAACGGTGATCTGGAGCATGAACGACAGTGCGATTGCGAGCGCTGACGCGACAAGTCTGCAGATCGGCCTCGACTGGAGCGTGGCGGGCATCGGCGACACCAACGGCGACGGCCGCGACGACATCATTCTGCAGCGCGACACCGGCACGGTGCGCGTGTGGAGCATGGACGGCGCGACGGTGAGCGTATCCGCGAACATCGGCACGGCGAACCCGGCGCAATGGACGCTGCACAATATCGGCGATTACAACGGCGACGGCCGCGACGACATCCTCTGGCAGCGCGCCGACAGCACCGTCTACGTCTGGCTCCTAAACGGAACCACCATCATTGGCTCGGGCGCGATCTCCGGCATCGGCGCCGAATGGGAAATCATCGGGGGCGGGTGAATCAGGAGTATGGTTGGCAGGTGCGCAAACGGCCGCTGCGATTTCCAACCGCCCCCTCGCCTGTCTCTGGGCGCACGCGCAGTCCGCCATCACCGCGCTTGGCGCTACGGCCCGTCACGATCACGGCCAAGGGCGGGCTAGAAGCCGAAATCGGCTTGCGGCGATCTGATCTGCAGCGTCGCCATATGCGCAATAAGCGTTTCCACGGAAAACGGCTTGCTCAAGAACGAAACGCCGGGTGCGAGCCGGCCCGTTTCTGTGAGCTTGTCCTGCGTGTAGCCCGATACCAGTATCGTCTTGAGCGCGCTGTTGCGGGCGCGCAGCGTTTGCACGAGCTGCGGCCCGGGCATTTCGGCCGTGAGCACGACGTCGGTCACCACAAGATCAAATTCACCGCCGTCACCGTAGAGACTGACAGCGCTCGGACCATCCGCCGCGGTTACAACATTGTAGCCCTTGTCGCGCAACGAGAGTGCGAGCGCATCGCGAACGAGTTCGTCATCGTCGACCAGCAAGACGCGCGCACTCTGCGGCGTTTGCGCGGCGGGCGCCGGCTTGAGTTTCCGGGAAGCCGGCGCGTCCCTCTGCTGCCCGTGCAGCAACGGAAATCTCAGCGTGAACGTCGTCCCCGCCCCGACAGCGCTCTCCACAGACACGTCGCCGCCGGACTGGGTCGCGAAACCATGCACCATCGCCAACCCAAGGCCTGTGCCGCCTTGCGCGCCTTTGGTGGTGAAGAACGGATCGAAAATGTGGGCGGCGACCGCGGGGGCGATGCCGACGCCCGTATCGGCAACGGTGACCACGCCCCATGCGCCTTCGGAGCGGCGCTCCGCACAAGACAGCCGCAGCGTTCCACCCTGAGGCATCGAGTCCCGCGCGTTCACAGCAAGATTGACGAGCGCGCTGCTCAGCTGATGGGGATCAACCGACACCAGCACGGGATAGGCGTGCCGCTCGGTGACGAGTCTTATGTCTTTGGGAAGCAGCAGCGCGAGAAGCTCGGACGCTTCGGTGATGGCGTCGTTCAGATCGGTGGGTTCGGGCGCAAGCACCTGTTGGCGCGAGAAGGCGAGCAGATTTCGCGTCAGGCCATTTGCACGTTCCGCGGCCTTGAGAATTGTTTCGACGAGCATGCCATGGCGCGCATCCTCTCTGGGCATGGCCTGCAACAGGCTTGCTGAATTGACGATGGCCGTCAGGACGTTGTTGAAATCATGCGCGACGCCGCCGGCCAACCGACCCACGGATTCAAGTCTCTGCGCCTGACGCAGGCTGCTTTCGATGCGCACCCTGTGGGAAATGTCGACGACGGCGCCGATCAGGCATACGATGGCGCCCTCGACGCGCGTAGCTCTTCCGGTCGTGCGAACCCACTTTCTCACACCGCGCGCGCTGCAAATCTCAAGTTCCAGGTCCCATCCCTTGCCCGACTTGGCCGCGGCTTCCACCGCACGCTCGAGTTGCTCGCGCGACCCAGGGACGTAAAATCGAAGGCCGGCTTCAATTGAAGGCCTGAAGGAAGGCCCCACGTCGAGTATCCGCTTGATCCCCGCGGTCCAGCGCAGGTCTCCCGACCGCAAATCCAACCGCCATCCGCCGACGTCCGCCATCGTGGACGTCTCTTCGAGCAGCGCCATGTTCTCCGAAAGCTCACCGGTCAATTTCTCCAACTCACGTTTGGAGCGATCGGCCCCGGCGCCGGATCGATTCAACGCAATTGCGCATACGATGACGGATGCGCACGACGCGAGAAGGGCAAGCGTTCCGATCAACGCCTGCACCGCGGGCCATTGGACCCAGGCATGCCAGCCGACAAGCAGGAACAGCGCCGCCAATGGCCGCAAGGTCAGGGTTGCTGCGACGCGAAGATCTTGTTGCCCGGCCAGAACTCCGTACAGCGCCGTCGTCAGCAGCGCGATGATGGCGGCCATGCGGCCCACTTCGGTATTGGATGCCCAGAGCAGCACCCCCAGCAGCACCCAAAGCACAGACATGGCGGCAAGCGTGATGAGATGGAGGGCGGCGAACGACGCCTGCTCCTGGATGAGGCGGCCGCGCGCGAACGTAGCGACCCGCTCCACCAGCAGGATCACCACCGTCCAAGCGATCGCGATAATCGGCGAGCTGAGCTGCCAGAGGAACGCGCCGACGATGATGATGATGGGCAGTCGCACCGCGCTGAAGCGCGCGTTGTGGCGCGCGCTGCTGATGAGCGCATCTACATCGTGTAACTGGGCAAGGCGGCGCATCATTTGGAGCGAGCATGCCGCAGCACGGCCTCGGTTGATTTGACGCTGAGCAATCAACCATCGCGCGCAGCGAGAGCCGACAGCCTGGGCGATGTCGCCGCATGCGAAATGAAACCGGTCGCGCTCTCTGAGGCGCGGGGCGAAGACGACACGCCCGGAAGCGGCCATGCTAACTCAAATGGCCGGCCGAGCACCGGACTTGTGCTGACTGGCGCTATCCCGGCGACCCCGGCGATAGCGTCACGAAGCGCAGACAGCGCGTCCTTGGCCGGCGATGTCAGTGTCGAACGCTTTGGCGGCGGCTTTGGTCTCTGCCGTGCTGCCGTGCGCATCAATGCGCCGCGCCTTGACTTCATGCTGAAGCATCAGGACTGCAACCAGCTTGCGAGGTCTTGAGCCTTGGGAAGGCCGCCCGCATGCACAAGCTTCCCGTCGATGACAATGCCAGGCGTCGAGGCCACGCCGTAGCTCGCGATCTGCGCGTAGTCGGTGACCTTCTCGACTTGCACGTCCACGCCGAGCCGCGCGGCTTCCTCCCTGACCATATCGACCGCCGTGTCGCAGCGTTTGCAGCCGGGACCGAGAACTTTGACGTCGCGCATGGGAGCGCCCTTTCTTCAGCTAAAGAGGAAATTGAACAGGAAGCCAACCGCCAGAATGCCGAAACCTACGACGGCGACGAAGACGGCGATGAGCTTCAGGCTCAGCACTTTGCGCAAGATGATCATCTCGGGCAGCGAGAGTGCGATCACGCTCATCATGAAGGCCAGAGTCGTGCCCAGAGCAGCGCCCTTCCCGAGCAACGCCTCGACGACGGGAATGATTCCAGCGGCGTTGGAATACATGGGAATGCCCAGCAGGACTGCAGCCGGCACCGACCACCAAGCCTCACGGCCCATGATCGAGGCGAGCAGACCCTCCGGCACATAGCCGTGAATGAAGGCGCCGGCGGCGATGCCTGCAACGATCCATATCCAAACTTTGCCGAGGATGTCCTTGACCGCTTCTATGCCTGCCTTGATGCGGTCGACGAAGATTGGGTTTTGAGCGGGCAAGTCGACGGCGCCGGCGCGCACGTTGCGCACCCATTCTTCAAGCCAGCCTTCGAGATGAAGTCGTCCGATCACCCAGCCCGCGACGATAGCGACGCCCAGACCGAACGCGAGATAAGTGAGCGCCACCTCCCAACCGAGCAGCGCGAAGAGCAGCCCCAGGGCGACCTCATTGACCATGGGCGCCGCGATCAGAAACGAGAAAGTGACGCCGAGCGGCACGCCTGCCGAAACAAAGCCGATAAACAGCGGCACGGCTGAGCACGAACAAAACGGCGTGACGACTCCCAGCCCGGCGGCGGCGACATTGCCGACACCCTCTCGCTTGCCCGCCAAAAGGGCGCGCGTCCGCTCCGGTGAGAAGAAGCTGCGGACCACGCCCATGGCGAACACCACAAGCGTCAAAAGCATCAGCACCTTCGGCGTGTCGTAGATGAAGAATTGCACCGCTTCGGAGGCGTGGCTTTCAGGCGCAAGCGGCAAAAGCGAAACCGCCCAAGCGGAAAATGGGGCAAGCTGGCTGTAGATCGCGACCCACGCGGTGAAGAAGCCGATAGCGCCGGCCAACCAGCGCAATGCCCGGCGGTTGACGGCTTCAGGCGTCGGATTGGCCGGGGCCTGGATGCTCATGGCGCGTTCCTGGCGCTCAGCGGTTCGTCTAGAGCGCCCGCCGCGCGCACGATCGCGGCCACCATTCGGTTCACGGCGGGATCAAGCTTTGGATGACGCCGGTAGCGCACCCATTGCGCGTCGCGCCGATCGAGCACGAGGCCCGCCGCTTTCAATACGGCCATGTGCCGCGACATGCGTGATTGCGTGGCGCCCAAGAATTGCATCAACTCGCAGACGCAATGCTCTTCGCCATCCCAGAGGAGGCGAACGGCGCCAAGACGCGTCGGTTCAGCCAGCGCGGCAATGATGGTGGCCAATCGGGTCATCTATGAAACCGCATATGCGCAACAACGCATGCAGCGTCGCAGACGCAGCGTTCATGACGTTGAGCCAAATCAAAGAACCTGCTCGCACCAGACGGCCCGTTGCGATGCTTTCAGCGATCTCCGGGGCAGCACCCCGCGGTACGGCGACAGGTGCGCGCAAAGCGGCGCCGCGGCGGATCTCCAGGCGCGTTCTATCCCTCACCCCGTGCGTCAAACATTGCGTCTTTTCAAAGCGCTTCCCCGGCCGCGCCGGCAATCAATCCGCCCCCTTCCGCGTGCCTCTATACTCGCGCGCCAAACATGTCTCAGCCATCGCCTCTCGCCCGCCTCTGGACGCACGCGCAGTCCGCCATCACTGCGCTTTGCGCCTCGCTCCTGCCGCTCGACACGCTCATCGCCGCCGAGCGGCGGCGCGTGCGCAGCTGGCTGCGGGCGCTTGAGACCTTCTGCCGGCGCGTCGCGCTGACCGAGGCGCTGGCCTTGGAGCGTGCATCGCCGCACGTGCGCACACGCGCGAAAAGCGCAGGCGCCATGCGCGCGAAGCGCCGGGCGTCGCTGCGGCTGTGGCCGAAATTCAAGCCATCCAACGCCCGCATCCGTCTGCTTGGCGCCGCCACCAGCGTGCGCGAGATCGCGGCGGCGCAGCAAAGGGCGGCGCTTGCGGCGCGGCTGGCGGCGGGCCGCCAGAACCGCAAACCCGCGCATCTGCGCATCGCCGACCGCATCGAGGCGCTGCAGAGCTTTCTCGGCGCGCCGCTTCGGGCCGTGCGTGCGCTGGCGCGCAAGCTGCGTCAGACCCCCGGCATCGCCCACGCCATCGTGGCGCAAACTATGCGGCCCTGCCCGTTTCTCTCGCAGGACTGCGTCAACGCGTGCGACACGCTTTCCTGCGCGGCGCTCAACAGCAGCTGAGCGCGCCAAAATCAGGTCTGCCCGCCCCCACGCGCCGCCAGCGCGTGGCGCCGCCGCGCGTCTTAGAGACGGCGCTCCAATCCGAAGAAACGACAAGCATCGAGCGCGACGCTGAAGCCGTTGATGGCGTCGCGATAGGCGCCCGGGCCCAGCGCCTCGTCGGCGCGGATGGCCTCGGCGTCGGCGCCGTCGAGCCGCGCGGCGACGGCGATGGCCAGCGCCTCGATGCTGGCCGGGTCGCGCGCCTTCAGCCGGTCGCGCTCTTGGCGGCTCATGCCGCGGACGAGCTGGGCCACCTGATCGCGCGCGAAGCCGCCCGCGGTCGCGGTATCGCACATCATCGGCGTCAGCGCGCGCGTGACGATTTCGCGGTCCGCCTCCGGCGCAAAGATGCGGCGGCCGTAATTGGCGAACTGATCTACGGCCAGGTTGCCGAGCGTCATGTTCGACGCCACCACGAGGCGCCCGTCCTCGCCCATGCGGCTCTCGGGAAACGGCCGCGCCAGCCGCTCCGGCGCTTGCGCGAACGCGGCGCCCATCAGCGCCACCAGCCAGACCATTGCCGCGAAGCCGCGTTTCATGCGCTTTCCTTCATCCGTTGCGTGAGCTCCGGCAAGCGCCGCTCCACCTCGCGCCATGCTTCGGCGACGTCGCGTTCGGTGAACACCGGCGTCGTCGGCCACGGCCGATCGGGGAAAGCCGCCGCACGATCCAGGTATTTGCGCGCCAGCGTTTCGTTAGAGGCGCGATGCCGCGCGCGGATGCTTTCGATTAAGGCCGCGCTCGCGCCGACGCGGCCGCGATAGTCCGGGTACGCGTTGGCGAGCTCGAGCAGCACGGGATAGAGGAGCTTTTGCAGCGCGCGCCAGTCGCCGTCGAATCCCGCATTGAAGCGGCGCTTGGCTTCCAGCAGTGCCCCGCCGATACTCGGATTGGGATCGCCTGCGGGGATATCGAGCGCGCCCGCGTCGACCCCCAGCACGTCCAGAAAATCCGAAACGACGTCGTCGTCATATGTGCGCACGATGAGATTTTCCCGCCCGAACGCGGCGGCCCAATCGTCCAGCAACGGCGTCCAGTCGATCTGAAGCGGCGCGGCGAACTCCGCGAACGTGCGCGACTCCAGATCAGCCTTCACCTGCTGCTGATAATGCGAGGCGAAACGGTCGGCCTGCTCGCGCACATAGGCGACGACGATGACTCGCGTGCGCGGCAGCGCGAAGAAAACGCGCACCAGTCCCGCCGGCAGCGACGCAAAGCCCTCGCTGCTGATGATCAGATCGCCGGGCGCCGCGCGCATTTCCGTAATGGTGCGCGCTGCCTCGCGCGCCGCATTCACACCGGGAAGGGTCCGCGTGAGCGTGCGGAAGAGCGCGGCATGATGGCGCTCACGGCCCGGATAGGTGAAGCCTGCCTCCGCCAGCCGCCCACGATTTTCCTCCAGCGTGCGCTGGATCGCCGTCGTGCCGGTTTTGGACCAGCCGATATGCAGAAAAAGCCGCCGCATTCCCTCCCCGTCCGCGGCGGCATCCAAGCACCGGCGGAGCGCAAAGAAAAGGGAGCGGCGTTATCCACACCGCTCCCAAAGGCGCCCGGTTGGGGGGAGGCTTAGAATTCAGTGCGTAACTGCACCATCACGGTCTGCGGCGCGCCGATATTGTAGAGCGCCGTCCCCGTGCCCGTGCCCGACGACATCTGCGCGAGATAGTCCTCGTCGAACAGGTTGATGACATTCAATTGCAGGTACGTGTCGTGCGTTCCCAGCACCTCGCCGATATCGTAGCGCAGGTCGAGGTCGACGGTGGTGTAGGCGGGCGCAACCTCGGTGTTGGCGTCGTTGGCGAAACGCTCGCCGACATAATTGGCCTGCGCGCCCAGCGTGAGCGAACCGATCTCGTACTCGGCGCGGGCCGAGAACGTCCAATCCGGGGTGTCGACGACTTGCGCGCCGGTCAGCTTGAGTTCGCTGTCGGTCCACGCCGCCGAGCCGTAGAGGAAGAGATTGTCGGTCGCGTTCCACGCCACCGCCACTTCCGCGCCCCACAAATCCACCGCGCCGACGTTGCGCGAATAGAAGAGCGTCGGATCGAGCGGATCCTGGCTGCGCTCGATGCGGTTTTCGAACTGGTTGTACCAGAGCGTGGTCGACACCAGCAGGTCGCTCGACTGATAGCGATAGCCGAGGTCGTAAGCCGAGGTCGTTTCCGGCTGCACGTCGCCCAGTTGGTTCACAGTGATGCCGCTATAGAGATCGTCGGTGCGCGGCGCCGAGAGGCCTTCGGCATAGCTGAAGAAGACCTGATGGCCGGGCGCCGGACGCCACATCAGACCGATGTTCGGCAGCACGTCGTCGTACGACACCGTGGCGTTGAACGGCGGTGCATAGATTTCGTTGGTTTGCACCGTGCCGTTGCCGTTGTTGTCGAACCAGACGAAGCCGCCGGTGGCGAGGCCCGCATTGGGATCGCCGAGGCCGGGCGTGTCGGGGTCCTGCGTCGTGCAATATTGCGTGGACGAGGAGTTGCCTTTGGCCGAGTAGCAGTGCTGGTCGAGTTCGCGCTCGAACTGCGGCGCGCGCAAGCCGAGAACCACCGTGAACGTATCGTCGAGGAAGTCGCCGCGATATTCGGCGCTGAACTGTTCGAGGCTCGCGATCGAGGTGCGGTCGCGCTTCTGAAAGATCTGGCCGTCGCCGTTGAAGATCGGCGTGCCGAAACCGTCCTCGCCGCCGAACACGCTTTGCGGATCGCCGTTGGGCCGAAGATAGCCGAACTCGCCGGTCTGGCGATGGTGGCCGCGATCCCAGGTGTAGCCGACGCGGAGGCGCTGCGAGGGGGTGATGTCCCAGATCAGCGAACTGGTCACGCCGTAGCGATACGTGTTGGTGTTGGACGGCGCGTACAGACGCACGCTGTCGAGCAGGTCGCCGTCGTGGTTCAAGTCAATGCCGCCCGGCGTCGCGCTGTTTTCAACAAGCTGCCGCGCGGTTTCGGAGACCACCGACGTGCCGCCGCCGTTGGCGCGCACATATTGGAACGACGGATCCACGGTCAGCGTGAAGCTCTCGCCCAGGTGAAAGAGCGACTGGCCGCGAATGTTGCCGGTGTTCGATGGATTGATGTTGAAGTTGTAGTAGGATAATCCGGCCGCGCCGGTGCAGCCGTCGGTCGCTGCGTTCTGCGCGCCGGCGCCGCCCGCCTGAATATTGCAGGTGTCGAAATATTGCGTGCTCGGCGCGGTGATGAACTGCGCCTGACTCAGCCGGTAATAGAAGTTGTTGCGGTTCTCATTGTAGTGAAACGAGATGCGGAAGAAGTCGCCGTTCTCACCGAGCGGCTGATAGAAGCCCCCGTTATATTGAGTCTTCTGCAATTCGCCCGGACCGACGAACTGGTCATACTGGGTGAACGAGTACGAACCGAAGAAGCGCGTGTCGAACGGCCCGAGCGCCCCGGTGTCGACAAGCACGAACGAGCGGCCGAAATTCTCGGACCCCGCGGCGTAAGCGGCCTGCACGCCGAATTCTTCGCCCGGAATGCGGGTGATGTAGTTCACCGTGCCGCCGACGGCCGAAGCGGTCGGGCTGTCGACGTCGGTGGTGCCGAGATTGACGTTGGCGCGTTGGATCAGTTCGGGATCCAGCTGCTGGTTGGAATAAATGGCGTAGTTGCCGGTGTCGTTCAGCGGAATGCCGTCGACCGTGAGCGAGATGCGGGCGCCGTCGAAGCCGCGCATATTGATGGCGCCGCCCGAAGACCCGTAGGCGTCGGTAGAGGTGAAGTTCACGCCCGGGATGAGATTGAGCGAGTTCAGCACCGTCTGGCCGGACGTCTGGGTCTCAAGATATTCCTGCGTCACCGAAGCCCGCGCCCGCGCCGCCTGCTCCGGCGCGATCACGCCTTCGGCGGATTGGCGCGTGCCGGTGACGACGATGACTTCTTCTTCTTCAACCTGCGACGCGGTCGACTGCGCGTTGGCGACGCCGGCCATCGACATCGTCAGCGCCGTTAGCGCGGCGCCGGAGAGAAACCTCTTGGAGAACATGCACACACCCCCTTGGCGGCGCGCATGGGAGAAGCGCCCGCCTTGCGCGGAGCGTGCTAGCGGCGGAGTTCGACACTCTTTTTACGGTTCGTTGACATCTTGGTTGCGCGGCCACAGCCGCACATTTTTCACGCGTTGCACACAGCTCCGGTGCGCAAACACTCTTCGCCTGACTTATGGGCGAACGATCGATACGATCGCATGCAAATTCGATGACGCTTCGCACGCACATTTGTGAAACCGGCGCCGTTGAAGAGGGCCGAAGCGCGCGCAATTCACATAGGGGCCGCGCCGGTTTTTGTTGATCTCTTCTGTGACACCTTTACGAAGGGCGGATGCAACCGATCCTCATTCTCGGCCTCCCCTTCGAGTTCATATTGTTCGGCGCGACGCTGCTCGGCGTGGCGCTGTTGCACCACCGCACCCTTACAGTCGCGCTTACCGGCCTCATCGCCATCGCGGCCTACAAGTTTCTGTTCACCGGCTTCGATGGCCATCCCGGTCTCGAAGGCGCAGGGCTGCACTTCGCGCACCACTGGGTCGAACTTGCAAATCTGGGCTTGCTGCTGCTCGGCTTCGCCATCCTCTCGCGCACCTTCGAGCAGAGCGGCCTGCCCGATCTCGCACCCGATATTCTGCCGGACGGCTGGCTCGCCGGACTTGCGCTGCTCGCGCTCACCTTCGTGCTCTCGGCGTTCCTCGACAACATCGCCGGCGCTCTCATCGGCGCCACGATCGCCGCTCACGTCTACCAAAAGCGCGTCCACATCGGGTTCCTCGCCGCCATCGTCGCCGCCTCCAACGCCGGCGGCTCGGGCAGCGTCGTGGGCGACACCACCACCACCATGATGTGGATCGCAGGCAAGAGTCCGATGGACGTGCTGCACGCTTATGTCGGCGCCGTTCCGGCGTTTCTGGTGTTCGCGATCCCCGCGGCGCTCGCGCAGGAAAAGCATCAGGCCGCGTTGAAGCACGATGTCGGCGGCATCAAAGCCGACTGGCTGCGCGTGGCGATCGTCGTCGCCATGCTCGTCACCGCGGTCGGCGCCAACGTGCTCGCAAACATTTACGCGCCCGACCTCCTCCACGCCATTCCGGTCATCGGGCTCGCACTTTGGGCGGCGATTGTTGCAACGGCAGTCCTGCGCACGCCGGATTGGAAAGTACTGCCCGAAGCGTTCACCGGCGCCGTCTTTCTGCTCGCGCTGGTGCTCGCGGCCTCAATGATGCCGGTTGAAAACCTGCCCGCGCCCTCCTGGCAAAGCGCGCTAGGCCTTGGCTTCATCTCGGCGATATTCGACAACATCCCGCTGACCGCGCTCGCGCTGCAGCAAGGCGGCTACGATTGGGGCGTGCTCGCTTACGCAGTGGGCTTCGGCGGTTCGATGTTGTGGTTCGGATCGTCCGCCGGCGTCGCCGTCGCCAATATGTTTCCGGAGGCCAAGTCCGCCATCGCCTGGCTCCGCGCGGGTTGGCTAATTCCGCTCGCCTACGTCGTGGGCTTTGTCGTGCTGATCGCGCTCCTGGGCTGGCGGCCGCACTAGGCGCGCCACAGCACGGAAAGCGGATAGAGCAGGATCAGCCAACCGAGGCACACGAGCACCACGCGCCTGTCGCTCGCGGCGATGGCGATCGCCGCTGCTGGAAAGAAGGACCAGGTGACGACCAGGCTGTGCGGCGTCAGTGCGGGGAGCCCGGCCAATACGCCGAGAGCGGCCATCAGCGCGGTATTGCACAAGAATATCGCGCCAAGAACCGTGCGGCGGTGCATGTCGAAATAGGCGCTGAGGTCGCCCCAATCCTCGGGGTCATCCGGAAAGACGAGCGAGGCGGCGACATAGTAGAGCCCGGTGATGACGAAGCCCGCAAACAGCGCGGGCCAACTGATCGGAATGACCTCACGCATCGCCCATCCGTACATCCAGAAGGTGACGACATCGCACGATACGAAGACGCCCAAGAGCGCAGTCGGCCAGCCGATGCTCACGCGGTGGCGCACCTTGAGCGCGCGCGCGAGTCCGCCCAGGCCCGCGGCAAGCGCAAGGCCGAGCAACAGGCCGAAGAGTGAGAAGACAAACTCGAACCCGGTCATAGATCGCGGCAAAAGTTCTGATGAAACAAAGGCGGCTGCACCGTCCGCCGGTGCAGCCGCCCATTCGCGTCGCTTTTTAGTAGGCGTTTCCTCCCCGAAACGCGACCGCCTGCAACGCGGCGACGGTCGCCAGGGACCGTGACTTCGCCCGCTGCGGCGGTCAAGCGCCGGCGTTCAAAAGCGCCGTCGAAAGCGATCCGGCTCGCCTAACCGGCCAGCATTCGCTGCACCGCAGCAACCAGCTCGGCGCGCGGCGCCTCGACCTGGACCTTCTCGCGGGCCTTATTCCAGGCTTCGCGATCGTCGCCGGCCAGTTGGCTCATCTCGGCGCCCGCCTTCAGGTCCTTGATCGTGACCGTGCCCTTCGCGACTTCGTCGCCCCCCTGGATCACGGCAACTCTGGCGTTGCGCTTGTCGGCGTATTTCAGCTGCGCTTTCATGCCCGAGCCGCCCAAATACGCTTCGGCCCGGACGCCGCTCGCGCGCAGTTCCGCCGCCATGGCCAGATAGTCGCCCATGCGCGCGCCATCGAGCGCCAGCACGATCGCCAGCGGCGCCTCTTGGGCCGCGGCGCCAAGTCCAAGCCGCGCCTGCGCCGCCACCAGACGCGACACCCCGATCGAGAACCCCGTCGCCGGCACGCGCTCGCCGGTGAAGCGCGCGACCAGATCGTCATAGCGTCCACCGCCGCCGACAGAGCCGAAGCGCACCGCCTTGCCGTTCTCTTCGATCGGCAGCGTGAGTTCGGCCTCGTAAACGGCGCCCGTGTAATACTCCAACCCGCGCACCACCGAAGTGTCGAACTTGGCGCGATCGTCGCCGATGCCGAGCGCACTCAGCACGGCGTCAATGCCTGCGAGTTCCTTCAGGCCTGCACGCCCCTCGTCGTTATCGCCGACGATGCGTTCAAGCCCGGCGATGACGCCGGCGCGCGTGTCGGTCGACAGCGTGACGAAGTCGATCACCCGCTGCACGTTCTTGGCGTCCAGCTTCGCGCCTTCTGTGAACGCGCCCGACTCGTCCTTGCGGCCCGTGCCAAGCAGCGCCGCGACGCCGTCTACGCCCAGCCGATCAAGCTTGTCGATCGCGCGCATGACGGTGAGGCGTGTCGCTTCGGCGTTGCCGCCTTCGAGCCCGATCCCCAGCAGCACGCCGTTGAGGATGCGGCGGGAATTGACTTTGAACGTGTAGCCCGAGCGCGGCACGCCCACTGCCTCAAGCGCAGCTGCGGCCATTGCGATGATCTCGGCATCGGACGCGGGATTGTCTGAGCCCACGGTATCGGCGTCGCATTGCACGAACTGACGGAAGCGGCCAGGGCCTGGCTTCTCGTTGCGCCAGACCGGACCGGTCTGCCAGCGGCGGAAGGGCTTCGGCAGGTCCTTCCAGTTCTGCGCGGCGAACCGCGCCAACGGCGCGGTCAGGTCGTAGCGCATGGAAAGCCAGCGCTCTTCGTCCATGAACGAGAAGACGCCCTCGTTCGGCCGATCGAGATCGGGCAGGAACTTGCCCAGCGCCTCGGTGTATTCGACGGCTGGCGTCTCCAGCCGCTCGAACCCCCATTGTTCGTAGACGGCGCCGACGGCGTTGACGATGCGCTCCTCGGCAGCCGCGGTGGCGCCAAGCCGATCGGCGAAGCCGCGCGGCTGCTCGGCGGCGACGAGGTCGGATTTGGACGTGCTCATAATGAATTTCCCGATGTTCGAATGACGTTGAATGCGGCCGCGCTCATCCAGACCTGGTGAGCGCGAATACGGCGCGCATCAATGTCGCGGGAAGTCGTAGCCCGACGCACGCGCGATGTCGCCAGAGAGTACTTTCTCAGCCAACGCCTTCACGTCCCATGACAGTTCCCGGTCGGCGGTGACCGGTTTGAACACTCGATTGATCTCTTCTAGGACGCCGGCGGTGCGCCTGCCAAGGGTAACGGGCTTGAACGTCGTCCCTTCCTTGGCGGCAGCTTCCGCCTTGGCGGCGTGACGATGCTCGCCTTGGTGGGCGAACATCATCTCGATCGCCAAGATTTCAGCCAGCCGGTCGGCGGCCTCATGCGCGCGCATGGCGACGTTGGCGGCCATGCTGACATGATCTTCCTGACCCGAATCCGTCGACATCGACATGAGATGCGATGGCTGCGCCAACCCCCAAATGTGGTTGCAGAGCCCCGCCGTCGTATACTCGGCGACGAGCAGGCCCGACTCCGTGGAATCGGGCGCATCGCCACGCACTTGCGGTCCCAAACCGCCGTTGCGATTCTTGTCGACGATGCGCGCGCAACGCATGTTCGCAAGCCGCGCCATGATGCCGGCGGCCTGGATCAAGCCAAAGCAATCCACCGCCAGCGGCATGCCGTGGAAATGACCGCCCGACGTGATTTGATTGAGATCGTACGCATCGATCGACGTGTTGAGATCGATCGGATTGTCGGTGACGCTGCGGGCCTCGATCTCCATCGTCGCCGCCGCGCGCTCGATCAGGTCGAAGCACGGTCCAAGCACCTGCGCGGCGCAGCGTAAATTATAGGGATCCTGGATGCGCCCGTCGTGCGCGAACTTCTGATCGGTGGTGACGTCCTTAAACTGGTAGCCGTCGAGCAGCGCATAGACCCAGCCCGCCACGCGCCGCGATCCCGGATGCTGGCGCAAGGCGTGCAAATCTTCGCGGAACGGCCGGCCCATGCCGCGCATGACCTGGATGTGCAGCGCCGTGTTGAGCACGGCGGCATCCATCAGCCGGCGCATTTTCGCCGCCGCGAGCGCCCCCCAGGCGTTCGAATACTGGCAGCCGTTATTGAGCGCCAACCCCTCCTTCATTTGCAGCGTGACCCGTTTGAAGTCCACGCCGGCTTCGCTCGTCGGCACGACGACGCCATCGTCCTTGAGGATGCGGCCTTCGCCGATCACCACGGCGGCGATGTGCGAAAGCGGCGCGAGATCCCCGCTCGCCGACACGCTGCCGTGGCGCGGCACGGCCGGTGTCACGTCCTTGTTGAGCAATTCGATCAGGGCGTCGATCACCTCAGCGCGCACCACGCTGTGGCCGCGCGCGAGCGAAGCGGCGCGCAGGAGCATGGTGGCGCGAACCACGGCCTTCGGCGCAGGCTCGCCGACGCCTGCGCAATGGGAACGGATCAGATTGAGTTGCAGCCGTTCAAGTTCTGCGGGCGTGACCTCCTCCGCGTAGTTGCTGCCGAAACCGGTATTCAGGCCGTAGACGCGCTTCTTGTCATTTACCTTGAGCTCTGCCGCCAGCATCGAGGTCGCGCGCTTGCGGAAGGCGTCCACCTTCTCGCGCGCCTGCTTGGCGAGGCTCACCTTGGCGCGGCCGAAGGCGACGTTTTCGATCTGGGCGATGGTGAGTTCGCCACTGAGCGTGAGTTCGACGGTCATGCTCCTCCCCTTAAGGCTATTTGCCGCTGAGGTAACGCGCCCAGGACCCGTTCTGCAACCTATGCTTGTTTTGGCGCGCGTGCGCCAACCGCGGCGCCGGTCTTGCTCTCCGCCACTCAACCCATTGGCGAAGGACCAACCCAATGCTCACCTGTGTCGCGATGATACTCGGCGTCTCCCTGACCGAGCTTCCCAGCCTGGCCGCCGAGGTGGAGGCCGAAGCCCGCACCCTCTCGGCCCAGACCGAGATCACCCCGGATTTCCTGACCGGGCTCGAAGACTTCCACGGCGACGCCGAGCGCCTGTCGGTCGCCCTGCGCCAGGCTGGCGTGGCGCAGGACCTGCCCTGCATCTTCCACGGCATCGCCGAAGACGCCCGCGAACGTGTGGCCGAGTTTCAGGCCGCCGACACGCCGGAGGAACGTCAAACCGCATTTACCGGTCTGCGGGTGCTGCTGGACGACGCCATCCTGATCGCGCCAATGGCCGCCGCCGCCGCCGCCGACATGGCAGCGGCTCAGGACGGCCGCACCGATGTGGCCGAAGCCCAGCGGCAGTAACCGCTACGCGTACTTCACCGAGCAGCCGTAGGCCCGGGTCTGCGCGGTGGCGACAGGCCGGCCAGCGCTGATGTCGGCGAGCGCGGCGCGGACATAATTGTTCGCGCCCTGCAGCGAACGCGGATTGGCGCTCGGGCGATCGTCGATCGCGCCTTGATAGACGACGTGGCCTTCGCCCGAGATGACGAACATGTGCGGCGTGTTGGTGGCGCCGTAGGCGCGGCCCATGGCGCCTGAGGGATCCAATAGCGTGGCGGTCGGATGCGCGCCATCGGTGCGCACGCGCTCCAGCGCCCCTGGGCCATCGAGATAGCCCTGCTCGCCGCGCGCCGAGGAAATCACCTGCAGCCAGACCACGCCCTGCGCTGTCGCTTCCTGCTGCAGCGTCTGCATGTTGCGCGAGTCATAGTGCTTTCGGACGTATGGGCAGCCGGAATTCGTCCATTCGAGCACGACGGTGCGGCCACGGAACTCCGCCAACGTGCGCGTGGCGCCGCTTGCGTCCGGCGCCGAAAAGCCCGGCGCCGCTGCGCCGATCTCCACCGACGCGCTCGCTTCCCCCGTCGTCAACAGGTACGCGCCGCCTGCGAGCGCGACAGCGCCCAGCGCCGCGCCGCCGATAAGAACCGTGCGTCTGGAAACACTCATGGATTTGCTCCTCGAACCGTGTCCAACACCAAATCTTCCGTCAGCGGCTGCGGCAACACCACCGGCTCGCGCGCACCGGGCGCGTAGTAAAGATACAGCGGCACGCCGGGACTGCCATGCTCCGCGAGCGCGGCGGCGATCACAGGATCGCGATTGGTCCAGTCGGCTTTCAGATAGACGACGTTTTCATCGCGAAAGGCCGTGGCCACGGCCTGGCGATCGATGGCGGCCGCTTCGTAGACCTTGCAGGTGATGCACCAGGCTGCGGTGAAGGTGACGAAGACGCCGCGTCCCTCGCCGCGCAATTCGGCCACTCGCGCCGGACTCCAATCTTCATGGGCGAGCACCGCAGGCGTTTGCTGACCGGTGAGCGGTTTCCAGGCGACGAAGCCGGTGACGAGCAGCGCGACCGCGCCGACCGCAAACCAGATCCGGCCCCAGCGCGCGACGAAGATCATGAACGCGAGCGCCGCGCCGAGCGCGAGCAACGCCAGCACGCCGTTGGCTCCGGTCTGCGCCGTCAGCACCCATGCAAGCCAGGCGGCAGCACCGAACATCGGGAACGCCAGCACATTGCGCACGCGTTCCATCCACGCGCCGGGCTTTGGGATGAGATTCCGCAGGCCGGGCGCGAAGTGCACCAACGTCAGCGGCAGCGCGAACCCGAGCGCGAGCGCGAAGAAGATCAGCAGCGTGATTTCGGGCGGCTGCGTCAGCGCCGCCGCGAGCGCGCCGGCCATGAACGGCGCGGTGCATGGTGTCGCCGCGATCACGGCGAGCGCGCCGGTGAAGAATGCGCCTGCATCGCCGCCGCGTGCGGCGAGGCCCGAGCCTGCGCCTTCGAGACCTGAAACCGAGAAAAGACCGGCGAGGTTGAGCCCGATCACAAAGAACAGAAGCGACAACGCCGCCGTCACCCACGGCGTCTGCAATTGGAAGCCCCAGCCGACCGCCTCGCCGGCGCCACGCAACGCGATGAGCAATCCAGCCAGCGCCATGAAGCTGACGATCACGCCCGCGAAGTAGAGCGCGCCTTGGCGCGGCGCTTCCTTCGCATGCGCGCCGCCGGCGAACGCCAGCGCCTTCACGGAGAGAACCGGCAGCACGCACGGCATCACGTTGAGAATGAGTCCGCCGAGAAACGCGAACAGCAGCGCGGAAAAAAGTGCTGCGAGGTCCATCGGCGGCGCTTCGGGACGCGCATCGGCGCCGGTGTCGGGCAACGGCGCGCCGGGTGTCGCGATGATCTCGAAGGCGCGGCGCGCGCGCCCTTCGCCGAGCACGAGAAGGCCGTCGAGCGGCTCGGTTCCGAGATTGCGATCAGCTCCCGCTTCGAGCGGAATGGTCACGCCGCGCGGTCCGACGCGCACGCGTTGCGGCGCGGACGGATTCACGACGTCGGGGTTGAACGCAAAGAAGTACGCCTGTCGTGCGCCGGCTTGATCCGGAAGCGTGACGCTCAAGCGCGCCGGCGCGCCTTCGCTGATGCGCGCGACGATGGCCTCGTTGCGTTGAGGCAGCGCCGCGCGCGCAGCGGCGATGCGCGGACCCCAAACAGGATCGTCGCTTCCTTGCGCGGCCACGGGCAGCGTTAGCGAGACTTGACCACCCTCGAAGACGCAGATGTCGGAACACGCGACCCAGGTGAGGTCGCCTGCGAGCAAGACACTCTGACCCGGACGCGCCGACGCCGGCGCAGTGATCTCCACCGGCAGCAGCACTTCGTTGGAATAGCCGTAGTTCACAAGGTCGGCGAACGGGATCGCGTCGGGCGTCGGCCACAGGATGTCGCCCGCTGTGAACCCCTGCGGCAGGCGCCACGTGATCTCGGTGGGCTCGCCCGCGGCGCCAGGATTGCGCCAGTAGGTATGCCAGTGCTCGCGAATGGTCTGCTGGATGACGACGGTGAAGGTCTCCCCCGGCGCGACGGCGGCGCGGGCGGAACGGAGCGTGACCTGCGCGTTGGGCACAGTAGGCGTCTGCGCCACCGCGGGGGTGGCGGCGAGGAAGAACAGGAGCGCGAGAAGGCTGCGGAACATCGGCGCGAAACCTAGCGGTCGCGAGTGCGCACGCCAATGCGACACCGAGGGGTGTAACCGGATTGCAGGCCGGAACGACCGTGCTCAAAATCAAAAGGCCCGCCTTTAAGGGGCGGGCCTTTCAGAATTCGGAAATAAGCCTCGCTTAGCGCAACGGAGTCGACGCCTGGATGCGGGCGGCGCGCGAGAGGATTTTCGGCCAGAGCGCCAGCGACAAGAGGTGGGCGTGCATCACGGCGGTGACGCCGCGGTCGCGCAGTTCGAGGTAAGTGTCCTTCGGCAGCGCGTTCAGCTTCTGCTCGGAGATACGCAGGTACTCGCCGATCTTTTGCGGCTCGTCCGGCGTGCCGTCCGACTTGGCGCGCGGCAGCGCCAGCGGGGTCAGCTCAAACAGATTGTGCTGATCCATCAGCTTCACGAACTCCTGCGTGCGGCGGCCGAGCATGTCGAACTCGCGGCAGAACTGGATCGCTTCCTGTGTATAGCGCGAAGGCTTCTCGCCTTCGAAGAAGGGTTGCTCCGGCGTTTGCGAGAGCATCTTCGCGGCGCGGTCGATGCAGACCAGAACGCGGTCGCCGTCCTGGCCGGCCGGGCGCGCCTGCTGGGCGCCGCCTTCCGGCGCGATGATCGGCAGGAACGGATAGCGGCGCGCAAACGCCGGCAAATACACTTCCGGGTCGAGTGAACCGTCGGCGCCGAGGAAGACGTTCATGCCGGGACGCAGGCCCATAACCGCGAGCGGGGTCTTCGACTGGGTGTCGAAAATGATCGGGTAGCAGACGGCCGCAAGGCCGAACTCGTCCACCGTCAGCGGCACCAGGTGCGTGTCGGCGAGAAACGAGAACGGGTTGGCCACCTGGCTGACGCCGAGCTTCTTGTGCTTTTCGTAAGAAAGCGGCTCGAGCTGGCGATAGAACAGGATTTTGCCAAGCGTTTGCTGGTCGCCGGCGCCGGTCGTCATGGGTGTCTCCGCGAGGTTCCCTACCTTGAGGCCGCTTCCAACCACGAAAGCGGCCTCTCCGCAACACTCCTGCGCAAATCGGCAGGCTTCGCGGCTGCTTTTCAGGGCCGCGACGCGTGCTAGTAGGAACCCCGCGCCGCCTCGGCGCACATGAATACAGGTTAGCCCACAGGAATGCGTATGGGATCGATGCGGCTCGGCGGAGCGATCGCGGCGGCGCTGCTTGGTCTCGCGCTGGCGTCATGCGGACCTAAGGGACCCGCGCCGCTTTCGGCGTTCGACGGCCGGCTCGACGATTGGACCCAGGAAATTCTGAGCGACAGTCCCGAGCTCGCCGCCACGGCGGGCGTCTCTGAAGAGGCCGCGGGCGGCGCGTACGCGGCGCGCCTCGACGACCGCTCGGCGGTTGCAGTGGAGTCCCGCCGTAGTGCGGCGCTGCGGCGCTACGCGGAATTGCGCGCGCTCGATGCAAGCGGTCTCGGCGCCGACGACCGCCTCACCTATTCGATCCTGAGCGCGCAATTCGCCAACGCAGCGGCCGGCGCCGCTTTCGACTACGGCGACTTCAGTCCGATGGGCGGCCTGCGCCCCTATGTGCTCAACCAGATGGACAGCGCCTTCCTCACGCTGCCGGTCTTTCTCGACGAACGCAGCGCGGTGAACTCCATCGCCGACGCTGAAAACTACATCGCCCGCCTGCGCCTCGTCGCCGCCGCGCTCGACCAGGAGACCGCACGCGCGCGTGCGGACGCCGAGGGTGGCGTTCGTCCCCCGCTCGCCATCGTCGACAAGACCATCGCCCTGCTGGACGGCGTCACCCAGCAGCCGGCGATCGAACAAATCTACGTCACCAGCCTCCGCCGCAAGCTCGACGCCGTCGTCGCGGCAGAGCAGGACCCCGCGCGCAAGGCGCAGCTGCAGACGCGGGCGCTTTCGTTGGTCGCGCGCGCCGAACAGATCACGCGCGACCAGATTATTCCGGCGCATCAGCGCGCCGCGCAATTTCTGCGCGCCGACCGCATCAACGCCAGCGAGGACGCGGGCGTCGGCCGTCTGCCGCGCGGCGCCGAATTCTACGCCGCGGCGCTCCGCATCGAAACCACGACCGATCTCTCGCCGGAAGATATTCACAATATCGGCCTTCGCCGCGTGCGCGACTTGAACGCGCAACTCGACATCTCACTCCGGCGCCTTGGCCTAACTGAAGGCACGGTCGGCATGCGGCTTGCGCAGCTCACCGCCGATCCGCGCTACCAGTACGAAGACAGCGAGGCCGGACGGGCGCAGCTGCTGGCGGATGTGCGCGGCCGCGTCGCGCGGGTCATGCAACGCGCGCCGCAATGGTTCGGTCGCCTGCCGCACGCGCAGCTTGAAGTGCGCCCGGTCCCTGCCTTCCTGGAAGCGAGCCAGCCCGGCGGCTATTACAATCCGCCCTCGCTCGATGGGGCAGCGCCCGGCATCTACTACATCAACCTGCGCTCGCTCGCGGAGATGACGAAGATCGACCTGCCCACGCAGGACTATCACGAGGCCGTCCCGGGCCATCACTTCCAGGTCGCGCTCGCGCAAGAACAACAGGACATTCCACTGCTGCGGCGGCTGAACTCGTTCAACGCCTACGCCGAAGGCTGGGGCCTCTACGCCGAGGAATTGGCCGACGAGCAAGGCTTTTACGACGGCGATCCGGTCGGCCGCGTCGGGTATCTGCGCTGGCAGCTCTGGCGCGCCGCCAGGCTCGTCGTCGATACTGGACTGCACGCCAAGAATTGGACGCGTCAGCAAGCCATCGACTATCTGATCGCCACCACCGGCGACGCGCCGGGCACCATCTCAACGGAAGTCGACCGCTACATCGTTTGGCCGGGCCAGGCGTGCGGCTACGAGATCGGCCGGCGCGAAATTCAGCGTCTGCGCGAACACGCCCGCAACGAACTCGGCCGCGACTTCGATCTGCGCGGCTTCCACGACGCCGTGCTGCTGAACGGCGAGACGCCGCTTTCGGTGCTGGACCAGTTGGTCGATGCGTGGATCCCGGAGCAACACCGCAACGCCGAGCGCGAGCGGCGGCGACGTTAGCCTCGCGCCCAAGCCCGAGAAACACACTCCCGTGAGATCACGCGCACGTGCGCACGATCGACACGCGCGCGCCGTACACTCGCCTCGTTCGTCACGCCCGCTGAGACGGTCAACAACACGACCGTGTCCGGGCGGTGCTTGGGGAGAGGGACATGCGACACGCGTTGAAAAACGCGCGCGGCCTCGTCTGCGCCATCATCTTGGCCAGCTGCGCGCAATCGCAACAACAAACCACGACGGAGCAACAGCAAGCCGAGCAGCTTGAACTGACGGCGACGCTCGGCACGGATCAGCTGCTGAACGAACAGCCGCAGATCATGCCGAGCCAGCGGGCGCCATCGAGCGACGAGGAAGAATCCATCGTCGTCACCGGAACGCGGCTGCAGCGCCAGGATTACGAAGCAATCTCCCCGGTGACGACCATCGGCGGCGAAACCAGGGGTCTTGCGCCGCAGGCCTCGCCGCAGCCGGCGCCTGGCGCGATCGATCGCGAGAATTACGAGAACGTCGAGGTCAACCCGATCCATCAGGTCTCAGCCGATCCGGTCTCGACCTTCTCGATCGACGTCGACACTGCCTCCTATTCCAACGTGCGCCGCTTCATCACCGAGGGCCGGCTGCCGCCGCGCGACGCGGTGCGGATCGAAGAGCTCATCAATTATTTCGATTACGGCTACCCGCTGCCGCGCAATCGCCAGCAGCCGTTTTCCACCACGGTGTCCGTCGTCCCGAGTCCGTGGGCGGAGGGCCGCCAACTCGTCCATATCGGCCTGCAGGGCTACGACCTGCCGCGCACCGGCGAGCGGCCGCCGCTCAACCTGGTGCTGTTGATCGACGTTTCCGGCTCCATGGACGAACCTGAGAAGCTGCCGCTGGCGATCCAGAGCTTCCGCATGCTGGCGGAGCAATTGACCGCGCGCGACCGGCTCTCGATTGCGGTCTATGCCGGGCGCGCCGGCGCCGTCCTCGAACCGACGTCGGGCGCCGATCGCGCCGCCATTAATGGCGCACTCGATCGCTTGCACGCGGGCGGCTCCACCGCCGGCGGCGAAGGGCTGCGCCTCGCCTATGCGCTGGCGGAACGCAACTTCAATCCGCACGCGATCAACCGCGTCATCATCGCCACCGACGGCGACTTCAATGTCGGCATCACCAACCCTTCGGAGCTGCAGGGCTTCATTGAGCGCAAGCGCGAGAGCGGCATCTATCTTTCGGTGCTGGGGTTCGGCGGCGGCAATTACAACGACGCACTGATGCAGCGTCTGGCGCAGAACGGCAACGGCGTCGCCGCCTATATCGACACCGTCGCGGAAGCGCGCCGCGTGCTCTCCGACGAAATGACCGGCACGCTCTTCCCGATCGCCAACGACGTGAAGATCCAGGTCGAGTTCAATCCCGACCGCGTCGCCGAATATCGGCTGATCGGCTACGAGACGCGCATGCTGCGCCGCGAGGACTTCAACAACGACGCGGTCGACGCCGGCGAAATCGGCGCGGGCGCCTCGGTGACGGCGATCTACGAGATCACGCCGGTCGGCGGGCGCACCTTCAACGATCCGCTGCGCTATCAGCCGAGCGTCGGCCCGCAGCGCGACGCGCGCGGCGAACTCGCCTTCCTGCGCATCCGCTACAAGCTGCCGGGCCAGGACGACTCGCGCCTGATCGAACGCCCGATCACGGCTGCGGATTTCTCACCGGAGGTGACGCGCGCGCCGGAATCGACGCGCTGGGCGACGGCCGTGGCGGGCTACGGTCAACTCTTGCGCGGCGATCCCTATCTCGATCGGCGCTTCACCTGGGCCAGCGTGGTGTCGCTCGCGCAAACCGCGCGCGGGCGCGACCAGTACGGCTGGCGCAGCGAGTTCATCCAACTCGCGCGCAGTGCGCAAACCGCCGCGGCGTTGCCGGAGGAACGGAGGATGGGAATGCGCTGAACGATGCGACTCCCCGCCCCCTTGCGGGGCGGGGTTGGGGGTGGGGGTAACGGCTGTGTTTTCTCGGAGCGCGCGCCGTTATTCCCTAACTTTCATCCGATGCCGCGCTACGGCGAATATCTCATCGGCCACCGCGCGCACGTTCGCCAACACGCGCGCATTCGTAAAACGCAGCACGCAATATCCGCGTCCTTCAATCCAGGCCTGCCGCTCCATGTCTCGGCGTTCGACATCCGGCGAATCGTGCGAACCGCCGTCCACTTCGATGACCAAACGCGCACCGTGGCAGACGAAGTCCGCTATGAACGGCCCCATCGGCGTCTGCCGCCGGAAGTGCGAGCCCGCGAGCGGCAATCTTCTCAGCGCGTACCAGAGCGTCTTTTCGGCTGGGGTCGCTTCGCGCCTCAGGCGGCGCGCCGTGACGGTGGCGCGCTCGGATTTCAGACGCGCTGCGACGCCCGTTTCGGTGAGATCGGAGCGCATGATCGGCTCTCCTCGATGAGGCGCTGAGCTTGGCTCGCCCTGCGCCGATACCCCCGCCCCCGACCCCTCCCCGCAAGGGGGAGGGGTGAAGCGGCTACGCCGCCCACACCAGCCTGACGCCGGCGTCTGCCGCGGCTTCGGTCAACTCCGCGTCCAGGAACGGGCCATTCATGCGGGGCTTTAGCGCGGCGGCCAGATCGGCCTCGACGTATTCGCGCGCGTCGCGCTCGTCATGCTGGTGGATGAGGATGTGGGTGGCGCCCAGGAGCTGGGCTTCCGGCCATTGCTCGTGGCTGGCCAAGCGCTTGGAGAGATTGGCGGTGCGGGAGAGGAAGAGCGGCGTCCAGCCGCGGCCGCCGGGACCGGGACGGGCGAAGCAGTAGACGGCCGGCTTGACCGCGAATTGCTCGTGCGGGCCGTGCACGCTGAAACGATGCAAACGACCTGATTCGCCACGGAAAATTGCTTCGCTCATATCAGCGCCCCTCTGTCTGTTCGTTATCTGTTCCAAATTGATACCGGAGTCGGATGTTCTTGTAAAGTTCTATTCCGGTGCCGATCTCTTCAAGCCGTTTGCGCCAGCGCCCATCTTTCTCGGACGGGCCAAGCCTGCGAATGTGATCAGCAAGATGAGCCATCAGCACGGGCCGCAAGACCGCGCCCAGCACATTGCCGAAGCTGTGAGACGCTGTGACGCCGCGGGCGAAAGCCTGACGCCGCTGCGGCGACGCGTGCTCGAACTGCTGATCGATCAGCACGGACCGGCGAAAGCCTACGATCTGTTGCCGCTGCTCGACAGCGAACGCGGCCAGGCCAAGCCGCCGACCATTTATCGCGCGCTCGATTTCCTGGTGCGCATGGGGCTGGCGCATCGCATCGAAAGCTTGAACGCCTTCGTCGCCTGCGACGTCGGCGCCTGCGCGCGCTCGACCATCTTTCTCATCTGCGAGAAGTGCGGCGGCGCCGAGGAATTCGACGCCGGCCACGCACTCGTCGATCTCGCCGAGGCGGCCAAGAAAGACGGCTTCGCGATCCACCGCACCATGATCGAAGCGAGCGGCGTGTGCTCGGCGTGCCAAGCGGCATGAGTCACCCGGCGCCCCTGCCCGCGCCGCTCTATCAGGGCAGCGTCAATCAATGGGAATGCGACGACGGCGGGCACATGAATGTGCGCTTCCATCTGGAACGCGCTTTCGTCGGCCTCGCGCACTTCGCGCTCGCTCTGGAGATGCCGCGCGCGTTTTCCGCGAGCGCCGGCGCGACGCTCGTGCCACTGGAAGCGCACGTGCGCTTCCTGAAAGAGGCGCGGCCAGGCGCGCCGCTGGCGATGCACGGCGGCGTCGTCAAACTGGGCGAAAGCGACGCGACCCTCTGTCTGGACATGCGCCACGCCGACGGCGCGCCTTCGTCCGTGTTCACGCTGCGCGTCACGCACGCCGATACCCGCGGCTTCCGGCCTTTTCCCTGGTCGGCCCGCACGCGCGCGGCGGCCGCAAAACTTAAGGTCGCTGCGCCCGCGCACGCGGTGGCGCGCTCCATCGACATGGGCAAGACGCCGGCGGAAGCGACGCTGGCGCGCGCGGTCGAGATCGGCGCCACGCGCATCGGCGGCGCCGTGGTCAATCCCGATCAGTGCGACGCCTTCGGCCGGCTGCGCGCCGAGCACTTCACCGGCCGCATCTCGGACTCGGTGCCGAACCTGTTGGCGGGCTGGCGTCAGCAGACCGCCGCGCATCTGTCCAGCACCGGGCCGAAGGTCGAGCCCGCTGGCGCGGTCGTTGAAGCGCGCATGGTCTATCGCCGCTGGCCGCGCGCCGGCGACCTCATTGAAGTCTATTCCGGCGTTGCGGAAGTGGGCGACAAGACGCTGCGGCTCGCGCATTGGATCTGCGATCCGGAAACCGGCGCGGCGTGGGCGAGCATGGAAGCGGTGGCGCTGACGTTCGACACCATTACGCGCAAAGCCATCGCGCCGAGCGCCGAACAGCGCGCGCGGATGCAAGCGCGCGTCGTGGGGATTCGGGCGTAACGCTGCTCAGCGCGCGGCCACCTCCTCCGCGACCCGCCCCGCGATCTCATCCAGTTTGCGCTGCAGCGTCGCCGCATCGTACCAGCGGCCGGCCGCCATGACGCCGGCCGGCGCGCGCAGCACGGCGAGATCGCGCTCAGGGTCGGCATCCAGCAACAGCAGGTCAGCGCGGGCGCCGATGGCGATGACGCCGAACTCGCCGTCGCGGTTGAGAAAGCGGGCGGACTCGACGGTGTCGATGCGCAAAATCTCGGCGGGCGTGAAGCCCGCTTCGCCGTGCAGTTCGAACTCGCGATGCAGCGAGAAGCCCGGATAAAGAAAAGGCTGCGGCGCATCTGTGCCGATCAGCAGCGGCGCGTGCGCGTCGCGCAACGCACGAAGAATCTCGAGACGCGTCCCATTCGCGCGCTCAATCACCGGCCACGCCGCGACGGGGTCCCGCTCGGCGCGTTGGGCCTCATAGAGCTGACGCCAATGCGCGCGCAGCCGTCGCGTCGCGAAACGATATTCGGGCGCGGCCTCCGCCGCATCCATGTCGGCGAAGGCGCGCGCCGGATCGGCCGAAGTCACCAACGTGGCGGTGTTCCAGACGCCGCTCCGCGCCACTCGCGCCGCCAGCGCCGGGAGCCCGGCAAGATCGGCATCGGCGAGACGCTGCTCTTCCCATCCGCTGTGCGATCCCAGCAAGCGATCGAAGCCGATCAGGTGTTCGACACTGTTCACGTGCAGCGCCAGCACGTCGTCGAGCGACATGGAGGACGGGACATGTGCATAGACCTGCAGGCCATGCGCCCGCGCCGCCTCGACCCCGGCGCGAAACGTTGCTGGCGAGAGATTCTCGTAGAGCTTGACGCCGACATAGCCGCGCGCCGCCAGTTCATCGATGCGTGTGCGCATCTCCGCGGGCGTGCGGATGGCGCGCGGATTTTCGTATTCGGTTTGCGGGCCGTCGAGGATCGGCGTGCTGGAATAGATGGTCGGCCCCGGCGCCTCACCACGAGCGATGCGGGCGGCGAGTTCCTCTGTATCGCGCCGGCCGGACATGTTGCGCACGGTGGTGACGCCGTTGGCGAGAAAGAGCACGCCGTCGTCCGGATTGAAGATGTGGACGTGCATATCCGTGAGGCCGGGCGCGAGGATTTGGCCGCGACGGCCAAGCACGGTCGCGCCGCGCGGGACGGAAACCGCAGCGGCCGGCCCGATCGCTATGATGCGGTCGTCGCGCACGAGGACGGTCTGATCTTGAAGCCGGGCGCCGCCATATTCGGTGATGACAGCGACGTGCGTGAACGCAGTCACGCCGCTCTCGCGCGCGGGCGTGGCGCACGACGCGAGCAGCAGCACCGCAAGCGTCAGAACTGACCTGAGGGCCCCCACCATCGGAGCGACCTTAGCGCTACTACTCGATATCGCGGAAGCGTTTCCCGCCATGCGCCATCAAGAGCGCGCTCTCGATCGCGGTACGGACCCGGTCGGGCCGCTCAATCGGCAGCATGTGACCTGCGCCCTCCACCGTGCCGACGCGCGCATCTGGTTTCATCGCCTGAATGCGATGCATCGACGCCGGACTTGTGGTCGAACCCTGCTCGGCCCGCAGTAGCACCAGCGGCGCCGATACCTGCGCCAGCGCGCCCCAGGGGTCGTTGCGCTGGGCGCAGAAGGTCGCCGCTTCGAATTGCGGCGCGCACGCCAGTTTGAAGCCGCCATGCTTGGCGTCTTCAATGAGGCCGTCTTCGACATAATCGGCGATCACCTCGGGCGGAAATACTTTGAAAATGCCGCGCCCGGTGAACGCCGTCACCGCTTGCTCTTTGCTCTCGAAGTGATTGCGCCGCGCCGCCGCGCCGCGCGCGAGCGGCATCGAGGCGCGCATCATCGCGGGGCCGAACGGCAACTGTACAAAGGCGTAGCCGCCGGGCGGCAAGATCACCGGCTCGATGAGCGCCAGGCCGTTGACCAGGTCGCGGCGGCGTCCCGCAGTCAGCAGGGAAACCGTCGCGCCCATGGAATGACCGGCGAGCGTGACCGGCGCGGTGAAGTTCTTTTCCAGCAGCGCGATGAGGTCGTCGCGATGGCGCCGCCACGACGTGTAGCCCCAGAGTTTGGGGGGCAATTGCGTCTGGCCGTGCCCGCGCACGTCAATGGCCAGCACGTGGTAGCGATCGCCCAAAGGTGCGAGCAGCGTGCGATAGGTGCGCGCATTGAAGCCGGTCGCGTGCACGAACACGATGTCCGGGTTCGCGGTCTCGGCGCCGAAGGCGATGCCGGCGACGCGGCCGCCGGGAACTTCGTACGCGACGCGGCGGAAATTCAGTACTTGGGAATCCATGAACGGGCCGGACCATGGCGATGCGCTTGGCGAAGATCAAGCGCGCTCGCCCCGCAAGGCGATGCGCCCGCCTAGCCGCCGAACACGCGGCGCAGGATGCTCGTCGTGCGCCGCACCGGGTCGCGGCGGATCTGACGCTCTTCGTCGGCGATATAGAGGAAGCAGCCGTCCAGAGCCTTCTGGGTGGAGAAATCGATAATCTGGGTGCGTACTTCGCCGCTGGCGCTCGCCATGCCGACCTGGCGCAGTGCGGAACGCATCAGCGTGAAGGCGCCCGATTGCGTGAGCGCCGTCGTCATCGGCGGCTTCAGCAAGCCGTTGAGCGAGGTTTCGGTGCGGCCGCGCAGATAGCGCGTCGCGCTGTCCTCGCCGCCGCGCACAATGCCGATGGCGTCGCTCACAGTGATCGAGCGGATGGCGTTGGAGAAGAGCCGCGCCGCTTGCGGCATGGTCGTCTCGGCGGCGTGATTCAGACTTTCCTGCAGGTCGTCCAGTGGGCCCGACATGCCCATCGGCTGCAAGCTGCGCTGCGTGCGCGCAAGCAGGCTCGGCAACGGAATGCGGACGCGAGGGGCGCTCCAAAAGCCGTCGACGCGGCCAAGCCGCGACGTGGCGCCTTGGGCGGCCAAGTTCAACGCCTCGCGTATGCCGCGCGCGGCGTCGGCCTCGCTGAACCCGTATTGCGCCCAAGCGGGCGTAGCGGCGGCCGAAGCGGCGAGCGCGGCAAGCAGAGCGCGGCGATTCATGAGGTCCTCCCCTGCGCGCACCCTAGCGTGTTTCAGACTGTTACGAAAACGCGCAACACTGCGGCGCAATCTCCCACGCCTTATGGCGGTCTTAAGCGGCGCGCCCTACCTTGGCGGGCAATGACCCTGTCCGATCTCCTGCCGAAGCTGCATTACCCGACGCGCCTGGAAAAGCTCGTCGACGGCTGGGTGCATGGCGTTGCGCTCATGCTGTTCACGTTTGCGGTGGGCGTGGGGCTTGGGCTGGCGATCTGGCAGGGCGGCCTCGGCATGGCGAGCGCCGTCGCCATCTACGCCATCTGCGTCATGACCATGATCGGCTGCTCGATGGCCTACAACATGGTCGAGCAGCCCAAGCGCAAGGCGCTGCTGCGCCGCTTCGACCATGCGGCGATTTTCCTGATGATCGCCGGCTCCTACACACCCTTCACCACCATCCGCTTCGACGGCGCCTGGGCGATCTCGATGACCACCATCGTGTGGGCGCTGGCGCTCGCGGGCGCGGCGGGCAAGCTCTTCCTGCCGGGTGTCGGCAAAAAGCTTTGGCTGGCCTTCTACATCGCGCTTGGGCTCATGATTTTCATCGCCTTCGGACCGCTGGTGCAGACGGTGCCGCTCGCCGGCGTCATCCTGCTTGCGGTGGGCGGGCTTCTCTACATCGCCGGGGTGCCGTTCTATGTCTGGGAAAAGCTGCCTTTCCGCCGCGCCATCTGGCACGGCTTCGTCATGGCGGCGGCCGGCGTGCACTATGCTGCAGTGCTGACGGGCGTCGTGTTCGCGCGCTAGGCCAAGCTCGCGCCCATGAGCGTCGAGCCAAGCCACGCCAGAAGCGCAAACATGAAAACGCCAAACAGGACGAGCGTGAGCGCGATATAGCGCGCCCAAGCCCAGGCGGTGCGCGTTTCGCCCGCCAGCGCGAACGCGCCGAGCGTCATGAACGACAGCACGATCGCCAGCACCGCCAGCGCCAACCCAGCGGACATGGCGCGCGGATTGCCGGTTTGTGCGAAGCCCCAACCGGCGCCGATGAGCAGCAGCACGCAGGCGCCCGCCGCTTCGACGGCAGGATCGTGCTTGAAGCGCTTGACGCTCGCGCGCCGCGCCCAGTCGCCGAACAGGCCGAGCGCGAGGCACGGCAACAGGATCGGAATGAACGCCGGATTGAGGAGGAGTTCCGTCACTTGCTCTCCTTACGCAGCCATTCCAGACGGCCGGAGGCCGATCTGGAATCTGGGGCCGCGATCTGAGTGCTTGCCCTGCATTCCAGATCACGCTCCGCGTGTCTGGAATGACTGAAGCATATCAACTTTCCGCGCCTAGCTGCTTGGCGTAACCGTTAGCGACCAGTTGCGCCATCAGCGCGAAGAGCGCGTCCGGATCGCTGCGCCGCAGCGCTGCGCCCTGCGCTTCCATGCCCTCGGCCAGGATGAGTTCCTTCTTGCCGCTCGCGAGCGCATCGAGGATGCGGGTCGCCGCCACATCGGCCGGCATCCCGTTATCGATGGCCGCATCCGAGAACCCGCGGGCTTGCGCCTTGCCGTCGAGCGCATTCCTCGAGACGTTGGTGCGCACCGAGCCGGGCGCGACCACCAGGACGCCGACGCCCTGGTGCGTGACCTCGCTGCGGACGCTGTCGTTGTAGGCGATCAGTCCCGCTTTGGCGGCGCTGTAGGCGCTGCGGAGCGGCGCGCCGATAATGCCCGCGACACTGGAAATGGCGACAATCTGACCGCTCCCTTGCGCGACGAGGCGCGGCAGCACGGCTTGCGTGAGCGCGATGGGCGCCATGAGATCGATGTCGATGATGCGGCGATAGACGTCGAACACGGTGTCAACCGCGAGCGAACGCTGCGAAATGCCGGCATTGTTGACGAGGCCGAAGATCGGGCTCCACGCCCAGGCCCGCGCCACGATCTCGGGCAGCCGCGCAAACTCGGTCGCTTCGAACGGCAGGATGAGCGACGCCGTCCTGCAGCGGCCTGCCACCTCTTTCAAAGCGGCTTCGTTGCGGCCGGACAGGATAAGCTTGGCGCCCTTGGCGCTCAGCGCCTCAGCCAGCGCCGCGCCGATGCCCGACGATGCGCCGGTGATCCACCAGGTCTTGCCTTCAAACATCGCCATCTCCTCAGAGCCGCGCCCGCAGCCATGCCAGGATGACCTCAAGCGCTTTGTCGCGATCGAGGTCGTTCAGCAATTCGTGGCGACCCTCGGGAAAGAACTCGAACTGTTTGTCGCTGGCGGCGATCGTCGCGATGAAGCGCCGGCTGCCTTCAGGGTCGGTGGCGGTGTCCTTGCCGCCGTGCAGCACCAGAACGGGCGTGCGCCAAGCCGGATACTGCGCCCAAGCTTGCTCCGATACCGCGATGATGGTGACGCCGGTCCTGGCCGGCACGCGCGGATCGCTCACCATCGGATCGGCCTGATAGGCGGCGATCTCTTCCGGAATGCGCGACAGTCCGTCCATCGACAACGGCGGCACAAGCCGCGCCCCCGGCGCAATCACCGAGACAAAACCCGCGATCGCGCGCAGGTGCGACGGCGCCTGGACCAGCAGCGCCGGCGCGCTCAGCACCACGCCCGCCACGTCGGACGGATCGGCGGCGACACTGGCGGCGGTGATGAGCCCGCCCATCGAGTGACCCAGCAGGAAAAGCGGTTTGCCTTGCGCCGCCAGCCGCGTACGCGCAGCGCGATGGTCGGCGACGGTCTGTTTGGCGTCGGCGATGCCGCGCGCGCCGGGCGAGCGGCCATGACCCTGGGCGTCGAAGGCGTAGACGTCGAAGCCAAGCGCGTTGAGCTTGGGGATGAGCTGCGAATAGCGCGTGACGTAACGCTCCGCGTATTCGGCGAAGCCGTGCATCAGCAGCAAATTCGCGCGCGGCTCGGCCGCACGCCACACATAGCCGCTAAGGCCGCGCCCAAAGTCCCAAGCTTCCGCCAATCCGCCCTCCGTTGCCGCACTATCGTGCGGCGCCCAGAAGAACACAAACTCAGTCATTCCAGACACGCGGAGCGTGATCTGGAATCCAGGGCCGACGCTCCGTCGCTTGCCCTGGATTCCAGATCGGCCTCCGGCCGTCTGGAATGACTGAGGCAAGGCGTCCTTACGTAAGGCGCCTGACGCTCGCCGCATCCCCTGCTACGACATGGCGACCAGGGAGCGCGCGCGCATGACCAAGTCCTGCTTCGACGTCAGCATCGAGAACAAGATCGCCCATATCCGCTTCAACCGGCCGGAGGCGTTCAATTCGCTGACGCGGCCGTTCTGGAATGAACTGCCGGAGATCGTCACCGACATCGACGACAACGCCAAGGCGCGCATCATCGTCGTCTCCTCCACCGGCAAGCACTTCACCTCCGGCATGGATCTCTCGGTGTTCACCGATGGCGACGGCGTCAGCGCCAGCGGCGGCGACGAATACGCGCGCGCCGAAACGTTCCGCAAATTCGTGCTGACGCTGCAGGGCAGCTTCAATTGCTTCGACAATGCGCGCATCCCGGTGATCGCGGCGATCCAGGGCGGCTGCGTCGGCGCCGGCGTCGATATGACCAGCGCTTGCGACATCCGCTACGCGACCGAAGACGCGTTCTTCCAGATCGCCGAAATCAATATCGGCATGACCGCCGACGTCGGCACTTTCCCGCGCCTCTGCAAGCTCATCCCGGAAGGTTGGGTGCGCGAGCTCGCTTATGCAGGCCGGCGGCTGCCGGCGCAGAAGGCCAAGGAGATCGGGCTCGTCAACGACGTGTTCCCGAGCCAAGACGCCATGCTGGATCACGTGATGGGATTGGCCGCCGAGATCGCCGAAAAGGCGCCGGTGGCGGTTGCGGGTTCCAAGCGCATGATCAATTACGCGCGCGATCACAGCATCGCCGACGGGCTCGACTATATCGCCACGTGGCAAGCCGGCATGTTCGCGCCGCCGCACATGATGGAGGCGTTCGCGGCCAAAGCGCAGAAGCGCAAACCGGAGTTTCCGGATTTACAGCCGGTCCGAAAGAAGATGTAAGGCTGGGATGATCACTGCATCCCTCCGGGTGAACCAACTGTCGCCAGGCGCCACCGATTGGTACGCGGGCTACCTGGCTGCGCTCGATTCCGCGGATCCAGAGGCCTGGACCTCCAAGTATCTGCACCCCGAGTGCGTCCTTCACATCAACAACGATTTGCCGCTCGACGGCGTCGGCGAAATCCGGGCGCGGCTTGGTCTGCGCTGGGCGACGTTCGCCTCGATCCGGCACGAGCCGCTGAACATCTATGGCAACGACAATCAGTTCGCGGTCGAGCTGATTTGTCATTACGAGCGCCACGACGGCAAGCGCGCCGATGTGCCGTTGGCGACGTTCGTCGACCGCGACGCCAGCGGGCGCGCGACGATGATCAATATCTACATCGATCCGAAGCCGCAGTTTGTTTGAAAACGAGGGAATGGGGAATTGGGAGTAGAGAATGCGGTTCGAGGCCAGCATCTCCAATTGCGCTCCCTTCCCCTACTCCCTATTCCCTACTCCCCATTCCCTCTGATGCGGAGCATCAGCCATGGACGTCCGTTTCATTCCGCCCGGCCGCAACCCTCCGCAGGAGGTGAATGCCTTCGTGGAGATTCCGCAGGGCGGGCTGCCAGTGAAATATGAGCTGGACGAACGCTCCGGCGCGCTCTTCGTGGACCGCTTCCTGCACACCTCGATGGTGTATCCGTTCAATTACGGCTTCATCCCCAACACGCTCGCCGAGGACGGCGACCCGCTGGACATCCTGGTGGTGACGCCGATGCCGGTGGTGGCGGGCGCGGTGATCCGCGCGCGACCCGTTGGCGTGCTGCTGATGAGCGACGAGAAAGGCGTGGACGAGAAAATTCTGGGCGTGCCGATCGACGCGACCAACCCCTATTATTCCGACGTGAAAGAATACGGCGATCTGCCGCCGCTGATGGTGAAGCAGATCACCCACTTCTTCACCCACTACAAGGATCTGGAGCCCGGCAAGAAGGCGAGCGTCGGCGAATGGGCGCCGCTGGAAAAAGCCTACGAGCGCATCACGCTCGCCATCGGGCGCCACAAGTGACCGACAGCGCCATCGCCGCACGTTTGATCAACGCACTCGAAGCCGCCGCCGATCGCGAGGCCGGCGCGAAGACGGCGCTGGTTTCCGTGAATATCGAGATGCTGACCCGCGCCGACGCCGGCAGCGTCGAGGTGCGCGTGGCGCGGAAAACGCGGACGCTGGTGTTCATGAGCGCCGAGTTCAACACGGACGGCGGCGCGAAGGTCGCAAACGCGTCCAGCGTGCACAAAGTGTTGAGCTAGCGCTCAGGCGGCGCGGCGCGCCTCTTCGTAGAACGCTTCCGCGGCCTGCTCGCTGTGAAAGTCCGTCCGCCAGGCGGTGATGCGGCCGCGGCGATCGATGATGAGATTGCTCGGAAACCACTCCACCGCGTAGGCGCGCGCGGTCGGAAGTTCGAGGCTCATGTCGACGGCGACGGGGAACGAATAGCCGGTCTCGGCGAAGTAGGCGCGCCACGCGCGTTCGGCATCGGCCAGCGTGGCGGTGCTGCGGCGGACGCCGCCACCCCAGCGGCCAAACGCGGGCGCGTTCTGCAGGTACAGAAACTCGACATTGGCGTCGCCCGCGGCGCGCGCGGCGAGATGCGCAAGGTTACGGCCGTCGACGATGCAGTCCGGACACCAGAGTCCGCCGAAGGTGAGCAGCAGCGCTTTGCCGCGATAGCGGGCGAGCGTTTCGACCCCACCACCCAGGCGGGGCAACTCGAACGCCGGCGCGCGGCGATTGAGCATCGCATAGGTCATCGGCCGCGGATCTTCCTCGGCGCGGGCAAGACTTGGCGCGAGCGCGGCCAGTGTCGCGAGCATGGCGGCGCGACGGGTCAGCATGGCGACGGCCCCCAGTCGGCGCGGTCGATCGCGAACATGATGGCGCCCTCTTCCAGCGTGTCCGGCTGCAGACGGAAACCGGCTTTCTCCAACACGCCGATCGAGGCCACGAGTTCCGCGAGCGTGTGCGCGATAACGCGCGCGATTTCCGGATTTGCGAAGGCGTGCGCGGTCATGCCTAACGTCGCCTCGGTTGCGAAGCCTTGGCGCTGGCGCGGCGGAACGACGGAGTATCCCAGTTCGATCACGCCATCGCGCGGCGGCCCCTTATAACCGCCAACGCCGATCAGCGCCGGCGCCTCCTTGCTCACGAAATAGAGCATGCCCCAGTCGCGGAACGCTGGCTCGCGATTGTACGCGTCAAGCGTCCATTGCATGGCGCCGGCGTCGTAGAGGTCCGGCGGGCAGCCTTCATCGACGCGCGCGCCCAGAAGCGCGCCAAGCTTGGCGTGGTCGCGCACAAGCTCAGCTTCAAGGCAGTCGCGCGTTGCGGGGATGAGCCGCAACCGCGCCGTCTCGATCACGAGAAGACTTCGAACAGCCCCGCCGCGCCCATGCCGCCGCCGATGCACATGGTGACGACGGCGGTCTTGGCCTTGCGGCGGCGGCCTTCCATCAGCACGTGACCGACGAGGCGCGCGCCGGTCATGCCGAACGGGTGGCCGATGGCGATGGAGCCGCCATTGACGTTGTATTTCTCGGGATCGATTTCGAGCTTGTCGCGGCAATAGAGGCATTGCGACGCGAACGCTTCGTTGAGCTCCCAGAGATCGATGTCGCTGACCTTGAGGCCTTGGCGCTTCAAGAGGCGCGGCACCGCGAACACCGGGCCGATGCCCATTTCGTCGGGATTGCAGCCGGCGACGGCGAAGCCCTTGAACAGCCCCAGCGGCTCGAGCCCGCGGCGCTCCGCTTCCTTTTCTTCCATCAGCACCAAGGCAGCGGAGCCGTCGGACAGCTGGCTTGCATTGCCGGCGGTGACAAAATTGCCGGGACCGCGCACCGGTTCGAGCTTCTGCAGACCGGCCAACGTCGTGTCGGGGCGATTGCAGTCGTCGCGATCGACGACGGTCTCGACCTTGCTCTCTTCCTTGGTCTCTTTGTTGACGACCATCATCGTCGTCTTCATCGGCACGATCTCGTCCTTGAAGATGCCGTTGGCTTGTGCGGCGGCGATGCGCTGCTGCGAGCGCAGCGAATATTCGTCCTGATAGTCGCGGGAGATGTTGTAGCGCTTGGCGACGATGTCGGCGGTCTCGATCATCGGCATCCACATTTCGGGATGGTCCTTCAGCAACCGCTCTTCGAACACCGGCTTGGTGTTGGCGAGACGGGTGCCGGAGATCGATTCGACGCCGCCGGAAATGCCGACATTAGCGCCTTCCTGCATGATGTAGGTCGCGATCTGCGCCGTCGATTGCAGGCCCGACGAACAGAAGCGGTTGATGGTGGCGGCGGAGACCTTGAAGTCGAGTCCCGCCCAAACCGACGCCAGACGCGCCACGTTGTGCCCGGTGCTGGCTTCGGGCGAACCGCAGCCGAGGATGACGTCTTCGGCCGCGTCCGGCTCAAGCTTGGCGCGCGCGGCAGCGTGCTTGATGGAATGGCCGGCGAGCGCTGCGCCATGTGTGATGTTGAAGCCGCCGCGACCCGACTTGGCGAGGCCGGTGCGGGCGTAAGACACGATGACGGCGCGGCGCGACATGGACGTTCTCCCTGGAAAGCTGGGCGCACACTAGGCGTGCGCGTGCGCGCGCGAAAGCGCGTATCGCCACGTCACCTCAGACAAAGGCCGCTAGCGGATGGCCTCGTTGTTGACGAGCCCGCCGCCAGTGTCCGCCGCCGGCGGGGCTTGGCCCTGCCCGGTCGAGCCCGCGCTGATCTGGCCCTGGGTGAAAATGCCCCGGCCGCGATCCTGGATCCACTTGGCGATGTCCTCGGAGAGCACGCCGGCGACGATGCCGATCAGCGACACTGTGAACGGATTCAGCTTCGATGAGGTGCCCGCCTGCGCCACGCTGTCGGCGATAGAGAAGCCGGCCACGGTCGCGTTCGCCAGCACATAGAAGGCGAGCGCCGCGCACATGCCGAAGATGAGCCGCACGAAGATTTCGGCGTTGGTGACCGGGATCGGGCGGTTGAGGTAAGCCGGGAAGAGATAGAGAAGCGCGCCCAGCGCGCCCATCAACAGCACGAGGCCCGTCGAGAGCAGCGACGGGTGGCCTTGCGCAAAATAGGCGCTGATGCCCCAGGGCGACAGATCGTTCAGCGCCCGCGCTTCGTTGGCGATGCGGTCGAACTGATCGGTGTCGCGCAGCACCGTCATCTGCCAGGCGAGGATGCGTGCGCGCGATTCCGTGAGGCCGCTATCGACCAGATCGTGCTGCGCCTGCACTTGCGTGAGTTGCGCGGCGGCGGTGTCCGCAGCCTCCTCGCGCTGCGCCAGCGCCTGAACCTGCGCCTGCGCTTGCGTCACGGTGGTTTGGTCCTGGGTGGAGAGACCAGTGCGGCCCGTGAGCGTCGCGATACGGGCGTTAAGCGCCTGCGTCGATGAATCCGCTGCGGCCTGCACGCCTGCCCGCTGTTCCACCGCCGAGATCGAAGACACCAGCCCGATTCGCGCGGACTCCGCCGAGCGGCGCGCGTTTTCGATCTGCGCGGTCAGGGCCGCGACCTGCTGGTTCACCTGCTCCAGCTGCCCGCGTTGTGCTTCGGTCTCGTGATTGATGGTGGCGATCTCGCCTTCGGCGCGCTTCAGCGCGTCGAACGAGATGAGACCGTTGGTCTGGTCGGAAATCTGCTGCACGCCGAACTGGAAGTCGCGGGCGCTGAAGACGATCGCGCCCATTGTCAGCACCACGATCATCGCGAGCGACAACACGAAGCCGACCATGAATTTGTAGAATGTCATCGCCGCCATCCCCCTTCTGGCTGTCCCAGCGCGGCGGTCCCCCCGCGCGCAGTTGGCCGCTCACCCTAGCGCAAGCCGGGTGGGCGCGTTGACTCTTTATTAACCACAAGAGAGCGGACAGGCCCGGCGGACCGATCGCAGGTTGAAAGAGGGCAGCCCGCAGGGCGGACCATCCCGGCGGCGACCCGCCTGCTCCAAAATCCGCTCACAAAAATTTGTCAGTGAACATTTTTCGTTTTGTTCAATTTTCTCTTGTCAGCACTCAGAGGTCAGGGCATGGTCCCTCTCGCTTCCTCCCCGAAGCACGATCTGCCACCGGAGTTTCCTACTGATGTCCGCCATCAAGTCTGTTCTCGCCGCCGTCGTCCTCGCCGCCAGCTTCGCCGGCGCCGCCTACGCGCAGGGCGAAACTTTCACCGCCAAGCTCGCGACCCCGGTCGCCGAGCGCACGCAAGTGATCGCCAATTCGACCGTTTGGATCTGCAACGCCGACACCTGCCTCGCGCGTCCGACGCACGCTTCGACGGTCCGCGCCTGCCGCATTCTGGCGCGTGAAACGGGCTCGCGCATCACCGCTTACGGTCCGGAAAGCCGTCAATTGACCGCCGAAGAACTCGCCCGCTGCAACGGCGACACGGCGACCCAGTCGGCCCAGCGCTAAGACATCCCAGCACTGAAATCGCCGCCTCCTCGCGCAAGCGAGGGGGCGGTTTTTTCGTCAGGCGCGCCCGCGCAGGCCTTCGCGCCACGGGTGCTGTGAGTCGCACGGCTCCAGTGAGAGCGCCGTTCGGGCCGGATCGTCGGCGATGCGCACCCGCGCCGTTCCTGTGCGCGCATCCAGCAGATTGTGCGCCTCCATGCCAAGGCGGCCATCGGGCTCGCGCACCAGGATCAGCACCCCCTTGGCGCCGACGCTGCGCGCACCGCCCGGGTGACGCGGCAGGTCGTAGAAAATCCGAACACGGAAATCGTCGCCGCCCTCTTCGACCCGGTAGCGCGGATGTTCGAACAGGGTCTGACGCTCGCTGTCGTAGACGGCTTGGATTGCGTCTGAACCGAAACGAACGCCGACGCCGGCGTCGCATGCCGCCGGTCCGGCGCTCCAAAGGCCGTGCAATTCCGGTGGCGGACGCGCGCCACTGCAGCCCGCCAAAGCGACGGGTGTGCAAAGTATTGCGATGAGTGCCGAGCGGCTCATGCGCTATTACCGCTACGCTCGGTATGGTTGACGGGCTCTGAATGCTCACACCCCCTGGCCAAGCCGAGCCAGGCGCCCCATGTCACGGAACACACCTCGTATGGATCAGACCCTCCCCCCGGCGCGGCAGGCGCAAGGCCGCCGCGCGTCGGAGATGCTTGAGGATCTGGTCGAGGCGTTTCCAGGCGACAGTGTGAGCGTCGGGGATTTGGTCGATCGCCTGGACACGCGCGCACACGGGCTGCTGCTGCTGATCCTCGCTTTGCCGATGTGCATCCCGAACGTGCCCGGCATTTCGACCATTTTCGGCGTGCTGATGCTCGCCCCGGCCGTGCAGATGGTGTTCGGTTCGCGCCGGCTCATCCTGCCTGCACGCGTCCGCGCCTGGCGCGTCGACGGCGCGGCGCTGCGGCGCACGTTTCAGGTCACGGCGCCGACACTCAAGCGCATCGAATATCTGATCAAGCCGCGCTTCTCGCGCCTCACGCGCTTTCCGGTGACCATCATCATCGGCCTGCAGACGCTGCTGATGGCGATCATTCTCATTCTGCCGATCCCGTTCGCCAACTGGCCGCCGGGCATGACGGTTGCGATGACCGCGCTGGCGCTGCTGCAGCGCGACGGCCTGCTGATGCTGATCACCATCCCGGCGGCGGCGCTGTCGGCTTATTCGGTGTACTTCGGCACGCGCGTCGGCATTGCGGTGATCCAGCAAGTCATCGAGTGGATCCACGGCTTCATGCCGGGACTGGGCTCATAAACGCACCGTGGCGCGTCAGCACGAACGCCTGATCAGCCAGCCCAGCCGCTGCCCGGAACTCGTCGTCGCTTCCTCGACCGTGCGGCAGTTCTCGGCCCGCGGCGCGCTGCCGCCGCGCTGGAATTCCGGATCGTTCTCGCCGGCGCGGCGATCGAGATCGGACACTGGCTCGTATACGCTTGCGGTCCCGCCTGCGGCCGGTGCGATGCATTCGCGCCGCGAGCCGTCGCTTTCGCGAATCCGCACGCTGACCTGGCCCTCATCGAGCGCGCTTGCGATCGTCACCCGCGCTGGCCGCGCACTGACGCGCGCCATGCATGCATCGATGGCCGGAATGAGTTCAGGCAGCACCGACGCCCAACTGCCTCGCTCGCCGCTCGGGGCGCCCCGGCGCGCGCAGCCTTGATAGGCGACGCCCTCGAACAGCACGTAGGCCGTGTAGGGCAAAGTCTGATTGCCGGTCTGGCAGGTCTGCATCATCAGCGTGATGGTGAGCGGACCGGCAACGACGCGCATGCCGTTCTGATGGTATTCGCGCGCGCCGGCCATGGCGCCGTCTTCGCCGAGGCCGGGACGGGAGAATTGCGCGTAATCGCTCAGCAGCGTGAGCTCCCATGCGCCTTCGTCGGAGCTCACCGAATCGAGCCCGCCGGAGGCCTGGAACTCGCCCTCATAATTGGCGCGCGTCGCAGCGTTGGCGGCGCCGCCGAGCGCGGCGAGCTGTTCGGCCGCGAGTTGCGCTTCGCGCTCCTCGTTGCTGGGCGGACCGGCCTGCTCGCCGCCGCCCTGCTGTTGCTGCTGGTTGCACCCGCCGAGAGCGCCCACACCGGCCAAAGCCAGCGCCGTTGCGATGCTGATGTTGCGGAATAAGGTCCGCATCGGCTCCCCCCGGCGACACCTCATGCGTCGCGTTTGGGCTACTATAACGCCATGCATCGTGATTCCGGCGCCCCACTGTATGAGTTTTTCGCGGGGGGCGGCCTGGCCAGGCTGGGATTGGAGCCTGATTTCACCTGCGTTTTCGCCAACGACATCGACCCGGCCAAGGCCGCGGCCTACCGCGCCGCCTTCGCCGGCGAGGAGATGCGAGTCGGCGACGTCTGGGACCTCGGCGCCGCCGATTTGCCCGGCAAGGCGGCGCTCGCCTGGGCCTCGTTTCCCTGCCAGGACCTTTCCCTCGCCGGCAATCGCCGAGGCCTGGCCGCGCCGCGCTCGGGCGCCTTCTGGGGCTTTCATCGGCTCATCGAAAAACTCGCCCACGAGAAGCGCGCCCCGGACGTGCTGGCGCTGGAGAACGTCACCGGCCTGTTGAGCTCGCACGCCGGCGCAGACTTCTCGGCGCTGGTCGCGGCGCTGGACGGCCTGGGCTATCGGGTCGGCGCGCTGGAAATCGACGCGGCGCTCTTCGTCCCACAGTCGCGGCCGAGGCTGTTCGTGATCGCCTCGCGCACCGTACCGGCGGGGCTGGCCGTTTCCGGTCCGACGGGTCCGTTTCATTCGCACGCGCTTCGAAACGTGGTCGCGCGCATGCCGGATGCGCTGCGCAAGCATTTCGTCTGGTGGCGGCTCGAAGCGCCGCCGGCCCGCAACACGCGCCTGATCGATCTTCTGGACGAGACGCCGGACGATGCCTGGGACGCGCCGGAGAAAACCGAAAAACTCCTGCAGCAGATGAGCCCACTGCAGCGCCAGCGCGTGCAGGCGATCCAGGCCAGCGGACGCCGCGACGTCGGCGGCGTATTCCGCCGCATCCGCATCGAGCACGGCGAGCGCGTCCAGCGCGCCGAGGCGCGCTTCGACGGCATCGCCGGCTGCCTGCGCACGCCGGCGGGCGGATCGAGCCGGCAGATGCTGCTGTTCGTCGAAGGCCAACAATTGCGGTCGCGCCTCATCTCGCCGCGCGAAGCTGCGCGTCTCATGGGCGCGCCCGACCATTACCCGCTGCCCGAAGGCCAGACCGCGGCGCTGCACCTGTTCGGCGACGCGGTGTGCGCGCCGGTCGTGCGCTGGCTGTCGCAACAGCTCCTGGTTCCGCTCGCGGGCGCAGCGCCGGCGAAAAAGAGCGCCTGATGCGCGCCGACGTTTTCAGCGAAAGCAAGCGCTCCGAAGTCATGCGCGCGGTGAAGGGCAGCGACACCGCGCCCGAGCGTGCGGTGCGCGCGGCGGCGCGGGCGGCAGGATTTGGGCGGCGCTACCGGCTGGGCGGCCGCGGATTGCCGGGCAAGCCAGACCTGGTGTTCGCCTCGCTCGGCAAAGCTGTGTTCGTGCACGGCTGCTTCTGGCACGGCCACGATTGCAAACGCGGCGCGCGCAAGCCGAAGGACAACGCGGCATATTGGTCGGCGAAGATCGCACGCAACCGCACGCGCGACGCCTCTGTGCTGAAGGCGCTCAGAGAAGACGGCTGGAAGCCGCTCGTCATCTGGGAATGTGAGACGCGCGATCTGGACGCGCTGACCAGGCGGCTGAAGGCGTTTCTCGCCTAGCTCAGGCGGCCGTCATGTCGCGCGCGCCGATCACCGGCGCCTCGAGTACGAACGAAAACACCGAGCCCTGCCCCAGTTCGCTCTTGCCGCCCAGTTGCGCGCCCATCAGCCGCGCGAGCCGTAGCGAGATCGACAACCCGAGCCCCGGCCCGCCGCCGACATCGCTCAGGCGCCCGCGGCCGAAGATCAGCGCCAGCTGCGAGCGCGACATGCCGATGCCGGTATCGGCGACGACGAAACCGAGCCGGGTTCGGCCCGGCGTCTGCGCGCGCTGCGCCTGCAAGCGCACGCGGACGCCGCCGTGCTGGGTGAAGCGCACGGCGTTGGCGAGCAGATTAAACAGAATCTGGCGCACGCGCGGCGCATCGATATCGACGAGCTCCGGCACGTCGTGACCGACATCGAGGAAAAGTTCGAGCTGCTTGTCCTGGGCCGCTGCGCGGAAGGCGGAGACGACGCCGCGAACGAGTTCGCGCGGATCGGTGGGCCGCGGATCGATGCGGACCTGCCCGTTTTCCAGCGAGTCCAGATGCGTGAGATCGTCGAGCACGAGCCGCAGCAATTCGCCGGCCTGCACCAAGGTGGCGATGTGGGCGCGCGCTTCGCTGGACACGGCGGCGCGCCGCAGATGTTCGGCGGCGCCGACAAGCGCGGTCATCGGCGTGCGCAGTTCGTCGTTCATGCGCCGGATGGTGTCGGACTTCGCCGCGGCCGCAGCAGCGGCGGCCTGCCGTTCGCGCTGCGCCGCAGCCTCCGCTTCGGCCTGCGCAATGTCAGATGCAACCAGGCTGCGCCAGAGATTGACGCCGAAGCCCAGGAACAGCAACGCGCCCAGCAGCGGCATCAGTTCAAGCGGATTGCGAGAACCCCCGGCGAGATAACTCGCTATTGGAAGCGCGATGAAGATCATCACTGTCGGCGCTGCCGCTGCAAGCGCAAGCGGCGGCGACGGCCGCAGCGTGGCCGCTGCGTTGGCGAGCCCGGCGATGATGTAGATCACCGCCAGCGTTTCGCCGGGCACGTAGGGGGCGAACCAAAGGATCACCGCAAGGAGGTTGCCGTAGGCGCTCTGAAACAAAGTCCAGGCAGTGAGCCCGCCCAGCTTTTCCGGCGGCGCGCCAGCGGCGGCTTTCAGCATCACCTTGCGGTAGATGACGCGGTCGGTGAGCACGACCGCAATGAGCCCGACCAGCCAATAGAGCGGTGTGATGTTACCGACGATGGAGGTCGACACCAGCGCCGCAATCGCGCTCGCCCCAAGACGGAGCCAGCAATTGCTGGAGCGCGCCTGGCCGACGGCGACAAGCGCGCGCGCGTAGTTCGCCCGCAAGCGAGGCTGGGCCCGGTCCGCAGGACCAAGGACGAGCGGAGGCGGGTCGGCGCGATCCAAAGCGCTCGGGAGTGTGGCGAAACCTGGCTGAGGGTTGGTTAACGGCCGCACATTTTGAACGATCAATCAAATCGCGCTTGACCCGCGCCGCGGCGGCGCCATTGGCTGCCGTATTCGGGAGGAAATCCATGCGTTTTGAGATCATTGTCGCCGCCGCCCTGGCCGCCCTCGCTGTCGCCGGGCCGGCGCGTGCGGAGCTGGTGAGCGCCACCCCTGCCACGTTCCTGGTGCGGGCCGAAGCCGACGTCAGCGCGGCGCCATCGCAGGCTTACGTCGCCATCACGCAGCCCCGACGCTGGTGGAGCAGCGCGCACACATATTCCGGAGACGCCGCAAATCTCCGCCTGACGCCCCGCGCGGGAGGATGCTGGTGCGAAACCTGGGACCACGGCCAATCCGTCGAGCATATGCGCGTGGTGGCGGTGATCGAGCACGAGGGCGTACGCACGATCCGGCTCGCCGGCGGCCTCGGCCCGCTGCAGGAGATGGGCGTGAACGCGGTCATGACCTTGACCGTGACGCCGCGCGAAGGTGGATCGAAAGTAACCATGACCTATCGCGTCGCGGGCGAGCCCGGGCTCGCTCTGGATCAAGTCGCCGCACCCGTGGACGCTGTTCTCATGGAACAATTCGGCCGTCTCACTCGATTATTGGACGGCGGCGCTCCCTAACCGTTTTGCATTCATGCGCCGCTCAGGCTGGCGGTAAGATGTTCCGGACCGGAACTGGGCCTTCGCGCCCGAAACCTTGCCAGAATGGGCAAAACGTATGGAGGGCTTGATGATCCGTAAAATCGTGACCGCCGTGATGGCGGCGGTCTTTCTGGTGGGCTGCACCACCGTTGATCCGGTCACTGGCGAAGTCTCGCGCAACAACACCGGCACCGGCGCCATCATCGGCGCCATCGGCGGCGCCGCGGCGGGTACGCTGGCCGGCGGCGACGATCGGCGCAACGCGCTCATCGGCGCAGGCGTCGGCGCGCTCGCGGGCGCGGCCATCGGCAATTACATGGATCGCCAATACCAGAACCTGCGCGAGCGCCTCGCCGGCAGCGGCGTCGGCGTCACCCGCGTCTCGCAGGAACAGATTCTGTTGAACTTCCCCGCCGACACCACGTTCGACTTCGACCGCGATACGGTGAAGGGCGATTTCGTCGCTACGCTGCGCGACGTCGCGGCGATCCTGCGCGAATACGACCAGACCACGGTCGACGTCTACGGCCACGCCGACAGCGTCGGCGCCGAAGCCTATAACCAGGATCTCTCGGAACGCCGTGCGATGAACGTCGCTTCGGTGCTCGCGCAAGGCGGCGTCATCCGTCAGCGCATCCTGGTGCGCGGCTATGGCGAGACTCGCCCGATCGCGTCGAACGCAAGCGACAGCGGTCGCGCCCGCAACCGCCGCGTCGAAGTCTATATCAGCGCTTTCCGCGGCTGATCTATGCAAGGCTGAGCGCCGCCGCGTTTCACGACGCGGCGGCGTTTTCATTTCGGAGGGGTGCGATGCGTGTATTTGTCTTCAGCGTGATGATCGCAGCGCTTGCCGCCTGCGGACAGCCGCAAGGCGGCGCAGCAACGGCGACCGAGACCGCAACCACTGCAACGGCGACCACCGCCGCCGACGCATCGACGCGTCCCAGTTGGGAAAACGCGCGGGCCGAAGGCGTCGACTTCCGCGGTGTCGGCCAGGAGCCCGGCTGGCTCTTGGACATCTACACGCAGGATCGCATCGTCCTGCAGTACGATTACGGCGAGCACACCGCCGAATTCCCGCTCCCGCAACCCGGCGCCGCTCAGGAAGGCGCCACGCGCTACGAAACCAGCGCGAACGGCCAGACGCTCACCGTCACCATCCGCCGCTTTCCGTGTCAGGACGCGATGAGCGGCCAAGACTACCCGAGCACCGTGGAAGTGATCATCGACGGGCGCACGCTGCAAGGTTGCGGCAGAAGCGTGTGATCTCGGAACTTCAGACCGCGTGCCCGGCATCGCCGTCCGCCGCTGTCGTCGCATGCGTCAGCCGCAACAGCACAATGAAGAGCAGAGCTGCGGCGGTCGTCAACACGCCGCCCTCAGGACCTGCGCCGCCGCCCGTCAGCAGCTGCGGACCGGCAAGCGCTGCATGCGCCAACGAGTCGGGCGCCGCCTCGCCGCTATTGGCGAAGCCGAAAACGGTGCTCTGCATGAAATTCCACGCAGCGTGGAAGCCCAGCGCCAGCCACAGCGACCCTGTCAGCCGCAGCGAATAGGCGAACCCCAGACCGAGCAGCGCGGCGTTCGCAAGTCCAAGCGGCGTTTCCCCAGCATTACCCAGATGACCGGCCGCAAAGGCGGCGCTCGACAACAAAGCGGCGGGCCAGAATCCGAGCGCGCGCGAAAGCTGGACGAAGCCGTAGCCGCGCGCGAACGCCTCTTCCTGCATCGCCTGGACGAGCCAAAGCAGGGCCCAGGGCGCGAGCAGCAGCAGCGTGTCCGAGATGGACGGCGCCGCGATCTCCACGCGCAGCGCGCCTGTCGCCGCCAACACTGCGGCCAGCAGCGCCATGGCGCCCGCGCCCAGCAACGCGCCGAGGCCCAGGCGGCGCAGCCAAGCACGCAGCGCCCAGCCGCTCTGCGGAAAGCTGCCGCGCGTGAGCAAGATCAGCACAGCGGCGGGCGCTACCCCCAACGCAAGCAGCAACGCTGCGTGGCCGAGAAATGCTGTCGCGAGACCGTCCTGCAACAAGTCCGTCAGTTTGCTTCCCGTCAGCGCGCGCAACACGCCCGACGCTCCGATGAGGCACGCGAACGCGAGCACGTAATAGCCGATCGCCAAGCCCATCGCTGCGAAGCGCGCCCTCCATCCCGCTGCGGGGCGAAGCAAATCGCCTGCGCTTGCATCACTCAATGGCGGCTTCTCCGTAAGGTTGGCGCGCCGGCGCTAATCCGGCGACTCTCCGAATGCGTTGGGCCCGCGGTCCCCCCGCTTGAAGCCGAGCCATAGAAACATCGGCGCGAACACCAGCAAGAGACCTGGGGATGCATCGTTGACGATCGGCCAGAAGGACTGCGCGATCGGCCACGCACCATGCGCGAGGCTCACCAAGCCTAGAATTGCAGCGGCGATCGCCCACGGTATCGCCTGCCACAGGCCCTCCCGCCCCGTATCGTGCAAACGTCGAGTCGAGACCGCAAACATCGCCGCAATCCACGGCAGCGCGAACCAGCCGGCATTCGGCAGAGACGCAAGCATCAGAGCGATCGCCCCATTGATGCCGGTCGCTGCAAACCAGGCGCTTCTGCTGGCGCGGCCGAAGAACGATCCAGCGGCCGGTCCTGTGCGGACTAATAGCGTCATAGCCGTCGCCACCCTTCCCCGATCCTTCGTAGCGCTGACAATTTCCGAAATCCATAGTAGCACCCGACAAGGAATGCAGCTGATCTGAGGGCCCGGGGAAGTGATCGTCGGCATAGATCTCGGCACGACGAATTGCGCATGCGCCGTCTTTCGAGACGGCGCTGTGGAGATGATTCCGAATTCTCTGGGCCACGTGCTCACACCGTCCGCAGTGAGTATCGACGACAACGGCGATGTGATCGTCGGCCTGCCCGCGCGCGAGCGGAAATCGACCCACGCTTCGACAACCGCAACGGCGTTTAAACGCCTGATGGGCACGCGCCGTTCGACCAAGCTCGGCAAGCTGAGCTTCAGCCCCGAAGAATTGTCGGCGCTGATGCTGCAGAGCCTGAAACGCGACGCCGAGGCCTATTTGGGCGAACCCGTCAGCGAAGCCGTGATCACGGTGCCTGCATATTTCAACGACAAGCAGCGCAAAGCCACACGCCACGCAGGCGTGCTCGCCGGCCTGAAGGTCGAGCGTCTGATCAACGAACCGACCGCCGCGGCGCTTGCATACGGCATCCACCAGCGCGACCGGCAAACCAAGTTTCTCGTATTCGATCTTGGTGGCGGCACATTCGATGTGTCCGTGCTTGAGATTTTCGAAGGCGTCATCGAAGTCCGGGCGTCGGCCGGCGACACACGCTTGGGCGGGGAAGATTTCAACGACGTCTTGATCGGGATGGCCGGCCGCAGGTTCGGCGAACCGATACGGACGCTGAGCCGCAGCAACGACGTGCTCTACCAACGCTGCCGTGAAGCGGCGGAGCGCACGCGCCGGGCGCTGACCGGCGCCGATAGCGCGAGCTTTTCATTCCAATGGCAAGACAAGCCCTACGCCTTCGACGTCGACGTTCAGACCTTCGAGCAGGAGTGCGTACCTCTCCTCGCGCGCCTGCGCGATCCGGTGCTGCGCTCGCTGCGGGACAGCCATATCGATATCGATGCGCTGGATGAGGTGCTTCTCGTCGGCGGGGCTACCCGGATGCCCCTGGTCCGCAAAGCCGCCACCAGAATGTTTGGCCGCTTCCCCTCGACCGCCATCGACCCCGACGAAGCGGTGGCGCGTGGCGCGGCCATTCAAGCTGCGCTGAAAGCGCGCGATTCAGCGCTGCGCGAAGTCGTACTCACCGACGTGTGTCCTTATACCTTGGGCGTGGAGGCTGCGGAGGGCACGCCGGGCGGACCGCTTGTGCACGGCGTCTTCGCGCCGATCATCGAACGCAACTGCACGGTTCCGGCGAGCAGGGAAAAGACCTTCTACACGATCCAGGATAACCAGCCGCGCCTCAAATTCAGCGTCTATCAAGGTGAGGCGCGATGGGTGCGCGACAATATTCTGCTGGGCGAGATCGAAGTGCCGGTGCCGCCCGGATGGGCAGGAGAATCCTTCGCCAGCTGCCGCTTCAGCTACGACATCAACGGGCTGCTCGAAGTGGACGTTCACGTCCCCGCTACGAACGAACACCGGCAACTTGTCATCGTGGACAAGGAAGGCCTGTCGCCGGAGGAGCTTGAGCAGAGGCGGGCCGAGCTGGCGAAACTCAAGATCCATCCGCGCGACGCCGACATCAACAAGGCGACTCTCTCGCGCGCAGGGCGCTGCTACGAGAACACGTTGGGCGATACGCGAGCGCACATCGGCCACCTCATCGGACAGTTCGAGCGCGTGCTGGAAGGACAGGATCCGCGCGCCAGCGACATCGCCCGCAAGGACCTCGAGCGTATTCTCGACGAGCTTGAGGGCCAGTTGCAGCTGTGACGTACGAGTCGCCCTGGTCGATCTTGGGCGTCGCCGCGGATGCGGACGAACAGGCTGTGCGCCGGGCTTACGCGGCGAAACTGAAGCAGACCAACCCCGAGGACGATTCCGACGGATTCAAGCGCCTGCGGGCGGCTTACGAACGCGCAATGGGCGCGATCGCCTCGCGGCGCGCGCACGTTTTCGACAGCGGCGAGCGTGATCTCAACGCGCCTGAACAGGGCCGCTCGTCCCGACCGGAAGAGGATCGAGAAAGGGTTCATGCTTTGCTCGGAGCGGCCGACGCTGAGCCGGTGAACGCCGCGTCGTCGACCGTGATCCCCGGGGCCGCTCCGCTCCCGGCGACAGAACTCGAAGCGCACGCTGAAAAGCGGCGGCGGCTCTACGAGGCGCTCGGGCGTCAGGAAAGCCCCGAAGAGCTTCGGCGACACCTGGATGCGGTGTTGAACGCTTCGGCCATGGGCCGCGTCGACGTATTCGACAGGACCGCAATCTGGCTGGTCGACCTCGTGCACCGGGCAAGGCCGCAATCGCTTGTCCTCGTCGATCCGATCATCGCGTTTTTCGACTGGAAGCCGGCAAAAGAGGAGCTCAACCAATGGCAAGGTCCGCGCGCCATGTTCGCGCTGCGCGACCTCGTGCGCGGCCAAGCGAGGAGCGAGGCGCTGCTCGGCCGGCTGAAAGACCCGCGCCACGAATTTCATCGCGCCTTCGAACTGACTCGAGCAACCACGCCTGCCCTTCCAGATCGACCGGCGCTACAGCGTCTCTTCGCGCTGCGACACATCAATCTGATCGAGCGCTTTTTGGCCATTGTCGAGCTTCAGCATCGGAGCATTCTCACCCACCTCGATCAGCGCACCGTCTACTGGTGGAAGCAGCGATTTAAGCGCACGTCGCTCGGCTACTTTCTGCTACGCAATTTTCGAGCGATCGCGCTCGTGCTCAGCGTACTTGGGGCGATGTTCTTCGCCGCGGGCGCTCGCTGAACCGTCGAAACCCACTGGCAAGTCGCGTTTCGTCTGCGGCAGCGCCAGCCGGACTCAGCCAGGTCTGATCGTCTCGCTACTGCGCCGGCGCCAGCAACGGTGTCGTGCCGCCGAAGCGCGGGCGCCAAGCCATGCACTCGGCGACGAAGACGCCGCTGCTGATGGCGGGATCGGCAGCGAGCAAGGCGCGCGCGGTTTCCATGTCCGCCGCTCGCACGATGGCCATGCCGCCGTTGCGGTCGGTAAAGCCGCCGCCGGCGACGAGCGTCCCTTCTTCCAGCAATTGGCGCATATAGCCGCCGTGGGGCCGCATATCCTGCTGCGCCATCGGCACGCCCGCGCGCCAGGCGGGTCCGGGCGAATAGACGAAGAGGAAGAGCTGCGTCTGCTGGGCTTGCACATGCGCCTCCGGAGCTGGCGTTTGCGCCGCCGAGGGCGAACTTACGCAGGCGGCGAGCGCCAGACATAGAGAAACAATTGCGGTCTTGAGCTGCTGCATGGCGGGCTCCATCTGGACATGTACATACCGTATGGTATGGTTTGGCGATGTCCAGCCCAATTCGACGACGTGCGCATGGCTAAGCCGAAGCCGCGCTTCGGGCGCGAGGATTGGGTTACGCTGGGGCTATCGCTGCTGGCGCGCGAGGGGCCGGAGGCGCTGACGCTGGAGCGCGTCACGGCGGCGGCGAGGAAGACGCGCGGCTCGTTCTATCACCATTTCGAGGATCACGCGGCGTTCCTGGCTGCGCTCGGCGCACGCTGGCTTACAGATGACGCCGCGATTTATGCGCAGGCGGACGCCGCCACGCTGAAAGGCAAGCGCCGCGAAACGCTGGCGCGCCGCACGGCGGACATCGATCACGCGCTCGAACGCAACTTGCGGCGGCTGGCGGCGAGCGAACCGGCGATCGCGGACGCCGTGGCCGAGAGCGACGCGCGCAGGATCGCCTATCTCGTGCGCATCTTCCGCAACGAAGTGGGCGTCGGCGCCGACGAAGCTTTGGCGCGCGCGCGGGCGCAGCACTGCTTTTTCGTCGGCGTGCAGATGGTGTTTCCAGACGCCGACGCGCGCTTCCGCCTGCGGCTGCAGGCGAGCATGGGCGCGACGCTCTGGAACAAGTGACGGCCAACGCTTCCCGGCCGCATGCCCCGCGCAAGCGGGGCGAAGAGCCGGGACCCATCGTTGTGGCGAACGCGATCATCCCTCGTGCTTGTCGCAGCCGTGGGTCCCGGATCGCACCCCCGCTTGCGCGGGGGCTGCGTCCGGGAAGCGTGGGAAGTTAGACTCGCGTCGGCCGGCGCTTCGCGGCGCGCTGCTGCGGACGGCCCGCGTTCGACCACACGTCGTTGCCCTTCCGATCGCGGCGGTCACCACGATCGCGGCCACCCTCTTCACGCGAACGCGTGGGGCCGTGGCCCTGCTTCTTGTGCGCGGCGCCGTGCGTCTCGGAAGCATGGTGCTTCTTCGGCGCATGCTTGCGTTGCGGCTGGCCGCGGCCGGCCGGGCCCTTCGGGCGCGGCGTGCGGTCGTCGGCGCTGGGCGCGCGCAGCGAGAAGTCGGTCTCCATCACCGGCACCGGCTGCTTGGTGAGCCGCTCGATGTCGCGCAGATAGGCGCGCTCGTCCGGCGCGCAGAACGAGATGGCGACGCCATCGGCGCCGGCGCGCGCGGTGCGGCCGATGCGGTGGACGTATTGCTCGGGCACGTTCGGCAGATCGAAATTGATCACGTGGGTGATGTCGTCGACGTCAATGCCGCGTGCGGCGACCTCGGTGGCGACGAGCAGGCGCGCATAGCCCTTCTTGAAGGCTTCCAGCGCGCGGGTGCGCTGGCCCTGGTTGCGGTTTCCGTGAATGGCCTCCGCGCCGAAGCCGGCGCTTTCGAGTTTCCTGACGACGCGGTCGGCGCCGTGCTTGGTGCGCACAAAGACGAGCGCGCGCTTGATCGACTTGTCGGCCAGCAGCGCATGCAGCAGGTCCTGCTTCTTCGTGCCGTCGACGTGAATAACGGCCTGCTCGACACGCTCGGCGGTCGAGGAGACCGGGGTCACCGCGATACGCTCGGGATTGTCGAGGAATTGAGCCGCCAATTCGGCGATAGAGGCCGGCATGGTGGCGGAGAAAAAGAGGCTCTGACGCGCGCGCGGCAGGAGGGTCGCGATTTTGCGCAGATCGTGGATGAAGCCCATATCGAGCATGTGGTCGGCTTCGTCGAGCACCAGGATCTCGACATTGTCGAGCCTGACCGAGCGCTGTGAGACGTGGTCGAGCAGACGGCCCGGCGTGGCGACGAGAATGTCGACGCCGCGGAAGAGCGCCTGCTTCTGCTTGAACATGGAGGCGCCGCCGAAGACGACGGCGGTGGAGAGGCCCAGGAACTTGCCGTAGGCGCGGAAGCTGTCGGCGATCTGGGCGGCGAGTTCGCGCGTCGGCGCGAGCACCAGCGCACGGCAGGCGCGTTCGCCCGCGTGTTTGCGGTTGGCGGCGAGCCGGTCGAGGATCGGCAGCGCGAAGGCCGCGGTCTTGCCGGTGCCGGTTTGCGCGAGACCGATGAGGTCGCGGCCCTTCTGCACGATCGGCAGCGCCTGTTGCTGGATCGGGGTCGGCGTCGTGTAGCCCTCGGCGTCGAGCGCGCGCAGGATCGGCGCGGACACGCCGAGGTCTTTGAATGTGATGGTCACGTAAGAGCTTTCGAGCCAGGCACGCGTCATCGCGTGGGCTCACTTAAGTTCAGGAACGATGCGACGGCGAAGAAAGGCGGCGAGCTGGCGCTCAAAGCCGAACGTCGATGGTGGCGTTCCGGTGGACCGCGTCCTCGCGCACATGAGCCGAGGACGGTCGCTGACGCCGGATATCGGGGCAAAAGCTTGCAAAGTCAATAACGCCGCTTAGCGCGCCTCCCCTGCATTGGCGCAGGGCAATGCTTAATGCGCGGCGATTTCGTAGACGCGAATGCTGGAAATGAAGGGATTCTGGCGCGCCAGGGCTTCGGCCGCATCCATGCTTTCCGCCGTAATGACGGTGCAGCCGGTGATCGAGTCCGGCCCCATCGGCAGATCTCGCGCGCCGTCGCGGGTGATCTCGCGCCCGGCCCGCAGGCCGATGTTTTCGACGGTGTAGGACCCGACTGCCTCGAACCAGGCCTTCCATTTCGCCATGATCTCAGGCGTCGGCTTCTCGAAGCCGTAGTGCACCAGCATGAAGCGCTTCATGTGTCCTCACATGCCCGGCGGCATCTTGTCGAACGCAGGCAGATCGGGATGGCGATGATCCCAACTCGCGGCGCGCGCCGTATAAACGTGCAATTGCGGCTTGAACACTTCGAGATCGTCCAAGGTCGACGCACGCAGGAACAGCATCCCCGGCATCGCCTCGTTGCGCGAGAACATCGGCGCGCCGCACGCGGGGCAGAAATGCCGCGTCACGATGTGGCCGCTGTCGGCCGCGCGGGCGTAGCCCTTGGTCTCGCCGGTCATTGAGACAGCCTGCTCGGGCACGCCCAGGTGCGAGCTATGCCCGCTGCCGCTCGAACGCCTGCAATCCTCGCAATGGCAGTGCCCGGCCATGGCGGGCTCGGCGGTGCAGGTATAGCGGACGGCGCCGCACAAGCATCCGCCGGTAAAATTAGCCATCGATATCATTCCTTATCGCTCGTGGCGCGTTGTGGGCGGCGGCCAAAATATGTTCAAGATCATATTTTGCGCTCGCCTAGAGTTCGCCGGATGCCCTACGCCGCAAACCACAAGCAGAACACCCGCGCCCGCATCGTCGAAGCCGCACGCATCCTGTTCAACCGCCACGGCTACGACAATGTCAGCATCGACATGGTGATGGCGCGCGCAAAGCTGACACGCGGCGGCTTCTACAATCACTTCAAGAACAAGGAAGAGCTGTTCGCCGCGGCGGTGTCGAGCTTTCTGATGGGGCGCGGCGCGCAGTGGCGCGCGGAGGCCGGCATCGATCCAGCGCAGCCGACCCGTGAAGCGGCGGCGCAGATGCTGGCGGGCTACTTGTCGAAGCAGCACCTGGGCGACCTCGACGGCCAATGCCCGATGATCGCGCTACCGTCCGACATAGCCCGCGGCAGCCCCGAGGTGCAGGGGGCCTATCAGCAATTGCTGACGGCGATGGTGGCGCTGTTCGAGAGCAGCCTGCCCGGTCCGCGCCGCAGCGCCCATCAGACCGCCCTCGTCCTCGCGGCGCTCAGCGTCGGCGGCATGGTGCTGGCGCGCACGCTTCCCAATTCGAAGCTCGCCGAAGAGGTGCGCGCCACGGCCTATGCGCACGGCGTGAAAACGCTGGCGCATCGCGCCCGAAGCTCACGTTAGGACACAGGGTTTGACAGCGCCGCTCGTCCGCTGAAAATCTCGCTCAAGAGCAAGGGGGCGGCGATGGCGCAGGCGCGGGTAAACGGCATCACGATCGAATACGACGTACAGGGCCCGGAGAACGGCGAGCCGCTGCTCATGATCATGGGGCTGGGTTCGCAGCTGACGCGCTGGGCGCAGCCGCTGCTCGACAAGTTTCACGCCCGCGGCATGCTCACCATCCGCTTCGACAACCGCGACGTCGGGCTGTCGGAAAAATTCAAGGGCCTGCCCAATCTTCAAGACGTAATCGCCCAGCGCATGGCCGGCCAAACGCCTGCCGTCCCGTACACGCTCGACGACATGGCCGCCGACGCGGTCGGCGTGCTCGATCACCTCGGCATCGCGCGCGCCCACGTCGTCGGCGCATCGATGGGCGGCATGATCGGCCAACTGGTGACGGCGGACCATGGCGAGCGCGTGCTTTCCTTCACCTCGATCATGTCGACCACCGGCAATCCGGCGCTGCCGCCGGCGACGCCGGAAGCGATGGCGGTGCTGCTGACGCCGGCCCCCAACCCGCATACGGACGAGCAGGCCTATCTCGACCACATGATCCGCAATGCGCGCACGATCGGCAGCCCCGCCTATCCGTTCGACGAAGCGCTGGTGCGCCAGCGCCTCGGCTCTGACGCCAAACGCTGCTACGAGCCCGCAGGCGTGCTGCGCCAGATGTGCGCGGTCACAGCCAACGGCGACCGCCGCGCCAAGCTCGCGACCATCACTGCGCCGGTGTGCGTGATCCATGGAGAGGACGACCCGCTGGTGCCGGTGGATGGCGGCCGCGATACCGCCGCCAGCATTCCAGGCGCCGAGTTTGTGCTGGTGCCGGGCATGGGCCACGACGTGCCGCCGGGCCTCTACGATCTGCTGGTCGACAATATCTGCCGTAACGCGGCCCGCGCGAAGCAGCCGGCCTAGGCCGCCTCTTCGACGAAGCCCTTCCACGTCCGCATGTAATTCACGAACGCCGTGCCGAGCCCCTCTTCGCGCAAATAGGCTTCGCTGACCGGCGTAGCTTTCGCGGTGAAGTTTGCGTCGGCGAGCGCGCGTTTCGGGAAATCGTGGTGCAGGATGGCGGCGCGGCCGAGCAGCGGGAAGTCAAAGCCCATGGCGAGCACGTCGCGGCAGTCCTGCGCGCTCATGATCTTTCCGGCGGCGCCCAGCAGCACTGGTCCACGATCGAGCTCGGTGAAATAGGAGGCGAGCGAGCGGCCCTGGAACTGCTCGTCCTGCGGAGCCTTCTTCACGTCCCAAAGCGACATGTCGATATAGTCGACTTTCGCCTCGCGCATCATCCGCTGCGCGACGGCGGCCGCCTCCGTCACCACCATGCCCCAGCGTTCCGGCGAAAGGCGCACGCCCAGAGAGAAGCCAGGCTTGGTCGCCGCGCGCACGCCGTCGATCAATTCGAACAAAAAGCGGGCGCGCCGATCCGGGTCGCCGCCATAGGCGTCCTCGCGACGGTTGAGTTCGGGCGAGAGAAACGAACAGATCAGATAGCCGTGCGCGCCATGGAGTTCGACGCCGTGAAACCCCGCCTGCTCGGCGCGGCGCGCGGCGGCGACGAAGCAGTCACGGGTGACCTGGATTTCGTCCAGCGTCATTGCTTCGGCGCCGAGCTTCTCGTCTGCCGACGGCGCCTTCGGTCCCTTCATGGCGCGCAAGCCGCCATGATGCAGCTGGGCGACGCTATGGCTGCCGTATTCGTTGATCTTGGCCGCGAGCCGCGTGAGGCCGGGCAGATGCTTGTCGTCGTGAAAGCCGAGCTGGCCCGGAAAACCGATGCCGCTCTCCTGCACGCTCGCCGCGCACGTCATGGTGAGCGCGAAGCCGCCCTCAGCGCGCATGGTGAGCCAGCGAAATTCGTCGTCGCTGAGGACGCCGTCGGCATGGCTTTGCAGGTTGGTGAGCGGCGACAGTGCGAAGCGATTCTTCAGCGCGGCGCCGGATTTGAATTTGAGCGTGTCGGAAAGTTGGGCCATCGCGGCAAGGTAATGACGAACGAGCGTTCGCCAAGACCCTGCCGCTACGGCGTCTTACCTTTGAATTAGATCGACTGCAGGCGCGACGAAACGATGCCTGCGATGATCACCGCCGCGTAGCAGGCGAACATCAAAGCCGCGAACGGCTGATTGAGATTGGCCTGCGCCAATTCCGGAAACACGAACTGGAAGCTGTTGATCTCATAGATGCCGATCAACAGGCCCGGCACCGCGAAGATCGACGCCGCTTCAGCCCGATCCGACGGATTGACGCGGAAAAGCTTCAACAGAACGAAGGTCAGCGCGAACATGACGAAGGGCAACGTCATGAACAGCCACGAAATGCCGCCCGTCGGGCCGGTCGTGAAAATATCCTGGCCCACGAACCGGAACGCCAACGTAATGACGAACCACAGAACGAAGCCGACAATCATCCAACGTGCGATCATGAAACTTACCCCCGAATAAGCACGAGTCAGCACTACGCCCGATCTTACGGGGTCGCAATACATTGTGCCTCCGGGAAAGAAGCTTGTAATTCAATCGGATGGCGAAACGTCCGGCCGCGCACACCGCGGACGATCACGGCCCCGCGATCGGACCCGGTTTGTTCGAGAAATCGGCGCCGACCGGCGACGCTCGAACCCGCCGCCTGCAGATGTGAGCGAACTCCGCGCCGAGCACAACACGACGACCATCGCGTTCTTGCCCAGCGACTTCGTGAACGCCGCCGGCGCGATCGCCAAGATCGCGGACGCGCCGAAAAAAGCCGCGTAGCGTAGTAAGAGGGGCCCGGCGAAGCGCCGGGCCCTCACCTTTCAGCTCTCCATAACCGCGCGCACCTTGGCCGCCAGTTGGTCCAGCGTGAAGGGCTTATGCAGGTAGGCGGTGCGCGGGTCGAGGACCCCGGTAGAGAGCACGGCGTTGCGGGTGTAGCCGGTGGTGAAGAGTACTTTCAGCGTAGGGATGAGCTTCTGCGCGGCGTCGGCGAGCTGACGGCCGTTCATCTCCGGCATGACGACATCAGTGAACAGCAGATCGAGGTGCTGGCCGGCTTCAATAAGCTTCAGCGCCTGCGCCGGCGTGGCGGCGGAGACGACGCTGTAGCCGAGTTCGCGCAAGGCTTCGGTAGAGTAACTGCGCACGCGCTCTTCGTCCTCGACGACCATCACGACTTCGCCGCCGCCGAGCGCCAGGCCGTCCTCACCAGCCGCCGCTTCATCGCGCGCGTCAGCGCCAAAGAAGCGCGGCAGAAAAATGCGCACGATCGTTCCTGCGCCAGGTTCGGATTGCAACTTCACCTGTCCGCCCGTCTGACGCACGAAACCGAACACCTGACTCAGACCCAGACCCGTGCCCTTGCCCACCGACTTGGTGGTGAAGAAGGGATCGAAGGCCTTTGCAGTTACGTCCGGCGTCATCCCCGAGCCCGTGTCCTTAACAGCAATCTGCACATATTCGCCGGCGGGAATGTTTTCCAGCGCGCCGTCGTGCGCGCTGATGGCGATATTGGCGGTGTGGATGACCAGGACGCCGCCGTCCGGCATGGCGTCACGGGCATTGACGGCGAGATTGAGAACGGCGTTCTCGAGTTGCACCTGATCTGCAAAGGTGCGCCAGAGATCGTCGGCGAGCGAAGTTTCCACTCGTATGTGCTCGCCCAGCGTACGCGTCAGCAGCTCCGTCATCGAGCCGACCAGCGCGTTGACGTCGAGCGACACGGGGTCCAACGGCTGCTGGCGCGAAAATGCGAGCAGGCGTTGGGTCAGCGCTGCAGCCCGCTTGGCGCCATCGCTGGCGGCGTCGATGTAGCGCTCGACATCTGTTTCGCCTTTGGCCAGCCGCCGCTGCAGCAGGTTGAGCGCGCCGATCACGACCGCCAGCATGTTGTTGAAGTCGTGGGCGATGCCGCCGGTGAGCTGGCCGATCGCTTCCATCTTTTGCGCCTGGCGCAGCGCTTCTTCTGTGCGTAGCCGCTCGCCCACTTCTTCAAGCACGCGCTGTTCCAGCGTCGCATTGAGCATTTGCAACGCCTGCTCCGCCTGGCGTCGCTCGGTGACATCTGTGGCTTGAACGAAAATACCGTCGATACGTCCCTCGAAATCGCGCGTCGGCTGGTAGATGAAGTCGAGAATGCGAGTCTGGCGCTCGCCGCCGCGGACCAACTCCACCGCTACACTGTCCCCCAGATAAGGCTCGCCGGTCGCGTACACGCGATCGAGCAGCGCAATGAACCCCTGCTCAACCACCTCCGGCAGCGCTTCGGCAACCGTGCGGCCGACAAGAGGATCCGCACGCCCGGTCAGTTCGATGTAGGCATCGTTGACGATGTAGAATTCGTGGCGCGGGCCGCGCAGGATCGCCGTGGCGCCCGGCGCTTGCGAGAAGATATCGCGAAGCCGCTCCTTCTCCGCTTCCTGCAAGCGCGCGGCGTTGATCGCGGCCGTGGTTTCGTTACCTTGATTGAAGATGCCGGCGACGGCGCCGCCTTCGTCCAGAATCGCAGTGGCGCTGTAATTCCAGTAGGTCTCGGTGACGCGCCCGCCGCGCTGCATGGGCAGCATCTGATCGAAAGCGGAAAAGCCCTCGCCGGTTTCCAGCACGCGCTCGAATTGCGGGCCCACGATGTCCCAGATGTCCGGCCAGACATCGGCCCCGCGCTGGCCCAACGCCCACGGGTGGCGCTCGGCGGGGATCACCGACCACGCATCGTTGTAGAGAAGGTGGAGTTCGCGGCCCCAATAGATCGCCGTCGGGAATGCCGAGTTGAGACAGAGCCGAAGCGCCATGTGCAGCGCCGACGGCCATTGTTCAGGCGGCCCAAGTGGATGGTTCGCCCAGTCGAACGCACGAATGCGCTCGCCCATTTCACCGCCGCCTTCCGGAAGCACGCCGATTTGGTACTGCCCGCTCATCGTCTCCCGACCCGCCAACAGGACGCAACGATCGGGGGAACCAAAAGTTCCCTGCGGCATCTGCGAAGCCGCGGTCGCGCAGGTGACGAAGACAGGTTTTTCGAGAGTATGTTCGGTCCGCGCGCCCCTCGCAGTGCGAAAAGGGCGCTTCTTTCGAAGCGCCCTTCCGGATTTTACGCCGCCGCTTTGGCTTTTGAACCGAAGCGTTCGTAGAAGCTTTGGTTCGTTTTCGCCATGTCGCGGAGAAGCGCCGGCGGCTTGAAGCGGTCGCCATATTGCTTGGCGAGGCGATCGGCTTCTTCCACGAACGCTTTCGTGCCCCAGAAGAGGTCGATGTAGCTGATCGCGCCGCCGCTATAGGGCGCAAAGCCCCAGGCGAGGATCGAGCCCACGTCCGCGTCGCGCGGATCGGTGATGACGCCCTCTTCGAAGCAGCGCGCGACTTCGATGCACTGGCGGAAGAGGAAACGCTTGGTCAGCTCCGTCTTCAGCTCAGGCGGGCACTCCTTCACCTTCACTTCGATGCGCTCGGAGAGACCCGGCCAGATGCGCGTCGGCTTGCCGTCTTCGCCGTACTCGTAATAGCCCTTGCCGCCCTTGCGGCCGACGCGGCCTTTGTCCTCGACGATCCACGACAGCAGATTGGCGCGCGGATCCTTCTTGTAGTCCTGCTGATTGAGCTCGGCGTTGGTCTTGCCGATCTTCAGCGCGGTATCGAGGCCGACGGAGTCGGAGACTTCGAGCGGGCCCATCGGCATGCCGCATTGGCGGCCGACGTTTTCGATGATCGCCGGCGCGATGCCTTCCATCAGCATCTCGACGCCTTCGGCCGGATAGGTGCCGAAGCAGCGCGAGGTGTAGAAGCCACGGAAATCGTTCACCGTGATCGGCGTCTTGCGGATCTTGATGACGTAGTCGATCGCCTTGGCTTGCGTTTCCGGCGTCGTTTCCTTGCCCATAATGAGCTCGACCAGCCCCATGCGCTCGACCGGCGAGAAGAAGTGGATGCCGATGAAGTTCTTCGGCCGCGCCGACGCTTCGGCCAAGCCGGTGATCGGCAGTGTCGAGGTGTTGGAGCCGAACACCGCGTTCTCGCCCAGGAACGCTTCCGCCTTCTTGGTCACTTCCGCCTTCAGCTGCACGTTCTCGAACACGGCCTCGACCACAAGATCGCTGCCCTTGATCAGCGAATAGTCGGTCGAGGGCGTGATGCGGGCGAGCAATTCGTCGCCTTTTTCCTTGGTCAGCTTGCCGCGCGAGATGTCCTTGTCGACGATGCGCTTGGAATAGGCCTTGCCCTTCTCGGCGCTCTCTTGGGAGACGTCGAGCAGCACGGTCTCGATGCCGGCTTTCGCTTGCACGTAAGCGATGCCCGCGCCCATCAGGCCGGCGCCGATGACGGCGACTTTCTTGATGTCATAGGTGGGGATGCCTTCGGGACGGTTTCCGCCCTTGCCGAGCGCCTGCATGTTCACGAACAGCGTGCGGATCATGCCCTTGGCTTGCGGAGTCGCCGCCGTCTTCAGAAAGTAGCGGCTCTCGATGCGGAGCGCCGCATCGATCGGCACCTGCATGCCTTCATAGATGCACGAGAGAATATTGCGCTGCGCCGGATAGTTGAGGTTGGTCTGCTTGGAGACCATGGCGTTGCCGCCGACCGCCGCCATCGCGCCCGCCGGCGTGAACGGACCGTCCTTCACCTTGTAGCCTTTGACGTCCCACGGCGCGACCGCGTTGGGCTTACCCTTCAGCCACGCCTTCGCGGCTTCAACAGTTTTGCCAGCGGGCACGACTTCATTGATGAAGCCAAGACCCTTGGCGTCTTGCGGCGACTTGTCGGCGCCTTGCAGGATCATCATCGCGGCGTTCTGCACGCCGATCAGGCGCGGCAGACGCTGCGTGCCGCCGGCGCCCGGAAGCAAGCCGACCTTCGATTCCGGCAGGCCGAGCTTGATCTTCGGATTGTCGGCCGCGACGCGGTAATGGCCCGCGAGCGCGAACTCGAGGCCGCCGCCCAGCGCCAGCCCTTCCAGCGCGAACGCCACCGGCTTGCCGCAGGTTTCGAGGTCGCGATAAACGCGATTGAGGCCGAAGCCGCGCTCGAAGTTCGCCTTGATCTTCTCGTCTTCCGACTTCGGCGCCTTGCCTTCGCCGGCCGCGCCGCGCTCGTTCATTTCGCCGAGATCGGCGCCGGCGCAGAAGCCCGAGGCCTTGCCCGAGGTGAAGACCACGCCCTTGATCTTGTCGTCGGATTTGATCTGGCCGACGATCTCGTAGAGGTCGCGCACCACCGATGCGGTGATGGTGTTCATCGAACGGCCGGGCACATCGAAAGTGATGAGCGCGATGCCGCCTGAGTCGACGTCGATCTTGAAGTTTTCCATCTTACCCATCCTTCCCGGTCGAATCCGTTTTCTTGTCGTCGTTATTGTTCTGCCCGGCCGTCGTGACGCCGAGGGAAACGCCCAGCCCGGCGCCGATAGCGACGCCGAGGCTGAGCCATAGTCCGATGTTTCCGGTCGCCGTACCGACAGCGACACCGATAGCGGTGCCGATGCCGATACAGATCGCGAAAACCCCGCCGTTCATCAGTTCACCCGTTCGATCACGGTCGCGGTGCCCATGCCGGCGCCGATGCAGAGCGTGATCAGCGCGCGTTCCTTGTCGGCGCGCTCGAGCTCGTCGACCATGGTGCCGAGAATCATGGCGCCGGTGGCGCCGATCGGGTGGCCCATGGCGATGGCGCCGCCATTGACGTTGACCTTGTCCATGTCGAGGTCGATCGCCTGCACCCAGCGCAGCACAACCGCCGCAAACGCTTCGTTCAGCTCCCAAAGGTCGATGTCCTGCTTGGTGAGGCCAAGCTTCTTCATCAGCTTCTGGGTCACGAACTCGGGGCCGGTCAGCATGATCGACGGCTCCGAGCCGATCGAAGCGCCGCCCAGGATGCGCGCGCGCGGCTTCAGGCCCAGCGCCTCGCCCATTTCCTTGCTGCCGATCAGCACGGCCGCAGCGCCGTCGACGATGCCGGACGAATTGCCGGCATGGTGGACGTGGTCGATCTTCTCGATCTCCGGATAGCGCTGCTGAATGACGCCGTCGAAGCCCGGCATCACTTCGCCCTGCACCTTGAAGCTCGGCTCCAGCGCGCCCAGCGATTGCAGCGTCGTTTCCGGACGCATGAATTCATCGCGGTCGAGCAGGATGCCGCCAAGCTGGTCCTTCACCGGCACGATCGATTTCTTGAAGCGGCCTTCCTTCCAGGACTTCGCCGCGCGCTGCTGGCTTTGCACCGCATAGCTGTCGAGATCCGTGCGCGAGAAGCCGTACTTGGTAGCGATGGCGTCGGCGGCGACGCCTTGCGGCGTGAAATAGGACTTCATCGCGATCGACGGATCGGTCGCCCACGAACCGCCGGTCGAACCCATCGGCACCCGGCTCATGGCTTCGCAGCCGCCGCCGATGGCGAGATCGGCTTCGCCCGACTTCACTTTCGCGGCGGCGATGTTGCAAGCTTCCAGACCCGACGCGCAGAAGCGCTCGACCTGCACGCCGGCGACGCTCTGCGCGTAGCCCGCGTTCAGCACCGCAATGCGCGGAAGATTGCCGCCCTGTTCGCCGATCGGCGACAGCACGCCCATGTACACGTCGTCGACCTTCGAGGTGTCGAGGTTGTTGCGGTCGCGGATGGCTTCCAGCACTTGCGTCGCCAATTGCAGCGACGTCTGCTCGTGCAGCGAGCCGTTCGACTTGCCTTTGCCGCGCGGCGTGCGCACCGCGTCATAAATATAGGCCTCAGCCATAATCTTCACTCCAACTACGCGCGGCGCGCTCGCGCGCCGCTTGCACCCTGCATGGGACCGGAGTCGTCCCTGGCGCGATGCTCGCGCCTACTCCGCTGACCGCTGCCGCCGGGCCGGCGACAGCGCGGCAAATTCATCCGCCGGCCGCGAGCTCGCGCTCCAGCTCGGCAATTTCCACATCGAGCGCGCTGATCTGGTGGCGCAGCCGCTCGGTCTCCTCTTCCAGATCCGACAGCGCGGCCGGATCCTCGGCCGCGTCCGGCTCATCCGCGTAATCCTTGCGCACCCGCGCATCGAGACGCGCGCGCAAGGCGAGCTTCTGTTCCAGCCTGGTCGAGAGTTCGAGACGGTCGCCCATCAATGCGCCTCCCCGCCGCCGATGGCGACATCGCCGCGGAACGAATTGGCGATAAAACACGCCTCGTGCGACTTGTGGTGCAGTTCGCGAACTTCTTCGGGCTCTGGCGTCTTATCGCCGCTCCAGACGATGATCGGATTGAGGCGCACCTGGGTGATGGCGATGCGGCCCCGGTCGTCCTTGCCCATCACGCCTTCGGCGACGTCGTTATAAGCGTCGACGACAAAGCCGCCGCGGCGGGCGAAATCCAGAAAGAAGAGCATGTGGCACGAGGCCAGCGCCGCCACGAACATCTCTTCGGGATCGACCGCGTCCTCGCGCGACAGCGGCAGCTTCACCACGTGCGGCGACGAGGACGCCGGCATGATGACGCCGCCGTCGAAGCTGATTTCATGCGCGCGCGAATATTTGCCGTCGCTGAACACCGCGTCGTCGCGGGTCCAGTTCAAGGTGGCGGTGTAGACCGCCATCAGAACTGCTCCGCCGCCAGCGCCATCACCGGATCGGCGCCGGACTTCAGCTTCGCCAGATGCGCGCCGGCGTCGGGCGTCATGCGGGCGAGGAAGTATTTGCCGGTGGTGATCTTGGTGTCGAAGTACGGATCAGCGCCGCCGCCGTTCTTCTTGGCCGCGAACGCCGCCTTGGCCTGCAGCGCCCACATATAGGTGAGCGCGGTGATGCCGAAGAGATTGAGAAAATCGTGACTCGCTGCGCCGGCATTGTCGAAATTCGACAGGCCGTTCTGCATCAGCCAGGTGGCGCCGTCCTGCAGCTGCGCTTTCGTCGACTTCACCGCTTCGATGAACGGCTTCAATTCGGCGTCGTCTTCGTGGTGGTGCACGAAGTCGTCGATCTCGTTGAAGAAGGCGAAGATCGCACGCCCGCCATTGGCGCCCAGCTTGCGGCCGACGAGGTCGAGCGCCTGAATGCCGTTGGCGCCCTCATAGATCATGGTGATGCGGGCATCGCGCACGAACTGGCTCATGCCGTGCTCTTCAATATAGCCGTGGCCGCCGAAGATCTGCTGGCAATTGGTGGCGTTCTTATAGCCCCCGTCGGTCAGGAAACTTTTGATCACCGGCGTCATGATCGCCATGTAGTCTTCAGCCTTCTCGCGCACCTTTTCGTCTGGCGAGGCGTGCATGAGATCGCCGTAAAGCGCCGTCCAGAACGTGAAAGCGCGCGCGCCTTCATTGAACGCTTTGGCGTCCATCAGCATGCGGCGGATGTCCGGATGCACGATGATCGGATCGGCGGGGCCGTTCGGATTTTTCGCGCCGGTGATGGAGCGGCCTTGCAGGCGGTCCTTCGCATAGGCGACGCCGTTCTGATAGGCGACTTCCGACTGCGACAAGCCCTGCATGCCAACGCCTAAGCGCGCCACGTTCATCATCACGAACATGGCGTGGAGACCCTTGTTCTCCTGCCCGATCAGATAGCCGGTCGCGTCGTCGTAATTGAGCACGCACGTCGAATTGCCGTGGATGCCCATCTTTTCTTCGATCTTGCCGCAGACGACGCCGTTGCGTTTGCCGGGATTGCCGTCCTTGTCGAGCACGAACTTGGGAACGATGAAAAGCGAAATGCCCTTGGTGCCCTGCGGGGCGCCTTCGATGCGGGCGAGCACAAGATGGATGATGTTGGACGCCAGATCGTGTTCGCCGGCGGAGATGAAAATCTTCTGGCCGGTGATGCGGTAGCTGCCGTCGGCCTGCGGGATCGCCTTGGTGCGCAGCATGCCGAGATCGGTGCCGCAATGCGGCTCCGTCAAATTCATGGTGCCGGTCCACTCGCCGCTGACGAGCTTCGGCAGATAAGTTTGCTTCTGTTCGTCGCTGCCGTGCTGGTGGATGGCTTCGTAGGCGCCGTGGCTGAGGCCAGGATACATGCCGAACGCCATGTTCGACGACGACACCATCTCGTTCCAGGCAAGACCCACAATGTGCGGCATGCCTTGGCCGCCATAGTTCGGATCGCTTGAGAGCGCCGGCCAGCCGGCCTCGACGAGCTGCTTGTACGCGTCCTTGAAGCCGGGCGGCGTCGTCACCGAGCCGTCGTCGGCGCGTACGCACCCGTGTTCGTCGCCGACCTTGTTCAGCGGCTGCAGCACGCCTTCACAGAACTTCGCGCCCTCTTCCAGCACCTGATCGATCAGATCCATCGGCGCATCGGAAAAGCCCGGCAGATTGGAGTAGCGCTCGATATCGAGCACGTCCTTCAGGAGAAAGCGGTATTCGCGCAGCGGCGCGGAATAGGTCGGCATGTGTCGCTCCCGAACGAGGGAATAGGGAATAGTCAGGGAAGTGGGGGGCGGCTTGCGCCGTCTCCCTATGCCCCATTCCCCATTCCCTACTGCCTTTAGTGGGCGTCTTCGAGACGCTTCTTGGCTTCTTGTTCGAATGCGCGCGCCGCACCGATGGCGGCCGGCGTCGCGGGCTTCGCAAGAAAGTCTTCAAGCTGCTTCACGCTGTCGTGCAGAATTTCGATCGCCGCTTCGACGTCTTCACGCTGCGCTTCGAGCGCCGTGATGCGCTGCTTGTACTTCTTCAGCGTCGTCTGCGCCTGCGCCCGCTGGTCGACCTTATAAAGATCGAGAATTTCCTTGATCTCCAGCAGCGAGAGCCCGACGCGCTTGCCGCGAAGGATAAGCTGCAGGCGGCCGCGGTCGCGATGCGAATAGACCCGGTTCATGCCTTCCCGACGCGGCGTCAGCAGACCTTTGTCTTCGTAGAAACGTAGCGCGCGAGGCGTGACCTCAAACTCGCGGGCCAGTTCCGAAATCGTATAGGTGCGATCGGTTTTTGTGGTCATGGCATACCACGGGGCTTGCAGCATCCCGTAGTGGTAACCTTCCGTTGACGCGTGCGTCAACGCAAAGTTGACGGCAGCGTCATTAATGTCGGTTAACGCAGGTGGAGGATATCTTTTTTGATACCCTTCGGCGTCCGGCAACCCGTGAGCGCCATGGTGAAATCCAGTTCCGCAGCCAAATATTCCAGCACCGTCTGGACGCCAGAATCTCCAGCCAAAGCAAGACCATATACGTAAGGCCTGCCGATACAGACGGCGCTCGCCCCCAGCGCCAGCGCCTTGAAGACATCCGCCCCACAGCGGATCCCGCTGTCGAACAGAACGGGCGCCCTACCGTTAACTGCCGCGACGACATCCGGTAACGCTTCGAGCGCCCCGATACCGCCATCCACCTGCCGGCCGCCATGGTTGGAGACGACAATGCCGTCGAACCCCTCCCCCACAGCGCGGGCGGCGTCGTCGCCACGCATGACGCCCTTCAGCACGATGGGAAGGTTCGTCCACGATTTGATCTTGGCGATACGCGCCCAATCGAGACCTGGGTCGGAGAAGATCTGCGTGAACTGAAACGCCGCCGCTTGCGGGTTCTCTTCCGGCGTTTGCGGGAGCATGGCGCGAAACACCGGGTCGGATGTGTATTGCGCGATCCCTTGTGATCGCAGGAACGGCATGTAGCCGATGTCGAGATCGCGCGGGCGCCATCCGAGCGCCGTCGTGTCCAGCGTGATGAAGATCGCTTTGCAGCCGATCGCTTCGGCGCGTTTGACGAAACTCTCCGCCAGCGCGTCCGACTTGCCCCAATAGAGTTGGTAGAAGCGCTCGCCGTCGCCGTTGGCCTTGGCGATTTCCTCCATTGGAAACGACGCTTGCGATGAAATGATCATCGGCACGCCGACGCGTTGCGTTGCGCGCGCCACCGCGAGATCGGCGTCGGGATGCATCATCTCCAAAACGCCGATCGGACACGTCATGATCGGCGCTGCGGATTTGGCGCCGAAGATTTCGGTTTCGAGATTGCGCACGCCGGCCCCGCCCAGCATGCGCGGCGCGATCGGATACTTGTCGAAAGCTGCGCGATTTGCAGCCATCGCGCTCTCCAGCCCCGCGGCGCCGGCCGTGTAGGCCCAAGCTTCGGACGTCATTTTTTGTTGCGCTGCCGCTTCGAGTCCCGTGAACGACGTCGGTATCTCCGGTTTGGCGCCGCTGAGACCGCGCAAATAGATCGCGCCTTGAATTTCTGGACCGAAATGACGCGGCGGTTTCGCGGATGCATCGCTCATGGTTGCGGCCTCGTTCACCATTTTACGCGCCATTAACACGCGAGCGCCTTTGATCGACAGTGCAAATTCGTAGGTGATTCTTGAATCGGCCTATGGGTTGGGCGCGAGCGCGTGTCGGACACGCTCGCAAGGGGCGAGGAAGTGCATGAGCAGCGGCGCGCATAGCTGGAGCGTTAAGGGCATCGACCCGAAGGTGCGGGAAGCGGCGCGGGAAGCCGCGGCGCGCCAGGGTATGAGCCTCGGCGAATATCTGAGCCAAGCGCTCGCCAGCGCACAAGGCGGCGGCTCGCCGAGCCTTGTCGGCGATGCGACGGGACAAACGCCGCGTACGCCGGCCTATGCGCGCACGCGCACCGGCCGTTACGGCGCGACGCCGCACTACGACTTGACTGAAGATGATGAAGACTGGCGCGTGAGCGGTCCGACCACGCTCGCGCCGCGCATCACCGATCCTTCGCGCCTGGTTCAACGCATCGAACAAATCGAACGCCGCACGCAACTCGCCGTGAGCGGACTCGACCGCGCCGTCTCCACGCTCGACCGCAGCGTTCTCGGACTCGCGGCGCGCATCGACGAGGCCGAAAGCATCGCCGACGAAAGCGCTGACCGCATCGCGGACGCGCTGGAACAATTCAAGCTGGCGGGCGACACCTTCGCCGGCCGCCTTGAGAGCGCCGAAGGCGAAGTCGCCTCCGCGCGCGTCGATCTTGCGCAAACGAAGGCGCGTCTTGGCGAACAGGTTTCGACCGCGAGCGCAGAACTCGCCGAAGCCAAGGAGCGGCTGGAAAACCAGGTTGCCGTGGCCGAGGAAGTGGCGCGCCGCGCCGAAGCGGCTGCTTCGTTCCTCGCCACCGAAATCGAAAACCGCGACGCCGCCATCGGCCACAAGCTGGGCGCGCTCGAAGACCAGACCCGCGAAGGCGTCACGCATGCGCTGAACCTGGCGCGCGCAGCGGCTGAAGAAGCCGCGCGGCAAGCGGCGGAAGCGTCCGCCGACGCGGTCGCCGAACTGCGCCGTCTGCAAGAGCGGATGGCCGAGCGCCTGACGGAGACGGAAAATTCCGCCCGCCGTGCGGTCGAGACAGCGATCGAGGAAACGCGCGCCGAACTGGGCGAGCGCACCGCCCGCGCCGAAACCGAAGCCCGCGGCGCGCGCGAAGCGCTGCTGGAAGAAGTGGTGCGGCTCGAGACCCAGATCTCGAACCGCATTGCGGCGGCCGACCAGATCAAGTCGGAACAGCAGCAGCTCATCTCGCGCATCGAGAAGGCCGAAGCCGGCGCGCGCGAAAGCACGGCGGGCCTGCGCCAGGCCGCGGGCGCGGCGATCGCCGATCTGCGCAACGCGCAGCTCGGCCTCGCCGCCCGGCTGAAGCAGGTGGAAGAGACCGCCGGCCGCAACGGCGCGCTCGATCTCGCCGACGTGCGCCAGCAGCAGCAGGACATCAGCGAGCGTCTCGCCGGCCTCGAAGAGAACACGCGCGCCAACCCGGTTGGCGAAGCGCTCTCCGAGTTCGAGAAGAAGCTCGAAGCCATCGCGGCGCGGGTGGAACGCCCCGAGTTCGACCGCCGCCTGGAAGAACTGTCGGCGAAGATCGACGCCTCCGCAGGCGCCAAGCTCGACGAAGTCGGCGGCGCCGTGAAGACTCTCGACGACGCGATGCAGCGCCTCTCGGCGCGCCTCGCCGAAACCGAGAACACCGCCAACACCGCGATCCGCACGCTCGAAGAAACCGTCGCCGCACTGGGCGCCAAGGTCGAGAACGCCGGCGTTGCGCAGGACACCGAAGCGCTGCGCGCGATGCTGGAAACGCGCCTCGACACCATGGCGCAGCAAGTGACCGACATGGTCGGCCAGGCGCAGAGCGAACTCACCGGCCACGTGCACGCAGCACTTGAAGGCATGGCCGACGCCGGCCTCGACGGCGCGCTCGCCGACGTCAACCGCCGCCTCGCGGCCGCCGAACGCCGCCAGGCGCAGACGATCGAAGCCATCTCGATCGAGATCAAGCGCATGTCGGAATCGGTCGATCAGCGCCTCCGCAGCGTGGAAGCCCGCAACGACGACGCGGCCGCCTCCGCCGTGCGCGAAGAACTGACGCGCATGGCCACCACGTTGGAGCGCCGCTTCGACGAGATCGAGCGCCGCGAAGCCGCCGCCTTCGACCGCATGGGGCTCGAAGTGGGCCGCCTCTCCGAGCGTCTGGAAGAGCGCGTCGGCGCCGTCGAAGGCCGCAGCGCCCAAGCGATCGAGCAAGTGGGCGAGCAGGTCGCGCGCATGGCCGAGCGCTTCAACCAGCGCCACGAAATTCTCGCCCGCGAGATGGGCGAGCGCATGCTCGACAGCGAAGAACGCGCCGGCGCGCGCGTCTCCGAAGCGATCAGCTCGATCATGCAGCGCCTGAACGAAGTGGAAGAGCATTCGGCCGAAGCCATCGCGCCGGTGCAGAAGGCGGTCTCCTCCGTCGCCGAGCGGCTGAACGAGTTCGAGACCGGCGCGCATCCGGACGAGATCCCGACGCCGACGCGCCGCTTCGAAGACTTCAGCGCCTTCGGCGATCCCCCGCTCGCGGCCGCCTCGCCCCTGGAAGCGGCGCAGCCGACGCGCGCCGCGCCGCTGCCGCCGGCTTCGCTCCTGTCGCCGCCGATGCCTGCGCCGGCGCCCGCGCCGGAACCGCCAGCCATCGCCGAAGTGCCGAACGACCACGACATCTACTTCGCCGAAGAGATCGACCTCATCGCCGAAGAGGCGCCCGTTGCACTCGCCGAGGAAACCGACGCCTTCGCCGCGCCGGAATCCGAACCGGAGCCGGTGGTCGATTTCGGTACGAAGGACTTCGAGGCCGTCGACGATCTCATGATCGAGGATCCCATCCTCGACGACGCCGATGCGTTCGCAACCGTCGCCGAAGAGGAAGATCCGTTCTGGTCGCCCGACGCCACCGCGGTCTCGACGCCCGACACGCCGCTCGCCGGCGCGCCCGCCGAGGAGCTGTTCGAACTCACCGACGAGACGCCGGCCGAGCCCGCGCCGCCGCCGGGCAAGAACGATTATCTGAAGAACGCCCGCGCCGCCGCGCAGGCCGCCGCGCAGCCGAAGGACAAGAAAGAGAAGAAGGCCAAGAAGACCAAGGCCGCAGCCACCGCCGACGGCGTTGCGCCGACGCCGACCTATTCGCTGCGCGGCCCGACCCGCATCGTGCTCTGGGGCGCGGCCGTCGCCGTCGCTATCGCCGGCGGCGCCTGGTACATGAAGCGCCAGAGCGCACACGATGCGCAGCCTGAGCCGTCTTCGCCCGAGCCGGACGTGACCACGCCGACGCAAGCGTTGCCGCCGCCGGCCGCGACCTACGACCCGAGCACCGCCTCGCAAGAAGGCGGCGTGCAGGATCCGTTCGGTCTCCCCGCCGACGCCACCACGCCCCCCGGCGCGACGCCGCAACACGGCGCGGCCACGCCGCCGCCGGTCGCGCAAGCGCCGGCCGGCGTGCGCCAAGCCTCCGTCGCCGCCGGCCCCCTGCCCGCGCGCAACGTCTCGCTCGAGCAAGCCGCGCAATCGGGCGACCTCGTCGCGCAATACGAACTGGCGCTGCAGCGCATCTCCGCCGCCCGCACCGAGGAAGGCGTGACGCTCTTGCGCCGCGCCGCCGATCGCGGCCTCGCCATGGCGCAATATCGCCTGGCCAAGCTCTATGAGCGCGGCGAAGGCGTCACCGCCGATCTCGTCGTCGCCCGGCAATGGACCGAACGCGCCGCCGCTGCGGGCAACCGCCGCGCCATGCACGATCTCGGCGTCTATTTCGCGCGCGGCGAAGGCGCGCCCTTGGACGAAGCCGCGGCCTTCCGCTGGTTCCGCCAGGCCGCCGAACTCGGCGTCGCCGACAGCCAGTACAATCTGGGCGTCCTCTATCAACAAGGACGCGGCGTCGGCGCCAGCGCCTCGGAAGCGATGTTCTGGTTCCTGGTCGCCGCGCGCCAAGGCGACGAAGACGCCGCCGCGCGCGCGCAAGCGCTCGGCCAAACGCTGCAGCCGATCCAGGTCGAACAAGCCCGCGCCCGCGCCCAAGCCTTCCGCCCCCGCGCCTCCAGCGCCCAAGCCAACGGCGAATTCGGCCCCCGCCCCTGGAGCACGCCCGCGCGCACGCCGGGGACTTAACGCTTCGCATGGACCGCCGGCGCCCTCGCCGGCATACGGCGCCCCGGCTTTCACCGGCTGGTGCGTTTGAAACACCGCTGCCGGCGAGGCGCCGGCGGTCCATGCCGCGCCCACAGCGTCTGCAAGTTGGACCGCGCCGCCTCCGGCGGCGCTATGGAGCGCCGGCGTCCTCGCCGGCATGCGCGCGCGCTAGAATCAGCCTGATATCGCGAAGAAGTAGCGTAATCCTGTGTGCTCGGGTTGAACTGACTTAGTGGTTGCTTCTAAGTCGTCGCTAACGAGTTGGCACGGAACCCAAATGAGCGATCGCGGGGGGAAGTATGGCGGACTGAGCCGCGAACAACTGGTTGCGCTGCTTGAAAAGCGCGACCGGGAGAAAAAACTCGGCCTCGTCTGGGAGCGTGACGAGATCGAAGCCGACCTCGCTGTGGACGCCAATTTCATCGCCGCCACGCTCGTCCCTGAACTCTGCGAAAAGCCCGCGCCATGGCGCAATCTCGTCATCGAGGGGGACAACTACGACGCACTACGCTGGCTGCGCATGACCATGGCAGGGCGCATCAAGTGCATCTATGTCGATCCGCCCTACAACACCGGCAACAAGGACTGGGTCTATAACGACCGCTATTTCAGCGCCGACGATCGTTGGCGCCATTCAACTTGGCTCGAATTTCTCTATCGCCGCTTCACGCTTGCACGCGATCTGCTGACCGAAGACGGCGTGATCCTGGTCTCGATCAATGATGAAAATAGGGCCAAGCTTGAGCTGATGCTGGACGAAGCATTGCCGGGCATGCGGATCGGCAGTTTCACTTGGAGAACCCGAGCAGGTACGACCGGCGAAAGCCCGTTTTTCAGTCAAGACAACGAGTATGTCCTCGTTCTTGCCAACAAGGGGTTTGACTTCGGTGGTCAGCGTTCAGACGCGAAGAAGTACAAGAATCCGGACAACGATCCGCGAGGTCCTTGGATCAGCGTGGCGTTGCAGACGAACAAGGACCTGATTGAGCGTCCAAACAGCTACTTTCCTGTCGCCCATCCAACAAATGGGTCGCTGCACCCATGCAATCCAAACCGAGTCTGGTCATTCCAACTGCGCGGAATGGAAACCGCTCGTGGTGATACCTACGAGGACTTGCTCGATGCAGGACTCATCATCTTCTCTAACGAGAAGGATTTCTTGTTCCACAAATCGATTGATGACCTGCGGCTGGCAATACGTGAAAAGCGGTCACATCCCTATCTGCGTCTCGACTTGCCAGACCTTGAGCGATGGGTCGGCGTCAAAATTGGCCTGGGCACTGTTCGCAAAAAGCAGTTCCTAAGCCAGCTGAAACGCGACACGCGATCCGTATCAAGCTGGATTGATACGAGGAAGTACGCGAAGTCAGATGGTGATAGAATTGTTTTGGGTTCCGACATGACAGCCGGAGGAACAAGCGCGATCCAGGAGCTCTTTGGGCGTAAAGTATTCAATTACGCCAAACCGCCATCTTTGATTTCCAGTTTAGTTCAGCAATGCACGTCAGGGGACGACATCATCCTCGATTTCTTTTCCGGCAGCGCCACCACCGCGCAGGCAGTGATGGAGTTGAATGCGGGAGACCAAGGTGAGCGCCGCTTCATCATGGTGTCGTCCACAGAACGCACCGCCGATGAGGCTGACAAAAATCTCTGCCGCGACATCACGGCTGAGCGGATTCGCCGGCTGAACGCTTCGAAGGACGGAGCCTACGTCGATCTCGCTGCCGAATTCGCTTACCTACGCTGTCGCGAAATCGATTTTACCGATCTCGACTATCGGGACGGGCTTGCACCCGGCGAAGCTTGGAATGCGCTCGAAGCACTGCATGGCCTGCCGCTGACCCCTCACGACCCAGAACAAAAATGGCAAGCGCACGAAGGCGAGGACATCGTTCTGGTGCAGGTCGACAAGATCGCAGCAGACCTTACGCCTTACCTACAGGGTCTAGCAGGGCGTCGCGCCAACGTTTTTGTTTATGCCTGGGCGCCGGGTCAAGTGCGCGAAGCGGTCGGCGCCGTCGATTTCGAAATTCACGGCGTGCGCGATGCACTAGTGCGGCGCTTTCAGCAGTGAAGGAAGAGCGCCCCCCACTGCTCACGCTCGCCAACTACCAGGAACGTGCGCGCGACAGTCTCGCCGCGTCGGTTCAAGCAGTCGCAGCTCTGCTCCGCGACCAACCTGACCAGCGCGACGCCATCGCGCGCTCGGCCGGCATCATGCTGTTAGAGGCACCAACCGGTTCCGGAAAAACTCTCGTCCTAGGCCGCGCGCTGGAAGCTGTGCGCGGCGCGCTACCTGAGCGCTGCGTCTGGTTCTGGTTTGCGCCCTACTCCGGTCTGGTCGCCCAAACTCGCGAAGCGCTTTCACAGCAATGTCCAAGTCTCCGTCTAAGGAATGTGCAATCGGACCGCGGCGCCAAGAATGTGCGAGACGGCGATGTGTTCGTGCAGACCTGGGCCTCTGTGGCGGCGAACAACAAGGATTCTCGCAAGGCGCGGCGCGACGCCGAAGACGCGTTGTCGCTTGACGACATGCTAGCGGAACTGCGGGCCGATGGCGTTCATATCGGCGTCGTTATTGATGAAGCACATGTGAACTTCGGCGCTTCCGCCAAAGCCGCCGCCGAGTTCTACCTTGCGACGCTGCGCCCTGACTTCACCCTTTTGGCGACAGCAACGCCGAACGATGAAAAGCTGGAAGAGTTCGAACAACGCGCCGGGATCGTGGTGGAAAGCCGCATCACGATCGAGCGCGGGGAGGTTGTTCGCGCCGCGCTCAACAAGCACGGCCTCATGCTCGGCGTCCTGCGCTTTTCCTCAGATGACCAAAAGCTGATCGATCCGGAACAAGCGACACTGACGGCAGCTTGGCTCCAGCATAACGCCATCAAGTCGCGCCTCGTTGAGAAGGGTCGCGCGGTGACGCCGCTCATGTTGGTGCAGGTTGAAGACCAAGCCAGGGGCGGCGCGGACCCGGTGAGGCGCGTGCGCGAAAAGTTGCGTGAGGTGGGCGTGCCGGACTCAGTGATCGCCGTCCACACCTCAGGCGAGCCCGATCCGGATTTCCACACGCTTGCCTATGATCCGGGCAAGGAAGTCTTAGTGTTCAAAGTCTCCGTCGCAACCGGATTCGACGCGCCGCGCGCTTGGACTTTGGTTTCGGTGCGGCCCAACCGCGGCAAAGCCTTCGGGATGCAGATTGTCGGGCGTATCATGCGCGTGCATCCCGATATCCGCCCGCTGCACGGCACAGATCCGCTGCTAGATCGCGGCTATGTCTTCCTCACCGATCCGGAACTGCAAGCGGGACTCGACGCGGCTGCTGAAGAACTGAAGGCCGTCCGTTCGTCGATTGATGTGATTGCCGACGAACTTAGTGTAATTGAGTTCTCTAACTTCGATAGCGCCCTGCTTGCTGAGCGTCAGAAACATCTGCCGCACACACCGCGTGTGCCACAATCGGACGCAGAGCGACAGCAACGCCTTCTAGGCCTGATCGAGGGCGGCTTCGTAGCGGACTCCGTGCTTGGTCAGAACGCAGCGAAACAGGATCAGGCGATCGTCACTGGCGAGTGGCGCAAGGCGCTCAGCGCCACACCATTGTTTGGCGATCTACCTGAGACACCCGCACCCTCTAAGCAGGCCATCCGCCGCGAAAAGCGCTTTCCCCTGCGCACTGATCTGGGCATTCCGCGCGCCCTGCTCAAGGAGGTGTTGCCACCTCCGGACCAGTATCACGACCTCACCGTGGCTGGCGCGGCAAAGGCGTTATTTCGACAAGCTGAAACTCCGCTAGATTCACTGACGCGCGTGCGAACGCACGCCACCTTGGCGCTGCGTGATATCTTTCTCATGCAGGAAGAGGAACGCAAGATTGCCATCCGGATGTCCGCCGCGCGAGTGGCGCAGGCTGCGCAAGCCTCGTTTGAATTCAACGATCAGATTGATACCCGCGCTCTGAAGCAGGCCCTAATTGAAGAGTTCGCGCGCGTTTGCGAGGAAGAAGGCGCGGAATATACCGAGAAGGACTTACGCCGGGCGCTTGACCTTTTCGCCATGTCGCATCCCACCGCGATTCCGACAGCAGTGCGCGAAGCACAAGCGTCGCACGTGCTGGTTCAAAACGCCGAACCGTTGCCCGACCTCTTCGTCAGCGATGAGGAAGCGCACAGGAAGACCACGCGCGGCGCCTATGCCGTATATCCACCCAACATGAACAAGGAGGAACTCGCGTTTGCTGAGCTCCTCGACAAAGACACCAGCGGGCGCGTGAAATGGTGGTTGCGACTCCAAGAAAATGCTTCCTGGGCGCCCGCGCTAGTACTGCCCACGGGCCACAGGTTCTTTCCGGACTTCGCGGTGGGCGTAAACGGCCGCGCTTCGCCGGATTCTATCGCGTTGGTCGAAATCAAGGATGACGGCGAGACCGGTCGTCTCCACTCGCAGCGGAATCGCGACAAGATTCGCACCCAGCATCGCGAGTACAAGCGTGTAACCTGGACATATCGCCGAAAGGACGGCCGCTGGGTCGAAGCTGTCTATGACAGCGCCTTGGAGGATATCGTTCCGAAGACAGCCTTCAGCGTCGAGACGCTAGTCCACGTCACCTAGAAGCGTCGTGGAGAATCTATCCACGCCCTCCGCGCTCTAACCACCTGAAATCCCACACTCCGCAAGAAATCTATCCGCCCCCTCCTTCATCGCCCGTATCATGCGCCCCGCCGTGACACGGGAGGATTTCGAAGAGCTCCGAACCTTTGGAAGGTCATGGCATCGGCCGGCGCGGCTGTCGTCGCAGGAGCAACGGAGCCCAAAGCTCCAGCGCTCTTGAGCAAGTGCTCCCGCCGCTGTGTCTCGAGGAGGCCCTTCGCGGGTACGCCGGACACGGGGACAGGACGCGAAGCGAACCAGGACAGCACTGCCCGCGGGGAGCGAAACCGAGGGGTCTGGATGTTTTGGAGACATCCAACGCGCTGAACCGGCTAGAGGCTATGGAGCTAAGGCGGCTGGGTGCTCAGGAACCAGCCATGCCCTCGAACTCCTGGTCGCCGCTCCGGGACAAACGGCTGAATAACGGGGCGCGTTCGACGCGCTAGCGGTGCGCAGCAATGCACATCGCATCCAGGCACTACCCCCGCGCGTCCGGCGCGCCCCGTCCTCCTGCTCGTTTCGGGGGTGACAGGAAGGGTGACACACACGCACCGACGCGGCGGCGCCAGCTGCCCGCGGACGCTGCCGTGCGTGTGTGTCACCCTTCGGGCCCGCTTCCCGCTTGCCCTCTTGCACCAGTGGCTTATGCCCTAGCCCAGCGGACACAAATCAGAGCCGGGAACTTGATCTACCTGCCGATCGCCGAGATGCCGGTGAACGTGCTGCTCGTCCTGTTGGTGAGCGGCGCGGTCGGCTTTGTCTCGGGCCTGGTCGGCGTCGGCGGCGGCTTCATCATGACGCCCTCGCTCATCTTTCTGGGCGTGCCTGCGCCGGTGGCGGTGGCGACCGGCGCGAGCCAGATCGCGGCGACGTCTTTTTCCGGCATCATGACCCAGACGCGCCGCAAAAGCGTCGACTGGCGCATGGGCTCGCTCTTGTCCGCCGGCGGCGTCGCCGGCAGCATTTCCGGCGTGTGGCTGTTCGAGCACCTGCTGCATCTCGGGCAATTGGATCTGCTGATCTCGGTCCTGTACGTGGTGCTGCTGGCCGCGCTGGGCTTCCTGATGCTGAGCGAAAGCCTCGCCATGATGCGCGGCCGCTCGGCGACGGCGACGACGGTGCTGCGGCGGCCGGCGAAAACGGTGGCGCACGTGCTGCCCTTTCGTCTGCGCTTCCCGCGCTCGGGGCTCTATATCAGCGTGCTGCCGCCGCTGCTCTTGGGCTTCGCGGTCGGCGCGCTGGCCGCCATGATGGGCATCGGCGGCGGCTTCGTGCTGATCCCGGCGATGATCTATCTCCTGCGCATGCCCACCAATGTCGTGGTCGGCACCTCCTTGTTTCAGGTGCTGGTGGTCACCTGTTTCGTGATCGTGCTGCAGGCCGAAGCGACGCGCACGGTGGACCTGGTGCTGGCCTCGATCCTGATGCTGGGCGGCGTCATCGGCGCGCAACTGGGGGCGCGCGTGGGCGCCGGCCTCAAGAACGAGCACATCCGCGCCATCCTGGCGCTCTTGCTGTTGGCGGCGAGCGCGAAGTTTCTGTTCGATCTCATCGTCGAACCGGAAGAGCATTACGTGCTGGGCAGAGGGCTCTGGTGAGAGCGCTCGTCGCTGCGCTGGCGCTTCTGGCGCTCTCGGCGAGCGCCAGCGCGCAGACGCCGGCGCGTCCGGACGACGATATCGCCAACGATCTGCCGGCGGCGGTCTCGGAAGACCAGATTTCGGTCAGCTCGGATTATCGCGGCTCCTACGTCACCGTGTTCGGCTTCAACCCCGACCGGCGCGGGCGCGGCGACATCGTCGTGGTGGTGCGCGGGCCGCCGCAGCCGGTGACGGTGATGCGCAAGCGCCAGGTGTTTGGGCTCTGGATCAACAGCGATCCCGTGCGCTTCGCCCAGGCGCCCTCCTTCTTTGCGGTGCTGAGCACGCGTCCCTTAGGCCAGATCACCAATCCCACGGAAATCTGGCGCCACGGCCTCGATCCGGCCGCCTCGGCGCAGCTCGAAAGCGGCACGCCACCGGGCACCGAACCCGCCACCTATCGCCGCGCGCTGACACGGCTGCGGCTCGCGCAAGGCCTCTACCAATACTATTCCGGCCAGGCATCCCCGGACCGGCGCGGCGGCATCACGCTTTATCAGCGCGGCCTCTTCCGCGCCGTCGTCCGCCTCCCCGCCAACGCGCCCATCGCCGAATACCGCGCCGACACCTATCTCTTCCGCGACGGGCGTCTGATTTCGCGCCAGCAGATTCCCATCCGCATCACCCGCATCGGGGTCGAGCGCCGCATCCACGATCTCGCCACCGGCGCCTCGGTGCTCTACGGCCTGCTGACGGTGCTCTTGGCGCTTGCAGCCGGCTGGGTCGCGGCGTTTCTCTTCCGCCGGCAATGAGCTCGCCCTGGCGCCGCCCCCCGCTCTTGCCGCGCGCCGCGGTGCGCTTGGGATTTCTGGGCCTCGCGCCGCTGCTGGTCTCGGCGCTGGTGTCGCTGTCGCGGCACCCCGATACGGCCCACCTGGGGGTGCTGAGTTTTTCGATCTATGCGGCGGCGCTGTTGTCCTTCCTCGGCGGCGCGCGCTGCGGCATCGAGATCATGCGCGATCCCGCCCACCCCAACCCGGTGCGGCTGCTGTTCAGCGCACTGCCCTCGCTCGCCGGCTGGGCGCTGGCCCTCTTCGTCGCCGTCGTCCCCGGGGCCCTGGGGGCCGCCTCGATCTTCGCCGGTCTCTTCGCCGGCCAATACGTCTGGGATCACCGCAGCGCCGATGCCGGCGCTCCCCCCTGGTACCCCCTGCTGCGGCAAGTGCTCACCGGCGGCGCCATGATCGCCTGCATGCTCATCCCGCTCGCCACCGCGCTCCGGCGTTTCTAGTCGGCGAGCAGGCGCTCCATCGGCGCGGGCAGGACTTTTTCCTTGCCCAGCACGAGCGCGATGGCGCCGTCCGGGAAGATCGGCGCGAAGGCGTCGTCGCAAATGTTGAGACCGCCGGTATAGGCGCCGAACGCCGGCATCACCAGACGCTGGCCGTCGGTCGCGAAACACCGCCGCCGCACCACCCGCCCCCGCCCCGTCACTTTCGCACACGGATGCAAGTGGCCGGCGATCTCCCCCGGCGCCCGCGCTTCGGTCGGCAAGTGCCGGAGTACGATGTCGCCGATATGCAGGGTCTCGGTGACAACGCCGCCCAACGTCTCCGGCGCCTTGCCGTCGTGATTGCCTTCAACCCAAATCCAGTCCACGCGCTCGATCAGCGAGCACAGGAGATCGCGATCGCGCGCCGCCATCCGGGCCGGCCCGCCGCCGTCATGAAAAGAGTCGCCAAGCGAGACGACGATGTCCGGCCGCAACCGGTCCATCAGCGACAGCACGCGCGAAAGCGTCGCGTGCGTATCGTAGGGCGGCAGCAGCTGGCCGCTCTTCGCAAACGAGGAGCCTTTCTCCAGGTGGAGATCGGAAATGACCAGCGTCTTCGCAGACGCGATCCAGAGCGCGCCTTCCGGCAGCGCCGCAACCAGCGTGCCGCCGAGCTTGGCTTCAACGGTCGCGCCCACCAACGCCAGGGCGGGTAGCGTCCCGCGCTTCCGCGACGCTGGCGTGGGTCTCCTCGGCGTTTTCTTCGGCTGCGATAGAAGCGGCATCAGGGTGTGACGATGGCGAAGTTGGCGTCGGGTGTATCGAACACGCCCGCCAATCCCGCAAGCGCGGTGGCCCGTCCATCCACACGTATGCGCCGCGCTATCACCGCATCGCGCAGCGAGCCGGTGAACAGCGCCTGCAGGAATACGGCGCGCGGCGAGGTCAACGTCGGCGCATCGGCGATGGTGACGCCCTCTTCATGCACCAAGACGCCGTTGGCGATGGTCACCGCATGTCGCTCGTTGCGATCGGGGAACACCAGGTTGAACGCGAAGCGCTGGTTGCCCAGCCGCTCCGGATTGAGCCGCACCGCGAGCAGGTCGAGGATTTGCGACGTCGGCGTCGCTGTCACCAGATCAAGCGCCTGCACCGACGGCGGGCGCTGCGGGACGCCCTGCTCGAGTTCCCGCGCGGCGACGAGGTACATGTTGCGCCAGATCGCGCTCTCCGACTGATACGCCATCTGCCGATGCGTGCGGGCGAGCAGCTGGCGTGCGGCGGTGTTGTTGGGGTCGGCGAAAACGAGATGATCCAAGACTTCGGCGGCCCAGCGATAGTCACCGGCGTCGAACGCGCGCTGGCCTTCCGCCAGCACGCGTTCGGCGCCGCCCATCGCCGTGACGAAGCGCTGACCTTCTTCCACCGGCGGCAGCGGATTGAGGTGCGCCGGATTGCCGTCGTACCAGCCCATGTAGCGCTGATAGACCGCCTGTGTGTTGTGCATCATGGTGCCGTAATAGCCGTGATTGAACCAGCGGCTGGCGATCGGCTCAGGCAGGCGTAATTGCTCGGCGATTTCGCGGCCGGTGTAGCCGGCGTTCATCAGACGCACGGTCTGATCGTGCAGGAACTTGTAGGCGTCGCGGTGGCTGGCGATGAAGTCGCGCACGCGATCGCCGCCGAAGCGCGGCCAGCCGTGGCTTGTGATCATGACGTCGCTGCGGTCGCCGTAGAGGCGCAGAGACTCGGTCAGATAGTCGGCCCACGCTTTCGCATCGCGCACCAGCGCGCCGCGCGGCGTCAGGATATTGTGCATCGAGACATTGGCGTTCTCCGCCAGGCAGAGCACGCGGAAATCGGGGAAATAGAAATTCATCTCCGCCGGCGCCTCGGTTCCAGGCGTCACCTGGAACTCTATGCGCACGCCGTCGACGGTCATGGTCTCGCCGGTGCGCGCGATGGTGCGTGTCGGCGGGACGAGCGAAATCGTGCCCGCCGAGATGGCGAGCCCGATGCCGGAACTCATCTGCCCCTCCGGACCGGGCGTCAGGCCGCTGCCGAATTGGTAGAGCGCGCGTCGGCCCATCGCATTGCCAGCGATGACGTTCTCGCTCACCGAATGCTCAAGAAAGCCATCCGGCGCGATGATTTGCACGCGGCCGGCGCTGACGTCTTCCTGACTCACAATGCCGCGCACGCCGCCGAAATGGTCGGCATGGCTGTGCGTGTAGATGATGGCGACCACCGGTCTGTCGCCCAGCGTGCGGCGCGCAAGCGTGAGCGCGGCCGTTGCGACTTCGGTGCTGGTCAACGGATCGATGACGATGAGGCCGCTGTCGCCGACGACGATGGTCATGTTGGAGACGTCAAAGCCGCGCACCTGATAGATGCGTTCGCTGACGCGGAAGAGCCCGGCGCGCGCAAGCAAACGCGCATGCCTCCAAAGGCTGGGGTTCACGGTGTCCGGCGCATCACCTTGCAGGAAGTCATAGGCGCGGAAATCCCAGACGACGTGATTGTCGGCGGCCAGGATTCGCGGCTCGGGCCACGCGGAGACGAAGCCGCGTTGCGCGAAATCTTCGTCTTCGCGGTCACCCAGCGGCAGCGTCCGCGCAAACGCGGCATTGGCGTCGTGGGTCTGCTGCGTCGCTTGCGCGTAGGCGCTGGTGACCAGACCGCACGCCAACAAGAGCGCCAATATGAACCGCATCTTCTCCCCCGACTATTTTGGCACAAGCTGCGCCAGCAAATGCGCAGGCGCAAGCCGCCCGCTGACGCACTTGATCGCACCGCCCTCCCTCACGGAAGGGCTAGCTCATGGCCTCGGCGATCAAGCTGGCCGCATCCTCCAGCACCGCCTCTTCTCCGGCCCCTGCGATCGGCACCTTGCCCATTTCCAGCATCACCGGCGCAGCGAAGGGCGAAACGTGATCCAAGTCGCGATGCACGATCCGGCCGCGGATGCGCCGCAACAGCGCGCCCAGGCGGCGGATATCGAGATAACCCTCGCCCGCATCGTTGAACGCGGCCTGCAACAGCAGGTGATCCGGCTCGTACTGTTTCAGCACGTCGTAGATGAGATCGGCGCTGAACGTGACTTGGCGGCCGGTTTTGCGTTCGGCGCCGGGAAGCTTGCGGTCGATCATGCCGGCGATGACGGCGCACTTGGCGAAGGTCGCCTTCATCAGCGTGCTTTCGTTGAGCCAGCTTTCGAGATCGTCGCCCAGCATGTCTTCGGCGAAGAGCGCGTCGAAATCGAGATCGCCCATCGGCTCCAGCGCCCACACCGCCATCGCGTATTCGCTGGCGAGGAAGCCCAACGGGTGCTTGCCGGCGCGTTCGAGCCGACGGGTGATCAGCATGCCGAGCGTCTGGTGCGCGAGCCGCCCTTCAAACGGGTAGGCGACGAGGTAGTGCTTGGTCGCGCGCGGGAACGTCTCCACCAGCATCTGATCGGGCGCGGGCACAATCGAGCGCTTTTTCTGGAAACGCAGCCAGTCGCGCACCTGTTGCGGCAGCTTCCGCTGCTTACGTGGATCGGCGATCATTTCGCGCACGCGTTCGGCAAGGAAGGTGGAGAGCGGGAATTTGCCGCCAGCGTAGGACGGGATTTTCGGGTTCTCCTCCCCCGCCGCGCGCACCACGAGCGCATCGGTGTCGCGCACGCCGATGAGGCGCAGCATCTGCCCCGCGAAGATGAAGGTGTCGCCGGGGGTGAGGCCTTCAATAAAGTATTCCTCGATTTTGCCGAGCGGTCGCCCACCCACGAGCGGCGCCGGACCATCGGCTTTCGGCGCGCCGGGCACCGTGCGCTCCCGCGCGCGATGCGCGAGACGCACGTCCAGCATTTCCGCTTCGATGATCGCTCCGACATTCATGCGATGCTGTTGCGCGATGGTCGGATTGCGCGCCCGCCAGCGGTGGGTGAGCGGGTCCTGGACGATGCGGCGGTAGCGCTCGTACGTTCTGAGCGCATAGCCGCCGGTGGCGACGAGATCGATGGCGCGGTCGAATGTTTCGCGGGTGATGTGCGCATACGGCTGGGTGGAGATGACTTCGGCGTACAGCTCGTTCGCATCGAACGGCTCGCCGCAGGCGCAGCCCATGATGTGTTGCGCGAGGCAGTCCAGCGTGCCGCTGCGCTGATCTGCGCCGTCGAGCGCGCCTTCCTTCACGGCTTCTTGCGCCGCTCGGCATTCAAGCACTTCGAAGCGGTTGCTGGGCGCGAGCAGCGCGCGCGAGGGTTCGTCGAGGCGGTGGTTGGCGCGGCCGATGCGCTGTACGAGGCGCGCGCACCCCTTCGGCGCGCCGATCTGGATGACGAGATCGACATCGCCCCAGTCGATGCCGAGATCGAGTGTGGAGGTGCAGACGACTGCACGCAGCTTTCCCGCCGCCATCGCAGCTTCGACTTTGCGGCGTTGCGTGACGTCGAGCGAGCCGTGGTGGAGCGCGATGGGCAAGCCATCGTCGTTGACGCGCCAGAGTTCCTGGAACGTCATCTCCGCTTGTGCGCGCGTATTGACGAAGACGAGCGCGAGCTTGGCGGATTGGATGGCGGCGTAGACTTCCGCCATGGCGTGCCGCGCCGTGTGGCCGGCCCACGGAATGCGGGCGTTGGAGTCGAGGACGTCGATGATGGGCGCAGCGCCGGGGGGGGCCTTCACAATTATCGGCTCCCCGTCCCCTTGCGGGGCGGAGTTGGGGGTGGGGAGCGTGGACGCGTTTGCGCTTTGTCTTGAACGTCCCCCCTCTCCCCGCCCTCTCCCCCGCAAGGGGGGAAAGGGTTCTGCACCGGTTAGCCACCGCGCGAGACTATCCGGGTCAGCGACGGTCGCACTCAGCCCAATGCGCCGATGTCCCGGCGCCCAGCGTGACAATCGCGCCATCGCCAGAGCGAGCAGATCGCCGCGCTTGGTCGGCGCGATGGCGTGAATTTCATCGACGATCACGGCCTGCAAGTCTTCGAAGAACACGCGCGCGTGCTCCGACGCGATAAGCAGGCAAAGCTGCTCCGGCGTCGTCAGCAGCATGTCCGGCGGATGCGCGCGTTGGCGCTGTCGTTTGTGCGGCGGCGTGTCGCCGGTGCGCGACTCGATGCGCACCGCGAGGTTCATCTCGCGCACCGGTGTCTCAAGGTTGCGTGCGACGTCGGTCGTCAGCGCCTTCAGCGGCGAGACATAAAGCGTGTGCAATTTGTGCGGCCGCCGCGCGCCACCCTTCTCGGCGACTGCCGCAAGCGCGATGAGACTCGGCAAGAACCCCGCAAGCGTCTTGCCAGCGCCGGTCGGAGCGATGAGCAACGTCGAGAGCCCCGCCTCGGCGCGCGCGACCAGTTCCAGCTGATGCGGGCGCGGGCGCCAGCCGCGGCTGGCGAACCAGGCGGCGAATAGGTCAGGCAACTGGGGCGTGCGGGCGTCCACGCGCCTTATGTAGCGCGCCTTGGCAGCGGCGCCGACGGCATGGCATGGTCCGCCGGCATGTTTCGCATCGCCCGCACCCTGGCCCTCGGCATCGTCGCCCTTTTTTTCGCCGCCAATGCGATGGCCCAGGCGCGCGGGTCGGCGGTCTTGGCGCAAGCCGTCGCCGCCACGCAAGCCGCGAAGACCGATTACGCCTTCGACTGGACGCTCAATACCGCCAAGCAGACCTGGCGCGCGCGCTTCGACCCCAATGCGACCCCACGCCTGCGCATGTTGGCGCCGGACCCGTCCAACCTGAAGAACGACGAACGCGAGGGCTTCGAGCGGTTGTCGCGCGACATGGAGGGCGTCTCATGGTGCGCGAGCGAAACCATGGGCCGCGTCTCCAACGTGCAGCTCGTTCGTAACGACGGCGCGACCAGCACCTATTCCTTCCAGCCCACCCGCGAGAGCATCCGCGGCGAACAGGCGCGCCGCTTCGCCGACCGTCTGCGCGGCGAGATGACGATGTTGAACGAAACCCCCGACATCACCCGCGTCCGGCTCTTTGCGCCGGCGGCGTTCAGTCCAATGCCGCTGGTAAACGTCGAGCGGATCGACATCGTCATCACCTGCACGCCCGCCCCCAACGGGCGCCGCTATGCGTCGGAGACCGTCTCCGAAGTCCACGGCTCCGCGTTCGGCCAGGCTTTCGACGAACGCTCGGTGCAGCGTTTCTCCAATCTGCAGGCCGCGCCGTGAGCGCTCCGGACGACTACCGAACGCTGCGTCCCGATCTCATCCTCAAGACACTGGACAAGCTGCACGAGCGCATCATCGCGCGTTTCCCGCAATCCGGCCTGGGCCGCGTCTGTGCCGACTTGCAGGGAACGGCCGCCGAAATCGTGGATGAGGCCGCAGACTTGGCGCGCCCGGCCTGGGGCTGGCGGATCGCAGCCGCTGTCGTCGCGTTGCTGGGGCTCGCAGCGCAAATCTGGGCGGCGGAACATTTCCGGGTCGAGGGCGCCAGTTCGACCGAGCTGCTGCAAGGCTTGGAGGCGGCGGTGAACCTGCTCATCCTGTTCGGCGGCGGCGTGTGGTTTCTGATGACGCTGGAGGAACGGCTGAAGCGCCAACGCGTGCTGGACGCACTGCACCGGCTGCGCTCGGCCGCGCACGTCATAGACATGCATCAGCTCACCAAGGATCCCACCATCGTGCTGGATGCGCATAAGACCGTCGCTTCGCCCGAACGGACGATGAGTCACTTCGAACTTACGCGCTATCTGGACTATTGCGCAGAGATGCTGGCGCTGATCGGCAAGCTGGCGGCGCTCTATGCCGAGCGCATGCGCGACAGCGTCGTCATCGACGCGGTCAACGAGATGGAAGCGCTGACGACGAGCCTGGGACGCAAAATCTGGCAGAAAATCACCATCATCAGCGCCCTCGAAGAGACCGGCTAACCCTTCATTAGCCATCACCCGGCGTCAGGCTCAGCCAAACCTTAAACATTCCGGGCTAGGGTCACGGTTCGCGTGGGGGCTGGGCCGCTTCGATGTTGGACGAAGATCCGTTCGATCCGTCGGGACTGACGGCGCTCGTCCTCGACGAGAACCACTACCAGCGCCGCATTTCGCTCGATCAATTGCGCACCATGGGCTTCGGCCGTGCGCAAGGCGCCGCCGACACGCTCGAGGCGTGGGAGCTGCTCAAGAAGTCCAATCCCGACATCGTGCTGATGGAGTGGGCCGACGACGGCGACGGCCTCGATTTCGTGCGTCGCGTGCGCATGAGCGAGGAATTGCCGAACCGGGCCGTGGCCATGTTCATGTTGACTTCGCGCGGCTCGGCCGCGGACGTGGAAAGCGCGCGGCGCGCCGGCGTCAACGGCTATCTGGTGAAGCCGATCTCGGCGCTGGTCTTGCAGCAGCGCGTCAAACGCGTGCTGACCAAGCCGGTGCCGTTTATCGTCACCGCCCACTATGTCGGCCCCTGCCGGCGGCGGCGGCGCGACGAGTTCTATACCGGTCCGATGCGCCGCCTCGACGATGCGGCGCCTGCGATTTTGTCGCCGGACGAAGAGGCCTACAATCTGAAAGCAGAACTCGCGCGCGCGCGCGTCGCGGCGCTCGAAAACAAGGCGCGCGACTTCCAACCGGGCGACGCCACGGCCGCACGCGCCGTGTTCAAGGCCACCAACGAGCTCCTGGAAGTGGCCGAGATGATCGGCGACCCCAACCTCGCCTTCGGCGCCAAGGAAATGATGCGCTACCTGCAAGCGCAAGGCGCAACCACCCGGCTCGATCCGGAAGTCGTGCGCACCCATATCGCGGCGCTGCATCAGCTGGTGCACCTGCCGCACGGCATGGACGTGGAACGCGAACGCGTGGCCCAGAGCCTGAAGCGCATGGTCGACAAGAAGCTGAAGCAGGCCGCCGCTTAAACCGGCTTGGGCGGCGATTTCACCGTCAGCAGCAAAGCCGCGCCGATCGCCAACAGAATCGAGATCGATGCGAACCCCGCTTTCTGGCTGTGATAGGCGCCGGTGAAAACTTCCACCAGCAGCGGCCCGAGCCAGGACGTCGCCGATCCCGCGAGCGCGTAAAGACCAAAAATCTCACCCTGCATGCCTTCGGGCGCAAGTTGCGTCGCCAGCGTGCGGCTCGACGAAAACGCCGCCGTGATCGTGATGGCGATCAGCATCGAGGCGCAGATGTAGGCGATCTCCGGCGCGGTCTGGAACACCGGTCCGTCCCAAACCTGAACGCCGGGCGCGACCGGCACGACGAAAAACATGGCGTCCGGCGACATCGACACCATGATCATGAGGCACACAAACGTACCGACGATGGTGATCACCACCGACCACTTGGCGCCGACGCGGTGATCGAGCCAGCCCGCGAGAAAACCGCCGAACACCGCGAAGATCGAGAGAATGATGCCGAACGCCAGCATCTCGATCATTCCCCATTGCATCACGCCTGCGGCGTAGACGCCGCCGAAGATGAGGATCGCGACCTTGCCGTCGAAATAGAACATGCGCGCGATGAGAAAGGTGGCGACGTGGCGAAAGTGCTTCAGCTTTCTGACCGTGCGTACGACATTGCCCACCCCGTGCCGCACGGCGTCGCCGAACCTTTCGCCGGTGGTGTTGAGATCGGGCGTGTAAAGGAAAATCGGGATCGCAAAGAGCGCGAGCCAAATGGCGCAGAGCGGTCCAACGATGCGGCTCGGTTCGAACTGCGCCGGATCCAAGCCGAACAGCGGCTGCGCCGGCAGGAACGGCCAGTGCATCTGGCCCGGCAATGCGAACGCCCAGAGCACGAACACCAGCAGCAGCACCGAGGCGGCGTTGCCAAGTGCGAGCCCTAGCCCGGACACGTGCGGCAGCAATTTCGGCGGCGCTGCGTGCGAGAGCATGGAATTGTGCAGCACCTCGGTCCACGCAAAGCAGAAGCCCGCGGCGGTAACGACAGCGCCGATCGCCCACAGCGGCAGCCCCGCCTCGTCGGGCAGCGCGAACCATTGCAGGCCAATGAAGGCGACAAGCGCCAAGGTGATGGCGGCCAGCAGCGGCTTGCGCCGCCCCATGCGATCCGCCGCCGCGCCCAGGAATGGCGCCGTCGCCATCACTACGAGGCCGGCGTTGCGGTGCCAGCTCGACAACAGCCTCTGGCCTTCGACCGGATCGCCGATCACCACCGTCGTCATGTACGGCGCCATCACATAGATGGTGCAAAGAATGACATAGGGATTGCGCGCCCATTCGTAGAGCGCCCAACTCCAGGCGGCGCGATCGATGCGCGCGTCCTTCTTGGCGTCGGCGATGTTTGAGATTGTCACCCCTTACGCCGCGCCCTTGAGCGCCGCCGCCGTTTCGCGCGCGATGCGCCGGATCGCTTGCTCCGCCGTGGGAGACGCCGCCGGAAACGCGACGAAACCGTGCGGCAGCGATTCAAAGCGATGGCGCACCACGCGTACCCCTGCCTGCTCAAGACGATCAGCATAGGCCTCGCCCTGATCCAGGAGCATGTCGAAGCCGGCGGTGTAGACAAGCGCGGTCGGCAGCTTGGTGAGATCTTCGGTGCGGCCCGGCGAGAGACGCGGCTCGGCCGGATCGAAATCGTCGGGCAGATAATGGCGCAGGAAAAACTCGATCGTCTGCGATGTCAGCGGCCAGGCGTCGGCGAAATCGTGCATCGAGGCGGTGTCGCTCACGAAGTCGAGCCCCGGATAGATGAGCAGCTGCAACACCGGCGGATGCGCGCGCGGAGCCGATCCGCGCTGCTGCTGGGCGATCACAGCGGCGAAATTGCCGCCCATGCTGTCGCCGCCCACAGCCGCCTTGCCGACCGGCGCGCCGTAGCGCGCAGCATTGTCGACGGCCCAGAGGTACGCCGCCGTCGCATCGTCGAGGCCGGCGGGAAATCGGTGCTCGGGCGCCAGGCGGTAGTCGACCGACAGAACCGGCGCGCCCGCTTCCTTGGCGATCATGCTGCAGAAGCGGTGACAGGTTTCGAGCGACCCGATCACGCCGCCGCCGAAATGGTAATAGACCAGCATCGCCGCCGAGTTGTCGCGGATTTGCGGCAGATAGAGGCGGCAAGGCACCGAGTGGCTGCGGCCGGTGATGTAGACTTTCTCGACGCGCACGCCGCCGACGGCGGAGCCGCCGAAAATCGCCGAACCCGCGTCCGTCTGCTGGCGCAGGATAGCCGGCGTCATCTCGGCCCAGTTGACCCCCCGCTTGCGGGCCTGGAACTCGAGAAACTGAAAGCGCGGATCGAGCGTCATGCCGCGCACCGTGCGCGCCTCTCCGCCCGAGGCCTTCAACAAGGCATCGTCCGAGCGCGCCAATGCAAGCTGCACGATCAGCTTCTGTAGCCAGGAAGCCAAACTCTACTCCTCTCAGCCTTTCGGCGAATGATTGAGACCGCCCAGGATGAGCGCCGTCGCAAAAGCAGCCGCGCCGTCGATGTCAGGCGGGGAGCGGCGCTGCATGGCGCCGCCGACTTCCTGCGCAATGCCGATGCAAGCGTAGGCGAGATATTCCGCATCCACCTTCGGGGCCAGCCCCCGCGCGATCGCGGCTTCCAGTCCGACACGGACCTCCTCATAAACTGCGATCATTTCCGGTGTGTCGGTGCGCACGTGCGGGCGCCGTTCCTCGAGCGGGCGGCCCTCGATGGAATTATCTTCGACGATGAAGCGAAAATAGGCCTCGAAGGCGCCGTGCAGATAGTCTTCGAAATTCGTAGCGCGCTCGCGCGCTTCGCGCAGGATCGGCTTGAAGCGCGCGGCGCCGTCATCCGCGAGCGCTTCAAAGACTTCCTCTTTGGATCGAAAGTAGTTGTAGAAGGTGCCGCTCGCGAGTTCGGTGCCGCGGATGATGTCGCGAACGGTCGCGGCTTCGTAGCCGAGTTCCGCAAAGACGCGGCGCGCAGCCACAAGGATGGCGTGGCGGTTGGCCGCCTTCGCGCGCTCGCGCTTGCCGATCGGCTCCACTGCCGCAGCGTCAGCCACTCACCTCTCCTGCCGGGATGTCCGTCTCGTCACATTGCGCCACAAAAATGACTACGCGTCAATTTCTTGCGCTGGTTGATGGGCCGGGAGCGCGCTAGCACCAGCGTGTGAGTGACACCCCTCCCTACGGCGCCGGCGACGACCCGCTCGAACGCGTCCGCGCCATGATCCAGTTCACCCCGCAGGCGCGGGCGCTGGGCGTCGAAGTCACCCATATCGAGAAGGCCAAGGTGCGCGGACGCGTGCCCTACAAGCCCGAATTGGTCGGCGATCCCGAAACCGGCGTGATCGCAGGCGGCGTCATCACCGCCTTTCTGGACCAGCTCTGCGGCACCGCCGCAGTGGCGGCGATGGATGAGCCCACCGTGGTGGCGACCATCGATCTGCGCATCGACTACATGCGCGCCGCAGCGCCGGGCAAGCCGGTCTGCGCCGAAGCGCAATGCTACAAGATCGGCAAAAACGTCGCCTTCGTGCGCGCGGTCGCGTTCGAGGATACGCCCGACAACCCAATCGCACACGCTGTCTCCACTTTCATGGTGAGCCCAAACCGCAAGCCCGGCGCGAACTTGCGCACGCGAAAGCCAAAGCCATGAACGAGGTCCAGGAGCGTTTGACGCAGGCCTTGGCCCGCGTGCCCTACGCGAGCTTCTTGGGCGTGCGCGCAGAGCTGAAGGGCGACGAGCTCACGCTCGAACTGCCCTATGCCGAGCATCTGATCGGCAATCCGCTGCTGCCGGCGCTGCATGGCGGCGTCGTCGGCGCGCTGATGGAACTCACCGCGCTCACGCAACTCACCATCGCATCGAAATCGGCGAAATTCCCGAAGACGATCGACATCGGCATCGACTATCTGCGGTCAGGACGCCCGATCGACACGTTCGCCCGTGCGCGCGTGGTCAAAATCGGCCGCCGCATCGCCAACGTGCAGGCGGAAGCCTGGCAGAACGAGCGGGGCCAGCCTATCGCGGCCATGCACGGGCATTTCCTGATGGCGGCCGACGACGCGGCCAGCGGCTAAGTCGGCGTTTTTGGCCTCAGTTCCACGCTTTGGGGCGGGCGGACGCTGCGTTATTCACAGCCAGCCCAGCAGCGAAGCGCCACGAATCGTTCCAAAATCATGAATGACCGCTTAAGAACTGGGCCGCGCGAACCGCGCCGCAGAGCAGGACCTCATGGCCGATCAAGGCGACCGCAGCCCCCGGGCTCGAATTTGCATCGACTTCGGCACGGCGCTCTCGAAAGCGAGCCTGTGCATCGACCCGACCATGCCGCTCGAAGCGGGCGTGAAGCCCATCCCGCTGGGCGCGATCGCAGGCGCCGATCATCCGCTGCTGCTGCCGTCCGTCCTGTTCGTCGATAACGGACGTCTGCACTTCGGCCCCGCCGCTTTTCAGCGCGCGCAAGCCGCGCTTGCCGCGAACCGCGACCCGCTACTGTCGTTCAAGACCATCCTCGGCGCCCACGATGTCGCTGAAGCTCTGGCGACGAAGATGAAGCCTTCGGTGGACCCGACGGGCACGCTGCGCCAGCGCGACGCGCTGGTGATGTATCTCGCCTATCTCGATCAACTCATCCGCGAGGCGCTCTCGCGCACGCCGAACCTGCCGCCGGGCATCCTTGAAGCGAAGCGTCGCTACACGAGCCCGGTCTGGAAGAAGGGCTCGGGCACGGACAAGATTTTCGAAGGCATCTTCAACGAAGCCGCGGCCGTCTCGCAGCGGCTGGGCCAGCTCTTCATGTCGCGCGACGGCATCTCGATCGCACAGTGCAAGGACGCGCTGGACAAGGCCGCGGCGGCGCCCGGCGACGGGCGCATGGAAACCGGCGTCTTTGAACCGCACGCGGCGGCCGCTTCCGCGCTCGCCTTCTCGAACGCGCCGGTGCGCTTCGTCCTGGTGTTCGACATGGGCGCCGGCACCACTGACATCGCCGCCTTCGACTTCGACGAAAGCACCGATCCGCCGTCGCTGACCGAAATCACCGACGCACGCCAATGCTCGCCGCTGGCGGGCGATGAGATCGACCGGCTGCTGATCGAACTCCTGCTGCGCAAGCGCGGCGGATCTTCCAGCGAAGAAGACGCAAAATTCCTGCGCGCCAGCAAGCTCTTCGCCCGCGAACTGAAGCGTCAGCTCTTCGTCGAGGGAAAGTGCGCGCTGAAGGAAGGCTGGCGCACGACCACGATAAGGACGCAAGACCTCATCGAAGGCCCTCAGTTCCGCGATTTCCTGGCCGCGCTCGGCGGCACCCTCGCCTCTTCACTTGGGGCCGTCGCGATGAAGGCGCGGGCCGCCAACGTGGACATGATCGACGTCGTGCTGGCCGGCGGCGGCGCCAACCTCCCGTTCATGCACGACCTCGTGGTCAAGGCCTCGCAAGGCGCCGCGCGCGGGCTGCAGGTGCGCGTGGGCCCGCTGTCGCCGTCGAGCCAGCTCTATGCCAGCGTCGACGACTATTTTGCGGGTGTGTTCCCGCAGCTGGCCATGTCGATCGGGGGCTCCATCGTTGAAATGATGGATACGCCTGCAGGCTGATCAGCGCAGCACGCCGAGCAGATAGAGGATGATGATGATCGGCAACGGAATGCCGATCGCCCACAACACGCAACCTTTTCCAAGTTGACCCACGTCTCAGCTCCTCAAATGTCCGGGCTCATTTTGTAGGCGACGCGGTCGTCGATCCGCGGACGCTCTTCCCACTTTGGATGGTGCGCGCCGAGCCAGCCGCCGGCGATCGAACCTGCGAGCCCGAGGCCTAGTGCGCCCACCGTCCACCACGAGACGGCGGCGAGGGCGTCGGCCGCGTCCTCGGCCGTACCGAGTTCGCTCGGGCTTGCACCTTGGCCGTCCGTCGCGTCACTGAGTTCGCCGATGGTCTCGGCGACGCCGGATGGGATCGCATCGCCGCCGCTGACGGACGCCGCCGTCCAGCTTGCGATCAACACGGCGATGACGACTGCGAAAGCCCAAACCATGAAGCCGGTGACGAGGCCGCCGAAGTGGTCGGGATATTGCGCGGAGCGCGAAGCGATATAGGCGCCGATCTGAAACGCCACGAGTTGGGCGAAAATCACATAAAGACCGCCGCCGATGCCGATAGTCTCGTCCTGGGCGTTGATGTTGTAGGGATTGAAGGCGGACGCGCCGATGGCCAGGCCCAATACGTTCAGCAGAAAGCCAATCGCGATCGCAGCGACTGCGCCCGCAACAATCGTCGGCCATGAAATGAGCGGGTGTGCGTAGTGACGGCCGACCACAGTGTAGTCGGGATCGAACGAATATCGGATCTGCATCGGCGGCCTCCGGCGGCAATCTTGCCGACCGGTAACGAGGCGCCATTGATTTTAGTTCCGTCGCCTAGCCTTGGATTGCGAACGCGACAACGCGCGCAACCAGCGCGTCGGTGGAGCTGATGAGCGGCACGGCGAGCGCATCGGCGCTGAGCACCAATGGCACTTCCGTGCACGCGGCGATCACCGCCTCGGCGCCGCGCGCGTTCAGCCCGGTCGCCAGTTGTTCCATGCGCAGCCGCGTTGCATCGCCTGTGTCGCCGGCTTTGATGCGATACAGCAGCTGCATGAAATCGAGCTGCAGCTCGTCTGCGAGAAAGAGCGGCTCCACACCCCGAGCTTCAAATGCCCGCTGATAAAGGCCGGCGCGCCGGCATCCGTCCGCCGCCAACACCCCGACGCGAGACGGCTTCCGCGCCATGGCGGCGTCCGCCGTCGCGTCGATCATGGACATCAGCGGCGCCGTGATCGCCGCTTCTATCTCCTCGCCGAAGGCGTGGGCGGTGTTGCACGCAATGACGATAACGTCCGCGCCCGCCCGCTCCAGGCCGCGCGCGCTTTTTGCCAATTGCGGGCCCGGAGACTCGCCTCTGCCGACGATTGCAGCGTTGCGGTCAGGGACGCGCGGATTGTTGTCGATGAGAATGCGCAGATGATCCTGATCGCGCTCGGCGGGGGTCGCGGCCAAGAGCTTAGCGAAGAAATCCACGGTGGCCGCGGGGCCCATGCCGCCGATGACGCCGATCGTCTTCGTCACTGCTGCAGCACCTTCTGGTACGCGTAGAGCGCAGGCGCGCCGCCAGTGTGCACAAAGAGGACGCGCTGGCCCTTCTTCAGTTCACCACGGCGCACGAGGCCGATCAGGCCAGCCATGGCTTTGCCGGAATAGACCGGATCGAGCAGCACGCTCTCGCTCCGCGCGGTCATGCGCACGGCTTCGATCATCTCGTCGGTCGGTATCGAATAGCCGGGGCCAACCCATTCATCGAGCGCGACCACGTCCTTCGGCTTGGGCGCTTCGATGCCGAGCAAGTCCGCCGTCGCCACCGCCAGTTTCAGGAGATTGCCTTCCTGCTCCACGCGGGGACGGCGGACGTTAATGCCGGTGATCGGCGCATCGAAGTTCACGCTTTTGGCGCCGACGAGGAGCCCGGAATGGGTGCCGCACGAGCCGCTGGCGACGACGATTCGGTCGAAGGCGACGCCCTGCTCAAAGCTTTGCGTCGCGATTTCGTGTGCGCACGCGACATAGCCGAGTGCGCCCAGCGCATTGGAGCCGCCGCCCGGGATGATGTAGCCCTTGCGGCCCTTGCTTTCGAGTTCAGCGGCGACGCCTTGCATCACGGCGTTGAAATCTTCGCCGGCATTGATGACGGTGACGGCTTCGACGCCAAGCAGATTGTAGAGGAAGTTGTTGCCGCTTGCGTTCGCGTCGTAGGAACCCGGCACGCGCTGTTCGAGCACCAGCCGGCACTTCAGCCCTTCCTTGTTCGCTGCGGCGAGCGTGAGCCGGCAATGGTTCGATTGCGGCGCGCCGACCGTGATCAGCGTGTCCGCGCCCTGCGCCAGCGCGTCAGCGACCAGGAACTCGAGCTTGCGCGTCTTATTGCCCCCGGCGGCGAGGCCCAAGAGATCGTCGCGCTTGATCCAGATATCGGGCCCGCCCAGCGACGCACTCAAATTCGGCGCGCGTTCGAGCGGCGTGAAGGACGGCGTGTAGCGGCGGCGGGGAAAGCGGGCGAGTTGCATGCGCCCGCTTTACTCCATCGCGTGTTACAGAGTCACGCCGCGTTCTTCCGCCGCGTCAGCGCGGAAAAATCCGCCATCACCTGCTCGGTCAGCTTGGCCGGTTTGAATGCGAGTCCCGCAATCTCGCGGATCGGCGTGATTTCGGCCGCCGAGCCGGTAAGGAAGGCTTCCGAGAACGTCGAGAGTTCGTTCGGCCAGATCGCGCGCTCGACCACTTCGATGCCGCGTTGCTTGGCCAGTTCGATCACCGTCTGGCGCGTGAGGCCATTCAAGAAGCAATCCGGCGTCGGCGTGTGCAGGACGCCGTCCTTCACAAAAAAGATGTTGGCGCCGGTGCCTTCGGCGATCTGGCCGCGCCAATCGAACATCATGGCGTCGTCGAAGCCCGCGTCGGTCGCGGCGTGACGCGAGAGCGTGCAGATCATGTAGAGGCCGGCGGCCTTCGAGTTGCACGGCGCGGTGTCCGGCGCGGGCCGGCGCCACGGCGCAATCATCAGCCGTACGCCCTTCATCTTGTCGGCGAAGTAATCGCCCCATTCCCAGGCCGCGATCGCTACGTGCACGTCGTCGCGCTTGGCCGAGACGCCCATCTGCTGCGAACCGCGCCAAGCGAGCGCGCGCAGATAGCAGTTTTCCCAGCCCTGCTTTTGGATCAGTTCGGCCTTGGCGCGATCGAGCTCTTCGGCAGAGTACGGCAGATCGAAGCCGAGCACCTTCGCGGATTTGTGCAGCCGTTCGCTGTGCTCGCGGCTCTTGAAGATCACGCCGCCATACGCACGCTCGCCTTCGAACACGCAGGAGGCATAGTGCAACGCATGGGTGAGGACGTGGACGCGCGCGTCGCGGTGGGGGACGAATTCGCCATCCATCCACACCCAGCCGTCACGATCGTCAAAAGGCTGAGCGGCCATGGATGCGTCCTCCTGCTATGATCGGCCTTGCGAAGCCGCCTCCCCAGTGATTTGTTCCGGGGATGGTTTTGCGGAAGACTTGCGGTCGGCGGTATGTCTGTCAATCAATACGACAAGAGGAGGGAATATTCATCCCTCAAGATGGCTCAGTTTAGGCAGTCTATGCCCCACAAAGCAGCACGAGGAGCGCTGTGGTGAGCGCCCCTGCCTTCGACGCCCTCGATCGCCCGCCGCATCTGCTGCTGGTGGACGACGACGATCGCATCCGGGAACTGCTGAAACGCTACCTTTCTAACGCCGGCGCGCGCGTGTCCGCTGCAGCCGATGCCGCACAGGCGCGAAAGCTCCTGGAGGCGATGGATTTCGATCTGCTCATCCTGGATGTGATGATGCCGGTTGAGGACGGCTTCTCGCTGGCGGAGAGCGTGCGCAAGACATCGAAAGTGCCGATCGTGCTGTTGACGGCGCGCGGCATGCCGGAAGACCGCATCCGCGGGCTGACCATCGGCGCGGACGACTACGTGCCGAAGCCGTTCGAGCCGGCGGAGCTGACTCTGCGCATCAACAACATCCTGCGCCGCACCATCACGGCGCGGGGCGAAGCGCCGGAGCTGGTGACGTTCGGGCCCTTCTCATTCAACAGCGCCCGCGGCGAACTTTCACGCGAAGGCGCCAACGTGCGCCTCACCGAAGCGGAAGTGGCGCTGCTGCGCATACTCGCAGCGCGGCCGGGGGAAGTGGTGAGCCGCGAAGATCTCGCGAAGAAGACCAGCAACGGCCTTGAACGCAGCGTCGACGTGCAAGTGACCCGCCTGCGCCGCAAGATCGAAGCAGACCCGCGCGCGCCGATCTATCTGCAGACGGTGCGCGGCGTCGGCTACCGGCTGGCCGCCGACTGATGGACGAGCCGCCGCCCCGATTCCGTTTCCGCGACGTGCTGCCGAAAGGCCTTTATTGGCGCACGATCCTCATCATCCTGGTGCCGGCGGCGCTCCTGCAGCTCATCATCACGCTCGTCTTCCTGGATGATCACTGGCAGGCGACATCCAAGCGCATGAGCCAAGGCGTCGCCTCGGACGCAGCGCTCATCATCCAGCTTTATGAGCGCAACCCGACACCGGAGAATTTCGAGGCGCTAAAGGCGCTGGCGTACCGGCCGTTGCGGCTGGAGATCGAGATGCAGCCGGGCGCACCGCTGGAAATCCCGCGCTGCCGCGCTTTCGGTTCGGTGATCGACCGCTACCTGACGCATGCGCTCGAACAGGAACTCGACCGCAACGTCTGGTACGACAGCACCTGCCCCGGCACGCAAGTGCTGATGCGGGTGCCGACGCGCGAAGGCGTCCTGCAGCTGAAGGCGTTCCGAGATCGGGTGCAGGCGCGCTCCGGCCCGCTTTTCGTGGCCTGGATCGCCGGCGCCACACTGTTTCTCGGCGTGCTGTCGATCATCTTCATCCGCAATCAGGTCAGGCCGATCGAACAGCTCGCCGCGGCGATGGAGCGCTTCGGCCGCGGCGACGACACCGGCAATTTCCGCGTCCGCGGCGCGCGCGAAGTGCGCGGCGCAACGCACGCCTTCTTCAATATGCGCGACCGGGTCAGAAAGCTGATCGATCAGCGCGCGCAATTGCTGGCGGGCGTCAGCCACGACCTGCGCACGCCGCTGACGCGGCTGAAGCTGCAACTCGCGCTCATGGGCGAAGCGCCGGAGGTCGAGGACGCCAAGCGCGACCTGGCCGAAATGGAGCAGACGCTCGAGGAATATCTGGCCTTCGCCAAAGGGCTCGGCGAGGAAGCGCCGACGCAGGTCGACCTGGGCGCCGTAGCGCGGGAGACGACCGACGAGGCGCAGCGCAGCGGCGCGGATGTGAGCGTCGAGATCAGCGGCGAAGTCGTGACGGCGGGCCGTTCGCGCGCGCTGAAGCGCTGCCTCGCCAACCTCATCGATAACGCCGCGGCGCACGGCGACAAGGTGCGCGTCGCGGTGACGGGTCAGGAGAATGCGGTCCTGGTGGCGGTCGATGACGACGGGCCCGGCATTCCGGAAGATCTCTACGAAGAGGCGTTTCGCCCCTTCTCGCGCCTGGATGAAACGCGATCGCGCAACCAGAAAGGCGTGGGTTTAGGCCTCGCTATCGCGCGCGATGTGGCGCGCAGCCACGGCGGGGACATTGCGCTGAGCAAGAGCCCGCTCGGCGGCTTGCGCGCAACGCTGCGCGTGCCGCGCCCGGCATGAGCGCGGTGCTGCGCCTTGCCCGCAACGACGACGGCGCGCCGGAAATATTCCGCTCGGTGCAGGGCGAAGGCGTGAGCGCGGGCCAGCCGCGCACCTTCGCGCGGCTCTCCGGCTGCAATCTGCACTGCACCTGGTGCGACACGGCGTATACGTGGAACTGGCGAGGCTCAGCGTTTCAGCACGAGCGCGATGCGCCCGGCGCGCCTTGGAAGTTTGACCCGAAGGCAGAGATGATCGCCCTGCCGGTGACGGAGGTCGCGGCGCTGGTGCGGGAAAATATCAGTAAGGGCGTTGTCATCACCGGCGGCGAACCGCTGCTGCAGATGGACGCCGTCGTGGCTTTGATCGATGCGCTCAAGACGGGCGCGCCTGAGCTGTTGATCGAGATCGAGACCAATGGATCGATCGTACCGAGCGGCGCGCTGGCAGAGCGTGTGGATCTCTTCATGGTGTCGCCGAAACTGGCGCATTCCGGCAACGACGCCGCGATCGCCTTGAGGTCCGCAGCACTCGCCGCATTCGCCGCCAATCCGCGCGCATTCTTCAAGTTCGTCGCGCGGGAAGCGGGCGACCTCGACGCCGTGGCGGCGATCGCCGCGGATCACGCGATCGCCGCCTCGCGCATCTACATTATGCCGGAAGGCACGACCTCCGCCGCGTTGCGCGCGCGCGAACTCAGCCTGAAGCCCGCCGCCTTGTCCCGCGGCTACAGCTACAGCGACCGCCTGCACATCCACATGTTCGGCGAGAAGCGCGGAGTTTAGCTCTGCGCCGGATCAGACGACTTCCTTCGCCAGATCCGGAAACACTTTCGCCACCTTGCCCATCAGATAGTCGCCGTAGGTTCCACTCCACGCATGCACGTTCGCGCGGTCCCACCGCTCGGCGCTGTCGTCGCGCGCCGCCGGCTGCGGCAACGGCACGATCTCGGCGTCGAAACCGGGATCGAAGAAGAACGGAAACGACAAGCGGCTCTTGCCACTCACATTGCGCACCCGGTGCGGCGTCGAGCGATATATGCCGCCGGTCAGCCGATCCAACATGTCGCCGATATTGCAGACAAGCGCGCCCGGAACAGGCGGCGCTTCGATCCAGCCGTGCGGCGTCTTCACCTGCAGGCCGCCATTTTCGTCCTGCGCCAACAGCGTGAGCAAGCCATAGTCGGTGTGCTCGCCCACGCCCCAACTCTCATCGGCGGCGGGCGCAGCCGGATATTCGAACACACGGAAAAGCAAGGTCGGTTGCGCGGTGTATTGCCGACGGAAATATTGGCGATCGAGTCCAAGGCTGAGCGCGACGCCCTCCATGATCGCGTGTGCTGCGCGCGTGGCTTCAGCGATAAACGTGAGCACGGCGGACTTTAGCTCGGGCACATCGTGGGGAAACAGACTGCGGCCGTGCAGCGGCAGGCCGGCGCGCACACGCGGATCGTCGTCGCCAAGCTCTTCGCCGAAATAGAGCCCCTGCTTCATGTCCGGCTTGCCGGACGTAAGCTCGCCGCCAACCGGGAAGTAGCCGCGCCACGCGCGTCCACCGCGCGCCATGGCGATCTCCATCTTGCGTGCTTCTGGCAGCGCGAAAAAGCGCCGGCTCTCCGCATCGAGCGTGCGCAGCGTCTCCGCGGCGATGCCGTGTCCAGTCGCGTAGAAAAAGCCGATATCTCGGCACGCCGCGCCGATCTCCGCTGCGGCCGCAGCGCCCTCGCCCGAAAGCAGCGGGGCGACATTTACAATCGGCAATCTTTCTTCAGTCATCGCTCGTGCCCGACAATTAGGCGCCCGCTCGGCTCGCGCAGCTATCCGCACGTGAATAGCCGCGCACCTTCACGTGCGTGATTTCACCCTACATGATTTCATGCAGACAATGAGGGGACCGATGACGAGCGCCGCACGCGACACCATACGGATCGGTCCCTTTCGTACGAGTCAGCCCGCGCGTTGAGGCCTCGCGCGCCGAGCCGGGCCAGCGCTGGCGACTTACCCCGCCATCTCAGCGCTGCGCCCGGCTCGCCTTTTCGCGTGCAAGGCGAACTGCTCCGCGCGCTCGCGGAGCCGGGAACTTTTGCTCAAGGTAGAACTTAAGGGGGTAACCACCGGTAAAGGATACCGCCGTGCGCTGCTGGCTGTTTTTCAACCGCGACCTCGGCGACACCGTGCCTGAGGCGCATGAAGTGAGGCGGTTTCAGGAATCCGCCGAAGCTCTCGATATCGATCTCCAAGTCCTGAAGCCGAGCGAGTTCGACCTCGTTGTCGGGGGCGCGGATTCCTGGTCTGCCATTTATCAGGGCCGCGAACTGCGCAAACCGGATCTCATCATTCCACGCTGCGGCAGCGAAACGGCGTACTTCACGCTGGCCGTGCTTCGCCACTTCCAGCGCCAAGGCGTCGCCATCGTCAATCCGCCGGAGGCGATCGAAAGCGTCGCTGACAAGCTCCACACGCTGCAAATCCTCTCCGCCGCCAGGCATCCGATCCCGAAGACCATCCTCGGCAAGTTTCCCGTCGACGTGAACCTGGTGGAGCGCGAGCTGGGCTTTCCCGTAGTGGTGAAGAAACTTCGCGGCACGCGCGGGGCGGGCGTGGTGCTGTGTCAGGACCGCTCGCAGTTCGACGACGTCGCCAATCTGCTCGACGGCGCAGCCCCCGGCGCAGACTTCATCTTCCAGCAGTACATCAAGGCCAGCCATGGCCGCGATGTGCGCGTGCTGGTGATCGACGGCCGCGTCGTCGCCAGCATGGAGCGGCGCGCCACCGACGGCGGGTTCAAATCGAACATATCTCTGGGCGGCGCCGGCACGCCGTTCGAGGCGCCTTTTGAAATGGCCGAACTGGCAATCAAGGTCGCGAGCGATCTTCAGCTCGACGTCGCCGGCATCGACATTCTCTTCGATAAGCACGGCTACCGGATCTGCGAAGCCAATTCTTCGCCCGGCTTCCAGGGACTGGAGCGCGCCTGCGCCGTCAACGTGCCGGAGCTGGTGTTCTTCGCAATGGCGCGCAAGTACGGCATTCCGCTTCGTCACTCGGAGCGCTGGGAGGCCATGATAGAACGCGCCGCTGCGCGCGTGGTGATGCCGCGCCGGAGCGGCGTAAAGCCGAAGCCCAAAGCCGAGGCGGAGACCGCCAAGCGCACCACATCGCTGCTGCCGCGGCGGCCGAAGCCCAGACCGACATAGACGCACTCAGCGGGCGCCGTCAGCTCCCTCGCGACGCCGCGATTATCCGCTCGGCCGCCAGCGCCGCCAATTCCTGCAAGTCGTGGACGATCGGCTTTTCGTGCACCGGCATGCGGTTGAAGGCGTCCAGCGCGGCGATCTTGTAGGCTTCGGCGAGAGTTGGATAGTTGAAGGTGTTCTCGACGAAATAATCGAGGCCGCCGCCCAGATTGAGTACGGCCTGACCGATATGGATAAGTTCGGTCGCGCCTTCGCCGACGATGTGCACGCCCAGCAGGCGGCGCGTGTCGATCGCGAAGATCATTTTCATGAATCCGGAATTGAGCCCCATGATGTGACCGCGCGAAGTCTCGCGAAAGCGCGCGATGCCGGTTTCGAAGGCGATGTTGTTGGCGCGCACCTGCTCTTCGGTCATGCCGATCGTGCTGATCTCGGGAACAGAGTAGATGCCGTACGGAAAAAATTCGGGCGGCGCGTGCGCCGTCTCGTGAAAGGCGTGACACGCCGCGATGCGGCCCTGCTCCATCGAGGTCGAGGCAAGCGATGGAAAGCCGATGACGTCGCCAACGGCATAGATGTGCGGCACGCCGGTCCGGAACGTCGCCTTATTAACCGCGATGCGCCCGCGGTCATCCGCGGTGAGGCCCGCGGCGGCGAGGTTCAAGTTTTCCGTCGCGCCCTTGCGGCCGGCGGCGAAGAGCACCGTATCGGCGTGGATCTGGCGCTGGTCTTCCAGTTGCACCAGCACCGATTCCGCGCCCGTGCGCTCGACGGTCTGGACCTTGGAATTGAACCGCAGGCTGACGCCGCGGTCGCGCAAGTCGTGGATGAATTCCTCCACCAGTTCGCGGTCGACAAAGCCGAGCAGACTCGGTCCCGGCTCGATCACGGTGACCTTGACGTCGAGCGCCGAGAAGATGGTGGCGTACTCGATGCCGATGACGCTCGCGCCGATTACGGCGAGGGCGCAAGGCAGGCGCTTCAGATCCAGGATCTCGTCCGCGTCGAGGATGGCCTCGCCGTCGAACGGCATGCTCGCGGGCCGATGCGGCGTGGTGCCGACCGCCAGGATGATGCGTTCGCCACGCGCGTGCTTCACGTCGCCGCGCTCGGTGGTGATTTCCAGCGTATGGGGATCGAGGAAGCGCGCCGCGCCCGCTACGGTCGCCACCTTGTTGCGCGCGAACTGATGCTCAAGCACTTCGACCTCGTGGTCGAGCGTGATGGTGAGCCGGCGGCGCAGGTCGTCGGCGGTGATGTTTTCCTTGTTGCGGTGGGCGCGGCCGTAGAAGCCCCGCTCACGCCAGCCGGACAGGTTGAGCACCGTCTCGCGCAATGTCTTCGATGGGATCGTTCCGGTATGGACACAAACGCCGCCGACGCGGCGGCCCCGCTCGACCACCAGCACGCTCTTCTTCAGCTTGGCCGCCTGCACAGCCGCCCGCCGGCCCGCGGGGCCAGAACCGACCACGATCAGATCGTACTGTTGCGTCATGGAAATCGGATTTGAACCGAGCCGCTCGCCAAGGTGTTAATGTCGGCGTTGCGCCGGCCCGTTCGTCCTCGGGTTGGAACCAAGGAGAAACCCCATGCGGAAGATCATCGTCGGCGCTTTCGTTTCCCTGGACGGCGTCATGCAGGCGCCGGGCGGCCCGACCGAGGACCCGACCAAGGGCTTCAAGTTCGGCGGCTGGGTTACGCCATTTTTCGATCAGGAGTTCGGCGAAGAAGTCGGACATGTGTTCGCCGAGAAGTACGACCTCCTGCTCGGCCGCAAGACCTACGAGATTTTCGCGGCGCACTGGCCCTATGCGGAAGGCGGACCCGACGACGCCATCGCCAAGCAATTCAAGGAAATCAAGAAGTACGCGGTGTCGCGCTCGGGCGACGTCGACACCAGCTGGCAAGGCTCCGTGCTGTTGCGCGACATCGCCGAGGTGAAACGTCTACGCGAGGAAGATGGGCCCAACCTCGTTACCCAGGGCAGCACCGAACTCGTCCACGCACTGCTCGCCAACGACCTCGTCGACGGGCTAACGGTGTTCTGGGTCCCGGTCGTGCTGGGCGGTGGCAAGAAGCTTTTCGCCGACGGCTCGGCCCCCCACAGTTACAAGCTCACCCGTTCGCGGGTCTCGAGCACCGGCCTCATGATCGCCCACTACGAGCGCGCCGGCGAGATCAGGATCGGCGACACCGCTCTTGCCGCGCCGAGCGAAGCCGAAGCCGCGCGGCAGGAGCGGATGAAGCGCGAGGGGTAACGCAGCTCAGAGGTTCGAACTCGGCGTACTGCCGCTCAGCACCAGGAGCGCGTCGAAGCCGTGCACCACGCGAACCAGATCCGCGTCCAGCGCCTTATGCCGCGCGCCGAACACCAGCGGACGTATGGGCCGGAGATCGATCAGCGTGAACGCGTCGGGATAGGCCGCCGACAGGAGCGGCGTCATGCCGATATCTTCGTACGTGCCGGCGCTGCTCGGATTGTAGCGCCATTCGGCGGGATTGAATTGCGCGACCTGCCGCCCGGCGCCCGGCAGTACGAACACGTGGAAGGTCTTCTCACCGCGGTCCTCGGCCATCTCCGACACGGCCGTGCCGATATCCAGCACCTGGGTATGGGAAAGCCCGCGCACCATGTGGCTGGAGCCGAACTTGAACATGACCTTCGCGTCCGGCTCGGCGTGCAGCAAGCGCCGCACGTTGCGCCGGTTGAACTGTGCGCGGCGCTGGTTCGAGGCCCAACCCTGCCCGCTCGTCCACAGCCGGTTGATCGCGAGCGTCTCCTCCAGCGTTTCCAGCATGAGCGACGCCTCCGCGTCGGCGTTTGGCCAGGCGGCGCGCACGGCGGCGGCGAGCGCCGGATCGCCGGAGAAGCTGAAAATGAATTGCGGATTGTGCGTCTGCGCGTACTGCGCCCAGGATGCCGCCGACGCGTCCTCCAACACCTGCATCGCCGCCGCCGCCCCGGCCGGCTTCCGCTTGGCCTTCAACCGCGCAATGATGCGGCGGTCGCCGCCGACCTCGTAATCCAGCCCCCAGATCGCCTGGCTGCGGCCGCGAACCGTCGACCGCACGCTGGCCAGCCATTCGGCTTCCTCTCGCATGCCGAAAAAAGCGACGTTCGCGCCCGGGTCCGCAAACAGCGTGCGCAGACCTTCGACGCCGCCGCGCGCGGCGCGATCAAGCTCGGCGGCCATCGGCGGTGAAATTTCGACGCAGGCATGGTTGTAGCCCGACGGCGCAAGCGCCGCGAACAGGCGCGCGGCCAGCTTCGGGTTCTCCGCAATGCCGTGCTCTTCGCCGATGCAGAAGTGGCGCGACGCCCGCCCCTCGCTCACGAGCAGGTCCCAGGCGGGACCGGAAAAGCGTTCGCCGTCATAGGCCAGCCGATGCCGGTGTTCACTGGCGCGCGCGGTGATGCGGTCGGCCAGCGGTGGCGGAGGCGCTTGCTGCGCTTGCGCAGGACCGGCCGCCAACGCGCCCGCGCCCAGCCCCAACGCGCCCAGCAGCGCGCGACGATCCATGCTCATGGTTTGCTTCTCCCCAGACGCTTCCTCAGCAAGGATGAGTCTAGGCTGAGATTTGGATGCGCGCTGTGCCGAACCCGGCATTCATCCAGTGCGCTCGTGTCGCTCCTGGCGGACGCTGCGGGTCGCGCCCCGGCGGCATCGCGGGAAATCTCGAACATACTCGCGACTGGAGCGTCACGCTGCTTTTCGCCCTCAGGCGCCGACAAGAGCTAGAGCGCGAAACCCGAGAGCTTCTTGCCGAGATCGAGCGCGGTGTTCGACCAGGCTTGCGAGAGCTTGCCGACCGTCGGCGCAAGCACCTCGTCGTACTGGATCGAGAACAGCGCCGTCGCCACGAAGAAGGCCCCAGCCCAAGCACGCCAATGTGGCGTCATCGTTGTGCGCATCTGTCTGCCGAGATGCTTCAAGTCGATTGTGTAACCGAACATGATCTGCGCTCCGGAGTGCGATCATGCTCACTGAAACGTAAACAAGCGCTAACCAAAAGGTTTACGCGCACATGCGTTGCAGTTGGAAACAGCCTAGGCCGTGCGCACTACGAAGCGCTTCTTCATCGGCGCAAGCACGCGCCACACGCCGGCGAAGCCCGGCTCGATGACAAAGCTGTCGCCCGCGTTGAAGCGTTGCGCGCTACCGTCCGCATCGCTCACCAACTCGCAGGCGCCTTCGAGCATGTGGCAGAACTCCCACTCATCGTAGCGCACGCGCCACGCGCCCACGCCCGCGCTCCACTCGCCCGCAAAGGTTCCGTCGCACTCGTAGTCGAGCGCCGTCTCGGTGACGGGGGCGCCTTCGACGAGCCGTTCCGCGCCGACGGGTTGGCGTTCGCGGGGACCGTTCCCAGCTATGGTATGAATCTTGGCGCTCATGCAGGCGTCGCGTCGTCCGCCTTCTTCGCCTCGAAGCCAGCCCAGCGGCCGAACATTTCTTCCGCGCGGCGGAGGTTCTTGTCGAGCGACGCCATCGTCTTGGCGAAGTCGCCAGCATTGTCGCCGCGCCAGGCGGCGCGGGCTTGGCCGATGATGACGCCGAGTCCCTGCGCGCGCGCCTGACCGGTCATGCCATCGGCCTCGAGCCCCGCGACCGCCAACACCCAGCGCGCGCAGCGCACATGGCGCTGGTGCGCCGCGGCGAGCAGAATGGGGTCGCGATCGACACCATATTCCATTGCGATCACAGCAATCCGATGCGGTTCCATCGCCTCGAAGCGCTTCATGATGAGGTCGAACAAACGGTCCCGCACGCTCTGCGCGGGATCGAGCGCGGCGACATTGTCGGCGACGGCGCGATCGAATGCTTCTTCGACGCAATCGACGGCCTCACCGAGGCTGGCGCCGTAAAACTCGGTCAGCGGACGAGCGGATTCATCAGCCAGCTTCGCCAAGGTGACCGTATTCCACGGCATCCGCGCCGCGAGCGACAGAGCGGCGCGGGCAAGGTCGCGGCGGACGGCTGTATCCAAAGTCACGGCCATGTTCGCTCATTTCAGGAACAAAATTGAGTTGCTTTTGGATCAGGCCCCGGCTTGGAGTTCCGGTCAAGCACGGGGATCCACGGCTGCACTTTTGACGCGCCCGATCTGGGGGTTCGGGCGTTGTTGGGAGCCGAGGAGGACAAATGGCCGACGGAAACATCCCAGCGACTGCGCGCCAAGCGGCGCGCTCGAGCGCCGATCCGATCCACGATCACGCATTGCAGGCGACCTTAGCGCGATGGAACCGCGCGCGACTGGCGATCCAGACACCCAGCGGCGATTGGCGCGCGGACCTGGACGCCGAACGCGAAATGCGCGTGTTGGAGGGCGAGTTCCTGGAAGCCACGCGTCTGGTTCAATCTGAACGCGCGCAGAGCGCGCCGCGCGAACCGCAGGCGTTCGTGGCGTGGTTCGACGCGTTGAAGGAAGACGGGCCGGGACAAGGCGACCCGCTTTTTCCCTGGCTCGCCGAGCGCGCCACGTTGGACCAGATGAAATGGTTCGTTGAACAGGAAGCCGCGGGTGAAGCGGGCTTCGACGACCTCGTCGCCTTCGCGCAGATGAAAGCGCCCACGCAAGCCAAGCTCGAACTGGCGCGCAATTACTGGGACGAGATGGGCCGCGGCAACGCCAAGGGCATGCACGGGCCAATGCTGGAAGCGCTGGTGCATGCGCTGAAGGTGACGCCAACGATCGAGGCCACGGTCGCGCCGTCGCTGGCGCTCGGCAACACCATGGCAGGCCTCGCCACCAACCGCCGCTACGCCTACCACATCATGGGCGCGCTGGGCGTCATTGAACTCACCGCGCCGGGACGCGCCGCCAGGGTGAGCCAAGCGCTGCGGCGGCTGAAGGTGTCCGCCAAGGCGCGTCACTATTTCGATCTGCACGCGGTTCTGGACGTGAAGCATTCGGAAGCCTGGAATCGCGAAGTCTTCCACTCGATCGTCGCCGCAACGCCGAACGCGGCGCGCTGGATCGCCGAGGGCGCGCTCATGCGCCTGCAGTGCGGCGCGGCGTGCTTCGACCTCTACCGGCGCCATTTCTGGGGCGACGACGGCGCCAAGGCGCCTGCTTGAGCGAAGACTCCGACCGCGCGCTCGCTACCTTACTCGCCATTCTGAAGGCGAGCGGCTACCGCTTTACAACGCCCACGCCTCTAACCCATGCGCGCGTCATCTCACGCCGCGTCCGCGCGGAAAACTTGCGCGACGTCTTCGGCTGGAGCCTGCCCTTCTCAGGCGACGTGGTGGGCCCCGATATCGCGGACTTGTTGCTGATGGCGGACGCCGTCGAGCAGGAAGGCGAACTCTTCCGCAGCCGTGTGCGCATCTCGACGCTCGGCGACGACTACTTCCTGCACTCCGCCTTCCCCACGACTCAGCACGACTCGGTGTTCTTCGGCCCGGACTCCTATCGCTTCGCATCGTTCCTGAAGGCTGAACTGCCAACGCTCGGCCCGCGCCGTCACGTGGTCGACATCGGCGCCGGCGCCGGCGCTGGCGCAATCGCGGCAGCGCGCGTGCTGCCGGACGCCTATTACACGCTGACCGACATCAACCCGCGCGCGCTCCGCTTCAGCGCCATCAACTGGGTGATGGCCGAACTCGGAGCGGTCTATTTCTCGATGGGCGACGCGCTCTCCGATGTCCCGGACGTCAACGGCGCGATCGACTGCATTATCGCCAATCCGCCCTACATCATCGACGGCGCCCATCGCACCTATCGCGACGGCGGCGGCATGCATGGGGCGGAAGTAGCGCTGGCCTGGGCGCAAGCCGCGGCGGCGCGGCTCGAACGCGGCGGGGCGCTGCTGCTGTATACCGGAAGCGCCATTGTCGGCGGCGAAGATGCGTTTCGCAGCGCTCTGCTTGAGACGTTGAACGGGTTCGACGTGAGCTATCGCGAGCTTGACCCGGACGTCTTCGGCGAAGAACTGGAGCGCGACGAGTATGCCGACGTCGAGCGAATCGCCGTTGTCGGAGTGGTGGCGATCAAAGCATAATTCAGTCATTCCAGACGGCCGTAGGCCGATCTGGAATCCAGGGCTAACGACGCAACGGTCGCCCTGGATTCCAGATCACGCTCCGCGTGTCTGGAATGACTGAAAGTCATGGTGACACCATCCGCCGCAGCGCATCGGCCAGCAACGTCGTCGCCCGCGCACGATCCTTCCAGCTCAACACCACCGCTGGCCCGGTGTCGGTCTTGTTGACGTCTACGACGTAGAGCCGTCCGGTCGCGCGCTCGCGCAAGACATCGAGCCCGCCCCAATCCAACTTCATGACATCGCAGAAGCGCTCGAGCTGGGCCAATTCCGTGGCGGAGAACACATCCCCGGGCATCTTCACCACCACACTTGTGTTCTGGATCGAGAACCGCGCCGCGGCGGGTTTCATCTTATAGAACACCACTATCGGCTTACGCCCCACGCACACTGTGCGTAGATCAAACGCCCAGCCGTCCGCGCCTTCAGTCTTGATCACGCGCTGGTAGGCCTTCCCCTCGGCGCGCGCCGTTGGGCACGTCACCAGCCGCCCATCGTGCAGGCCGTTGCCTTCGCCCTTCTCCACCGCTTCGCCGACATGCGTCGTCGGATCGAGCGCCAGCGGATAGCCGAAGGCTTCCTCCATCGCCGCCGCGACTTTCGACTTCGACACATCGCCGACGCTGAAATTGAACGCACGCGCATGCTTCGGGGCGGGCGGCGTCGCCACAGTCCGATCTTCAAAATAGATCGCGGCGTCCGCCTTCTCCGGGGTACGCACGAAGATCATGCCGCCCCATACCGACGCCGCCCACATGATGTACCAAGGGCGCGGCTGAAATGGCGTGAAGTAGATGCGCGGGCCCTTGGGACGCGAAAGCCCAACCCACATGCCATGCAGACGCACGAAGGCGTAGTACGTGAGCCAGCGAAAGATGTCGGACCAGAGTTGGACATCGTTCTTCATCCACACGCCGGTGGATTTCACGATGATGTAGCCGTCCTTGTACTGAAAATCGCCGAGCCAGCCGCCGCGCTGGGTGTTCTTCCCCGGAGCAAAATCGATAGCCAGCCGCATGCGCGCGCGTGTCTGCCAGAACTCACGATGCTGTGGAAGCTAGCTCTTCCCGAGTTCGCGCGAACGCGCGGCGGCCTTATTGACGGCGCGGCGCAGCAATTGGCCCAGGCCATCAGCGGCGCCCAACACGTCGAGCGCCGCCTCCGTCGTGCCGCCGGGGGAGGTCACCTGCTTGCGCAACATGGCTGCGGTGTCGCCTGTCTCCAGCATCAGCGCGCCCGCGCCCGCCACCGTGCGGCTCGCAAGCCGCATGGCGGTATCCTTGTCCAACCCTTCCTGCTCGGCCGCCGCGGCGAGCACTTCGGCCAGCAGGAACACATAGGCCGGGCCCGAGCCCGAAACGGCGGTCACGACGTCCATCAGCCGCTCTGCGGCGATCGGCTCGACGGTGCCCAGCGGCTCCAGCAATTGCTCGATCAGCGCGCGATCGTCGGCGGTGCACGCGGGTGACGCGACATACGCCGTGACGCCGCGTCCGATGCGCGCGGGCGTATTGGGCACGCAGCGCACGACGCGCTGGGCGCCCAGCTCACGCGACAGCGTCTCGATCGGAATGCCGGCCATCACTGACATGATGCGCGTCTCGGGCCCGACGAACTTGCGCGCGGCCTCCACGGCGCCGGCGAACACCTGCGGCTTCACCGCCAGCACCAGCACGTCGACCGGGCCAGGCTCTGGCGGATTGAGTACGGCGCCAACCGCATCGAGATCGCGCTCCAGCGCGGGATCGAAATGCGGCTCGACGACCGTAAGCGTCAGGCCGCCGCCCTTGCGCACGGCCTCGATCCAGCCGCGCACAAGCGCGCCGCCCATGGCGCCGGCGCCGACGAGAGCGATGGATGGGGAGTCGACGCTCACGCTTCTCCGGCCGTTTCGAAGAGTGCTGCCTTGGCTGCATCTTCGGCGGGCATTCCGGCAAGAATGAGGAAGTGGAACGCGGGCTGGAAGCGCTCGGCGGCGTCGAGGGCCGCGGCCAGCATGGCCTGCACTTCGCCCACCGAAATTTCATCGCGACCGATCATCGGCATGGCGTGACGGAAGATGATCGTCCCGTCGTCGGACCAGACATCGAAATGGCCAAGCCAGAGGTTCTCGTTGATGGAGGCGGCGAGCCTGATCGCTTCGATCAGGCGCGACGGCGGCGCCTGCAAGTCAAATCCCAGCGTGAACAACAGCGCAGGTAGTTCTTCGCGGTAGCTGAAATACCCTGTCACCTCTCCCCAGGCGCATTTGAAGGTGAAGTGGACGTCGTTGTCGTCGGCGCGCTCGGCCATGAACCGATCGTCGGAGGAGATCACGGCTTCGACGGTGTCCATCGGGTCGATATTGATCTCGGCGTCGTCGTCGAGAATGAGATCCATGAGCGTCCCCTCTCCGGGCTCAGGGCTGCACGCCGCAAGACGCGGCGCGGTCGATCTCTTCCTTGAAGTCCGCGCACTCCTCTGGCGCGCGAATCGTAGCCCCAGCGACTAGGTACGCACGCAACATCCTGCCTGGAAGTTAACGCGCCGACTTACGCCCAGATTCGATCTGCAACGTGAGGAACGGCCCTAGCCGCCGAGCTTGGCTTCGAGTTCCGCGATTTTCGCTCTCAGCGCGTCCGCTTCGGCGCGGGCCTCGGCTGCCATCTGCTTCACCGCCTCGAACTCGTCGCGGCTGACGAGGTCCATTTCCGCCACGAAACGGTCAGCCTGGGCCCGCATGAACCCCTTGGCTTCGTCGCCCATGCCCTGGGCCATGCCCATGGCGCCCGTCATCAGGCGGGCCAGGTCATCGAACACGGAGCTTTGCGTTTGCATGTGGATCAAGCCTCCCGGGATGTTTAAGAACCCGCCCGGGGCCGCGCAATGCGGCCAATCAGCTAAGGATGGGCGCGGGTGATTTTCGACGCGATACAATTCCCCAACATCGATCCGGCGGCGCTGACCATTCCGTCGTTCGAGTTGTTCGACTCGCCCTGGGGCCCCTTCCATTTGCGCTGGTATGCGCTTGCCTACATCGCCGGCCTCGTCCTCGGCTGGCGCTGGATGGTCTACCTGATCAAGAAGGATCGTTTGTGGGCGCCGGGCAAGCCCGCGGTCACCGAGGGCCAGGTCGACGACTTCCTGTTCTGGGCCACGCTCGGCGTCATCCTCGGCGGCCGCATCGGCTACATCCTCTTCTACAAGCCGGACATGATCTGGAAGCACTTCTGGAGCGTCTTCCAGATCTGGGAAGGCGGCATGAGCTTCCACGGCGGCATGCTCGGCGTGATCATCGCTGCGATCTGGTTCTCGTCGAAGCCGCGCCTCGATCTGCGTTTGCAGCAGGAACTCCTGAAAGCGAAGGCGGTCGCCGAACCGCCGGCGAAAGCCAAGGACGCCTATGAAGAGGTGAAGCCGCTCGGCTTCGTGAAAAAGACGGACATCGAGAAGTCGAAGAAGGACGCGACGTTGCCGATCACGCTGCTCGGCCTGGGCGACCTCGCGGCCGCGGCGACGCCGATCGGCTTGTTCTTCGGGCGTATCGCGAACTTCATCAATGGCGAGCTCTGGGGCCGCGAGACTGACGCGCCATGGGGCATGATCTTCTGCAGCCCTCACATCATGGACGCCAACAACGGCTATTGCCCTGCCGGCGATCACGCACGCCACCCGAGCCAGCTCTATGAAGCCACCCTTGAAGGCCTGGTGCTGTTCACCGTGCTCAGCGTGCTGACGCTGAAGTACGACTCGCTGAGGCGCCCGGGCCTGAACAGCGGCGTATTCCTGACCGGGTACGGCCTCTCGCGCTTCCTGCTCGAATTCGTGCGCGAGCCCGACCTGCACATGCCGGAGTTTCTGCGCGGCTACATCACCATGGGCATGCTGTTGTCGCTGCCGATGATCGCGGTCGGCATTTGGCTCATCCGCCGCGCGCTGAAGGCAAATCCGCTGAACCTGAAAGCGAAACCTGCTTGAGCCTCAAAGAGCAGCTTATCGAGCATTGCCGTGAAGCCGGACCGATGACGGTGGCGGAATTCATGGGCGCATGTCTCTACGATCCCGACTACGGCTACTACGCCACCCGACCGGGCCTTGCCGACGACTTCATCACCGCGCCGGAAGCGAGCCAGATGTTCGGCGAACTGATCGGCCTCTGGTGCGCACACGAATGGGAGGTCATGGGCAAGCCGGCGATCAATTTGATCGAACTCGGCCCCGGCCGCGGCGTGCTGATGCAGGACGCCTGGCGCGCAACGCAGCGCATCGAAGGCTTCCACGATGCGACCAACATCGTCTTCGTCGAGACCAGCGAACCTTTGAAAGAAGAGCAAGGCGAGCGCGTGCCGCTGGCCGAATGGGCGCCGCGACTGGAAGACGCCCCGCCGGGCGCCTCCATCGTCGTCGGCAACGAATTCCTGGATTGCCTGCCGATCCGCCAGTTCGTGCGCGGCGAGGACGCTTGGCATGAGAAGCTGGTGGGCCTGGATGAGAGCGAAAAACTCATCTTCGGCCTCTCCGCCCCAATCGCCGCGCCCGACAGCGATGATGAGATCGGCGCAGTGCGCGAAGTGGCGCCGGGGCTGGACAGCCTGATCTACGAAATTGAGCGGCGGCTGATGGAGGCGCCAGGCCGCGTGCTCTTCATCGATTACGGCTACGCCAAACCCGAAGGCGCCGACACGCTGCAGGCGTTGAAGCGGCATAAGAAGGTCGATCCGCTCGACGCGCCGGGCGAAGCCGACCTCACCGCGCACGTCGACTTCAACCGCGTCGCGTATTTGGCCAACGAAGCCGGCTTGCAAGTGCATGGGCCCATCCCGCAAGGCCAGTTCCTGCGCGCGCTGGGGCTCGAAGTGCGGGCGCAGACGCTGAGCAAAGCCAATCCCGAACGCGCCGAGCGCATTCAGCGCGAAGTGCGCCGACTCATGCACGCCGACGAAATGGGCGTGCTGTTCAAAGTCATCTGCCTGTCGAGCCCCGACCTTCCGCCGCCGGCCGGGTTTTGAACGCGCACGCCCCACCGCATTGGCGCTCCGATGCGCTGGGCGGCGTGCGCCACGGCTTCTTCGGCCGCCGCGGCGGCGTCTCGACCGGCATCTATGCAAGCTTGAACGCCGGGACCGGCTCCAACGACGATGCGGCGCACGCGCGCGAGAACCGCGCGCGCATTGCGCGCGCGTTCGGCCAGCCGCTGGAGCATTTGCTCGGCGTGCATCAGGTGCACTCCCCCAGCGCCGTGCTCGTCTATGCACCCTGGAGCGGCGAGCGCCCGCATGCGGACGCGCTCGTCACCACCACGCCCGGCCTCATTCTCTCGGTGCTGAGCGCCGACTGCACGCCGGTGCTGTTGGCGGATGAGCTGAACGGCGTCATCGGCGCGGCGCACGCCGGCTGGAAGGGCGCGCTGGGCGGCGTGCTCGAAGCCACGATCGAGCTCATGCAAGAGCAAGGCGCCGAGCCCATGCACATCGCCGCCGCCATCGGCCCCTGCATCCATCAGGCGAGCTACGAAGTCGGCCCCGAATTTGAAGCGCGCTTTACGCACGAAGACCCCGCCTTCGCGCGCTTCTTCATCCCCGGCGCCGGCGACCGCCGCCACTTCGATCTGCCCGGATTTTGTGCAGCAAAACTTGAAGCGCTTGGCCTCGGCAATATCGAGACACTCGATCTGGATACCTGCGCCAACGCCGAAACGCTCTTCAGCCACCGCAGATCAGTTCTGCAAAAGGAAGGCGACTACGGGCGCAACTGCTCCGCGATTTCGCTCTGATATGGAGCGCCGGCGTCCTCGCCGGCCGGCTCCGGTGTTGGCCGGCGAGACGCCGGCGCTCCATAGACCCGTCTCTTCCGTCACACAGTCGCAGCGAATCTGTCGCGGAAATGCAGCGAATCCGCTTCCGCGCGCCCCGACTCGCGGGCTAAGACCCGGTCGACGGATCGCGTCGGGGCCTCGCATCCATGAAACTGTTGTCCGCATCCTCCAACCGGACGCTCGCGCAAGCGATCGCCGACCACCTCGATACGCCGCTCGCGCAGGGCGAGTTCAAGCGTTTCAAGGACAACGAGATTTTCGTCGAGATCCAGGAGAACGTCCGCGGCGAAGACGTGTTCGTGATCCAGTCGACCTCGTATCCGGCCAACGACCACTTGATGGAATTGCTGATCGGCATCGATGCGCTGCGGCGCGCCTCGGCCCGCCGCATCACCGCGGTCATCCCCTATTACGGGTATGGCCGTCAGGACCGCAAAGTCGGCGGCCGCACGCCCATCACGGCCAAGCTCGTCGCCAACATGATCGTCACCGCCGGCGCTGACCGGGTGCTTACGCTCGAGCTGCACGCCGGCCAAATCCAGGGCTTCTTCGACATCCCGACCGACAACCTGTTCTCTACGCCGGTGCTTGAGCGCGACATCCGCCACAAGCACAAGAACGTGTCGGACCTGATGATCATCTCGCCCGACGTCGGCGGCGTGGTGCGTGCGCGCGCTTTGGCCAACCGCCTCGGCGCCGATCTCGCCATCGTCGACAAGCGCCGCCCGAAAGCCGGCGTCAGCGAAGTCATGAACATCATCGGCGACGTCGAGGGCCGCCACTGCATCATGATCGACGACATCGTCGACAGCGGCGGCACGCTCTGCAACGCCGCCGATGCGCTGCTGGAAGAGAAAGCGGCCTCGGTGTCCGCCTACATCACCCACGGCGTGCTTTCGAACGGCGCGGTCAAGCGCATCCAGGCATCCAGCCTGACCGAACTCGTCGTGACTGACTCCATCGACCCCGACACGCGCAAGGACAAGGGCGGCACGAAAATCCGCGCCATCTCCATCGCGCAGCTCATGGGCGAAGCCATCAAGCGCATCGCCAACGAAGAAAGCGTCAGCTCGCTGTTCGAGTAGCGAAAGCAAAGCCGGCGCGCGGTCCGCGCCCGCGAGCCTTCCACCACCGCAGCGACAGCCGGCACGCCGGGCAGCCGCCGTCGTCGTTAGACACCCGCACCAACGCCTTGCGCGCGGGCATCACGGCCGGCGTCTGGATATTCCGCGCCAGCCCCAGCCGTTCGAGCGCGCACACGAACCACCACCCCGGATCGGGCTGATCGTCATTCAACCCGATACGCGCGCTGCCGGGATAAGCATGGTGATTGTTGTGCCAGCTCTCGCCCATCGAGAGCAGCGCTGCGATCGGCACGTCGTGGCCCTGCACACCCGCGCCCTCGACGCGCCAGCGCATCGGGCCTTCGTTGTGCGCGAAATAGCCGATCAGCCAGTGGCCGGTGACGCACGTCGCCACCCGCGCAGCCACGCCCCACACCACCCAGCTCCAGCCGCCGAACGCAAAGAGGATCAGCGCGAGCGGCAGTTGCTGCCACATCCAGGTGCGCTCCATCCAGGCGTAGACGCGGTCGTCGGCGATGCGCGGCTCGGGTTGGAAACGCGGCGCGCGCTCAAGCTCGAGATCGCAGTGCAATTGCCACCATGCGTCGCGCCAAATGCCGCGGCCGTGCTTCAGATAGTCGTGACAATTCGGCTGCCGCTGCGCCCAGTCGCGCAGATCGTGCTGATGCATAAGCCCGAACGGGCCAGCCATGCCGACCAGCACGCCCGCATAGACCATCACGTACTCAAGCCAAAGCGGGCACTCGAAGCTGTTGTGAATGAGCCGGCGGTGCATGCCGACGGAATGGCCGGCGCAAAGCGTGACGCCGCAGCCGATCAGGAAAACCAGAAGCGCGTCCCAGGTGAACGTGAGCGGCCCGGCGATCAGCGCCGTCAGCGTCATCGATCCGATCCAGATCGACTTCACCGGCTTCCAGCGCACGCGCCCAGCGACAGGATCGGTGGCGGCGTCGGCGATGATCCGTTCGGAACCTCTCGACCAATCCATCGCCACCTCCAGCCCGTGCGCGGCCCTATCCGCGCTTCTGCTTGATCTTCTTGCTCTCGCGCTTCAGCGGCCGCGACACAGGGCAGACCTCCTGCACGAAACCGTTCAGCGTGTTGACGAGGTTCTCGCGCACCAGCGCGTAGTGAATGAACTGCCCGCGCTTCTCGCCGCGAATGAGCCTCGCCCCTTCCAGGATCGAGAGATGCTTGGAGATGGCGGGCTTGCTCATGGAAAAGCGCGCCGCGATCTCGCCGGCGGTGAGCTCAGCTTCGGCGAGAAACGCCAGGATTTTGCGCCGCGGCGTGGAGGCCAGCGCGTCGAAGACGTTTTCCAAAGCGAAACACCGTTTAACTAATTAGTTAAATACATTCTGCGCCGGCGGCCGTCAAGCCGGACGTTGGTCTCGCGCCGTTCGCCGCATTTCGCTTGCCGCGTCCTGCGCCAGCGCGATCATTTCCACATGCTTCGCGCCCTCCTATTTTCCGCTCTGCTCGCCGCTTGCGCCAGCGCGCCCGCCGATCGCCCGCGTAGCGCATTGGCTGAGGCCGCCATCGATACCCTCGCGGAGCAGGGCTTCACCGGCTCGGTCCTCGTCGCCTGCGGCGGCGATGTGATCTATGCGCGCGACGTCGGCGTCCAAGGTGAACCCGGACGGGCGCCAAGCTACTGGCTCGCCTCGATCTCCAAGCAGTTCACCGCAGCAGCAATCCTCACGCTGGCGGAACAGCACAAGCTTTCGCTTGACGAGCCGCTTTCGCGCTTCTTCCCGTTTGCGCCGTCGGACAAGGCCTCGATCACGCTCCGACAGCTGCTCACGCATCAATCCGGGCTCGGGCAAGTCTACGCCGCAGACGGCGTCACTGATCGCGACGTGGCGGCACGCGCCATTTTCGCCACTCCGCTGAACGAAGCGCCCGGCACACGCTTTCGATATTCGAACGACAATTTCACTCTGCTGGCGATGGTGGTGGAGATCGCAAGCGGTCAGTCGTTCGAGAGTTACGTACACGATCACGTCTTTGCACCGGCCGGCCTTCGGAACGCCGGCTTTTGGCCGGCCATTGGCGGCGACATCGCGCCGCCGGCGCTCGCGCCCCCGCAGGGTGCGAACGCTCAAGCCAATTGGGGCTTTCGCGGCGGCACCGGCATGCGCGCTTCAGTCCGCGACCTCCATGCCTGGACGCGCGCACTCGACGCGCATCGCGTGCTCACCGCCGAAAGCGTGGCGCTACTCTACGGCCCGCACACGCAAGCCTCCGACGGCGACGGCGTTGGCTTCGGGTGGTTCTGGACCGAGATCGATGGCCGCCAATGGCTCTGGACCCGCGGCAGCGAAGACTTCGGCCCCAACGCCATTCTTTATCGACGGCGGGATACAGGCCTCGCGATCATCGCCGCGACCAATGCCGGCCCGGCCGAGAGCGCTGGCCCCGGATGGTCACGGCGGGCGCGTGACGCGCTCATGCCGCTTTTCGCGGATGCATGTTCAGAGGCGACGCGCTAGGCGGAAAAAGGGCGGCGACGCAAGGCCGATGCGCCGCCGCTCAGGAGAACGTGAATTACTCGGCCGCGACTTTCGCGGCGGCGAGATTTTCTTTCGTCGGCAGCGGACGCTCCAGGTGCGCCCAGTCGATCAGCACGTCGCCGGCGAGATCCTCGTACTTGAGCGCTCCAAGCGCTTCATATTTCGGACGCATGCGCTCGGTCAGCAAGCCCACGCGCTTCAGGTTCGGCATGATGCGCTCGAACAGAAGTTCGCGGAACATGTTGATGACGAAGCTGTCCATAATGTGCTTGCGCGCGGCTTCGAGGTCGAAGCCGTACTCGGCCATCACGTCCATGCCGAACAGACGGTCGCGCATGACCACGCAGGCCTGGTACGCGAACTCGGCGCGATCTTCGATCTCTTCCTGCGGCAGCACCTTGATCCAATCTTCAAGATAGTTGACGCCGAATGCGACGTGACGGCCCTCATCGCGCATCACCAGTTCGAGAATCTGCTTTAGCAGCGGATCGCGCGTGGTGCGGATTTGCGCGCCGAAGGCGGCGAGCGCCAAGCCTTCGATGATGAGCTGCATGCCGATGAACTTCAGATCCCAGCGCTCGTCGGCGAGCACCTTGTCGATCAGCGCCTTCAGGTTCTTGTTGATCGGGTAGACCATATGACAGCGCTGACGCAGGTACTGATTGAACACTTCGACGTGGCGCGCCTCGTCGAAGGTCTGCGATGCGGCATAGAGCTTAGCGTCGGCTGTCGGCGCGCAGGAGACGAGCTGCGACGCGACGAGCAACGCGCCCTGCTCACCGTGCAGGAATTGGCTCATCGTCTGCGCATGACCCTTCCAGGCGAAGCGCACTTTTTCTTCCGCGCTCAGCGCCTCGTATTCCGGATAGCCATTGAGCGCGCCGAGGGAAGGATCGATCGGATAATCGTTCATGTCGCAGGGCGCGGCCCAGTCGACATCGAGCGTCGTATTCCAGTTGTGGACTTTGCCCAGTTCGTAGAGCCGCCGGATCTTGGCGTTGGCGCTGTCGTAGTCCCAGTTGAACGAGCCGATCAGCGGCGTGCGGAAGATTTCGCGGATGACCTCCACGTCCTGCATGGTCAGCTTGTCGGCGAGGTCTGTGGGTTCGAACGTCCGCACCTCTTGGGGCGGTTGGTTCACGATAGTGACCCGCATTAAGGCTTCCTCCAAAAATGACGCTAGCGTCAACTTCATGAGGCCCGCCTATCGACGAGCACGGCATTGATTTCGATCAAACGCTGAGGCGCCTGGCGGCCAATTCGGCTATGGCATGCGGCCATGCGCAGACTTCTCTCAGCACTTGCCGCGACGGCGGCGCTCGCGTCGGCGGCGTGCGTGCAGGTCCACACCGAGCCGGCTGCGGAGCAGGAACGCTTCCCCACTTCTTCCTCGTACCCGCCGGGGACCATGGAGCGGACGACATTCACGGCCGCAGTGGCGGAAGGCTGGCGCATTTCGGCGCTGAAGACGCCGGACCGGCCGGACGCCACGTGGAAGGTGGTAGTCCTCACCGGTACGCCCTCGTGGAGCGAGTTCTGGGCGCCGGCGATCGCCCAACTGCCGCACACGCGCGAGATGATCGTGGCCGACCGGCCCGGCTTTCGAGACAGCGAACCGCGACGCGCGGTCCAGGATCTCGCTAAGCAGGCGGACGCCCTCTCGCCAATGCTCGACACACACCCGGGGGAGCGCGTGGTGCTCGTCGGACAGAGTTTTGGCGCACCGCTCGCGACGCTGATGGCCCAGCGTTATCACGACCGGGTGGCCGCGGTGGTGCTGGTCAGCCCCTACTTCGGCGACCGCGGACCGACTGCGCGGCGGATGATCGGCATGGGCTCGGTGGTGCAGGGCCTGCTCCCGCGCGACCTGCGAAATTCGATCGGGGAAATCCGCGGGCAAAGCGCCCAGCTGCCGACGGTCTGGACGGCGCTGCGCGGACTCGACCAGCCACTGGTCTTCATCCACGGCGACGACGACAGCTTCGTGCCTTTGGCGGCCTCGCAGCGGATCGCGGCGGAGTATGACCATACCCTCATCACCGTCCCGGGCGGCGATCACTTCCTGAATGCCTGCTGCGTGCCGGCCCTCCTGGCGGCGGTCGAGCAGGCGATTTCCGAGGCGGAAGGGCGGACCGCCGCCGCGCCGCCCGAGACTGCCCCGGGCGGACCTTCCCTGGTCGAAAGCTGCGACGAACCGGCCACGCCGCCCGCCAGCCGCTGCCCCCGGGCGCAGACAAGATGACCGGCCGGCCCCACCTTGCCCCCGTCGGGCTGTTCGGTTAGAAGCCCCGCTTCTTTTTCCAAACCGGACCGGTTTTTCGAAGGGGCCAGAGCCCAATGGCTGGCATTGTTCTGAACGTTGAGAAGCGCGACGCCCTCGGTACGGGCGGCGCCCGCGCCACCCGCAATAAGGGCTTGGTCCCGGGCGTGCTCTATGGCGGCGCGCGCGGCTCGATTCCGATCGAGATCAACGCCAAGGACGTCGAGACGGCGATCCGCTCGGGCAAGTTCCTTTCGCACCTGGTTGAACTCAACCACCAAGGCGAGAAGCAGCCGGTCATTCCGCGCGACATCCAGTTCCATCCGGTGACGAGCCAGCCGGTGCACGTCGATCTCTATCGGGTCGAGCCCGGCGCCGAAATCGCCATCGACGTCGTCGTCCACTTCCGCAACCACGACGCTTCGCCGGGCCTGAAGCGTGGCGGCGTGCTCAACGTCGTGCGCCACACCATCAAGCTGAAGTGCCAGGCCGAGAAAATTCCGGAAGAGATCGTCGTCGATCTCACCGGCCTCGAAATCGGCGACTCCGTGCACATCTCGTCGATCAAGTTGCCGGAAGGCACGCGCCCCGTTATCAGCGGCCGCAACTTCACGGTCTGCACCGTCGCCGGTCGTAAGGCGGAAGAAGAAGCGCCGGCCGCGGCGGCAGCGGCCGCGCCGGCCGAAGGCGCAGCGCCGGCCGAAGGCGCCGCGCCCGCAGGCGGCGGCAACGGCTAATCCAACTCCCCAATTGGGGAAGTCGAAGGCGGCGCCGATTGAGATCGGGCCGCCTTCTGCTTATCTGGGTCGGTAATGTTGCTCCTCGTGGGCCTCGGCAATCCGGGCGCGAAATATCAAGGCAACCGGCACAATATCGGCTTCATGGCCGTGGAGGCGATGGCGCGCGCCTACAAGTTCGGGCCGTGGAAGAAGAAATTTCGCAGCGAAGTCGCGGAAGGTTCTATCGCCGGCGTGCGATGTCTCGCGATGAAGCCGCAGACCTTCTACAACGACAGCGGCCATGCCGTCGCCGAGGCGTCGCGCTTCTACAAAGTGCCCACGCACGACGTGATCGTCTTCTATGACGAGATCGATCTGGCGCCCGGCCGCTTCCGCATGAAGCAAGGCGGCGGCGCCGCCGGCAATAACGGCATCCGCTCGATCAGCGCCTGGCTCGACGACGACAATTTCCGCCGTGCGCGCCTCGGCACCGGCCATCCCGGCGACAAGGACAAAGTACACAGCCACGTGCTGAGCGATTTCGCCAAAGGCGATGCCGCGTGGGTTGAGAAGCTTATCGACGCCGTCGCGAAATCAGCGCCGCTGCTGGTCGCGGGCGACGACGAGAAATTCCAGGGCGAAGTGATGCGCCTAGCCCCCGCGGAAAAAGCCGGCGGCCGCGGACCTAAAGCTCAAACCGAAAACTGAGGCGCGCCGTGTCCGCCGTGTAATCGCCGTATCGCTGTGCTTTCTTTTTACCACGGCGAACACAGCGAAGGCACAGCGTTCACAGCGGCGAGCACTAAGCCCGGCGCTTGCCTTTGATGCGCTTGCGCTGCGAGCCGCAGAGGTTCGACACCGCGCCGGTGACGCCGGCTTTGCGCATGGCGAGTTCGGCTTTCGCCATATCCCATTGCGGCACGTAGAGAACGCGGTCGATCGCCTTCACGTGCTTCAGCCGCTTGGCGGCGCGTTCGAGGTGGCGGTCCGAGCCGGTGCGGTCGAATTCGAGCGCTTTCTTACCGTCCTTGGCCTGTTGCGCCAGCCTTCTGCGGCGCGCCAGGGCAGGCTCGAAGAAATAGAGATTGTCCGGCGTGACCTCGGCGCGATCCGCGTAGCGGCGGTTCCAGCTGGCCATGGCTCACGTTCCCCCGTGTGAATAACTAGCTCCGATTCGCGGTACATGGGTTCGCGGCGAGCGCCAACATTTCAACAGCATTCGTCCGCAAACGGAATAATTGCGATTTCGAGCCAATCTGGCCGCGCGGCTGGGACCGCAACGCTGCTGATCAAGCTCAATTGCTTGGCGCTGCTGACAAATTGCGCTTTCAAACGCCGGTGGGGGCCGCTACCTGACCGGGCGGGCGCATTCCATGATCATGCTGATCCTCTCCTACCTGCCATCGCTCCTGTGCGGCATCCACGTCGTGCGCACGGGCCAGCAGATGTATTGGCTCTGGATTTTGGTGATCGCGCCGATGCTGGGCCCGCTCATCTATTTCTTCGCCGTGATCATGCCGGAATTGGCCGGCGGGCGGACGGCCAGGAATGTCGGCAAGGCCGCCCAGAACGCCCTGGATCCCGAACGCAACTTTCGCAGCGCCATGCGCGCGCTTGAGGATACCCCGACCGTCGGCAATCGCATGAAGGTGGCGCAGGCCGCTGAAGCGCTCGGCCGCTGGCAGGATGCGGAGGCGCAATGGGCGCTCTGCGTCGACGGCCATTGGGCCGAGGACACCACAATCCTCTTGAACCACGCGCGTGCGCTGCTCGAAGTCGGCAAACCTGCCGAGGCGCTGCAGCGTTTGGATCAGACCAAGAAGCTGGATCAGCGCGCGGCGGACACGCCAAGCTCGGTGCTGCTCTACGCGCGCGCCTACGAAGGGCTCGGCCGCAACGAAGACGCGGACAACGCCTATCGCTTCGCCGCCGACCGCGTGCCGGGCCTCGAAGCGGGCGCGCGCTACGTGGCGTTCATGGCCAAGACCGGCAGGAAGAGTGACGCCGAAATCGGCATGGCCGAGATCGAGCGCCGCTTCCTGAAGATCGCGCCTCCATTGCGACCCGAAGCGCGCATCTGGCGCGACATGGCCGCGAAGGCGCTGGGGCGCGCCTGATGCAAACCATTGCGGTTCTCGGCGCGAGCGGCGTTTACGCCCGCTGGCTCATGCCGCGCCTCACGAACGCGGGCTACAAGGTGCGCGCGCTGGTGCGCCGCCCTGACGCCGCGGGCGTCGCGCGTGCCTGCGGCGCCGACATCCGTGTGGCGGACATTTTTGATGAAGCCTCGCTGGTCGCCGGTCTCGAAGGCTGCGACGTTGGCATCAACATCGCGACCTCGCTCCCCGGCCCGAGCGGCCGCGGCAGCTACGACGAGAACGACCGCATCCGCCGCGACGGCACGCCGATCTGGATCAACGCCTGCCGCAAAGCCGGCGTGACGCGCATCATCCAGCAAAGCATCGCTATGCTTTCCGCATCCAACAGCGACGCGTGGTCGGACGAAGACACAACCTTCACCGGCGGCGATAGCGTCACCGGCCGCGCCTACGACGCATCGATCGCGATGGAAGACGCCGTGCGCGCGAGCGATCTCGACTGGATCATCCTGCGCGGCGCACTCTTTTATGGGCCGGGCACCGGCTTCGACGACGATTGGTTCGAACGCGCCCGCGCCGGCAAATTGAGGTTGCCGGACGATGGCTCTGCCTACGTCTCGCTCCTGCACATCTCCGACATGGCCGCCGCTACACTCGCCGCGTTGAAGCATTGGCCCTCGCGTCAAACGCTCATTATCGCCGACGACGAGCCCGCGCTGTGGCGCGATGTGCTCGGCTACGTCGCCGACATCGCCAACGCGCCCGCGCCGCAGCCAGGCGGTCGCGCGAGCTTCCCTTCTTTCCGCGTCAGCAACGCCCGCGCCAAGGCGGCGTTGTCCTGGTCGCCGTTCTACACAAACTACCGGATGGGCCTGGCGCGCTAGGCCCACCGCACGAGAGGATATTATGGGTTTCAAATGCGGCATCGTGGGTTTGCCGAATGTCGGCAAGTCCACGCTCTTCAACGCGCTGACCAAGACGGCCGCCGCGCAAGCGGCGAACTATCCGTTCTGCACCATCGAGCCCAATGTGGGCGAAGTGGCGATGCCGGAGCCGCGCCTGGACGTGCTGGCGAAGATCGCCGGCTCCAAGGAGATCATCCCGACACGGATGAACTTCGTCGACATCGCCGGCCTGGTGCGCGGCGCTTCGAAGGGGGAAGGTCTGGGCAACCAATTCCTGGCCAACATCCGCGAGTGCGACGCCATCGCCTACGTGCTGCGCTGCTTCGAGAACGACGACATCACCCACGTCGAAGGCCGCATCGATCCGGTTGCGGATCTGGAGACGGTCGAGACCGAACTGATGCTCGCCGATTTGGAAAGCCTCGAAAAGCGCGTGACCAATCTCGAGAAAAAGGCCAAGGGCGGCGACAAGGAGGCCAAGCTCACGCTCGACCTGGTGCTGCGCGCGAAGGCCCTGCTTGAAGAGGGCAAGCCGGCGCGTCACACCAAGCGCGCGCCGGAAGAGCAGAAGGCGTTCGAGATGCTGCAGCTCTTGACCGCACTGCCGGTGCTCTACGTCTGCAACGTCAACGAAGCCGACGCCGCCAAAGGCAACGCCTACACAGCGCGGGTCGAAGAGCGCGCCAAGCAGGAGCACGCGGCCTGCGTCATCATCTGCGCGCAGCTGGAAGCGGAGATCGCAGCGCTCTCGGACGAAGAGCAGGTCGAATTCCTGCAAACGGTGGGCCTGGAAGAGCCCGGCCTCACCCGCCTCATCCACGCCGGCTACGATCTGCTCGGTCTGCAGACCTACTTCACCGTGGGGCCGAAGGAAGCGCGCGCCTGGACGATTGAGAAAGGCTGGACCGCGCCGCAAGCCGCAGGCGTCATCCATGGCGATTTCGAAAAGGGCTTCATCCGCGCCGAAACCATCGCCTTTGAGGACTTCGTCAAGTTCAACGGCGAACAGGGCGCCAAGGAAGCCGGCAAGATGCGGCTCGAAGGCAAGGACTACGTCGTGCGCGAAGGCGACGTGATGCATTTCAGATTCAATGCGTAGGCCATGGCTCCTCGCCGCAGCGGCCGCGCTTGCGCTCCTGGTCGCTGCTGTTGCGATGGTGGTCTGGCCGCGCCGGCACACGCTTGAGCCGCTGCACGGCTCGAACGGCGTCGACTATGTGCTCTACACGCACGTACCTGAGCAATGTCGCGGCGGCGGTTGTCCTGCACTTTATCTGCTCGACGGCGCGGCCTGGCTGCCGACGTTTGCGGAGATCGAGGACAAGCTCGTCGAAGAGCGCCGCATCCAGCCGTTCGTAATCGTCGGCATCGGCTATGGCGACATTCTCAACACCGGCGATCTGCGGAAGCACGACTTCACGCCCGCCTTCGGCCGCACGCCGGGCAAGACCGGCGGCGCCGACGCGTTCCTGACGGTGCTGCGCAACGAGATCATCCCCCACGCCGAAGCGAACCTGCCGATCCAAGGCGCGCAGCGCACGCTCGCCGGTCATTCTTACGCCGGCCTCTTCACCGCCTACGCACTCGCGCGCGCACCCGACCTCTTCGACAGCGCCATCGTCATGAGTCCAGCGCTCTGGTTCGATGACGGCAAGATCTTCAACGTCGCGCTCGAACCGGCGCCGGAACCGCGCCAAGTCGTTCTCGCCGCCGACACGCCGCGCGGCGAGGGCCGGAGCGCGATGGCCAACGACGTGTTGCGCTATTCGACGCTCCTCTCCGGCCACGCCGACATCCAGGTTTCGCACGCGCTTATCGTCGGCAAGGAACACAATTCCATGGTGGCGCCCGCGGCGCGGCGCGCCATGATTGCGCTGTTCGGCTCGGAGCTGGAGCGGTGAAGACGGACGCATCGGCGGCGCCCAAGGCTCTGTCCACGCCCGAACTGGTGGCGATGGTGGCCGCGCTTTCAGCGCTCAACGCGCTCGCCATCGACGTGATGCTGCCCGCCCTTCCGCAAATTGGCGCGAGCTTCCATCTCGCCAATGACAACGACCGTCAGCTCGTGGTCGTTTGCTACGTCGCTCTGTTCGGCGTTTCACAGCTCGTCTACGGCCCGCTCGCGGACGCCTTCGGCCGCCGCAGTGTGCTGATCTGGGCGCTGGGAATTTACGTGACCGGCTCGGTGCTCTGCGTCATCGCACCGAGCTTCCCGCTCTTCCTCGCCGCCCGCGCGCTGCAAGGCATCGGCGCGGCGGCGACGCGCGTCATCTCCACCGCCGTCGTGCGCGACCTGACCGAAGGACGGCGCATGGCGCAGGTCATGTCGATGGCGATGACGGTGTTCATGATCGTGCCGATCATCGCGCCGGGGATCGGCCAGCTCATCCTCTTCGTGGCGCCGTGGCGCTGGATTTTCGGCGCGCTCTTGATCTATGCCGGGCTGGTGCTCGCCTGGACTTTGCTGCGCCTGCCCGAAACGCTGAAGCCTGAAAACCGCGCGCAATTTAACGTGAGCACCATCACCGCCAACTATCTCGCGGCCTTCCGGCAATGCCAATTCGTCGGCTACATGAGCGCGACCCTATTTCTGACCGCATGCCTGTTCGGCTACATCACCTCCTCCGAACAGCTTTATGTCGACGTCTATCGTCTGGGCGCGGCGTTTCCGCTGGCCTTCGGCTCGGTGGCGATCGCCATCTCTGCCGGCACTTTCCTGAATTCACGCTTCGTCGTCCGTCATGGCATGCGCCGGATATCGCACACCATGATCATCGCCTTCACGCTCTCGGCGGCGTTGCTGGCGATCGCGGTGGCTGCGGGATGGGCGAACTTCTGGATGTTCATCGTGCTGCTGTCGGTGACGTTCTCGATGTTCGGGCTCATCTCCTCGAACTTCAGCGCACTCGCCATGGAGCCCATGGGCCGCATCGCCGGTTCCGCATCCGCGCTGTACGGCGCAGTCACCGCCACCGGCGGCGCCATAATCGGCGGGCTCATTGCGCGCGCCTTCGACGGCACGCCGCTTCCGTTTGCGATCGGGCTCGTCGGCGTTGGCCTCGCCACCTTGCTCTGCGTGCTGCTCACCGAGCGCGGGCGCCTGTTCCACGACGGCCCGCGCGAGCGGATCTAGTTCAACAGCCGCGTGCCGAAATCTAGATCGTCGCGAATATGAAGATAGACCGCGCCGCGCCCGTAATCGATGGCAAGCCCGCGCGCTTGCGTCAGCACGTCCATGCCGATCAGCAGGGTCGGCTCATCCACCAGGTTCCAGAGCCGGAAGATATGAAAGTCGCCGACATAGGCGGTGACGTTGCGCACCTCCAGCTCGCCCATATTGAAGCGCGGCAGCAGGATTGAATTCTCGAGCACGACTGGCCGGCCCGCCGTATAGGCGATGGCGTAATCGATGCGCGACCGGTCGGTGCGAATACGCGCGTTGAGGGCGTCGCGAAGCGCAGGGTTGGCGAGAGAGGAATCCGACCCCGTGTCCAGCAGCAGGTTCACATGGAGGCCGTTGATAGAACCGCGCACCACCACCAGGTGCCCAAAATGAAGTTCGCCTCGGATCGCCGCCCAGCCGCGCAAACGCCGCGCATTCCTCGACGGCGTCAGCTCGATGCAATGGCGTTCGAAATCCATCCGCAGCCGCAGATCGCGCATGCCGTCGGTGCCGAGCAGTCCCGCTTCGCCCGCCAACACGGCGCCTTGCAGCAGCGGCAATTCCTCATTCTGCAACTGCATGTCGCCGTACTGCAGGCGCTCCACGCGCACGAGGGGCGCGGTCGTCACGCCGTGCACGGAGTGCACTTCGCCGGCGCCATGGGAGACGAGCCCCAGTTCGGCGGCCAGGCCCGCGGAGATCACCGACCGGTTGGCGCCGGTGTCGACGATGAAGCGATAGGGCCCTCGCCCGTTCACGGTGACGCCCGCGACCATGCGTCCGAAATTATCGGTCCAGGTGCGCCCGGAAACTTCCTCGGCGCTCGCTAAAGTTGGGCTGGGCTCAGGCGGATAGAAGCATTCCGCAGCCGCAGCCGCGCCAAGCGCGAGCCACGCCGTCCCCGCACATACCCAGAGCCGCCAAAGCGAAATCATCGCGACGGAAAGCATGAGCCGAACCGGCGCAGCTCGCCAGTGACATTCCGCTCAACTTCTTGAGAGCTTGGCTGCCGCTCGACGCAGGCGCGCGAGTATGCGACGGAAACGGACATGGCAGAGAAAATCACGCTCACCAACAAGACCGACGGCTTTGGGATTTCGGCGCACAGAGTGCGCGCATCGTCCGGCAAGGCGATCGGCGGCGTCGTGGTGATCCAGGAGATTTTCGGCATCACGCCGCATATCGAAGCGATGAGCGCTTACTTCGCAGATGCGGGATACGACGTCATCGCGCCCTCGCTGTTCGACCGCATCGAAGCCAACTTCCAGGCCGGTCACGATCAGGAGGGAATCCAGAAAGGCATCAAGGGCGTGATGAGTTCGCCCTGGACGCAAGTCATGGGCGACGTGCAGGCGGCCATCGATGCGCTGCCGAAGCCCTGCTACGTCACCGGCTTCTGCTACGGCGGCGCAGTGAGCTGGATGGCGGCGGCGCAGTGTTCGGGCGTTTCGGCGGTTTCGTGCTTCTACGGCCGCCTGATTGCGGACCTTACCCAAAACACGCCCAAGGCGCCGGTCATGCTCCATTACGGCGCGCGCGATCCCTCGATCCCGGCCGATAATGTCGAGCGCGTACGCCTAGCGGCGCCGGACTCGCCTCTCTATCTCTATGACGCCGGACACGGCTTCTGCCGCGAAGGCAGTCACGACTACAACGCCGACGCAGCCAAACTCGCGCTGACGCGCACCGTGGATTGGTTCGCGCGCTGGCGCCAAGAGGAGCACGCCTGATGTCCATCGATCACATCTCCGTCGGCGTCTCCAACGTGCGGCGGTCGAAGGCGTTTTACGACGCGGCGTTGGCGCCGCTCGGGATGCGCGCGGTCTATCCGGTGGAGATCGGCGGCCAACTCGTGGGCGTCGGCTACGGCACGGACGCAAAGCCCAGCTTCTGGATTCAACATCCGATCAACGGCCAGCCCGCGACGCAAGGTAACGGCGTCCATATCGCCTTCCGCGCCGAAAAACGCGAACAGGTCGACGCCTTTTTCCTCGCCGCGCTCGACCAAGGCGGCATCGAAGATGGCCGCCCGGGCCTCCGGGTCGAGTATCATCCGGATTATTACGGCGCCTTCGTGCGCGATCCGGACGGCAACAAGATCGAAGCGGTCAGCCACGCGCATGAGTGACTCCGTCGCCGTCATCGGCGGCGGACCGGCGGGACTGATGGCGGCGGATATTCTGAGCGCCGCCGGCCAGCGCGTAGTGGTCTATGAGCGTATGCAGAGCGTCGGCCGCAAGCTGCTGATGGCGGGCCGCGGCGGACTTAATCTGACCCACTCCGAGCCGTTCGAGCGCTTCGTCACGCGCTACCGTGAGACGGCGCCGCAACTTGAGCCAATCCTCAAAGCGTTCACGCCCGACGATCTCGTTGGGTGGGCAAACGGCCTCGGCGCGGAGACGTTCATCGGCTCAAGCGGTCGCGTATTTCCCAAGGCGATGAAAGCGTCGCCGCTGCTGCGTGCGATGCTGGGGCGCTTGCGGGATCAGGGCGTGGAGTTTCAACCCAGCACGCAATGGACAGGCTGGGACGAAGAAGGCGCGCTGACCTTCGCATCATCGCCACCCCAGCATCACTGCGCCGTCTTGCTCGCACTCGGTGGCGCAAGCTGGCCGAAGCTCGGCTCCGACGGCGGCTGGCGCGACATCCTCGCCACGCGCGGCGTCGGGCTTGCGCCATTCAAGCCATCAAACGTCGGCTTCAACGTTGCGTGGAGCGAACCGATGCGCCGCTTTGCCGGCGAGCCGTTGAAAAACGTCGCGATCAGGTTTGGCGATGAAATCGTCCACGGCGAAATGATCGTCACCGATTACGGGCTCGAAGGCGGCGCACTCTACGCGCTCTCCGCGCCGCTGCGCGACGCGGCGCCTGCGCAGATCGAAATCGACTTGCGGCCGCGCAACACGCACGCGGATTTGGAAGTCAAACTCGCCGACGCCAAGCGCGGCGGATCACTTGCGTCCACGCTGCGCAAACAGCTGAACCTGTCGCCGCTCGCCATCAGCTTGCTGCGCGAAAACGGCAAGCCGCCGACCGAGCCGCATGCGCTTGCGCGGCTCATCAAGGCTGTCCCGCTCACGCTCGCCGCGCCGCGCGGCCTCGATCGCGCGATCTCAACCGCAGGCGGCGTGCGCTGGGATGCAGTGGACGCAACCCTCCAGCTCCGCGCCATCCCAAACGTTTACGTGGCGGGAGAGATGCTGGACTGGGAAGCCCCGACCGGCGGCTACTTGCTGCAAGCTTGCTTCGCCACCGGCGTATGGGCGGCCCGCGCTATCCTGGAACAGGCGCGCGCCCTTGCCGCCCCAGGCGCCCGCTGATAGCACCACCCGTTCAGCCCATGCCTCAGACCTCCCCCCTGCTCACCGTCATGATCGCCGCCGCGCGCAAGGCCTCGCGCTCACTCGTGCGCGATTTCGGCGAAGTGGAGAATTTGCAGGTTTCACGCAAGGGCCCCGCCGACTTCGTCTCGTCCGCCGACCATAAAGCCGAGCAGACGCTGTTCGAAGAATTGTCGCGCGTTCGCCCCGGCTACGGCTTTCTGATGGAAGAGCGCGGCAACGTCGAAGGCACCGACAAGACCAACCGCTGGATCGTCGACCCGCTCGACGGCACGTTGAACTTCCTGCACGGCCTGCCGCACTTCGCCATCTCGATCGCGCTCGAACGCGAGGGCGTTCTGATCGCCGGCGTCGTATACAATGTGATCCGCGACGAACTCTTCTGGGCCGAGAAAGGCGTCGGCGCATTCCTGAACGACAAGCGCATCCGCGTCGCCGCCCGCAACGACATGAAGGAGGCGGTGTTCGCCACCGGGTCGCCGTGGGTCGGCCGTCCCGGCCACGAGGTATTTCTGAGGGAGATGGAACGCGTGATGGCGGTTTCGGCCGGCGTGCGGCGCTGGGGCGCCGCGTCACTCGACCTTTGCTACGTCGCCGCCGGCCGCTTTGACGGCTTCTGGGAGCGCAATCTGTCGCCGTGGGATGTCGCCGCGGGCGCGGTCATCGTGCGTGAGGCGGGCGGCCTGGTGAAAGAACTCGACGGCGGCGATTTCCTGAAAACCGGCGCCGTCGTCGCCGGCAACGAAAAACTCCTGCCTCAACTCACCAAAACCGTGCGCGGCGCATGAGCCGCAACGAGCGCAAAGTCTCCGGGTGGGACATCGCAGCCTTCGCCGCTCCCGCCGCACCGCTGCTGGCGCTGTCGCTGCCGACGATCATTTTCATCCCACCCTATTTCGCCTCGCATCTCGGCATTCCGCTCGTCACGGTGTCTGCGATTTTCTTTTGCGTGCGGCTGGCTGACATCGTCATCGATCCGAGCATCGGCAGCTTTCAGGACCGCACCGAGCATCCCTGGGGGCGGCGGCGGTTTTGGCTGACAGTCTCGTGCGCGCCGCTGATGGCGCTGATCTGGTTCATTTTCATCGGCCTCTGGCCCGGCGTGTCGGTCGCAATCGCTGCCGCCGCCGTGTTTCTGCTCTATCTTGTCTACGCCTCAATGATGCTAGCGCATCTCGGGTGGGCCGGCGAACTCATCCCTACTTATCACGGTCGCACGCGCGTCTTGGGCGCTGTGCAGATCGCGAGCGCCATCGGGCAAGTCCTGATGCTCGGGATCGCGGGCTACGTGGCGCAGACGCACGAAGGGCCAGGCCGCGATGCGGCCGCTGTTGCGGCCATGGGCTGGACGATGATCCTGCTGTTGCCGATCGCGACGCTGCTGACCGTGGCGATCGTGCCCGAAGCAAAGGGGCCGGCGCAGCAGCACCTGACGCTCAGAGACACGATCAAGACGTTGTTCGAGAGCCGCGCCGCCCAACGCGTGCTGCTGCCGGATTTCCTGCTGGGCGTGGCGCAGGGCGTGTCCGGCGCGCTTTTCCTGTTCTACTTTCAGTTCGTTCTGGGGTTTGAGCGGGAATCGCAGACGCTGCTGGCGATCTATTTCGCCTCAGCGCTCTTGGGCGTTCCGGTCTGGTGGCTGGCGGCGCAGCGTTTCGGCAAGCATCGCGCCCTGCAAGGCGCGTTCATCTACACCGCCGCGACCACGGCGCTGCTGATGGTGTTGCCTCCACATGAGTTCATGATCGCCGCGCCGTTCATGGTCGCGGCGGGTATGGCGAACGGCGGCGGCGTGCTGCTGACGCGCTCGCTGATGGCCGACGTGGTGGACGAAGACGAGCTGACGACAGGGACGCGCCGCTCCGGCCTCTTCTTTGGCTTGCTGCTGACGACGTCAAAGGTGGGGGTTGCCTCCGGGCCGCTCGCGCTTGGCGTACTCGGATTGGTCGGCTTTCACCCGGCCGCAGGCGCGGAAAACTCCGCCCAGGCGCTCGATGCGTTGACGATCATGTTCATCGGCGTGCCCATCGTGCTCTGCCTGCTGGGCACGCTGACGTTGCGCAATTATCCCCTCGACGCCAAGCGCCAGGCCGAACTTCACGCCGCCATCGAAGCGCGCCATGCCGAAAACAGGGAAAACACCGCCGGGCCGTCGACCAGGTAGCGCCGCCACATGCGGCGAGGCTGGCTTACCAGCCGGTGCAGCCATTCGACGCCGAGATCGCGCATCCATTGCGGGGCGCGGTTGGCGCGGCCGGACAGAAAGTCGAGGGCCGCGCCCACGCAAAGTCCCACGCCGGTCGCGTCGCCGCGGCGGCGCATGGCGTAGGCGATCAATTCTTGCTGCGGCGCGCCCACGCAAATGAACGTGAAACGTGCGCCCTGCAGCGCCGCGAAGTCGGCGGCGGCCACGATGGCGTCCGGGTTATTCTTCAGCCCCATCGGCGGGCAATGCCAGCGCACGTCGGTCAGGCCGTAGCGGCGCTTGAGCTCAGCGATCGATTTGGTGTCGCCGCCGATCACGGTAATCGGCTCATGGCGATCGATCACGCGCTCCAGCAGACGCTCGGCCAGATCCGCGCCGGTCGCCACCGGAAGATCCAGCCCGGCGCGCGCAGCCAGCGAACGCAGCACGCAGCTGTCGTTCAGCGTCAGCCACGCCGCGTCGTAGAGCGGGCGCCGGCCCGCATCGCGCGCGAGGCTCACCACATGATCGACGTTCGGCGTCGCAACGTACGCGAACGGCAGATTCAGGCTGGCGCGCACCGCGATGCGATCGAGCGCCATCTCAAGATCAACGCCGCTGAATTCAATGTCGAGAAAGTCCACTGCCGCTGTCGCTGGCGCGCCGTCGAAGGCCATGTCGATTAACCCAAACGATCCGTTAATTCCGTTTGAGCGCCCGATGCAGGAAGCGGGCCGGATTAATCGCAGCGCGCGCATTTTTCGACAGAAGAGGCGGATCGCCGCAGATTTTCGAAGCGATTTCCTCGCCCAGCAGCGGCGCCAAAGTTAAGCCGCGCGCGCCCAGACCGCCGATAACGTAAATGCCGGGCAACGTCGGATCGGACACCGGCGCCGCGCCGTGCGCGACGCCCGCGTTCGCCGCTAACCATGCTTGCGCATCCGTGAGCGCGCCCAGGATCGGCGCGCGATCCGGCGTAGTTGCGCGTAGCGATGCGCGCGAAGCGAGCGCGCTGACTTCGACGCCTGCCGCAATCTCGGGCGCGAGTTTCGCCAGCGCTTCAAGATTGCGAGCGCGATCCGCTCGGGCTGCCGGCGCTTCACCGGCCAATCCCGACGTCGACTCAAGCGCATCGAACGTCGCGCCAAACAACACGCCGCCGTCGAATGGCGCCACGTAGCTCCCACGGGTGATGGCGTGCGCCGGCGGCGGGCCCTTCCCCCATTCAATCTGTCCACGCGAGAGCGCAATCGGCAGAAATCCCGCCGGCTCGAACGCACGCAACGCCGCGCCGCATGCAAGCACCACGGCGTCCGCCTTCAACATGGCGCGTCCATCTTCAGCGCGCAGTATCCACCCGTCGTCGGCACGTTCGAGCGCCGTCACGCCGGCTTCGAACTGCACCGGCGTCTCGCCAAGGAGCGCTTCGATCGCCCGCACGGGCGGCACCGTTCCGGCGCGCACATGTAGTGCACTCTCGCCTTCCGGCCTGAACCAATCTTCGGGAAGCGGCGGATCGTTCAACAGATCGCGCAGCGCCCCCGCGCGCCGCATCTCCGCCCGCTCTTCCACACCGCAGGCATTGAGCACGCCCAGCCGCACGTAAGTCGCCACCGCGTCCAAATACGCCGCCAGAAACACTTCGCTCAGCGCGCCGCCGCGATCGAGCCGCGGCATGACGAGCCCGACCGGATTGCCGCTGGCGCCGGCCCCTAGGGCCAACGCCTCGTCCAGCACCACCGTTTCGACATGCCTTTTCGCCAGCGCGTGCGCACATGCCGCACCCGCAATGCCAGCGCCGATGACGGCGACGCGCCGTCTCGGACCGCCGGCGCCCTCGCCGGCCAGCACCGGTGTTGCCGACGAAGGCGCCGCCGGTCCGAGAGTCGCCTCGAGTCGCTCGCGCTTCGAGCCGAATCCCGGCTTCCGCTCGATCGCGAAGCCGACCCGCTCCAATCCTCGACGCACGTGGCCCGCGACGGTGAATGTCGCCACCCGCGCGCCTGGCGCGCTGAGGCGCGCCACGTCGCGGAAGATTTCCTCGCTCCACATCGCGTCGTTCCGCGCGGGCGCGAAGCCGTCCAGAAACCAGGCGTCGAACGTCCCTTCCATTTGCGAAAGAACTTGCGCCGCCTCCCCCGTCAGCAGCGTCAGCGCGAAGCCGTCGTCGTCGAACCACAGCCGCTGCGGCGCAAACGCACGCACGGGCCAGCGCGCCAGCAGCGCAGCGGAGAGATCGGCCACTTCAGGAAATGCAGCCAGCGCGCGCGCAGCGTCAGCCTTTGCGAGAGGGAATGCCTCGATCGAATAGATATGCAGATATGCATGTGGCTTGCGCGTCCGCCGCCAAGCGCGCCATGCCGCGAGAACGTTCAGGCCCGAGCCGAAACCGAGCTCGCAAATTCTGAAACGATCCTTGTCACGCCAGGCTTCCGGCAGGCCGCAGCCAGCGAGAAACACAGCATCGGACTCCGCAAGCCCGCCTTCGCGCGAAAAGTAAACGTCGTCGAACGCGGACGCGCGCGGAACGCCCTGATCGCTCCATGCGAGCGTAGGAGACGGCGGCAAGCGCGGCATCGCCCGAACTTCCAGGACCACGCTGGCGAAGACAATGGCCCCAAAAGCAAACGAGCCGCTCTTTCGAGCGGCTCGTCGCTAAACCAGTTGCGTAACCGGCTTACGGCGTGGTGGTGGCCGTCGACGTCGCGGTGTCGGTCGTCGTCGCCGTGTCCGTCGATCTTCGGTCGTCGTCGCCGTGTTGCCGCAAGCAGCGACGCCGAAGGCGAGAACGGCCGCGGCGGCGGCCGCCAGGCCCATTTGGAACTTCGTCATAGGTTCTTACCCCTCGTCTCAGCGTCGAGTTCCGCTCAACGCTCGCGAGTCCATGCCAAGGATTAACCAGGATGGCAAGCGCCTCGCGGGCGCCGCTCTATCCATTTTTGCATAGCCCTGAGTCAGACTTGTCAGCCTTCGACGGCGGCTGCCAACGCTTCTTCGAGTTGCGCGAACGACGGCTGCAGGCTTGAGGGCACCGAACCGCGCCCGATCTCAACCGAAATCTGCGCGGCGTTGCCGTGCAGGTGGGCCACCAGCACGTCGCGGATAATCTTATAGAATTGCGCGTCGTGCTCGATGACCGCGTTCAAGCGCGACGCCATCGGTCCGACTATGCCGTAGGCGAGGAACACGCCCAAGAAAGTTCCCACCAGCGCCTTGCCGATCATGAGGCCCAGAATCTCCGGCGGCTCGTTGATGGCGCCCATGGTTTTGACGATGCCCAGCACGGCCGCGACGATGCCGAGCGCCGGCAGGCCGTCGGCCATGCCTTGCAGCGCGTGCGCGGGATGCATCGCTTCGTGATGGTGCTTCTCGATCTGCTTTTCCATCGCATCCTCGACCTGGTGCGGATCGTCGAGGTTCATGGTCATCATGCGTAGCGTGTCGCAGATGAAGTCGACCACGAAGTGGTCTTTGCAGAGCTTCGGGTACTTCTGGAAGATCGGGCTCTCGTCCGGCTTTTCGATGTGCGCTTCGAGCGCCACGACGCCCTTCGTCTTCATCAGCTTGGTGAGCTGGAAGAGCAGCGCGAGCAGATCGCCATAATCCTTCTTGCCCCACTTGGGACCCTTCAGCACCGCGCCGAAGCCGCCCACCACGCTCTTCAAGCCGTGCATGTCGTTGGAGATGATGAGCGCGCCGACCGCGGCGCCGAAGATCATCATGAATTCCATCGGCGCGGCTTCGACGATGACTTCGAAGTGGCCGCCGGCGAGCACGAAGCCGCCGAACACCATCGCAAACACCACAACGAGGCCGATAATCGGAAACATGGATAACGCGCGTTTACCAGTAGAGCCGCTGAACCTTGGGCTTATGACCGATCGCGCTTAACGCGCCGTTTCGGTTGACGGCCAATTTGCCTAATAATGCACGCATAAGGATTGGCCCCATGCCCCTCGGCTTCGACGCTCTTCGTCCGCCCTCGCCTTTTCTGGGCGACACGCACCGGCAATGGCGCGACGCCTTGCGCAAATTCGTCGAGCGCGAACTCATGCCTTTCGCTACGGCATGGGATGAGGCTGGCGCGGTGCCGCGGGACGTTTTTCTGAAGGCGGGCGCGTTCGGACTCCTGGGCGCCGGCTATCCGGAGGCGTACGGGGGCTGGCGCGAGGGCTACGACCGCTTCCATGGCATCGTCACCTCCGAAGAACTGGCGCGCATCGGCGCCGGCGGCGTGACGGCGGCGCTGATGGTGCACGGCATCGGGCTTCCCCCGATCCTGGCGCGCGGCTCTGACGAGATGAAAGCGCGCATCGCGCCGGCTGTGCTCAAAGGCGAGAAGCAGATCAGCCTCGCCATCACCGAGCCCGACGCCGGCTCGGACGTTGCGAGCATCACGACTCGCGCCGAGAAGCGCGGCGACGTTTACGTCGTCAACGGCGCCAAGACCTACATCACGGGCGGCATGACCTCGCACTTCTTCACCACCGCCGTGCGCACCGGCGGTGACGGCGCAGGCGGCGTTTCGCTTCTGCTTATCGAAGCGGAGGCAAAGGGCTTCACCCGCACGCCGTTGAAGAAGCAAGGCTGGTGGGCCTCCGATACGGCGTCGCTCTTCTTCGATGACGTCGAAGTTCCGGCCGCCAATCTCATCGGCGCCGAGGACCAGGGCTTTGCCGGCATCATGGCCAACTTCAACGGCGAGCGCCTCGGCATGGCCTCGGGCGCCACCGCGCTTTCGCGCGTCTGCATCGAAGAAGCGGCCGCGTGGGCGCAACAGCGCAAGACCTTCGGCAAACGTCTCGCAGACCATCAGGTGATCCGCCACAAGATCGCGCAAATGGTGCAGCGCGTGAATGCGACGACCGCCTACCTCGAACACTGCGCCTGGCGCGTGCAAAACGGTGAAACGCCGGTGGCGGATCTCTGCCTCCTGAAGGTGCAGGCGACGGAGACGCTGGAATTCTGCGCGCGCGAGGCGATGCAAATCCTGGGTGGCGGCGGCTACATGCGCGGCGGTCGCGTCGAGCGCATCTACCGCGAGGTCCGGGTCAACGCCATCGGCGGCGGTTCCGAAGAGATCATGCGCGACCTCGCCGCACGCCAATTAGGCCTGTGACGCAGCGGCGGGCGCGCCGGGCGACGCACGCATGACATCGTCGGCGCCAACTCTCTCCGGTTTCAGGGCGGGTGTGCATCGTCCGCGAAGAAATTTTCCGTGAAGCCTTGGACGCGCGCCGTCTTCGGACGTAGCTAAGCCCGCTTCAATGCCAGACTCACCCTCCCCAGAGCCGCTTGCCGGGCCGGCTGCGGCCGCGAACGCCCCAATCGGCCGCAATCGCCAGTTCCGTCTGCTTTGGGTCTGCATGCTCGTCATCGGCGCGGGCAATTCGATGCTCTTGTCGGTCGCCCCGCCGCTGGTGCGCCAGATGCATCTGGCCGACGCCAGCGTCGGCTGGATCTTCTCGCTCTCGGCGCTGCTCTGGGTGTTCACGAGCCCGTACTGGGGCCGGCTTTCGCAATCGCTCGGGCGCAAGCCGGTGATCGCATTTGGGCTCTTGGCTTACGCGGTCTCGATGGCGTCGTTCGGCACGGGCGTGACGCTCGGCCTCAACGGCGTGCTGAGCGGCTCCAACCTGTTCATCACCCTGGTGCTGGCGCGTTCCATCTTCGGCGCCTTCGGCTCGGCTTCGAGCCCATCCGCGCAGGCCTACATCGCCGATCGCACCAGCGCGTTCGAGCGCACGGCGCAATTGGCGGGACTGAGCTCGGCATTTGCGGTCGGCCAAGCCTTCAGCCCGGGCCTTTGCTCATGGCTCGCGGGCCAGTTCGGCTTCGTGTTTCCGATTTGGCTGGTGGCGGGCTTCGCTCTCGCCGCCTCGATCGCCATCATCAGCTTCCTGCCCGAGCGCACCGCGCCGCAATCATCGCGCCAGCGCGCGAGCTTTGCAGACTCTCTCGCGCTCATTACCGACCGGCGGCTGTCCGGCTACCTCATCTACGGCTTCGCGCTTTCCATCGTCGCGGGCGTGACCGTGCAGGTGTTCGGCCTCTTCACCATGGACCGGCTCAATGTCTCAGGCGCGCACGGCACACAATTCATCGCCGCCGGCTTCATGGCCAACGCGCTGGCGCTGCTCGCCACTCAGCTCATCATCATTCCGCGTCTCTCGCTCAGCGGCCGCGCCTTCATGCTGTGGGGCGCAGCCTTGCTGGCCGTCGGCGTGGCGCTGCAGGTGCTCGCCGTAAATTTGGAATTCCTGCTCGTCTCGCAAGTGATACAGGGTCTCGGCGCAGGGCTTGCGCGCCCAGGCTTCACCGGCGGCGCATCCGTTGCGGTCGAGCCGCACGAACAAGGCGCCGCGGCGGGCTTGGTGGTCGCCGCCAACGGCTCCGGCTTCGTGTTCTCACCCATCATCGGCGGCGTCGTCTACGAACGCTTGGGCATGAATTGGCCGCTCTACATCACCATCGCGCTGCTGGCCGCAATGTGGGTGTTCGTGTTCGTGAGCCGGCGGCTGCGCAGCACGCCGATAGAGGCGCCGCCCGAAACGGGTACGCCTTAGCCGTCCATAATCCAGCTCTAGCCCGCAGCATCTCGCGCCGCCCGCAGCACGACGTCGGTCGCGCGCCCGCGCACTTCCATGCCTTGCCGGCGCTCGAATCTGCGGATGGCTTCGCGCGTCGCTGGGCCAATGCGGCCGTCGGCGCGGCCGGGATGATAGCCCAGACGCGTCAGCAGACGCTGCAATTCGCGAATGCCGCGGCTGTCGAGTGCGCGCGGCGCCGGCGGCGGCTCGGGCCTGACGCCGGCGCGCTCGCGCACCGCATCAAGCAGCGCCGAAGTCGGAAAGCCATCCGCCGCCTGACCGCGATCGGTCTGAAAGGCCCGCACAGCGCGGCGCGTGCCGGAACCGAAAAGCCCATCCGCGGGGCCCGCGTCGTAGCCGAGGCTATTCAAGAGCGTCTGCAGTTCGAGCGTCTGTTCGCGATTGAGCGAGCCGATGTGGCGCGGCCATGCGGTCTGGAGACCGCTGCGCCCCTCGAAGCCGCGCGCCAGCAGCGCCACGACGAGCGCGTAGCGGTCCGAGTTGTTGTAGCGGCGGATCACCGCGAAGTTCGGATGCAGAATAAGCGCCGGCCCCTGCGCGCCCGCCGGCAGAAAGAGCTGCGATTGCAGGCCGCGGTCTTCCGCGCGCCACGGCTGACCGTCGATGCGGCGGACGCCGCGCGCATCCCAATCGGCGACGCTGCGCGCGGCGCCGTCGGCGAGCGCGTGATCGAAGCCCGCGGGCAACGTCACTTCGTCGAATACGGGCTGGCCACGCTGCCAACCGCGATCCTGCAGATAATGCGCGATCGACGCGGCGACGTCGGCCTGATTGTTCCAGATGTCGCGATGCCCGTCGCCGTCCCAATCGACCGCCGTCGTCAGATAGACGTCCGGCATGAATTGCGGCTGGCCAAGCGCGCCGGCCCATGACGAACGCAATTGCGTCTGATCGGCCAGACCGCTCTCCACCATTTCGGCGAGCGCCATGAGATAGGTCTCGAATTGCGCGCGGCGGCGGCCCTCGAACGCCAGCGTCGAGAGCGAGGCGGCGGCGTCATAGTTCAGCGGCGCGTCGCCGAAATTGCTTTCGAGCGCCCAGATCCCGAGCACGATGTCGCTGTCGACGCCGTAGCGCTGCTCGATGGCCGACAGCGTGTCGCCGAGCTGCGCCTTCATTTGCTGACCTGCGGAGATGCGCCGGTCGGTGACCCGGTTGGTCACGTAGTCCCAGACCGGGCTCACGAATTCCGGCTGGCGCTGGTCCAGTTCAACGATGCTCGGATCGGGGCGCAGTCCCGAGAGCAGACGTCCCAGCACCGCCGGGTCGCGCCCGCGCGCGACGGCCCGGCGCGCGAAATCGTCGCGCCAGGCGTCGAAGCCTGCGTCGCCTGAGGACGTGAACGTCGGCGGTTCGGGGGTCGGCTGCGCAAACACCGACGATTGCCCGCAGGCGATCGTCAGCGAGAGGACCGCCGCCACAAACACTGCTCGCGTCATTCTTCCCCCCGGGAAAGCAAAGCGGGAATCAAAGCGTAGAGCCGGCATGGGTGGCTCAAAACGCTTAACTTTGGCCACAGCGTGACCCCGAACCGGGTTCGGCCTGCAAGGATCGTGAAAGCGGCCTGATTGGGGGATGAATACCCGACCGCTTCCGTTGACTTTCCGCTGGCGGGCCCTTATCCACCCCGCTTCCATTTTCGACCCGGAAATTTCGGCAATGAAAGTCAAGAGCTCCCTCAAGTCGCTGAAAGCCCGCCATCGGGCGTGCCGGGTCGTGCGCCGGAAGGGCCGGGTCTACGTGATCAACAAGGTTGATCCGCGCTATAAGGCCAAGCAGGGCTGATTTAGGCCCCAATTTCAGGTCAACCACGGCGCGCCTCCCCTCGCGGGAAAGCTGAATCTCGGGTAATATGGACGCGAGTCAGGTCGCGATGCGCCGCCGTTTCTTCGTTCTCATTGCTGCCGCCTTCACGCTGGCCGCCTGCGGCCTGGGCGCCAACGCGCGCCGCCCGGCTGACCCGGAACTGGACGCCCTGTTCGAACAACTCGCCAGCGCCCCCGACGACGCCACCGCCGCCCGGGTCGAGGCCGAGATTTGGCAGCGCTGGTCCGACAGCGGCTCGCCGACCGTGGACATCCTGCTGGAGCGGGCCAACGCCGCCAAGGCCGCGGGCGACCCCGAACTGGCGCTCCGCTTTCTCGATCAGGCCAGCGAACTCGCCCCGGACTATGCCGAGCCTTGGAGCCGGCGCGCCAATCTGGCCTATGAGGCCCACGATTATTCGGGCGCGATCACTGCGATCCAGGAGACGCTGAAGCGCGAGCCGCGTCATTTCGGCGCCCTCACCGGGCTCGGCATTATCTACGAAGAGATCGGCCAGGACCGCCCGGCGCTTGAAGCCTTCCGCGCCGCGCTCGCTGTACATCCGCATTACGAGGCCGCGCGCCAGGGCGTGCGCCGGCTTGAACCACGCGTCGACGGACGCGACGCGTGATCGCGTGGCTGGCCGCCGCCGCGCTCGCGGCGGTGGTCGCGGGTTTGCTGCTCCACCTGAACGCACGCGCCTACGCACGCCGCGCCGAAGCCCGGTGGCCGGCGGAGGGGCGCTTCATTGAAGCCGAGGGCGCGCGCTTGCATGTGCTGGAAGCCGGGCCCACGCGCGCACAACGCGTGCTGCTGATCCACGGCGCCAGCGCCAATCTACGCGAGCTCTGGCATCCGCTGGCGGACTCGCTCGCAACCGACCATCGCGTCATTGCTTTCGATCGTCCCGGCTACGGCCATTCCACCCGCCCGCGGCGCGGCGCGCATAAGCTGGCGGCGCAGGCGCAAATGGCCGCCGCCGTGTTGCGCGCGGCCGGTGACGGCCCCGCCATCGTGGTCGGCCACTCCCTTGGTGGCGCCGTCGCGTTGCGGCTGGCGCTCGACTTTCCCGCGCTGGTCAGCGGCCTCGTCCTGATTGCGCCGGCCGGGAACACCTATGACGGCGACAATGCGTGGTGGGCGCGGCTGTCGGCCATGCCGGTGCTGGGCCATCTCTTCTGTGGACTGATCGTGCCGTGGGTCGGCCCGATCGCCGGCCAAGCTGGCATCGCCAACAATTTCCGGCCCGCACATGCGCCGGCGACCTATTACGAAGACGCCGGCGTCGGTCTGGTCTTCCGTCCACTTGCGTTTCGCTCGAGCGCCATCGACGTCACAGCCACCAAAGCCGAATTCGCCGCGCAGGCGCCGCGTTATCCCGACATTTATGCGCCCACCATCATCGTAGCGTCCGACGCTGACTATGTGGTCTCCACCAAGCGTCATGCGCACAAGCTCGCGGGCATTCTGCCGGCGGCCGAGTTAGTCACAGCCCCGGGCGCCGGGCACATGCCGCACCGGCTGCGGACGGACCTCGTGCTGACAGCGATTCGGCGTGTCAACGCGATGGCGAGCGCGGAATCCCAAGGCTAGCCTTGTCGCCTAACGATTCGAAACTCGAACGAAGGTGGATGGGATGGCTGCTGCGGATTTTGGCGGAACCGATACGGTCGTCGCGACGCAATCGCTCACGCAAAGCGCGCAGGAAAAACTGCGCCAGCTGGTGGCGCGGATCGAGAAGCTCGAGGAAGAAAAGAAGTCGATCGCCGACGACGTGAAGGAAAGCTACGCCGAAGCGAAGGCGATGGGCTTTGACTCGAAAGTGCTTCGTCAGGTCGTGCGTTTGCGCAAGCAGGACCGGCAGGAACGCGAAGAGCAGGACCAGATCCGCGAGCTCTATCTGCACGCGCTCGGGGAAATCTGAGCGCCCATCCTGTGGCGCGCCGGCGCCATCGCCGGCGTTTCGCCGCTGCGGCGCGCCACCGTCCGCCTTCAATCGGGGCCGCCCTCGCGCTACAGTCCCGATCATGCCCCGCAAGGTCGATCCCAAGGCGACGCGGAAAGCGCTGCGCATTGTGCGCAAGCTCGCGGCCAAGGGCGCGCAGGCCGAGACGATCGATCCAGACACCGGTGAAGTGAAACCGGGCAGCGGGGAGGTCGACTACTCGCACTGGGAGAAGGACTTCCTGGGCGAAGTCGACAAGCGACTCGAAAAATACGGCTCCGCCTTCGCTGATCTGAGCAAGGGCCGCAAGGAAGAGGCGCTCTCGAACCTGCAGACCGTGAAGCTGAAAGAGATCGCCGCCAAAGCCCGCGGCAAGACTCGAAAAGGCCTGACGACAAAAAAACCGCTCGGCTGGCGCAACCGGCCGGTTAAGCCAGAGCGAGAAGATTAGCTCCGGCGAATAACCGCGCGAAACATGAGCTGATCGGCGCGCGAAAAATAGAGATGCGCGCAGTCTTCCCCGTGCGCCATCGCAGACGCCGCGAAAGCGATATCGGTATCGTTGCGCTGCTTCGGCGGCGGGGGCGTGATCAGCGGCTGGATGCAGCGGTCCACCACTTCGGTGCAATCGCGATTGAACGCGATCCAACCGATACGCCAGCGCGCATCGCGTGTGGCCCCGTTATAGAACATCACGGGCGTGTCCGGGTCGCTCGTAAGCAACGGACCGGTGGATAGATGCCAGCTGTCCCAGTTGTTTTCACGGGGCGCGAACGGGGCCGGCTGCTCATGCCAAGGTCCAGCGACACCTTCCCCGAGCGCCAAGCCCACGAGCGAAGCGTCCTTGCGTGCAAACTCGTAGAACAGCCGCCAGCGGCCGTCCGCCGTCCGCTCGATTGTCGCTTCCTTGGTGTTGCCCTCGGTCTTCGAAGATGCATATGCAACGCCGCGCTTCTGCAATGCGTCGAGTGTGGGCCCTGAGGCATAGAGCATCTGGCCCGAGGCGCGCGTTTTATCCACGCCGGTATAGTAGACGATGTATTGGCCGCGCCACGTGACGACCGTCGGGTCTTCGCAGCCGCCGATGTCGAGCTCGTAGCTTGGCGCGATGATGGGTTCCGCATGCACGTGAAAGCGGACGCCATCACGGCTCTCACCATAATGAATGGCGCCGGTGTTGCCGGTCTCGCTCAACGTCCGCGGAGCCGATCGCACCAGCATGTGATAGTCTTCCGCTTCTCCCCAAACATAGGGACTGAGAAAGTCGCGGTCCTTGATCGGGTGGTCCGCCTCGATGATGAGCGGCGTGATCTCTTCGACGTTGAAATCGATTGGCTTCATGCGCCCTGTCCCAGGACGAGCGAGAGCCCGCCATCAATGGTGAACGACGCCCCCGTTACGTAGGCTGCAGCCGGCGACGCCAGGTAAGCCGCGAGTTGCGCCACCTCGTCAGCGCGCCCCGCCCGGCCGAGCGGAATCGATCGCTCCAGCGATGCCCTATAGGCAACATCCTCTTCGGCGCGCGCATTCATGGGCGTCAGGATCATGCCGGGGTCAATGGCGTTCACGGTGATGCGCAGCGGCGCGCATTCGAGCGCCAAAGCGCGGGTGAGATTGCGTAGGCCGCCCTTGGCCGCGCCGTAATCGGCGGCGCCGGCGCGCGCGACCTCGGCGTGGATGGACGAGATGTTGATGATGCGTCCCTCGCGTCGGCGCTTGCGCAGATCGCGAACGAAGCGGCGGCTGGTGAGGAAAGCGCCGGTGAGATCGGTCGCGAGGAGCCGGCGCCACTGCTCCAGCGGCATGTCAGCGACCGCGACGCCGGACTGGTTGAGACCGGCGCTGTTTATCAGGATGTCCGGCGCACCCAGTGCATCGACGGTCGCGTCGAACGCGGCTTCAACCGAGGCCTCTTCGGTCACGTCGCACGCGATCGCAGCGCCCCTGGCGCCCTCGGCGCGCACGCGGCGAACCGTTTCGTCCGCACCGGCGACATCATGAAAATAGCAGACCGCGACATCCACGCCCGCGCGTGACAGCGCCACCGCGCAGGCCGCGCCGATGCCGGACTCTGCGCCCGTGATGAAAGCTAGGTGCTCCGAAAGCGGCGCCATGTCCCAACAACGCGTGTCGGGACGGCTTGTTCAGCGCCGCGACAACACGGCCGGCTGGCGCCGCCGCCTAGCTACCGGGCTGGAAACGGATCGGCACGACGATTTGCCGGCCGCGGATGGATGCGCCGGTGCTGTCGGTCTCGCTGACACGCAGGATGGGCGACAGCTTCAGCGCCGCATCGGCGAAGCCCGGGCTGGCGCCCGTCGCCGCGCGGCAGCGCAGGCGCCCGCCGTCCACCAGCAGACACTGCAGCCGCGCCGAACCCTCCGCGCCGTTGCGCCACTGCTGCACGGGATAGAAGAAGCGGAGATCTTCGCTGGTCGGCAACGTCGTCCATTGCAGGCTGGCGCCGGCGACTGGCGGCGTCGCCGCGTTCCACTCGGCCTCGGTGATACGGCGCGGCAGGCCGCGCTGTTCCAGGCTCGGCGCCGCGCCGCGCGACACCGCGACCCAGCGCATGGTGCAACCATCGCTACGCGGGCATCCGATGTCGTAATCGATCTCGTAGTTCGACAACGCGCGCTGGTAGCTTTGCGGCACCTGCAGGATCAACAATCCCTGCCATTGCGTGGTGGATTCGCTGCGCAGCGGCGGCAATCCCGCCGCGCGCAAAGTGATCTGCATCCGTGTGCAGCGTTGTTCGCATCCGGCGATGAACGCCACGACGTTTCCGGGATTGGCCACCATGAACGGCGAGTTGGTGCCGCCGCGTATGGTCTGACCCTCGACCACGTTGTCGTAAGTGACCTGGAACAGGCCTTCGGTCAGCCGGTCGCCAGCCTGATTATAGGCGTCGTCATCCGCCGCCGCCGGTCCCGAAGCGCCAAGCGCCATCGCCAGCACCGCAGCCGCCACGAAAATCCTGCGCATTTGCAATCCCCATCACGCTCGGGGGCAAATTGCACCCAGGACGCGCGGGCGCGCAAGAGGAAGGACGGATTTCGGCCAGTCCAGGCCGCAGCCTTTGTGCTGAAATCAGCGTGAACGCGGGCGGCCCGGCGGAAGACTTAGCCCTCGGCGGCGGCCTTCTCTTCCAGCCCGTACTCGCGAAGCTTGCGGTAGAGGGTGGAGCGGCCGATACCCAGGCGGCGCGCCACTTCCGACATGTGGCCGGAATAATGGTCGATCGCCAGTTCGATCAGGTCGCGTTCGATCTGTTCGAGTTGGCGCAGGTGGCCTTCGCCGTCGAACACCGCCACCGGCTGCGGCGCGGCTTCGCCCGCCGCCTGCACCACCGCCGAAAACGTCTCGTGGACCGCGGTGAAGTGATGATCATTCGCCGGAATCGGCACGTTGACCGGCAGCGCATCGTTGGCGGCGGCGAGCGGCTTCAGTCCCGAGATCTGCGGAAAGTCTTCCGGCTGCAGAAGATCGCCTTCGCACAGGATCACCGCGCGAAAGACGCTGTTCTCGAGCTGTCGGACGTTGCCCGGCCAGTCGAAGTCCATGAGCAATTGCATCGTCGCTTGCGAGGCGCCGCGCACCTGGCGGCCCTCTTCGGCGTTGAAGCGCGCCACGAAGCGCTGCACCAGCGCCGGGATGTCTTCCTTGCGCTCGCGCAGCGGCGGCGCTTCGATCGGGAACACGTTCAGGCGATAATAGAGATCTTCGCGGAAGCGGCCGTCGGCGACGAGCTTGGCGAGGTCCTTATTGGTGGCGCTGATGATGCGCACGTCGACCTTCACCGGGCGCTTGGCGCCCACCGGATCGACTTCGCCTTCCTGCAGCACGCGCAAGAGCTTCACCTGCATGTCGAGCGGCAACTCGCCGACTTCATCCAGGAAAAGCGTGCCGTGGCTCGCTTCCACGAACTTGCCGGCGTGATTGTCGGTCGCGCCGGTGAACGAGCCTTTGGTGTGTCCGAACAGAATGGACTCAACCAGATTCTCAGGGATGGCGCCGCAATTCACCGTGACGAACGGCTTGCCCGCACGCTCGCTCGCGCCCTGAATGCAGCGCGCTAGAACTTCCTTGCCGACGCCGCTTTCACCGGTGATCAGCACCGGAATGTTGGACGCCGCGGCGCGGCGGCCCATGCGCACCACCGGCGTCATCGCCGGCGTGTTGGCGACCATGTCGTCGAACGAGAGCTGGCCCGCGGCCTTCTTCTTCATCCGGCCGACTTCGGTCTTCAAATTCGACATTTCGAGCGCGTTGCGGATCGAGACCATGATCCGTTCCGGCGAGGCCGGCTTCACGAAGAAGTCGCTCGCGCCCGCTTGCATGGCCTGCACAACCGTATCGATGCCGCCCGAAGCGGTCAGCACGATGCAGGCGAGTTCGGGCCGGCGCTGACGGATTTCCTTCAGCGCTTCCTGGCCGGTCATGCCGGGCATCACGAGATCCAGCAGCACGACATCGATGTCGGCATGCTGCTCGACGGCTTGCACTGCGAGCGCGCCGTTCTCAGCCGTGCGTGTTTGAAAGCCGTTGCGCTCGACCGTCGCCTGCAGCAGACGCCGTTGCGCCGGATCGTCATCCACGATCAGGATCGTCTTCGCCATGACCCACCAATTTCTTATCGCGCCCCTACTTTGGAGGCGTCGTTGGCGTGAACATACGGAAGGGAAGTTCAGGTCGCGTTAAAATGGCACAGAGAAACGCGGTTTTCGTAAGCCTATGTAGGCTAGGTCTGAAGATGACGTTCACCACGATCCCCAACATATGAGCGATACGCGCGACCCGGAACGCAACCGCATCACCGCACGCATCGGGCGCGTGGCGCAGGTGAGCGCCAACATGTCGGGCGCGGTCGGCGCACGGCTGGCCGGCAAGGACGAGAAAGCGATGGCAGCGGCGCTGCGTGCGGCGCTCGGCCGTTCCAAAGGCCCGCTCATGAAAGTGGCGCAGCTGCTTTCGACGATCCCCGATCTTCTGCCGCAAGCCTATGCCGAGGAATTCCGCAAACTGCAGGCGCATGCCCCCGCGATGGGCTGGCCGTTCGTGCAGCGGCGCATGCGCGCCGAACTTGGTGAAGACTGGGAAACCAAGTTCAGAAGCTTCGACCGCGCCGCCGCCGCCGCTGCATCGCTTGGTCAGGTGCACCGCGCCGCCGCGCACGACGGGCGGGTGCTTGCCTGCAAGCTGCAATATCCCGACATGGCGAGCGCGGTGGAGGCCGATGTCGGCCAGCTCAAGACCCTGCTCGCCCTCTTCAAGAGCATGGACGGCTCGATCGATTCCTCGGAGGCGATCGAGGAAGTCACCGAGCGGCTGCGCGAAGAACTCGACTATGCGCGCGAGCTGAAACAGATGCGGCTCTTCGCGCTCATGCTGGCGGACGAACCGGCGATCCGCACGCCCGAGCCGGTGGAAGAGCTGTCCACCAGGCGCCTGCTCACCATGACCTGGCTCGAAGGCCGCGGGCTGATGAGTTGGCTGGAAGAGCCGCAGGAGGTCCGCAACCGCATCGCCGAATTGCTGTTCAAGGCCTGGTGGGGGCCGATGACGCACTACGGCGTCATCCACGGCGATCCCCATCTCGGCAATTACGCGCTCACCGCAAATGCCGAGCGGCTGCATCTCTTGGATTTCGGCTGCGTCCGCATCTTCCCGCCGCGCTTCCTGGAAGGCGTGGTCGGCCTCTATCGCGGACTGAAGGCGGAGGACATGGCGCAGGTCGCGCACGCCTACGAGATCTGGGGCTTCAAGAACCTCAACAAGGACCTGATCGAGGCGCTGACGCTGTGGGCCCGCTTCATCTACGGGCCGTTGCTTGAAGACCGCGTCCGCACCATCGCCGACAAGGTGTCACCCGCCGAATACGGCCGCCGCGAAGCGTTCGAAGTGCGCAAGCGGCTGAAGAGCCTGGGGCCCGTGCTGGTGCCGCGCGAATTTGTGTTCATGGATCGCGCCGCCATTGGCCTGGGCGCGGCATTTCTGCACCTGCGCGCGGAACTCAATTTCGGCCGCATGTTCACTGAAAGCCTCGATGGGTTTTCGGTGGAGGCGCTGGCCGATAGACAAGCGACAGCGGTCGCGAGTGTGGGTCTGTAACTCCGCTCCTCCTCGATGGAGGATCTGTCGGCGCGCGAAGCGCGCTTAGCTGCCCAGCGTCAGCAATAGGCCCTGATGCACCGTGAGCGCAGCGACGATCATGGCTTGGGCGCCCAGCCTGTAAACCGCGCGCGGCGGCCCGCTCCAGCACGAGGCGAACAGCACCAGCGTCGCCAGCGCCGCGAGCGGCGCGATCCAGAAACTGACGCTTGAGAGCGGGGCGCACAACGCCGTCATCGGCCACATCAACAGCGCGGCTGCATGCATGATCGCCGCGCTGGTGCAGCCGATCGCGTTGCGGCTCATGCCTTCCTGCAGGGTGCGCGCAACCAGGTAGAGCGCCGCGACCATGAGCGGCGTCGCGGTCAGCAGCACTTCCCACAGTTCCATCTTTCCGAGCGCGATGGCCACGCCGAACCCGGCGGCTGCGCCAGCCGAGCCGCCGCCGGTCAGAATAACGAAGCGCTCCAGCCGGCGAAACTCACGCCGATCCTGAGTGGCAGAAGACAGCACTGCGGGCGGAGCGACCGTGGGATTATGGAGAAGCGTTGAATCGTAAGCCATGCCATCTGCCCCATTCCCGGCCCTCGCGCGAAGAACGGACGGATGACGGCGCTTGTTCCTCAAAATGCTAAAGTCTCACCGCACGGGCGAATTCGCGTGTCTTGCGCGCCTCAGCTGCCCAGCGCGGCCTGCAACGCCTGCTGCGCCGAGAGGATCGCGGTCAGCACGATCAGCCAGCTGGAGCGGAAGACGCTGTGCGTACGCGAGCTTTCGGTGACCACCGTCAACGCCAATAGGCTCACCACCGCCATCGACCACACCGGCGGCGCGTCGAGCGGCGTCAACAGGATGGCGGCAGGCCACGCGCTTACCGCCAGCAACAGCAGCGCCGGCAGCACCGCGCGGACCCGTCCGATGTCGGCGGCGTCGCGCGCACCGCCGTAAGCGAGGTAGAGCGCAAAGAGATATACCGGCGCGCCATAGAGCGCAGCGGTTCGCGGCTCAAGTGCGCCGGTAGTCATAGTGATGAAAAAGCCGACGCCCGCGCCCAGAGCGGTTCCGCCCAGCACGATGGAGACGCGGTCGAACAGCGTGCAGCGGTCGTCCACCGCTTGCGGCAGTATCGCTGGAGTCAGCTCGACAGTCATGCGTGAGCCCCTCGTTCGAGGGAAGCGTCTCACGAGTCGCCGTTCATCTCGGACGGCGAATGAAACGCAATCCCGAGCAAGGCAGCATGAGGCGAAATGGTTGCGTGAAAGCTTAACGCAGCGCCTTGCGGATCACGAGCTTCAGGCCGGACCAGGTCTCGTCCACCGCGCACACTTTGACGTCGACGAACCCCATCGGCAGCGCGACTTTGCGGATGACGTCTTCGGTGATGTCGGTGTCGACTTTCGCCGCCTTCTTCGGCCACGACACCCAGACTTGTCCGTCCGGCGCGAGCTTACCGCGCAAGTTTTCGAGATCGGCTTCGAGCTTGCTGGCGCTGGTGTGAAAGATGTGCGCGTTGCCGAGCGTCTTGGTTGGGCGCGCGAGATAGCGCGGGCCGACCTGCCGATCGAGTTCCTTCTTCACGGCGTCCGGCATGCCCGACGCCCAGAGCGGCGCGCCGGCCTTGAAGCCGAGCTTCTTCGCCAGCGGCGTTCCGGAATAACCCGCGGGCATCAGGGCTCCTCGGACCTGGGTTGATACTTGCCGTCGGCGCCGGGGATCTTTTCGAGGCCCAGCAGACGCGCGCGCTGGCGTTCGCGGCGATCGCCCTCCTCGTCCTGGATGCGCGTCTGCGTGCGGAGCACCACCCGCACAAGCACCACCCCAATGAAGCCCGCGAGGACGAACCAGAGCATCAGCCCCCGCCCTCCTTTTCGCGCTTCAACCGCGCCAGCAGCGCCTCCTCATCCAGATCGAGGCGATGGCGTTCGCGCCGGAGCTTTTCCGCCGCCTCGACCCTGCGCCGCGAGGCGCGCGCCCAGGCCGCCACGGCGACCACCACCGTGCCGCTGAGACCCGCCAGGAGTATCCAGATCACCCTTAAACCCTCCGGATATGCCGCCGCGGCCGCACCTGACCTCCGAACGACAGGGTCCAAAGGACCGGAATCGCCGCCAATACAGCGATCAGCACCGCGAGACAGGCGGCGTCCATCCCCCATCCTTGCTTGCTTCGGAGCTTTAGGCTATCAGCCCCGCTTCCAATTTTCCCGCCAGGAATCCAGGGTCATGAAAGACGAAGGCCATCCCGACTACCACTTCATCACGGTCCAGATGACCGACGGGACCACGTTCAAGACCCGTTCGACCTATGGCTCGGACGACGCCACGCTGGCGCTTGAAATCGACTCGAAATCGCACCCGGCCTGGACCGGCGGCAACCAGCAGCTGCTCGATCGCGGCGGCCGCGTCTCGCGCTTCAACGACAAGTTCGGCGGGTTCATGAAGAAGAAGGAAAGCTGAGCTTTCCCTCGCTGGTGAGTTTCAAGGGCGCTGGGCAACCAGCGCCCTTTTCGTTTGGCGGTTGGAGCGCGCGCTTCCAAGCGCGCTCTGACCTTACCGCCGGAACGCTTCCGCCAGGCGCGCCATCTGATCCGACACCGGATTGGCGACTTCCGCCACGCCGCCGTCATACATGGTCTCGTCCAGGCGCCGCACGCGTTCGTAAATGGCGCCGCCGCGCACGATCAGCACTTTGAGCGCTTCCGGCAGATCGTCGGCGCCGGCGAATTGCGGCGCCGGCTGCGCTTCGCGCGAGATCAAGCGATACTTGTCGCTGGCCGCTTCGGTCAGCGGGATTTCACCATCGCGCACGGCGCGCTGCACCAGGAGCCACGAGGCGACCTGCATCAGCCGCGTGGTGAGGCGCATGCTCTCCCCCGCATAGGCAAGCGCTGCGGCGCGCGAGAGGCGCTTGGAGGCGGCGCGGCCAGGGCCGTCGAGATAGGCGGCGGTTTCCTCAACCAGGCCCATACCTTCCTTGAAGGTGCGCTCGAACAATTCCGAACGGGCGAAATCCATGGCCCGTTTGGCGTCGTAGCCACTGCTGATTGGGGAAGCTTGGTTCGTATCGGTCATGGGCGCCAAAGCTCGCAAGAGGCGGGCCGCCGCCTGCATTTAAGGTTACGACGGGCGGCCGCCGAACACGGAATCGGCCGCAGCACGCTGCGCGCGCTTGGCGGTGATGGCGCGTTCACACTGGGCGATCTCACCCTTGAGCCGTTCAATGCGATCCTCCAGCTCGTCGATCGAGGCGTTTTCGAGTTGCGCTTCCAGCGACAAGGCTTTCTTGGCCGGCGGGGCGAAGGGATCGTCGTCGAACATGAACCTTACCTCCGTGACCACCATAGCCTAAACCATCACGGATTTTAAGGAGCGGGGCGTGACGAAAATCTCTGCGATGGTGAAAATCGTGCACGACGGCGCCGCGCCGCTGAAACTCGTTAAGGCCGAGCCGCTGACGCCCGGCCCCGCCGAAATTTTGATCAAGGTGGCCGCCGCGGGCGTGAACCGGCCCGATCTGGCGCAGCGCGCCGGGTTTTATCCGCCGCCGCCCGGCGCACCGGAGACGCTCGGGCTGGAAGTCGCCGGCGAAGTGATCGCGGCGGGCGCCGAGGTGAGACGCTGGCGGGTGGGCGACACGGTCACGGCGCTCCTGGCCGGCGGCGGCTACGCGAGCCAGGCGGTGGCGCACGAAGGCTCGGCGCTGCCGATCCCGAGGGGCGTTTCGCTCCTCGAGGCCGCGCTGCTGCCGGAGACGGTGTTCACCGTCTGGGCCAACGTGTTCGAAAGCGGCGGGCTCAAGCCCGCCGACACGCTGCTCGTCCACGGCGGCGCCTCCGGCATCGGCACCACCGCGATCCAGATGGCGAAAGCGCATGGCGCCCGCGTCTTCGTCACCGCCGGCGACGCCGAGAAATGCAAGCTTTGCGAAAAGCTCGGGGCCGACCGCGCCATCAACTATAAAACCGAGGATTTCGAGACCATCGTCCGCGAGGCCGGCGGCGCCGACGTCATCCTCGACATGGTCGGCGGCCCCTACGCGCCGAAGAACCTCTCCTGCGCCAAGCCGCAGGGCCGCATCGTCATGATCGCGACGCTCCAAGGCGCGCAGGCCGAGATCAATCTGGCGCTGCTTATGGTGAAACGTCTCACGCTCACCGGCTCAACGCTGCGCTCGCGCGCTGTGGAGGAGAAGGCCCGGATCGCGCGAGAAGTGGAACGCGTGGTGTGGCCGTGGGTGGAGGCCGGCAAAGTGAAGCCGGTGATCGACTCGACCTTCCCGCTGGCCGACGCCGAAGCGGCGCATCAACGGCTGCAGAGCGGCGGCCACGCCGGTAAAATCGCGCTGATCGTGGAACACTGACTTCAAAACGGAACCTCGCTCCACCCTTGCGCGTGCTCACGGCAGGGAATGGAGTGCGCCCGTGCTCGATGTGATTAAGCGCAAGTTTGGGCTGCTGACCGGTTTGCTGGTTGGGATCGTGTTGCTGCAGACCGCGGCGCTCGCGGGGCTGGGCGCCGTCGCTTATCTGGCCGATGCGCGCGCCGGCGCCGCCATGACGGAACTCGCTGCCATCCGGCGCGATCTCGGCGATACGAAGGACGCGAGCGAAACGGCGCGCGACTACGGACGCATGGCGGCGGCCCTTGGACCACCCTGTCCGGCCGCCCCCGAAAATCGAAGCATTCAAAGACGCAGCTAGGGTTTCGCGCCTTCGGAGGTCACCCGCTTGTTCTTCCGCACGCGCTCGGCGCCGCCAAACGTGTCCTCTTCATCGACAGGGCGCGGCGCGTCCTTTTTTTCCCAGGTCGATTCAGGTTCGCCGCGGCCAGGGGGCTGACCTGACTTCGCGCCTTTTTGTGGAGGCTGTTTCTGCATCTCAAGAGAACCCCGCCTTCCAAAGGCGGTTCCTGTCCGGAACGGCTCCACGCGTGCGCGGTTCACCACGCGGAGGTATCGAATGACAGAGGCCGACCGCACCGCGGAAAAGCAGCGCGACATTCAGCGCGAGGTCGACGCCAAGACAAAATCAGGCGGCAACGGCAGGGCGAAGACGCACGCCATGCAGGCGGGCGCACGCCGCTACCCGGAACCGCCGATGCCGGAACAGCATCTCGATAAGCCCGGCCATGAAAGCGATCTGCAGCTTAAGCCCATGTACGACGCGCCCTATTACAAAGGCTCCGGCAAGCTCGACGGCGTGGTTGCGATCGTCACCGGCGGCGATAGCGGCATCGGCCGCGCCGTCTGCACCCTCTTCGCACGCGAAGGCGCCGACATCGCGCTCTTCTATCTGAACGAACATGACGACGCGGAAGAAACCAAGCGCGCGGTCTACAGCGAAGGCCGCCGCTGCACGCTCTACCCTGGCGATGTCACCGACCGGGAGTTCTGCAAGGACGCGGTGCTGCGCGTGGTGAAGGAGTTCGGCCGCCTGAACGCGCTGGTGAACAACGCTGCGTTTCAGATTCACACCACCAAATTCGAGGATCTCTCCGCCAAGCAGTTCGACACCACGCTGAAGACCAACCTCTACGGCTACTTCAACATGGCCCAGGCTGCCGCGCCGCATATGAGCAATGGCTCAGCCATCGTGAATTGCGGCAGCGTGACCGGCATCGAAGGCAACAAGGACCTGATCGACTATTCAATGACCAAAGGCGGCATCCACGCCTTCACCCGCTCGCTCGCCGGCCATCTCATGCCGAGGGGCATCCGCGTAAACGCCGTGGCGCCCGGCCCCGTCTGGACGCCGCTCAATCCCGCCGACAAGCCGGCAGAGGAAGTCGTGAACTTCGGCAAGTCCGCCAAGATGGGCCGCCCGGCGCAGCCGGAAGAGATCGCGCCCGCCTTCGTGTTCCTCGCGTCACCGCAACTGTCGAGTTTCATCACCGGCGAAATCCTTCCGGTGATCGGCGGTTACTAACATCCGCAACATCACTGCGCCTTTGAGAACACACAGAAAAGCGTAACCGCGCGTTCACCACGATTTTCCCGGAACCCGCAGCCTCAAGCCCTGTTGAGCGTCCACGCATTCCAGCACGCGCCGGCAAAACGCGAAGGCGCGTTGGGGTATCTACAGGGGAAATCCATGACAGGAAAAGCATCACGCACGCTGCTGCTCGCGCTGCTCGCGAGCGCAGGTTCCGCCACCGTCGCGCATGCGACAGAAGGCTGGTACGGGCGCCTTGACGCCGGCTACAGCTTCGAAAGCACGGTCGACGACGGAACCGAGTTCGATCTCGACGACAATTGGATGGGCTCCGTCGGCCTCGGCTACGCGACTGCCGGCAACTTCCGCTTCGAAGGCGAATATTCGTATCGCCAGAACGAGGTTGAGATCGTCGGCCAGGACGTCACCACCCAGGCGCTGATGCTCAACGCCTATTACGACTTCAACCGCGGCGGCCGCTTCGAGCCGTATGTCGGCGTCGGCGCCGGCTATTCGAACCTCGACGTCGAAGGCGCGGGCGATGAAAATTCGTGGGCGTGGCAAGCCATGGCCGGCGTCGCCATCGGCCTGACCGATCGGCTCGATCTCGATATCGGCTACCGCTATTTCGATGTACCTGAAGCCGACTTCAGCGGCTTCGATGTCGAAGAGAAGCATCAGGCCGTGACCGTCGGTCTGCGCTGGCAGTTCCAAGCCGCCGAGCCGCCGCCGCCGGCCTATACGCCGCCCCCGCCGCCGGCTTACACGCCGCCGCCCCCGCCGCCGCCGCCACAGGCCGCGACCTGCCCGCAGGCGGACTTCGTCGTCTATTTCGAGTGGGACCGTTCGAACCTGAACCAGTCCGCGCTTGAGACCATCGACAGCGCCGTGCAGCGCGCGCGCGCGTGCAATCTCGGCAGCGTCGTCGTCGTCGGCCACACCGACACGTCGGGCTCGACGCAGTACAATATCGGCCTCTCTGAGCGGCGCGCCGCCGTCGTCCGCGACGCGCTCACCGCGCGCGGCATTCCCGCCGGCGCGATCCAGACCGAAGCACGCGGCGAAAACGATCTTGCCCGTCCAACCCGCGACGGCATCCGCGAGCCGCTCAACCGCCGCACCGCGGTGACCATCAGCTTCCGCTAAGCGCCTGCAGCGCAACGGGCCCGGCGGAAACGCCGGGCCCGTTTGCGTGCTGACGACGTAAATCCCGCCTTCCCTTCCGGCGCCTCGGCCGCTATATCGGCTCTCAACTGACTTCGTCCGCGCCCGGATGCGTCAGCCCGTTGCACCAGATGGCTAGCGCCTGGCGACGACGCCGGGCGCTTTTGCATATCTGGAGCCCCGCCCCATGACCCAGAACGTCCTAATGCCGAAGGCGACCGCCGTCTGGCTGATCGAAAACACGTCGCTCGCCTTCGACCAGATCGCCAATTTCTGCGGTCTCCATCCGCTCGAAGTGCAAGGCATCGCCAACGAAGACGTGGCCAAAGGCATTCGCGGGGTCGACCCGATCGCGGGCGGCTTTCTTTCCCGCGAAGAGATTCACAAGGCGGAGGCCGATCCGGCCTACAAGATGAAGCCGCTTGAGCAGAAGCGCATCGACCTGCCGCAGGTGAAAAAGCGCGGCGCCCGCTACACGCCGATCGCGCGCCGCCAGGATCGTCCGGACGCGATCCAATGGTTCTTGAAGAACCACCCGGAAATCCCGGATTCCAAAGTGGTGAAGCTGATCGGGACGACGAAGGCCACGATCGATCAGGTGCGCAATCGCACGCATTGGAATTCCAGCCAGATCAAGCCGGTCGATCCGGTGTCGCTCGGCCTGTGCAGCCAGATCGAACTGGACGCCGTCGTCGCCGACGCGGCCGCCGCCAAGGCGCGCTCCGACAAGCGCCGCGCCAAGGAAGAGGCCAAGACCCTCAAGACCGCCCAGGAGACGGTCCCGGCCGAGGTCTATGCGGAGGCCCCGCAACAGCCGTCGGCCGGCGACGAGGGCTGATACCAGAGTAATAACTGGGGTTTTGCGCCGGATTTCCCAAGGAAATCCGGCGTGACCCGTTCGCGACACCCACAATCATGTAGGGCTGCGCCCAAACGGCACGCTCGACTCGAGCGCCCCCCCTCGCGTAAGCGAGCTTTCGTCACGATTGTCTCCAGAAGCGAGAGTTCACGATGCGGGTCATTCTCACCGTCGCCGTCGCCGCCCTTGTGTTGAGTGCGTGCAACAAGCGCGAGGAAGCTGCCAACGCGCCAGCGCAGGTGCATCCGGTGCAGACTTATACCGGCGACAACACGTCAGACATTCTCTTCCGCCGCGACGGCGATGGCACGCTGTCGATCTGGCAGGTCGCCGGCGTCCGTCAGACGAGCGCGACGACCGTCGGCGGCGCGGGCCGTGATTGGCAAGTGCGCGGCTCCGGCGATTTTAACGGCGACGGCAAGGACGACATCCTGTTCCGCAATGAGCAAGGCGCGCTGTCGATCTGGACCATGAACGGCGCCGAAGCCGTCGCGCGCGATGGCGTAGACGGCGCGGGCGTCGCCTGGGATGTCGTCGGCGTCGGCGACTTCGACGGCGATGGCAAAGCCGACATTCTTTTCCGCAACGATCAAGGCCAGGCCACGGTCTGGACCATGAATGGCGCGCAGGTCGCGAACCGCGGCGTGCCGGGCGGCACCGGCGCGGAATGGCGCGTGGTCGCAATCGCAGACTTCGACGGCAACGGACGCGACGATGTGCTCTGGCGCCGCAACGACGGCATCCTGACTCTTTGGAAGCTGAACGGCGTCACGCTTGAGAGCGCCGAAACGGTGTCGGGCCGGCCCAACGAATGGACGCTCGCAGGCGCCGGCGACTTCACCGGCGACGGCAAGGCCGACATGCTCTGGCGCAACGACAACGGCGCCATCGAAATGTGGGCCATGAACAACACCACGGCCACCAATCAGGTACGCGTCCCCGGCCCCGGCCCCAACTGGCAAGTCGCCGATGTCGGCGATTATGACGGCGACGGCCGCGCCGACATCCTGTGGCGCAACGCAGCCGGCATGCTCTCGGTGTGGACCATGAGCGGCGGCGCACCCGTCGCCAAAGGCACGATCGGCCAAGTCGCCGCCGAGTGGCGCGTGGTCTGAGACAGGCTCCAGTGCTGAAAACACGAACCGCCGGCCTGCGAAGGCCGGCGGTTTTGTTTTTGCGAGAGAAGTTGTGTCGCGTTTGCCTTGCGGCCTCCCACTCTGGACGGCCACCCGTTCCGCCAAACCGGCGAACAGCGGACAGCCCAGCTTCGCCCTACACCGAGCGGTTGAAGGTTTACATTTCGTAACGAAACCGGAATGCTGCCCCACGTGCGTAGCAACCGGGGCGGAGGGCGGCGGTGGCACACATCTTTCTGAGTTACAAAAAGGCAGACCGAGATCGCGTGAGCAAATTAGCGGAAGCACTCATCGCCGAGGGCTTCACCGTCTGGTGGGATTACGCTCTTGAATCCGGCGACAGCTGGTTTGAACGCATTCTAGACGAAGTTGAGGACGCGAATTGCCTAGTCGGCTGTTGGACCAAGAACGCGGTGGACAACCGGCGACTTTTCACCGCCAGCGAAAAGGATGGGCACAACTATCTCAGGATTGAGCACGAGCGCGCGGGCCGCAACAGGATCGCCGGCGTGCTGCTAGACCGCGATTGCGTGCCGCTGCCCTATGAAGACCTCCAGTTTTCAGACCTAACCGACTGGACACCTGGAGATCTGCAACACGCAGGCTTTCGCGGCCTGGTGGCGCAGGTCACGCAACTGGCAACCCCTGCGTTCGTGCATCGTGCAATGGCGAGTGCAGAAGCGGAGGGCAGGTTAAGCGCGGAGCAACTGGCCGCCGCTCGCGTTCGAGGCGACAGCCTTCAGACGCAGTTGAACACAAAGATCCAAGAGGTAGCAGACGTAACTGAACGGAAGGACCAGGAGCTTCGTGCGCAGACTGGATTACTGGCGGCAGCAGAGGCAGACGCGCGAAACACGCGGAAACAACTGGCCGAATTGCAGGCCGCTGTTGATCGGCGAGGGCGACAGGCCGTTGCTGCTCGTGGATTTAAGTTTGGCACCATCGCCGCGCTGGTTCTGCTCTCACTCTTGGCGGGGGGTTCGTCTGTCTGGTTTGGTAGAGCGCCCGCAGAAAACTGGTGGCAACAACGGACGACGCCAACTCCAGTAATTCAAGTCGTCCTTGCGCCAGACCAACTCGCCAGAACTCCTGCTCCCGTCGTTGCTGACGCCACGCAGCTGCCTCCACTGGCGATGTTTCGAGATTGCGCTGATTGCCCCGACATGGTCGTGCTTGGCGCTGGCCGATTTGCAATGGGCTCAGAGGGCTCCCCCAGCGGGCGCATCTGGCCAGATGTTGTCGGCGTCGCATATCCCGAGAATCAATTTCCCAGGCGCGTTGTAAACGTTCCTACTTTTGCGATTGGCCGCTTTGAAATCACCAATGAACAATATGATCGCTGCGTTCAAGATTTAGGCTGCGAGCCGCCAGTCTCAAGCGGACCCGCCACACACCCAGCCGCGTTCATCACCTGGGATCAAGCCGGAAAATATACTGAATGGTTGAGTCAACAAACGCATCAGACCTATCGACTGCCGCTCGAAGCTGAATGGGAGTTTGCAGTAAGAACCGGGCAAACTGGCTTCGCCTTCGGATTTGGAAACGCGTACAACGATATCTGCACGTACGGTAACGTGGCAGATAGGACGCTCGTTCCAGCGGGCACAGAGGCGCGAAATCAGCTGGTTCCCGGATGCGAAGATAGTTTTGGGCAATCAACTGCCCCAGTGGGCAGTTTTCGCGCGAATAATTGGGGCCTCTTCGACATGCACGGGAATGTTTGGGAGTGGGTCGAGGACTGCTTCGCGCCATACTCGCCCAGCTCCCGCCCGTTGAACTTGGCGGAGACGAGCAACAATACCCCTAATTGCCCACAGCGCGTAGCGCGCGGCGGAAGCTATACGAGTCCGCCGCAATGGGTTCGATCGGCTCACCGGCTTGAGCGCGCCGCCAGTGCGGACGCAAGTCCACAATTCGGCTTTCGCGTTGCTCGCGATCTAAGGATCGCTTCCAGGGAAAGACGGTGATCGCACTCTAGGCCGCACGAGAAATGTCGGCACGCTGGGCGCATCCGCTTGGATAACGTTCGCGTGCGCTAGCGTTTACCCTGCTCCACCAGGATGGCGAGCCGATCCTGTATGCGGAGCTGACTCATCCAGATTTCACCGAGCAGCCGCAGCGCGAGAATAACGGCGACGCCGGCGCCCAGCATGCCGAGCGCGGTGACGATGGCGGTGAAAAAGCCGGCGGTGTTGATGGCGGTGACGACGGCGATGGCGCCCATGATGGCCAGCAGCGCGATGAACACGCTCACGATCTGGAACACGCTGGTGAGCGCGCCCGGCGACAGAGCTTCGTCGAACGAAAACAGCGCCCGCATGTGCGCGCCCCTTAGAATCTCAGATTGAGATCACGTCAGCCGCAAACGCTAACGCGCGTACGCGTGACGCTCAAACGGGCGCGCCGTGCAGGGGAGCTTTTCGCGCGCGGGAATGCGCGCTCAGGACGGGATGGTTAATGCGACGATCGTTGTCGGAGTTCTTCGATTTCTTCTTTGAGTTTCAGTTTTTGGCGCTTCATCGCGCTCAGCCGCATCGGGTCTGCGGCGGGCCTTTTGGCCTCAGTTTCAATGATGACATCCAGATCGCGGTGCCGTGCGTCGAGTTCGCGTAGCCGCTGCTCGATAGCCATTGAAGGCGCCTCCTCTAGCTTGGGCGAGTCCGAGCATGCGCCCCTTTTTGGGTGTTGTCTCCTTACATCGTTATAAAAAATTATCCTTGTTCCACAGCTCGCCCATTCGCACCTGCGGCGCCTCGCGGCCGCGCCTTGAAAAGCGCGGCTTTACACCGCCAGCCGGCCATGGCTTAGCTCTCTTGGCGGCCGAATTTCGCGGGCCGCGCCCCGTAGGAACCGGCCGAAAGCGAGTGATGGACGCTGACGACGGAGACGACATCGATATCAACGATACGCCCGAGAAACGCGCCCTGAAGGCGCGCCTCGGAGAGCTGCGCGACGAGCATCGCGAACTCGACAGCGCCATCTCGGCATTGCAGGAAAAGACCGGGGCGGACGCCCTGCAATTGGCGCGGCTGAAGAAGCGCAAGCTGGTGCTCAGGGACCAAATCCAATGGATCGAAGACAGGCTGACGCCGGACATCATCGCCTGACCCAGCGCAGCTTGTGGATAACCGGCGCAGCGTTGGTCGCGGCGGCGCTGCCCGGCGCCGCATTCGCCGAACGCACCGAGGACGACAAAGGCACGTTCTCGCTGGTGGTCGAAAACGACAGCCTCTCTTCGGGCGCCGACCGCAACTACACCTCCGGCATCAAGCTCGGCTATGTCGGCCGCGACGTGCCCCGCTGGCTCGATCGGGCCGGCGGCGGGCTCGTGCGCGCTGTGTCGAATTCAGACCCGGATTTCTGGGGCCTGGCCATCGGCCAGTCGATTTTCACGCCCGAACATATCGACCAGGTTCCCGCCCCGCCCGACGAGCATCCCTATGCCGGCTGGCTCTATGCCGAACTTACGCTTGCAGCCGAGGAGGACGCGCCGGCCGGGCGCGCGCCGCGCTATCTCGACATCTACGAATTGACCTTCGGTCTCGTCGGTCCGTCGGCGCTGGGCGAACAGGCCCAGAGCGGCATCCACCAGATTCTCGGCGCCCCCGAGCCGCTGGGCTGGGACAGCCAGCTGCACGACGAATTTGCGTTCGCCTTCTCCTTCGATCGCCGCTGGCGTTCGCTGGCGATTTCCACGCAAGGACTCGAAGCGGACCTGGTGCCGAGCGCCGGCTTCAGCCTTGGCACGCTGCATGACGAAGTCCGCGTTGGCCTCACCGCCCGCGTCGGCCAGCGGCTCTACCGCGAATACGCGACGGGACCGGCGCGCGTCCGCCCTGCGCTCGCCTCGCTGGACTACTTCGCGGGCGGCGAACTCTCCTGGGCGATCTTCGCCGGCGTGCAGGGCCGCGGCGTCGCGCGGAACCTCTTTCTCGACGGCAACACGTTCGAAGACAGCGCCTCGGTCGACAGAAAACCGTTCGTGGCCGATTTCCAGACCGGCTTTTCGATCAGCGCCGCCGATTGGCGCATCTCCTACTCGTACGTCTGGCGCACCGAAGAATTCGAGACCCAGCCCACGCGGCAGGATTTCGGCGTCCTGGCGCTGAGCTGGCGCTACTAGCTCAGGTCCTGTCTTCGCGCCCGCGCCAGAGCGCGCCCGCGGCGGCGAACGTCCACAGCGCTTGCAGCAGCACCACCGCGCCCATGCCGTGGATGTTGAGGACGAGCGTCCCGGAGAGCTGCCAAACCAGCGTGCCGAGCGCGATGACGACGCCGAGGCCGCGCACGATCCAGGCTTTCCCGGGCCAGCTGACGGACCACAGCAGCAGTGCGATGGACAGCATCGCCACGTACACCTGCGCGAACGCCTGATTGATCCAGTGGGTGAGATTGGCGAGCCCCTGGAACGGCACGCCGCTGGCGCCCGCGCCCGGCGTGTGCGCTGCTTCGACCAATTGGCTCATCACCAGACCGCTCATCGACGCCGCGCCCATCACCGCGACCGTGCCGATCGCGTAGAAGCACAGGCCGAGCAGCGGTAGCGCCCGCTCGGCGCCAAGAAAGCGGGTGAGTGCAAGGGCGCCGAACAACAGCACCGGCGCGGCGACGATCGCCACGCCGTGCACCAGGCCGTTCAGCGCGATCGGCCCGAACAGATGGCCGCCTTCCGGGCTCAGCGGATGCGCCGCCATCAGTCCGATGTACGCCACCGTGCCGCCGACCAGCGCCAACGCGCCTGCCTTCTCCAGCTTCATTCTCGTCCCCGCTTGCAATCTCGCTGCAACAAAGGCCGATACACTCGTTTGGAGATGCGGTCGCGAAGCGTTGCCGGACACGGGAGGGCGGTTTGTCCAGGATCGAAATTCACCCGGGCGCCATCGACAAGCGCGTGGCGCGCACGCGGGCGCTGCTGTCGCAAGCCTTGCTCGACCTCGGCGCCGAACATGGCGTCGATGCGATAGACGTCGGCGATCTCATCGAAAGCGCCGGCATCGGCCGCTCAACCTTCTATGCGCATTACACAAGCAAGCAGGACTTCCTCTGCGCCGCCTTCGTCAACCTGATCGCGGGCATGGAGCGGCTGGCGGCGGCGCGCGAACCGGAGCGGCAAGACTTGCTGCCGTCGCGCTACATCTTCGCGCACATAGAGGAAGCGCGCGATTTCGCAACCAAGACCGCGCGCTCGGAGGCGCAGCCTCGCCTGCTCGCCGCCGGCGAGGCGAAACTGCGCGCCATCGCCGAGGAAAACCTGGCGCGGCTGAAACCGGACTGGACCGCCGAGCGCCGCCGCGAAGCGGCGGTGTTCGTCGCCGCCGGCTTCGTCGGCATGCTGCACTGGTGGATGCTGGGCGGCGTCAAGCAGAGCGCCGCGAAGATGCAGGCCGCATTCGAGCGGTTGAGCAACGGCATTCTGAATGAGAGCTAGAACCCGCCGAACGCCTTGGCGCGGTCGCGGCGCGCGTGTTTGTCCACGTACATCGCCTCGTCGGCGCGCGCGATCGCGGTCTCGGGATCTTCCACCGTCGCCAGCGCATGCACGCCGATCGAAGCCTTCACGCGATGCGCAACGCCCGCATGCATGATGGCGCTGTTGTTGATGGCGTCGATCAGGAAGGCGGCCTTGGCGCGCGCTTCTTCCGCATTCACCCGGTTCAGGATGACGCCGAACTCGTCGCCGCCGAGCCGGCCGATCACGTCGGACTCGCGCACGCTTTCGACCAGCAAGCGCCCGACATGGCGCAGCACCGCGTCACCCGCGGCGTGGCCATAGGCGTCGTTCAGGGCCTTGAAGCCGTCGAGGTCGATGTAGAGGACCGCCGCCGGCGTCTTGTAGCGCTCCACCTCCGACATGGTCCGGTGCAGCTGCGTGAGGAAGGCGCGGCGGTTGAAAGTGGGCGTCAGGGCGTCCCGGTCGGCCATGGCCTCGGCGTCGGCCAGGCGCTGGGCCAGCGAATCCCGCTCGGCCGCGAGTCGGGCCAGCGCCTCCAGGGCGGCTGCGCTCAGGTCGCGCCGCTTCAGGCCCAGCTCCTTCAAGAGCGGGGTCGTTTCGGGGGTGCGTTTGTCGAAGCCGAAGGCCATGGGACGGCCCTAGGCATGCCCGAGCAGGGTAAAGGCCGGCTTAACTCACATCGGAAGCGGACTGGACGAGGGCCCCGGCTTCCATTACTGGGCCCGTTTTTAGGAGCAGCCGCATATGGCTACCCCCTCCGGCCCGCTGGTCGGCGTGATCATGGGCTCGAAGTCCGACTGGGACACCATGGCCCTCGCGGCCAAGACGCTCGACGAACTGGGCGTGCCGTACGAAGCCAAGGTGGTCTCCGCCCACCGCACCCCGAAGCGCCTCTACGACTACGCCACGTCCGCCAAGGCGCGCGGCCTCAAAGTGGTCATCGCCGCGGCAGGCGGGGCGGCCCACCTGCCCGGCATGGCCGCCTCGATGACGCCGCTGCCGGTCCTGGGCGTGCCGATCAAATCGCGCGACCTTAAGGGCCTCGATAGCCTCCTCTCCATCGTGCAGATGCCAAAGGGCGTGCCGGTGGGGACGCTGGCCATCGGCGAAGCCGGCGCCGTGAACGCGGCCCTGCTGGCGGCCGCGATCCTCGCCACCTCCGACGAGGCGCTCGCCGCGAAGATCGAAGCCTATCGCGCGGCGCAGACCGACGCGGTGGGCGAAAATCCGGCATGAGCGCGCTCGCGCCCGGCAGCACAGTCGGCATTCTGGGCGGCGGCCAACTCGGCCGCATGCTGGCGGTCGCCGCGGCCCAGCTTGGCTTCGATGTCGCCATCTACACCGACGAAGAAGACAGCCCGGCGAGCCGCGTTTCGGCGCGCACGATCGTCGGCGCCTACGACGATGCGGCGAAGCTCGCCGACTTCGCGCGCGGCGTGGAGGTCGTCACCACCGAGTTCGAAAACGTTCCCGCAGCCACGGCGGAAGCTTTGATCGCCGCCGGCGCCACGGTGCGCCCCGATCCGCGCGTTCTCGCGGTGGCGCAGGATCGCTTCGAGGAAAAGAGTTTCTTCGCCGCCAACGGCATCGCCACGCCGCCGTTCGCGAAGGTGGACAGCCAAGCGGACCTCGACGCCGCCATCGCCAAAATCGGCGCACGGGCGATCCTGAAGACACGCCGGCTCGGCTACGACGGCCGCGGACAAATCCGCATCAACACCGCCGCCAACGCGGAGGGCGCCCACGCGAAACTCGGCGCGCCCGGCATTCTGGAAGGCTTCTGCGCCTTCGAGCGCGAAGTCTCGATCATCGCGGCGCGCGCCGTGGGCGGCGACATCGCCTTCTTCGACCTCAACGAAAACGAACACAGCGGCGGCATCCTCTCGCGCACCACGCTGCCGTCGAAGGCGCCCGCCGCAGTCACCGAAACCGCGCAAGCGGCTGCGCGCAAGGTGCTTCAGGCGTTCGATTACGTGGGCGTGCTGACGATCGAGTTTTTCGTGATGCCCGACGGCGGCATCATCGCCAACGAGATGGCGCCGCGCGTCCATAATTCAGGACATTGGACCATCGAAGGCGCGCTCACCTCGCAATTCGAACAGCACATCCGCTGCATCGCCGGGTGGCCGCTGGGCCTCACGACGCGCATCGCCGACATCGAGATGATCAATCTCATCGGTGACGACGCCAACGATTGGGCGAAATACGCCGCCGAACCCGGCGCGCACCTGCACCTTTACGGCAAGCGCGAAGCGCGCCCCGGCCGCAAAATGGGCCACGTGACCCGGCTCATCCGCTAGGCTCAGCCCTTCGGATATTCTTCCGTGCGCGACTGCATCATCCAGAAGCCGGCGATGTAGATGATCGGCAGGAAGAACCAGAGCACGCCGCTCACTTCCGGCATCACCCGTGTGACGCGCACCGCAGCGCCGCCGTCTTCCCCGCCGACGTTGAAGGCCGCCCCAAACACCAGCTGCAGCACGATCAGCGCCGCAACGCACAGCCAGAAGGCGATGGCGGTCCCGGCGATGGGAGACGTGCGCTCGACATAGTCATCGGCCGCGTGTTGTTCGAAGTGCGAAACGCTGGTCCAGACCGTGATCGGCCAGAACACAGCACCCAAGAGCCCTGTAGGCATGGCGCCTCCTCAACCGGATCGAGGCGCAAGCGTATCACGGAACCCTGATCGCGGACGCTGAAAATCGCTTGTTTGCGGAGAATTTAGCGCCCGTAGCGAACCCTGGCGGCGACGCCGACGGCGCTCTGCACGCCTTTCGAAATCGGCTTCAGGCGCGCTTTGAACTTCTCGAACTGCATCACGTTCTCGATGCGCGCGTCGAGAAAGGCCCAGGTGTCGGCGTGATCTTCGCTATTGTCGCTGAACCAGCGCGCATAGGTCGACGCCAGCACGCCCGAGAGGATGGCGCGCTTGGAATAGTAATTCCCGTCCGTCGAGGTGTCGCCGAGCACCCGCCAAATGCGGTCGGCCGTGCGCCACAACAGGCGCGCGGCTTCCGGCGCACGCAGCGGGTTGGCGAGCGCGCGCGTCATCGCCCGCGCCGCGGCCTTATATCCGGCCTGCGCCTCCAGACGCACCTGCACGCAGGCGCGCACCCGGTCGCGATAGCGCATCGCCGAAAGGTCGAGTTCGTCGAGCCGCGCCAGCATCGCCTGATCGGCGCGGTCGGCGAACGCGTCGAAGAGATCGCCCGCCCCGTTCGGACAGGCCAGCACAGCTTCGCCATCCGAAAGCCCGGCGTCCTTCACCGCGGCGCGGAACGCCGCGTCCGTCCAGCCAAGCTCCGCCGCGTGCGGCGTGAATGCCTCAAGTATCTGGGCGCGGAAACGAGCGGATGGTGCTTCTGTCACAGATGCAGATTAGCACATTCGCCGCGCAAAAGTCCGCACCGCGATGCGGCAAAATGGGATGCGCCGGACGGAACTTTCCGGCGCAGCGCGATCCATCGACCCCTGCCCGCTCTTTGTCGCAAGCGCTTGCGGTTGATCGAACTTGGAGGGCGCGCCGACGCACGCCGCTCGCGCGCACGCGCGTCAGAACGTTAGACCTGCCGCGACGACCCACTGCTTCGAGAGCAAAGGACTAATGACGGCGCTCTCCGACCGCGCAAACCGCGACGCCTACATCGATCTCATCAAGCGATCGATCACCAACCACCTTTATCTCGGCGAAGACGCCGCCTTCGCGGACTTTCGAAGCGTAAAGCACTACGACGTCGGGCAGGCGCACTGGAAGATCGACGCCTACGCGCGCCCGATCACGCTGCTGTCGCTGGCGCAGCTGGACCTGGTCGAGCAAGCGGTTCTGGCCGTCGAACAGCGCGGCGTGCCGGGAGACTTCATCGAAGCCGGCGTGTGGCGCGGCGGGGTGATCGTGTTGATGCGCGCGCTCCTGAAAGCGCATGGGATCACCGCGCGCAAGATCTTCGCCGCGGACTCTTTCGCTGGCATCCCCAAGAATACCCGCGCCCTGAACGATCCGGTCGACAAGTGGCGCGACCGTTGGGTCGCCCCGATCGAGGAGGTGCGCCAGAACATCGCCCGCTTCGGTCTGCTCGACGACAAGATCACGTTCGTACCTGGCTTCTTCGCCGACACGCTGCAGCATCTGGCCGACCAGCGTTTCGCGGTCGTGCGGCTCGACTCCGATTCCTATGACTCGGTCGAGGAATCGCTGGTCTATCTCTATCCCCTGCTCGCGCCCGGCGGAGTCATCATCATCGACGATTGGCATCTCGTCGGCTGCCAGCAGGCGGTCCTCAACTATCGCGCCAGACACGGCATCGTCGAAGACCTCAAGGTCCACGACGGCAACGCCTACTGGACGAAGGCCTGAGCCTAGCCGGAGAAGAACGAGCCACGCGGCAGCAGAAAGAGACCGATGCCGTAAGCGATAAGCCCGACCACGAGGCTCGCGACCGCGAAATCCTGGTGCTCGTCCCAGTCGCGCCAGATGCCTCTGCCGGTGACCATGAAGCGCAGGGAATAATGGACCCCGACCAGCAGTTGCACGGCGATGGCCGCCCAGCACACCCAGGCGAGCGGCGGGGCCATGGCGAGAAGGTTATCGAAGAACTTGGGCGCCGGCGGCTCTCCCCGGAGCTTTGCCATGAGCAAGGCGGCCAGCAGCGCGCCTTCCCAGACCAGCCCCGAAACCAGATAAGCCATCGCCGTCCGGTACTTGGCGCGGGCGTCGAAGTCCTCCGGGGTCATCTGCTGCAAGGCTACCCGCAGGGCTCCGGGTTCCCAAGGAAATCCGTCGCCGCCCGGGATGGACACCGCCCCGCCACTTTGCTATCTCGCCCCCTTCGCGAGAAAGCGGGATGGCCGGCGCCAAGGGCGCTGACGCCTCTTTTGCGCGTTCCAAATTCTCCGGAGGACGGGTCCTGGTACAGATTTTCGTTCGCGATAACAACGTCGACCAGGCGTTGAAGGCGCTCAAAAAGAAGATGCAGCGGGAAGGCACTTTCCGCGAAATGAAGCGCCGCAATCACTACGAGAAGCCGTCGGAAAAGCGCGCCCGCGAACAGGCCGAGGCCGTCCGCCGCGCCCGCAAGCTGGCCCGCAAGCGCGCCCAGCGCGAAGGCCTCCTGCCGCGTCCGCCGGCCAAGCCGCGGTAACGCGCACCAGATTTGAGGGTACGAAGCGCCGTCCGGGCAACCGGGCGGCGTTTTCTTTTTCATGGCCGCCGGCGCTCTCGCCGTGTCCGCCGTGAACCCGCCGTGTCGCCGTGGTCGTCTTCACCACAGCGGCACAGCGAAGGCACAGCGTTCACAGCGCTAACTCTCCGCCTTCGGCGCGCGTAGCAGCAACTTCGACGCCGCGTCCAGTGTCGCCAACTCGCTCGCGCTAAAGCGCCCCAGCTGCGTGCGCAACAACGCCAGCCGCCGCTTGCGCCCCTCCTCCATCAGCGCGCGCCCTTTCGCCGTCACCTCGATGCGCGCGCTGCGCTTGTCATCGGCATCCGCGCGTTTCACCGCGAGCCCCTCTTCTTCCAGCTCCGCAACCAGCTTCGACATGGTCGGCGCACGCACCTGTTCGGCGGCCGCCAGATCCGTCAGCCGCATCGGCCCGCCAAAGTGCAAAACCGAAAGCGCAGAGAGCTTGGGGCCGGAAAGACCGGTTTCGAGATCGGCCACGCGCACGCGGCGCAGCAGCAGGATCGCGGCGCGATGCAGGCGTTCGGCGAGATCGACGGAAACGGGCTTGGCGGTCACCCGCCGAAGATGGCTTGACACATTTAGTTAGTCAAACTAACTATCTCGAAAGTCGATCAGGAGGCCGCAATGTCCGCTCCCCCCGAACCCATCGTCACCGGCATGCGCCAGATTGCGCTCGCCAGCGCTGATCCTGCCAAGCTTGCGGATTTCTACAAGCGCGCGCTGGGTCTGCCGGTCCTCTTCGAGACCGGCGGCATGATCTTCATGGATGCCGGCGCGGGCATCCGGCTCATGATCGGCGCCAAGCAGCCGGATCAAACCGTCGGCGGCGACGCCGTCTTCTATTTCGAGCCAGTGATCTGGGGCATAGCGGAGAAATCCGTGACGGCCGCCGGCGGCGCCTTCATCCATGACGCGGTGACGCTGCAAAAGGCGGAAGGGCGCGATCTTCTTCTGCGCGCCTTCAAGGATCCTGAAGGCCACACCCTGGCCCTGATCGGCTGGCGCGCAAACTAGAACTCGGACCGTTACTCGCCCGCCGGCTTCTTGCGCCCGAACATCGCGCTCAAGCTCATCTGGTTCACGACACCCGCGCGGAAAATCTGTGCGGCGAGCCAGAGAATAACCACGATCGAGACGAGCATGAGCGCGCTCATGCCGGCGATCTCACTCCAGCTCAGCCCGGACGGCGCGCGGATCAGCAGCAGGAACGGCGTGAACAACGGCACCCAGCTCGCCGCTTCGATGATCGGGGCGTTGGGATTGTCGAACGCGGGCGCCACCAGCATCATCGGCAGGGACAGGATGAGCGCCACCGGCCCCAAGAGAGTCTGCGCTTCCTGCAGCGACTCGCAGAGCGCGCCGAGCGCCAGAAAGATCGCACCGTAGATCAGGTAGCCGCTGACGAAACCCAGTCCGAACGCCACGAGCAGGCGCGGATCGCCGAACGCGATGGCGATCTGGGTGATGCTGGATTCCGTCGCCTGCTGCGCGGCGGTGTTGATCAGCACCCCGCCCACGGCGCCCCAGAACACGAACAGCGTCGCGCTCACCGCCGCCACGCCCAAGAGCTTGCCGATCAGCATTTCGAGCGGCGTGACGCTGGTCAGCAGGGTGTCGAGAATCTTGTTCGACTTCTCTTCGATCACGCCGGAGAGGAGCATGTTGGCGACGCTGAAGATCACGCTCCAGAGGATGAAGGCGAGCAGCAGCGACGCATAGAACGGCGCACGCTCGCGCATGGTGATCTGGCCTGCGCCCGCCGCCGCCGGGCGGGGATCGAACTGGCGCACCTCCGCCTCGAAGCCGCGGATGCGGTCGGCCTCGGCTGCGTCGATCCCACGCGCGGCCAGCGCCTCGCGCTGCATGGCGATGCGCATGGCCTCGCGCGCGATGTTCGACGGCTCGTTCTGGCCCAGATTGACGCTCCAGTATTCGACCACCGGCGCATTGGCTTCACGCCGGATGCGCAGCACGCCGAACAGGCCTTCGCCGCCCGGCAGAGATGCGGCGCCGGTGAGATAGGGCTTCAATCCGTCGATCGTCTCCGCCGGCGCGGGCGTCACGAGGTAGCGCGGGGTCGGCTGCGGGAAATTGGCGAACGCGCGCGGCGCATCGCGGCGCACAGTTTCGCGCGCCGCCGCGATTGCCGCCTGCCTGGTCGCGGCGCTGTCGAAAGCGGCAAGCGCCGCCTCACTGACGCCAGGCGCGGCGGCGGAGAGGTAGGTTTCGATCTCGAGCCTGGCCGCGGCGCGCGCATATTGTTGGAACCGCTCCGTCACGATCTGCGCATCGCTTGGCCGCTCCGCCAGCACAGCCAGCACCCGCGGCGGCTCCGCCTGCGCCAGCAGCAGCGGCCCAAACAGCAGCGCCAGCACCAAGAGCGGCGCAGTGATCAAAGACACCCAGAAGCCCCAGGCCCCGACATAGGCGAGATAATCGCGCCGCGCGACGAGCAGAATCGGGCTCATGATCGAACCTCTCGTGCTCTCCCGTGAGGGAGAGCTGTCGTCGCGCGACAGCGCGGCGACTGAGAGGGCGACGGCGCAAGGGCCTGAGCGTGTGGCCTCGCCCCTTCCGTCACGAGCTCCGCTCGCGACACCTTCCCCTCACGGGGAAGGACGGACGCGGTAAGCCACCTCATTCCGCGGCTCTCAATTCAGCTTTATCCCCCACCAGCGCCACGAAGGCTTCGTGCAAACTCGCGCGTGCCGGCTCGAACAGCGAGAGCGGCGCGCCTGCTTCCACGCACGCCTGCAGCAATTGGCGCGAGCCCTTGCCGTTCTCGAGCTTTGCGCGCCAGCGGCGGTTGCCGTGTTCTTCGCCGTCGGCGCTCAAGTTGAACCCGCGCGGCGCCAGCGCGGCGGCGAGGTCGAAGGCGCCTTCGGTTTCCAGCACCGCGACGCTCGGCGCCAGCGCCAGCGCTTCGGCCACCGTCCCCTCGAACGCTTTGCGCCCCTGCGCGATCAGCAGGATGCGGTCGCACAGCCGCTCAGCGTGCTCCATCACGTGCGTGGAGAAAATGACGGTGCGTCCTGCCGCCGCCTGCGCACGCACGGTCTCTTCCAAGACCCGCTGGTTCACCGGATCGAGACCGGAGAACGGTTCGTCGAAGATGATCAGCTCCGGCTCGTGCGCGATCGCCGCCAGCACCTGCACCTTCTGCGCCATGCCCTTCGACAGCGTCTTGATCTGCTTCCTGCGCACTTTGCCGAGCCCGTGGCTCTCCAAGAGCGCATCGGCCCGCTTGAATGCGTCGCTCGCCTTCACGCCCTTTAGCCGCGCCAAGTACGCAATCGCCGCGCGCGCGCTCATCGAGCGATAGAGCCCGCGCTCTTCCGGCAAATAGCCGACGCGCTTCAGCGTCTCGCGCGTCACTTCGCGGCCCAGCATGGTGATGCGGCCCGCCGTCGGACGCGCCACGCCGACCAGCATGCGCAATGTGGTGGACTTGCCAGCGCCATTGGGTCCGAGCACGCCGTAGATCGCACCCTTCGGCACGCTAACGCTCAAATCCTCAACCGCGACGCGGGCGCCGTAGCGCTTGGCGAGCCCCTCTGCTTCAAGCGCGGCGTGCATAGCTGCGCCAAGGTGGCGGAGCTTTGGAACGAGATCAAGCGTCCCTCCCCTTGCGGGGAGGGAATGCCCGCCATACGACACCTGAAACGGAGGCGCGCTTGGCGTATTGGCTGGTGAAATCCGAAGCCGAGACTTGGTCCTGGGACCAGCAGGTCAAGAAGGGCGCCAAGGGCGAGCCGTGGACCGGCGTGCGCAACTTCCAGGCGCGCAATCACCTCAAAGCGATGAAGAAGGGCGATCTCGCCTTCTTTTATCATTCCGGCGATCAAAAGCAGATCGTCGGCATCGCCGAAGTGATCAAAGAGGCCTATCCCGACGCCACCGCCAAGGAAGGCGACTGGATCTGCGTCGACATCAAAGCCGACAAGGCGCTGAAGACGCCGGTGACGCTCGCGGCCATCAAAGCCGAGAAGAAATTGGCCGACATGGTGCTGGTGAAGAACTCGCGCCTCTCGGTACAGCCGGTGACGGCGGCCGAATGGACGCAAATCTGCAAGATGGGAGGCGTAAAGTGACGACCACGGGCGAACTCGATCCCAAGCTCTTCTCCGCCGACGCCATCGCCGAAGAAACCAAGACGCTGAACGACGGTCTCGTGAAGATCATGGAGCCGATGGCGGAATGGTGGGTGGTCGGCGCTGACAAAGTACGCGAAGCGCGCAAGACTGGCTCGACCGTGTTTCCCGCACCGGTGATGCTCGATCGCGCCAAGACGATTCAGATCGACGGCCCCGCCGGCAAAATTCCGCTGCGCGTGCTGGCGCCGGAAAAATCGCGCGGCGTCTATTTGCACGTGCACGGCGGCGGCCACGTCCTCGGCGCCGCCGATCAGCAGGACCGCCTCCTCGAGATCATCGCCGATACGACCGGGCTCACCGCCATCAGCGTCGAATATCGCCTCGCGCCCGAGAACCCCTTCCCGGCCGGTCCCGACGATTGCGAAGCGGCAGCGCGCTGGGTGGTGGCCAACGCCAAGGATTTCGGTGGAACCAAACTCGCCACCGGCGGCGAAAGCGCCGGCGCGCATCTGGCGGCGCTTACCATTCTCAGACTGCGCGACAAGCACGGCATCATGCCGTTCCACGCCGCCAACCTCGTCTTCGGCGTTTTCGATCTCGGCCTCACGCCGAGCGCGCGCCAGTTCGGCAATGAGCGTCTGGTGCTGCGTACGCTCGACATCGAAAAGTTCGGCGAAGCCTTCCTGCCGAACATGACGCGTGAAGAGCGCCGCGACCCGGCCATTTCCCCGCTCTACGCCGATCTCAAAGGCCTCTGCCCCGCACTTTTCACCATCGGCACCCGCGACGCGCTGATGGACGACAGCCTCTTCATGCACGCCCGCTGGGTCGCGGCCGGCAACGAAGCCGTGCTCGACGTCTATCCCGGCGGCTGCCACGGCTTCACCGCGTTTCCGAACGCGCAATCCTTCGCCTCGATCAAGGCGCAGTGCGACTTCATCAATCGCGCGCTGAGCTAGCACCGTAATTATGGAGCGCCGGCGTCCTCGCCGGCATGCGCGACGATTGAATGGGGAGCGTGATCCTCGACGACGGAGACGGCCGGCGGGACGCCGGCGCTCCATAGTTACTGCGCCACGCCCGCCGCCACCTGCGTCGCGATCGCCCGCGCGATCTGTTCGCCGCTCATGGCGCTGTCGCCGGAGCCGCCCATGACGAGCACCAGCGTGTCGCCTTTGCGGAAGACGATCTGCGTCTGGTAGCCCGGCAAATCGGTGGCGATCTGCGCCGCATCGCCCAGGCCCTCCACCGCCGCCAGCGGCGTTTCGGTTTGCGCGTCCCACTTCTGCACGGTTTCATCGAACTTTGCTTGCACGGTCACGCTGCCGAGGCTCTGGGCGGTGTAGGTGACGATCTCGCCGCTGCGCGCGCCGTCGGCCGACGTCCACTGGCAGGTGGCGTCCATGCCCTCGATGCCGCGCTGCCCGACCGCCTGCACATCGGCGCCGAAAATCGCATTCGCATCCGTCAGCAACGCGCAATTGCCGCCGCCCGCCGCTTCCTGCGGCCGACCGGCGCCTTGGCCGCAAGCGGCGAGTCCGAGAACGAAAGTGGCGATCAGCAAGCGGCGCATTTGACGGTCCCCTCTGGCGCGCCCCCGCGCGCCGTCACGAAACTGACATAGACGCACCCCGCCGCCGCGTCGAGGCTCAGCCGTATTTCTTGGTCATGTCCTTGTACGACTGCGCGATCAGCTGCCGCAGAACGCCCTCATCCACATCCGACAGGCTGTTGATGTGCAGGCACGAGCCGCTCACCTTGTGCTTGCCCAGCTTCTTCAGGAGCGCCGGATAGTCCTTGGCGCCCACGTACAGCACGAGATTCTGCTTGCGTGGGCTGAAGGCCGACTTCGGCATGTCGCCCTCGCGGCCGCTGTCATACTTGTAGTGATACTCGCCATAGCCGACGATCGCCGGCCCCCACATCGTCGCTTTCTGGCCGGTCTCCTCGGCCATGATTTTCATGAGCGCCTTTGCATCGGTGCGCCGCGCCTCGTTCTCGACCGCCGCGATGAAGCTCGCGACGCTCGCTTTGTTCTTCACCGTCTGAATCTTCGCGTTCGCCATGCTCACTCCGCCGGGTGCTGCGCCAGGAACGCGTAGATATGCGGATAAATGCCGTCGCGCACCAGCGTCGCGTGATCGGCGCCCGGCATGCGCACGAATTGTTTCGGTTCGTTCGCCAGCGCAAACAGGCGCTCGCCCTGGTGGAACGGCACCACCGTATCGCGGTCGCCGTGTACGATCAGCACCGGCATGTGCACGCGCCCGATGCGCTCGCGCGACGGAAATCTGTCGGTCAGGAAGAACCCCGCCACCGGCGTCACCTTCTCGCGCGCCACGTCGTCGACGCCTGTGAATGGCGCCTCCAGGATAAGCGCGCGCGCCGGACGCTCCGCCGCCAGCGCCACCGCGACGCCGCTGCCCAGCGAGAAGCCGTGAATGACGATGTCGCGGGAGGTAAACCCATGCGCGATCAGCCAGTCATAGCCCGCGCGCGCATCGATATGCAGGCCGCGTTCGCTGGGCCGCCCGGTCGAGCCGGAATAGCCGCGATAATAGACCGCCAGAAAACCCGCGCCGCTTTCGGTGATACGCCGCCAGCGCCCGCCCCAGATCTGCGGCCGCCCGCCATTGCCGTCGAAATAGAGAAACACCGGCTGCCCCGGCGCCGGCGCGTGATACCAGGCGACCAGCGTTTCGCCGTCTTCGGTGCGGATGTGCTCGGCGACCGTGTCGGGAAAGTTCGGCGCAACCACCGCGGTCTGCGGATGGTAGATCATCGAATTGGCGCAGGCGCTGAGCGCCAGCAACGGCGCAACGATGAGCGCGGCGACGATGCCGGCTATGGTGAGCGTGCGCCTGCTGGGCCGAGTCATGCGCCGATCCTCGCACGCGCATCGCCCAGCTTGAAGCGTACGCCCGCCTTCGGCGCCAAATACCTGAGAAACTGCACGCCGCCTGCTATTTGCCGGTCACGCTCGACAGCACCCGGCAGAACGCGGCCGGCGCATTGCCCTGGCCGCAGGCCATGTTGCCCATGCTGAAGATGAAAATGATGATCGCGACCAGCGGAAAGATGATGCCGATCGCACGCGTGATGAACATCGAGAGCGAAAACGGCGCGCGCTCGCGCGGCGCGGGCGGGCTCGCCGCACGCACCGGCTCTTCCTCTTCGTCTGCGTCACCGCCACCGCCGACGGAGATGCTGTTCGGCGCGCCGCCGGAGCCGACATGGATGTTGACGTTCTCCATCGTCACACCCTGCAGCTTGATGCCGGGCGCTTCGAAATGCGTCGGCCGCGGCGCAACCGGGATCGGTTCGCTGCGCACGATCGCCTGCACGATGCCGAGGAAATGCTGAAAGCGCGGATCGCTGTCTTCGCCGCTCCAGGCCGCCAGGTCGGCGTACTGCGTCTCGCCGAATCCCAATGGCGGCGCCACCAGATCGAGCCGCACTGGCGCCAGCACTTTGCGCGCCTGGCCGTGCGTCGCCTCCTCCATCACCCAGCCGCCCTGCTCGGGGTCGACACTGTCGGTCGTCCACACCGCCACCACGCACTTCGCGCCGTTCAACTGCTTCGCAATCTCGGCGCGCCATGAGGTCGACGGCTGGATGCCCTCGTCCCACCAGACCTCCAGCCCCGCTGCGCGCAAATGCTCGACCAGCGGCCGCACGCGATCGGCGTCGGATTTTTTGTAGGAGACGAAAACGTCGGCCATGCACGCACTCCACCCGGATGGCGCTAGATCGCCAGCCTTTGTGGCGAAGAGCGGGCATTACGCACCGTACGCCGCCCGCAAACAGGGGGATAAATCGCGCTCTATCCCCCACGCGTGGAGGCTAAGCCTCTGAAATCAGACAACCCACATCACATCTATCCGACCGGCTTCAGCCCGCGCGCAGACTGCCTGCACATGAACCCACGCCGCCGCCGCCTCCTTAATCCGCATCGTCTCGCTCGCATCATCCTGTGGGCGCGGACGATGCTGGCGTGGCTGGCGTCGGTGCTGTTCGCCGACGCCAAGCCCGCCAGCCGCCGGCGCATCCGCCAACGCTACGGCTTCGCCGGCCTCGACTGGGCCGCACGTCTTGTGCGCGGCCTGGCGATCATCCGCGCAGCCGAGATCACGGGCATCCGCCCCGTCCCGCGCCCTCAATTGCGCAACGCCGCCCGCCCCGGCTTCCGCCGCCGCATCACACGCGGCGGGATCGGCCGCGCCCTCGCCGGCGCGCGTTTCCGCAAAGCGCTGAAAGCGCGCGATCCGCAGCAGCGTCTGCAACTCTTGCTCGCCGCCGCAACCGATATCGACGCCTTCGCGCGCCGCTATCTCGTGCGTCGCCTGCTTCGGCGTCTGACGAAGGTGTGCGCGGTACTCATGCGTGCGCCGCCAGCCGATGCGCTTAGCTCGCTCGCAATGCCCGCGCCTTGCGCCGCGGATTCGTCATAAGAACGTCGCTTGCCGCCATTCCGATTTTGCGCCGTGACGAACGCTGTCCGCCGCGGGCGCCGGCGCGCGCGCTCTATCCGCGCACAATCAAGACACACGCTTCCCGGACGCAGCCCCGGCGAAGGCGCGATCCGGGATCCAGAGTGGAGGCAAGGACAAGCCAGCGTCGCGTTCGCATCGACGCTGGATCCCGGCTCTGCGCCCCGCTTGCGCGGGGCATCCGGCCGGGAAGCGTTCGTTCAGAGTAAGAAGGGGGAGATCAGAGCCCCTTCACGATCTCATCCGTCATCTTCTTCGCGTCGCCCAGCAGCATCATGGTGTTGTCGCGATAGAAGAGTTCGTTGTCGACGCCGGCATAGCCCACGCCGCCCATGCTGCGCTTCACGAACAGCACGGTCTTCGCCTTCTCCACGTCGAGGATCGGCATGCCGAAAATCGGACTCTTGGGATCGGTCTTGGCGATCGGGTTGGTGACGTCGTTGGCGCCGATGACATAAGCGACGTCGGCCTGGGAAAATTCGTTGTTGATGTCTTCGAGCTCGAACACTTCATCGTACGGCACGTTCGCTTCCGCCAAGAGCACGTTCATGTGCCCCGGCATGCGGCCCGCGACCGGGTGGATGGCGTACTTCACTTCGACGCCCTCCTTCTTCAGCATGTCGGCCATTTCGCGCACGCTGTGCTGCGCTTGCGCGCTCGCCATGCCGTAGCCCGGCACGATGATCACCTTCGAGGCGTTCTTCATGATGAAAGCCGCGTCGTCGGCGCTGCCGGCCTTGTAAGAACGCTGCACGCCGCTCGCCGCCGCGCTCGCGCCGTCGGCGGCGCCGAAGCCGCCGAGGATGACGGAGATGAAGCTCCGGTTCATCGCCTTGCACATGATGTAGGAAAGGATCGCGCCCGAGGAGCCGACCAGCGCGCCGGTGATGATGAGCGCAACGTTTTCGAGCGTGAAGCCAAGTGCGGCCGCCGCCCAGCCCGAATAGGAGTTCAGCATCGAGACGACGACCGGCATGTCGGCGCCGCCGATCGGAATGATGAGCAGAATGCCGATCAGCAGCGACAATCCCGCAATCGCCCAGAAGTGCCAGTCGGTGCGGCCCGCATCGTTCATCATCATGACGATGAGCACGACGATGGCGACGCCGATGGCGATATTGATCAGATGCCGCGCCGGCAGAATGATCGGCGCGCCGCTCATGTTGCCGTTCAGTTTTGCAAACGCGATGACCGAGCCGGTGAAGGTCACCGCGCCGATGGCGGTGCCGATCGACAGCTCCAGCAGCGACTGCATCTTGATGCCGGTTTCGCCGGCGATGCTGACCGGCAGCGCGATGTGAAAGCTCTCCGGCGCATAGAACGCCGCCGCCGCCACCGCGACCGCCGCGAGGCCGACCAGCGAGTGGAAGAACGCCACCAGCTGCGGCATCGCCGTCATTTTGATTTTCTGCGCCGTCACCGCGCCGATGGCGCCGCCGACAAGAAGCGCGCCGAGGATGATGACGATGGTGGTCTGGTCCAGATCGGCGGCATGGCGCGCGAGCGTGACGCCGATGGCGATGGCCATGCCGGCCATGCCGAAGAAATTGCCCTGCCGGCTGGTCTCGGGGCTCGACAAGCCCCGCAGCGCCAGAATGAAAAGCACCCCGGAGACGAGATAGAGGAGCGATGCGGTGTCAGCGTTCATATCCGTCCCTTATCGCTGGTAGCGCCGGTAGCGCATCCAGCCCGAGAAGATGGTGGCCGCCGGAGCGGCGAAGAAAACGATGGCGGCGAGCGCGGGATGCCAGCCCTGGCTGGTGGCGCCGAAGAAAGCGAGCAAATTGCCGACCAGCGGCACGAAGGCGAGCACCGCGCCCAGCGCGAAGGTGACGATGGGCGCGCCCGAGCCGAGCACGCTCTGCAATTGCACGATCACGTAATTCACCTGCAGCAGGCAGAGCCCGACCCAGATGATGAAAAAGAGGCAGCCGACTCCGGCGCAGCCCTGCACCTGAAACTGTACGCGCCGCATCTCTTCGCGCGTGCGGGTGCGGTCGAACGTATGCGGACTGACGCCTGCGTCTTCGCTCGCAATCGCGAGCGCCCGGCGCGCCGCGTCGCGCAGGTCGTCGTCGTTGATCGCGCCCTCTTCGCGCGTATCCTGCAGATCCGCCTCGAACGCCTCGACCGCCGGCTGCAGTTGCGCCACCCAGCGCGGCGCATCGCCTTCGCGCCACGCCTCGACGAAACGACGCGTGAACGCCTCGGCCGAAAGCCGGCTATCGAGGTAAGCCTCGATCAGCGCGCGCCAGTCGGCGGGAGACATGCGCTACTTCTTCTCTTTCTTCTTATACATCGCCAGCATGCGCTGGGTGACGAGGAAGCCGCCGAAGATGTTGACGGCAGCGAGCGCGGTGGCGATGCCGCCGGCGCCCTTGGCGATCCAACCGCCGCCCGCCAGCGCATCGGCCGCCGCCGCGGTCAGCGCGCCGACGATGATCACGGAAGAGATGGCGTTGGTGACGGCCATGAGCGGCGTGTGCAAAGCCGGCGTCACCGACCAGACGACGTAATAGCCGACGAAGATCGCCAGTACGAAGATGGCGAAGTAAAAGACAACCGGGTCGACGCCTTCCATGGGTCCCTCGCGCAAAGCTCGCGGCGACTAAAAAGGCGGAACGCGGGCCGGGTCAACCGCAAGCGCGACGGATCGGAGCCGAAATACGCCCCGCCGCTACTCGGCGTAGCGCGCCCGGCATTGGGTGGCCGCGGTCTGCTGCGCCGCGCGCGGCTGCTCGGCCCAATACGACCGCGCCGCACTTGCAGCATAGCGCCCGGTCATGCCCTCGACGCCCGGTTCGCGGTTGAGCCGCGTCAGGATCGAGCCCAGCACGACGGGCCACTCGCCGCTGGCGCCGCGGGGATAGGCCAGCACATCGAGGTCGCCGTAAGCCGCAACCGCGCCGGCGCAATTGGTGAGATCCTGCGCCTGACTGGCGTTCGGGTCCTGCGTCTGCGCAAAGGCGGCAGTGGTGATCGATACGAGCGCAACTGCGGCAACGATTTGCTTGAGCATGTGAACCTCCTCGCTTCCGTCATCCTGGGCACGCGGAGCGTGACCGGGATCCAGGGGATCGTAGAGCTCCGGTGCTTGTGGCCCTGGGTCCCGGCCGCGCTCCGCGCGTCCAGGATGACGGAGCAAAAAATCAGGCCGTCTCGTAGTGGGCTTCCGCGCGCAGAATAAGGCCGAGGCCGTCCAGCTCGTGGTGTTCCGCAGTGCGTTCGCCGCGCTGGTTCTTGTAGATGAGCGTGTGCCCGCGCGCCCCGACGAAGAGCGCTTCCGGCGCAAAAGTCAGTTGCGGCGCCCGCTCCAGCGCCTTTTCGAAATAGGCGCGCAGCACCACCTTGCCGTGGATGACGCCATCCGGCGAAAATCCAAGCGCTGCGATGTAAGGCGAGGAAAACTCGATGTCGTCGGCGTAGAGCGCCAGGATCGCGTCGAGGTCGCGGCTGTTCCAGGCGGCGTAGTAACGCTGCGCGAGGACGGCGTCGTTGGCTTTCATGCCGCCGTCTTCGGCGCGAAGTGCGGATGAATGAGCGCGCCGCCCTTGGTGATCATGGCGCCCTTGATGATCTCGTCGTCCCACGCCGGCGCGAACGCTTTCGAGTCCTTGTCGGTCAGCAGCGGCAGCAGCGCGAGCAAGTTGCGGCCGTAGAGTGCGGAGGCATCGGCCGGCAAACGCGCTGGCAAATTCGTGAAGCCCATGATCTTCACGCCGCCCACCTCATTGATCGTGTCCGGCTTCGACAGCGGGCAGTTGCCGCCTTGCGCGACCGCGAGATCGATAATGACCGAGCCTGGCCGCATCGACTTGGCTTGCGCCTCGGTCACCAGCGTCGGCGCCGCCCGCCCAGGGATCAACGCGGTCGTGATGACGATGTCCTGCTTGGCGATGTGTTCGGTGACGAGTGCGGCCTGCTTGGCCTGATACTCGGCGCTCATCGGTTTGGCGTAGCCGGCGGTGGTTTCCGCCTGTTTGAACTCTTCGTCCTCGACCGCGACGAACTTGCCGCCAAGCGAAGCCACTTGTTCTTTTGTGGCCGGGCGCACGTCGGTGGCGGTCACCACCGCGCCCAGGCGGCGCGCGGTCGCGATCGCCTGCAGGCCGGCGACGCCGACGCCCATGATGAAGACCTTCGCCGCGGCGATAGTGCCGGCCGCCGTCATCATCATCGGAAAGGCGCGGCCATAAAGCTCCGCCGCTTCAATGACGGCGCGATAGCCGGCGAGGTTGGCTTGCGAGCTCAGCGCGTCCATCGACTGCGCGCGGCTGATGCGCGGGATGAATTCCATCGCCACCGCGTCGACCTTGGCTTTAGCAAGCGCATCGATCACGGCGCGGTCGCCGTACGGCTCAAGCAGCGCGGCGAACCCGGCGCCCGCTTTCATCGCGCCGATCTCAGCGTCGCTCGGGCGGCGCACTTTGAGAACAAGGTCGGCCGCGCCGAGGCCGCCATCGGCGGCGATCTCAGCGCCCGCGCTCTTATAGAGATCGTCGGGCGCGCTGGCCGAAACGCCGGCGCCGCTCTGCACAACGACCGTGTGGCCGAGGCCTACGATCTTCTTCACCGTCTCAGGCGTCACCGCGACCCGGGTCTCCCCCGGCGCACTCTCCTTGAGGACGGCGATTTTCACCCGCTTAGCCCATCATGCCGGCGAGCGCCGGGACGATGAGGCCGCCGAGGCCCAGCAGCACCCACTCGACCACCTGCGCGGCCCAATAGGCGCCGCCCATCTTGAACCCGAGGCCGATGGCGATGCCGATCACCACGAAGGCGACGAAACCCGCCCACCATCCGGCGCCGATGGCGAAGGCCAAAACCAGGAGCGCGATGCCTTGAATGAGATGGCCGCCAATCCAAAGGCTGCCGACGAGGAAGCCGTGGAAGGTTTCCTTCTGGTCCTGGATGTCCATACCGCCGGTCGAACCCTGCGCGCCCATACGCTCGTCTCCTCGAAACTCGTCCGGGCGATGTAAACCGCGCCGCGCGGGCGAACAAGCGGCGGGAGGTCGCGTCGTTTCGGGAACGGCTTGGGACGCGGCGTCAGGCCGTCTTCTGGCCCGCCGCCTGGCGGCGGACCGCGCGTTCGGAGACGGCGAAGAAGCTGACGTCCTCGCCCTCGAAACGGGCCGCCGTCAGGGTGCCCGAGGCGTAGGCGCCGGTATCGACCCCGATGCGGCGGTCATCGACATAGGGGCGCTCGGCCGGCGTATGGCCGTGCACGACCCGGTGGCTGAAACGGCGCTTATTGTTGAGGAACTTCAGCCGGCTCCAGAAGAGGTCGGTGTCGGTCTGGTTCTCCAGGCTCTTGGCGACGTCGACCCCCGCGTGAACGAAGGCATAGTCGCCCAGAACCAGATAGCGTTCGAGCCCATTCAAAAATTCGAGATGCGGCGGAGGAATGCGGCGCTTCAATTGCTCGGCGCAATTGCTCCAGTCCGCCTCCGTCGGGTTCAGCGACGGCGGCGGCTGGATGCCGTAGGCCATGCAGGTTTCCGAACCGCCGTGACGCACCCACGCCCGGTTGGCGAGCGGCTGCTCGAGGAATGCGAGCATGGATTGTTCGTGATTGCCTTTGAGGCAGTGGCGCTCGAAACCGCGCGGGTGCCCCTTCAGCAGCATGTCCACGACCGTCGCGCTTTGCGGCCCGCGGTCGACGTAATCGCCGAGGAAGACGACGATCGGTTCGCCGGCTTCGCGCGCCTCGTCCTGAGCGCGCTCTTCCAAGAAGGCGATCATTGCCTGCAGCAGATCGGCGCGGCCGTGCACATCGCCGATCGCGTAGCCGACGCGACCGTCAATGAATTTGGCTGGCCGCGGCGGGGGCGCCCCGAACATCCGCTTCAGGTTCATACGCTCACGCTTAAGCACGGCGCGTACCACGCGCAACGCGGTTCCCTTTCCGGCGTCGCCGGCGTCCGAACTTGGTGAATGGAGCGAACCTTGCACGCCGTTCGCCTTGAGGGAGACATGACGACACGCACACCCCGCGTATCCGTCATTATGGCCAATTACAACGGCGCGGCGCACATCGCCGCCGCCGTGCGCTCCGTTTTGCGCTCCACTGAAAGGTCGCTGGAGCTGATCGTCAGCGACGATGGATCGCAGGACGAGAGCGTAGCGATCGTCCGCGGCATTGGTGACCCGCGCATTGTTCTCCTCGAGGGCGAAGGCGCCGGCGGTCCGGCCGCTGCGCGCAATCGGGGGCTTCAGGCCGCGAAAGGCGATTGGATCGCCATCGTCGACAGCGACGATTTCATCCATCCCGAACGGCTGGAGCGCCTGCTCGATGCGGCCGCGCGCGACGGCGCAGATATCGTCGCTGACGATCTCCTCACCTTTTATGAGGACGGATCGCGGCAGCCGCACGCGCACTTGCGGCCGTTTACCGAACCGTCTTGGGTGAGCGCCGCCGCCTATGCCCGCTCGAACCGCATTCTCGGCGACAAGCCGGCGCTTGGTTATCTGAAGCCGGTCTTCCGCCGGCTCGGCCGGGACGGCGCGCCGGTGGCGTACGACGAGCGTCTGCGCATCGCGGAGGATTCCGATCTCATCCAGCGCCTGCTCATCGCTGGCGCGCGCATGTGCGTTTACCCTGAGCTTGGCTATCTCTATCGCAAGCACGCGGCCTCCATTTCTCACCGGATGGGCGCCGGCCACATCGACGCGATGGCGGCAGCTCTGGAGCGCTGGGATGCGAGCCGCGATCCGGCGCTGGCGGCGGAACTCAGAAAGTCGCGCGCGGCGCTTAGGCGGGCGCGGGCGTTCGCGGGGATGGTGGAGGCTCTGAAGGCGCGGAAGCTAGGCGCGGCGTTGGGTTTGGCGCTGCGCGCGCCGAGCGCGGTTTGGTTCTTTAAGGATGCATTAACCAAGAGAGTGCTGCCGAAACCGAGGCTTAAGCTCGAACTGCCCGGCCCGCGCATCACCCTCCTCTCGCGCCAACGCATTGTCGGCCAGACCAACGGTTCCTCGTCTTATGTGCTGGCCTTGGCGGGCGCACTTCGGGGCGCGGGCTACGCGGTCGACTATATCGGCCCCTCGCCGCTCATCTTCGGCCGCTGGGCGATGATGAAGCTGAAGCCCGAGACGGAAGTATTCGACCGCTACCTGGTGCGTGGCGGGTTCCGGATCGGCAACCTCATGCTCGCGCGCGATCCCGGCGTATGGCTGGCGTCAGCGATGGCGGTCGTCGATCGCGTGTTGGGCAAGCTTCGTTTGAAGCTTCAGCTCTCGAAGCCCGCGACCTACGCGCAAGGCGCGGAGGCGACGCGCGAAGACATGCTCTTCATCGCCCGCAACTCAGCCCGCACCGAGGCGGTTTTCTGCGACTATTGCTTCCTCACGCCCATGGCGCCCTACGCGCTTTCGCCTGACGCGCGCATCTTCACCATCATGCACGACCTCATGTCAGCGCGCATCGCCGACAAGGCCGAGGCCAACACGGTAAAGCTCGACGCGAAGACCGAGTTCCGGCTGTTGGGGCTCTCGGACACTGTGGTGGCGATCCAGAAGGAAGAAGCGGACGCGGTGCGCGCGGCGCTGCCAAACACCAAAGTCACCCTCGCCCTCCATGCCGTGCCGACCGTGACAGCGGCGCAGTCGGGTGAAGACGACACGATCCTCTTCGTCGGGTCCAACACCGCGCCCAACATCGTCGGGCTCGAGTGGTTCTTCCGCGAGATCTGGCCGCACGTGATCGAGAAGCGCCCGTCGGCGCGGCTCTTGGTGGCGGGTTCGGTGGCGCGGGCGCTCCCAGATTTGCCGAACGGCGTACGCGCGCCCGGCGTCGTGCCCGATCTGGCGCCGCTCTACGCGGCAGCGGGTGTTGTAATTTCGCCGCTCTACACAGGCTCCGGGCTGAAAATCAAACTGATCGAGGCCCTCGCGGCCGGCAAAGCGGTGGTCGGAACCTCCGTCACCGCGCAAGGCGTCGAAGACATCGTCGCCGGCGCGATGATCGTCGAAGACGAGCCGCAACGTTTCGCCGCGGCGCTCGTCGAACTTCTCTCAGACAAATCTGCACGCGCGCTGCTCTCAAATTCAGCACTTACCTGCGCCGAGGCGAACTTCTCGCCCGACGCGACCTTCGCAGCGCTGCTTCGAGATGTACGCCGTGACGTGCATACCACAGCACGCGATGCACGCGCGTTGGCGCAATTAACCCAATAGCGCGCGAATTTCGCCGCGCGTGCGCATCCGCTGGAACGTGCGCAAAAGCTTCGTCAGAAGATCAAATGTAGCCGCGTTCTTCAAACGCAGCGAACGTGCGCGCTTTAACCAAACGGGTGGAACTTCGATGCCGATTGCCGACAGTGTTCGTCTGGGCGAAGGCGTGATGATCCATCATCCGCAGCTCGTGAACCTCTACGGCTGCTCCGTAGGCGCGGGCTCGCGCGTCGGCGCGTTCGTGGAAATCCAGAAGAACGCCCACATCGGCGAACGCTGCAAGATCAGCTCGCACACCTTCGTCTGCGAAGGCGTGACCATCGAGGACGAGGTCTTCGTCGGCCACGGCGTCATGTTCATCAACGACATCTTTCCGCGCGCCGCCAACGAAGACGGCTCGGCGCAGTCGGAAGCGGATTGGTCGGTCGTGGAGACGCGCATCTGCGCCCGCGCTTCGATCGGTTCCAACGCCACCATCATGGGGGGAGTCACGGTCGGCCAGAACGCGCTCGTCGGAGCGGGCGCCGTCGTGACCAAGGACGTGCCTGAGTACGCGATCGTCGCCGGCGTGCCGGCGCGGATCGTGGGGGATGTACGGGAGCAACAGAAGCAATCGGCGCTCGAAACGGCCGCTGAGTAGGACGAGGATAGAATGATCCGGATTGGTGTTATCGGCTACGGGTACTGGGGTCCCAACCTCGTCCGTAACTTCGCGGAACTGAAGGACGCCCAGCTCGCCGCTGTGGCCGACCTCGATCCGAAGAAGCTCGAACTCGTCAACAAGCGCTTCCCCGCGGTGAAGACGACGACGGACTTCCAAGAGCTGCTGCGCGATCCCGAGATCGACGCGATCGCCATCGCGACGCCGGTGTCGACGCACTTCGAACTCGGCATGGCGGCCCTCAAAGCCGGCAAGCACGTGTGGCTGGAAAAGCCGATGACGGAAACCTCGCTGCAGGCGCGCCAGCTGGTGGACGCCGCCGAGCGCAAGAAGCTCGTTCTGCACGTCGACCACACCTTCATCTACACGGGCGCCGTGAAGAAGATGAAGGACCTGGTCGACAGCGATGAGCTCGGCAAGATCCTCTATTACGATTCTACCCGCGTGAACCTCGGGCTCTTCCAGCGCGACGTGTCGGTGATCTCCGACCTCGCGGTGCACGACTTCTCGATCCTCGACTATCTGCTCGGCGAGCAGCCGACGGCGGTCTCGGCGGGTGGCATCAACCACTTCCCCGGGACGCCGGAGAACCTCGCCTACATCACCATGTTCTACGACAGCGGCGCCATCGCGCACGTGAACTGCTCGTGGCTCGCCCCGGTGAAGGTGCGCACGGTTCTCGTCGGCGGCACCAAGAAGATGTTCGTCTATGACGATCTGCAGCCGTCGGAAAAGCTGAAGATCTACGACAAGGGCGTCTCCTTCACCGACGATCCGGCGAAGATCTACCAGATGCGCGTCGGCTATCGCACCGGCGACATGTGGGCCCCGAAGCTCGATGAAAGCGAAGCGCTGCGCGCCGGCGCCAACGACTTCATCACCGCCATCGAGAAGAAGAAGCAGACCGCGTGCGATGGCCGCCTCGGCGCCCGCGTCATCCAAATCATCGAAGCCGCCACGTCGTCCATGAAGGCGCGCGGCGAAACCATCCACCTTCCGCGTACGGAGAAAGTGCTGTGAACGTCGTTCCGTTTGTCGATCTGAAAGCTCAGTATCTTTCCATCAAGCCGGAAGTGGACGCGGCCATCCAGAACATCCTGGATAAGACGCAGTTCGTCCTGGGCGCCGAAGTGGCCGAATTCGAAAAAGAGTTCGCGACCTATTCGGGCGCGCTCTACGGCATGGGCGTCAATAACGGCACCAGCGCGCTGCATCTGGCGATGCTCGCCGCCGGCATCGGCCCGGGCGATGAAGTCATCACCACGCCGTTCACCTTCGTCGCGAGCGTTGCGGCGATCTGGTACTCGGGCGCGAAGCCGGTATTCGTCGACATCAATCCGAAGGACTACCTGATCGACGCTTCCAAGATCGAAGCCGCAATCACGCCGCGCACCAAGGCGATCCTGCCGGTCCATCTCTACGGCCAGCCGTGCGACATGGACGAGATCATGGCGATCGCCAATAAGCACGGCCTCATCGTCATCGAAGACGCGTGCCAAGCGCACGGCGCCGAATACAAAGGCCGCCGCGTCGGCGGCATCGGCGATCTCGCGGCCTTCAGCTTCTATCCGGGCAAGAACCTGGGCGCATACGGCGAAGGCGGCATGGTGACCACCAACAATGCCGAATTCGCGCGCACCATCCGCATGCTCCGCGACTGGGGCGCCGAGAAGAAGTACATGCACGTGCTCAAGGGCTACAACATGCGCCTTGAAGGCATGCAGGGCGCCATCCTGCGCGTGAAGCTCAAATATCTCGACAAGTGGACTGAAGCCCGCCGCGCCAACGCCGCCCGCTACAACGAACTCTTCGCCAACAGCAATGTGGTGACGCCGTTCGCGAGCGAAGACGTCCGCCACGTCTATCACATCTACTCGACCCGTACGACCAAGCGCCAAGAGTGGATGGATGCGCTCAACGCCAAGGGCGTGCAGACCGGCATCCACTACCCGATCGCCATCCACATGCTGCCGGCCTACGAAGACCTCGGCTACAAGAAGGGCGAATTCCCGCACGCCGAACGCGCCGCCGCCGAGCAGCTCTCGCTGCCAATGTACGCGGAGCTGACGCCGGAGATGCAGGAACAAGTCGCCGCCGCCGTGATCGAAATCGCGAAGTCGGGCGCCGTGGAGATGGCGCGATGAACATCGACGGCGCCAAAATCCTGGTCACCGGCGGGTGCGGCCTCATCGGCTCCACCACCATCGACCAGCTGCTGCGCGAAGACGTCGCCAAGATCGTGATCTTCGACAATCTCGTGCGTGGCTCCATGCACAACGTCGCCGAGATCATGAACGACAAGCGCGTCGAGCTGATCAAGGGCGACATTCGTGACGTCAACTCGATCCGCAAGGTGAGCGAAGGCATGGACGCGGTCATTCACATGGCCGCGATCCGCATCACGGCGTGCGCCGCCGAGCCGCGCGAAGCCATGGAAGTGATGTGCAACGGCACCTACAACGTCGTCGAAGCCGCGCACATGGCGGGCGTGAAGAAGATCGTCGCGGCGTCGTCCGCTTCGGTCTACGGCCTCGCCGACAACTTCCCGACCACGGAAAAGGATCACCCCTACAACAACCGCACCTGGTACGGCGCGGCGAAGGTGATGCTCGAAGGTCTGCTGCGCTCGTACAACGACATGTACGGCACCGAGTATTGCGCGTTCCGCTACTTCAACGTCTACGGCCCGCGGATGGACATCCACGGCAAGTACACCGAAGTGCTGATCCGCTGGATGGAACGCATCGAAGCCGGCCAGCCGCCGCTGATCATGGGCGACGGCAAGACCTCGATGGACTTCATCTATATCGACGACATCGCCGCGGCGAACGTCGCCGGCCTGAAGTCGGACGTGTCGGACGAAGTGTTCAACGTCGCCTCGGGCGTTGAGACGACGCTGAACGATCTCGCCGAAGCGCTGATGCGCGTCATGGGCAAGAAACTTGCACCGGAATACGGCCCGGAGCGCAAGGTCAACGCCGTGCCGCGCCGTTTGGCGTCGACCGAGAAGGCCAAGCGCATGCTCGGCTGGGAAGCCAAAGTCGATCTCGATGAAGGCCTCGACCGGCTCGTCCATTGGTGGCGCGCCAACAAGGAGCACGTCGCGTGAAAATCCCGCTGATGAAGCCGCTGATGGATCAACGGGAAGCCGACGCGGCCTCGCGCGTGATCCTCTCCGGCTGGGTGACGCAAGGGCCGGAAGTCGCCGCGTTCGAACGCGAGTTCGCCGAATTCGTCGGCGCGCCGTTCGCGACGGCTGTCTCCAATTGCACGACGGCGCTGCACCTGGCGCTGCTGGCGGTTGGCGTAGGCAGTGGCGATGAAGTCATCACCGTCAGCCACTCCTACGTGGCGACGGCCAACAGCGTGAAATATTGCGGCGCGAAGCCGGTGTTCGTGGATGTCGAGCTCGACACCTACAACATGGACCCGGCGAAGATCGAAGCGGCGATTACGCCGAAAACCAAGGCGATCCTCTGCGTCCACCAGATCGGCATGCCCTGCGATCTGGAAGCGATCGTCGCCATCGGCGCCAAGCACAATCTCGCGGTGATCGAAGACGCGGCGTGCGCCATCGGTTCGGAAATCTCGATCGACGGCGAATGGCAGAAAATCGGCGCGCCGCGCGGCGACATCGCCTGCTTCTCGTTCCACCCGCGCAAGATCGTCTCAACCGGCGACGGCGGCATGCTGACGACGCGCAATCCGGCCTACGATAAGCAGTTCAAGCTGCTGCGCCAGCACAGCATGAGCGTGCCGGACACCGTGCGCCATAGCGCGAACCAGGTCGTCTTCGAGACGCACCCGGTGCTTGGCTACAACTACCGCATGACCGATATCCAAGCCGCCGTCGGTCGCGAGCAGTTGAAGCGCGTGCCGGAGATTGTCGAAACCCGCCGCCGTCTGGCAAAGCGCTACGACGAACTGCTGGCCAACAATATCGGCATCGAACTGCCGGTCGAGCCGGCGAACCGCCGCTCGAACTGGCAGAGCTATAGCGTCACGCTGCCGGCCAAGTGCGATCAGAAGGCGGTCATGCAAGCCATGCTCGACGCCGGCATCGCCACGCGCCGCGGCATCATGTGCGCGCACCGCGAAGACCTCTACAAGAACGGCTGGGATCTGCCGAACTCCGAGTTCGCGCAGGATCGCCGCATCATCCTGCCGCTCTATCACCAGATGACCGACGAAGAACAAACGTTCGTCGCCGATACGCTGAAGAAAGTCTGCGAATGAGCATGGCCGCGCCGGCGGACGGCGGGGCGCTTGCGTCTTCGCCCACGTCTCAAGTCGAGGTGACAGAGATCCGGCCGACGCGCGGCCTCCTGGATCTCGACCTGGGCGCCGTCTGGCGTTATCGCGAACTGCTGCTCGTGCTGATGCTGCGCGACATCCAGATCCTCTACAAGCAAGCGATCCTGGGCGTCGGCTGGGCCATCCTCCAGCCGGTGTTCGCGGTAACGATCTTCACCATCGTGTTCGGCTATTTCGCGCGCATGCCGTCAGAAGGCGTGCCCTATCCGCTGTTCGCGTTCGCGGGCGTGCTGCCGTGGACCTACTTCGCCGAAGCCGTGCGCCGCTCCGGCACTGGCCTCGTCAACGACGCGGAGCTGGTGCGCAAGGTCTACTTCCCGCGCCTGATCATGCCGCTGGCGAACGTGATCTCGCCGCTCCTCGACTTCTGCATCGCCTTCGCCATCCTGCTCGCAATGATGGCGTTCTACGGCATCATGCCGAGCGCCAAGATGCTGCTGGTGCCGCCGTTGATGGTGGTCGCGGCGCTGCTGGCGCTCTCAATTGGCCTCTGGCTTGGGCCCATCAACGTGCGGTTCCGCGACATCAAGCACACGCTGCCGTTCATGATCCAAATCTGGATGTACGCGTCGCCGATCGTCTACCCGCTCTCGATGGTTCCGGAAAACTGGCGCTGGGCCTATTCGCTCAACCCCATGGTCGGCGTCATCGAAGGCTTCCGCTGGGCGGTGTTCGACAAGGGCGAGCCGAACTTCGTCGCCCTCGGCATTAGCGGCGTGATGATCGTTCTGCTGCTCGCCGGCGGCCTCATCTTCTTCCGCCGCCAAGAGCGCACTTTCGCGGACGTGATCTGATGACCGATATCGCCATCTCCGCCCGCGGCCTCGGCAAGCGCTACAAGCGGCTCATCCGCTCGGAGCAGCACGACAGCGTGCGCGACATTATCGGCGCGAAACTGGGCTCCATGTTCCAGTCCAAGGGCGCGCGCGAAGAGCAGACCAAGCGCAACACGTTCTGGGCGCTCTCCAACGCGGACTTCGACATTCGCCGCGGCGAGAACGTCGGCATCATCGGCTTGAACGGCGCCGGTAAGTCGACGCTGCTGAAGCTCCTCTCGCGCATCACCGTGCCGACCACGGGCGTGGCGCACATTCACGGCCGCCTCGGCGCGCTCTTGGAAGTCGGCACCGGCTTCCACCACGAGCTGACCGGCCGCGAGAACGTCTTCCTCTACGGCTCCATCCTCGGCATGAGCCGCAAGGAAGTCGCGGCCAAGTTCGACGCCATCATCGATTTCGCCGAAATCGCCGAATTCATCGACGTGCCGGTGAAGCGCTATTCGAGCGGCATGTATGTGCGCCTCGCTTTCGCGGTGGCCGCGCACTTGGATCCGGACATCCTGCTGCTCGACGAAGTGCTGGCGGTCGGCGACTTCGCGTTCCAGCGCAAGTGCATGAACTTCGCGCGTCAGCTCGAGCAGAAGGGCTCCACCATTCTGTTCGTCTCGCACAACATGTTCTCGATCAAGAACATGTGCCAGCGCGTGATCTATCTGAAGAAGGGCCAGATCGTGTATGACGGCCCGACGACCGAAGGCCTGAAGCTGTACGAAGACGATAGCCGCCTCGCCGACGCGCCGTGGTTCAAGGAAGCCGACGAAAACCGCTCGATCCAATTCACGGACGTGCAGATTCTGGGCGAAACCGGGCTGCCATCGAGCGTGTTCAATTTCGGCGAGCGCATGACCGTGCGCCTCAGATACAAGACCAACGGCCGCGTCATCCGTCCTGACTTCCGCATCGGCCTCGATCGCGACGACGACATTCAGTGCACCACCTTCTCGACCATGTCGGACGGGATCGACATTCCGTTCGTCGAAGGCGAAGGCGTCATCGAGCTGCGCACGCCGCCGATCAAGCTGGTGAGCGATCTCTACGTCGCCAACATCGTTGTGCGCGATGCGCAGAGCCGCATGATCTGCGCGCAGATCGGCGGCCACTTCCACGTGAAGCACCCGATCCTCACCGCGACCGCGTACGGCGTCTATCACGAAGCCGGCGACTGGCGCATGTCGGCCAGTGGAGCGGCGGAGGCGCCGCGCATGGAGGCGCTCCATGGCGCCAGCTGACGCCGCCGGCATGAGCAGCAGCGACGCCCGCCTCGCCGCCAACTTCGCCGAATTCGAACATTATTTGCGCCGCGCCGAAGGCTATCTGGCCAAGGGCGAATTGGCGACCGCGACCGCGCATTGCGCCATCGCCGCGCACGTCGCGACGCAAAACCATTGCGGCATCTTCTGGAGCCCGCGCGTCGAGAAGGTGCTGACCAATGTCGGTCGCGCCATGCAGCCGGACGCGCCGGTGCGCGAACGTCCGGCGAGCTTCAAGCGCATCCTGCAAGTCTGCACGCAAGTCTCCGCCGTCGGCGGCCACACCAAGATGCTGTGCAAATGGGTCGAGGCCGATCCGGAGCGCGAGCACACGCTGGTGCTGACGCAGCACCGTGGCCCGACGCCCGGTTTCGTGCACGACGTCTTCAAGAAGAGCGGCGGCCGCAAGGTCGAGCAGCTCAATCATCGCCCGGGCGGCCAGCTCGAATGGGCCAAGCGCCTGCGCGAGATCGCGGCGGACTTCGATCTCGTCATTCTGCACACGCATTGCGAGGACGTGCTGCCGCTGCTGGCGTTCGCCGATACCGATAAGCACCCGCCGGTCGTGGTGCTGAACCACGCCGACCACATCTTCTGGCTGGGCGCCTCCGTCGCGCACCTCAACATCAACCTGCGCGACGCGGCGCAAGACATCGCCATCAATCGCCGCGGCATCGCGCCCGAACGCAACATCCTGATGCCGACGCTCGCGGAGTCGATCGTCCGCACGCGCTCGCGCGAAGAAGCCAAGCGCGAACTGGGCATCGATCCCAACACGGTGCTGATGGTATCGGCCGCGCGGCGCGCCAAGTATCGCACCATGCACGGCGTCACCTTCGCGGACATTCACGCGCCGGTGCTGGAGGCGCATCCGGAAGCGACGCTGCTGATCGTCGGCGCCGGTGAGCCGGAAGATTGGGCGCCCGCGAAGGCGCGCTTTGGCGACCGTCTGCGTTCGCTGCCGGAACAACCGAACCCGAAAATCTTCTTCGAAGCCGCCGACATCTATGTCGACTCCTACCCGTTCGTCTCCTCCACCTCGCTGATGGAAGCGGCGGGCTACGGGCTGCCGCTGGTCACCATCTTCACCTACCCGCAGGAAGCGCGCATCTTCGGCATCAATCACGTGGCGCTGGTCGGCAACACGCTACAGGCGGCCTCGTTCGAAGAATACCAGGCGATGTTGAAGGACCTCATCGCCAACCCGGTCAAACGCGAAGATCTGGGCACGCGCGCACGCGAAGCGGTGGCGCGCGAACATAACATGCCGGGATGGAAACGCTGGCTCGACGCCGTCTATGCGCGCGCGCTCGAACTGCCGACGCTCGACAATCGCCCGATGTTGGAAGAGATCGAGCGGCCATCGTTCGGCGAACCTGACTGCCGCCACCAGGATATCTTCGGCGGCTCTTGGCCCACCGTGCGCGTGCTCATGAGCTACATGACCATGATGCCGCCGCGCCAGCACATGGCGCACTGGTTCGAAGCGCGCCGCGCCGGCGGCTTCAAGTCGGGCGCGGAAGCGGCGAGCTATCTCGTCCCGGAATGGCTGAAGCGCTATCTCAAGGATCGCGTGCTGAAGCTGCCGGAAGAAATCACGTTCAGCGGGTGAGCGCCATGGCTGACACGATGACCGCGCCGCCGGCGGCCCATTCCGCACAAGAGGCGCGCCTGGCGAAGAACTTCGCCGAGTACGAGCACTATCTCGCGCGCGCTGAAGGCTATCTGGCTGAAGGTGAGCTGGACGCAGCGGCCGTGCATTGCACGATCGCCTCGCACATCGCGGTGCAGAACCATTGCGGCGTATTCTGGAGCCCGCGGCTCGAGAAGATCCTGAACACGATCGGCCGCAGCATTCCGGACAACGCGCCGGTGCGCGAGCGGCCGACGCAAGTGAAGCGCATCCTGCAAGTCGGCACACAGATGGCGGCCGTGGGCGGGCTGACCAAGATGCTGAGCCTCTGGGTGAACGCAGATGCGACACGCGAGCACTCGTTGGTGCTCACGCAGCAGCATGGCGCGACGCCAGCTTTTGTGCGCGAAGCGTTCGGCGGCCGCGTCGAAAACCTGAACCACCGCCCCGGCGGCTTCATCGAATGGGCCAAGCGCCTGCGCGAGATCGCGCGCGGCTACGATCTCGTCATTCTGCACACGCATTGCGAAGACGTGGTGCCGCTGCTGGCGTTTGCTGATCCGGCCAAGTCGCCGCCGATCGTGATCTTGAACCACGCCGACCACCTCTTCTGGTTCGGCCCCTCGATCGCGCATCTCTCGATCAATCTGCGCGACGCAGCGCAGGATCTGGCCATCGGCCGCCGCGGCATCGCGCCCGAGCGCAACATCCTGGTGCCGACGCTGTCGGAAGGCGTCGTGCGCACGCGCTCGCGCGAGGACGCCAAGCGTGAGCTCGGCATCAATCCCAGCATGACGCTGATGGTGTCGGTGGCGCGGAAGCTGAAGTATCGCACGCTGAACGGCGTGACCTTCGCGGACATCCACGCGCCGCTGCTAGAAAAGCATCCGAACGCGATGCTGATGGTGGTCGGTGCGGATGAGCCGGAAGACTGGGCGCCGGTGCGCGCAAAGGTCGGCGACCGCCTGCGCTCGACGCCGGAGCTGCCGAACCCGAAAATCTATTTCGAAGCGGCCGACATCTATGTCGACTCGTTCCCGTTCGTTTCGTCTACATCGCTGATGGAAGCGTCCGGCTACGGCATCCCGTCGGCCACGATCTTCCTCGCGCCCGACGAAGCCCGCATCTTCGGCATCAATCACGTGGCGCTGGTCGGCACCGTGCAACAGGCGCGCTCGCTCGATGCCTATCGCGCCATCGTCAATGAGATGATCCGCGACCCGGTGCATCGGAACGCGCTGGGCGAAGCGGCGCGCGAGGCGGTTGCGCGCGAGCACAACACACCGGGCTGGATGCGCTGGATCGAAGCGGCGTACGCGAAGGCGCTGGACCTGCCGGTGCTGGATAATCGCGCGATGCTCGAAGGCATTGAGGCGCCGCGCTTCGGTGAGCCGGATTGGCGCCACGAAGACATGTTCGGCGGCCATTGGCCGACGGCGCAGTATCTCAAGAGCTACATGGGCGTGCTGCCGCTGAGCCAGCGTGTGAAGCATTGGCGCGAGCTGCGGAGTGCGGGCGTGTTTGGCAGCGCCGCGAGCGCGGTGAGCCACACGCTGTTGCCGGAATGGCTGAAGCGGTACGTTAAAGACGGGCTGCTGAGCCAATAAGCGCCAATATGAACCGCCGGCGCCCTCGCCAGCATGCTCAGTCACCTCCACATGCGCACAACCGTCAACGACAAAGCTAGCCGGCGAGGCGCCGGCGGTCCATAATTTTACCGCGCCATCACGACGCGCGCGGCTGTCACCGGATAGTTCTTCAACGGCGTCAACGTCATCGCTTCGCGCAGCAAGCCTTTGCGCACCAGGCGCGCGGCGGTCACCGTGATGTACCAAGCCACTTCGCGTTGGTTTTGCGCCGACAACGACTTGGCAGCCGGCAATGCCGCGCGAATGAAGGCGCAATCCGTCACGTCCGGCTCGTACGGCCGGTAGCGCGCGAGCTCCATCAGCTTGCACGCCGCCGCGACGCGCAGATACTTCGCTTCCGCTTCGTCGAGCTTTGGCGACGCCAGTTCGACCATCGCGGCGAGCGTCACCGCTCGCTTCATCGCCTCATGCAACGCACGCGGAAACTCCAGATCCGGCTTCCCGGCTTCGCGCCGGCGCGCGGACAGCGCGCCGAGCTGCGAACCGACCGCCATGATGCGGCCGTTGACGATGGAGCTGGAGATGCTTTGCGTGTGGACGCGATACTTCGCGAACGTCTCGGCGAGGTTCACCAGCGTGCCCCGCGCCATCAGGCGCCAGAAGAGATCGCTGTCTTCGGAGTTCGGCACGTGGCGATAGCCGCCGACGGCGACGATGTCGGCGCGGCGCGCCATCAACGTGGAGTGCACGATGTACGGTTCGAGCGCCGGGGCTTGCTCCGCGTCTGCATCCATCGGCGGACCAGACTGCGTCATACCGGAGATCGGACGCCCCTCTTCATCCATGTGCTCCACCGCCCCGCCCACCGCGACGCAATCGGGGCGCACGGCGAGAAACGTCAGTTGCCGCTCGAATCGAGCCGGAAGGGCAATGTCGTCGGAGTCGAGGCACGCAATGAACTCGGCGTCGGCAGCGCGCAGCGCGTCGTTGCGCGCTTCCACGATGCCTTCGTTGGCTTTGGTAATGACGTGTATCCGCCGGTCCGCCGCCGCCAGTTCAGCCAGGATCGCGGGCGTTTGATCTGTCGAGCCGTCATCGACGACGACCAGCCGCCAATCCGCGAACGTCTGCACGCGGATGCTTTCGATCGCCGCGCGGATGGTCGCCGCGGCGTTGTAGGCCGGCATGAGGACGTCGACGCGCGCCATGGCGTCAGGCCGGATGCACGGCGTCACCGTCGTGGTGGCGCGGCAAGATCGACGCGAGCGCCGCTTTCTGCAGCGGCTTCGGCGCGATCATGTGGAAGGTCGCGCGCAATGGGAACGTCCGGAACGCACCCCAGATCGAGCGCCAGGTTTCACCGCGCTGGCCGCGCGCGGCGCAGTCGGTCGCAGCGGTGACGAAGTAATCGTAATACTGCCACATGACGTCGCGGTACGAGTTCGTCAGCCCGCGCCACGAACCCCACACCCTGAACTCCGGCAAGGCGTGGCGCAGAAAGACGCGGCGACCGAAGCCCAGCCTGCGCAGACGCAGCGCGGTATAAGACCCCGGCGGACGCTGGCGGAAGAGCACGCACGGCGCTTCGATATAGGCGGCCGCACGGCGCCGGGCGATGCGCAGCTGCCAATCCCAGTCCTGGTCGCCGAGAAGAGCTAAATCAAACAGGCCGATCGCATCGCGTACGCTGGCGCGGACGATGGTGGCGCCGATCTGCGGATAGTAGCCGGACAGCATGGCCCGGACCATCTGGTCGCCGCCCTCAGTCGGCCCGCGCCACGGCCAAGGGCCATCGTCGATCGGACGCATATCATCATCGACAGCGATCACTTGCGCGAACACGGCTTCGATCTCGGGACGCGCATCGAGCACCGCGAGGTGCGGACGGATGTGGCCGTCGGTCCAGACGTCGTCATCATCCAGGAACGCGATCAATTCCCCGGTCGCGGCCATCAAGCCGGCGTTGCGCGCTGCGGCCGCGCCGTTCTGCGAGACTGGTAGATGCGCCGCGCCAAACTCTGCGCAGACGCGCGGCGTTTCCGAGTCGTCTCCGTTGTCGCCGACGAGTATTTCGAACGTCACATCGTTCGCCTCATGCGCACGGATGCTGGCGAGCGCGCCGCGCAGCGTATCGGGACGGTTTCGTGTGGGAACGACGACCGAGATTTTGCGCTTCAGTACGTCCACGTCCACTCCTCCCACCTGTCGTAGGCACCCCGCAGCGCAGCCTTGAAGATGCGCGGGTCGTCAAAATGGGTGACGAAAGTGCGCGGGATGGTGCCGGGCGGCCGGGTTTCTTCCGCCTGCGAGTAGATGGTCTTGAACCCCATCTCGCGGGCGAGCGCGTCGGTTTCCGGATTCCAGTTCTTGGACTGGCCGAAAGGAATGGCGAAGACCTCGGGACGGAAGCCCAAGCGCGCTTGCATCATGTCCTGCGAATTCTGGAACTCGCGGCGCGCACGCTCGAGATCGATCTCGCCGAAATCACGGTGCGTGTCGGAATGACTGCCGAGTTCGACGCCCTCGCTGCGCATTTGCCGCAGTTCGTCCCAACTCAACACCCCGGCCTTTTGCCATTCCTCCGTCTGCTCGGACCATTTCGACACGACAAAAACCGAATACGGAATTTTGTGCTCGCGCAGGATCGGGTCGGCTTTGGTGAACACGCTCTTCAGAGCGTCATCGAAGCTGACCCCGAGATCCTTCGCGTGGCCGCCGCTGGCGGCGATTTCGGCGGGGGCGACAAACCGATAGCCGGCTTCGAGCGCAGCCTCGATCTGACGGCGGAAGCGATCGGGGCTGACGTCGTTGACGCCAAACTCCGGCTGACCGACGGAATGATAGCAGAGGATGCGGCCGCGCTGGCGCGCGCGCAGCGGCTGAAACGCCAGCACATGGCGTTCACCATACATGCGCGCGGCTTCGAGGTGCTTGCGTTGCAGCCCCGTCCTTTGCACGAGTTTTTTCAGCGCCTGTTTCATCGCCCTGCCTGAACTGATCGTGTGTGCGCGCAAAACGCGGCTGGCGTCCACGTCTTTCCCCTCGCACGCATCACGCCGCAGCAGGGCTTCGGCGCATCAGCATGCGGCGCACAGGAACATCGTAAACGCGCGTCAAAACCGCGGTAGCGCCAAGCGCGATCGCAGCGGTGAGCGCGACGTTGACGACGCCAGGGACGGCGCCGTCCGGCGCGACCATGTCGGTCGCAAGTCGCAGCCAACCCCAGATCGGAACATGCAGGATGTAAACGCCGTAGCTCATTGCGCCGAGGAACGCGCTGACGCGGAGCACCCGCCCGCTGATCTTGCTGTCGGCGCTCAACGCGACCAGCGCCGGGCAGAGAACGAACGCGGCGGCGAGATCGTAGAACGAGCGCGCGACGCCGTAGGCAGGCACGGGCGCGGCGAAGACAGCGATGAGACCGAGGAACGCGGCCCACGGCGGCAACACCGGCAGACGCACGCGCGATCGCATCTGGTAAATGAAGACACCGGCAAAGAAGGCGTAGGCCACGTGCGGGAAGCCGCCGAGGAAATTGCTCCAGGCGAAGCCGGCGTCGAGGCGGCTGGTGAGCAGAAACACGCTGGGAATCAGCAGCAATCCAGCCGCGAGCGCGATCAGCACGGTCCGCAGCGGCGTCAGCCACAGGAAGATCAGCGCGAATGCCCCGTTGATGAAGAGCTCGAAGAAAAGCGACCAGGCCGGACCATCGAGTGGAAATGGCGCGTCCGGCCAGATCGAGAGCGCCGGCGGCGCAGGCGAGAGCGGCAACGCGAACAGGAACGACGACGCCACCTGAGCGATCGTCCCCTCGCCCCAACCCTTGATCGCATACAGGAGCGCCAGAGCGCCGCCGAGAAGGATACCGGCGAGGTAGAGCGGGTAGAGACGAATAAGGCGCACGCGCATGAACTTGAGCGCGCCCATGCCGGCGGCGAGCCGATCGGCGTAAACGTGTGTGAGCACGAAACCCGAGAGAATGAAGAAGAAGTCTACCGCAAGGTAACGTCCCGGTATGAGCGCATCCATCAGCGGCGAGGATACGTGATCGCTGATGACGGCAAGCGCCGCCAGTCCGCGCATGCCATCGAGCACGGCGAAGCGTTGCTTGGCGCCGGATTCAAGGTGTGCGCTCACGCCAAAGCGATACAACGGCGCGCTGCGCCGACGAAGCGATCTCACCCGAGCCGCGCGCAAGACGCGAAACGTCGTTAAGGCGCCGCACTTCGCCAATAGAGCCGCGACTGCGCAAGCTCGACGCGCGCGACGCGAGTGCGGCATACGCCACGGGCGAAGCGGCGTATGCTGATACCATTATGACAGGCAGCGCGGAGACCCTCCGGTCTGACCGGCGCGCGGACATCGACTCTCTGCGCGTATGCGCGCTGCTGCTGCTCATCGTTTACCACGTTCTGCTCGTCTTCAACTCCTGGGACTTCTGGCGCGTGAAGAGCGAGCACGCGGGATATTGGGCCGACTACATAACGGGTATCCTGACGCCGTGGCGCATGTCGCTGGTGTTTTTCGTCGGCGGCGTCGCCGCGCGTTACATGATCTCACGCATGCGGCCTGGCGCGTTCGTGCTGGATCGCGCGGGCAAACTGCTGACGGCTTTCGTGTTTGCCGTGGTCGTGCTGGTGCCGCTGCAGCGCTATGTGCGGCTGGACAATACCGGCGCGACGCCGATGCCGTATCTCGATTACCTGCTCCATCAGGCGCGCTATGTGGTGTCCCACGCCGGCATGTGGCTGCCCGACTTCGCGCACGCCTGGTTCTTGCCCTACCTGTTCGTGTACGCCGCGCTGGCGGCGGCGTTCTTCCACGTGCTGCCGACCGCATTCGCGCGCGCCGAACAGCGTTTCGATGCGCTTCCAGCTTGGGTGATCGTCGGCGGCGTCATGATCTGGTTCTCCCTGATCGAGGTGGCGGTCTGGCCGCAATACCCCGTATCGGGCCTCTTGTTCCCCGATGTCGGCGCTCACGTGAAGTTCGCCCCGCTCTTCTTCCTCGGCTTTCTGCTTGGGAGAAGCGAGGCGTTCACCCGCAAACTGGTGGCGATGCGCACGCCGCTGTGCCTGACCGCGGCAACCCTCTTTGCAGTGAGCGTGGCGCTGCAATGGACCGAGGTCGGCATGGACGCCACACGCGATGCGCGCGCCTTGGGCTGGTTCTTCGCGCGCGGCCTCTACGGCGGAGCGATGCTGTTCTCGGTGGTCGCGTTCGGCGCCTGGGCGCTGAACAAGCCGTCGAATGCGCTCACGTACGCGACCGACGCCATCCTGCCGGTTTACCTAATGCACCAGACCGTTCTGGTGATTGTCGCCGACCGCATCGTCGGGCACGGCTTGGCGCTTGCGGATGAGATCATCGTGTTGCTCGCGGCGACGGCGCTGATCCCGTTGCTGATCTATCACCTGTTGATCCGTCACACGGCGTGGTTGCGTGTCCTGTTCGGCCTGCGCGCTCATCCTCGGGCTCCGCAGCGGGAGGGGCAGGATATCGTCGGCCAAACCGCGCATTGAGCATGAAACCGATTGCCTTGATCATCGCGCTCTGTGCGCTCTTCGGCGCAACTGCATCCGCGCAAGAAGCCCATGTCGGCCCGGCCTTCATGGACACGTTCACCGTCGTCGACACCGTGCGCTGGCGCGTGTCCGATGGCTGGTCGAACGGGGCGTGGACCGCCAATGACTGGCAAGCGCGCCAAATCCGGCGCACAGCGAGCGGGATCGACATCACGCTGCAGCGCCAAAGCGGTCACGAAAAGCATTTCACCTCCGGCGAGCTGCAGTCGGACGCCGGCTATCGCTACGGCTATTACGAAGTGCGCTGGCAGGTTCCGCGCGGCTCGGGTCTGGTTAGCGGCTTCTTTACCTACACCCGCCCGGGGGACGAGAGCACCTGGGACGAGATCGACATCGAGATCCTGGGCCGCAACACCCGCGCGGTGCAATTCACCTATTGGCGGCGCGGGCGCCAGCATATCACGACCGTGCCGCTGGCGTTTGACGCCGCCGAGGGCCAGCACGTCTACGGCTTCGACTGGCAACCCGATTATATCCGCTGGTACGCCGACGGGCGCATGATCCATGAGGAGCGCGGCCAGAACGGCCCCCTGCCGCAGGCCTCGCAACGCATCTACCTGCATCTCTGGAACAGCGAGCAGCTGACCGATTGGCTGGGGCCGATCATGCCGTGGGAAAACAATTGGCGCTTGAGCGTCTCCTGCGTGGCGCAGGCGGCGAGCTATGGCGGGCGCCCTTTGTGCACGGGCGCACGCTGATGCCCGCCAACACCGCCGTCCTGATCGCCGCCTACAACGCGGCCGCCACGCTCGACCGCGCCATTGCGTCCGCGCTGGCGCAGCCCGAGACAGCGGAAGTGTGCGTGGTGGACGATTGCTCGCGCGACGCCACGGCCGAGATCGCCGAAGCCTGGCGCGCACGCGATGCGCGCGTCATCGTGGTTAACCAAAGGTTTAACGCCGGCCCAGCGGCCGCCCGCAACGCCGCAATCGAAGCCACCACCGCGCCCTGGCTCACGATCCTCGACGCCGACGATTTTCTGCTTCCCGGCCGGCTGACGACGCTGCAGGCGCATGGCGCCGCGGATTTTGTGGCGGATAGACTGATCCGCGTGCCGGAGGGCGCCCCGGCGCCGGCGTTTACGATCGTTAACGAACCCGCGCACGAACTGAGCTTCGAAGCCTTCGTTCTTGGCAATACCGGGGGCGTGCGCGGTCCGCTCGACCTCGGCTTCATCAAGCCGCTGTTCTCGCGCGCCTTCGTCGCGCAACACCGCCTGCGCTACCGCGAAGAGATGCGCCTGGGCGAGGACTACGAGTTCTATGCCCGTGCGCTAGCGCTGGGCGCGCGCTTCCTGGTTACCGCGCCGGCCGGCTATGTTTCGGTGGAGCGCGAAGGCTCGCTCAGCAAGGCCCACAGCGAAGCGGATCTGCGGCACTTGCGCGATTGCGACGACGCGCTGCGCACGATCCGCCCCCTGGCGCCGCAGGAACGGCGGGCGCTCGACCGCCACTGGCGCCATGTCGACTGCCGGTTGCAGTGGCGGCGCCTGATCAGCGCGGTGAAGGCGCGCGACACCCGTGCGGCGCTCTCGGCGTTCCATACGCCCGCATCGTCCGTTTACCTTGCCGCGCGGCTGGCGGAACAAGCGTGGCGCCGGAGCCTGCGCGCGCTCGGAGCGACACCCGCCTCTGCACATTAACTGCAAGAGCCTCCGCGGGACGCTTTCACTGCGCGAAATTCTCCCTTGCGCGGCGTCTGCGACGGCGGACAGCGCGCTGGTGACGTAGATTGCGGCACTTTATTTGCGGCGGTTTTCGCCAACTGACCGCTCGGAGGATTCCGGACCATGTCTTCGCCAAACTGGCACACTCGCCGGGGCTTTTTTCGCACGCTTGCCGCAGGCGCGATGATCGCGCTGGCCGCATGCGCCGCGCCGGCGCGCGCTCAACCCGAGCAAAGCGCTGTCGCGGAGGAGTACCGACTTGGCCCGGGTGACCAGTTGCGCATCACGGTTTTCAACGAGACCGATCTCTCCGGCCAATATCAGGTCGGCTCGCAAGGCGTGATCTCCTATCCGCTCATCGGCGACGTACGCGCCGCCGGGCTGACCATTCCGGAATTCACCACGGCCCTGCAGACCGCGCTGCAGGAATACATCCGCTCGCCGAACGTGAGCGTCGAAGTCGCCAATTACCGGCCGTTCTTCATACTGGGCGAAGTGCAGCGTCCGGGAACCTATCCGTATTCCGCCAACCTCACCGTCTACAACGCAGTCGCCACCGCGGGCGGTTTCACCTACCGCGCGAATCGCGGCCGCGTTTTCATCAGGCACGCGAACGAAGCCGAGGAGCGCAGCTATCGCATCGACAGCACGACCCCCGTGCTGCCGGGCGACACTGTGCGCATCGGCGAACGTTTGTTCTGAGGAAACTGAGAAATGTCGCGGCGCGCAGCGTGCATCACTGGGACTTGGGAAACGCAGGCAGCTAAGCTGGCCGCGCTTCCGCACAAACGCGCAGAGAAACTGGGCCGGGGTGTGCGCCGATGAATGTCATGAGTAAAGATCCCGGCGGCGGCGCGTCGCAAGGACAGCCGCAAGGGCTCGCGGAGATGCTGGGCGTAACCGCCCTGCTGGCGATGCTGCGCCGGCGGATGTGGGTGATGCTGCTGGTCGGCGCGCTGGTCGCGGGCGGCATGTTCACCTTCCTGCAGACGCGGACGCCCGAATACAACTCGACCGCTCTGGTGATGATCAATCCGCGCCAGACCCAGGTCACCAACAACCAGGAAGTCGTCGGCTCCCTGCCGCGCGATTCCTCGACCATCGACAGCGAAATCGAGCTGCTGCGTTCGCCGGCGCTGATGAGCGAGCTCGTCGATGCGCTAGGCATGATGCGCCGCCAGGGCGGCAGCACCGAAAGCCACGACGAAATGGCCGATCAGATCGCCGGCGCGATCGAGGTGCGCCGGCGCGGCATGACCTACGTGATCGAGATCAACGCCAAGTCGACCGATCCGGAGCGTTCCCAGCTGATCGCCAACACCTACGCCGACGTCTACATCGCGAGCCAGGTGAACGCGCGCATCGACGCCGCGCAGAACGCCAATTCGTGGCTGGCGCGGCGGCTTGCCGAACTGCGCGAAGACGTGCAGCGCAAGGAAAGCGCGGCAGAGACCTTCCGGGTGCAGTCGGGCCTCGTCGCCGCGCAGGGTACGCCGCTGCAGGAAAGCGGCATCCAGCAGATGCAAGGCACGGTGCTCTCGGCGCAGGCCGATCTCGCCGGCGCGGAAGCGCGCTACCGGCAGCTCCGCGAAATGCAGGAAAGCGGCGCTTCGCTCGAGAGCATCTCGGCGGCGCTGAACTCGGAAACCATCCGCACCCTGCGGGACAGGGAAGCCGAAATCGCGCGGCGCCAGACCGAACTGGAAACCCGCTACTTGCCGAACCACCCGGCCGTGGTTTCGGTTCGCGCCGAGCGCGAGGACATCGAGCAGCAAATTCAACGCGAAGTCGCGCGCCTTGTCGCGAACCTCGGCAACGAGGTCTCCGTCGCGCGTGCGCGCCTGCGGCAAATGGAGGCCTCGCTGCACACCGCAACCGGCGATCTCTCCAACAACTCGACCGCAAGCGTGCGCCTGCGCGAACTTGAGCGCGAAGCGGCGGCCAGCCGGCAGGTCTATGAGAGTTACCTGCAGCGTTATCAGGAAATCGCGGACCAGGATCAGCTGAACACGTCGGACGCGCGTCTCCTCGCCTACGCCCGCGTCCCGCGCGCACCCTCCTCGCCGCAGCTGCGCATCTCGATCGCGATCGCCATTGCACTCGGCCTCTTCCTCGGCCTCGCCGCCGGGGTCATCGCCGAAGTGCTCGACCAATCGGTGAAGAACGCCGACGAACTGGAAGCCAAGGTCGGTTATCCCGCGATCGCGTCGATCCCGACCATATCGAAGCGCATGATGCGCCAAATGCCGCCGGCGGAGCGCCATCCTTCCGGCTACCTGGTGGGACGGCCGATGTCGGCGTTCACCGAAGCGCTGCGGGTGCTACGGACGGTCATCGTCTATTCGAAGCTCGATTTCTCGGTGCGCGTGGTGGCCATCACTTCGGCTGTGCCGGATGAAGGCAAGACCACCGTCTCCATGTGTCTGGCGCGGGTGGCGGCGATGTCGGGCCAGCGCGTGATCGTCGTCGACTGCGACCTCCGCAAGCAATCGATCAACGACGTCTTGGACGTCGAAACCGATGTCGGCATCCTGCAGGTGCTCGCTGGCGAAGCGCCGTGGCGCTCGGCCATCGTGAAGGACCCGAATTCGGATGCGCACGTGCTGCCGGTCGCGACTTCAGGCTTCACGCCGCGCGACGTGTTCGGATCGGACGCCATGGCGCGTCTGGTGACCGACCTTCGTGCGCACTACGATCTCGTCATCCTCGACTGCGCGCCGATTCTGGCGGTCGCGGAAACCCGCGTGCTGGTGAAGCATGCGGATACGGTGGTGGTGGTGGCGCGGGCGGGCCGCTCGGCGGTCGGCGCGGTGCGCACGGCGATCCAGCAGACTGAAGCCGCGGGCGGCAAAGTGCTGGGCGTGGCGCTGAACTGCGTACTGCCGCACTGGCAGAGCTACGCCGACAGCCTCTACTTCTATCAGTCAAAATCGTATTACAGCGTCAGCTGATCTCGGCGCGCGGCGAGAAAAGCGGCTAGCGGGCGGCGGCGCGTTGCGTCGCCGCTTCGAATGCCAGCGCCACTTCTTCACCGATGCGGGCGGCGTGCGCACGCTCGAGGTAAGCGCGGCCGCTTTGGGCGAGCATCGCCTTCAGCGCCGGGCGATCGCGCAGCGCCAGCGCCGTTGAGAGAACCCGGCGCGGCGTGGCGGCGACGAGAAGATCGCGGTTCGGCCGCGCGGTGAGGCCTTCGCAAGCCTTTGGCGTCGCCACCACCGGGCAGCCGAGCGACATGCCGTCGAGCACCTTCAATTTCACACCCGTGCCTGAGACGACCGGCGCCAGGAACACGCCCTCCCCCGACAACGCCGCCAGATCGGGCGCGCGGCCAAGAAAACGGACGTGCTCAACGTCGAACGCGGCGGGCAATTCCGGCGCGTGATCGCCGACAGCCTCGATGATCGCATCCGCCGGCCAAGCGCCCTCCTCTGCCAGCGCGCGCGCGGATTCGGCCAGGGCGCGCAGCATGGTGACGTTCTCGGCGTAGCGGAGGTTGCCCAGAAAGATCAGTCGCCGTCCTACCGGCGCGGGCGCGGCCACGCGCGGCGCCATCATCGGCGGCGCGCCCATCACCGGCGTCGCGCCGTGCTGCTGCATGGAGAGCGCCTCGCGCGGCGAGGTGAAGAGCGCCAGATCTGCACGCGAAAGCATGCGGCGCTCGTAAGCGGCGCAGCGCTCGGCTTCGGCACGAAGGATCGGCTTGGCGAAGGCGCGCGCGGCGCCGGCGAGCGGCCCGGCCCGGCGGCCGAGGAAACCCATGACGTCGTAGCCCCGCGATTCCGCCAGCCGATAGCGTTCGGAGAGCAGATCGTCGTAGTCGACGATAAGCGCCAGATTGTGCGGCAGACCTTCCGTCAGCGGCGCGAGGCGCAGCATATCAACGTAGACCGCGGCCGCCTTGTACTCCGCCGCCAGCGCCGCGATGCGTGAGCGGGCGCCGACGGAATAGTAAAGCCAGGTCTGCAGCGGCAGCTTGCCCAGGCGCACAGCGTTAAGGCCAAGCGCAACAGGGTTGGCGAGCGGCAGGAAATCCATGTCCTCGTCGCTTGCGTCACCCGCGGCGTGGCCGAGCACCAGCAGGCGCGGCTCGAAGCGCTGCCGGGCCTGCTCTATGCGCTGGCGCAGCATCAGCGCTCGCCCGCTATGCTCGGCATAGGGGTGGCGGGATAGCAGCATCAGCAGAACCGGCTTAGGCGCGCTCAAGCACCCGCTCCTCGCTCTGCGCGGCCGCCAGAATGGCCAGCATCTCCTCGCGCGGCTGCACGAAGTTCTCTTCCTTCGCCGAGAGCAGGCGCTCCTGCGCCGCGCCGATGCGGAACGGCGTCAGGCTGCGGATGAAGGCCGGCAGCGTGTCCTCTAGCGGCTCAGCCAGCGTGAAGCCGAAACCGCGCGACTCAATCCAGCGGCCGGTCTCGCTGTCGGCGGGCGCAATCGGCGGCGCGCCGTAGTAACCGCCTTCGTAAAGCCGGTTCGGCAACAGCCATTTGGAATTGGCGTTGGCGTCGTGGAAGTCGCCGGCCCAGACCAGATCGACGCTGTCGTAGAGTCGCGCCAGATCCGTCGGCCAGGCATAGCGGCCGCCGAAACGCACGTTCTTGATGGCGCCGACGCGGGTTTCAAACTGGCTGAGCTCGGTGCGGGCGGGCGCGCCGCGCATGACGATCTCGACCTTGTCCGGCAGGCGCTCCGCCAGCTGCAGCATGAGGTTAAGGCTGCGACGGCAGCGCAGATTGCCGAACCAGCCGATCCGGATCGGTCCATTGTGCGGTTGAGGCAGAGCCGGCCGCGCGCCGTATTCGAAGCCGGCCGGCAGCCGGTTCTCAACCACGATGGCGCGATAGAAGCCGGGGTGCTGCTTCTCGAAATACTCGCGCAGGAACGCCGGCGAACTTACTACGACCAGGGAAGTGTGCTTCAGCAGCGAACGCTCCAGCCCGCGCATGGTCTGGCCGAGCCGATCCTCGCGCGTCATGAAGCGGTGCACGTCCAGACATTCGTAAACGATGCGCGCTTTCGAGCCGCTGACCCGTCTGGCCCAATGCGCCAGAGCCAGCATGTCGAGGTTGCGGGCGTAGAAGGTTTCCGCTCTTGCGAGTTCGGCGCGATACCGGGTGACCTTTGGCATTGCGGCCGCGAGCGCCCCGATACGCTGCGCGAACGCGGCGTCGCGGGTGCGTCCAAGGTCGACATTGCGCCAAGGGGTATCGAACGCCGCGCCGCGGCGCATGGTGAATGCAAGCACGTCCGCGCCGGCGTGGCCGAAGGCGCGAATGCGCCGCTGCACCGCCGCATCATGGGCGTCCTGCCCGAAGAATATGAGATCCGCCACGCATCACCTCGCCCGCGCGGAGCCACGCGGAGTACACGGAATTAGTGATGCAAGAAGCGCTGCGATTACAGCGATGACGCGTCGCTGCGGCGCCGACGCGCTGCAACTTCGCTCTTCACGCGAGCCTGAAGCTTTGCACGATCCGCGCCCGTCTCGGGCTGCCATAGATCGCTCTTTTTGCGCGGCAGCAGCAGTTTGGCGGCGTCCCAGATCAGCAGGAGATCGAGCAGCAGCGACTGCGAGAGCGCGTAGGCTTTGTACTGCGGCCCATCCTCTTCGACATTGTCCACGAGCGGCGCAATAGTCATGAGCCCCGGGCGGGCGGAGAGATAGTAGCGTTTACCAATCTTCAGCGGGTCAAGTTCGTCATGCGTCAGGGGTTTCGGGCCGACGAGACTCATGTCGCCCTTCAGCACGTTGATAAGCTGCGGCAGCAGGGCGATGAAACGCTTCTGCGGCGTGTCGGGCGTGGCGCCCGCCACCGTGTCGTTTGCGGGCGTTTCGTCGGGCTTCGCATGCAGGTGCGCCACCGGCGCTTTCGGCGGATCGAGCTGCAAGCGATACGCTTGATAATCGCGGCCGCCATAGCCAACGCGCAGATCGGTCACGATCGCGCGGTGCTTGTAAAAGAGCTTTATGCGCAGGCTGAAGAAGCCGAGCAACAACAGCCAAATCGGCGAAGTGATCGCTACAACAACGAGATCGAACGCCCGCTTTCGCCAGCCGCCCACCATATGATCGTACGGCACGACCGGCGCCGTCGCGAGATCGCGGCGAAGCGCCTCTTCGAAACCGGAGCCCTCTTGGGCGCCTTGTCGTTGCGGCCGTTCGGGCCGGGGAGGCAGCTGAACCAGCATTCGTTTCGAGGGGCCCTGCAGCACCGAAATGGAGGACTTTCGACCTTATCCGGAGCGCTTACAGGCCGCCACTTGACCATCCTCATGCGCGAATTCCGCGGGCCGATGAAACGAGACGTTTGGCTGCGCGTTGTTCCATCGGACGCGAACACAAGCGCACCTTGCGCGCGCTATCTGTGGAGAGCTTTCCGGGAGGCGGGAAATCGGTTCTAACACCACGCGCCTTGCCTGTAGTGTACACACTCGGGCCGGCGCGGCGCCTTGGGTACGACTACGGGCGCCGCACTCTGCGGCGAGGGGAACACGCAAGTGACGCAACCACTCGCAGGCGGCAGTTTCGAACCGGTGACGGTCGAGACGCCGTTGAGGGGACGCAAGGCGCGCATTCGCGCCAATCCGTCGCTTACGCTCGGTCGCACGATGCGCGCGATCGGACGCCAGTTTTCGCTTTTCATCATTGTCTTGCTGATCGTCGGCGGCGCCGGCGCAATATACGACTTCGCCGGCGGCATGCCGCTGGCGGCAGTGTTCAAGCTTTGGGGCCCGGTGGGTCTGGCCGCGGGATTCGGCGCGGGGATGATCCGCGAACTCGGACGCAACACAATCGGCTCGCTGACGGCGCTCGGGCGACACAGGGGCTACGCGTTGATCGGGGCTGCGCCAGAATTGTCCGATAAGGTGCTGCGCGAGTTGCCCCCGGATAAGCGCACGCCGCTGGGCGCCTTGGCATTTCAGCCCTCCGGGGCGTTCGCCACCTCATTCCGCGATATCCAGAGCGCATTGGGCGACCGTGTCGTCGCCTTCATCGGTTCGGTACCGAATGAAGGCGCAACCACCGCAGCGCTGTGCGCGGCCGCAAGCGCGACGCAGCAGGGCCGTCGGGTGATCGTGGTCGATTGCGACATCCGCCGTCGTTCCCTCACGCGCCTGCTTCACGGGGACACTGACTTCGGAGTGCTGGAGGCCGCGGACGAGCCTGGGCGCTGGGTTGAGGCGCTATGTGAGGAAGACGAAATCGGCGTCGCATACATCGCAGCGGCAAAGCTGCGCAATCCATGGCGCAACCTGTCTTCCGCCAAGGGTTTCCGCACGCTCGTTCAGGAACTACGCGCCCGCTATGACCTCGTGATCCTCGATTGTCCGCCCGCACTGTCCAACGCCGACGGCGCCATGGTGGCGCGGGTGGCGGATAGAATCGTCGTCGTGGCCGCCTGGGATGAGACGCCGCTGGCGGCGGTGCGCAACACGATGCGGACGTTGAAGCGCACTGCCTCAGACGCCACGACCCTCTTCATCAATCGCGTGCCGGCGGGTTACCGGTTTGCACGTTTGCGGGGCGACTAGCGCCAGCGCGCAGCGCGAGCATGCTCTCGGGCGCGAGGGCGCCGCCGATGGCGATTGCGAGCTGCGGGAAAACTGGTGCAAGGTTGCCGCCGAACTCCGGCGCGTGCGCCCAGTCAGGCGTCGCCGGCCGCGGCTGCACCTTGATGCGCCCCGCGTTGGGCGGCTTGCGACGGATCAGTTTCTGGATGAAGGGCGCGAACGCGCCCCCTCCAACCGCCACCGCCATGAGATCGCGGGCTTTCTCCCGCTTGGCGTGATCGCGGACGGCGGCGAGGCCGTGCTCATAGGCGCGCTCAAGATTGGCGATGAACTCCTTGAAGTCGTCGTCGCGCTCAAGATCCTTCAGGGAGACCGTGATGAGACGTCCCTCAAAGCGGAAGCCGACGCGGCCGTCCAGAAAAAGGGTCTCCTTGATGTCGCGCATGGAGCGGAACATCATCCGCCAAAGTTCAGCTTGGCGCTGCGGCGTCTTCAGTTCGGGGCTCGCTTCAAGAGCTATGTTGACAATGACGCGGTCGACAAAATCGCCGGCCTGTTTCAGCGTCACCCGCGCTTCCGCAAGTTCGTACACATGCGCGCCGGCGCGCGCCATGGCGGCGATATCGGTCGTGCCAGCGCCCATATCGACGACGATAATATGCGAAGCGTCGCTGTTAAGACCGATCGACGTGTAAGCAGCCGCCGCGGTCGCTTCATAGATGAGACCCAGTTGCGCCGCGGCGGTGTCGGCGGAGCGCGCGGCCGCGACCGCCTTGAGCGCGGTTTGCAGGGGCAGTCCCTGAGGCGCGAGAATTTCGGACCCCAACGCTGCGCGAATGGCGTCGCCCTCCGCGAACAGGCGCACGATCAGTTCGTGACTGCCGGCGGCGTCGCCGCTGCGCCAGGCCGGCGCAGCATAGCGACTGTCGAACGTGACGCCGCGCGACAGCACCTGGTCGGCGGCGCAGGCGCGTCCAATGGCTGCGGAGAGGTAAGCGAGGTAGAGCACGATGAGATCACGCTGGGTGAAGGCGCGATGCGGATCAAGCGAACGAGGAAGGCTGGTATTCAGCGCTCGCTCCAGGTCGCTGACAGACAGCAGCGTCTTGAACGATCTTAGGGCCAAGCGCTTTTGCACTGACAGCGCTTCTGCGCGCGCCACCGCGGCCGAACCGAAAAGAACCCGGTCATCGTCAACGAAAACGGCGCTGTCGAGCAGAAAGGAATTTCCCTGCCCCGGCCCGCCCAGCATGAGCGGGCGCACCGTTGCTGGAGTAAAGGCGTTCCAAGCCGTGCTGGGCGCCACAGCCGCCTTTGAGAAGGCAGTGCCGAAGTCGATGCAGAGGGTCCATGGCGCGCTCATGCGCGCGCCTTCCTGCTTGCACGGGCTGCCGCGACGCGCGCCTTGACCAGAACCACGCCGCCGCGTTCCAAGCCCGGGCGCGTGATCTTGACGTTCTTCGACGCACCGCCGCCAGCCAGTTCGTGACGGGCGCCGTCGAACGCAACAGCCTCGCCCACGTCGCCAAAACGCGCGATGCCACGCTTGCGAGCGACTTGGTTCAGCGCCTGCAGCCCCATGAGGAGCGCGTCTTCGGCGCTGCGCGCATCCCCGGCGCGCAGCGCTGATTCCAGATCGGCTAGTTCCGACAGCGCCGCGGCGAGCGCCTGATCGGCCTCGGCCCAGGCGGCTTCGCCCAGCGCCTGCGCCAGCGGATCGGCCAAACGCGGAGCGGCGGCGCCTTTCGACGCCGCCGCCCTTTTCATTCGCGTTTTCTTTCCTGCGGGCATGGCCGGAACCCTTGCGCCGCCGTGCCGCTGCTAGAGGTGGAGCCGCAGACCGGCGTACACGCCGCTGATTTCATAGTCGCGTCCCGCAGCGGTCGAGTCGTTCTCTTCATGCGCGTAACGCAGGTTGAGATCGACGCGGCGGTTCATGAGATAGATCGCCTCGACCGTGCCGGCGAACGTTTCGTCTTCCAGCGCGATCGTTTCATAGTCGCGCTTGCCGGACGTGAAACTGGCCGAAAGGATGAGGTTGCGGAGCAGCTCGTGGTCGACGCGGGCGCCGTACTCACTGGCCGTGTAGGGCGTGTCGATGCTGGCGCCCCCTTCCTGTGCGCCTTGCGAGGCGTGGAAGGTCAGCGTGGTCAGCTGAGTGACATACCATTCGACGTTGGCCGCAATGGCGGTGCCGTCGACCGAACCGGTGGCGCCGTCATAGTCGCGCTCAAAGGTGCCGGCCGTGATCTCACCGTGAATCAGGTCGGTGAGTTCAAGACGAACGCCCGCGAGATAGGTCATGCCCTCGGAGCTGACGGCCGGATCGTTGTCATAGTCGCGCTGATCGCTGGTGACCTGGCCGACAAGGAACAGGCGCGGGCTCATCGCCACCTCGACGCGCCCGGTCAGGCTGTCTTCGGAGTAGTCGCGACGATCCTGGTCGACGCCATTGGCGTCGTCGAAATCGAAATCGCGCGTCTCGGCGGTGCCGATCAGGCGGACGCGGTTGAACGTATGAGCGACCGCCAGCGAAGCGCCGGTGCGATCGTACTCGACCCGCTCCTGGCCAGGCAGTGCGTCAGGATTGGCGAAGCTTTCTGCTTCGTGGGCAAGCAGCGCGCGCGCCGTGACGTTGGTGTCGGTTCCAATGTCGAGGCGGCCCATGCCGTCGACATAGTAGGTCGTCACGTCGGCGTCGGAGGTGTCCTGATAGCTCTGCACGTCGGCGCCGGCGCCGATTTCCAGCGCGTGGCGACCCCAAGTCGAGCGCAACCGCGCTTCCGGGGTCACGTGATAGACGACATCGTCCTGCTCGTTGGTGGCGGTGGCCAGAACGTTATCGGTCGTCTGCGCCGCTAAGCCCAAGCCGGCGTGGAGATCGAAGCCGCCAAAGCGCATGCCGAGTGGATCGTACTCGGGGCGCGGCCGCTCGCGGACGGAAATCGGTTCATTGGACTGGGCTTGCTGCGCAAACGCGTGGGTTGGCAACAAAGCGATCAAAGACGCCGCAAACAGCGACGCAAACGGACTAGCGCGCACGCTAAACTCCCCCATGGCGGCCAGCGCCGACTGGAGGTCCCAGCGCGGTTGGCCTAGTTGGCCAGAGCGTTCACCCGCCCCATAGCGGCACGCAACATGTTGCGCTTGCACAGGGAATGTTTGGCGCGCGGCGCCCGGTAGGATGTGGTGCTTCATGCCGGCAAAATGCCCGGCTCGGTCTTGTGTTCCTGTTAACGCACAACAGAAAAGCGAAATGACGCTCAAGCACTTGAAAGCACGGCAATCAAGCTTGCTCGCCAGTGAACGTGTACAAGCGGTTCTTACTTGTTACGTGTGGGTTAGCGGCTAAAGAGCGACAGCACCCAAGCGCCGGCGAAATACAAAACAGCCCAAAAAGCCGTGCAATAGAGCAGCAAACCGGACACGACGATCCAGCGCGGGACCGTGTGCGGCGACTGCTCGACGAGTGTGTCGTCAAAGTCGCGCTCTTCGGTCTCGTCGTCTCTCTCGTGTGGGCGGCGCAATGCCACCACGACGGCTTCTCCTTCTTTCGCCGGACGGTTGCGCACGAACGCAGGCATGAGTGTAACCGCGCGAGTGACTAAAACAAGCATTGCAGCAGACGCTTAGCCTCACGCGCGTGTCTGATTGCACTGCACAACAGGCCGCGTCAGTTATCAAACGCCATTATCTGGCGGGGTGCTGTGACGTGGCCAACCAAATGATCGAGCCGGGGTCTGCGATCCAGTTCCCCACTCGCATCCAACAGAATGCTTCCGAGCGATTCCGCACTGCGGAAGCGCGCGCACCACATCGCATCACCGACCGCACGCTCATCCGCAAGGTCCGCGCCGCCAACGGCAAGCTGAAGCGCGCCTTCGACATCGCCGCCTCGCTCGCCGCCATCATTTTCCTCCTCCCCGCGTTTCTCACCATCGCCGCGGTGATGAAGCTGACGGACCCGGGCCCGGTCCTCTATCGCCACACCCGCGTCGGCCGCCACGGCAAGCGCTTCGCTTGCCTGAAATTCCGCACCATGGCCGTCGATAGCGCCGAGCGCTTGGCGCACATCCTGACCACCGATCCGTATGCGGCGCAGGAGTGGGAAGCGAGCCAGAAGCTCAAGAACGATCCGCGCGTCACAAAAGTCGGGAATTTCCTGCGTAAGACCAGCCTCGATGAGCTGCCCCAGCTGATCAATATCCTGCGCGGCCAGATGAGCGTTGTCGGGCCCCGCCCAATCACACGCGCCGAACTCAACCGCTATGGCCGCGACCGGCGCTACTATCTGCTGGTGCGCCCAGGCCTCACCGGTCTTTGGCAAGTGAGCGGGCGGTCTTCGGTGACCTACGAGAAGCGCGTGGCCTTTGATCGCCAGTATGTGGAGGAATGGTCGTGGCTCGGCGACCTCCGCATCATCGCTATGACTATTCCGGCGGTATTGAAAACAAGCGACGCCAGCTAACTGGCGACGTACGCCTTCTCGCCTGGCCGCGGCTCTCGCGGCTTGATAGGTTTGAAAACGCCCGTTCCCGTCATCAGCAGCCGGTCGCCCGTCCACACCCGACCGCGCACGATGAAGAGATCCTCCTCCATCGAGAGCACATCGCCTGAGCCCTCCACCCATTCGCCGAGCTTGGCGCTAGAGAGAAAATCGCAGGTGAGCCGGATCGTGACCCAATAGGATGAGCGCTCGACCGAAACGACGTTGCCCCAGGACATGTCGGCGAAACTCATGAGCATGCCCCCATGTGCGTTGAGCATACCGTTGGTGTGATGCTCTTCGACGCGGAAGCCCATCACCGAGCGGCCATCGGCCTGTTTGCGATAGAGCGGGCCGATCTGGCGGCCGAAGCCGCGGCGCCAATCCAGCACTGCAAAGCCGGCCGGCACGTCTTGGGGGGCGGCGAGATCGTCTGACATGGAGCGAGGGCAGTAAGGCAGCGGGGCAATAAGGCAATAGGTGACGCTTGGATCGCCCTGCTCCCCGACCTGCCTTACATCCGTGCTGACTTCCAAAATGACAAAGGGCGCGGCCCAGTCATGAGCCGCGCCCTCGCCAGGTCGAGACCCGCCCAGGCCTCATTCGAATGCGATATCGTCGTCGTTCGCGAAATCTTCGAGATCGACAAAATCCTCAACAACGGCCTTCGGCGGCGTGACTTTCGCGCCCTTCAGAGGACGGGGCATGCCGTTGACCATGTCGCTGCGCACATCGTAGCGCGCGGCGCGGATCGCCGGATGGAAGCCCACATTGTGCAGCGAGAGCATCACGTTTTGGCCCCGTTCGCGCCAATAGGCCTCGATCTTCTCCTTCAGCGCGAGAGCGCCTTCCTTTGAGCAAAAATCAGATTCACCGCGAACCGGGGCGGCATAGGAGTGCGACCAGGTCTCTTCGAAGCGGTCGTCGTCAGCTGCGGCCTGGAGGGCGAAAGCCTTCATCGTCTCTTCCTCGCGCCGGGGGTTCGTTGATCGGCAGACAGAAGATGACGCAAAGCCACACTGGAAAAAATTGCACAGAAGTCTTGGTTGAAGACCTAGCCCATTGGGCGATTTCGGTCCTGTTAAGGCGATCCGTTGCGGCTATGCCGTTTGGGGTAGTCCGTGGAAACAGGCGCCTTCTTGGGTAATTTCGTGGTGTTGTCTTCATTCGATGGACGCGCAGGCCCCTCTCGTCGCCATCCTTGAGGATGACCCATCCGCTGCCGAAGCGCTGGCGATGATCCTGCGCGACTGGGGCGCCCAGGTGGTTCAGGCCGCGGCGCTGGAGGCCCTGGTGGCCGAACTCGGACCTCGCCTCCGCGAGGTCGGTTACATCATCACAGATTTCCATTTGGGAGACGGCCCCGATGGCGTTAGCCTTGTGCTTACGCTCGCGTCGGCTGCGCCGCATGCGCGCGTGCTTGTGTTGTCCGGCTCGTTCCACGGCCGCGCCAGCGCCGCGGCAGCGAAAGCCGGCTTCGACGTGATGCAGAAGCCAGCCCGGGCGGAGGCGATTGTCGCGTGGCTTGAACGGCGGTAGCGATCGTTTGAACCATAAGGGATCGAGTTGAGTACCGCGTCCCCCCGGGAAGTCACCACCTCGAAGACAGACCCCCAGCAATGGCTCCGGCGCTCTAACCGAATAATCGCGCTAGCCGCTGCCTTGCTCGCCGCCAGCGCGGTCGGTTTCCTGCTGCTGCTCCTCAATCTGAGCGTCCAGCACGAAGCGGTCATGGACAATCTGGTGCGTATGCGCCAAGCGCGCATGGCCGGCGTCGGCCTGCTGCAAGCGACGATCGACGCAGAGACGGGCCAGCGCGGCTATCTGCTCACCAATGACGAAGAATATCTTGCGCCGTTGGCGTCGGGACGGATCGCGGCGCGCGCAAGGCTTTCGGAGTTGCGGGAGCGCGCTGGGGCGAGCGGAGAACTCGAACCGCAGCTCGTTCGCGTCGCGGCGCTGACCGAGGATGCTCTCGGCGCACTTGAGCGCACAATCGAATTGAAGCGAAGCGGCCGCCTGCGCGCGGCGGCGTTGCGGGTCGAATTGGATCGCGCCAAAGCTTCGATGGACCCGCTGCGAACCGAGATCTCCGGCGTGCTGCGGCAAATCGAGCGCATTTCCGAGAGTGGGCGCGCGCGCGAGCGGAGCACGCGGGGAGCGATCTACTGGATTGGCGGCCTGTTGGGCGCGCTGACGGTGCTTGCCGTCGGCCTCACCCTGTGGGCGCTCGGCCTCGAACGCCGAAGTTGGCGCGGAGCACTGGAAGCCCTCACGCGCGCGAACGAAGCGGCCGAGCGGGCCGCAGAAATGGCCGCGGCGTCCGATCTCGCAAAAACCCGGTTCCTCGCGGTTGCGAGCCATGACATGCGCCAGCCTCTGCACGCGCTCACGCTATATCTGAGCGCGCTCGAGCGGCGCGTTCAGGGCGAGGAAGCACGCGACATCCTTAGCCGGATGGAGCGTGCGACCCAATCCATGGTGGGCATGTTCGCAACGCTCCTCGATCTGGCCCGCATCCAAGCCAACGCAGTCAAGCCCGAGATCGAAATCTGCGCGCTGGATGACATTATTGCGCGCGTCGTCGACAATCACGCGGACGGCGCGGTGGAGGCCGCTACAACCGGGCTCTATGTCAGCTCCGACCCGGTTCTGCTTGAGCGGTTGCTGCGCAACCTGGTGGCCAATGCGGTAAAGCACGGCGGCGGCAAAGCGCGCATCGAAATGCGCAAGGCCGGCGACGTCGCCGAGATTGCCGTGGCGGACGACGGTCCAGGCATTCCACCAGAGGAACGGGAGCGCGTGTTCGAAGAATTCGTTCGCCTGGACAAGAGCGGCGGCGTCGAGGGTCTGGGACTTGGTCTCGCGATCGTAAAGCGCATCGCCGACATTTTGAGAATGCCGCTGGAACTCCAATCGGCGCCAGGACAAGGCGCGCGCTTCATTGTTCGCCCGCCGCTGGCCATGGCTCAAACGCGCGCACCTTCCGCCCCGACGCCGCCCGGTCTCATGCCTTTGACCGGCGTCCCGGTGCTGGTGATGGACGATGATCCGCTTGCGCGCGAAGCGGTGTCGGGCGCACTGCGCGATCTCGGCGCCGTGGTCCAGGCCTGCGCCAACGAAAGCGGTGTGCGCGCCGCGCTGACGGCAGGCGCACGTCCGCGGCTGATGGTCATGGACCTGCGCATCGACGGGCAATTGCAGGGGATTGAAATCGCGCGCCGTGCGCGCGCGGAACTCGATCCGCCGCCGGCGATCATAATGATCACTGGAGATACGGGGCCGGAGACGCTGGAAGCACTGCGCGCGTCCGCCTTCAAGTGGCTGATCAAGCCCGTCGATCCGCGCGATTTGAGCGAAGCGGCGTCGGCCAGCCTCAAGGCGACTATTTCAGCTTAGCGATCGCCTCCGCGCGCGTGCGCACACCGAGCGCCCGATAGATCGCCGCAAGATGGATTTTCACCGTGCCCTCGGCGATCGAAAGCGTACGCGCGATCTCTTTCGACGAATGACCCTTCAGCAGTTCGTTGAGCACTTCTTTTTGCCGCAGCGTGAGCTTGTCGCCGCTGGTGATCGAGGACGTCGTGACGCCCGGTTCGACCGGCGCACCCGGCTCGCGCTTGCCGATCGCGGCAGGCACAAAGATCCCGCCGGCCAGGATCGATTTGAGCGCCGCAGCGATCTCTGACGACGGCAACGACTTTGGAATATAGCCATGGACGCCCGCGCCCAAAGCCGCAAAAATCTCCGCTCGCTCTTCCCAGGCTGACACGACGGCGACCTTTGCGTCCGGGAAGCCGTCGCGAAGCGCCGCCAGCGCCTCGGCCCCGGACATGCCCGGCATGCGCAAATCGACGAGGATGAGATCTCCCGCGCCGTCAGCGGTCAGCGACTCGATCGCTTGGTCTAACGTCTCCGCCTCGCGCACTTCCTCTGCGCCAAGCTCGTCGATGACCAATTGCCTTAGTCCGCTGCGGAAGAGCTCGTGGTCGTCCGCAATCAATACTTTCGTCCCCATCGGGCCGCACTTTGTGTTCTTGGGCCGGCTCCAGGAATAACCTGAGGACGACCTAGCAAATGTCTGGACCGGGACCTTAAGCCCCGAATCCGCTCCCACTCAACAACTATGTCGCATTCATTCCCGCGCTAGTTGCGCTGAATCAACGCCCGCCGCCGGTGGCGCCGCCGCCGGCAGGCGGCGGCGTTTGGGCGGCGCTGGGTGTGACTTCGCTGGCGCGGACGTGGCGGAGCGTATCGATGCGTTCGCGCTCGATCATGAACAATTCGAGCGCGCGGCCGGTGAGATTACGGCCGGTCGGCATTCTGAGCCCCATGGGATTCACTTGCTGACTGCCGCGCAACACCTCGTAGTGGAGGTGCGGCCCCGTCGAGCGGCCGGTTGTCCCAACGTAACCGATTACCTGCCCTTGCCGCACGCGTACCCCCGGACGCACGCCGCGGGCAAAGCGCGAGAGGTGCGCATATGCTGTGTCGTAGCCATTCGAGTGACGGATGCGGACGTAGTTGCCGAACGAACTGAACGGCCCGGCTCTGGAAACGACGCCGTCGCCAGCCGCCAGGATTGGCGTGCCGATCGGCGCGGCGAAGTCAGTGCCGCGGTGCATGCGCGAATAACCGAGGATGGGGTGACGCCGCATGCCGAAGCCGGAAGAAAGCCGCGCCCCGTTAATCGGCGTCTTCATCAGGAAACGCCGCGCGCTCTTGCCGTCGGCGTCATACCAGTCCGGGCGTGAGTCCCCAGGCGCCAGGAAGGAATAGAATTGGCGCGACCCGGCGCGGGTTTGCAACGACAAGAACAGGAGATCGCCCGTGCGCACGGTGTTGCCTTCGTCGTCGTAGAAGCGTTCGAACACCAGTTCGAAGGGATCGCCGGGACGAACATCGCGCTGGAAGTCGACGTCATATGAGAATGCGTCTGCGAGCGCGGAAACTTCGCGGTCGGTGGCGCCGAGTTCCAAGGCGCTCGAATACAGGCTCGTTTGCACGGGACCGGCGATGCGCGCGATCTCGAAAGTAAGCGGCATCATCACCTGACGCGCAGCGAAGCGGCCAGCGGTCGTCCGATTTGCGGTGATGGACTCTCCCGGCGCCGATCGGAACGCCACGCCGGTCAACCGAGGCTGCGCGCCGTGCTGACGAAGGAAGAAGAGCGACACCGGCTGACCGGGACGAATTTGACGCGGATTATACACGCCGCTGATCGAACTCAGCGCGGCGCTCGTCTCCGCGGATGAGGCGCCAGCGCGCAGCAATAATCCGGCAAGAGTCTCGCCGTCGCCGACGCGCAGTTCACGCTCTTCGCGGGCAAGGTAAATTTCCGTGAACGCTTGGTGCTCTGCACGCGCAGCAGCTTCTTCGCGGATTTGCGCCACGGTCTCGGCGCTCGCCGCGGCCGCGCCGTCGAAGAGCCCAGCGTTCCATGCCAAGCCCACGCCAAGGCAAGCAGAGCCCGCGAGAACCGCGACCGCCGCTAAACCTTTCTTAGCCTTCATGAGCCGATGAGCGAATTCTGCTCGCACTCTCATGCTCCAAACGCACGCTTTTCGAGAAAAAGTATCGTAGGACAAGCACTTTCAGTGGCGTGGTTATCGTCCAGCAACCGTAACTGCGTCATCCCATTGGCACACGGACCTGAACTCGGGACAGAACGGTCTCGAGCAAAGTCCGCGCCAAGCGAACGAGTATGGCACATAGGTCTAACCAGGCCGTTGCGAGTCAAGACCGGGATACCGCGCCGGTTCCCGACGCCGCACCGACGCCGCCGAAACGCCCGCTTCTGGTGGGCTGGATCACTGCGCTCGCCGCGCTGGTTACATCAAGCTTAATTGTCCTACTGTCACTGTGGTTGTTGCGCGCGCCGCTCGCTGAATTCGCGTTGAAGGGGTATTTGGCCGAGCGCGGCGCAGAAGCCGATTTCCGTATTGCCCGCCTCGGCTGGACTGAGATCGTGCTGAACCATGTGCGGTTTGGCTCTGAAGACTCGCCAGACGCCTCCATTGCTTCCGTACAGGCGAACTGGACCTGGCGCGGCCTTTCCCCTCGCCTCCGCGCAGTCCGCATTACAGAGCCCCGACTACATTTCCGAATGGACCGGGGCGGCCGTGTCTCGGCTGGATCGCTGGACAATCTCTCATCGGCGCCAACCGGCCGTCGCCTCGCTCTGCCTCACATGGACCTTGAGATCACCAACGGCACGGCGGTGGTTGATGCTCCCTTCGGCGCGCTCACACTGACATTCGAAGGGCGCGGCGAATTGGGTCGGGATTTTTCTGCCGTCGCCCGGCTGGCGCCGGTTTCGCGGCCCGGATCGGACTATGCACTCGCCAACGCGCGCGCCGAGCTGGCGCTGGTTTCCCGCGACGAGACGCTGGACGCACGTCTCGGCGCCAGCGCCGACATGATCATCTGGGACGGCGCCCAAGTGGAAGGCGTCGTATTGACGGCTGCGGCGCGCGCGCCGCTCGATCTCGCGCGCTACGATTTCGAAGGCGCGGGCCGCGTACGCGCAGTGCGGTCGCCGCAGTTCAGCGGAGAGTCCGTGACGATCGCGCTGGGGGCCGAAGCGCTCGCGCGCGCCGACAGCCTCGAACCCTCGACCTGGGAGGGCGAAGGCCATGCAAGCGCAGCCCGTCTTGCTTATCGGGACAATGAAATCAGCAGCGGCCGTTTCGACGCGCACTTCGCAGGACAGGACGCGCAGGGCCGCGGCGTCTGGAGTTTCAGCGGCGATAGGTTTGCCGGTTTCGCGCTCGTGTCCGATGCGCCAGGCGGCAATGGCGAATTCAATTTCGACCTGCGCGGCAATGGACACGCCGACGGCGCTGCGCGCCTAGCCCTCTCTCGCGCGCGGCTGAACCCCGGAGCGCAGCAAGACCTTCGCGACGCGTTTCCCGGACTTGCGGAGACCCCGGTCGGACCGACTTTCGCGCAAGCCGAAGCGGCGCTGGATCGCGCTGCAGACGCCTTCGATCTCACCGCGCCGTTCAGCTGGCGTTGGGACGAAAGCGGCGCGCAGATCACGGTTGCGGCGCCAATCGAGGCGCGCGCGGCGAGTCGGACGGTGCTTCGGCTTTCGCCGCTCCGGCAAGACGCGCCGGCGATCGTGCTGCAATGGCCTGGCGCCGCTCTTTCCGGCGCCGTCGCAGTCGATCTTGAAGGCGGCGGTGCGCCCACCGCGCAACTTTTGTTCGACACCCTCGATTGGCGCCCGGATCAGCCGTTCGAAGCCGACGGAACGCTGAGCATTTCGCAATGGCGGGCTGAGGGCGCGTCCATCGCGACCGAGGAACTCGGCGTGCGCGTCGCCATACAGCCGCGCAGCGGCGGCCGGATCGACCTCACCGGCCCCGCACGTGTGACTGGTCCGCTGGGAGACGGCGAGGTTCGCGACCTGGTGGCGACGCTCGATCTCGCGATTGCCTGGAACGCCGGCTGGCGGGTGACGCCAAATCGCGGCTGTCTGCCGGTGCGCGTGGACGGACTCGATGTGGCCGGACTTTCTTTTTCCGCCGGCGCCTTCGCGCTCTGCCCGCTGCACGGCGCGCTCATCGCGGCAGACGTCCGAGATAATCTCTCCGGCGGCTTTCTCATTCAGCGGCTCGGTCTCAATGGCCGCATGAGCGACGCTCAACCGGCGCGCATCAGCGCCGACGCCGTCACCGCCGCGTTTTCCGGTACATCGGACAACGTGTTGCTTGCGCTCGAGGCGAGCCGGCCGGCGCTCACAATCGACATGGCGGAGGGGCGCACGCTTTCGCTGGGCGTCACCCGCCTTTCCGCCAACGCGCACATTGCCGATCGTTGGAGCATTGACGGCCGTTTCGAGGCGGGCGTGTTCACGGACCCCACGCTTCCGGGCTCGGTTTCGGCCATCCTCGGCCACTGGAGCGCCGCGCCGGACGACGACGGCGAGGGCGCAGTGATCCGCGTCAACGCGGGCGAAGCCACGCTTACCGCCAACCGCCCCGCAAGCGCGGACGAGCGCCCGCTCTTCAACCCGCTGCGCTTGGTGGGAGTCAGCGGTCTGGTGCGGGATGGGCGGATCACCGCGGACGGCTCACTGCTTCTTGCCGAGCGCGGCCGCCAACTCGCCCGCTTCACAGCCGAGCACGACATCGAGGCTGGCGTTGGGCGCGCCAACGTGCACGCAGACACCATCATGTTCGGCCCGGACCTGCAGCCTTATGAGATCAGCGAATTGGCGCGGGGCATGGCGGAGAACGTCCGCGGCGGCATGGGGCTCGACGCCAACGTCGCGTGGACGCGAGAAGACATCCACGCCACCGGGACATTACGTCCGCTGGGTCTCAATCTCGCCCTCTCCACCATCCCGGTGGTTCAGGACGTGCGCGGGTCGATCTACTTCGACGACCTTTTCAATCTGACCACGCCGCCGGGCCAGCTGATCAATGTCGGCTTGCTCAATCCCGGCGTCGAGGTGCGCAACGGACGCATCAGCTTCCAGTTGCTGCCGCAGCAGCGGGTCAACATCGAACGCGCGGAATTCGACTTCGCCTCGGGCACGCTCGCGGTGGATCCGACTGAAATAAAGCTGGGCGCAGACGAGACGCGCTTCTCTCTCTCGCTGCACGGCATCGACGCTGCGGCTTTGGTGCAGGAACTCAACGTGCCAGACCTTTCGGCCACGGGTCGCATCGAAGGCGCCTTCCCGCTTCGCCTCACGCCGCGCTCCGCTTTCGTCGAAGGCGGGGTGCTGCGCGCGACTGGCGGCGGCGCCATCGCCTACACCGGCAATGCCGGCCAGGAAATGACCGGCCCGGCGCGGGTGGCGTTCGACGCGCTGCGCAGTTTCGACTATGACGGACTTGAGTTGCGCCTGGACGGCGACCTCAACGGTGAGGTGGTCTCCGCGATCAGTTTCAGCGGTCACAATTCCGGCCGGCCCGTCGACGTTTCGCCCATTGCCGACCTGCCCGGCGTCGGAAGCGTGACGGCGCGCGGCGTGCCGTTCCACTTCAATGTGCAGGTGCACGCCCCTTTCCGCCGCCTTGCCGATACGGCAGCGACCATAATCGACCCGGAAACCATCCTGAACCGGTCGGAAGCGATCGAGCAGGAGCAGCAAGATTCCGGCGAGACGCCGGCCGCTGTTGACCAGACCGGCCCAGCGACAAGATAAGATGTGGCTTCAGAGCGCGTTCAGCTGCGCGCCTTTAGGGTCAACAGATCGAGGAGCGCCAGTATGCGCGTGCGAGCACAAGTTCTGGGCGTGGGCGCAGCGGTGATGGCCGCGGCCGGCTGCATACCAGTGCAGATCCAGGCGCCTGACGAGCCGATCGAGATCAACCTGAACGTCAACATCCGGCAGGAGGTGATCGTCCGGCTTGAGCGCGAAGCGTCCGATCTTCTTGAGCAAAATCCGGATCTGTTTGGAGGTCCTTCGCAATGAACCGCCGTGCAACGGCCCGCGCCGCAACTTTCGACTTTGGCCTCGCCATGAAGACGCTGCTCGCCGCGCTTGTGCTGGCGGCGGCCTTGCTGCTGGTGGCGCAAAGCGCCAGCGCGCAGCCGAACGTCGTCGCCGAAGCGCGCGCCGCCGGCGCGGTTGGCGAACAGGCGGATGGCTACCTGGGCTTTCCGTCCAATAATGGCGTAAGCGCCGACCTGCGCGCCCGCGTCGATCAGATCAACATCCAGCGCCGCGCGCTCTATACGCGCCGCGCGCAGGAGCGCGGTGTTTCCGCCAACGAGATGGCGGCGGCGGTTGCGTGCGAAGTGTTCGAGAACCGGATCGCGGTTGGCGAGCGCTATCGTGGCGAAGACGGCCAGTGGCGCCGCCACAGCGCCGCGGGCGACATCGTGAAGCCGAGCTTCTGCCCTTAGGCGCCATCTGACGCATGGATTGTGGGCGCCGGAAAGCCCACATCTGACGCGATGCTTAAGACGTTTTTGCTCATCGTTTTTTGGGGCGCGATCCTGGCGATCGTGACGTTCGGCGTGCTCACCGACTGGGACGCGTCGGCGATGAGCGTGCACGGCTGGATCGCGCTTACGCTCGGAACCGTGCTGTCGCTGGTCGTGGGCGCAGGGTTAATGAGTTTGGTTTTCTATTCGGCACGCAAGGGCTACGACGACCGCATTGAGGTCGATACCTCAGCCGACCAGGACTGAGCCTTATGGTCAGGCGGAGCATAATCTGGTAGGATTGCTCCATGGCCTCCCGCAAAGCCGAGCCGAAGCCCGTCGCCAGACGACGGTTCAATTCGCTCTACGCGCACGGCTTCGTGCGCGTAGGCGCGTGCGCGCCAGTGGTGGTCCCCGCCGATCCCGCAGCGAACGCGGAGACGATCCTCAAGTTCTGGCGCGAAGCCGACGCGGCGAAGGCCGCGCTGCTACTGACCCCGGAACTCTCGCTCTCCGGCTATGCGATCGACGATCTGCTGCTTCAGGAGCCGCTGCTTGACGCGGTGGAGGCCGCGCTGACTCACCTCAAGGCGGAGAGCGAGAGCCGCTTCGCCACGCTGATCGTCGGCGCGCCGCTCCGGTTGCGAGGGTCGGTGTTCAACTGCGCCGTCGTGATCCATCGCGGCGCAATTCTAGGCGTGGTGCCGAAAAGCTATCTGCCGAATTATCGCGAATTCTATGAAAAACGTCATTTCGGCGTCGCGCCGGACGCGACCGCCGATCTCATCACACTCTGCGGCGAGGATGTCGATTTCGGCGCCAACTTCATCTTCCGCGCGATCGATCAAACCGACTTCGCCTTCCACATCGAGATTTGCGAAGATTATTGGGCGCCGACCCCGCCTTCGACATATGGCGCACTCGCCGGCGCCACTGTGCTGCTCAATCTCTCTGCGTCCAACATTGTCATCGGCAAGGCCGAAGACCGCGCCGTGCTGTGCGACAGCCAATCGCGGCGCGCCATCGCGGCTTACGTATTCGCCGCCGCAGGCTATGGCGAAAGCACCACCGACCTCGCCTGGGACGGCCAGGTGATCGCCTACGAAATGGGCGAAAAGATCGCCGAGGGGGAGCGCTTCGCACGCGCGCCGAAACTGGTGATCGCCGACATTGACGTATCGCGGGTCGCGCAGGAGCGCATGCGGACGGGGACGTTTCGAGACGCTGCGGCGCGGGAGAAGGAGCGGCTCGCACGCTGGGGCCAGATCGACTTCCGCTTGGATCCGCCGCAAGCCGATGCGCCGCTACAGCGCAAGATCGATCGTCTGCCCTTCGTTCCTGACGATGTCAGCAAACGCGACCGCGATTGCTACGAGGCTTACAACATCCAGGTCTCAGGGCTCTCGCGCCGGTTAGAGGCGACGAAAACCAAGAAGGTCGTCATCGGGGTTTCCGGCGGTCTGGATTCCACACAGGCGCTCATCGTCACTGCACGCGCCTTCGATCTCTTGGGTCTGCCGCGCAAGAATATCGTCGCCGTCACCATGCCCGGCTTTGCGACCAGCGAAGACACCAAGGCGCGCGCCTGGGAATTGATGAAGACGCTGGGCGTCGACGGTCGCGAAGTCTCGATCACGCCGCTGGCGCAGCGGCTGCTCGAAGACCTGAACCACCCCGCCGCCAGGGGCGAAAAGGTCTACGACATCACCTACGAGAACGTTCAGGCGGGCGTCCGCACCGACTATCTCTTCCGTCTCGCCAACAAGGAAAGCGGCTTCGTCGTCGGCACTGGCGATCTTTCCGAGCTGGCGCTCGGTTGGGCGACCTACGGCGTCGGCGATCACATGTCGCACTACAACGTCAACGCCGGCGCCCCGAAGACTCTGATCCAGCATCTGATCCGCTGGGTGGCGGAGCAGAAAGTGTTCGACGCGGCGGCGAGCGCAACGCTGCTAAAGGTGCTCGAAGGCGAGATCAGCCCAGAGCTCATTCCGGGCGAGAAGCCGCAAAGCACGCAAGCGACGGTCGGCCCGTACGAACTGCAGGACTTCAATCTCTTCTACTTCTCCCGCTATGGGCTGAAGCCAAGCAAGATCCTTTTCCTTGCCTGGAGCGCATGGCGCGAAAAATACAGCTACGCCGAATTGCGGCGCTGGCTTGAGGTGTTCCTGACGCGCTTCTTCGCGGCGCAATACAAGCGCTCCGCCGTGCCGAACGGGCCGAAGATCGTATCGGGCGGCGCACTCTCGCCGCGTGGCGATTGGCGCATGCCGTCGGACGCAAGCGCTGCAACCTGGCTAGCTGAACTGCATAGCGCGACGCCGGAAGCACTGGACTAGGTCCGCGCGCGCACTCCATAAGCGCGGCATGGACCGCCCTTCTCTCGACGCCCTGATCGCCATCGCTCTCGACGCGGGGCGCGAAATCATGCGCGTGCGCGAGATCGGCTTCGAAGCGATGAAAAAAGGCGACGGCTCGCCTGTCACCATCGCCGACCAGCGCGCCGAAGCGGTGATTGAGAAGGGCCTGCACGCGCTTATGCCGGACGTGCCGATGATCGGCGAAGAAGCCGTCGCGGAAGGCCGCGTGCCCACGTGCGGCCAGCGCTGGTGGTGCGTCGACCCGTTGGACGGCACGCGCGACTTCGTCGCCGGTTTGAGTGAGTTCACAGTCAACATCGCGCTGATCGAAGACGGCTTCCCGGTGATGGGAGTGGTGCTGCTGCCGGTCAGCGGCGAGATGTTCGCGGGCGAACCGGGGCGCGCACTCAAAGGCGTCTACGACATTCACGACGGACGTGCGCTGAAGCCGTCGGCGCCAATTCATGCAGCAAACGGAAAACCCACTGAAGGCTGGCGCGTGTTCGCCTCGCGCCGCTCCGGGGCGGGCGATGCCACAACGCGCTTTCTGGATGCCATCGGGCCGCATACGCGGGCGGCGGCCTCCTCGTCGCTGAAGTTTTGCCGCCTAGCGGAAGGCGCAGCGGATCTCTATCCGCGCTTCGGCGATGTCAACGAGTGGGATGCGGCCGCCGGACACGCCGTGCTGGCGGCGGCGGGCGGCGACGTGATGCGTCTCGATGCGACGCCGCTGCGCTACGGAACGAAAGCGCCGGATTTTCTGATCCACGGCTTCGTCGCCTACGCCAACGAAGAAGCTGCGGACACCACGCGCACCGCCCTCAAGCACTAATTACCGAGACAGCCGCTCTATGAGCGCTTTCATGAAGCGCGCGCCCTCTTCCATCTGCGTCCGCTCGATCCACTCATCCGGCTGGTGAGCCTGCTCAATCGAGCCGGGCCCACAGAGCACCGCGGCCATGCCGGCGCGCTGAAAGAGTCCCGCTTCGGCTGCATATGACGCGGCGCGCGTATCATTGTCGCCGGTGAGCGCGCGCGCCAGCGTTTCGGCGGGGCTTTCGCGCGCCACTTCGAGACCGGGCGTGTTCGAGCGGCGCGTCACCCGCACGCCGCCTTCCGGCGCGCGCGCCTTGATCTCCGCATCGAGCGCGGCGGCCGCTTCGCGGACACGGGCCTCTATTGCTTCAGCCTGGTCGATAGTGGGGGTGCGCAGGTCAAACACGAACTCGCAGCGGCGCGCGAGAATGTTGCTGGCGGTGCCGCCGTCGACCTTGCCGATGGTCATGGTCGGCCCGGGCGGGTTGAACGGCGTATCGCCCTCGCCCCGTTTGGCGCCGATCTCGGCGACAAGCTGCATCAGTTTCAACGCCTCCATGACAGCGGAGACGCCCTGATCTGGGAGACTTGAATGCGCCTCTCGACCCGTGACCTCGACGAGGAATGAGCGCACGCCCTTGTGCGCCGAGACGACTTTCATGCTGGTCGGCTCGCCCACGATAACTGCCGCAGGTTTCGGCGCGATGCGGCCGATTTCTTCGATCAAAGCCGGCGCGCCGAGGCAGCCGATTTCTTCGTCATAGGAAAAGGCCAGCAACAAAGGACGCTTGATCGGCGCAGCGAGAGCTTCGTCGACATGCGCCAAGGCGAGCGCGAGAAACGTCTTCATGTCGGCCGTCCCGCGGCCGTAGAGCTTTTCGCCGCGATCGGTCAGCGTCCAGGGATCGGAAGTCCATGGCTGGCCGTCTACCGGCACGACGTCGGTGTGCCCCGAAAGCACGACGCCGCCCTCCACGCTTGGGCCAACGCAGGCGTAGAGATTGGCCTTGGAACCGTCCGCATTGGCGACGCGGTGAGTTGCGATGCCGCGCTTGCCGAGGAAAGCCTCCACCCACTCGATCAGTGCAAGGTTGGAATTGCGCGAGGTGGTGTCGAACGCGACCAACCGCGCCAGAATATCGAGCGTGGTCGCGATCTCACTCATCGCTGTTCTGGATAGATGTGTCCGTCCGCGCCTTGGAACGCGATCAGCTGCAAGCGGAACTGCAACGCGGCGTTCGGCGGAATGACTGGCGGCATGCCTTCTGCGCCGTAGGCGATGCTGGCCGGCATCGTGGCGACGATCTCATCGCCCGGGCGCATTTGCTCGATCGCTTCACGGAAGCCGGAGACCACCTCGCCCAATGAGAATTGGGCCGGTTGGCCGCGCCGGAAGGACGAGTCGAACACGGTGCCGTCAGCGAGTTTGCCTTCATAGTGCACGAGCACGATCGCGTCGGCGGTGGGGCGCGGCAGACGTTGATTGGGACCGCGCGTCCGGCGCTCAATCAGCAATCCGGACGGCAAGGCTTCGACGCCGGGCTGCGCGCGCACTTGCGCGAGGAATTGATCGGACGATTCACCAGCCACGCGCGCCTTCTCCTGATCCTGGCGCTCCGCGCGCGCGATTTCGCTCATTACGCCACGGTGGTCGGCGCCCTGGCTGAAGATGGCGGCGCCGGCGATGAGAGCGACGAGCAGGCCGCCGACGACGGCTGTCTCGCGCCGCCGCTGCACCAGCACCGCGCGCACCTGTTCGCCGAAAGTCTGCGGCGGCTTCGCCGGCGCGGGACCGGGCTTGGAGAAAAATGCGCGCACACCGGAAAGCGCGCTGGTCCATGGGTTTGCATCACCGTCCGCGGAGGGCGCGCTGGACGAGTAAAGCGCATCCGTCTGCGCCAGCACCGCCGTCTCAGCGAGCGCCGCCGCTTCCCATTCCTTGAATGCCGCGTCGTCGAACACGGTGGCGCAGTAGGCCTGGACGACGTCGGGCGCGCCGGACACGTTGTAGGTGCGCAAACGCGTCGCGACCGGGGCAAACATTGCGTCGGCGATCGAGCGCTTGCCGAAGAGCCACGGCCCTTCGTCGCCGTACTTGGCTCGCAGGCCGCCCCAGAGCGCATAGAGGCGCTCGAGATCGGCGCGGGTGGCCGCGTTCCATTTGGGCTCAGGACCGACACGGCGGCGCAGGTTCATGGACATCGCCATGCGCAGCGCCACAAAACCGGCGTGCATTTCGCTCGCCGCCGCGCGTGCTTCGGCGCGCTGCAGCGGATCGGACGGCCAAAGCGACGGCGCGCGCTCGGCGGCCCATTCGCAGATCGCCAGGCTCTCTGGAATCACGGCGCCGTCCACATGCAGCGCCGGCACACGTCCGCTCGGCGACACCGCGACGACTTCCTTGATGGCGGCGCGTCCGTAGCCTTCCCCGCCCAGCAGGAGCAGCTTCTCCTCGAACGCGATCCCGGCCCATTTCAGCGCCAGCCACGGGCGCATCGACCAGGAGGAATAATTCTTGTTGCCGATGTGAAGAACGGGAAGGGCCATGGGCGAGCTTGTTTCAGAGCGGCGCCCCAAGATCAAGCGCAGCGCCGGACGCTGTTGCGACGACGAAACGCCGGAACGCGACCGATGGCGGCGCAGCCGAGCGCGCCTTCTCAGCGCCCTCGCCGCGGGCTAGGCTTGCTTCCAAGGGGAAGCAGAATGCGATTCATTGCGGTGGTTGCGGTTGTCCTGGCCTGCGTCGGCGCGGGGGCGGCCTTCGGCGGCGACATCAAGGTGCGTGGGTTTGCGCAATCTTATGTCGACAAGCAAACCCCGGTTCAGGTGAAGCCCAACCGCGGCGGCGGCACGGCGCCGCGCGGCAATGACAGCTGCCGCTGGGCGCACGACAACGAATGCGACGACCCCGGAATCGGCACCGGCGCCTGTCCGGCCAACACCGATTACTCCGATTGCCGCTATGTCCGCGAGGGCGAAGGCGATTTCTGCCGCTGGGCGCGTGACGGCGAATGCGACGAGCCGCACCTCGGCACCGGCGCCTGCCCGCAAGGATCGGATCGCACCGATTGCGGCAATGTGGCCTGGATGCGCAATCAGAACGACAATTGCGCGACGGCGTTCAACGGCGTTTGCGAAGAGCCCGGCAATGGACGCTCCGGCTCTTGCGAAGCGCGGACAGACCGGACCGACTGCCACGGCCGCGAGCGTGCGCTGACGATTATGGATCACTTCTTCGGTCACGACGACCGCACGCTGGTCGATGTGAACGAGGTTCCGTTCCGCTACATGGGGCGACTGGTCAACGAGGCGGGTGAAGCGTGCACGGCGACGTTGATCGCATCGAACGTCATCGTGACTGCAGCGCACTGCATCCACGTTGAGAACCGGGTATCCGCCTCCGCGCGCTTCACCACCGCGCGCGGGAGCCTTACGGCGCGCACCACGGCGTATCTGATCGACCGGCGCTTCAACTATCAGCGTTTCGCTTCCGGCGATGAGATCGACGGGCTCGACTGGGCGCTGCTGCGGATCGATCAGCCGCTCGGCGATCGCGTCGGCTTTGCCGGCGTCCGCAATCTGACCGGCGAAGGCGAAGCGCGCGCACGCGCCGCCGAACTCTATCAAGCCGGCTACGCCTGGGACACCGGCGACCACCTCTCCGGGCACGTGCGCTGCCACATGGTTCAGGTGTTCAACGACAACACCTTCGCGCACGAATGCGACACGACGCGCGGGGACTCCGGGTCTGCATTTCTCGTGAACAATGGCGCGCGCTTCGAAGTAATCGGCGTCGACTCGAGCTTCCGCGCTAACCCGCATGGCCCTTATCTCTACATCGCGGTGAGCGCCGCCGGCTTCCTGCCCTACGTGGCGGACTTCGTCGGCGGGCGTAGCGGCACGCCGGTGGGACAACGGCCCGCGGGTGGCACGAAGTAATTAACGCAGCAATTCCCGCAGGCGTTCGCGCAACTTCGGCGACGGTTCGTCCAGCAAATCCTTGGCGGTGTCGGCAACGATGCGGGCGCGCACGGACGCGGACACCATCTCCCGCAGCGACCCCAGCGCGCGCGGCGGCGCGGCGATGACCAGATGGTCGAACGCCTGTTTCTTCTCGGCGTCGGCCAAGCGGTCAGCGACCCGCTTCAGGAACTTCTCTTCTTCCGCCTCGTGCAGATTGCGTCCGCCGTCCATGGCGTGGCGACCGGCGCCTGCACGGTCGAAACTGCGCGGCGGGCGATCCTGAGGGTCGTACAGGTCCTCTTCACCTATTTCGAGCGGCCAGCCGGCCGGCTCCTCCAGCTCCGCGCCGCGGCGCTGTTCTACAAGCATGCGCGCCCGCCGCCCGTCGGCGATCAGGAACCAAGTGCGTCCGTCTTGCAGCATGTGCGCCTCCGTCGTTCACGAACGCAGGTCGCGAAAAGAGCGTTCCCGCGGCCGTGCAGCGGCCGCGGGAAGCTTCAGCCTCTAGCGGAGGGGCTCGAGGAAGTCGTTGTTGACCCAGCCCTCGTTCGAGTTCTCGTCCTGCACGCGCCACCACATGCCGTCACGTTCGCCCGTCGGATAGACGGTGGCGCCGGCCGGCAGGTTACGCAGCACCTGGCCGCTGTTGCTCGCGCGCGCGCGGAGCTGCGTCGCTTGCGTGGTGCGGTAGCTTTGCTGCGGCGCAGCCGCCGCGGCGTTGGTGTCAAGCACGCCCAGCTGGCTGATCAGCTGCGTGTAGGCGTCGATGAAGGCGACCGTCACGACGCGGCCGATTTCGGTGTCGGTGTAGCCGCCGAGAGCCGCGCCGCCGCCGCCCAGAAAGCCGACGCCGCCCCAGGTGAAGTTTCGGTTCTGCGCGTTGCCTTCAGCCGAGAGCGACTCGGTCGTGCGCACGTTAGTCAGCGCCAGCGTCGTTTGCGCGGTTTGGCTGCGAACGCCCATGCCGCCGATCACGCCGCCGAGACGGCCGCCGACCACGCCGCCGAGGGCTGCGCCGACGCCGCCGCCGGAGGCGTTGTTGTCTTGCGCCACCACGTCGGCGAGCAAAACGTAGTCAGCGGCGCGGATTTGCCCGCCGCCGACGTTCGAGCCGCGTTGCAGCTGACCGCCGCCCGCGAGTTCACGCTCGCGCATCGCAGCATCGAGACCGGCGCCGCGCTCGACCACCGTGAAGCAGCCCGATTGCTGAATGACGACGCGCAGCAGGCCGGCCGGCGGTTGCAGCCGGTAGGCGGTCCAACCCGCGCTGTCGCCGTTTTGAATAGAAATCGTGCCGAGGTTGCGCGTGCAGCGCGGCACTTGCGGCGTCTGGCTCGCGGTCGCTTGCGGCTGTGCCTGGGCTTCCACGGCAGCCATTCCCACGAACGCACAGGCAATCGCCAACGCTTTTATCGCTCGACGCATTCTCACCCTCCTTGGCGCGCGGACCTGTTGCTGAGCGGCGCGCCGGCCTCTTCCCTCACGACTGGGATATCATGCCGGTAAGGTTGGGTCAGTAGCCCGCGAACCCGATTTTTTTGACGCCGGGATTGGAAAACCCTGCGTCATCAACGGTCGCGTCTCTTTGGCGCGTGCCGCGCGTCACATCAGGCGGCGAGCGCGCGCATGAGATCGAGCCGACGCATGGCCTTGCCCGGGAGGGCCGCAAGGCGCTTGTCCGGCATGCGCTCGACTCCGGCGCGCAGCGCATAGGTTGCACGGCGCAACGCGCCCGAAACTGACGGACCCGCAACGACACCCCACTCCAGCATGCGCTGCGTGGTTGAGAGTTGGCGCTTGTACTGCGTGTCTCCCAAGCCGAACTCGACCTCTGCGACGCCATGATCGCCGGCCCAGCCAATGGCCCAGCGCGCAAGCAGCACGCCTGGCGAATAGGAATCGAACGCGTTGTCGTGCGCCACGACCCAATCATGCAGCACCGCGTGAGAGCGCAGCATGAAGTTGGCGGCGACAAGCCGCTCACCCAGCGACAGCGTGAAGAGCACGCCCGCAAACCCGTGCTCACGCGCCAGGAAGCAATCATCGAGCACGCGACGGACCCATGGCCTCGCCCAGATTTCCGGCTGACCGCTCCGGCGCAGCTGAGCGTTTTTCCACGTGAGCAAAGTTTCGAAATGAGCGCGATCGGCCGAGACCGAAAACGTGAGCTGGCCGTGCTCACGCTCAAATTTTCGCAGCTTCTTATCGGTCTGGCGTACGAACTCCTGGCGCTTCAGCTTGAGCCCCGCGGCGTAGAGATCGCCTCCGCCGTGCGTTTCCGCGACCCAAGATCCCTCCGCACCTGCAGCAGCATTGGCCAGCACGCTTTGGCCTTGCGGCACGTGGACGAGATCGATGCGCCCTACTCTTAGAGCCTTGCACAACGCCGCGGCGTTCACGGAAAGCCCCTGTTCGCCCACGACACCCTGATAGTCGGAAAGCGGCGCGCCGATGCCCATGGCGGCAAAACGATTGACGCGTTGCGCCGCAAAGAAACCGCGCCCGCCGCCGATCACACAGACCCGCGCGTCATCACGAACCTGGCCGATCAGTCGCGCCCATTCCGGCGTGAAGTACGGACTGGCGAGACTTGCATCCGCCGCTTGGTGCGCGCGCCAAAGCGCGGCCTCACCCGGCCCAATTTCCTTGGGGTGTATTGTTTCGATACGCACGAATTTCCGCTTCCTGGCTCGCCCGCCAGGAGAAGCAAGAAGGGGGCCGTCCGCGTTGGCCGGTTAACCTACTGAAACTACGATGTTTCTGCCGCAGATGTCGCCTCTCGCGGATCGTATTCCTGCACCCAGTGGCCGGGGGCGACCTCCAGCCATTGGGGGCGATACTGGATAGTGTCTGCATCCCCCTTGATGCGCGATTTCAGAAAGCGCAGCTGCGCGCGCGTATCCATGGGACTGGGCAGATCGCCCACGAGCCGCACATGCGGCTGGCTGCGCGCCGCCAGCGGATCGGGCGTCAGCGCAGCGGCCAGCAGCGCCTTCGTGTAAGGGTGGCGCGGGTCGCGCAGGATCACATCGGCCGGGCCATACTCCACCGCGCGCCCGAGATACATGACAAGCACATTGTGCGAAACTTCGCGCACGACCGCGAGATCATGGCTGATGAACAGGAAACTGGTCTCGAACCGCCTCTGCAGATCGATCAGCAGATGCAGAATCTGCGCCTGGATCGAGACGTCGAGCGCCGACACGGCTTCGTCGCAAACCACCAGCTTCGGCTTCAGGATCATCGCGCGGGCGACGCCGACGCGCTGGTTCTGACCGCCGGACAGTTCGTGCGGGTAGCGATTGATCAACTCCGGATCGAGACCGACCTGCTGCATCATCTCCTTCACACGCTCTTCGCGTTGCACGCGGTCGAGATGCGGCTCAAACGCGAGCAGCGGCTCGCCGATAGAGGCGCCGAGCGTCATGCGCGGATCGAGACTGGCCAGCGGATCCTGAAAAACGATCTGCAGATCGTGGCGCGCCCTGCGGATTTGCTCCTGCTCCGCGGGCAGCAGGTTGCGGCCGAGGAAGCTCACGTCGCCTGCGGTGCGGGGCAGAAGCTGGACCACGGCGCGCGCCAGAGTCGACTTTCCCGACCCGGATTCGCCGACGATGCCGAGCGTCTCCCCAGGTCGAAGCGAGAAAGTAATTCCGTCCACAGCACGCAGCGGCTTGGTTTGCGGGAACAGGCCGCCGCTCACCTTCACCGGATAATGCACCCGCACATCGTCGACTTGCAGCAGCGGCGGCGCCTCCGCCAGGGGCGCCAACGCGTAGGCCCGATCGCCGTCGATGCGGGGCACGGCTTTCAGCAGCATGCGCGTGTATTCCGCCGCTGGCGAGGTATAGATGACTTCGGAGAGGCCGGTCTCCACCACCTCGCCGCGGCGCATCACGGCGACCTCCTGCGCCATGCGTGCAATAACTCCCATGTCGTGCGTGATGAGCGCGACGGCGGCATTGCTCTCGCGCCGCAATTCCTCGATCAAATCGAGCACCTGCGCTTGCACGGTGGCGTCGAGGGCAGTGGTCGGCTCGTCAGCGATCAGCAGCGCCGGCTCGCACATCATCGCCATGGCGATCATGACGCGCTGGCGCATGCCGCCGGAAAGCTCGTGCGGATATTGGTCGAGACGGCGGCCCGCCTCCGGGATGCGCACCCTTTCGAGCCACTCGATCGCTTTCTTGCGCGCGGCGGCGCCGCGCAGGTGGAAGTGGTGCGCCAGGGTTTCGCCAATTTGGGTTTCGATGGTGAGATGCGGCGTCAGCGCCGTCAGCGGGTCCTGAAATACGAAGGCGATCTCTTTCCCGCGCACCGCATCGAGTTCGCTGCGCTTCAGGCCCAAGATCTCGCGGCCCTGGAATTTCACCGAGCCGGTGACGTTGGCGCGTTCGGACGATAGGCCGAGCGCGGCCAGGAACGTCTGGCTCTTGCCGGAGCCGCTTTCCCCAACGACGCCGAGACACGCGCCAGGATCGATCCGCAAGGAGACATTCTTGACGGCTTCCACGTCGCCGTCCGGCATGTCGAAGGTGACGCAAAGGCTGCTTATCTCGAGCACCGGGCCCGACGGCGCGGACGGCGCTTCGACAACCGGTTCGGCGGCGGTGGCGTCACTCATGTGCGGCTGAGAGTAGCGGCGAAGATTTCCAAGTCCATTACCAGCTTCCGCTCCGCGTCGCGGGGGTCTAATCCCAAGGAAACGGAGCGCTCCATGGCCCAGATGAACTACCTCACCGCGTGCACTTTCGATTTCGGTGCGCTGGCGCAACTGCCGAAGGTACTCAAGGGGCTAGGCGTCACGCGGCCATTCGTGGTGACCGATCCGGGGCTGAAGGCCAACGGCCTGCTGGACGCGCTGCTGCAGGCGCTGAGTGAGCCGCCGGCTGGCGTCTACAGCGACACGCCCGGCAATCCGACCGAGGCGGCGGCTGCCAAAGCGGCGGCCGATTACCGCGGCGCGGGCGCCGACGGCATCGTCGCGCTCGGCGGCGGCTCTTCGATGGACCTCGCTAAGGCGGTCGGACTCATGGTCACGCATGAAGGGCCGTACGAGAGATATGGCGGCACACAGCGCGGTGCGCGCTTTGTCAACGCGATCCCGCCGCTGGTCGCCGTGCCGACGACCGCGGGCACCGGCAGCGAAGTCAGCGTGGGCTTCGTGCTCATACTCGACAATGGCCGCAAGGAAACGTTCGTCTCGCCGCACTTCATTCCGAAAGCCGCGATCTGCGATCCCGAACTGACGCTGGGTCTGCCGCCCCTGCTCACCGCCGCAACCGGCATGGATGCGATGACGCATTGCATCGAGGCGGTGCTGACGCCGGTCGTGCACCCGCCGGCTGAAGCGATCGGCCTCGACGGCGCCGAGCGCGCGTGGAAGTGGCTGCCCCTTGCGGTGGCCGACGGCGGCAATCGCGACGCGCGCTGGCACATGATGATGGCGAGCTTCCAGGGTGCGCTGGCGTTCGTGAAGGGCCTCGGCGTCGTGCACAGCCTGAGCCACGCGCTCGGACGCGTATCCGAGCTGAAACTTCACCACGGCACGCTCAACGCGGTGATCCTGCCGCACTCGCTGGCGATGATCGCCGGTCACGCGGAGGAAAAGTTTGCGCGCATCCGGCGCGCGCTGGGCTTGCCGGCGAACGCGGATTTGGCGGCGGAAATTTCCGCCTTCAACAAGCGCATCGGCCTGCCGCACTCACTCTCCGTTATGGGCGTCACCGAGGCGCATTGGCCGAGCGCGCGCGAGTACGCGCTGTCGGACATCGCCACAGCGTCGAACGCGATCCCGTTCGACGGCGAAAAGTTCGACGAGTTGTTCCGGCGCGCGCTCTAAGCTATTGCGCGGCGGCCGCTGGCCGCGCGAATGGCGTGACTTGAGTGTAAGCAACCATCCACTGCCCGTCGCGCTTCACGAACGTGTCCGCAAACATGAAGCGCTCCTCGAACGCTTCGCCATTCTCCGTGCCGCGAATGATGCCGATGCCGCCCACAATGGCCGCGTCGCGTCCAAGGTCCGTGTAGTACGGCTCCTCAACGCGGATTTCCGAGATCGCGAGCGTCGGCGACAGAAAGTTCTCGATGAAGCCGGCTCGATCACTGACGCGGCCGGACGAGAACACAATGCGGTAGTCCGGCGCGAGGAAGCGCTCCAGCGCGGCGCGATCCTTGTGCATCTGCGCTTGGTCGAATTCATGCGACGCCGCCATGACTTCGGCGCGATTGCTCTGCGGTTGCGCGTGCGCGGCGCCGCTCCAGACGGCGAACAATGCAAGAAACGCGAGAGCAATGCTTTTCATGAGGCCTCCGTCGCGCAGGGCTACGCCGAAGGCGCGTGCATGACACGCCCTTTTCGGACTCTGTAGCTGGCCAAATCTTGGGCGATCGTGGCGCTAGATCGCCGCCAGGGCTTCCGAGATATCCTCGAGCAGATCCTCGACATCCTCGATACCGCACGAGAAGCGCACCAGCCCGTCGCCAATGCCGATGGCTTCGCGCAGGTGCTTGTCGATCGAGGCGTGCGTCATGATCGCCGGATGCTCGATGAGGCTCTCGACACCACCGAGTGATTCCGCGAGCGAGAAGAGCTTCACGCGCTCAAGGAACGTCCGCGCCGCCGGCAAGCCGCCCTTCAGCGTGGCGGTAATCATGCCGCCATAGCCACCATGCATCTGCCTCTTGGCGATGGCGTGCTGCGGATGGTCTTCGCGCCCGGGATAGATGACCGCCGCGACCTTGCTCTGCCCCGCGAGAAAATCCGCGATCTTGGCTGCATTTTCGCAATGGCGCTGCATGCGGATGTGCAGCGTCTTGGTGGAGCGCAACAGCAGAAACGAATCCCACGGCGCCATGATCGCGCCGACGGCGTTTTGCGTGAACTTCAGGCGATTGGCGATGTCGTCGTCATTGGCGATCAGCGCGCCGCCGATCACGTCCGAATGGCCGCCGATGTACTTGGTGCAGGAGTGCAGCACCACATCGGCGCCGAGCGCGAGCGGGTTCTGCAGCACGGGCGATGCAAACGTATTGTCGACACCAACGATGGCGCCCTTGCGCTTGGCGATCTCCGACACTGCGCGGATATCGATGATTTTCAGCAGCGGGTTAGTCGGCGTCTCCAACCACACCATCCTCGTCTTCGGCGTGAACGCGGCTTCGAGCGCGTTCAGGTCGGTCATGTCGACGCGATCGTAGCTGATGCCGAACTGCTTGAAGACCTTGTCGAAAGAGCGAAACGTGCCGCCATAAACGTCGTCGCAAAGCAGCACATGATCACCGCTTTGCAGCAGGTGGATGCAGGCGCCGAGTGCAGCGAGCCCCGAGGCGAACGCCAGGCCGTAGCGGCCGCCTTCGAGCGAGGCGATGTTCGCCTCCAGCGCCTTGCGTGTCGGGTTGGCCGAGCGCGCATAATCGTAATCGTCCTTGATGACGCCCGGGCTTTCCTGGACGTAGGTCGAGGTCTGATAGACCGGCGTCATGATCGCGCCGGTGGTCGGATCGGGCTCCTGGCCGGCGTGAATGCAGCGTGTGCCGAAGCGCTTGTTGTGATGCATGACGGACTACCTAACTTTATCTCAGTCATTCCAGACACGCGGAGCGTGATCTGCAATCCAGGGCCAACACTCAGGACTTAGCCCTGGATTCCAGATCGGCCTCCGGCCGTCGGGAATGACTGAAGAGAATTCACCGTTTGCTCGAGAGATACTCAATGAGGTCGATCTTCGAAATCACGCCGACGACATTCGACGAATCCACGACCACTGCGACGTTATCCGCCGCGAAGATGTGGAAGAGCTCTTCGATCCGCGCCTTCGGATAAATCAAGCCGCCGATCGGCGAGGCGATGCTCTTCGCTGGCGCGCTCAAGTCGAACTCGCGCTTCTGCATCTTTGTGAGCACGTCGCTTTCGTGAACGATGGCGTTCAGCTTGCCGCGTTCGATCAGCGGAATCTGGCTGACGCCGTTCTCGCGCATAAGGTTGACCACCTCGCGCAACGGTGAATCCGCGTTTGCGGTGATGGGCTTCATCTTCAAATTCTTGAGCAGGTCTTCCACGAAGCCGAGCTCACGCTCGGTTTCGGTGAAGCCGTGCTCTTTCATCCAGGCGTCGGAGAGGAATTTAGAGACGTAGCGGTTGCCGTGGTCCGGCAGCACGGTGACGACGACTTTGCCCGGGCCAAGCTCCTTGGCGATCTCGATGGCCACGCTCACGTTGGAGCCCGACGACCCGCCGCAGAACAACCCTTCTTCGCGCACCAGCCGGCGCGCCATCACGAAACTGTCGCGGTCGTTCACCTGGCGCATGTCGTCGACGACGGAGAAATCCATCGCCCGGCATTCGATATCCTCGCCAATGCCTTCGACCATGTAGACGTGCGCGGTCGGCAGCGTCTTGGTGTGGAAGAGATGGTAGTGCACCGACCCCAGGGGATCGGCGCCGATGATCTTCACGTGCGGCGCATGCTCCTTGAAGTAGCGGCCGACGCCCGAAACCGTACCGCCGGTGCCGGTGCCGCCGACGAAGGCATCGAACTTGCCGCCGTCGGTGTCTTCGTAGATTTCCTTACCGGTGGAATGATAGTGCGCCTCGATATTCCACTGCGAGTGGTACTGATCGACGTAGAACGCCCCCGGCGTATCCTGCGCGATCTTCTTGGCGACATTGACGTAGTGCTCGGGCGAGTCGCCCGGAACGTCGGTCGGCGTGATGATCACTTCGGCGCCGTAGGCTCTGAGCGAGTCCTGCTTCTCCTTCGACATCTTGTCGGGCATCGTGAAGATGCAGCGATAGCCTTTGATCGCCGCCGCCATCGCGAGGCCCTGACCGGTGTTGCCAGAGGTGTTTTCGACGATGAGGCCGCCAGGCTTCAGAATGCCCTCCTTCTCGGCCTTCTCGATGATGTAGTTGGCCATGCGGTCCTTGATCGAGCCCGCAGGGTTCAGATACTCGCACTTCACCCAGACCTCGGCCGCACCCGCCGGCACGACCTTGTTGAGCTTCACCAGCGGCGTGTTGCCGATGGCGGCGAGGATGTTCGGTTTGAGGCGCATGTGTTTCCCGGACGGAATGGAAATTTGGCGCGGTTCTAACCCGCGCGGGCGGCCGGGGCCAGTGCCGCAAGGCGCAAAGCTCACCCGCTCGTAGCGATGACTGGCGCTATTCCACCCGCGCCAGGAAATCCAGGATCGCGTCCCATGCTTCCGGCTCGTCCAAGCACGGCGCATGGCCGACGTTCGGCACTTCGACCGTATGCAGATCAGGCTTCAGCCCGCGCATCACGGCGACGCCGTCGGCAGAGAGGATGTTGGAGATTTCGCCATGCACAGAAAGCAGCGGCTTGCCGGCGATGGCCTGGAAGAGCGGCGTCAGATCCGGCACCGGCGTCGTTTCCGGATCGGCGAAGGTGAGCGCGATGTTGGGATCGTAGTCGGCTTCGACGCGGCCATCGTCGAGCTCGCGGAAGGTGCGACGCGCGAACGTGTCCCAGAATGCATCGTCATGCACGCGCTCAGGATAGGCGTCGCCAACTGTGTCGCGCACCGCCTGCGCGGCGGCCGCCCAAGACGGCAGCGGCAGGCCACGGCCAATATAGGTGGCGATCTTCGCGAGGCCTTCGGTTTCAACCTTCGGACCGATGTCGTTGATGATGCTGGCGGCGACGCGGTCCGGCGCAATGGTGGCGGTGAGCATGGTGATGAGCCCGCCCATCGAAGTGCCGAGAAACACTGCGCGTGGCGTTTCCAGCTTGTCGAGGATTGAGATCACGTCCTGCGAATAAACCGCCGGCACATAGTGATCGGGATCGTTGTCGTTGGCGGAACGGCCGCGACCACGCATGTCCGGCGCAATGACGCGGCGGCCGAGCGCGGCGATGCGCGGACCAATGACTTCGAAGTCGCGCGAATTGCGCGTGAGGCCGTGCAGGCAGATCACCGGCAGCCCGGTGACCGGCGCGAGCGGCGCGTACTCACGCACATAGATGGTGAGCCCGTCCACGGTGGAGACGACGCGTTCTTCATAGCCGCCGATGAAGCGGCCGCCGGCGGAATCCATGTTCATCTCCTCGTCGTCATTGCGCGCGGTCCTGCGAGACCGTCGCGTTGGCGTCGGCATAGGCGACGCCGGGCATTGCGTTCAAGCGGGCGAGCCAGCGCGCGGTGATCTGCGCCTGTTCCGGCGGCGGCGCCGCCGTGCACGTGCGCAGCACGACTTCGGCTGCACCGACAGTGAAACGATCGAAACACAACCCGCGGAACGCGGCTTGGCGCGCGAGCTGAGCCTCAATCGCGCGCTGCGCCGCCGTTTGCTGGCCGCCCGCCGCCTGGGCCTGCGCGCGCGCCATTGGCCCATTTCCCTGGAAACGCACGACAAAGCTGGTCGGCGCGGCGGCGCGCGCCGCGGACGCCGGTTCATGGTCGCGGTCTGACGGCGCCTGCGCGACCTGCGCAATTCCCTGGGCGACAGGAAGCTGTTCTTCCACCTGCGACGGCGGGCGATCGCATGCGCTGACAGCAAACGTCACCAGGCTGGCGATTGCGGCGGCGCTGACCGCAATGCCCCACGTCCGCAAAGCCATCACATCCATGGCGGCACCTTCGGCGTCCGACCCATTGAGGTAAAGCCTCTTCTCCCCTCTATGGGGTGGCGGCCGGCGCCGCGGGCGGGCCGATCGATCGTGCCGCGAGGGCAAGATCGAGATAACCGCGCCCGCTTGGTCGCGCGCACGTGGTGGAACCGGCGCTGACCGGCGTCGCGTAGCGCGAGCGCGCGCACTCGATCTGGCCGAAGCCCGCCGGCAGCGGCGATACCGCGCGTGTAAACAACGCGTTTTCGAGCGCACGCCCCCGGAGACCCGATTGCGCCGCCAGCAGCGCTAACGCCGCCGAGACATGCGGCGCGGCCATCGAGGTGCCCTGCAGGAAGGAATAGTAACAGCGATCGGTCGAATTCTGGTTCAGCGGATCGTAGCAGCCGCTCTGCGTGGCCCGCGTGGAGAGAATGCCGTCTGGCTTGCCGTCGCCATCGCCGTCAGTGAACAGATCGCCGCCGGGGGCCAGGATATCTACCTGCGGACCAAAATTCGAATAGAACGCCAACCCGCCGCGCCCGTCGCTCGCACCCACGACGACGACGTTGTTGCAGTTTGCCGGCGCATAAAGCGACGCTAGGTTCGCCTTATTCCCGGCGGCGACCACCACAATCACGTTCGCCGCAACGGCCGCGTCTATCGCAGCCTGCATTGAGGCCGGGCACGCCGTCTGGATGGTCAGCGACATATTGATGATGTCGGCGCGGGTGCGGTTGACGATTTGCGTCCCCCCCGGACCGATCGCCGGCGCCAGCCCCGCCGCCCATCGGATACCCGACACGATGTCGGCGAGTTCGCCGCCGCAACGGCCGATCACCCGCACCGGGATTACGGTCACCTCCCAGGAGCCGCCTGCGACGCCGACGCGATCATTGGTCGTAGCGGCGCCGATCGTGCCGGCCACATGGGTGCCGTGGTAGGAATCTTCCGCCGCGCCGCAATGATCGCCCGCGTCTTGCGCATCCGCATCAACGCCGTCGCCGTCGCCGCCACGCTCAGGATTGGCGACAAGATCGACACCGGCGCCCACATTCTGCGAATTGCGGATATCCGGATGCGTGAGATCGATGCCGGTATCGAGCACCGCGACGCGCACGTTGCGCGAGCCGACCTGCATGGCTTCCCAGAATGCGACGAAACCTGCGCCGCCGGCGGAGTGCCCCTGGCCGTCGCCACGAACGCGCATGTCCCATTGCAGTGCCAGCAGCGGGTCGTTGGGCAGACCACCGCGCGGCGGCGCCGTGGTGGCCGCGGTCGTCGGCGTTTGCGGCGGCCGCGTGGTCGCCGTCGTCGTCGGTTGCTGCTGTTTCGGCCGCGGCAAGCGATCCAGGTATCCAGAGTCGGCGATGTAGTTGGGTTCTACGTATTCGAACTGACGCGTGGCCTGCAGCCGCTGGATTGCGCAGCGGGTCGCAAGCGCGAGGTCGTTTTCCAGCTGGCCCTGCGAGACGATGCGCGGGCAACGGTCGGCGCTGTTCCACTCGATGGCCTCCGGTTCGCCTGATCGGCCGTCGGCCGTGGCCGGGCCGCCCAGTTGCGAAAAACGCAGCGCCGTCGGGCTTGCGCCATTGTCGAGGTTGATGGTCACGACGCCGCCAGGACGTACTTCCACGGCGCCCTCCACGCCGAGCCGGCCCAGCACGTCCTCGACCGCGCGCTGCGCCTGCGTCGCCGCTTCCGCCTCGGCGCGCGCGCGCACTTGGCCCATCATCTGCTCCGGCAATTGCTGCAGCGCCTCCTCGCCGTCGGCCCGCAGCGCGCGCACGAAGTTCGACGCGAGTCCCATTTCGCTCGCGGTTTCCGCCAGTTCCGCTTCCACGGGCGCGCCGACGATAATTTGCCCCGGTGCGATCAGCAGGGGTTGCGGCGCCAGCAGCGCATCGATGTCCTCCTGGCGCTGCAATGCGCCAGACAAAGCGCGCGCTTCCAGCGGCACCGAATTGAGCGCCGCCGGCCCAGGACCGGCGCCGCCATCGCGCGAGCGGTTCCACATCGCGCCGATTTGGTCGCACGCCGACACCGCCAGAAGCGGCGCAACCACCAGCGCAGCCAGGCTCCAACGGCTCTTGGACATGCTTGGCTCCCCACTATTTTTAGCCAATATGAGTGTCTTAGCTTGGCGCCGGGCGATGACAAGGCGATGCCGGGACCGAGCCGTGGAGAGGCCGATTAGGCCGTTGATATGACCGTATTTCCAGTCGCGGCCAATTTGAACGCCGCCCGCAAGCCAGACACGCCGCGCGTCCGCACCGAGGACGAGGCCACCACCCTGGCGGGCGGGCCGGTATTTCTGACCGTCGAGGAATTGCCGGAGGTGTTCGAGACGCCGGAGGCGGCGGAGGCGGCGGTGCCCGAACTCTACGGCTCAGGCCGCTATGAATTGCTTTGGCGTGAGGGCTGGCGCGTCGTGATGCGCTACTGGCGCCCAGCGCCTCCCGCCCCCGTCGCGCGCACAGGTGAAGCAGCTTCCAAGAAGCCGCTCGGACACGCGCGTACGCCGGAGGACGCGCGCGCCCTGCTCGGCGCGCCCGCCGAGCTGGCGCAGGAAGTGCTTCCCAAGCTCTACGTCGACCACAAACGCCTGATGCAGAAATGGGGCGACCTGGTGCGCAGCGGCCTTGGCGAAATCGTCGAGCGCGAAGGCAAGTTCGCGCTATGCATTACCTTCTGGCGCCCAATGCATGCACCGGGCGTTGCTGCCCCGCTCGCGCCTGCAGAACGCAGCGAGCTCGCGGAGCGCGTCGCCGCGCCTTTGCGCGGGCCCGCACCACAGGCCGATCTGGACATCGGCTTGTTCGAAAATCCCGCCCCGGAAAATCCGAACGTCGTGCTGGTGACCGAGGAAGGCGACGGCAGGTTTCGCGGGAGCGAATAGCGAGCATCAACCGCCGCCGATGATCTGCCATTCAGCGCCGACACCGGAGAGACCGCCGGCGCCGATGATATTCGCGCCGTCAAGCAGCCACGCGTAGACGACGCCGGTGTCGTCCCGCCACAGAATATCGGCGCGGCCGTCGCCATTGTAGTCGCCGATATTCTGGATGGCCCAGTGCGCGGGATCGACCGCGGCGATATCTGTCGACGACGTCACCGTCGTTCCGTTCATTGACCATATCTGCACCATGCCGTCGCCATCGCGGCGCAGCACGATGTCGTCGAAGCCATCACCGTTGACGTCGCCGATGCCTGCGACGCTCCAATCGGCGCCGGCTGTCACACTGGTGAACCCAGAAGAGCGGATCGCAGGCCCGTTCATGTGCCAAATCACCATCTGACCTGCATCGTTGCGCCAGAGAAAATCGTCGCGGCCGTCACGATTGAAGTCGCCGACGCCCTGAACCACCCACTCCGCGCCCAAGCCTGCGATCGCATTCGCGGCGGTGATCGCAGCCCCGTTCATGGTCCAGGTGTAGACGAGCCCGTCGTCACGCTGCCAGGCGAGGTCGTCGCGGAAGTCGCCGTTGAAATCGCCGACGGCGAGAAAATGCCACTCAGAGCCGATGCCTGCGAGCGCGTTGGCCGTCACGACCACGCCGTCGTCCATGTGCCAAGAATAAACCAGCCCATCGTCACGCCGCCACACGACGTCGGCGTTCGCATCGCTGTTGAAGTCGCCCGTGCCGAGCGGCGTCCACTCGGCGCCCGCGGCTGGCAGGAAATGCGCGGCGTTGATGGTGACGCCGTTCACGTTCCAGCTCGCCATGATGCCGTCGTCGCGGCGGAAGAGAATGTCGGACGTGCCGTCCCCCGAGAACGAACGCTCCGCCTGCTCCGGAACGATGTCACGATCGGTGAAGTCAATCAGCTCGAAATTGATCACGTTCTCCCGCCCGTGCAGGTCCGGACCGAAGAAGCTCAGCATGCCCGACGCATCGCGCTCGAAGGTCACGTTCGCGCTCGAAACCTCGAACACCAGGATGTCGTAGCCGCTGCCGCCATCGAGCGAGTTGGTTCCGGAGCCCGGCAGAATAACATCGTCACCGCCGCCGCCGCTCAAAGAATCGGAGCCTGAGAGACGCGCATCAATGCGGTTGTCGCCTCCGTTGCCGATTATTTCGCCACCGCCGATGACATTCTCGATATTCGCCAACGTATATACGTCGAAAACGGTGGAGCCTGTACCCGCTTCGAGGTTGATGGCGCCGCGATTTATGAACCGGACGGTATCGACGCCCGCCCCCCCGTCGATATTGTCCGATCCGCCGTTGATCTGGATATAGTTGTCTCCGTCATCGCCGACGATCGTATCGTTGTACAACGAGCCAATGATGGCCTCGAAGCCGGACAACGTGTCCGCGCCGCCCACCACGCCGGTCGCGGTTCCAGTCGCGAGATTGATTGTCACGCCACCGTTCGCGTTTGTGTAATCGATCGTGTCGTACCCCGCACCGCCCGCATAGGCGTTGCTTTCAGCGCCAGCGGTCGTGAGACGCTGCGCGAAAATAATGTCGTCACCGTCGTCGCCGTTCAGCGTGTCGTCGCCGTTGAACCCAAACAGCCGATCCGCGCCAACACCGCCATTCAGCGTGTTGCCCAGCTCATCTCCACGAAGCAGGTTGTCCAACGCATTGCCGGTTCCAATCAAAGCCGCGCCCGCCAGTGTCAGCCATTCGACATTGTCCGGCAGCGTGTAGTCGATCGACGCCGTGACCTGATCCTGCGTCCCCTCGCCCGCGAGCTCGGTGACGATGTCGCCCACATTGTCGACGAAATAGCTGTCGTCGCTGCTGCCGCCGATCATCCGGTCAGCGCCTGCGCCGCCATTCAATATGTCGCTGGAAGCGCCGCCTTCGAGGCGATCGTCGCCGGCATTTCCCAGAAGCGTATCCGCGCCGAATCCGCCCGTCAGAACGTTGTTCACGGCGTTGCCCGTGAGGGTGTCGTCACCCAATCCGCCGGTTGCGTTCTCGATGACGACGCCGGCGGCGATGGTAAAACCGCCGAGCACGGCGACGGGATAGGAAACGTAGCCGCCGCCACCCGGCTCGCTTTGCAGCGTAGCGCTGTTGAGATCGATGCGCACCGGCCCCGTGCCGCCAGCCACGATCGTGTCAATGCCGCCAGTATCCCAAATTGCAACGTAGCCTGGATGTGCGCTGTTGCTGGCAGGCAGAACGTAGGTGGTGTCGCCGGAGTTGCGCGAGGCGTCGGCGCCATAGAGCATTTGCAGATACGCAATATCGAGCGCCATCGGAGTCTGCGCATAGCCGAAGTCCGTCGTCTGCGGCCCACCGAACTGCCCACCGGGCCAGCCGTCATTGTACGACATGATGGTGAACACCTGCTGGTTCAGCCCGAACGTGCCGTATGAATCGAAGATATCGATCACACCCTGCATGATCTGATTATCGAGACCGTCGTAATGCGGATGGTCGAGTCCCAAGGCGTGGCCCACTTCGTGGATGAGCACCGAGTAGCCGAGGCCGCCCGGCTGCAGGCCCGTTGTGGTCCAGCCCGGCGCGTCCGGATCAAACTCAAGATAGGCGATCGAGGGATCAGGATAGGTCTGACCGAGCACGCCGGGATCGAGCTGCGAGAGCACGAAGACGAAATCCGCGGCGTCCGCGGTGGCGGCGATCGTGAAGGTCAGATTGGTGACGTCGGCGAGGGTTTGCAGCGCCGACATCATCGCCGCCTGCTCCGCCGACGTCCAGGAGCGCGCCGCCGTCCCGGTTGGCCCCAGGTGCTGGCCGGTTGTCGCAAAATAGACGGCGATATTGCTGGTGTGAAAGGTGAAGCCAAGGTCGAGCGTATCCAGCGGGTCCTGCGGCGGGCCCACTGCAGCGCTGATCGTGTAGTCGCCAAGACCGCTGCCTGCAGCCTCAGCCGACAAATAATACGTGCCGCTCTGCGTCGCGGTGAACTGCATCATCGCGTTCAACCCGTCGCCGCCGTCATCGTCGATTGAAACGAGAACGCCGGCGGAATTGTAGAGCGCGAGAAACGGATCCGCCAAAGTGCCGCCGTTCAGCGTGAAAGCGTAGCTCTGACCGGCGGTGAGCGTGATGCGGAACCAGTCCTGGTCGCCGGGCGAGTCGATCGAACTTGCGGCGGAGGGCCCGCCAATAGTCAACTCAGCGGTGGTCGAGGTGTTGTTTGAAATTTCATCGACCCCGCCCACGATCGCCGTCACAAGTGTGTAATTACCGGTCGATGTCGGGATGCCGTTGGCGCCGAGATAATACGTGCCGGTTGTCGGTGCCGTGAACGTAATGAGCGCGTTGAAGCCCGGGCCACTGTCGTCGTCGAGGGTGATGAAGACGCCGTTCGCGTCGTAGAGTGCAAGGCTGGGATCGGTCATGCCGCCCGAGCCGCCGCCGTTCATCGCGAACGTGTAGGTGAAGCCGGCTTGCAGCGTCATGCGGAAGAAATCGAAGTCGCCTACCGTATCGATCGCACTCGTGCGCGTTCCCGGCACCGCGATCACCTCGGTAGTTGTCGTGTTCGCCGGGATCGTGTCGACCGCGTACGGCCCTTCGTGCGGCCGGTCGCGCACGAGATCGCTTAGAACTTCGGATTCGTTGTGCAAACGCCCGCGTGCGCCAATCAATCCCACCATGTCCGCCCCCTACGTCCGCACGATTTATGGCAGACGACAACCCTGCGGTGAAGCGGCCCAGACCTCCAACACGCACCGAGCGCCCACAGAGGCAGCATCAGCTACCGCAGCGGACAGCCTTCGAAGCGAAGCATGACAAGCTTGGGGGCTATGTCCGCCGAGCCTCCACGATCCAAATCGCGCCTGGGAACGTGACACTGCCGTTCCGTTCGTAAGCCGCGAGCGCTCCCGCGAGCCGCTCCGCCGCGGCCGCCTTCACATCCTTGTCAGCTTCGGCAAGCGCCCTGGCCGTCGGCCCGATCTGCATCATGAAGCGCACCGCTTCCTCAAGGCCACCCGCGATGACGTAGGCGAAATCGACAGGATCAATGGTGATGTCAGTGAAGCCGGCCTGATCGAGCACGCCACGCGTGCGCATCGCATCGGCGAGCCCGAATGGACCCGGCGCATGCGGCTCAACCGGCGGCAGGTCGATCAACCCACGCACTGCCCCCATCGGCACGGTGACCCACGGATTTTCCGTGTGTGGCCGCCAGCACGCGAACACGAGCCGCCCTCCGGGGCGCAGATTGGCGGCGATGTTGGCGAACGCGGCTTCTGCGTCATCGAAGAACATCACGCCGAACTGTGAGACGGCGAAATCGAACGGCGCATCGCCCTGCCAAACGCTGGCGTCGGCTTGCATGAGCCGCGCCCTGCCCTTCGCGCGCTCCCGCGCGGCAGCCAACATCGGCGCGGAAACGTCAACGCCGGTGACGTCGGCGCCGCCATCGATCCAGCGCTTGCAGGTAACGCCCGTGCCGCAACCGATATCGAGAATGCGCTTGCCCGCGACCGATCCCACGCGCGCCGCGAGCGCATCGGTTACAGGCGCCAGCATCCTGTCCAGGCTGTCCTGCAGCTCGACCCAGGTATCGCCGGCGCGGCCGTTCCACAATTCGATCTGAGTTTGGTTTTGTGCGGTCATGTAGCGAACATAGGTCCGCGCGCCCACGCGTCCAAGCGCACAAAAATGCAGCCGGCGCGAGAGAGGCGCGCCGGCTGCTGGCTCACAGGGTTCGCGGGGGAGGGGCTAGACCCCGAGAGCACGCCGGGTTGCGCGGTCGAGATAACCCGTTGCGCTGAGGTGATGCTGAGTTTGAAACGCGCGGATCGCTTGAATGGTCGAGTCCGAGCGCCGTCCGTCGATCGGGCCAGTGTAGAGATTGTCGGCCTTCAACTTCTCCTGCGCGGCGCGGTACAGCCGCGGCGAAACGGTCTGGCGATTGTTCACGGTGGCGCCCGTGGTCGCCGTTTGCGCAGGCGTACGCATTGACGACGAGGCGGCGCCGCTTTGGCTTGCGGGAGCGCCGTTGGCGTTTGGGGACGGTTGCGCCAAGGCGGGAGATGCAAGCGCCATGAGGGCTGCACCGGCCGCGAGGAGAGTCATTTTCATCGGAGACGTCCTTAGAGAGCGTGGGCGCGGGAGAGAGCCGCCCGACGCAGAGGACATTGCGCCCGCTCCTTTGCGGGCCCCTCTCCGCCAACTCGCAAATCTGTAAGCCGCCACGCCCAAATGCCGCACCCGGCGCACTCGAAACGCCGCGAAAGCGCCCCGATGTGCGCGGAGAGGGACGTCCGTTTCGGGGGACCCCATGCCCGATCGGATACTGGTCGTCGAAGACGACCCTAGCGCTTCTGACTTCGTCGTCTCCGGCCTGCGGCAGGCGGGCTTCACCGTCGAGCACGCGGCCAACGGTCCCGACGGGCTGCATCTCGCCATAACCGAGAAATTTGACGCCATCGTTCTCGACCGCAACCTGCCGGGGATGGACGTCCCCGGCGGGCGCGCCGGCCCCCACGACTATCTTACCAAGCCGTTCGCGTTCTCGGAATTGCACGCGCGTCTCGATAACCTGCTCTCCCAGCGCAACGTCGAGGCTGAGGAAACCCTGCTCTGCTGCGGCGATCTTGAGATGAATCGCCTGCAGCGGAGGGTCACCCGCGGCGGGCAAGCCATCGACCTGATGCATCGCGAGTTTCAGATTCTTGAACTCTTGCTCCGGCACAAGGATCGCGTCGTCACGCGCACCATGCTGCTCGAGCAGGTCTGGGACTACCGCTTCGATCCGCACACCAGCTTGATCGACACCCACATCTCGCGTCTGCGCAAGAAGATAGAACCTGAGGGCGCGCGGTCACTGCTGCATACCCTGCGCAATGTCGGGTATCGCATGTCGGAAAAGCCCTGAGTCATGTTCTGGCGCGCGCATTTCCCCGTCGCCGCCATCGTCGCCGCCTCGCTTGCGATCATTTCGGCATGCGCCGGCGCTTTGTGGCTCGTGGACGCGACCGGCCAGGAGTTGATTACGCGGCTTGAGCGCGACGCTGTCGGCAGTGAACTTGATCTTTATTCGGAGCTCCGCCGCGAAGAAGGCGATGCAGCGCTCGCGCGCGACATCGCCCGTCACGCCCGCATCGCCGGCGAACACCACATCTACGCCCTCGCCCGCGCCGACAACACGCTGCTGGGCGGAAACCTCACGGCTTGGCCGCTGCTGCCGGCCGATACGGACTGGTTCGCGCTGCCGACCACGGACGGGCCGGACTCGATCCACGCCTCCGTGCGCGTGCTCCATGACGGGACCCAACTCCTGATCGGGCGCGACGACAGCATGCATCGCCGGTTCAACGGCGCCGTCATGCGCGTGGCGGAACTGGCGATCCTTATCGTGGCGCTCGCCTGCCTGCTCGCACCCGGCCTGCTCATCTTCATGTCCATCCGCAGCGTGGGCGAACTTTCGGCGACAGCGTCGGCCTTCTCCGCAGGCCGCTTCAGCGCGCGGACGCCGACGCACGGCGGGTCGGACCCGTTCGAGCGCATCGCCGCGGCGCAAAACGCCATGCTCGATCGGATCGAAGATCTCATCACAGGACTGAAAACCGTCACTGACAGCCTCGCCCACGATCTGCGCACGCCGCTGGCGCGCCTGCGCACGACGCTGGAACGGGGCGTGGCCGCGCGCGAACCGGAGGCGAAGCAAGCGGCGCTCGAGGCGGGCGTGCGCGAGACGGAGAAGACCATCTTCGCCTTCTCCTCGCTCATCGACATCGCCCGCGCTGAAGGCGGGCTTTCGCGCGATGCGATGACCAATGTCGATCTCGCTGCGCTCTTGCATGACGTGCATGAGCTGTTCCTTCCGCTCGCGGAAGACTATGGCGTCGCGCTCAGCGTGGAAGCGTGCGACGTGAGCATCCAGGGACACAAGCCGCTCTTGATGCAAGCGGTCGGCAATCTGGTGCACAACGCCATCAAGCACTCGCCCACCGGCAGTACTTTGGAACTCACGCTCGCGCGCGACGCCAGCGGCCCACGCATCGTCGTCGCCGACCGCGGCCCCGGAATCCCCGAAGACCAGCGCGCCAATGCCGTGAAGCGGTTCAAGCGGCTGGGCGCCGGCGACACGCCGGAGGGCGTGGGGCTGGGCTTGGCGATCGTCGAAGCCTGCGCGCACCTGCACCGCGGCGCGCTGGTGTTGGAGGACAACAAGCCGGGGTTGCGGGCTGCGCTTGTGCTGCGCGCTTAGGCCGGCAACGTCACGCGCATCAGCGCGCCTTTGTCCGATTCTAGTATCGCGATGTCGCCGCCGTGCGCGCGCGCGATGCTGCGCGCCGCGGCGAGGCCCAGTCCGGCGCCGCGGGTCTCTTCATTCAGCCGCACGAACGGCTCAAACACGGTGTCGCGCTCCGCGGCGGGGATGCCCGGCCCATCGTCGGCCACGTCGACGACAATACTGTTTTCGTCACGGCGAAGCGTGACGCGGGCGTTTGCGCCGTACTTCAGCGCGTTGTCGACCAGATTGCCGAACAGTCGCTTCATCCCCAGCGACTGGCCCGTAACCAGCACGCGGTCCTCGCCGGCGAAAGTAACGGCGCGGCCGTGTTCGGCGTGGTCGTCCGCGATGCTTTGCAACAGCGCGCTCAAGTCCAGCCGCACACGCGCTTCTTCCGCGGGGTCGTCGCGCGCGAAGGCAATGAAGCTCGCCACCAGCGCTTCGACCTCGGCGATCTCCTTCGCCATCTTGTCGCGCTGCTCGGGCGGCGCGTTCTCCGCCTGCAGCCGCAGACGCATCAGCGGCGTGCGCATGTCGTGCGCGACGGCGGCCAGTGTTTTCGTGCGGTCGGCGATCAGCGCACGCAAGCGCGCCTGCATGGTGTTTACAGCGCGCGCAGCGCCGCGCAATTCCTGCGGGCCCTCCTCGCGCACCGGCGCGCTGCCGGGGTCAACGCCCACGGCCTGCACGGCATCGGAGAAGTTGCGGATCGGGCGCGTGAGCCGGCGCGCAAACAGCACCGCCAGCAGCGAGAGCACCAGCAAGGTGGCGCCGATCACCAGCACGGCGCGGCCGATCCAGCCGATCTCGGCCCAGTTGCGGCCTTGACGCATGACCAGCCAGCGGCCGTCCGGCAGCTGCGCACCGATTTCGAAGCCGGACACCAGCACGACGCCGGGTGGCGCCGGCGCAAACAGCGGTGGCGGCGGCGGCGTGGGGGCGACTGGCGCCACCGCAGGCGCGGGCGCTACTCCGACGTTGCGCGGAGGCTCGGGTGCGGCGGGGGCCGCGGGCGGCGTAGGGCCCTGGTGCGCGTGCGGCGCCGGCGGCTCGTCTTCGTCGCCGGTAGAATAGCTGTACTCCCAGGTCGCGCTCTCCCCCGCCCGGGGCGCCTCGACATGCACTTCAGGCTGAACCACGATGGTATCGCCGCGCACGCGCACACCGCGCTCGACCTGACGCTGAATGCGCTCGGCCTGGCGTTGCAGCGCTTCAGCCTGGCGCTCGGAGATCTCCGCCTCGCGCACCCGGAAAACGAACACATCGCTTTGCGCAATGTTCGACGCTGCGACGCGAATTTGATCGGGACGCAGCTGCATTTCGTGCACGAGCATCATGTGAGTGACATGCATGCCGGGATTTTGCGTCGTGGCAGGCGGGTTGGAGCGCAGCTGCCAACTCATGCCATCGTTTGCGAGCGTCCGGCCAGTGGCGGCCACGTGCGCGTAGCCGGCCTTGAAATGCTCCGCGACGATGTCGGCGCGCATCACGTCCGGCGGGCGCGGCGGCAGCCATATCACGACTGCAATCATGGCGGCGAAAGCCGCCGTCAGCGCAAGCGCCACCAGCAAACCGAGATAGCCGGCGATCGGGAGTCCGGTGCGGTTCACGACGTCGGCTTCACCGCAAAGAGGTAGCCCTCGCCGCGCACGGTGCGGATGACTTCGATGCCGGGGCGCTCGAGCTTCTTGCGCAGCCGGCTTACCTGGACGTCGACGGCGCGATCGAACACTTCGCTGTCGTTGTCGAAGGCGTAGTCGAGCAATTGTTCGCGCGACAGCACGCGCTGCGGCCGTTCGACGAAGGCCCGCAGCAGGCGGAATTCGCCCGCCGAGAGCGGCATCACCACCCCGTCCGGATCGTGCAGTTCTCGTCGCGCAACATCCAGCCGAAAGCCGGCGAAGCGCACGCTGTCACTCTTCGCCGGTTGATCGGCGTCCTTGCCGCGGCGCAGCACCGCCCGCGCCCGCGCCACCAATTCGCGCGGATTGCAGGGTTTCGCCAGATAATCGTCGGCGCCGATCTCGAGGCCGACGATGCGATCGGCGTCGTCTCCCAAGGCCGAGAGCATGATGATCGGTGGAGCGCCCTTTCCGGAAAGCCGTTTTGTAGCCGAAAGGCCGTCCTCGCCGGGCATCATCAGGTCCATGACAATGAGATCGGCGCCCTTGGCGGCGAGCGTGCGCTCCATGGCGGCGACGTCCGGCGCAGCATAGGCGGTAAAACCGGCTCGCTCGAAGACCTGCACCAAGCCTTCGCGAATTTCTGCGTCGTCATCGCAGATGAGCACGCGCGGCGAGTCGGGGTTGGAGGACATGGCCAGCATTTTATCGGCTCGCCGCGCCCGCCAACAGCGGAAACACCACCTGATCGACGGCTTCCGCCGTCGGCGGCTCGCGGTTGGCGAGGATGATCAAGGTCCACGCGCCGTTGCCGTGCAGCATGGTGTTCACGCCTGGCGCACCGCCGGCGAAGCCGATGCGTCGCGTCGCGCGCGCGCTCTCGGGTTCGCCGCGCAGCACCTGCGCTGTGTATTGCGGGTTCAAAAGGCGATGCTCACGCAGCGCGTTATCGAGCAGAAGCAGGTCGCCGAGCGTCGAATAGATGTTGCCCGCCGCGCTGCCGGCCGCGCCATGGAACTCCCCGACATCGACCACCGGGGTCCCCGGTCCGCGCGGCGTGCCGTAGAAACGCGCTGTGTTTGCGGGCAAAGCGCCGGCGCGATAGAAGCCGGTGCTCGTCATGCCCGTTGGCGCAAGAATGTTTCGCGCGACATAATCCTCGTAACTCATGCCTGACACGCGCGCGATGATCTCGCCCAGCACGACGTAGCAGCCGTTGCAGTACTCCTCGCCCGCGCCGGGCGCGAACATCGGTTCGCGGTGGGCGACGAACTCGTAATAGGCGTGATTGCCTGTGAACTCACTCTTGTCCGCATCGCGGAACGGAGGACCGAAAATGTCTGCGATACCGCCTTGCATGTTGAGCAGCTGATCGATCGTCGCCGTGCGCGAAAGCGCCGTCGGATAATCGGTGATGTACTGGGCGATCGTGTCGCTGCCGCGCAGCCGGCCCTCCTGCTCCAGCCTAGCGATGGCGATCGCAGTGAAGACCTTGCCGATGGACGCGAGCGGGAAGCGCGTGTCGATGCGGTTGGCGGCGTTGGCGGCGCGATCGGCAAGGCCGAAGGCGCCGGCGTAAACTTGACGCCCGTCGCGCGCGATCAGCACGGCGCCGTCGAAGCGCCCTTCGCCATTCAAGCCGCCCACCCAGGCGTCCAACGCCCGGCCAAGCTCGGCGTCGCTCATCTGCGCGTTGATCGAAAGCGCCGGCAATGGCGGGGCCTCGGGCGGCCCGTCGCGCATCTGCTGCGCCTGGGCGCTTGCCCCCGCGAGCGTCAGACCGGCCGCCAAGAGAACCGCTTTCATGCCTCGCACCTTCCGCCTCCGAGCCCCAACTTCCACCCGTTTCCAGGGGCCGTAGACATAGAGGCGCCCCGTTGCATCAATGTTTCAGCGCTGACGCACTGGGGAAACGAAGCGGCCCCATGGTCGGCCATCATCAGCCCGGCTTTCGGGCCCTGAGGGGTTACTTGCATGAAACTGCCACTGGCTTTGGGCGTGGCGTTCGCGGCGCTTTCGATGACCGCGTACGCACAGCCGAGACAGCACGACCGTGTCGTCGTGCGACACCATCCGGCCTTCAACATCGATGCCAATGACGACGGCTGGATCAGCCGCCAGGAAGCGTCGAACGCCGCCGATCGCATCTTCGACGACATCGACACCAACCACGATGGCCGGCTGACCTCAGAGGATCATGCCGCACACATGGCCGAATTCGATGTGGATGTGGATGTGGATGTGGATGTGGACACCGATGCGCCTGAGGGCACGTCCGTCGAAGAAGGCGAGCGCCGCGTTCGGGTCATCACACGCGAGCACGACGCGCATGGGCGCGCTCAAGAGGGCGAAGAACGCGGTGAAAACGAGCGGGTTGAGCGCACCGTAACAGTTGTCCGCGTCCAGGGCGGCGGTGCGTGGGAAGAGCGCGCGGATGGCGTTGCGCCCGCGCCGCCTGTGCCGCCGGTTCCGCCCGTGCCGCCGCACCCGCCGATGTTCATGATGATCTTCGCCAACAGCGAGGAATCCGATCTCAACGGGGACGGCGCCCTTTCGCGCGAGGAATTCCGTGCGCAGCACCTGCGCTTCTTCGACGCCAGCGACGCCAATAATGATGGCCGCGTCCGCTACACGCCGCCGCCGGAGCCGCCAACGCCGCCCGCGCCGCCCGCGCCGCCGCGGCCGCCGCGCGCGCCCCACCACTAGAACCGCCAGGTCGCCGGCCGCTGTGGAAGTGCATCCGGACTTCTCCACCGGATGTGACCAAAGTCACAGCGGCCGGTGCATCCAAAGCCTACCTTGGCTGCATCAACAGACCAGACAGGCCGCAACGCCAGCCAGGGAGAGCAAAATGACCAAGTTTTTCGCCATTGCCTTAGCCGTCGCCTTGTTCGCCCCCGTGGCGCTCGCGACCCTCAATCAAGCCGCTTTGATCGTCGCCTGATCCCCCAAACCCGCACGCGACGGTCGCATAAGGAAGGCCCGGACCACCCCTAGAGGTCCGGGCCTTTTCCTTGCCCGTGTATTCGCGGGGTTAACGCGCCCCTCAGAAGATTCACTTCACCCGCATCCACTCAGGCGCGCGCCGGCATCTCAAAGGCGTGACGCAATGAAAGGATTTGGGAGTAACGATCATGACCAAGACGCTCAGTCTCATCGCCGCGATGCAAACGCCGATGCTGAACTTCGCGGCCATCGTCGTGCTCGTCCTGTTCGCGCCGATCGTCGCCGCGCCTTTCATCGGCGCCGCACAATTGCAGATCTGATTTCCGCGCGCGGCGCATCCAACGCGCAGACCACGCGCATCTAGCCATCAACAGACACAGAAACACGCAAGGGACTACGACAATGACCAAGACGCTCAGCCTTCTCGCCGCCTTCGTTCTCTTCGCCCCGGTCGCAGTCGCGACTCTGGTGCAGGCTGCTCAGATCGTCGCCTAACCGCCGAGCTGCCTCTCACACCATAGGCGGCGATCTACAAAGAGGCGCGGGACCACTGCCCTGGTCCCGCGCTTTTCGTTTGCGCGCCTTTCCACGCGTTCACCTGCGCCGCAATTTTGCCGCGCTACATTTCAGGCGCTGAAGCAATCACGACATTCGCCGGCAACGCGGCGCTGCCAGAGTGGCTTTCATCGGACGACGCATCCAATCCGCCCATCGGCTGCATCTCATAGCCAACAACCGAACAAGCCAACTTACGGGGAATTCCAATGACCATGACCAAGACTTTCAGCGTTCTCGCCGCGCTCGTTCTCTTTGCTCCGGTCGCGTTCGTGACCTTGATGCAAGCCGCTCAGATCGTCGCTTAAACCGCCAGCCTGCCCCCAAAGCGGCGATCAAAGTGAAGCGCGGACCGAGAGGTCCGCGCTTTTTCTTTGCCGCCGGCGCTCAGCCTGCAGGTTCACCGATGCGGGCGCGCCCCCGCAAATCTTTCTCGAATATCGATGAAGAATTTTTGCATCCGCGCATCCGATGGCGCGAACGCCGGCATCTCATAGTCAAGAAGACAAGAACAACACGCTTCGGTTCAGGAGAAACGCAAATGATCAAATTGTTCGCCATCGTCGCTGCGGTCGCGCTGGTCGCCCCCGTTGCCTACGCCGCATTTTATCAAGCTGCTCTGATCGTCTCGTAACTCCCTCCCAAAGCCGGGACGACAAAGCCAGAAGGCGCGGATCCTCCCCCGGTCCGCGCCTTCTTCTTTTGCCGGCAAGCTACGCGGGCGCCGTCTGTTGTTTCGAGAGCGCCGCGCCAGCTTGAACCACGACCGCCGCAAGTCCGAAGAGGAACGCGGCCCACCACACGATCTGTCCCACGACCGGGATCATCCCGAGCACGATCAGAATCAGCATCGCTAGGCCGCACCAGAGCACCCGCGCGCCCGAAGACGGCGGCGGCTCGCCCGGCTTCATGCGATTGCGGCCGAACATGCCCAGCGTATAGGCCGCCGCGATCAATGCGATCGGCCACAGCAGCAGCAGCGCCGCGAACAGGATGAGCGCGATTGGCGCGCCAAACACCGTGAACAGCAGGACAGAGGCGACCGCCGGGGTCAGAAACGCAATCAGCACGCCCAAACCCAGCATCGACAGCGGCCGGTCGCGAATGATCTGCGCGCTGTCGTTCATCAGCCGAGGGAACGCCCAAGCGACAACGATCGCGGCGAGAAACATGCCGAACATGAACGTCCAGCCGAGGAAACGCGCGACCTTCTTCAACGGCGCCCAATCCGGCTCCGGCGGCGGCTCGAGTGCGGTGGTCTGGCCATCCACCTGTGCGGAGGGGTCGATCGTCACATTGCGTCCGCGATGCGTAAGCGAACCCATAATGTGCGCATCCGGGCCGAGCTGAATGTCGCGGCCGTTCAGGTACACGTCGCCGGTGACGGCGCTGTTCAGGTAAATCGTACCGCCGGCCGCCCGCAGTGCGCCGCCGATCGGGCTGCGGATGTCGATATTGCCGCCCGCGATCAGGGCATCACCGTCGATGCGCAGGTCGCGACTCAGTTTGATGCGGCCGCCGGCGGCGGCAAAATCGTCGAGGACATGACCGCTCACCATGTCGAGCTCGCCGCCGGCCGCGAACAGATCGTGCGGCGTGGCGTCCTGCAGGCTCAAATCGCCGCCGGCCATGAACAGGTGGTCGTAGCTGCCACCCGTGGCGCGCACATCGTCGCCGGCGCCGAACACGTCGTCGGTCGCGGTTGCGTTTAAGGTGACGGTGTCCCCCGCGGCGAACACCATCTGGTCGTAGGTCCCGGTGATGTTGACCTCGTCCTCCGTGCGCATCTCGATCGCCCAAGCCGCGCCAGAGACGACGCCCGCCGCCGCAATCGCGCTCACTAGGCGCGTCCGCCATTTGCCCAGCATCTGTCACTCCTCGCGAGGCGCAACCTGAGCGCAGGGCCGGAAGCGGTCAACGTCCCTCTTGGCGCATTCGTCGCGCCGCGCTTAGAAAGCGGCATGGACGCGCCGGTGCTTGATCTTCTATTGCGGGGCGTCGCGATCGGCGCACAGGCGGCGATGGCGGCGGGCTTGGCGCGCGCGCCGAGCCAGGCCGTGCGCGTGGCCGGCATCCTTTTCTGCGTCGAGATCAGCGCCTATGTGCTCAACTCGGCGCCAGTGCCGATGTATGTGTTCGGCGTCGCTGCGCCGCTGATCCATTTCTTCGCCTTTGGCGGCGTCGGCGCGCTTTGGCTGTTCATCGTCACGCTGTTCGAAGACCGCAAGATCAGCTGGGCGACGCTCGGGCCGTGGCTGCTGCTGACGGGCTTGGGCATCATCTATCAACCCATTCCGCGCCCGACCGTTGAGACCCTTTGGGTCATGCACAACCTCATCGAAGCCGGCTTTGCAGTGCATGGGCTCCACATCATCGCCCGGTCCTGGCGCGGCGACCTGGTGGAGGGCCGACGGCGCCTGCGTGGCCCATTCATGGCCGCGGTTGCGGTGTACAGCTTGCTGCTGTCTGCGGTCGAGATCGGCGAGATCTTCGGAATTTACGCGGCGTGGTACAGCTTCGCCAGCGCTGTGGCGATCTGCGTGTTCAGCTTCGGCGGCGCGCTGGCGTTCCTGTCGCCGCGCACCGAGATTTTCGGCGCCGCGTCCGCACCGACGCCGGCCGCCGACAAGCTGCCGCTCGTCGACCGCGCCGCTCTCGACAAGCTCGAAGCACGAATGACGGACGGCGCCTGGCGCCAGGAAGGGCTGACCATTGGCTCGTTGGCGGAGAGTATCGGCGTTCCTGAACACCGCCTGCGCCGTTTGATCAACGACCACCTTGATCACCGCAACTTCGCCGCTTTCATCAACGCCCGGCGCATAGAAGCCGCCAAGACTGCGCTGACGGACCCGGCCCAGGCGCAGAAGTCCGTTTCGTCAATTGCCTACGACTTAGGCTTCGGCTCCCTCGGACCGTTCAACCGCGCCTTCAAGGAGGCGACGGGCCTTACGCCGACCGAATTCCGCAAGCGCGGCTAGAGGCACAATGGCCTCGCCGAATTCGCAAATCCCTGGCCGGTTTTGAAAACGACCACCCTTTTCAGCCGCTGGCGAGACGATTTCGCCCTCCGCCGCCATGCCTCCACGCAAAGGAGGATTTCATGGATTTCGCCCTCGTTGTCGCGACGCAATGGCTCCGCAATGTGGAGTCGGACCTTACCCGCTACGCCATCTTCGCCATTGGCGTCTGGCTGGTGCTCTGGGTGCTGCTCGCCGTTCCATTGCGCGGCCGCAAGATTCGCGACGCCAGCCCACCGGCACGCCAGTTGTGGACCGAGTTTCTTGTTTCACTCCGGTCGATCGCCATCTTCTCCAGCATCGGCCTCATCCCGTTCTTTCTGGAACGGGCGGGATGGCTGCCCGGACCCCACATCGCTGCCGCCTGGGGCGCCGGTTGGGCCGCGGTGAGCTTTGCGCTGATGGTCTTGGCGCACGACGCCTACTTCTATTGGGCGCACCGGCTCATGCACGACCCGCGGCTCTTCCGCCGCTTTCATCGCCGCCATCACCGCAGCTACAACCCCTCCCCGTTCACAGCCTACAGCTTCGATCTGCGCGAAGCCGCCGTGATGGGCTTTTTCGTACCGGTCTGGATGCTGGTCGTACCGACGCAATGGCCAGTGGTCGGCTTCTTCGTTCTTCACCAGATCGTCCGCAACACGCTCGGACACTCCGGATATGAGTTGTTTCCCGCGCGCGCGGACGGGCGTCCGTTGTTCGATTTTCTCACCACCACCACCCACCACGACCTGCACCACGCGGAAGCCGGCTACAATTACGGGCTCTATTTCACCTGGTGGGACCGCCTGATGAAAACAGAGCATCCCGAATATTACGCTCGGTTCGCCGCCGCGGTGCGCAGGCCGCTCAGCACACCGCGCCGCCCTCTGGCGCGGTCGGCGGGCTCGATGGTGTGAGGGATAGGCAGCAGCGCCGCCGTCTGACCCCGGGGGCGCTGCTTCCGTCGCTATCACCTCAGTGCTACGCCGCCGGCTAGTCCGTCTGCCGAGTGGTCGTGGCGTACCGTTTGACGCACAAAGCGTAGGCGGAGGGAGTGCTCATTATGGCGCCCAAGAAGACTTACATTCACAAACTCAACATCGTTCGTTTCGAAACGCTGCTTCTGCGCGAGAAGGACAGCGCCAAATGCGCGACGCTCGAGCGATTGCTCAGCGACGAAAGGGCCCTGCTCGACGCGGCGGTACGCCGGGACAAACAGGGCAACGACGGCGCCGCCACTTACAGTTGAGCCGCGCCCTTCCCGCCAATTTCGTGCGTGACCGACGTCACAGCGGCTCAGCCTGCGCCGGCTTAGCTTCGCTGCATCGGATTGAGACACGAACACCGGGAGCCGCACATGACCAAATTCTTCGCCCTCGTCGCCGCCTGCGCCCTCTTCGCGCCGGTCGCGCTCGCGACGATGACGCAAGCCGCTCAGATCGTCGCCTAAAGCTCCCAAAGCCCAAGCCCCGCTCAAGCGGCGATCAAGAAGGCGCGGATCTCGAAAGAGGTCCGCGCTTTTCGTTGTGCGCTACTGCGCAGGCGGCTCAGGAAAAAACGCGCCCGCCACGCCCGGAAACACCACGGGGCTTTCGAAACCCTCCTGCGAAACCGCAGAGACGCCGAAGAACCAGTCGTCGATGACGATGTCTTCAAGCTTCAACTCCGTCGCGTCACCGCCGACAGTGCGGCTGTAGCGCCATTGCGGATCGGTGGTGCTGCGCCACCAGACGCGATAGCCAGCAGCGCCGGGCGTGGCGCGCCATGTCACCGTCGTATCCGCACTCACCTGACCGGCGATGGTCACGCCGCTCGGCGGCACGGGTGCGCTAGCGAGCGAGGCCATCGTCACGACGTTGAGCCGCGTCACCTGCGCGAGATACGGAAAATCGACGCCGTCGATCGTGTCGCCGTAGCGGACGCCGCCCTCCGTGCGCAGGGTCTGGTGCTGCCGCGTGTAATTCTCGACCGCTTCGGTCACGCGCACCGACGGATACCCCGCCTCCAGCATGCGCACCTGATCGCCGCCGCGCCCGAAGCGGTCGGTGCGATAGACCATGACGACATCGAAGTTGCTTAAGTGCTCGTCGGCCAGCCGATCCATGTAGCGCGCGAGATTGCGGGACGGCGAATCCACCTCGCCGCCATTATAGCGCCGGCGCGCAGCTTCCTGCGGCGTCTCCACTGCGCGCGTGCCTTCGGAGAAGATGCGCACGTGCGTGTTGTCGCGCGCGCCGCCGATGCCTTCGGTATTGCCGACGATGTCGTTATTGAGATCGGCTTCGACGCGCCAGCCTTGCGTGCGCGCATAGTCAGCCAGGATCTTGCCGCCGTGCAGGCCCTGCTCCTCACCGGAGAGCACGGCGTAGACGATGGTCGCCGCAAAGCGATGGCGCGACAACACGCGCGCCGCTTCCATCACTGCCGCCGTGCCGGAGCCGTCGTCATTGGCGCCCGGCGCGGTTGAACGCGCGTCCATCACGTCGGTGATGCGGCTGTCGAGGTGGCCAGAAATGACGATCACGCGGGTGGGATCGCTCGTACCGCGCTGGATCGCGAGCACGTCGACCACCTCGGTCGGTCCAGGCAGGCGTTCGGTGCCGGAAATGGTCTCCGACGGCGTCGCAATCTCAAGACAGCCGCCGCACTGCTGCGCCATGGTGCGGAACTCGCGCTCCACCCACCGCCGCGCCGCGCCGATGCCGCGCGTGTTTGACCGCGTGTCCGACGCGGTATGGCGCGTGCCGAAGCCGACCAAACGCTCGATCGTCGCCCGCAGACGCGCTTCGCTCACTTCGCCCGCCACCTGCGAGAGTAAGGCCTGCGGCTGTTGCGCCGAAGCTGATACCGTAAGCGTGGCGAAAGCTGTGATCGCAACGATGAGCTTCTTCATGGCGTCTTCCTCGCGGCGGAGGACTACGCGCCCGCCCGTATCCGCACCCGCACATGCGCGCTGTTGCCAGCGGCGTCAACGACGGTGACGTTGAAGAACCCCGGCGCGCTCGGCCGCCAGATGGCGCGCCCGCTTGTCTGTTCCGTCGGCACGCGCTGGCCTTCGGCGTACCAAGTGAGCGGCGGCTGGCCGCCGCGCGCCGAAAGCGACAGTCCGCGAGATTGCGGGCCGTAGTCCACCACCAGCACTTCGGCGCCGGCAGGCGGGAACAGGATCGCGATTTCCTCGCTCTCGCGCGCGTCGAGCCGCGCCAACGCCGGCGGCGGCGCCTGCTCGAAGCGCTCGGGTGTCAGTTGTGCGGGCGCCGCCGGCAAGCCGAGCAGATCGAACGCCTCGAACAGAATGGGCAACGCATCGCTGCGCCCTGTTGCACCCGGACGCGGCGCGCCGTCGGGCCGGCCGACCCATACCCCGATCACATAGCCGTTCGACACACCGACCGCCCACGCATCGCGAAAGCCGTACGAGGTGCCGGTCTTGAACGCGACACGCGGCGCATTCTGAGCGACTTGGGCCGGGATGCGGCCAGCCGGGTGCGGCGACGTCGCAAGAATTTCAAGCACACGCTCAGCCGTTTCCGCGCGCACGAAGCGCCGGTTGAACGCGAACGGGGCCGGTTGCTGATCAACCACCAGCGGCCGTGCGCGGCCCTCGTCGCCCAGCGCCGCATAAAGCTGCACCAGATCCTCCAGCGTGATGCCGACGCCGCCCAGCGCCAGCGCTAGGCCCGGCTCCGATACGGCACGCTGCGGCAGCACCACGTTCGCGCCCGCGCGCGTCAGCGCGGCCTGGAATCGGGCAGCGCCTATGCGCTCAAGCGTAGCGACCGCGGGAAGGTTGAGCGAATGCCGCAGAGCGTCTTCGAGCGAAACGTCGCCATGAAAGCGGCGGTCGAAATTTTCCGGCAGGTAGCCCCCGAAACGCCGCGGCGCATCGCGCACCAGCGTCTCCGGCGCTGCAATGTTCTCGTCGAAGGCGATGGCGTAGAGGAACGGTTTCAACGCCGATCCGGGAGAACGGATCGCGCGCGTCATGTCGATATAGCCCCCGGCGCGCTCGCGGCCTGCGCCACCAACGCGCGCCCGCACCGCGCGGTCCTCAAGAGATACGGCGATCATGGCGATCTGTTCGTCGCGGCCCAGACCTTGCGCGCTGCGGCGCGCCAGCGCTTCCAGATCGCGTTGCAGGCGTGCATCAAGCGCCGAGACGATGACCCCCTCGCCCGGATGCGTCGCGACCAGCTCCTCGGCAGCATGCGGGGCCGAGTAAGGGAAGGGCGAACGCGTGGGGATCGCGTCCTGCTTTCCCTCCGCGGCGCGCGCGCTCGAAATCGCGCCGATGTCGGCGAACATGTCGAGCACCCGATCGCGGGCGGCGCGGGCGGCCTGCGGATGCCGGTCCGGACGGCGTGCTTCCGGCGCCTGCGGCAACGCGATCAGGAGCGCCATCTCGGCATCGTCCAGCCATTGCGGATCGCGCTGGAAATAAGCACGGCTCGCGGCGCGCACGCCTTCGAGATTTCCTCCGTAAGGCGCCATGGTGAGATAGGCCGCGAGAATCTGTCTTTTCGACAGGCGCCGCTCGATCTGGATCGCACGCAGTATCTCCACCAGCTTCGACTGAATAGTGCGCGGTCGCGGTTCGAGCAGACGCGCGAGCTGCATAGTGATGGTGGAGCCGCCCTGAGTGACGCGGCCGGAACGGAGATAGGAGACGCTTGCGCGCGCCAAGGCGATCGGATCGACGCCAGGGTGAAACCAGAAGCGCGCGTCCTCCACCGCAATCAACCGGCGCTGAAACTCGGGATCGATGTCGTCGAGCCGCGCTTCGAGGCGCCAGGCGCCCTGGCGTGTCGTAAACGCCATCAGCCACTCGCCGTTGCGATCGACGACGACGGGAGACACCGCGCGCACGCGCGCCAGCGGCGGCGGGAAGAGCTGATCCAGCGAAAACAGCGTCAGCAGGACCGCGATCAGCACCCACGCCCAGCGCTTGCCGCTCGCCCCGAGCGGCAGCGCCATGCGCGGACCGCGGCGCACCCTCCCCCCAAGGAGAGGCAACGCCTCCATCAGCCGCCCCGCGGCGCGATGCGGATCGAACTCGTGCCCGTCCGCGAGAGCACGCCCGGATGGTACATGTCTTCGACCTGCGCCGCGGGCAACGTGTATCGGCCCGGTGTGACTGCGCGCGCCATGTACGCCCAGCGGAACGACCCACGCAGATCGGCCGAGGCGACGTAGCGATCGTCTCGAGCTTCGGACACGTTCGTCCAGGTGATCGGACCGATCCAGGCAAAGGGACCGCCACGGCCGTCGCCGTAAGCGCCATCCTGCGGCCCGAGCACGCTTTCGATCTCCAGACCCGCAGGCAGGAGGTCGACCAGCACGGTCGGATAGTTGCGCGCGCCTTCGGGCTGGCCGCTCACCACCACGATCACGCGATCGCCTTGGCGGATGCTTTCGAGATCGGCGAGCGTGCCGTCGAGACGGAAAACACGCTTGTCGATGGTATAACCCGATTGCATCGCCGGCGGCGCTTCGCGCGGCGCGCCGGAAAGCTGCAGTGTGCGCCACACGACACCGCGGCCGCCGTTCCGGAACGCCAGACCTTGCGCGAGCCGCGCGGCGTCGGCGAAGACGCGTCGTTGCGTCAGGGGCTGACCGTTCATCTCGACCGTCACCGGCCCCGCCGAGCGGAGCAATGCATCGGCCGCGAGCAGAAGCTGCACCTGCTCCTGCGTCATCAGCCGGCCCGCCTCGGGCGCATCGCGCTCGAGGCGTCGGCGCAAGCGCTGCACCAGCTCCATGTTTTCCGCCTCAGCCGCGAGCGCCAGCACACCCGCGAGATCGCGCAACGGCGTCTGGTACCAATCGCCGACATTGCGATAGCCGAGCGCCTGCTCAGCCATCTGGAAGGCATGCCGCGCCCGCGCGCGATCGCCCATACGCCAGAGCGCGGCCGCGATCTGGGCCCGCGCCAACGGCGAAGGCTCATCACGCAGGCGGGTGTCATGGTAGTAGCGCAATTGGCCGATATCGGCGCGCCCGGCTTTCGCCAACACGTAGAGTGCATAGGCCGCCGCACGCGAGCGCATCAGCTGGGTCGTGTCGTTGGAGCCCGGCCAGGAATAGACTTCGAACTGATAGCCCACCGAGCCGAAATCGTTCAGCCGCGCCACGCGGCGCAGCGCATTGTACGCCTGCTCCATCGGCGCATTCGGCACGGCGTAGCCGTTTTGCTTGGCGCGTAGCAGGAAGTCGGTGACGTAGGCGCCGAGCCAGGGGCTCGCATTGCCGTCGCCGGCATTCCAAAGGCCGAACGCGCCGTCCGGGGTCTGACGATCGAGCAATTGCGTGACCGCTTCCTGGACGCGGCGCCGCAAGCGCGGGTCGATGTCGCGCCCGGCTTCCGATGCGAGCGTGTTGTAATAGAGCAGCGGCATCGCCACCGACGTAAGTTGCTCGGAGCACCCGTAAGGGTAGCGGTAAAGTTCATCCAGCAACGGCGCCGGATCGATGCCCGCCAGCGCTGAGAACGAGATCAGCGCCTGCGAATTCGGCTGGAACGGATCCAAGGCATTGCGCGGCGCACTCCAAGTCGCGCCAGCCGCCTGCGGCTCCATGGTCACCACGGTGATCGGCAGAAACGGTGCACGTGACTGGATGTTGTAGGTGCGCTCCACAGGCGTGAATCCCTGCGGCCCCTCCAGGCGCAAGCTGATCTCGCCGACGCCCAGCGGCCCACCAGTGATCGGAATCGACGCGGTCTGGCGTTGGCTGCGGTTCAGCGTGAACCGGCGCGGCTGCGCCGCGATGCGCGCCGTCGGCGAGCCCGACACCGTCACGGTGTAGGCGCCTTGCGGACCTTCGACATTGTCGATGTTGAGCGTCGCCTGCGCTTCATCGCCAGGCGCGAGGAAGCGTGGCAGAATTAGCTCGGCGACCACCGGATCGCGCACGACGATATTCTCGACGTCTCGACCGACCGCGCTTTCGCTCCACGCCACCGCCATCAGACGCAGGCTGCCGTTGAAGTCCGGCACATCGATCGGCACCATGGCGCGGCCGCCGCGGACTTCGACAATATCGGAGAAGAGCGACACCGTGCGCGTGGGCACCACCGTCAACCCTTCGCCGCCCAAACTGTCGCCGCCTTGGCGCGCGTTCGCGGGCGCACCGAGATTCGGGTTAAGCAAGCGGCCGTAATCGTCGCGGATCTGCACACCCAGCGCACGCCGCGAGAAGAAGTATGCGACCGGGTCCGGCGCCTCGTACTTGGTGAGATTGAGGATGCCCTCATCCACCATCGCGATGGCGACACGCACACGTTCCCCGGCCGGCGCATTGCGCACCTGGATCGGCACTTCGATGTGCGTGCGCGGACGCACGTTGCGCAGGCCCTCAGCATGCACTTCGAGCGTGCGCGCACCCATGTCGACCTGCACATACCCGACGCCGACGGCGCGACGCGGCACCGGCAGATTTACCGGATCGCGTGGCGTCATCACCGTGACGAGCACGTAGGCGCCGCCGCCCCATTCCTGGCTAACCGGCAAGTCAATCGTCGTGCCTTCAGGCGTGACACGCACGGTGCGCGTCTCGATCACGCGATCGGTGGCCACCACGATTTGCGCCTCGCCCGCATAAGGCGGTCGGATTTGGATGCGCGCGCGCGCGCCGGGACGCGTTGGTGTTTCCGGCGCCACCACCGTCACCATGTCCGGCGTCGCGTCATCGTCAGCGGGGCCGCCCCAGCCGACGCCGAAGCGCTGCGAAGCTTCCGTGCCGGTGCGCGGATCGCGGACAATGAGACGGTACGATCCGGAACGCAGACCATCCTTGCCGATGCGAAGCGCCGCGCCGCCTTCGATATTCACGGTTGCGCCGTCGACCGGGATGTCGCGGCCAGTTCTGCGCCAGCGCCACGTGCCGTTATCGAGATACCAGTCGTAGCTCCAATCCTCGCGCACAATCTGCCATTGCACGCCGCGAATGCCGACGCGCCCGCCCTGGCCGTTGACGGCGATGACGTCGAACGCGACACGTTCGCCTGCCCCTGCGCGGCGGTTCTCGAACGTGGGCTTCAGGCCAATGTAGACGTCACGCGTGCGCACCGGCAGCGTGAAGCTCTCGCGCACCATCCGTCCGCCGGGATCGGCGACGCTGGCGACGACGCGCGCGCGCAGCGGCAGCTGCGTGTCCGGCGTGCTCGGCAGCGCGACGGCGAGATCGGCGCCGCCGGTCCCGTCAGTCACCGTGCCCTGCAGCTGGAACATCTGCTCGCTGAAACTCTCGTCGGAATTGCCGAACCAATAGCCTTCGTGCTGCGGGAACGGGTTGTAGTCGACCATGAGGCGGCCTTCGCCCTCGACGGCGAGGCCCGCGCCCGGCGCGCCATAGAGAAAGTCGGCCTGCAAGTGCACGTTCTGGCTCGCGTTGGGGCGCAGGATGACGTGGTTGCGTTGCATGTCCTCTTCGGTCGGTGTGAACCGCACGCGCAGGCGCTGCGGCACGAAATCTTCGACCGACCAGGACACTTCGCCGGCGATGTTCTCCTGACCGTCCACTTCGAGCGTCGCCCGCCAGACGCCGCGCGGGGCGTTGCGGTCGAGATCGATGTTCTTGGCGATGGCGCCCGCGAGCTCAGCTTCCGCGATGCGCGTGCGGCGCGCTTCGGTGCCGTTGGGACGGTAGACGACAAGCGTCGATTGCCGGTTGGAGATCGCGCGTCCGACCTGATCGCGAATGAGCCCGATGAGGCGCACACGCTCTCCCGGGCGATAGATGCCGCGCTCGGTATAGAGATACGCATCCACGGCGCCCGGCACGTAGCGACCGTCGACATTGCGGTCCGAAAGATCGAGCGAGGGCCGTTGCAGGTCGAGCGCCGCGAAATCGCCTTCGGCGCCGTAGGCCATCACGTAGCGCGCCCGCGCCGGACCGTCGCCGTTGACGATCGCGTCGGCGAAATGCACGCGGCCCTGCGCGTCGGTGCGGACTCGCGCGAGTTCTTCGTTGTTCTGCGCGATCAGCGTCAGCGTGATATTGCCCATCGGCCGCGCCGTGCGCAGCGAACGCACGATGACGTCGAGCCCAGTGGCGCCGGAGAAGCTCTGTAGCGCCATGTCGGTGTACATGATCCAGCGATACGAGCTGGCGACGGAGTCGTTTTCGCTATCGCCGCGCTGACCGGCGCTGGGCGACGTATCCTTGACCTTGACCACGTATGCGCCTGGACGCAGGTCGCGAAGCGCTGCGCCGAGCGCGAACACCGTGGTGATGGGCGCGTTGCGGCGATCACCGACCTCGATATCGATGGTCCCCTTGTAGACGCTCACACCTACATTCTCGCCGGCGCTGTTGAAGCTCCAATAGTCCCAGCCGCCTTCTTCGTTCACGGCGCCTGGATCGACTTCATACTGCGACAGAATGCGGTCGGGCACGCGCAGCACTTCGACTTCGATACGCGAAACGTTGACGGTCTCGATGGCGATGCCGTCTGCTTCCGCGCGCGGTAGGATCACGCCGCCGCCAGCAAAACCGACATAATGGGGACGATCGCCGAAAGTGAGCGTGAAGGTCTCGTCCGCTTCCGTGCGCTCGCCGCTGGCCGAGGGCATGCCTTGCAGCACGGTGAGTTGGCGCTCCGGCTCGAAAGGCAAACCGCCGAGGCACAAGAGATTACCGGAGACGTCGAGCTGGACCTGAATGTTCGGATCGAAGCGCAAATAGTCGCGGTAATTGATGTTGGGATCGGTCGAGAGGTTCTGGGAAAATTCGAGGCAGGCGCGCGGCTCGGCGCCGTTCATTTCCTGACGCAAGCGCACGAAAGCCATGCCCTCGACGCCGGGCACGCCCGCCCGCGGCGCGTTCTCGCCACGCGCGTTCTCGCGGCCGCCGATGGAGCCGAGTTGTGCGAATTCGAACGCCGGAGCCCCCGCAGAGACACGGCCCATGACGGCTCCGCCCCACAGCCCGACCAGCAGCGCGATCGACGTCGCCAGCACCGTGGTCTTATTGGCCACGGCCCAGTCCCGAACCGGCGCAAGGCGCGACCAGGGGAGCTTTCGCGGATCCAGCCGCGAAGCGAGCGATTTCCAATCGAAGGCCATGACGCGCGTCTCCCGTCCCGCTCAGGACAGCTTGATGCTTGCCCGAGGCTCGCGCACCCGGCAAGCCACCATTAAATGTCGGCAACTTTCTGTCGGATGCGCCGACTTGCTGCGCACGCGCCGGCGTGTTTCAACAACGCATACAAAAAGATGACGCAGGCGGCGCCTTTTCCGGGGCCAACCTGCCGTAGCGGGAGCGACGAGCGATGACCGAGGCCGCCAAGCCTGCCTTTCCGGCCATGTCTATCGAGCAGGCGCACGCCCTGCTGACGCAGCCGGGCTCGATGTTCGAGGTCGGGCGGGAATCCATTCGCGGCGTCGAGTTCAAGGTGTGGAAGAATGCGCCGCCGACACTGCGCGCGATATTCGATCTGGCCGCCGCTTTCGCACCGCGCGATCACCTCGTGTTCGAAGAGGAACGCGCCACAGTCGGCGACGCGCGCGCAGCGGCCATCGCTCTGGCCCGGCGGCTCATTGACGATGGCGTGAAACCCGGCGACCGCGTCGCCATCGTCATGCGCAACCTGCCGGAGTGGCCGGTTGTGTTCTGGGCCGCCGTACTGGCGGGCGCGATCGTGACGCCGCTCAACGCGTGGTGGACGGGCTCCGAACTCGAATACGGCCTCGTTAATTCCGGCACCTCGATCGTGATCGTCGACAACGAGCGCTACGAACGCATCCGCGAGCATCTGCCGGCCTGCAAAGATGTGCGTAAAGTCTACGTCTCGCGGCTGCGTGAAGAAATCGCCGATCCCATGGTGCAACGCCTCGAGAATGTGATCGGACCCACGAACGCGTGGAGCAAACTTGCCGGCGCCAACCAGACCGCGCCAGCGGAATTCCCACAGCGTGGGCCGGACGACGACGTCGCGATTTTCTATACCTCAGGCACCACCGGTAAACCGAAAGGCGCGGTCGTTTCTCACCGCAACATCGTCTCCAACATTTTCAACGCAGCGAGCGCGCAGGCGCGCTCCTTCCTGCGCCGCGGCGAGGCCCCACCCGCACCCGATCCGAGCCTTCCGCAGAAGGTGTTCCTCATCTCGGTCCCGTTCTTTCACGCCACCGGCTGCTTCGCGGTGATGATCCCCGCGATGATGGGCGGTCATCGACTGGTGATGCAGCGGCGCTGGAACGTGGACGAGGCGCTGGAATTGATGCAGCGCGAACGCGTCTCCAATTTCGGCGGCGTGCCGACGATCGCTTGGCAGGTGCTCGAGCATCCGCGCGTCGATGAGTACGATCTTTCATCGATCGAAGGCGTCTCTTATGGCGGCGCGCCGGCGGCGCCGGAACTCGTCAAGCGCATCCTCGCGCGCTTTCCCAAGGCGCTTCCGGGCCAAGGCTGGGGAATGACGGAAACGTCGGCAACAGCCACCACCAACGGCGCCGAAGATTACCAGCGTAAGCCCGCGAGCTGCGGGGTGCCCTCCGCCAGCGGCGAAGCCAAGATCGTCTCATTGGAGGGCCGCGACATGCCTCGCGGCGAGGTCGGCGAACTCTGGTACAAGGGGCCGATCGTCGTGCGCGGCTACTGGATGAACGAGGCGGCGACGAAAGAGACTTTCATCGACGGCTGGGTGAAGACGGGCGATCTCGCCAAGATCGACGACGAAGGCTTCGTCTATATCGTCGATCGCGCCAAAGACATGCTGATCCGCGGCGGCGAAAACATCTACTGCGTCGAAGTAGAGAACGCCCTGTACGACCATCCCGCGGTGATGGACGCGGCGGTGGTTGGCAAGCCGCACCAGACGCTCGGCGAAGAGCCGATCGCGGTGGTGCACCTGAAGCCGGGCATGAGCGCGAGCGTGGAAGACCTTCGCCACCACGCCGCACAAAAACTCGCGGCCTTCAAAGTGCCGATCGACGTGATCTTCTGGCCCGAGACGTTGCCCCGCAACGCCAACGGCAAGATCGTGAAGACCGAGCTGAAGAAGAAACTCGCGGAAGCGCAGTTCTAGAGCGCTCTTCGAGCCGACCTACGGCGCCGCTGGCGCTTGCGGTGTGGTCGTCGGAGGAGCTTGCGCCGTCACTTGCGTGATCCCGGGCGTTGGTTCCGGCGCCGCCTGGCGGAAGCCGCGATCCTTGAAATAGACAGTCCCCCAGGCCGCGTTGGAGTTCGGCCGCACAGCCCGCACAATGAGACCGTCGAACACATCGCGCCATTCGGGATAGCGCGCGTTGAAGCCGTCGATGAACTGGCGGTTTGCAGCTTCTGCGGCCGCATTGTCGGGCCATCCGGGCAATTGATGCTTGATGAACAAAAACGTCCCTTCGCGCGCGCCGTGGGTCTGCATGGTGACGATGTTGTAGCGCTGCCCGTCCAGTTCCACGGGGTACGGCGGATCGCCCAGAAATTCGGGCGGACCCGCAAAACCGTGCTGATCGGAGATGAAGTCAGGAGCGATCGAAAGCACGAGAAAGTCGCCGCGATCGAGAGTTGAAGCGGCGGCCGAATAGAGCACGGAGGCGTTCAAACCGTGGCCAGCGCGCCGCTCAGACTTGGCGCGCGTCCAGAATTCTTCAACGCCCATGCCGTTGATGCGTGAGAGCGTGAAAAAGAAGCCGCGCACGCGCCACCCCCCGCTCTCGTGGTCCATCCAGACCGAGGTCGCGCGCTCGGCTGCACCGCTGTCGATCGACTCGGTCATGAGCACCACGGCGCTCCGCCACGTGCCGCCGCGCGCGACAAGATCGGGCCGTCGCGGATTTCCGTGAATGTTGCACGCCACCTTCTCGCCGTGACGTGACCCCGTCGCAAACCGCATCAGATAGGTGTTGGCGGTTTGACGCGGCGCCGCGGCCCCGAGCGAGAGATACTGCGCTCGCGCGATGGTGAGCTGTTCTGGCGTGATGGTTTGGCGCGCCGCGACCGCCATGTCGGCGTGGGCAGCGGCGGGATTGGCCAGAAACTCCTCCATGAACGCCGACGCCGCCGCGTCGATCTCGGCCCGCTCGTTTGCGCCAATTTCGTCGTTGGCGTGGCAAAATCCGAACATCAGGCTCGGAGAAACCGACCAGGACGGCGTACCGGTGCGCCACAACCACGCGAGCCCGCCGCCTGCCGCGAGAACCACGACCAGCACGACAAGCCAGATCGCTCTGCGCATCAATCCATACCCCCGACGCGCCACGTTAGGCCCCTTCGCCAGGAACGCCAAATGTTCTGCTTTCGTTAGACCCTCGCCCGCCGCCGCTCTATCTCTGACACGAACCGGAAGCCGAATGACCTATTGCGTCGCCCTCCTGCTGGATCAGGGCATCGTCATGCTCTCCGACACCCGCACCAACGCGGGTGTCGACAACATCGCCACCTTCTCGAAACTTGCGGTGGTGGAAAGGCCGGGAGAGCGGGTGATCGCCGTGCTGAGCGCCGGCAATCTGGCCATCACGCAAGCGGCGGTGACCCGCGCCATCGAAGGGGCGTCTGCGCCGATCGGCGCTGACGCGCCGCGCACGCTCGCCAACGCGCAGACCATGTTCGAAGCCGCGCGCGTGCTGGGCGAGGCAGTGCGCGAGGTCTACGCGCATGACGGCAAGGCCCTGGAAGCGCAGGACTATGCTTTCGACGCCAATTTCCTGATCGCCGGCCAGATCAAGAGCGAGCGCATGCGGCTCTTTCAGGTCTATTCCGCCGGCAACTTCATCGAGTCGACGCCGGACACGCCCTTCTTCCAGATCGGCGAGCACAAATACGGCAAGCCAATCCTCGATCGCGTGGCGCGTTTTGACATCCCGCTTGAGGACGCCGTGAAGCTCGCATGTATTTCGCTCGATTCCACATTGCGCTCGAATCTCACAGTTGGCCTGCCGGCGGACATCGTAATCTACCGGCGCGACGCGTTGAAACTCGCGTCACGCAAGCGCATTCTAAGCGACGATCCCTACTTCAATTCGATCCGCGAAGGCTGGTCGCACGCCTTGCGCAACGCCTATCGCGAACTCCCGCCGCCGCCCTGGCCAATGTCCTGACGCGGCGGATTTGGCCTTGAAAACCGCCCTCATCGGTTCAATGTCGAAGAGAAAGGAGCCCGGCCACATGACCAAGATCACGTACGATATCGTCGAGCACGACGGCGGCTGGGCCTTCAAGCTGGGCGACACCATCTCCGGCACCTTCAAGACGCACGACGCCGCGCTCGCCGCCGCCAAGCGCGCCGCCGCAGAACAGCAACGGCCTGACGTCGATCGAGGCATTTCCTGGGAAGACAAGCAGGGCAAATGGCACGATGAAGTCTCCAAGGGTGACGACCGGCCGGAAGTCGAAATTCACGACAAGAAGTAGCGCCTACGACTCGACGCGATTCAGGAATGAACGCACGACGTGATTTGTCGCGTCGGGCGCATCGATCGTGGTGAGGTGCCCAGCTTCAGCAATCACCGCCACTTCCGCATGCGGCGTGGCGGCCGCGTAAGCGCGCGACGCGCCTGGCGTGCAGGTATCGTATTCGCCCGAGAGATAAAGGAACGGCATCGTCAGCTGCGCCATGTCGGCGACGCGCTCATAGTTGCGTAGCGAGCCAATCGGCGAAAACTCCGATGGGCCGTTCATGGTGACGTAGCATTCCTGTCCAATGCCCTCGAACGTCCGCTGCAACAGCGGCCCCGTCTCCGGCGTCGGCGAACGTGCAAGATGGATCGCATAGAACGCTTCGGTCGCCGCTTGATAAGCTGGCGTATCGAACTGACCGCTCTCCTCCGCCGCAGCGATTGCGGCGCGATGTTCTGGCGGCAATTCGCGCACCATGGCGCGCACATCGTCGGTGTAGCGCCGCACGCTGAGCACAGGCCCCGCGAGGATCACGCTACGCACGCCTTGGCTGCCATGCGCGAGCAAATAGTCCGGCGTCAGCATCGTGCCCCAGGATTGGCCGAGAATGTGCACGCGACGAAGTCCAAGCGCGCGGCGAACCTCGGCCATTTCGGAGACAAAGCGCTCGCGCGTCCACAGCGCCGGATTGCTCGGACGATCCGAACGGCCGCAGCCGAGCTGATCCCAGAGATACACGGGCCGCTCGTCGCCAAGGGCCGCTAGCGGTTCGAGGTAGTCGCTAGGCACACCCGGCCCGCCGTGCACGACCAACAACGGTGTCTTCGGCCCGCCGCCGAACTTGCGCCAAACGACGGAGCCGCCTTCCACCGCGACGCGGCCTTCCCGCGCTTGGTTCATCGCCGGCAGCTTCATGCTCGCACAGCCCGCCAAACCTGCCGCCCCAGCCAGCGCCGTGCGCCGCGTCAAATCCGTCATGTCATCCCTCCCCGATTTCGGGTTAGTACGCGCCAGCGCGTCTGTTGGATGCGCGGGAGTTTAGCATGGAAGACTGGCGCGCGTGGGCGGTGAAAGCCGCCGAATGGGGCTTCGACTACCGCGCCGGCTTGCGCGACTTGCCGGTGCGCCCGCCCGTGCAGCCAGGTGAGATAGCAGCCAAGATCGCGCCCTCGCCGCCGGAGCAACCCGAACCGTTCGAACGCGTGTTCGCGGACTTCGAGCATATCATCGCGCCAGGCATGACGCATTGGCAGCACCCGCGCTTCTTCGCGTACTTTCCATCAAACTCTGCGCCGGCGTCGCTGATTGCTGAACATCTTGCGAGCGCCATCAACGCCGTCTGCATGCTGTGGCAAACGTCGCCCGCAGCGACTGAACTCGAAACAAAAACGATCGATTGGCTGCGGCAAGCGTTCGGTTTGCCAGAAGCATTCAAAGGCTGCATCCAAGACACCGCCTCTACAGCAACGCTGGCCGCGGTGCTGGTGATGCGCGAGCGCGCGCTGAATTTCACCGGCAATGCCGCGGGCCTCTCCGGCGCGCCGCGACTGCGCATCTATTGCTCGGCGGAAGCGCACTCCTCCATCGACCGCGCCGTCTGGTTCTCCGGCATCGGCGCCGACAATCTTGTCCGCATTCCGATCAATGGGCCGCTGCGCGGCGCCGATCCGAATGCGCTGCGCGCGCTCATCCGCGCGGACATCGACGCCGGATACAAGCCCGCCGGCGTCATCGCCAATGTCGGCGCGACGGGCATAGGCGCAACCGATCCGGTCGGCGAACTCGTGAAGGTCGCGCACGAGCACGATCTCTACGTTCACGTCGACGCCGCGTGGGCGGGCGCGGCGATGATCTGTCCGGAGTTTCGCACACTCTGGGAAGGCGTCGAGCGCGCGGATTCCATCATCATCAACCCGCACAAATGGCTGGGCGCGCAAATCCACTGCTCCGCACACTTTGTGCGTGATCCGTCATCTCTCACACGCACGCTGGCGGCGCGGCCGGACTACTTGCACACGCTCGGACTCGACGAAGTTGTAAACTACAGCGAATGGGGCGTGCCGCTGGGGCGCCAATTCCGTGCGCTGAAGCTTTGGTTTGTGCTCCGCGCCTACGGCCTGGAAGGCCTCCGCGCCATGATCCGCAACCACGTCGCCTGGTCGCGAATGCTCTGCGAAAAGCTGCGCGGCGCCGACGGCTTCGAGATCGTTACCGCGCCAATGCTTTCGCTATTTTCGTTCCGCTACGCGCCGACCAGGGCGGACGACCTCGACGCGCTGAACCTGCGGCTCGTCGAGGCCATCAACGCTGACGGCCGCATCTACCTCACGCAGACGCGGGTTGACGGCCGCGTTGCGGTCCGCTTCCAGGCCGGGCAGTTCGAATGCACCGAGGATGACGTGATGAGCGCCTACGGCGTCATCACTGAGATTGCGTCGACGCTCTAGTTCAGATGCGCTTCGACGAACCAGAGGTCCTTGTCTACTTGCCGCGAGATTCCAGTGAATAGATCCGCAGTGTCCGCATCGCCCGCTTCATCGGACGCGCTAATCGCTTCACGCGCCAGCTTGCCGAAAGCGCTCAGGCGGTCCGCCACCAGCTTCAGGTGCTCCTTCTCCGCGGTGACGTCGGTCGGATAGGCGGCAAGCTTCGAGCCGCCGGCGCTCGCGCGCACCGTGCCCGCGACCACGCCGCCTAACGCCACGGCCCGTTCGGCGATGTCGTCGACATTCGTGTCGATCCGCGCCTGGATCTGATCAAACAGCTCGTGCAATGCGATGAAGCTCGGCCCCTTCACGTTCCAATGCGCCTGCTTAACCGAAAGCCGAAGATCGATTGCGTCGGCTAAGCGCGCATTCAGCAGCGCGATCATTGCCTTACGGGTGTTGTCGGGAAGGTCGTTGCGGGTGCTCGGCATGGGAAGGCTCCTCGATACCCAATGTGGGGGCCTTGCGGTAACGGGCAAGCGCCGGACCCTATAGAAAATGGCCTTTCGTTCTATTGAACTTTCGTATGGTTCTCACAGCGTGGCCAGCCAATCGATGATGTAGCCGGTCGTCTCCTTCGGCGCTTCCTGCTGCGTCCAATGGCCGATGCGCGGAATGAGATGAGAGCCGCGATGATCCGAGGTGTTCGCCGCCATCCGCTCGAACGCCGCATCGGCGCTGCCGCCGAACATTTTCAGCACCAGATCGTTCTCGCCAACCACAAACAGCGACGGCTGATGGATCACGCGATCCGGGATCGTGCTCATGTATTCGAAGTCGCGGGTATGGTTGCGGTAACGATTGAGTGGCCCGCGAAAACCCGACTGCGTGAATTCCTGCGTGAAGTAGTCGATATCGGCTTCGCTCATCCAGGCCGGAAACGGCTGCGGATCAGGCAGCCCATCGAGCAGCGCGTCGCCGCTCTTCTTGTCGGCGCCGCCCCAATAGCCCTGGGAGTCGCCGCTGCCGGCAAAGTAGAGCTTGCGCAATCCGCCGCGTACATCCGCTTCGAACGCTGCTTCAGCGACGCCTTCGTCCTTGAAGTAGGCTTGATAGAAAAACTTGCCCTGGTCGGTGTACATCATCTTGATCAGCACATCGAGCGACATCGGCGGCAGACCGAACCACGGCACGCTCAAACCCGCGACCGCACGCACTTGCTTCGGATGCAGCACCGCCGTGTGCCAGACGATCGGCGCGCCCCAGTCGTGGCCGATAATCGCCGCAGGCGCGCTCGGCGAAAGCGCATCGATAATGCCCGCGACGTCGGCGGCGATTTCCTTGATGGCGTAGGCTTCAACCGCATGCGGCTTGTCGCTGCCGCCGTAGCCGCGCACATCGATTGCGCAGGCGGTGAAGCCTGCTGCGGCGAGCGGCGCGATTTGGTGGCGCCACGAGTACCAGCTCTCAGGAAAGCCGTGCACCATCACAACGAGCGGGCCGGAGCCCTGCACCGCCGCGCGAATCTTGATGCCGTTTGCGTTCAGGAGGCGGAATTCGGGTTGGCTCATTGCAGATCCGATGGAAGCGTTGGTTGCGTGAGAATGCTTTGGAAGGCGCGCCAGCGCGCGTCTTGATCTTCGCCGGCGCGCTCGACATAGGCGCGGATCAGGTCCTGGCCGGTGGAATAATTGATCACGTAGGAGCGGTACTGCTCCGCAAAGCGCACCCATTGCTCCGCGCGCTCGCGCGAGGCGAGCAGATACTTCTGCGCGAGCTCCGCTGCACGGTCGCGATTGATTTCACCATCCAGATACATCTGCGCGATCGTCAGGCGCGCACCGGCAAGATCCGCCACAGCGCGCAGGAGCTCGCTGCGCGACTGCGCGGTCGCCGGATCCAGACCCGCAAGCGGATAAAGCACGTCGCGCTCGAATGCGAGCCGCTCGTCACCAGGGAAAGCAAGATCGACACCGTAATTGCCGGCGCCCTCGTTCAGCGGCCCCTGCGGCGAGAAGAGCGGCGCGACCGAATACTCGACCCAGCCGTTCTCGCGATAGAGTTTCTCGGCGTAAATGCCCTGCACATGGTGGCCAGGATAGCCTTCGTGGCAGCCAAGATCGACGGCGCGGTCGATCGAACTGGGAATATCCGTATTGACCTGGATGATGCTGCGGTTCTGGCCCTGATAGTAGTTGTAACCCGACCAGCTCTTGTCGGTGACGAACTCCATCGTGAAGCTCTCGTTCTGCGGCAACGGAATGTGCGCCAGCGTGCGGCGGCGGCATTCGGCGATGGCGCGATCGAAGACTTCCTGCATACGGTCGTTCGGAATGATGTAGCGGTTGCGCGCCGCTTCGACGCGATCGGCCAGCGCGCCGCGTCCCGGCACAAGCGTTTCAATCCGCGCCAGGATCGGATCGTACGCCGTCAGCGGCCGCAGCGTCGGGCGAATGCCGAACAGCTTCTCGGCTTCCTCCGCGAACGGCACGCGCGCGCCATCGATCATGTCGAGCCGGAAGCGCGCGCTGGCGATGTATTGCTGCAGCGTCGCGCCGCGGCGCTGCAATTCGTCTTCGCGTAGGTCGCGGCGCGCAGTTTGCAACTCAGCCGCCAGCGCATCGACAGCCGCCTTCAATTCCGCTGTCGAACGCGGATGCGCCTCGGCTTCGGTCTTCCACTCTGGCGGACCGTAATAGGCGTCAATATAACCCTCCTCGTGCGTGCCGATCTCAAGTGACAGGCGAACATAGCGCTCGGCCAGCGGATCGATGTCCGGCTCCGGCAATGGCGTGCACGCCGCCAACACCGCAGCCAGCACGAGGGTAAACATCACCCGCATGGACGTCCTCCAACTTCTCTCTAGCACCTATTACGCGCAGCGGCGCCCATGCCGCCACGGCAGTTGTCGCGCTAATCGGCGTCTTCGCCGATCACTTCCGCCGCTTCCTCGTTCAGCGCCTTGGCTTCGCGGCGCGGCTTTACATAGGGCGCCGGCTCCGGCGTCGTTGTGTTGTTGCGGAAAAGCGAGCGGCCCGCCGAGAGGCCGCCGGTGATCTGCAGCTGCAGCCGCTCGGCGTCGCGGTCGCGCACCTCTTCGAGGGTTTCGGCGACGTCGATGTCGTTGAAGCCGAGCTCGCGCATGACGGCGCCCGAGAACTGCATCGCCGACTCGAATGTCTCGCGGATCTGATAATCGACACCCGCTGCGATAAGCCTGAGCGAATGACCGCGGTCGTAGGCGCGCGCAAAGAGCTTCGCGTGCGGAAACTCAGACTTGACCAACGCGACGATCTTGTCGGCTGCATCGGGCTTGTCGACGCAAACTAGAATTACCTCCGCCCTGCCCGCGCCGGACGCACGCAGCACATCGAGGCGGGTGCCGTCGCCATAATAGACCTTGAAGCCGAAATTGCCCGCGGCCTGGATCATCTCGACATCGGTTTCGATGAGTGAGATATCCACGTCACGCGCGAGCAGCGCTTGGCTAACCACCTGAGCGAAGCGGCCGAATCCAATAAAAAGAACCTGCCCACGCAAATCCTGCGGCTCTTCAACGCCTTCGAGGGACACCTCCGGCGCCGGCGTCAGCCGCCGCTGGGCGATGACGACGAGCGGCGCCAGCGCCATCGACAGGACGACGATCGCCGTCATCATCGCCGCGATGCGCGGCTCGAACACGCCGGCCGCCAGCGCGCCAGCGTAAAGCACAAAGGCGAACTCGCCGCCTTGTGCGAACAAAGCCGCGCGATGAATGGCTTCGTGGTGGTCGGCCCTGAACAGCCGTGCGACGATGTAAACGCCAACGCCTTGCACCGTCATGAACAGCACGACGCCGCCCAGAATGATCGTCCAGTTTTGCAGGACGATCGGCACATTGAGCGACATGCCGACGCCCATGAAAAAGAGGCCCAGCAGAATGCCGCGGAAGGGCTCGACGTCGGCTTCGAGCTGGTGGCGGAAAGTGGATTCCGAGAGCAGTACGCCGGCCAGGAACGCGCCCATCGCCATCGAAAGCCCGCCCCATTCCATGAACAGCGCCGCGCCCAGGACCACCAGCAACGCCGCCGCCGTCATTACTTCGCGCGCGCCCAACCGCGCGAGCAGCGCAAAAAAGGGATTGAGCGCCCATCGCCCCGCCGCCAGCACCGCCGCGACCGCCGCCAGCGCAATCGCGGCACTTTGCCAAAACGGCCGCGCCGCTTCCTGCAGCGCGACCGGCTGCACGCCGTTCAAGCTCGCAAGCGCGGCGACGATGGCGAGCAGCGGGACGATCGAGAGATCTTCAAATAGGAGAATGGAAATTGCGCGCCCGCCCGCGGGCGTTGCGCTCTCGCCGGCGTCGTCCATCATTTTCATGATCACCGCCGTCGATGAGAGCACAAAGCCCATCGCAGCGATGAACGCGGCCGACGGGCTCACGCTGTCCGGCAGCAGATGCAGCGCATTCACCGCAACGACCGCAGCCGTCAGCAGCGCGCCGCAGACGAGCACGTGCGTCAGCCCCAGCCCGAAAATCTCGCGCCGCAATGTCCACAGCTTGGCCGGGCGCATTTCGAGGCCGATGAGGAAGAGAAACATCACCACGCCCAATTCGGCGACGTGCAGGATGGCCTCAGTGTCGCGCACGACGCCGATGACGTGGGGCCCGATGATGACGCCGGCCGCGAGGTAGCCGAGGACGGAGCCCAGCCCCAGGCGCATGAACAGTGGCGCGGCGACAACCGCCGCCGCCAGCAGCGCTACCGCATGTCCGAGGCCAAGTTCGCTCGCTTCCATCACCCACCGTCACGAAATGCCTGCACGCGGACGTGGCGCCCCATAACACGAAGTTAAAGGGGCGGGCGCCGCCAAAGCCCTCGACGGGCCACGAATCATCTATTGTCGGTCACTTCCCCACTCGGAGCGCGCGATGATCGAGAACACGAAGCTGACGGCGCTTGTCGCCTCGCGCATCTGCCACGACATGGTCGAGCCGATGAGCGCGATCATCCAGGGCCTGGAAATGATCAAGGACCAGGACGGCAAGGCCCCCGATCCGGACGCGCTTTCGCTGCTGGATACGGGCGTAGCCAAGGCGTGGGCGAAGCTTGAGTTCTTCCGCTTTGCGATGGCGGGCGCGGTGGCCGAGGGTGACAGCGACCTTGAGGAAGGCCGCGCGGTCGCGGTGAAACTCTATGGCGTCCTGAAGCCCGAACTTGTGTGGAGCGCCCCGGCCGTAAAGATGAGCCGCCCGGCCGTGCGGGTGATCGTCAATTTGTTGCTGATCGCCAACGAATGCCTGCCGCGGGGCGGGAAGGTTGAAATCACCGCCGAAAAGCATGGCGACGGCGGCGAAGTGATCGTCACCGCAACCGGTCCGCGGGCGAAGCTGAAGGAAGCGACCGCCGCGGCGCTCAACGGCTCCGCCGGCGATGAAGCGCTTTCCGGCCACACCATCCAGCCGACGCTAACCGGGCTCCTGGCCCGGCAGGGCGGGGTCGAGCTTTCCGCCCGGGAGGGCGAAGAGCGGGTCGAGCTCATTGCGCGCTCGGCACAATTCAAGCTCTAGAGGGCGGAAGCCTTTAGCAGCCATTAACCGGCGCTCCCCAAGAGTTCCCTGATATTCCAAGGGGAGCCCGCCCATGAGACGCTGTCTTGTCGTCGACGACAGCCGCGTGATCCGCAAAGTCGCGCGCCGCATTCTTGAGGACATGCGCTTCGAGATCGAGGAAGCGGGCGACGGGCTGGAAGCGCTGCAAGCCTGCCGCCGCCAGATGCCGGACGCAATCCTCCTGGATTGGACCATGCCGGTGATGACGGGCATCGATTTCCTGCGCCAGCTTCGCCAAGAACCTGGCGGCGACAAGCCGACCGTCGTTTTCTGCACCACCGAAAACGACGTCGAGCGCATTAGCGAGGCGATCAAGGCGGGCGCCGACGAGTACATGATGAAGCCGTTCGACGGCGATATTCTTCATTCCAAGTTCGCCGAGGCAGGCCTCGTCGATGCTCACTGATGCCGAATTCGCCATCGTTGCGCGCGAAGTGAAGACGCGCTCGGGCGCGGTGCTGACGAAGGATCTCGCCGGCGCCTGCGAAGTGCGGCTTGCGCCGCTGTCGCGCCGCGAAGGCTTCGGCAGCGTCGCCGAGCTTTTGTCGGCCGCGCGCATTCGCCCCGACGGCGCGCTCTACGCCGCCATCGCCGATGCGCTCGCGCAAAGCGAAACCCGCTTCTTCCGCGACAAAGCCAATTTCGCGCGCCTGCGCAACGAGCTCTTGCCCAAAGCCATCCAGCGCCGCGGCCATGAGCGGGTGCGGATCTGGTCGGCCGCCTGCGCCACCGGCCAGGAAGCCTATTCGGTCGCGATGACGATCGAAGAACTGCGCAACCAGGGCCAGGCCGTCGCCGCCGAAATCGTCGCCACCGACATGAGCGAACGGCTCATCACCAAAGCGCGCTCGGGCCTCTACACGCAATTCGAAGTCCAGCGCGGCCTGCCGATCCGCACGCTCATCGCCTATTTCGAAAAGACCGGCGACCTCTGGCGCATCGCCGATCGCCTGCGCGCCACGGTGCGCTACGAGCAGCACAATCTCTTGAAGCATCCGGGCGCGCTCGGCCAATTCGACATCATCTTCTGCTGCCACGTGCTGAACTCGTTCGACGAACCGACCCGCGCCGCGACCTTCCAGCGTCTGGCCGATGCGCTCGCGCCCGAAGGCGTGATTGTGCTGGGCGCAGGCGAAACTGCGCCGGAGGGCGTTGAAGGGCTCGTTGTCGAAAACGGCGTGGTGCGCAAAGGCGCCGCGCGGAAAGCGGCCTAGCTCCGGCCCCAGAGTAAGCCGCGCTACACTCCTCACCCCAGAAAATCGCCCTCACTTTTCAATTGACAGGCGAACGTTTCTCCGCCGGAAATATTGCGGCGGGGAGGAATGGGTATGAAGCGGGGTTTGATCGCAGCGCTTGCGCTTGGCTTTTCGACTTTGGCTGGTGTCGCGAACGCGCAGCCGACACAGACACCCTCGAACACTGAGCCCGAATGCGAACGGCCGCCCTACGCCGTCACGACGGCGGAAGTGTCGGTTCGGGCGACGGCGCAGTTTCAGATCGCGCTGGCGAAAGTGCTGCAGGATCGCATCGGCAGCGCTACGCAAGGCAACATCTCGCTCGACGCGCGCATCGTGAACTCCGCCGTCGGCGGTTTTGCGCAGCAAGCGCTCATGGACACCCTGGACAACTATTTCTGCCGCTTGCGCGCATCCTTGCCGGAGGAACGCCGCGCGGCGCTGGACACCACGCAGCTGCAAGCACGCGAGATGATGATCTCGTCGTTCAATCCAGTCGTCTACAATCTGAGCGCCGCGCAGACCGTGGAAGAACGTCAAGCTGAGTACCAAGAAGCGCGTGCGGAAAACCGCGAACTGCGCGATGGCCTCCCCGCCTTGCGCGCGGTGATGACGCAAGCTGAAGCGTCGGCCGTACTCCCCGCATTCAACTACACCACCATCACGCGCGCGCAGGTCTTCGTTGAAGGCAGCATCAGCCCGCGGCTGCAAGGCCAAGTGTGCATGGGCATGGTGCGCAAATCCATTCGCGCGGTCGATCCGTCGATCCTGGAAGCGCTCGATAAAATGCGCATGAACATCATTTGGTGGGTGTCGGGCCGCGCGACGATGGCGGAGCAGGATTGGCGCCTGCTCGCCTCGCAGACGTATCGCCGCCAATCGCGCATCACGCCGGAAGCCGAGCAAGTCGTGATCGATCCGCAATTTACGACCTGCCTCGCGGATGCGCGCGCGGCGGGCGAAGCGACGGTCTCGGGCGAGACGCCGACCGCCGAAGCAACAGAGACCACCGCCGCACCTGCGACGCCCACGCCGGAAACCACAACACCACCCGCCACCACGCCAACGCCGGAAACGACGACCACGACGCCGCCCGGGAACTAGACCCGTGAGCCGCGCCTTCGCTCTCGCGCTGTCGCTGCTGACCACCGTCAGCGCCTGCGCCACCGGCCCAGTTGCGACCGCGCAAAACGTGCGCGAAACGCTAACGCGCGCGGAGAAGCGCGATCGGCGCCAGTACTGCCAAATCCTCGATGACAGACTCAACCCCGACGTCCACGTGCAAGGCGAAGTGCGCACGCTCGTCGCGGGCATGAGCGGCGAGATCGAACTCAACTACCCGCAAGAGCTGAGCGATCAGTACCTCGCGGCGCATACCGACTTGGTGTGGTCTTGCCGGCAGTGGCGGCAGGGCAAGATTTCCAACGAGCAGTTCTACGCTGCCCGCGAACGCTACATCGCCGTCTACATGTCGGGCACCAATGAGGACGACATCGAGCAGAACGCACAAGCGCTCGCCGGCATTCTGAGTTCGAATCCGCGCTTCGGCTTCACCGAAGAGCGGATGTCGGATCTGCGCACGCAGTTCCAGAGCATCCAGGACGCGATCCGGCATGGCGAGGAGCAAGGCCTCACGCGCGCCACCGCCACGCAGCAAGCCATCCAGGACGCGCGCCAAGCCGCGCTCTCGCGCATCGAAGCCAGCACCGCCTCCATCCTCACCCGGATCGATCAGCTAGAGCAGCAATTGCTCGGGCAGCCGCCGAACCTCGACGCGAGTGCGCCCGATGTCTGCGACCGCGAATACCTTATTACGTTCGAAATCGAAGCCGACGCGCCGACCGCCACGGCGATGGACGCAGTCGCTGGCTGCCTGCGCGCGGTCGAGCCCGACTCGGTGCGCGTGCGCATTGTCGCGACGCTGCCGTTCGCAGGCGATCCTGCAATCCTGGAGCGCGCGGCGCGTCGCTCTCGCGCCGTGGCCTCGGAACTGCAAAGCCGCGGCCTTTCCGCCAGCGAGACCGCGATGGTGGACACGCCCCCCACGCAGTCCGCCGCCGACGTGGTGCATGTGGTGATTACCCAAGCGCGTTAGTGCCGGCCATGGTCCCGATCGCGCGCATGAGAGCATACCTTAAAGATTCGAGACGACCGAAGGGACAAGTCTGCGCACTAGCGTGGACTCTGACTAAACCCCCTCCTCCACCTTCTCCTCCCGCTCCACCCTGAGCGCGGTGATCTGGTTGCGCTGTCTCCGCAGCACCTGAAACCGATAGCCGTGAAACGCGAAACGCTGCCCCGGGTCGGGGATGGCTTGGGCTTCGTGGATGACGAGGCCGGCTATGGTGACGGCGTCTTCGTCGGGGAGGTCCCAGTTCATGGCGCGGTTCAGGTCGCGGATCGGCACGCCGCCGTCGACATTGACGCTGCCGTCGGGCTGGCGGCGCACGCCCTGCACGGCGATGTCGTGCTCGTCTTTGATGTCGCCGACGATCTCTTCGAGGATGTCTTCGAGCGTGACGAGCCCCATGAGCGCGCCGTATTCGTCGACCACCAGCGCGAAATGCTCGCGCCGGCGCAGGAATTCCGCCAGCTGATCCTCGGCGCTGGTGTTCAGCGGAATGAACCAGGGCGTCCGGGCGACCTGCATCACGTCGACGCCGTCGCGGCCGTGCTCGGAAATGGCGCGCAGGAGATCGCGTGCGTGCAGGACGCCGACGATGTTCTCGGGATTGTCGCGGTAGAGCGGCATGCGCGTGTGGGCGCTGGCCATGGCCTGGGCGATGATCTCGCGCGGCGGCAGCTCGGCGTCGATCATTTTGATGTTCTTGCGATGGATCATCATGTCGGCGACGGTCAGTTCTTTGAGATCGAGCGCGCCGACCAGGCGATCGCGCACGTCGTGCTCGATGGCGCCGTGCTCGGCCGAAGTTTCCACCAGACCTTCGATTTCGGTGTCGGTGAGAATGTCGACGTGCGGCGCTTCCTTGACCCCGAGCAATCGAAGCACGCCGCGCGAGGCGTTGTTCAAAAGCCAGTTGAGCGGCCAGAGCAGCACGTAGGACGCGTGCAGCGGATAGGCGATCCAGAGCGAGACGGGCTCGGGATTGCGGATTGCGAAGGTCTTGGGCACCTGCTCGCCGATGACGATGTGCAGCGACGAAAAGATGAGGAAGCCCAGCACGAAGGCGATCAGGTGGATGGTTTCTTCCGGCATGCCGAACTGGACGAGGAACGGCTCCAGGATTGCCGCCACGGTGGGCTCACCCACCCAGCCCAAGCCGAGCGAGGCCATGGTTATGCCGAGCTGGCAGCAGGCGAGATAGGCCTCGATGTTGCGCAGCATGATCTTGGTGAGAGTTGCGCCGAAGACGCCTTCGTCCGCCATCGTGTCGATGCGGAAGCCGCGCGCTTTCACCAGCGCGAATTCGGCCGCGACGTAAAATGCGTTGGCGCCCAGAAGCGCGAAGGCCACGAGCAGGCTAAGCCAGGGATTGTTCATTTGGTCTCTTGTTGGAGGAGTTCGCGCACGACGTCAGCGGGCGCGTCGCGGTCGAGATAGGCGCGGCCGATGCCGCGGGCCAGCACCAGAGCCAGCTTGCCGTCCTGGGCCTTCTTGTCGCGCGCCATGATGGCCATGAGCTGGTCGGGATCGTAGGGCGCGCCGGGGAGCTTGCGGAGATCGGTGATGAAGCCCGCGGCGGCGAGGTGCTTGGCGACGCGCGCATAGTCGGCGGCAGGCGCGAGGCCGAGTTCGGCGCTGACCTCGAAGGCGAGCTTCATGCCGACGGCGACCGCCTCGCCGTGCAGCAGCGCGCCGTCATAGCCGGCGCTGGCCTCGAGCGCATGCGCGAAGGTGTGGCCGAGATTGAGGAGCGCGCGATCGCCCTGCTCGGTTTCATCCGCCGCGACGACCGCCGCCTTGGCGGCGACGGCGTGGCGGATGGCGTGGGCGCGCGCGGCCTCGTCGCCGGCGAGCAGCGCGGATGCGTTGGTCTCGCACCAGGTGAAGAATTGCGGATCGGCGATGAGCCCGATCTTCACGATCTCCGCATACCCCGCGCGCACTTCGCGCTCGGGCAGCGTGGTGAGCACGTTGAGGTCCGCTAGCACCAGTTTGGGCTGATGGAAGAGCCCGATCAGGTTCTTGCCCTCCGGCGTGTCGATGGCGGTCTTGCCGCCGACGCTGGAATCGACTTGCGCGAGCAATGTCGTCGGGATCTGAACGAAATCGATGCCGCGCTTTAAGAGCCCCGCGCCCAGACCCGCGAGATCGCCGATGACGCCGCCGCCGAAGGCTATGACGAGATCGCTGCGCTCGATGCCCGCCTGCAGCAAATGGCGCGTGAGCAGTTCGAGGCCCTGGAAGCTTTTCTGCGCTTCGCCGACCGGGAGCGTGACGGTCCAGTTCTTCAGCCCCGCGGCGTCGAGCGAGGCGATCAGCGCCGGGCGATGCAGCCGCGCGACGTTCTGATCGGTGACCACGAAGACACGCCGCTTCGGCGCGAACGGCGCAATGAGCGCACCGGCGCGCGCGATGAGATCGGCGCCAATATGGACGTCGTAGGCGCGGGCGCCGAGGGAGGCGTGTACGACTTCAGTCACACCCAATCCCCTCTTCAGTCATTCCAGACGGCTGGAGGCCGATCTGGAATCCAGGGATTTTAGAGCGCAGAGCGTTGGCCCTGGATTCCAGATCACGCTCCGCGTGTCTGGAATGACTGAGGCAAAGGTGCATGCGCATCACGTGCCCTGCCCCAGGTAAGCCCGGAGCGCTGCGATGATCTCCGCCACGGCGGCGTTGTGCGGCGAGTTGGCGCTTTCCACGGTCAGGTTGGCTTCGGCGTAGATCGGGTAGCGTTCATCCATCAGCTTCTGCATCACCGCCTGCGGATCGTCTTCCTTGAGCAACGGCCGGTCATCGCGGCGCGCCACGCGGCGCATCAATACGTCCAGGGGCGCTTTGAGCCAGATCGAAATGGCGCGCTCCTTCATCAGCGCACGCGTGCGCGGATCGATGAAGGCGCCGCCGCCGGTGGCGAGCACGTGCGGGGGATCTTCCAGCAGCCGCGCGATCACCCGCCGCTCGCCGCGGCGGAACTCAGCTTCGCCGTGGATGGCGAATATTTCCGCAACGGTCTGATCGGCGGCGCGCTCGATCTCGTGGTCGGCGTCCACGAACGGGAGCCGGAGCGCCGACGCCAGCCGCCGGCCGATCGTGGTCTTGCCCGCCCCCATGAGCCCCACCAGCGCCACAGTGCGCGGCAAAACGAGGCCGTCCGCCAGCTTGCGCAGCTCGGCGGCGGCGTCGGCGCGCTCACCGGCATCGCTGCTCTCCGGGCGGGTCACGAATCACCTCAAAAGGTCCGAACAGGGTAAACGCCGGACGGGGTTAGAAACTCGCCACATTTTGGGGGCAGTCTCGCCCGTTCGCAACGGCGCTAAGAGCGCACAGGGGCCAAGAAGGCGGCATGTTCAGACGTAGAAGACGGCGCAGCGCGTTCGCCCGGCGTACGCCCCCGCAGGTTGGCTATGCTTTGATCGGCCTGGGCGTAATCGCGTTCATCGCCGCATTCGTGTTCTTCATCCGCCAATCCGATACGCTGGCGCCGGCGCAGGCTGAAGTGAGCGTGCCGGTCGACGCCTTCAGGGAATGAACATGGTTTACAGGTCTTTGGCCATTGGCTTGTTGATGAGCGCAGCGCCGGTGTGCGCCAGCGCGCAGCAAACCGTCGCCGCGCCGATCGAACAGACGCAGCTGCGTGAACTCGACGCCTGGAGCGTGAGCGCCATCAGCGCCCAGCAAGGCGCGCTGCCGTCGGATTTGTGGAACCGCAGTGAGCCCGCGTTCGTGGCGGCGCTCATGGACCGCCTGCCCGCCACATACGAATCTCCCGCCGCCTACATCCTGGCGCGCCGCGTGCTGCTCTCTGGCGGCGACGCGCCGCGCGGCGATGCTTCGGCCGCCGCGCGCGAACGCTTCGAAGCGCTGGGCAAGATGGGCGCGGCCGATGAACTGGCGCAGATGGCCGCCGGCTCCGGCAGAGGCCTGACTGACCCGCAGATCGCGCAATACGCAGCGCAGGCGGAACTGGCGCGCGGGCGCCGTCCGGAAGCGTGCGCGCGCGGTCGCAACGCAACGGCGGGCGAAACGCCGCCGCCCTTCCTGCTGCGCCTGCGCGCCTATTGCGCGGCGGTGACCGGCGATCGGCCCGCCGCCCAGCTCGCGCTCGAACTGGCGCGTGCCAATAATGCCGAAGACGCCTGGTACACCGGCGCCGTGAACGCCGCCGCCGGCGCGCCGAGCGCCCGCCCGCCGGCGGCGCGCTACGACAACAGCCTGGCGACGCAGCTTTCGCTGGCGGCGCAATTGCGTCCGGGCCCGAATGCGCTGAACGAATCTTCCACGCTGGCGCTGGTGGCGCTGGCGCGCGCCGAGAACGCGCCGCAGCCGCAACGTGCGCAAGCCGCGGCGCTGGCCTATCGGCGCGGCGCGCTCTCGGTGCAGGAAACCCGCACCATCCTGCTGGCGACGCCGGCGGAAATCGCCTCCGCCCTGCCTCCGATCCTGGTCGCGTTGCGCCAGGTGCAGGCGGCGCCCGGCTCGCTCGCGGCCGCGAGCGCGATTGCAGGCGTCCTGCGCCAATCGGCGGCCCCCGCGGATTTCGCCGCGGCGGCGCGCTTCTTCAAGGACGACATCGCCGCGCTGCAAAGCGCGCCCGACGCGGCGGCGGCGCTGCTGTTCGCGCGCGCCGCCCTAGTGTCGGCGGACACCCAACTCTCGCAGCGCCTCGTCGCCAGCGCGCGGCAAGCGGGGGCGGACGAAGCGGCGCTTGCCCCGCTCGACGCTGCGCTCGCCGTCCTGGTCGGTGTGCGCAACGACAACGGCACGCAAGCGATGCACCGTCGCATAGACGGCGCGGGCGCGCGTGGCGGCCCGGCCGCGGCGCGCGACGTCGCGATCCTCGCGGCCCTCGGCGCGCCTGTCGATGCGCAGGTGCAGACGTTCCTGCTGGCCAACGCCCCCGCCGGCGGTACGCGCGCAAACGCGGGCGCAATGCTGGCGCTGCAGAACGCAGCCGATCGCGGCGCGCTGGGCGAAGGCGCGTTACTGGCAGTGGTGGCGTCTGGCGACGGCGTGGCGCGGCTCGATGCCGACAGCGTCGACGGCATTATCCGTTCGCTGCGTGCGCTGCGTCTGGAGAACGATGCGCGCCGCTTTGCGATCGAAGCGATTTTGGCTGGCGCGCCGAGCTGAGCGAGGGGCCGGACGTGCTGTCCCGTGAGGGAGAGGACGTGACCGCTGGACGCTTCGAGCACGAAACTGAGAACGTTTTGCCGAACTGTGTCGACGCGCGCTGCGCGTCGCACTTCGACGTTGATTGTCGCCACTTTTCAGGGCGTTCTCAGGCGCCGTTCAATGGCCAGGCGCCACCTTTGAAACAACGAAACGCAAGCGAGTTTGGAGCGTTTCGAGGATCAAGGAGAAGGACCATGAAACGTCTTGCAATCGCCGCCACCGCCCTGCTGACCATGATCGGCCCGCTGGCCGCCACCAGCGCCGCGGCGGATCCGCCCCGCTCGCATCGCGTGCAACAGCAACAGCAACAGCAACAGCGCTTTCAGCAGCAACGCTGGGATGACTCGCGCTACAACGGCTTTTATGTCGGCAACCGCTTCTATCGCGGGCAACCGAACGCCGCGCAGCAACGGGCGCGCGACTTCCGCCCGGCCTGGCAGCAATGGCGCCGCGGCGAACGTCTGAACGCCTATCAGCGCGCGCACTATCGCCGGGTCGACTTCCGCCGTGAACACCTGCGCGCCCCGCCACGCGGCTACGAGTACCGGCGCGACGAACGCGGCGACCTCCTGATGGTCGCGATCGCCACCGGCCTCATCGCCAGCATCATCGCCAGCAACTAAGCCAGCGATACGCCGCAAAAAACGGGCCCGCTCCATCGAGCGGGCCCGTTCCTATTCCCTCGCCCATCAAACGCGTTCAGCTGCGCGCGCCGCCTTGCATGCGGTCGGAGATTTCGCGCTCTTGCTGCGAGATGCTCGAAGCGTTGCGAGTGGAGTGATACAGACCGTCGAGATAGGCCAGATCCCAGTCCGTCATCTCGGCCGGATGCTCGCCCGGCTTGAACAAGCTGAGGATTGTCGGATACGCCGACGTGTCGGCAGCCGGATCGATCTGCGCCAGCGCGACCATGGAGATATAATCGGAGAGCGCAGCGAGCTGCACGTTGCCGACGCGCGAGCTGTCCACAAAGATGAAGACGCGATTGAAGTCTTGACGGATCTCATTGCGCAAACGGGAGCCGGACGAGCGTGCGGTCGGTACGTTGCTCATACCGCCCATCGAGGTGTCGCCATTGAGATTGATGCCGTCTGCGGTGACCGTATCGGTGACATGCCACCAGCGCACAGGCGCATCGCTCGCCATCATGCGATCGAACGCCTCGCGGCCGGGCGTGCTGACATTGCTTTCTTGCCGATAGGAGAAAATCTGCGGGTCGCGCTCAAACATGCGCCGCACCGCTGCCTGCGCGTCGCCGGTGACGATCACCGAAACGTTCGGATTGCAGCCGGCTTCGCCGGGCGCAAGGCCCACGGCGTAGGCGCGCTGCGCAATGCGATCGGCCACAAACTGACCCTGGCGGGCAGGCAGGCCCGCGATGCTGGTGCAAATGGTGCGGTCCCAGCGGCCAAGTTGTTCAGCTGTCCCTGGCGCCGTGGAGATTGTGCGCACGAAAGACGCCACCTGGTCCGGTGTGCGGCCGGTCACCGTAATCGGCGCGGAATCCGTCGTTTGCGCCAGGGCGGTGGAAGCCGGCGCGACGCACAGTAAAGCGGCTGCCGCGAAAAACGCGCGCGCGCGAGTATTCAACATGAACTTACCCTCCGAAACTCAATCCATCGCCGCCAGGCTGCCCCTTAGATGCCACCACTATTGTTGCCGGATGCAGTCAAAGACGAGTCAGCCGTCGACTTTTTGCAGCCGTTCGTCGTTTCGCCCAACCCGCTCACGCGAATGTGCATGGCGTGCATGCACCGGCGCGCGCCTTAGGAAGGCATGTTGAAGGCGATCCTCGCAGCGCTTTGTGCCGTTTTCTGCAGCTGTGGCGTCGCGTACGCGCAGCCCTACGCCCCCGACATAAGCATGCACGGCATGACGGTCGACGGAGTCTCCCGCAGCTACGGGCTTTACGTGCCGCCGTCCTACAACGCCTCGGCGCCTGCGCCGCTGATCGTCGCGCTGCATGCGCGCTTTTCTTCGGCGAAAGCCTTCCACGCGATGAGCGGCCTACGCACTCTGGCGGACGCGCGCGGCGCCATCCTGCTTTATCCCGAGACCGTGCACGGCTTCTGGAACGACGGTGGTTTCGCCGCCTTGCAGCGCGTCGAGGAGCCTCAGAACGATCAAGGCTTCATCGACGCGGCGGTTTCGGAGGTGCGGGGGCAGTACAATATCGATCCGGCGCGACTCTATCTGATCGGATACGACGCCGGGGCCGCAATGGCGTATCAGCAAGCATGCCGCGCCGACGTCCATTATGCGGCAGTAGCCGCGATCGCCAACCTGATGTGGAGCTACGCCGCCGAGGCTTGCGCCGCGCCCGGCCTGCGGCCGACTCCCATCCTGGTCATGCACGGACGGCGCGACGATGCGTTCCCGGTCAATGGCCTGGAACGGCAAGCGCCGGTCACCGCCGACAGGCTTTCGGTCGACGCGACGCTTGCGGCGCTGCGCCGGCTCAACGGCTGCGGTGAACGTGCGGACGCAAGCGGCCGCGGCGGCAGCGTCTATTATTCCTCATGCAGCGGCGCGCCGGTCGCGTATGTCGGCGTCGACTCAGGGGAGCATCAGTGGTTTCGCGAACGCGCTGAATATCGCCTCAATCATCTTGGCGTCGATAGTGCGCAGACTATCGACAGTTTCTTCTTCGACCGCAGCGCCTTCACGCTGCCCAACGCAAGCCCCAGCGGGCGGGCGCGCGCCTGGACCGTTTTCGTCCCACCGCAATACGACCCGGCGACGCCGATGCCGTCGATCATTGTCCTGCACGGTAGGCCCAGCAACGCCGCGGGCATGGCGACGATCTCTCAAATGAATGAAGTCGCGCGCCGGCGGGGCTTCATCGTGATCTACCCGGAGGGCATCGACAACGAATGGAACGCGCAGTTCGATCTTGTCGGCCGCCGCAGCCGCATGGTCGGCGGTCAGCGCGCCGTGCTGCCGCAAGACGACGTGCAGTTCTTGAAAGACCTGATGAAGCAGCTGCGCGTCGATCTCAATATCGACCCGCGCCGCATGTATCTCACCGGCTTCTCCAATGGCGGCTTCATGACCATCCGCATGGCCTGTTCCGGCACGGATACGTTCGCGGCTTTGGCCGAGGTTAGCGGCTCACTCTATCCTGAAATAATGCCTGCGTGCCGCAGCGGGCGCGCCGCACCGTTCCTGCTGATGCATGGCACCGCCGATGCAAGCGTGCCCTACACCGGTGTGTTCATCCCCGACGGTCAGGGCGGCGATCCGATCCGGATCGCGCTTCCGACACAGGAGGTCGTCGCCTTCTTCATCCGCCGCAACGGCTGCTCAATGTCGGGTGAAACGGCGACCTTCCCGGAAAACAGGACGCCGGGCACCCACATCATCCGCTTCACCCCGCGCGGCTGTCCGGCGGATGCGCCGATCGTATTCTGGCGCATCGAAGGCGGCGGCCACACTTGGCCAGGCGTCAACGGCCTGCAGGGCCTCGGCGTGACCAACATGGACATCAACGCGGGCGAAGTCATTTGGGACTTCGTGAGCCAGTTCTCGCTGCCGAACGACCCGCCGTGAGCGCCTAGCGCATTCAGCTTGGCCGCGCGCCGCCGAGATCGGTGTCGGCGGTCTTGCCGGCGTATTCCTTCTTCGGATCGCGGCCCAGCAGCAGCTTGACGCCGCTGAAAAGGCTGTTCTCGTTCAGCCAGATTTGCGCGGGCCCCGGGTCGATGCGGATAAGCTGCAGCTTCGGATCGTCCTTGCCGCCTTCGAACCATGCGGCCACGAACGGGCTCCAAAGCTTGTCGATCACCAACCGATCCGTAGACAGCGACAGCTCGCCGTCAAAGCACGCAAAGAGGTCGTGCCCTTTCGACACGAATTGCACCATACCGCGCGCGCCCTGCCCGATCTGTTTCACCAAGTCGGTGTCCTTTGCGGTGAATATCCAGATCGGGCCGTCTTCATCGCCTTCCATCTGCGCCGTCATCGGCTGTGCGTGATTTTCCGAGCCGAGGATGCCAAGCATCAGCGTCCGATCGGATTTCAGTGACTTCCAGAACTTCGACCGGATTTCGCTTTCGCTGGCCATGGGACGCTCCTTCGGGACTGCATCGCGAACGGAGGCCGCGGCCGATTGTTCCGCTTTAGGCGCCGTTAAGCGCTTTGCGATTATGGGAAGACGATGAACGACGCGGCGCTCATCGAGAACTTCCTGGAAATGCTCTCCGCCGAGCGCGGCGCGCGCGTCAATACGCTGGACGCCTATGCGCGCGATCTTGCAGATGCGCGCGAACACGTGCGCGGCGGCCTTGGGCCCGCAGGCGCCGAGGTGATCGAAGGCTACGTGGCCGGCCTGGCGAAGCGGGGATTGGCGCCGGCGACCGCGCGCCGCCGCATTTCGGCGCTCCGGCAATTCTATCGGTTCCTGCTTTCGGAGAATATCCGTGGCGACGACCCGACCTCGCGTCTCGACGCGCCCAAACGCGCGCGGGCGCTGCCCAAGACGCTGGCGAGCGATGAGATCGCGCGCCTGATCGAGGCCGCCGAAAGCGCCCGCGACAAGGCGCTGATCGAACTTCTTTACGGGGCTGGGCTACGGGTCAGCGAACTGGTGTCGCTGCCGCTGCGCGCCGCGAAGGCGGGGCAACCGCACATGGTGGTCGAGGGCAAGGGCGGCAAGGAGCGCATCGTTGCGCTGGGACGCCCCGCGCTCGCCGCGATGGCGGCGCATATGCAGGAGCGTGAGCGGCTGCTGCCGAAGGAAGACGCCCGCCGCGAAAAAGCGGCGCGCTGGCTGTTTCCCTCAGCAAGCGCCGCGGACGGCAAGCTGACTCGCCGGCGCGTGGCGCAGATTCTGGAAGCGGCGGCGGTCAGAGCCGGCCTCGATGCCGCGCGCGTCTCTCCGCACGTGCTGCGGCACGCGTTCGCGACGCACCTGGTCGAGGGCGGCGCGGACCTGCGCACGGTGCAGACGCTGCTCGGACACGCCGACATCGCAACGACGCAAATTTACACGCACGTCGCCGAAGGCCGGCTGAAGACGCTGGTCGAAACTAAACACCCGCTGGCGCGGCGGCGGCGCTGACGTCCCGGCGGAGCGGGTACCCGCTTGAACGAAGCGGCGGGCGGTGCGATGCGTAGGCCCATGACACCGCCCTCCTCGCCCGTGGAGCCCGGCCGCGGCTCGGCCATGCTCGTCTACATCCTCTACCTGCTTTCGATACCGAGCGCGGCGGTGTTCGCGCTTATCGGCATCATCGTGGCGCTTTCGGCGCGCGATGGTGCAGGACCGTTGGCGCGTTCGCACTTGGACTACCAGGTCAAGATCTGGTTCACCTCCTTCTGGTGGACGGTGGCGCTGATCCTGGTGTCGATCGTCGGCGGCATCCTGACGCTGGTGCTGGTCGGCTTCCCCATCCTCTGGCTTGCCGGGATAGGCTTCTTCCTCATCTTCATCTGGTTCACGATCGTGAGCTTCCTGGGCTTGCTGACGCTTCTCGACAACCGCCCGCGCTAGACCGGGTTGTACGAGACGTCGCGGCGGGAGCTCACCACCATCACGATGAAGCCCGCCATGAAGTCGATCAGCATCATCACCATGATGAGCGCAAACTCGATCGTGCCGAACGACGGGTTCAGCAAGAACATGATGAACGATCCGGTGAACGCCACGAAGGCGAGCCCGTTCTCGACCAGCGAGGCCGTGTTGGCTTGCGTGGACTTGATCACTTCGATGAACAGCAAGCCTGCCGCCAGCATGGTCATTGCGTGACCGCGGGTCACCTCAAAGAAGGCGCCGCTCGGGAGATTGAACGCGACGAAGGTCTGATCGAGCGAGGCGCGCACGGCCTCATGCGGCATCGTCATGGCGACGGCGGCGTAAAGAAGAGCCGGAAAAACAAGAAGCGGAATGGCGCGCAGGATGCCGAGCATGGGAACCTCTGGCGGAGGAACGCCTGAGCCCGGCCTGCGGTTTCGCTTTTGTTAGCGTCCGCCCGCCACTGCTTCGGCGCGCCGCAACACGCGTAAGAGGTTGCCGCCGGCGAGTTTGGCCAGATCGGCGTCGCTCCAGCCACGGCGCATGAGTTCAGCGAGCACCGGCGTGTAACCGTCGACGCCCTCCATGCCGCGCGGCAGGTCTGTGACGCCGTCATAGTCGCCGCCGAAGCCGACGCAGTCATGACCGCAGACTTGGACGATGTGTTCGATATGGTCAGCCACCTGCTGCACGGTGACGACGGGCTTCGGATTGGCGCGCTCCCATTCCGCGAGGCCGGCGGCGGCAGCGGCGGGATCGCCGGGATTGAGGTTCTTCTGGCGCTGCTCTTCGCCGGAGCGGCGCCCGTTCCATTGCCGGAATTCTTCGCTGACGAAGCCGGCGTTGAAATTGACCATCACTACCCCGCCGTTCTGGCGCACAAGTTGCAGCACGTCGTCGGGCACGTTGCGCGGATGCTGATCGAGCGCGAAGGCGCTGGAGTGCGAGAAGATCACCGGCGCGCGGCTGACACGCAGTGCGTCACGCATGGCTTCGGCGCTCACATGCGAAAGATCGACCAGCATGCCGATGCGGTTCATCTCCTGAACGACTTGCTCGCCGAACGGCGAGAGCCCGCCATTGCGCGGCGCATCGGTTGCGCTGTCGACCCAGCCGATCGTGGTGGAGTGCGTGAGCGTCATGTAGAGGACGCCGGCGCGGCGGAATTGGCGCAACAGCGCCAGGTTCTCGTTGATCGCCTCCCCGCCCTCGATGCCGAACATCGAGGCGACGCGGCCGGCGCGATGGATACGAACGATGTCGGCGGCGCTGTCGGCAAACTCGAACACGCGCGGATAACGCGCGATGATGCGGTGGGCGAGGTCGATCTGTTCGTAGACGGCCTGCGTGGAGTCGAGGCCCTTCAAGCTCGCCGGCACATAGACCGACCAGAATTGCGCACCGACGCCGCCTGCGCGCAGGCGCGGAATGTCGGTCTGCAGCGGCGGCGTCAGCGTGCGCGTGTCGCGCGTGAGATCGATGTCTTCCAGCCGCCCGCCATGATCGTCGCGGATGGCCCAGGGCAGATCGTTATGGCCGTCGATCAGTGGCGTCGCGCGGAGAATGCGTTGAATGCGCGCGCGATCGCTTGGGCTGACGCCGGCGTCCTGGGCTGAGGCGGCGGGGGCGAGCGAAAGGAGCGCGAGTGCGGCGGCGAGGGCTTTGAGGTTCATCCGCGCAGTTCGCACAGACCTGCCGTGGAACTCAAGCTGATCGGCCCTCTGCCGCAAAACCCTATTGACGCCGGCTCCTTGCTTGTACATAACCATCTCGTTATCCAACTATCTGGTTATATAATGCTCGCTTCCGCCCAGCTCGACGCCACATTCATGGCCCTCGCGGACCCTACGCGGCGCGCAATCCTGGCGCGGCTGGCCGAGGGGGAAGCGTCGGTCACCGAACTGGCCGCGCCGTTCGACATGAGCCAGCCGGCGATCTCCAAGCACCTCAAAGTGCTGGAGCGCGCAGGGCTCATCTCGATCGGCCAAGACGCGCAGCGGCGACCACGCAAGCTCGAAGGAGAGGTCATGGCCGGCGCGATCGACTGGCTCGAACACCACAAGGCGATTTGGGAAGCCAATTACCAGCGGCTCGATGCGCTTCTGGAAGAACTGAAGGCCAAACCCGGCGCCAAGCGCAAACGCAGCAAGAAATAACAGCGAAACGTGGGATCCAAGGAGAAGACAATGCCCAAGCCGATCGAAGTCACCCAGCCGAGCGACCGTGAAGTGCGTGTCGTCCGTACATTCGACGCGCCGCGCCAACTGGTGTGGGACGCGCACACGAAGCCGGAGCTGATCCAGAAGTGGATGCTTGGGCCCCCGGGTTGGACGATGCCGGTGTGCGAGATGGATGTGCGCGTCGGCGGCGCTTATCGCTGGGCCTGGCGTAGCGTCGACGGCGGCAAGCAGTTCGGCTTCTTCGGCGATTTCACCGAAGTCGCGAAGCCCTCGAAGCTTGCACACACGCAGACCTACGATCCGGGCGATGTCGGCGGCTCCATGAACCCCGACGAACCGGCGATCATTTCGACGGCGTTCAGCGAAGCCAACGGCGTCACCACGCTGACGCTCACCATGCTGTTCGCGTCCAAGGCCATCCGCGACGCCGCCGTCAGCACCGGCATGACCGACGGCATGGAGATCGGCTACGTGCGCCTGGACGACATGTTCAAAGCGGCCGCCTGAGGGAGAAACGACGATGCCCATCGAAGTTTCACAACCGAGCGATCGCGAAGTGCGCGTCGTCCGCAGGTTCAACGCACCGCGCCAGCTGGTTTGGGACGCGCACACCAAGCCTGAGCTGATGCAGAAATGGTGCACCGGCTATCCGGGCTGGACGCTGCCCACCTGCGAGATGGATGTGCGCGAAGGCGGCACGTATCGCTGGCGCTGGCGCAGCAAAGCAGACCGCGCCGAGTTTGGTTTCTACGGCACGTTCAGCGAAGTCAAAGCGCCCTCCAGGCTCGTGCATGATCAGTACTTCGATCCGGGCGATACGGATTATGCGATGCCTGTTGGCGATCCATGCGTGATCACGCTCGAACTCAGCGAAACCAATGGCGTGACCACGCTCGTCAACACGATGACGTTCGTCTCGAAAGAAGCGCGCGATGAAGCGGTCGCGACCGGCATGGCGGACGGTATGGAGGTCAATTACCTCCGCCTCGACGACATTTTCAGCAAGCAAGCGGCCTAAGGAGGAACGGACATGGCAGTACAGAAAATCACGCCCTTCCTCTGGTCGGACGGCAAGGCGGAAGAAATGGCGCGCTATTATTGCGAGATCGTGCCGAACTCGAAGGTGATCTCGGTCAATCCCGTGGTCACCGTTTTCGAACTCGCCGGCGTGCGCTTCAGTGCGCTCAATGGCGGGCCGATGTACCAGCACTCGCCAGCGTTCTCGATCATGATCGATTGCGAGGATCAGGCGGAGGTCGATCGCTACTGGAACAAGTTCATCGACGATGGCGGCGTGGAAAGCCGCTGCGCGTGGCTGACGGACAAGTTCGGCGTCTCCTGGCAGATCGTGCCGAAGCGGCTGATGCAGCTCCTGAGCGATGCAGACGCCGGCCGGCGCGAGCGGGCGATGCAGGCGATGTTCAAGATGTCGAAGATCATCATCGCCGATATGGAAGCGGCGGCGGACGCGGCGTGATGCCGGCGGCTAGGAAGACATCTGCAAAGAAGGCGCCGGGCAAAAAGGCGGCGCCGGCGCGCAACGACGCGGCGGTGGAGGCCTATCTTAAGGCGCTCGATCACCCGCTGAAGAAAGAAATCGCGGCGGTGCGCCTGATCATTCTGGGCGTCAGCCCGAAGATCAGCGATGGCATCAAGTGGAACGTGCCGAGCTTCGCGACGAGCGACTATTTCGCCACCTTCAATGTACGCGCCAAAGAGCGCGTCGAGCTCATTTTCCATTTCGGCGCCAAGGCGAAAGGCATTTCCGTCGAAGGCAAGATCCCCGACCCTGCCGGCCTACTGAAGTGGCTCGCAAAGGATCGCGCCATGGTGACGCTCGGCGCCGGCCGCGACATCGCCGCCAACCGCAAGGCGTTCGAAGCTTTAGTTCGCGCCTGGATCAAGTTGCTCTGATGGCCGCCGCAAAGAAAACTGCGAAGAAGAAATCGCCGGCGAAGGCGAATGAGGTGAAAGACGTCCTGCGCACGCTGGAGAAGAAAGCCGATCCGCAATTCCGGCGCGACATGAGCGAGCGCTACGGCATTGTCGTGAAGAAGGCGTGGGGCGTGCGGATGGCCAACATCCTCGCCATCGCCAAGAGCTGCGGCACGGATCACGCGCTCGCGGCGGCGCTGTGGAAGAGCGGCTGGTACGAAGCGCGTTTGCTTGCATCGATGGTGGAGGACCCTGCCCTCGTCACGCCGGCGCAGATGGATGCGTGGTGCAAGGACTTCGACAATTGGGGCGTCGTCGACACGGTCTGCTTCAAGCTCTGGGATCAGACGCCGCACGCATGGACGAAGATTCCGAAATGGACGAAGTCGAAGGACGAATGGGTGAAGCGCGCGGGCGTGGTGCTGTATGCGTGCGTGTGCCTGCACGATAAGGGGTCGCCGGACGCGAAATTCTTGAAGCTGCTGCCGCTCATCGAGAAGGCGGCGAGCGATGAGCGGAATTTCGTGAAGAAGGGCGTGTCGTGGGCGCTTCGATCCCTCGGCGGCAAGAAGAGCCCGAAATTGCGCGCCGCTGCGCGTGAGGTGGCGTCCCGGCTCGCGGCCTCCGATGTCGCCGCTGAGCGCTGGGTGGGTAAGGACGTGTTGCGCGGACTGAAGGCTAGTTGATCCGCGCCGACACGTAGTGCTGCGGAGCGTGCGTGCCGATCGAGGCCATACCGCCGAAATAGACGACCGTCGCCGCGATCAAACCCGTGAACATCGCTCGGAACATCGTTGCTTCTCCCAAACCGTCTCCCCTGCCCCTGAGATGAAGATGGGAGGGGTTGGCGCCGGGCGCTGTGACGGGGGACACGGGCCGACATCGCTGGGCGTAACCCACTCCACGCTTCCCGGCCGCGCGCCCGCGAAAGCGGGCGAAGAGCCGGGACCCACCGGTGGGGCGAACGCCGGCGTTGGTTGTGCTTGCCTCAAACATGGGTCCCGGATCGCACCCCGGCTTTCGCCGGGACTGCGTCCGGGAAGCGTGTTCTGTGTGTGCGGCTAGAGCCCGTAAGCCGCCTTCATCTCCGGCTCTTTTTCCGCCACGAGCTTCGCCAGATCCACGATCACCTTGGCCTGCTTCCAGGTCGCGTCGTCCAGCATCTTGCCGTCGACCAGGGCGACGCCGGTGCCGTCCGGCATGGCATCGAGCATACGTTTGGCGAGCTTCACGTCTTCGACGTCCGGCGTGAACACTTTCTTGGCGATGGCGATTTGGCTCGGATGCAGCGTCCAAGCGCCGACGCAGCCCATGAGGTACGCGTTGCGGAATTGCTGTTCGCAGGCGGCGGCGTCGGCGAAGTCCCCGAAGGGCCCGTACATCGGCTTGATGCCGTGCATGACGCACGCGTCGACCATGCGCGCGAAGGTGTAGTGCCAGAGATCCTGCTGCGCTGACGCGCGCGTGGCTTCACCTTCAACCGGATCGGAGATGACTTTGTAGCCGGGGTGTCCCCCGCCGACGCGCGTCGTCTTCATCTTGCGCGAGGCGGCGAGATCGGCGGGGCCGAGGCAGATGCCGTGCATGCGTGGGCTGGCGCCGGCGATGGCTTCGACATTGGCGACGCCCTGCGCGGTTTCGAGGATCGCGTGCAGCATGATCGGGCGCTTCACGCTGTGCTTGGCTTCCAGCAGCGCCAAGAGCTGATCCATATAGTGAATGTCCCACGGGCCCTCGACCTTCGGCACCATGATGACGTCGAGCTTGTCGCCGATGGCGGCGACGAGCTGCGTGACGTCGTCCAGATGCCACGGCGAATTGAGCGCGTTGATGCGGCACCAGAAGCCGGTGTTGGTTTTCGTAAAATCGACCTTCTGGCCGATCTCGATCGCCCCGGAACGGGCGGCGTCCTTGGCGTCGGCGGGTATGGCGTCCTCGAGGTTCGCCAACACCACGTCGACCTGCGTGGCCAGTTCGGGGACCTTCGCCCGCAGCTTCTCCTGGTGCGCCGGAACGAAATGGATCATCCGCTCAAGCGCCACCGGCAGCTCACGCATGGGCTGGGGCGCACCGCTCGCCAGGGGCGCGAAGAATTGGCGGGGTGGCTTCATCGGGCGCTCTGATCCTGTTCTGTTCGCATTTGCAGCATGATCCGAGCCGGGCCGACGCGCAATCGGGCTAGCTCCCCTGGGGCTTTACCTTGATGCAAAGCTTCCGGTGGGTATTGTCCGGCCCTTTCCGGGCCCTGCCCGGGGTCTGGGACTGAGCCCCCGTTGCGCACCTATCTCGACTTCGAAAAGTCTGTTGCCGAGATCGAAGCCAAGATCGAGGAATTGCAGGCGCTTGCCGAGGCGTCGGGCGCGGACGCCATCAGCCAGGGCCAGGAACTGGGCCGGCTGAAGACCAAGGCCGAGAGCCAGCTCGCCGCCATCTATTCCAAGCTCGACGCCTGGCAGAAGACGCAGGTCGCGCGGCACCCGGAGCGGCCGCGCTTTCGCGACTACGTGGCGTCGCTGGTGACCGACTTCGTCGAACTCTCGGGCGACAGGAATTACGGCGAGGACGCCGCCATTCTCGGCGGCTTGGGCAAGTTCATGGGTCGCCCCGCGCTTGTTATGGGCCACGAAAAAGGCCGCACCACGCAAGAGCGACTCAAGCACAATTTCGGCATGGCGCGGCCTGAGGGCTATCGCAAAGCCGTGCGGTTGATGGACCTGGCCGAGCGCTTCTCGCTGCCGGTGGTGAGCTTCGTCGACACTGCTGGCGCCTATCCAGGCATCGGCGCTGAGGAACGCGGACAGGGCGAGGCCATCGCGCGCTCGACCGAACGCTGCCTTACGCTGGGCGTGCCGATGGTGGCGGTGATCGCGGGCGAAGGCGGCTCCGGCGGCGCCATCGCGATCGCTGCGGCGAACACCGTGCTGATGCTGGAGCACTCGATCTATTCGGTGATCTCGCCGGAAGGCGCGGCGTCTATTCTCTACAAGAAGAAGGACGGCGACGAGCCGCGGCCGGATAGGGTGAAGGACACCGCGAACGCGCTGAAGATCACCGCGCAGGATTTGCTTGAGCTCAAGGTGGTGGATTCCGTGATCTCCGAACCCGTGGGCGGCGCACACCGCGAGCCGGGTGCGGCGGTGGCGACAGTAGGCGCCGCCGTTGCGGCAGCCCTCGATGCGCTTGCCGGCAAGACCGCCCAGGAACTGCGGCTGCAGCGGCGCGACCGCTTCTTCGCCATCGGGCGCATGGAAGAAGGCGCTTCGCTCGGGGCCTAACGTTCCGCCAGCGACCAGGGTCACACACGGAAATTCGCCTTCGCGCCAAGCTCGCCCCCTCGCACTTGCGTTTCGCCGCGCCTAGATTGGCGGGGCGAGGTTTTTGGAGGCTGCTCCCATGTCGGACCTTTCCCGCCGCACCCTGGCCGCCGGTCTCGGCGCTTCCGCCCTCTTCCCCAGCGTTGCGCTGGCGCAGGCGTCGCAGACCTATTCCCGCGATGAAATCCTCTCGGCCGCGCAGCGTTTCTTCGGCGCCGGCGCGGAAGGCGTAGCGACTGTCGTGGATCACGTGTTCGAGGATCTGGGGCGACCCAACGGCTATATCGAAGGCAACGAAGGGTCAGGCGCCATTGGCGTCGGGTTGCGCTACGGCGACGGTTATCTGCATTTGAAGGGACGCAGCGGCACCCCGCGCGTTTACTGGCAGGGTCCGTCCATCGGCTTCGACACTGGCGGCAACGCCGCGCGCGTCTTCACGCTGGTCTATAACATGAGCAATCCGGATCAGATTTATCATCGCTATCCGGGCGTCGATGGCTCGGCCTATTTCGTCGGCGGCGTCGGCGTGAACTATCAGCGGCGCAACAACATCACGCTGGCGCCGATGCGTGCGGGCGTGGGTTTCCGCTTGGGCGCCAACGTGGGTTACCTGGCGTATTCGCGCAACAGACGTCTCAATCCCTTCTAGTTGAACGCGATTTCGCGGGCGTGACGCGGTTTCTGCGTTAAGCCGCCACAATTGACCTGCCGAGTTGAAGCTCGTGCAGCGGGAGGGATGCGCATGCATTGGCGTTGGTTGGCCGGATTGGCTTTCGTAGCGTGCGTAGGCTCTGCGGCGGCGCAGCCTTCTAAGGGGCCGGCGCAAACGCCGGAAGCGCAGCGACCGCCCGTCTGGCAAAGCCTGGAGCGCTTTTCGAGCGAACAGGAGTTCATGCGCTACGTCGCCTCGGTGCGGCGCGCCGGCGCGCGCGACGAATACGCCACCGGCGCATATAACGACGCGGTGCCGGCGCCGCCCCCGCCGCCTCCGCCGCCTCCGGCGGTTGCTGGCGCAGTCGCTGAATTCGCGGCGCCCGCTGCGCAGCGCGCCGCCGACGTGAGCGTGCCGCAGGGCGAGAGCGTCACCAACGTGCAAACGCAAGGCGTCGACGAAGGCGGAATCGTCAAGCAGATCGGCCGCTTCCTGATCGTCCTCCAGGATGGGCGTCTGTTCGTGACCGACACCCGCCCTGGCGGCGAACCGGGCCTGACGCTCACCTCGCGCATGAACGTCTACCGCAGCCCCGGGCATCAAATGTGGTACGACGAAATGCTGACGAGCGGAAACCGCATCCTCGTCACCGGCTACTCATACCGCGATCAGGCGTCCGAAATCTCGATCTTCACGCTGAACGACGAAGGCCAGCTGGCGCGCGAAGCGGTCTATTACATTTCCTCGAACGACTATTACGACACCGAGAACTACGCGACGCGTCTGGTGAACGGCAACCTCGTCATCTACACGCCGCTCGACGTGCGTTCTGTGAACCCGACGCGACCGATGCAATGGCCGCTCATCCGCCGCTGGATCCGCGACGGCGATCAGCGCGCGGTGACGACGAGCGGGCGCCCGCTCTTCGACGCACGCGATATCTACAAGCCGCTGCGCACGACCTATGCGCCGATGGTGCATTCGGTGTCGGTGTGTCCGCTGGGCGATCTGCGTTCCGGCGATGAGTTCGAGTGCCGCACCACGGCATTCGTCGGCCAGCAGCAACGCGAATTTTTCGTCTCGACCAACGACATCTATCTCTGGGTGACGCCGGGCTGGGCCGATTGCTACGACCGCGCCGCGCAAACCGAGCTCGCGAGCCAGGCGACGCTTTATCAAGTGCCGCTCGACGGCGCCACGCCGCGCGTCGCGTTTACGCGCGGCCAGCCGATCAACCAGTTCGCGCTTGACGCCGCGGGCGGCGAGTTCCGCGCGCTCGTCGATGTGAACGCCGGCGCCTGCCAGGGCGGCGGCGCGCGTCCCAGCGGCGTCGATCTGCGCTACTTCCACATGCCGCTGGACGGGCTCGCCGTGACGCCGCACGAGGCGCCGCAGAATGCCTATGTGCGCACGCCGGATCCGGGATCGAGCCAGTACGAACCGCGCTTCACCTCCGATTATCTCGTCTACGGAGCACGCCCGAGCCACAGCTCCTATCCGCCGCAAGGTCAGACCGTGACCGGACGCGTGGTCGCTGTGCCGCTGACGCGGCCGACGCAGCCGACAGTGCTGGAGGCGCCGCACGGCGTGCTCCGCATCGAACGCGCCGGCGGCGACATCGTCCTGACCGGCTATCGCAGCGAAGAAGGACTGAGCGTCTCACTGCTCGATCTCGGCGCAGCGCGCCCGCGCATCGTCGATACCCGCGTGCTGCGCGGGCGCTATGAATCGGAGAACCGCTCACACGCGTTCAACGCCCTCGTCGGCCAGGACGGCAACGGCCTCATGGGGCTGCCGACCGTGCAGCGCGTCAAGGAAGGCGGCCGCTGGTTCTTCCGCAGCCAGGCCTCCGACCTTTCCTTCCTGTCGGTGGCGTCGGACGGCGCGCTGGGCGACATCGGCGCGCTGCGCGCCACACCCAACGCACAAGATCCGAGTTATCGCTGCGAAGTGTCGTGCATCGACTGGTACGGCAATTCGCGCGCGATCTTCACGGGTGGCCGCGTGTTTGCCCTCTCGGCGACGGAAGTGATCGAGGGCGGACTGGAGAACGGCCGCATGACCGAGCGCCGGCGGCTTAATCTCTCGCGCCCGCCGCCGCGTGTGGAAGCGAGCTACCCGACGCGCTGACGGCTTCGGCCGCCGGCCCGCGCCGGCGGCCCGCCTACTTCTGCACTCGCCTGTCGGCCTTCTCGCGCTCGGCGGCTTCGTGACGCTCGCGGAACTCTTCCGCAAACGCAGAGGCCAGAATGCCCGTGGGCATCGCCACGATGCCGATGCCGGCAAGCGCAACGAGACCAGCCGCGATGCGCCCGAGCACGGTCTCCGGATAGACATCGCCGTAACCGACCGTGGTGAGGGTCACGATCGCCCACCACATCGAGCGCACGATCGACCCGAATTGAGCGGGCTTGGTGTCGCCTTCGATGAAGTAGAGCATCATTGCAGCGATATAGAGCTGGGCGCCGGCGACACAGAGCGCGGCCGCCAGCGGCGCCGCAGCACGCCGCACTGCGGCGCCCACAATCGCAAACGCCGGCACGTAACGCGCAAGCTTGAACAGCCGGAAGAGCCGCAGCGCGCGTAGCGCCGCAAGCCAGCCGCCGTGCAAAGTCGGCACAAAAAGAAACACCATTAGTTCGGGCAAGAACGCCAGCACGTCGGCTATGGTGATTGGCTGCGAGAGGAACCTGATGCGCCCGAGGATGCCCTTGTGTTCGGGGTTTTCGCCTTCCGACCAGAAGCGCAGCAGAAACTCGATCGCGAAGGCCCAGAGCACGACGGCGTTCACACCCATCACGATCGGCTTCACGTCCGCGTCGAGCGGGGTATCGCCGCGGATGGCCTCGGTCTCAAGCGCGAGCGAGGCCAAGCTCACCAGCACGAGCAATATGATCATGCCGGAGAAGAGATTTAGAGCGCCCGGCTGGTCGGGCTCCAGCCAGTCGTGAATGTAGGCCTTGATCGTTGCGTGCTTGCGCTTGATCAGCGGCAAAGCGGCTCTCCCAGACTCGGCTGCGAATTTAGCCTCGCACGCGAGCCCGGCAAAGCCGGTTCAGCCGGGCGTGGAAAGTTTCAGGCCCACAATCCCCGCCACGATGAGCGCAATGCAACCGAGGCGGATGAGATTGGCGCTTTCCGAGAAAAGCATAATGCCCAGAAGCGCCGCCCCGACCGCGCCGATGCCGGTCCAAACCGCGTATGCAGTGCCGATTGGCAGCGTGCGCGCGGCAAGCGACAGCAGGTAAATCGAAGCGATCATCGCGCCGATGGTGATGGTCGAGGGCACGGTTTTGGTGAAGCCTTCGGTGTACTTAAGTCCGACGGCCCACACGATTTCCAAGGCGCCCGCGGCGGCGAGCATGATCCACGCTTGCATGAGAATCTCCCGCATCCGAGATTAGCCTCTCCTCCGAGCCAATCCAGTCGGCGCCAGCCTGATCCTGGCGAGTAATCCCTTGCCATCTCGGTCTGAGCATGCGGAAGCTGACCTATGCGGGTCCTGCCACTGCTTCTGATGATCGCGCTCAGCGCGTGCGCCACGGCGATGGCCCCCATCAATGCGCCGCTTTCGGGATTTCGTGCGCCCGTCGAGGCGCGGCAGGCGCAGGGTGAGGATCTTATCGTGCTGGCGCTCTCGGGCGGCGGGGCGCGCGCGGCGTCGTTCGAACTGGGCGTGCTGCAATATCTGCGCGAGACTCCCGGTCGCGACGGACGTCCGCTCAGCGAACACGTCGCGCTGGTGACCGCCGTCTCCGGCGGCGCAGTGCTCGCAGCCTATTACGGGCTGCATGGCGACGAAGGCCTGGACGCCTTTCGCGCCGCCTACCTGGATCAAAGCTGGCGGCTCAATGGACTCTCGTCGCCATCGGCGTGGTTCGGCGCAGTACGCGGCGGCATGAACCGGCCGGACGCCGGCGCCGACTGGCTCGACGAACATCTCTATCACGGCGCGCGCATGGGAGAGATGGGACGCGGGCCGCGTGTCGTCATCAATGCGACCGACATCTACAATTCCACGCCGTTCGCATTCACGCCGGTGTTCTTCGACGCGATCTGCAGCGACCTCGCAAACATTCGCGTCGCCGACGCGGTGTCGGCTTCGATGGCGGTGCCGGTGGCGTTCCGGCCGGTCTTGCTGCAATCGCATGGCCGCGATTGCCAGGCGCCTGCCTGGGTGGGCCGCGTGCGCGCCGATCGCGCCGCGCCGGAGCTTGTGCGCGCAACCGGACGCGCATTCGAGAATTACGCCGGCGCATCACCGGCGGACCAGCGCTTCCTCTATCTCGCCGACGGCGGCGTCATCGATAATTTTGGCGTCACCAGTCTTTCCATTCTGCGCGCCGCGGGCCCCGCGCCAGCGCCGCTTACGGTGCGCGAAGCGGTGCAGGCGCGGCGCATCTTGTTCCTCGTAGTCAACAGCGAGCGCGAGCGGCCGCGCACGTTTCAGCAGCGCGCCGGCGATCTCGGCGGCTATGAAATGGTCTATGCGCCGCTCGACGCCTCGACCGACGCCGCCAAGCGTGCGGCGCTGGACGCGTTTGCAGGCTCGCTGCGCGATCTCCGCACCGACCTGCAATCCGTGCGCTGTGCGCTTTCACCTGAACAACTCGCGGCGCTGCGCGGCGCCGGCGGCGGCTGGGACTGCAACGCGATCGACCTCTCGCTGGAGACGATCTCGCTGCGCGACCTGGACGAAGCCCAGCAACGAGCCCTGATCGACACGGCGACGGACGTCTCGCTGCCGCGCGAGCGCGTCGATGCGCTGATCGCGGCGGGACGAAGCGTGGCGGCGGGGAATGCGGCGATCCGCTCGCTGCAGCGGGACTAGCCGCGCAGCGTCCCGCCCGTCGCTTTCATGACGCCGCTCACGATCTTGGCGCTCACCGCTTCGATGTCCCCGTCGGTCAGCGTTTTGTCGCGTGGCTGTAAAGTTACCTCGATGGCGAGGCTCTTCTTGCCCGGCTGCATGCGCTCGCCGCGATAGACGTCGAACAACGCCACGTCGCTGATCAGCGCCTTGTCGGCGCCAAGCGCGGCGCGGACAACGTCAGCGGCGGAGACCGCATCATCGACCACGAAGGCGAAATCGCGCGACAGCGGCATCAGATCAAGCTTCTCGAGCGGCGGCTTGGCGCGGCCGGCTTTGGCGCGTGGCGCCGGCAAAGCGTCGACGAAAATCTCGAACGCCAGCGCGGGCGCTTCAACATCGAGCGCGGCGAGCGTGCGCGGATGGATTTCACCGAATACTGCGAGCGTCTTGTTACCCAAGCGCAATGCCCCGGAGCGGCCCGGGCGCCACCAAGCGGGCGTATCGCCAGAAGTTTGCAGGGACGCCACCGGCGCACCGATGGCTTCGAGCACCATGAGCACGTCGCGCTTCACGTCGAAAATGTCGGGCTGCGGCGCGGCGCGCCAATGGCGCGGCGGACGCGCGCGCCAGACAGCGGCGATTGTGCGCTCCTGCGCATCAGCGGCGTCTCCGCGATAAACGGGACCCGCCTCGAACAGGCGCGCATCGTCGAAACCGCGATTGGCGTTGGCTTGCGCGGCTGCCAGCAGGTTCGGCAGCGACGACGGCCGCATGCAATCGAGTTCGGCTGCGATCGGGTTGGCGAGCACGAGGTCATCGCTCCCGCCGCCGAACGCCCGCGCGTGCGCACGCGGCATGAAGCTCCAGGTCAGCGCCTCGTTATAGCCGAGCGCTGCCGCCGCACGGCGGCCGACACGGGCGCGGCTTTCACCGACGCTTGCGGGCGGCGCGCGATAACCTTGCGCGCGCGGCGGATCGGCCATCGGCATTTTGTCGAAGCCCTCGATACGCGCGACTTCTTCGACGAGGTCGGCGGGGCCGTCGATGTCGCGCCGCCACGACGGCGGCTCGACGATGAGCTTTTTCGATTCCCCTTCGGCGCTGGTCTCGAAGCCGAGCGACTTCAGCACCGCGCGCACGCGCGTCGGCTTCACGTCGATGCCGGCAAGCGAACGCACGCGATCGGGATCGAAGATGACCGGTTTGGGCGGCGCGATCGGCTCGCCCGCGACCATGACCTCGCTCGGTTCGCCGCCGCAGAAATCGAGGATCATGCGCGTCGCGAGTTCAATGCCGGGAACCATGAAATCCGGATCGACGCCGCGCGCGAAACGATATTGCGCGTCGGAGATGATGCCGGTGGCGCGGCCAGTCTCGTGCGTGCGCGTCGGATCGAAATACGCGCTCTCAACCAGCACGTCGGTTGTTTCATCCGAGCAGCCGGTCTCAACGCCGCCCATGACGCCACCGAGGCCCAGCACAGCGCGATCGTCGGCGATCACGCACATCTCCGGACCGATCTCGTAAACGTTGTCGTCGAGCGCCTTGAAGCTCTCGCCTTCGCGGCCCAGGCGCGCGCGCACCGTGCCTTTGAGCTTGGCCGCGTCGTAGACGTGCAGCGGGCGGCAGCGGTCGAGCGAGATGTAGTTGGTGATGTCCACCAGCGCGTTGCGTGGCTTCATGCCCAGCGCGCGCAAGCGCTGCTGCAGCCACGCCGGCGACGGCACGTTCTTGACGCCGCGAATGTAGCGCCCGGCGAAGGCCGGACACGCGTCGCGGTTCTCGGTCGCGACCTTGATCGGCGAGGCGTAGCGGCCCGGCACCGGCAGCACTGGCTTGGTGATGAGCTTGCCGACGCCCGCGGCGGCGAGATCGCGCGCGATGCCCCACACGCCCAGCCAATCGGGCCGGTTCGGCGTCACTTCGAAATCGATCACCGGATCGTTCAGGTTCAGCGCATCCGCCAGCGGCGTGCCGACTTTGAGTTCCGGATCGAGTTCGAGAATGCCGTCCGCGTCGGTGTCGAGTTCAAGCTCGGCGCCCGAACAGAGCATGCCGTTGGAGACGACCCCGCGCACGGGCTTCGCTTCCAGAGTGATCCCGGAGCCCGGAATGTACGTGCCGATCGGCGCGAAGGCGGTGACGAGGCCCGCGCGCGCGTTCGGCGCGCCGCAGACGATCTCCAGCGTGCCGAGCTTGGTTTCGACCTGGCAGACTTGCAGCTTGTCAGCGTTCGGGTGCTTGGCCGCACTGATCACGCGCGCGACCGTGAACGCCTTCAGCTTTTCGCCGGCGTTCTCGACGCTTTCCACCTCGAGCCCGATCATGGTCATGCGCTCGACGATCTCGTCGATGCCCGCATCGGTCTGCAGGTGATCCTTCAGCCAGGAGAGCGTGAACTTCATTGCCCCACTCCCTGCGCGAGACCGGGCAACAGATACGGGCTGAAGCCGTAGTGCTTGAGCCAGCGCGTATCGCTGTCGAAGAAGGGCCTGAGGTCGGGCATGCCGTATTTGAGCATGGCCATGCGGTCGATGCCAAAGCCCCAGGCGTAGCCTTGGTATTCGTTGGGATCGATATTGCAGTTCCGGAGCACGTTCGGATGCACCATGCCGCAGCCGCCGAGCTCCAGCCAATCTTCGCCTTCGCCGATCTTGGTTTGGCCGCCGCTCCTATCGCAGCGCACGTCCATCTCCGCGCTCGGCTCGGTGAACGGGAAGAAGTGCGGACGGAAACGTAGTTCGATCGCGTCGGTCTCGAAGTAGGCTTTCAAGAACGCGGTCAGCACGCCCTTCAAGTCCGCCATGGTCGACGTCTTGTCGATGACGAGGCCTTCGATCTGGTGGAACATCGGCGTGTGCGTCGCGTCGCTGTCGCGCCGGAAGGTGCGGCCCATGCAGATCATGCGAATGGGCGGCTTCTGCTTCTGCATCGTGCGGATTTGCACCGGCGACGTTTGCGTGCGCAGCAGCTTGCGCCCGCCGTCGTCGCGGCCGCTCAGATAGAACGTGTCCTGCAGATCGCGCGCGGGATGCTTCTCGGGCGTGTTGAGCGCCGAGAAATTGTACCATTCGTTCTCGATGTCGGGGCCCTCTTCAACCGAGAAGCCCATCTCGCCGAAGATCAGCGCCAGCTCTTCCATCACGCGCGAGACCGGATGGATGGTGCCGATGCGCGGGCGGATCGGCGGCAGCGTCACGTCGACCGCTTCGGCCTTCAACTGCGCATCGAGCGCGGCTTCGGCGAGCGTCGCCTTCTTGGTGACGATGGCTTCGGTAACGCGGTCCTTCAGGCCATTGAGCTTCGGGCCGGCTTCCTTGCGCTCTTCCGGGCTCATGGTCCCGAGCGACTTCATCAGCGCCGAGATCGAGCCCTGTTTGCCGAGGGCTTCCACGCGCAACGCCTCAAGCGCCGCCTCATCGTTGGCGGCGGTAATGCGTGCTGCGAGGTCGCGTTCGAGCGCCGCGAGATCAAGGGTTTGGCCGTTCATCGGCGGTGTTTAGCGGAGGGCCGCCCCGCGAAGCAATTTGCGATCGGGCCGCAGCGACCGTTCGGTTGCCGCTTGTTCCCCCGAAACCACCCTGCTAGCCGTAAGGGAAAGGGGGGACGCTATGAAACTGCAAGCTGCAGTGATCGCCGCTGCGCTGCTGGCGGCGCCGGGCTGGGCCAGCGCGCAGGAAGCGACGTCGCCGGCCGGCAACGAGACGGCGGTTGCGCCTGTGGCCGAGATGGCGGTGGCGCCGGTCCCTGCGGTACGGTTGCCGGCGGGGACCGTGGTTGAGGTCGAACTCACCGACGCGCTCGGCTCCGACGACAGCAACGAAGGCGACCTGTTCGGACTGCGCCTCTTGAGCCCCCTTTTCGTCGACGGCCACGAGATCGCACCGATCGGCGCCATCGGCGGCGGCGAAGTCATTGACGCCACCCCGTCGGGCTTTGGCGGCCGGCAAGGCCGTCTCATCGTTTCCGGCCGCTTCATCGAAGTGCGGGGCCAGCGCGTGCGCATTCGCGGCATGCAGATCACCGCCGTCGGCGACGACCGCACCAACACCGCGCTCGCCGTCTCGATGATCCCTTACGCCGGCGTCGCCAGCCTCTTCATTCAGGGCGGCGAGATTCAAATCCCGGTCGGCGCACGCGGCACCGCGCGCATCGCCGAAGACGTGCAGATTCCGCTGACCGAGGCCGAACTCAATTCGGCCAACGCTCAGACCGAAACCATATCCGCGCCTGCGGAGCAAACCGCGGCGACGCCGCCAACCACCAGTGGGGAGAACCAGCAATGAAATGGAAAATCAGCGCCTTTGCGGCATGCGTCGCCGCCGCCGCCATGGCCGGCGTGGCTTTCGCTCAAGACACGACGACCGCGCCTGCGGAGCAAACCGCAACGGAGCAAACCGCCGCCGCGCCAGAGCAGGCCGCGGATGAGACGACGAATGTGGGCCCGGCGCTGCCCAGCATGATCAGCGCGCCGCCGGAAGGCAAAGGCCAGATCGTGTTCTTCCGCCCGAACCGCTTCGTCGGCGCAGCGCTGAGCTTCACGGTGCGCGAGAACGACGCCGCACTCGGGCGTCTGCCGAACGCGCGCTATTTCGTCCACGTCGCCGAGCCGGGCATCCACGAATACGAAATCGGCCGCAACGACACGATGCGTATCGAGATCGAGCCTGGCGCCACCTATTTCGTCATGCAGAACACGACGATGGGCGTCGTCGCCGGCCGCGCCGTGCTGACGCCGTCGGATCAAGCCGCATTCGAAGCCGCCGTCGGCCGGATGCGCGTGTCGGATCCGATCGAGAACTGAGACGACGAATTCCGGAAACGGAAAGGGACGGAGCTCACGCTCCGTCCCTCTTTTCTTGCGCTCATGAAAGCGATGCTTACTTCAACGCCGCTTGCGCCTGCGCGACGAGGCCCTTGAACGCCACCGGCTCGTTCATGGCGATGTCGGCCATGACCTTGCGGTCGAGTTCGATGCCCGCTTTCGCAAGCCCGCTGATGAAGCGCGAATACGTGAGGCCCTCTTCGCGGACCGCGGCGTTGATGCGCTGGATCCAGAGCGCCCGGAACGTGCGCTTCTTGGCCTTGCGGTCGCGATAGGCGTAGAGCCCGGCCTTCTCCACCGCGGCGTTCGCCGTGCGGAAGGTGTTCTTGCGGCGGCCGTAATAGCCTTTCGCCTTCTTCAATACTTTCTTGTGACGGGCGTGAGCCGTCACGCCACCTTTAACGCGTGCCATGTCTCGTTCTCCGTCAAATCAATCGAGGCCGTAGGGGATCCAGAGCTTGATGCGCTTTGCATCGGGCTCGGCCAACACCGAGGTGCCGCGGTTTTGACGGATGTACTTGGCTTTGTGGCTGATCAGGCGGTGGCGCTTGCCGGCGGGACCGGCCTTCACTTTGCCTGAGGCCGTGAGCTTGAAGCGCTTTTTGACGCCGCTCTTGGTCTTCAGTTTCGGCATTTGATCCTCATTTGGATAAGCGCGGGACCGAAATCCCACGCGAAATAGGTCGCCACGGCATGCCATTAGCCGGGCCACCCAAGAAGCCGGCGCGTGTAGCAGAGGGCCAGGTTGGCGGCAAGGCCCGCCAAACCGGGCTGGCTGCGACCCAGGCCGCGCCATCCGCAGTTTGAGCCGGAACCCCCTGATAGGCCGGCGGCTTCTCTGCCGGGGGGGGGGACCACGAGGGCGACACGTGGACCAGCAGAACCGCACCAGCCAGCACGCGGCCAACGACAACGCTGAGGAACTGACCCGGCTCGCCCAGAGCGCGGACAGCCCTGGCGAACGCGCCTGGTTTCTGCAATGGGCCAAGGCCTTCCGCCGCTTGGCCGACCTGGGTGCGGAGCGACCCCGGCGCGAGGACCGCTAGCGGCGTCACGCGCCTCGGCCTAAGCTCGCGGCGGTGGGGAGAAGCCCGATGCGCCAGCCGAAGGACCTGAACGACGCCAAAGCGATGATCCGCGAGGAGAAGAACAAGCTCCTGCGCGCCTTCAACGCCGTTATCGGCTCGCGGCCGCTCATGGCGCTGCTGGCGACCTTCGTGATCGCTTTCGCGTTGCACGCGGTCTACGCCCCCACCCGACTGCCAACCGTAGGCGCGGTGTCGCTGGTTCAGGTAGGGCTGCCGCCGCTCGACCTCGGAGTCGTCGGCGAACAGCTGCCGGAGGTGAAGCAGGCGGCGGCCAATGAGGATCTGCCGGGCCGCTGGCGCGAGTTCGTAGCCGAGAACAGCGCGAACATTCCACTGTGGAACTGGATCGGATTCGGCGTGGCGTTCGTGCTCCTGGGCATCAACCTCACGATCATGACCATCCGGCGCAGCTACACGAAGGGCTAGGCGCGGCGGAAGCCGAAGCGATACGGCGGCTTTGCGCCTTCCGGCCAATCCGTCCACGGACCCGGCGTCGCCGCCACCATCGAGAAATCGCCCCGCGGCGTTTCGACGACGCCTTCGCCGAGGATCACTTCGCGCTCACCCACGCCTTCGACGTTGATACGCACGCGCAGCCGTCCTGCCCAAACGCAGCGGGCGTTCTGCGGACAGCGGCTGTCTTCCAGCACTTCCAGCGGGCGAACGCGCAGGCCAGCGCCGAGATCCGCCGTCTCATTGATCGCAGCAGCCACGACACCGGGTTCACGCAGCGCGACATCGCGCTGCGCAAGGTCTTCGCGGATGTGCTGAGGGAGGTTCGCCGCCGGCGTCGGCGCAGGCGCTCCAGCCGCGGTGGTGCAAGCGGTCAATAGAAGCGTGGCGAGCAGGATGGCGCGCATAAATGGACTTCTCCTTGCACTCCATCACATCAGGCTGAACCTGAACGGCGCCTTAGCCCGCCCGCGGCGCCATCACCATGACCACTTGCCGGCCTTCGAAGCGCGGCTCGTGTTCGACCTTGGCGATCGCGTCCAACTCCGTGCGCATGCGCTCCAGGAGCTCCATGCCCAGGTGCGTGTGCGCGAGTTCGCGGCCGCGGAAGCGGAGCGTGACCTTCACCTTGTCGCCTTCTTCGAAGAAGCGGTGGATGGCCTTCATCTTCACTTCGTAGTCGTGGTCGTCGATGTTGGGACGGACCTTGATCTCTTTCAGCTCGATGCGCTTGGCCTTCTTGCGCGTCTCGGCTTTCTTCTTCTGCTCCTCGAACCGGTACTTGCCGTAGTCGAGAATTTTGCAGACCGGCGGATTGGAGTTCGGCGATACCTCGACGAGATCGAGCCCCGCTTCACGCGCAGCGTCGAGCGCCGCTTGAATCGGCATCTCCCCCTGCTTTTCTCCGTTTTCGTCGATGAGGAGGACACGGGCTGTGCCGCGGATGTCCTCGTTTACGCGCGGGCCATCTTTGGACGGCGGCGGCGCGGCGTACGGTCGTCTGGCTATCGGGCATTCTCCTCGTGGCTGTTGATAAAACACGACCGCCCGCCCCCGGGCGGGGGCGGCTAGCCGGACCTGAATATCGCTTGTGAGTCGGGGCGGTTCAAGCCGTTGCGGCTTGATCTTGGAAAACGCCGCAATTGCGCAACTGGCGCTCCACCTGCTCGACCGAGAGGTCGGCGATGACGGCCGCGGTCAGCGCCACCACCCCGCCCTGGCCGCGGGGGACCGAGCGTTCAGGGTTGTTCAGGGAGGACAGGAACACGAGGCAAGACGCGCCGGCGGCAGCGGCGACGTGCATAAGTTCGACGTCATCCCCCACCACGAAGGCCGTACGCTCCAGAAGGCCGATCGTCTGGAATAGGTCCGGACGGGTGACGAGGTTCTTCGTCCGCGGCTCTTCCTTGGCCAAGGTCGCGCCGATCGGACGCTCTTCCGGGCCACCGAGGACAACGGGCGTCACGCCGGCGCGGGCGATGCGCTGGGCGAGATCCAAGTACTTGTCCTCGGGCCAGCGGCGGTTGGCCTGGGCGTCCGAGCCGCGCGGCAGCAGCACCACGTAGCGCCCGCGAATGCCGAAATAGTCCGGCGAAAGGCGCGGCGGATCGCGCAGCGCCGAGCGCACCCAGGACAAATCCGGCATCACCGCGCCGGTGTCGGCGAGGCCTGCGGCGGCGAGCTGCGCCGCCAGCCGGTCGAGCGGATGCAAATGCGCACGGTCGCTATCGATGTAGGCATGCGAAGCGCCCGCAACCGGGCCCGACCATTTCGGCGGCCAAGGGCGCATGCCGTGGAAATAGTTGTTGGTGCGGTTCGACCCTTCGAGGTCGTAGATCATGTCGTACTTGGCGGCGCGGATGCGCGCGATCAGCTGCGTGATCGCCTGCGGCTCCTTGGGTTTGCCGTCCGCTTCCACCGTGTCGAAATAAGGCGCCTTCTCCGCGAGCGGGCGCATGGCCTCCGTTGTGAGCAACGTGATGCGCGCGCCGACGTGCGCCTCACGGATGCGCTTCGCCGCAGCAAGCGCGTGCACAAACGCGGCGAGATCGCCGAGCTGAATGACCAGCACTTTCATGGCGCCCTTCGCGGCATCCGCGGAAGAAGCTTTGCGCCAGGAAATCATGAACGCACTCCCAGGAGCCGATCGTAAACCCTCAAGGTCGAGGCCTGTAGCGCCGTTTTCGAATAACGGCTCCGCACGTGGTCTCGGCCCCTCAGCCCCATTGCACGTCGCGCCTCAACGCCAAGGTCGAGCAGTCGTTCCAGCCCGGCGGCCAGCGCCTGGGGATGGCCGGGCGGAACCAATAATCCGGTTTCGCCGTCGAGCACCGTTTCCGCGAGACCGCCATGTGCGGCGGCGACAACGGGAACGCCCATCGCTTGCGCTTCCACCGCGCCGCGTCCGAACGCCTCCGGCTCCACACTGGGAAACACGGCGGCGTCAGATGCCGCGAGCGCGGTGGCCATCTGACCCAAATGGCCGACAATCGCCACTGTATCTTGCAGTCCACTGGCGCGGATCGCGCGCTCAAGTTCCTCAACATAGCCCGCGCGCCCCTGCGCATCACCCGCGAGCACCGCTTTCACGGCGTTCGGGCGCTTCGCGTTCAAAAGAGACAGCGCTTCCACCAACAACAATTGACCTTTCCAACGCGTAAGCCGCGCCGGCAGAATCAGGAGAACGCGCGGATCGTTTGGTTTCATCCCCCATTGCGCACGCAATGTGGCGATCTCGCTAACATCAATTTTAGCGCGGTCGAATACGCCGAGGTCTACGCCACGCGGAATAGTCACGACGCGCCCGGGATCGATGTCGTACTCTTCGAGGATGTGTGTTCGGGTGTACTCGGAGTTGGCGATGACGAGGTCGCCGCGGGCCATGACCGAGTTGTAAAACTTCTTCAGCGGCGAGCGCGCATTGTAGACACCGTGATAGGTCGTGACGAACGGCAGCTTCAGCGAGCGCGCAGCGAGATAGGCGCTCCACGCAGGCGCCCGCGAGCGCGCATGAATGATGCGCACGTTGCGTTTCTTCACGAGCGAAGACAGACGCCCAACGTTGAGCGCGACGGTGACCGGGTTCTTGGAATTCATTGGGAGGCGGATCAATTCGCCGCCGGCCGCCTTGAGGTCCGGCTCAAGGCGACCGCCGGCGCTAGCAACCAAAGCGAGCCCCCCGGCGCGGCTGATTGCTTCCGCCATTTCAATCGTCGTCCGCTCGACACCGCCAGCGTTAAGTTCGGGGGTGACTTGCAGAACCGAAAGCATGTGACCCATTTGCAATGCTTCGCCGCTGCCGGAAAATCGCCCACTTTGCCTAACCGCATGTTGGATAACGGTTTTGCTTAACGAAGCGCTGAGATTCATAAACCGCGGGGAGAATTGGCGCCGCCAAGGCCGATTTTTCCCCAACCACTAGAGGCGGTAGGTCCGGCGATTTGGAGGCGGACGCCGATCCCTCGGGCGCCCGGGATCGTTTCGCAGTCATGACACTGCCGCCGCCTTGGATTCGCCGCTTGATTTGGCGACCAGCCCAGGTGCTGATGCCCCGGGGAGACGCCAAGAATGACCATTGCCGCCCTTCTTCTGCCCTTCGCGCTGATGCAGGCCGCGCCGCCGCCGTCCGCCGATTCCGGGGCAACCCGGTTCGAGCGCTGCGTGGCCGCGATCGATGACGACGCCAATAAGGCCTACGAAGACGCGATGATCTGGGCCTATGAGGGCCAGAGCCTCAATGCCTATCGTTGCGCCGCCATGGCGCTCATCGCCCAGAACCGGGCTGAGGAAGGCGCCCAGCGGCTGGAGTCGCTCGGCATGGCGCTCAATCCCGACCAGCCCGGCCTCAAGGCCGAACTCTTCAGCCAGGCCGGCAACGCCTACCTGCTGGCCCGCGAGCCGGCGCGCGCGCGCAGCGTGCTCACGCGCGCCATCACAACGGTGGAAGCCGATCCCCAGAACCTTCCCGACCTTCTGATCGACCGCGCCCGCGCTTACGCCATGGAAGAAGACTACCGGCACTCGGAAGAAGATCTCTCCCACGCGCTCGACATTCGCGCCAACGATGCGCTGGCGCTCCGGCTGCGCGCCGCCGCGCGCATGCATCAGCGTTCGTTCGAACTCGCGCAAGCCGACGCCGAAGCCGCGGTGCGCATCGAGCCGGACAACGTGGACAACTATCTGATCCTCGGCCACGTCCGCGAAAGCATCCGCACCGGCGAGCCGGTGAACGAGCAATAGCCGCCGCCCCGCGAAGCTAGGGCTGGCGCGGCAGCGCGGCGATTTGGCGGAGGTCCCAGCCGTCGCCGCGGATGTTGTCGACCTTCCACGCGTCGTGCTGCCAGACAAGGTCGTAGACGATTTCGGTGTGCTGATTGAGGTTGGTGAAGCCAGCGCGCACGACGGCGCTGCTGTGCTCGACAACGGCTTCATTGGCCACGTTGAGATTACTCAGCTGATAATCCTGTGCGCCGATGATCGGATCGAAGTCGAGGATCGGTTCGTTCAGCGCCTCCGAGCGCTGCGTCATCGCCGTCAACTGCGCGCGCAGGTCATCCGACCAGATCGGGTTTGAGGTGAAGTCCGGGAAGGTCGAGCCGGGCGTCATATAGGGCGCGTAGAGCGGGCGGATGATTGCGGCCGGATCGCCGGCGTCGCCTGCTGCGCTGCCGGCGGTGGTTGCGGTGTCGCCGGTCTTGCTCTTGGCGTTTTGCCGCGAGCACGCCGCGAGCGCCGCCGCACTCATTCCCAGGATCAATGTCCGGCGTTCGATGCGCATGCGCGTTCCTCCCGTCGGGTGTGATTTCGCATAGGCGAGCGACATCCGCCATAGAGGAACGTCGGCGGCGCTCTGCGGCGCTATTCTGCGTGCACCCAGCGCACGGCGGGGTCGTTGAAATCGACTTGTTCGCCAAGCTCGTACACGTTGCGATAGCCGTAGCCGTAGAGATTGATGAAGGTCTGGATATTGAGCGCGAGTTCGATGCGCTTCAACACCACCGGATTGGCGTTGTTCGAGAAGTTGTTGTTGCAATAGATCAGGATGCGCACGTTCGGATCGCGCAGCGTCTGCCGCAGGCTCGCGTCGGTGAATTCCGTGAACGGCAGATTGACCGCGCCATCAATATGGCCTTCGCGATAACGTTCGGTGGAACGGGCGTCGAGAATGATCGTGTTGGGCTCGCGGGCCATGCGCTGAAACTCGGCAAGCGAGACGAGCCGGCCGGCGCGGTAGTCCTCAACCTGCGCCGTCAGGCCGCGAAAGCCCTGGTAGTCGATCGCGGGCGAACCCTGATTTGCGCTCTGCGCCTCGGCCAATGGAGTGGCGGCGACGCTAAGCATCGCTGCAACGGCGGCCACAAACGCGCGCATGCTTTCCTCCCGCGACAGGCGATCAGCTCAGCAGGGTATTTCGACGGCATTGCGGCTGGCACGGCGCCGAAAACATGGGATTGCACGATCGCCCGGCGCACGCCCCGGCGCACATCAGAGTGAATTGTAGGCGTTGAGCAGGTAAGGCCACGCGATCGCGTAGAGACCGCCCGCGAGCAAGCCGAGCGGCATGCCCATAAGCGCGCCGACGAAACCGTTTCCGATCCGCTCGCTGGCGTCGAGGCCACGCCCCCACAAACGCAACAAAAAGCCGACGCCGCCGCCGATGATTCCGCCGGCGCCGCCATACGGCCACAGGATCACGCTGAGCGCGATCATCCCGGCGAAGACGGCCAGGATCAGCAGCCAGCGCAATCGGTTCAAAAGCCGTCTCCGTCCCCCGCCCGGTCGTCGCACCGGGCGTTCCTCCATTGCAGGACCCCATGAGCCCCGCAAGCGGGGCGCTGCGCCGCAGACTGCTCTGTGATCTCTTAGGCCCGGTTATCGGGCCGGATTCCGCCGTTTGTCTGGGCCGGGAGCGCGGCCTCACTGGCGGCGAGCGCCCGCTTGGCCATGGCGTCACGCTGCGCGGCTGCGCCCACCAAGCCCAATTCCTGAGGCGTCAGCACCAGCAGCTGTCCTGACTGCGCCAACGCCTCGGCGATGTTCTGGCGCGTCTGCATGTCGAGCAGCGCGAGCAGCGCTGCAGTCGACGCGGGATCGCGGCCAACGAAGGTGTCGGCGAGCTGGTCCAGCTGCTGTGGCCGGAGCGCCAACACACCCTGCGAGCGCGCGACCGCGCGTGCGCGTTCGATCGCCGCAACCGTTTCCGGGGTCGCCGCGGCGGCGCCCGGAACGGTCGTCAGGCCGGGAATGGCGAATTCATCCGGCTGCGTAAAGGTGAAGCTCGCCGTATGGAAGTTGACGCCCAGCGCCATGCCGGGCTCGCCCTTTTCATCGCCCTCCGCTTCCGCGGTGCGCAAATGCTCGATGACGTTGCGCTCGACGTCGTGAATTTCCGCGCGCAGCACTTCGTCTTTCCGCTTGCCGATCTGGGCGCGGTAGGCGCTGTGGATGCGCGTCTCGATCGCCATGGCGAAGTCCTGAATCTCGTAGACGTGCTTCAGGAGATCGCGATTGATCGAGAACTGCACGCGCGCGTCGACGAGAATCTTGTGACCGTCCGCGGTAAGCGCTTCGAACGGCAGCGGTGCGCAATATTGCGGGCGCAGATTGAGCGAGCCAGTTCTGGAATCCAGCAATTGCACCATGCGCCGGCCGCCGGTCGCGGGATCGACGGCGACAAACTCGATGCGCGGTCCCTCAGGACCTCTGACGACGGTCTCTTCGGGATCCCACAGCACCGTCTTGCCCTTGATGCCGCGTTTGAACCCGCGGTCGTCGTGGGTCATGTAGGTGCGGTCGTAACGACCCTCGTAGTAGTTGCGCCAGATGTAGACGAGCGCCGCGATCAGAAGAACCGAGACGACGACGAGCGCGATGATAAGCGCGACATTCATGAATCCACTCCCCACGAGCAGCGGCCTACCATAGCGCGGGAATTCCCAGTTGGCAGGCGAAACTCGCGCCTTAACTGCGCGCCGTAGGGGAAGTCAGCGCCGTTCGCGGGGACGGTCGAGCGCCAAAACGCAGGCGGCCATGTGCTCGTTGCGCACAACCGCAGCGCGTTGCGCGATGGTGGCGGCGCGGCGGCGGACGTAGGGACCTGGCGCATCGGCGCGCCATCGATTTGGACTCGGCAACACGGCGGCAAGCAGCGCCGCCTGGCGCGGCGTGAGATCCTTGGCCGAGGTATTGAAGCGCGCGCGTGCGGCCGCTTCGACGCCGAAATTGCCGTCGCCCCATTCGGCGGCGTTCAGGTACGCCTCCATGATCCGTTCTTTCGGCCACATGAATTCGATGAGCGCGGTGAAGTAGGTCTCGAAGCCTTTGCGGATCCAGGAGCGTTCGGGCCAGAGGAACAGGTTCTTCGCGGTTTGCTGGCTCACGGTCGAACCGCCGCGTACGCGCCGTCCGCGCGCGTTCGATTGCATCGCGTTCTGAATCGCCGCCACGTCGAAGCCGTCATGGGTGCAGAAATTTCCGTCTTCGGCGGCGATGACCGCGCGAATGATATTGGGCGACATGTCGTCGATCGAAATCGGGTAATGGCGGATGGTTTCGCCTTCGGCGGCGCGCTTCAGCATGAGTACGTTGGTCGGCGGATCGGCGAAAAGATAAATCGCCGACCACGTCACCGGCGTCACCACGAAGGCGACGAAGAGAACAGTGATCGTCGTGAGCAAGACGCCGTAGCGCTTGGTGCGCTTGATCCGCTTCAAGTCGAGGTCGAGATTCTTCTGCGCATCGCGCGCATGCAGCTTGCGCGACATCGACGGACGCTCTCCCGGCATCGGAATGTCGGGTTCGCCGAAGACGCTCTCGCCTCGGCGCGTTTCGAACCGTGGCGCCTGCGGCGCCGGTTCGTAGAGCGGCTCGGGCTCCGGGGTCGGCGGTGCTTCCGGCTCTGGCGCCGACGCAGAAGCCTCAGGCGGCGCCGGTTCGGGCGCGGCTTGCGGCGCGGGCGCCTCTGGCTTGCCCTGCTCGGAGTCCTCGTCCGGGTTCATGCGTCCCATTCCTCGCCCACGCCAGCATCCCCCTCGCCGGGCGCGTGGGCCGATTTGAGGCGCGCGAAGGCGTCCGCGTCAAGCAGGCGCCGCAAGGCCCACACCGCCATGCCGCGCACAAGTGGGGATGAATCGTGCAAACGCGCCTCCGCCGCGCCCGCGAGCGCAGGGTCGCCGGAATTGCCGATGGCGACGAGCACGTTGCGCACGAAGCGGTCGCGGCCGGTTCGCTTCACCGGCGTACCCGCGAAACGCGCGCGGAAGGCGGCGTCGTCGAGCGCAGCCAGTTCCGCTAGCGGCGCGAGACGCAGATCGTCGCGCAGCGCCATGCGCGTCTCGTGCGCGGCGGCGGCGAACTTGTTCCACGGACACACAGCAAGACAATCGTCGCAGCCGAATACCCGGTTGCCCATTGCCTGACGAAACACGAGCGGTATCTGTGCCTTGTGCTCGATCGAAAGATAAGCGAGGCAGCGCCGCGCATCGAGCTGATAGGGCGCAGGGAAAGCGCTGGTCGGGCAGATGTCGAGACAGGCCCGGCACGAGCCGCAATGATCGTCGTGGGGCGGGTCGTGCTCAAGTGCGGCGGCGGACAGGATCGCACCCAGAAAAAGCCAGGAGCCGTGATCGCGAGAGACCAGATTCGTGTGCTTGCCCTGCCATCCCAGCCCCGCGCGCTCCGCCAGTGGTTTCTCCATGAGCGGCGCGGTGTCGACGAAGACTTTCACATCCGCTCCGCTCTGCTGAGCAAGCCATTGCGCGAGCTGCTTCAGCTTGCCCTTGATCACCTCGTGATAATCGCGCCGCGCCGCGTAAGCCGAGACGAGGCCGCGCCGCTTCTCGCCGAGAAGCGACAGTGAGTCAGCTTCGGGTGCGTACGACTGGCCGACGACGATTGCGCTCTTCGCTTCGGGCCAAAGCTTGGTTGGGTGCGCGCGGCGGTCCTGGTCCATCCAGTCCATGTCGCCATGGCGGCCTTCGCGTAAAAATTCATCCAGCCGCGCGCCAGCCGGCCACGCGTCGGTCGCGGGCGCGACGCCGACGGCGTCAAAGCCCAGGTCGCGGGCGCGTGACTTGAGGCGGTCGGCGAGGCTCACAGGCTGCGATATGGCGCAGGCGGGCGTGCGCGTCGATGCCGGTTTCACGCCAAGTCCGGCCGCGGATGAGGATTCCGGGCGCTCGACGCGATTTAGCTAGGGCGCTAAGGTGCGCCAACCGCGGAGGGGACACATGAGGCGGATTGAGCTGGCTTTTGTCGCCGCGATTGCCTTGCTGGCTGCGAGCTGCGGGCAAGCAAGCGCGCCAAGCGAAGAGCAGAGCGAGCCGAACGCGAGCGCTTCGAACGAAGCCGCGACGACCGGCCCCACGGCCGAGGACCGCGTTTTCTGCGCAGAAGTCGGGCGCCGCATCTCGCCGGCGGATTGTGAAGTCTATGTCGCATTGGCGCAGAGCGCACAGCGCGGCGTCGCCGCCTTCAACGCGCCCGATCCCATGCGCCGCGGACAATTGCACACGCTCCAGCTCGCCATCAGTTTTGCGCCGCCCGAACCGCCGCCTGCCGCCGTCGAGCCCGCCCCCGGCGGAGATGACCAACAGCGCGGGGTGAGCACAGGCGATAGCGAGACACCCGCGCCGCCATCGCCGCCGCCCGCTCCAGCGTCGCAGACACCGCAGGAGACGGTAGAAGATCTGCCGGGCGAGACTCGCGAGTTTCAGCCGCTGGTCGGCCGTTTCATGCGCGCCGAACTGCAAGGCGTCGGCTTCGACATCACGGAGAAGTCTCCCGCCTCCCAGGAAGTGACGCCCGACAGCGTCACCACCTGGACCTGGGAGGTGGTCGCCCGCCAAGGCGGCGCACGCTCGCTCACGCTGCACACCGTGGTCGAAGGCTGCACCGAGGACGGCCGCGAGTGCGTGCCGCTGCGCAGCACGACCCAGAACTACACCGTCAATGTCGAGGTCGGCCCCGTCGATCGCGTGAAGGACTTTCTGCTCGCGACGCCCGACTGGATCAAGATCGTGACCGCAATCGTGGCGGCGCTGGCCGGCCTCATCGGCGCCTGGATCGGCCTGCGCAACGCGTTCCGGAAATCGCGGGGCAGCGACTAGCCTCCGGCCCGGATCGCTGCAGCCACGGCTTCCATCGCAGGATCGCGGCCCGCGCGATAGGCCGCAATCGTCCACGGCGCGGCGATCTCGACATCGAGATTCGGCACACGGATCGGGTTGCGCACCACCGAGCCGTGACAATCGTCGAGGCCCGCGCAGCCCGTGACATAGTCGTGCCGCTCGGTAGCGTTGAGGATGGCGCCGCCCGAATGCGGCAGCGTGATGACATCGCCCTCAGCAAAGAAGTTGAGCCGGTCACCCACGTGTTCCCCGACGATGACGACGCGGTCCGGCGCGCTCTGTTTCAGATAGCCCACGGTCGAGATGGCGGCGGAAAAGGTGTAGGGGCTCGTCAGCACATAGACCTTGCCGGTGACGATCCGCGGCAGGCGGCGCACCCAGGCGCGCGTGTTGTTCAGATCACCGCCGCCGTTCATGCGCATGTCGAGCACGATGTTGTGACGCCCGGACGTGCGCGCAGCTTCGAGCGCATCGAGCATGAATTCGGCGATGTCGACATCGTCTGAGCTGACGTTCTGGCGCATTTCGATGACGAAGGCGTCCATCTCCGGAGCGTCACGCATGCGGAACGCCTGGTCAGGATCGCGCAGCGACCAGGGCGCTGCGTCTGCATTGAGAAGCGCGCGCCAGGCGCCGCCCTCTTCCGCGACCGGGGCAGGATAGAACCAGCGGTCCGAATTGGCGCGGACCCGGTTGGGGTTCGGCGGATCGATGTCGAAGCGCCGCGTCACGATGCGCCCGTTGGCGAGCTGGAAGCGATAGGACGCGCGCTCAGCGCTGGCGATGACGCCGAGCGCATGCATCTGCTCAGGGCTTTCGAAAAAGTAGGGTGCATTGCGGTCGCGCCATGACGACACGCCGCCGGCGAGCGAGCGCGCCACGGCGCGCACGTCGGCGATAGGATGGCCATCGACGGCGACGAGCCTAGCGCCGAGCAAATCCGCATTCCCCTCGGTCGCGCGGAGAACGAAGAAATCCTCGCCGAGCGGCGCAAGGCGAACGCCGTCGATGCGATTGAATCGACGCGAGCGCGGCCCGGGGAAATAGGCGGTGTGGCCGTTGTCTGCGAGCGCGACGATGCGGGCGAGTTCAAGCTCGAAATAAGCCTGGCTGACTGCGCCAGCCTCCCCTTCGAGCACGGTCAGCCGACGTTCTGCCTCAGCGCGTGCATCTGCCGCGTAGGACCGGTCAGCGGCGAGGAAACGCTCACGAAAGACGGCGATGTCGGCGCGGCGTGCTTCGGCGCTCGTTGCGTCCGGCGCCGTTTGCGTCGGCTGCGCCCCCGGATGGTCCTGCGCGACAGCCGGCGCAGCAAGCAGGACGGCGGCAAAGCCTGCGCTTAACAGCGTACGAAAGATGCTCATGAACTTCCTCCCCGAAGCTCGTCATGGCGCTGGGCGCACATGCTCTTGGCGTGGGAGGTCGGCCGGCGTCTTCAGCGCCCCAAGCGTCAAACCCGCGCCGACGAGCGCGGTGAACACAAGCAGCAGCAGACGCACGACACCCTTCCCACTCATGCGCGGGAGATGCGCAAAGCCTCTTCCTCGGATGCGGACGCGCGACGAACGCTCACGCGGCTGCGACGGACGACGCCTCGTCGCTCAGCGCGTGCGCGAGCCGCGGGATCATTTCCTTCGGGCAGACCTGCCAAAAGCGGCCGCGCGCGGCGCTCCAGGTCGCCAGCAGGGCCGCGGCGCGCGGGCTCCCGGTGCGGAGGGTGTGCTCTTCGACGAGCGCTTTGAGCACGCCTTCCCAGTGCGCCGAAGCGATCCGCTGCGCAACGACCGAGTCCGAATTGAGCATAAGCTCGAAACGTTCTTCCGCGTCATAGACGAACGCCATGCCGCCCGACATGCCGGCGGCGAAATTGTCGCCGACGCCGCCGAGAATGGCGATCGTGCCGCCGGTCATGTACTCGCAGGCATTGGCGCCCGCGCCTTCCACCACCGCCGCCGCACCCGAATTGCGCACGGCGAAACGCTCGCCGGCGAGGCCGGCGGCGAAGAGCCTGCCGCCGGTTGCGCCGTACAAGCACGTGTTGCCGATGATGGCGCCTAGGCGATCGGCTTCCGCCGGCGCAGGCCGCAGCGTGATGAGTCCGCCGGAAAGCCCCTTTCCGACATAGTCGTTTGCGTCGCCGGTGACGTGAAGCGCAATGCCCTGCACCAGGAAAGCGCCCAGGCTCTGACCGCACGATCCGCGCAGCTTCACGCTCAGTTGCTCTTCCGGCAGCGCGGTCATGCCGAACTTGCGCACCACATGCGCCGAGGCGCGGGCGCCGATCGCGCGCTGCGTGTTGCGCACATCAAACTCGACCTGCCGCTTCTCGCGCCGTTCGAAGAAGCCTTCGGCTTCGCCGATGATTTCGTGGTCGAGCGATTGCGGCGGCTCGTTACGGCCGAGCTGCGTGCAATAGCTCGGATACGGACTGTCGACACGCACCAGCAGCGGGTTGAGATCGATGTCGTCCAGATGCTCGGCGCCGCGGCTGATCTGTTCGATAAGCTCGGTGCGGCCGATCACTTCCTCGAGACGCCGGAAGCCGATCTGCGCCAAAATCTCGCGCACTTCCTCGGCGATGAAGCTCATCAGGTTGACGACCTTGTCCGGCGTGCCGGTGAAGCGCTTCCGCAAATCTTCATCTTGCGTGCAGACCCCCACCGGGCAGGTGTTGGAATGGCACTGACGCACCATGAGGCAGCCCATCGCCACGAGCGACGCCGTCCCGATGCCGAACTCCTCCGCGCCTAGAATAGCGGCGACGACGATGTCACGCCCCGTGCGAAGGCCGCCATCGGTGCGCAAGCGCACACGGTGGCGGAGATTGTTGAGCATCAGCACCTGATGCGCTTCGGCCAAGCCCATTTCCCAGGGAATGCCGGCATACTTGATCGAGGTCTGCGGTGAGGCACCGGTGCCGCCGACATGGCCGGAAATGAGAATCGTATCCGCGCCGGCCTTCGCCACGCCGGCCGCGACCGCGCCAATGCCGGATTGCGCGACCAGCTTCACGGTGACGCGCGCAACCGGGTTGATCTGCTTCAGATCGTAGATGAGCTGCGCCAAGTCTTCGATTGAATAGATGTCGTGGTGCGGCGGCGGAGAGATCAACGAGACGCCCGGCGTCGCGTGCCGCAGGCGCGCAATCAGCTCGGTGACCTTGAAGCCAGGCAATTGCCCACCTTCGCCCGGCTTGGCGCCTTGCGCGATCTTGATCTCGATCTCGCGGCACTGGTTCAGATACTCGGCGGTGACGCCGAAACGGCCGGATGCGATCTGCTTCACCGCGGAGTTCGCATCGTCGCCGTTCGGCAGACGAGTGTAGCGGTCCGGATCCTCGCCGCCCTCGCCCGACACGCTGCGCGCGCCGATGCGGTTCATGGCGATGTTGAGCGCCCCGTGAGCCTCAGGCGAAAGAGCACCCATGCTCATGCCCGGCGTCAGGAAGCGCTTGCGGATGTCGGTGACGCTCTCGACCTCGCCGATGGGCGTCGGTGGGTACAGGCCTTCGCGCACTTCGAGCAGGTCGCGAAGCTGAATTGGCTGGTCCAGCCGGCGTTCACGGATGACGTCGGAGTATTTGCGGTAGGCCTTGTAGTCGCCCGTGTCGCACGCGCGCTGCAACTGGTGGATCGAGTCTGCCTCAAGCGCGTGCCGCTCGCCTCGCGCCCGGAAACGATAAAAGCCTCCCACTGGGAGCGCCGCCAGAGTTTCGTCAAATGCCTTCGCATGCTGTTCGGCCGCCTCGAAAGCGATGCCGGCAAGGCCGATGCCGGAGATGCGGCTCGTGAGGCCGGGAAAGTATTCGTCCACCAGCGCGCGCGAGAGGCCGATGGCTTCGAAATTCAGTCCGCCGCGATAGGAGGAGATGACGGAAATGCCCATCTTCGAGATGATCTTCAGCAACCCCGCTTCAAGTGCGGCACGATAGTTCGCCGCCGCCTGTTCACGCGTGAGACCGCCGGTCAAACCGCGCTGCGCGCGATCGCCGATCGTGTCGAAGGCCAGGTAAGGATTCACCGTCGTCGCGCCACAGCCGATCAGCACAGCGACATAATGCGGATCGAGGCATTCGGCGCTGCGCACGCTGATCGAACAATAGCTGCGCAGCCCCTTGGCGACGAGGTGCGAGTGCACGGCGCTCACCACCAGGATCATCGGGCAAGCAATGCGATCCTCGCTTTGCTCGTCGTCGGTCAAGACGACCTGACTGCGCTTCTCGGTCGCCACCGCATGCACGGCCTGCGCGCGGATGCGGTCAATGGCGGCGCGCAGCGCAACGCTGGCGTCCTCGTTGGCGCGCGGCGCAAAGGTGCAATCGATGCGAGCAATGTCGTCGCCCAGCTCCTTCGCCAGGCGCGCATACATGCCGTTGGTGAGGATGGGACTCGAGAGCACATAGACGTTCGCCTGCGTCTCGTCCTGCGCCAAGATGTTGCCGAGGTTCTTGAAGCGCGTCGTCAGCGTCATCACCCGGCCTTCGCGCAGCGGATCGATCGGCGGGTTGGTGACCTGGCTGAAGTTCTGGCGGAAATAGTGCGAGAGCGGACGCGTCTGTTCGGAGAGCACCGCCAGCGGGGCGTCGTCCCCCATCGAGCCGATCGCTTCCTTGCCCTCCTCGAGCATCGGCTGCAGCAGGAGTTCTAGGTCTTCCATGGTGTAGCCGGCTGCGGCCTGGCGGCGCAGCAATGCGCCGCGATCAGAAAACAGCCGCGGTTCGGCGCCGTCGAGTTTGCGGTCGAGATCGATGACGTTCTCGAGCCATTGGCCGTAAGGGTGCTGCTCGGCCAACGCGTCAACCAGTTCTTCATGACGATAGAGCCGACCTGCGTGGGTATCGACCGCCACCATCTGGCCTGCGCCGATGCGGCCGCGCTCGGTGATGACGCGGTCGTCGAGCGGGCACATGCCGGTCTCGGAGCCGACTGCGAGCAGACCGTCCTGCGTCAGCGCATAGCGTAGCGGACGCAGACCATTTCGGTCGAGCCCCGCAACCGCCCAGCGGCCGTCGAACATCGCCAGCGCCGCCGGCCCGTCCCACGGTTCCATGACGGCGTTGCAGTAGGCGTAGAGCGCCTTGTGCTGCGGCTTCATCGTGCGCGATTTCGCCCACGCTTCCGGAACCAGCAGCGACTTCGCCATCGGCGCGGCACGGCCGGCGCGCACCAGCACTTCAAAGACGTTGTCGAGCGCCGCCGAATCCGAGCCGCCGGGCTGAATGATCGGCTTCACGTCATCGTCATGCTGACCGAAAGCCTCGCTCGCCATGCGGATTTCGTGGCTCCGCATCCAGTTCACATTGCCCTTCAGCGTGTTGATCTCGCCATTATGCGCGAGCATGCGGAACGGCTGCGCCAGTCGCCATTGCGGGAAGGTGTTGGTGGAATAGCGCTGGTGATAGATTGCGACAGCCGAGACGAAGCGGTCGTCGCGCAGGTCGGGATAGAAGGCGTCGATCTGCGCGGCCAGGAACATGCCCTTGTAGATCAGCGTCCGCGCCGACAGCGAGCACACGTAAAGCTCGGCGATGTTGTTGGCGAGCGCGCGCTTCTCAATGCGGCGGCGGACAAGGAAGAGGTCGCGATCGACCGCGGCGTCGCTGCGCTTCAGGGGATCGTGGAAGAGAATCTGCTCGATTTCTGGACGTGTTGCGTTCGCCTTTTCCCCGATCTGGCTGATGTTCACCGGAACCTGCCGCCAGGAGTAAATAACGAAGCCGGCGCGGATGATCTCGCTTTCGACGATCACGCGCGCGCGTTCCTGGGCGCCGAGATCGAGGCGCGGGAGGAAAATCTGTCCCACGAAGATCGGCCCGTCCTTCGGCGTATGGCCGGTGCGGGTGACGATCTCGCGGAAGAAATCCTGCGGCGCGTCGACGAGGATGCCGGCGCCGTCGCCGGTCTTGCCGTCCGCATCGACAGCGCCGCGGTGCCAGACGGCCTTCAGCGCCGCGATCGCGAGCGTGACGACGTCGCGCCGCGGCTTTCCATCGATGGCGCAGACGAGACCGACGCCGCAAGCGTCACGCTCGTCGTCAGCGGCGTAGAGCCCCTGCCGCACGAGACGCGCCCGTTCGCGCTCGTAGCGCTTGATGTCGTCCGCGCCGCTCATTCCGCCGCCACCCGCGCACCCGATTGCATCCATGCGTGCATCGCATCCGCTGCGTCGCGGCCTTCCTTGATCGCCCACACAACGAGCGACGCGCCGCGCACGATATCGCCGGCGGCGTAGACGCCGGGCAGGTTGGTCTCGAAGCTCCTGCCGACCTCGATCGCGCCCCACCGATCGGCGCTTATGCCCCAGCCGCTCAAATCCTCCGCGTCGAAGCCAAGCGCCGCGATGATAAGATCTCCCGACACATCGTAGGCGCTGCCGGGAGCCTCCTCAGGCGACTGGCGGCCGCTGGCGTCCGGGGCGCCGAGCCGCATGCGGATGGCCTTGACGCCGGGAGTCTTGCCGGCGCGCACGCTTTTCGGCGCAGCAAGCCAATCGAAGCCGACGCCCTCCTCCTCTGCGTGCGCCACTTCACGCTGCGAGCCGGGCATATTGGCGCGGTCGCGCCGATAGAGGCATGTGACGCTCGCTGCACCCTGCCTTTGCGCTGTGCGCACGCAATCCATCGCCGTGTCACCGCCGCCGATGACGACGACACGGCGATCCTTGGCATTGAGTTTGCCGCTGGCGAACGCCGCCACGTTATCGCCCAGGCCGACACGATTGGCGGCGATAAGAAAATCCAGCGCGGGGACGACCGCATCGCTCGGTGCATTCAGCGGCTTGGCCTTATAGACGCCGGTGGCGATGAGCACAGCGTCGTGCTTGGCGCGCAGGGCTTCAAACGAAAGCGTGTCGCCGACATTGCAATTGAGTTCAAACTTCACGCCGCCGTCGATCAGACGCTGCGCGCGGCGCGCCACCACGTCTTTCTCGAGTTTGAAATTGGGAATGCCATAGACGAGCAGGCCGCCGATGCGATCGTGCCGATCGTAGACGGTGACTTTGTAGCCGCGTTGCCGCAGCCGCTCCGCCGCCGCCAAACCAGCAGGGCCGGCGCCGACAATGCCGACGCTTTCGCGACGCTCGGCGCGCGGCGTAAGCGGCGCCACCCAGCCTTCGCGCCAGGCGGTGTCCGTCAGATATTTCTCGACCGCGCCGATCGTCACCGCGCCGTGGTGACTTTGCTCGATCACGCACGCGCCCTCGCACAGGCGATCCTGCGGGCAGATGCGCCCGCATATTTCCGGCATCGGGTTGGTCGCCGCCGAAGCCAAGTACGCCTCTTCGAGCCGGCCCTCCGCAGTGAGCCGCAGCCAATCCGGAATATTGTTCTGGAGCGGGCAATGGGTCTGGCAGAACGGGACGCCGCATTGCGCGCAACGCGATGCCTGCTCGCGCGCCTTTTCGGCAATGAATTCTGCGTGGATCTCGTGAAAATCAGCCGCCCGCTCAGCCGCAGGACGTTTATCGGGCCATTTTTGCCCGACGGACACGAATTTTTGCATGCGTTCGGCCACGAACGCCCTCCAAACGGCGCATCACGGGGAGATTATTTCCCTATGCCGAGATTCTCGGGGGTTTCAAGCAAACCGCTGCCTTTTGGCGCTTCGGTTCGCTGATTTGCACCCTTTTCGCGCTCGCCGACGCACGCCAAGGTCCGCGCCGATCAATTAGGGGGCGCTTTTGGACTGGCTCGATCTCGCCCGCGCGGCGCTTCTCGGCATTTTGCAGGGACTAACCGAGTTCTTGCCGGTCTCTTCGACTGGCCATTTGCTGATCGCTGAGAGGGCGATGGGATTTGAGGATCCTGGCGGCGCTTTCACGGTGATGATCCAACTGGGATCGATCCTGGCCGTCATGTGGCTCTACCGGCAGCGGATTTGGGACGTGGTGACCGGTCTGCCCACCAAGCCCGAAGCGCGCCGCTTCGCCTTGATGCTGTTTCTGGCGTTCCTGCCCGCCGTGGCGATCGGTCTGCTGGCCGCGGACTACGTGAAGACCGTGCTCTACGAGTCGCTCACCGTCATCGCTTGGGCGCTCATTATCGGCGGCGTCGCCATGCTCGGCATCGAGCGTTTCCGCCCGACCCCGCAGGTCGAAGACGCCGCACGGACGCCGATCGGGCGAGCCGTGGCCGTGGGCGTGTTCCAGACGCTGGCGCTCATCCCCGGCGTCTCCCGCTCGGGCGCGACCATCTATGGCGGCCTGCTCATGGGCCTCGATCGCCGCGCAGCGGCGGAGTTTTCCTTCTTTCTGGCCATGCCGACGATGGCGGCCGCCTTTGTGCACGACTTCCTGGACGTGAAAGACCACATCACGCCCGACCGCACGGCTGAAATCGCGGTGGGCTTCCTGTTCGCATTTCTCTCGGCGCTGGTGGTGGTGAAGCCGTTCCTGGACTTCGTGACGCGGATCGGTTTCGGGCCATTTGCGTTCTATCGGATTGCGGCAGGCGCGATGGTGCTGGGCGCGCTTGCGATGGGATGGTTGTGACGAAGACCCTTTGGACCATCGGCTATGAGCGGGTCGGTCAGAGTGCGTTTGTCGCAGCCCTGCAGAGTGCGGGCGTGAAGACGCTTGTAGACGTGCGCGAGATCGCAAACTCGCGGCGTGCGGGCTTCAGCAAGACCTCGCTCGCGGCGGCTCTGAGCGAGGTCGGCATCGGCTACCTGCACCTGAAGGCGCTCGGCACACCCAAGCTCGGCCGTCTCGCAGCGCGCGCGGGCGACCACAAGACAATGAGCAAGATTTTCACCGCCAAGCTTGCAGAGCCCGAGAGTCAGATGGCGCTGGCCGAACTGGGTGAGATGGCGTGCAAAGGCCGGGTCTGCATCATGTGCCTGGAGCATGACTGGAAACACTGCCACCGCGCCATCGTTGCGAAGCGGCTGGAGAAGGACGCCGGATTGGCGCCGGCGCACATCCTCCCGGAAGCCAGCTTGGGATCAGGCGCGTTTGAACACGCTGATGGCGGCGAACACCAATAGGCCTACCCACGCCAGCGCAAACGCGCCGTTCATGGCGTTCGCCAGGGTGAGGTGATTGTACGCCGCCGCCGCCGTACCGAACGCGGGCAAGACGAGCAGCACGCCGAGAATGGGGCGGCGCTTCTCCGCCGTGAAGCAAAGGCCGGCGCAGAAAAAGGCGTGTGCGGCAAGCAGCGCGAACTTGGTCCAGGCGCCCAGGGTGGACATCTTCAGCAATTGCCCGGGCGCATCGATATGCTGGGTTATCTTCAGCAGCGTCGTGGTTTCGAGGTAGTCGCCGCCGGCGGCGATCAAAGCCGCGCCGATTGCTGCGACGGAGAGCGGACGCAGGCCGCCGCCGGCGATGTAGAGCGCGCCGAAGATGCAGAAGAGCGTGTAGATCGGGATGAAGGCGATGAGATCAAGCCGGTTGACGGCGTCCATGGCCGGCACAGTAAGCGCGCGGCATTCGCTGCCCGCCGCGCCGAAGATGGTTTCGAGTTGGTCGGTGTTTTCCGCCAGCTCAAATTGCACCACGGAGCCCGCAGGCAGACACTGCGCCGCAGCCTGCATCTCCGACAGCCGCGCAAAGGCGACGAACATGGCCAGCGCCGCCACGCCCGCGACGAGCGTCGCGATGGCCCATCCCCGCACCGCCGTCACGTCGGGTTCTGCCGCGTCTGGAACTGGCCGTATGGGCGGAAACGCCAGAGATAACTCGGTACGATGGCTTCCACGCTCTCCAGCGACGTCACGCCGAGATCGGCGAGCGTGCCGACGCCGGCTTCCGAGCCAACCACATTGTCGCGCGTGAGCATGGTCACCTGGTCGCCAGTGAGGGGCGGATCCCAAGGCAACAGCTTGAAAATCCAATTGGCGATTAGCCCGGCGGGCTGCGCAATCACGAACGGCAGATAGAGGAACGGGACCTCCCGGTCCGCTTCTTCCATGGTGTAGCTGAGTATTTCCTTCCAGGTGTAGATGCGCGGGCCGCCAAGTTCGAAGGTGCGGCCCTGGGCGTCTTCGCGATCCAGCGCCGCGCAGATTGCGTCGGCGACATCGCCGACGAAGACCGGCTGCAATTTGGTCTTACCGCCGCCGATGAGCGGCATCATGCCGAGCGGCGTCGCCGACGCGAACTGCGCCATCGCGGCGAAGCGGTTGAAGAAATCGTCGCCCGGGCCGAACACGACCGACGGCCGCATAATGACTGCATCGCGCACCGCTTCGCGCACAGCCTGCTCGCCTGCGAATTTCGTCTTCGCATAGCGGGCGCCTCTCGGTCCCGCGCCGAGTGCGGACATGTGCAGGTAACGCGTGACGCCCTTCTTCGCCGCTTCCTCCGCCACCGTGCGCGCGGCCTCGACATGGAGCGCGTTGAACGTCTGGCGACCGTTCTCATGCATCACCGCAACGAGGTTGACGACAGCCGTCGCGCCTTCAAGCGCCGCGGCGACAGACTCGGGGAACCTCACATTCGCTTGAACCAGTTGGATCTGGCCGACATCACCCATCACGCGCAGCTCGTGCCCCAAGTGCGGGCGCCGCATCGCCACGCGCACGCGCTTGCCGCGCTTCGCCAACGCGCGGACCACTTGTTTTCCGATGAAGCCCGAACCTCCGAACACGACGACCAGATCGTCCTTCATGAAGCACTCCCTCACCGCCAGTTCAGCGGAAATTTGCGATGGTGCCGCTCGGAAGCCCGAAGCGGCGCCAAACTTTGTCTGGGTACGTTGCTCGACAAAACTTGGCAACAGGACGGGAACCGAAATTGGACGCGACCGCTTGGCTCACGTTTCTGCGGAACCCCTGAGCGGCCCGTCGCTTAATGTAGCAGGTCTTTCGGGACCCATCTTTTGTGAGGAACTGAACGATGAAAAAACTTCTCGCAATGGCCGTCGCTGCAGGTGCGCTGGCGATCGCCGCCCCGGCCTCGGCGCAAACTTGGCAGAGCATCAATCAACGACAGGCTCAACTTGATCAGCGCATCGACGTGGGCGTGCGCAACGGTTCGCTCACGCGCGCCGAAGCGGTGCGCCTGCGCGACGAATTCAGAGACCTCGCGCGTCTCGAAGCGCGCTATCGCGTGAATGGGCTCTCCTATGGCGAACGGGCCGACCTCGATCGCCGCTTCGATGCGCTCTCCGCGCGCATCCGCTACGAGCGCCATGACAATCAGGACCGCGGCAACGCATGGGTGCCGATCAATCAGCGCCAGCGTCAGCTCGACGATCGCATCGACGCGGGCCGTCGCGACGGTTCGCTGTCGCGTCAAGAAGAACTGCGCCTCCGCGCAGAGTTCCGCGCCATCGCCGATCTTGAAGCCCGCTATCGCCGCGGCGGGCTCAGCATGGGCGAACGCCGCGACCTCGATATGCGCTTCGACCGCCTGAGCACGCGCATTATGGTGGAACGTCGCGACCGCAATAACTGGTACGGCTAAGCCCCCCACGTACCGATGCGGTCAAAGAAGCCGCCGGCAGCGAAAGCGCCGGCGGCTTCGCTTATGTGGACTGCGCCTAGCGCCTTCTCCACGCCAGAATTGACGCTAGACTCGGCCTCGCATGCCCGCCCCGCGATCAACCCTGCTGCGCGAGACGCCGGACGCCGCCCCGACTGGCGCGCGGGTAATCGACGCACATTACAACGTTGTGCGCGGCGCATCGCGAGGCGTCTGGCGGCGCATCAAGACCGTGCTCATGGCGATCTTCTGGGCCGCCCTCATCGGCTTTCTCATTCCGCCGGCCTGGGTGCTGGTTCAGGAGGTCGGCGCCATGCTGGCGCCTGCGCCCTAGCCGCGAATGAAGATGATGACGCGATTGACGCGCCGCCCCACCGTGCTCGCGCCGGATTCGTCAGTCGTGGCGACGCGGAAGCGCGTGCACACTAGCAACGCCGCGCGCTCGAAATCGTAACGGCGTTCGCCGTCATTGTACGCCCGGCACGCCAGCGCCCCGCCATCCTGAACGATACAGCCCAGTTCGATGCGGGCGCTGACGCCGGTCGCCAGCGCATCGCGGGGGTAGGCGTCGGCAAAATCGCGCGCCGTAGGCATTGCGGTGAAGGTCGGGTTTTCCCAGAGCGGCGCTGCCGCCACGGCGCGGGCGTTTGGCGCCCGCGGGATGCGGTCGAAGCTGCTGTACTGCTGGGCGCTCGCGCAGGCCGCAAGCAACAGCAAAAGCGCGAAAGCTGCGGCTCGCATCATTGCGAGAGCCTCGCCATTTCGGCGTCGCTCATCTCCTCGTTCGAGTACACGTCCTGCACGTCGTCGAGGTCGTCGAGCTGAGTGATGAGTTTCATGAGCAATTCCGCCGGCTCGCCTTCGATCGGCATGGTCATCTGCGGACGCCACACGAATTTAGCCGCCGACGGCTCGCCGAACTTCTTTTTCAACGCATCCACGGCGCCCACAAGCGCGCTCACCTCGCAGGTGACCACGTGCTCCTCGTCCTCCACGGCGCAATCGTCGGCGCCAGCCTCGATGGCGGCTTCCATCATGGCGTCTTCGCCGGCGGCTTTGAGCGGATAGCGGATTTCGCCGACGCGCTTCCAGCCGAACGAAACGGAATTGGTTTCGCCCAGATTGCCGCCGTTCTTGGCGAAGGCGGCGCGCACTTCGCCCGCGGTGCGGTTACGGTTGTCGGAGAGGCATTCGACAATCACGCCGATGCCGCCCGGGCCGAAACCCTCGTACCGGATCTCTTCGAGATTCTCGGCCGACCCGCCCGAACCGCGATCGATGGCGCGCTGGATGTTGTCCTTCGGCATCGACTGCGCCTTGGCGGCTGCAATGGCGCGATAGAGGCGCGGGTTTGAGTTCGGATCGGACCCGCCCAGCTTCACCGCCGCCTGCATCTCGCGCGCGAGCTTGGTGAACATTTGCGCGCGCTTCTTATCCTGCCCGCCCTTGCGGTGCATGATATTTGCGAATTTCGAATGACCTGCCATGGCCGGGGTCTAGCGGGCGGAAGCAGATTTCTCAAGCCGGCGCGCGTGGAGAGTGTTGCGGCCCCTTGCCAGACCCGGACGGACCTAGCGCAGCGCCGCCAGAATCTCACGGCCGCTTCGCTTGGTCATCTCCTTGTGGACTTCGCGGAGCAGCGCCGCCTCCAGCGGCCTGCTATATCGCCGGCGCATTTCGCCCAAGGTTTTCGGCGGCGCGATGACCACCAGATGCTGGATGGCGTGACCTGCGACTTGTTGATTCAACCAGTCCACCACAGCGACGGCGTGCGCGTCCTCTTCCGACTGGTGACCGGCGTGATTGGCCGAACTCGAAGCATGGCGCGCGCCGCCGCTCTTATTGTGCTCGACCAGCTTCGGCGCACTTACGGCGACGAGTTCAGGCTCCGCCTCGTTGCCGCTATTGCGAAACAGCTCCAGGGCTTTGCCGTCTAGCACGGCGACAACAGTCCCATGGGGCATCAGCATCGATCTCTCCTTCACAGTCCGACGCAACTTGAAGCTTTCCCGTCGCGCCGTGTTGAGGCGGATCAAACGCACGCGCGCCCCCATCAAATCTACACACGGCCCCGGTGGGCTTGGCGACGGCCGCATTCGCACGCCACAATTCTCGGGCGCCCACGACGATTTCGGCGGGAAATGTCTCGCCACGCGGCGCGGTGCGGGTGGAGCGCGAAAGAGGCGAGCTGACATTTTTGCGCAGAACAACCGCCACCAACACAGAATTCCCCGCAGCGTACGGCGAGCCGTTTTGGCCAATTCCGCGTTTCCGAAGGACGCCAGACACGATGGCGGCTAGGATGTTTTCGACGTTACTGCGAAATCAGCGATTGAGACTTAACGCCACCTCGAACGGCAGAGGCCCTTTCTGTGCGCACCTCCGCCTGGCAAAGTATTTGTTGAAGTATTTCTTCGAGCGGCAAAAAGTTCCCAAGCGAAATCAAAATTTCATTGCTTGCGTTATTCTAAGATCACGCTCTTTTGGTGGTATCAAAGGAGGACATCCAGCATCCTTTGACTGAGAGCCCTCACGCTCCCGCTGAATGGCAGAGAAGCACGCCAATGGGCGCCCAACTTTCTCAGGCTTATGCGCATCTTGTCAGACAACTGGAGAGCATCGCTTTCCTAAGTAACGACGACAAAATGCAGCTCTCGACGTTGCAGTTTCAGACCAAGAGCATCGCCCAGCGTCACGACGTGATGATCCACGGCGCAAAATCGTCGTCGTGCTGCATTATCGTCAAGGGCGTGATGTGCCGTTACAAAATGGTGCGCGGCGGAAAGCGTCAAATCCTGTCGTTTCATCTGCCTGGCGACGTGCTCGATTTGCAGTGTCTCGATTTGGACTTCATGGATCACAGCATTCAAGCGATGACGCCCTGCGAAGTCGCGTTCTTTTCCCAGCAGGCGCTCGCCGAGCTGATGATGAATTCGCCGTCGCTGAACCTGGCGCTGCGAAGACACGCCGCCGTGGACGCTTCGATTTTCCGGGAGTGGATTCTCAATGTCGGGCGACGCGACGCACTGCCGCGCATCGCGCATCTGTTCTGCGAAGTGTTTGCGCGCACCCGCGCGCTGGGGATCGATGACGGGCGGCGGTTCACTTTCAGCCTCACGCAGTCCGAAATTGCCGACGCCACCGGTCTTTCGGCGGTGCATGTGAATCGCACCTTGCAGCACTTGCGGAAACAACAGTTGATCTCAAGCCGCGGCAGCAGCCACACGATCATCGACACCCCGGGGCTTGAGCGCGCCGCGGATTTCGATCCGGCCTATCTGCACCTGCGCATGCCGCAAGCGGCTTAAATCAGCCGCGCGGTCCGTTGCGGCAGCGTATCGCTTCTTGCGGCGTGACGATCCAATCCAGCTGCGCGTCGTGGTCGCCCGCCGGCACACGCTCCATTTCCTGCTCCACGTAGGCCAAGCCGACGGCGATCGCGCCATGGGCGCGGTAGAGCGAGATGATGCGGTCGTAGTGGCCGCCGCCTTGTCCCAGGCGATGGCCGCTGCGATCGAACGCCAGCAGCGGCGTGAAGATCAGCCGCGGCGAAACTTCCACGCTGGTGGGCGGTGGCGCCGGCACGCCAAATGCGTCGGCGCTCAGGACGTCACTCCCCTGCCAGAGGTAGAAATGCGCCGGCCCGGCCCGTGTCTGCATGCGCGGCAAGGCGATCTGGCGGCCCGCCTTGGCGAGCGCGGCCAGCAGCGGACGCCCGTCGATTTCGCCGCCGACCGGCCAGTAGCCGGCGACCGGCGAGACGCGCGCAAGTTCGAGTGGAAAATTTTCAATGAGCTTCAGCGGCGCATCGCCCGGCTCCACCAAACCGCGCTCGGCGCGCATCTGCATGCGCGCATCGGCTTTTTGAATGTCGAGTTCGCTCTTCATCCGCGTCGCACCGCGGAACGGATAGGTTGGGCGGTCCCACCTGCGCCGTAAGGCAAGCTCATCCTCCTCAGAACCCTAGCAAGACTAGGTGGGCGCCAGGTGCTCCAGACCAAGGTCCAGGCAGAGCCAGCTCCCGAGAGAGATGATACGGTCCCTGGGATAGCGCCTCTCGCACGCTGCAGAAACCGCCCGCGCTGAATCTAGGCGCGTTGAGACCGCTTCTCAAGCAGCGCCCTGAATGCGGAACGCCGCCAAGGGCGCTGCGCCCTCCGCCGTCTCCAAGCGCGCTTCCGCGACCATATCGTTCAGCCGCTCGACCTCGCCGTGCGCCCGCGCCAGCGCGGCCCGGGTGGCTTGGACCTCGTCAAGCAGCGCCAACGAGGTCAGCACCAGCCGGCGCATGCCCTCGGCGTCGCCAGTGAAGCCGGCAAGGCGCGCGTCGAGCGTCTTGGCGAGGTCTTCCACGCGTCGCTGCTCCTGCGGTGCGCAATCCATCTGAAAGTCCCGGTTGAGAACGCGAATTGTGATCTTCATCGGGGCGCAGCCTCCCTAGCTGCGGCGTCGAATTCTTTGATGGGCTCAGCCAAGGCCGCGGCGACGTCGTCCGGGTTCGCGCCCGGCGCCAACGCGTCGAGGTTGGCCTCGATCGCGTCCACGGCGGCCGTTAACCGCGCCTGGAGGCTCGCTGCGTGCGCCTCAGTGAGGGATTCGCTCGCCATTGCGACGAATTGTTACGCCCGTGTTTGATTCGATGAAACCCAGCCCTGCTTTTCCGCGCCTGGACGCGCGTGCGCGCGAGAGTTATTCCCAGGCCCAATCAGTCCATTTCAGGTCCTTGGGAGCAGCACATGAGCGTGAAGGTCGCCATCAACGGGTTCGGACGCATCGGCCGCAACGTGCTGCGCGCCATCATCGAATCCGGGCGCACCGACATCGAGGTCGTCGCCATTAACGATCTCGGCCCCGTCGCCACCAACGCCCACCTGCTTCGTTACGACAGCGTCCATGGCCGTTTCCCCGGCGAAGTGAAATCCGGTGAGGATTGGATCGACGCCGGCCGCGGCAAGATCAAAGTCACGGCGATCAAAAACCCGGCCGAGTTGCCGCACAAGGATCTGGGCGTCGACATCGCGCTCGAGTGCACCGGCATCTTCACCGCCCGCGACAAGGCCGCCGCCCATCTCGACGCCGGCGCCAAGCGCGTCATCGTTTCGGCCCCGGCCGACGGCGCCGACTACACGGTCGTCTACGGCGTCAACCATCACGGCCTCACCAAGGACCACCTCGTCATCTCCAACGCCTCGTGCACCACCAACTGCCTCGCGCCGGTGGTGAAGGTGCTGCACGACGCGATCGGCATCGATCACGGCATGATGACGACAATCCACTCCTACACCGGCGACCAGCCGACGCTCGACACGCTGCACAAGGATCTCTACCGCGCCCGCGCCGCGGCGCTGAACATGATCCCGACCTCGACCGGCGCCGCGAAGGCGATCGGCCTCGTCATCCCCGACCTCAAAGGCAAGCTCGACGGCATCTCCATCCGCGTGCCGACGCCGAACGTCTCGGTGGTCGACTTCAAGTTCGTCGCCAAGAAGGCGACGACCAAGGACGAAGTGAACGCCGCCATCAAAGCCGCCGCCGAAGGCGGGCCGCTCAAGGGCATTCTCGGCTTCACCAACGATCCGAACGTGTCGATGGACTTCAACCACGACCCGCGCTCGTCGATCTTCCACATGGACCAAACCAAGGTCATGGACGGCAAGTTCGTGTCGGTGCTCTCGTGGTACGACAACGAATGGGGCTTCTCGAACCGCATGGCCGACACCGCCGTGGCGATGGCGAAACTGATCTAGTGCTCCTCCAATTCTACGAGAGGGTGATTGTCGTCCGCTGTGACAGCGACACCTCTCTCGTGGGAAAATCAGGCCACGTGCTCGGCATCGGCGACGAACCGGGACAGACGATCGGCTACGGAGTATGGATTGAGGAGCTGAGCCGACTCGTGTGCTTTGAGGCTGGTGAACTTCAGGGCACCGGTGAAATCGCCGACCGCAGCCAGTTCTACGATGATGATTCGTCGTCGCGTGTGCGTGTGCGCGTGATCGACGGCAAGGGTTTTGTCGTGGGATGAAGCTGCCCAATCCCCGCAAGCTCCCAGCGACCGCGCAGGCGCAGTTCTGGGGGCTTGCGTTCAGTTTCGCCCTTGGCCTGCATTTCACCAACCAGGCGGGCTACAGCATCTACGCCTTCATCCTGGGCTTCCTGTTGGCGTGGGCGGCCTGGGAAATGACGTTCGGCCTCAAGCTCGCGGCTAAGCTCGGCAGCGACATGCGCTCCGTCGTGACCGCGCTGGCGATTGGCCTCGTGCTGCCCTGGTTCGGCTTTGCGCTGGCGTACGCACTCTATGCACTCCGCCCATAACACCCTGACTGTTCGTGCTCTCCCGTGAGGGAGAGCTGTCATTCGCGCACGCGAATGACTGAGAGGGCGACAGCGCAGGTCGAGCGTGTTGCCCCGCCCCTTCCGTCACAAGCTTCGCTCGCGACACCTTCCCCTCACGGGGAAGGACGAACTCACCTGTCCGCGCCTGCGGTGAACCCCACAGCGTTAGCGCGGCCCCTGTGCGCACACTTCCCGCGTCATGGCTCTCCGCCGCCGCATGCGCCCACAGGCTGCCGTCACCGCCGCTTGCGACGGCGCGTTCGCGTGCGCAACATTCGCCTGCGGCTATTTTGACGCCGCGATGTGGATCACGGGGCTGGTGGCGTTCTCCATGCTGGCCTATTGGAGCTACTCGCGGCGCGTGGTGTTGAACCGCTTGCGCGGCGCGGCGTGGGCGACCCAATCCGGGCTCGCCGTCGCCTTCATTATCGCCATTCTGGCCGGCGCGTACTGGCTGGGCCTCGGCGTCAGCGGACGTTTCTAAGGGACGAAGCCTCATGACCAAGCTTTCCATGCACGCGATCAGCGCGCCTGTGTTCGTGCGCATGCTGAAGAACCTCTCCTCGATGCTCTCGAAGGCCGAGCAGCAAGCGAAGGCGAAGGGCTACGATCCAGCGATCCTCTTGGGCGCGCGTCTCGCGCCCGACATGCTGCCGCTGACGCGCCAGGTGCAGATCGCCACCGATCACGCCAAGGGCGCGATGGCGCGCCTGGCCGGTCACACCGCCGAAGCCATCGAAGACACCGAGACCTCGTTTGCGCAGCTGCAGTCGCGCATCCAGAAGGTCATCAACATCGTCGAGGGCTACAAGGAAGAGCAGCTCGTCGGCTCCGAGAGCCGAGAGATCACGATCAAGCTGCCGGGCACCGAACTGAAGTTCGACGGCCTCACCTACTTGAACGGCTTTGCGATGGGCAACTTCTACTTCCACGTCACCACCGCCTACGCGATCCTGCGCCACAACGGCGTCGATCTCGGCAAGCGCGACTTCCTGATGAGCTGAGGGTGGCCGCGCGGCGTCCAAATCTGCGCAACGCCGGGCTGGAGCTCGGCATAGCGGGCGCCGCTTTCGTCAGCGGGCTTGAGGGCTCGCTCATGCTGGCGGGGCTGATCGCAGCGGTGGCGGCGCTCTATTGGGGGTTCACCCGCCGCGAAACGCTCAGCGCCATGCCGCGCCAACAGCTTTTGCGCACGACAGCCATTTCGCTGGCGGTGCTGCTCGCGGTGGTCGCCGCGTGCTATGGGCTGGGTTTGTTGTTTAGAGGAATGACAGGATGAGTTTCCGCCGCATCGAAGACGCCCCTGAAGGCCAACGCGCCCTGGTGCGCGTCGACTTCAACGTGCCGATGGCGGATGGCCGCGTCACGGACGACACGCGTCTGCGGGCCGCGCTGCCGACGATAAAAGCGCTGCAAGCGAAAGGCGCTAAGATTGCCCTCTTGGCGCACTTCGATCGCCCGAAGGGCAAGCGCGTGCCGGAAATGTCGCTGAAGCCGGTGGCCGAGCCGCTAGCGAAACTGCTGGGCGCGCCGGTCGCGTTCGCGGACGATTGCGTCGGCGACGCCGCGAAGGCGGCCATTGATGCGCTTGCCGCCGGCGGCGTCGTGCTGCTGGAAAACACCCGCTACCACGCCGGCGAAGAAAAGAACGACGCGGAACTCGCGAAGCAGATCGCCGCGCTCGGCGACATCTACGTCAACGACGCCTTCTCCGCCGCCCACCGCGCGCATGCCTCCACCGAAGGCGTCGCGCACATCCTGCCCGCCTACGCCGGCAAGCAGATGGAACGTGAGCTCGATGCGCTCGACGCCGCGCTCGGCGCGCCGAAGCGCCCGGTGCTCGGCATTGTCGGCGGCGCCAAAGTCTCGACCAAGCTCGATCTCTTGAAGAACTTGATCGCCAAGCTCGACAAGCTCGCCATCGGCGGCGGCATGGCCAACACCTTCCTCTACGCGCAAGGCGCCGAGATCGGCGGCTCGCTCGCGGAAAAAGACATGGCCGACACCGCGCGCGAGATCCTGGCCGCCGCCAAAGGCAAATGCGAAATCCTGCTGCCGGTGGATGTGGTCGTCGCGACCGAAGTGAAGCCCGGCGTCGCGAGCACCGTGCGCGATCTCAAGAGCGTCAGCGCCGACGAAAAAATCCTCGACGCCGGCCCGGAAACCGTGAAGCGCCTCATCGCCGCGATGGACGCCAGCAACACCCTCATCTGGAACGGCCCGCTCGGCGTCTTCGAAGTACCGCCCTTCGACGCCGCTACCGTCGCCGCTGCGAAACACGCCGCGCAACTGGCGAAGTCCGGCAAGATCACCGCTGTCGCTGGGGGTGGCGATACCGTCGCTGCGCTTAACCACGCGGGCGTCAGCGCCGATTTCACCTTCGTCTCCACCGCAGGCGGCGCGTTCCTCGAGTGGATGGAAGGCAAGGAACTTCCAGGCGTCGAAGCGCTCAAGCGCTAACAGACGCGTCCTTCCGTTATCGCAACATCGTGAATCAGGGAAACCTGTGAGCGACGCTGGCGCTTGAACACCGGTGATTGCGAGAATCGCATAAGTGCGTCGGCACACTGGAGCCTTCGATGGCAGTATTGCTAGCTTTCCCGACGCCGATAAAGAACGCCGCGAACGGCCTCGATCCGGTCGCGCGGCTCGCTGCGCACGCGCGGGAGGCTGAAGAGAGCTTGAAGGACGGCATTGCGACGGCGCGTGCTGAACTACGCGCGGACATGAACCGACTTGAAGCGGTCGAACGAACCTTCGATGATTTGGATGCTCGGCTCGAAGAGGTTACTGCCCGGCTGACGCGGCTATCGGCGGCGATTGAGACAGCTCCTCCTCAGCGATCGTAAGGTCTTTCGCCGCATCGATTAGCGTTGCGACCTTTGTCGGAGCCAACTGAGAAAGTTCTTCCGCCGTCGTATCTGCGATATCGCCCAAATCCCTCGCCGCGTTGATCAAGGGCGACACTCTCGCAAGTTGGGCGTCCTTGCTCTTGATTTCTTCCTTCGCAAGGCGGAGCTCTTCACGAGCGCTCTCCAGATCGCCCTTCAAGGCACGAACGTCAGACTTCAGGCCTTCGATCTCCTTGACCTTGTCGCTGTAATCGTTCGCCTTGAGAGCGCTGAGCCAATCTCGCGTGCCTTGATCAACGCTCACATTGTTCGGATCTTCGACGCGCCGACGCACCGCTGACAATTCGCCAGTCAGCCCGTCGAGCTTCTTGTCGGCGTTTTCGTTCTGCACGGTAATGTTGGTGACGTCGTCCCCGATCTTACCGATGGTAGTGATGTCGTCACCAACACGCCCGATGTGCGTGATTATGTAGGTCGTCGAGAAAGCGACAACCAACCATCCGCCAGCGCCTATCGCGAAAGCACCCACGAGAATTTGCACGATCTCAGGCCACTGGGTCTGAGAAAGCTGCTGAAGCGCGACGAGCGGGTCGACCGTCTCCACCCGTGGCTCAAGTGAAGCCAAGCGGGCTTGGCCCAGCGACACCAGCTTCAGACCGGCAACCCCGACAGCCGTTCCAATGGCCAGCCAGGTCTTCGCGCCTGCCAGAAACGCCGCCACCGAGCGGACCAGCTCCACTCTACGCTTGTCCTTTTCGGACAGCTCGCCGCTGGTTGGTGGGGGTGTCCCGATTTCCTTCTCGGCCATGAGATTATCGCCCGCGCCAAAATGTTTCGTTTTGGTAACTATATCCAAGATTGCGCTCTCGGGAAGCGAATACCGTTCGAACTTCTCGGGGGCAGACTGCGAGCGAACGCTCCCACGACTGCCCCCGCCAAAGCGAAGCCCCTTCACCCGCGCGCTGCCTTTGCGCATAAAGGCGCAAACACCTTTCAGGGACCCGGGGAAAATGGCGCGGATTACGCTTCGACAGCTTTTGGACCACGCGGCCGAGCACAATTACGGGCTGCCGGCCTTTAATATCAACAACATGGAGCAAGGCCTCGCCATCCTCGAGGCGGCCGATGCGCTGGATGCGCCGGTGATCATCCAGGCCAGCCGCGGCGCCCGCAATTACGCCAACGACATCATGCTGAAGCACATGATCGACGCGCTGGCGGAAATGTACCCGCACATCCCGATCTGCATGCACCAGGACCACGGCAACTCGCCCGCGACCTGCGCCACCGCCATCCAGTACGGCTTCACTTCGGTGATGATGGACGGTTCGCTCCGCGAAGACGCGAAGACGCCGGCCGATTACGACTACAACGTCGAGGTCACCCGCCGCACCACCGACATGGCGCACTGGGTTGGCGCCTCCGTCGAAGGCGAACTGGGCGTACTGGGCTCGCTCGAGACCGGCATGGGCGAAGCCGAGGACGGCCACGGCGCCGAAGGCAAGCTCGACCACTCGCAGCTGCTCACCGACCCGGACCAGGCCGTCGACTTCGTCGCCAAGACCAAAGTCGATGCGCTCGCCATCGCCATGGGCACCAGCCACGGCGCCTACAAATTCTCCCGTAAGCCCGACGGCGACGTGCTGGCGATGAACGTGATCGAAGAGATCCACCGCCGCCTGCCGAACACGCACCTGGTGATGCACGGTTCCTCTTCGGTGCCGGAAGATCTGCAGGAGATCATCAACAAGTACGGCGGTGAGATGCCGCAAACCTGGGGCGTGCCGGTCTCTGAAATTCAGCGCGGCATCAAGCACGGCGTGCGCAAGATCAACATCGACACCGACAACCGCATGGCCATCACCGGCGCCATCCGCAAAGCCTTCGCCGAACACCCGAAGGAATTCGACCCGCGCTTCTATTTGAAGCCCGCCAAGGAAGCGATGCGCAAAGTCTGCGCCCAACGCTTCGAGGAATTCGGCGCGACCGGCTGGGCCTCGAAAATCAAGCCGCTGCCGCTCTCGGCGATGGCCAAGCGCTACGGCAAAGGCGAACTCGATCCGAAGATCGGGACGAACGCAAAGGTCGCGGCGGAATAAGCTCAGCGCTCACTAATGCTCGAGCTGGCGAGGCGAGCGTAAGCTTCGCCCACGGTGCGCAATGCGGCATCTAAGTTGCCGCCAGAGAATCCAAGTTGCGTCGCTTGGCGCGCCAAGTGCTCGCTTTCACTTAGCTCATCGCGTAGCCGAGCAATGATAGCGAGATTGATGAGAGGAATGGGATAGTGCGGGTCCAGAGCTTCGGCACGCCACAGCATCCCGGCGGCCTCGTCGAAACGACGCAACTCAAGCAGCGCTGCCCCGGCGTTGTTCCACGCCATCGCTTCGACGCTAAGCGTATAAGCGCCTGCCTGCGTCCAAATGGCGTGGCGCACCCAAGGACGGTGCGCGAGCGTCTCCAAGAACCGCTCTGCTGCTACCAAAGCCTCGGCGAAATCACCCGTCGCAAGCATCGCACGGCTGGCAAGAAGATCGCGTAGCAGAAAGCGCCCGACCAAACCCGGCGTTAGGAGCGTTGCAGCAAGCGCTGCGAGGGTCCACGGCCGGTTCTGGACGCTAGCCGTGAACGCGATTGCAAGCGCCCCTGCAAGGGCGACGCCGAGCATCGGAAAATAGACACGCCGGCGAAATTTGACCCAGTTCAAGGCAAGCGCTCCCCCTCGCACGCACTATACTATGGCAAACGCGCGTTCACGCTGTTTGCGTCTTGAAACCACGTTTCAATGACGCAGGGTTCAACCGGGCCTTAAGCGCCCTGCGGTATTCTCCGCGCCAAACAAAAACGCGTTTGGCGGCGGGTTATGGTTTCTCTGCTCTTCAGCTTTCACGGGCGGATAAACCGCAAACAATACTGGCAGGCGGGCTCGCTCGTCGGCGTGCTGGGAATGATGGGCTTCATCACGCTCATCGCGCTCTCAGGGCTGTCGATTACCGACGTCAAAAGCCCGGCCGCCGCGTTTCACGCGGTCTCGACCGGCCTGCTGCTCGCCATCCCCCTGCTCGCCTTCGTGAGCTGGAGCGGCTACGCGATCCAGGTAAAGCGGCTGCATGACCGCGGCCGCAGCGGCTATTTCGCGTTGCTGCCCGGCTTCATCTCGCTGGGTCTGATGACGACCATCATCAGCGCCGCCGCCACCAACGCGCCGCCGGCAGCGCTCGCGAACGAAGTCCAGCCGTGGTGGCTGGCGCTGCAAGCCGTCAATGTGTGGTTCTTCATCGACCTCGGCTGCCTGAGCAGCGTCGAGGGGCCGAACAGGTACGGCGACCCGCCCGGCGCGCCGCGCAAGTATAGTTTGGATGCCTCGCCCAGCCAGCCATTGGCGGCGCCAAAAACCAGCGCCGAAGCCGCAACTTCTTTGTTCGGCGCGCAATCGGCAATGGACCGCGCCATCGCGGCGAAGGACCAAGCGCCGCCGCCGAGGCGTCCGGCCGCCTCGGCGATGACGCCGCTCGCCGCAACGCCAGCGCCCGCAACCGCTTCCTTCGGCCGCCGCGCGCCGCGTTGAGCTTGGACGCAGGACCGCGCTACAAGCCGCGGTGATGCGCTCACGCCTCTACCTGATAACGCCGCCCGCGCTTGATCTGGCGACTTTCACGCCGCAGCTGGAAGATGCTCTCGCCGGCGGCGACGTCGCGTGCGTGCAGTTCAGACTGAAAGACGCAAGCGACGCGGACGTGCTGCGCATCGGCGCAGCGTTGAAGCCAATCGTGCAGGCCGCCGACGCGGCCTTCATCGTGAACGACCGTCCCGACCTCGCCGCCAGGCTCGACGCCGACGGCGTCCATGTCGGCCAAACCGATGCGAGGTACGCGGAGGCGCGCGCCGCACTCGGGCGCGAGCGCATCGTCGGCGTCACCGCTCATAATTCCCGCCACCTCGCCATGGAGGCGGCCGAGGCCGGGGCGGACTACGTGGCCTTCGGCGCCTTCTATCCGACGCAGACCAAAGACCCTACGGACTGGGCCGAGCCTGAGATTTTGGAAATCTGGCAGGAGACAATGGAAACGCCCTGCGTAGCCATTGGCGGCATCACCGTCGCCAACGCCGAACCGCTGGTGCGCGCAGGGGCAGATTTCCTGGCCGTCGCCAACGGGGTCTGGAAACACGCGGAAGGCCCCCGCGCCGCCGTGACGGCGTTCAACAGCCTATTTGATCGCCTGCAATCCTAGACTCGGCGCCGGCGCGCTATTCTGTGCGAAACAGGAGACGCGGCGCATGACCATCACCGACCTATTGCCTAAACTTCGCGCCCGCTCGGCCGAGCGGCTCGAAACGCTGGTGGCCCAGCAATCTTCCGGCGCATCCTTCGGCGATCGCGTCTCGGACAAGGTCACCTCCGCCGTCGGATCGTGGCCGTTCATTCTGATCCAAAGCGCGCTGCTCATCGGCTGGATCATCTTCAACGCCGCCAGCCCCGGCCGCGTCGACCCCTATCCGTTTATCCTTCTCAACCTGATGCTTTCCTTTCAGGCCGCGTACACCGCACCCATCATCATGATGAGCCAAAATCGCCAAGCCGAGATCGACCGCCGGCGCGCGATCGAGGATTTCGAGGTGAACTGCAAAGCGGAGGTCGAGATCGAAACGCTACACCAGAAAATCGACCTGCTGCGCGAACAGGAGATCGCTGCGCTTACGGCCGCGGTGGACCGGCTGACGCGGATGCTCGAAGCGAAGCAGGGTTGAGCTCCGCCGTGCCACCGCAGCGGCGGAGGCTGCCGGCCTAGAGGATCCCGGCGGTCCTCTTTTGCAGATGCCCTAAGGATCCCGGCTCCAGTCCCACGTGTAGACGCGCTGAATCTGGCGTTGAAACACAACTTTTTCCAGTTCGCTGCCATCGCCCGGCAGGAAGACATGCTTCTGCCAATAGCCGCGCCCGGGCAGGCCGGTCTCCTTGCTCACCACAAGCCCGTGCAACGGCGGCTCGCGCAGGCGCCGGTTCTGTTCGGCGACGCCATCAAGCGCGCCCCACAAAGTGTGCTGATCGAACTCGCCGATCTGAACACCCTCTGCATCCGCGGCCGCCTTCAGCGCTTTCGCCGCTTCGACATACGTGTAAGGCGCCTGACGTTGACGTGCGCGTTCCGTCAACAATGCCCGCAACAGCGCCACCATCTCCTGGTGCTGGCCGCCTGCGCGCAGCCGTGCGTTCCGCGCAATCGGCTTGCCGACGAACGGTTCGAGCGCCAGCAGCAGCTTCTGCAGTTGCGGATGATCCAACCGGCCTTCCCAGTCGGAAAGATCGGCGTGCTGATCGCCGGAAAAACGATCGAGCGGCACGCATGGCGCGATCTTCGCTTGGACCAGAATGCCTTTGCGGAGGCCAAAATCCGCCTCGTCATTCACCCAATTCGAGGAGATCGCCGCGAACGTCCAGCACACCAGGATCGCACGCGCCGCTTCGAGCTCGGTCTGGATGCGCTGCGCCCAATCCTCGCGTACGGCGATGCCGTCGTCGAACCAGACGTCGACGTCGAGGTCGTGCAAGAGCGAGATCAGAACCTCAACGCGCGCACGATCTTCGCGCTTGTAGGAGATGAAGACATCCGCCATCGCCTATTTCGCGCGCGATTGCCGGGCGACCCAGAAATAGCTGAGTGTCAGCAACGCCGCGAACATTGCAGCGCCGATCCAGCGCGAAGCGGCCGTAAAATCCTCGCCGACGATGGCGATTGGCGTCGGATTTCCGGTGCCGACGATAAGGCCGGCGTTGAGGATGCCGAGCAGGCTCTCGCCGACAATCAAGCCGCACGCGAGCAAAATGCCGAAGCGCTTGGCCATCTCGCCGTTCTCGCGCTTCTCGACGGCGCGATCATAGAGCCAGCCGATCACCGCGCCGAGAATGACGGGTTGGGTCGTGTCCATCGGCAGATACATGCCGATGCCGATGGCCAAAGGCGGAATGCGCAGCATTTTGAAGAAGCCGAGGATCTCGTCGAACAGGCAAACGCCGACGCCGATCATCGCGCCCAGGCCGATCAAGTCCCAGCGCAGTTCGGCGTTCAGCACGCCACGCGCGAGCGTGGAGATGAGCGTCGCCTGCGGTGCGCCTAGCGGCTCGGCGGCGATGGCAGCGCGATTGGGATCGCCAGGGAAACCGTAGGCGGCATTGAGCAGATCGAGCACGGGGCCAATGACCAGCGAACCCGCAACGACGCCGACAATGAGCGCGATCTGCTGACGCCAAGGCGAGGCGCCGACGAGTTGGCCGGTTTTCAGATCCTGCAGATTGTCATTCGAGATGGTGGCGATCGAAAACACCATCGCCACCGCGAACAGCGCAAACGCCACCAGCGCATCGGTTGCGGCGTGGCCGAGCCCAGGCTGCACGAACAGAGCCAGCAGCAGCGAGCCGCTGACGATGGACAGTATGCCGATGCCGGAAACCGGCGAGTTCGACGCGCCGATGAGGCCGGCCATGTAGCCCGCGACGATGGCGATAAAGGCGCCGACCAGCACGGTGAACGCGACGCCGCCGACGACAAGCGGCCATGTATAAGGCTGCAGCGCCGGCGTCGCTTGAATGAAGAGGAAGAGCAGCGTGCCGATCGCGAGCAAGCAAACGAGGCTCAAGAGCGCAATTGTGCCGATTGGAAGGTCACGATCGTCGTGCCCGCCTGTCTTAGCTGCGGCGCCTGCTTTCAAAGTGTCGGAGATACCTTTGGCGACGGGCCCGACAAGCTTGATCAGGCTCCAGATCGCCGCAACGCCAATTGTCCCCGCACCGATGAAACGCACTTGGCTGCGGAAAATGTTCTCGGCGATCTCGGCGACGTCGCCGCTCATGCCCGCGGTGAGATAGGGCAGCAGCACCCCCCAGGAGATCAACAGGCCGCACAGCAACGCGATGCCGACCGAAATGCCGACCAGGTGCCCCGCACCTACAAGCGCAAGCGTAAAGCCCACGGTGACGCCGCTGACGCCGGAACCGACACGGAAAAAGTTCTGCACGTTGGCCGCCGCGAGCCCCATGAACGTGACGATTTGCGCACCGGCCGCCACCAGCGCACCGTAAAGCACGATCAGCGGGCCCCTGCTGCGCTCAAGCACGTTCGCCGGCGCTTCGTCGCCGGTCGCGCCCACCTTCAGCACCTCGGCCGCAGCGACGCCTTCCGGAAACGGCAGCGGCGAGTTCACCACCAGCGCGCGCCGCAGCGGAATGGAGAACAGCACGCCCAGCGTGCCGCCGAGCGCGCAGATGAAGAACGTCGTCCAGAAGTCGAACCCGCGCCACCAGCCGATCATGACGAGGCCCGGCAGCACAAAGATGATCGCCGAAAGCGTGCCGCCCGCGCTCGCCACCGTCTGCACGATGTTGTTCTCGCGAATGGTGCCGGTGTTGAACGCACGCAGGATGCCCATCGAGATCACCGCCGCGGGGATTGAGGATGCGATAGTGATGCCGACACGCAAGCCCAGATAAACGTTGGCCGCCGTGAACACGACCGCGATCACTGCGCCCAGGATCAGGGCGCGGATAGTGAGTTCGTTGTCTCTCATGCGGTCGGCAGTCCTATTGCGTGGTGACGGTGATGGTGAAGGTCTCAAGTTCGGCGCCGTCGCGGGCCTTCTTCTTCAACACGATGTCGCCGGTTCCGGCGCCAGTGAAAGTGAACACGAACACCTGCCAGCTCGGCGCGCCCAAGATGGGACGCGGCGTCCCGGTGACGGTGGGGCCGCGCTGCTGCGTCGGCTCGGCTACGAAATCAGGTTGCGCGATCACCGCCCAGCTCGTTCCGGTCGACGGCGTGCTCTGCAGTTCTATCGCCAGCGTGTCGGACGCCTGAACCTCAATGCGCTGGCCGTCCTGATCGGAGGCGACGCGGACGGCCCCTTCGGGGCTCGGCGCCGGGGCTGGGGTCTGCGCCAAGGCAGGCGCGCCCACGAACGCCATGGCGAGAGCGAATATCCAGGACCGCATCGGCGCCTCCATGCATGAGCGGCGCACTCTAAGGGCGCGGGCCGGATGGTAAAGCTGGCCCAGAAGTTGCGGTAAGCACAGTGTTTTTCGACGAGGCGCCGGTCGTTCCGCCGCCGCTCTAGGAAAAGGGCGCGAACTTGCCTACCTGTTCGGCCAAGACTCTATCGGAGCAGACATGACCTTCCGCCTGGACGACGAACCTGAAAAGAACCCCGCCGACGGCCGCAACGCCCCGGACGTGATCGAAAAGGCGCTGTTCGACGCCCGGGTGGTGATGCTGACCGGCGAAGTGAACGACATCCAGGCGCGCCGCGTCACCGAGCGCCTGTTCGCGCTCGCTTCGCAGAACGCCGACCCGATCACCTTCGTCATCTCTTCGCCCGGCGGCCACGTCGAAAGCGGCGACATGATCCATGACGTGATCAAGTTCATCAACGCGCCGGTCCGCATGCTGGGCACCGGCTGGGTCGCTTCCGCCGGGGCGCTCATCTATTGCGCCGCCAAGCGCGAGAACCGCTTCTGCCTGCCGAACACCCGCTTCCTGCTGCACGAACCGCGCGGCGGCATCGGCGGCATGGCGTCGGACGTCGAAATCCAGGCGCGTGAAATCCTCCGGATGCGCGAGCGCTTGAACCGCATCTTCGCCGACGCCACCGGCCAGCCGATCGACAAGATCAAGCGCGACATCGACCGCGACTACTGGATGCTCGCCGAAGAAGCCAAGAGCTATGGCCTCGTCGGCAAGATCGTGAACAGCCAGAACGAAATTCGCTAAGCGCCACGCTTCGCCGAATACAGAACGCGCGCTCCGGAAGGGGCGCGCGTTTCGTTTTCCGGCTAGACTGCCTCAATGAGCACGCTCGCCGCCGCCGCACTCGCCCTGTGTTTCGGGCCTCCGCAACCTGTCAGCATCGAAGGCTATCGCGGGCACGCGATGGAGCCCTTCATCACGCGCGACGGCGCGACGCTCTTTTTCAACTCCCGGAACGGCCCGCACGACCAGACCGACATGTTCTGGGCCGAGCGCATCGACGATCTCCGCTTCCGCTTTCGCGGACCCGTGACGGGCGGCAATTCGAACGCGCTGGACGGCGTGCCATCGCTCTCGCGGGATGGAACATTCGCCTTCATCTCAACGCGGGCCTACGAGGCGCAGTTCGCAACGATATGGACGGGCCGCTGGGACGGGCGCACGATCGGCGCACTCCGCCTGGAGCGGGCACTTGCGCCGGGCCGGCCGCCCCAGTTCAACATGGACCTGGAAATCTCCGCCGACGGCGCGCGCCTCTACTTCACAGATAACGTGTGGGCGGCGCCCATGCCCCGCACTTCAGATCTGCGCCTGGCCGTACGCCAGAACGGCCAGTGGCGCCGGGCGGAACCTGCAGACGCATGGTTCACGCGGATCAATACACGCGCGCTCGAATACGCGCCGGCGACATCGCCCGATGAACGCGAGCTCTTCTTCACCCGTCTGACGCCGCGCTTCCTGCAGCCGCCGCGCCTGGAAATCATGGTCGCAACCCGCGCCCGCGCCGACACGGCCTTCAGCGCGCCCGCGCGCGTCGCCAGCATCCAGGGCTTCGTGGAGGCGCCTAGCGTAGCGCCAGACGGCGCACTCTATTTCCACGCCAAGATCGACGAGATGCACCTGCTTATGCGCGCGCCGCGTCACTGTCCGCTTTAAGCGGGTCGACAAAGCGCACCGACGGGCTCGGCGTATTATGCAGGCCCCGCGTGGAACTTTTCGTGTCGAGAGTCTTCACGCACGCCGCATGACACAGCACGTAAGCACTAGAGCTTCTTCCTCAGCAGTGCGCCGCGTACGCGCCGCATTCTCGCCACGTCACAACGTAGAAAACTGCACGCGTCCGCGCGCTGCGGCCCGGACGCATTCGCTCTGAACTGAAACCTTTCGACGTAGTAATGCGCCTGGGCGCCTCGACGTCGCGAACAACGGAAGAGAGACCTTGGATGGCCGCTCGCTGGATAGGACTTTCGCGTCCTAAGCAAAACAAGAAGCGCAAGCGCGAAAAGATGCACGACGTCCATCACGGACTTCGCGTCTTCGGCATCGCCGGCATGTTGTTGTTCGCCGCCGGCCTGAACTTCGCCATGTACCCCGACGCGCTCGCGTCGGTAGTCGGATTAGAAGCGTCGCCGCAGGGATTCGTTCCGGCGGAACCGCAGCTGCAGGCAGCCGCGCCGGCGCGCCCGTTCGTGGAACCCGATCCCGACGACGTGCATCTGCTCGCCGCCACGATGTGGGGTGAAGCGCGGTCGGAAGGCGAAGAAGGCATGCGCGCTGTCGGCCACGTCATCGTCAACCGCATCGGCGACCGCTTCGGCGCCGATCTCGAGACGGTCGTGCGCGCACCGAAGCAATTTTCCGCGTGGAACCTCGGCGATCCCAATCGTGCGCTGGTGATGCACCCCGAGCGCTACGCGACGGGCGGCGTCAATCAGGCGACGTGGGAGGTTGCACAAACGGTCGCCTACCAGGTGCTTTCAGGCCAGTCGGTGGATCCCACCAACGGCGCGCTTTTCTATCACACGCGCGCCATCAGCCCGTACTGGTCACGCTACGGCCAGGGCCGCAACGTGATCGGCGCACACGTCTTCTATCGCGACGTGCCCGATCAGCCCCGGGCGCGCCGCTACGCGCTTGTGCGCACGTCGGCGACGCCGGCGCGCCGGCTTGGCCCGCGGGCCGGCCGAGTCCACGGCGTCATTCAGCACGCGCCGGTGCAGGATCTGCCCGCGCCGCGAACTGTTTCAGTGGCGCCCAGCACGCCAGCCGCGCCAACGCCGCTGCCGGTGAGTTTTGCATCGGCGCCCTGAAGCAAACGCCTCACAGCCAGGTGCGGATGAACTCACTCATGTTCGGCAGCACATCGACCATGCCGTGCAGTAGAATCACCAGCAGCAGGCTCTTGGTGCGCGCATAGAGCAGGCCGAAGAGCAGACTGATCGGCGACAGCATGGCGATGGTGTAGGCCGCGACCTGGATCGGGTCGGCGGCGGCCCCGTGGGTCTCGGCGCCGCCGCGCAAATAAAGCCCCGGCGCGTGCGCAAGCGCGAACAGGATCGAGGTCGCAATCACGCCGGCCCACGGCGAGTTGAAGAACGCGGTCAGCCGCGTTTGCAGGACGGCGCGATAGAGCACCTCCTCGCAGAGGCCCGCTTCGATGGTGATCCAGACATAGGAGAGCGGCCCGATCCAAAGCAGCGTCGTCAGCGGCGTGTGGGTGGCTTCGATATTCTGAAGGCTCGGGCTGATGAAGCACAGCAGCGCAAGAATGATTGCGCCCATGACGACGAGCGTGAGCCAGAACTGGAGGTTGGCGCGCACCTGAAACATCGGGGCCAATCGGGCGCGGAGCGCGATCAGAAGCAGCACGGGCAAAACGACGTGAACCGCGAGCTTCATGCCCATGATGAGCATGTCCTGGCCTTGCCCTTCCGGCAGCACGGCGTGCGCCCAGTTCAACCCGAACACCAGAAAGAGCACGGTGTAGAGCGCCAGATAGACCAGCACCGCGCCCGTCTCGATCGCCGGCCGGCGCACATCGATCGCCGGCGCTTTCGCGCCCAGCGTGAGCGCCCAGGCGACCGCGGGCAGCGCAAGGCCGAAAATGGCGGCGATGATGACGGTCTCCATCCATTCTTCGCCCCCCTTGGAATAGAGGTAGAAGACCGAACTGCCCCACAGGGCCAGATAGAGCACCAGCGCCCCGATCGCAGTGCCGTTGATGGCCCCTGAATGCGGACGCGATTGAGCTTGTGTCGCGCTCATGCAGCGGACCTCCTTCCCGCTGGATGCCGGCGCAAGGGCATGCGGATGCGATCGCCGCCAAGAATAAATCGAACGGCGCCACAGCCAAAAAACAAAGCCCCGGCGCTGGCCGGGGCTTTGACGGTGCGAGTGCGCCGAAAAACCGGGTGCTAGTGGCTCTCGCCTTTCCAGACCTGCTTGTAGGCGAGGTAGAGCATGATCGACAGCAGCGCCAGGAACAGGATCACCTGGAAGCCCAGCGTCTTGCGCGCTTCCATATGCGGGTCGGCCGCCCATTGCAGGAAATTGGCGACGTCGCTCGCCTGCTGCTCGACCGTCGCTTCGGTGCCGTCGGCGTAAGACACTGCGCCCTCGTGAAGCGGCGGCGGCATCGAGATGAGCGTGCCCGGAAAATAGCGGTTCACATACTGCGCGCCGCGTTGCTCGCCGGTGTAGCCGGTGAGGAGCGAGTGCACGTAGTCTGCGCCGCCGTGCCGGGCCAGAACGATTTCCGACAGATCCGGCGGCAACGCGCCGCCATTGGCCGCGCGCGCGGCGATCTCGTTTGGAAACGGCTGGCGGAACGGATCCGAGATGCGGCCCGGACGGTCCGTCTGCGTGCCGGTGTTCTGATCGATGTCGCTGATCGTCACTGCCTGCGCGATCGAGCGCACGTAGGGGTTCTCGGTGACGTCGATGAACTCGCCGTGCTCACCACGCGGCAAGCCGATGCGGTTCTCCGTTTCGCCCGTTTCGTGATTGCGCACGCGGTATAAGGCGAATGGGCCGCCGCGTTCGCCGAGGTGGCGATACGCCAGGTGCTTCATCGAGTGACAGCTCGAACAGACCTGATTGTAGACAACGAAACCGCGCTGCACCGCGGCCATGTCGTAGGATCCGGTCGGCCCTTCGAAGCTGAAATTGTAATCGTGCGGATGCTCGGCCTCGGAAGCTGCGTAAGCTGCAACGCCGATGCCCGCCACGAGCGCGGTCGCGATGATGATAGCGCGCAGCATCACGCGGCCCCCTGGGTTTCGAGCACTGGCTTGGCGATGGTGTCGGGCACGCGGCCCGGTTTCTCACGCAGTCCCAAGACCGGCAGGATGACGAGGAAGAAGAGGAAGTAGTAGAGCGTCGCCAACTGCGACAAGCGCGTCACCGTGAAGGTGAAGGGGCTGCTGCGCGTGATCTCAGCGAACGGCGCAACCGCACCGATCTCCGCCTTCTTCGCAGTAATCTGCTCATCCAGCGCTTCCAACGAATCGGCCGTGAGCGTTTCGGTGCGCTGCGCGCCATCGAAGACGCCGATCACATTGGCCTGCGTGCCGCCCATACGCTGGACGAAAACTTGACCAGCGCCGCGTTCGCGCATGGATGCGGTCGCCGCGGCGGCCGCGTCGTCGAACAGCGAGGGGCCGGCCACCTGAAGCGGAACGCTCTCGGTGCGGCCGCCGGCGGTGTAGGTCAGCGTCGCGCGGAAATCACCAGCCTTCGCCAGCACCAAGCCTGGATTTTGACCGCCGCACCAGCCGAGCGCGAAGCAGGTCACCACGAAGATGAGGAAGAACTGACGCGCGATCGGGCGATAGCGCATAGAGCGCACCCGCGAGGTGTCCAGCCACGGCAGCACGAACATGACGCCGATCGAGGCGAACATCGCGAAGACGCCGGCGACCTTGGAGTCGATCGGACCGATGTTGAAATCGAAGGCGCGCAGGATCGCGTAGAACGGCAACAGGTACCATTCCGGCACGATCTCCGGCGGCGTCTGCAACGGGTTGGCCGGGATGTAGTTGTCGGCGTGGCCCAGCGCGTCCGGCATGAAGAAGACGAAGGTCGCGAACAGGATCAGGAACAGCGACGTCGCAAACAGATCCTTGATCGTCGCGTGCGGCGTGAACGGCACCGTGTCGGCCTTCGACTTCACGTCGACGCCGGTCGGGTTGTTCTGCCCCGCTTCGTGCAACGCCCAGACGTGCAACACCACGACACCGGTGATCACGAACGGCAGCAGATAGTGGAGCGAGAAGAAGCGGTTCAGAGTCGGCTGATCGACCGCGCCGCCGCCGCGGATCCAGACCTGGATGCTTTCGCCGATCAGCGGCAGCGCGCCCAGGATGTTGGTGATGACGGTCGCCGCCCAGAACGACATCTGGCCCCACGGGAGCGAATAACCGAGGAACGCCGTCGCCACCATCAAAGCATAGATCAGACAGCCCAGAATCCAGAGCAGTTCCCGGGGAGCCTTATAGGACCCGTAATAGAGCCCACGAAACATGTGCACGTAGACGGCGATGAAGAACATCGAAGCGCCGACGGCGTGGATCGGCTGGATCAGCCAACCGAAGTTCACGTCGCGCTTGAAACGCTGGACGCTATCGAGCGCGTAGTCGATGTGCGGCACGTAGTGCATGGCGAGCACGATGCCCGTGACGATCTGCACGCCGAGGCACAGCGACAGCACGGCGCCGAACGTCCACCAATAATTGAGATTGCGCGGCGTCGGATAGGCCACGAAGCTGTCGTGCGTGAGCCGCAGGATGGGCAGGCGCCGGTCCAGCCAGCGCGTAAAGCCCGATTTCGGCTCGTAGGTCGAAGGTCCGCTCAAGTTAGAGGCTCCTGGCTCAGCCGATGCGGATGGAAGTGTCGTTCATGAAGACGTACGGCGCCGGCGGCAGATTCTTAGGCGCCGGCCCGCTCCGGATACGCCCCGACGTGTCGTAGACCGAGCCGTGGCACGGGCAGAACCAGCCGTGATAGACACCCTCGGCGAAGGTCGGGATGCAGCCCAGGTGCGTGCAGTTGGCTTGCAGGATGAGCCATTCCGCCTTGCCCGCCTGACCGTCTTCCTGCTTGAGGCGATCGGCGTCGAACTGCGGATCCTTGAGTTGGGCGTAGTCGTCGCGCACAGCCGAGGCGATCTCCTCGGGCGTGCGATGGCGCACGAACACCGGCTTGCCCTGCCACATCACCTTGATCTGCTGACCAGGCGGGATCGCGGAAAGATCGACTTCCGTCGTCGACAATGCGCGCGTGTCCGCGGCGGGATTCATCTGGTCGACGAACGGCCAGACGGTAACGGCGGCGCCGATGGCGGCCGCGGATCCCACCGCAATGAAAATGAAGTCGCGCCGGGTGGTGTCCTCGGCGTGTGTATCGCCCGTTGCGTCGGCCACTCTTCTCTCCAGACCGCGATCTTGGTTCGGCGGGGAAGCTAGGCTAGTCCGGGTTTGCCAAGCGCGTGGCGCGTCGCCGCACGCTTCGACCGATTCCCCGATTTCGCCCCGATTCTCCGGCGGCTGAGGCCATAACGTGCGGCTCGCGCTCTATCAACCGGACATTCCTCAGAATCTTGGCGCGGCCATTCGCCTCTCTGCCTGTTTGCGTATGCCGCTCGACATCATCGAGCCGTGCGGATTCCCGTTAACGGACCGCGCGTTGAAGCGCGCAGCGCTCGATTACGGCGCTCTTGCGAACGTTTCGCGCCACGCAAGCCTCACGGCGTTCTGTGCGGCGCCGGAACGTCAAGGCGGCCGGCTGGTCCTGGTCGAGACCGACGGCGCCGCCAGTTTTCAAGACTTCCAGTTTTCCACAGGCGACACGCTGATTCTCGGGCGGGAGAGCGCCGGCTCGCCGGGCGACCTTTACGCCGCCGCCCAAGCCAGCGTCCGCATCCCGATGGCGGCCGACGCACGCTCGCTCAACGTCATCGTCGCCGGCGCCATCGTGCTAGGAGAAGCGATGCGCCAGACCGGCGCCTGGGAGAAATTCTGACGTGAGCGAAGAGCGAAAGGCGCGGGCGAAGGCTTGGTTCGAGACTTTGCGCGACCAGATTTGCGCGGAATTCGAACGACTCGAAGACGAAGCCCCTGTTGCACTCTACCCGGGCGCGCCGGGCCGCTTCGTGCGCACGCCGTGGCGCCGCGGCGACGGCTCGACCGATCAGGGCGGCGGCGTCGCCGGCATGATGCGCGGCCGCTTCTTCGAGAAAGTCGGCGTCCACGTCTCGACCGTCTATGGCGAGTTCTCTGCGGAGTTCGCCAAGCAGATGCCCGGCGCAGCCGACGATCCGCGCTTCTGGGCCAGCGGCATTTCGCTCATCGCCCACATGCGCAATCCCCACTGCCCCGCGGCGCACATGAACACGCGCCACATCACCACGACGCAATGGTGGTTCGGCGGCGGCGGCGATCTTAATCCGACACAAGCCTATCAGCGCAACGAGGCGAGCGCCGACGCTCAAGCATTTCACGCGCCCTACCGCGCCGCCTGCGAAGCGCACGAAGCGGGTCTTTACGAGCGCTACAAGAAATGGGCGGACGAGTATTTCTGGCTGCCGCACCGCAACGAACCGCGCGGGGTCGGCGGCATTTTCTATGATCGCCACAACAGCGGACGCGATCGCGGCGAAGATTGCTGGGAGCGCGATTTCGCCTTCACGCAAGCGGTCGGCCGCGCCTTTCTCGACGCCTATCCGCCGCTGCTGCGCAAATACATGGCGACGCCCTGGAGCGACGCGGACCGCGAAGAACAATTGGTGCAGCGCGGAAGGTACGTGGAGTTCAACCTGCTTTACGACCGCGGGACGACATTCGGACTGAAGACCGGCGGCAATGTCGAGAGCATCCTCAGTTCGATGCCGCCGGTGGCGAAATGGCCGTGACGCTTTTCACGTGGGTGCAGTTGACAACTGCCTCTCGGCGATACCCGATCAGATCATGACGCCGCCTGAAACGACGCCAAAGCTCCGCGACCCTGCACCGCTGTGGCCGTGGCTCCGGTTTTTTCTCATCATCTACATCCCGATCATCCTGGCCACCGCGGCGTTGAACGCGTGGTTCAGTCTCATGGGCGGCGCCGACCCGGACTATTTTCCAACCGACCAGGTCGGCACATTGGTCACGCTGGCCTTCGTCAGCGTGAGTTTTGCGGCGGTCGGCATTTTCCTGATCTGCATGTTTTTGACCGGCCGCATCACCTTCCGGATGATGCGTAACCTGCATCAGCTGCAGTCGAGCTACGCGCAGATCAGCCCCGGCTGGGCGGTAGGCTGGTATTTCATCCCCTTCGCCAATCTGGTCATGCCGCAGCGGGCGGTCGGCGAAATCTGGCGCGGCGCCTTTGCCGAGGTCGAGGGCGCGCCGCCCAAGGAGCCGGAGGGCGCCATCGCGCGCTGGTGGACGTTCTGGCTGCTGGGAAACATCCTCGACAATATCGGCTCGCGCCTGCAGGGCACGTCGATTCTGGGCGAACAGACGATCGTCCCCCAGGAGCAGCTCATGATCGGGCTTGGCCTCTCGGGGGTCGCCAGCCTGTGCGCGGCCCTGGCGGCGGTCTTCATGATCTCGCTCTTCGCCAAGCTCGTGCGCGCCCAGTCGCAGATGGTGAATATCAGCGCCCTGAGTTGAGGCGGAGCGGCCTTTTTCTTGCGTGAGGCGAGTGGTGATGACCCCACGCGCCTACCCCCAGGACCTCAAACCCTTGACTTCGCTGCGCTTTATCGCAGCGTTCTGGGTACTCCTGTATCATTTCAAGGACCATCTTGGGCTCGGCCTGGGCCGTTTTGGGCTAGTCGCCGACGGCTATCTGGGGGTCGACCTCTTCTTCACCCTGTCCGGTTTCATCCTGGCGCACGTCTATCTGACAGAGCTGGAAGGCGGCCGCTTCGGCTATGGCGGCTTCCTCAAGAACCGCATCGCCCGGGTTTACCCAATGCATCTGGCGGCGCTGGGCGCGATGCTGGTGCTCTTCGCCGGCGCGGCCGTGCTGGGGGTCGGCGAGACCAATCCGGACGCCTTCCGCCTCTCCGACCTGCCCGCCCACCTGCTCATGATCCACGCCTGGGGCGCGACGGCGAGCGTCGGCTGGAATTTCCCGTCCTGGTCGATCAGCGCCGAATGGGCGGCCTACATCCTCTTTCCGCTGATCGCGATGCTGGTGCTGAAGGCCCAGCGCGCTTCGGGCGCCCTGCTCGCGCTGGCGCTTACGCTCTGCGTCGCCTCGTTCTGGGCGCTCAGCAATCTGCACGTCGTCGCGCCGTGGGTCGGCCGCGACTTCAGCCAGATGACCGCCCAGATCGGCGCGCTTCGCATCATGCCATCCTTCCTGCTGGGCGTGTCGCTCTACGCGTTCGGCCGTAACCACGCCGCGCCCGCCAGTTGGGCGTGGCCGATCACGCTCGTCTCCGCGGGCTGGATCGTCGCCACCAGCACGCTCGGCTGGTGGGAAGGCTACATGTGGTTCGGTTTGGCGGGGCTGCTCTACGGGCTCGCTGAAACGTCGCGCCACGGCCTCGACGCGCCGATGAGCGGACGCGTGTTCGTATTCCTGGGCGCGGCGAGCTATGCGCTCTACATGATCCACCTGCCGATCGACATCGTCTGGTTCCACGCGCTGGAGAAGCTTGGCGTGACGGAGACGTCCGAGCTGTGGCTGCGCGTCGGCGCTGTGGTTGGCGTGTTCGTGGTCTCGATCGCCGCGTCGGCGCTGGCGTATCTCTGGATCGAAGAGCCAGCGCGGAAATGGATCCGCAGCCTCACCCTCCCGCGCTTGCGCCGCGCTGTCATTCCACAGCTCCAGTAATTTCAGTCATTCCAGACACGCGGAGCGTGATCTGGAATCCAGGGGCCGCAATCTGCGTGTTTGCCCTGGATTCCAGATCGGCCTTCGGCCGTCTGGAATGACTGGGGGGTTAGCCGCCAGCCTTAAGCAGACGGGAGAGTGCGCGTAGCCAGGGCTCGTTTACCGGCGGAATTCCTTCAGCCTCACTCGGCAACAGCATGTTATCGACGATTTCGATCTGCAATGCGCGTAGTCGCGGTTCTCGCGATGGAGTCCCGATAAACTCACTCAGCGCAGTCCCGTCGAACGCTTCGTTGCCGCCATCCAGAAACGCATCGATCATCACGCCGAACTCTTCAGGCGTCAGCTGATCAAACCTCGACTTGCCTGCGATCTTAATGATCCTCGTAAACACGGCGCCTAAGCCATCCCTTGCGCGACAGCCTTCAGCCGCTCGATCACGCTGAGCTTGTCGCTCGGAAAATCGGCGTCGATCCACCACTCTTCCACTTCGCGCATCACCGCACCGACCTTCGGGCCGGCAGGGACGCCTGCGGCCATCACTTCGTCGCCTGTCAGCGGAAGCTTCGGCGGCGTCCACATCTGCGCGTGCGCGACCAGCGCGCGCCAGGCCTGCGCCTTGTCGCCGCCGGCGCCGGCCCAGGCCAGCATGACGCGATCTCGGAAGGCTTCGTTGCCGATGCGATAAATGGCGCGGCGCATGTCGCGCAGCGACATGTACGAGGTGATCTTCACCTCATCGCCCAGCGCCGCCACCAGCCGATCGCGCTCTTCGTTCGACAGCTTCAGCCGCCGCGCCAGCGCACGTGCGCCGTCCTGATCCATGAGCGCCGCGGCCACCCGCGTCGTCGCATCGACCGGCAGCATCAGGTCCGCCTCCAGCGTGCAGAGCGCGTCCAGCCGCGTCTCGTTTGCGAGTTCGGGCAGCGCGCGGGCGCGCACCTCGATCGCGGTCATGCCCTCCCAGGCGGCGCGCGGGTCCGGCGCCGCGAGCATCTTCTTCACTTCTTTCCACACCCGCTCGACCGAGAGCGCATCGAGCCCAGCGGCGAGGTCCGCGCACGCGTGCAGCCCCTGCGGATCGAGCGGGCCGCGCACATACCACGCGTTGAAGCGGAAGAAGCGCAGGATGCGCAGATAGTCTTCGCGGATGCGCGTCGAGGCGTCGCCGATGAAAATGACGCGGCCAGCGCGCGCATCGTCGAGCCCGCCGCCGGTGGGATCATGGATGGCCCCGCTCGCATCCGCATAGAGCGCGTTCAGGCGGAAGTCGCGCCGCTGCGCGTCTTCTTCCCAGCTTTCGGTGAAGGCGACGGTGGCGCGGCGGCCGTCGGTGGTGACGTCGCGGCGAAGCGTCGTCACTTCGAACGGCTTGTGATTGACGACGACGGTCACGGTGCCGTGCTCGATCCCGGTCGGATGCGCGGCGAAGCCGGCTTTGGTCGCGACCTCCGTCGTCTGATCCGGCGTCAGCTGCGTGGCCACGTCGATGTCGTCCACCTCGCGCCCCATCAACGTGTTGCGCACGCAGCCGCCGACGAAGCGCGAACCGCCGGGCCGCGCCGCTTCGAGCGCCGCGAGCAGCGTTTGGGTTTCCTTGGCCTTGAACCACGATGCGTGGGCGACTGAGGCAATCATGCCTTCCCCCTTGCGGGGAAGGCGCCGCGCACTTGCGCGGCGGATGGGGGTAACGGCGGTGTTCTCTCTAGATAAAGCACCGCCGTTACCCCCACCCCCAACCCCGCCCCGCAAGGGGGCGGGGAGTCGCTTACACAATCATATAGCGCGCTGCTCATGCCGGCGACCTCCCTGCGGCGAGAAGTTCGGCGCGGATGGCGTTGCCTTCGGCGACTTGATCGACAGGCGCCGCGAGCGGCACGGGTTCGACAAGCAGGCGATCGAGGCTAGCGACGTCGGCGGGCGTAAATTGCACATGCAGCAGCCGCCAAGTCGCCCGCGCGTGCGGCAGCGAGAAAAACCAGCGCGCGCCCGCGAGCGCACGCTCGAAGCCCGCATCGTTGAGCAGCCCGGTGGTGTTTTGCGCCTGCGCGTCCAGCACATTCAGCGCGAGACTGCGGACGTAGCCAAGCAAGGCCGCCTGCTGTGCTGCGTCAAGATCGCTGTCGCCGCGAATGATCTTCGCCAGCAAGTCGCCCATGTACGGCTCGGAGAAGCACAGCGACAGCGTGATGCCGCGATCGGTTCTGGCCTGCAGCACGAGCGCGCGCTGGCTGATCTCGGACTGGCGCACTTGCAGCGCCAGATAGACCAGCGACGCGATCACGCCGAGCGCGGCGATAATCTGGCTGGCTGACGACCATTGTTCGAGTGTCATGGCCTCGTTCGTCGCCGATTGGCGCTACGAATACAACCGTTCCCACAACGCGCGCACCATACCCGCAGTCGCGCCCCAGATGTTGTGCCCGTCCCAAGGCATTACATAATAATAGCGCGTGCGACCCTGGAATTGCGCTTCGCGCTTTTCGTGATTGGCCGGGTTCATCAGGAAATCCAGTGGCGCTTCGAACACGCTCGCCACTTCGCGCGGATCGAGCGTGAGCTCGAAGCCCGGCGCCACCAGGCCGACGATGGGCGTGACGCGGAAGCCCGTAATGGTGTCGTAGCGGTCCCAGGCGCCGACCGGTTCAATGAAGCGGCGCTCCAGCCCCACCTCTTCCCACGTCTCGCGCAGCGCGGTGTCGACCGCGTCCGCATCGCTCGCCTGCACGCGCCCGCCGGGAAAAGAGATTTGCCCCGGATGCGCCGGCGTTTCCTTGGCCCGCTCGGTGAAGAGCATGGTCCAACCGGACGCGCGCTTGATGATCGGCGCGAGCACGGCGGCGGGGCGCGTGTCAGGATGATTGTCCCAGCCGGGATTGAGATCGTTGTCGCTGCGCGTGCGCGCGGCGGCGTCCGCGACGAAGTCGAGCGGATCGAGTTTCGATCGCAGAAGGTGTTCGAAGTCAGCGGACATCATGCGCCGTCAGCATGGAGCGCCGGCGTCCTCGCCGGCCAGTACCGGCGTTGGCCGGCGAGGACGCCGGCGCTCCATAGTTTCTCTTCACGCCATCGCTCCGAGTTCAAACCACGCGCCCCCGCTCCAAACCCCAAGCTTCCCGTCGCGCTCCTCGCTCCACTCCACCAACTCGAAATAAGGCGCGCGCAGCACGCGCGCTTCCAGCCGTCCGCGAACCAGTACGTAAGGCCGTGGTTCCCCGGATTCGTGTGAGACGCGAAGCGGGCGATCGGGGCCGGCGGTCACCACGTCGCCGACGTTGGTGGTGAACACCAAGGTCTGATCGCGCCCCTCGCCATGGCGATCCACCCGCGTCGCCAGGAAGGGCGCGTCGGCCACCTTGACCCTGATCTTCTCCACGGGCGTCACAAGATAGGTTTCGCCGTCTTCGTCCTTGCGCAGGATGGTTGAGAAGAGCCTGACCAAACGCTCGCGGGTGATGCGCGTCCCTTCGTGCAGCCAGGTTCCATCGCGCAGGATTTCGAACCCGGCCTCGCCGCAATAGGTGGGATTCCACTTTTCGACCGGCGGCAGGGTGCGCGCGTCGCCCGTCCCTACATGGGCCTTGAGCGCGGCCAGCATTTGCTCCAGGGACGTCTGCATGAGGAAGCGGGTGAATCCGGTCGTGACTCCCACGGTCCTCGCCTTAAATCCGCCCCCGTACAAGTGAGCTTTGCCCGCATGAGCCAAACCAATGATCAGCAAGCCGCCCAAGCCCTTGTGGCCGAGGCGGAATCCGCGGGGGAAGCGCTGGCGCGCGTGCGCGCCGAAATCGGCAAGGCGGTGTTCGGCCAGGAACGCGTGATCGAGCTGGTGCTCGCCGCCGTGCTGGCGGGCGGACACGTGCTGCTGGTGGGCGCGCCGGGTCTGGCGAAGACGCGGCTGGTCGAAGCGATGGCGACGGTGCTGGGCTTGGACTGGGCCCGCGTGCAGTTCACGCCGGACCTGATGCCGGCGGATATTCTGGGCTCGGAAGTTCTGGATCAGGACGAAGCCGGGCGGCGCCACTTCCGTTTCGTGAAGGGGCCGATCTTTACCTCGCTCTTGATGGCGGATGAAATCAACCGCGCTTCGCCGCGGACGCAATCGGCGCTGCTGCAGGCGATGCAGGAGCATCACGTCACGGTCGCCGGCCAGGCCTATGACGTGCCGCAACCGTTTCACGTGTTGGCGACGCAGAACCCCATCGAGCACGAAGGCGCCTATCCATTGCCAGAGGCCCAACTCGACCGCTTCCTCTTGCAAGTCGATGTGCCCTACCCAGACGCCGAGATCGAACGGAAGATTCTGATCGAGACCACCGGCCTCGGTGAAGCGCAGCCGCAAGCGGTGCTGAACGCGCAAGGCCTGATGCGGCTCCAACATCTCGTGCGTTCGATGCCGGTCGGCGAGAAAGTGCTGGCCAGCATTCTCGAATTGGTGCGCTCGGCGCGGCCGGGCTCGAGCCACGATCAACGCGTCAACCAGCACGTCGCCTGGGGCCCAGGCCCGCGCGCGGGGCAGGCGCTGATGCTGGCGGTGCGCGCACGCGCGCTGCTGCGCGGACGCCTGGCGCCGGCGGTGGACGATGTCGCCGCGTTGGCGCGCCCGGCTTTGGTGCACCGCATGCAGCTCTCCTTCGGCGCGCGCGCGGAAGGCTTGGACATCGACACTTTGGTGGACGATCTGGCGGAAGCTGCGGCCTAACCCTTGGCGGGGTCAGAAGGAGCGAAGACACACATGGCGTACGCCGACGGGTTTCTGCTGCAAGTGCCGACCAAGAACATGGCCGCCTACAAGCGCATGTCCGAGAAGGCCGGCAAAGTTTGGATGGAGTACGGCGCGCTCGATTACAAGGAATGCTGGGGCGACGATATGACCGCCGAAGGCATGACGACGACGTTTCCGAAGGCGCTGCGCGTGAAGTCGAGCCAGACGATCGTGTTCTCGTGGATCGTTTATGCGTCGAAGGCCGAACGCAATCGCATCTTGAAGCTGGTGATGGCCGATCCGCGCCTCGCCAAAATGCCTGACCCGATGCCGTTCGATCCGACCAAGATGCTCTATGGCGGCTTCGAGGTGATCGTCGACATGTTGCCCGGCGCAACCAAACGCGCGCCGGCGAAAAAGCGCGCCGCGCCGAAGAAGGCGAAGAAGTCAGCGGCGAAAGCCAAGGCGAAGCGTGCGCGCAACTGAACCAACTGAAGCCGAGCGGCTCGAAGCGCTTGCGCTGGCGGGCGATCTGCCGGGCGTTCTGCTCGATGCGCGTCGCTTAGCGGCGAGCGCGCCGGGCGTGCACGGACGCCGGCGTTCGGGTCAAGGCGAAGCGTTCTGGCAGTATCGCGATCACCGCGCCGAAGACGGCGCACGGCTAGTCGACTGGCGCCGCAGCGCGCGCGGCGATCGCTATTATGTGCGCGAACGAGAGCGCGAAGCGGCGCAGACGGCGTGGTTCTGGATTGATCCCGATCCGGGCTTCGCCTGGAGCGGCGACAGCACACGCACCACCAAGCTCCGCCGCGCCCGCACGATTGCGCTCGCACTCTCGATGCTGCTGACACGCGGCGGCGAACGTGTTGGCGCTTTCGGCTATCCGCCACGCGTCGGTCCGCGCGCGATCGAACGGCTGGCGCATGATTTCCTCACGCCCGCCCCCGCGGCCGCTCCGCCGTCGAAAGCCAATCTCATATTTCTCTCCGACTTCTACGCGCCGATCGAGCAATGGCACGCACGCATCGCCGCAGCCGCGGCGGCTGGCGCAAGCGGCGCGCTGGTGATGATTGCCGATCCGGCGGAGGAAGACTTTCCGTTTCGCGGCCGTACGCTCTTCCAACAACCCGGCACACGCTCGGAAGCGCTCATCGGCCGCGCCGAAGCTGCGCGTGAGCTCTACGCAGAGCGGCTGGAGACGCATCGCCGCGCCGTGCGTGAACTCGGCGCCGGTCTCGGCTTTCCCATGATCATGCACCGCACCGATCATGGCGCGGCGCCGACGCTGGCGCTACTCGTCGCACTCCTCTCGGAGCGCTGGGCGTGACGTTCGGACCGTTCCTGTTCGGCGCACATCTGGCGCTGACGGCGCTGATCGCGCTGCCCGCACTTTGGTGGCTGCTGCGCGCCACGCCGCCGCCGCCGCAACGCGAGCAGTTTCCGCCGACGCGGCTTCTGCTCGGTCTGAAGACCGACGAACAGAGCCGCGAGCGCGCGCCGTGGTGGCTCGTACTCTTTCGCGCGCTCGCCGCAGCGCTGATGATCCTCGCCTTCGCGCGGCCGAGCCTCGCGCCGACGGCGGCGGATGGCGCCTCCGGCGGACGCACGCTCGTCGTCATCGACGATGGCTGGACCATCGCACCGTACTGGAGCGAGGCGCGCAACGCCGCCTTGGGCGCGGTCTCCGAAGCGGAGCGCAGCGGCGCGCCGGTGTTTCTGCTGCTGACCGCGCCCGCAAATCCCGCAGGCGATCCGGGCGAAGCGCTGACGGCGGCGGACGCGAAATCTCGCATCAACAGAATGGCGCCGCGCGCATGGCGCCCGGATCGGGGTGCCGCCGCGCAGCGTCTCGCGCAAACCCGCGGCAATTTCGACCGCATCGTCTGGATCAGCGACGGCGTGCAGGATGCGGGCGCTGCGGCGCTTGCGGCTGAACTGCAGCGGCGCGGTCCCGTGCGCGCGCATATCCCGGCGCGTACCGCGCGCGCTTTGGTGTCGGGCGCGGTGACGTCGCAAGGCGTCGTCGTCGACGTGCGCCGCGGCCCAGGCGGCCTGCCGGATGGCGCGGTCGCCGCGGAGACGATGGAAGGCCGCGCGCTTGGCGCGGCGGAGTTTCACTTCCAGGGCGATGCGCTCACCACCTCGGCGCGCATCCAGCTGCCGCCGGAGATCGCCGCGCGCACGGCGCGCGTGCGCATTGTCGGCGAGACCAGCGCCGGCGCCGTTCGCTTGCTGCCCGCGGGTGCAGGACGGCCTTTCGTTGGGCTCATCGATCCAGGCGGCGCGGGCCAGCCGCTTCTGTCCGAACTCTACTACGCCGAACGCGCGCTCGCACCCTACGCCAGTCTGCAGCGCGGCAGCGTCAGCGATCTCATCAACGCGCGCGCTCAGGCGCTGATCCTGCCCGATGCCGGCCGCGTCTCGCCGCTCGATCGCACGGCGCTCGATCGCTGGATCCGCGAAGGCGGCCTGCTCGTGCGCTTCGCCGGACCGCGCCTCGCAAACGACGCGGACGATCTTCTGCCCGTGCGCCTGCGTCCTGGTTCGCGTTCACTCGGCAGCGCGCTCGCGTGGGAACGGCCGCTGGCGATTGCGCCGTTTCCGGAAGACTCGCCGTTCGCAGGCGCGGCGCCGCCGCCCGATGTCGCCGTGCGCCGGCAAGTGCTGGCCGAGCCCGCATCGCTGCGCGAAGCGCAAACCTGGGCGACGCTTTCCGACAACTCCCCGCTTGTCACCGCACAGCCGCGCGGGCGCGGGCTTGTGGTGCTCTTCCATGTGAGCGCCGGGCCGGATTGGTCGGACGTGCCGCTGTCAGGCCTTTTCGTGGAAATGCTCCGCCGCACACTCGCATTCGCCGGCCGCGCCGACGGCGCCGGCGAACGCGAAGTCAGTGGCGGGCCGTTCGTGGCGACGCGCCTGCTCGACGGCTTCGGTGCGCTCGCGCCCGCGCCGCCGGAAGCCGAGCCGATCGCGGCGGACGCATTCTCGCGCGCGCGGCCCGGACCCACATCGCCGCCGGGTCTCTACGAACGCGCCGGCGTGTCGGCCGCCATCGACGCGGCGCGGCCCGATGAAGATCTGTCGCCGCTGCAAGTGCCGAACGGCATTGCGCGCGCAGGGCTGGGCTCGGTGATCGACCGTCCGCTCGCGGGCTACTTCTTCGGCTTGGCGGCGCTCATGCTGGCGGCAGACCTGCTCGTTGCGCTCTTTCTCATGGGCCGTCTGCCGCGGTTCGGCAGGCGATCGGCGACGGCGGCGGCGTTCCTTCTCATCGGGCTTTTCGCCGGCGCCCCCGATGCGCACGCGCAGTCGCGCGATGATCCGACGCTCACCCTGCGACTCGCCTATGTCAGGACGGGCGATGCGCGCGTCGACCGCGTCTCGGCCGCCGGGCTGGAAGCGCTGACGCAGGTCTTGGTCAACCGCACCTCGGTCGAGCCCGGCGCGCCGGTCGGCATCGATTTGGCGCGAGACGACCTTTCCGCCTATCCGTTCCTCTATTGGCCTGCGCCGTCCAGCCCGCGCCGTCTCTCCGACGCTGCGCTTGCGAACATCGATCATTATCTGGCCATTGGCGGACTGCTGCTCGTCGACACCCGCGACGGCGGGCGCTCGCAAGGCGCCCGCCCCGCCGCGCTCATGCTCGCCGGCGCCGACGTGCCGCCGCTCGAACTCGTCACCACCGAGCACGTCGTGGCGCGCTCGTTTTACCTCATGCGTTCGTTTCCCGGCCGGGTGACCAACACACGGCTGTACGCCGAGAGCGCCTCTGCCGCCGCGGCGCGTGACGGGGTCGCGTCGCTCTTCGTCGGCGACGGCGACTGGGCGACGGCGTGGGCGGGCGAAGCCGGAGTCGATCCGCGTCAGCGCGAACTCTCTCTGCGCTTTGGCGTCAACATGGTGATGGTGGCCCTCACCGGAAACTACAAGGCTGACCAAGTGCACGTGCCGGCGCTGCTCGAACGCCTCGGCGAGGATCGATGATCGGCGCCTCCCGTATCGGTTTCGATCCGGCGCTGCCTTGGAGCGCGATGATTGCGCTTGGCGTGATCGCCGCACTCGCGCTCGCGGTTTACGTCTGGCGCAGCGGCGGCGCACCGATCATTCGCGGGCTGGGCCTCGCGTTTCTCTTCCTCGGCCTTTCGCAACCGCAATGGGTGCGCGAGACGCGCGAGCCCGCCGAAGACGTCGCGCTGGTGGTCGTTGATCAAAGCGAAAGCCTGGCCCTCGCCGGCCGGCGCGACGCCGCACGCGCGGCGGGCGATGCAATGGTGGAGCGGCTCTCGCGAGAGCAAGGGCTCGACGTGCGCGTGCGCGAAGCGCGCGGCGGACCGGACGGGACCGAAATTCTCTCCGTCATCGAAGACGCGCTCGGCGATGTCGCGCGCGACCGCATAGGCGGCGTCATCGTCGTCACCGACGGTCAAGCCTCCGACCCGCCGCAAGACATGAACCGTGTGCGCGCGTTCGGCCCTGCGCATATCCTCATCGTTGGCGACCCGGACCGCGGCGACCGGCGTCTGGAACTGGTATCAGCGCCGACCTTCGGCATTGTCGGCGAACCGATGCGGATCACCGGGCGGGTGATCGACGAGAATTCGAATTCACCGGTGGGGGTGAGCGTATCCATCGATGGTCAAGTCGTGGCGCGGACCACAACGCGGCCGAACCGGGAATTCTCCGTGGACGTCCGCCTGCCGCATCGCGGGCGCAACATGGTGATCGTCGAAGCCGCGGCCGGCCTGCAGGAAATCACGCTCGCAAACAACCGCGCCGCCTTCGCCGCCAGCGGCGTGCGCGATCGGCTGCGCGTGCTCTTGATCACCGGCGAGCCGCACGCGGGCGCACGCGTGTGGCGCAATCTGCTGAAGTCCGATCCGGCGGTCGACCTGGTGCACTTCACCATTTTGCGCCCGCCTGAGAAGCAGGACTTCACGCCGCTCAACGACCTGGCGCTCATCCCCTTCCCCACCGAGCAATTGTTCGAGCAGCGGCTGGGCGAGTTCGATCTCATCATCTTCGACCGCTATCGCCGCCGCGGCATCCTGCAGCCGTACTACTTCTCCAACATTGCGCGCCGCGTTGAAAACGGCGGCGCGCTGCTGATTACGGCGGGCGATGCGGAAGCGGGCGAAGAGGGCGTCTATCGCACCGCGCTCGCGGCGATCCTGCCGTCGCAGCCGACGGGCGGCGTCACCACGCGCGCGTATCGTCCGGCGCCGACCGCGCTCGGTTTGCGTCACCCGGTTGTGCGCGGGCTGCCGACGCCGGAACGCTGGGGGCGCTGGACGCGCCAAATCGATGCGCGCGCCACCAGCGGCCAGACCGTGCTGCAAGGCGCCGACGCGCGGCCCTTGCTCGTGCTCGACCGCGCCGGGCGTGGCCGCGTCGCGCAACTCTGGTCGGATCAGCCTTGGCTATGGGCGCGCGGCTATGACGGCGGCGGACCGCACGGCGAATTGCTGCGGCGCTTGATGCACTGGCTGATGCAAGAGCCGGAACTCGAAGACGAGCGGCTAACGCTCAATCCGACGGCGCAGGGGCTCGGCATCGAACGCAGCACGCTCGGCGCCTCACCAGGGCCAATCGACCTCATCGCGCCCAACGGTCAGCACACGAGTGTCGCACTCAGCGAGGCCGCTCCCGGCCTTTGGCGCGGCGTGGCGCCTTCGGATCAGCAAGGCCTCTATGAAGCGCGCGCCGGCGAGCTGCGTGCGTTCGCGGCGGTGGGTCCGCTTAATCCGCGCGAAGCGGCGGCGATCGCAGCCAACCCGGACATCCTGCGCCCGTTTGCGCAAGCCACTGGCGGCAGCGTCGTGCTCACCGGCGAGGACGGACGCCGCCTGCCGGATATCCGCCGCATCGACCGCGGCGCGGGCGCCGGCGGCAATGGCTGGATCGGCATCGAGCGCAACGGCGCCTACACCGTACGTTCCGCCGCGGCGACGCCGCTTGGCCCCGGCTGGCTCTGGGCGCTGATCGGCGTGGCGCTGCTCATGTACGGTTGGCGGCGCGAAAGCGCTTAGTTGGGAAATCGGAGCAGCCCGGAGCGTGCGAACAATCGTGCCCTTATGCGCAATCGTCGCAAGTTCCGGAACCTCACGGGATCGTGCGTTTGCCTGGCGGCGGGTCTGATCCAGATCAGTCTCAAGCAACGCGATGCGATGGCCCATTTCGGCCCTCGGCGTTCTCAGGGATTAGACATGCTCCGCACGCTTCTGCTCGTTTCGGCGCTCGCACTCAGCGCTTGCGCCACGCCGACGCCCACCGCTTCGGGTGAACGCAACCGCCGCGCCTTTTCGTTTCAATGCGACAGCGGAGAGCACATCCGCATCATCTTCGACGAGAACGACCGCACCGCGACCGTTGTCCGCATTCGACGCCCGAGCGTGACGCTTCAACTCGCCAACGAGAGCAACGGCGTCTTCCGCTACAATGGCAGCGAGGGCCGCTATATCGAAGGCAGCCGTTCGGAAGTTGTATGGGCCTATGGCGGCGGCCGCAGCACGGCCTGCCCCAGCCGCGTCATCACGCGCCGCTAAGGCCCGCAATTCACACCTGAAATCTGAGCGCGCGCCGGAGCGGTAGCCCGGCGCGCGCTTTGCATGCTAGCGTCCGCGCCGAGGAACCGGAGTGGAGGCGTGCCATGCGCAGAGCCTTGTTGCTGTTCGTCGTACTCCTGGCCGCGTCGATCTTTCCGGCGACGCCGTCGCGCGCGCAGTTCGCGACCTGCGACCATGACTACGTCGCGTCCTTCGATGTCGACGTGCCGGGCCTGACCTGGTCCGCAGGCACGATCGAATGCGTTGAGTTCTTCCGCATTGAGTTCGAGACGCCCCACGGCACGCGCTGGGTGCGCGGCGTCGGCGACGTCAATTTAAGCACCATGGTGGCGCCCGGCGCCATCGACGCCGCGCGCGACGGCGCGCGCCGCGCGGTGCAACGTTTTTCCGCGCTCGGCGACTACGAGATCGACAACACCACGATCCTGCTCGCCTTCTCGACCGGCGAGCTCCTGACCGAACCGCCCGAAGCGCAGCCGATGGCCTGGACGGTTTCTGCGGACGCGCCGGAGTGCCACGTCACGCTGTTCCTGCTCAACGACTGGAGCGTCGACGTAGAGATTCCGCACAGCATCACGCACGAGCTTTTTCACTGCGTGCAGGAGGGTTCGCTCACCGAGGCGCAACGCGCGACCATGCGCGGCGGCGGTGCATGGTGGGGCGAAGGCACGGCAGAGATGTTTGCGGGCGCCGTGATCGGGCGCCCGATCCGTTGGAACCGCGCCGCACAGTTTGACGAAGCGGTCGCCGAGGGCATCCCGCTGACGCGGCTCACCAGCTCCGCTGCGGTGTTCTTCTATTGGCTCTATCAGCGCGACGGCCTCGGATCGATCATGCCGTTCCTGCATGCGATGGCCGAGAGCAACAGCGAAGCGGCGCAAAACGCCGCGCTCCGCAACGTGGTCAGCGAGGAAGAACTGCTGCAGTTCGCGGAGGACTATGACGACCGCGAGATCAATTATCCGAACGGCGGCCCGTTGGCGTTCGGCGCCCGGGTCGAGGGCGCGACCTGGCGCATCGACGCTACGTCCACCCAGCGTGTCCCGCTGCAGCCCTTCGTGATCACCGTCGGCTGGGCCGAATATGCCTGCGGCCGCTGGGGCAACAGCGTCAACGACGCCAACGCCGCCGCGCGCAACGAGCGCGTTGTCGGCTGGGGCGACTGGCCTGCCGAGACCGACGCCCGCGACGGTGGCGCGCGCTATCGCACGGTCGCGGTTCACACCGGCGCAGAGCGGGGCGAACTGCGCTTGCGGGCGGAGCGCCGGGAATCCTGCACCGCCTGCATGGCGGCTTCCGTCATCGACCGCTGCCTCGTCGGGCGCTGGCGCCAGACTGGCGGCGGACCGCTCGAATATATGCGCAGCCGCGGCGTGCCGATCACGCGCGCGAATGTCGATGCGCTGGTCATTACCCTGAACGACGACGGCACGTTCCAATCGGGCGGCGCCAACATCGACGTGGAGACCCGCACCGTCGACCACCACGGGCACGTCATGGAGTCGGATTCGGAAGGCAGCGTGCGGCCGTCGCACGGGCGCTGGTCGGCGGAAGCGGGCCGCTTCTCCGGCTGCTTCGACGGCGGCGGCGGCGCCAGCGGTCAGACCGTGGCGAGCGCCGGAGGCTACGCGATGACGACGCCGTTCGGGTCGGCCGACCTTGCGGGCACGGGCGGCGGCACGAGCTATACCTGTTCGGCGACGACGTTCACGACATCGTCGCCCACGCGCTACGGGCCGATGACCTACACCTTCACCCGCGAGACGCCGCCGCCGCCGGAATAGCCTGGCCGAAGAGACACGCAGACGCGGTGTGGGCGTACGACGGTAGCCGCAGCGCGCGATCGCCGCACCGTGTAGCTGACGCCGCCGCGGCCATTCTATAGGCTGCATGCGATGGGGTGCCCGATGTTGCGATTTCTGGTGGCGGTCCTTGTCTGCGGGTTTGCGTTCTCGGCGCGCGCACAAAATCTCGGTCACGCGACGGTAACGGGGCGGCTGACCGCAGAAGGCGTGCGCGCCGTGATCGAGCTCGATCGCGGCGTCACGCGCTTGAGCTTCAGCCAAGCCGATGTCGACCGGCGCGAGGACATCGACGTCCTTACGCCCGGACTGGCGTGGAGCGGCGAAGGCGATGTGATCGTGGCAGCGCGAGCGTTCCGGCGAGTCGAACTTCTCGTGCGCCCCGCGGCCCGCGAGCGCGATGCAAAATATCCCGCGTTCTTTCGCGTCGGCGCTGGCGGCGTTTTGTACCCACCGGCGCTGAAGCCCGACGCGGGTTGGAGCACTCGTCTGCGCATCACCACAACGCGCGGACAAATACGACTCCCGGCGGGCGCGCCCAACATCGACAGTTCGCTCTATATCGGCCCGAGCGCCTACGTGACCCGCGGCGCCGCCGCCGACCTCATCGCATCGCCCGATACGCCGGCGGCGCTGCGCGAGCAGATCACCGCGAACCTCGCCGTCGCCTTGCACGTCTACACCACGCGCCTCCACGCAGCATTGCCGTCACGTCCGATCGTGGTGATGGCGCAAGCCGGCGACGGGCGGGGCTTCGTCGGCGACGTGACGCCGGGGCCGTTCGTGTCGCTGCGCTTCTACGGTTCCACCGAAGATCAAACGAACGACGCCTACCGCGTCGCTCGCTTCGTCGCGCATGAGGTCTTCCACTTCTGGAACGGTTCGCTGGTCAGCAACGCAGATGGCGCGCCCTCCTGGCTGCACGAAGGCGGCGCCGATTACGCCGCACTGCTGGCGAGCATGGAAGCCGGCGCGCTCGACGACGCAGGCATGCGCGAGGAGCTTGGCGCCGCACTCACGCGCTGCAGGCAAGGCCTTCAGGACGAGCACGACGCCGCCATGAACGATCTGACGTTTCTGTCGATGAACGTGCGCTATCCGTGCGGCATCGTGATTCAGTGGGCGGCCTCGCTCAGCGCCGAGCGCGGCGGCGGCGGCGGCTTCTTCGACGTCTGGGCGCACATGATCGCAGCCGCGCAAGCGCGGCCGTCGCGCACCTTCACGCTGGCGGATTTCTACGCCGGCGCCGGAGTTGACGCGAACGCACCGCCAGCGCCCATACGCCTCATCACGGCGGAACGCGGCGCAGCGCGCTGGGATCAGCTGCCGGCGGCGCTGGACGCCATCGGCGCGGAAGTCAGCGCCGAAGCGACTCCCGCCACGCGGCGCGTCGCGCTTATCTTCCATCTGCTGGGACAGGTCTGCGGCAACGGCGATCGCGGCTTCTACACCGAACCCAACCGCATCCGCCTGCAGACGAATTCCACATGCACGCTGATCGCCGACAACAGCATTCTGACCAGCGTCGAGGGCGGCGACATCGTCGCACCGAGCCAGGCGACCTACACTGCCGTTCAGGCCCGCTGCGCGGCACGGCAGGAGGTACGCGTTGTGCTCGACGGCGATCGCGCCGTCGCCATCCCTTGCCGCACCGAACTTGCGCCGGCGCCGCACGCCTACGTCGTCAATCGCTGGCGCTAGCGCACCGGCGGCCCGACTTCGCCGCGGACCTTATCGAGCCCGCCGGGGCGGAGTTCAAGCCAAAGGAAGCGGCGCGGATCGACCGGGCCCGGCAGGCTCACGCGGCCGCGCGGAATGAGCGTGAAGCCGAGCGGCCGGAAGAAGCGCTCGGCGCCCACCAGGACCACGGCCTGGCCGCCGACGGCGCGGCACGCAGCGACCGCATCGCGCGTCAGCGCCAAGCCGAGCCCCGCGGCCTGCGCGCTTGGGTCGACCGCGAGCGGACCCAGGAAAAACACCGGCGCGCCGGCGTGCGCGCGCCAGATGCGGCAAACGCCGATGATCTCGCCAGCGTCGTTCACGGCCACGCGCGAGAGCGCCGGTTCGAATTCGGCGCCGCGCTCGCGCACGCGCTCGCTGGTTTTGGCGAAGCGGCCAGGACCGAAGGCGCGGTCGAGCACACGCTCGATGGCGTCATGATCTTCCGGCCGTTCTGCGATGAGCGTGTATGCCAAGTCGTCCTCGCGCGAAGCGCCGCGCATTAAGGCGCGCGGGGCTCCGCGTCAATCGCAAGCGGGTGACGTCTCAGTGCGCGGCGGGCGCGCGGGCGACGCAATCGTCGGCGGCGGCTTTCAGATCGGCGGCGTCCATCGTGTTATAGGCGCCCATGGCGGCCTGGTAGAATTGGTTGGCTTCAGGCTGATCGGCCACCGAGGCGCGCCATGCGGCGGTCGCCTGCAACAGCGCCATCGCATCGCCCTGGGCGCGGCCGGAAAGCACCGCCTGGCGCTCAAGCGTCGTATAGGCCATGCAATTGGCCGCTTCCTGCGCCGGGCTCGATGAAGACGCGCTCATCGACATACTCATCGACTCGCCCGCATCCGCGGTCGTTGCGGTCTGTTCCGTGCTCGCCGTCGTTGCGGTCGTGCTTTGTCCGCACGCGGCCAGAGCCAGGACAGCAGCGGCGGCAATCGATTGCACAAGACGCATAGGGTTTCCTCCTCGCGCGGCGAAGGCGCGCATCTCGTATACGCGCCGGCGGCCCCAGTTGCTACGGCATGCGAGACGCGCCTATGGTCCGCCCGCTCGTGGCCGCGCTCCGCATCCCCTCTCTCGAAATCTTCCGTCACCGCCTATTTGCCCAATATTGGGCGGCGCGCTGGTTCGGCACGCTTGCGATCCAGATCCAGCTCGCGGCCATGTTCTGGCAGATCTACGACGTCGCGCGCGTGCAAGGTCAGAGCATTCAGGAAGGCGCGTTTCAGCTTGGCCTGGTTGGGCTCGCACAATTCCTGCCGCTCTTATGTCTTTCGCTGTTCGGCGGCCAGGCGGCGGACCGGTACAACCGCAAACTGATCCTCGTCGGCTGCTTCGCCATGAAGTGCCTGATCGCGCTCGGCCTCATGGTGGCGACGCAGTTCGGACCGGGCGTCGTCGTGCCCGCCATATTCGGCGCCGCGGTCCTCGCCGGCGCCACCAACGCATTCATGCCGCCGGCGGCCTCGGCGCTGCTGCCGATGCTGCTGCCGCGCGAGGAACTGCCGCAAGGCATCGCGTGGTCATCGCTCGCGTTTCAATCGGCCATCATCATCGGCCCCGCTATCGGCGGGACCCTCTTTCTTGTTGGACCGATGGTTCCGTACGCGACCACTTTCGCGCTGCTGCTGATCAGCACCTTCCTGGTCTTCACCATCAGGACGCCGAGGCAAGAGCCGGTGAAGGATGCGCGCACGCTGGGGATGATCATCGAGGGTTTGCGCTTCGTCTGGTCCAACAAGATCGTGCTCGGCGCGATCTCGCTCGACCTTGTCGTGGTGCTGCTGGCGGGTGCGGTCGCGCTGCTGCCGGTGTTCGCGCGCGACATCCTGCACGAGGGCGCGGCTGAAAGCGGCGTCCTGCGCTCGGCGTTTGGGGTCGGCGCGGCGACGGTGGCGCTGATGCTGGCGGTGGCGCCATTGCGGCGGCGCGTCGGCGTGTGGATGTTCACCTGCACCATCGTCTTCGGCCTCGCCACGATGGTGTTCGGGCTTTCGAGCAATTTGTGGCTGAGCTCGCTTGCGCTCGCTATCGCCGGCGGGGTCGACATGGTGTCGGTGTTCGTGCGCTCCAGCTTGATCCAGCTGGCGACCCCGGATGCGATGCGCGGGCGGGTGTCGGCGGTGAGTTTCGTCTTCATCTCGGCGTCGAACGAGCTGGGCGATTTCGAAGCGGGATTGATGGCGCGGATTTTCGGGCCGGTGCTGGCGGTGACTTTGGGCGGCGCTGCGGCGGTGGCGGCGTCTTTGGGATGGATGCGGCTCTTTCCGGAATTGGCGAAGGCCGACGGGTTCGAAGCAAAAGATCTCGCCGACGCCAAGCCGGCGGCCGCCGAATAATTCAAGACATGCGCCGGCGCCCGCGCCGGAGCCCTGCTCCGCGCGGTTTGTGACCGCTGTGTTCGCTGTGACTCCGCCGTGTCGCTGTGGTTTCTTTTCACCACGGCGGCACAGCGGAGGCACAGCGGTCACGGCGTCAGGAGCTGTCGACGGCGATGAACGCGGACGCGGGATGCGCCGGAAGCGGCGCTTGCGGCGCTCGCGCCGGCGCCCCGGCCCGAGCGCGCGTGAGGCCGTAGCGGAGACGGCGCATCAGCAGGCGCGCATTGGCGTCGAGATCTGTGAGCGCGCGGATCAGCAGACCCATGCGCGCGAACGGATGACGATGGCGCAGCGCGCGCCGCAATTTCACGCCGACGACAGCACGCAAGATCCCGCCGCGACCGGGTTTGACGCCAAAGACGCGCGGCGTGCGATCGTAGCAATGGCGCCCCAGCATTTCGGCGGCGCGCACGAAGATCAGCAGCGCCGTCTGCCGCGCCAGCCGCTTCAGCGACATCCGGCGCTGGCGCGCGCGGCGTTCGTCGCCACACCAGCCCAGGCACGCCGACGCCATCCACACGATCATCGCCAAAGTCCAGGCGACGAGCCTGGCGCGGAAATGAGGGTTGAAGGGAAGCGGTTTCGGTGGACGCATGCGAGGCACTGTGTGCGCGCTGAGAAGCCGGTCGGATAGAATCAGCCATCGCCGGATGCCGCGCAGCGAAAGTCCGGGGGCCATCGACACCGAAACTTGTAGTTTCGCGCGTTAGCAGACCTGCGCACGCACCAGCAGATGTGGTTATGGGTCCCGGACTGCGCCTGCGGCGCATCCGGGAATGGGTGCGGATAGACCTGGGCTCTATCCCCTTATTTGCGGCGCCAACGCGCGGGGTGGGCGACGTCCGGAGGCAGCGCAGCTGTTTGGACCCGATGACGGAGATGCGCTCCATTCCGGCCGTTGGTAAGATGTTGTCGCGATGGCGGAGATTGGCCCTAATCAGCCGTTCGGCGGCCACTTCATTTGTCCACCAGCGCGTCGTATCCAATCGCGATGATCTTTAGCACGATCACTTTTAGCAAAGCTGGCCTCGATGATCCGCCGCAACCGGAATCGGATGACGCCATCACGGGGCTGAGCTGCGCTAAATGGGTCGTCTCTTGGCTTCCAAACTTCGAGGGGTTTGGGTTCGACAAAGAGCCCATCGCGGAAGATTGGGGCTATGCGGTACGGGTTTCGGTCGGACCTGACACGCTTTTGCTCGGGTTCTCAAACGCATTCGAGGACGACCCCAACCGCTGGCGCATCGTAGTCGGTGACAATTTCAATCGCGGGCTCTTTCCATGGACGCAACAGCGCCGCCGGGGTGAGGCGTCACGGCTGTCTGACTTCGTGGAGCGCTCACTGCGTGCAGCGGAGGGCGTCACAAACGTCCAAGCGGATCGAAAAGGCTGATGTCCGCTGTCGGCGACAACACGCCATTGCTGCACGCGCTAAGCGATTTACTGCAATCGGCGGAGTAGGCCGCTCAACAAATTCGTGTCGATGACGCACGCTGGCCCATTTCCGACGCTCGATGCTAGGCGCCGTGGGCGCATTCCGGACTTGATGCCTCCCGGCCAAGGGTAGAGGTTGGTCGCGACAATGCTGACGCATAGTGTCAGGATATTGTGCTACCAAGCCGAAAATTTCCGGGAGCAAAGGATGCGAGGGCTGTTGCTCGCTTGTATGGTTGGCGCGTGCACGACGATGGAAGCAGAGGCTCCCGCTGCTCCAATCACGCCGGTTCTTCAGCGTTATGCTTCGGAGCGCGATTTTTCGGGCGTTACGCTGGTGGTCGCGGCCAATGGTGTTCGCGAGTTCGAAGACGCGAGAGGCTTGGCCGACCGAAATCTGCGTTTGGAAGTCACACGAGACACGCGCTTTCAAATAGCGTCGATCTCAAAACTGTTTGTCGCGGTTGCGGTGCTACGGGAAGTGGACCGAGGACAGCTCAGGCTTGACGCTCCCGTAGGCGCTTATGTGCCGCATCTTCCGCCACTACTCAGCCGCATCACGATCGCTTCGTTGATGGGGCACACATCGGGTCTGCGCCGAGACTCCAACTTCAATGCAGATGAATCGCTCACTGTCGCCGAGCACGTCGCGCGCCTGACTGACGAAGAGCTGCAGCTTCCCGCCGGACAGTACGGTTACTCAAATACGGGCTATGTGCTTCTGGCGCGCGCTGTTGAAATTGCTTCTGGACGGCCTTTCGACGTTGCTTTGCGCGAAGAAGTAATGGCGCCTGCAGGTCTGACGGACACCGATTTTATCGTCGGTGACAATGCCATACCTAGGCTTGCAGTTGGTTACGCGCGCGGCCCAGAAGGGTGGCGCACGCCGCCCCGAGCTCGCCATCTTGGCGTATACCCCCCGGGTGGTCTCTATTCGACTGCCGACGATCTTGTGCGCCTTATGGAATTGCTGGCGAGAGGTCGATTGCTCTCCGAGCAATCGCGTGCGCAATGGCGAGGACTATCTGCTGGTCGCCGGGTCAGCCGACGGTGGCAAGGCGGTATTGATGCGCGCAATGCACGCAGGCCGGACGATCGTCATTCTGTCCAATGTCGGCGACGTGCCGATTACGGAAATGCTTCGCGACGTAGTAATCGCCGCCGAAGGGGGCTCACCCGCGCTTCCTGCGCCGTGCCAACTACGGGATACGGCTTACTTCCTCGACCGGACTGGTCGATACGACTTCACAGGAACGGGATTGGAGCGCGTTAATGGCGCCGACCGGTTTGTAGTTGGCCTCGTCACAGATGGCGACCGCGCCTTCTTCTGGGACACCCAAGACGACAGCATGACCTTACTATGCGAACGCTCGGCTCATGTGCTCACACCTTCCTACACAGATGATGTTCGGATGAGTTTCGAAAACGGCGACATGCCTGTGATGGTGCTGGACTGGGACGGGGAGACATTTCGGGCCCCTCGGCAGCGGCATCCATGAGGAACCACGTGCCCTGCATATTGCCGTCGTGCTGGCATTGGTTCGATCAAGTAAGAAATGTCCGGAACCGGCGAGATCACCTCGTTGACGCATGTGCGAGGTCACTGACCGCAATCGAGGGAGTATGTCGCAAGTCAGTTTTAGCTACGGGCTCTCGATGTGCAGAGGCGGTCTGTATCCGCGGCTACATTTGCGGTTGGCCAAACGGTCTAAGACTTACAGCAGATACGAGATCAACCTAAACACGCAGGCGGTTTTCATCGATCCGGCGCACAACAGACGCGATGAGCCGCGAGGAAGCTCTTTTTATCGGCTTTGCCGCCGCACTCGCTGACACTGGCGCATTCGCAACCATGAGCGAATTACATTCGGTCTTGCGCCTGCGGACTCCCGAGGCTGCGCGCAACTGGCTTACTGATGACGTCTGGCATTGCTTATCATCGCGCATCCAGCTTGCGTGTGCCGTCAAGCAGCGCGTCACGCCGTGGGAATCGCGCGAGTGAGCGCTGCGCGCAGCGAGCGGCAGCTTGCGGCGAACGTACGCCTTAGCGCCTCCAGCATTGCGAGCGGCAAGTTTGGAAGAACACAGCCGTTTGCGGGGGGCTCACGACGCTGCATCCAAGCGCCTCTGCGCGCGCATCTCCGGGCTATTCAGGCGGGAGGTCGCGAGATGCGGGCCATTGCGTTGATTTTGGCGGTAGCGATCTCGGGGTGCGCGCATGCGTTTCCAATTACCGGGGGTGACGCTGCGGTGACACGCAGTGTCGCTCAAGGGCGCCAGGCGGTAGAGGCGTTTTTCGGCGAGCCCTTCCCCGCGCCCGTGGGCGTGGTCGTCTCACATGACCGCGCTGCATTCGACAGGGCCTTGCCAACAGCATGGGGCATCGCGCCATCCCAGTGTTGGATGGTTGGCGTAGGCGTGGCGGATAGCCTTTATCTGCTCGATCCCTCGGTGTGGGCGCGGGACGCATGCGATCATTCTGGCGACGCTGCCGAGGTGCAGGCAATCATTACGCATGAGCTGACGCACGCATACCACGGTCAGCACAACGAGACGCGCGACTTCACAGGAATGGACGATGCCGCGTGGTTCGTAGAGGGCGTGGCCGTCGTTGTTTCTGGTCAACTCGATGCGGGTCACGCCGGCGACGCCCGCGCCGCCATAGCGACGAACGTCGCGCCTGCATCGCTCGCCGATGCATGGAGCGGCCGCTACAGATACGGGGTCAGCGGTTCGATGGTGCGCTTCATCGACCAGACATGGGGACGTCACATGGTCTTGGCGCTTCTCGCCGCAACCAGCAATGAGCAGATTCTCGCTCGATTGAATCTGAGTGAGGCGGAGTTCCTGAGGCGCTGGCGCCTGTGGATCAGCGAACAACCCTGAGATTGTCCGGCGCCGCACCCGTTTCGTCGGGCTTCACTGCTAAGTAACGACTGACCGAATTCGGCGATTTCCTGCCGCTTGCCCGATCTGAATGAGTGGCCGTTTTGGGCGCCTGCGCCAGCGGCCCCGCACGTCCTTTCCCTCACGGGAAAGGATGTGACGGAGCTGGCGCTCCGCTCCAGGTGCGCAGTTCGATGCGTTCGTCGGGGAGTTGGTATTTTTCCGCGCGCGTCAGGTAGTCGGCGATGTCGTCCACGCCGAATAAGGCGCGGACGTCTTCGATCGCGCCGTGCTTCCAGCGCAGATCGAGGGTGACGTGATCGGCGAGAATTTCTGCCGCGAGTGCTGCGGCGTCGCCGTGGGCGTGCCACTCGAAGCCTTCGAAAGCGACCCAGCCTGCGTTGAAGACGTTCAGCGTCAGCGCGCCGTCGGGCGAGCGGTGGGCGGCGTCCGGTTTTGCGCGATCTGCATCGTGCGCCATGGTCACTCCAGGAAAATGCCGACCCAGGCGAAATAGCCGATCAGCAGAGCAACCAGCACGCTGACGATACCCGGACGCTCCGGATTGCTCCGATCGAAGAGCGCGCCGGCAACGAGGATTGCGCAGACCAGGAGCACGAACGCGAGCAGCGCTTTGAACAGCACCGTGCCGATGAGATCGAAGAGGCCGCCATGCGCGTCGAGCCAAACGTCGACCCGGTTCAAGTCGAAACCCAGGATCACCAGCACGATGCCGATGCAGGTGAACAACAGAATGAGAAACGTCACGAACACGGCGACGCCGCTGCCGGGCCGCAGCCCCATGCCCGGATCGGGCCAGAAGCGTGCAAGCCGCCAGAGATAGTTCAGAAACCCCATGCGCGGACCGAGCCTCGTTAGCGACGCCGCGTCAAGCGCTTCCCGTCCCGCCCGCGCAGCGCTAAGTCATCGCGCAACGGAGGATCTTCATGGGCGTGCTTTCAGGCAAGGTTGTCATCGTCACCGGCGCGGGCAACGGCATCGGCAAGGAATGCGCGCTGCTGGCGGGCCGCGAAGGCGCGAGCGTCGTCGTCAACGATCTGGGCGGCGGGCTGAAGGGCGAGGACGCCGGCTCGTCTGGGCCGGCGGAGGAAGTCGCCAAGCAGATCCGCGCCGGCGGCGGCAAGGCGGTGTCGAACTCCGACAGCGTCAGCGATTACGACGCGGTCGCGGCCATGTGCGAGCAGGCGAAGAAGGAATTCGGCGGACTGCACGCCATCATCAATCCGGCCGGCATTTTGCGCGACGGCATGTTCCACAAGATGGCGATCGAGGACTGGAAGGCGGTGATCGACGTGCACCTGCACGGCGCGTTCAATTGCTGCCGCGCCTCGATCGAGCATTTCCGCGAGCAAGGCAGCGGCTCGTATGTTCTGTTCACGTCGACCTCGGGCCTCATCGGCAATATCGGCCAGGCCAATTATGCGGCGGCGAAACTGGGCGTCATGGGGCTCTCGCGCATCGTCGCCATGGAGGGGCTGCAGAAGGGCGTGCGCTCCAACATCATCGCGCCGTTCGCGTGGACGCGCATGATTGCGTCCATTCCGGTGAAGGATGAAGCAAGCGCAGCGCGCGTGGAGCGGATGAAGGACGGCATGCGCGCCGATCAGGTGGCGCAATTGGCGGTGGCGCTCTGCGCCGATGGCGCCAAGGACACGAGCGGGCAGATCTTCGCGGTCCGCGGCAACGAAGTGTTTCTGTTCAATCAGCCGCGTCCCGTGCGCGCCATGGCGCGGCTCGAAGGCTGGACGCCGCAGAGCTTGCTCGATCAGGCGCTGCCGGCGCTGAAGGCGAGCTATACCGATCCGGGCGCGAGCGCGTCCGTGTTTCCGTACGATCCGGTTTGAGGTTCGCGATGCGCGCTTTGATCTCCGCCCTCTTCGCGCTGACGCTCGCGGCGTGCGCGACCGAACCTGCAGCGCCGCCGGCTGGTGGCGATGCGCCGGCGGTCCATCTTTCCGGCACGCACTGGCGGCGCGTGGATGACATGAACGCCAACCCGCACGGCGCGACGCTGGATTTCGAAGGCGCGCGCGCGACGGGATACACGGGCTGCAATCGCTGGTTCGCGGACGTGACGCAGGACGGTGAAATCCTGCGCTTCGGCCCGATCGGCACGACGCGCATGGCCTGCACAGCGGGCGTGCAGCAGGCGACCGAGCGCAGCTTCCTCGCCGTGCTGCGCGCCACGCGCTACGGGCACTACGATCAGGACGCGCTGATGCTGCTGGACGAGAACCAGCAGGTGATCGCCGAATTCCGGACCGAATAGCGCGCGCCGGTTAAGGCGTCGTCGTTGTCGTCGCCACTTGCGCGACGCGGCGCGGGCAGATGTCGCCGCGCGGGCCTTTGCAATTGGCGACCGCCGCTTCCGTCGCGCCGGGGCTGAAGATGACGAGCCAGTGCTCGGCCGGGTCGTCGCGCACGGTGGTGAGCTGCGGGCCGCATTGGATCGAGAACACCAGCGAACCCACGTGCGGCACGTAAGCCGTGTCCGGGGCCACGTCGGCCGGGATGACGCCGCGCGATTCAGCGCGGCGGATCGAGGTGCATGGCGGCGCCGCTTCCGGGTGCGTGGTCTGGTAGGCGGTCAATTGCTGCCAGGCGAACACCGGCTGTTCAGGCGCCGACATCGCTTGCACGCGCTCCATGAGCGTCGCCGGCGTGGTCGCGGTCTCAGTCGCCGTCTCCTGCTTGGCGGCGCCGCCCTGCCCGCAAGCCGCAAGCGCCAGAACGGCGGCGGCGAGAACGATCTGTCTCATGAGTTCCTCCCCTTGGGCCGCGAACGAACGCCCGCGCAGGCCCGGCGTCAAGCGGGCGGTATCCTGCCTGTGCCTTTTCGCCGCCGATCAGCGGCGCCACATAGGCCGGCGAAGAGGTATTCCATGATCGAGAAACGCGCCTTCGACAGCCTGGGCCAGTTCGACGCCGACTGGCTGGCCGCCCGCTATCACTTCTCCTTCTCCGGCTATCGCGACCCGAACCGCATGAACTGGGGCGCGCTCAGGGTCTGGAACGACGACACCATCCAGCCCAAGACCGGTTTTCCGCCGCACCCGCACGCGGATATGGAAATCATCACCTACGTCCGCACCGGCGCCATCACGCACCAGGACTCGATGGGCAATCGCGGCCGCACCGAAGCGGGCGATGTGCAGGTGATGAGCGCGGGCGGAGGCGTGACGCACGCGGAGTACAATCTCGAGGACGAAGCCACGACGCTCTACCAGATTTGGATCATGCCCAAGGCGCGTGGCGGCGAGCCTTATTGGGGCGCGGCGAAATTTCCCAAGGCCGAACGCGCCGGACAATTGGTGACGCTGGCCTCGGGCTTCGCCGACGATCAGGGCGCCGGCGCGCTGCCGATCCGCCAGGACGCGCGCGTGCTCGCCGCGACCCTCGATAAGGGCCAGTCTGTCTCCTACGACCTGGCGCAGGGCCGCTTCGCCTACCTCGCGCTGGCCAAGGGCGAGGCGACGGTGAACGGTATCCCGCTGGGACCGCGCGACGGCGCCGCCATCCGTGACGAACCCGCCATTCGCATCGAAGCGGGCGCCGACGCGGAAATTGTTCTTGTCGATGCGCCCTAGCAACGACCCGTAAGGCGCGGGGCTCGCGCGGCCTCGCGGGAACCGAAAGGCGCGGATTTCTTTCAGGAAACTGATCGAATTTACCTTCCGTTTGCAATTTCGGCGCTTTGCTCCTCCGGCTCAAATGTCGTTGGGGCGGCATGACTTCACTGGCGGAAATCCATGTGCTGGTTGTCGATGACAACCGCCAAATGCGCACGCTGATGCGGGCGCTGCTGCGCGCCGCGTTCATCACCCGCGTCACGGAAGCTGAAACGGCCGAGCAAGCGTTCGAAGTGATGGCGGCGGCGCCGGTGGATCTGGTGCTGGTGGATTGGCGCATGCAGCCGACGGACGGGCTGGCGTTCACGCGCATGGCGCGCCAGAGCGGCCCCAACCCGTACGTGCCGATCTTGATGATGACCGCGCACACGGAAGCGTCGCGCGTCGCGGCGGCGCGCGATGCGGGCGTGTCTGGCTTCGTCAAGAAACCGATCAGCGCGCGCGTGCTGTTCGAGCGCATGACCAGCGCGCTGACGGACGCCCGCCTGTTCGTGCGCACGGAGGACTTCTTCGGGCCCGACAGACGGCGTGGGCAAAAGGCGGATTACGTGGGCCCCTTCCGCCGCGCTGCCGATCGCGGGGGCGAGGAAATCGATCTCGAACGCTTCGGCGTCTAGTCGACTGCGCCGCCGTCTTGCACCGCGGCGCCCGCGCGCGCACGGTGGCGCCGCTGCCAGCGGGACATACAAATGAAAAAGCTTGTGCTGTTGTTGATCGTGGCGCCGATGCTCGCCGGCTGCCTGGCGGCGACCGTGATCGGCGCGGCAGGTTCGATCGCGGGCGCAACGGTCGGCGCGGCGGTTGACGTCGGCGGCGCTGTGGTCGGCGCCGCTATTCCCGACGACAAGGACGACGACGATCACGACTGAGCGCCGTTCGTCTCAATCGCGCGCTTCTCCCATGTTCGTGAATGGCGTTCGCAGACGCGGCGGGCCATAGTGAGTCCAACGATCGCCGCACGGAGCAGCCAATGCGCACGCTTTTCGCCCTCTCGGCTCTTGCCGCCCTGACCTTCGCCGGCGCTGCGGCTGCTGACCCGGTGACCATCGCGCCGGTGTCGTTTTCGCCGGAATTCCAGCGCGAATTGGATCGCGATATCGGCGCGCGCGAAGGCGACATTCTCCGCAACGCCGTCGTCGATGCGGTCGGCCGCGCGCTGGCACAGCGCGGCGCGGCGCTCGACCAGACCGGCGGCGTTTCCATCGAAATCACCATCGTCGACGCCGATCCGAACCGGCCGACCTTCCAGCAATTGCGCTACAATCCGTCGCTCGATCCGGCGCGCTCGGTGTCGCTGGGCGGCGCCGAACTGGTCGCGGTGATCCGCGGCGCCGACGGGCGCGTGCTCTCGGAAGTGCGCCACCGCCGCTACAATCACAGCCTCGAAGACCTGGTCGGTCCGCCCACGACGTGGACCGAAGCGCGCCGCGCGATCAGCCAGTTCGCCACCAAAGTCGCCGACGCCTACGCTGCCAACGCATCGTAGATATCGGCAACGGCGCTAGAGCGGGAAGGCCCAGAATCCCCCGTTCACCCCGCCCGTTCTAGCGTAAGTTCTGGAAGCGGCGCCTCAGGCGCCGCTTTTGTTTTGCGCCACAGTCCGGCGCCACGCAGTCCAGCCCTTCTCGCGCAAATCGCAGGCGGGACACTTGCCGCAGCCATAGCCCCAGGCGTGGCGGTGCGTGCGGTCGCCCTCGTAGCAGGTGTGGCTCAGCTCGATGATCGCATCGACGAGCTGATCTCCGCCGAGGTCGTGCGCGAGCGCCCAGGTCTGCGCCTTGGTCAGATGCATGAGCGGCGTTTCGATGTTGAGCTTCGCGTCGAGACCGAGCGAGAGCGTGCGCTCCATGGCGTCGATGGTCTCGCGCCGGCAGTCAGGGTAGCCGGAGTAATCCGTCTCGCACATGCCGCCGACGAGCGTGGCGATCCCGCGCCGGTAGGCGACGGCGGCGGCGACGGTGAAGAAGACGAGGTTGCGGCCGGGCACGAAGGTCGTGGGCAAGCCGTTCTCGGCCATGTCGATGGCGCGGTCGGCGGTCAGCGCGCTCTCGGCGATGGCGCCATAGCCAGCGAGATCGACGACGTGGTCGTCGCACAGGCGGCCGTCTGAACCCGTTTCCTCGAAGAAGCGCCGCACGGCGTGGCGCTGGTCCATTTCGACCGCGTGGCGCTGGCCGTAGAAGAACCCAACCGTCTCCACCCGGTCGAAATTGCGGAGCGCCCAGGCCAGGCAGGTGGCGGAGTCCTGGCCGGCCGAAAAGAGCACCAGTGCTGAGCTGTCCGGCATGCGCCCCTAGTCCGTTTGACATAGATGCGGGCGGCAAACATTGACGCCACGGAAACCTTTAACGCCGCGGAAGTGTGGCGCCGTTGACCCATACAGCTGACGCCATGACGCGCGCGTCAAGATCAAGGGCTTGGCGTGGTTGACAGCAGTGTATGGGGCGCCAGCAATAGCAGCGTTGGTTCGGACAGGCAGGGCGTTGGGGGGTGCACCCGCTCGCCAACCAGCCCGACACGCCAATGGTCCGCCGCGACGCCCGGCTCAGAAGGCCGTCGCTGGCGCTGGGAGGATGGCAATGAGCAACAAGTCGAAGTTGGGTTGGATTCTGCTTTCGGGCGCTTCGCTCGCGGCGATGGGGTCGGCGACGCCGGCTTTCGCGCAAGAGGACGTTTCCGAAGAAATCGTCGTTACGGCTACGGGCCGTTCGGCGGCCATCCAGGACGTCCCGCTGGCCGTGACGGCCGTCGGCGGCGAACAGCTGCAGAACTCGGGCGCGCAGGATCTGCGCGACGTGACGCAAGTCGCCCCGTCGCTCGAAATGGGCACGGGCCAATCGAATTCGTCGGGCACCATCGCCCGCATCCGCGGCATCGGCACGGGCTCTGACAACCCGGGCTTCGAAGGCGCGGTCGGCATCTTCATCGACGGCGTCTATCGCGCCCGCGCCGGCGCGGCGCTGGCCGATCTGCCCGATCTGCAACGCGTCGAAGTTCTGCGCGGTCCGCAAGGCACCCTGTTCGGCCGCAACACCTCGGCCGGCGCCATCAGCGTCGTCACGGCGGGCCCAGACTTCGATCCGGGCGTCTACATCGAAGGCCTGCTGGGCTTTGACGATCTGGAAGAAGAAGGCCTGCGCGGCGGCGTCAACGTGCCGCTCGGCGACAATTTCGCGGTCCGCTTCGACGGCGCCGTGCGCGCGCGCGAAGGCTACATCACCGATCAGGTGTCGGGCGAAGACATCAACAACCGCAACCGCGGCTCCGCGCGCCTGCAAGCGCTGTGGGACATCAACGACGACGCGTCGCTGCGCATCATCTACGACCACAGCGAAACTGATGAAGTCTGCTGCGGCGTGACCCCGCTCGCGTATGGCAGCACGCAAGGCGCGATCAACGCGGTCGTGACCGGCGGCGTCGTGACGAGCCCGACCGCCACCACCATCGCCACGCGCCCGATCGATCTAGAAGGCCGCGGCATGACCGTGAGCCCGGGCCGCGGCTACGGCGAACAAACCGACGAAGACGGCATCTCGGCCCAACTCGACTGGGATCTCGGCGGCATCAACCTGACCTCGATCACGGCTTACCGCGACTGGTCGGCCACGCGCGATCAGGACGTCGACTTCAACTTCATCGACATCGCCTATCGCGATGGCGCGGAAGTCGGCTTCAAGAACCTCACCCAGGAAATCCGCTTCCAGGGCGAGCACGGCCGCCTCAACTGGCTGGTCGGCCTGTTCTACGGCAACGAAGAGATGAACTACACCGACACCATCCGTGTCGGCTCAATGGCCACGTTCTTTACGAACGCCGCGACGATCGGGGGCACGGACGCGTTTGTGCCCGGCCCGGGGACGGGCTGCGAACTCTACGACTACACGGCGGGCCCGACGTTCCCCTCGATCTTCCAGTGCGCTGCCGGACTGCTTGGAAACGTGCCCGTGGCGAACGCCGTAAACGCCACGAATGGCGGATATGTGCTGCCGACCACCAGCGGCCAAGGTCAGCAACGGGATGCCTGGAACGTCGACACCGAGAGCCTTTCTCTCTTCACGCACAACGAGTTCAACATCACCGACAGCCTCGTGCTCACCATCGGCGCGCGCTACAACCAGGAGACCAAGGACCTTTCGGCCGACCTGCTCGCGACCAACACGACCTGCACGTCCCTCCAGCAGATGGAGGCAAATACAAGAAACGTCGTGGGGTCTACGCTGCCGGCAAACGTTGGCATCGTCACCTTCATCCAGACGGTCGACCCGGATGGACCGGGCCCGGCGACCGCAGGCGCTCTCTCGCCGCTGATGAACCTCGCGTGCAACCCGGCCGTGAACCCGATTGCAAATGGTGCGTGGTCCGGCACCAGCGATGAAAATGAGTGGAGCGGAACGGCGTCGCTCGCGTGGCACCTCAACGAAGACACGATGATCTACGGCGGCTACTCGCGCGGCTATAAGGCCGGCGGCTACAACGTCGATCGTTCGGGCTTCCTGGGCATCACGCCGGCGCAGACCAACCCGGCGGCGCTCAATGTCGGCCAGCTGCACTTCGATCCGGAATTCACCGACGCTTACGAGCTCGGCCTGAAGACCACGCTGTTCGGCAACACGACGTTCAACGTCACGGGCTACTATCAGCAGATCCACGACTATCAGCTGAACGCCTTCAACGGCTTCAACTACATCACCCGCAACGTGCCGGAAGTGATCAGCCAGGGCGTCGAGTTCGAACTCGCTGCCAACCTGACCGAAAACCTCCGCGTCACCGGCGGCGTGGTTTATAACGACAGCTATTATGACAGCACGGTCGTGTTCAACACGCTCGACCCGGTGCCCAACACGGTAAACTCCGGCGATACGCTGTCGTTTGCCCCGGAATGGGTGGCGACCGGTTCGATCACCTGGGAAGTCCCGCTCGGCGGCAACCTGGGCGCTCTGTTCTACCTCGACGGCCGCTACAACACGGAACAGCGCACGCAAACGCTGGACCGCAATCCGTCGGGCATCACCGACAACGACGCGTTCGCCATCTTCAACGGCCGTGTCGCGATCGGCCCGCAAGACCGCCGCTGGTCGGTGGAATTCTGGGGCCGCAACCTGACGGACGAGTTCTACTATGTCGGCGCCTTCTCGCCGCCGCTGCAGAACTCGACGGTCATCTACCCGAACGAGCCGGCCACGTACGGCGTCACGCTCCGCGCCCGCTACTAAGCGCGAAGCCAGGAATAAGGGATCGGGCCGGAGCGAAAGCTCCGGCCCTTTTCTTTTGCGCTTGGCGGTTTGTTCATCGCGGCGGGCCAGAGTCCGCCCAATGCAGGCCGCCGATCTCGATATCCTGGTCGTGGACGATCTCGCCCTGGTGCGCACGCTGACGTCGGAAGTCTTGCGCGCCGCCGGCTGTGGACGGGTGCGCGAAGCCGTAAACGCTGCGGATGCGGTGGCTCGCATGAGCGAGCGCGCCGGAAACGTCCTGCTCACAGACTTCGCCATGCCGGGCGGCGACGGCGTCGCCCTCATCGCCACGCTGCGCGCGGAGCGGCGCTACGACCGCTGCGCTATGATCCTCGTCACCGGCTGCGCCAGCGACGCGACAGCCAGCGCCGCACGCCACGCCGGCGCCGACGCCGTCCTGCCGAAGCCAATCGAAGTCGCCGATCTGCTGAGCGCGATCGAAACGGCGGTCGCGGCGCGACTCAGAGGCGGCCGCGCAGCAATTCGATCATGACTGAGAAGTCCTTGCCGCCGCCGGCGCGGCCGACCAGTTCGTTGTAGAGCGCTTCCGCCGCGCCGCCGAGCGGGGTATCGGCGCCGGACATCTCCGCCGCCTCGCGCGCAAGCTTCAGGTCCTTCAGCATCATGGCGGCGGCAAAACCGCCTTCGTAGTCGCGGTTCGACGGCGCGGCGGGCACGGGGCCGGGCCACGGGCAGTACGAGGTCAGCGACCAGCATTGGCCCGAGGCCTTCGAGGCGATGTCGAAGAACTTCTGCCCGTCGAGACCCAGCCGCTCGGCCAGCACGAAGGCTTCGCACACGCCGATCATCGAGATGCCGAGCAGCATGTTGTTGCAGATCTTGGCCGCCTGGCCCGCACCGCTGTCGCCGGCATGGATGATGGCCTTGGCCATCGGCTTCAGCGCTTCTTCGAACTCTTTGAAATCCTGCTCGCGGCAGCCGACCATGAAGGTGAGCGTGCCGCCCGAGGCCGCCGCGGTGCCGCCCGAGACGGGTGCGTCGCAGGCGCGGAAGCCCTGCATGGAGGCGTCGCGCGAGACGGTGCGGGCGCTGTCGACGTCGATGGTGGAGCAATCGATCAGGAGCGCATCGCGCGGCGCGTTGGGCAGGATGGCGTCCATGTAGATTTCGCGCACGTGCTGCCCGGCGGGCAGCATGGTGATGACGATATCGGCGTCCTTGCACGCAGCGCCCGCGCTGGCGGCCGGGCTCATGCCCTGCTCCTTGGCGCGCGCCATGGCGTCGGCCGAGAGATCGAACGCCACCACCTCGCGCCCGGCCTTGACCTGATTGGCGGCCATGCCTGAGCCCATATTGCCGAGACCGATGAATGCGACGCGGGTCATGTTGGGGGCGCTCCTGTTCGTGTGGCGCTGTCTTAGCGCTCAGGCGGAATGGGACAAGCGCGACGCGCTCCACCAGCACGCTTCCCGGCCGAATGCCCCGCGAAAGCGGGGCGGAGAAGCCGGGACCCAGCGTTGCAGCGAGCGCTGCCGTTGCTCGTGCTTGTTGCCGCGTTGGATCCCGGATCGCACCCCGGCCTTCGCCGGGGCTGCGTCCGGGAAGCGTCAGCGGTTGTTACGGAACTACGACGCCGGAACCAGGCGGCCGCTGATTTCACCGTCGCCGAAGGCTTCGGTGTGGACGTTGAGGAAGATGGGGTCGCCAGCGAGCGCCGCGACGAAAGCGGCGAAGTCGAGCCGTGAGCCGGTGCGCTGGGCGCCGTCGGCATAAGGGTAATCGGAGAGTGTGACGGTGAAGCCGTCGGCCGTGGCCGCGTACGTGTCGCCGAACGGGAACGGAAGGATGAGCGTGACGTCGTCGCCCTGATAGCGATGCAGATGCATCGGGCCCATGCGGCTGTGGGCGAGGTGCTGCGCCAGCTGCCCGGTGCGCAGGCCGTGGATTTCGATGCGCGCGTCTATGGTCTGGGTTGCGGTGTCGACGCTGATGGTCGCCGTGCCGGCGGCGGCCGAGCCGGTGGCGGTGGGTTCGGTCACGCCATTCAGCGTCGCAGTGTAAGTGATCTGCTCGGCGGCCGCCGGCGCGGTGGCGAACGCAATGAGAGCCGCCGCTGCGGCGATGATGCGAAACATGGGCTGTCCCCCTGATGGCGTGGCAAACGTGCGACGCTCGGCGGCAGCCGGCCACTCACGTTTCCGCGAGAGCGACGAACGGCCTTAAAGCGGCGACCATTCCTCGTCCGCCGCCAGCGGCGCGAAGATTTCGTCCAGAATCGCATCCGTCACGCCGGCGAGCGTCGGCGGATTCCACTGCGGCTTGTTGTCTTTGTCGACGATCAGCGCGCGCACGCCCTCAAGAAAATCGTGACGCTGCACCACGCGCGCGGCGATGCGATATTCCTGGCGCATCTCGTCGGCGAAGCTTTGCATGCGCGCACCTTCGCGCAACTGGCGGAAGGCGACCTTCAGCGTTTGCGGCGATTTCGTCGCCAGCGTCGCCAGCTGGGCGCGAGCCCAGTCCGAGTTCATCTCCTCAAGTGCGGTGACGATGGCTTCGACGCTGTCGTGCGAAAACGCGCGGGTGATGTTGAAGACGCCCTCTTCCGACAATTCCTTCGGCTTGCCGGCGCTTTCGCAAAGCGCATCGAGCCCGCTCTGCAGCGCCGCGGCGGGATCGTGCGTCTGCGCGGCGCCGGCAATCTGGGCCCGCGCGGGGCCAAGAATTTCCGTCGGCATGTAGTGCGTGGCGACGCCCGCGATCAGGCAGTCGGCCGCCTTGATGCGCGCGCCGGTGAGCGCGAGCCACATGCCGATCTGCTCGGGTTTCCGCGCCAGATACCAGCCACCGCCCACGTCCGGGAAAAGCCCGATGCCGGTTTCCGGCATGGCGTACGTGGTGTTCTCGGTGGCGATGCGGAAGCGCGCCGGCATGGAGATGCCGACGCCGCCGCCCATGGTGACGCCGTCGATCAGCGCCACCACCGGCTTTGGGTAGGTGAAGAGCAGATGGTTGAGCTGGTACTCGGTGTAAAAGAAGCCGCGCGCGCCTTTGCCATCGCCCGCGCCGCTTTCGGCGAGAAAGCGGATGTCGCCGCCGGCGCAGAAGCCGCGCGTGCCGGGCGCGTGGTCGATCAGCACAACGCGGACGCTGTCGTCGTCGCGCCATTGGAGCAGCGCTTCGGTCATGTTCGCGCACATGTGCGTGTTGAGCGCGTGGAGCGCTTGCGGGCGGTTCAGCGTGATGTGCGCTAGGCCATTGGCGGCTGAGGTAAGAATCTCGTCGGTCATTCACACCTCATTTACCACGCGGAGTCAGATTCCGAATCCATTTTGATTCGGAGGTGAAACGATGTTCGGCAGCTTAGTTGATGGGCAAAAGGTGGAGTACGGCACGCTCCTGCTCGCCGAGATGGAAATGGACCCGCGCCGTCGCGTCCTCGCGATCCGCGTGCGGTTGGACGGCAGCCCGCATTGCCTCGTGGTGCCAGAGGTCGGAAATGCCTTCTTGCCGAGCGCATCGTGGCTCAGCGAAGCAATGTGGGACGTCACGCCGTTCGCCAACTTTTGCGTCAATCCCCAGCGTTTCGAAATCTCGAACCGAGCGCCGGTCCAAGGGGAGATCGCCTACACCAACGGCGACTGGCTCATCCCGGCTATGGCGAACGAACGCCGCCCAGAACGTCTGCATTGGATCAGTGTCGCACAAGGCGTCCCTATCGAAGTCCGCGGGCCTCTGCTCCGCTTCCCCGAATGGAGCCTCACATTCAAGGACGATCACAACATCACGCTGTTCAAGCATCAGGCCCCTGCGGCGGCGCCGTGACTCACCGCATCGTCGGAATGATGAAGCTGGAATCGTCCGTCATGCCTTCGGGCCAGCGGGCGGTGATCGTCTTCACTTTGGTGTAGAACTTCACGCCTTCCATGCCGTGCTGGTTGGTGTCGCCGAAAGCGCTGCGCTTCCAGCCGCCGAAGGTGTGGTAGGCGACCGGCACCGGGATCGGCACGTTGATGCCGACCATGCCGACGTTCACGCGCGCCGCGAACTCGCGAGCGGCGCGGCCGTTGCGGGTGAAGATGGCGACGCCGTTGCCGTATTGGTGATTGCTCGGCAGCGCCAGCGCCTCCTCGAACGTTTCCGCGCGCACCATCTGCAGCACCGGGCCAAAGATTTCTTCCTTGTAGGTGCGCATGTCGGTCTTGACGTTGTCGAACAGCGTCGGGCCGATGAAGTAGCCTTCTTCGTAGCCTTGCAGCTTGAAGCCGCGGCCGTCGCGCACCAGTTCGGCGCCTTCTTTCGCGCCCATGCCGATGTAATCTTCGACCTTCGCCTTATGCGCGCTCGAGACGACGGGGCCGTATTGCGCGTCCGGATCGGTGGAGATGCCGACCTTGAGCTTCTCGATCTCGGGCAGCAGGCGCGCGCGCAACTCGTCGGCGGTCTTCTTGCCGACCGGCACCACGACCGGCAGCGCCATGCAGCGCTCGCCCGCGGAGCCATAAGCCGCGCCGACCAGATCCTTCACGGCCTGATCCATGTCGGCGTCGGGCAGGATGATGCCATGGTTCTTGGCGCCGCCCATGGCTTGCACGCGCTTCCCGTTCGCGGCGCCGTTTTGGTAGATATAGTTGGCGATGTCGGACGAGCCGACGAAGCTGATCGCCTTGATGTCGGGATGGGCGATGATGGCGTCGACGGCTTCCTTGTCGCCGTGGACAACGTTCAGCACGCCCGCAGGCGCGCCGGCTTCCATCATCAGCTCCGCCAGGCGAACCGGCACGCTCGGGTCTTTTTCCGACGGCTTCAGGATGAATGTGTTGCCGCAGGCGATGGCGACGCCGAACATCCACATCGGGATCATGGCCGGGAAGTTGAACGGCGTGATGCCCGCAACCACGCCCAGCGGCTGGCGCATCGAATAGACGTCGATGCCGGGGCCCGCCCCTTCCGTGTACTCGCCCTTCAGCGCGTGCGGGATGCCGCAGGCGAATTCGATCACCTCAAGGCCGCGCTGAATGTCGCCCTTGGAATCGGCGATGACCTTGCCGTGCTCGGACGACAGCATGTGCGCCAGCTCGTCCATGTTCTTTTCGACGAGCCCCTTGAAGGCGAAGAGTACGCGGGCGCGGCGCTGCGGGTTTGTCGACGCCCAGCCGGGGAGCGCGGCCATGGCGGCCTGGACCGCTGTATCAATATCGCGCGCCGACGAAAAACCGACTTCGGCCTGCTGCGCGCCGGTGTTGGGGTCATAGACACGGCCAGCGCGTCCGCCGGAAGCGGACGCGCTCTTGCCGTTGATGTAGTTCTGGATCGCGCGCATTCGTCAGACCTCCGGCGGGGAATTTTGGGGCCTTTATGGCCCCAGTTCCCGGCCTAGTCCACGGCGCGCGTGCGCCTCAACGGGCCGTTAGGTCAGCGGCGGACCGCCGCGGCGGGCGAGGCCCATGATCAGGCTGACCACGAACAGCACGAGGAAGATGAAGAACAGAATTTGCGCGATGCCGGCAGACGCCGAAGCGATGCCGCCAAAGCCGAAGATCGCAGCCACGATGGCCACAACGAAGAAGATCAGCGCCCAGCTGAGCATGGTGTTTTCTCCTGTTGGTTAGCGCTCAAGGGCGCATGCGAGACAAACGCAACGCCTTGAAGCGGGTTCCGGTAGAGGGATCACTGGGCGGTGATCACATGATCGTCAGGACGGAAAGCGGTACGCATCGCTGCCGCCGCTGCGCGCCGCTTCGTACTGCGCCTCGGCAAAGCGCCAGTTGGCCAGCTTTTCCAGGAATACTTTCAGGAAGGCGCCGCGATCGTTCTTGTAGTCCAGGTAGTAGGCGTGCTCCCACACATCGCAAACAAGCAGCGGCTTCTGCGAAGCATCAGTAATGGGCGTGTCTGCGTCGTGCAGATCGACAAGCTTCACCACGCCGCTGTCGTCGCTGACCAGCCACACCCAGCCGGACGCAAAATGGTTCGCGCCCTTCGCGGCGAATTCGTCGCGGAAGCCGTCGACGGATTTGAACGCCCGCTCGAGGGCCGCCTTCAGACCGCCGGTCGGGCCGCTCTGCGCCTCGGGTGACAGCGAATTCCAGAAGAAGGCGTGATTCCAGGCCTGCGCGGCGTTGTTGAAGAGCTTCTTGTCGCCTTCGCTCTTCGCGAGGCGAACGACCTCTTCCAGCGTCGCGGGCGCATTTGGCTTCTCCGCCAGAATCTCATTCGTCTTCTTGATGTAGGCTGCGTGATGCTTGCCATGATGGGTCTCCATCGTCGTGCGCGAGATGGAAGGCTCCAGCGCATTGGAGGGGAACGGCAAGTCGGGCAGCTTGAACGTGGTCGCCATCTTAGATCCTTTCGCGCGCGAGGCACGCCCAGGATCAGACGTGCCGGTATTTGCGCTCGGCCTTTTCGGGGCGCACCGGCCATAGTTCGCCGGTGACGCCCTGCATGATCCAATCACCCGGTTCGGCGTCTTGCGCCCCTTCCAGAGTGACGACCGAGCACGGCCGCTCGCAGATGAAATATCTAAGTATGACGTCTTCGCGCTTTCTGTAGAGCCCGCCGCCCAGAGCGACATACATCCGGTCGAAAATTTCCCGACGGATTACCCCATAATCCTGAGGGCCATATGCGACGATCATGTCGTGTCCGCCGCGTGCGTGCAGCATGCCGTGATCGGTCTCAACATCGCGATCGGCTTCGGCGCGCCAGGCGCGGATCGGTTCGTGATCGGGCCGCACCTGGACTTTGCGCCACTGCACATGCCGGGGCGGCTTATCGAGGACAATTCGGGCTTCGCCCTGATGCGCCACTCTCGGCCGTGCGCCGAATAGGAAATCCACCAAGGCGTTCATCACGTCACCGAGTCGCCACGCACCGCGCGGACCACGAAGCTGATCACCAAGAGGACGAGGAACACGAGAAACAGGACTTTCGCGATGCCGGCCGCGACCCCTGCGAGGCCGAAGAATCCGAAATAGCCGGCCACCATCGCCAAGATGAAAAATATCAGCGCCCAGCTCAACATGTCCGTTTCTCCATTCACAAAAGACGCGTTCATCGGCGCAACGCGTTGAAGAGACACGGTGTTCCCGTGCGGTATCGAGGGAACTTTCGCAATGCAGCGCTGTTTTGAGCGCGTGGGCGGCACGCGCCGCCGCGCATGGATTTCAAGGAGACACCTATGCCTCACGCCTTCGAAAACGGCGTCAGCTCTAAGCGAAACGGCGTGCTGCGGTCGCGCGCCAACGACGTGATCGACGACTTCGACGAGCTGCGCAAAGATATCAAGCGCCTCGCCGACGCGGCCACCAAGACGCTCAACACGCATGTGCGCGAGACCGCTGAACAGCTGAACGAACAGCGCCACGACATCCAGGATCGTCTGATATCGCGCGCCGGCGACCTCCGAGACGATCTTGGCGAACGCGCTGGCAAAGGCGCAGCCTATGTCAGCGAGAAAGTGAAGGCGCGCCCGGCCACGTCGATCGGCATCGCGCTCGGCGCTGGGGTCGTTCTGGGCATGCTGCTCGCGCCACGGCGCTAGAGGCTTTGCGACGCGCCGGAGTACTCGCCATAGCGCTCGCGCTGGTCCTTATCAGCGCGGGCGTTGGCATCGTCTGGCTGGCGCTCGCTGCGCATGACTGGCTGGCGAGGATGATGGGGCCGGCGCCGGCCGCGCTCTGGGTTGGCGCCGTACTCATCCTCCCCTTCCTGGTTCTGGTCTTGGTCCACATGATTTCAGCCGCGGCGGAGAGGCGGGCGCATGTGCAAGCCGCCGAACATCTTGCACGGCTTGATCGCGACCGGCCGCGCCAACTCGCCGGACACGCAATCGAACAGATCCAGCACATTTTCCGAGAACGGCCGATGCTTGCGCTCGTCATCACCCTCGCCGCCGGCGCCGTCATCGCGCGCTATCCGGCTGCGGCGGTCGGCATGGTGAAACTCTTGGGCCGCACAGCCCGCTAGCAGCCCGCTAATCGTGCGCGTGCGGATCCGGCGGCACTGACACCCAGAGTGTAAACGGCCTTGAAAAATCGCGCCCGAGATTGGCGCCGAGCTGGCGCGCGAAGGCGTCGATCAAGCGCGCGCTGATCGAAGTGCTGTCGCGGTCGATCGCAAACCCGCGTGCATCCACGGCGAACCTGACCGCGCCCGCTTCATCCTGATGCAAATAGAGCTTGAGGTCGCCCGCGCCTTGATCCCCGAGCACATCGAGCGCCATCGACAAGGCTTCCCCGATCAGGAACGCCATCGGCACGGCGCGGTCGGCATTGCAGCGGCCGGGGTCGAGCGCGAGTTCGAGGCGAATATCCTTGGTGGAGGCGCCTCGCGCCAGCAGTAGCTGGCGTGCGATTTCAGCCGCCAGATCGTCGAGCCTGAGCTCGCGCACCTCCCCGCTGGCGTAAATCCGCTGATGGACAAGCGCCAGCAACTGCACGCGGTCGTGTGCGCGCGCGAGCCCCCAAGCCTCACTTTCGTCGCGGGCGCTGCGCGCCTGGATGTTCAGAAGGCTGGCGACCATCTGCAGATTGTTCTTCACGCGGTGATGGATTTCCCGCAGCAGCGCCCGTTCTTCGCCCAGGGCTTCGACCAGACGTTGCTCGCGTCCCCGGAGGGTTTTGGCCATGGCTGCGAGCGTTCGCCGCAACGAGCGAATTTCCGTGGGCGCGGCGGCGAGCGTCGGCGGCTCCACCACTTCTTCGCCGCGCGCCATTGAGCGCGCGGCCGCTTCCAGCGTCGACAGCGGGCGCGCCACGTACATCTCAATCGCGAACCAGCCGGCGGCCACCGCCAGCAGCCAGATCAAAAGAGGCGCGGCGATCGAGAAGGCGATGGCGATCCAACGCCGCAGCCGCGATTGCTCCTGCGGCCAGGCGACCACCGCGTAGAGATCGTGTTCCTGCAACGGCAGCACGACATCGTAGCCCCCGTCGACCGGCACCACCCGCGCGCCGTCGCCGAGACTGGCGCGGATCGCCGCCCGGCTCGGCAGAGGAGCGTCGCCGCGACGACCGCCCGATTCCGCGATGACCCGGCCGTCATAGTCGACGATGGCGATGTAGGCGCCGTCCTCCATATGGCCGACGTCCAGCAACTGCTGCATTTGCCGGACGCCGATAGAGGCGCCGACGAAGCCGATGCGCTCCTGTCTTTCATTACGGATGGGAAAAAGGGCGCCCACGATCGGCTGACGCGCCAGGCGTCCATAAGCGACATAGCCCACCGTGAAGTCGTCGCGTTGTTTCGCACGATCTCGCAGCGCGGATGGCGTCGACCGGGCGTTGGCCTCAGACCGGGGCATGGAGCAGCGGATTTCGCCGTCCTCGTTCGTCACGGCGATCGCGGCGATGTACTGATATTCAGTCATCACCTCTGTCAGAAACGAGCGGCATTCGCTGCCCCGCGCGGGTTGCACCACCGGCGAAGCGGCCAGAACGCGAAGCACTTCACGCAACTCGCCGATGCGCGACTGCATGACGCCGACGGTGCGCTCAGCCCGGGTGGAAAGCTGTTCTTCGTAGGCCGCTTGGCGCGCCGAAACGGCGTTCAGCCCGACCTGCATGGCGATGGCGCCCGCCGGCAGCATGGCGAGGCCGAGCAAAACAGCCATGCGCCCCCGCATCGATTGAAGCGAGAGCGCACGTGGCCAGAAACTGAACCGGTTCTCGCCCGGCGCCTTCACGCGCTAGCCGTGTCCTGAACTAATCGCTGATCGGGAAAAACGCCCTGATCTTCCTCGTCGAGGCCCAGCAACTCGCTCAGCTTGCGCCGAGCGCGGTTGACGCGGCTCTTGATCGTGCCCACAGCGCATCCGCAGATTTCCGCAGCTTCTTCGTAGGAGCAGCCGGACGCGCCGACGAGTGTCAGGACTTCACGGTGATCCGGCTGCAATTGCGCGAACGCCACCTTGAAGTCTTCGAGATCGACTGAGCCGTCCTGCTCCGGACGGACGGCGAGGCGCGCCGCCATCTTGCCTTCGGTGTCTTCAACCTCGCGCTTCGCCTTGCGGAGCTGCGAATAATAATGGTTGCGCAGAATGGTGAAGAGCCAAGCTCGCAAATTAGTACCCGGCTCGAAGCGATCGACGTTGGCGAGCGCCTTCACCAGCGTGTCCTGCACGAGATCATCCGCCTGCGCGGGATTGTGCGCGAGCGAACGTGCAAACGCGCGCAAGCTCGGCAACAGCTCGATGAGCTCAGCTTTGAAGCTGCTATGATTGGCGGCCGTCATTGGGACTTGTCCTTGGCGGCGCCCAATTGATCGAGCAAATCCATGATCCGGTCGGGGACTTTCTCCCCGGCCACCTCGCCGTAGACCAGTCGCAAATTGCGCGTGATCAGTTGTTTGTGCGTCGCGCTGGACGCACCGCCCTTGGCCTTTCCAGGCCTCCCGTTCGCGGGGGGCGTTTTGGTCACCAGGGTCTCCATGTCGTCTTTCCGCATGTCCTGTTCAGCCCCGCCGGTTGCCCTCCGTCGGGGCGTTATCCGCCCCTTCGACCACGGCTGAACGCCCGAGCATGACATCTGTTCCGGAACTCCGGAACTTTTTTCCCGTGCGCGCGTTTGCCAAACCTCGCCGGGATGGGAGAATACCGATGCGCACCGAGGCCTCTGCGCCGCACCCGCAAAAAAACTACAAGGAATCATACATGTCGCTGGCTAGGGAAATCGCGCCCCACCTACCCTTGCTGCGTCGCTATGCGCGCGCCCTGACCGGGTCGCAGGAAAGCGGCGACGCTTTCGTGGCGGCCACGCTGGAGGCGATCGTCGCCAATCCGGACGAATTTCCGAAAGGCGACAGCCGGGTTGGCCTCTACCAGATGTTTCACCGCATCTGGGCGTCGGCGAACATCGAGGTCGACGAAATCGAGGAAACCAGCCGCGGCGCCCGCAAAGCGCAGGAGCGGCTGAAGACGCTCTCGCCGCTCAGCCGCCAAGCCCTGCTGCTGACGACGCTGGAAAGCTTCACGGTGCAGGAAACCGGGCAAATCCTCGGCCGCACGCCTGTCGACGTCAGCGCGATGCTTGAGGATGCGCTTGAGGAGCTCGACCGCCAGACCAAGGCGCGCATTCTCATCATCGAAGATGAAGCCGTCATTGCGATGGATTTGAGCGATCTCGTCAGCGCGGCGGGGCACGATGTCTGCGCCATCGAGACGACGGCGTCGGGTGCGGTCGCCGCTGCTGAGCGCGAACGTCCCGACCTCGTTCTCGCCGACATTCAACTTGCCGACGGCTCATCCGGTATAGACGCCGTGAAGCAAATTCTCTCGTCTTTCGAAGTGCCGGTGATCTTCGTCACTGCGTTCCCGGATCGCCTGCTCACCGGCGAGCGTCCGGAACCGACTTTCCTGATTACAAAGCCGTACTCGCCAGAGATGGTGCGTGCAGCCGTGAGCCAAGCGCTCTTCTTCGAAAGCACGGGGTCGCTGAACTAGCGCGCTCTGCGCGCAACACTTTCGATCACCGTTTTGTGAGGACGGAGTAACGGGGAACGTCAGTTCCCCGTTCGCGTTTCCGAAGCACGGCGCCTCAAGCGCCAACAGCAACGCCGCTCGCTCCCTAGAGCTTCGCGAAACGGCGCTTCATTGGAGACGCACATGAAAAATCTCACCCTTCCCCTGATGGCCCTGGCCTTCTTCGGCGCCGCTTCCCTCGCGGCCTGCAACACGGTTGAAGGCGTCGGCGAAGACGTCACCGCCGCCGGCCAAGCGGTCGAACAGACCGCGCAGGAAACCAACGACGGCGATCCGAGCACGCCGTAAAATTTCTCAAACCGCATTTTTCGCCCCGCATGCGTCGGACGTGTGCGGGGCGAAGTGTTTCTACGGATAAAGCATGCGGCAAACGACCGCCTGCTGTGATGGCGGTAAAAGGGGCATGCAGTGGCCATGCGCTCAATCATCGCCCTCTTCGTTTTGCTGTTCGCCGCCGCCTGCCAGCCGGCCGATCCGCCCACGCAAAGCGCTCAGACTGACGCGACCGCAGATTCAGTTGGCGGCGTTACTGTGTCGAACGGATGGGCTTCCGTCACGCCCGGCGGGGTTTCGGTTTCCGCAGGCTATCTCGACATCACCAACGGCGGCGATCAGGCGGACCGGCTCGTCAGCGCATCCAGCCCGCGCGCAGGGCGCGTCTCGCTGCATGAAATGGCGATGGACGGCGCAGTGATGCAGATGCGCGCGATCGAGGGACTGGACATTCCAGCTGGCGCGACGGTTTCGCTGGCGCAGGGCGGCAATCACCTGATGTTCGAGGAGATCGCCACCCCCTTTGCAGATGGCGAGACCATCGCAGTGACGCTGCATTTCGAGAAGGCGGGTGACGTCAGCGTAGACTTGCCGGTGCGGCGCATGCCCGCGCACGGCGAGACGCACTAGTCCGGCTTTCCCCAGCCCGAAAGCGGCGGCGTCAGCACGCCATTGTCGATGCGAACCGCGTCGGTGCGATCCTCTTTCAGCCACCACGGTCCGTCGAGATCGACGAAATCGGCGCTTTGGGCCAGCAGTAGCGCCGGTTGGATGGCGAGCGAGGTGCAAACCATGCACCCGACCATGATCTTCAGCCCCGCGACGCGCGCCGCCGAAGCCATCGCCAGTGCTTCGGTGAGGCCGCCGGCTTTATCGAGCTTGATGTTTACGGCCTGATAGCACTGCGCAATCCGGGAAATATCGGCGCGCGTATGCGCGCTTTCGTCGGCGCAAATGGGCGGGGCCGGGGCCAAGCCTGCGAGAGCCGCGTCCTCGGCGGCGGGGATCGGCTGCTCGATCAGCGCAATCTCCAGCTTCGCGAGCTCCGGCAGCACCTGTCTCAACAGCGCCGGCGTCCAGCTTTCGTTCGGATCGACGATCAGCCGGGCGCGCGGCGCCGCGCTGCGCACCGCGCGGACCATCTCGATGGGATTCTCGGCGTTCACCTTCACCTTGATCAGCGGCGCGGACGCAATCGCCGCAGCCGCCGCCATTCGCTCCGGCGTGTCGATCACGACGGTCACCGCCGTCGGCACTGCGCCCGGCTCATCCCGATCGAGAAGCGCGGCCACCGAGCGGCCGCGCTCTTTTGCCTCCAGGTCCCACATGGCGCAGTCGACGGCGTTGCGCGCGGCGCCGGCCGGCAGCGCCGCCAGCAATTCACGACGCGTGAGCGACGCGTCCACGCCGCCAATCTGTGCGAGCACGCTCTCAGGGGTTTCGCCGTACCGCGCATACGGCACGCATTCGCCCTGCCCCTTGCGGCCGTCGTCCGAGAGCGTGGCGACGACCACGTCGGCCACCGACTTTTCTCCGCGCGAAATGCGAAACGGCCGCGCCAACGGCCAACCTTCGCTGCGGGCCGTCAAACGGCGCGTCATCGCTACTTGCCCATGTTCTTCGCCAGAATGGCGCCGATGAGCAGTGTAAACGCGGCCAGCCGCAGCAGATAGATCCAGCTGCGCTCTTCCAACGGCAGACCCAGCATCGTGGTGAGCGCCTGGCAAAGCGCCAGTAGCAGGAAGGCGAGCGAGAAAGCGAGGAAGAGCCCATCCTTGGTTCGCCGCCAGAACCTCAGGAAAAACACGGAGCAGACGACGAACCCCATAGCGATGGCGCCCGAGATGAAGCTCGCCACTTCGGGGGCCATGAATTGATATGAAGTCATTCGGCTTCCCAGATGAAACCGTAGATCAGCACGCACACCGCCGCGAGCGCGGCGGCGTAGCGGAGCGGCAGCAAGTCGATGCTGGGCCCGACAATGGCGAGATCGAAGAACACCAGCATGTTGTTGATCGACAAGAAGACGAAGGCGACCGCGCTCCAGAGCAAGAGCCGTGCGCGCGTGCGGATATAGGCCCTGATGAGCAGACCTGCGCACGTCGCGCTGGTGATGAGACAGAGCGCAAAGACAAGCGTGGGCCCGGTCATTCGTCCTTCTCCTTGAACCGGAAGGCGTCAGCGAAGCTCGTCAACCGATCGTTGGGCGTCGACACGATCGCGTCGACGACCGCCACGGGACGCTCGCGGTACTCGATCTCCAACAGAGCGCACAGCTCCTGCAGCGCCGGTGACGCCGGCGCGAAGCGGTAGAATCCCTGCTCACTGGCGATCAAGCCGGCGGCCTCAAGCTGTGGGGCGCACTTGGATACGAGTGTCTCGGTGCCACGCAACTCGCGCGCCATCTCCTCCACCCCCATTGCGCGGGGCGCTTGCCTTCGCAGCAGCAGCAAAAGCTCGAGCGACCATACCGAACGAAGTGAGCTTCGGATGAACGCCAGGAGGTCGGTCGATAGCACGTCGTCAGCGCCCTTGCCGCTCAATGACGCGAGATTCAACCCCTTGCTTCCGCATTTGCCTTTTTTTCTCATCACCAATGGAACCGGCTCGCTCCAACCTGCGTTGGGAACTTTTGCGGGGGTGTGGGCGGACTGACGCCCCCCAGACGACTGTCGCGCGTTCGGGCGGACGCGGTGGCGACGGCTTGTCCAATGAGGTCCGCGCTGACGTGTGGAGCGTGGGCGAATGGAAACCAAAACCGAAACTGTACAGGCGCGCCGCGGTGAACCCCGCGCCAACGGCGAAACTGGCGTCAACGGTCACGGTCATTCCATTTCCAACGAAGACTTGAGCGAACTGCTTCACGCGCTGCAGGCCATGAAGGTCGGCGACTTTTCCGTGCGGCTGCCCGGCGATCAGGTCGGCCTTCACGGTAAGATCGCCGATACGTTCAACGAAATCGTCGCCGCCAACCAGCGCATGGCGAGCGAACTGGAACGCGTCGGCTACGCCGTTGGCCGTGAAGGCCGCACACGGCAGCGGGTTAAGTTCGCGAACCGCGCCGGCGCCTGGGGCGAGATGGAAACGTCGGTCAATACGCTGATCGACGATCTGCTCTGGCCGACCAACGAAGTGACGCGCGCGATCGCGGCGGTGGCGCAAGGCGACCTGTTGCAGAACATGCGCCTCGATGTCGACGGCCGTCCGCTCAAGGGCGAGTTCCTGCGCTCCGCCAAGATCGTCAACACCATGATCCGGCAGCTGCGCGAGTTCACCTCGGAAGTGACACGCGTGGCGCGCGAAGTCGGCACCGACGGCAAGCTCGGCGGTCAGGCGCAGGTGCGCGAAGTGACCGGCGTGTGGAAGGAGCTCACCGAATCGGTGAACTCGATGGCCGACAATTTGACGGCCCAGGTCCGCAACATCGCTGACGTGACCATCGCCGTCGCCAACGGCGACTTGTCGAAGAAGATCACCGTCGACGTGCGCGGCGAAATTCTGCAGCTCAAGGAAGCCATCAACACGATGGTGGATCAGCTCCGCTCGTTCGCGTCGGAAGTGACGCGCGTGGCGCGCGAAGTCGGCACCGACGGCAAGCTCGGCGGCCAAGCCATCGTGCCGGGCGTTGCGGGCACGTGGAAGGACTTGACCGACTCCGTCAACGTCATGTGCGGCAACCTCACCGACCAGGTCCGCAACATCGCGCAGGTGACCACCGCCGTCGCGCGCGGCGACCTCTCGCGCAAGATCACTGTCGACGTGCGCGGCGAAATTCTGGAACTCAAGGACACCATCAACACGATGGTGGACCAGTTGAACGCCTTCGCATCGGAAGTGACGCGGGTCGCGCGCGAAGTCGGCACCGAGGGCAAGCTGGGCGGCCAGGCCGCGGTGCCGGGTGTTGCGGGCACGTGGAAGGATCTTACCGACAACGTGAACTTCATGGCCTCCAACCTGACAGGCCAAGTGCGCAACATCGCCGAAGTCGCGACCGCCATCGCCGGCGGCGACTTGTCGAAAAAGATCACCGTCAACGTGTCGGGCGAAATTCTTGAGCTCAAAGAGACCATGAACACCATGGTCGACCAGCTGAACGCGTTCGCAGGCGAAGTGACGCGGGTGGCGCGCGAAGTCGGCACCGAAGGGCAGCTCGGCGGCCAGGCCAACGTGACGGGCGTTGCGGGCACCTGGAAGGATTTGACCGAGTCGGTGAACTCGATGGCGTCGAACCTGACGGCGCAGGTCCGCAACATCGCCGAAGTGTCGACCGCCATCGCGTCGGGCGACTTGTCGAAGAAGATCACGGTCGACGTGAAGGGTGAAATTCTCGAACTCAAAGAGACCATGAACACCATGGTCGACCAGCTGAACGCATTCGCCGGCGAAGTGACGCGCGTGGCGCGTGAAGTCGGCACCGAAGGCAAGCTCGGCGGCCAAGCCGTCGTGCGCGGCGTCGCCGGCACCTGGAAGGACTTGACCGACAACGTGAACTTTATGGCCGGCAATCTGACCGGCCAGGTGCGCAACATCGCCGAAGTCGCGACCGCGGTCGCCAAGGGCGACTTGTCGAAGAAGATCACCGTCGACGCCTCGGGCGAAATTCTCTCGCTCAAGGAAACGCTGAACACGATGGTCGACCAGTTGAACGCCTTCGCCGCAGAAGTGACGCGGGTCGCCCGCGAAGTCGGCACTGACGGCAAGCTCGGCGGCCAAGCGCAAGTCTCCGGCGTCGCCGGCACCTGGAAGGATTTGACCGACTCCGTGAACTCGATGGCCGGCAACCTGACCAGCCAGGTGCGCAACATCGCCGAAGTCGCGACCGCCATCGCCAATGGCGACTTGTCGAAGAAGATCACCGTCGACGTGCGCGGCGAAATCCTTCAGCTGAAGGAAACCCTCAACACGATGGTCGACCAGCTGAACCGCTTCGCAGGCGAAGTGACGCGGGTGGCGCGCGAGGTCGGCACCGAAGGCAAGCTCGGCGGCCAGGCGGCGGTGCCCGGCGTCGGCGGCACCTGGAAGGACTTGACCGACAACGTCAACTCCATGGCGGGCAACCTCACCTCGCAAGTGCGCAACATCGCCGAAGTGACGACCGCCGTCGCCAAGGGCGACCTCTCGCGCAAGATCACCGTCGACGTGAAGGGCGAAATTCTGGAGCTGAAGAACACCGTCAATACGATGGTGGACCAGCTGAACGCCTTCGCGTCGGAAGTGACGCGCGTGGCGCGCGAAGTCGGTTCGGAAGGCAAGCTCGGCGGCCAGGCGCAGGTGCCGGGCGTCGCCGGCACCTGGAAGGACTTGACCGACAACGTGAACTTCATGGCCGGCAATCTGACGGCCCAGGTGCGCAACATCGCCGAAGTCGCCACCGCCATCGCCGGCGGCGACCTCTCGAAAAAGATCACCGTCGACGTGCGCGGCGAAATCCTTCTGCTGAAGGAAACGCTCAACACCATGGTCGATCAGCTGAACGCGTTCGCGGGCGAAGTGACGCGGGTGGCGCGTGAAGTCGGTACTGACGGGCGCCTCGGCGGCCAGGCGGTGGTGCCTGGCGTTGGCGGGACCTGGAAGGACTTGACCGACAACGTCAACCTGCTCGCGGCGAACCTCACCACGCAAGTGCGCAACATCGCCGAAGTCACCACCGCGGTGGCGCGCGGCGACCTTTCGCGCAAGATCACCGTCGACGTGAAGGGCGAAATTCTCGAGCTGAAGAACACCATCAACACGATGGTCGACCAGTTGAACGCCTTCGCCTCGGAAGTGACGCGCGTCGCGCGCGAAGTCGGCACCGAAGGCCGGCTTGGCGGCCAGGCGCAGGTGCCGGGCGTCGCGGGCACGTGGAAGGATCTGACCGACACCGTGAACGTCATGGCGGCGAACCTGACCGAGCAGGTGCGCGGCATCGTCAAAGTCGTGACCGCGGTGGCCGACGGCGACCTGACGCAGAACCTCACGGTGAAGTCGAAGGGCGAAGTGGCGGCGCTCGCCGACACCATCAACAACATGACCCGCACGCTGGCGACCTTCGCCGATCAGGTGACATCGGTGGCGCGCGAAGTCGGCGTCGAAGGCCGGCTGGGCGGCCAAGCCAACGTGCCCGGCGCGGCCGGTACGTGGAAGGACTTGACCGGCAACGTGAACCTGCTCGCGGCCAACCTCACCACGCAGGTGCGCGCTATCGCCGAAGTGGCCACCGCCGTGACCAAGGGCGACCTGACCCGCGCCATCGAAGTCGATGCACGCGGCGAAGTGGCCGAACTCAAAGACAACATCAACACGATGATCGAAAACCTGCGGCAGACCACCGACCGCAACACCGAACAGGATTGGCTGAAAACCAACCTCGCCAAATTCACTAACATGCTGCAGGGTCAGCGCGACTTGGGCTCCGTCGGCCGTCTGCTGCTCTCCGAACTCGCGCCGCTGGTGGATGCGCACCAGGGCGTCATCTACCAGATGGTCAATGACGACGGCGGCCAGGCGCTGCGCTTGCTTTCGGCCTACGCCGACAGCGGCGACGACAGCCATCCGCCGCGGCTGGCGCTCGGACACGGCCTCGTCGGCCAATGCGCGCTCGATAAGCGGCGGCTGTTGATCACCGACGTGCCGTACGACGCGGCGCCGATCCGCTCCGCCCTGCTGCAGTCGAACCCGCGCAATATCATCGTGCTGCCGGTGCTGTTCGAGGGACAGGTGAAGGCGGTGATCGAGCTGGCCGCCCTTTCCGGCTTCAACACCATGCAGACGACGTTCCTCGAACAGCTGACGGCGTCGATCGGCATCGTGCTGAACTCGATCGAAGCGACGATGCAAACGGAAGGCCTGCTGGTGCAGAGCCAGCAGCTCGCCGGCGAACTTCAAACGCAGCAGCGCGAGCTGCAGCAGACCAACGAACAGCTGGAGCAAAAAGCCCAGCAAGTCGCCGAACGCAACGTCGAAGTCGAACGCAAGAACCAGGAGCTGGAACAAGCCCGCCGCGCGCTCGAAGAAAAGGCCGCGGAGCTGGCGCTGACCTCAAAGTACAAGTCGGAATTCTTGGCCAATATGAGCCACGAATTGCGGACGCCGCTGAACTCGATCCTGATCCTGGGTCAGCAGCTCACCGACAACCCGGACGGCAATCTCACGAACAAGCAAGTCGAGTTCGCGCGCACCATTCACGGCGCCGGCACCGATCTTCTGAACCTCATCTCCGACATTCTCGATCTATCGAAGATCGAGTCCGGCACGGTGTCGGTCGATGCGGAAGAGATTTACTTCCAGAACGTCGTCGACCGCATCGCGCTGCCCTTCCGTCACGAAGCGGAAAACCGCAGCCTCTCATTCGACGTGCAGATTGATCCAGCGCTCGGACGCAGCATCAACACGGACTCCAAGCGCCTGCAGCAAGTGTTGAAGAATTTGCTCTCCAACGCCTTCAAATTCACCGAGAACGGCGGTGTGCGCTTCGACGTACACGCCGCCGCGGAGGGCTGGAATCCGGAGCACCCGGTGCTTTCGCAGGCGCCCATGGTGGTGGCGTTCTCTGTCACCGATACCGGCATCGGTATTCCGCTCGAGAAGCAGCGCATCATCTTCGAAGCGTTCCAGCAGGCCGACGCATCGACATCGCGTCGTTACGGCGGCACCGGTCTGGGGCTCGCCATTTCGCGCGAACTGGCCTCGCTGCTAGGCGGCGAAATCCAACTGCGCTCGACGCCGGGCGAAGGTTCGACCTTCACGCTCTTCCTGCCGCTCTCCTATGTCGGCTCGACCATGCCGCAACGGCCCGCAACGCCTGCCCCGACACAGACGCTGGCGCATGCGCCGATGCGCTCGGCCCCGGTCGAACGCATCGCCGACGACCGCAACGACATCGGTCCGGGCGACGAGGTGCTGCTTGTTGTGGAGGACGACCCATCCTACGCCAGCATCGTGGCGTCGCTGGCCCGCGAAGGCGGCTTGAAGGTGCTGGTGGCCATGACCGGCAGCGAAGCGCTGGAGATGGCTAAGCAATTCCGCCCGACCGCGATCTCGCTCGACGTGTTTCTGCCCGACATGCTCGGTTGGACGGTGCTTTCAAGGCTGAAACAGGACCCGACGCTGCGCCATATTCCGGTGCAGATGCTGACGCTCGACGAGGACCGCCAGCACGGCCTCGCACGTGGCGCGTTCGACTTCATTTCGAAGCCGTCCGCTTCGGACGAGCTTTCCGACGCCCTCAGCCGGGTGATGAACTTCTCCAAACCGCGCAGGCGCCGCCTGCTCGTGGTGGAGGACGACCCCAGCGAGCAGATGTCGATCAAGGCGCTCATCGCCCACGACGACATCGAGATCGACACGGCGGAGACAGGCGAACAGGCGCTGACCAAGCTGCGCGAGGAAGATTTCGACTGCGTTGTGCTCGACCTCAAGCTGCCGGACATGACCGGGTTCGACGTGCTCGAACAGCTGCGCAACGAAAGCGAAGCGCGCGACGTGCCGGTCGTGGTGTTCACCGGCAAGGAACTGTCAGCGGAAGAAGATGCGCGCCTGCACACGATGGCGCGCTCGATCGTGGTCAAAGGCGTGGAGAGTCCGGAGCGGCTGCTCGACGAAACCGCCCTCTTCCTGCATCGCATCGTGTCCGATCTACCCACCGAAAAGCAACGGATGCTGGAGCGGCTGCACTCCTCGGACGAAGACTTGATCGGGCGCACGGTACTGCTGGTCGACGACGATGCGCGCAACATCTTCGCGCTCTCGAGCCTGCTCGAACGCCGCGGCATGCGCGTGCTTACCGCGACCACCGGCCGCGAGGCCATCGACCTGGTGGCTTCGAACACGGACATCGCGCTCGTGCTCATGGACATCATGATGCCGGAGATGGACGGCTATGAGACCATGCAGAACATCCGCGCCAATCCGGAACACCGGCGGCTGCCGATCATTGCACTGACCGCGAAGGCCATGAAGGGCGACCGCGAGAAGTGCCTGGAAGCCGGCGCTTCCGACTATCTCGCCAAGCCCGTCAACACGGAACAGCTCCTCTCGGCGCTGCGTATGTGGTTGCACCGCTGATGATCGACAGACCGGTAAACGAACGCGCCAATATCCTGCTCGTCGACGACCAGGCGCCGAAGCTGATGAGCTATGAGCTCATTCTCGCCGAGCTTGGCGAGAACCTTCTGAAAGCCACCTCGGCCAAGGAAGCGCTGGAGGTGCTGCTCAAGACCGACGTGGCGGTGATCCTGATCGACGTCTGCATGCCGGAGCTCGACGGCTTCGAGCTGGCGCAGATGATCCGGGAACACCCGCGCTTTGAACAGACCGCGATCATCTTCATATCGGCCATCCACCTTTCGGAGCTCGACAGCCTGAAAGGCTATGAGATGGGGGCCGTCGACTACGTGCCGGTTCCGGTCGCGCCGCACGTACTTAGAGCCAAGGTGCGAGTCTTCGTCGATCTCTATCGAAAGACCCGCCAACTGGCCCGGCTCAACAACGAACTGGAAGAACGGGTCGCACAGCGCACGGCGGAACTTGAGGCGGCGACGGTGCGGCAGGAATTGCTGGCGCGCGAAGTGGATCACCGCGCCCGCAACGCGCTCGCGGTGATCCAGGCGATCGTGTCGATGACGCCGCAATCGTCGCCGAAGGATTTCGCGCGCGCTGTCGACGGACGCATCCGCGCCATGGCGCGTGCGCACACGCTGCTGTCGCAGACGCGTTGGCAGGGCGCAGATTTGATGCGGCTGATGAGCGAAGAAATGGAGCCGTTTCACGCCGACGAGCGGGTCGAGATCTCCGGCCCGGCCGTAATGATCAAGCCGACCGTGGCGCAGAACCTGGCGCTGGCGATCCACGAACTCGCCACCAACGCCGCCAAGTACGGTGCGCTCTCCTTGGCCCAGGGCCGGCTCTCGGTCTCGTGGTCGATGGACGCCGACGCGCTCGTCCTGAATTGGGTCGAACAAGGCGGCCCCCCGGTCTCCAAGCCGGTCAAGACAGGGTTCGGCTCGAAAGTCGTCGCGTCAAGCGTGAAGGCGCTCGATGGCGATCTGGATTACGATTGGCGCAAGAGCGGGTTGCAGGCGCGCCTACGGCTCAGCGCCGACCATTTTTCTCCGCCGGAAAATCACGTGACGCCAAGAGCGGCGCTTGTGCGCGACGATGTGCTCGCAACGAGCGCCGGTTCGCCAATTATCGGCCGGCGCATCCTTGTCGTCGAAGATGAGCCTCTGGTCGCGATGATGATGAAACAGCTGCTGTCGGATCTCGGCGCCGAAGCGGTGGGCCCCTGCAGCACGCTGACGGAGGCGTTCGCGGGACTAGAACAAGATTTCGACGCCGCCGTTCTCGATGTGAATGTGGCGGGCGAGCTGATCTATCCGTTTGCGGACGAACTCGGGCGCCGCCGCGTGCCGATGGTTTTCCTGACCGGCTACGAGTCCGCATCCATAGAGCCGCGCTTCGCGGATGCGCCCATCCTCACCAAGCCGATCGAACCGGCGGAGTTGCTGGAAGCGCTGGCAGGGGCTCTCACCACCTCTGACCGCAAGGCCGCATTCGCAGGCTGAGCTTGCATCGCAAGGCTGGTAACCGGTGTCATACCCGGATACCGCGTCCTCGCATGGATTGCGGCCCCGCAAGCCATCACGCGCACGCCGCGGTTGCTTCGCCCTGCCCTTGTCGCAAAGATGATGGACAGGGGGAATTATGGCGCGGCCGCCGGAGGGACCAGATATCGCCGGCGCAAATGCGTCCGAAGCGAGCACTCAAGTGGCGGCCGGCGATCCGCTGGCGGCGGCGCATCAGCAGATGCTGGCAGACGACCGGCTTCAGCTGCAGTTCGCGCAGTTCGAGCCGCCCGATCCACCGCAATGGCTGACGCCGCTGAGCGACTTCATCCGCGCCATCGCGCCTATTCTGCAATACGTTTTCTGGGCTGGCGTGATCATCATTGTCGCGCTCGTCCTTTGGGTGCTGGTGAACGAGATCATCCGGCGCATGCCGGCGCGCGCCAAGGCGGTCAAAGCCGCAGAACCCGAGAAGCCGGTGTACAAGCCAACTGCCGCGCGCGCCCGCGCGCTGCTTGAAGAAGCGGACCGCCTGGCCGCAGAGGGGCGCTACGGCGAAGCCGCGCGCGTCTTGCTGCACCGGAGCATCGAGGACTTCGAGCAGGTGTTCCAGATGGCGATCGGGCCGGCGCTCACTAGCCGGGAAGTGGCGCGCCTCGAGCAGCTTTCGCCGCAAGGCCGCAGCGTGTTTACCGGGATTGCGCAGGCCGTCGAAACGGCGCTCTTCGCCGAACAGCCGCTGGCGCGCGAACGCTACATGCAGTGCCGCGACGCGTATGCGTCGTTCGCGCTGCAGGGCGGGCGCCGATGAGCGCGCCACCGAAAGCGCGCGGCGCGTTCTCGCCGGCGGTGATGATCGGCATCGTGCTGGTCGGCGTATTCGCCTTCTCGGCGTTCATGGTGCTCTCGGCCTTCGCGCCGGAACTGCAAAGCGGCAATGACGCGCGCGCACACGCCCTCTCCAGGTCCGCGATCGGGTACGCTGGTGCGGTTCAGCTTGCCCGCGCTGCGACCGGCGCGGAAGTGAAGATCGGCCGCGTCACCGGCGAGGGAGACCGGGTTGAAGCGCTCGTCGTGCTCGCGCCCGAATATGCGGTTTCACCCGACGAGTTGATGCGTGCAGAAGGCGCGGTTACGCTGATCATTCTACCCAAATGGTTCGCGATGCCGCATCCGACGCGGCGCGATTGGGTCGCCAACGCCAGCACCGCGCCCCCAGAGATGGTTGCGAGCGTGGCCGATCAGATCGTGCCGCATCTCGCCGTGTCGCAGAGCGAGGGTGAGACACGCCCTGATTTGGAGTTTGGCCTGAAGACCACGATGCGCGCGGGGCCGATCCGGAATTTACAAACAGTCTCCGGCGATACGCTGATCCCGGTGGTCACGGACGCATCGGGCCGCACCATCCTGGGGCAGGTGCGTCCTACCGAGGAGATGCCGCTGCCGATCTACGTGCTGTCCGATCCGGATTTCCTCAACACGCAAGGTGTCGCCGACATCGATACGGCGCGTGCGGGCATGGCGATGCTGGAGCTTGCGCTCGACGATCGCCAGATGATCGTCTTTGACGTGACCATGAACGGGCTCGGCGGCTCCAGGAGCGCGCTCAAGATGGCCTTTACGCCGCCCTTCCTCGGCGCGACTCTGGGCTTCGCCATCGCGGCGCTGCTGCTGGGCTGGCGCGCTGCGCTGCGTTTCGGCCCCAGCGCCGCGCTGGGCCGCGCCATCGCCCTGGGCAAGGCTGCTTTGGCAGAAAACTCAGCGGCGCTGATCCGTCTCGCCCGGCGCGAGCACAAACTTGGCGCCGGCTACGCGCGCCTCACCGGCGTGACGGCGGCCGAGCAAGCAGGGGCCGGGCGCAAGAGCGAAACGGAAACGGCGGAGTTTCTCGACCGCGTCGCCCAGGCCAACGGCGTCGAGTCGTCTTTCACCAAATTGTCGGCGGAAGCCGCCGGCGCGAAATCGTCGAAAGAAATGCTGGAAGCGGCGCGCAAGCTGCACGCTTGGAAAGAGGAGATAGCCCGTGCAACTCGCTGAGCTGCGGCAGATGGCCGACGCCATTCGCGGCGAAATCAACAAGGCGGTAATCGGCCAGACCGACACCGTGAACCTGATGCTGACCTCCATGCTCGCGGGGGGCCACATCCTCTTGGAAGGCCCGCCCGGTACGGCCAAGACGTTGCTGGCGCAGTGTTTCGCCCACACGCTCGATCTGCAATTCGGCCGCATCCAGTTCACGCCGGACCTGATGCCGGGCGACATCCTCGGCTCCAACCTGTTCAACTTCCAAACCAACAGCTTCACGCTGACAAAAGGACCGATCTTTTCGGAGATCCTGCTGGCAGACGAAATCAACCGCACGCCGCCGAAGACGCAGGCCGCGCTGCTGGAGGCGATGCAGGAGCGCCGCGTCACGCTCGACGGCAAGCGCCACGAACTCTCGCCGCGCTTCACCGTGATCGCCACGCAGAACCCGATCGAGCAGCAAGGCGCCTACCCGCTGCCGGAAGCGCAGCTCGACCGCTTTTTGTTCAAGCACGTTCTGGCCTACCCCTCCGAGCAGGAAGAGCTGCGTATCGTCAGCGAACACGGCGCGCGCATGGCGACGCAGGATCCGGCGCAACTAGGTTTGCGCAAGCTCGTCAATGGCGAGATGCTCAACGCTGCGGTCGCCGCCGCCGGCCAGACCCGGCTTACCGAAGAAGTCGTGCGCTATATCGTCCGCATCGTGCGCGCGACCCGCGAAGGCTCCGCCTTCGAGCTGGGCGCCTCGCCACGCAGCGCCGCCATGCTCGCGGCCGGCGCGCGCGCCTGGGCGGCGCTTGAGGGGCGCGACTATGTCATCCCGGACGACGTCAAGCTGCTGGCGACGCCCGCGCTTCGCCACCGAGTCATCCTTTCCCCGGCGGCCGAGATCGAGGGGCGCACCACGGACTCGGCGCTGAAGAGCATTCTGGACCAGGTCGAAGCCCCGCGATGATTGCGCCGACCAGCCGCGCCATTCTGCTCGCCTGCCTCGGCGCGCCACTGTCGCTCATTCTGGCGACGGCGGTAGCGCGCGGGCTCTGGCCGGTGGGCGCAGTATGGGCGATCGCCGTGGCGGCGCTGGTGATTGTGGACGCGATGTTGGCGACCTCGCCTGGACGGATGAAGGTTGCGATCGCAGCGCCGGCGATGGCCGGCATCGGTGCGCGCACAGTGACGGCGCGCGTGACGCTCGATTGCGGCGACCGCGGCCCAGCCTCGGCTGACGTGGCGCTCGAGACCAACGCCTTGATCGGCGCGCCGCTCGCCTCGGCGCGCACGGCGCTCGGCGGAGGCCAGGGCGCGCTTGATGTTCCCTTGCATTTGATACGGCGCGGCGATGGGGTGATCGAGAGCGCGCACTGCCGCTGGCCTGGTCCACTCGGCCTCGCCTGGCGCCAGACGGTCGCTCGCATAAACAAGCACATGGCCATCACGCCCGACATCGACGCTGTCGAGCGCGAGGCGGAGCGGCTCTTCTCGCGCACCATGATTCACGGCATCAAGCCGCTACGCGACCGCGGCGACGGTTCCGAATTTGACGCGCTGGCGGAGTTTCAGCCGGGCATGGACCGCCGGCTGGTGGAATGGAAACAGAGCGCGCGGCACGTCAAGCTGCTGGCAAAAGAAGTGCGCGCCGAGCGCAACCATCAGCTCGCATTCGCAATCGATACCGGGCGCGCCATGTGCGAACCCGTCGCCGGCGCGCCACGCGTCGACTGGAGCATAAACGCATCGCTGATGCTGGCCTACGTGGCGCTGAAGCTCGGCGACCGCGTCAGCTTCTTCGGCTTCGATTCCCGCCCAAACCTCGCCACTGGGTTCGCCACCGGCACGCGCAGCTTCACGCACTTGCAGGCGCAGACGGCGAAGCTCGATTATTCGAGCGAAGAAACCAACTACACGCTCAGTCTCGCGACCCTGGCCGAGAAGCTGCAGCGCCGCTCCATGGTGATCGTGTTCACGGATTTCACCGACACAGTCAGCGCCGAATTGATGGTGGAGAACATCACCCGGCTGGCGCGCCGGCACATGATCGTCTTCGTCACTTTCCCGGATCAGGAACTGGAAAGCCTGCGCGACGCCAAGCCGGTTGCGAGCGACGACGTCGCACGCGCGGTCATCGCCCACCGGCTGCTGCAGGAGCGCAGCGTGGTGCTGACGCGGTTGCAGCGCCTGGGCGTGCACATCGTCAGCGCGCCGGTCGACGAACTCGGGCGCGCCTTGGTGCGGGCCTACGATCAGCTTCGCCGGCGGGAGCGTATCTGATGGCCGACGCCGCACTTCGCAGCCTCCGCTTCCGTCTTGAACGGCAGAGCACCTGGGAGAAGCTCGACGCGCTTTTGACCCAGGTGGAGAAGCGCTCGCCGCAGAGCCTGTCCGACGAAGACATGCTGGCGATCCCGGCGCTCTACCGCGCGACGCTGTCGTCGCTTTCTGTGGCGCGCGCCACCTCGCTCGATGCGGCGCTGGTGGACTATCTGGAGGCGCTCTGCGCGCGCGCCTACTTCTTCGTCTACGGTCCGCGCACGACGCTGATGGAGCGGGTTTCGGACTTCTTCATCCGCGGCTGGCCGTGGGCGGTGCGGGCCATGTGGCGCGAGACCATCGCTTCTACATTGATCATGGCGGCCGCGGTGGCGGCGGCGTTCTTCCTGGTGAAGAGCGACCCCGCCTTCTACTTTTCGTTCGTGCCGCAGGAGCTGGCGCAAGGTCGCGACACCACCGCCAGCGCCGAGGAATTGCGTGCGACGCTCTATCAACAGCTCGATCCGGAAGCGAGCCTGGCGACGTTCGCGACGTTCCTGTTCACGCACAACGCGCAGATCTCGATTTTTTCGTTTGCGTTGGGCGTCGCCTTCTGTCTGCCAAGCGTCCTGCTGATCGCCTACCAGGGCGCCATGCTGGGCGCGATGTTTGCGGTGTTCGAAGGTCATGGGCTGGGGTGGCAGTTCGGCGGCTGGATCTTCATCCACGGCGTCACCGAGCTCTTCGCCATCATTCTCTCCGGCGCCGCGGGGATCCGCATCGGCTGGGCCGTCGCCTTTCCCGGTCAACGCACGCGGCTGCAGGCGGCCGAACAGGCCGGGCGCGAAGGCGGTCTCGTCATGATCGGCGTCGTCATCATGTTGATGATCGCGGGCCTGCTGGAAGGTTTCGCACGCCAGCTCATCCAGCTCGATCTGGCGCGCTGGTCCATCGCCGGCGCGAGCGCCGTCATCTGGGCGCTTTATTTCTACATTCGCCCGGGGCCGCCGAAATGAGCGTCACTGCCGCGCCCGCCGCCGACCCGCAGGAGCGGGCGCTGATCACGCCGGAGGGCGTGAAACTGCGCGTGAAGCTCGCCCCCGCCAGCGAACGCGCGGCGGCGTTGCTCATCGACCTCGCCATCATCGTCGGAAGCCTCATCGCCCTCACCTTCCTTGTCGCTGCGGTCGTCATCGCCGCCCGGCTCGACCAGCGCACGGCCAGTGAAGCGCCGGCCATCATCTGGCTCCTGGGCTTCTTCGTTCTGCGCAATTTCTACTTCACCGGTTTCGAATGCGGCGCCCGCGCCGCCACGCCGGGCAAGCGCATCATGAAATTGCGCGTCGCCGCGCGCGACGGCGGCGCGCTCCGCGCCGACCGCATCGTCGCGCGCAACGCCATGCGCGAGCTCGAACTCTATCTGCCGATCGCATTCCTGTTCAGTTCGGCGCAGGATATCGGCGCGGTGCTGACGCTGCTCGGCATCCTCTGGTGCGCCGTGTTCATGTTCTTCCCGCTGTTCAATCGCGACCGCCTGCGGCTTGGGGACATCATCGCCGGCACCTGGGTTCTGAAAGCGCCGAAGCATGTCCTGCTGCCGGATATCGCGCAGGAAGCGACCGCCAACGCCAACGCCTTCGTGTTCAGCGAAGCCCAGCTCGACCAGTACGGCGTGAAGGAGCTGCAGGTGCTGGAAAGCGTGCTGCGCAATTTCGACGCGACGGTGATGGAAGCGGTCGCGCAGCGTATTCGCGCCAAGATCAACTGGCGGCGTACGCCGGCCGAACTCGATTCAGAATTTCTGCGCGCCTATTACACGCAGCTCCGTCGCCGGCTGGAACAGAAACTCCTGTTCGGCAAGCGCAAGGCCGATAAGCACGACCGCAGCTAGTCGAACACGGAGGCGAGGTCGGTGACGCTCACGCCGTCCTTCACGCGCCGCAATTCGAAGTACAGGGATGCGGTGCCAACGGTGCTGATGAGAGTCGTGATCGCGGAGATCACTGCTGTGAAGCCGGCGATCAGAAGACCGGTCGTGTCCATGGTGGTGATGATGCCGGCCGGGCCGACATCGCCCAAGGTGGCCGCCATCACCATGCCGAGCACGATCATGCAGGCGTAGGAGAAGACGACGAAGAGCAGGATGAGGCCAAAAATCGCCCAACGGTGGCCCTCGCCCAGCTCGGCGCTGCGGCCGATGGCGCGCGTCGGGCCTTCGCGTTCAACGACGACGACGGGCGCGGAGACGACCCAGCGCACAGCGAGAATGATGCCCGGGATGATGAGCAGGATGAAGCCGATCATCATCCCGATGCCGACCAGCAGCGCTACGATAAAGAGCGGGAAGAAGTAGCGAAACCCGTCCCCCAGGGCGGCGCCGAACTGCACGCCCTTGCCTGAGAGATCGTCCACGGAGGCGCGCGTCAGTGAACCTTGCAGGATGTAGGTGAAAACGAACGACGCGAGCAGCGCGCCGAGACTGACATAGGTCATCATCATCGGATCGCCGCTCGAAAAAGCGATCGACTGCGCATACTGGATCGCGAACTGCGGCGCGCCGGCGAAAACCAGCGCCATCAGAAAGAAGAGCCCGAAGTTGCGGCCGATGAGGCCGAACGTCTGCCCGATCACGCGCCCGAAATCGAAACGCGCCTCCTCCATCGCCAGGTTCGCCATGCCCAATCCCTCTTCCACGCCACTATGGAGGGTTGAGCGACGTTAGGGCAAGCAAAACCGGATCAGGGCGCGTGCGCAGGCGGCGGCGGCTCGGTGCTGAGATGCAACGTCGCGAACGTCACCGTGCTGTCACCGAACTGGATCGCCGTTGCGGTTTGCGGACGCATCGCGATGAAGCGTTGCGTGGCGGGCGATGCGCCGGGCTGCAGGCCGATAAGGTACCACTCGCCGAGATCGGCGCCGCCGGCGAGCGTGATGGCGATCTCCGCGTTCTCGCAGGAGCGGCCTTGGCAGGCGATGTTGACGTAGTCGGTCTCGTCGCTGACATCGGCGAAGTCGGTGTCGACGCCGTTGACGCTCACGCTGATCGGATTGGCGCTGCGCGGCAGACGGACCCAGCTTCGGTAGACGCCGTTCGGATGCAGCCGCAACTGCACGACACGCTGATCGCCCTCACCAATCTGCTCAACGCCAAGAAACTCGACCGCCGGCGCGGCGATCGGCTGCGACGCTTGCGGGGTCGTCGCCCAGTACGGGTTTTTGTCGCCGGGCAGCGCAAGGAATTCCTCGAAGGGCTCGCTTGCGAATTCTTGCGGCAGCGCGCGGCGCGCGGAGCCCGCGAGAATGCGGCCTTCGTTCGTGTCGGCGTTGAAGAAGTAATAGAAGTTCAGCGGCTGCGGCCGCGCGAGCGAAGCCGCGGGCACGAGCGCCGCGCCGACCAGGCAGGCGAGCGCAGCGACGCCCACGGCGGCGGCGGGGACGGTCCAGCCGTGCGCGCCCCGATAGCGCACGAGCGTGCCGAACCAAGTGAAGCCCAGCACCGCGATCAGGAGCGAGACGGCGAACGGGAAATCGAAACCGAGCGCAAGCTCGGTGAGGAAGAGCGACGGCGCCCAGATCAGCAAAGCCGCAAGCGCCGCCAGCACCGCGCCGACCGCTTCCGCCGGCTTCCAGGCGAACGCGACGAGGCAGCCGAACGCATAGATCACGGCCGAGACCACGAACAGAATCGAAATGCCGGGAAGCAGCAGCGAGAGGATCACACCCAGCGCCGAGAACCAGAACATCGAGGCCTGCCGCGCGGAATCGGCGCTCGGCTTAAGGATGAGCGCCGCCAGCACCAATCCCAGCATGCCGATCAGAACGCACCATGCCCGCGTCGGCTCGGGATGCGCCCACCAATAGTCCACGCCGGGGCGAATGAGGCCGAGCGCGAAGCCAACCCCGAACGCCAGCGCGCCCGCCAGCACGAGACCGACGATCGGAGCGGCCAGTGTGCGCCAGCGCCGCTCACCGCCCGCGCGCCAGAAGGCGGCGAACGCGATCAGCGCGGAAAGCCCAAGCGCAATCTGCACGGCAATTGTCGGTGCGCTGATGAAGGCGCGGCCCGCGACGTCGGTATAGACGAGAGAATTGGTCGAGCCGCGATCCTGCTCCGTCGCCAGCGTGCGCGTAATGGCCAGACCCAGATCGCCCATGTGCTGGACAGTGCGGATGTCCTGCGACGCCAGCGAATCTTGCGGCGTGTGATAATCCTCCTGCCCGTCCAGGATGGCGATGTTGATGACGTCGAGGCCGTCGCGCGTCAGCACGGTTACGTCGGTCGAGTTCGGCATCAGCGTGTAGGCGTCCGCCATAACCGAGTTCGCCACCGGGCGAAGGCTGGGCGCATACACGTTCACCGCGTCGGCGTTGGGTTGATTGGTTTCGAAGAAAATCGCCGGACCGCGCGTGCCGCGCGCCTCGAGATTCACCAGCGCCTGCACGTCGGCAAACAATGGGTCGCTCTTGGCGAACGCGTAGGCGCCCAGCAGCGCCTGCTCTTCGCCGTCGCTGATCAGGAAGATGACGCGACGAGTGAGATGCTCGTTCTTCAGTTCGCGTGCGATCTCGAGCCAGGCGGAGAGCCCGATGCCGTCGTCGCTGGCGCCGGGGCCGGCGGGCACGCTGTCATAGTGCGAGGCGGCGAGGATGGCGGGCCCGCTCTCGGGGCCGATCGAGAAGATGATGTTGCGTACGCGGCCGCAATCGACCATTGGCCCGCGCGGCTGTGGACGGCAGGCGAACTCGTCGCGCAAGATCGGCTCGAATCCGAGCGCGCGGATCTCGGCGATCAGCCGGTCCCGAAACGCGTCCTGCGCCTCGCTATCGACGGGATGCGGGCTCTCCTCGCCCATGAGCCGCGTCAAGCGCGCTTGCGTCGCGCGGGCATCGAAGCCCGGCGCGCCTTCGGCCCGCAATGGCGGCGGTGTTACCGCCACCCCCGCGCCCATCAACACTACAAAGACAAAACCAATCAGTGCGAGGACGCGGACCAAGCTCACTTCAGATCACCCCAGTGCTTCAGCGCAGCCCGCGCCAACGGCTCGCCCGACTCTTGCACGAAGTGGCCGACCCCTTCCATCTCCATCGGAGGCGGGCAATTGCGAATGGCCTTGTGCATGTTGTCCATCACGGGCTTGCCAAGCACCGGATCGGCAAGGCCGACGCCCATGAAGCTCTGGCCGTCGAACTTGGTGGACCACCAGTCGCGCGCGGCGCGGCCGATGGCCATGACGTCTTCGTCAGCCTTCTCGTCGGCGATCGGCACCAATTGCGGGAATTTGCGGACGCCGGCTTTGTAGCGCGCATCCGGAAATGGCGCATCATAGGCGGCGGCTTCGGCCTCGGTGATCGTGTTGTTGGCACGCTGGAAGAGTGCGCCGACCGGTAGATCCGGCGTGCTGGCGCAATAGGCGCGCCACGCCAGGAATCCCTGCGTGGGCTTTGCGCCCACCGGAAATCCGGTGTTCATGATCAAGAGCCGTGACACACGCTCCGGCATGTCGACTGGGATGGTCAGGCCTAAGAGGCCGCCCCAATCCTGGACGACGAGGGTCAGGTTTTTCAGATCGAGCCGGCGGATGAATTCGAGCAGGAAGTCGCGGTGAAATTTGAAGGTGTAGACGTTGTCGTCGACAGGCTTGTCCGATCGTCCGAAGCCCAAAAAGTCGGGCGCAACGACCCGGGCGCCGCTTTCCAGGAAAACTGGCATCATCTTGCGGAAAAGGTAGGCCCAGCTCGGCTCGCCGTGGATGCAGAGAAAAATCCGGCTGGCGTCGCGCGGGCCTTCGTCCACGTAATGCACCCGCAGACCCTCATAACCCTTGAGATCGTCGATATATTTGGGCGCGTAGTTCCAACCCGGCAGGTTGGCGAACCGCGCCTCCGGCGTACGCAAGGCCTCGATTGAGCTGCTCATTTTCCTACTCCCTGACCGCCACTTTTGACCTTTTGGCGCTCCGAGTGCAATATTTTCCGCGGCGACGCCACTGCGCCCTTGATCGGGGCCGCGCAAAGCGCGACGCTAGCAGAAAATCACGAGGCGCGCGGGGGGAGCGATGCGGCGCATTCTGATCGGCGTGGGCGTTCTGGTCCTGATCCTGCTCGGGCTGGGCATCACGGCCTATGGGGCGGCAAGCTGGGATTGGTTCGGCCGTACGCGCGGCGCGGGCACGATCGAGGGCCGCGCCGTTCCGGCGGAGGTCATCGCCGCCCGGGGCCAGGCGCAAGCGACGGCGGCGTCAGCGCTGGGCCAGCCGGCCGACGAGCGCGTGCTGTTCGGGGACTTGCACGTCCACACCACGTTCTCGACCGACGCCTTCATGTGGTCCCTGCCCCTGTTCGGCGGCGAGGGCGTCCATCCGCTGGCCGACGCCTGTGACTTTGCGCGCTATTGTTCGCAGCTCGACTTCTTCGCCGTCACCGACCACGCCGAAGCGATCACGCCGGCGCGCTGGCAGGAAACGCGCGAGAGCATCCGCCAATGCAACGCCATCTCCGGCGACCCACAGAGCCCGGACATGGTGTCGTTCATCGGTTTCGAGTGGAGCCAAGTAGGCCGCACGCCGGCCGATCACTACGGGCACAAGAACGTCATCTTCCCCGGTCTCGACGACGAGGGATTGGCGCAACGCGCCATTGCGGCGGCGGGCGTCGCTTCAGCGACTCTGCGCGGCTCGCCGCTGCAGCTCAACAGGTGGCTGCCGTTCCTGGATTGGCGCCACCACCAGGACTATTTCGATTTCGCGCACTACACGCGCGAGATTCGCGACGTGCCGGAGTGTGCGCAGGACACGCCGTCGAACGAATTGCCGGCCAATTGCTTTGAAAGCGCCGCCACGCCCGGCGAATTGGTGGAGCGTCTCGACCAGCAGCATCTGAACTATCTGCTGATCCCGCACGGGACGTCGTGGGGCTTCTACACGCCGCCGGGCACGACGTTCGACAAGCAGCTGCGCGCCGAAGAGCATCCGGAACGCCAAGTGCTGATCGAGATCATGTCCGGTCACGGCAATTCCGAGGAATTCCGATCCTGGCAGGACGTCATCCCGAACGCGGATGGAACCAGCGCTACCTGCCCGTCGCCGAGCGCGAATTACGAACCGGCCTGCTGGCGCGCCGGCGAGATCATCCGCGAACGTTGCCTCGCCGCGCATGAGCCGGCCGCGTCCTGCGAAGCGCGCGCGGTCGAGACGCGCCTGCGCGCCGCCAATCTTGGCGTCGCCTATCACCTGCTTATAGACGGAGAGAGCCCCGAAGACTGGCTGGACAGCGGCCAGTGCCGCGACTGCTTCGTGCCGCCGTTCAACCACCGCCCCCGCACCAGCGTGCAGTACGGCTTGGCCATCACCAATTTCGACGACCCGCAGCACTGGCGGCGCTTCCGTTGGGGTTTCATCGGCTCCTCGGACAACCACCGCGCCCGGCCAGGCACCGGCTTCAAGCCGTACGACCGCATGCGCACCACCGAAGCGGCGGGCGCGCAGACCGATGAATGGCGTACGCGCATCCTGGGGCCGCAACCGCCGGCGACGGACCGTCCGAACGAACTCACGCAGGAAGAACTGATGACCCGCTCCGGGTTCCAGCTCACGGAGGGCGAACGCCAGGCAAGCTTCTTCACCACCGGCTCGCTTGCGGCCGTGCACGTGGAAGGCCGCACGCGCGCAGAAATCTACGCGGCGCTGCAGCGGCGCGAGGTCTACGCCACCAGCGGCCCGCGCATCCTGCTTTGGTTCGACCTTTTGAATGCGCCTGCTGAAAGCGGGCGCGGCACGCGCAACGCCGCCATGGGCTCGGAAGTCACCATGACCCAGGCGCCCCGCTTCCGCGTGCGCGCCGCCGGCGAGTTCAAACAAAACCCGGGCTGCCCCGACTTCACGGCGCAAGGCATGTCAGCCGAGCGGCTTGAACATCTGTGCGGCGGGGAATGCTACAACCCGACCAGCGAGCGGCTGCACATCACCCGCATCGAAGTGGTGCGCATCCGTCCGCAAATCCGCCCCGGCGAAGACGTGGCCACGCTCATAGAAGACGTGTGGCGCAGCTTCCCGTGCAACGACGTCGGACAAGGCTGCACCGTGGAGTTCACCGACCCCTCATTCGTCGGTGGCCGCCGCGACGCGGTCTATTATGTGCGCGCCATCCAGGAGCCGACGCCGCGCATCAACGGCGGACAGCTTCGCTCGACCCGCGACGCCGAAGGCCGCACCACCGCCGTCAACCCGTGTCATGGCGATTACCGAACGTCGCGCACGGATCAGTGCCTCACCAATGTGGAAGAACGCGCTTGGGCCTCGCCGATCTACGTAAGCGCGCGGCGCTGAAGCGGCCGGATCTCTACTACCTCGCCGCCGGCCTCATTGGGCTGGCGGCGGCGCTTATCGGCGCAATCGGCGCACCGCATGTGGAACTGGCGCGCGATCCCGCAGCCGTCGTCAACGGGGTTCCAATCCCGCGCGAAGCGCTCACCCGAGCAGTGCTGGCGCTCGAAGCCGACAGCCGCAATGCGGTGACGCCGGAGCGTGAGCAGGCAGCGCTTGAGCGGCTGATCGAGGAAGAGCTGCTGGTTCAGCACGGTGTCGACCTCGGTCTCGCCGAGACCGATTTCGCGGCGCGGCGGGCGATGGTGCAATCGGTCCTGGCGCTGGCGATCGCCGAGCGCGCCGGCGATGAACCCAGCGAGAGCCAGTTGCGCCGCTTCTATCAGGACAATGCCGGCTTCTTCGCGCCGCCGCCGCGCGTGTCGGCGACAGTGTTGTACTTTCGGGAAGGAACGCCGGTAGGCCGCATTGAGGCGGCACGCGCCGCCCTGGCGCGCGGTGAGGCGGTCGAGGGCGACCCGCTGACGATCCCCGTTCCGCGCGCCGCGCTCACAGCCAACGAATGGCGCAGACTGCTCGGCGCTGGCGCCGGCGATGCGGTGGAGCATCTGCAACTCGGCCAGGTCTCGGCGCCGGTGCGGGTAAGCGGCGGCGCCTTGCTCATGCGCGTGAATGGATTCGTCGCGGTCCCGGCCGGACGATACGAGGACGTCGCCGCTCAAGTGCGCGCCGAATGGGGCCGTCGCGCCGACGAAGAGGCAGCGCGCGCTTACATCGAGCGCTTGAAGCGGCGCGCCCGCATCGAACGGCGCGATGTCCGCGCCGCATCGAGCGCCTCTTGATCCGCGTCCTCGCCGCCGCGTTGCTGGCGATCCTCGTCTTCGCCGGCTCCGCCCAGGCGCACACGCGCTCGCAGTCGCAGTCGCGCTGGACGGTGGACGGCGACGCGCTATCGGTCCGCATTCAGACCACTGCCGTCGACGTGACCCGCCTTTATGCGCTGGGCGGCGAAGGCGAGCTGCCGCTGACCGATGCGCTGGTGCGCGATGTTGAACACTCGTTCCAAGTAACCGCGGCGGGTCAAGCCTGCGCGCCGCAGGGGCATCCAAACGCTTCGCTAATGGAGGCGGGAACCGTCACGGCGACGTGGCGCTTCGCCTGCCCTGCCGGCGCGCTCGCGCGTGGTCCGATCGAGATCGAGAGCCAGCTCTTCCTGCGAGTCGCGCCCTCGCATCTTCACTTCGTATCGCTTCGCGACGGCCAGGGCCGCATCGCGGAGGCGGTGCTCACGGAGCCGCATCCAAGCGCCGTCCTCAACCCCGCCGGCGGGCCGCAGGCGCAAAGCATCCTCGATACGATCTTGCGGTTTCTGCCCGTCGGCGCCCAACACGTTTGGACGGGCCTCGATCACGTGGCCTTCATCCTGGCGCTGGTGCTGCTCACCGCCGGCGATCTGCGCCGGGTTATTCTCGCTGCGACCGGTTTTACGCTCGGCCACACCGCGACGTTGGGACTTGCGGCGACGGGCGTGCTGAAGCCCGACACTGCCGCGATCGAAGCCCTGATCGGCTTCACCATCGCCTTTGTCGCGTTGGAAGCGGGCGGCGGCGATCGCATGAAGACGTGGTCCGCGCCTGCTGGCGTGCTCCTCGCTGTTGGCGGCGTGCTGGCGCTCACCGGCACAGCGCCGATGTCGCCGCTGGTGTGGTTCGGGTTGGCCGCGTTCGTGTTTGCTTATCCGCGCGGCTTCCCGCGCGGCGCTGTGTGGCTGGCCATGATCTTCGGTCTCATTCACGGCTGCGGCTTTGCCGGCGCACTCTCCGAACTTGACCTGCCGAAGCCGCGCCTGCTGGCCTCGCTCGCAGGCTTCAATCTCGGCGTCGAGTTCGGCCAGATCGCGGTGATCGCCCTGGCGCTGCTGGTAGGCCTCGCCATGCAACGAGCGCCAGAGCGCGTGCGGCGCGAGGCGCCGGCCCTCGCGGGCGCCATACTTTTCGCGCTGGGCTTCTATTGGTTCGTCGGCCGCCTAGCGTGAACGACCGCGCGCGCTGACCGGCCAGATGTCGATGAGCGTGTCGCCGCGCACGACGTGGTAGGCATCGTAGAGATTCACGGTTGGATCGCAATGCGGCGGCGCCAGGATCACATGATCGCCGATGCGAAACGCGTGCCCCATCGCGAGCAGCGCCGCGTGCTCGTCGCCCATGAAGAAGAAGGCGGCGTCCTTCGGCGCACCAGCGATGATGGTGGGATTGCCGCCGTCGGTGGACATGGATTTGAAGCCGCTGTCGATGGTGCCCATGCCCGGTGCGTTGGCGCTGATCACGTGCGCATCGACGAAGAGCGCGTTCTCGTAGAGCCGCGCGCCGTCGCCACCGAGATCGCAATCGTCGTACTGACGGTCCATGAAAACATAGGATCCGACCTGCAATTCGTTGAACACGCCGAGCGCGGCGTCAATGCGGTGCGTTCCGGTGCCGCCGCCGGTGACTTGCGCGGGCGGAAGGCCTGCCGCGCGCAACGCTTCGATCACGCTGGAGAGGTACGCGGTGCGCTCCTCGATGGCGGCGCGGCGGCCCTCGAATGTCTCAATGTGCTGCTGCGCGCCGCAGTAGAATTGCACGCCTGCGTACGACAAAGACGGCGCGTCCGCGATCTTGCGGGCCAGCGTCACCGCTGCTTCGGGCGAGCTTACGCCAGTGCGGCGGATGCCGGGATCGATGTCGACGACGACAGACAGTGTTTTCTTCAGGCCGCGCGCAGCAGCCGCGAGCGCATCGGCGTTCTCAGGATTGTCCGCGACCACGCGGAGGTCATCGCACTTCTCCGCCAGTGCAACGAGCCGCGCAACGGCCTGGGGCGTCACCACCGGCGAGGTGATCAGGATCGACGCAATGCCGCCTGCCGCCAGCGCCTCCGCCTCCCCCATTTTTGCGCAGCACACGCCGACCGCGCCCGCAGCTATCTGCAGCTTGGCGATGCCGACGCTCTTGTGCGTCTTGGCGTGCGGGCGGAGTGCAACGCCGGCGCGCTTCGCGAACGCCGCCATCGCCGCGATGTTGCGCGAAAGCGCATCGCCGTCGATCACCAGAACCGGCGTATTCAATTCGCGCCGCGAACCTTGCCGGCCGATGAGATGACGATGCAGATCGATATCGCTCATGCCGCTTCGAATAGCGCGGCGAGATGGGCATTGGCAAACTTCGCGCCTGGATCGTGGGCGGCGCGGACCCGCTTGAAATCGGCGGCTTTCGGGTAAAGTGCGTCCACGTCGCGCGCCGTCAGCGTGTGGCGCTTGGCCCAGTGCGGGCGCCCGCCGTGCGCACGGAAAATCGGCTCGACGCCGTCGAAGAAGGCGCGCCACGGCATCTTCGCGTATTGGTGCACGGAGATGGAAACGGTCGGCCGCCCGTTCATCGGGCTGATCCAGATATCGTCGGCGGCCACGGTGCGGAACTCGAAGGGAAAGGTCACGGGCAGATTGCGCTTGCGTATCCAGGCGATGGCTTCGCGCAGCGCGGACCAGCCCGCTTCCGCCGGCAGCTCATATTCCATTTCCTCGAATTTCACCGTGCGGTCGCTTGGAAAGATCTGGTAGGCCGGGCCCACGCGCCGCTGGCGAACGCCGCGGCCGACGATCAAGGGCTGCAGCGTCCGCGTGAGCCAAGGCGCAGCCGCACAGAGATCGCAAATGACGCGGAACGCGCGGTCGTCGAAATCCGACAATTGCTGCAACGGCCCTTCGGCCGGCGCCGGATTGAGCATCTTCAACGCGACGCGTTCGCCGTAGGGAAAGACGAAGAATTCGACATGACGATTGGCCGCGACCAGATCGTCCCATCGTCCGGATACTTCCGCGAATGCGTGCGACTCCACCTTCTCTTCCAGATGATAGGCCGGCAGCACGTCGACCTCGATCCGGGTCGCCACCCCCAGCAAGCCCAGAGACAGGCGCTGCGCCTCGAACAGGTCCGGGCGCTCATCCGCGCTGCAGGTCACGACCGATCCGTCTGCAAGCATGACGCGGAACGCGCGCGCCGCGGTTGAGAGCGAACCCAGCTTGGCGCCGGTGCCGTGCGTGCCAGTCGCGATGGCGCCGGCGAGCGCCTGCGGGTTCACGTCGCCCTGGTTGATCAGCGAAAGCCCCTGCTCCCACAGCGCCGCGGTGAGCGTGGCGAGGCTCCATCCCGCGGGACACCATGCGCGGCTCTTGTCGGCGCTGAGTCCGACTGCGCCTTCCAGATCGCAGAGCGACAGCAGCGTGCCGTCGGTTTCGCAAAGCGGCATGAACGAATGTCCGGCGCCGACCACCCGGACCTTGTCTGCGCGCGAAACGAGCGCCGCCAATTCTGCTTCCGTCTTCGGACGCGCGAACGCGCGAGGCTCGGCCACAACGCTTCCCGACCAGTTCGACCACGCCGCCATGCGCCCATCATCCCGCGCGGCGCAGAGAAAGCCGCGGGAAGCGGTTTACGCTCCCCGCGGCCATTGTCGAGGCGCCTGTGGCGATGCCGTTACGGACCGCCCAGGATGAAGTCCTGCTGCGTGATGATGTTCGTGCCGCTGCCGTTGACGCCGACCAGCAGGATGGTGTTGACGCCATCGATGGTGATCTGCGTGTCGGCGCCCAGGTCGGTGATCACCACGTGCGCCGCGAAATTCGCCGCCGTGATGCCCATAGCCGAAAGATCGATGAGGTCCTGGCCGCCGGTCGGATTGGCGTCGAAGCCGTTGACGGTGTCGGCGCCGAATCCCGCCTGGTAGACGAACCGGTCGTCGCCCGTCCCGCCGTTCAGGATATCGTTGCCGGCGCCGCCATTGATGATGTCGTTGCCGCCACCGCCGCTCAGCGTATCGTTGCCGGCGCCGCCGGTGATGACGTTGTCTTGGCTGTTGCCAACGCCGGTGAAGTTGCCGACACCGTTGAAGGTGAGGCTCTCCACGTTGTTGGCGAGCGTGTAGTTGGCCGAAGTGGTGAAGACGGCGTCAACGCCGCCGCTGACGGTTTCAACGATCGTATCGGCGCTGTCGACATAATAGGTGTCGTTGCCGCCCGCGCCCTCGATGCGATTGGTGACACCCGCGCCGCTGACATAGATGTCCGCACCAGCGCCGCCGACCACGTTCTCGATTCCGGCGATGGCGCCGAACCCGGTCGCCAGGCCGACATTGAAGTCGATCGAGATCGCTGCGGTCGTCGCACCGTAATTGAGCGTATCCGTGCCGAGGCCCAGATCAGCGTTGATCGCCTCCACGCCGGTAACCGTGCCGCCTTCAAACGAGTTGATCGCGGCGCCGTTCCAAACCACGTTCAGCGTGTTGTTGGCGTTTGTGCCGGTGATGTTCAGCGTGTCGGTGTCGGCGCCGCCGTCGACCGCATCCACACCTTCGCCGATGGCGTAGAGGATGATGTCATTGCCCGCACCGCCGGCGATGGTGTCGTTGCCGCCCGCGCCGCGCAGCGTATCGGCGCCGCTACCGCCGCTTAGCACGTTGGCCGCATTCGAACCGGTGATGGTGTCATTGCCAAAACCGCCGGTCACGTTCTCGATGCTGGTCAGCGTATCCTCCACGGCCGCAGCGGCCGATCCCCGCCGCGCCGTGCCCGCCGCGAGATCGACGAACATGTCGGCGCCCTCATCCGCGTAGGAGGCCGTGTCGGTTCCGCCAGCTCCGTTCAGCGTGTCGTTACCGAGCCCGCCGGAGAGCGTGTCGGCGCCGCCGCCGCCGTTCAGCACATTGGCGTTGGTGTCGCCGGAGATGGTGTCGTCGCCGGCGCCGCCGGTGACGTTCTCGATGCCGGCAATGGCGGCAAAACCCGAAGCGCTGCCGGCGGCAAGCGCCACGGCGACGGCCGCGGTGGTGGCCCCGTAGGTGAGCGTGTCGGTCCCGCCGATGAGATCGGCGGTCACCGTCTCGATGCCGGACAATGTGGCGCTCTCAAGCGTGGTCAGCGCCGCGCCGTTGAAGACGACATTGAGCGTGTTGTTCGCCGCCGTGCCGGTCACCGTCAGCGTGTCGCTGTCGGCGCCGCCATCGATTGCATCGGCGCCGTCACCGATCGTGTAGAGCACCGTATCGTTGCCCACGCCGCCGCGGATAGTGTCGGACGCGCCGGCGCCACGGATGGTGTCATCACCCGCACCGCCGTCGAGAATGTTGACGGCGTTGTTGCCTGTGAGCGTGTCGTTTCCGGCCCCGCCGATCAGGTTCTCGATCGTGGCCAGCGTATCTTCGACCGCTGCGGCCGCCGATCCGCGCCGGGCTGTGCCGGCCGCGAGGTCGACGAACATGGCGTCGGTCTCATCAGCATAGGTGGCGGTGTCGTTGCCCGCGCCGCCGCTCAGCGTGTCGTTGCCCGCGCCGCCGTTCAGCGTGTCGTCGCCGCCGTTGCCGGCGAGCGTGTCGTTGCCCTCATAGCCCCAGAGCGTATTGCCCACGGTGTTGTCGCCGTTGATCACGTCGTTCAGCGTTGAGCCGCCGACATTCTCGACGTTCTGGATCGTGCCGATATTGCCGAAGCCGTCATTGTTGATGCGGTTGATGCGGAGGTCGACGTTGACGCCCTGCGTCGCTGTGATGATCTGCGCCAGGCCATCGCCATTATTGTCGATCTGCAGCGTCGCGCCGGTCTCGCCGTTGAAGCGCTGGATGGTGTCGATGCCCGCGCCGCCATCGATCAGCGCCGGCCCGCCGCTCAGCTGGAAGGTGTCGTCGCCGCCATTGGCCTGCACGGTATCGCCGATCGAAGCCAGGATGAAATTGGCCCCGTCGCTGCCGATGAAGGTGTCGGCGTAGGCGGTGCCGTCGCCGATGCCTTCGACGCTCACCATGGTTTCGGCGTTGCCGTAGCCGTCATTGCTGATGGTTTGCGTCATCAGGTTGGCGACCACGCCCTGCGTCGCCGACAGGCTGTAGAACGACACGCGATCCGTGCCGTCGCCGCCATCGAACGTGTCGACGCCCCCGCCGCCGTTCATGTAGTCGTCGCCGTCGCCGCCGTTGAAGGTGTCATTGCCGCTGGCGACGAGCGAGCCAGAGGTCACATCGCGCAGCTGATCGTCGCCGGCGCCGCCATTGATGACGTCGTCGCCGCCCCAGCCATAAATGACGTCGGCGCCGTCGAGTCCCTGCAGCACGTTGGCGCCGTCATTGCCTTGAATGAAGTCGTCGAGCAGCGAGCCGTCAACGTTTTCGATATTCTGGATCGAGCCGAAATTGCCGAACCCGTCGTCGAAAATCGCGTTATTGCGGAGACTCACGTCCACGCCATTGGCGGCGTAGAGAACGTCCGCCACGCCATCGCCGGTGTTGTCGGCGATAAGCATGCCGTTGACGTCTCCGACGAACTGAATGGTGTCGACGCCAGATCCGCCGTCGAGCAGCAGCGCGGCGCTGTCGACCTGGATGATGTCGTCACCGCCGTTGGTGAGCACCGTGTCGCCAAGGCCCGCATACATGAAGTTGGCGTTGTCATCACCGGTGAATTGATCGGCGAAGCGCGTGCCGGCGCCCAGCCCTTCCACCGAGACCATGGTCTCGGCGTTGCCGAAGCCGTCATTGCTGATCGTCTGCGTGATGAGGCTCGCCACCGCGCCCTGCGTCGCGGAGCGATTGTAGAACGAGACCCGGTCGGCGCCGTCGCCGCCGTCGAAATAATCGACGCCCGCGCCGCCGTTCATGTAGTCGTCGCCGCCTTCACCGAAGATCTGGTCGTTGCCGAAGGGGCCGACGCCGGAGGTCGAGCCGTCGCCGCGGAGCTGGTCACTGCCCTCGCCGCCGGAGATGACGTCGTCGCCGCCGAATCCGTAGATGATGTCGTCCCCGCCCCAGCCGTTGAGGAAGTTCGCACCGTGCTCGCCGATAATGGTGTCGCCGAGTTCGCTGCCCTCGACGTTTTCGAAGCTGCCGATGGCCACCTCGTTGCCGAAACCGTCGTCATAGACGTACTGCGCCAAGAGATCGACGTAGACGCCGCTGGTGGCGAAAATGGTCTCCGCCAGGCCGTCCCCGGTCGTGTCCGGCGTCAGGCTGCCGGTTGTGTCGCCGATAAAACCAATGGTGTCGTTGCCCAATCCGCCGTCGATCACGGCAGGCGCGCGGTCCATATAGATGATGTCATCGCCGCCATTGCCGATCGTGGTGTCTCCGAAGCCGGCATACATGAAGTTGTTGGCGTCGTTGCCGATGAAGGTGTCCGCATAAGCCGTGCCGGCGCCGAGATTCTCGATCGAGATCATCGTTTCGACGTTGCCGAAGCCGTCATTGCTGATCGTCTGCAGGATGAGGTCGGCCACCGCACCCTGGGTCGCCGCCAAGGCGTAGAACGATACGCGGTCGGCGCCCGCGCCGCCGTCGAAGCTGTCGACGCCCGCGCCGCCCCACATCGTGTCGTTGCCGTCGCCGCCGGAGAGCGTGTCGTTGCCGGAGGGCCCGTTGTACGCCGCCCCGCCGTCGCCGCGAATCTGATCGTTGCCGGCGCCGCCATCGATCGTATCGTTGCCGCCGAGGCCGAGCACGATGTCGCTGCCGCCCGCGCCGTTGATGACGTTGTCGCTGTTGTCGCCGGTGATGTTGTCGGCGAACTCGCTGCCGTCGACGTTCTCGATGCTCGCGAGCGCGCCCACGCCGCCCCACTCGTCGGCGAGCGTGCCGGTGGTCAGGTTGACGGTGTAGCCCGCGGCTGACGCAACCTCCTCGGCTGCGCCGTCCGCGTCGGCGTCCGCCTGCAAGGTCACACCGAGGTTCAGTTGCAGCGTGTCCACGCCAGCGCCGCCGTCGACCATTGCCGGCGCGCCGCCGACGGAGATCGTATCGTTACCGCCATTGGCAGTGATGGTGTCGCCTGTGTCGCCGAGCAGCGTGTTGGCCGCGTCGTTACCGATGAAGGTGTCGGCGAACACGGTGCCGGCGCCCAGACCCTCGACGCGCGTCATGGTTTCAGCGTTGCCATAACCGTCGTTGCTGATGGTCTGGGTAATGAGATTGGCGACGACAGCCTGCGTCGCCCAGGTCGAATAGAAGCTGACCCGATCGTTGTCGCCGACACCGCCATCGAAGCTGTCGACGCCCGCGCCGCCGCGCATCAGATCGTCGCCATCGCCGCCCGAGATCGCGTCGTCGCCGCTGGGCCCGTTATAGTAGGCGTTGCCGTCGCCCGCGAGATTGTCGTCGCCGGCGCCGCCATCGATCGTGTCGTTGCCGCCGAGGCCACGGATCAGGTCGGCGCCGTCCAGGCCGTTCAGCACGTTGTCGCCGTTGTTGCCTTGGATGACGTCGTCAAGCAGCGAGCCGTCGACGTTCTCAATGTTGAACACCTGACCGGTGTTGCCGAAACCATCATCGAAGATGCGGTTGGAGAGCAGGTTGACGTTCACGCCTTGCGTCGCGAAGAGGACGTCCGCCACGCCATCGCCGGTGTTGTCGGCGATGAGCATGCCGTTGACGTCTCCGACGAACTGAATGGTGTCGACGCCAGATCCGCCGTCAAGCAGCAGCGCGGCGCTGTCGACCTGGATGATGTCGTCACCGCCGTTGGTGAGCACCGTGTCGCCAAGGCCCGCATACATGAAGTTGGCGTTGTCATCGCCGGTGAATTGATCGGCGAAGCGCGTGCCGGCGCCCAGCCCTTCCACCGAGACCATGGTCTCGGCGTTGCCGAAGCCGTCATTGCTGATCGTCTGCGTGATGAGGCTCGCCACCGCGCCCTGCGTCGCGGAGCGATTGTAGAACGAGACCCGGTCGGCGCCGTCGCCGCCGTCGAAATAATCGACGCCCGCGCCGCCGTTCATGTAGTCATCGCCGCCTTCGCCGAAGATCTGATCGTTGCCGAAGGGGCCGACGCCGGAGGTCGAGCCGTCGCCGCGGAGCTGGTCACTACCCTCGCCGCCGGAGATGACGTCGTCGCCGCCGAATCCGTAGATGATGTCGTCCCCGCCCCAGCCGTTGAGGAAGTTCGCACCGTGCTCGCCGATAATGGTGTCGCCGAGTTCGCTGCCATCCACATTTTCGAAGCCGCTGATCGCCACTTCGTTGCCGAACCCGTCGTCAAAAACATACTGAGCGAGCAGATCGACGTAGACGCCGTTGGTGGCGAATATGAATTCCGCCAGACCGTCGGCGTTCGTATCCGGAGTGACGCTTCCGCTCGTGTCGCCGATGAAGCCGATCGTGTCGTTGCCCAATCCGCCGTCGATCACGGCAGGCGCGCGCGCCATATAGATGATGTCGTCGCCGCCATTGCCGATCGTGGTGTCGCCGAAGTCGGCGTACATGAAGTTGGCAGCGTCGTTGCCGATGAAGGTATCGACGAACGCAGTGCCGGCGCCCAGACCTTCGACGTTGGTCATGGTTTCGACGTTGCCGAAACCGTCATTGCTGATGGTCTGCGTGATCAAGTTCGCGGAGGCGCCTTGCGTCGCAGCCAGCGCAAAGAAGCTGACGCGGTCGTTGCCGCCGTCACCGCCATCGTAGGAATCAACGCCGGCGCCGCCCCACATGACATCGTTGCCGGCGCCGCCGATCAGCGTGTCGTTGCCGCTCGGGCCGTTGTAGGAAGGTCCGCCATCGCCGCGGAGTTGGTCGTTGCCGTCGCCGCCGTCGATCGTGTCGTTGCCGCCGAGGCCGACCACGACATCGTTGCCCGCGCCGGCATTAATGACGTTATCGGCGTCGCTTCCGGTGATGTTGTCGGCGAAATCCGTGCCATTGACGTTTTCGATGCTGTTGAGCGTGCCGACGCCGCCCCACTGATCCTGGATCGAGCCGGACTGCAGATCGACGGTATAGCCGGCGTCGCCAATCACCTCCTCAGCCGCGCCGTCGGCGTTGTTGTCCGGCTGCAGCGTCGTCTGGCCAAGCGAGAGCGTGTCGACTCCGGCGCCGCCGTCGACAATGGCGGGTGCGCCGCCGATGAAGATGTTGTCATCGCCATCATTGGCGGTCACGGTGTCGCCCGTGTCGCCGAGCAAAGTGTTGGCGAGTGCGTTGCCGATGAAGGTGTCGGCGAACACGGTGCCAGCGCCCAGACCTTCGACGTTGAGCATGGTCTCGACGTTGCCGTAGCCGTCGTTGGAAATGACGCCGGTGTTGAGGTCGGCGTAGACGGCTTGCGTCGCCCACAGCGAGTAGAAACTGACGCGGTCATCGGCGCCGTCGCCGCCGTCAAAACTGTCGACGCCCGCGCCGCCGCGCATCAGGTCGTCGCCGGCGCCGCCGGAGATCGCGTCGTCACCGCTGGGTCCGTTGTACGTATAGCTGCCGTCGCCCGCGAGGTTGTCGTCGCCGTCGCCGCCGTCGATCGTGTCGTTGCCGCCATTGCCGCGGATGACGTCCGCGCCGCCGACGCCGTTCAGGACGTTGTCGCCATGATCGCCCACGATAAAGTCGTCGAACTCGCTGCCGGTGACGTTCTCGATGCTGACCAGCGTGCCGAAGCTGCCCCAGGTGTCTTCCGTGTAGAAGCCTGACAGCAGGTTCACGGTGAACCCGGCCGTCGCCAGCACTTCTTCTGCCGCGCCGTCCGCGTCAGCGTCCGGCAACAGCACGAGGCCTTGCTGCAGGCTGATGGTGTCGACGCCCAGACCGCCGTCGATCAGCGCCGCCGCGCTGCCGCCGAAGAAGTTGTCGTCGCCGCCGTAGCCGTAGGCGATGTCGCCGACATCGGCGATAATGGTGTTGGCGGCGTCGTTGCCGTGGAATGTGTCCGCGAAGGCGGTGCCCGCGCCCAGTCCCTCAACGCCAGTCATGGTTTCGGCGTTGCCGTAGCCGTCGTTCGTGATCGTCTGCGTGCGCAGGTCCGCATAGACGGCTTGCGTGGCCCATAGCGAATAGAAACTCACGCGATCGTCGTCGCCGGCCCCGCCATTGAACGTGTCGACGCCCGCGCCGCCCCGCATGAGATCGTCGCCGTCGCCACCATTCAGCGTGTCGTCGCCGCTCGGCCCGTTATAGGTGTAGCTGCCATCGCCCGCGATGTTGTCGTCGCCCGCGTCGCCGTTGACGATGTCGTTGCCGCCTAAGCCGCGCAGCACATCGTTGCCGTCGAGTCCGTTGATGGTGTCGTCTCCGGCCGTGCCGTTGAGACCATCGTCGTTCACCGTACCGTTGATCACGGGCATGTCTTCAACTCCAAGCATGATTGTGTTCTTGCGAGCGCGGCTGGCGCGCACGGGCTCAACTCGACGGCGTGTACTGGGAAGCCTCCCCCGCTTGTCCCGACGTTAGAAGCGCGCGGATCAAACGCCTGCCGCCGAACGGGCGCAACGGAAAAATGAGCGCCGCAAGAATCTTTTTCTATGCCGCAAGTTGATCATAATTCGACCGCGAAACACGCATGCAGCAAACATTCTGAGCGCAGTTACGCGCGTCACAGCGGAGCGTCACGACGCAGGTCACAATGGGAATTTCTGACCGTAGCGCGGCGTCATTCATTGACTCGCGCGTCACGTTTGGCGTCATGTCGTTGATGTGGACGCTACGTCAGAGCCGATTGTGATCGTCGCTCCGCGGCTGCCAGAGCGGCCGGGAGAACGCGCCTACTCGGTAACCGCCATCGACCCGATTTTGATTGCGCGCGCGGCGCGTGTGGACGGGGCGCTGCAGTCGGTTCCGGGCGTTTCGCTTTTTCGCCGCAACGAAAGCGGCGGCGCCAACCCGACAACGCAGGGCCTCTCCGTGCGCGCACTCGGCCCCACTGGCGCGGGGCGTACGCTGGTCATGCTCGATGGCGTTCCGCAAGGCGATCCATTCGGCGGCTGGGTGATCTGGGGCGCGCTGCCGCCGGACACGATCAGCAGCGCGCGTGTCCTGCGCGGGGCGGGCGCGGGCTCCTACGGGGCCGGCGCATTGACCGGCGCGGTGCTGCTGGACGAACGCAACGCGCCAGGATGGCGCGTGAGCGCCGAGGGCGGCGAAAACGACTGGCGCCGCTTCGCTGGCGTCGGCGAAGCGCGCGATGAGCGCTGGGATTTCATGCTCGCAGCCGTGTCGGAAGAGGATGACGGTTGGATCCCTGTGCGCGTGAGCGGCGCCGCCGATACGCCGCTTACGTTAGCATCCGCCGCAGCGGTGGCGCGCGCCCAAGCACGCTGGGGCGGCAACCTATTGTCATTGCGATTCTCCGGTTACGGCGAAGAGCGCGGTTCGGGCCAAGCTGGCGCAGGCTCGCGTGCGAGCGGCTCAACCGCCAGCCTGACATTCGTTTCAAATCCTTACGGCGGCGTCTTCAGCTGGCGCGCGCAAGGCTGGGTGATGGAGAGCGACCTTGCGAGCCGCTTCGTTTCTGTCGCCCCAGACCGCAGCGCGACCTCGCCCGCGAATGCGCAAATCGCGACGCCCGCATTCGGCTGGGGCGTAAACGCGAGTGGCCGCTGGACGCGGGTTGCGTCCGGCCTTGAACTCGGGGTCGACGTGCGCGGCGCAGAAGGCGAGACGCACGAATTCTTCCGCTTCATGAGCGGCGCCTTTACGCGATATCGCGAGGCGGGCGGCGAGACATTTCTCTACGGCGTCTACGCGGAAGCGTGGGGGCGCTTGGGCGGCACGTTGCTCACCGGCGGGCTTCGCGTGGATCGCTGGGACACGCTATCTGGCTTCCGCATCGAACAAGACACCGGAAGCGGCGCCGCGACGCTCGACCTGCATCCGGCCGACAACACCGAAACCGCGGTCACTGGCCGCGTCGGCCTACGGCGCGAGTTTGGCGCCGCTTATGTCCGCAGCTCGGTTTATCGCGGCTTCCGGCCACCGACGTTGAACGAACTTCACCGCCCCTTCCGCGTAGGCAACGACGTCACCGAAGCTAACCCGGGCCTCGCACCAGAAACGTTGTGGGGCGCGGATATCGGCGTCGGCCAGGCGGGTGCGGGCATCGCCTGGGATATCGGCGCCTTCTACAATCGGTTGGATGACCCGATCGGCAACGTCACGCTGGGTGTGGGACCGGGTACGTTCCCACCTGACGTTTTCGTCCCCGCGGGCGGTGCCTATCGCATGCGCCAGAACAGCGGATCGCTCGAAGCGCGCGGCGCAGAAGCGCGTATCGATATCGCTTTCACGAGCACGCTCACCGGGCGCCTGGCGGCGAACTACACTGAGACTCGCGCCGAACAGGGACTGCGGGCGGCGCAATCGCCGGCGTGGTCGGCGACGGCAGGCCTCGAGTGGCGCTACGGCGACGGCGGCAGCATCAGTTTCGACGCGCGTGGCGAGAGCAGCCGCTTCGACGACGATCTCAATACGCGCCGCCTCGCGGGCTACCTCGCTCTGGACGTACGTTGGGAGCAATCGATCGCGCGCGGGGCCAGCCTTTATCTCGTGGTCGAAAACGCGGCGGATGCCGATATCGAGACCGCCGCAACGGCCGACGGCGTGCTGAGCTACGCCCGCCCGCGTGCGGCGCGCTTCGGCCTGCGGCTGCACGACTGAACCTGGGCGTCGAGGCTGGAGAAGCGTTGCGGACCGGCGTCTCAGTTGAACCGCATCACCTTCTTTGCGGGGGAGTAGGCCAAACGGAGCGCCAAAACGCCGGTCGCCTTGCCAGCATGCACAATCCCGAGCGCCGTGCTTTGAGCGCGATCAAGCGACCAGGCGTCTCAAGCGCACTTTTGTTGAGCCAGATCAAGGCTCCTGCCCCGGCATCAGCCCAAACGGAGCCGATGAGTTCGCTCAGTTTCCCTTTTTTGCGCGCAACGGAGAAGATGCGCGTATCGATCGAGCCTGAGGGCGCGCCCCAGCCTCCCCTCGCCCCGCTGCCCGCCAACCTTACGGCGGAGCGTGTCCTTGAGGTGCATCACTACACCGACAAGCTATTTCGCTTCCGGGTCACCCGTCCCGAGGCCTTCCGCTTCCGCGCGGGCGAGTTCGTGATGATCGGTCTGCGGACCGACGACCGCCCGCTTTTGCGCGCCTATTCCATCGCCTCCCCGCCGTGGGACGACACGCTGGAATTCTACTCGATCATTGCGCCGAATGGGCCGCTCACATCCCGTCTGCGGAACATCAAGGCCGGCGATGAAATCCTGCTGGCGCGCAAGCCGACGGGGACGCTGGTCCTGGATGCGCTGACACCGGCAAAACGTCTCTTTCTGTTTTCCACCGGCACCGGCTTTGCGCCGTTCGCCAGCCTCCTGCGCGAACCGGAGACGTACACGAAATTCGACAAGGTGATCGTCACCCATACCTGCCGCGAGGCGTCTGAGCTTCGCTATAGCGAGGACATCGTCAACGCGCTTTCGGACGATCCGCTGGTGGGTGAATCGGCTGCGCTGCACGTTATGCGCTACGCAACGTGTACGCGCGACGCCTGCCGTCGTCCGGGACGCATCACCGATCTCGTCGCGACCGGAAAGATGTTCACCGATCTCAGCATCGCGCCGCTCGATCGCAGCAGCGACCGCGCCATGATCTGCGGGTCGCTGCCCTTCATCCGCGACATGCAAAACATTCTCACCGCGGCAGGCTTTGCCGAAGGCTCGAACGCGAACCCCGCGGACTTTGTGGTCGAAAAGGCCTTCGCTGGTTGAAGAGACGGAGTGCGGGCATGCAAAAGCACTGGCCGGACATGGCGCGTGAACTCAACCCGCAGGTCGCGGCGCTGCGCAATGCTCAACCGACGGTGATGCGCGGCTTCAGCCAAATGGCGCAAGCGGCGCTCGAACCTTCCGCCTTGGACACCAAGACCAAAGAATTGATGGCGCTCGCCATCTCGGTGGCGATCCGTTGCGACGCCTGCATCACCTATCATGCGAAGGCGGCGGTCAAAGCCGGCGCCAGCGACGACGAAGTCTCAGAGACAATGGGCCTCGCCATCTATATGGGCGCGGGCCCGAGCGTCATGTACGCGGCTCAGGCGATCGAGGCCGTCCGCCAGTGGCGCAGCGAAGATTAACGGCGCCCGCTTCGACGACTTGGCTCTTGAGCAGGGACGCCGCTAATCGGCGCGTTTCTTTTGCGTGCGCAGCTGTTCGTCATCGGCAAGGGCGCGGGCCAATGAAAGAAGCACACGACGTCCCTGGGCATTGAGTCGCGCTGCAAGCACGGCCAGTTCCGGGTCGTCGAGCGCGCTGGCGGGCGAGCCCTCGCTTCCTTCCTGCGGGATCAGCGACGCCACGCGCGTCTCCAGCGCCACCGCGATATCCAGCAGCGTGCTCGCGGCAATGCGGTTCACGCCCTTCTCGTACTTCTGGATCTGCTGAAAGGTGACGCCGACCTCGTTCGCCAGCGTTTCCTGAGAGATGCCAAGTTCCAAGCGCCGCGTCCGCACGCGAATGCCGATCTGCCGGTCGACATCGGTCACGGAGCGCGGATCGGGTTTTGTCTTCTTGCCCATCGAAACCGCCGGGAGCCCCCCGCAGCACGGGCCCGTGGAACAGGGTGCGGCACGGCCGCGGCGCAATAAACCAACCGGCAGTTGTGCGCCTGGAGCTTTGTGGGCGTCTTTGCGCTAACAATTGAGCGGTGACACGCTCGACTCTAGCGCCAGCCGTCCGGCGACTTGCGATTTGCGGTCGCCGGCCGGCGGCGCGTGCATTCGTCAAGGCGGACGCTGGCGCGCCGAGACGGCGGTTCGTAGTTCAGGGCCGCTCATGAGCGATCCTGTCGCCACCATAATCGTGGTTACCCACAACAGCGCCCGCTGGCTGGAGCGCATGTCGGCCGCCGTGGCCGCACAAACCGAAACGCGCTGGCGGCTGGTGGTTGTCGACAATGCGTCGCGCGCCGATGAACGGCCTCAGCTGACTGCGCTGCCGGCTGGTTCGAGCGTGGTCCAGAACGAAACCAATCTAGGCTTCGCCGCCGCCAACAATGTGGGGGCGCAGGACGCGCAGACGCCCTACCTCGTCCTGCTCAATCCCGACGCCTTTCCAGAACCGGGCTGGCTGGCCGCGCTCATCACAGCGGTCGAGCGCTATCCGGGCGCCGCCGCGATCGGGTCGACCCAGATTCGCGCCGGCCACGAGACGCTATTCGACGGCACAGGCGATGTGATGCACGCGAGCGGGCTCGCCTATCGCTCCAACTACGGACGACCGCGCAGCGCGCCGCCGCCGGAAGGCGAAACCTTTTCCGCCTGCGCCGCCGCGATGTTGGTGCGCCGCGCCGCGTTTGAGAACGTCGGCGGCTTTGATGCGCGCTATTTCTGCTATCTCGAGGACGTTGATCTCTGCTTTCGCCTGCGGCTCGACGGATGGCGCATCGTGCAATGCGCCGATGCCGTGGTGGCGCATGTCGGCGGCGGCGTTTTGGGCGCGCGTTCGGCGTTCGGGGACTTCCACGGCGCGCGCAACCGGCTGTGGACCTTCGTGAAGTGCATGCCGGCTCCACTGTTCTGGCCGCTGTTTCCCGTACACGTCGCGGCGAGCGTGCTCGCGGTGACGGCGACGCTGCTGCAAGGACGCGGCTTCGCCGCATGGCATGGCTTGATCGCGGGCTTTGCCGGCCTCGGTGCGATGTGGAACGCGCGCGGCGCGGTTCAGCGTGCGCGCAAGGCCCGCAGCGGCGACATTGCCGCGGCGCTGGCTTGGAACCCGTTGCGGTTCATCGGCCGGCGACCGGTGATCCGTCCAGTGCGCTGACCAGGGCCGTGAGGCCGGCGCGCAGCGGCGTGCGCGGCGCCAGGTCCGGCGGCAGCGATGTCTGCGGCGCCGCCACGCGATCGCGATCCGCCCGCGCCGCCTGCGCCGGCGAATAAGGCGCAAACAGCGACAACAGCGGCGCGGCCAACTGCAGCGCCTCCTTTGGAATGCAAAGAACAGGTTTTCCGGGACGGCCCGCTGCATCGGCCGCCGCCGCAAACAGCGCACGCATGCTGACGATGTCGGGACCGCCGATCGCATAAACGCCGCCCGCAGCGCCCGCTTCAAGAAGGCCGGCCGCTGACGCCGCGAGGTCGTGGTGAAACACGGGCTGAACCAGCGCCTTGCCCGAACCGGGCGCCACCATCACCGGCCAGCGCCGCGCCATTGCGATGAGACGCGGCACCGTCGGCAAACGCGGATCACCATAGATCAGGGTCGGACGCACAATGATGAGGTTAGGGTCGTAGTTGCGCACCGCCGTTTCCGCCGCAGCAAGCGCCCGATACACCGGCGTGTCGGCGAAGGTCGCCACATTGTTGCTGGAGAACACGATCGTGCGCGCGCAACGGAGGCCGCTCTTTGTCAGCGCCTCCGCCGCAAGATCGAGCCGCGCCGTGATCACCAACGCATCCGCGTCTTCGGCTGCGGCGCGCCAATCGTCTTGCGTCAGATCATGGAAGGCCGCCGCAACGCCGTACGCCGCCAATCGTGCGACGACGTCGTCGCGCTTGCGGCGCATGGAGCCCGTAACGCGCCACCCACCGTCGGCCAGGTGACACGCCACCCTCTCGCCGACCGCGTCGCCGGCCCCGATGACGAGCGCGCGCCGCGTCATCTCCCGACGACCAGAATCAGGAAGCTCCCGGCGACGCCGGCGCAGACCTTTTCCACCGGCCCCTGCGCGAATTTGCGGAAATACCGCGCCATGCTGCGCGCCTTGTGCCGGCGCAACTCGCCGCCCCCGACATCGCTGCTTGAGCGCACATGTAGGCCATGCGGACCGGGCTGAAACAACACGCGCCAGCCCGCCGCCTCCGCCCGCCGGCAGAGATCGAGATCCTCGACATGGACGAAGTATTCCTCGTCGAACCCTCCCAGGGCGTTGAGATCGACGCGCCGCATCGCCATCAGCGCGCCGCTCACGGCCCCGACGCCGACGGCTCTGTCCGGCAGCGGATCGCGATGCCGGTTGAAATCGCGAAGTGCAGGCGTCACGCGTTCGAGCCGCGACAATCCGCTGAACGATACGAAGGCCCGCCAGAGCGTCAGCCGATCGCGGCGCGAGCCCCGGTCGGGACGGCCCTGCCCATCACGCAAATCGCCGCCGACGATCGCCGGCGGCGGCGCTGCGGCGAGCGCCACTGCGAGCGCCGAAATGGCGTCTGCGCGCAGGATCACGTCGGGATTGACGAACACCAGGACATCGCTCACGGCCTGCCGCGCGGCGAGGTTACAGGCGGCGGCGAAGCCGACATTGCCCTGCCCGCGCTGCAGCTTCACCCGCGCATCCGCGGCCGCGAAGCGGTCCAGAGTCAGAGTTTCGGCGGGCGCATTGCCGTTGTCGACGATTACAATTTCGTCCAGGCCGGAGGCCGAAGCCAGAGCCGCCAAACAGTCGGCCAGCACTGCGCCGGTGCGAAAGCTGACGATGATCGCGCACGTGCTCACGTCAGCGTTCTAGCCGCGCGCGTAACAAGACGCACGTGCGTCGTCGCGAAATGAAATTCTGCGCTTAGAAGTTTTCGTGCGCGAACAAGAGCGCGGCGAGCTCCATGTTCGGGTCGCGGTACGGCACCGTCGTGTCGGCGCCACCGCCATCGCTCGCCGGCTGCATTACGGCCTGCGGCTCCGCCGCCACCGCTGCTTCGACCGGCGCGACGCCACGCAGTTCAGGCATCCGCAGCTCTGGCATCGGCGCGGCGCGCGAGTCGCCCGCATCGGCGATCGAGCGAATGTATTCGATGCGCGACTCGGTCGCGGCCTTGGTGATTTCGAGCGAAGCGGCGGTCGAGGCGAGCTGACCACGAATATCGCTGAGTTCCGTCGCCGACAGCGGCGCGGGATAGGGCGGCAGGTTCGCGTACGCATCCGCGCTCGCGGCATTGGCGCTGTTGTCGAGACCGAGGCCCGACGCGACACTCGTGCCGATCATGCCGCCAAGGCCGGCGGGCGAGAAAATCGTGACGACGAGAGCGGTCGCAGCGACGCCGGTGAGGCTGGACTTAATGACGGTGTCACGCACCTCGCGCGCATATCCGACTGGCACGTCCCGCTCGTTCGCCATCTTGTGCTCCCGCCGTACGCGCATACGCCCCCCGCCGTCGGGGGCGAAAAGTACGCCTAGCAGGGGTAACAAAGCCTAAATCCACTGCGGCGCCAAGCGCTAAGAGGCTGCTTTCCGGTGACGGTGCTGAAATGTTGCCTACGCCGCGGGCCGCCGCTACCGAACATGTGCTGCACCCGGAGGCGCCAAAGTGAAACTGCCCAGCCTTGGCGGCGGCGCGCGCGCGGCGCTCTTCGCGCTCTCCCCCTTGGCCGGCGTGGGCGGCGGGCTCGCCATGGCGGTGCTCACCGCGACGGCGGGCGCATTCTCCTTTCGCGCTTCCCTCGCCGGTAAGGCGCTACGCGAACGCCGGCCCTGGCTCTTGCTTTTATTGACTTTTATCGCCTGGGCGACGGCCTCCAGCCTCTGGTCGAGCTGGCCTGCGCACAGCCAAGCCCCGAAGCTCCTGGCTATCACGGTGCTCAGCCTCATGTTCACCGCCGCGGCGGTGGCGGACCCGGACGCCCGCCGCTTGACCCGAGCGGGAATGCTCGCCGCCTTCGTCGTGCTGACGCTTCTGGTCAGCTTCGAGGCCGTCACCCACTTGGCCCTGAATCGGGTGTTCCAGCCCGACCTGGACGACGGCAACCTGGAGCGGAATCCTGCCCGGGGGGTCATCATTTTGCTGGGCATGGTGTGGGCGGTGGCAGGCGTGCTCGCCGCCCGTGGCGGGCCCTGGCGGACCGGCCTGGCCGCACTGGCGCTGCTGACCACCGCAGCGCTTTCGCTGCAATTCCACCAGCTGGTCAGCCTCGCCGCCTTCGCGGCCGGCCTCGCCGCGCTGGGTGTCGGCGCCGTTGCGCCGCGCTTCGGCCTGATCGCGGTGACCGTCGGCTGGGCGATCTGGATGCTTGCGGCGCCGATCGTTTCGCCGCTGCTCGCGCGTCCGGAGATAATGGAAAATGTCCCACTGAGCTGGGCGGCCCGCATCGGCATCTGGGAGTACACATGCGCCCACATTGGTGAGCAGTTCTGGATCGGCCATGGACTCGACGCGTCGCGCGCGGTGAGCGAACGCATCGAGGTGCGCGGACTAGGAATGCGCGGCATCCCGCTCCACCCGCACAGCGGCAGTCTGCAGATCTGGTACGAGTGCGGCGTGATCGGCGCGCTGCTTGCGGCGGCGGCGCTCGTGACCGGTGGCCTTGCGTTGGCGCGCAGACTGACGGGGCAGCGCGTCGTTGCGGCGGCGGCCTGCGCGACGATCGCGTCCTACGGGGTCATTTTCAATGTGAGCTTCGGCGCCTGGCAGGAATGGTGGAACGCCGTCATGTTCGTGGCGGCTGCGTGCGTGGGCGCGATCGGATTTAAAGCCGCCAAAGCGTAACGTTCGAGGGCGTCTTGGCCCGGTCCAGGAAGCCGCGCACGTCCAGCACCACGCCGCCATCGCGCAGCAGGCTTGTCACCAATCCCCAGCCGCCGTCGCGGAATTCCTTGTGGGCGACGGCGACGATCACCGCATCCGCCGGCGCCAACGCGTCCAGCGGAGAGAGCGCGCCGCCATGCGCTTCAGCGTGGCGCGGATCGGCGTGCGGATCGTGGGCGACGACCTCGAAGCCGAACGAGCGGACTTCGTCGATGACATCGAACACCTTGGAATTGCGCACATCCGGCACATCTTCCTTGAAAGTGACCCCCAGTACCGCCACGCGCGGCTTGGTGCGCCCGAGGCGCGTCAACAAACGCACGCACTCACGGCCAATATGGCGGCCCATGCCGTCGTTCACGCGCCGTCCCGCCAGCACGACTTGCGGGTGATAGCCAACCTGCTGAGCCTTGTGCGTCAGGTAGTAGGGATCCACGCCGATGCAATGGCCGCCGACAAGGCCCGGCGTGAAGCCGAGGAAATTCCACTTTGTCCGCGCCGCTTCCAGCACGTCGCCGGTATCGAGACCAAGTCGATTGTTGATCAGCGACAGCTCGTTCATCAGCGCGATGTTCAGATCGCGCTGCGTGTTCTCGATCACCTTCGCCGCTTCCGCCACCTTGATCGACGGCGCGCGATGCACGCCGGCGTCGACGACTTCGCCGTAGGTCGCGGCGACAATGTCCAACGTCTTGGCGTCTGAGCCGGAGACAACTTTGACGATGGTCTCGAACCGGTGGGCGGTGTCGCCCGGATTGATCCGCTCGGGCGAGAAGCCGAGCGTGAAATCCACCCCGGCCTTCAGGCCGGAGACCTGCTCCAAGATCGGCCCGCACTCCTCTTCGGTGCAGCCCGGATAGACCGTGCTCTCATAGACGACGATGTCGCCCTTCTTGAGCGCCGCCCCCACGGTCCGGGTGGCGGCGTGCACGGCGCCCAGGTCCGGCACCAGCGCCTCGTCGATCGGCGTCGGCACCGTGACAATGAAGAAGTCGGCGGCGTTCAGCGCAGAAGCGTCAGTCGTGATCTCAAGCGCTTTCAGGTCGGCTGCGTTGACCTCGCGCGTGCGGTCATGGCCGCGCTTCAGTTCCGCCACGCGCTCGGCGTCGATTTCGAAGCCGATGACGGAAAAACCCTTCCGCGCGAAGGCGGCGGCGACGGGAAGGCCGACATAGCCCAGGCCGATAACAGCAATACGGCGGCGCGCGCTCATGTGGCTCTTCAGTTGATTTTGACCGGGCCTCCACTTATCGAACCGGCTACGTTTAGACAATGGCGCGCAACCGCTGCGCTCGTGAGGCTCTTGGCCAGCACATGACCCCTGTTCTCGTAACCGGCGCGGCTGGCTTCATCGGCTATCATTTGTCGGAGCGCCTGCTCGCCGCGGGCCGTCCAGTCATCGGACTCGACAATATGTCCGACTATTACGACGTGACGCTGAAACAAGGACGGCTGGAACGGCTCGCGCGTCACGCCGGGTTCCAATTCGTGCACGCCGATCTGGCGGACGCGCCGAAGATCGACGCGCTGTTCGCGGAACAAAAATTCGAACTCGTTTACAATCTCGCGGCACAGGCGGGGGTCCGCTACTCGCTGGTGAACCCGCAGGCGTATGTGCACGCCAATCTCGAGGGCTTCGTCAACATCCTTGAAGGCTGCCGCCATCACAAGGTCGGCCACCTCGTGTTCGCGTCGTCGAGTTCCGTCTACGGCGCGGTGACCAAGATGCCGTTCTCGGTCCACCAGAACGTGGATCATCCGCTCTCGGTATACGCGGCTTCGAAAAAAGCGAACGAACTGCTCGCGCATTCCTACAGCCATCTCTATCGCATCCCATCGACGGGCCTGCGGTTCTTCACGGTCTACGGGCCGTGGGGCCGCCCGGACATGGCGATGTTCCTGTTCACGAAAGCCATCCTCGCCGGCGAACCGATCGACGTCTTCAATAACGGCGAGATGCAGCGCGACTTCACCTATGTCGACGACATCGTCGAGGCGCTCTTCCGGCTCGGTCCGCAGCCGGCGGCGCCAAACGAGAACTGGGACAGCAACAATCCTGATCCGGCGACGTCGAAAGCGCCTTATCGTCTCTACAACATCGGCAACAATTCGCCGGTGAAGCTGATGCGCCTCATCGAAGTGATAGAAGAGAAGCTCGGCAAGAAGGCGGTGAAAAACTTCCTGCCGCTGCAGCCGGGAGACGTGCCCGCCACGTTCGCCGATGTCGACGATCTGGCTCGCGCGGTCGACTTTGCGCCGCGCACGCCGATCGAGGTCGGCGTCGGCCGCTTTATCGATTGGTACCGCGACTATTATGGCGTCTAGATATGGCGCATAGGGCCACGCTGACTCATCTCGACCGCCTGGAGGCCGAAAGCATCCACATCCTGCGCGAGACCGCCGCAGAGATGACGAAGCCCTGCATGCTGTTCTCGATGGGCAAGGACAGCGCCGTGATGCTTCATCTGGCGAAGAAAGCGTTCTTCCCAGCGCGGCAGCCCTTCCCGCTTCTGCATGTCGATACGACCTGGAAATTCCGGGACATGTACGCGATGCGCGACGCGGTAGCGGCCGAGCATGATCTGCACGTTTTCCAGCATCCGGGCGCGCTCGCCGAAAACATCAACCCCTTCGACTCCGGCTCCGAACTGCACACGCGCATCTGGAAGACCGACGGGCTGAAGATGGCGCTCGACCAGTTCGGCTTCGACGCGGCGCTGGGCGGCGCGCGGCGCGATGAAGAAAAGAGCCGCGCCAAGGAGCGCGTATTCTCGCTGCGCTCTGCCCATCACCGCTGGGACCCGAAGACGCAACGGCCGGAGCTTTGGTCGCTCTACAACACGCAAAAGAGCAAGGAGCAGAGCTTCCGCGTTTTCCCGCTCTCGAACTGGACCGAACTCGACGTCTGGCAATATATCGCCCGCGAGAACATTCCCATCGTGCCGCTCTACCTCGCCGCCGAACGGCCGGTGGTTGAGCGCGACGGCGCCTGGATCATGGTCGACGACGAGCGCATGCGCCTGAACGCCGGCGAGACGCCGCAAGTGAAGCGCGTCCGCTTCCGCACGCTCGGCTGCTACCCTCTCTCCGGCGCAATCGAGAGCAGCGCCGCCAGCGTTGTGGAGATCATCGCCGAAATCGAAGCCTCGACATTGAGCGAACGCCAGGGGCGGATGATCGACAAGGATACGCCCGCCTCGATGGAAAAGAAGAAGCAGGAAGGCTATTTCTGATGTCGTCAGAAAAAGGCCTCCTCCGCTTCATCACCTGCGGCTCCGTCGACGACGGCAAATCCACGCTGATCGGCCGCCTGCTGTTCGATTGCGGCGCGGTGGCGGAAGATCAGCGCGCGGCGCTGGAAGCGGATTCGCGCGCGTTCGCGTCGGGCGGCTTGGATTTCTCGCTGCTGGTGGACGGCCTCACGGCCGAGCGCGAACAAGGCATCACCATCGATGTCGCCTACCGTTATTTCACGACGCCGAAGCGCAAATTCATCGTCGCCGACACGCCCGGCCACGAACAATACACGCGAAACATGGTCACCGGCGCTTCAACCGCCGATGTGGCGCTCATTCTCGTCGACGCGCGCAAGGGCGTGCTGACGCAGACGCGGCGGCACGCCTTCCTGGCGTCGCTGATGCAAGTGCGGCAGGTGGCGCTGGTCGTCACCAAGATGGATCTGATTGGCTACGATGAAGCCGCGTTCGAGAAGATCAGCGCCGATTTCGCGACGTTCGCGCAGCCGCTGAAGTTCGCCAGCGTCACCGCCATCCCCGCCTCCGGCGTGAAGGGCGACAATATCGCGACGCGTGGCGCAGGAACGCCGTGGTACAAAGGTCCGACGTTGCTCGAATACCTCGAGACCGCAGAGGTGGACGACGCACGTGCGGCCGCGCAGCCGTTCCGCATGGCGGTGCAGTACGTGAACCGCCCCAACCAGGATTTCCGCGGTTTCGCCGGCCGCATTTCCGGGGGCGCGATCGCCCCAGGCGACGCGGTGCGCGTGCTGCCGTCCGGTCGAAACGCTAAGATCGCGCGGATCGTTACGGCCGACGGCGATCTGGAGCGCGCTATCGCCGGCCAAAGCGTGACACTGACCTTCACGGAGGAGATCGATTGCTCGCGCGGCGACGTCATCGCAGCGGCCGGCAATCCCTGCGAGATCGCCGACCAGTTCCAGTGCACGCTGATCTGGATGAGCGACACCCCGCTCTATCCAGGCCGCCGCTACTCGCTGAAGCTCGGCGCGCGCACCATCAACGCGACTGTGACCGATATTCGTCACCGCATCGATATCGAGACGCTGGCGGAACGCCCGGCCAAGCAGCTGAAGCCGAACGAGATCGGCTCCTGCAATATTTCGCTCGATGCGCCAATCCCGTTCGATGCGTTCGACGACAATCGCGACACCGGCGGCTTTATCCTGATCGATCAGGTCACCCACGAAACCGCCGGCGCTGGACTCATCCGCTTTGCGCTCCGCCGCTCGCACAACATCCACTGGCAGTCGCTGGAGATCGACCGCAACGCCCACGCAGCGATCAAGGGCCAGAAGCCGGCTATCGTCTGGTTCACCGGGCTTTCCGGCGCCGGCAAGTCCACCATCGCCAATCTGGTCGAGAAGAAGCTCTACTCGCTCGGCCGCCACACCGTGCTGCTGGACGGCGACAACCTCCGCCACGGGCTGAACCGCGATCTGGGCTTCACCTCGGCGGATCGGGTCGAGAACCTCCGCCGCGTCGGCGAAGTCGCGAAGCTGATGGCCGATGCCGGCCTCATTGTTCTGGTCGCCTTCATCTCGCCGTTCCGCCAGGAGCGCGAGCTGGCGCGCAATCTGGCTGAGCCGGGGGAATTCTTCGAAATCTATGTCGACGCGCCGCTCGACGTGCTGGAAATGCGCGATCCGAAAGGCCTCTACAAGAAGGCGCGCGCCGGCGAACTGGCGAATTTCACGGGCATCAGCTCGCCCTACGAGCCGCCCGAGGCGCCCGAGCTCCGTGTCGATACGACGAAGCTCAGTGCGGCCGAAGCAGCCGAAACGATCGTCGCGATGCTGATGGCGCGCTGAGCGCCGCGGGAACAGCGCCAAGCCTTGCAGGTTTCTGCTCCGCGTCGCATGAGTGCGGCGAAGGCGACCCATGACCAAGCACCGCATCATTCCCGCGATCATGTCCGGCGGCGCAGGCACGCGACTCTGGCCCGCCTCCACCGGCGCGCGACCGAAGCAGTTTCACGCTCTGGCGGGGCCGAACACGCTGATCCAGGACACGGTGCAGCGGCTGCATGGCGAACCCGGCGCACTCTCGTTTGCGCCGCCCATGATCCTTGGCAACGCCAGTCACCTGGACCTTGTGCGCGAGCAACTTGCCGCCATCGGCACAGCGCCGGCGGCGATCGTGCTCGAACCGGCGGCGCGAAACACTGCGGCGGCGGGCGCAGTGGCTGCGGCGCTGGCGCAAGCGATCGAACCCGGCGCACTGGTCCTGCTGGTACCCGCCGATCACGTGATCGAAGACCGCGGCGCGTTTCTGGCGGCGATCCAGCGCGCGGCGCCCTTCGCCAAGGACCGCATCGTCACCTTCGGCATTGCGCCGAACCGGGCAGAAACGGGCTACGGCTATATCAAGCGCGGCGAAGAATTGGGCGCCGGCGTTTACGCCATCGACTCGTTCCGCGAAAAGCCCAATGCCGCGACGGCGCAGGAATATCTCGACGCGGGCGGCTATGCGTGGAATGCCGGCATGTTCCTTTTCGATCCGGCCGTGATGCTGAAGGAATTCGACCGTAGCGCTGAAATCCGCGATCTGGCGCTGGAGTCGCTGAAAAAGGCGGACCGGATCAACGAAGCGATCTCGCTGGATGCTGCGCTGTTCACGAGAATTCCCTCCCAGCCGCTCGACATTGCGGTGATGGAAAAGACCGATCGCGGCGCTGTTGTACCCTGCGACATCGGCTGGGCCGATATCGGGTCATGGGATGAAATTTGGCGCATTTCGCCAAAGGACGAGCATGGCAATGGCAATCACGGCGACGTCGTCGCGATCGACGCGAAGAACAATTTGCTGCGCAGCGATGGGCCAAAAGTCTGCGTCGCGGGCATCGACAATATCGTGGTCATCGCCACCGGCGACGCCGTCGTCATCCTCCCGCGCGACCGCGCGCAGGATGTGAAGTTGCTGAAGGACTTGGCGGAGAAGCCTTAGCGCCCCGCTAGTCCATCTCTTCCAGCAACGCCTTCGCCACTTCGACGATCGCCTCCGACGTGATGCCGAAATGCTTGTAGGCGTCTTTCGCCGGCGCCGACGTGCCGAAGCTCGACATGCCGATGAAGGCGTGCACGCCGAACGCTTCAAGCCAGCCCTGGCCGATCGCGGCTTCGACGCCGATCTTCACTTCGTCGTCAGAGCCGCAGACTTCATCCTGATAGTCGTCGCTCTGGACTTCGAACAATTCGAAGCACGGCGCCGAGACGACGCGTGTGGGGATGCCGGCCTTCTGCAGCACGTCGCGCGCCGTCACCGCGAGCGCGACTTCGGTGCCGGTGGCGAAGATCGCCACTTTTGACTCACCGCCTTCGGCCGCGACCAACTCGTACGCGCCTTTCGCGCTCAGATTCTCAGAGGCGTCCGCGCGAAGCGCCGGCGTGGCTTGGCGCGACAGCGCCAGCGCGCTCGGCCCATCATCGCGCAGCAGCGCAAGCTGCCAGCATTCGACCGTCTCGACCGCATCGGCGGGACGGAAAACGCAGAGGTTCGGGATCGCGCGCAGCGCCGGCAGGTGTTCGACCGGCTGGTGCGTCGGGCCGTCTTCGCCGAGGCCGATGGAGTCGTGGGTCAGCACATGGATCGCACGCACGCCCATCAGTGCCGCAAGGCGGATGGCGGGACGTGAGTAATCCGAGAACGTCATGAAGGTGCCGCCGTACGGAATGACGCCGCCATGCAGCGCCATGCCGTTCATGGCGGCGGCCATGCCGAATTCACGGATGCCGTAGCGCAGGTAGCGCCCGCCCGGATTTTCCGGCGTGATGTCGATTGCGCCCTTCGCCAGCGTGTTGTTCGACGGCGTCAAATCCGCCGAACCGCCGAGCAATTCCGGCAGCGCTTCGAACATCGCTTCAATGGCCGCGCCTGACGCCGCGCGCGTGGCGACATTGGGCTTCTCGCCGGCCACCTTCGCCGCGTGCAGCGCCAGCTGGGCCACCGCCGCTTCGACGTTCTCGCCATTGATGGCGGCAGCGAATTCCTTGCGCTTGGCGTGCGCCTTGAAGCGGCTTGCCCATTGCTCGCGCACGCCGGCGCCGCGCTGGCCGATCTTCTTCCAGGCCGCGCGGATATTGTCCGGTACTTCGAACGGGCCGAATTCCCAGCCAAGCGCTGCTTTCGTCGCCGCAAGTTCGTCGGCGCCCAGTGCTTCGCCATGCGCCTTGGACGTGCCCGCGCGCTTGGGTGAACCGAAACCGATGGTCGTCTTGCACGCGATGAAGACCGGCTTGTCCGACTTCAGCGCCGCATCGAAAGCCTTCGACACCGAGGCGACGTCGTGACCGTCGCACGAGAGCGTCGTCCAGCCGCTGGCGGCGAAGCGCGCTTTCTGGTCGGTGGTGTCGGAGAGCGACACCGGGCCGTCGATCGAGATCGAATTGTCGTCCCAGATCACGATCAGCTTGTTGAGCTTCTGGCGGCCGGCGAGCGCGAGCGCTTCCTGGCTGACGCCCTCCATCAGGCAGCCGTCGCCGACGATGCACCAGGTGCGATGATCGACGAGATCGGCGCCGAAGCGCGCGGCGAGCTGGCGCTCGGCGATAGCCATGCCGACGGCGTTGGCGAAACCCTGCCCCAGGGGGCCGGTGGTGGTCTCGATGCCGGAGGCGAGGAAGTTCTCGGGGTGGCCGGCGGTCTTCGAGCCGAGCTGGCGGAAGTTCTTGATCTCATCCAGCGTCATGTCGGCGTAGCCGGTGAGATGCAGCAGCGCGTAGAGCAGCATCGAACCGTGGCCGGCGGAGAGAACGAAACGGTCGCGGTCCGGCCAGGTCGGCTCGGTCGGGTCGAACTTGAGGTATTTCGAGAACAGCACGGTCGCGGCGTCCGCCATGCCCATGGGCATGCCGGGGTGGCCGGAATTGGCCTGCTGGACTGCATCCATCGCCAAAGCCCGGATGGCGTTGGCCAGTCGGCGCGGTTCTACGCCTTCGATCAGATCGGTTCCCATGATGTGTTCCTTGCCGCAGGCTCAATAGCGCCGATTCGGACGCTTTGCGCGGGCGGCGCGAGTTCGATATCAGCGCCGTTGGAGATTCCCCATGAAGATTTTCATCGATAGCGCCGACGTGACCGAACTGAAGGCCCTGGCTGCAACTGGCCTGGTCGACGGCGTCACCACCAACCCGTCCCTGGTGGCCAAATCCGGCCGGAACTTCTTCGAATCGCTCAAGGAGATCTGCGCGGCGATTCCTGGCCCGATCAGCGCTGAGGTGGTGGCTCAGGACGCCGAGACCATGCTGGCTGAGGGCCGCAAGCTCCGGAAGGTGGCCGACAATATCGTGGTGAAACTGCCGCTGACGCCGGATGGCCTAAAGGCCTGCAAGGTGCTCGAGGACGAAGGCACGCCTACAAACGTCACCCTCTGCTTCTCAGCGGTGCAGGCGCTGTTGGCCGCCAAGGCCGGCGCCACCTTCATCTCGCCCTTCCTCGGCCGGCTCGACGACGGCGGCCAGGACGGCATGGAGCTGATCCGCGAGATCCGCACCATCTACGACATCTACGATTATCGCACCCAGGTGCTGGCGGCTTCGATCCGGTCGGCCAACCATGTGCGCGACGCGGCGCTTGCGGGCGCCGATTGCGCGACCATTCCGGTGGCGGTGTTCAAGAGCCTCTACAAGCACCACCTGACGGATGCGGGTCTGGAAGCCTTCCTGAAGGACTGGAAGGCGACGGGGCAATCGATCCTCTAGGCGTGCGTCAGCCTTGTTGGGTTTTCACCCGATGGGAGACGGGGCGCGGGGTTCACGCCGAGGGTAGTGCCTGGTGCTGCATTGCTGCAGCTGTTGCGCGTTTCCCGCGCCCCGTTGCGACCGTTTCCTCCCGGATTGGACATGCGGCGTTCAAGGACACACCAACGGCC
>JBGAJJ010000002.1:0-770954 GCA_044224985.1 Terricaulis sp.
TGGCCCGGAACGGACATTGCCCCAAGGCGTGGGCTGTGTGAGTCTACCGCCATGAAGTTGAGTGAAATTGTACAGCGACTGGACGCGTTCGATGACGATGCGACGATAATCGCGGCGAAGCCGTGGGCTTCGTCATCGCGCGCTCAAGTCATCGAACCGCCAGAATCGGGGCTCGCCACGGAGATGGAGCGAGACGGCATGGTCTACTTTCTTGAGATCGCGATTGCGCGCGAGTTCAAAGAGGACTGGCCGTCAGAGCAAGGCGAGGCGGCATTCTGTGAGCGCCTGATTCAGTACGCGATCAACGACGCCTAACGTCCGCTACGTCCGCTTCCGGCGAAACGCGGTCGCTCCGCGCTTAGTCCTGCAAACCCCGGCAAACCTCATCCGGCCGCTGCGCGGCCACCTTCTCCTTGACCATGAGAAGGGACGCCAGCCGGCCGTCCGCTTCGGCCCACCAGCGGAAATCTATCCCCCACGTTTCCGCTCCAGCCCGCTGAAAATACAGCGCTCCCGCAAAATCTGTCCGACACCCCGAAAGCTGGGCGATACTTGCTGCATGCAAACGCCACGCCCCTATCTCACATCGCACCGCCGACGGAGGCTCGTCCTCTGGGCGTTGACGATGCTGGCGTGGATTGCCGCGTTGCTCTCGGGCGCCGAACCGCTGCGTCGCCATCTGCGTCACCGATGCCGCAAGATGTCGCTTCACGTCATCGTGCGGCTGATCAAGCAGCTCATCTTGGTGCGCGCCGCCCAGATAAACGGCCTGCGGCGCAAGCGGCGCCCGATCCTCTTCAAACACGGGCGCGATCTGCGCCGGCGCCACTTCCTGCGCTCGCTCTATGGATCGAAGCTGCGCCGCGCGCTTCGTCACCGCGATCCGCTGGCGCGCATCGTTCTGCTGGCGCAGGCGCTGAAAGACCTCGACGCATTGGCCGAGCGTTTCGCCCAACGCCTGCGCTGCGGCTTCATGCGGCTGTGGGCGATCGCGCCGGCGCCGACGCTGGCCGCGTGCATTCCCGATGCGCCTGCGGCCAAGCTGGCCTGCGCCGACAGTTCATAGCCTGAACCGAACGGCGCTCTTTCGTCCCATCCCACACCGCTCGCCGAAGCCGCTTCGCGGGGCGCCGGCGCGTGCGTTCTGCTTTTGTTCTTGCCCTGCCGGCGCCGGTGGCCTAATCTCCGCGGCGCAGGGAGAAACGACATGATCGGGTACGTCACCATCGGCTCGAACGACATCGCGCGTTCGTGCGCTTTCTTCGACAAGGCCTTCGAACCGCTGGGCTACACGCGCCATTTCGAGGGCGGCGGCTGGGCTGGCTACGGGCCCGGCGGCAAGAATGACGACGGCCTGCAGATCTATTTGGCGACGCCGGAGAACAAGCAGCCGGCAAGCCTCGGCAACGGGTCGATGCTCGCCTTCAAGGCGCCGTCGCGCGCTGCGGTCGAAGCGTTCTACGCAGCAGCGCTGGCGGCCGGCGGCAAGGATGAAGGCGGGCCCGGCGTGCGCGGCGAAACAACGCCGCCCTTCTACGCGGCCTACGTCCGCGATCCGGAAGGCAACAAGTTCTGCGCCTACTACAAGGGCTGAGCGCTAGACGGTTTCGTCTTCGGTGAGACGGCGCGCGGCGGCGGGCCCGTCGCGCGCGAGAATTTGCGCCTGCTCCACCCATTCTTCATCCACCACGCGGCCGCGCAGCCGCAGGTACTGATCCACCCAGGCGATGTTGGCGGGCGTCCAGGCGGCGATCTGATCGAAGTGGTAGATGCCGAGCGAATAGAAGGTCGTCTGCTGCAGCAGGCTGATGCCGTCGATGAGCGTGAGATCGTCCGGCGCGCCGCCGCGGGCGGCCGGCAGCGTCTGCGGGCGCTTCTCCGAGCCGCGCGGCACCAGCGGCGCCGGCGGTGTTTCGTCTTCTCCGTCTTCCATCACCGCTTGCGGCGACGGCGCCGGCGGCGGCGCGGCGATGGCGGCCGGTTCGGCGATCTCTTCCTCGACCGCCGCAAAGCCTTGTGGCGCGGGCGGCGGCGGCGGCGCTTCTTCAAGCCGCGCTTCCAGATGCCGCACGCGCGCCTCCAGATAACGCGCACGCCACTTCCATCGATCCGGATCGGGCGCGGCTTCGCCGACTTCTTCGGCGACCGGGGCCGCCGCCGGTGGCGCCGCCTGCTGCTCTTCCTGCAGGTACGCGACGCGCCGCTCCAGATAGAGCAGCCGCCAGCGCATCAGCATGTCCATCTCGGCATTGGACGCGAACGGCGAAGCCGGTTCTGCCTCGGCGGCGGGCGCGATCGGCGCGGCGCGCGCACGCAATTCGTCTTCCAGATGCGCCACGCGCGCTTCGGCGGTGCGCGCGCGCCAGTCGAGCTCCTGCGCCAACGCGCCGGCTGCAGGAACCTCCTGCAACGGCGCGGCCAAAGGCAGAGGTGCGGGTGCGGCGCGATTTTGTTCGAGATAACGGACGCGCTGTTCGAAATAGCGCAGCCGCCACATCTGCAGCACCGAATCGTCGTCCTGCACAGGCTCCGCTATGGGTTGCACTTCAGCATCGACGACGCGCGCCTCCTGCTCCGCGGCGAGCGCCGCCGCCTGGCGCAGACGCGACAATTCTTCTCCGTCGTTATCACTGCGGTCGAGCGCGCGCTGCAGCTCGGCGGCATGCCCTTGCGCCTCATCGGCGCGCGCGCGCGCCGTTTCAATCGCCGCTTCCAGTTCGGTGACGCGCGCGGCGTCGAGTTCGGCGCGGCGGCGCAGCGTGTCCATCTCCCGCTCAAGCTGTTCGGACACGCCGTTGGCAGGCGCGCGCTCTTCCGCGCTCAGCGTGACCAGATCGCGCATCAGCTTGTTGCGTTCCTTGCGCGCCGCCGCTTCCGCAGGCGCCGCGCGCAATGCAGCGAAGGACCACCCGGCGAGGCCCGCGAACAGCGCGGTGAGCAGCAGCCAGCCCGCCAATTGCGCAATCACGTAGATCATAGCGCGGCTCCGTCGGGCTCAATCGGTGACATCGAACACCACTCCCGGACCGGCGCCCGCTTCGGCGCTGAGACGCGCGGGCGACACCCCCTGCGCGACCAGATGCGTGATGATGGCTTGGGCCCGGGCGCGCGAAAGCGCTTCGCCGCCCTCGCCAGGCCCCATAATTTCGATGGCGTGGCCGTCGCAATGCATGGCGACAGATGCAATCGAATCCAGCAGCGCGCGGCTGGCCGGGTCGACGGAAGCCGTATCGTCGATGAAGCGAATGGGGTTGCGCTCAGTCAGGCGCACGAACGCCTGCGCGCACGCGGGTGCGCCGCCGGTGGCGAGATTTACGCCCTGCAGTTCCGGGTGCGCGAGATCCAGCCCGTCGGCGAGAACGTCGAGCCGTGCATGGAACGGCGCCGGCGGCGACGCAAAGGCATGCCGCAGCGCCTCGACCTCGGTGTACGAACCCTCGCCCACAAAGGTGATCTGACCGTCGATGATCCGTACTTCGCCGTAACGCAGCCTGGCGAGAGAGCGCACCGCCGTCAGCGCGAGATCGGCGAACAGCGGCGATGGAGCGCCGCCCGCGACGCGCATCTGATTGATCGGCGTCGCATTCGGAAAGGCTTGCGTTGCGGCAGCCAGCAACTCCTCGCGTGCATATTCGCTTGGCACGGCGCCGCTCAACACGACGCGATCGCCGGCGCGCCGAATGCTCCAAGCGAAGGGCCGCTCAAAAGACCCGACGGTCAATCCGGTCGCATCGACCGCCGTTACGCCTCCGGCCCACGGTCCACCGGCGCCGGCGGACGTCATCGCTGCGCGTTCGATGGCTGCGATCTGAGTTTCATCCTCGACAATGCCGCGCAGCACCGCCTGCTGCCCGCGCATCTCCACGTCGATGCCCGGGTAACCCGCCGCCGAGAGGGATTCCGCCACCCTTTGTTTCAAGGCGGCCGGCATGCGCCACCAGGCGGCATCGTGCGGCGCAAACATCCCAAGCACGAGCGCCAATGCAGCGCCGGCGAGCCCGAGCCACAGGGCGATCGGGCGCCGTTCCTCCTGTTCAAGGTTGTCCGACCAAATCATGGATTGCGCGCGCGCCTGGCTTGCGCGTCGCTCCAGGCGGCGCGGAGCGCATCAACGTCGCGCTGCGCATCGCTGCGCCGCGCCGCGCCCGCCAGGCCGAAAAGGTAAAAGCCTCCGGCGAAGCCGACCAGCGCGGCCACCAGGAAGAGGCTCACCTCGGTGAAGAAGAGACCGATCATTTTTCCCGCGCCGCGTGCGTAAGCGCCCTTGCTTAACGCTCTTCTATAGCCGAACGAATGGGGCGAAAACTCGAAAACCCCGGCGGGCGAGCCCCGCGAGAGCTCCATGGCGCACAAGATTACGAGCGCGGCCAACCCGCTGATCAAGACGTTGAAGAGTCTGCACGCGAAGAAGGGCCGGGCCGAGACCGGCCTCTTCCTCGCAGAAGGCGCGCGCGCAGCGCGTGAGGCCGCCGATCTCGGCGTTTGGCCCGATACGCTGCTGTACGCGGAGAGCGCGCTGGCGCGCGGTCCGGTGCGCGGTCTGATCGGTGACGCCGAACGCGCGGGCGTGCGGCTCATCGAAACAAACGAGGCCATACTCGCGCAGATCGCGAAACGCGATAATCCCCAGACCGTGATCGGCGCCTACCGCCAGCGCGTGTGGCCGCTCGAAATGCTCGAGGCGGACACCATCGTCGCCCTCGAAGGCATACGCGATCCGGGGAATCTGGGGACTATTCTTCGCACCGCGGATTCGGTCGGCGCCGGCGGCGTCGTGCTCCTTGGCGAGACCTGCGATCCGTTCTCGGTGGAGGCCGTGCGCGCGACGATGGGGTCGCTCTTCGCAGTGCGCTTGGCCCGCGCGAGCTTTGAAGAACTCTCACGCTTCAAGGCGGCGCGCGGCGCGGTGATGATCGGCGCCTCCCTCAAAGGCGCGGCGCTGGAAGCCGACCGAAACATTGGATCGCGCGCGATCCTGCTCATGGGCAACGAACAGTCGGGTCTGCCTGCGGACATGGAGGCGGCGTGCGATCTGCTGGTGCGGCTGCCGATGCGCGGGCGCGCCGACAGCTTGAACCTTGCGGTGGCGACCGCAGTAATGCTCTACGATCTTTGGCGGAGACGCGGCTATGACGGCGCACGCGCCTGAGATTCTGATCGCCGACGACTGGCGCGACTATCGCCTCTTAGACAGCGGCAATGGCGGCAAGCTCGAACAGGTGGGACCGTACCGCTTCGTGCGGCCCGAGCCGCAGGCGCTCTGGGCGCCGGCGCGCCCGGCGGCCGAGTGGGACGCAGCCGACGCCGTCTTCGCCCCGGCGGCCGCTGACGACGATGAAGGCGGACGTTGGCGTTTCAATCGTGAACTGCCGGCGACGTGGACCCTGCAGTGGGACGATTTGAAATTCGTCTCGCGACCCACCCCTTTCCGTCACCTCGCCTTCTTTCCCGAACACTCCGTGCATTGGCGCTACGCGCGCGAGTGGCTGCGCGGACGCAAAGGCGGCGAGCCGGAGGTGCTGAACTTGTTTGGCTACACCGGGCTCGCGAGCCTCGCTTGTGCATCGGCGCGCGCGAAGGTGACCCATGTGGACGCGTCCAAGAAAGCCATCGGCTTCGCACGTGACAATCAGCGTGAGGCCGGCCTGGATGGCGCGCCGATCCGCTGGATTTGCGACGATGCGCTTACCTTTGTGAAGCGCGAGATCCGGCGCGGCCGGCGTTACGACGGCATCATTCTTGATCCGCCGAAGTTTGGGCGCGGCCCGAGCGGCGAGACCTGGCGGCTGGAAGAAAATCTGCCTGAGCTGATCGACGCGTGCCAAACGTTGATGCGCGTCGATCCGGAAAAGCGCGGCAGTGCGCGTGGCTTCTTCATCGCCACGGTCTATGCGGTGCGACTCTCCTACCTAGCGCTCGCCCAAACCGCCCAGCAGGCGTTCGAGGGGGCGCGTGGCGAATGGCAGGTGGGCGAAATGGCGCTGCCGCATGAGGGCGACTCGCGATTGCTGCCGACGGCGATCTATGCGCGCTGGCGCGGCTAATGAAAGTTGCGCCCCTTGGGCATCACGGTCGCGGCCTTGCTGACGTCCAGGTTGATCCGGACGTTGCGCGGATGCCGTTGACGCGCATCGCCCTCGCCGCCGCGGCGCGGTTCGTCGGTCGGGCCCGCGGGATCGATCTGCTCACCTGCATCGGATAGCTTGGCCAGCAGCGGCGTGTAGTCCAGCGCGCGTTCGGCCACGACGTGCGTGACATTGCTATCCGCCTGCACCACGCCGTCGATCGCCACCAGCCGCCCGCCCAATATCTGCGCGCGATATTCTTCGAACATGCGCGGCCAGACGACGATGTTTGCGATTCCGGTTTCATCTTCGAGGGTCATGAAGATGACGCCGGACGCTGTGCCGGGGCGCTGACGCACAAGCACAAGACCCGCGACACGCACGCGATCGCCGTTGCGGAGCGAACTCAGCTTTTCCGCCTGGATGCAGCGGCGCGCCTCCAGCTCCTCGCGTATCAAAGACGTCGGGTGGGTTTTCAGCGAGAGACCGAGCGTCCTGTAATCTTCGACAACATGCTCGCCCAGCAACATTGGCGGCAATGCGAAGTCTGCTTCATTCGCGCGATCTTCCCTGCATTCGAATAAGGGCAAGTCCTCCCGGCCGCCAATGCGGTTCAAGCTGCGCGCCGCCCAGAGCGCGTCGCGGCGATCTAAGCCAAGCGAGCGGAAACCGTCGAGGTCGGCCAGACGTTCGATTTCCGATGGCTGAAGCCCGCTGCGCAGCCAGACGTCGCGCACCGAATCGTACCCAGCGCCACGCCTTTCAATCAGCTGCCGCAAGCACTCTTCCTTCAACCCGCTTGCTTGCCGAAAACCCAGACGTATGGCGTGGGTGGAGCGCACATCTTCGCGCATCTCAGTATGGCGTTGATGCAAGCGCGCCGCGGCTCGCGCACCCGGTTCAAGCTTATTGTCCCAATCGGACAAGTTCACATCGATCGATCGCACCTCTACACCATGCTCGACCGCGTCACGCACAATCTGCGCGGGCGCATAGAAACCCATCGGCTGCGCATTCAGCAGCGCTGTCGCAAAGACTTCCGGGTAATAGCATTTCAGCCAAGACGACGCATAGACGAGGATCGCAAAACTGGCCGCATGGCTTTCGGGGAAGCCGTATTCGCCGAACCCTTCGATCTGCGCGAAAGAAGCTTCTGCGAAGGCGCGATCATAACCATTGCCGATCATGCCGTTGATGAACTTCTCTTTGAGCGAACCGATCGTGCCCACACGCTTGAATGTCGCCATAGCGCGACGGAGCTTGTCCGCCTCTGGCGGCGAGAAGCCCGCGGCCACGATCGCTATCTGCATGGCTTGCTCTTGGAAAAGCGGCACGCCCAGCGTTCTCTTCAACACTTCACGCAGCGCTTCCGAAGGATAGGAGACCAAGCGCGGGTCCTGCCTTCGCTTCAGGTACGGATGCACCATTCCGCCCTGGATCGGGCCCGGACGCACGATCGCCACTTCGATGACGAGGTCGTAGAAATTCTGCGGGCGCAGCCTCGGCAGCATCGACATCTGCGCCCTGCTCTCAACCTGGAAGACGCCGATGGAATCGGCGCGGTGCAACATTGCATAAACCCGCTCGTCATCGGTTTCAGTCGAATCGAGCTGAACGATTTTGTCGTCGGGGTAGTGCTTCCGGCAGAGATCGAACGCCTTCTTGAGGCAAGTCAGCATGCCCAGCCCGAGTAAATCGACCTTGAGTATGCCCAGGTCCTCCAGATCGTCCTTATTCCACTCGACCACCGTGCGGTCTTCCATCGCCGCGTTCTGCACTGGCACGACGTCGTGCAGCTTTTCGCGTGTGATGACGAAGCCGCCCACGTGCTGTGAGAGATGGCGCGGAAAACCGTGCAGCTGATTGGACAATTCGATGCACTGCAAAAGCGTGTCGTCGTCGACGTCGAGACCCTGCTCCGCCAAATCTTTCTTCTCGACGCCTTTCGACCACCAGTGCAGCGTCTTCGCCAAGCTGTTGATCCGATCCTCTGAATAGCCAAAAGCCTTCGCCACCTCTCGGATGGCGCTGCGGCCGCGATAGCAAATCAGCGTCGCCGCCAATCCGGCACGGTCGCGGCCGTATTTCTTGTAGACGTATTGGATGACTTCTTCGCGCCGCTCGTGTTCGAAATCGACGTCGATATCCGGCGGCTCGTCGCGGTTTTCGGAAACGAAGCGGTCGAACAGAAGTTTGTTGTTGGCCGGATTCACCGACGTGACGCCCAAGCAATAGCAAATGGCGGAATTCGCGGCTGAGCCCCTGCCCTGACAAAGGATTGGTATTTTCGGACCAATATCTCTGTGAAATGGCGAACGCGCGAACGCGACGATATCGGCGACGGTCAAAAAATATGGCGCAAATTTCTTCCGTTTGACGATATCCAGCTCCCGCTCCAGCGCTTCCTGGACATTGTCCGGAACGCCGCCGGGATATCTCTTTGCTGCGCCGACCCAAGTAAGAGCTTCCAGCGCATCTTGCGGATCGGCATAGCCTTCCGCCGCTTCTTCGGGGTACTCGTAGCGCAAATGCTCCATGGAGAAGCTGACGCTTTCGAAGAAGCGCAAGGTTTCTTCCACAGCTTCAGGCGCACGCTGATAGATGCGGCGCATCTCGGACGGCGGCTTGAGATAGCGCTCTGCATTCTTGGCAAGGACGCCGCCGGCGTCTTTGAGCTTCAGCTTTTCACGTATGCAGGTGACCACATCGAGCAACGCGCGCCGATCCGGGTGATGCATTACCGGCTCGGTCGTGGCGATGAGGTGCGATCCGGTGGACGCAGCCAACGCTCTCAGAAGCCGAAGGCGGCGCTTTTCCTCGCCATCGTATAAGAAAGCCGCGGCGACCCACGCTACGCCGGCTGCTCGTTTTATTTGAACGAGGTAGGGTGTGAGATGCTCAAACCCTGCGTCGGTTGCCGCGCCGGGGACGAGGATGGTTTGAAGACCGCCGGCATGAGCGAGATAGTCAGGGAAGTCGAGCCAGCACTCTCCCTTTGGCGCGCGACGATTTCCGAGCGTCAGCAACCGAGTCAGATTGGCGAACGCCGAACGATCCTTCGGATAGACAATAAGATCGGGGGCGCCATCACGAAATACCAGCCGCGTTCCCACGATAATGGGAATTTCGATCCCTTCCGTTTCTTTCAGCGACTTTGCTTTGACATGCGCACGCACGACGCCCGCGAGCGTATTGCGATCCGCGATGCCGATCCCCGCCAGTCCCAGCGCAGCGGCTTGCTCCACCATTTCTTCCGGGTGTGAACCTGAGCGGAGAAATGAGAAGTTCGTAGTGACGCAAAGTTCGGCGAAGCTCATGCGAAGAGCCCATGCACATACCAGCGTGGCTCGTCGGCTTCGCCGTAGAGGCCTTCGCGATAGAGCCAGTAACGGCGGCCTTTGCTGTCCTCGACGCGATAATAATCGCGCGTCATTTCGCGCCGTTGCCAATCGCCGGAGATGCGTTCCGGTCCTTCGGAACGCACAACTTCGCGCAACACCCGCCGCCAGCGGAAGCGAATGGGGGGCCCGTCCGGCACGCTCGCCATCACTTCGATAGGCTGGCCAGGAGAGAAAAGCCGGATCGGACGGCGCTGGACGTTGTCCTTCGGCGCCTTCACACGCTTGCCTGCCTTAGGCTTGGCCAGCGCCGACCGCCATTCCGAAGCGCGCTCGGGAGAATGACCTTCGTTTATATGCGCACGGATGACGCGCTTGGGGCCCAAGCGCGAACTCAGAATGTCGACAATCTCTGTGACTTTCTCCGCACTTGCTGCGGCTTCTGCGCCGGAGATCAGCGCACGCATATCATCGTCCATGCGTGCGAGCCGGACGATATCGAGACGCGCGGCTTCGAAGCCGAACTCGGCGTTCATATTCTCGCCGACGACATTAAGCTTCTCGCGGAAGAGCCGCATCAGTTGCTTCATGTCGCGTAGCGGCCGGCTGGCGTTGACGCCGATGACGCGGTCGCGCCCATCGACGCCAAAAAGCACTAATTCCGCACACAGCACGCCGGCGCCACGGCGATCAAGTTTTTCGACTGCGTCGGCGCAGAGATCCCGCGCTACTTGCAGTACGACATCTGCCGTGAAGATCGGTTCGAGAAACCGCCGCAGCGCATAGACAGGCGGCGGTTGACGGCGCGGCGTAAGCGCTTCGGTTGCGAGGCCCAGCGCTTGATCGAGCCGCAGAACCGCCTTTTCACCGAGGCGCGCGGCCAGCGGCGCGCGCGGTTTGCCGATCAGCTGGCCCACCGTTTTGATGCCGACGCGCCGCAATAGGGCGGCGGCCGATGGTTCGAGGCGTAAGGCTTCGATCGGAAGCGGCGCGAGCAGCGCGGCGACATCGTTCTCAGCGAGTGAAGCCTCCAGCTGCTCTTTCAGCGAGGCTCTGGCGGACCTCCCGGCAGCACCATAGCGTGAGAGCGCCCAGGCGGCGCCTGGTGTAGGCGCGAGTGCTGCACGAGCGCCGAAGCCTTGTGCGCGCAAGCGTGCGACGATCTGGTCGCGTAGCGCGGTCTCGCCACCGAAAAGGTGCGCGCATCCGGTGATGTCGAGAAACAGACCATCCGCCCCATCGATCACCACAATAGGTGTAAAGCGCTCGCACCATGCCGCGATCATATCCAATGTGCGTGCGTCTTCTGCCGGATCGGCTTCGATGGCGGCGAGCTTCGGATGGATGGCGCGTGCATCGGCGAGCGACATGGCGAGCCGCAAACCGACGGAACGCGCGCGCGCGTCGACACCGGTCAGCTGAAATGCGCCGGCTTCCTTCGTATAAATCGCAAGCGCGCGCCCCTCAGGCGCGAGCCCGGATCTGATCAGCCGATCCGTATTGAGGCGCGGCAGATAAATCGCGAGCCACGTTGCGCTCGATGAGGGCGCGGTCATGGGCGTTCCATTCAATGATAAAGCGCGCACCGGCGGGAGCTGCACGCGCGCGGACGAGTTCGATGTCGAAAGCCGGCGGCCCGATCTCGTCAGGTTCGGCTACGCTCGGCGCGTAAGCGACGCGCCATCGCGTCCAGGCAGCACTCGCATCCGCGAGCGGGCGCACAAGCAGGCAGCGCGAGCCGTTACGTTCGGCGAAAAGCAAAAGACGGCGCGTGGCTTTGAGATCGAGCGGCTTTCCACGCGCAGCAAGGGCGCAGATGACGACAGCGCCGCGCGCCGCAAGGCTCTGCTCGGCCGCCCATAGCGCGTCATCACGCTTCTGCGTCCGGACGACGATCACCTTTGCAGGATCAAGCCCGTATTGTGCGAGCCCTAGCGGGTAGGGCGCGCCATCCTCGGCAAATGCCCCCTCCTCGCCCGTCCAGATGATGCCGGGCGCGCCGGCCCAACTGGCGGCCAAGCTCAAGGAGAATCCGAGCGCCGCAGTCTCTGCCCCCGGCTCAGCAGGGCAGAACTCGTGCAGCGGCTGGGCGGCCATCCGGGCCAACAGAGGTCCAAACTGGGAACTCGACCCGGATACCGCATCGGGGACTGGACGCGGACTCATGTTCTCTATATGTTCTACTCTTTAGAGTCGCCTCGTTCAAGGGCCGGAATGCACGCCATTGCTTTCTTCGACACTGAAATCGGCCGCTGCGGCATCGCCTGGAGCGAGCGCGGCGTCATCGGGCTGAACCTGCCTGAACGCAGCGAAGCGGCCACGCGCACGCGGCTGCTCCGCCACTGCCCGACGGCCGACGAAATCGAGCCGCCCAAGCACATCCAACGCGCCATCGATGACATCGCAGCGCTCATGCGCGGCGAGAAAAAAAGCCTCCGCGCCATTCAGCTCGACATGCGCCGCGTCAACGAATTCAACGCCCGCGTCTATGAAACCACCCGGGCCATCCCGCCGGGCGCCACGCGCACTTACGGCGAAATCGCCCGCGCCATCGGCGATCCGGACGGCGCACGCGCGGTCGGCCAAGCGCTCGGGCGCAACCCGTTTCCGATCGTCGTGCCGTGTCACCGTGTGGTCGGCGCCAACGACAAGCTGGTCGGCTTCTCCGCCAATGGCGGCATTCGCACCAAGCTCAAAATGCTGAAGATCGAAGGCTGGCGCGAAAACGAGCCGAGCCTCTTCGAAGAACTGGCCTAAATTCCTCTGCAGCGCGATGAAACCAGGCGCGGCTGGAGGACGTATCAGTGGGCATGACTTTCGCCATCAGCCGCCGCGCCGCCCTGCTTGGCGGCGCTGCTCTCGTCGTTTCGGCTTGCGGCGCAGAGGCGCAGCCGTCTGCCGCCAACGATCGCTACGCCAGCGCCCCCGCCCGTCGGATCACCGACGCGCAATGGCGGGCGCGGCTGCAACCCGAAGCGTACGCGGTGCTGCGCCACGCAGCGACCGAACGCCCCTTCACCAGCCCGCTCAACGAAGAGCATCGCCCCGGCGTATTCGCCTGTGCAGGCTGCGCGCTGCCGCTCTTCCAGTCGCAGTGGAAATTCGACAGCGGCACCGGCTGGCCCAGCTTCTACCGCGCCATCAACGCCAACCTCATCACCAGCCGCGACGACTCCGCCGGAATGGTCCGCACCGAATACAAATGCGCGCGCTGCCTCGGGCACCAGGGCCACTTGTTCAACGACGGCCCGCTCCCCACGGGCTTGCGCTACTGTAATAACGGCGTCGCGCTAACCTTCACGCCTGCTTGATCCCGCTGAAAGTCATCCGATGACCGTGTCTCGCTTCTTCGCGCCGCTGGCGCTGGCTCTCGTGCTCGGCGCCTGCTCGCCGCCGCCTCTGGCGCTCGCGCAAGAAGGCGCGGTGCTCGCACCTGCACCCGTCGTCGACATGCCGCGCTCCAGCGCGACATCGCAAGTTGCGGTGCTCGCCGGCGGTTGCTTCTGGGGCGTCGAGGGCGTGTTTGAACACGTGCGCGGCGTCACACGCGTGCGCTCCGGCTATGCCGGCGGCGACCTGCGGCGGGCGAATTACGACGCGGTGAGCTCCGGTACGACCGGCCACGCGGAGTCCGTCGAGATCACCTTCGATCCGCGTGTGATCAGCTACGGCCAGATTCTGCAGATCTATTTCTCGGTCGCGACCGATCCCACCCAACTCAACCGGCAAGGTCCGGACACCGGCACGCAGTACCGCGGCAACATCTTCTACGCAGACCCGCAGCAAGAGCGCGTTGCGCGCGCCTACATCGCGCAACTTGCATCCGCGCGAACATATTCGGCGCCTATCGTAACGCGCGTGGATCGCCTCGTGCGGTTCGTGCCGGCGGAAGACTATCATCAGAACTATCTCGAACTGCACCCGACGCAGCCCTACATCGTGCGCAACGATCTGCCGAAGATCGCCAACCTGCGCCGGCTTTTCCCTGGACGCTACACGACCGAGCGCGCGGCTTAACGCGTGACACTGCTGCTGCTCTCTTTCCTGGGCGGGGTGCTGACCATCCTCAGCCCCTGCATTCTGCCGGTGCTGCCGTTCGTGTTCGCGCGCGCCGACAAGCCGTTCGTGAAGAGCGGCTTGCCGATGCTGCTGGGCATGGCGGCGACGTTCGCGCTGGTAGCGACGCTGGCCGCCGTCGGCGGCGGCTGGGTGGTGCAGGCAAACGCGTTCGGACGCTGGCTCGCGATCGCGCTCTTCGTGGTGTTCGGGCTCATGCTGCTATTTCCAGCACTGGCCGATCGCGTGACCGCGCCGCTGGTGTCGCTCGGCAACCGGCTCTCGAACTCAGCAGACAAGGATGGCGCCGGCGTGGGCGCTTCTGTGCTGCTCGGCGTCGCGACCGGTCTGCTTTGGGCGCCCTGCGCCGGACCGATACTTGGCCTGCTGCTGACGACGGCAGCCATCCAAGGCGCGAGCGTCGGCACCACGTTTCTGCTGCTCGCCTACGCGCTGGGCGCGGCGACGTCGCTTTCGATTGCGCTGCTCGCAGGCGGGCGCGTGTTTGCAGCGTTGAAGAAATCACTTGGCGCGGGCGAATGGATCCGGCGCGGCCTCGGCGTTGCGGTGCTCGCTGGCGCCGCCGCCATCGCGCTTGGGCTGGACACAGGCCTGCTCACACGCATTTCGACAGCGAGCACGCAACGGATCGAACAAGCGCTGGTGGCGGCCATTCACCCGCAAGGAATGCCTGACAGTGGCGCAGCCAACCTCGCAGACGAAGGCGCGATGCCCTCGCTCGCGGGCGGAGTCGCGTGGCTAAACTCCGAACCGCTGACCGCCGAACAATTGCGCGGCAAGGTCGTCGTCGTCGACTTCTGGACCTATTCCTGCATCAATTGCCTGCGTTCGCTGCCATACGTGCGCGCTTGGGCGGAGAAGTATCGCGACAGCGGGCTGATCGTGATCGGCGTACATGCGCCAGAGTTCGCGTTCGAGCGCGACGAGAACAATGTCCGCCGCGCCGTGCGCGATCTGGGCGTCGACTATCCCGTCGTGCTGGACAACAACTACGCCATCTGGCGCGCATTCAACAACCGGTACTGGCCCGCGCACTATTTCATCGATGCGCACGGCCGCATCCGCCATCACCACTTCGGCGAGGGCGAATACGACCAATCCGAGCGCGTGATCCAACAATTGCTCGCGGACGCGGGCGCACAGAACGTGCCGACCGGCATCGTCGATCCGCGCGCGGAAGGCGTCGGCGTCGCGGCGGACCAGGAGTCGCTGCAATCGCCCGAGACTTACGTCGGCTACGAGCGGCGCGAGAATTTCGTCTCACCCGAGCGCGCGCGGAATGTCTCAACCGTGTTCACCAGCCCCGACTCTCTCAACACCAACCAATGGAGCCTGACCGGCCAGTGGACCGTCGGCGCACAGAACGCCACGCTCGACCGCGCCGGCGGCGCCATCCGCTTCCACTTCCATGCGCGCGATCTGCACCTCGTGCTTGGTCCCGCCGCTGATGGCCGCCCCGTTCGCTTTCGCGTCACCATCGATGGCCGCGCGCCCGGCGACGCACACGGCATGGACCTGGACGCGGCCGGCAACGGCGTCATCCGCGAACAGCGGCTCTATCAGCTCGTGCGCGGCGGCGCGGGCGACCGGACGTTCGAGATCGAATTCTTCGATCCCGGCGCGCAGGCGTTCGCGTTTACGTTCGGCTAGTCCTTCGCCAAGCTCACGCGGAAACTGGCGCGGCCGCGGGCGATGGTTTCGCCGTCGGCGGTGATGTCGATCTCGGCGTGGCAGAGCGTTTTTCCGACGCGCGCGAACGTCGTGTCAAACGCGAGCCATTGGCCGAGCTGCGCGGCGCCCAAATAGTCAATGCTGAGCGACGCTGTCCAAAGATTGACGAGGTTCACGCCCTCCGCCTTGAGCTTCACGCCGCACGACATGCCCATGGCTTGATCCGCGAGCGCGGCGATCAGGCCGCCATGCGCGGTGGCGCGGGAGTTGGTGTGCGGGTCGCGCAACTCTAAACCGAGGATGATGCGGTCGGCTTCCGCCTTGGCGTAAAGCGGCCGCCACGGGTCCATGAGCGGGCTGGGGCGCGTGAAGGGCTCGAAGCCGGCGGGAACGGCTGCGCTCATGCCTGCGCGCGCTCGGCCTCGTAATTGGCGTAGGAGTGCTTCAACGTCGCGTGGTTCAGCAGCATTTCCGCCACTTGCTTCTTGCCGGCGCTGTCGAATATCCGCGTGCGCACCCAATAGCTCTCCGTGCGCTTGCTCTCGGAGAGCGCGACGATCTCGCGGCGCAACACATAATCTTCGCCGACGAAAAGCGGTCCGTCGATCATGCGGATTTCCTGATCGGCGAAGAGCCCTATGACGGGATGCTTGACTGGAAAGCGCGCCTGGCCGCTCGAGTAGTTCGCGAGCACGCTCACCATTTCGAGCGGAATGATCGCCCGGCCCCAGGGAGAGTCCTTCGCTTCTGAATACCAGGGCGAGTTTTCGGTGATCTTCGCGAGCTTCTGGTTGAGGCTGAACGGATAGAGCGCGCCCATGTTCTGGTCCGCGTCCATGCGCACGCGCTCGTCCTCGGCGCCGGTCATGCCGAGTTTCAGGTCACGCAGGATCACGAGCTGCTCCGGCGGGCGCAGCGCCGCCATGCGCTCTTCCAGCAAAGTCTTGCCCGGACCGATGCTCGCGCTCGCTTCCAGCACCGGCGTGCCGTCGGCCTTCTCTGCCCATACGCGCGTCGACATCGCGCCGTCTTTCGGCAGCGCCGCAAACGCGCGCGTCTCTTCGCCCTCGACCACCATGTTCTGGTAATGCGCGGAGAGGCAGCCGCGCTCGAACCAGGCATTGCCCCAGATCTGCGCCAGCAGCGGCGGAAACAGACTGAACTGCGTCGGCCCCTCGATCGGCCCAGCCTTGAAGCCGAGCTTCTCGGCCATGGCGTCGTCGTGGATCGACGAGTGACCGCCATATTCCTGCTCGCCCAGCATCTGCCGCGGCTTGCGCAGCGGGCCGGTGAGGGCGAGCGGGGTATCGAAGCTCATCGGCAGATCATCTGTTCGTCGGCAGATCCTTGAACGCGACGCCCTTATCGACGCGCACGTCCTGCGGCAGACCCAGCACCCGTTCGGCGATGATGTTCTTCAAAATCTCATCGGTGCCGCCGGCGATGCGCAGGCCCGGCGCGAACATGTAGCTCTGGTGGAACGCCGCTTCCATGGGCGCCAGCGCCGGATCGTTGATGATGCCGTAATGGTCAAGCGACTCGATGGCGGTGTTGCCGATGTCCATCATCTGATTGGCGTTGATCACCTTGCCGATCGAGCTTTCCGGGCCCGGCGTCTGACCTTTTGACAGCGCCGTCATGGTGCGGAATTTCGCCAGCTTGTAGCCCTCGGCGCGGACGATCCAATCCGCCAACTTCATGCGGAAGGCTTCGTCCTGGATGAGCGTGCCTTCCCCACTGGGCGAGCGGATCGTCTTGGCGAATTCAAGCACCTCCTTGTAGTCGGGCCCGTAGGAGCCGCCGACCGCGAGGCGTTCGTTCATCAGCGTAACCAGCGCCACGTTCCAGCCCATGCCGGGATCGCCCAAGCGGTTCTTGTCGGGAATGCGGACGTCGGTGAAATAGACTTCGTTGAAGTCGCGCCCGCCCGACATCTGGTGGATCTGACGCACTTCGACGCCGGGCGCCTTCATGTCGACGATGAACATGGTGAGGCCCTTGTGCTTCTCCACGTCCGGATTGGTGCGCACGAGCAGGATGCCGAAGTCGCAAAAGTGTGCGCCGGTGGTCCAGACCTTCTGGCCGTTGACGATCCAGTCGTCGCCGTCGCGCACGGCCTTCGTCTTCGACGCCGCGACGTCCGACCCTGCGCCCGGTTCGGAGAAGAGCTGGCACCAGATTTCTTCGCCGCGCAGCGCCTTGGCGACGTAACGATCCTTCGTCGCTTCATCGGAGAACGCGATCACCGTCGGCACGCACATACCGAGGCCGATCGCAAACACGCCGGCCGGCGCGTCGAACTTCGCTTCTTCCTGATTGAAGATGACCGCGTAGATCGGCGGCAGGCCGCGTCCGCCCTGCTCCTTGGCCCAGGTGATGCCGGCGAACCCGGCTTCGGCCTTCTTCTTCTGATAGGCCTTCGCGGCCTTCATGTACTCGGCCGGATTGAGCGAACGGTTGGCGCGATCCTTCTCGGCCGCCTTCGGCTTGCAGGTCGCTTCCAGGAACGCGCGCGCTTCGGCGCGGAATTTGGCTTCCTCGGGCGTGTCGTTGAAATCCATAATCGTCGCTCCGGATCAAACTGTGAGGGTCATGCGCCCGCGCGTCGGGAGTGCGTTCCACTCCGCCGCGAGGCGATCGATTTCAGCGCGAATGGCGATGATCGCCTCTTCGCTGATGGTGATGGGGTCCGTGTTGCGGGCCGAACAGGTGGTGAGGAACATGTCGATGACGTCGGCCGGCGGCGGGCGCCCGCTCCAGCTGTCGGCCTGCATGGTCTCCACCAGCCGCTCCACCGCTTCGCTCTCAGCCTCCGGCGTCATGCGAAAGCCGATGCCTTCGCCGGCGGCGGCGCGATGGATGAAACCGCGCAGTTCGAGCACGCGCTCGATGGCGTAGTGAAACATGTCGTGCGGGATCGGCGGCTGCTTCGGACACGCGATCTCTTCGAGCGCGCCGTTCCGTTCGACGAACATGGCGTCGTACTTCCCGTCGCGTTTCTCGAAGATGATTTGCGGCATCAGGCGGCGTTCCGCTGTTCAAGCCGTTTCACCAGCTTCTCCTTCCACACCGCCGGCGAACCCGCTTGCACCGCGAGCAATTTCGAGCGGCGGAAGAAGAGGTGGCAGTCGACGTCCCACGTGAAGCCCATGCCGCCGTGGGTCTGGATGTTCTCCTTCGAGCACAGATAATAGGCATCGCTCGCCGCCGCGCGCGACGCGGCCGCCGCGAACGGCAGCTCGGCGGCTTCGGTCGAGAGCGCCCAGGCGCCATAATAGGTGTTCGAGCGCGCCACCTCGATGGCGACATACATGTCGGCGAGCTTGTGCTTGATGGCTTGGAACGAGCCGATCTGGCGCGAGAAGGCGTAGCGTGACTTCGCATAGTCGAGCGCCATCTCCAGGCACGCCTGCGAGCCGCCGAGCTGCTCGAACGCGATCAGCACCGCAGCGCGATCGAGCACCGCTTCCGAGAGCTCCCAGCCCTGGCCCGCCGCGCCCAGCCGTTCGGCCTTCACGCCCTTGAACTCAAGCTTCGCGTGCCCGCGCGTGGGATCGAGCGTCTGCAGCGTGGTGCGGGTGACGCCCGCCTGCTTCAGATCGACCAGCGCCAGCGAGATGCCGCCGCCTTCCTTGGCCGCGACCACCGCATAGTCGGCGATGTCGCCATCGGTGACCGGAATCTTGGCGCCGGTCAGCGTCGAACCATCGAACTTCGCCGCGATCGTTTCCGGGGCGGGCGCGCCTGGCCCTTCGCTCACGGCGAAGCAACCGATCAGGTCGCCGCTCGCCAGCTTCGGCAATAGCGCTGCCTTTTGGGCCTCGCTGCCCGCCAGCATGACGGCCTCGGCGAAGAAATAGACAGTCGAGGAAAACGGGATCGGCGCCACCGCGCGGCCCAGCTCTTCGGCCAGCACGCAAAGCTCCAGACGCCCCAGACCCAGGCCGCCATACTCTTCCGGGATCGCGGTCCCGAGCCATCCCAATTCGGCGACGGCGCGCCACAGGTCCTTATCATAAGAGATCTTGTCGTCGTTCAGGACGCCGCGCGTCACCTTGGCCCCGGCCTTGTCGGTCAGGAACTTGCGCGCCTGGTCTTTGAGCGCCTTCTGGTCGTCCGAAAAATCGAAATTCAAGCCCGTTCCTCCCGGCCTTATTGGTTGCCGCCACCTTAACGCGGGGCTCGTCGCGCACGAAAGAGTGTCTTGGCGTCAAGGTCCGTTCACGAAACCTCAACGCGGCTTAGCATAGGCTGCCGCCCTCAAATTCGGGCGGAGCATGCCACGATGGCGAAAGCTGTCTTCCATAAAGGCCAACGGGTTTATGTGAAACCGGTGGCGACCTGGGCTGTGATCGAGGCCGTGAACCCGCAATGGGTCAAAGGCGTCGAAGAGCCGCTGCGCGTAAGCTACGACACCGGCCTCGGCCGCGACTTCCAGGCGCACGAGCTGGCCGCGGAAGAAAAGGACCCGCATAAGCCGGATCTGATCGAGACGGAGAACTGGCGCGTGCTGCGCGCCGTGAACCGCTTGGCCGCCGACAGCCGGGAACATCAGCACCCGTTCCCGGGCACCTATCCGGTCGTCGTCACAGATGAAAAGGATTGGGGCGGCTGGCGCGTGCCGATGGCGGAATATGACCGCGACCCGGCCCGCATCGAGCATCAGTCCCGCATCATCGCCAATGCGCTCCGCCTCATGCGGGTCGCACGCGAGATCATCGAGTTCGCGCAGGACAACCCGCACGAAACGCCAGCGGCGCTCATGGACCTGGCACGACAGTCTGAAATGGTCCTGGCCGCCATTTATCACGACCCCAAGCCGAAGCTCGACGCCTCTAACGTGGCGGCCTGAACGCTCGGCGCCGAACGGCGATTGATTTCCGGGGCCTCTCGGCTCATGTCAGGTCTCCGCCCGGAGACCCTGCATGCGCGACGCCGAGAGCCCCATTCGCCTCTCTGAATACCGCCCGCCCGATTATCTGATCGACGAAATCGCGCTCGTCTTCTCTTTGGAGCCGCAGGCGACCATTGTGGCCGCGCGCAGTCACGTGCGGCGGCAAGCCGATGGTGTGACGCCGCTCGTGCTGGATGGCAAACGGCTGGAATTACAGAGCGTCTCGATCGACGGTCAGCCGCTCACGACGGAACAGTACAGCGTCACGCCGGAACTGCTGACCATCCACGCGCCGCCGGCGTCGTTCCGTCTCGATGTCGTCACGCGCATCAATCCCGCCGCGAACACGCACCTCGAAGGACTCTATATGTCCGGCGGCCGCTTCTGCACGCAGTGCGAAGCGGAAGGCTTTCGCGCCATCACCTATTCGCTCGACCGCCCCGACGTGCTCGCGCGCTACGCGGTGCGGATCGAAGCGGCCAAGGAGCAGTATCCGACCCTGCTGTCGAACGGCAATCTGGTCGAGCATGGCGGCATGGAGAACGGGCGGCATTTCGCCGTGTGGGTCGATCCGCACCCGAAGCCCTCCTACCTGTTCGCGCTGGTAGCCGGGAAATTCGACGCCATCACCGACAGCTTCAAGACCAGGAGCGGGCGCGAAGTGCTCTTGGGCATCCACGTCGATCCGGGCGACGCGCCGCGCGCGCTCTACGCCATGGATGCGTTGAAGCGCTCCATGAAGTGGGACGAAGACGTGTTCGGCCGCGAATACGATCTCGATCTCTTCAACATCGTCGCCGTCCGCGACTTCAATTTCGGCGCGATGGAGAACAAGGGCCTCAACATCTTCAATTCGTCGCTCATCTTGGCGGACGCCGACACCGCGACCGACGCCGACTTCGAAGCCATCGAAGCCGTCGTCGGTCACGAATACTTTCACAATTGGACGGGCAACCGCATCACTTGCCGCGACTGGTTCCAGCTCTGCTTGAAGGAAGGCCTCACGGTTTATCGCGAGCAGGAATTCAGCGCCGACCAGCGCTCACGCGCCACGCAGCGGATCAAGGATGTGAAACGTCTGCGCGCGCGCCAATTCGCGGAGGATGCAGGTCCGCTCGCGCACCCGGTGCGGCCAAACCAGTATCAGAAGATCGACAATTTCTACACGGCGACGGTTTACGAAAAGGGCGGCGAAGTGATCCGCCTGTTGAAGCGAATGATCGGCGCGGACGCGTTCAAGCGCGGCATGGATCTGTACTTCGAGCGCCGCGATGGCACCGCCTCCACGGTGGAGGATTTCATCGCCTGCTTCGCCGAAACGTCGGGCCGCGACCTCAGCGGCTTCATGCGCTGGTATGAACAAGCAGGCACGCCGGCGGTGAAGGCGCGCGGCGTATATGACGCTGAGGCGCGCACCTATCACCTCACGATCTCGCAGCGCGTGCCGGCGACGCCGGGACAGCCGGAAAAGAAGCCGCCGCCGATCGCGTTGCAGATCGGACTGATCACCCAGGACGGCGAGCGCCTGACGACGCAGCTCGAAACTGAATCGGTGGCGCATGAGGAGCACCATGTCGTGCTCGATCAGACGCAGCATACGTTTCGTTTCTCCGGCGTCGCCAAGCCGCCGATCCCGGCGATCGCGCGCGGATTTTCCGCGCCGATCACGATCGACGATGGCCTCTCAGTTGAGGAACGCCTGGCGCAGATGGCGCACGATCCGGACCCGTTCACCCGCTGGGAGGCCGGCCAGTCCATCGCGCGCGCCATGATGCTGGGACAAACCAGCACGCCCGCCGCCGCACTGGCGACTGCGCTTGGCCGCGAACTGGATCGCGCGCAGGAAGATTCCGCGTTCGCGGCCTTGGCGTTGCGTCTGCCCGAACTGAGCGAACTCATCCTCGCCAGCGACAAGCCCGATCCCGATCGGCTTTACGCCGCGCGCGAGGCGCTGCGTCGCGAAATCGCCACGGCGCTGCGAGAGCGGCTGGAGCCCCTCGCCCGCGCCAAGAGCGAAACGCCGTTCTCGGCGAGCGCCGACGCCGCCGGCCGCCGCGCTCTCAAGAGCGCAGCGCTCGACTTGCTCGCCGCGTTGGGCGCAGAGCAGACCGACACATTTCTCGCGGCCTACCAGAACTCGACGGGGATGGGCGAAACCATCGCCGCGTTGGAGGCCCTGGGCGCCGCCGGGAGCGGTGAATTTCAGGCAGCGCTCGACGAATTCTACGAGCGCTGGAAAGCCAATCCGCTGGTCATCGACAAATGGTTCGCGGTGCAGGCCGCGGCGCCGCGCGAAGACGCCATGGCGCGGGTGGAAAAGCTCCGCAGTCATCCCGACTTCGAATTGCGCAACCCCAACCGGGTGCGGGCGCTCGCGGCGGCCTTCGCGATGCGCAACCCGCGCGCGTTCCATGCCGCCGATGGCTCCGGCTATCGTTTCGTAGCGCGGCTGGCCGCCGACATCGACGCCATGAACCCGGCGCTGGCCTCGCGATTATTAACGCCGTTCGAGTCCTGGAGACGATTCGATTCGGTTCGTCAAGGACATGCGAAGGCGGAACTTGAGCGCTTGGCCGCGCTGCCGACTTTGTCGAAAAACGCCCGCGAAATGGTGGAACGCACACTCGCCTAGCAGCTATGCGCGTCCCCTGCGCCACAAGCTGGGCATACCACGCCGGCGCGGCTCGACATGACGTTTACGCAGCGCTTACGATTGGGGCGCTTCAGATTTCGTGAGCATCTGATTCGGGGCTGTCAGTAACACGCGTGTCCAACGCACTCACTTACGACGCGAGCGCCGCCGCGCCCGCAGCAACGCCGCCCGACAAGGGTGGGCGCTCGATCCTGGCGCTCGTGGTGTTGTTCGTGATCGTGTTCGCGATCGCAATCGGCATCCAGATCAAGTCGCATCGCGACAACGCCGCGGACACCCTGCTCGCAGCACAGAGTTCGCGCGCGGCGCTGGTGGCCGAGCGGGTGAACGCAAATCTGGCCGTCGCCATCGGCGCGGCGTCCGGGGTCGCTGAACTCGGCCGCACCACGGGAGACATCAGCGCCAATCCGCAGTCCATCGCCAACGCCGCCGCGCACGCCCGCCCGGCTGTCGCCGCCGCGGTCGTGAACCGCGACGGCGCCATTGAGGCGATCAGCGATGCTTCGAAGGCGGCATTTGTCACCGCCGCCGTGCGCTCGGCGGGCCCCGCAGGCGTCTGGGTCGGCGCCCCGGACATGGGTGGTCTCGCGACCGCGCCTGCTTTGGTCCGTCACGTGGGCGACCGTGCTGTTGTCTCCATCCTTGATCCGCACCTGCTGCTCCCGGACCTCGACGAGAACGCCCGCGTGCTGATCGCTGCGCCCTCGGGCGCCATCCTTTACGCCTCCCCGGCTCTGCAGGGGGCCGGCGTTCGCGCGCAGCAGCAAATTCTGAACGCCACGCGCGAAAACGGCAGCGCTCTCATTCGCGACGGCGCCGGCGACACCTGGGTCGCAGCGGAATCGCCGGTCCAGGTCGGCGGCTTCCGGGTCATGGCGGCCGCGCCCGCGCCGGGACTGATCCAACTCTGGATCGCCGCGATCCTGCGCTTCGCGATGGTCGCCGCCGCACCGCTCGCGGCAATGGCCGTGCTCTATCTGATGATGCGCCAAAACGCACAGCGCGCGCACATCGCTGAAGCCGAGGCCGAGCGCACGGAAACCCATTTCCGCATCGCCGCCGACGGCGCCAAGGTCGGCGTGCTGGAGTGGCGCCCCGGCGCCGATGAATTGCAGCTCTCCGAGCAAGCGGCGCGGCTGCTCGGCGCTTCGAAAGACACGCTTGCGCTGCGCGAGCTGCTGGAACTCATCGTCGCCGAGGACCGCTTCGGCGTGGAGGAAGAATTCCGCCGCGCGCGTGACAGCGGCCTGCTCGACGCGCGCTTCCGCGTGAATCGCGAGGGCGGCTTTGCATGGGTTGAAGCGCGCGGCGCGTCGGTGGAAGACGCCAAGGGGCGCGTCGAAACCCGCCTCTTCGGCACCGTCGTTGACGCCACCCAGCGCTACGAAGCCGAGGCTCGCGTGTCGCGGCTTGAGCGCCAACTGCGCGCAGCGATCGAGAGCTTTTCGGGCCCGTTCGCGCTCTGGGATGCGCGCCGCCGCTTGCTGCTCTGGAACCAAAGTTTCGCCAAGACCTTCCAACTCGGCCCGGAACTGCTGCGGCCCCGCGCCTCTTACGAAGCCATTTCGGCGGCCTCGGCCGCACGTATCCGGCGCGAGAAGCATGATGTCGCCGATCCCGATGTGCGTGTGATCGAACTTACCAGTGGCGAGTGGCTGCACATCGTCGAGCGCCGCGCCGCCGACGGCGGCATCATCACGCTCGGCGTCGACATCACGCCGCTGAAGCAGAAAGAAGAAGAGCTGGCCAAAAACCAGCATCGCCTGCAGAAGGCGCTGACCCGCGCCGAGGCGCAGGAATACCGGATCAAGGCGTTGGCGCGCGAAGCGCACTCGGAGCGGCTCAAGGCGGAAGACGCGAGCCGCGCCAAGTCCGCGTTCCTCGCCAATATGAGCCACGAACTGAGGACGCCGCTGAACGCAGTGATCGGCTTCTCGGAGATCATGGCCAAGGAGCTTTTCGGTCCGCTCGCGAACCCGCAATACAAGCAATACTCCTCCGACATTTTCGACAGCGGCAATCACCTGCTCGATCTGATCAACGACATCCTCGACATGGCCAAGATCGAGGCGGGCAAGCTGACGCTGGCGCCGCGGCCGCTCGATCCGGCGGTCGCCATCGATCAGGCGGTCCGCCTCACCAAGCGCAGGGCCGAAGAGAAAGGCCTGCAGATCGTCGTCGACGCCGAAGACCTGCCGGAAATCGAAGCCGACCACCGGGCCGTGAAGCAGATGCTGCTGAACCTGCTCTCGAACGCCGTGAAGTTCACCGACGAGGGCGCGATCATGGTGCACGGGCGCGCCAATGCGGCCGGCCTTACCTTGCGCGTGATCGACACGGGCTGCGGGATTCCGCCTGAACACCTGCCGCGCCTGGCGCAACCGTTCCAGCAGGTGGAGCAAGAACTGGCGCGCAACCATTCGGGCACTGGCCTCGGGCTGGCGCTCACCAAGTCGCTCGCCGAGATGCACGGCGGCAAGCTGTCGATTCAATCCGAAGTCGGCCGCGGCACGATCGTGACCATCACGCTGCCGCGCGTATTCGGCGGCCACCGCGAGCCGCCGGAAGCGCCGTCACAGGACGCCGCCGCCTAAGGCGTCTGTTGTTGCTGTTGCTGGCGCTCTTCGCGCCGTGCTTGCCGTCGCTCGCGCCACCGCTCCCGACGCTCCGCGCGCTCCTCGGGCGTCAACACTGGACGCTCCACGCCGCCTTCCCTGCGCGGCGCAACGCCGTCCCGCCGCGCGGGCGCTGCCCGGCGCAGTGCTTCCATCGCTTCGCGCCGCTGCTCGGGCGAGAGCGTACCCAGTTCGTCGGCGATATTGTCGTGGAAGACCGCGATCGTGTCCTGGTCCGCCTGGCGCAGGCGCGCGAACGCAGCCTTCACGTTCGCTGCATTGTACGGCTCGGCCGCCATGATCGCGAACGCATCTCGGCGCGCCTGCAGAGCGGCTTCGCGACGCTGACGTGTTTGCACCCAGCTCTCGGCCATGTCTTCGCGGACCTTGGTGCGCGTCGGTTCGGGCAGCGCCTGCATGAAGGCGCGCGGGCCAGGCAGCCGCTCGACGACAGCCTGTGGCTGCTCGGGCCGCTGCAGCCGCACGCCGGCGCCGAACGCGCCAGCGGCGCCCCCAATCAGCAGCAGGTTCAGCCCGGCCGAAACAAGCAAGGCGGTTCGCCACGGGAAGCTCATCCGTCGTCTCCCTCGTCGAGGGTCCACGGCGTATCAAAGGCCGACGCGAGGTAGTAGGCCTCGTCATCCGCCATCGCCGTAGGCGCCATCAGGCCGCCGCCATAACCAAGTGTGACGCCGAGAACGGCGCACGCCGCCAACGCCCAGCGCGCGGCCTGCGGCACGCCGGCGGCGGGCTTCGGCGCCTTCGCCAGGATGGCGGCGACGCGGGCAGGATCGGGCTTCACGGTTTCGCGCGCCGCATCCATCGCCGCATCGAGGCCGCGCGCTTCACGCAGGAGCACTGCCGCCTCCGCAGCGTGCGCCTGGGCATATGCTTCCGCCGCCGCACGCTCGCTTGAGGGCCAGCGCTTCGGGTCGGCGCCGTATGCATCCAGCAATTGTTCGAACCGCTCTCGGTTCATGGCCATGCCCTTCTCATTCGATCACAAACGTGCGGCGCCGTCGGCGTCGCCCATCAAGTCCTGCGCTACATCCGCCAGCGCCGCCTTCAGCGCGCGACGTCCGCGCGCCAGCAACGACTCCAAAGCTTCCACACTCACATCCAACACCGCCGCCGCGGCGATGTTGGTCTGCTCGTCGAAATGAACCAGCACGATCGCCGCGCGCTGACGCTCCGGTAATTGCGCCAGCGCCGCTTGCACTTTGGCTGCGCGCTGACGCGCCAACCATTCCTCGCTCGCCAGCGGACGGCCATCGGCGACGAATAGCCCGGCGTCGGGATCGCTTTTCTCGCGCCGGCGCCGCAAGCGGTCGTAGCAAAGGTTGAGCGCGACGCGGTGCATCCAAGTCTCGAACTTCGCTTGCCCCGGCTTCCACCGCGGCGCCTCGCGCCAGACACGCAGAAACACTTCCTGCGCCACGTCTTCGGCTTCGGCCGCGTCGTTCAGCATGCGCCGCGCCAGTCCCGTCATGCGGGGAAGATGACGGCGCACGAGCGCTTCCGCGGCCCGAGCATCGCCTGCTCCCGCGGTCCGGACGAGTTCGGCGTCCGGATCGATCATGCGCGCGCGTTCCTCCTGCCTCCGCGATCAATAGGACCGTCCTAGCCTCCTCCGGCCATTCCGCGAACAGATTCGATCTCTTCCGCAGAAACGACGTCATCGCGGTTGGCGTCCAGCCGCTCGAAACCCGTGTACGGCATGGCCATGACCTCGGCGCGGCTCACCAGGCCGTCGGTGTTCGTGTCGGCCCGGGCGAGGCCGCGCGCCATCGGCCCTTGAACGGCCTGCCGCTCCGCCTCACTCAACGAACCGCTTCGGTCCGAATCCATCCGGGTGAACATGGCGGCGCGCGCAGTCTGCGCTTCGGCCCGGGTGATTTGGCCGTCCCGGTCCAGATCCATGGCCAGTAGGCGCTGGAGCCCGCCGCCTTGCTGCGCCATAGCCGGCGTTGCGGTCAGGATCAGGGCGCACGCCAACAAACTCGCTCTCATAGCGCTCCTCTTCGACAACTCTAACGTCCCGAGAGGCCCGCTCCGTCGCCCAGGGGCCCGACGATATGCACAAAATCGGCGCGGACCCCGGTCTGCAGCGCCTTAACCCTGGCCTCGAGGCCCGCGAAGTCGGCTTCGCCGCCTAAGGCGGCCAGTCTCGCCTTCAATGCGTCTGAGGCCTGCGTCGGGTCGAACTCACTTTCGACGCAGATGCGGAACGTCTGCTGAAGGTCGCTCCAGAGCCGCCAGGCGTCGGCCAGCCGCACGCTGGTCTCACCATCGAGAACGCCCGCATCCGACAGTCTGGCCAACGCCTCGCCGCTGTTCGGCGAGAGCGCATCGGGGTGTTCGGCGGCGTGGATGAGCTGCAGCGCCTGGGCGATGAACTCGATGTCTATAAGCGCCCCGGCCGCGCGCTTGATGTCCCAAATACTCTTGGCGCGTCGCTCGCGCTCCATGCGCGCACGCATGTCGGCGACATCGGCGCAGATTTTGGCTGGATCATGCCGGCGCGACAGCGCTGCACGTGCGATGGCGGCGACCTTGGCCGACAACTCGACATCACCGGCGACGGGACGCAAGCGCGTCAAAGCCTGCAACTCCCAAGTCCACGCTTCCTCGGCGTAGTAGCGCTCAAACGATGACAGCCGAACTGCGACTGGCCCCTTCGAGCCCGACGGCCGCAACTTTGTGTCTATCTCGTAGAGCGCGCCTTCCTCCGTCGGCGCGGTCAGCGCGCTGATCAAGCGCTGGGTGAAGCGCGTGTAGTAATCGCTTGGCGCGATGCCTTCGCTGCGGGCGCCCTCCTCGACCTCGTACACCACCATGATGTCCAGATCGGAGCGCTCGGCCAGCTCGCGGCCGCCGAATTTTCCGAGCGCCAGCACGGTGTATGCGCCGGGCGCTGGCCCGTGCAGGCGTTCAAGTTCGGCCGACGCGGCGTCCGCCATGGCGACGACGCAGGCCTCCGCCAAGTCGGTGTGAGCCGCGCCCGCAACCTCGACGCTCGTCGCCCCCTCGAGCACCTGCACGCCGATGCGAAACTTCTCTTCCCGCTGGAAGCGGCGCGCTTCGTTTAGTTTCTGTTCGAACGAGCCGGCGATGGCGAGACGATCGTTAAGCTCCGCCATGCGCGCGCCCGGCGGATCTTCACCGAGCGGGCGAGCAAAACGCGGCTCGATCATAGCATCCATCAGTGCAGGCCGTTGCGCCAAGGCGTCAGCAAGGCGCGGCGCCAGCGTGAAGAGCCGCGCCAGCAGATCAAGCAGGCTCGGACGCGCGTCCAGCAGCGCCAGCACCTGTACGCCGGCCGAAAGCCCGGCAAAGAAGGAAACGAAGCGTGCGAACGCCGTGTCCGGATCGCCGGCGGCGGAAAAGGCGCGCAGCAGCCGCGGCGTAAGCAGCGTCAACAGCTCGCGCGCGCGCTCTGCGCGCATGGCGCGAACACGGCCGTGATGCCAGCCACGAATGGTTTGGCTGATATAAGCGGGATTCTTGAATCCAAGCGCGGCGATGGTGCTCAGCGTCTCCGGATGATCCTCAACGCCGGTAAAGATGAGGCTTCCAAGCGGGTCAGCCAAAGTTTCGCTGCGGCCGAACAGCTGATGATCGATGTCGGCAACCGTCTCGCGACGCGCGATCAGCGCGCGATCGAACTCCGCCAGCGAGGCAAAGCCGGCGAGCGCCGCGACACGGGCACGCGTTTCCGGATCTGCGGGCGTTTTGTGCGTATGCGCGTCCTCCAGCATCTGAATGCGGTGCTCGACGTCGCGGAAAAAGGTGTAGGCCTCGCACAATGCCGCGGCAGCGTCCGGCGCAACCGCCCCGCCGGCCGCGAGCGCGCCGAGCGCGGCGATGGTCTCAGGCGAACGGAGCCGACGATTGCGGCCGCCGAGAATGAGCTGCTGCGTTTGCGCGAACAGTTCGATGTCGCGAATGCCGCCCCGGCCGAGCTTTACGTCGAAGACCGGCTCATGCAGTTCGGCGCTTTTGTGAGCGGAGAGAATCTGACGTTTGATCGATTGGACGTCCGCAACCGCGGCGAAGTCCAAATGCTTGCGCCAGATGAAGGGCTCAAGATCGGCGAGGAACGCGCGTCCGCACTCCAGATCGGCAGCCGCCGCCCTGGCCTTGATGAAGGCGGCGCGTTCCCAGTTCTGGCCAAGGTTCTGATAATAGTGCTCTGCCGATGCGATCGAGACGGCCACCGGCGTCGAGCCGGGATCAGGGCGCAGTCGCAGGTCGGTGCGGAAGACGTAGCCGTCGTGCGTCACCTCTTCGAGCGCGCGCACCATCGGCGCAACGAGCCGCACCGCGGTGACGCGCGGCTCGCGCGCGTTCGCGGATGCGAGGCGTTCGGCGTCGAAGAAGACCGAGAAATCTATGTCGCTCGAATAGTTGAGCTCGCCCGCTCCCATTTTTCCCATGGCGATAAGCGCAAAGCCGGGCGCCGGACCGTTGGGATCGTCGTAGCCGCGCGGAGAGATGTCGCCGCGCGCGCCCACCTCACGCGTCGCGAGCGCAAATGCGGCATGCAGCGCTGCATCGGCATAGGCCGTAAGCGCGCCGGTGACGCGCTTGAGCGGCCACGCCCCAGCGAGATCGGCTATGGCCACCGCCAAGTGCACGGCATCCTTGCCGCGCCGCAGCGTCCGCATCGCCTCTTCCATTGGCGGTGGATCGGCGGCGATGGCGGCGGCGGCGGCGAGCGCGCGCTCCAGCAGCCTGGCGGGCCAGTCCGCGCTGGCGTCCTCAAGCAAGTCAGGTCGCCGTTCCACGAGGCGCTTCAGATAGTGTGCATTCTCAACCGCAGCGGCGGCGGCGCCGGCCCATGGCGATCCGGCGAACGCGTCCGGCGCAGCGCCGCTCGCGAGCGCGGGACCGATTGCGCCGCTCATCGCGCAGCGTCCGCCGCGGGCAGATCGAGCGATGCGCTGAGGCCGCAGCCTGCTTGCGCGTTCGCGAGACCGTCGCCGAGTTTCAGTGCGCCGCGATGCAGGCGCGCGACGGCGGAGACAAGACTTAAGCCCAGCCCCACGCCGGGCGTCGAGCGCGCGGTTTCAAGGCGTACAAATCGCTCCAGCACACGGTCACGGTCCGCGGGCGGAATTCCGGGTCCATCGTCCAGCACCGCGATGTCCAGCCGGCCCGCGCCGTTCTTCCTGGCGCGTAATTCTATCTTGCCGCCCACGGGCGTGTATTTCAGCGCATTCTCGATAAGGTTCGATACGGCCTGCGTCACCAGCCCTTCGTCGCCACGCACCGCAAGGCCTTCCCCGACATCACCCTTCAAAGTCAGGCCCTGTTCTTCGGCGGCGGGTTCATAGAACTCAACCAGCTCCTTCAAGACCTCCGAGAGGTCGACGCGCTCGAAGCGCCAATTGCCCGCAGATTCCACGCGCGCCAGCTTCAAGACGGCGGCGAACATGTCCAACAGGCGGTCCGCCTCCGCGACCGCCTTGGTGAGCGCCGCGCGATCGGAGTCGGTGTCCGGCGGCGCTTCCAGCGCACTCTCGAGCTTCTGGCGAAAGCGCGTCAACGGCGAACGCAAGTCATGAGCGATGGCGTCGCCGGCGGTGCGCGTTGTCTGCACCAGTTTCTCGATGCGCTCGAGCATGGCGTTCATGTCTTCGGCGAGCGTATCGAATTCGTCGCCCACCCCGCGGACCGGCGCGCGGCGCGTGAGGTCGCCGGCCATCACTTCGCGCGCCGTTGCAGACAAGGCGCCCGCGCGCCGCGCGGCTTGCCAGCCTGCGAGCAGCCCGCTGGCCGCCGCGCCCAGAATGCCCAGCACGGCGACGGTCCAGAGCGCTTGCGTGATCCGACCGGCGATGGCGGCGCTGTCGCCCAGATCGCGCGCCACCATGAGAATGGGACCGCCCAGCAAGCGCCCCACCTTCGCGCGCGCGTGGCCGCTCACTTGCGCGCCGCCGACTTCGGCGGAATCGAAGTCGAGATCGTGCGGGCGCAGATCGTCGCTCGGCTGGCGCGGCAGCGTCTGGAAATCGCCGGTGATGACGGTCCCGTCGGCCTCCGCCAGCACGTAGAGCATCGGCCCTTGCAGCGCCGCACGCTCAACCACCTCCTGGTTCAACCGACGCCGGCCGCCCTCGGAATAGGCGCGGTCCAGCGCCGCGTATTCCTGCTCAACCAGAACGTCAGCGTCGGCCTTCAGCTGGCCGACAGTGGCGAAGTAGATGTAGGCCAGCAGGCAGACGACGAACGCAAGCACCACGCCGACTTGCACGATGGCGAGCCGGAACGTGGTGGTGCGGAGGAGCGCGTCGAGGCGGGGCCTCATCCCTCCAGTCGATACCCTGAGCCCCTCACCGTGTGCAAAAGAGTTTGCGCGAAATCACGGTCGATTTTCGAACGCAGGCGGGAGATGTGCACGTCGATCACGTTCGTTTGCGGGTCGAAATGATAGTCCCACACGTTCTCGAGCAGCATCTTGCGCGTCACCGTCTGACCGGCGTGACGCATGAGATACTCGAGCAGCCGGAACTCGCGCGGCTGCAGATCGAGCTTCTTGCCGCTGCGGCGCACGGTGCGCGCGAGCAGATCCATTTCAAGATCGGCCACTTGCAGCCTGGTCTGCGGCTCGCGTCCTCGGCCGTGCCAGAGCGAGCGCACCCGCGCCAGCAGTTCGCGGGTCGAGAACGGCTTGCCGAGATAATCGTTGGCGCCGGCGTTGAGGCCTTCGACGCGGTGATCCTCGTCGTGCAGCGCCGACAGGATCAGCACCGGCGTTGAAACGCCTTTCTGCCGGAGTTCGCGAACGATCGAGACGCCCTGCTTCTTCGGCAGCATACGGTCCAGTACGATCACGTCGTAGGCGCCGTTGAGCGCCATGTTCTCACCCGTCTCACCGTCGCTGGCCCATTCGACCTGATGGTCGTCGCTCGCGAGCGACGACTTCAGGCTTTCGGCCATATCGGTGTCGTCTTCGACAACGAGCACGCGCATGCGGTCAGCTCCGTTATTCCGCCACTTCCGTGGCGATGAAGCGCCTGCCGGCGCGGCCCGTGATCTGCAGGAGCAGCGGACGGTTGGCGCGGCGCGCCGCTTCCGCAGCGGTTGTGAGTTCCGCCGAGGTGCGCACCGGACGGCCGCCGGCCTGCAGGATGATGTCACCCGGGCGGACGCCTTTTTCGGCGAGATCGCTGCCCGGATCGACCGATGTGATGAACACGCCGTTTTCGCTGGCGGCGAGTTCATAGCGGGTGCGGTCCTCGGCCGTCAGCGGACGCACCGCAACGCCAAGCGAGCTTTGCGCCACGCCTGGCGTGCCCTGTTCGCCCGGCGCCTGCGGCGCCTGCTGCGGCGTCGGCGTCGTCGACGCCAGTTGCTGCTCGGACGGACGCTCGGCCAGGCGCAGGTTCAGCGTGCGGCGCTGGCCGTTGCGCATGATCTCGATGCGTTGGGAAGACCCAATCGCCGAGGCGCCAACCCGTTGCGTGAGGTCGCGGCTGTCTTGGATCTCGTTGCCATTGTAGGTGAGAATAACGTCGCCGTTCTGCAGCCCCGCACGCGCCGCAGGGCCGTCCGGCACCAGCGAAGCGATGAGCGCGCCGTGCGAATTCGGCAGACCGAGGCTATGCGCGAGGTCATCGTCGAGCGGTTGGATCGAAACCCCGATCCAGCCACGCGTGACGCGTCCGCCGCGAATAATCTGGTTGACCACCTGCGAGGCCGTGTTGGCCGGGATGGCGAAGCCGATGCCGACATTGCCGCCGGTCGGCGAGAAGATCGCACTGTTCACGCCGATGACGTTGCCGTGCAGGTCAAACGTCGGGCCGCCTGAATTGCCGCGATTGATTGGCGCGTCGATCTGCATGTAGTCGACATAGGCCGACGATCCCGCGTCGCGGCGGCCCATGGCCGAGACGATGCCAGCCGTCGCCGTGCCATCGAGGCCGAACGGGTTGCCGACCGCGACGACCCAATCGCCGACGCGCACGTGGCTGGCGTCGTCGAACGTCACGAACGGAAAGCGGCCCCCGCCGCGCACGCGCAGCACCGCAATGTCCGTAGCTTCGTCGGAGCCGACGATCTCGGCAGGAAGGTCGCGCCCATCGCTGGTGCGAATCGTGATTTCTTCGGCGCCTTCGATCACGTGGTGATTGGTGACGATGGTGCCGTTCTCGGCGATGAAGAAGCCCGAGCCGAGGCTCGTCGGCGCCGGACCGCCCGGACGGCCCGGACGACCGCGGAAGAACTCCTCAAAACCCGGCGGCAGGCCTTCGACACCTGGACCCTGCGCGGCGTCCGGCGATTGGCGCACGGTGATCGACACCACGGCTGGACGCACGCGCTCGATCAGATCGGCGAAGCTCATCGGCGCGCCGGCCGGTGGCGCGACGGCCTGGGGCTGAATCTCTTGGGCGCTGGCGAAGAGCGCAGGCGCGCTCGCAAATCCGCCAAACAGCGCTAGAGCCGCGGCGCCTGCGAAAAGGGTGCGGCGGAGGAACTTCGGAGAAATGGCGTCAGTCATGAATACCCTCGGGAAGACGCAAACGATTGGAGGCTCTCGCAGGGCCGGTTTCAAGGCCAATCTTGGCGGCTGGGGCCGACCAAGTAACGGCGATTTTGGGCGAAGTTGCGATGGATTAAGGCGCCCGGCTGAGGTTTTTCCGCCTGCCGCGTCAGGGACTTGGTTGACCCAACCCTAATCAGCGCTCGCTTTCTTCCGGCTCCAGCCCCGCCCCCGCCGCCGCGCCCGAGCGCCGGACAGCCATAACCGCGACGAAGCCGCACGCCAACAAGACGAACGGCGCCATCCACAGGAGCCACGTCCGCTGATCGAAGGGAGGACGAAAGAGTACAAAATCGCCGTATCGCTCGCGGAAGAAGGCGCGGATCTCGGCGTCACTGTCCCCCGCGGCAATTCGCTCACGGACAAGTGTGCGCATGTCCCCCGCGATGTCGGCGGTCGATTGCGCGATCGGCTCGTTTTGGCACTGCACGCAGCGGATTTCCATGTCGAGCGCCTGCGCGCGCGCCTCCTGCGCCGGGTCGAGCGGCGTGGCGGCGATGGCCATCGACAAGAGAAGCGCGGCGATCACAGTCCAAATCTCCCGCGCCGCGACAGCGCGATCAAGGACAGAAGTCCGCCGAGCGCCATCATCAGCGCGCCGGCGAAGATGAAAAGCACCAGCGGATTATAGTAGAGCCTGACGGCCCACTTGCCCGGCTGGTCGCGTAGCTGATCGCCCAGGGCGACGTAAATGTCGCCGTCAAAGCCGGAGAGAATCCCCACTTCGCTGGTCGGCATCGAGGAGGTGGAGAATATGCGGCGTTCCGCCGACAACGGCTGCGCGCCGCTGCGCTGCTCGACCCGAAAATAGGCCCGCGTAGCCGTATAGTTGGGACCGGCGATTTCTCCGACCTGCAGCAAGGTGATGCGCCGGTCGGCGAAAGTTACGCCCTCGCCAGATGCGAGGGTGACGGCCTGCTCTTGACGAAACGCAGTCTCTGCGATTGCGCCCAATGTCAAAACGCCGGCGCCGACATGGGCCAAGCTCATTGACCAGACGCTCAGCGGCAACAGCGCGATCTTCGCGATCCGCACTCCATCCCCGCGCTCAAGCCGGGCCCACAGATAGACGAAGCCGCCCGCGACCAGCCACACGCCTATCGAGAGCCCGATCGCGGGCACGACACGCCATTGCGCGAGGGCCAGAGCCGTGACGAAAGTGACGCCGGCGATGACGGCGGCGGGCAAGAGGCGCTTGAGCGCGTCGCGTGCGTCGCCGACGCGCCACGCCATCATCGGTCCGACCGGCAGCAACACAAAGAGCGCGCCCAGCAAAGGAACGACCGTGGCGTTGAAGAAGGGAGGCCCCACCGAGATAAGCCCGCCGCCTGCGGCATCGACGATCAACGGATAAACCGTGCCGATAAGCACGACGCCGGCGGCGACCGACAGGCCGAAATTATTCCAGACCAGCATGGTCTCGCGGCTCATCGCCGAGAAACCAGCAGGCCGCGCGAGTTTGGGCGCGCGCCAAGCGTAGAGACCAAAACCGGCGCCGAGCGCGATTACCAGCAACACCAGCACGGCGATGCCGCGCTGTGGGTCCACCGCGAAGGCATGCACCGAGGTCAGCACCCCCGAACGCACCAGGAAGGTGCCCAGCAGCGCAAAGCCGAAGCCCATGATCGCGAGCAATATGGTCCAACTCGCGAGCGAACCGCGCCGCTCGGTGACAATGGCGGAGTGCACGAGTCCACAGGCCGCCAGCCAGGGCATGAAGCTCGCATTCTCGACCGGATCCCAGAACCACCAGCCGCCCCAGCCGAGTTCGTAATAGGCCCAGTACGATCCAAGCCCGATGCCGAGCGTGAGGCAGGTCCAGGCCGCGAGCGTCCATGGCCGCAGCGTTTTCGCCCAGGCTTGGTCCGCACGGCCCTCGATCAAGGCCGCGAGCGCGAGCGAGAACGGCACGCTCATGCCCACGTAACCCAGATAAAGCATCGGGGGATGCGCCGCGAGCGCGGGGTCCTGCAGCAGCGGATTGAGGCCCGACCCGATCATCGGCGCGGGATCGAGCCGCGCAAACGGATTTGAGAGAACGAGCGTGTAAATGAGCGCGCCGGCTGTCACCAGCCCCTGCACGCCGACGGCTTTGGACCAGATCGACTTGTCCTGCGTCCCGCGCGCGCTCGCCAGCACCGCGCCGAAGATGGCCGACACCGTACACCACAACAGCATCGAGCCTTCGTGGTTTCCCCAGGCGCCGGCGATTTTGTACAAGAGCGGCTTGTCGATGTGGGAATTGGCGGCGACGATCTCCACAGTGAAGTCGGAGCGCACGAACACGGCAATGAGACAGGCGAACGCCGCCGCGCTCAGCAACGCCGCCGCGCGTGAGAACGCAACCGCCGCCGCAATGCGCGGCGCCCGGCCGCCGGCCGCCAGCCCCATGCCTGCCTGCGCCAAGCTCAAGCCGAGCGCGAGCGCCATCGCGAACGCGCCGACTTCCGGAAGCATCGAGGCAATGCCGTGAAAAGCGCCGTTCATGGAGGGGAAGCGCCCTTCCACTCGCCGCGCTGCTTCAGCGCCTCGGCGACTTCGCGGGGCATATAGTTCTCATCGTGCTTGGCGAGCACGCGTTCGGCCACAAATGCCTGCCCCGGCGTGTACTGTCCTTCGCAGACGACGCCTTGTCCCTCGCGGAACAGGTCCGGCAACACGCCATCGTAGCGAACCTCGACCTCGGTCTGGCCGTCAGTGACGTGGAAGAAGTGAACCCCCGCTTCGTCGGTGCGATAAGTGCCGTCGACAACGAGACCCCCAAGGCGGAGACGATGGCCGGCCTGCGCCTTCTCAGCGAGGTCGGAGGGCGCGACGAAATAAACGACGCTGCTGCGCAATCCGAAAATCGTCAGCGTCACCGCTACCACCAATACGGCGGCGGCGGCGCTCACGAGCATGAGGCGTTGGTCTCTGCGGCGCATTAGCGGCCTAGCTCCCGGCTGAAACGCTGCGCCATGGCGCGGCGCGGATCGTCTGGGCCCATGCGGGCATAGGCCTCGGCCCAATAACGGCGGGCCTCGGCGCCGCGATCATGCTGCATGGCTTCGAGCGCCAGATAAATCCACGGCGCCGGATCGTTCATGCGCGCGCCGGCCTGGCGAAAAAGCTCAAGCGCCTGCGGCGACACGGTGCCCCCCTCAGCGGCCACCATGGCCTTGCCGAGCCCGAGCATCGCCTCGGCCAGTTCGGGGTCGCGCCGGAGCGCGGCGTCGTAGGCGCGCGCCGCCTCCTGCGGTCGCTCGCTACGCAGGAGCAGATCGCCAGAATAGAGATATGGAAGCGGGTCGCGCGGATCCGACTTAGCGGCTTCGGCCAGCACGGCGAGCGCTTCATCGAACGTATAGGTCGCAGGATTGCGGTGACGCAGCGCCTCAAGCCGCTCACGGTAGGACGCTCCCGGCAACTCAGGATGGCCGACCGCTGCGTAGACGCCGACCGCGGTCAGCACGATGAGGGCGCACGCCGCCAAAGCCGGCAACGGCTGCGCTTCGCCCGCGCCCTCGGCGCGGCGATAAACGGCAAGCCCCCACACCGTCACGATGGCGGTGAGCACGGCTCCAACAGCAAAGACAGCCCAGGACTGCGGCACGGCGGGTTGCTAGCGCGATTTGACGCCGCCCGAAATGGCGGCCTGTGCGCTAATCTGTGGCGGGTAGCCGCAAGCGCGCTTTGAGCCCGCCCAAATTGCCGCGCTCGAACAGCAGTTCCCCTGCATAAAGTTCGACCGTCTCTTTGAGGATCGAGAGGCCCAGGCCCTGTCCGGGCGCCGCCTCATCCAGCCGCGAGCCGCGGGCCATGACTTTCGCCATATCCGCCTCGGAGATGCCTGGACCGTCGTCCTCAACAACGATTTCCATCAAGCCGCCCGACTCGAACGGGGGCAGCAGGCGCACCACGACCTGGCTGTTGCAGTACTTGCAGGCGTTATCGATCAGGTTCGCCGCCATCTCCAGCAGGTCCTCGCGTTCGCCCCGGAAGGTCACGTCGGATTCCGCTTCGATCGAGATGTCGATCGGCTTTTGGTGATCGTACTTCTGCTCCATCATGAAGACGAGGTCGTTCAAGTTCTGCAGCACAGGCGTGCGGTAGCCGATCGTCGTCGCTTGCGCGCCGGCGCGCGCTTCGGCACGGGCGGCGACGCGGGCGCGGCGAAGCTGGCGCTCCACAAACCCTTCCATCTCCTCGATGGATTGCTTCAGCACGTCGTCCTCGGCTTTGCCGTCATGGGTTGCGTTCTTCAGCACGGCGATCGGGGTCTTCAGCGCGTGGGCGAGATTGCCGACGTGTCGGCGCGCCCGTTCGACCACCTCGCGATTGTGGTCCACGAGCGCATTGAGTTCGTCGGTCACCGGCTTCAATTCGGCGCCATAGTCGCCGGTCAAGCGTTCCGCCTGTCCGCGCCGCACGTTGGCGATGTCGCGCTGCAACTGCCGCAACGGCTCCAGTCCGAAGCGGATTTGCAGGACCGTCACCGCCGCCACCATGAGCGTGCAGAACGCGACGAACACCGCCACGGCCAGGCCGATGAGATTGCCTGCCGGCGCGAGGATCGGTTCCGGTTCGACACCCGCCATGAAGAGGTACCTGCCCTGCACGTTCGGCAATTCCACCACCCGCGCGACAACGCGCAGCGGCGAGCGGTCTGGTCCCTGAACGTCGATGTACTGCGCCGTCCGTGAGGCGTCGGGCGCGGTAAGGCGCGCCTGCACCTTTGGATCCAAGCGGATGGAGGTGTCGAACAAGGACGGCGAAATCACCTGCACGTCCAGCCCGCCGTCGTCGAGGATGCGCGCGATCTGAAAGTAGCGGCCACTGGCGGTCTGCTGATAACGCGGGTCGTATGGGATGTCCTGCAGGACGATGTCGCCTTCGAGACCCGGCCCCGCATTGCCGATGAGATTATCCAAAACGCTGGAAATTTCCGGATCGATCAGCAGCTTCAACATCTGCCGATTGAACTGCGCGTGCGCAATCCAACCGACCGCCACCAAGCCGATGACGCAGACGAGAGCGATGGTCAGAAGGCGCGCCGCGAGCGAGCGGCGGATGAGGCGCCTGAAATTGTCGAATGCGCCTTCTTGCTCACGGGCAGGCGTCGGCGCTGTTGCTTCAGGTGTCGGCGCCTCTGCGGTCGCGTCGCTCACTGCAATTCCGCAGGGTCGACCAACCTGTAGCCCAGACCCTTCTCGGTGAGGATACGGTTCGAGCCGATCTTCCGGCGCAGGATGCCGATGAACACCTCGATCGTGTTGGAGTCGCGCTCGTGGTCCTGGCTGTAGATCTTTTCTGTCAGCTCCGAGCGCGAGACGATGCGCCCGGCATGGTGCATGAGATAGTCGAGCACCTTGTACTGGTAAGCCGTGAGCTTCACCGGCGCGCCGTTGACGGTGACCTGGCCGGTCGCTGCGTTCAGGCGCAGGTCGCCCACTTCGAGCACCGACGATTGGTGATCGGTTTGCCGGCGCACGTTGGCGCGCACCCGCGCGAGCAATTCGCCCATGTGGAACGGCTTGGTGACGTAGTCGTTGGCGCCGAGATCGAGGCCTTCAACCTTCTCGCTCCAACGGTCGCGCGCCGAGAGGATGAGCACCGGCATGGTGCGCCCTTCCTTGCGCCAGAACTTCAACACCGACAGACCGTCGATTTTAGGCAGGCCAAGATCGAGGATCGCTAGGTCGTACGGCTCGGTTTCGCCGAGGAACTGACCGTCCTCGCCGTTATCGGCCGTGTCCACCGTGTAGCCCGCATCCCCCAGCGCCGTCGCCAGCTGCTCGCGCAGGTTCTTATCGTCTTCGACCACCAAAACCCGCATGCGTGCTCCCTCGGCGGCTGCTAACGCACCGCGCCGCTTACTGCGTCGACGGTGAAGTCGCGGTAGTCGCCGTTCGGCATCCGCCAGCGGATCACATAAAACGGCCGCCCACCCCTCTCAAGCCGTGCGGAGACCAGTTCGCCTCCAAAGCGAGAGCGGAGCATGTCGGCGACGTCGCGGACGGAAAGAATGTCTTCCTGGCGTTGACCACGATCCTGGGAGGGGATGATCCAGGCCGGCTGAATCGACGGACGCGGGGCGGCTTGCACCGGCGCGGAGACCGCACCGATCACAAGAAAAGCGCCAACAAGGAGCGACCGCATCAACATCGTGCGCGATAATTACCGCTGTCCCACTGAACGCGTCCTGAATGTAGCCGACGCTTCGCAGTACGGGCGAACTGGGACTTGCGGGAGGCGAATCTAGCTAGGCCGCGGCGGCGCCTGGTCACGTTTCGGCCATTTTTTGACGAAGCGCTTGAGCTCTTCATCTGGGACCTCAGGCAGCATCACCAGTAGACGGACGAACTGGTCGCCTTGGCCGCCGACGCCCTTGCCCTTGAGGCGCAACACCTTGCCGGTGTTGGAGCCAGCGGGAATCGAAAGTGAAACCGGCCCGCTTGGCGTCGGCGCCTGCACGCGGCCGCCCTCGACCGCCTCGGTCAGCGAGATGTTGAGGTCCATATGAATGTCTTGGCCCTCGCGCCGGAAGAAGGCGTGCGGGCGTACATTGAGCTCAACCAGCGCGTCGCCCGAAGGCCCGCCCTGAACGCCCGGCCCCCCTTGGTTTTTAAGGCGCAGGACTTGGCCGCTTTCCACCCCCGCCGGAATGGCGACATCGAGCGTCCGCCCTTCCGCCAGTGAAACCCTGCGCTTTGCGCCGTTCACCGCATCCAGAAAATCGATATCGAGCGTGAAGCGGATGTCGCGGCCGCGCATACGGCCGTAGCCTCGGCCGCCGCCGCTGAAACCCGGTCCGAACAGGTCGGAAAAAATGTCGCCCAGATCGAACGCATCCGCGCCGCCTGCGGGACCGCCTTGGGGACCGCCGCCGAAACCGCCCGCGCCTGCGCCGGCGCGGGCGCTCTGCCTGGGCCTTGGACCACCGCCCCCAAACGCCATCCGCTCATTGCCGTCGGCGTCGATCTCGCCGCGGTCATAACGCGACTTCAGCGCCGGATCGGAAAGCAGATTGAAGGCGGCTGTGGCCCGCTTGAAGCGTTCCTCCGCCGCCTTGTCGCCCGGGCGCACGTCCGGGTGCAGCTCTTTGGCGAGCTTGCGGTACGCGCGACGGATATCGTCGGCGGTCGCGGTTCGGCCGAGGCCGAGCGTGGCGTAGGGATCCCAACTCAAGTCGCTGCGCTCTCCGGGGCCCTTCTGATCCCATGGCGGCGACCCCGCGAAAACGCAGAATCGCACCCGGGCTGAGGTAACCCGCCAGCCCTATAGTGCTATGGTTAACGCAGCCTTCAACCCAGGGACACCGCTGGCGCTCATTTGGGCGACTCGAATCTGCAACGATCCAGGCAACGCGCCGAAATCAGCGACCTGCTCAGCCGTTGGGTAAACGTAAACTGTGGATGAAGTCGTTACCGAACGGATGGCGGCCCCGCCATCGAGGATCTCCAGCAGGTAAGACTCGGCGGGGTCACCAACCGGAGGTTCGCCGGGGGCCCAAGCGTCTCCACCCGCTCTGGCGCAACGAATCCAGCGAATGGCGACGTCACCGCCCGCCTCCCGTGCAGCGCGCAAGTGTGCGGGCGCCCAGGGCCGCGCTGTGGCGCGCAGCAACGCGATGGCGGCGTGCGCCGCGCGCGGGTCGCCGACAGCGCCCGCCTGCGGGGGCGCGGAAAACAGCAGCGGCTCGCCCCATTCGTGCGCCCAGACGTCGGCACGGACCAACTTGTCATCGAGCTTGACGATGCGCGCGCCCGCCGGATGAGGCGCGCGCATCGCATGCGCACTGCCAAGCTGGCCGCGCAAGAAGCCGCTGAGTTCGTAAACGTCTGGCTCGATCAGAACGCAGGAGCGCGCCTGAACAAGCTCCCATTCGCCATCGTGGCTCTCGATCGCGAAGATGTTGGCGCCGTCAAGCACGGCGCCGCCGGTGGCGCTCTCCAACGCCCCACCGTAGAGCTTCACGCGGAGAACGGCGATCGTATCCCAGAGATCGACGGGCCCAGGCCACAGCGCCCATATGAGTTCGCCCATGATAGCCGGCTGAACCACCCGGGCGCGCTGTGAAAGCAATGTTGCATCGGAGCCGGCGTGCACAACATGCGCGCCGAGCCAGGGCGATGCGAACACGCCGACCAGTGGTCGTCCCTCGCTTTCCGCTCCAGGCAATGGCGGCAAGTCCAGCAGCGTCAGCACAGGTGTCGGCGCCACGGCGAGATCCGGCGGCGGGGCGGGCTCCGTAAGGTGCAGCTGTGCGGCAAGCGGCGCACGCGTGCGCTTCAATTCGAGCCGCCGCTGCTCGGCGTCTTCGATCCGCGCGATCTCGAACACCTCGCCCGCGTTTGCAATGCGGTCTCCCGGCTCCAGCGCCAAATGCGCCGGACCGAGTCCGATGCTCAGCGCCTCCGCGTCAGCGCGGCGGTCGGCGAGCACCATTTGCGCCAGCGCTTCCGCAGCTTCCACCTCCAGCGCCAGCGGCGCCTCTATGCTTATGACGCCACCGTCGGCGCGATCCAGGCGTCGCGCACTCACATCGGCAATAAGGTAGTCCCGCGCCGGATCGAGAAACCGAACGCGCGCCTCGACAGGCCGCTCCGCGGCGTCTCCGCGCGTGGCATAGAGTTCGCTGAGCTCAGCCGTGAAGTCGCCTGCACCAAGTTCCAGAGCCGGCGCTTGTGCGGCATGAAAGAAAGACAACAGCCCGTCGCGCTCGGCGGCGACAAAGTCGTAAGCGGCCATCAGCGGCTCGATCACAGCGCGCACAGTGGACGGCGCGTCGACGACATAGCCGGAGACAGCGCCCAGCAACGAGGTCACATCGACCGCGTCTGCGCAGGCGCGCGCGCAGAGATCGCGTACGACCTCGCCCAGACCCGACAAACCTGCGCGCCCGTTCAGCCAGTGGCCAAGGCGCCACGACCCGCCGTCGCTCCACACGTCGGTTCGCCCCGGAAAGGCGGGATACGGCCGCGCATCCCAACACCACAGGAAGGCTGCGCCGATCATGCTTCGCCCGTCCGCCGAAGAGACTGGATTGGCGGCTCCGTCCCAATGCTTGAGATACGCCTCCAGCGTTCGGCGCTGGATCAAGTCGTCGCGGGCGCCTGAGGAGAAGGGCGGCAATGCACTTTCGGCGCTCTTGTCGTCAACGAACAGATTGGGCGCGTTCGCACCCTTGTCGACCGCCGGACAGCCAAGTTCAATGAACCAGATCGGCTTCGCTTGCGGCGCCCACGCGGTCGGCGCCGGCGAACGCACGCCGCCGGGGCGATTGTAGTGCGCGCGCGCCCAGAAATTTCGCAGGTCCTTGGCCCGGAATATCCACGGTTCGGCGTAGTCCTCGTCCGTGATTGGCGTCCGCAATTGTTCAGCGCGATCGGCGTCAGTGGCATAAAACCAATCGTAATTCTCGCCCGCCTCCACACGACTCTCGAGATAGTCGACATCGTGAATGGAACGCGCGAGCGCGGCGTCTGCGTGCGTATCGCCCGCGCGCCAGTCGCTGAGCGGCGGATACCAGTCGACTCCGACCACGTCGACGGCGTCATGCGCCCACAGCGGATCGAGATGGAAGAAGAGATCGCCGGAGCCATCTTGCGGCTGATGACCTGCGTACTCGGACCAATCCGCCGCATAGGCCAGCACCGTGCGTTGATCGCGCGGGACCGTATCCAGCATCGCGCGCACGTCCGTGGCGAGGACGCATAGAGCATCGACGGCGGGAAACGTCGTCGCGCTGTCGCGGATCGCCGTCAGTCCGCGCAATTCGGAGCCGAGGACAAACACGTCGACACCACCCTCGATCAAGGTTGCGAGCTTGGCGTAATGAAGCGCAAACCGGCGGTAGGAGAATTCGTCGGGTCCCGTGTAATTCGGAACGCCGCCGCTTTCGGTGAAATCGCCTGGCTCGGCGGCGCCGAAAAAAGCCCGAACCTGATCGGCGGCGGCGGAGGTCTGATCTGACTCCGGAGCGTTGAGCGTGATGCGTCCGCGCCAAGGATAGGCCGCCTGCTCCGCGCCGCCGTACGGATCCGGCAAGGCGTTGCCCACGGGCACGTCCATCAGTACAAAAGGATAGAGCCCGACCTTGTAGCCGCGCGCTTTCAACTGGTGCAGCGCCTGCACGACCGTCTGGTCGCTCGGCGTGCCGCCGAACGCAGGCGCGCCGTCGATCTGGCTGACGACGTGGGCGCTGGCGCGTGAAACGTCGCCGGCCCGCCAGGTGAGCGGCGATGTCGTCTTGTCCGCGCGTTCGACACCTGGGCGGATCGTGCAATGTCCGCAACGGAGATCGTCGCCGAACCACGCGACGACCAGCAGCACGGTCTCTACCTGCGGAAAATCCGCGGCGAGCTGATCCAGCGAAACCAGCAAATTCGCGCGGTCGCGCTCGACGTGAACGTTCTCGGCGGTTTCCTGTCCGGGTCCGCTGCGGCGAAGCACGGGCTCGGTCGCATAGACGAACTCGCCGGAGGCCGGGATCAGGCAGACGCCCTTCACGCGGTCTTCAAAGCGCACACTGTCGTCGCGCACCGGCGCCGGACGCACGATCTCGAACGAGAGCTGCGGAATGGCGTTGCCGAAGGCTTCGAGCGGCAGGTCTTCGAAGACGATGTAAGCAAGGCCGCGATAAGCGGGCGCCGCCTCGGCGCCTTCGATCGTCTCGATCAGCGGGTCTGGCTCTTGCGTCTCGCCGCCGGTGTGCAGGCGCCAGGCCGCCTGCGACAGATCGAACGGCTCGCCGTTGGCCCACACCCGCCCGATGCGTGCGACCTCACCCTCGCAGAGGCCGACGGCAAACGAGAGCGTATAGCGATAATCCGTGCTCTTGATGCGCGGGCCGCCTTTGCCGCCGCTCTCGTGCTTCTCGACATGCTCCTTGAAACGCGCCGCCCAGATCACCTGTCCGGCGATGCGCACGCTGCCATAGACGGCGGGGATCGAAGCGCCTTCGGACGAGCCCTGCAGGTGCAGGTCGGTCAGCCGCGGTCCTTCGCGGCTGACGCCGCCGCCAAGCAGGCTCTGATCTATGGCGCGCCCAAGCGCTGCGCCGGCCGACTGCAGAAGCGCTGCGCCGACACGTTGAAAAGCGGCGGGAAAGAAGCGCGTGCCGATGGCTTTGCCTACGGTCGACAGAACTATTTCGGCCAAGCGTCGACTCCCGGAAACTGGAACGCCGCCGCAAAGCGGGCGCGCCACCATGGCGCAAAGCGCGAGCGCACGACGGCGCGGCCCCAATAGGCGTGAATGATCCGCTCATCCTCATCGAGGATGGCGGCGTGTTTAACCGGCGCACGCGCGTCCATGCGGAAGAGCAGCACGTCGCCGGGCGACGCCGCGCCAAGGGAAACTTCGCGCATGTTGCGCCGCGCAGCATCGAGCAACGTCTCGGCGCCTGCGCGTTCGGCCCAGTCGGGCGTGTAGCCCGGCACGGCCTCAGGCTCATCACCATAAAGCGCGCGCCAGACGCCACGCACCAGGCCGATGCAATCGCAGCCCGCACCCTTGGCGCTAGCCTGGTGCTGATAGGGCGTGCCGATCCAGTCGCGCGCTTCCGCGAGGATCATTGAACGGGAGATCATAGGAAGCGCGAACCGCCGTCCATGGGCTCAGCAACGTTGGGCCCGGAGACGATCGCGTCATTGCCGGGCATGTGCGGAAAGCCGCGGAAGTTTACGGCGTTGGCGAACTTGGCGCGGCAAGTCTCGTGGCGCTTATCGCAACCGGCCGTGACCGTGAACGCTGCGCCGACGGCGAGCACGGCGCGCAGCGGATCCAGCACCTCCAGCACGACCGACTCGCCCTCGACGCGATGCGCCGAGATCTCCGCTTCGCCACCGGCCTCCCAAAGCAGCCGCCCGCGCACGAACCAACCGTCTTCGAAACCGCCGAGGCCGCTTGCCCGGAAGGCGTGTGGGGACAAGACTTCCGTGACCGTGGCTGCGCCCTGGAACGCGGCGGTCGCCACATCTTTCCCGCAACGCGCGTCGCCAAGGTCGGCGTCGCAGAAGCGCGAGAAGACGCGCCCTACCGGCACGTTGAGCGCCGCTTGCAGCCCGCGCAATTCGGCTTCGAACGCCTGCGCCCCGCGCCGCACTTCGCCGATCCGTCCCGCAAACAGATGCACGCGCAGCGCTGGATCACTCCAATCGACGCGATAGATATCCACACGCGCGCCGTCCCAGAGGCCGCGGCCGATGTCTGCTTCGGTAATGGCGTCCGACGACAGCGCGCCCGAAACGCTCGCTGTATCGACGCCAAGCCCCAGGCTCTTCTCGATGGCGCCCGCAACCAGGCCAACGGCCGGCTCACACATCTGCGCATCGAACGCGAGCGGCCGGTCGTGATCGGTAAAGCCGAACTGCGACCCGTCCCGGCGCGTGAAGCGCCAGACATGCGCAAGCGTCGTCACGCCGGACGCAATGCGCGCGGCGAGCTCTTCAGGTATGGTTCTCATGATTTCCGGTTAGAGGCCGTTGGCCTCAGTGAAGAAGCGCGTAAAGGCGCGACAGCGACGCGTGCAAGGCGTTGTTCTCTGCGATCAGCGGTTGGCCGTCGCGGTACAAAACAACGTCATTGAGCGACCCGGCGCCGCCGAACATGCACAGGACATCCGATTTCGCTGCGACGGGATTTTCGTTGAAGAGCGCACGCGCACGTTCAAGACCGCGCGCCCACGACTCTTTGCCAGCGGCACGAAGGAGCGTCGCGAGTTCTGTCAGCACAGCTTGAATTTCAGGGATGTCCATCTGCGCGTTCCGGGTCCAGGGACAGATGTTACGCCGCAGTCTAGACCAGGATTTCCACAAGCGGTACCGCCAAGGCGCGCCCCGCGCCGAAGCCATCAAGCGACAGATCGAGCCGGTCGATGTCGAAGCGCACAGGCGTGTCGAACAGGAAACCCGCGGTGACAGCTGCGCTCACGCCTGGCGCCTCTTCGAACGTGATGATCCCCGTTGCGGCATCGATGCTGAAGGCGTCTGCATCGAGAATGTCGCCGTCCACGGCGACCGCGACGCTGCCCAGTAAGGGCTTGGCGATCGGTCGTGCATAGGCTGCGTCACCTGTTCCGTACGCCTTCACGATCTGAAACGTCACCGTCTCGCCATCGCCCTCGCCGAGTTCTTGATCCGCCGCGCTCACCGCTTGCGAGGGCGCGCAGGACTTGTAGTCGAACGGATCGCGGAAGCGGAAACCGTGCAGCTTGCCGCGCCGCGCTTCGAAGAAGGCGATCAGTGCATGCAATTCATCGAGCGTGCGCACCGCGCCGCCGATGTCGTAGCGCCGCCGGCCATGCGCCCAGGGCGTGTTGCGGCTCTCGCGGCCGCTGCCGAGCGCCACGATGTCCACGCGCCGCTCCGGCCCGCCGCTGGCGCCCAGCGCGAACGGCAGCGGCAGGCTCACTTCGTGAAACGCGCTCACAGATTGCGCCTCCCGTACGCGACGGCGCGCGCGACAGCGGCGGCGATCTGGCCCTGATGGCGCGCGATAGCGTTCGCATCGGCGCCGGCGCTCAAATGGAAGTGTACGTTCACCGCGCCTCCGGGCGCAGCGATCACACCGCTCTCACGCGGCACGAACAGCTCAGGTCCGCGTTCGCCGACAAGATAAGCGCCGCCGGCGGCGACCGGGCCGCCAGCGGCGCGCGCGCCGAAGAAGGGGAGCTTCGACGCGCTTTGGTTGAACAATTGATTGAGCGCGAGCTTGGCGAGCTCCTCGAGGATGACCTTGGCCATGCGCTTGAACGAGGCTTCGCCGCTCAGAGCCGCTTGCCCCAGGGCGCGCGCGATGCGTTCGCCTGCGCCATCGAACGCTTGGCCCACCTCGTCGGCTGCCTGGCGCGCCGGACCTTGCGCGAACGCGCGCAGCGCAGCCGAGGCTTCGCCCAGTTCGGCGGCGAATTGCGATGTGTTGAACGTGTCAGTCATATCGGACAATCCGGGTAACGAGCGGCCAGCGCGTCAAAAGCGGCGCGGTCGAGCACGGCGCTCACACGTGGTCCCGCGATCGCGCGCCACTCGGCCAAGCTGAGGCGCCAGAACGCGCGCGGCGTGACGGCGAGCGCTATCGACAAGGCGAGCCACGTCGCCCATGGCGTCGGCTCAGGCTTCATCGCCGAACGCCAAGCGAAACGCCTCCGCCACCGCATTCGCCGCTTCGCGCGGATCGATGCGCGCCGCGGCAAGTTCAGCCGTGCTCACGCCGCTGAGCGCCGCCACCACGGTGATGAGATCGCTCGCGGTCAACTGCGCCAGCCGCTCGCCCAGTTCGGCCAGCGCGCCGACGTCGAACGCCGCCTCCAGCTCCGCCAGCGCGCCTAGCGTGACGCAGAGCCGTCGCGGCTCGCCGCCGATCTCAAGCAGCACTTCGCCGCGCGCGCGGTTCACAGGCTCACGCATCGGCGATGAAACTCAGCGCACCGGCCGACGCCAGCGTGATGGCGAACGCGGCTTCGCCGTCATGATCGCCGGAATAATCGAGCGCCTCGACCAGGAACGGCCCCTGCAGCACGCCGAAGCCCGGGATCACGAGTTGAAAACTGCGCGCCGACTGCGCGAAGAAGCTTTGCTGCATCGCCGCGTCCGAGACCGCGTCCTTGAACACGCCGGCGCCGGAGACGCTGGCGCTTTTCACCCCGGCGCCAGCGATCAGCTCGCGCCAGGCGCTCGGGCTTTCGCCGCTGGTGCCGTCCACGGTCTTGGCGTTCAGCGAAATCGTCTTGGCGCGAATGCCGGCGACAGTGGCGAACGTCTCCGGATCGCCGCCGTCGCCGATCTTGATCAGGACATCGCGTCCCTTCTGGCCTGCCATGTTGTCTCCTAGAGAGGTTCAGTAAGCGCGCGTAGCCGCAACACGCCGTGCGTGGTGCGCCCATCGCCGGAGCGGAAGACATCCGCGAATTGCGCGAACAGAAAAACCAGCCGCCGTCCTTCGACATCCAGCGCCGCGTCATGCGCCGCGGCGCGCAGTGCGCCGATGATGTCGAGCGCCTCTGCGCGCCCGCCGTGGCGTGACCAGACATGCAGCGTCACGGCGTGCTCCGAGGCTTCGCATGCGCTGGCGTCTGCGGGACGGCTCTCGATGCGGCCGAGCGTCAGATAAGGAAACACCGGATCCGGCGGCGGGTCGTCGTAGACGCGAGCGGGGTCCCCCAGCAGCGCCTTGACGCCGGCATTCTCAAGCACCGCCGCGCGGATGGCGGCGGCCAAAGCGCGATCAGCGCTCATAGAATTTCCTCCTCGCAGAGCAGCGCCATGTGCGCGCCGCCGTCGTCACGGACGCCGGTGACGCGCAGCACGCGCGCGCGCCAGAGCACGCGCCATCCCGCGCGCACGGCGTCGTGACGGTTGATGATGAGCCTGTAGCTTGCGGTGGAAGGCGCAGCGTCGAATGCGGCGGCCTGGCTCACGCCATCCACTTCGACCTGCGCCCACGCCTCACCTTCATTGACCCAGGCGATGCTGGCGCCGCCGAGCTCATCTTCCACTCGCGTGGGACTTTGCAGCCCGACGCGTGCGCGCATGGCGCCGATGACGTCCTTCATAGCCGTGCCGGCGCAAACGGGCGCATCAGCGCCCGCGCCGCCTCCGGTATCGCCGCCTCGCCCTGCCGCGCTTCATAAAGCGCGGCGACGATTTGCAGCGTCGCCAGCCGAAGCGCGAGCGGCAGGTCGGCCGCATCCGCGGCAAAGCCGGCGTCGTATTCGATCTCCACGCCGCCAACGGCGCGCAGAGTCGCGGGCACGCCAGAAGCGAACACCAGCCGCGGCCGGTCGCGGTGACCTTCGAGCCGGTAGCGTTCGGGATCGATCACGCTCTCCGAACCGTTATCCGCCAATAGGCGAACGGCGATCACCTCGCCGACCGGGCCCAAGCTCAGCACCGCGCCGCCGACGGCTTCACGGCGCCAGATATCAAGGCTTTCGCGCACGCGCCGTGTGATCAGCGCACGCCCGCACCCCGCCTCGACAGCCTCACGCGCCGCGCCGATGAGCGTGGCGATGAGGTCGTCTTCGGCATTGTGGTCAACGCGCAGGAAGAGTTTCGCCTCGGCGAGCGAGACTGGCTCGCTCGCTGGAGGCGCTACGATTGTGATGGTCATGATTTCCCGGCAGTAGGCAGTAGGCAGTGGGCAGTAGGCAGTAGGAAGACAGCGGCAGCGGCTACAGACGGGGCCCACTCGCCCACGGCCCACTGCCCACTGCCTACCGCCTCGCGTGCGAAGCGCGCTTAGCTGTCCCCGAACTTCAGCGCCTTGATCGCATCGAAGTTCTGCACGCCGCCGCCCACACGTTTGGTGACATAGAAGAGGACGTACGGCTTGGCGGAATACGGATCGCGCAGCACTCGCACCCCGGCGCGGTCGACGATGAGATAGCCGCGCGCGAAGTCGCCGAACGCGATCGGGAACGCATCCGTAGCGATGTCGGGCATGTCCTCGATCTCGGTGATCGGGTAGCCCAAGAGCGTCGAGCCGCCCGCGTCGTTCGGCTCCCAGATGTAGCGGTCGTCGGCGTCCTTCAGCTTGCGCACGGCGGAGACCGTCTTGCGGTTCATGGTGAAACGCGCATTCTGCCGGAACTGCGTCTTCGGCGCGTAGATGAGGTCGATCAGCTTGTCGACCGGTGTTGTCCCGAAGCCGCCGTCGGCGCCGGTGGTGATGTAGCCGATCTTGCCCCAGACGTGGCTTGCTTCGGCGACCATGTCGTAATCGAGGAAACCCCTCGGCTCATCGCTGCCGTCGCCATTGACAAAGGCGGCGCGCTCCTTGCCGGCGAACGCCTCTTCCACTTCCGAAGCGATCCATTCTTCGAGATTGACGAAGCTGTCGTCGAGCAGCGTCTGCGTGGCGGCCAGGTTGGCGTAGAGCTCCGCCGCCGGAAATTCGAGCAACGCGAGCGTCGGCGACGCCGTTTGCGCACGCGCGGCCGTCTCCGCCACCCAGCCGGCGCCGGCCTGGCTCACCGAAATAGGCTTCTTGAACACGTTGGCCCCGGTCGTGCGGACGGTCGCGATCTCGCGCATCGGCGAAACCTGCCGCAGCCGCGTTTCGATCATGCGGTCCAGTTCCGGCGGGGCGACATAGCCGCCGTCGGCGCCGCCGGGTGTTGGATCGCCGACCACCGAGAGCGCCTTGGCTTCGAACTGCGCCAGCGCCGCCAGATCGCCGCGGCGCAAATAGGCGTTCCACGCCGATTTGTGTTCGGACTGGGCGGGATCTGGGCTCATGCCGGGCCGCCGGCCGCTCAGCGCAGCGCGTTCGATCAGCGATTTCTGTTCATTGAGCGCGCGATCGATGCGGTCGACCTTCTCGGCCAGCAGCACGTCGCCGCGCTTGTTCTCGATGGCCTTGAGGCGAGCGTCGTTCGCCGCCTTGAATTCCTCGAACGCGCGCATGAGCGCGTCCGGCGCGCCCCCGTTTGCGTTGGGCGGCGCGGCCTTGGTTTCTTTCCTCACGGTTTTCTCCTTCAAGCAGCGCGGACGAGTTCTCGCGCGAGTGTCAGCCGCGCGCGCGGCTGCATCGGGTTGGCGACGATCGACACTTCAAGCAGTTCGATCTCTTCCAGCAGCCGGCCCCTGGCGCCGCTGGCGACGATCGGAATGAACCCTATGGACAGGCCATCGACGCCGCGGCCGATGTTGCGGCGAGCGCGAGCGGACCCGGCCAAGTCGTCGCGGATCTCGCCGCGAACGAAGAGCCCGCGGCCGTCTTCGAGCACGTCGCTCCAGTATCCCGCGATCAGCCGCTGTTCGTGTTCCACCAGCATCGGCAGCGGCGCAACGCGGCGCGCAATGCTTGCGGCGAAGGCGCCGGCGCGAACAACATCGTTCATATGATCGGGGACGCCGAATAAGGCGGCGTAACCTTCGATGATCATCGACCTTCCAGCCGGCGCTCGATACGAGACTGCGAGCGCCGCACATCGTCCAACTGCGCCTCCAGCCGCGCCAGGCGCTCGGCGACTTCCGGCTGCGTGGCGACAGCGCGCTCGACAGCGTCGAGTCGCGCGGCGGCGCGGCCCGTCCAGATCAACCCGCCGGCCGTTTCCAGAAATAGCGCCAAGATGAGCGCATAGGTGATGCGCGGATCGAACTTCATTGCGTCCGCTCCGGTTCTTCGATGCCGGCAAGACGCCGCTTTTCACCCTCGGTCAGAAAGTCGGCGCCTGCGATGCGAGACCACAGCGCTTCGCGTTCTATGGCCAGCGCTGGCACCGCTTCCATGTCGACACTGATCGCCGCCGGCCCCGCGCCGCGCCAGCGATCGCCAAGCCAGGCTTCGAGGCCGCGCGCCGCTTTCATCGCCAGCGGCAGCGCCGTGTGGCGCCAAAAGGCGAGGTTGGCTTCCCGATAGTTCGAATAGGTGTTGTCGCCCGGTATGCCGAGCAGCATGGGCGGCACGCCAAAAGCAAGCGCTATGTCGCGCGCGGCGGCGTGACGCGCCTCGATGAAATCCATATCCGCTGGCGAGAGCGACATCGGCCGCCACTCAAGCCCACCTTCGAGCAGCAAGGGCCTGCCGGCGTTTTCGGCGCCGACATGGGCGCTCTCCAGTTCCTGCTTCAGCCGCTGGAACTGTTCCTCGCTCATACGGTCGGCACCGCCGGCGCCGGTAAACACCAGGGCCCCGCTGGGCCGCGCCGCGTTGTCGATGAGCGCCTTATTCCAGGCGCCGCCGGCGTTGTGGATATCGATCGAGTAGGCCGCAGCTTCCATCGGCGACAGGCCGTACCAATCATCCGACGGATGGAAGAGCTTGAGATGCAGGATGGGCGCATCGCCGCTCACCGGATCGCGCTCGAACCGGCGCACGCTCGCGCCGACGCGGTGCTCCCAGCCGACCGGCCAGCCGTCGGCGCCGGGAATGACGCTCATGCGGTCGGGGCGCAGTACGTACAGTTCGCTCGGTGCGTCGCCGTCGATCATCGCCGCTTCGAGGAAGGCGTTTCCGCTCACTTGCAGGTGTCCGTAGAATGACTCCAGGAGCTCGACGCCGGTCTGCTCGGGATTCGGCCGCGCCAGGAGGCGCGCAAACGGGTGCGCAGCCGGCCCAACCTGAAGCGGCGCGCTCGCCGCGGCCTCGGCGATCAGCCGCACGCAGCGATAGGCAATTGCGTTGCGCGCATAGCCTTCCCGCGCAAACACGCCGGCATCGCGGGAGGACCACACCGGACGGCCAGGCGCGTGCCAAGCCAGAAGCTTGCGCTCGACGCCGCGACCGGCGCCGAGCCTCTTTAGCCAATCGAACAAGCGAACCTCTCTAAAGCATCCGCAGGCGCGGCGCCGAGCCGCCCAGCAGCAAATCCGTCATCGCCCTGACGAGCGCATCGACTTCGTCGGGACTGCGGCGAAGATCCTCGGCCCCGAACGCGCACGTTTCGTCTTGGCCTTGGTCTGGCGTTCCGCAGCGGCGGGGTCGCCTTGGACGATGGCGTCCTCCGCCGCGGCAAGTTGCTCCCGCGGCGGACCGTTCATCGCCGGCTCAGCGCCGTTCGTCCTTGATCTCAGATATTCGACAATGGCCCAAAGCTACGCGCCGCCCGGCTCGGTCGGATAGATTTCGACAAAAGCCCGTTATTTCGGCCTCGGAGCGGCGCTGACGCATGGATACGCAGAGGCCCTATCCGCGTTTTCGCATCCAGGGACGGTTCCCTCGATGGCCAGAATTACGCCATAGCTTTATTGGACACCCGCCGCCGGAGTTCCCGTTGTCAGACAATAGGCCTGATCCCAACCGCCCACTGGAGTGGGCGCGGTTACGCGCCGCCGCAGCGAGCAACCAGTTCCAGCAGATGCTGCGCGAACCGCCCAGGATCACCCTGGCGAAAGCCGCGGGCATCGGTGCGGGCATCGCCCTGTTCGCCGTGCTGGCCGTTTGGGTCTGGATCTATTGGGGCCTGCCCCGGGTGCCGGACGCCGATACGCTCTGGGCCACCAACCGCCAGCAATCGGTGATGTTCGTCGACAGCGAAGGCCGCTTCCTGGGCGTTCGCGGGCCTTACTACGGCAGCCGCGCCAGGCTCGCGGAAATTCCCGACTACGTCCCGCAGGCGTTCCTCGCCATCGAGGACCGTCGGTTCTACGAACATGAAGGCGTCGACCGCACCGCCGTCATCCGCGCCGTGCTCGCCAACCTGCGCGCGGGCGAAACCGTGCAGGGCGGTTCAACCATTTCCCAGCAGCTCGCGCGCAATCTCTTTCTCACACGCGAGCAAACGGTGAACCGCAAGCTTCGTGAGATGGTGCTCGCCTCGCGCATCGAGCGGCGGCTGACCAAGGATGAAATCCTCGAACTCTATCTGAACCGCGTCTATCTTGGTGATGGCGCCTACGGCATCGACGCCGCTGCGCGCCGCTTCTTCGGTCACCCCGCCAACGAGCTCACGCTCGCAGAAGCGGCGATGCTGGCGGGCCTGCCCAAAGCGCCCTCGCGTTCGGCGCCCACCGAAAGCCTTGAGCGCGCCACTGCGCGCCAGCACACGGTGCTCGCCGCCATGGTGGAGGCGCACTACATCACGCCGGAGCAGGCCGAAGAAGCGCGCAATCAACGCATCCGCGTCATAACTCGCCCGAACTACGAACGTTCGATGGGCTACGCGTTCGACCTCGCCTACCAGCAAGCGCGCGACGAAGTCGGCGACAATGTGCCCGACCTCGTCATCCAGCTCACCATCGACAAGGACATCGAGGACGCCGCGGCGAATTCCGTCCGCCGCCGGCTCGGCAACCGCGCCTTCGGCCGCCGGCCGCTGCAGGCCTCGTTCATGGCGGTGGACCGCACCGGCGCTATTCGCGCCCTGATCGGCGGCACCGACTACAATACATCGAAATATAACCGGGTCACGCAAGCGCGCCGCCAGCCCGGCTCCACGTTCAAAGCGTTCGTCTACACTGCCGCGATCGAGTCCGGATTCGACACGGAGGACGTCCGCTACGACGAACCGATCGTCATCAACGGCTGGCGTCCGCGCAATTACGACGAGGGCTATCGCGGGGCGGTGACGCTGCGCACCGCTTTTGCGCTTTCGATCAACACCGTCGCCGCTGAAGTCGCGCATGAGATCGGGCCCAACCGCGTAGCCGGGGTGGCGCGCCGTCTCGGCATCACCACCATGCCCGCGCAAGGCGCGTTCGTGCCGGACTCGATCGCGCTCGGCTCCATCGAAGTGACGTTGTGGGACATGACCTCGGCGTTCGCCACCTACATGAACGACGGTCAACGCATCGATCCCTATCTCGTGCAGCGCGTGACAGACACGTCCGGGCGCGAACTCTATCGCCGTCCGCCGTATCAGGGTCCGCGCGTGTTGGACGAACAGGTGGTGCGCCGCATGACCAGCATGATGGGCGCTGTGGTGCTGCGCGGTACCGGCACAGGCGCGCAACTGCCGGGCCGCGACGTCGCCGGCAAGACCGGCACCAGCTCAGACTGGCGTGACGCCTGGTTCGCAGGCTACACGGCCGACTACACGGCCGTCGCCTGGGTCGGCCACGACGACTTCAGCTCTATGGGCCGCACCACCGGGGGCACGCTGCCGGCGCAGATCTGGAACGACACCATGCGCGTGGCGCACCAGGGCGTCGATCCGCATCCGCTGCCCGGCATCGAGCAGCCGGCGCGCTCGCCGCGTGAAGTCGAGATGGCGACCTTCTTCGATGGTCTCGCCGACGCTTTTGGCGACGACAAGCAGGATCAAAGTCTGGGCGACGTGCTCGAGCGCATTTTCCAGTAGGCTGCATGCATGGCTGGACCGGCGCTCGCGCACGTCAAGGGCTTGCGCCTGTCTCTCGGCGGCGCACCCCTGTTCGACGGCGCAGAATTCACCTTGCACAAGGGCGAGCGCGCCGCCCTCGTCGGCGCCAACGGCGCCGGCAAATCTACGCTGATGCGCATGCTGGCAGGCCTGGTGGAGCCCGACGCGGGCGAGATCGCCTACGCCAACGGCGCGGCGGTGGCGCTTGCCGCCCAGGAGCCCGATCTCGACGGCTTCGCGACACTGCGCGACTACGCCTGCTCGCCGTCCGTGACTTTGGTCGGCAGCGCGCACGCAACGCCCGCGCATGAAGCGGAGGCCGCGCTGACGGCGTTCGGGCTCGATCCGGACCGCAGCGTGACCGGCCTCAGCGGCGGCGAAACGCGGCGTGCATCGCTGGCGCGCGCGTTTGCCGCCGATCCAGACATCTTGTTGCTGGACGAACCTACGAACCATCTCGACATCAGCGCAATCGAGGACCTGGAAAAGCGCGTGTCGGCCCTGCGCGGCGCCTGCCTCATCATCAGTCACGACCGGCGCTTCCTTGAACGCGCATCGAGCGCCACGCTGTGGCTTCGGCAGCGGCGCGTCCTTAGCCACAACAGAGGCTTCGTCACCTTCGATCAGTGGGCCGAGCAGGTTGAGACGGAAGAAGCACGCCAACTCGCGCGGCTCGAAACCAATCTCAAAGCGGAAGAACACTGGCTGCAGCGCGGCGTCACGGCGCGGCGCTCGCGCAATGAAGGCCGGCGCCGCAAACTTGAGGCCATGCGCGTGGAGCGACGCGAGCGGAAGACCGCCGCTTTCTCCGCCAAAGCCGCCCTGCAAGCCGAAAAGGGCGGTGAAACCGGCAAGCTGGTTCTCGAAGCTAAAGCGGTATCGAAAAGTTACGGTGACCGTGCGCTCATTTCGAACCTTTCGCTTCGCGTCATGCGCGGCGACCGTGTCGGCGTCGTCGGCCCCAATGGCGCCGGCAAGACGACGTTATTAGAAATCCTGTTGAAGCAGCGCGCGCCGGACGCGGGCGAGGTGAAGCTCGGGGTCAACCTTGAGATCGCCTACGTCGATCAATCGCGCGCCATTCTCAATCCCGGCGCCACGATCTGGGATACTCTTGCGCCACTCGGCGGCGACCAGGTCATCGTGCGCGGCCAGCCGCGCCACGTTGCAGCCTATGCCAAGGACTTTCTGTTCGGACCGGAGCAATTGCGACAGCCCGTCTCGGCGCTGTCCGGCGGCGAGCGCAATCGGCTGGCGCTGGCGGTGGCGCTGGCAAAGCCCGCAAACGTGCTGGTTCTCGACGAACCAACCAACGATCTCGACATGGACACGCTCGACGCGCTTGAGGACATGCTCGCCGCCTACGACGGCACGGTGATCCTGGTCAGCCACGACCGCGCCTTTCTCGATGGGGTAGCCACGCAAATCGTCGGCCCGCTCGGCGACGGCAAATGGGTGGAGACTCCCGGCGGCTGGGAAGACTTCGAGCGCGAGTACGGGGGCGCCTTCTCGGAACGCCGCCGCCCGCTCCGGCCGGCGCGGGCCAACGAGGATGCGGCAGCGCCAAAGCCGCAGCGCAAAGCCACCAAGCTGAGCTATAAGGACGAACGCCGCTCGGCCGAGCTTGACTTGCTCATTCCTCGGCTCGACGCCGAAATCGAGACGCTGGAAGCCAGCCTCTCGGACACCGCCGCCTTCGCGCGCGACCCAAAAAGCTTCGACATCGCAGCTGCGCGTCTCGCTGCAGCGCGCGCTGAAAAAGATCACGCCGAAACCGAATGGCTCGACATCGAAACGAGGCGTGAGGCGCTGGCGTCAGAACAATGAGCGGTCTGTTAAGGCGACGCGGCGCAGCGTCGAGGCATGCGCCTTCTCCTCACCGCCGCCGTTCTCTTGTTCAGCTTTGAAGCCGCCGCTCAGGGCATGGCGGGGCAATTCAACACAGCGCGCCCCGGCGCCGCCTACATGTCGAGCCCCGCCGCCGACTCCGACGCCTGCGCCCGTCGTTGCGCAGACGACGGCCTGTGCATGGCTTGGACCTTTCAGGCAAACCGCGCCTGCGATCTCCACGCCAACGTTGCGGCCCCCGTGCAAGCGGCCGGCGCCTATTCTGGTTTGAGTCAGCGTGCGCCGGCGTTCGCGCAGGCGCTGGCGCTGGCGCCGCCGGCCGTTAACCTCTCCGAAACCAAGGCGGACGTCGTCGCCGCGGACACATTCGCCGCGCCGCCACAGGTCGAGGAAGCTCCTGAAGTTGCGGGTCTTCTCGGAGGGCCCGACGACGGCGACCTACGGCCGCGCAGTTAGTCCGTTCGGACTACGGCCGTACGGTAAGATTTGTTTACGGCCATTAGTTAGTGTCCGGCTCCAAATTTCCAGGAGCGCGGAATGCAGTCGCGGTTTGCGAAGCTCATCGACTTGGCCCAGGCCAATGGGAGCAACGATCGGCGCGAATTGTTGCGCGAGGTCACCGATCTCTTTTTCGAAAGCACCGGCGACCGCAGCGCCCGCGAAGATCAGTTGTTCGACGAGGTCTTCCAACTCGTCGCCGCCGAGATGCAGGATGGCGTGCTGGCGGAATTGGCGCAGACCTTCGCCAGTCACCCGGACGCGCCTGTCGGCTTGATGACCGACCTCGCCAATCACGCCTTTGAAGTCGCCTCGCCGGTCCTGCGCCTGAGCCCGGTGCTGAATGAACAGACCCTGCTCAAGATCGTCGGCAACCAGAGCCAGCAGCACATCAAGGCCGTCGCTCAGCGCCCGATCGTCAGCGAAGCCGTGTCCGAAGCGATCGTGCGCGTCGGCGACGACCATGCTCTCGACGCGCTCATCCGTAACGATGGCGCCCAGATCTCGCGCACCAGCATGGAAGCCGCCGTCGATCGCGCGCGCCGCAGCGAAATGCTGCACCGCGGCGTGGTCTCGCGCCGCGACATGCCGCTCGACCTGCTCAACGAAATGTACTTCGTGGTTGAATCGGGATTGCGCGATCAAATCCTCCAAAGGAACGCCAGCGTCGACCCCAAGACACTAGACGCGGCGCTTTCCAAGACACGCGAGCGGATGAAGAAGTCTGTCGATGACATGGGCGTCGAAGCCCGGAAGGCGATGCACTTCATCGAGTCAAAGAAGATCGCCGGCGAACTCAACGCCCGCCTGCTTGTTTCGCTCTATCGCGAAGCCAAGCGCACGCACTTCCTCTACGGTCTGGCAGAACTCACCAATCTCGATCATCAGACCGCCGCCGACATCATCGAGCGCCAGGACATCGACGGGCTCGCCATGATCTGCCGCGCCGCCAACATCGAACGCCCGCTCTTCGTCACCATCGCGGTGCTGACCTGCGGCGGCGACCAGGCGATGGAAAAGGCCGAAGAGTTCGGCAAACTCTACAACTCGGTTCCGGTCGAAGCCGCCCAACGCGCCATGCGCTTCTTCAAAGTGCGCAAGGCCGCGTCCGGCGAGGGCGCTGCTGCGGCCTGAGGCGCCCGAAAGTCGCCTAGGCTGCGCGTTCTTTCGTGTCGCTGAAGCGTATCTTCGGATTCCGCTCCTGCACGTAGCCGATTTCCCAGGCGCTCTTGCCCAGATAGACGGGCGCGCCATCGACGTCCTCGGCCATTTGCGAGGCTGACTTCTCCAAGAACGCGTCGAGATCGGCGCGGCTTTCCGCGCTGATCCAGCGCGCCGCCTGATAGGGCGAAGTCTCGAAAATCACTTCCAGTCCGTACTCGGCCTTCATCCGCTCATCGAGCACGTCGAACTGGAGCGCGCCCACCGCGCCGACGACCAGATCGCCGCCGTGCACGGGCTTGAACACCTGCGTCACCCCTTCCTCGCCGAGGGATTCCAGCGCCTTCCGCAAATGCTTCTGCTTCAGCGGATCGCGCACGCGTACGCGCTTCAGGATTTCAGGCGCGAAATTCGGGATGCCTTGGAAAACGATGTCGCCCGACTGCGAAAGCGAGTCCCCGACACGCAATCCGCCGTGACTCGGAATGCCGATCACGTCCCCCGGAAACGCCTCGTCGGCGATCTCACGGTCCTGCGCCATGAACATCATCGGATTGTGCACGTTGAAGCCCTTGCCGGCGGCGGTCTTCAGCGTCATGCCGCGCTGGAACTTGCCCGACGAGATGCGGAAGAAGCCGACGCGGTCCCGGTGCTTCGGATCCATGTTCGCTTGGATCTTGAAGATGAAGCCGCTGACGTCGCTGCGCCCGGGCTCAACCTCTGTCGCAACGCCCTTCACGGTCGCCTTTTGCGGACGCGGCGGCGGCGCATTCGCCGCGAGCCCTGAGAGCAACTCTAAAACGCCGAAGCGGCGCAGCGCCGAGCCGAAATAGACCGGCGTCAGGTGCCCCTCTCTGAACGCGGTCAACTCGAACTTCGGCAAGCCCTCGCGCGCGAGTTCGGCGGTTTCTTCCAACTCGGCGCGTACGTCATCGGACACGTTGTGCAGATACGAATTTGCCCCGCGCTGTTGGCGTTCCTCCACCGCGAAGCCCTCTTCGCCGTGTTCAAGCCGGCGGAACGGAACGAACTCCTCCGTCGTCAGATCGAGCATGCCGGCGAAGCGCTGACCCGAAGCGGCCGGCCAATACATGGGCGCGGTGTCCATCGCCAGCTTGGAGTGAATCTCGTCCAGCAGCGCGAACGGATCGAGCGCCTCGCGGTCCATCTTGTTGATGAAGGTGGTGATCGGGATGTCGCGCAGACGGCAGACTTCGAACAGCTTCAGCGTCTGCGGCTCGATGCCCTTTGCAGCGTCCAGCACCATGATGGCCGAGTCCGCCGCCGTCAGCGTGCGGTATGTGTCTTCCGAAAAGTCCTCGTGGCCCGGCGTGTCGAGCAGATTGAAGACCAGCCCCGCATGCTCGAACATCATTACCGAGGACGACACCGAGATGCCGCGTTCGCGCTCGATCTTCATCCAGTCGGACTTCGTGCGCCGCTGCGCGCCGCGCGCGGCGACCGCGCCGGCCAAGTGGATAGCGCCGCCCGCTAGCAGCAGGCTCTCGGTCAGGGTCGTCTTGCCGGCGTCCGGGTGCGAGATGATCGCGAACGTACGCCGCCGCTGCGCCTGCGCAGCGGGACTACGAGAATCGGGCGCGGCCGCGCTGGCGGTATCGGACATCGGGTGTCGCAATCAGGTGTCAGGGGGCCGGTTGGTAGCGGCGCCGGCGCAAAATAGCGAGAGCGGAGGGTGCGGCATCTGACACCTGACACATAACACCTAGCTCTTGTCGACCGGCTCCATGAGGAAATGGCGGCCGTGCTTGTCCTCGATCTCGACCACCCAGACGTCGGGATCGCCGTCCGCACGCTTGCGCGCGTAGGCGTCCACGTCCCGTTCCACGTCGCCGAGCGACCCCGCCGACAGGTCGAGCCAGATCCGCTCGCCTTCACCGGCGCGGGCCGGCGCGTAGAGCCGCGCCCTGCCGTCCATGGTGGCCACCTTGACGAGAACGGCGCCACCGTCCGGGTCGCCCTTGCGCGCGACCGCGGCGAAGGCGCCGTTCACGGCCACGCGGCGCAGCAGCGCCGACACCCAGACCTCGGTTTTCAGCTCAACCATCGCCCCATCCGGCTCCCGCGTTCACCAGAACGCAACCCCAATGTCTTAATGTTGCGCTCACCAATGCGCATCCTTGCCGCCACCGTAGCGATCCTCACGCTCTCCGCCTCCGCCGCCGTCGCCGACGTCCCGAATGCACGTGCGCAGTTTGTAGAACGGCGCGGCCTGCTCGAAGTGGACGCACAATGCCACGTCTTCGGTCCGGGTATGCGTTCGGCGCTTGAAGCGACGGCGTTGCAGGCGCGCGGCGCGCTGCTGCGCGACGGGTGGTCCTATGCGCAAATGAACGAGCTTGAACGCGCCGCGGTGCAAGCCGCCCGTGCGCGCCGCTGCGGCGATCCACGCACTACGGCTGCGGTCCAGGACGCTCAGCACGGCTATGCAATCTGGGCGCGCGCCAACCAGATGGAGTTTCCGGGGTGGCGTCTCTCCTGGGTCGCGCGCCGCGTCGCCGGCCAGGACGGCTGGCGGCTCCTGCAGAACGTCACAGCGCCATTGCCGGCCAGTTTTGGCGTGCGCGAGACACGGGGCGTTCAACAAATCACATTGCTCCTCCCCGTCGCCAACGAGCGCGCGGGCGCCGCGTCCGCGCAACTGGTTGTTCGCGATGCGCCGCGTGCGCGCGTCGGGGATCTCGACCTCACCGGCCGCATGGCGCGCGGCCTGGAAGCGGGCCTGCCCGCCCCGGGCGCGTCCGTCAGCTACGCCGGCGTCCGGCGTGTCGAGCACCCGAGTTTCGGCCGCACGCAGATCGTCTTTATCTTTCCGGACGCGGCGTTCCGCACGCTCATGGCGCTTGATCCGCGCGAAACCGTCGAAATCCGCCTGGATTCGCGCGGCCTGCGCCAGCGCATCCTGATCGAAGTGGGCGATCTCGCCGCCGCGCGCGGCTTCGTCGCCAGCCGTGCAGACTAGGCGTCCGACAACACCGGCAGTGTAATCCGGACCAGGGCGCCGCCGCCTGGCGCTTCGTGAAAGCTCAGCATCCCACCATGCAGTCGCGCCAGAGAACGAACCAGCGCTAAGCCAAGTCCTGTGCCTTCCGCACGCGCGCCTCCCGACCCGCGTTCGTACGCGCGTCCGAGCTTGGCGCGATCCGCTTCCGGAATGCCCGGCCCGTTGTCGATCGTCTCCAGCACCAGGGCGCGTCCCTCGCGCCGCAGCGCCAGGACAACACGACCGCCGTCCGGCGTGAATTTCACCGCATTGCCGATCGTATTGATGAGCATACGGCGCAGTGCGCGCGAATCCGCCTTCACCATCAGCGGTGCGTCGGGCGCGCTGAGCCGGAGCGCGATCTGCTTCTTTTCAGCGGCGTCCGCGGACATCCGCACCACCTCCTCGCCGATCGCGCGCGCATCGAAGCTCTCAAGCTCGATCTCATAACGTCCAGCGTCCATCCTTGAGAGATCGAGCAAATCGTTCACGAGGCCCAGCAGGTGCGTGCCGCTCTTTCGAATGAGCCCCGCATACTCGACGTAACGCTCCGCCACCGGCCCGAAGATCTGGCGCTCGATCATCTCGGAAAAGCCCAGGATGTGAGTCAGCGGCGTGCGCAGTTCGTGCGACACTTCGGCGATGCGCGCGCCCGTTTCTGCGTGGCGCGCGGGCGCGCGTTGCCCCAGCGCCATCATTCCGGCGGCAAAGGCGAGAGAGACCACGCTTAACAATTGCGGAAATGGCCCGAGCGTCGACGCGAGTCCGCCATCGAGCAAGGCGATCGAGGCGCCGGCGGCATATCCGAGCACCGCGGCTGCGCCCGCCTCCGGGACCCAGCGCCGCCCTAGCGCGAGCGCCAGCGCGGGTGGAACCGCGAGGACCGACGCCAACGGCGAAAGCGCCCCGCCGCTGCCCGCCACGAGCCCAACGCCCGCAAGCAGCCAGGTCGCCAGCACGCCCGCGTCAACGATCGGTTCACCAAGCCTCGGCAGCAAAATGAAACTTGCGAAAGCCGGCGCAATCGCGAGCGCCGTCCAGCCCGCCACCGGCGCCGGCGCGCCGCCGTTCAACCACGCCAGAAAGCCCACAAGCAGCGCGGCAGCGAGCCAGGACCACAACCCCAGCGCAACTGCGATTGGCGCTGCTTTTGCACCCCCGCTTACTGCGTGTTGTGTTGACACCTAAAGGCCGCCCGCGAGTAAAAGACTTCTTAACGCGATGGGGGAGAAACTGCCTGCTCCGAGTCGCGTCAGGAAGCGGACTCGCCCAACTAGGACAGGAGCAGACGATGCGGAGCCTTGCAGTTTGGACCACCACTGCTGCGGTGGCCCTTCTTGGCGGCGTCGCCAACGCCCAGACGACATCGGCCCCCGCCTCTGAGTCAGGGGACATCAACGCCGCTCTGACCGCCTATGCCGCCTATCAGAACGACGTCACCGATCTGCGCGCGGCGCGGCTCGAAAGCTCGACCCAGCTTGAGACAGCGCTCGATACGGTGGCGCGCCACAATCGTTCATCGCTGACGCGCGGATGGATTGCCTACGGGGCGCAAACCGCGGCGCAATCGCCGGCCTTCGTGCAGGGCGTGCGCGACGCCGCCGCCTATTATGGCCGCGACGCGGTCGTGTGGGCAGTCACCGTCGATCCGGGCTATGCCCGCGGACTGCGCGGCGGCTCCGAAGTGACCCGCATGCTTCTGAACAGCGCCGCCGCCGACAGCGCGCGTATCGTCGGCGTCGCCGACCGCTATCAGGAACTCGCCTACTCGCTGCAACGGCAGCGCTGGGCCAACGCCGTTGCGCCGCAGCAAGCCGCGCGCGTTCAGCGCATTCGCGGCCTCGGCGCTGCGGGCCAACCCTTCGCGCCCATTCCGGCCGATGTGACGCCCCGCCTGCATGTCGCCACGCTCAGCCTTTCGCCGCAGACCGACCCGACTGCGTTCGGAGGCGCCCGTTTCTGGGACGCCGTGCGCGGCAGCGGCGACGTGGTGGCGGTATCGGCGCCGAGCGCACAATGGCGCATCAATCTGACGCGCGGCGAAGCGATCGACCGCATGGCCTCGGTCGCTGCGCTGCAGGCGCTCGACGCGGTGAACGATCACCAGAGCGCCGTCGGCACGCTCCTGAACGATCCGCGCTCGCGGGACTGCTTCGAGATGGCGCAACTGCAGCTCTATCAATGCATGTCGGCCGCGCGCTTCCGCTATGAGAACGCCTTCTGCCTGGGCCAGCACGGCCTGCGCGACGTCGGCCTCTGCATCGGCGCAGTTGCTCAGCCCGACACCTCGGCCATGTCGCCGGTTTCGGGCACGGTGACCACGACTACCGGCCGCGGCCGCTAAGCCGGCCTTGCCCCGCGAGGCGTGAAAGCGCATCTCGGGACCATGGCCAGCATCGACGAAACCATCGACGAAATTGCAGGCGAGTTCGCGCTCCTCCCCGATTGGGAGGAGCGCATTTCGTATGTGATCGAACTCTCGCGCGAACTTGAGCCGCTTGCCGACAGTGAGCGGCGCGAAGAAAACCGCGTGCGCGGCTGCGCAAGCCAGGTCTGGCTCGTTTCCGAGCGCCGGCCGCAATCGCCGGAAAACCTCTATTTTCGCGGCGATTCCGACGCCCACCTGGTCCGCGGCGAGATCGCCATGCTGATGCGGATCTTTTCCGGCAGGACGCCGTCGGAGATCTTGTCGGTCGACCCGCGCGCCGTGTTCGACCGGCTCGGCCTGAAAGAAGCGCTGACGGCGCAACGCTCCAACGGCCTCTTCTCGATGATGAGCCGCATTCAGCGTGAGGCGCAGGCGGCGCTCGGCAGCTAGCGTGCGGCGAGCTGCGCCAGTCCCAGCTTCAGCGCGATCTTGCCGGAGCGCGCCGGCCAACCCTCGGCGCGCTCCAAGGCTTCGAGCCCCTCCTCATTGAGGCAGACCCGTTCGACCACCCGTCGCAGCGGCGGCGCCAGCGCATCGAGCGCTTCGGCCACGCGGCGGCGCGCGTCGATCTGCGCCGTCATCGCGCCTTCTTTCGCATTGCCCGGACCGCGCGCCGCACCGCCTTGCGGCGGCGCGCTCCAATCGGAGCCCCGGATCAAGCCGGCTTGCCCCCGCTCCCAATCGCCGCGCAATTGCGCAGCCGCCGCGAGTTCAACCGGAGAAAGAAAGGACGCGCCATTGGCGTCGCGCAACGCGGCAATGCGTTTGAGCGCCGGGTTTGGTTCATGCCCGCGCACCGCCGCGGGTGCGGCGCCGTTCATCACCACGCGCGCAATGATCGGCGCATGCTGGGCGGCGAAAGCCTCGCCTTCCGTCGCAGCGTCGCGTCGCACGCGCGCCCCGCCGGCCGCGCTGAGTGTGAAGCCGCCGGCGCCGTCGGCGCTGATAGCGCCCTCGGCTTCCAGCGAGCGCACCTCCGCAGCATTCAGCCGCACCAGCGGACGTCTGCGGCGATCGTTGGCGAGAAACACGCCATAGCGCACGCCACCGCGTTCCAGCGCCAGCACTGCGTTCGGCTGCGCAAGCCGCGCCAGCGCCCGCTCCACCCGCCGCGCGCTCATGCCGTCACCTGCTGCTGCGGCGGCGGCGCATCGCAAAGCATCGCCTCTAGCGCCGCGATCCAATCGTCGAAGGCTTCGTCCTCGCGCTTGTCCTCGATCACGTGACAGGCGTGCGCGACGGTCGAGCGGTCGCGCGCAAACGCCACCGCCACGCGCGCGAGACTGAACTCGAACGCGACATGGCAGAGATACATCGCAACCTGGCGTGCGAACGCCACCTCGCTTGAGCCGCGCTCTATCCTCAAAATAGCGTCGAGCGGCGCGCCAAGCGCGTAGCTCGCCACCCCGGCGGCCAATCGTGCGGCCGCCTCATCGTCCGCGCGTGTTTCCGCGCCCATTCCAACTCCTCCACAGTGTCGAGCGACCCCAACCCAGGGTAAGCCCTACACAGAGGTGTAGGATAGAATTTTTACCTATATTGCGGATTTTTTTCCTAGCCCGCGCGTCGGGCGTGCCCGAGCCCCATTCGCTTCGCCAAGTTCGAGCGCTCCTTGGCGTAGTTGGGAGCGACCATCGGATAGTCGTGGGGAAGCCCCCATTTGGCCCGGTACTCTTCCGGCGTCATGGAATACCGCGTGCGCAGATGGCGCTTGAGCGATTTGAATTTTTTGCCGTCCTCCAGACAGACGATGTAGTCCGGGGTGACGGATTTCTTGATCGCGACCGCAGGCTCTTGGCTGGACTCGGAGACACCGGCGGGCGCGCCGGACACCTCTCGAAGAGCCGAATGAACGGTGCGGATAAGCGCGGGAATATCTTGGGGCGGCACCTGATTTGCCGAAACATAGGCCGAGACAATCTCCGCGGCCATATCGACGAGATCGCTTTTGTTTTCCATTGCTGCCGCCTGGACCAAGTTCCACTAGTATAGGTGCATGCCTTCATTCTTCAAGGCAAATACCGGTCAATATTGGCGGTCAAATTAACTATTTTGATCTGATTTAGTCGTTGGGTGACTATACGACACCCGCGCCAAGTCTCACCTTCTGGCGACGAAGATAATAGCGATGACGATCGCGATAGCGGCCAGCTGCGCGGCGCTCGCGACCCGGCTCAGGTAGGGCCGGTCCAGCGACTTGGTCCAGGCCGCCAGGGCCGCGCCGGTGCGGGCGGAGGTCCGATCCACCCCCGCCTGCCAAGTCCCATAGAGGCGCAGCATCACCACGCCGACCCAACGGCCCGCGGCCGCCATCGGTCCGCGGTAGAAGGCGTCGACATCCAGCACCCGGCCTTCGCGCTCCTTGGGCGCGACCCGCAGGAAACGAAGGATCAGGTACGCGACGCCGGCGCTCCCCAGGAGTTCGAACTGCGCCGCGACCCGATCGAACATGTACGGCGTGAAGTCGAGCGCCGTCGGCAACAGCCCGTAGAGCCAGCCCGGCGCCAATCCCACCGCGACACAGAAGAACGCGGCCACGATGGCCCCCAGCAGCATTGTAAAGGGCGCCTCGTTCAGACGGGGCGACGTGGATGACGGCTGGTTCGCGGCCAGCGCCGGACGCAACGCCAAGCTCACGAAAAGCGCCGCCGAGCAGGCCGCGATCATCACCCAAAGCGCCCTGGTCTCCCATTGCGCGACCGCCTCGTAAGCCACGGAGAGTGAAATGTAGGGCGACAGCAGCGGCGCTCCGGCGGCAGCCAGGCCACCCACAAACATCAAAGCTGAAGTGACCGGCATCGCGCGCGCGAGACCGCCGAAGCGAGACAAGCGTACATCGCCCAGCCGCTGCAGCACGCCGCCCAGCGTCATCTGCAGCAGCGCAAATGCAAACATGGCTGTGAAGGCGTGCCCCTCCGCCGCCGCGAGCGCCAGCGGCGAACCGACGCCGATCAGCGCCACGCACACGCCCGCCTGCGCGGTCATGCCGTATGCCGCCGCGCGCCGGAGATCATCCTCGCCGGCCGCGAAGAAGCACCCGATGGCGATCATAGCGGCCCCCACCGGCACAAGCAGCGGCTCGGCGGGAAAGATGCGCGCCAGCGCATAGACGCCCAGCATGGTCGTAAAAACCGAAAGCGCCACGCCCCCGGCGCTGGACGCGTGCGAGACCATGTCTTTGAGCCAGACGTGCGCCAGCGGCGCGCCGACGCGTATCATCAGCGCGGCGAAGATGAAGGCGTTGCCGAAGGCCTCGGCGGTGAGTATGCGCGGCGCCTCGATCTTCAGCGGCAGCAGTAGAGAATTGTCCGGCCCGCCAGACACGTGAAAGCCGACGCCAACCAGGAAGAGCAATCCCTCCAGCCCATGCCAGATCAGCAGTCGTGCGCCGGCCCTGCTCGCATTCTCCACTGGTGAAACAAACACCACCCAAGCCGCCGCCAACCCTGCAAGCGACGCCGCCGCGACAAAGCTCACCCAATCGCCCACGAACAGGGCAGACACCGCGCCGCCCGCGAGCAACAAGATTGCGGCGTCCTCGTAGCGATTGCGGCGCGCATTCGAGTAAATCGCAATCAGCACCAGTGCGATCAGCATGCCGATCCCGACGATGCTGTTCAGCGGATCGAGCTTCAGCAGCACGATGGGCACGCCGATGTTCGCGACCTCCGTCTCGACGCCGTATTCACGTCCCAAGAGCAGCGAGACGCCGATCACCGCACTGATCGCCATGATCGGCGGCCGCGCCGTCGTCGGCGCCGCCAGCACAAGCAGCGCCGCGAGGATCGGAATGAAGCCGGGATTAAGGACGATGGCGCCCATCACCAGCTCCTTTCTCCTCTCGCCGAGATAAGACGATCTGCACGGCCCGCGCCGCCACGGCGACGAACAACGCCGCCGCTACGCCGATGAGCGCGCGCGCTCCAGGTTCTGCGCCGATCCAGAATCCATGGGCGCGCGTTGTCAAATCGAACGCCAGGCCGCCGCCGCCTGCGGTCGCGCAGAACAACAGCATCATGCCGGCGACGCCGCCTTTCTGCGGCGTTTGGGACGTGCTCATCGGCCGCCTCCGGTCCAAAACGGCTGCAGGAAATTCACCAGCGGCTCGGCGAGCACCAGAAGCCACAAGGTGGCGCCCGCACTCAGGATCACCGGCGCGGCCAACAGGATCGACGCGCCGTCCGGGCGTTTGAATGCATCGGTCGGCGCGCGTCCGGCGAGCGCGCTCGCTGCGAGCGGACCTAAGTGCACGAATGTCAAAATCGCCGCCGCGCCCAGCAGCGCCGCCGCCCAGGGCATGGCCGCGGCGGCGGCGGCGACAATCAGCCAGAGCTTCGACCAGGCGCCGGAGAACGGCGGCATGCCGATCATGCTCGCCGCCGCCAATGCGAAGCCGGCGAATGTCCACGGCATCACGCGCCCCAGGCCTGAATAGTCCACGACGTTGCGACGCCCCGTCGCTGCGAACACGGTTCCTGCGGCCATCGTCAGCGTCGCCGAAGCGCAGGCCAGCGCCACCACTTGCAGGCTGGCGGCGAACAATCCGACCGCCGACGACACCGGCGCCGCCAGCAGCGCGCCCATCACCACAGCGAGCGATTGAGCCATGCAGGAATAAGCGAGCCGCTCGCGGATGTCCTGCTTCGACAGTGCGATCAGCGCCGCCACGCACATGCTGACGCCGGCGAGCACGATGAGACCTCGCGTCGCCCAGGTCGCGCTTTGCAGAACTGTCGAGCCGAAGACATAAGACGCAATCTTCAGCAAACCGACCCCGCCCGCCGGCAGCACCGCCAATCCCTGTATTGTCACCAGCGCTGGGAACGGCGCGGCGATCGAAACCGGAAGCCAGCGATGCACCGGCGGTATCGCCGTCATGGCCAGGCCCAGAACGAACAACACCAGCAGGACGCTCGCCGTGATCGGATCCACCTTTCCGGCCAAGACGCCGCCTTGATGGAAGTCGAGTGCGCCGGCGATGGCGTAAGTCCACACCATCGCCGGCAGAAAGAAGCCGGCCGACGCCATGAGCAGCGTTGCAAGATAGGTGCGCGCCGCTTTGCGCGCATCGTCGTCGCCGCGATGCGCGACCAGCGGGAACGTCGCCAGAGTGAGCGCCTGATAGGCGACGAAGAACGTGAACAGATTGGCCGAGAAGCAAACGCCCATCATCGCGGCCGACGCCAGTGCGATGAACGCCATCATCCGCGCCGGCGCCTTCTCCTGTGTCGCGCGCACGACCCCGCTGGTATGCGCCGCCGCCAACACGCCTAATGTCGCGACGGTCGCAGCTATGAGCGCCCCGAGCGGCTCGAGCGCGAACGCCAATTCCACATTCGGAAGCGGCCGCGCCAGCACGATGCGCGCGGTCTCGTGCAGCGCGGCGGCCTGGACCAGGTAGACCGTCAATCCTGCGAGCACGATTGCGAAAAGCGCGTTCACAACATCGCGCAATCCGGGCGGCCGCGCCGCCAGCGTGACGGCGAGTGCGTGCACTACCGGCGTCGCCAGCACCGCGATGAGGGCGACCGCTACGCTCATTGCGGCGCTCCGAACAACAATTCGGCCGCGCGGCCGGCAGCATTGAGCAACGCCGACGGCTCCACTGCATAGAGGATCGCTGCAATCGCCGCCGCCAGCATCGGCGCCGTAGCGAAGCGCCAGACCCCGGCGCCGCCCTCGAATGGCGTTTCGACGCGGCGGAAGTACAGCCGTTCAATCAGCCGCCCGCCGTAATAGACGGCCGCCAAAGATGCGGCGATGACGGACGCGGTCGCCCACCACCAACCAGCGCCGACCCCGGCTTCAATCAGCCGCCAACGGCCGAGAAACCCGATGGTGAGCGGCGCACCCATGAGACTGAGCGCACCGGCGGTGATCGCAGCGCTCGCGAGCGGCGCGCGCCGTCCCAGTCCGTCGAGCGCGCCGATATGGGTCACCCCGCCCAGCGCCGCAGCGCCGCCCAGCAAAGCCAGCGCCGAGGCGCACAGTGCAAAGAGCTGAATGAAAGCGGCGGCGAACGCCTGCTGCGAACCGAGCGCCGCCGTGAACAGGATGCACCCGGCTTGCGCTGCGCCCGCATAGGCGGCGAGCCTGCGCATGTTGGTTGCGCCGACGGCTTGCAGGGAGCCCACCAGAACGCAAACTCCGCCCAGCGCCACCAGCGCCGCGGCTACGCCGTCGCCTGCGGCGGGCGCAACAATGGCGTAGGCGGCGAGGCGCAAGAACACCGCAAGCGCGCCCACCGCACTCAATGCGCCGAGCGCCAGCGCGGCCAGCGCGCCGGCTCGTCCGTAGGCGGCGCCGACCCAGAAATGCAGCGGCGCCACGCCCGCCTTGATCGCGAGCGCCACGAGCGCAAGCCCCGCCCCCGTCGCCGCCACGCCTGGAGAGGAAACGGTGGCGCTGGCGAACTCCTGCAGCGAAAGCGAACCGACGCTGCTGTAAATCAGGCCCGCAGCCACCAGCATCAGTGCTGCGCCTACGCCGCCAGCCGCCAGCATGCGCAAAGCGCCGTTCATCGCCGCGCGATCGCGCTCGGCGGAGAGCGCCACGAGTCCGACGCACGCCAGCCACGCGCTTTCCGCGGCCACAAGTACGCCGGTAAGATCGGCCGCCATCAACGCGCCAAGCCATCCCGCGCTCACGCACAGCAGCAGCGCCATCGCGAAGGGCACGGCCCGCGTGTTAAAGTCCCGCAGCAATGCGCCGGCCGCGACTATGGTGAGCAGAGCGGCGCCCGCGACAACCGGTGCGCCAATCAGGCTGACCCCGTCGACGTGCAGCGCGACGGCCTCGATCGTCGTCGCGAGCGGCACAGTCGTGAGAAGGCCACGCGCGGCCGCGTCCAACGCAAACACTGCCGACACCGATGCGGCAATGACCGCGATAACCCAGCTCAAACGCGCGCTGGACACCAGCGCCGCCAGCGCCGCGCCGATCAGCGGCGCGGTCACCATAAGCAGCGGCGCATGCAGGCGCGCGAGATCCAGCAAGCCGCTCACCCGCCGGACTCCGGCGCATCGCTTTGCGCGTCCGCGGCGTCGAACTCCGGCGTCTCCACGCCGCCATAGCTTTCCTGCAACCGGACGAGGAGAGCGGCGCCAACGACAAGATGCGCGAACGCAACGCCGGCGGCGGCCACCAGCAGCGCTGCAGGCGCGCCAAGCACCGCCAGCGCAATCAATGCCGCGGTGAGCGCCACTGAGATGCCCGCGACGCGCTTGGCCACGTTCGTGGACGTCCACGCCGTTACCGCGCCGGCCAGCAGCAGAGCGACCGCAAGCCCCAGATGCAGACGTTCGAGGATGAACTCGAGTTGCATCAATATTCCTCGTCCCGCAGCGCCGGGACCCGGCCGACGAGCACTGAGAGAGCCAACGCAAAGCCGGCAAAGGTGGTCAGGAAGAGCCCCGCTTCCAGCACCTGCGGGGCGAACCGCATGTTTGGGGCCCCCGCGCCCGCGACCGCGGCGAGAAACCCGGCTACAAGGACGATCCGCGCCAGTGTCGGCGGCAGCGCCCGCCGCGCGGCAGCCGCGCCGAACACCAGCATGTGGACGACAACCGTCAGTCCGGCGGCCAGTCCCGCGACGAAGCCGATCCCGCCGCCTGGCGCGCGTGCAACCAGAAGCGACAAAGCGAAGAGGAAGATCAGCGGCGCGTAGAATCGCGCGGCGGGACCAAGCGAGATGTTGGCGCCGGGCTTCATTGCTCAGGCTCCCGCGGCGCGCGTTGCAGGGCGCCGCGCTCGCCGTAACCCAGCAAACCGACGCACGCCGCCACGGCGACAAACACCAGGATTGTCAGCCACGGCGCCAAAGCGCCCGTCTGGGCGGGCGGCGACGCGCGCGGAGGACCAAGGTCCGGCGCCACCAGCATGACGGCGGCGAACGCCGCGGCCGCCGCAATCAGCGTCAGCCAAGGCCTCCCTTCGCGCCGCGGCTTCGTCGCGCGCGTACTGAGCAAGATCGCCGCCAACAAAAGCAACGGCGTGAGCACGACGCCGACTAGCGTTTGCGCGATCGCCGCGTCCGGCGAACCCAGCGTCAGCACAGTAGCCGCCGCACAGGCGCCGGTGACGACGAGATAAACGCACATGGCATAGAGTGAGCGCGCGGTCAGCGCGCCGAAAGCCGCCGCGAACGCGCCGAGCATCAGCACGAGCGCCAGCCCCTGCGCCGCTTGCGTGAGCATCTCACCACTCAAGGCGCGTCTTCCCCGCGTGTCCCGGGGCGCGGCGCGGTGTAGCGTCCCGCCAGCGGCGCCAGCCCCGCCGCATGTGCGGCGTTGGCGGCCAACTGCGCAACCGTCGGCGCCAGAGCAACAATGAGCGCCGCAAGCAACGCGAGACGCAGCGCAATCCTCCAGTCCCCGGCGATCACGGCAAGGCCAAGCAGCAGGAAGACGCCCCCTACTGCATCAGAGACGCCGGCGGCGTGAAGCCGGGTGTAGAAGTCCGGAAATCTGAGCACGCCGATCGCGCCGCCCAGCATGAAAACCAGCCCCAGCGCCAGCAGCAGCGTGCCGACGCCGTCGCGGATCAACTCGATCGCACCCATCACGCGTTCTCCCGCGCGCGCGCGAGCGGCGCCTGGAAGGTCCGCGCGCGGAAGAATTTCAGAACCGCGATGCTGAGGACGAAGCCGCCGAACACCAATGCGAACGCGACGTCGAGCCAAGCCTGCTGACCCACCATCACGGCGACGGCGGCGCATAACAGCGCCGCCTTCATGAGCATGCTGTTGGCGGCCAGCGTGCGGTCATACAAGGTCGGCCCGCTGAACATCCGAACCAGGATCAGCACCATGGCGAGGACCATGCCGGCGGCGGCGGCGAGCGCAATCATGCACGCTCTCCCAACGCGGCGAGGACGCGCGTTTCAAGACGGCCCAGCGATTCCGCATCGACCGCGTCCTCGTCGATCACGTGCACAAGCAGGCTCTCGCTGTCGGAATCCACCACCATGGATCCCGGCGTTGCGCTGATCATATCCGCCAGCGCGGCGCGCGCGAACGCACCGTTGGCGGACGTCTTCACGCGCACCAGGGCGGGCCGAAGCGTTACGTCCGCGGCCAGCGCCGCGCGCACCGCCGACAGCGCGCCCGCGATCACGTTTCTTGCACGTCCTGCGATGAGGAGCGCGAACTGCGGCCCGCGCGCGAAAGCGTGGCCGCCGCCGGCGAAACGCAGCGCCACCAACGTGCATGCCAACGCAGCGCCGGCCGCAACCGCGAAATCCTCAGGCGTGCTCCAGGCCTGCACCGAAAGCAGCCAGAGCACGAACAGGCCAACCAGCATCGCTGCGGCGTGAAGCATGGAAGAAAACCTCCCCGCGCCGCCGGCGCGTGAGGTCCGAGGCTTAGCCCCGCGAGATTAGATTCGCCACCGCCGACGGCGGCGCCGCCTCAGCCGTTGCGGGAGAACAACAACGCCGCGTTTCGCCGCGGCAACGACATTTCCGCCGATTCCGCATCCTCGAAGGCGATCCGCTCCAGATTGGCGGCGTCCGCCGTGAACGACCAGTTCCAGTAGCGCAACACGGTTTGCGCTTTGGCGGTCGCCAGCGTGTCAAAAACATAGACCGTGCGGCCGAGAGGATTATCTGTGGTTTCAGGATCGCCGACCGGTCGCCGCAGCGATTTCCACAGGGCCAGCATCAAAGGCCGCTTCAGTCCCACCGCTTTGCAGAAGACGCCGATCGCCTCGCCCCCGCCGTCAGCGAAAATTTGCGACGCCGTCGTGGGCTTTACGCCGCTGAGATGAGCGATCTCGTGGATGAGGCCCCGGTCCAGTCCTCGCTCGGCGGCGGCGAGCGCACCTTCAAGCGAACCGTATGCGCTTTTCGCGGCGGCCGCGCGGTTGCGTTGGCGCCGTTCGACCACCTGCAGTGTTTTGCGCGCGTCCGCGTCGGCCCATCCTTCTGCCGCCGCCAGCGCGAAGACGTCGCCAAGTTCTTGAATCAGCGTCGAGCGGTCCACCGCAAAACGTCGCAGAATATGCAGCCGCGCCTCGAAGCCCGCCCACCAGAACAGAACAAGCGCCTGGGTGGGGCGCAGTTCGGTCCGCGCCACGAGCAGGTTTGGCAGGCTCGGCGCTTGCCGCGATCGGGCGACCACGACGTCGACGCCCTGCGTCGACAATCTTGAGTACTGATTGCGCAAAACCGCTTCGGCCGTCGGAACGTCGCCGGTCGCGAGCAGGGCGTCGGTCAGCGGCTCGGTCAAGCCACGCCGCTTCGCAATGGCCAGCCAGTGGCTCGCGACCCCTGCCCGCACGGTCGCGATCATGTCGGAATCGTCGAAACCGACGCCATTCTCCAGCAACGGGCCCGCCACCGAAATCTCGTCTCGGGCCAGATACCGCAACAGCGCCTTGGGGGCGTCCTTGATGAGCATCATCCCGTAGGCGCAGCGGCGGCGCAGCTCGACGTTGCTGGTCCGCAACAGTCCAATCAGGATGTCGGCGGCGAGTTGGCGCTCGTAGGCCGGTATGCGGCTCTCCGGCCAGGACACGATCTCGCAGAGCCGCGCGGCGATGGCGTTGCGGGCCTTCGGCGTGTGCGGCTCCACCAATTCCAGCGGCGGAGGCGGCTCGGACAGGTCGAGGCGAGATTGATTCGCGGGCGCCATTACCTGTCGAGATCATCACGTGTGGCGTTAATCTCCCGTCAACGAGACCGCGCCGGGTCTGGACGGGCCGCCCCGGGGTCGCTTAACCCTGCCGTGATGAACGAGGCGGGCGGGCAAAAAACCGTGCGTCGGGCGCATTCGCTGCCCGAGCTGCCCCTCTATTACCTGCTGGTCGGCCTCTACTTCTTCGCCTTCGGGATGCAGTTCGTGCTGTACCCATCCCTCGTCGCTTTCGTGCTGCACGCCACGCCGGCCGGCGTGGGGCTGGCGCAGTCGGCGCTCTCGGCGCCCATGTTTTGCTTTCTTCTGTTCGGCGGCCTCCTCGCCGAGCGCGCCAAGGCCGGCACAGCGCTGGCGCTGCTCCAGGTGATGATGGCGTTTCTCTCGCTCGGTTTGGCGGCGATCGTCGCCCAGCACGCGCTCACCTACGTGACGCTGATCGGCTACGCGATCCTCGCAGGCGGCTGCGCCGCCTTCATCATGCCGGTGCGTGATGCGGCGCTCAACGGCGTCATCGCGCGGGAAGCCGTGCTCGGCCGCCATACGCCGATCGCGACTGCAGCGGCCACGACCACCGCCGTGCAGATCGGCGCGCAGATCGCCGGCATTGCGGTCGCAACCCTCGCAGGCAGAAACCCCGAGCCCTACCTCGCCCTCCAGGGTCTGGTCCTGGCGATGGCCGCTGCAGTTTCGCTCACCTTGCACGCGCCGAAACCCGCGGGCCATGAGCGCACGGTGATCGGGGCGCTGCGCGATCTGCGCGAAGGCGTCGGCTACGCCATCCGCAACCCGATCATGTCGCCGATGCTGATCTCGGCAGCGTATGTAGGAGTTTTCGTCGTCGGCTCGTTGCAGGTGCTCTTCCCGCTCATCATCAGAAGCAATTATGCGGGCGACCCCACCAAGCTGCTGGCTGCGTTGTTTGCGAGCTTCTGGACCGCGTCTTTCGTTTCTGCGGTCTTTCTCTCGCGGGTGAAGCCGCTAAGGCGGCCGGGGCGCGCCATGATCGCCTCGCACCTCGTCGGCGCGGTCGCGCTGCTCAGCTTCGCCATCGACAAGCCGTTCCTGGAATTCACGCTGATCGTCATGGTTTGGGGTTTGGCGGCGGGCGTCGCCATTTCAATGAGCCGCACTATCGTGCAAGGCGCGGCCGAACCTCAATTTCTCGGCCGCGTGCTCGCTGTCTATTCGATGGGGTTCATGGGCGGCGCGCCTTTGGGGTCCGCCTTGACAGGCTTCGCGGCGAGCGAGCTGGACGCTCACATCGCCGCGATTATTCCTGCTCTCGCACTGATCGTTGCGTCGCTCGGTCTGGCGCTCTTTACGCCGCTCTGGCGCTACCGCACCGACCGCACGGATCAATGATCCGGACGGGTGAGCGTGCCGCCGCGCTCGCGGCGGGCCGGTTGTTGGCCGCGCGCGTTGTACTCGGCGACCTCGGCCTGCCAAGACGACACCGTCTGGTTCAGCTGCAGCGCATAACCATTGTATTCAGCGGTGCGCGCATCGGCCTGCGCGCGGATCGCTTCCGCTTCGGCGCGGCGGCATTGCACGTTGGCCTGCATCGCCTGAGCCCAAGTGTTGTAGGCGCTATTTCCGGAATCCATTTGCGCGCTCGTCGCGTTCGCGCCATCAGGCAGCGTCGGCGACGTGGGGACCGGCCCGCAGCTGGAGGGCGGCAGCGGGGCAGTCGGGGTCGCGGTCTGAGCCATCGCCGCGCCCGCAAAGAGCAACGCCGCAGCGGCAGCGCCGATCAACAACTTCATACTTCTCTCCTGCAGTCGTCCCGCGGACGCGGATTATAGGCCCTCGCGGCCAGGATGTGCGAGGCAAACGCGGCCAAAATGCGGATGTTATCGACGGCTTTTAGCTCAACGAATGTCGAACGGAACCCGCATCCGGTAGCGTCCTTCTACCGCAACCCCGTCCCGCATGGCCGGGACCATGCGATAATCTTCGGAAATGCGAACAGCGGCAGCGCCAAATCCCCAATTCGATGGTGTTTCGGAAACCACGCTGCAGGCCAGCCTTCCGTCCGTTCCGACCAGGCAGTCGAGCACCGCTTGGCCTTCGATACTCATCGCTAGCGCCCGCGCCGGATAGTAACGCGCAAGATCGCGCGGCGTCCGCGACCAGCGCGGATTTGTGATCGCAACGAAGCTTTGCGGCTGCGCCGCTGGGCCTGCGTACGGGACGGGTTCGAAGGCGGTCAAAGGCGTCATCGTTTGCGTTGGCAGCGGATTGAGCGGCTCCGCTTGATCGATGGGCGGCTGCTGGGGACGCGCTTGCGGCGGCGTTGGCGGCGGCGCGATGTCGCGCATGCCTTCCACCACCGGGGCGTTTTCGGGCGGCTGCCAGTGCGCCGTGTAGGTCACGCTCAGCGCCGCAACCACGATAAGCGCAAGCAATCCGGCCGAACTCGCGAGCGATGTCGCACGCATGCCAAGCGCATGAGCCATGTTTCTTCTCCCTAAGCTTTTCGCCGCGTCTGACGCGCAGCTGCTGCATCGAAGCGTGCGCCGCGTTGTCCGCGCCCTCAAATCACGCGCGCGAGAGCGCAATCACGCTTGCGCGATGGGCTTTGCGTCATCCCTCGTCGGCGGCCTCTCCGGCGACGCCCACCTTGGCGAAGCGCGCATGCTGCAGTTCATCCACCACGGCGACGACGCTTGCGTAGGCCGCGTCCAGGTCCGCGCGCACGAGCACGCGGGCGTTTTCGCGGACGTTGCCCGCGTCCATGTCTGGATTGTTCGCCAACGCATGCGCCAGCGTCGCCGCGGGCAAACCCTCGAGCGTCACCGCTTCGCCGTCGACGAAGAGACCGCCGTCATCGGGCAGCAGCATCACAATGGTGGGGCGCCCCTGGGCCGGAGGTCCGCCGCTCGGCAGATCGACACGCAGGTCCGTGTTGGGCTTCGGCGCCGTCACCATGAAAATGATGAGCAGCACCAGCAGCACGTCGATGAAGGGAATGACATTCGGATCTGCGGCGGGCGCTAAACGCGCGGCGGCGGACGTGCGTGGTGACATGTTGCTTCGCTCCCAGGTCGTCCGCGCTTGTGCGGGCGGATCGAGCAAGAGCCTGCGCTGCGTTTTGAGATGCGTCCGCTCACGCCTTGGCGAGGCGGCTTCACACTTGTGCGACATCACGAAAGCGAGAAGCCGCGGCGCTTTCACGCCGCGGCTTCAAACACTGTCGCTTCAACGCGCCGTCAGCCGGCGAGGTTGAACCGGATCGGAACGTTCACGCGGCCGCCAGACGTGGCCACCCCGTCGCGCGTCGCAGGCGCCATGCGGAAGCTACGCGAGATGCGGATCGCCGCTTCGCCAAAGCCCCACCCTGCCGGATCCTCCGAGGTCACCGTGCAGGCAATGCGGCCGTCGGCGGCGACAACGCACGCCAGCATGACACGCGCCTCCTGACCGCGCTCAAGCGCGCGCGGCGGGTAGAAGCGCGCGAAGTCGCGTGCGTCGGGCCGTTCGAGCCAGGTCGGGTTGGTGATGACGGACGGAGTCGGCGGCACGGGCGGCGGATTGACGGCGACCGGGTCGAAGGTCGGCGTCGGCGGCGCTTCCGCCATCGGCGGAGGCACCCGTTGCTCAGGCGGCGGCGGCGGCGGCGGCGTGTTCGGCGGCGGCGGCGGCGGCGGCGGCGGCTTTTCCTTTTCCTCGATTTCCACCTTTACCGCTTCGGAATCGTCGAAGAGATCGGTGATCGCCGAGAATTTCCGCGTAACCGCCAGGTACACCAGCGCGCTACAGATCAGCGCGGCCAGGACCATGGAAACAAGACGAAGGCGTACCATGCGTTATCCTTCGCTCGCAGTCTCGGCGAAGATGCCGACCTTAACAAAACCCTCTGCCGACAATTGGCTCATGACGTTCACGACGTTGCCATACGCGGTGCTCTGATCGGCGCGCACGAAGATGCGCGCCTTTTCGTAGATCTCCTCCGTCTCAAGCGAAGGATTGTTGCGGATGGCGTGCTGAAGCGTCACGGAACCCAATTGCGACAAAGTCACAACCTGCTCGTCGACAAACACCTGCATGCCGCCCGGGGTTTCCCGAATGCCGACGATGGTCGGATTGAGACCCTCGATCCGGATCGGGATCGGGTTCGGCGGCGGCAGATCGACTCGGATGTCGACCGTCGGGATCGGCGCCGTCACCATGAAGATGATCAGCAGCACGAGCAGAATATCGATGAAGGGGATGACGTTCGGTTCAGCAATAGTACCGCCACGGCTCCCGCCGACTTTACCAGCCATCGCTCAACTCCGCCGGTCTTCGGCGACGAAGCCGATTCTGGTGAATCCCTTGTCCTGCAGGCGGTTCATCACCCGCACGACATTGCGATAGGCCGTGCCGCTATCCGCACGAATGTAGATGCGGCAGTACGGCGCCTTCGTCGTTTCCGCGAGCAGGCACTCGTCGAACGCGACGTTTCCAGGCGTATTGGCGCGCCACTCCTCGAACGCCTTCTCGCCCAGCTCGTTGATGCCCACTTCGTCGTTCATCACGTAATAACGAATGGAGCCGTCAGCTTCGCTGATCGAGATCCAGGTCGGACGCGGCGGCCGCTGCGACGGATTAATCCGCGACGTCGGCATGTCCACTTGAATGTCTACGGTCGAGATCGGCGCTGCGATCATAAAGATGATCAGCAGCACGAGCATGACGTCGATGAACGGGATCACGTTCGGATCCGCGGTCACTTCGATCCGCCCGCGTTTGCCGCCGCCCGACCCTGCCAGTTTACCCGCCATTGGGGGTTTCCTCCGGTTAGGTTAGGTGCGGCTCAACCGGCGCGGCGGTCCATGTCACGCGAAACGAGGGCGATGAACTCGGCGGAGAAATCCTCGAGCTTGCCGGCCTGCTTCGAGATCTGCTTGGCGGCGAAGTTGTAGATGAGCACCGCCGGGATAGCGGCGGCGAGACCGGCGGCGGTCGCGAGCAGAGCGCCGGCGATGCCGGGCGCGACGACCGCGAGCGACGTGGTTTGCGTTTTCGCGATGCCGACGAAGGCCACCATGATGCCCCACACCGTGCCGAACAGACCGATGAACGGCGCGTTGGCGCCGATCGACGCCAGGAAGGTCATCGACGAACCGAGATCTTCGAGGTGCTCGTTCTGACGCGTCTGCATCGTCGCGGCGACACGCTGCATCGTGTGGTCGCGCGCATCGCGCATCGTGTAGAGGCCGAGGTCTTGGGTGCGGCGGACTTCCGCCATGCCGGCGTCGAACATCGACTTGATGCCCGATTGCGGCAGCTTGCGCACGATGGCTTCGGCTTCTTCAACCGAATTGGCCTTGCGGAACGCCGAGAGGAACTCGCGCGTCTGACGGCCGGCTTTGCGCATGACATAAATCTTCTCGAACAGCAGCGCGACGGCATAGATCGCGCAAAGGCCGAGGATGACCATGACGCCCAGCTCAACCGCGTTGAGCTCGGCGACCAGATCCATGAGCGAGACTTCCTGCTGACCGGCGGCTTCAGCGGCAGCGGCTGCGCCGCGCTCCTTGGCCGCCGCGAGGTCGGCAGCGGACGGCGACGCCGTGGTGGCCGTGGTGGTCCCCGTGCCGGTGGTCGTCGCGGTGGTCGTGCCTTGCTGCGCGTACGACAGCAGCGAATAGATCAAGCTCATTGTCTGCCCTTTTACCTGTGCCCAGTTCGTTACTAACTACTGGCGCATCGCTACGTGTCTCACACACACGCGCGGCGCGCCGCGAAATTCAGTCATTGCGTGATGGCGATGGAGAGGCGATTCCAGGCCCGCATCGGACTTTCGATCGTCTCCACCCACCTGCCCGATACAGGCCGCCGCCTTGTCCGCGGTCTTGTCTCCTGTTCCGGTCCGTGCAACCGGCACCTAAATTTTCGGAAAAGGTGCTCTTGTCAACGTCTCCCACGCAGTGGGCGATCTATCCAGACCGCCCATCCCCCAGTTTCGGCTGATGCCGTCGGGACGGCGCCCCGCGCAACCAAAACTTTCGTGATCGTCACGTGTTCCCAATTGTCGCAGTTTCGCCGTTATAGGCTGGGGTCAACGCTACGTCAGGCGCTATTTGGACTTCGGACGGACTGGAGACGACGCATGGCCATGCGGCCTGAAGAGCTGGAAACCATGCTGCGGGAAGCGTTCGCAGACGCTGACATTCGCATCGAGGACCTTGCAGGCGACGGCGACCATTATCGCGCGGTGATCCGCTCTGCCGCCTTCGCCGGCAAAAGCCGGGTCGCCCAGCACCAGATGGTCTATGCCGCCCTCAAGGGCAAAATGGGCGCTGATTTACATGCTTTAGCGCTGGACACCGGCCCCAAGCCAGCTTGATGCGGCGTCCCCCTCCCCTTACCTGAGCGCGCAGGAGAGTTTCCATGTCCGACGTCCAGTCCGAGATTGCGCGCACCATTTCAGACAATCCGGTGGTCCTCTTCATGAAGGGAACGGCCGACCGGCCCCAGTGCGGGTTTTCCAACATGGTGGTCCAAATTCTCGACCACCTGGGCGTTGAGTACCGCGACGTGAACGTCCTCGCCGATCCCCAGATCAGACAGGGTATCAAGGACTTCTCGGACTGGCCGACCATTCCACAGCTTTACGTGAAGGGGGAGTTCGTCGGCGGCTGTGACATCGTTCGCGAGATGTTTCAGACCGGCGAACTGAAGACGCTCTTCGCCGAGAAGGGCCTCGCGCCGGCCTGAGCGGCCGGCCTAAGCGGATTGGCGCTGGTCCGGCCGGGCAGTCACGGTGAGGTTGAGTTTCACCAGGACGCCGTCCCTGAGCACGTCCAGGCCGACCCGGCGGCCGATGCGCTCGCGCGTCAGCAGTTTATGCACCGCGTCGACCGAGGGTGTCGGTTCGCCGTCGAGGCGCAAGACCACATCCCCAACCCGAAGCCCGGCCTGGTCGGCCGGACCGCCGCCCGTAACGCCGGCGACAAGCACGCCTGCATCGACATTCAGATGCAGCCGGCGCACCAGCGCCTTCGACAAACCTTGCGATTGACCCGCGATGCCGAACCAGCCGCGCGCCACGCGTCCGTCGCGCATGAGTTCGGGAATGACGCGCTTGGCGGTGTTGATAGGCACCGCAAAGCAGATGCCCTGCGCGCCGCCGATGATGGCCGTGTTGATGCCGACGACGGCGCCGTCCGCATCGACGAGCGCGCCGCCTGAATTGCCGGGATTGAGCGCCGCATCGGTTTGCACGACGTCTTCGATCAGCCGGCCCGCCTCACCGCGCATGGTGCGGCGAAGCGCGGAAATGACGCCGACGGTGACCGTGGCCTGCAAGCCGAGCGGATTGCCGATGGCGATGGCGAGTTCGCCGACTCTAAGCGTGTCGGAATCGCCGAGGGGTGCAGCCGCGTGGTGACCGCCGGTCAGGCGCAACAGCGCCAAATCCGTGTCGGGATCAGCGCCGACCAGTTCGGCCGCGACGACGCTGCCGTCATGCAGAACGCCCTCCACGCGTCCCGCGCCGCGCACGACGTGATTGTTGGTGAGCGCATAGCCGTCCGGCGAGACGATCACGCCTGAGCCCGCACCGTCATAGAGGTCCCGCGAACGGCTGGTGCGCCGCACGGCGATAACCGCAGGCCCAACCTTTTCAACGACATTGACGACAGTTTGGGAAAATCCGTCGCGAGGGCCGGAGCGGCGTGGTGCGGCGGAGATAGTTTTGCTCTTGCCGAACATGCGGGTGAAGTTAGGAAGCCGCACCCTGGAGCGCTAGGCCCCGCTTCCGCGTTGGCTGCCCATGCCCTACACCGCGCCGATGCCTTCCTCCCCACCGAGTCAACATGCCGGCGAGCACCGCCCGTTCCACCCTCTGACTTGGCTGAGGAATTCCTTCCTGACCGGCGTAGCGCTGGTTCTGCCGTTCGTGATTACGGCGTGGCTCATCTGGCTGGTCGTCACCTTCATCGACACCCGCGTGGAGCCGCTCGTTCCGCCCGGGTTCGATTTTTTCACGCGTTTTCCAGGCGGCGGCGTGATCCTGGCGCTGGCGGCGCTGACGTTGGTGGGCGCGTTGGCCGGCAATTTGGTCGGACGCTGGATTGTCGCCGCGCTCGACACCGGCATCGCCAACCTGCCGCTGGTGCGCACCATTTATGGCGGCGCCAAGCAGGTCTTCAAACAGGTCGCCGCGCCGGAGCGGACCTCGTTCAAGCAGGCCGTGCTGGTGGAATTCCCGAATCCCGGGTCATGGGCCATCGGCTTCATCACCAACGAGGATACGACCGAGGTAGCGCACGACATCGGCGCCGATCTCGTCGCGGTCTACGTGCCGCAGGCGCCCATCCCCACGTCCGGATTTCTGCTCTATCTGCCGCGCACTGCGCTGAAGCCTCTGCAGATCGGCGCCGACGAAGCGCTCAAACGCGTCATCTCGCTGGGCATCATCAAAGACGAACCGAAGGCGAGTGGGAAATAGCGCGTCGCAACCCTCCAGACGGCCCTGCGTTCAATCGATCTTGAAGTCGCCCGCCTTCCAGTCCGGCTTCGGATAAGCGGGCGCCATCTCCTCCAGCGTGCCGCGCACGATCGCGGCGATGATCGCGTTGCGGCGCCACTTCTTGTCGGCCGGAATGACCCGCCACGGCGCATGCGCCGTCGAGCAACGCGTCAGCGCCGTCTCGTAGGCCGTTTGGTATTCGTCCCAGAGCTTGCGGTCGTCGAGATCGGCCGGATTGAATTTCCAGTTGCTTTCGGGCTCATCGAGCCGCGCCTGCAGACGCTCCTTCTGCTCATCCTTCGAGATGTGCAGCATGAATTTCAGCACCACGACGCCGTTTTCGGTCAGATGCTTCTCGAACGCATTGATCTGCTCGTAGCGCTGCTCGATGACCTTCGCCGGCGCCAGCTTGCGCACCTTCACCACCAGCACGTCTTCGTAATGCGAGCGGTTGAACACGCCGATGATCCCCTTCTTCGGGACCGCGCCATGGATGCGCCAGAGATAATCGTGCGCCAGTTCTTCCTCGCTCGGGCGCCCGAACGGCGTGACATTGACGCCGAGCGGTCCGCAGGGGCCGAAAACGCCGCGCACGGTCCCGTCCTTGCCGGAGGTGTCGATCCCCTGCAGCACGACCAGCAGCGCACGCGTGTGTTCAGCCCAAAGCGCATCCTGCAGCGCATCGATCGCCTCGGCGTCCTCCTTGAGGCTTGCGCGACCAGCGTCCTTGTCCTCGATGAGGTGCGGCGAGACCGGATCGCGCTTGCTGAGCATCGCGGCCGCACCCGGCGGCACCCGCACGGCTTCATCGATCTCGCGCCAATCGGTTGTCATGGAAGCTTCATAACCGCAAAGCCGGAATACCGGGCAACGAAAAAGGCCTCCCGTCGCCGGGAGGCCTTTGCGTTCGCAGCCGTCGCTGGCCTTAAGAGGCGTAGTATTCGACGACCAGGTTCGGCTCCATCTGCACCGGGTACGGCACATCGCCAAGTTGCGGCACGCGTTGGAACCGCGCGGTCATGCCCTTGAGGTCGACCTCGATATAGTCCGGCGTGTCGCGCTCCTGGCTCTGCAGCGCTTCGAGCACGATCGCCATCGACTTGGCCTTGTCGCGGATTTCGAGCACGTCCCCGACCTTCACCAGATAGGACGGGATGGTGACGCGCTTGCCGTTCACCTTGACGTGGCCATGGTTCACGAACTGGCGCGCAGCGAAAACCGTCGGCGAGAACTTCGCGCGGTACACAACCGCGTCGAGACGGCTCTCCAGCAGACCGATGAGGTTCTCGGCCGTGTTGCCCTTGCGGCGCGCGGCTTCTTCGTAGGTCTTGCGGAACTGCTTTTCGGTGATGTTGCCGTAGTAGAGGCGGAGCTTCTGCTTGGCCACGAGCTGCAGGCCGAAGTCAGAGGTCTTGCCCTTGCGGCGCTGGCCGTGCTGGCCCGGGCCGTACTGGCGCTTGTTCACCGGCGACTTCGGACGGCCCCAGAGGTTCTGGCCGAAACGGCGGTCTGATTTGTATTTGGCTTGGATACGCTTCGTCATGCGCGGTGAGCGCCTTCTTCCTCTGACGGGGCCCGGCAACCTCACAAACGAGATTGCGACTGCCCTGGCGGTTCGCCCGTCACCCAGTATGCCCGCCTGGCCGGGGCCATCGCGGAAAGCGAGGGCTTTTGACGGAAGAGCCGCAGGAAGTCAAATTCAGCGGGCGAGGCCGCCTGGAGCGCGCATGACCGGCTATATCGAGAAGTCCCTGGGCGCCAACGAACACGTCGTCGCCAAGGCCCGCTTCCATTGGCTCTACAGCGTAAAGGCGTGGCTGGCCCTGCTGCTGCTCGGCTGGATCCTGATCGGCATCTGGATCTTCATCGCCATGATGGTGAAGCAAGGCACCACAGAGATCGCGGTCACCACGCATCGCTTTGTGACCAAGACCGGGCTCATTACGCTCCGGACCAATGAAATCTCGCTCCAGAACATCGAGGGCGTGAAGCTCGAACAGAGCTTCCTCGGCCGCATCTTCGATTATGGCCATCTGCGCATCGAAGGCACGGGCATCGACGCCGTAAATATCCCCGACATCGCCGAGCCGATCAAATTCCGCGCCGCCATCGAAACGGCCAAGGAGACGCGCCAGACCTAGCCGCGCACCGGCACGATTTCATCGAACACAATGCGCCAGCCTTCCGGCCGCTTCTGCCAGATGCGGGCGTAGTAGCGCAGCCGTTCTGCCCCCTCGTGCTGGTCACGCACCTCGCCCAGCGAGAACACCATGTCCCCGGCCGAGGACGCGTCGCGCCGGAGCGAGGCGTATGCGAGTTGCCCGTCCGCCGCGACCAGAGCGGCGGACGCCGCCCGGCCGATCGCGGCCGGCGCGCCCGGCCGGTTCACGCGCGCATCGTGCGCGAGACTGCGGGTCATCAGGTCCGGCGTCGTGATCGCCGCTTCAAGCGCTGCGATCTGGCCGATCGCCGCGTCAGCCGAGCCGGCGCTTTCGATCGCCACCGGCAAGGTCGGAATCTCCGCATCCGCCGCAACGGCCGGACCGGGATCGGCCACGCTCGTGCCTGCGTCGAAAATCCATTTCCAGCCGCCGTCAGGCTGGCGGCGCCAAACAGTGAAGTAGTGCCCGACGATGCCGTCGCGGCCCCGGATCTGGAAGGGGCCGGTCGTGAAGCCGAAGTCCCCGGACGAGGCGATGCCCGCATAGGCCGGCCGCCAGTCCAGCGTGTTCGGCCCGTCCCCTTCTATTTGCGCCAGGCTCTCCTGCGCGTTCACCGGCCCCGGAGAGAGCGTCATCCCGTCGGGCGCCGCCGCGCGCCGGAATGCCGCCACCCAGCCCCGTTGCGCGCCGTCGGCAGCGAAGGCGCGCTCGGCCGCGATGACGGGGGCCGCGGTGACCTCGGCCGGGCGCTCCCGCGTCGCGCATGCCGATATCGCCAGGGCGAGCGGAACGGTAAGCAAAAGCACAGGTCTCATGTCCGCGACCAAGCGGCTTTGCCCCTGCCCGGTCAACCAAAACTGCGACGACAGATCGGAGCGCCACGACGAACGCGCCACACGCTTTCGTGAGGCGCCGACAGCTGCATTAAGCCTTCTTAAACCAGCCCCAAGCAGAGGCTGCTGCTGGGAGTAGGCAGCGTGACCGTCATCTTGCGCCGCAATGAAGCGTTGGAACTGAACCTGGTCGAGTACCGGGGGCGGATTTCTCTGGCGGAGTTGCAGGCGGTCGCGAAATTTCAGGCCGACAAGCCCAATCTACTGGCGAGCGACTGCCTCAATCGCGTTTGCGCCGATGCCGATTTCGGCGCCATCACCTTCGCGATGCTCGACACCATGCACGAGCACTACAGCAAGCTCTTCGCACCGCTCCGATTACAGATATTCCGCCGCGCCGCGTGGTTCTGCGAGGCCGAAGGCCCGCGCGGCCACGTCGCGCATTGGCTAAGCCAAGACACCCGCGAGACCATGTCGTCGACGGTGAAGCACTGTCACACCTTCGCCGATGCTGCAGACTGGCTGCTGCTCATGGACGCTGAGCGCGGCATGCTCGAGCGCGGCGAAGGATTTGACGAAATCGCCCGCTTCGACGGCCCGCCTGAGCCCGCCGCCGTGCTCACGCGCTAGGCGATCATACAACTTCCCACGCGACATCATAACCGTGACCAAAATAGAGCGCGTGCTCGCGAAACACCCAAAGACCGCGAACCGGGTCGCGATATACCCGCTTGGCGCTGTCAGATGCGGGCTCACCGTCGACCAACACAAATCGCTGAGACGCAGATCCGGCCTGTTGATCGCCTATAAAGTAGACACAGAGCGCCTTTCCGCCAGCTAGCGCTCTCGCGACGTCGCCTTCTATCGTTATGTGACCATCCAAATCGACACGCGCCATCCACAGAGCAGCCACACAGCCGTCGAACGCGAACACCTCCCACGGGCCGATCTCGTTCGATCCCGTAATTTTCTCGATTTCTCCCGGCTCTACCGAAGTCAGTTTCGCGAGCGTGCCCGGCAACGGCGTTCCGCCACGGGTCAATTCCCGCATACGCGCCAGTTGCTGCCGCTCATCCAGCTTTGCGGCACGCGTCGCAGCGGGATTTGCTGCGACCACCGCTCTGGCGGCTTTGATCAGCTCGGCGCGCTCCGTGTCCGCGCCAAACAGGGCTGCAGCGCGCGCGGCGCGCTCAAGTCGACGCTCTTCGTCAGCCTTCTGACGAGCCCTTTCCTCAATCTTTCGCTGTGCTGCGCGTATAATATCATCGACCTGCCACTTGCGTTCGGCATCAGCAGCGCTCTTGAGGCGGGCTGCCTCAGTCGCCCGTTTCTCGGCGTCCGCCTTCTCGCGCTCTGCTTGCGCTCTCGCCCGCTCGGCTTCAGCTTCTGCAAGTGCGCTCGCCACACTCGTCCGGCTGCCCAGCAAGGCCTGGACGCGCGCCAAAAGGCGCGCACAGCCTTCTGCCGAAGCTTCACCGTTCCAGCCAATTAGGCTCACCGCTTGAACGTGTTCGAACTCTACGGCAATACGCCCCTCGTCGAGCACCACCGGGAGCAATCGCCCCGCCTTGGTCTTATTGTGCTCGATGCGAACATAATATTTGCCATCCTGGTTGGGCGTGAACGCGCCTCGCCCATCAACGCTCGCCTGCGTCCACACACCGATTGTCAGAGCGGAGTGTTCGAGTTCATCCAAGATTCGGTTGAACCACTCATCTCCGGGTTCGATGCCTTGATCCCACCAGATCGAATAACCCGCACACTCAAGGAACCGCACCAGCGGCTGAATCCGCGCAGTGTCCTGACGTTTGTAGCTAATGAAAATGTCCGCCATCTAACGGACATTTCTGCCATGCGCGGCCCACGCTTGCTAGCCGCCTAGTTTTCGCTCGCGCTCGACTCCAACTCGTACTGGCTCTGCAGATAGTTCTGCAGCCCGAGATGCCCAAGCGCCACGATCTGGGTTTCCAGGAAGTCGATGTGCTCCTCGGTGTCGTCGAGAATTTCCGTCAGCATGTCGCGGGTGACGTAATCCTGCTTCTCTTCGCAGAGCGCGATGGCTTCCACGATCGCCGTGCGGCCCGTCGTTTCCGCCTGCAGATCGCAATCCAGCCGCGTCGGCACATCCGTGCCGATCTTGAGCTTGCCCAGCGCCTGCAGATTGGGATGGCCGTCGAGGAAGAGGATGCGCTTCACCAAGCGATCCGCGTGCTTCATTTCCTCGATGGATTCTTCGTAGGTCTTCTTGCCGAGCTTGCCGAGACCCTCGTTCTCGTACATGCGCGCATGCAGGAAATACTGATTGATGGACGTGAGCTCGTTCGTGAGAATCTGATTGAGCTTCTTGATAACGTCTGCATCGCCCTTCATCGCCCACCCGCGTTTTCAGCAAGATTGCCTACGCGTTCTGGGGCTGAAAACGCGGGGATTCAAGGTTTGGCCCGCTTCCCGGGCGGAAAACCGCTTCACACTTTTCCTGAAAGCGGGCCTACTCCGCTGCGACGAGGCTCCCGGCTTTGGCCCCGCCAATCGTTTCGGCGATCTCTGGCAGGCAACGGCCGCAGCAGGGCTCGCAGCCGTGGTGGGCGAGCACGTCCGTCGGCTTTTGCGCGCCGGCTTCGATGGCTTCCGCCACCTCGCCGCGAGTCACACCGTTACAATTGCAGACGTACATCCGGCACTTCTCTGAAAGCAAAGCCCTTTCGGGCGGCTGCGAAGCAGTCGCAAGAAGGATTTAGCCAAACCCCTCAGCTTTTGCAAGTCATTCGCAGCAGCAAGCGTATGCGGGCCGAAGCATGCCCGCCTTGCGCGAACGCAAGCCGGCTTAGCCGACCGTCGCCCGCATGGCCTCCAGGCCCGCGTCCATCATCCCCGAGACGGCCGGCGCCATGGCGTCGGGCAGCAAATCCACCTGCCAGACGAACAGCGTCCCGGTCCCGTCTTCGAACAGCTGCGCCGAGGCGCTGTAGTGCGTGAGGTTGGGGCTATCGCCGATCGCGTAGCAGACGCGCTTGGCTGCCGGATCGAGCGTCACCAGCCGCTCACGCGCCTTCATGCCATTGGCGAACGTGATGGCCCGGACCGCCCCGCCCTCCTCCGGCGCGCTCTCCACCACGAACCCGCGCGCGAGCTTGGTGTGCACGGCCTGAAAATCGCTGAGCGCCGCCCAGACCTTTTCGATCGGCGTGGCGACGCGAAACTCTTTGCGGATGGTGGCCATGAGCATCTCCTCTGATCGCATCTCGCCAGAAACGGACCCGGCCGGCTCGCCGTTTCCGGACGCCTTCATCAAACGGCTTCACTCGCCCCGCAACGCAGCCAGAGCCCGCTCCAGATAGACGACATCGCCGCTCAAATTGGCGCTGGCCGAATATACGTTTGAGTACTGGTAGCGCAGCGCGGCGCGGACTTCGCCGCTGCCCCGGATCGCATCGGCGGTCCGCCTGAGCGACGCGGGAGATATGCGCAGCGTGCAGTGCTCCATGAAGCCGACGATCCGTTGCTCGGCGTCGCGCTGGTCGCTGCAGCCCGCACGCAGCTCGATCTGAACTTCCAGCGGAATAATCTGACGGACTAGACGCCGGTAGTCCGAACCGATGAGAGATTCATACGTCAACCGCCCCGTGTCGGCCGCGAAATACTCTGCGATACCGGCGTCCACAGCCTCGCTCGGCAACAGACTGACGTCGCCCGAGGAGACGATCTCGTCCCATGTCGCCCGCGTCGGCGCCGAATACAGAATCTCGGACGCTCGATAGGCCGACACGACGAGGTCCTGCGGGTCCGACGCCGGATCGGCCAACAAATCGTTCGTGCGCACAAGGCTATCAAGCACCGCTGCGTAATAGGCCACGTTGGCGCGACGCGACGCCAAGTCGCTTTCCATATCCGCCGTCAGTCGTTCAACGTAAACAATCGCGCGCCGCCGATCCGCCGCGTCCGCATTCCAGTTTGTCACCTGCATACCGACGAACACACCAAGCACGACGATCAAGAAATCGATCCCGATCGCAGTCCATTCCTGCTTGCGCAAGTGCGCGATGATGCGGCGCAGGATCATTGATGCGCTCCATCAAGGTGGCGCTCGATTCTTGCTTCAAGCGCGCGTGTCGCATCGAGCAAATTTTGCGCAGTGGCGACGTTGCCCTCCGAGACATAGGCGCGCCAAGCGAGTTGCGCCGTCACCGGCGCCCAAGATGGCGCGCCAGGCCCAGCCACAGCCGAAAGGCCCTGCGACTGAAACAAGCGCCCCGCGTAAATCTCGCCGCTGAAGGGACCAGACGAGCGCCCCGATTGTGGGCTTTGCATCCCCATCAATTCATCGTTCCACGGACGCGCCGGATACCCGTGATCGCGCAGGAATGGCAGCAACGCCTCATCGACGAAGTACACGTTGTTCTTGTCGATCACGGCCTCAAGCCGGCGCGCAGAGAAGAAGTATGAGATGATGTCCGCGCGCAGCTCAGAATCTGAGATAATCTCCAGATTTCCAGAACTCTGAAGATCCGTGAAGGTCGGGCTTTCCGTGCGCAACGTTCGGCGCATCGTGAGCTGCGTCAGTCCCGTTGCGATCCTCAGGCTGCGCTGCGCCGTTCGATCATCCGCAATTATGTCGCCCACCCTGACAGCGAGCCTCGCCTGAAACTGCTCGAACTCACGCTGCTCACTCACTTGACTTTCAATGCGCTGCAAGTCGCCTTGCAGCTGCGAAAGATAAGCCGACTCCGCCCGTCGATCCGCCGCCGCCTCGTTCCAATTGCTGACCTGGATACCCAGAAACACGCCAAGCACGACAATGACGAAGTCGATCCCGATCGCCGTCCATTCCTGCTTGCGCAGATGCTCCATCACGCGTCGCAGGATCATGGCGTGACCTCCCTCGCCGCTTCGGCGTTGTCGAGGAAAGGCCGGAAGTCGTCGTGCCACGTGGCCAGATTACCAATCGTCGTCCTCAGGTCGGCAACGCGCAGACGCAAAAGCATGAGCAATGTTTGATCGGCGCGCACATCAGCGGCCGCCTCGCGCAGCAAGGAAGGCGATATGTCGAGCGCGCATTCGTAGTCGAGCGAATCCACTATGCCGCTATAGTCACCCACTACTGGAATTCGATCGCCGCAGGCTTCCGCAAGCGCGTCGTGCACCTCCATGGGAACGATCATGCGAAAGCGCTGCCTATATTGCGATATCTCGCCAACTGCGAGCTCATTCAGGAGCTGTGCGCTGTAAATCCGAACAGCTCCGCCCCGCAGTTCGGCATCTTCAATCAAGCCGATGGCGCCCGTCGATGTCAGCTCATCATAAGTCGCGCGGCGCCTGACATTTCGCTTGTACTGCGTCGCGCGATACGCAGCGATCAGCAGCGCCTCGTCCGACATGCTGGCGCGACGTTCAAGACCAGCCAACGCCCGCTCGGCATTGGCTAAGACGTCCCCGTAATACTCAATGTAGAATTGATAACCCCAAGCCTCTTCGCGGAGATCGCCTACCAGGCGTGCGCTAAACTCAGCGCCTTGCTGGCGCGATAGTCGGGTCGCATTCCAGTTCGACACCTCCGTCGCGACCAGCACACCGACCACGACGATCACGAAATCGATCCCGATCGCCGTCCATTCCTGCTTGCGCAGGTGCGAGATGATGCGTCGCAGGATCATGGCGCGGCGCCTGGCGCGGGGAGCGTGACATGCATGCCGGTCGTCGCGTTCAAATCATCAATGAACGGCTGAAACTGCGTAGTATCCACGCACGTGCCATAGGTTGCGACAGTGTTGGCGACGAAGGCTGCGATGCCCCCATCTGCTGACGATGTGAAGCGAACAAACCGCCGCTCATTCTGAAAGTCGAAAGCCATGATGGCTGCCCGCGCTTGGCGCGCATGGACCGTCATGATCCCTTCCATCGAGGCGAGCCGGCTTAGCTTTGCGTACGCCTCACGCCGCTGCGCCGCGTCAAACGGGCCCGATATCGCCAGATGCGAGAGTTCGCCCGCGAGATCGAACGCCGCATCCTGCCGTTCTCGAAAACCTTCCGTCGCAACGAAAACCGCGCTTATTTGGATGAAGCGTCGCCGGTCCATGTCGATCGCGGCGTCGCTAGCGAGCAGCGCGCGCCACGTCGCGTCGGACCAAGGCCTGCGCGGCGAGCGCAGGACGCGGGGAAGCACCATGTGCTCAGCGTTCCGGTTGATGCTCTCAGGAATCTCCGCGGTCCAATAGCCATTGGAACGCTCAATCCGATCAGCAAGCGCGCGGAACTGCTCGCGCCTGCAGGGCTCGACGGCGAGACGCTCGCTCGCGTTGAGATACAGCATGACCAGATCGACCTCGACCGCGTCGGTGGCCTCGCGCGTGGCGCGGGCGCGGTTGGCGTTGGAGATCAAATCTTGGGCGATCAGCGTGAGGCCCAAGCCGACAACGATGATCGCGACTTCGAAGCCGAACCGCTTCCAGCCCTTGAGATCGCCGATCTGACGAAAGAAGCGCATTCCATCTCCCCCCGTCAGCATCTAGCCGGAAGCACCGAGTACTGACAACGATCGGCTTGGAGGCTTGGGAAAAGCCGCGCCTTGCGCTAAGAGCCCCGGCTCAATGTCCGCAAAAGCCCCAACCATCGGCGTGGTCAGCCTTGGCTGCCCCAAAGCCCTCGTCGACAGCGAGCGCATCATCACGCGCCTGCGCTCCGAGGGCTATGAGCTCAGCGGCAGCTATGAAGGCGCCGACCTCGTCGTCGTGAACACCTGCGGCTTCCTGGATAGCGCCAAAGCCGAGAGCCTCGAGGCCATCGGCGAAGCCATCAGCGAAAACGGCAAGGTCATTGTCACCGGCTGCCTGGGCAAGGAAGAGTCGCTCATCCGCGACACGCACCCGAAAGTGCTCGAGGTCACCGGCCCGCATCAATACGAAGCCGTCGTCGGCGCGGTGCATACGCATCTGCCGCGCGTACACGATCCGAAGACCGATCTCGTGCCCGAAGGCGGCTTTCGCCTCACGCCGCGCCACTACGCGTATTTGAAGATCTCCGAAGGCTGCAACAATCGCTGCACCTTCTGCATCATCCCGAGCATCCGCGGCGATCTCGTCTCGCGCCCCGCCAACGCGGTGCTGAAGGAAGCGGAGTCGCTGGTGAAGGCGGGCGTCAAAGAGCTGCTCGTCATCAGCCAGGACACGTCGGCCTACGGCGTCGACGTGAAATACGCCGAGAGCAAATGGAAGGACCGCATGGTCCGCGCCAAGTTCTACGATCTCTGCAAAGAGCTCGGCGACTTGGGCGCCTGGGTCCGTCTCCACTACGTCTATCCCTATCCGCACGTGGACGAAGTGGTCGGCCTGATGGCCGAAGGCAAAATTCTTCCCTACCTCGACATCCCCTTCCAGCACGCGTCGCCGAACGTGCTGAAAGCCATGCGCCGCCCCGCGAACCAGGACAAAGTCCTCGACCGCATCAAGAAGTGGCGCGCCATCTGCCCGCACCTCACTATTCGTTCGAGCTTCATCGTCGGCTTCCCGGGTGAGACCGAAGACGATTTCGAAACGCTGCTCGATTTCATCGAGGAAGCGGAGATCGATCGCGCCGGCGTGTTCAAATACGAAAACGTCGAAGGCGCGCCGTCACGCGACCTGCCCGACCACGTTGATCAGGACGACATCAACGAGCGCTACGACCGCTTCATGGAAGTGCAAACCACGCTCGCCCATGCGCGCGGCCGGCAGATGGTCGGCAAGACCCTCGACGCCATCTGCGACGGCTGGGACGAAGACGCCGAAGCCTACGCCTTCCGCACCAAAGCCGACGCGCCCGAGATCGACGGCGTCGTCTATGTCGACAGCGACGATGAAATCGCGCCCGGCACGATCACGCAGTTGGAGATCCTCGGCGGCGAAGGCCACGAACTGGTCGGGCGTCTAAGCTAGGTCTGCTTTTCGCCGAGAGCAGTCGCTCGCTATGGTCGCGTGTCGATCACCAAATTCTCGAACTTGCCGATCAAGATGCGCCCTGCATCAGACCTACCCGCCGAGTATTCTTCGTAGCTCTTGTCGAGGAGTTCATGCATGCGCACCAATGCGTCAGCATGGCGTGGTTTCCGATAGACCTGATCGACACCACGACGCAGCCACTCAAACGAGCTTTCCAAAGATTGCTGCTCGTTGGCGGGCAGGTTGGGCAGGATTGAAAAACTGTCGGGTGCGAACAGGAAGACAGAAGCCTGCACTTCCAGAATCTCTTTTTTGGTTTGCGGGGTGTAAGGCGGCAACATCTGACAACTCGCAGAAAAGGTCGCGCATATCCCTGGGGCGCGCAACGTCCGTTCCGGGCCAGAAGCAGACATTAGCGCGGCCCTGGCCGCCCGAAAGGCCCTTTAGGTCGGCTATCGCGGAAGCGGACGCTGCGTTCCTTCTCCTGGTTAAGGAGAAGGTGGCCCGAAGGGCCGGATGAGGTTTCCCGGCGGAATCCAAGCATTGCTGTGTCTGCTCTTGGCCCTTTGAGGAGATTGACGCCGTCGCGTGCCAAGCGCCAGCTACAGGCCGCAAGAAGCAAGGTGCGCATGATGACCGCGAGAGTGACGGTGTGCCAGCGGGCGGACGGTTCGTTTGAAATCTACATCAACGAGGCCGGCCGCGACCTCATAGTGAAGGAGCTTCAGGGCTTAGATAAGCGCTGGGATCACTTCCATCTCGACCACTTCGATGATCCTGAAATGGCTTTCGGCACGGATGTGCCGCTTTCGGCGGTTGCCTATAATGAAGGCGACAAGGTCTTCAAGACAGGGAAGGTCTTGTTGCGACCGGACGATTGGGATGCGGAGTACTTTCCGCACGTGTTGGCGCCAGGATCGCCGCCTGCGCCATGATCGAACGGCCGCTCCCGGCGAAAAGCAGTCGCTCCGCGCTTAGTCCTGCAAACCCCGGCAAACCTCATCCGGCCGCTGCGCGGCCACCTTCTCCTTAACCACGAGAAGGGACGCCAGCCGGACCTCCGCTTCGGGCCAAAGGCAAAATCCGAGGATCGAACCAGCCTCTATCCCCGCCTTTCCCGCGCCAACGCGCTGAAAACAAGCCACATCGCGAAAATCAATCCGACCGGCGCCGAGCCCGCGCGATCATCGCGCGCATGCACGCCATCGCCCCATCCGCCCCGCTCGCCGCCGACCCACTTTGGGCGCGCGTGCGCGCCGCCTTCGCCCGCGCGGTCGCAGCGATCGGCGCGCCGGCGGCGATCGCTGCACTTGGCCTCCTCTCGCGCGCGTTCCGCCGCAGCATCGCCAACCGCATCGCGCTGCTCGAACACATCGTGCGCAAACTCTTGCTGGCGGAAGCAGGACGGCTTGAAGCGCACCCCGCGTCATTGCGGACGCGCTAAAGCGCGATCCGGAACCCAGGGGCGAGCAGCCGTGTATTGGCCGCTGCGCGCTCAGCGAAGCTCGACCTTGCGCGTCCCGAAACCTGGCCCGCGCGCTTTGCGCTTGCGCCGCCGCGCGATCCGCGCGCCGTGCCGGACGCAAACGCGCCACGCATCCGCGCCTTGTGGGATACCACGCCGACAACCACGCAAACGCAGCCAAGCGCACAGCGCGCGCCGCGCGCCGAAAGCGATGCCTTCCGCCTCGCCCGCCGCCTGGAAGCGCTGCGCCGCGTGCTCGACGATCCGCAACCGCACGCAGTCAGGCTGGCGCATTTGCTCATGCGCTTGCGGCGGCGCTATCCGGAAGCAGCGCTGCGCTTCGCCATGGCGCCGGCGCGCACCAGCGCGTTCGACTGTGACGATCGCGGCCTCGGCGTCGAGGCGATCGCCATTGCCTTCACCGGCGCCAACGCTTTCAGCGACTCAAGCTGAGCCCGCGCCTGCGCACCCGACAGCGATTGCATTCTCCGCTAAGCCGCGAGCGTCACCACGTTCGAGGGCGCCGCGCCACGCGCCGCCATCGCCGCGCGCGCACTGCCGGCAAATCGAAGCCCAACTGCAATGGCAAAAACCGCGATCCGCCGCTATATCGCCTTGGCCAGCCACAGGTGAAACCGCGCGACAATGAGCGAAGCCGACCACAAACTGCAAATCCGCATCGTGCCGGTGACGCCGCTGCAGCAGAATTGCTCGCTCGTCTGGCACACTGAAACCAAGCGCGCGCTCCTCGTCGATCCCGGCGGCGACATCGACCGCCTGCAAGGCGCGCTCGACCAGTTCGACCTCACGCTCACCCGCATCTGGCTCACACACGGCCACTTCGACCACGCCGGCGCCGCCGCTGAACTCCGCGAACGCACCGGCGTCGCCGTCGAAGGCCCACATCGCGACGACCAATTCTGGCTGGATCAGATCGAAGACGGCGCGGCGCGGTACGGCGTCGAAGGTCTGCAGAACGTCACCCCGGACCGCTATTTCGAGGACGGAGAAACGCTCGACTTCGAGGGCGTGTCATTCACGGTGCTGCACACGCCGGGCCACACCCCCGGCCATGTCGTCATCGCCAACACTGATCTGAAGATCGCCTTCGTCGGCGACGTATTGTTCGCCGGCTCCATCGGCCGCACCGATTTTCCGCGCGGCGATCACGCGCAACTCGTCCAATCCATCACAACGAAGCTCTGGCCGCTCGGCCCAGACATCACCTTCGTGCCCGGCCACGGCCCCGCTTCGACCTTCGGCCGCGAACGGCAGATCAATCCGTTCGTCGCCGACCGTCTGACCGGCTACGGCGGCGCAGAAACAACCCCGCCTGACGCTGGAGCGCAGCGCACGTCGAAGCGCTATTCCTGAGGTTCCGCGACAAGCGACTTTCTGCGCGTCGTGGTTTGACCGCGCCGCGTCAGCGTCGCGGTGCCGGCGATGCCCTCCATGTTGTGCATCCGCGCCGTCATCGTCGCGCCGCTCACATCGCCCTCATAGACGCTGCGGGGATAGACGTTGATGATCCAGACCGCGTGATCGCCGTATTGCGACCAGACGCCCCGGTAATTGTCACCGGTCACAAACGTGCCGTCGTCGGAGAAGGTCCAGCTCACATTGTCTGTGACCCCGCCATCGTCCCAGGCGATCGAACCCTCCCATTGCCCCGTGATCAGATTGCCCGTCTGCGCCGACGCCGCCGGCGTCCACAGAAGCATGACCGCCGCCGCGACGGCCAAAATCAGAGCACGCATAATCCCCTCCCTCACGCTTTCAGATGCCGAACGTCGTTGCTCGATCGCGCCGCCGCTACGGCTCACCGGTTGAGGAGGGCGCTGCATTCGCCGGCCCGAGCGCGGCTTCAATCGCCTGGCGCAATTCCGCAGACGTCGGCGTCACCGCCGATGGCCAGGCGGCGATCAGGCGGCCGTCACGGCCGACGAGAATTTTGTGGAAGTTCCAGGCCGGCACCGCCGACTGGCCCAATTGCTCATGCGCCCATTTGTAGAATGGATGGGCGGTGTCGCCGATCACGTCCACTTTTTCAGCCATCGGAAACGTCACGCCGTAATTCAGCCGGCAGAATTCGGCGATCTCTTCCGACGATCCCGGCTCCTGGCCGGCGAAATCGTTCGAGGGCACGCCGACGATCTCGAAGCCGCGGCCGTGATACTCGCTGAAGATCTGCTGCAAGCCTTCATATTGCGGCGTGTATCCGCAGCGCGAGGCGGTGTTGACCACGAGCACGACTTCGCCGCGGAAGGCGGTCATCGGCACACGCTCGGTCATCAGACCTTCGAAATCGAACTGATAGGCCGTGCCTGCGTCCGCCGGGGTGGCGGCCGGCGCCGACGCGAAGCGCTCGGTCTGCTCCTGCACCGCAGCGTTCACCGCCTGCGTGCGCTGGTCGGCGACCTCAGCACTGGGCGGCGGTGGCGCGCGGTTGCACGCGGCCAGAGCGAGCCCGAGGCCCAAGAGCAAGGCTGCCGTCAATCGGTTCATGTGCGTCTCCCTCACGCCTTGGTAGGCGATCACCGCCCGCCCCGCACCCGCAAAATTTATCGCAGCCGCCTGTCGGGCCGGGGCATACTGCTTCGTTCCTACGAACGACCCGAGGTTCCAGATGCTCTACGCCTTCCTCTGCTACAATAACGAGAACACCGTGATGTCCTGGTCCAAGGAGCAGGACGATGCGGTGATGTCCAAGCTCAACGTGGTGCACGACAAGCTGAAAGCGCAAGGCAAGCTCGGCCCATCGCTGCGGCTCATGCCGACGACCGCCGCCACCACCCTTGTGAAAGAAAAGGACCTGGTGCTCGACGGGCCCTACGCGGAAACCAAAGAAGCGCTGCTCGGCCTCTACATTATGGATCTGAACTCGCTCGAAGAGGCGATCGCGATCGCGCGCGAACTCGGGCAAGCCAATCCCGGCGGCGCCTATGAAATCCGCCCCATCCGTCTCTACAACGACGAACGGATCGCCGCTTCGTGACCGATGTCGGCTGGATCGACGCGGCGCTGACCTCGGCGCGGCCGCAGGCGGTGAGCGCGCTACTGCGCTATTTCCGCAACCTCGATACGGCGGAAGAAGCGTACCAGGAAGCCTGCCTCAAGGCGCTGGCGGCCTGGCCCAAGAACGGCCCGCCCCGAGATCCGGCCGCCTGGCTCATCTTCGTCGGCCGCAACGTCGCCATCGACGCCAAGCGCCGCACCTCGAAGCAGCAGGCGCTGCCCGAGGAAGATCAGCTCTCGGACCTGGAAGACGCGGAAACAAACGTCGTCGAAAAGCTCGACAGCGCCGACTATCGCGACGACGTGCTGCGCCTGCTTTTCGTCTGCTGCCACCCGGATCTTCCCGCGACACAACAAATCGCGCTCGCTTTGCGCATCGTCTCGGGTCTCAGCGTCGCGCAAATCGCGCGTGCGTTTCTGGTCGGCGACGCTGCAATGGAACAGCGCATCACCCGCGCCAAGCGCCGCATCGCCGACGCCGGCGTCCCCTTCGAAACGCCCTCTCCCGCAGACCGCGCAGAACGGCTCGCAGCGGTGGCTGCAATGCTCTATCTCGTCTTCAACGAGGGCTATTCCGCCGCCGCCAACGAGGCGCAGCAGCGCGCGCCGCTGTCTGAAGAAGCGATAAGGCTCGCCCGCCTATTACTGCGTCTGTTTCCGTCCGAACCGGAGATCATGGGACTCACCGCGCTCATGCTCCTGCAGCACTCGCGGGCGGCTGAGCGCTTCAGCCCAGAGGGCGAACTGATCCTGCTCGAAGACCAGAACCGCGCACTTTGGAACGCCGACCTCATCGCAGAGGGCGCCGCGCTCATCGACAAGGCCATCCGCCACCGCCGCCGCGGTCCCTACCAGATCCAGGCCGCCATCGCCGCACTGCATGCACGCGCACGCCGCTGGGAAGACACGGACTGGGCGCAGATCGAATTGCTCTATGCAGCGCTTGAGCAAGAGACCCCGTCGCCGGTCGTCACCCTGAACCGCGCCGTCGCCGTCTCGAAGGTCCGCGGCGCCGACGCCGCGCTCAGCATGATCGAGCCGCTGGCGGATCGACTGAACAATTACTTCCACTTCCACGGCGTGCGCGGCGCATTTCTGCTCGACCTCGATCGCAAGGAAGAAGCGCGCGAAGCCTTCAATCGCGCCATCGCACTCGCCAACTCGCCTGCCGAGGCCGCGCACATTCGCATGCACTTGGACAAGCTGCAGGCCGGCACGAAAGCGAAATAACTTTTTCCCTCCGTCACTCCAACGGCCGGGGGCCGATCTGGAATGACTGAAACAGAAAATCGGACGGCGGTGTCGGAAACGCGTCCACTTGATCGTCCTTGGGATACGAACCAAGCCAAGCCGACCTCAGGAGATTTCAATGACCACGCCCGTCGACGCCAAACCCAACTCCGATCGCGAACTCGTGCTCTGCCGCATCATCGATGCGCCGCGCAGCAAAGTGTGGGCGGCCTGGAGCGATCCGGAGAAGCTGAAGCAATGGTGGGCGCCGCGCCCGTGGGCGACGCCGATCGCGGAATACGAACTGCGTTCCGGGGGGTCGAGCCGCATCGTTATGGAAGGGCCCGCCGGCGAACGTTTCGACCAGCCCGGCGTCTTCCTCGAAGTCGTCCCCGGCGAGAAGGTGGTTTTCACCGACGCTTACGAAAAGCCGTGGGTGCACCGAGAGAAGGCGTTCATGACCGCAGTCCTCACGTTCGAGGACGCCGGCGCCGGCAAGACCAAGTATACCGCGCGCATCTCGCACCCGACCGTGGCCGACCGCGAGCAGCACGAACAGATGGGCTTTGAAGGTGGTTGGGGCATCTGCGCCGATCAGATCGAGGAAGTCGCGCAGCAAAGCTGAAAAGCCGGAGGGCGTGTCGGCGCGAGCGGCGCTCATACGTCCTTCGGACATCACCAAGGAGACGCCGCCATGGCCGAAGCCGCCAAGAAATATCCCGGACCCGAAACCCAGCCCGCCGTGCTTGGCGGCGTCGTGCCCTATCTCGAAGTCGACGGCGCTTTCAAAGCCGCCGCGTTCTACGAAAACGCGTTCGGCGCCGAAGTCGTCGCCGCGCAACCGCCTGACGAGAAGGGCCGCACCATGCACATCCACCTGTACCTGAACGGAGGCTCGTTCATGCTGGTCGATCCCTATCCCGAGCACGGCCATCCGCACCAGCCGGCGCAGGGCTACACGCTGCACTTGAAGATCGACGGCGACATCGACGCCGCCTTCAACCGCGCCGTCGACGCCGGCTGCACGATCGCACTGCCGCTGCAGGACATGTTCTGGGGCGACCGCTACGGCCAATTGCGCGACCCCTTCGGCATTCTGTGGTCGATGGGTCAACCAAAGAACTGATGGAGGCTGCGATGCAGGCCGAACAGAAGAAGTGGATGACGATCACCGGCTGGCTGCTCAGCGGTCTCGTCATCGCCTTCATGCTCATGGACCTCACGATGAAGTTCATGGCCCTGCCTATCGTGATCAGCACGACCGAGGATCTCGGCTGGCAAGCGAGCAGCGTCACACCTCTGGCGATCACGCTCACCGTCTGCACCGCACTCTACGCATTCCCGCGCACCGCCGTCCTGGGCGCGATCCTGCTCACCGGCTATCTCGGCGGCGCCGTCGCGACCCACGTCCGCATCGCCAGTCCGCTCTTCAGCCACGTGCTGTTCGGCGTCTATCTTGGCGTTCTCCTGTGGGGCGGGCTTTATCTGCGCGACCCACGCGTGCGTGCGCTCGTTCCGCTGCGCTGAGTGGAGCGCGGACCTTTGGGCCCGCGCGCTATTTGATCCGCGGCTTGCCCAGCGTCATGAAAATAACCGGCCCTTCGGTCGGGCCGCGATAGACGCCGTGCGAGGCGTTCACCTTCATCGCCAACGCCGTCATCTGCCAGGCCTCGTCCTCGCTCATCTTGAGCGATTTCACCGTGAGCTCCGGCAACTCGTGCTTGTCGCCGAACCAGCGCGTGCGCTCGGCGTCGGCGCGCAGGCGCTGCGCCACCATCGGGTGGTCCCAGCCCCAGCGAAACATCTGCGTCTTCGGATTCCAGGCGCCGATGATCTGCACCGGCGCCGTCACCACCGCACCGTCCTTGCGGTCGAAGGAGATGAGCCCGCGCTGCTGATCCACCGTCCAGGGCGCGTTGGTGATCTTCATCTTGCGCGCCATCCAGCGCTGCCGGTTCAGAAGATCGACCCAGGATTCCGCCCAAAAGCGATCCACGTCCACCTGCTCGCCGCCCCATGGCACGAGGGCGCGCGCGGGCGCACGTGGCGCTTCAGTCGCGCGAGGCTTGCGCTTGGCGTTGGTCGTCATTGCCGTTTGAGGGTTCCGCTTCCCGGAATGTGGATAACCAACTTCCCCTACTCGGGGAAAGGCATTTCCTGCGCGTCATCTTTCGTCCGGCTTCAGATGTCACCCTTCTTGCGGCCGCCGCGACCAATCACCAGCGCCTTGATCACACCGCGCAAGGAACGGACTTCCTGGTCGGTCAGGCGTGCGCGCAGAAAAATCGAGCGCAGGTTGCGTTTCACCAGCGGCGCCTTGTCGGGTGGATGAAAAAAGCGCCCGTGTTCAAGCTCTTCCTCAAGATGCAGGAAAAGGTTCTCCAGCACTTCCTGGGTCGCGGGCGGGCTCTCCTCATCGCGAAACCAGGACGGCACATCGTGCTGCTGGCGCGCCTCCGCCATGGCGAACGCGAACACGGCCACCGCGTTGGCCAAGTTCAGCGACGCGAAGCCTGGATTGACCGGCAGCGTCAGGATGGCGTCGGCGCGGGCGACCTCCTCGGTCTCCAGGCCCGCCGCCTCCGGCCCAAACATCACCACCGGCCGCTCGCCCTGCGCCATGGCGGCGCAGATGTTCGCCGCCGCCTCGCGGGGACCCCACACGGGCTTTTCCAGTCCCCGTGGCCGCGCCGTCGCCGCCAGCACCAGGGTCGCATCCGCGATCGCGTCCTCGACCCGCCAATCGACCTTCGCCGCCTCCAGCACCCGGTCGGCGCCTACCGCCACCGCCAGCGCCTTCGGATTGGGCCAAGCGTCCCGCGGCGCGACGAGCCGGAGCGATTTCAGGCCAAAATTCAACAAAACCCGCGCCACCGCGCCGATGTTTTCGCCCATCTGGGGACGCACCAGCACAACGGCGGGCCATTCCTCCTCGATCGGCGGCGGCATGTTTCGTGCGCGGGTCATAGCCGGGCCTTGATAACGATATGAACGCGCACGTCACTTCCCATCGCATTGCCGAGCGCCCCAATGCCGGGGGGACGCTGCGGCTGCTTGCGCTCCTCCTGCTGGTCTGGGCGATCCTCGCAGGCGCGAGCTTGCTTGCGCCCTACCTCGACAATTTCGCCGAGAAAGCCGCCCCAACGCCGGTCGTCATCGCGCCCCCTCACGCCGCGCCCGAGCATGCCATTGCGCCGCCGGCGGCGGCGCTCACGCCGCCGGCCCGGCCCGCGCGCCCTCATGCGCCCGAGCGCACCGGCGTGCCGCTCGACGCGCCGCACGCCACTGCCGCCGCGGAAGAATTTGACGTGCTCAGCGCTGCCGAACTCGACGCCATTTCACAGGACCGTTCCACGGCCCCCTGAGGTTTGCGCCCGGCGTCCAACCTGCTACACGCCCCCCCGCGGCAAGGACCCGCGAGAGGGCGTGATCAATGGCGAAAATCAAGGTCGATAATCCGGTCGTCGAACTCGACGGCGATGAGATGACGCGGATCATCTGGGCGCTGATCAAGGAACGCCTGATCCTCCCCTACCTCGACATCGATCTCAAATATTACGACCTCGGCGTCGAGCACCGCGACGCCACCGAAGACAAGGTCACGGTCGACGCCGCCAACGCCATCAAACAATACGGCGTCGGCGTGAAGTGCGCGACCATCACGCCCGACGAAGCGCGCGTGAAGGAGTTCGGCCTGAAGAAGATGTGGAAGTCGCCCAACGGCACCATCCGCAACATCTTGGGCGGCGTCATCTTCCGCGAGCCGATCATCTGCAAGAACGTGCCGCGCCTGGTGCCGGGCTGGACGCAACCGATCGTCGTCGGCCGTCATGCCTTCGGCGACCAATACCGCGCCACCGACTTCCTCTTCCCGGGCAAGGGCAAGCTCTCGATCAAGTTCGTCGGCGAAGACGGCAAGGTCATCGAGCACGAAGTGTTCGACGCGCCGGGCTCGGGCGTCGCCATGGCGATGTACAACCTCGATGAGAGCATCCGCGAATTCGCCCGCTCGTCCTTCAACTACGGCCTGATGAAGGGGTGGCCGGTTTATCTCTCGACCAAGAACACGATCCTCAAGGCCTATGACGGCCGCTTCAAGGATCTCTTCCAAGAGATTTTCGACAAAGAGTTCGCCGATCAGTTCAAGGCCAAGAAGATCACCTACGAACACCGCCTCATCGACGATATGGTCGCTTCCGCGCTCAAATGGTCGGGCGGCTTCGTGTGGGCGTGCAAAAACTATGACGGCGACGTGCAGTCCGATACCGTCGCGCAAGGCTTCGGCTCACTCGGCCTGATGACCAGCGTGCTGCTGACGCCGGATGGCAAGATCATGGAATCGGAAGCGGCGCACGGCACCGTCACCCGTCACTACCGCCAGCATCAAAAAGGCGAGCCGACATCCACGAACTCGGTCGCCTCGATCTTCGCCTGGACGCGCGGCCTCGCGCATCGCGGCAAGCTCGACAACAATCAAAAGCTAATCGACTACGCCCTGCTCCTGGAGAAAGTGGTGGTCGACACCGTCGAAGCGGGCCAAATGACCAAGGACTTGGCGCTGCTTGTCGGAGATCAGCAAAAGTGGCTCACCACCGAAGGCTATCTCGATGCGGTCGGCGACAATCTCGATCGCGCCATGAGCAAGGCGTAAGCGCGCCGCCCATCGCCGTGAACGCCGTGAATCCGCTGTGCCGCTGTGGTTTTCCTTTCACCACAGCGACACAGCGAATGCACAGAGATCACAGCGGTATTGGAGCGCGTCGGCGATGAGATTCACGATCCGCGACGTGCGCAATGACGACCGGCCCGGCTGGGAACATCTTTGGGCCGGTTACCTCGACTTCTATCAAGCCAAGATGGAGCCGGTGACGATCGAGGTCACCTGGTCACGCCTGCTCGATGCGAACGAGCCGATGTTCTGCCTCGTCGCCGAAGACGACGCCACGCACGAGCTCGTCGGCCTCGTGCACTGCGTCATCCATCGCGGCACCTGGTCGGTGGGCGACTTCTGCTATCTCGAAGATCTCTTCACCGCTGCGCCCGCACGCGGGCATGGCGTCGGCCGCGCGCTGATCGAAGCCGTCTACAAACGCGCCGACGACCTCGAACTCAGCCGCGTCTATTGGCTCACGCACGAAACCAACACGACCGCGCGCAAGCTCTACGACCAAGTGGCCGAGAACAAAGGCTTCATCCAGTACAGGCGGCGGGACTAGGCTTGAGGCGGCCGCTTCCGTTTCCCGCCCTGGCTCATCACCCAGCCGAATAGCCCCAGACTGATCGCCAGCACCGCGACCAGAAATCCGAGCGCCACCAGAGCCGCCGTATCGACGTTCAGACCAGCGATATCAGGCATGTGCGCCTCCTTGGCGGCGAGAAGCCTCCTCCCGGAAAACGCATGGCGGTTTGATCGCGATCAAACTATTCGCGAAAAGGCGGCGTCGGCCGCCACGGATAAGGCGGCGGCATGTCCTTCGAGACCTTGTCGGGATAGACAGGCGTCCGCTTTTCCAGAAACGAGGTCACGCCCTCTTTCGCATCACCCGATTGCCCGCGCGATACCATGAGCCGACTCTCCAGCCGATGCGCTTCCATCGGATGGCCGGCGTCGAGCATATCCAGCATCATCCGCCGCGCCAGCGCCACCGACACCGGCGCTGTGTTGTCCGCAATCTCACGCGCCAGCGCGCGCGCCGCCGGCAGAAGTTCGTCCGGCGCATGCAGCGACCGCACCAGCCCGCGCTCCTTCGCTTCTTCGCTGGTGAACACCCGCCCCGTCATCGTCCACTCGAGCGCCGTCGACACGCCCACCAGCCGCGGCAGGAAGTAGGACGACAGCGTCTCCGGCACGATGCCGCGCCGCGCGAACACGAAGCCCATCTTCGCACCCGGCACAGCAAGGCGAATGTCCATCGGCAACGTCATGGTCGCGCCCACGCCGACCGCCGCGCCATTGATCGCCGCGATCACCGGCTTCAGGCTCTCATAAATGCGGATGCCAACCTGACCGCCGCCGTCTCGCGCGCGGTCGGGATCGAACTTGCTGGCGCCGCCATCGCGCGCTTCCAGCCGCTTCTCGTAATCGAACGTCGCCCCGCCGCCGCCGAGATCGGCCCCCGCGCAGAACGCCCGCCCAGCGCCTGTGACGATCACCGCGCGCACATGGTCGTTCGCGTCCGTCTCGTCGAACGCTGCAATCATGTCGCGCACCATCTGGTCGGTGAACGCGTTCATGCGGTCGGGACGATTGAGCGTCATGGTCGCGACGCCGTCGGCGATTTCGAGTGTGATCGTTTCGTAGGCCATATCAAAGGCAGTACGGCAGTAGGGCAATAAGGCAATAGGGAACGTTGCGTCACCTATTTGCCCTACGGCCATATTGCCTTCTGCCCTAGAGCGCCAACACCTCAACCTCCGCCGCTTGGTAAGGGTCGAGCTTGTAGACGAGGCCATGATGGATCGCGACCAGCGCGCCGGCGCCCCATTCGTCGATCAAATCGGCGTCGTCGTCGGCGATCGCCTGCCAGCGCGAGCCATCCTCGCAGATCACCACGCGCCCGTCGCCGAGCACGAGATCGATCGTCGCAACTGTACCCGACTGCGCCCCCGCCCCAATCCCGACTCGGAATACGGACAGAATCGCGTCACGCTGCACGTCATTGAGCTGGGCCCAGTCCAGCCGTGCGAAAAGCTCCGGCCCTAGATAGGCCGCCAAGGCGTCATTCTGCGTCATCGCGTCCCCAACCGATTCGGCCTGACCAAAAACGGTTGATTTGGTTTCCGAGACGTTACTGCTCCTCCTCGATGGAGGAGCTGTCAGCGCGCGAAGCGCGATGACTGAGGAGGCGCGCCCGCGGTGTTGCGGGTTGTGCCTCCGGAGGCCCACTCGTTTCCGGCTGAGGGCGCACCTCCTCCGCCGCTTCGCGGCGCCTCCTCCATCGAGGAGGAGGCTGTTACAGCGTCAGCCGCCAGATAAAATCGCGATCCGCCACGCGGCCGACCATGAACTTGTGCTCGCCGACGTGCGCGAAGCCGTAGCGCTTGTAGAACGCCTGCGCGCGATGATTGTTTTCCCAGACGCTGAGATAGAGCGCCGGCGCGTTGTGCGCGCGCGCCCACGCGATCACCTCGTCCGTCAGCGCTTGCGCGACGCCTTTGCCCTTCATGTCCTTGTCGACATAGAGCCGATGCAGTTCGAGCGCGCCGGGTTCATCCACTCTGATGTCGAGCGCGCCCATCATCACGTAGCCGGCGATGCGATCGCCCTCGATCGCAATGAAATAGCGGGTCAGCGGCTCAGCCATCTCGGCGCGCTGGATGTCGGCGCCGTATTTGGCGGCGAGAAACGCGTCCAGGTCTTCCGGCGGATAGAGATGCGCAAACGTGTCGCAAAACGTGCGGCCCGCGAATTCGGCGATCGCTGCAGCATCCTCCGGCGTCGCGTCGCGATAGACGATGCTCACGCCGCCAGCGCGCCTTTGAGCGCGTCGCGGATCGCATCGAGCGCTTTCGGCGCCGCCGCCGCATCCGGGCCGCCGCCTTGCGCCATGTCGGGCCGGCCGCCGCCGCCTTGGCCACCGACCGCAGCAACGCCGGCCTTCACCAGATCGACCGCCGACACCTTGGCCTTCAGGTCATCGGTCACGCCGATGGCCACCGCCGCCTTGCCGCCTTCGATGCCGACATAGGCGATGACGCCCGAGCCCACGCTCTTCTTGCCTTCATCCACCATGCCGCGCAGATCTTTCGCCGGCACGCCGTCGAGCACGCGGGCGATCAGCGCCACGCCCGCGACCGTCTCCGGCCCGGCCGGCGCGCTGGCGCCGCCGCCGCCCAGAGCCAGCTTCTTTTTCGCCTCGCCCAGTTCGCGCTCGAGCTTCTTGCGCTCGTCCTGCAACTGCGCCACGCGCTCCGGCAATTGCTCCAGCGGCGCTTTCAGGTTGGACGAAATCGTCTTGGCCAATTGTGCTTGCGCCTTCAGGTGCGCCAACGCCGCAGCGCCGGTCGCCGCCTCGATACGGCGCACGCCGGCGGCGACGCCGCCTTCACTCAGAATCGAGAACACAGCGATGTCGCCGGTGCGGCGCACATGCGTGCCGCCGCAAAGCTCGATCGAGTACGCCTTGCCTTTGCCGTCGAGCGCATCGCCCAGGCGCAGCACGCGCACCTGATCGCCGTACTTCTCGCCGAACAGCGCCAGCGCGCCTTCCTCGATCGCCTTCGCCGGGGCCATTTCCTTGATCACGCCTTCTGCATTCTGGCGGATGACCGCGTTCACTTCATCTTCGACCCGCTCGATCTCCTGCGCCGTCAGCGCCTGACCGTGGCTGAAGTCGAAGCGGAAATAGTCCGCCTCCACCAGCGAGCCCTTCTGCGTCACGTGCGGCCCGAGCGTGTTGCGGAGCGCCGCGTGCAGGAGGTGCGTGGCCGAGTGGTTGGCGCGAATGCGGCCGCGCCGCGCGTGGTCGATTTCCAGCTGGGCGGCGTCGCCCACCTTGACCGCGCCCTTGCTCAGCCGGCCCACATGCACATGCAACGCGCCCGCTTGCTTCAGCGTGTCTTCGACAACGAACTCAGCGCCGTTCGCGAATGTGATTGCACCGTGATCGCCCGCCTGGCCGCCGCTCTCCGCGTAGAAGGGCGTGCGGTCGAACACCAGCGCACCGGCCTGACCGTCGCGCAGCTCGTGCGCCTCTGCACCACCAGCGACGATCGCGGTGAGCTTGCCCTCGCCCGCTTCGGCGCCGTAGCCCAGGAATTCGTTGCCCTTGGTGCGCTCCAGGATCGAGTGCCAGATCGCCGGATTGTCGGCGCCGTCGGCGCCCTTCCAACTGGCCGCGCCACCCTCCTGCTGCTTCTTCATGGCCGCATCGAACGCAGGCACATCCACTTCCAGCCCGCGCCCGCGCAGAATGTCCTGCGTGAGATCAAGCGGAAAGCCGAACGTGTCGTGCAGCTTGAAGGCGACGTTGCCGTCGAACTTCTGGCCCTTCTTCAGCTGCGCGACTTCGTCTTCAACCAGCTTCAGCCCGTTCGCCAGCGTGCGGCGGAAACGTTCTTCCTCATCGCGCAACTGCGTGATGATGACCGGCTTGGCCCGCTCCAGCTCCGGATAGGCCTTGCCCATCTCCTCGATCAGCGCAGGCGCCAGACGGTGCATCAGCGGCTCTTTCGCGCCCAGCATGTGCGCGTGGCGCATGGCGCGGCGCATGATCCGGCGCAGCACGTAGCCGCGGCCTTCCTTGTCGGGCGTCACGCCGTCGGCGATCAGGAAGCACGACGAGCGCAGATGGTCGGCGATGACGTTGAAGCTCGGGGCCTGCTCGCCTTCGGCTTTCACCTTCAGCAAATCTTCCTGCGCAGCGATCAGCGTCTTGAAGAGGTCGGTCTGAAACACCGACTCGACGCCCTGCAGCACGCAGGCCATGCGTTCAAGCCCCATGCCGGTGTCGATCGACGGCTTCGGCAGTTTCGCGCGTGGACGATCGTCGCCGAACTGCTCGTACTGCATGAAGACGAGGTTCCAGAATTCCAGGAAGCGGTCGCCATCCTGTTCGGCCGAGCCCGGCGGACCGCCCCAGATGTGATCGCCGCGGTCGATGAAGATTTCCGAGCACGGACCGCACGGACCGGTGTCGCCCATGGACCAGAAATTATCGGCGGTGGCGATGCGGATGATCTTGTCGTCGCTGAACCCTGCGATCTTCTTCCAGAGAGCCGCCGCTTCGTCGTCGTCGTGATAGACGGTGACCAGCAGCTTATCCTTCGCCAGGCCGTACTCCTTGGTGATCAGCGTCCAGGCCGCCTCGATCGCGCCTTCCTTGAAATAGTCGCCGAACGAGAAATTGCCGAGCATCTCGAAGAACGTGAGGTGGCGGGCGGTGTAGCCGACATTGTCGAGGTCGTTGTGCTTGCCGCCGGCGCGGACGCACTTCTGCGAGGTCGCCGCGCGCGGGAACGGCGGCTTGGCCGCGCCTGTGAAATAGTTCTTGAACTGGACCATGCCGGCGTTGGTGAAGAGCAGCGTCGGGTCGTCCTGCGGCACGAGGGAGGACGAGCCCGGCAGCGCGTGGCCGCGTGAGCTGAAGAAATCCAGGAATTGCTGGCGGATATCGTTGACGCTCGGCATGTGTTCTCGGAGTGCCTTCTTGGGGCCAAATCGGGTGTTCGGGTTGGTATAGGTAGGCTCGCCCGGAACGCCAAGCCGACCCGGGCGCACGGCAGGCGTGCGCCGGCGCCCGCCCACCCCGGCGCCACCCGCACAAACGCTCGCCTCGGCCCAAAAACGAAGAAGGCGCGAGCCTTACGGCGCGCGCCTTTCAGGACGATGGGGTGAACCCGATCAGATCATCTGCGTGGCCTGCTGCAGCGCCGCCCAGGCAAAGGGCACGAACAACGCGGTCGCCGCGATCAGGCAGTAGAACTTCGTCATTGTCGTCTCCCTAGTCGAGCGTCTCGCCTCATTGCGATGATCTCTAGCTAAGGGGGCGGTGAGCGAGCCGCTGTGCCCGCCGTCACAAGTCGCGCGCGCCGCCTGCAACCGCACTGGAAAGGGCGCCGAAGCGCCGCGTCCGCCGACGTCAATCCGGCACCCTGATTGCGCCGTCGTCGGCCAGCGGAAAATGCGGATTCCAGGCGACCTCCCAGAGATGGCCGTCCGGATCGGCGAAATACCCGGAGCGGCCGCCCCACGGCGCATCTTCCGCCGGCTTGGTCACCCGCGCGCCCGCGGCCTCAGCCTCCGCGATCGCTGCATCAACGGCTTCCTTTGTCCGCACATTGTGCGCGAGCGCCATGCCGGCGAAACCCGTCGGCGCATCCGCCACACCGGCGTCGTGCGCAAACTCCGCACGCCCGAACAGGCAGAGCGCCATCGGGCCAAGCTGAAAGAACACCACCTGCCCGCCGCCTACGGACGAGGCTTTAAATCCAAGCGTCTCGTAAAACACCCGCGACCGCGCCAAGTCCGCGACGCCCAACGTGATCAGCGAAACGCGCGGCTCCATCGGCCCCTCCCGCTCAGACACGAATCCGCCGGCCGGCCCAGAGACGGGCCAGGGCATTTGGGGTCGGGTCGGCAACGCCCCCGAACCGGCCAGCGAAACGTGTTGCGCGATCAGGCTCGCGCAATCCCAGGATCAGACGCCTTCGGCGGCGTCCTTTTCTTCTTCATCGTTCGGCGGCGAGTACATCGCGTCCGCAACGGCGTTGGCCTTGCCACGCACAGCGTCCTCGATGGCGATCGCGACGTCCCGATGCTCTTTCAGGAACCGGCGCGCGGCTTCTTTGCCTTGACCGATCTTCTGGCCGCCATAGGCGTACCAGGCCCCCGATTTATCAATGACGCCGGCCTTCACGCCGAGTTCGATCAGCTCGCCCGTCTTGGAGACGCCTTCGCCATAGATGATGTCGAACTGCACCTGCTTGAACGGCGGCGCGACCTTGTTCTTCACCACTTTGACGCGGGTTTCCGAGCCGATGACTTCGTCGCGTTCCTTGATCTGGCCGGTGCGGCGGATGTCCAGGCGCACCGAGGCATAGAACTTCAGCGCGTTGCCGCCCGTCGTCGTCTCCGGGTTGCCGTACATGACGCCGATCTTCATGCGGATCTGGTTGATGAAGATGACCAGCGTCTTCGACTTGTTGATCGAAGCGGTGAGCTTGCGGAGCGCCTGGCTCATCAGCCGCGCTTGCAGGCCCGGCAGGCTGTCGCCCATCTCGCCTTCGATTTCCGCGCGCGGCGTCAGCGCCGCGACCGAGTCCACCACCAGCACGTCGATCGCGCCGGAACGAACCAGAGTGTCGGTGATTTCGAGCGCCTGTTCGCCGGTGTCCGGCTGCGAGACCAGCAGGTCATCGAGATCGACGCCCAGCTTGCGGGCATAGATCGGATCGAGCGCGTGCTCGGCGTCCACGAACGCGCACACGCCGCCATTCTTCTGCGCCTCGGCGATGCAGTGCAGCGCCAGCGTCGTCTTGCCCGAGCTCTCCGGGCCATAGATTTCAACGATACGGCCCTTGGGCAGGCCGCCGATGCCGAGCGCGATATCGAGGCCCAGCGAGCCGGTGGAGATCGCCTCGATCTCGACAACCGGCTTTTCGCCGAGGCGCATCACCGAGCCTTTGCCGAAGGCCTGGTCGATCTGCTTCAGGGCCGCGGTCAAAGCCTTTTGCTTGTCCGTTTCCATTTCCTGCTCAACAAGCTTCAGCTTCGCCATGGTGTCCGCTCCACATAGGCCTGAGTCCACGCCCCAAGCCATCCGACCCGTCATCTCGCCTGCCGAAGCAGCGGCAGAGACTCATTTGTACCATGTTTGTTCTGGAACGCAAGCAGAACATCGGCGACTGCGTTCGGCCTTCCCGGCGGCTCGGCCTTTGCATTAGTGTTTCCAAGGGGTCGGCCAGGAACGCCTTGAATGAGCTGGTTAGCGACTGCTGCTCTGCCGCCGAAAGGCGCCCGGCTTCCGGCCACGCTGGAGGGCAATGGGACGTTCTGTGTGAAGACCGCCGGCATCTCCCGCCCCGCCGCGCCGATGAAGGGCGATCCCACCATGGTGCTCGTCACCGCCGCCGACGGCGGCGTCGTCGTCTATCCGCCGAGCGATAAGCTCGTGATCCTGGAAGCGCGCCGCGCCGCGAAGATCGCCACCGTCAAGCGGCCCGATCCTACGTCCACGACTTAAATGTCAACTTGACCCGAGCTTGCCGGGCGCGCCCGGCAAACCCATGTGGCGTCGACCGGCGCCCCCTCCGCGCCCGCGAGGACGTTTTCCATGCCCCAACTCGACTCCGCGCTCGCTGCGCGCTCCGGCCAATTCAAGATCGGCGGCCAATATGAAGTGAACCGCTTGGGCTTCGGCGCCATGCGCGTCACCGGGCGCGGCATCTGGGGTCCGCCGTCGGACAAGGCCGAGGCGCTGCGTGTGTTGAAGCGCCTGCCCGAGCTCGGCGTGAACTTCATCGACACAGCGGAGTCGTACGGCCCGCATGTCAGCGAAGAACTCATCCGTGAAGCGCTGCATCCGTACGACGGCCTGCTGATCGCGACCAAGGGCGGGCTCACGCGCGGGGGCCCGGACGATTGGGGTCAGGACGGACGGCCCGAGAAACTCATCGCCGACGCCAAAGGCAGCCTGAAGCGCCTGGGCGTCGAGCAGCACAAGCTCTGGCAGCTCCACCGCATCGACAGCAAAGTGCCCGCCGATGAACAATTCGGCGCGGTCAAGTCGCTCATCGACGACGGCATCATCGCACACGCGGGCCTAAGCGAAGTCAGCGTCGCGCAGATCAAGGCGGCGCAAAAGGTCTTCCCGGTCGCGACGGTGCAGAACCTCTACAACCTCGCCAACCGCCAGAGCGAAGACGTGCTCGAATACTGCGAAGCGCAGAATATCGGCTTCATCCCCTGGTACCCGCTCGCCGCCGGCGACCTCGCCAAGCCCGGCTCCGTGCTCGACAAGATCGCGCACGCAAAGAACGCGGCGCCCTCGCAGATCGCCCTGGCCTGGGTGCTGAAGCGCAGCCCGGTGATGCTGCCGATCCCCGGCACCGGCAAAGTGAAGCACTTGGAAGAGAACACGCTCGCCGCCGCAATCGACCTCAGCGCCGACGAGTTCGACGCGCTCGACAAGGCGGGGCGTTAACACGGGATCACTGGAACTCCCCGGCGCGGCCCGCATTTCGCTCTGAACTGCGCGCCCTTTGTGCGCTGAGGAGTTCCCATGCATTTGAATCATCTGTTCGCCACGGCGGCGCTTGCCGCCGTTCTCGCCGCGTGCGGTCAGCCCGCCACGCCCACGACGACGGCCACTGAAACAGTGACGGCGACAACGCCGGTCGACAGCAACGCAATCACGTCCGAGGGCTGGGGCGCGCTCCGCGTCGGCATGACCCGCGCTGACGTCACCGCCGCCGTCGGTGCAACCGCGACGCCCGGCGCCGTCGGCGGACCCGATCCACAGGCCTGCGACCTCTTCCATCCCGCCAATGCGCCGACCGGCTTGCTGGTGATGATCCAACAGGATCGTCTCACCTCGATCACATTGCGCAACAACGCCGACCTCAAGACCGATCGCGGCTTCGGAATCGGCAGCACCGCCGCTGAAATCAAAGCCGCCTATGGCGCGAGCGCCATGAGCGAACCGCACAAATACGTCGCCGGCGCAGAGTACATCACGGTGTGGACGTCCGGCGCGCCCGCCAGCGCCGGGGCATTCGTGCAAGACGCCAGCGCGCGCGGCATTCGCTACGAAACGGACGCGCAAGGCCGCGTCACCGCCGTCCACGCCGGCGGACCGAGCATCCAGAACGTCGAAGGCTGCTCGTAATCCGGCTGCACAATAAGTGCTGAAATCCCTCCTCAGGGCTGCACGGGGCGTGGCTACACGCCCCGTCAGTTCATTCTGGAGGGTGCGCATGAACTGGACTCTGCTCGACTTCGTCGTCTTCGGCGCGATGGTTGGCGTCGCGGGCGGCGTCGTGGTGTTGGCGATGCTGCTCTCATCCAACACCTTCTACCGCGCCGGCGTACTCGTCGCCGCGGCGGCGGCTTTCATGGTGGTGTGGAGCGCGCTCGCCGTCGGCATTATCGGCGACGAACAGAACGGCGCGAACTATCTCTACTTCGCCGCCCTCGCGATCGCGCCCATGGGCGCAGCGATGTCTGGCTTCCGCGCCCGCGGCATGGCTGTCGCCATGTACACAACGGCGATCGCGCTGGTGTCGGTGGGCTTGGGCGCGCTCATCTTCCGTTGGGGTGCGGACGCGCAAGACACGCTCCGGGGCATCGCCATCGGCTCAGGCTTCTTCCCGGCGCTGTTCGCGGGATCGGGCTGGTTGTTTTTGCAAGCTGCGAAGGGCGGCATGCGCGCGACGTAGCGCTAGTTCGCGGCCAACTCCGAGAACAACACGACGTCGCTGCCAGCGGTCTCCTGCAGCGCAGCGGCCACGCGGTAAACATCCCCAGCTTTGAGCGATTGATCTGCGCGCAGCATGATGCATATCGCGTCTCGCTGCCGATCCTTGGTCACATCAATGAGACGAGCCAGGCCGCGCACGTCTTGGAACGGCGCGGCCGCGCTCATGGAATTGACGGGGAGAACCGGTGGCAGTGAACCACTGAGCCGCGCTTCCGTCACCATCGGCACCGGATCCGCTGGCCAATCTTGTCGGTGCGCCCAGATCGCCAACGACTGATCTTGACGAGACCGCACAGTCACGAACACGACTGGCGCCTTGCCATTCTCGCGATGGGCGCACGGGCCGCTCTCGTAGCGCATGACGTTCGCGTCCCAGACGGGCGTCTCGCTAAAAACCACCATCGCCTGCGGAGGTCGCGAGGTCGCCCACAGCGCAATCGCGAGCGCCGCCGCGATGATAAAGAGAGCTGCACGTCGATCCATGGCCACACTCATCTTGAGCGCAAGCCCGGAGCAGGCAAATCACTTCGTGCGCACGCGGCCTAAGCCGCCAGCAGCTCCTTCACCCGCCCGACCAGCTGCTCCATGGTCACCGGCTTGCTCATATAATGCACCGGATATTGCTCCAGCATGTGGCTGAAGCTTTCGGGCGCGTAGCCGGAGAGGAAGAGCACCTTGGCGTTGCCGATCATGTCGGCTTCCGCTTCCTGCAGCATCTCCGGGCCGGTCATGATCGGCATCGACACGTCCGAGATGATCATGTCGAACGCGCCGCGTTTGGCGCCCATGATCTCCAGCGCCTCTTCGCCGTTCTCGGCCTCTTCGACCTCGTAGCCGCAGTCGCGCAGATTGCGCGCGATCGAGCGGCGCACGGCGATCTGGTCTTCGACGAAGAGAATCTTGCCGCGCCCGGCGACGTCCTTGGTCGGCGGCGTGATCAGCGCGCGCTCCTTCTCGGCCATTTCGAGCGTCTCTTCGGCGGTCGGCGTATAGGCCGGCAGGAAGATGCGGAACGTGGTGCCGTGACCGAGCTTGGTCGAGAAGAAGATGTAGCCGCCCGATTGCTTGATGATGCCGTAGCTGGTCGCAAGGCCAAGCCCCGTGCCTTTGCCGGCGTCCTTGGTTGAGTGATACGGGCGGAAGATTTTCGCCGCGTGCTCCGGCTTGATGCCGCTCCCAGTGTCTTCCACTTCGATCAGCGCGTATTCGCCGTCCTCGACCGGATTGTGACCGAGCGCACGCGCTTCCTCCGCCGTTGCACGCCGCGTGCGGATGGTGAGACGCCCGTCCTTCGGCAGCCCGCCGCCCTTCGGCATCATCGCGTCGCGCGCATTGGTGGCGAGGTTCACGATCACGCGCTCGAGCTGAGTCTTGTCCACCTTCACGAACGGGATGTCGCGGCCGTGCTTGATCTCGAACTTGATGTGCTCGCCCGTGATGCGCCGGATCAGCTCCTGGCGCGCGCCGACGAAGTCGCCGACTTCGAAGATTTCCCGCGCCAGCGTCTGCTGACGCGCATAGGCGCGCAGCATTTCCGAAAGCTCGCGCGCCGAGGTGGCGTTGTCGTTGATCTCCCGGAGCAGCGGATAATCCGCATCGCCCACCGGGTGGCGGCGCAAGAGGTACGAGCAGGTCTGCATGACGACGGTCAGCAGATTGTTGAAGTCATGCGCGACGCCCGCGGCCAGTTCGCCGATCTCACGCATCTTCTCCGACTGCACGAGGCGGCTTTCCAGTTCGCGCTGCTCGGAGACGTTCAGGACATACGCGATGCCCCGCCCATCCGCGCCGCGCGCGAAGTGCACGTGCGCCGCGGTCGGCGGCTGCGTCGCCAGCATCAGCACGCTGGGTTCGTTCATGGTCGAGCGCAGGCGCTGCGCCAGCGCCGACGGCCCTTCCGACGCATCGAACAGATCCGCGAACGCGACGCCCGGCGCCGCACGGCCCTGGGTCATTTCCATCAGCGCGGCATTGCTATCCATCAGCATCGCCATCGCCGGATCGGCGGCGTCCAGCACCGCAAGCCCGAACGGCGCATGCGCGAACACGCCATCCGCCGGCGCGCCGTCCGCCCGCACCACCACCGGCGTCTCCGGCGTCTCGACGTCGGAGAAAAACACCATCGTCCGCGCCGCGTCGTCGCCGCCTTCGGCGGGCCAGAACGTCATCGCGGAAGCTTGCGTCTCCACGCCGTCGCGCGCTTTCAGCGTGATGCGCGTGCGCGAGGGGCCGAACCCGCGGCGGTCCCGCCGCACCAGGCGCGCCGGGTCTTCCTTCAGCAGATCCTTCACCCTGAGCGTCGAGGGGTCTTCGCCCACCCCCAGCACGGCGCGCAAAGCGCGGTTCATGTAGATGACGGTCCCGTCGCTGCGCGCGGCGAAAAAGCCGATCGGCGCATCATCGAGGAAAAGCTGGCGCGCGTCTTCGGCGCCTTCGCCCTCCTGCACGCCGAGTTCGCGCAGGCGCCACAAGACCCGCCCGCCCGGCATCGGCCCGACGCTCGCCTCGTAGCGCACTTGCCTTTCCGAACCGGAGAAGAGCGACGTCGGCGGCAATTCCTCGCGCCGCGCCTGGCCCTGCCCCGCCGCCTTCGACAAGCGGAACATCGGCGCCGACAACAGCGGGTCAGCGCCGAACAGGCGCGACATCATCGGCGGACGATCACTTTCCCCCAGCACGCCCGCCGCCTCGGCGATCGTCACATAGGCCGCATTCGCCGCCAGCGGCGAGAGCGCGCGGTCGGTGATCAGCGCCGCTTCGTCGAGCGCTTCCACCACCATGAATTCGTTCTTCCCCGAGGACAGCGCCGCCGCCTCGATCGCGCCACGCTCCGGAAAGGCGCCGTGCTTCCTGCCCGCGCCGCGCGACATCCAGAAGAAGAGCACCATGCCGACAGCCGCGACGAGCACCAGCAACACCGCGCCGGCGCGCCCGACGCTCGGTCCAGCGGTGATGGCGACGCCCGCGGCGCCGACGCCTACGGCGACCGCAGCCCAGAACAGGATCTGGAGCGGATCGAGCCGCCCGCCTGGACGCGGCGGGGGAGTTTCTGCGTGGTCGGTCATTTGGGCGCCAATTGACCCCGATTCGGGAGCGGGATCACGGCTCGGCCCTGGTGGGAATCCATCCGCCATTGCGGTTCTCCCTTACAATTGCGTGCGCCGGCGGCCACGGCGGCGCGCCAAACGCATGACGAAGCCGATCACCTTGGCGACCGCCTCGTAATGTTCCCGTGGAATCGGCTCGTCGAGATCGGCCGTCGCGAACAGCGCCCGCGCCAGCGGCGGGTCTTCGACGATCGGAATGTCGTGCTCTTGCGCGATCTCGCGAATCCGTTGCGCGACCGCATCGACCCCCTTGGCCAGACACACCGGCGCGCCGATCTCGGTCGGCTCGTAGCGCAGCGCGATGGCGTAGTGGGTCGGGTTGGTGATGATGACGCTGGCCTTCGGCACATTCTGCATCATGCGCCGTTTCGAGCGCTCGTTGCGGATCATGCGGAGCTTGGCCTTGACCATCGGGTCGCCTTCGCTCTGGCGCATCTCTTCTTTGATCTCGCGCCGGCTCATGCGCATTTTCTTCATGTAGCTCTGGCGCGTGAACACGTAATCGATCGCCGCCAGCAATGCGGCGGCCGATGCGAGTGCGATCATCAGCGCCACGGCGCGGTCGCGCAGATACGGCAGCAGCGCCGCCGGATCCATGAGCCCGATGCGCTCGAGCGCCGCGTCGTGCGGCCACAACGACCACACCAAAGCCGCGCCGACGATGCCGAGCTTGGCCAGCGACTTCAGGAATTGCGAAACCGCCGCCTGCCCGAAGATGCGCTCGAAACCCTTCGCCGGATTGAGCTTGTCGAGCTTGGGCGAAAGCCGTTCGCCGGTGAAAGTCGGCCGGTCCTGCAGATAGCGCGAAGCTACGCCTGCGCCAGCAAGCGCCAACATCGCCAGCCCCAGTATGCCGCCGACACGCAGCCCGGCCGCCGCGCCGATCGCGCGCAGCGCCTGCGGATCGGAGGAGAGCTGACCCGGCATCGAGAGGAAACCGATCAGCGAATGCGCCATGCCGCTCAGAATCGGCCCCGACATCCAGGCGATCAGCGCCGTCACCGCGATCAGCGAAAGCGCCGCGCCCACTTCCGGCGAATAGATGATGTCGCCCTTCTCGCGCGCCTGTTCGAGCTTTCGCGGTGTCGGCTCTTCTGTGCGATCGTCGTCGTCAGCGGCCATGCGTCACCTGAGCCACGTCGCATAGCGCTCGAGACTGTCGAGCCAGATCAGCATGCCGGTGGAAAGCCCCAGCGCCAGCACCACCAGGCCGCCAAGCACCTGCAGCGGCAGCGCCACGAAGAACACTTGTATCTGCGGAATGAGGCGCGACAGCACGCCCATGCCGAGGCGGAAGATGAGGCCCGCCGCCAGCAGCGGCATGGCGATCTGAAACCCGACGCGGAACGAGGTCGACACCGCCTCGAGCGCCAGTTGCGCAGCATCCCCCACCGGCGCCGGGGCCCCCGGCGCAATGACGCTGTAGGAGCCGATGATCCCCTGCAGGAACATGTGATCAAGCCCGGTCGCAAAGATGAGCGCCACGCCCATCAGGCTCATGAACACCGCGAGCACCTGACCCGATTGCGTCATGGTCGGGTCGGCCGTCTGCGCGAAGGCGAGGCCGAGTTCGAGGCCGATCAACTGGCCCGCTGTCGCCAGCGCCGAGATGAGGAAGCGCGCGGCGCCGCCCAGCAGCACGCCGATCATCGTCTCGGTCGCCACCTGCAGGCTCATGCCCCAGGCCGAGTTGACCGGATCAGGGATGCGGTCGGCGATGGTCGGCGCAAGGCAGATCGAGAACGCCAGCGCAAACGCGAGCCGCACCCGTGGCGGCACCGCGGTCTCACCGAAGCCCGGCAGCAGCATCAACATCGCCCCCACCCGTGCGAACAGGAGCGAGACGGACCAGATGTCGACGCCGTAGAGCGTGAGTGTCATGGGCGCCGCTCCGCGGCGCAGGCAGCGGGCAGTCGGCAGTAGGCAGTAGAGCGCGCGAGCCCGCCGCAGGCTGTTGCGCCCCTACTGCCTACTGCCCATTGCCTACTGCCTCTCTTCATCAGAACGCCGCGATGCGCTCGAAGACGTCATTCATGAAGCCGCCCAGGAGGCCGCCCATGATCGGCAGGAAGAGCAGGATGGCCAGAAAGATCGCCAGGATCTTCGGCACGAAGACCAGTGTCTGCTCCTGGATCTGAGTCAGCGTCTGCAGCAGCGAGACGACGAGGCCCACGACGAGCCCGACGATCATCGGCCCCGCTGCCACCAGGATCGTGACCCAGATCGCGTCGCGTCCGAAATCGAGGACTTCCGCACCGTTCATGGGGCCTCCATCGGGCTCGGCAAATTCTGCCGGCCAATGCCCCAGGGACGCCTGTCATGGTTAATGCGGCGTTTCCGCTGGCGGCGCTCTCAACAGCGACGCGATTAAGTCGCCGCAACGCGAGAACGGGCTACCCTACGAGGGCGAAAAGCGTGCTCACGCGGCAACACTGAGAGTGTCTTTCCAGACGAAGCATCCATTTACCCGAATCCAGGCCATCTTTGTTGCAAGGCTGCTGGAACCGAACCGGTCGCCACAACGTAGGGAGCCCTGGGACAGCTCAGGGAGAGTAGGAAATGTCGCTGTTTAGAGCCCTGGCCGATGCATGGAGCCGAATGTTCGTCCGCAAGGACGACTTCAAGGCGTTGCTGATGGCCGACCTCGGCATCGAGCGCTAAGCCGCTCGATAGCGCGGGCCACCCCCGCGCAAGCGCGCTGTTGCGCGCCTGCAACAGCGATTCCCGCAGCCGCCGTCCAGGCGGCATTTTCATATCGACGTCGGAAACTAACCGCCCGGCGGGACGCCAGCGGCAAAGCTCTCGATCAAGCTGCCAGCGACCAGCCGCCAGCCGTCCACCAGCACGAAGAAGATGAGCTTGAACGGCAAGCTGATCGTCACCGGCGGCATCATCATCATCCCCATCGCCATCAAGAGCGACGACACCACGAGGTCGATGATGAGAAAGGGCACGAACAGCATGAAGCCGATCTCGAAGCTGCGTCTGAGCTCCGACACCATGAACGCCGGCGCCAGCACGCGGAGCGGCGTCTCCTCGGCGCTGGCGGGCGGGGTGTCGAGATGCGCCATGTCGATGAACAGCGCGAGGTCCTGCTCGCGCGTCTGCGCCACCATGAAGCGCTTCAGCGGCTCGACGATGCGCGGAAACGCCTCGTCGAGCGGCATCTCCTCGCGCATCACCGGGCCGATCCCCGCATCGTAAGATTGCTGCCACACCGGCTGCATCACGAACGCGGTCAGGAAGAGCGAGAGCGAGACGATGACGACGTTCGGCGGCGCCTGCTGCAGACCGATGGCGGTGCGCAGCAGCGACAGAACCACGACGATGCGCACGAAACTCGTGGTCATGATCAGGATCGAGGGCGCCAGCGACAGCACCGTGATGAGCGCGGTCAGTTGCAGCACCCGCGCGGTCAGCCCCTCGCCCGTGCCCAGATTGATCGAGAGCGCCGGCTCGGCGTTCTGCGCGAAGGCGTCGCCGCCGGCAAACAGCGCGAACGCAAGCAGCAGTGAGAAAAAAATGGCGCGCTTCACGTATTGGTCTCCGCAGCCGCAGGCGCTGGCGCCGGTTCAATCTTCGCAGCGACGTCGGCGACCAGAAGATCGCGCGTCGGCGAGAGCAGGATGAGGTGATCGCGGTCGTCGAACCGGACCACCAGCAGCCGCCGGCGCGGATCGAGCATGAGGCTCTCGACCACGTTCACGCGCCGCACGCCTTTGCCGGTGATGTTCGACAGCATGCCGAAGCGGCGCGCGACGTAGGCCGCACCGCCAATCAGCGCCAATGTCGCCAAAAGCGCAAAAACCGTCCGCGCCCAATCCGTCCAATCCACGTCCCGCCTCCATTCTGGAGCGGTTCCTGGCTCTGCCGGTTTGGTAAATCAGAGGTTAACGAACTGCCGTCGGTTTAAATCCCGCTTAACCATGATCGGTTCGACTAGGCAAAGTTTGCAGCCCTGAGTCGTTCGCGTGGATCTCGCCAACTCCCCCTTCTTCAGCTTGTTGCGCACCCGGCTCGATCAGCTGTCGGAGCGCCAGCGGCTGATCGCCGAGAACATCGCCAACGCCTCGACCCCCGGCTACCGCCCGCGCGATCTCGACACCGCGGGTTTCGAGCGCATGCTGGCCTCGCAGGCGCACGGGGGCGGCCTGCAAATGTCGCGCACCGCGCCCGGCCACATGGTCGCCGGCGGCGGCACGGGCCAGGTCAACGTCGTCACCAGGAACGACAGCGAGACGACGATCGACGGCAATGCGGTCGTGCTCGAAGACGAAATGGCCCGCGCCTCGGAAACGCGCATGCAGTTTGAGACCGGGCTCGCGCTCTATCAAAAAGGCCTGGAACTCGTGCGCCTCGCCGCGCGCGCGCCGGGACGCTGAGGTGATCTAGATGACCGACATCAACGCCGTCATCACCGCCGCCGCCTCCGGCATGCGCGCCCAGACCACCCGCATGCGGCTCGCCGCCGAAAACGTCGCCAACGCCAGCTCCACCGGCACGAGCCCGAACGAAGAGCCGTTCCGCCGCCGCATCCCGCTTTTGGAAAGCACCACGCTGGCCAGCGGCGCCGAAGGCGTGCGCGTGCTGGGCTCGACGCTCGACATGAGCGCTTTCCGCGAAGAGTACAATCCTTCGCATCCGGCCGCCGATGCAGACGGCTATGTGCGCCTGCCCAACGTCGACACGCTGGTCGAGATGATGGACATGCGCGATGCGCAGCGCGCCTACGAAGCCAATTTGAACATGATCGAAGCGGCGCGCGGCATGACCTCGCGCGCGCTTGAATTGTTGAGGAAGTAAGCCATGGCGATCGATCCGGTCTCAGTCGCGCGCGCCTACCAGCAGACGCAGCGCAGCGCTTCCAGCGCCGCCAACGGCGAAGCCGGCGGCGTCGATTTCGGCCAACTGGTGCAGGAAGCGGTGCGCCAGGCCGGGCAAAGCGCCAATGTCGCCGAACAGCAATCGCTGGCGGTCGCCGCGGGCCAGGCCGACATCGTCGACGTCGTCACCGCCATTGCCGCGGCGGAGACGCAGTTGCAGACGGTCATCGCCGTTCGCGACCAGGTGATTTCCGCCTATCAGGAAATCCTGCGCATGCCGATCTGACGGCGGCGCCAACCAATCACCAACTGGCGCACGTGCGCTCCCGTGCGGGCGAGCTGTCATCGTGCATTGCACGATGACTGAGGGGCGAACGCGGCACACGCCGGCGCCTGTAGCTTCGCCCCCGAGGCGCCCACACAATTCCGTGAGCCCGACTGCCCACGAGCGACGGCCGATCGCCATGCCGGAACCCAGTTCCCCGCTTAGCGTTTGATGGAAACTCGCGCTAACCACACTGGAGCAGTCCCATGCTTGGCTGGGCAATCGGTTTCTTCGTCGCCGCACTCGTAGCTGCGGTATTCGGGTTCGGCGGGCTCGCCGCCACCTTCAGCGGCATCGCCGTCATTCTCTTCTGGGTGTTCCTCGCCCTCTTCGTTCTGTCGCTCCTGTTCGGCGCCTTCCGCGGTGCGGGGCACGGCGCGGTCGGCGGCGGCGGCACAGCGGCGACTGTCGCCATCATCGCCGGCGTCGCGATCCTCACCTACGCCTGGGTGAAGAACGACTGGTCGGCCGAAAAGATGGGCGCCTCCATCGACCACAACGTCTCGCAGCTGGCCGAAAACACCGGCGACGCGCTCGAAACCGCCGGTGATCGCGCCCAAGACGTGGCGCAGCAAACCAGCGAAGAAGTGCGCAACGACGCGAGCGAAGGCCTCGACGAAGCCGGCGACCGCGTCGATCCCGACAACACCACCTCGGACGACAACAACTAATTCCGTTTCCCCCGCGCGCCCCTCACGGCCCGAGCACGAAGCTCGGGCCGTTCGTTTGTTCGAAAGGGAATAGGGAATGGGGAGTAGAGGGCGACGGAGACTGTCGCGCGCACGGCGCCCCACTCCCTATTCCCCACTCCCTACTCCCCACTCCCCATTCCTCGTTCCCGGAACTGCTCCGGCCTCCCCATGTTGCTCCACCAGGAGACCCCGCCATGACCGCCACCCGCACCGACATCGCCAAGCTCAATCACATCATCACCATCCTCCTCGACGCGCGCCGTCTCTATGCCCGCGCCGCCGATCTCACCCACGACGCCGGCGCGCGCGCGCCGATCGAAGCGACCATCGAAGAGCGCAATCTCCTCCTGGCGGACACGCAGCAAATGGTGCGCGAGCTCGGCGGCCAGCCCGCCCACGAGGGCTCGCTCCTGGGCGCCGCGCACAAGGTCTTTCTCGACGTGCGCGCGGTCTTCGACCGCGACGTCAAAGCGGCGCTGGCCGAAGTCGAGCGCGGCGAACGCTATCTGCGCGACGAAATCCGCAAAGCCATGCGCGACACCGACCTCTCCGCCGACACCCGCGCCTTCCTGGGCGTCGCGCTCGACCGCCTGGTGAGCGGCGAACAGCGGATCGAAGGCAAACTGGAAGAAGTGAAGCACGGCGGGAGGCACGCGCCGGAGCGCGAAGGGCCGCGGGTGCACTGACCCCACGCTGCTTCCAAAAAACAAAACCCCTCCGCTTTCGCGGAGGGGTTTTCGCTTTCAGCGCGGACGCCGCGCTTATTTCTTCTTCGCGTCCTTTTCTTTCTTCGGTTTGCGCTTTTCCTTGTTGGAGCGCATCTGACCCTTGGCCATGGGACTACCTCCGTCGCGTAATGACGGCGCCATTCTCTCACAAAAGCGCGCGCGTGTCAGCGCTGTCCCGCTCCTCCTCAATAGAGGAGCTGTCGGCGCGCAGCGGCGACTGAGGAGGTGCGCCCTCGGTAGTGACGAGTGAGCCTGCGGAGGCGCACCCCGCAACACTGAGGGCGCACCTCCTCCGCCGCTTCGCGGCGCCTCCTCCATCGAGGAGGAGGCTTGCTCGAGGTTCATTGCGCACGCGGATTGGTGCGGAACGCGGGCGCGGCGGCGCTCGTTTCGCGTTCGTCATGCTGCATTGGGCGAAGTCGTTTTCACTGATTGCGCTGGGCGCCGGGATCTTCGCGCTGGGCGCGTTCGCGCCGGGATTGGGCGCCGCCGCGCTCCTGGTCGCCGGCGTCACCGCCGCGCTGGCGGCGCTGGCGCTGCTGACCGGCGCGCTCGGCCGCTGCGCCGACGGGAGCTATTCGAGCGAACGCGCGCTGACGCTGGCGGCGCTGGCCGTGGTGGCCGTGTTCGCGGCGAAGGCCTGGCTTGATCACGCGCGCGGTGGCTCTCATGCTCCCCATTCATGGGGCAGCTGGCGAGTGCGAGAGCGCGAGACTGAAAGGGGCCCTCCCCGCATAGCGGGGAGGATGGCTAGGCCCGGTTTTCGTTGACGCCGCGCCCGAGCGCGAGCAGCGCCGCGGCCACCATGGCGTCCGCATCGAGGCCGGCCGCTGCGTATTGCGCTTCCGGCTTGTCGTGATCCTGGAACACGTCCGGCAGCGTCAGCGTGCGGATCTTCAGGCCTTTGTCCAGGCCGCCGTCGCGCGCCAGGAAATGCAGCACGAACGCGCCGAAGCCACCGACCGCGCCCTCTTCGATGGTCAGCAACACTTCGTGCTCGCGCGCGAGACGGCGGATCAGGTCCTCGTCGAGGGGCTTGGCGAAGCGCGCGTCGGCGAGCGTGGTGGAAAGACCCATGGCGCCGAGCTTGTCGGCGGCTTTCGCGGCTTCCGCCATGCGCGTGCCGAAGTTCAACAGCGCCACCTTGGTGCCTTCGCGCACGATGCGGCCCTTGCCAATCTCTAGCGGCACGTCGGCGTCGGCGCCCAGGACGCCCTCCGCATCGCCGCGCGGATAGCGGACGGCCGAGGGCGTATCGTCGATCTGCGCACAAGTGGCGACCATGCGGGAAAGCTCGTTGCCGTCCGCCGCCGCCATCAGCACGAAACCCGGCAGCGCGCCCAGATAGCCAATGTCGAACGAACCTGCGTGCGTCGCGCCATCGGCGCCGACGAGGCCGGCGCGGTCCATGGCGAAGCGCACCGGCAGCTTTTGGATGGCGACGTCGTGGACGACCTGGTCGTAGCCGCGCTGCAGGAAGGTCGAATAGATCGTGCAGAACGGCTTCATGCCGTCCGCCGCGAGACCCGCCGCGAACGTCACCGCATGTTGCTCGGCGATGCCGACGTCATAGGTGCGGTCCGGGAATTTCGTGCCGAAGGTATCGAGCCCCGTGCCCGACGGCATCGCCGCGGTAATGGCGACGATCTTCTCGTCCTTCTCGGCCTGGCGCACCAAAGCCTGCGCGAACACCTTGGTGTAGCTGGGGACGGACGCGCCTTTGCTCTGCTCGCCGGTGACGACGTTGAACTTGGTGACGCCGTGATACTTGTCGGCCGCGTTCTCCGCCGGCGCGTAGCCCTTGCCCTTCTTGGTGACGGCGTGGATGAGCACCGGGCCGTCGAACTCCTTGGCGTTCTCCAGCACGCGGCGGAGATTGTCGACGTCGTGGCCGTCGAACGGCCCCAGATAGTGGAACCCAAGCTCTTCGAAGAACGTGCCGCCGGTCGCGAACGTGCGCGCGTATTCTTCGACCTTCTTGCCGACGTCGTGGATCGTCTCGCCGAGCGCCGAGGCGACCGTCTTCGCGGCCTTGCGCATGCGGCGATAGGTCTTCGACGACACCAGCCGCGCCAGATAGCTCGACATGCCGCCCACCGGCGGGGCGATCGACATGTCGTTGTCGTTCAGAATGACGATCAGGCGCTTGGTCGTCTCGGCGGCGTTGTTCATGGCCTCGTACGCCATGCCCGCCGACATCGAGCCGTCGCCGATCACGGCGATCACATGATTGTCGTCGCCCCGCTTATCCCGCGCGACGGCGAAGCCCAGCGCGGCCGAGATCGAGGTCGCCGCATGCGCCGCGCCGAACGGATCGTATTCGCTCTCGCTGCGCTTGGTGAAACCGGACAAGCCCCCGCCCTGCCGCAGCGTGCGAATGCGGTCGCGCCGCCCGGTCAGGATTTTGTGCGGATAAGCCTGATGGCCGACGTCCCAGATCAGCACATCGCGCGGCGTATTGAAGACGTAGTGCAGCGCCACCGTGAGTTCGACCACGCCCAGCCCCGCGCCCAAGTGCCCGCCGGTAGCCGACACCGCCGAGATGGTCTCGGCCCGGAGTTCGTCGGCCAGCTGGCGCAATTGCTCAGGCTCAAGCTTCCGCAGATCGGCGGGCAGCTTCACGGTGTCGAGCAACGGAGTATTGGGCGCCATGGGGCCTCAAAGCAGCAACGGTCGTGCCGCCAAACTAGCCTCGTTCGGGTCCCAATGCGACCGCGCAACCACAGCCGGAACAAGGATTTTTTCGCGGCGGACTGCGGCTAGGCGGCGCAGGGGACGGGGATTTTCTGTGCAGGCCTAACCCCCGAGCGTCGCCGCCAGCCGCTCCGCGGCGCGCAGGAAGTCTTCTTTGAACGCCTGCACCACCGCGCCGGCCGAGAGCGGTTCGTTCATGAGCCCAACGCCCTGCCCGACCCAGTACGTTGCAAGCTCAGTCGCACCGGCGTGACCCGATTGTGCGAGCTTATCCACGTAGCGCAGCGCCGGTTCGCTCACCATGCTTTGCAACGGCATCGGCAACGGCGCCGGCGCTTCGTCGTTCTCCCACGCGTCCGTCCACGGCGAGCGCAGCTGGCGCGAATATTTGCCGGTGCGCGAGCGCGAGCGCACCGTGTCGCGCGAGGACGCCGCCAGCATCTTCTGCTTCACCACCGGATTGGTCTCGCTCTCCGGCGTCGTCAGCCACACCGAGCCGCACCAGGCGCCCGACGCGCCCATCGCCATGCAGGCCGCCATCTGCGCGCCTGTGACGATGCCGCCGGCGGCGAGGATCGGCGTGGTGCTGCCAATGCCGGCGAGCGCTTGCGCCACTTCCGGCACCAGCACCAGTGTCGACACTTCCCCGCAATGACCGCCGGCTTCGCTGCCGGCGACGATGAGAATGTCGGCGCCCGCCGCCACCTGCGCCAGCGCGTGCTCTTTCGCGCCGACCAGCGCGGCAACCGCAACACCATGTTGCTTGCCAAGTTCGAGCATCAGCGGCGGCGGCACGCCCAGCGCGTTGGCGATCAATTTGATCGGATATTGAAACGCGATCTCCAGGCTGCGCGCCGCGCCCTCGTGGCTGAGATTCTGCGCGAAGCCGCCGGCGTTCTGACGCAGCGCCTCCAGCTGCGATGCGTCGACGCCATGACGCGCCAGAATCGCGGCGGCGTAATCCTTGTGCTGTTGCGGAATGCCCGCGGCGTAGCGCTCGCTCGACAGCCCCTCGCCCTTGCCCTCGAATTTGTTGGGCACGATGAGATCGACGCCCCAGGGCTTGCCGCCCACATGCGCATCGATCCAGTCCAACTCTTCCTTTAAGCGCTCCGGCGTATAGGCCACCGCGCCGAACACACCCATGCCGCCCGCCTTGGACACGGCCGCGACAACATCGCGGCTGTGCGAGAACGCAAACAGCGGAAACTCTATGCCTAGCCTCTGGCAAAGCGGCGTGTTCATCATGGACGCATGATAGCGCGCGCGGCTGGGCCCGATAGGCGCCGTAGCGGGAGCTTCAACATGGCCAGAGACGAGACGCGCATCCCGGTGATTGTCGGCGTCGGCCAGATCAACGATCGCCCGGCCGACGGCGCAGAAGGCCTCGACTCCCTTCAACTCATGCACGCGGCGCTCGAGCGCGCGGACGAAGACGCCGGCGGCGGCTGGCTCGGCGGCTTGGATTCACTCTCGACCGTGGCGCAGCTCTCGTTCCCGGCTTTGGGCGATTGCTCGAAGCCGCTGGCGGAGCTGATCGGCGCCAGCCCGCGTCTGTGCGAGCAGACCCGCTATCCGATGGGCGACAGTCCCGTCGCCCTGCTGAACGACGCGGCCAACCGCATCGCCGCAGGGGAGATTGCGAGCGCGGCCATCGCCGGCGGCGAAGCGCTGCGCACCGCCGCACAGCGCGCAGCGGGTGAAAACGCCGTGCGCGCTTCCGCAGCGCGCGCGGTGCAGGCGGCGCGGCCGGGCCGCGAGCGTTACGGCGTCGTGGCGCCGACGGACATCTACCCCTTGTACGAAAACGCCTGCCGCGCGGCCTGGGGGCAAACCTTGGCGCAAGCGCAAGCCGAGAGCGCCGAACTTTGGGCCGGCATGTCGCGCGTGGCGGCGGAGAGCGACGGCGCCTGGCTGCGCAAAGCGGTGACGCCTGCGGAAATTCTCGCCGTCTCGGCCGACAATCGGCCGATCGCTTTCCCCTACACGAAGCTGATGGTCGCCAACTCCTCGGTGAACCAGGGCGCAGGCTTCATCGTCGCGAGCTTGGCCAAGGCCAGGCAAATGGGCGCACGCGAAACGCAGCTCATTTATGTCGGCCACGGCGCCGCCGCGCGTGAGCCCGGTGATGTGCTGGCGCGCGACCGCATCGACCGCTCCCTCTCGCTGGAAACGTCGCTGCGCGCGGCGCTTGCACGCAACCGCCTGACCAGCGCCGATCTCGATTACGCCGAGCTCTATTCCTGCTTCCCATGCGTGCCGAAGATGGCGCGGCGCGCGATCGGCTGGCCGCTTGAGAACGACATCACCGTTTTCGGCGGCCTCACCTTCGGCGGCGGCCCGGTCGGCAATTATATGAGCCACGCCATCGCGGCGATGACCGACTCGTTGCGCAAGCGCGGCCGCACTGGCCTCCTCTTCGGCAATGGCGGCTTCGCCACCACCAGCCACGCCATCATCGTCTCCCGCGATCCGGCGCTTGCGATCAACGCGCCGCACGATCCAAGCGTGCAAGCCGAAGCAGACGCCCAACGTGGGCCCGCGCCGGCATTGCTCGAAGACTATGAAGGCCCCGCAGCGATCGAAACCTACACCGTCTTCTACGCCCGCGACGGCGCGGCCAAAAACGGCGTCATCGTTGCGCGGACGCCAAGCGGCGCGCGCTTCCTCGCCTACGTGCCGGCTGATGACGCAAGCATGATCGCCTTCCTCACCGACGGCGCGCGCGAGCCGGTCGGCGCAAGCGGCAAGGCCGTGCGCGGCAGCGACGGGTTAATTGTCTGGGAAAGCGCCTAGTAACGCCGCTGCACGATAAAATCGACCGCGTCGGTCAGCGTTGTCGCGCGCGGACCGAACAGTGAGAGATGCCGCTTGGCCTGGCTTGCCAGCATGCCGACGCGCTCGCGCGTGGCTTCCACGCCCATCACGGTGACAAAGTTCACCTTGCCGCGCGCGCGATCCTTCTGCACCGCCTTGCCGGTGTCGCGGACAACGCCCTCGGCGTCGAGCAGATCGTCCACCATCTGGAACGCCAGCCCCACGTCGTGCGCATAGCGCGAAAGCGCCGTGCGCTCCGCTTCCGACGCAACGCCAATGGTCGCGCCCGCATCGACGGCGAAATTGATCAGGCAGCCGGTCTTCAGCCGGTTCATGCGCGTCACGGCGATCAAGTCCGAACCGATGTCGGCGCCAGCCATATCGGCCGCCTGCCCCGCCACCATGCCGAGCGGACCGGCCGCGCGCGCCAAGCCGCTCACGAGCAGGCAGCGCATTTGCGGGTCGCGGTGCGTCGCGGGATCCGCCAGGATTTCGAACGCGAACGTCAGCAACGCGTCGCCCGCCAACAGTGCGGTCACCTCATCGAACTCGCGATGCAGCGTCGGCCGCCCGCGCCGGAGATCGTCGTCATCCATGCACGGCAAGTCGTCGTGGATGAGCGAATAGGTGTGCACGCACTCGATCGCCACCGCGGCGCGCAACAGTGCAGCTTCATCGGCGTCGAACAGCGCGCCTGCTTCCAGCGTGAAGAACGGACGCAAGCGCTTGCCGCCGTCGAGCGCCGAATAACGGATCGCGCTCGTCAGCCGCGCCTCGGGGCCCTCCGCCTTCGGCAACAGCGCATCGAGCGCGATGTTCACCCGCTCGGCGGTTTCTTTCAGGCGTCGTTCAATCGTCATGGGCGCTGGGCAGTACGCTACGCCGGGGAATTAGGGAATAGGGATGACTTCCCCGGGGGGCGGCGGCTTGAGGCCGGGGTTCGACCGCCTTAGCCGGGCCCCACCCCTGCCATTGTGGCCTTCCCTTAATGCTGGCTTCCGGGGCATATGGGGACAATCCCGCCGGGAGCGTCAAAGCTTGCCGGCCGGGCGGTGCGCGGCCAGGCGCACTGAATTGAAAGAGTGGGGAAAACTGAATGCCGACGGTGGTGATCGTACACGCACCCGATGACACGCTGCCCGCGCGGGCGCTGGCGGAGAAGATCCGTCAGGCCAAGCTCGAGGTCGTGCTTGAAAAGACCGGCGACGAATTCAAGGAAGCCTTCAAGGGCGTGCCCGTCGCGGTCGCGCTCTGGTCTCCCCGCTCGGTCGGCGCCCAGCAGATGTCGGACGACGTCAGCTTCGCCAAAGGCAAGACCAAGATCATTCACGCGCTGATGCAAAACGCCAAGGCGCCGCCGCCCTTCACCACCGAACCCGCCGTCGATCTCACCGGCTGGCGCGGCGAAGAAGAGTTCGCGCCGTGGCGCCAGCTGGCCAAGGAAATCACCAGCAAGGCCGGCGTCGCCAATTTGCCGCCGCCGACACCGCGTCCGCCGAGCGGCTTCTTCCAGCCGGGCGCGACACCCGCGGGTGGCGCCGGCGCGCAAGCGGCGCCCGCACAGCAGCAACAACGCCCAGCCGCGCAACAGCAGCGCCCCGCGCCGCAGCCGCAGCGCGCGGCTGCGCCACCGCCGCCCCCGCGCTCAGCGCCGCCGCCGCGTTCTGCACCGCAGCCCGCACGTCAATATGAAGCGACCGCTGAGCCCAAGAAGGGCGGCGGCATGATGATGATCGCCATCATCACTTTCGTGGTTGTCGCCGCGCTCGGCGGCGGCGGCTACTGGTTCTGGTCGCAGCAACAGGGCGCGCAGGCCGCCGCCAGCGCCTGGGACAATGTCGACCCCAACGACGCCAACGCGATCCGCGCCTTCATCGCCTCCAATCCGCCGGCCGCCGCCAAAACGACCGCGGAGGAAGCGCTGCGCAATCTTGAATCGACCAGCTGGGACGCCGCCCAGGAAGCGGGCGACGTCGCCACTTATGAAGCGTTCCTGCGCCAATTCCCGGACAGCGAGCACGCGATCGAAGCCAATGGCGCGATCCAGAGCATTCGCGTGCGCGAGCAGGATGAGGCCAACACAGCGACCGCGACGACCGCGGATACCTCGACCGCGACAACCGCTGCGCCCGACGACAGCGGTGCGCCGGTGCCGCTGACGCCGCCGCCTGCTCAACAGCCTGCGCAGGAGCCGCCGGCGCAGCCGACGCCGTAAGCGAGGCCGCCAAGTTCGGAAAGACGCCGGTTCGCGCCGGCGTCTTTCTTTTGTACAACTTGTGTTTGCGCCTGCACGAAAAATCCGAAAGCGCCGTTACATCGCCTCTTTTCCGCGCCGATCCCGTATGCAACTGTGACCGCGAGGGAAAGCAGCGCGTGCGACGGCGATTCCGAAAGGAGAACGCCGAGGGAGCCCGCGTAAACGGGGGTTAGCTCATGCTCGCAACCAAGCACGTCCTACGCGCCTTGGTGTTTGTTTTCACGATTTTCGCCGCGGCGCTGGGACTCAGTACGCCTGCTTCGGCGCAATCGAACGTTCTTTATGGCGGCTGGTGCGGCCAAATCAGCTGGTCGAACGGCGGCACGTCCGACACGTGGCTCCTCTTCCTTCAGAACCAGGGCTGGAGTTCATCGCTCACCGCGGGCGATCTCGGCGGCGGCAGCTACACGCTGTCCGGCAACCGTATCACCTTCCGCCAGGACGACGCGCCGCACAACGTCATTACCGCCACCATCAACGGCGAGCGCATCACCGGCACGGCGACCAACGACCGCGGCGAACGCGGCACGTTTGCGATCGGCATGCTGCACCCACCAGGCGGCCCGCGCGCGTCCTCGCCGCTGCCGCCGGATTTTTCGTCGAGCGCTGCGCAACAGGCGCTTAACGGCGACCGCGAGCAACTCGCCAGCGCCGTCACTTGGGGCTGGACCGAACAAGGCTCCGAATACTGGCGCAATGTCTATAACGGTTCGGGCCCGCTCCCCAGCGCGGCGCGCGCGGCGCTGCAGGATTGGATTCAGCGCGAAAACGCCGGCGAGCAGCCGCAGTGCGGCTATCGGCTCGTCAATGGCGGCGGCGCCACGCCGGCATCCGCCTCCTTTGTCGGCGCCTGGAACGTGCACGTCACCTGGAGCGACGGCCAGACCGGCGACACGCTCTGGACGGTGCGTCCGAACGGCACGTTCGACTCGAACGGCGGCTCAGCTGGAAACTGGACGCAGAGCGGCAATTCGTTCAGCGCTCAATTCACGACCGGCGAAGCGCGCTGCCGCTACCAAGGATCGATCTCGGGCAACACCGCTTCCGGCGCAGTGCCGGCGACGGCGGACTGCTTTGGCGGCGCCTTCTCAATGACGCGCGCCAGCGGTGGCGGCGGCGGTGGCGGCGCGGCATGGCGTTCCATCGCCGGCGACTGGAGTCTGACCGAAAACCTGCGCGGCAATACGTGCTCGCGCTACTACCGGTTCGTCGATCGCGGCACCTTCCTGCAATGGTACACCGGCGAAAGCGCGGCAGGCCTGGGCGAACAGACGTCCGGCGGCACGTTCCGCGACATGGGCGGGGGCCGCATTTTCTACAACAATTATGACGACCAGTACTTCCAGGTCGTCGGCGGCCAACTCGTGCGCACCGACGCGCAAGGCAATCGCTACTGCACTTTCCAGCGCGTGCGTTAGCGCGCGCAAGGCCGCGCGGCGGCATCACTTTGGAGCGGACCGATATGATCGCATCTCTTACCCACAGCGCTTGGCGCCTCTGTGCGGCGCTGCTGCTGGTGTTCTTCATCGCGGCGCCGGCTGCGCTGGCGCAACCCAACAGCGCCAACTCGTCCGGACGCTGGAACGCGACCTTCCACTGGGACGGGGCCGAGCCCGGCAACGGCGTCTTCGTCCTCAATCCGGACGGCACCTTCGCGATGGAGGACTTCCAATATACCGGCCGCTGGAACGTGCGCGGCAACACCTTCTGGCTGCGCATCGAGCAGCCGCCGAACACGGTCTATTCCGGCGCGTTCCAGAGCGACGGCTCGATCAGCGGCACGCTGCGCAACAATGAGGGCCGCACCGGCACCTTCACCTTCACGCGCGCGGCCGCCAGCGCCAGCGGCTATCTGCCTGAGAACTTCGACGCCGGCATCGCGCGCCAAGTGCTCGGCGGCGACAACGAAGCCTTGCTGGGCGCCTTCGTGTTCGAGGGCACGCCGCAAGGCCATTCCTATTGGTACAGCCTCTATGAAAGCCGCGGGCCCCTGCCTGCCGCGGCGCAGGCGCAGCTGCGCGAATGGATCGCCCGCGCCGAAGCGCAAGGCGGCGGATCCACCGGCGGCAAGGGCGGGACGAGCGCAAGCGCAAGCGGCGGCTGGCATGCGATCGCAGGCGACTGGGAATTGATCCAAAACCTGCAGGGCAACACCTGCTCGCGTTACTATCGCTTCACCGACCGGGGCGCTTATCTCGATTGGTACACGGGCGAGAACACCGGCGCGCTAGGGCAGCAGACCGACGCCAGCAATTTCCGCGACGTTGGCGGCGGTCGCATCTTCTACGAGGGCTACGACGACCAGTACTTCCAACTGGAAGGCAGCCAACTCGTGCGCACCAATGCGGGCGGGACGCGCTACTGCACCTTCCGGCGCCGCTAGCAATCCGCCCGGCGAAAGTGGAACCGCTTCAGCGGCTTTACGTTCTCACCGCAATCGCCGGGCGCGACCCCACGACCAAACCCCGGTGTAACGGCCACAACAATGGAAAGCGGCGTCCCTCGGGCGTCGCTTTCTATTGCGCGCCGCCCCCTTCCACAGCCGTCACGGCCGTCGCATAGTATCGCTCTCGCGGGGGCGGCATGGCGGACGTTTTCATTTCTTACGCGCACGAGGATCAGGCGTTCGTGCGGCGCGTGACTTCCGCGCTCGAGGCGGAAGGCTTCTCGGTCTGGTGGGACCACACCATCCCGCCCGGCCGGACCTGGAGCAATTACATTGCCGCAGGCATCGAAGAAGCGAAGGCCTGCATCGTGGTGTGGTCCGAGCATTCCGTGGCCAGCAAGTGGGTGCTTGAAGAAGCATCGATCGCCAATGACGCCGAAAAGCTGCTGCCGGTCGCGGCGAGCAACGTCAAACCGCCGATGGGCTATCGCAGCATGCAGGCCGCGCAGCTGATTGGCTGGACCGGCGACACCCAGAATGCTCAGTGGCGCCTGCTGGTCAACGAAGTGCGGCGCATCGTCGGCGGCGAAGTGCGCACCGCCGCGCCGACGGTGCAGCCCGCGCCTGCCTATGCGCCGCCGCCTGCGCCCCCGACACCCGGACTGGGGAAGAAGCCGCCATGGCCGATCATCGGCGGGGTCGCCGCCGTCATCGCCGTGATCCTCCTCGCGCTCATGCTTGGCGACCAGCCGCGCAGCGCCGATGTCACGGCGCTAGAGGAACCTGCGGCCGCGCCAGCCGAGGCGCCCGCCGACCCCGCGGCCGAGGCTGCACCAGCGGCTGCGCCCGAAGCAGCGCCGGCGGATGGCGCAGCTCCCACGCCGCCGCGGAGCTTCGACGCCGCCAATGCGCGGCGGGCGCTCGCCGGAAACAATCAGGCTTTGCTGGGCGCCTTCGTGTTCGAGGAAACGCCGCAGGGGCACGCGTATTGGTACCGCCTGTCACAGAGTTCGGCGCCGCTGCCTGCGGCGGCGCGCCTGCAACTCCAGGACTGGATTGCCGCTGCCGGGGCCGCGCCCACCGGTCCGTCCTGGCGCGCAATCGCGGGCGATTGGCGGCTCACCGCAAATCTCCGCGGCAACACGTGCAGCGCTTATTATCGCTTCATCGACCGGGGCAGCTATCTGCAATGGTACACCGGCGCCGACGCTTCGAGTCTGGCCGAGCAAACCTCAGGCGGCGCCTTCAGCGATGTCGGCGGCGGGCGCATATTCTACAGCGGCTACGACGATCAGTACTTCCAGATCGTCGGGGGCGACCTCATCCGCACGGACGCGCAGGGAAATCGCTTCTGCACATTCGCGCGGGCGAATTGACATTCCACCTTCCTCCGCCGCTGAGGGAGCCGGCGGCGTCGCGGAACCGGGGGCGACATGGCTGACGTTTTCATTTCCTACGCGCACGAGGACCAGGCGTTCGCGCGCCGAATGGTCCCGGCGCTGGAAGCCGAAGGCTTCTCGGTCTGGTGGGACCACACCATCCCGCCCGGCCAAAGCTGGGACACCTTCATCGCCCGCAACATCGAAGACGCGCGCTGCTGCATCGTGCTCTGGTCGGCCCACTCGGTCGGCAGCGACTGGGTGAAGGAAGAAGCGACGCTGGCGAAAGACGCTGGCAAGCTCATCCCCGTGCAAGTCGATGCGGAGACGCCGCCGGTGGGTTTTCGCCGCATCCAAGCTGCGCAGCTGACGAACTGGAGCGGCGACACGCGCAATCCGCAATGGCAATTGCTGGTCGGAGAAGCGCGCCGCATCGTTGGCGCGTCACGTGAGGGCGCCGCACCGACGCCGCGACCGGCGCCCATCTACACGCCACCGCCAGAACCGAGAAAGAAGGGCCCGCCCTGGGTGATCATTGGCGGCGCCGTGCTAGCGGTCGTTGCGGCCGGTTTCCTCCTTTATCAATGGGAAGACGCGCGGAACGACGCCGCCGAACTGCGCGAACAACTTGCGGTGCAGTCTGCGGAAGCAACCACCGACACGGCAACGACGTCTGCGCCAGACCAAGCGGCGGAGGTGGAGCGTCTGCGCCGTGAGAGACAGGAGTCGGAACGCCAATCTCAGGCGGAAATCGAGCGACTACGCCGAGAACGGGACGCAGCAGTCGAAGCGCAGGCCCGTCCTCGCTCCGAAAGCGGCCGGCTCCAGCAGCAACCAGCGACCGCGACTGAATCGTTAGCTGGCTCAAGTTGGTCGGGATGGCTGCAGTACGACGGCGAAGCGCGCCAACAACTCGGCCTCTATCGCCTTATGCCGGACGGATCGGTCACGACAGACACGACGATCGAATATTATACGGTCACGCGCACGTGGCGTCGAAACGGAAATTCCCTTGAAATGACCTGGATCTATCGCGGCAGCGCTGTTTCGTTTGATCTTCATTTTATCGGAACTGTAAACGGCGACACCTATTCGGGGACGGTGAGAAACATCTCCCGATACCAGGGCGGGCATAATTCCTCCGGCACATTCAGCCTCCGTCGGATTTGATAAATGACCGACGTCTTCATCTCCTACGCGCATGAGGATCAGGCGTTCGTTCGCCGGCTGGCGCAAGCGCTCGAAGGCGAAGGTTTCTCGGTCTGGTGGGACCACACCATTCCGCCGGGCAAGACCTGGAACACCTACATCGCACGCGGCATCGCCGAAGCGAAAGCGTGCATCGTCGTGTGGTCGAAGCACTCGGTCGCCAGCAAATGGGTGCTCGAGGAAGCGACGCTCGCCAACAATGGCGAAAAACTGCTGCCGGTGTCGGTGGACGCCTCACCGCCGCCGATGGGGTTTCTGAGCGTGCAGGCGGCGCAGCTCGCCGGCTGGAGCGGCGATGTCAACAACGCGCAGTGGCGCTTGCTGGTTCGAGAGGTGCGCGAAATCGTCAATGCGTCGCCGCCGGGCGAAACACGCGCGCCGCGTCAGTCAACCAGCTATGCGCCGCCGTCCCCGCCCGCCAAGAAGAACCCGCCATGGGCGATCTTCGGCATCGTCGGGGCAGTCGCGGCCATCGGTGTGTTCGCCGTCATTCTGAACGCGATGAAGCCTGCGCCCGACACTGAGGCCGGCGAGCAAACCACAACGGCGACAACGTCCAGCACTGGGCCTGCAGCCGACCCCGCAGCCTCGGACAGCGCCAGTGAAATCGAGCGCCTCCGGCGCGAACGCGACGAAGCCGAAGAGCGCGCCCTGCGTGAACGCACCGCCCGCGAAGCCGCCGAACGCAGCATCGCCCAACAACAGACCCAGACACAGCAGCCGCGGACGCAGCAGGCGCAGACCGCTTCTCTCGTCGGTTCCTGGAGTTTTCACGGCGAAGGATGCTGGGGAGACGCGCGCATCGACTTCGCGTCGGACGGCACGTTCAGGGAATCATCGGGCCTCGTCGGCCATTGGCGGCAGACCGCCAGCAACATCTGGTTCAAGTTCGATACGAGCCTGGGTACGGAATTTCAGGGCGTGATGAACGGGAACAGCATCAGCGGACAGATTTCCGTCGGCGGCGATTGTCCCTTCACCGGCACGCGCACCTGACGCAGGCGCCACAATGCAGAGATACGGGGATAGATCATCACCCATCCCGGTCGGAGCGCGCGCCTTCAGGCGCGCTCTGCCTTTGATATCAAGCACAAGGCGGGCCTGAAGGCCCGCGCTCCAATTATTAATCCGACCGGCTTCGAACGCGCTTCATCATGGCGGCAATGCAATCGAAACCGCTCATCCGCCTCAGCCCCAATCGTCGCGCCAGGCTCGTCGCCTGGACGCTGGCGATGCTGGCGTGGGTCAATGCGGTTTTCTTCGACGGCCACATCATGACGCGCCGCCAATTGCGTCAGCGCGGCGGCTTTCTGTCGCTCGACCACATTGCACGCGCACTCACCCAGCTCATCATCTTGCGCGCCGCCGAACTCGTGCGTCTCCATCGCCGCGGCCGCATGTCGTTCCACAAGCATGGCGCCGACATGCGGCCACGCCATTTGCGCCGCTCCGTCATCGGCTCGCGCATCCGCCGCGCGCTGAAACATCGCGACGCCGGCCAGCGCATCGCCATTCTCATCACCGCGTTGAAGACGCTCGACGTCTGGGCGGCGCGCCTCGCCCAGCGCCTCGGGCGCCGCGTCACCAAGCTCTGGGCCATCGCCGCCTGCGCCGGCGAACGCGAAGCGCTGGCCGTGGGCGCAGCGCCCACGCTTTGCCTCGCCGACACCTCGTGAATGCTCCATGCGCCGCTGAATTTTCGCTGCGACGAAGCCTGCTTCGCCGCAGGCGCCCGCGCGCGCTTCGCGTACGGCAAAGCGGCGGCTCAACCCGCTCAGGTCTATGAAAACGGAAACACCGATGCCGGCGAGACGCCGGCGGTCCTCTTCGGCAGCGATCTAATACAGTCGTCCGCCCTGCAGCGCGGGTCGATCCACATTCAGCAGCACGACGTTGCCGTTCCTGTCCGGGAAGCCCAGGCAGAGCACTTCGCTCATGAACTTGCCGATCTGCTTCGGCTCGAAGTTCACGACGGCGGCGACGCGGCGGCCAATGAGTTCACCGAGGTCGTAGTTCTGCACGACTTGCGCGCTCGACTTCTTCACGCCCAGCGGATCGCCGAAATCGATCCAGAGCTGATAGGCGGCCTTCTTGGCCTCCTCGAACACCTTCACGTCGACAATGGTGCCGAGGCGAATGTCGACTTGAGGATCGTCGGCCATGGCGTGTGCGTTTCTTCCCTGTTTTATTGCCCGAGCTTCGATGGCTCGGTGCGCGGGCCGTCCGGCCCCATGACGATTTGATCGACCGCGAGCTGGGCGTCCTTCAGCTGGCCTTCGCAGCGCGCCTTCAAAGCCGCGCCGCGCTTGTAGATCCGAATCGAGTCCGCCAGCGGAACGTCGCCGCGCTCCAATTGCGCGACGATTTTCTCCAACTCGTTCAAGGACTCCTCGAACGACAGCTGGGCGGGATCGGCGTTGGTCGCGGTCATGGCTGTGAAGGTATGGGCTCCGTGGGTTTCAGACAACGCCGGGATTGGGGATTGGGGCCTGGGGGCTCGGGGTTTCGACAGTTCACCCTCCCCCTGATCCCGACCGCTAATCCCTATTCCATCGAACTTTTTCGTACCGGCGGAACGACCAATACGTATCCCCGCCGTCCTCGGCGCAGCGCCAGCCCTGCGCCAGCAGCACCGGGCGCATCATCCGGTTGAACCAGCCATGTGCGCAGAGGAGGACGTTCTCGCCTCGCAGTGCGCGAGAGGTAACGGTGGCGACGGCCGCCTCGGCGCGCTGTTCCGCCTGTTTGCGGGTTTCACCGTCGGCGTGTCCGCCCATCCACCAGGAGGCGCGCGCCAAGACGCCCCAATGACCCGGGCGGCGCTTGCCCCACATCTGCGGCGGCGGCAGCGGCGCCTCCACGAAAACCGGGTCGGTGATCACATCGCGGCCGCCCGCGACCGCCTCCGCCGTGCGAATGGCGCGCGGCAGCGTCGAGGCGAAGATGATGTCGGCTTTTGCGGCGGCTTCGATGAGCTTCTGCGGCGGCTGCTGACCATCGGCCAGGCCGGCGCGATCATAGCCGGCCCACCAATCCACATATTCGCGCCAAGTCACGCGTACGGACCGGTCGGCGTCCGGTTGCCCGTGGCGTGCGATCACGATCGAGCCGACTTTCGCGGCCGTACGGCGATCTAGCGTCTCGTTGGGCGCCATGGTCGTCGTCATTCTGACCCTTTGCGCGACCTCAGGCCCCCTCCCCGTGAGTGGTCTTCAGGCGCGCTGCAGCGCGCCCAAATAGGCCGAGGCCGATCGAGCGAGCGCGGCCAAGTCGTATCCGCCCTCCAGAGTCGAAACAAGTTTGCCCTTGCAGTGACGTAATGAAACTTGACGTAACGTCCGCCCCGCCCAGGCGAAGTCTTCGTCCTCCAACTCCATCTGGGCGAGCGGATCGGCCTTGTGGGCGTCGAAACCGGCGGAGACCAGGATGAGTTCCGGGGCGAAGGCGTCGAGGGCCGGCAACACTGTCTGCTCCATCGCCGCCCGCCAAGCGGCGCTGCCAGCGCCGGGCGGTAAAGGGGCATTCACCACGTTGTGGTCGAGGCCGTGTTCGCTCGCATAGCCCGTGCCCGGATAGAGCGGCGATTGGTGCGTCGAGCAGAACATCACGCGCGCGTCTTTTTCCGCGACCGTCTGGGTGCCGTTGCCGTGGTGCACGTCGAAGTCGACCACGGCGACCCGCGCGAGGTTGTGATGCTCAAGCGCATGCAGCGCGGCGATCGCGACGTTGTTGAAAATGCAGAAGCCCATCACCGCCTCCGGCTCGGCGTGATGGCCCGGCGGGCGCACGGCGCAGAACGCCATCTCGTCTTCGCCCGCCATCACCGCATCGACGGCGGCGACCGCCGCGCCGGCGGCGCGGTAGATCGCTTCGCGCGAGCCGGCGGAGATGAAAGTGTCGGGATCGAGCCGCACGAGCGAAGCCGCGCTCTCCGCAAACGCCGGCTCCAGCGCTTCAACATAACGCGCCGGATGCACGCGCTCGATCGCGCTCTTCTCGGCGAGCGGCGCCTCGCGCCGGTCGAAGTGCATGTCCTCAAGCGCGTCCAACACCGCCTGCAGCCGACCCGCGTGCTCCGCGTGGCCGCGCGGCGGATGATGGTTCAGCATGGACGGGTGGGTGTAGAGCAGCATGACGCTGATCTAGCGCGCGGGGCGCTGCGCGCAACGCATCAACCCGCAGGGTCGCCCGGCAAACGCGGGCGTCCCGGCCTTCCCGGTCGCCCTGGCCGGCCCGGCCTTCCGGGCCTATCCGGCCTACCGGGCCGATCCGGCCGACCAGGCCGGCCCGGCCGTCCGGCGCGGACGGGTCGCGCCGGACGCGCGGCGCGATCCTCGTCGTACTCCTCTTCAAAGACATCGTCTTCAAGGAGAGGGTCGCCGGGCAGCCAAGCTTCGCCTTCAAGCGACATAAGTACGCCTCATGCGCTCATTGGTGCGGTGGCTGTGGCTGCGGCTGTGGCTGAGGTCTCGGCGCTTCCCCCGACAAGGTGGCGCGCCCGGCCATGCAGTTGGCCGGATCAGCCGTAATCGCGGCGTTGGTGGCTGTGGCGCCTGTTCGGTAGCCTTCCGCCGCTTCCCGACAGGCAAAGCCGCGCGCCAATTCGCGCGCCGCCAAGCCGGTGGCGAAAAACCTTCCCAGGTTTGCGTTCGGATCTTTGGTTTCCGCGCGCAGCGAGAAGCTTCCAAACACGGAAAACGTGTCGCTGGCGCCTTCGTGACCTGCAGATGTCTGAGCGTCATTGGCGCCGAGAAGAACGACGCGTGGGTCGTATTCGCTCCCTTCCGCGCCTTCGGGCATGACGAACACCGGCGCCAGTGCAGCGTTCTGTTCGCGAAAGCCTACAGTGAGTTGAGCGCCGGTTTCACCGGCGCTGCCGGAAGCTGAGATCCCAACCGTGTCGGAAGTGCCGAACACGAGCGCGCCCTGATTGGCGCACGCCCCTGTGCACACGAGCAACAGCGCTGCGCATGCGGCTTTGCTAACGTTCTTCATCTCCCACTCTCCCCACTTCTCCACCACGCTCCGCAACACAGACGCCGTGCTCGCCCCGCACCATCTCCGCGAGGTCGCGCGCTTGCTCGGCTGTGTTCATCCAGAACACGGCCCGGCACTCGCGCCCGAGAACGGCCAGATCTACATCGTGATATCCAAGCGCCGCGCCGATCGGCGTCTGGAAGAAGCCGACGCCGCGGGCGTGTACAATTTGGCTTGAGGACGGCGTCTCCAACGTAACGCCCACGGCGAACAGGTGACGCGATAGCTGGGCGCGTCCGGTCGGGTCGATCACCGTCACAGTCATGCACGCCGGAAGCGCGCAGATCATGAGTAGAGCGGCCGCGAGCTTAAGCCGGTTCAACATAATCTCCATGCACCCAGCCCGACCGGCGCGGCGCGCCATCGTCGCCCAGCACGTCGACGGCGAGCCAGCTGCCCTGCTCGGCGCGGATGACGAGATCGGTTTTCGGCTCCAGCACCTTGCCGCTCTTCTCGAACGCCGCCCCGGGCCCACGCCGCAGATTGAGCCGCGCGATCGTGCGCCCCTTGGGCAGATCGTCGGACTCGCGGCCCAGCACGCGCGACTTGAACGCGCCCATCGGAAACGCCGGACCGGGATCAAGTTTTCTGCCCGGGGCGATGTCGTCGTGGCCGACGACATCAATCAGCCGGTAAGCGTCGACGATGAGCGCCGCGACTTTCTGGGCGGCTGCGATCTGCACGTCGGTAAAAGCGTGCCAGTAATGATAGTCGGAACCGTGCTTGTGCTCGGCTTCGATGACGACATCGCTCGCATAGCGCCCGCCGAACCACGCGCGCCACGTCGCGCCGCCAGCCTCGGGCACAAGCGGACCGGCATTGTCGAGTTCGATGCCGATTGAATGCGCATTGAGCCCGGTGAGGCCACGCCAGCGCGATGCACCGGCGTGCCAAGTCACCTGATCGAACCGCGCGAGCTGTGCGATTTCACCGTCGCGGCCCACTATCACGTGCGCGGAAGCCTTGGCGGCTGGGTTCGCGAGCCAATCCACGGACGACGCGTAACCGCGGCCGGCCGTGTAGTGCATGACCAGATAAGTGGGCTGCAGGACGCCGCCGACATTCGGCGTCGGGCGCCATTCCACGGATTCGCCGGCCTCGGCTTCGAGCCGATGACGTACTATGCGCATCGCGTCCCCCCGCAGGGCTCAAGACGCAACTTTGTTAACAACTTCAGGTGGCGGGAACCACATTCTCCAATCTGGAGTAACAGAATTGCGAAGCCGCAGTTACGCCGGCACCGCCACCAGTTTCGGCTGATCGGGGCGCTGCGCGCGCACCGGCGGGCTGACGACGATCGGCGGCAGCTGCAAGAGCGGCAGCGGGCGCGCGATCAGATAGCCCTGCGCGCGGTCGCACCCGAACAGCGCCAGCATGTCGAGCGTCTCCTGGTCTTCGACGCCTTCCGCCACAACCTTGAGGCCGAGGCTGTGGCCGAGATCGATCGTGGAGCGCACCAGCACGGCGTCGTGGTTGTTCTCCGCAAGCGTGCGGATGAAACTTGCATCGATCTTCAGTTCGTCTGCGGGAATGCGCTTCAGGTACGAGAGCGAGGACATGCCGGCGCCGTAGTCGTCGACGGCGATCATGAAACCCGCGGCTTTCAGCTTTTCAAGATTGGCGAGCGCCAACATCGGCTCAGCCATCACCGCAGTTTCGGTAATTTCCAGCGTGAGGCCCGTCGGCGAGGCGCGGCGCGCGGCGGCCATGCCGATCAGCCGCTCGGCGAAACCACGCTCGCACAACGAACGCGCGGAGATGTTGACGCCAAAATTGAGCGCGTGACCGGCTTGCGCCAGCGACGCCTGCTCGACCAGCGCGCGGTCGAACACCCAGTCGGTGAGCGGGCTGATGAAGCCCGTCTCCTCGGACAGCGGAATGAACGCGTCAGGCCCGATCGGGCCTTTCTCGATGTGGCTCCAGCGGATGAGCGATTCCACGCCGTGGACTTCGTTCGTATGCAGATCGAGCTTAGGCTGATGCGCGAGCCAGACCGCGCCGTTCGCCAGCCCATCGCGCAATTCGCTGATCAGCGTCAGACTCGACGTGGCCTGCCGCTCCGCGGCGGCGTCATAGACGGCGAAACTTGCCTTGCCAGCATAGGCCTGCGCCATCGCCACTTGCGCGCGCTCGATCAGCGAGCGCGCATCGTAAGCATGCTCCGGCGCGCCCGCGAGCCCGACGGTGAGACGCACATCGACGCGGCTGGCGCCCAGCGCCACCGCTTCCAGAAAAGCCTCGCGCGCCTGCAACAGGCGCTGCGTCGCCTCTTCGAGGTTCGCGGCCCGCATGGCGACGCTTAGAGTGGCGCTGGAAAGCCGCGCCACGTGCGTCTGTGGCATGCGGCCCGCCAGCCGCCGCGCCGTTTCGGCGATCAGCAGCGAGGTCTGCGGCGAACCGATGGCGGTGCGGATTGAAGCGAAGCGGTCGACACCCAGGGCGGCGACATAAACGCCGCGTCCGTAGCGCGCCTCGAGCATGCCGGTCACTTCGCTTTCGAGCCCGAGGCGATTAAGCAGACCGGTGTCGGGATCGTGCTGCGCGATGTGGCTGACGCGGCGCTCAGCCGCCTGAGCCGAAGCGCGCGCAGCGAGCGCAGAGGCTGTGCGCTGTTCGAGACGGCGCTCGAGCCGGCGCCGCTCAGTCAGGATAGTGCTCGCAGAAAACGCGACGATCAGAGCGGCGCTGATGAAGAGATGCAGCACCGGCAGGATATTGAGCGCCGGCACCACGTCATTCACGGGCCAGCCGACGGGCGCCAAGTTCGAGAGCGTGATCGGGCCCATGCCGCTGAAGCTGAAGGCGCCGCCGATCAGCGCCACCACCACCACAGACACCGCCGCCCAGTGCGGCGGCAGACGGAAGGCGATGGCCAGCAGCGGCAAGAACACCAGGAACAACACCGGCGCATAGGTCTGTGCAAACACCGCGGCTGTCACGGCGACAAGCGCCGCCATCAAGACCGCCTTCTCGCGGGGGGACACGGCTTCGCCGGCGGAGCGTTCGCGGCGCGCCAGCAGCAGCAGCAGCGTCGGCGTCGTCACCAGGAAACCCAGGGTTTCGACTCCGAACCAGTAACAAAGGTCGAGCGCAAAGACTTCCGGAGGATCCATGCGGGCGGTGACGCCGATGAGTGCCGACAGCGCCACGGGCGCGGCGATGCAGGCCGCAAAGCGTGCAAGCCGCATGGGCCGGCGCAGATCCAGCGTCGCGCCGCAATAGCGGCGGGCCAGGAGCGCCGCCAGCGCCACCTCGCCGAAATTGAGGACGACGTTGAGCACCAGCATGTGCGGCGGATCGGCCCGCAGCGCGTTGCCGGCGATATTGATGACGAGGCAAGCGCCCAGCACCGCGAGCGCGCGGCGCTTGTCGAGTTGCAGCAGCGCCGCCAACAAGACGCCATTGGCGGGCCACAGCAACACGGCGTGCCAGCGCTCGACGCTCCAGTGCGCAAGTGCGATCGAAGCCGTGAAAAGGAGGACGTAGACCCAGGCGGGAGCGCCGCCGTCGGCCGGTGCGCCATCCCTGAACAGCCGCCACTTCGGGCGCCGTTTCCCGCTCATCATGCCACTACTCCCGTCCCGATTAGACGGGAGAAAGATGAAGAGACGGCGGACGTGTGTGGTTTCCGACTGGTTTAGAACTCGAAGAAAAAGGCCGGACGCCATTCGGCATCCGGCCTCTTCGTTGACCGCACCTCAATCGTCAGCGGGGAGCTACGCGACGATTTGGGCGGCTTGGTTCAGCACCGGCATCGCGACCACCGCAAACACGGCGCAGGCGGCGACGAGGGCGAAAAACTTGGTCATCTGAGTGCTCTCTGAAACTGGGGTTGAACGGGTCAGGCGGTGATCTGCGCGGCTTGCATCAGCGTCGCGTAGGCGACGGGGGCAAACAGCAGCGCCGCGAAAACGAGGCTCAGAAGTTTGGTGGTGCGGGTCATGGGTCTTGCTCCTCAAATCGGAGCGTCGCTCCGATGAGAAGAAGGTAAGCGCGGCTTGACCCTGTCGCTGTGACGGAGGTCACGGGGCGGGTTTCGCCTTTCTCCGCCGAATTGCCCCGGGCCGCAGTCAGCGCGCGAGTTCGAGCATGACCTCGTTGCGGCGCAGCCAGGGCAGCGTCCAAGGGGGATCGTAAAAGGCGTAGGTGAGCGGCCCAATGGCGTGGCCGCCCTGCTCTGCAACGCGTCGCCGCAACGCCTCGGCGTGGGAGTCGAGATTGCGCTGCGTGGCGAGACCGCTGAAGCGCAACACGGCGATCCGGCGCGCGGGGGTTTCCCGCAACGCGACGCTGGCGTCCAATGGGCGCGGCATGTCCGCAAGCGTGGACCCGTTGGGCATGTAGAAGGTCACCATCCAAGCGTCATTCGATCGCGCCTGCGCCACCGGCGTGCTCATCGCGATGCGTTCCCCGCTCTGACGCTGCACCACTGGGGCGGTCATCGCGATTTCCCGGTTGGGTTCGTTGCCGCCGAAAATGAAGCGGGCAAGCCGGCGAAATCCTGCATTGATGGCGGCGTCGCGGGCGCCTGAAACTTCCGTCTCGGCCACAACGGCGGGCGCATAGTCTCGAATCTCGAAGGCGCCGGCGCGATGAACCAAAGCCCAATGCGGCTCTTCCACGGCGCGCGCGGATGGTGCAGCCATAATCAACCCAAGCAGAGCGAATACGAGGCAGATTTGCTTCATAGGGAGCCATACGCGCCGGCGTGGAGCTTGGATCGGCGCGGCATGCGGAACCCCCGCCCCGATCGCAGGCGCGCACCCCGTGCTTGCCCCTCGCCGGCGCGGGTCTATTTTGGTGCATCGTAAGGGATGGAAGCCATGAGCTATGCGGTCGGCCCCGGCGATCTTGTCTTATGCGTCAACGCCGCCCCGAACCACGTCACCGGAGAGCCTGTGCCCTTGGTCGCAGGCGAAACCTACACGGTCGGCGCGGTGATGGAATTCGCCTGCCCATGCGGACGCTCCGACGCCCTCCTCGACGTCGGCATCGACTTCGCATGGTGTCAGTCGCGCTTTCGGCTCCTGCCCAAGCCGAAGTTCAAGGCCGAGCCCATTCGCGTCTCCACGCCGGTAAAAGACACGGTGCGATAAACGCGCGCGCTCAATCCAGCGGAATCCGATCCGCCACAAGCCGCGCGCCCGCCAGGCTCAGGTGCGAACGGTTGTAGTAGAGCGGCGCCGCGTCCGCGTTCGCAAGCGCGCGACAGAACTCCAGGTCGCAGACGATGTCGGCAGGTTCGACGATGGTGACGCCCTCGCCCGCCAAATTGCGGAGGAGGCCGTCGGCCCAAGCGCTGCGTGCGATGTGCTCGGCGCGGCTTGCGCCGTAAGCGCCGACGTCGCCGCCACGCGCCACGATCATGCCCAGCGCCTCCGGCGGGTCGCTCGGCATGATCGGCACTTGCATGACCAGCACAATCCGTTTGCCGGCCGCACGCAAGCGCTGGATGGTGCGCCGATAGCCCGCCTCAATCATCGGCCGCTTTTCGTCGCTGTAGGCGGCAAGGTTTGCGATCAGCACGACGGTGCGGATGCGCGGATCGCCTTCAATATGGGCGATGGCGTCTGCATTGCGCGGCGCGCAAAGGGGGTGCTCGGGACTGGCGTAGCCGAGCGCGGCCGGACAAACCGTGGCCGAAACCTGAAGCGCGCTTTCGCCGCGCGCCGCCAAGCGTTCGCCCACCGCCACAGCCAGCTCCGCCGCGAAACTGTCGCCCCACACCACTGCGGTCGGCGGCGCATTCGCGCCGAAGCTGCATGCTTGCGCCCAGGGAATGGCCCCGTTGTCACCCTGGTGGCATTCGACGCGGCGCGGGTTGAAGTCGTCGGCCGCGGCGAAGAGCGCCCGCGCCTGCGGCGGGAAGCGGTTGGGGAAGCCGTCGCTCGACATCAACGCAACCCCTGCTGCGGCGCTCACCGCCATCGCTGCCGCGCCAACCGCGAGCACATGGCTGGCTGTCGCTTTGCCCTTCAGGAACGGCTGCTCCACGAACCGCCACGAGATGTAGGCGGCCGCGATTGCTGCAGTTACCGCGGCGATCACCAGCCAATCGGGCGTCTCGCCCGCGGAGTAGAGTTGGGCGTAGACCAGGAGCGGCCAGTGCCAAAGATAGAGCGAATAAGAGATCGCGCCGAAGAAGAGAAAGACGGGACTAGAGATCCACCGCCCTGCGCGCGATGTCCCGTCGCGGCCCGCGTGCAGCATCAGCCCCGCGCCAATGCAGGGCGCGAGCGCGGCGAAACCGGGAAACGCGGTGTCGTTATTGATAAGCGCGAACGAAACAAGGATGAGCGCGAGTCCTGCAATCGAGACCCCGTCGCGCGCGCCCGGAGTCTTCAGCGCCGGAACGAAATTGAGCGCCAGCAGCGCCCCGGTGAGCAATTCGAACGCGCGCGTCGGCGCAATGTAGAACGCCGCGGACGGATTCATCGCCGTGAGCCAGATGCTGAGCCCCACCGACGCCACGAACAGCGCCACCAGCACGCCCAGCATCACGCCGCGCCCGAAGCGCCAGATCAGCGCCAGAAGCACCGGAAAGACGATGTAGAATTGCTCTTCGACCGCCAGCGACCAGGTATGCAGCAGCGGTTTCGCATCCGCCTCGCCGCCAAAGTAGTTGGTGAGCGCCAGGAAATCGAAATTGCTGACGAAGAAGACGGTCGACACCACCGTCCGTCCCAGTTCCCGGAGCGCCGCCGGCTGCAGTAGCCACCAGCCGAGCCCCAGCACCGCCGCCAGCATCAGGAAGAGCGCGGGAAACAGCCGGCGCACGCGGCGGCGGTAGAATTGTGGAATGGAGTTGCGTCCCTCCGCGATCTCGCGCGCGAGGATGCCCGTGATCAGATAGCCGGAGATGACGAAGAAGATGTCGACGCCGATGAAGCCGCCGCCGAGCAGGTCCTCGTTGGCGTGATAGAGCACGACCGAAAGCACCGCGATGGCGCGGAGGCCCTGAATATCGGCGCGGTAACCGTCGCGCAAAGCGGCGCGCTGCGGCGTTGCGGGCTCTGCGAGGCTCAAACGGAGAGGTTCGACCGGATGACGTTCGGCGTGAAGAAGGCGACAACCTCACCCACGAACTTCCACCAATAGAAGGCGATGCCGGCGCCGATGGCGTTCAGCGCGCCCAGGGGTCCCAGACCCACCTTGCCGGCGCGCTTGGCCACTTTCACGAAGACGTTGAACCATTGCCGGATCAGGCGCACGAGCGAGGCCACCGGGTTGGTGTTCAGCAGCATCCCCAGCGGCCGCTGGTTCTTCCAATAGACCGTGTCGTAGCCCTGACAGACGGCGCGGACGATGAAGGTGCGCGCGCCCACTGGCGGCGGATGCGAGACGGTCGACGCGCCCTGGCGATAAATCGGCATCTTCTCTTCGCGCAGGCGCCGCGCCAGCATCGAGCACTGGCCGCGATAGGCGCTGGCGTCCGGGAATTTGTGGGTCAGGAAGTATGCGCGCCGCACCGCAAAATTGTTCGCGTAGAAGTTCTTGTACGTATAGATGCCATTGTTCGGCTTCTTCGGCGTGAAGGTCCAGAACGCGGCGAAGATGCGGTCGTTGTAGGTGTCGGTGGCGTGATAAGTTTCGCCGCCGCAGATGGTGATCTTGGGATCGTCCATCGCGGTGATCAGGCCCTCGAGCCAGCCCTCGTCCGGAACCACGTCGCTATCGAGGAAGATCAGGAGATCGCCGGTCGCGAGATCGGCGCCCGTGTTTTTCTGCTCGTAATAGCGCTGGTGCGGCGCTTCGACGAATTTGATCACGCCCGGCCATTCGGCCGACGGGATCGCCTCGCCCACCGCCGTCTTCGGCACCGAGGCGTCGATCTCGTCGTTGTCGTAGAGCACGATGAGCTCTGCCTTGATGTCGCGCTTCTGGGCGAGCGCGATCATCTGCTTGCCGAGGCGCACGAGCATCTCGTTGGCCCGCTCAAGCTCGGAGAGCTTGGCGTTCTCCCACTCAATGATGACGGAAACTGTCTGCATCATGATCCCGGCCCTGTCCGGACGTTAGTGACCTTGCAGCACAGCATAGGGCTGCGCGCGAATGCCGAGGAGTGGCGAAATGCACCCGGCCGCGAAACTTATCGCCGCACCGCTCTTCTTCCACTGCCGCGCCGCTCTTTTGGTTTGGAAGGCGAGCAGCAGCAGAGCAGCGAAGACGAGCTTCAAAGCGCCGATCACACCGCGATCAAGCACGCGCGTCACGATCCGCTGCGATCCGCGCAGCAGGTGCTCGTTCTTGCGCATGCGCAGCGTGTAATTGTTGCCGGCGGCGAAGGCGCGCATGCACTCGTATTTGAAACCGTCGCGTCCTTCCGCAACTTCCTCGAGCACGTGCGCGCCGGTGACCTTCACCACCCTGGCGCTACGCTTGCAGGCGCGATGGAAATAATCGCGATCGGACCCGCCCGTGTAGCGCATGGCTTCGTCAAAACGCAGGCCGGCCGGCCCTTCCGCAAGCCAGGCCTTGAACAGTGTGTTACAGGTGGCGACGGTTTCCACTTTCTCCCAGCGCCGCGGCGCGTAGGCCTGCGTCGACGCCGCTTGTTCCAGATCCGCGCCCAGCGGGACCTTGCGTACCTCGCCCTGCACCACGTCGGCGTCCGCCTCGTTCATGGCCGAGAGCAAGGCATCGACCCAGCCGGGCGGGGCTACTTCGTCGTCGTCGATGAAAGCGATGTAGTCAGCGCCTGCGGCAAGTGCGGCCTCGATCGCCGCGTTGCGCGCAAACGGAATACCGGGCTCGGGGCAGCAGACATAGTCCGCGCCGCCGCCGGCGAAGATGCTGTCAAACACCGGGCGCGCGGTCTGGGCCGCGCAATTATCGACAACAATGACCCGCAGGCGCATCCGCGCCGGGTCGCCGACCTGATCGCGCAGCGATCGGAAGCAGCGCGCCGCCATGACAGGGCGCCCGCGCGTGCACACGCAGAGCGCGATCAATGGCTCCTTTGTCTGCGCGATGAGCGCAGGTTGCGCGACTAAGGCTTCCGCCGACACCAGCACCACCCCAATAGACCCCGAAATAATAAAACACAGACCGAGGTTTCGAACCAGAACTGAAGCCTCACTTTCCCCGCGATATCTGCAAACCAGCGCATTAGGCGGCGCCTTCGCCGCATTCCGCGTCGCGGCTGCCGAAAATGGCTTGCCCCGACCGGAGCGGCGGCTTAGCCCCGCCCCAACCATAGGTGTGTAATGAAGCTTTTGCGTCCCCTCGCGCTTGCCCTTGCAGCGCTTGCCGCCCTGCAGCTGCCGGCCTCGGCGCAGCAAGCCGGACGGCAATGGATCACCGGCGGGCCCAACCCTACGCGCTACGAAATTTCCATTACGCCAAATGCTGAGACGCTGACCTTCACCGGCGAGGTGACAATCGCCGTCGAAAACCCCGAGGCCGCCGGCAGCGTGACTTTGAACGCGCTCGATCTCACCGTCGCCCGCGCCAGCATCGACGGCCAGGCGGTCCAGTACGCCGCCAACGAAGAGGCGCAGACGCTGACGCTCACCCCGCGCCGGCCGCTGCGCGCCGGCCGCCACAGCATCCGCATCGCCTATAGCGGCAAGATCTATGAGGAAGCCTACGGGCTCTTCCGCACCGTCTATCAAGCGGACGGCCAGACGCGCCACGCGCTCGCGACGCAGTTCGAACCGGGCGATGCGCGCCGCTTCGCCCCGATGTGGGACCAGCCGAACCGTCGCGCCGTCTTCTCGCTCACCGTGACCGCGCCGGCGAACCAGATGGTCATCTCCAACATGCCCGTGCAGACGACGCAGCGTCTCTCCGGCGGCATGGCGCGCACGCGCTTCCAGGATACGCCCGCGATGGCGAGCTACCTGCTCTTCTTCGGCATGGGCGACTTCGAGCGCATCCATCAGGAGGTGAACGGCGTCGATGTCGGCGTCATCGTCCGCCGCGGCGAAGGCGTGCGCGCGCACGAGGCGCTCCGCGCCGGCGTTGAGTCTATCACCTACTACAACGACTATTTCGGCATCCCCTATCCGCTGCCGAAGCTCGACATGATCGGCGTGCCGGGCGCCGGCGGTTTCGGCGCCATGGAGAACTGGGGCGCCATTCTCTATTTCGACCAATATCTGCTGGTCGATCCGCAACGCTCAAGCGAAGCCGAGCGGCAGAACGTGTTCGGCATCGTGGCGCACGAAATCGCGCACCAATGGTTCGGCGATCTCGTCACCATGAATTGGTGGAACGACCTTTGGCTCAATGAAGGCTTCGCCTCCTGGATGGCGGCGAAAGCGACCGAAGCGATCCATCCGGACTGGAACCCGTGGATGGCGCAGATGACCGATGGCACCGCCACCGCCATGGCCCTCGATGCGCGCCAAGGCACCCACCCGGTCGTTCAGGAAGTGAACACAATCGACGACGCCAACCTCGCCTTCGACACCATCACCTACGAGAAGGGTTTGGCTGTCATCCGCATGGTCGAAGCCTATGTGGGCGAAGACGCGTTCCGCACCGGCGTGCGCCAATATCTGCGCGACCATGCCTACGGCAACACCGAGACGAACGATCTCTGGAGCGCCGTGCAGCGCGCCTCCGGCCAGCCGGTGCTTGAGATCGCACGCAGCTTCACGAGCCAGCCGGGCTATCCGCTGCTGACCGTGTCGGGCGCCGCCTGCCCCCGCGGCCGGGGCGCCGGCACGGTCACGGTCGCGCAGCGGCGCTTCGCCATGGATGAGTCCGCGCGCACCAGCGCGCTCTGGGACGTGCCGGTCGTGGTGCAGCGTGTCGGCGGCCAGCCCGTGCGCGCCGTTCTCCCCGCGTCGCAAACCTCGAGCGTCGATCCGGGCGGCGCCTGCGACCAGCCCTATCTCGTGAACGCGGGCCAGAGCGGGTTCTTCCGGGTGCTCTACGACCGCGCCAATCTCACCCGCCTGACCGAAAACTTCCGCTCGCTCAGCGCCACAGACCAGCTCGGCCTGCTGCTCGACTATTACACGTTCGGCCGCAGCGGCGACGCCTCGTTCACCGACTATCTCGACCTGATGGCGCGCGTCCCGGCCGACGCCGACCCGGTCATCGCGCAGGATACGGTTGGGTCGGTCCTCGCCTTCGTGAGCTACACCCAGGATCGCCCGAGCGCGGCCGGCGTCCGCGCCTACGGCATCCGCACCTTGCGGCCGTTCTTCGCGCGCGTCGGCTGGAACCCGCGCCAGGGCGAACTCTCGAACGAGGCCAAGCTCCGGGCCGGCCTGATCTCGGCGCTTGGCGAACTGGGCGACGCGGAAGTCATCGCCGAAGCGCGCCGCCGCGCCGCCGACCAAGCCTCGCTGCCTGCATCGATCCGCTCGGCCGTGATCGACGTTTATGCCTATAACGCGCGCCCTGCCGACTATGACGCGCTGCTCGCGCAAGCGCGGGCCGCCGGCGATTTCGTCGAAAAGCGCCGGCTCTATTTGCTGCTCGCCCGCGCGCACGATCCGGCGCTCGCACGCCGCACCCTCGATCTGGCGATGACCGACGAGGTGCCGCGCCAGATCCGCACCCAGGTCATCGCCGTCGTCGCGGGCGAACATCCCCGACTGGGCTGGGATTATCTGCGGCAGCATCGCGCGCAGATCGAACCGCTCCTCGATCCGCTGCAGCGGCTCGAATTCCCAACCGATATCGCCGCGACCAATTCCGATCCGGCCGTTGCGGATGAACTGGAGGCTTACGCCCGCGATTTTCCGGAAGGCGCTCGCCCCTCGGTGCAGGCGGCCACGTCCACCATCCGCCTCCGCGCGCAGACGATCGCGCAGCGCATGCCGGAAGTGGAGGCCTGGATCGCCCGCCAGAGCGCGCCCGCGCCACGCGCGCAGCGCGGTCGCGGCCGCTAGAAGATCTGGCGTGCGCCGGGCGACGGCATAGCCCGGCCGCGCTCAGTTCTTCAGCCGGTAGCCGGTCTTGAAGATCCAGTAGACGATGGTGAGACATACAAGCAGGAAGCCTGTCGCCGCCATCAGCGACACGCCGATGTCGATGTCGGCCACCTGATCGCCGTAAAAGCTCCAGCGGAAGCCGCTTATCAGATAGACGATCGGATTGAAGCGCGTGATCACTTGCCAAAGCGGCGGCAGCATCGAGATCGAATAGAACGTGCCGCCCAAAAACGTCAGCGGCGTCAGGATCAGCATCGGCACGATCTGCAATTTCTCGAAGCCATCCGCGAGCACGCCGAGAATGAAGCCGAACAGACAGAATGAGAGCGAGATCAGCACCAGAAACACCAGCATCCACACCGGATGCATGATCGAGTACGGCACGAAGATCCGCGCGGTGGCGAGGATCACGAGCCCGATCACGATCGACTTGGTCGCCGCGGCGCCCACATAGCCGCTGACGGCTTCGAGCGGCGACACCGGCGCCGAAAGCAGCTCATAGATCGTCCCGGCCCAGCGCGGCATATAGATGCCGAAGGAGGCGTTCGACACACTCTCGGTCAGGATCGAGAGCATGATAAGGCCCGGCACGATGAACGCGCCGTACGTCACCCCGATCTCGTCCTGGATCGACCCCATACGCGAGCCGATCGCGGAACCGAAGACGATGAAATAGAGCGAGGTCGACAGCACCGGCGAGAACAAGCTCTGTCCGACGGTGCGAAACCAGCGCGCCATTTCGAAACGATAGATGGCCTGGACGGCGTGCGTGTTCATTTCGCGTGCACCAGTGAAACGAAGATGTCTTCGAGCGAGCTTTGCTCGGTGTGGAGGTCTTTGAAGTCGATGTGGAGTTCGTTGAGACGCCGCAGCAGCGCGGGGATGCCGGTATCGGCCGCCTGGGCGTCGAACGAATAGACCAGCTGATAGCCGTTGCCGCAGAGTTCGACGTTGAAGCCGTTCAATCCTTCCGGCGTCTTCTCCAGCGGCGTCTGCAGCTCCAGCGTCAGCTGCTTCTTGCCGAGCTTGCGCATCAGCGTTTTCTTTTCCTCGACCAGAATGAGTTCGCCCTTGTTGATGACGCCCACCCGGTCGGCCATTTCTTCGGCCTCTTCGATGTAGTGGGTCGTCAGGATGATGGTGACGCCGCTTTCGCGGAGGCCCCGCACCATCTCCCACATGTCGCGCCTGAGTTCGACGTCGACGCCGGCGGTGGGCTCATCCAGGAAGAGAATGCGCGGCTCGTGACTGAGCGCCTTGGCGATCATTACCCGCCGTTTCATCCCGCCCGAGAGCGCCATGATCTTCTCGTTGCGCTTCTCCCAGAGCGAGAGGTCCTTCAGCACTTTTTCGAGATAGGCGGGGTTCGCCGGATAGCCGAAGAGCCCGCGCGAGAAGCTCACCGTGTCGATGACACGTTCGAACGCGTCGGTGTGCAATTCTTGCGGCACCAAGCCGACCTTGCGGCGGACGCTCTTATAGGCCGCGGCGTGATCCTCACCGTCGACGATGACCGAACCGCTGCTCTTATTGACGATGCCGCAAACGATGTTGATCAAAGTCGTCTTGCCGGCGCCGTTCGGACCAAGCAGCGCGAAGATCTCGCCCTTCATGATCTCGAGGTTGATCGGCTTCAGAGCTTGCAGCCCCGACTTATACGTCTTCGAGACGTCCTTGATGGTGATGATGGGCTGCAAAGGGGCGACTCGAACGGTTGCCGGAGGAGACGCCGCACATAAGCGCCACCGCCCCGGAAGGCTAGAGGGTTGCGATATACCGGACGCCGCAACGGGAAATACGCCGCAACATCCCCTATCTTCACAAGGACGATGCAGCCGGCTCAAATCCTACATCCCCGTCCCGAGGGCCTCTATTGCCCGCAGGCGGACCTTTACATCGATCCGGTGAAACCGGTTCCGCGCGCCCTCGTTACGCACGGCCACTCCGACCACGCGCGCTCCGGGCATCACGCCGTCATGGCGACGCCCGAGACGCTGGCGATCATGGACTCGCGCTATGGCGAGTGGTTCACCGCCAGGCAGCAACCGCTAAAATACGGCGAGCGCATAGAGATCAACGGCGTCACTTTCTCGCTGCACCCTGCCGGCCACGTCCTGGGGTCGGCGCAAGCGGCAGTGGAGTGCGGCGGCAAGCGCATCGTCGTCAGCGGCGACTACAAGCGCCAGCCTGACCCCACCTGCCCGCCCTTCGAAGTCGTCCCGTGCGACGTGTTCATCACCGAGGCCACCTTCGGCCTGCCGGTGTTCAAGCATCCAAGCGCCGAGCATGAAGTGCGGAAGCTGCTGGCCTCAGTCGCGATGTTTCCGGAGCGCGCCCATCTGGTCGGCGCATACTCCCTGGGCAAAGCACAGCGCGTGATGGCGACGTTGCGCCAGTGCGGCTGGGACAAGCCGATCTTCGTGCACGGCGCGCTGGTGGAACTGACGGAACTCTACAAACGCTTCGGCGTCGACCTCGGCGACATCCGCCACGTCGAAACCGCGCCCAAGAGCTTCTACGCCGGCGCCATCGTGCTTTGTCCGCCCTCTGCGATTCAGACGCCGTGGGCGCGCCGCTACCCCGATCCGATCAACGCCTTCGCGTCCGGCTGGATGCGCATCCGCGCCCGCGCGCGCCAAAGCGGCATCGAACTGCCGCTGGTCATTTCCGATCACGCCGACTGGAGCGATCTGCAGCGCACCATCCTGGACACACAAGCGCCGGAAATCTGGATCACCCACGGCGAGGCCGATGCGCTCGGCTATTGGTGCAAACAGCAAGGCCTGGACGCCAAGGCGCTGCATCTCATCGGCTATGGCGACGAAGAAGAAGCAGCGGCGCCTGCGGCATGAACCGCTTCGCCGCCCTGCTCGACCGCTTGGCCTATTCTCCGGGGCGCTTGGACAAGCTCGCGCTCTTAGAAAACTATTTCCGCACCACGCCCGACCCCGACCGCGGCTGGGCGCTCGCCGCCATGACGGGCTCGCTCTCGTTCAAGCACGCCAAGCCCGCCATGATCCGCGATCTCGCCGCCGCGCGCACCGATCCGGTGCTGCTCGGCCTCAGCCGCGACTTCGTCGGCGACATGGCCGAAACCATCGCGCTCATGTGGGAGCCGCGCGACGCGCGCGCGAACGCGGAGCTTTCACTGGACGACGTAGTGCAAGGCCTGGAGTCGACGCCGAAGGCCGAACTGCCGGCGCTGATTGAAGGGTGGCTCGATCGCCTGGACGAAAACGGCCGCTGGGCGCTGATCAAACTCGTCACCGGCGCGCTCCGCATCGGCGTCTCCGCCCGTCTCGCACGCACCGCGCTGGCGCGCCTCGGCGGCAAGGAGGCGGACGACATCGAAGACGTCTGGCACGCCGACCAGCCGCCCTATCTGCACCTCTTCGCCTGGCTCGAAGGCCGCGCCGACGCGCCCAGCGCCAACACCTCCGCGCGCTTCCATCCCGTTATGCTCGCGCACGCGATCGAACCGCCGGATTTCGAGGGCTTGAACGCCGCCGACTTCTGCGCCGAGTGGAAGTGGGACGGCATCCGCGTTCAGGCCGCCATAGGCCGCGATGCAGACGGGAAACGCGTGACCCGCCTATTTTCCCGCACCGGCGACGATGTCGCCAACGCCTTCCCGGATGTGGTCGCGGGCATGGATTTCGATGCAGTTCTCGATGGCGAGCTGTTGGTGAAACAGAAGGGTCGCGTCGCCGACTTCAACACGCTGCAGCAGCGGCTCAACCGCAAGACCGTCACCGCCAAGATGATGGCTCAGTATCCCGCCTTCATACGGGTCTATGACGTACTCTCGCTCGACGAGGAAGACTTGCGCCCGCTTGGCTTCGAAGGCCGCCGCGCCATGCTCGAAGCCTTCGTGCGTGCGCATCCGCTGGCGCCTATCGATCTATCTCCGATGATTCCATTCGATACTTGGGAGCAGCTGACCGCCGCCCGCGCCGATCCCGCCACAGGCGGCGCCGGCGTCGATGCGGAAGCGGTCGAAGGCGTCATGATCAAGCGCCGCGACGCGCCTTATCTCGCCGGCCGCCCGAAGGGCTACTGGTTCAAATGGAAGCGCGATCCGATGACGGTCGACGCCGTCCTCATGTACGCGCAGCGCGGCTCCGGCAAACGCAGCTCGTTCTATAGCGACTACACCTTCGGCGTCTGGAATGGGGACGAACTCACGCCGGTCGGCAAAGCTTATTTCGGATTCACTGACGAAGAACTGGCCGAGCTCGACAGGTTCGTGCGCAACAACACCACGCACCGCTTCGGCCCGGTGCGCGAAGTCACGCACACAAAGGACAAAGGCCTGGTCCTCGAAGTCGCATTCGAAGGCCTGCAACGATCCACCCGCCACAAATCCGGCCTCGCCATGCGCTTTCCGCGCATAGCGCGGATTCGCTGGGATAAACCCACGCGCGAAGCGGACACGATCGAGACGCTGGAAAAACTGCTGGAGCGCGGCAGAATTTAGCGCGGGCCTATCCTTCAGACGGCCAGCCATGCGCGCCGATCAGCGGCACGAAGCTCACTGCGCCCAAATCCTCTTCGTCATAATGATTGGCGGCGAGCCGCTTCAGTTTGATGAGCCGTTGCGCGCCGGGCGCTTCGCCGACCGGCATCACCAGCACGCCGCCAATTTCCAGCTGCTCCTTCAAGACCTGAGGAAGGGCGGGACCGCCGGCGGACGCGATAATGGCGTCGAAGGGCGCAGCTTCCGGCCAGCCATGCGTGCCGTCGCCGGCGCGGATCTCGATGTTGTCGTAGTGAAGATCGCGCACACGGGCGTGCGCAAGCGCCGCCAGTTCGGGATGCCGCTCGATGGCGTACACACGCCGGGCGATGCGGCTCATCACGGCCGCTGCGTAGCCAGAGCCTGCGCCGATCTCGAGCACCGCATCGCCCGGCTGGACCTCCGCGACGTCGATCATGAGCGCCACGATGAAGGGCTGTGAGATGGTCTGGCCGGCTTCGATCGGTAGCGGTGAATCCTCGTAGGCGAACGCCCGCACGGCGTCGGGCACGAAGGCTTCACGCGGCACTTCCCGCATGGCGTCCAGCACGGCCTGATTGGTGACGCCCCGCCGGCGCACTTGGCGCTCCACCATCAGGGCGCGGTTTTCGGAGGCGTCTTGCAAGCGCTTCTCCTTCCGGGTGTCATTGGAACTTAGAGCAGCGCGCGGCGCTTTCCACTCAGGAGGTTCCCTTAGTGAAACATGCCAACCTGATGGCGGCGCTCGCGGCGGCCGCTTTTTTTACGCTTGCCGGCTGCGGCGACAACGAACGCGACGTCGGTGAGTTTTCCAACGATTTCCTCGGCAACGAGATCATGGTCGAGGCGCTTGCCGATCCTGAGATACCCGGCGTCGTGTGCCACCTCGCCTATTTCGACCGCTCATTCCTGGATCGCATGCGGCAAGGCAATTGGTTCGAGAATCCATCTAACTCGGCCGTCTCCTGTCAGCGCATCGGGCCGATCGATCTGTCGCGCGCCGACCTCGACCGCGCCGGCGAAGAGATTTTCTCTCAGCGTCAGAGCTTGTTCTTCAAGCGCGTCGCGGTCCGGCGCATTGTGGACGCGCAGAACCGCTCAATCGTCTATGTCTCGTATTCGCGCGAGATCGTCGAAGGGTCGGCGAAAATTGCGATTTCGAGCGTGGCGCTGACGCCGGAGGAAGCGGCCGCAGCGCGGCCGCGGCAATGACAAGAAGGCCGTGCGATGGCGCGCACGGCCTCAAGGTCAGTTCAGGAGCTTGCTGTTAGGCGGCGCGCTTCTTGCTCGCGTAGTCGACGATCGCCAGCAGCACGAAGGCAATCCCCACCGAGCCGGCGATGACGGCTGGAACGAAGAAGCCGCTTTCCGGATCGCCGTGATCCATGAGCAGGCCGGCGGCCGTGAACCCGATGGCTATCGAAAGCAGGATGACGCCAGATCCGAGGCTCTTGCGAGCCCGGTCCTGCTCCAGCGCGCCCTGGCTGATCTGGGTGACGAGAGCGGGATCAAGCGGCTGGCCGCGCTCGATGGCTTGGCCGATCAGCGCATGCGCCGAGCGCTTGGTGCGCTCCTTGATCAAAATCGGCGCGACAATGACGGCAAAAAGGAAGGTGAAAAACACAAGCGGAACAAAGGTGTCGGTTTCCATCTGGCGGCTCCAGTCGGGCTCAACTGCCCCATTGCCGACACAGATGCAGGCCGCCGCGGGTTTGGATGCTGCGGTTCGTCTCGTTCTTTCGGACTAGGTTTTCGGCCCCAGGCTCACCCCCGGCGGGAGCGGCGTGTTCTCGGGCACGAAGAAGTCCGGCATCAGCGATTTAGTGGGATCGACCCGGTACTTGTCGAAGTCGCGGACGCCGGTCTCGTAAAGCAGCACATCGTCGATGAAGAAATGCCCGGTGCACTCACGCGCCGGCGCGTTGAAGATCGCATACGCCGCATCCGCCATGATCTCGGGCGTACGGCAATGGCGCATACCCTCTTCGCCCGCGAGCGCAAACTCGATCGCCGCGGTGGCGATGCCGGTGCGCGGCCAGAGCGCGTTGAAGGCGATGCCGTCGTCCCTGAATTCTTCCGCCATGCCCAAGACGCACATGCTCATGCCGTACTTGGCCATCGTGTAGGCGACGTGTCCGGCGAACCAGCGCGGGCTCATGTCGAGCGGCGGCGACAGGTTCAAAACGTGCGGATTGGACGCCCGCTTCAGATGCGGGATGCAAGCGCGGCTGACCAGGAATGTGCCCCGCGTATTGACCTGGTGCATGAGGTCGTAGCGACGGACTTCCGTTTGCAGCGTGCCGGTGAGCTGGATGGCGGAGGCATTGTTGACGCAAATATCGACGCCGCCGAAGCGCTCCACCGCCTGGGCGACCGCCGCACTAATGGAGTCGGGCTCGCGCACGTCGACGACCAGAGGTAGCGCCTTGCCGCCCGCCTTCTCGACCGCCTCGGCGGCGGAATAAATTGTTCCGGGCAGTTTCTTGTGCGGCTCGGCCGTCTTGGCTGCGATCACAATATTGGCGCCGTCACGCGCCGCCCGGAGGGCGATAGCCAGACCAATTCCCCGGCTGGCCCCGGTAATGAACAGGGTTTTTCCCGCAAGGCTCATCTCGGCCCTCCTTTGAGGCGAGCTTAGCCCCTCTGTGACCGCGCGTCGCTGCCCGCTTTTTTTGACCCGTGGGCGCCGTGGCGCCATAAAATCATGGGCATAGAGCCCCCCGAGAGGGCGTGAAGCTTGGAGGAATCGCTCATGCGCGCACTTGCGCTTGCAGCCGCTATTGGCGTCGGCCTGGTGGCGACGGCCGCTTATGCGGGTCCCTGGTCGGATCCCGCCGGCCGCGTGAATTTCACCGCCCCGAACGGCTGGGTGACCGACGTGCGCCGCGACAACCCGCAGACCATCGTCCTCAGCGGCAACGCCAACAATGAATGCTACGTGCTGGGCACGCCCAATCCGAACACGGCGAGCAACACGCCGATCGCGTTGAAGCGCGCGACCAACCCGATCACGCCGGAAGCGTGGACGGCGACGGCCAATGCGATCTCGCCCATGTTTCCAAACCACAATGCGCATCTGGAAACGCAAACCGTCGACACCACGACGGGCTTCTGGCCGATCCAGCGTGCGACCTTCTCGGGCGGCGAACAGCCGGTGATGGCGGCCCTGACGAGCCGTCCGGGGGTCGACCTCATCGCCTTCTGCTGGACCTATGGCGGGCCCGATGCGACCGCGACCTACGAGCGTCTGTTTGCGTCGTTGGGCAATAACAACGACGCCCAATGGCAGCAACGCGCCGAACAACAGGAAACCGAACAAGCTGCAGCGCAAGCGGCTGCGGCGGCTGCGGCGGCTCAACAGCCCGCAACCCAAGCGCAGCAGCCGAACCAGGCGGCTGAACCGCCGCGGACGATGAACGATCCGCGCTCGCGCCGGCGTCATAACTAACGCGCTTTAATGAACGGAGCCTCTTTTGAAAGGCTCCGTTCATTAGCGTAAATGCTTGGTTAGCCTCGCCTTTACGTGCAATTCACCGCGTTGGCTCATGTCAGTGAGCCATGACCGGGAGAATCCCTGCCCTCCGAGCCGCCGGCGCCGCAAGCGCCGGCGTTGTTCTGCGCCTCGCCTCAACGCGCGCCGGCGCGCCTTTGCTATTTGCATTCGCCGCTGGCGGCGCAGCGCTGATCGCGCCGCCGCTTGCGCTGATCATCGTCGCCTTTCTGGCGTCGCGGGTGCTGTTCCGAACGGAGCCCAAGCGCATCGACCTCGCCGCACTCGCGGGTCCGCTGTTCGCGGCACTGATCGTCGGCGCGTTCGTGGGCCTCGAGGGCGCGATAGGCGTTCTGTTTGCATGGCGCCTCTTCGTGGATACCCGCTGGAGCGTGAACGAGGCGCAGCGGCTGGCGATCGCCGCGGGACGTCCGGCTGAGACCTCTTTCAGCGCCCTTGCGCATGCTTGGCTGACGCCGATCTATGGTCTGACGCTGGTCGCCTACACCGCGCCGCACATGGTGGCGGGGCTGCCCCTCGATCTGCCGCACTTGCCGTCACTGGTGGTCATGATCGCCGGCGCGCTGGCGCTGGTCGCCACGGCCGACTGGATGCTGCGCCGCGCGGCCGACTGGCGCCTGGGCGAACTCGCCAAGGCGCCAGCGGCGCACCTGCTCACGCACCACGCGCTGTTTCTCGCCGCGTTCGGCCTGTCCATCGACATTTCGGCAGGCCTCGTGGCGCTGCTGGCGTGGCGGCTTTCGCACGCCGCGCCGCTTCGCGTCGCTCAGCCGAGCTTGACCGCCGTTCCGTAGGCCAGCACTTCGGTCGCCTGTCCCTGGCCGGCGTCAGTGGTCTCGAAACGCACGCCCACGATCGCGTCGGCCCCCAGTCCGCGCGCTTGTTCGACCATGCGGTCCAGCGCCTGTTCGCGGCTTTCGGCCAAGAGCTTCGTGTATTCGTGGATCTCGCCGCCGACGATCATGCGCAGGCCGGCGACAATGTCGCGGCCGATGAAACGCGAGCGCACAACGTTGCCGCGGACGAGGCCCAATTGCTGCGCAACGCTGCGGCCGTGAACATCGAACGTGGTCGAAAGAATCATGTTGGCTCCCCGTGGCTTTGGGACGATGTTAGCGAGGCTCAGGAACTGCGTCACTGAAATCGGAGTTGGCGGATATGACCTATTCTTCGACCCACACGACGTCGCACGGAGAGACCAAGGCGCATGGCCTAGGCGCTGCGCTGTTCAGCGCGCTGCTCGCCGTTCTTTGGGGCAGTTACACCGCCTTCTATTTCTACGAGATGCTCCGCGTCGGGTGAAACGGCGCCCTCGCTTCCTTCGCGTCCCCATGTGCTTTGCCCCGGCGGTGCAGTGATGCCGCCAAGAAATCGTCGGAATTCGCCTCATTGCCGGTGCGACGCCAACTAGAACTCGCATTCGTTCGCGTGCTATCCCGGTCGAGAGGCGAGCATGCCAAACACGGAAACGGCGCGCGTGCCGGTGATGGGCGGGATCGGCGTTTATCTTCCGCGCAACATCGTTTCATCGCGCGATCTCGACGCCAAACTCGGCCTGCGTCCAGGCTGGATCGAGCGCAATTGCGGCGTCTTTCAGCGCCATGTCGTAAGCGGTGACGAAACCCAGGAGCGCATGGGCGCGGAAGCGGCGCGCGCGGCGTTGCGCGACGCCAAGACCGACGGGCGCGACATCGACCTCTTGCTCTTCGCCGCGGCGGTCGGCCGCCAGCCCATCCCGGCCACTGCGCCGCTGATCAAGCAAGAACTCGGGCTGAGCGATGCGCCGTTTCCCGCTTATGACGTGAACGCGACGTGCCTCAGCGCGCTCGTCGCCATGGACGTCGCCGCCATGCACATCAGCACCGGGCGGGCGCGGAACGTCCTGGTCGTCGCGTCCGAAATCGCGTCTCGGGCGCTGCCCTGGCAAAGCGATCCACGCACCGCGGGTCTCTTCGGCGACGGCGCAGCCGCGTTCGTGGTGCGCGCCGGCGACGACCGCGAGCGACGTCGGATCGGCGCTGTGCACATGGAAACCTACGCGGAAGGCTATGATTTCTGCGAACTGCGCGCGGGCGGCACGCGCTACGACTTCCAGCACGAACGCGAAGCCTTCACCGCCAATTCTGAATTCGCGATGCAGGGCATGTCGCTTTACCGGCTGAGCTCGGAAGCCGCGCCCGGCTTCATCGCGCGGCTGCTCGACAAGGCAGGTTGGCGCCAGGGCGACGTCGATCTGGTCGTCCCGCATCAGGCGAGCCCGCATGCGCTTGCCCACATCATCAAACGCTGCGGTTTCGCCGCCGACCATGTCGTCGATTTTGTCGCCCAGATCGGCAACCAGGTGGCCGCGTCGTGGCCGATCGCTTTCCACATGGCGCGCGAACAAGGCCGCATTGAACCAGGGATGAAGCTCCTGGTTCTCGGCACCTCCGCCGGCGTGTCGCTGGGTGGCGCGGCGATGGTGGCCTGAGTGCGGGTGCTCGTCACGGGCGCGACGGGATTTCTGGGCGGCGTGCTTGCGCGGCGGCTGAAGGCGCAGGGGTATGACGTGATCGGCTCGGGACGCGACGCTGCAAAGCTCGCGGCGCTCGCCCGCGACGGCCTGGAGACGCTGGCGCTGGATTTGGCGGAGCCGCACATCGCACTCCCCACAATTGCGTGCGACGGCGTCATCCATTGCGCCGCGCTGTCTTCGCCGTGGGGCCGCCGCGCCGACTTCCACCGAGCCAATGTGAGCGGCGCCCAGAATGCCTTGCGGCTCGCGAACACGGCCGGCGCACGACGTTTCGTGCACATTTCCACGCCCAGCGTGTATTTTCGCTTTCGCGATCAGATTGGCGTGCGCGAAGACGCGCCGTTGCCGCCACCGGTGAACGCCTACGCTGACACTAAGCGGCAAGCGGAAAAACTGGTGCTTGCGGAGACCCGCCTCGATCCGCTCGTGCTTCGCCCGCGTGGGCTTTACGGGCCCGGCGACACCACGCTGCTGCCGCGCCTGCTGGCCGCCGCGCAGCAGCGCGCTTTGCCCTTGATGAACGACGGACGCGCGGCGACCGACCTGACCTACATCGACGACGTCGCGGACGCCGCCTGCGCCGCGCTCACCGCCGCAACGCCGCAGCAGCGCGTCTTCAATATTTCCGGCGGCGAGGCGCTCAGGGTGCGCGAGATCGCCGAGCGCGCGGCCGAAAGAGCGCGCTGCGCGGTCTCGTGGCGGCGCATGCCGGCCTGGCTGGTGCTTGCCTATGCGCGCGCCAGCGAACTGGCTTGCGGTCTTCTCCCTCGCCGGCCGGAGCCGAGCATCACTGCCTACAGCGCGGCGCTCTTTGCGTACACGCAGACCCTCAACATCGACGCCGCAAAGGCGCAATTGGGATGGTCGCCGCGCGTCCGCTTCGAAGAAGGGCTCGCGCGCACGTTCGAGGGCGCCCCCGCGTGAGCACCCGCCCCGTCTTCAAGAACAGCGCCTTCGTGCGCGCGCCGGAGCGGCTGGTGCTGCGCGGCGGACGCTGGCGTCAGATTGACTTGCCGGTGCGCTACGCCGTCTTCGAGCATCCACAGGCCGGGCGCTGCCTCATCGATACCGGCTACACGAGGCGTGTCACCGAAGGCCGCCGCTCCCTGCCGCTTCAGATCTACGCCAGTGCGCTCCGGCCGCGCCTGCAAGACGACGCTTTGCCCGCGGCCTCACCTCAGATTGACGCGATCCTGCTGACGCACCTTCATGCCGATCACGTCGCGGCGCTGCTCGATTATCCCGGCGCGCGCATCTACGCCAACGGCGAGGGCGTCGACCACTTCCTTCAAGCCGGCGCGACGGGCCGCGTCCGACATGGCGTCTTCCGCGAACTTCTGCCCGCCGATCTCCGCACCCGCATCGTTCGCTTCGAGTCGCTGCCGCGTCTCGCAGCGCCGCTTGGTCTTGGGCCTGCGCATGACGTCTTCGGGGACGGCGAAGTGCTGGCGATCCCCCTGCCTGGCCACATGCGCGGCCACACCGGCTTCGTCTGGCCGAAGCTTGAGCGCCCTCTGCTTTACGCCGCCGACGCGCAATGGCTGGCGCGCGCGGTGATGGAGGATCGCTCTCCCGGTGCGCCGGCGCGCTGGATCATGGACGATACGGCCGCCGACAAAGAGACGCGCCGGCGCATCGCCGCCTTCGCCCGTGCAGGCGGCGAGGTTGTCTATTGCCACGACCCGGAGCCGGTCGCCTGAGCACGATCCTCATCACCGGCGCGCGCGCACCGATCGCGCTCGATCTTGCACGCTCGTTCACGGCCGCCGGTCACGACGCGCAGCTGGCCGACTCGATCAGCCCCTGGAGCGCCCGGCTGGCGCGCGGCGCACGCGGACGTCTGCATCGCCTGGCGCCGCCGCGCTTTGCCTTCGCGGCGTTCGCCGCCGGCCTTGCCGAGCTTGTCGAGCGTTTGGACCCGCGCCTCATCGTTCCCACCTGCGAAGAAGTCTTCTATGTCGCCGAAGCAGGCGTCCGCCATGGCTTCGCCGACCGCGTCTTCGCGCCGCCGCCGGGCATGCTGCGCACGCTGCACTCCAAAGCGGCGTTCCCTGCGTTCTTGCGCGCCAACGCGGTGCCCGCGCCCGCCACCACGCGCGTGACCTCGCGCGCAGAACTCGCAGCGTGGCGGCTGCGCGCCGATGATATCGTGCTGAAGCCGGAATTCTCCCGCTTCGCCTCGCACGCGCGCGTACGGCCCACGCTGCAGGAATTCGACCGCCTCGCTCCTACGCCGGAGGCGCCGTGGGTGGTGCAGGACTACGCGCCCGGTGAAGAAATCTGCATCTGGTCTGCGTGCCGCGCCGGCGAAGTCGTCGCTTTCGCCGCCTACAAGCCGCTGTGGCGGCTCGGCCAGTCCGCCAGCTTCTATTTCGAGACGGCGGAGGACCCCGCGCTGCTGGCGACGACGCGCGCCATCGCCAAAGCGACGGGTGCAAGCGGCCAACTTTCTTTCGACGTCATCCGCGGCGACGACGGCTCGATCACGCCGATCGAGTGCAATCCAAGGGGCATCAGCGGCATTCATCTCTTCGATCGCGATGCCCGCCTCGCGCACGCGCTGCTGGGCGAAGTCCCGTTGCAGCGCCCGTCCGCGCCGGCCCGCCATCTCGGTCCGGCGATGTGGCTGTTCGGCGCGCCTTACGCGCTGATCAACGGCAAGCTCGACGCCTTCCGACGCGACCTGTCCCGCAGCCGCGACGTCCTCAGCGCTGTCGGCGAACCGTGGCTCGGCCTCGGCGCCCTGCTCGACGCCGGCCGCTTCACGCTGGTGGGCCTCAGCCGCGGACGCTCGGCGTCGGGCCAAAGTACGGACGACATCGAGTGGAACGGCGAGCCGATCGGGTGAGCGCGCCGGAACTGTTCGATCCCGCCATCGGGCCGCGCGCGGGCTGGCCGGCCGATTGCGGGCTTGAGCGCAACTACCTGGAAGGCTTCGCGCACGGCTCGACGCCGCTCATTTCAAACCTGCGCACGACGGTGACGGGCCTGCGCGCGGGCGCGCGCATCTTCCCCCTCACCGTCAACGAGAGCGAATACGGCGACTCCTATGTCTGTCTGCCCCATTCCGCCTATGCGCTCTACGCCAAGGAGGAATTGCGCATCGTCAAGGCAGGCGCGTGGACGCCGGCGCTTGCAGCGCTCGCCAGCAGCGTGGGCGCCACGTTGCGCGCGGCGCGCGTCAACCGCATTGTGCACATCAACAACTACATGCTCTCCACCAACTTGCATGGCGATTGGAGCGGCGAAGACCTGGATGCGATCCGCGATCTGCTCGTCGCCTGCTTTCCGGACCACTTCATCGCCATACGCTCGCTGAACCCGTGGTCGAACGCGGCGCTGCTGCAGCGCGCCCGGCAATCAGGCTGGACGCTGATGCCGAGCCGCCAGATCTACGTAACCGACGATCTCGCCGCCGACTGGGCGTCGCGCCGCGACACGCGTCGCGACATCGCGCTGCTTCACGCCAACGTCGATCGCATCGACGACCTGGCGACGCTGCGTCCCGGCGACGCCGAACGCATCGCCGCGCTTTACGCCATGCTCTACCTGCAGCGCTATTCGACGCTCAACCCGGCCTTCACGCCCGCTTATATCGATATGACCCATCGTTGCGGGATCATGCATTATCGCGGCCTCCGCGACGGCGACGGCGCGCTTTCCGCCGTGGTCGGCTGCTTTGTGCGCGGCGACGTACTGACAACGCCGATTGTCGGCTATGATACGCACCGGCCGGCGGCGGACGGCTTATACCGGATGGCGAGCGTGTCTTATGCGCAAATGGCTCTAGAGCGCGGGCTCAAACTGAACGGCTCCGCGGGCGCAGCGTCCTTCAAACGCAATCGCGGCGCGCGCCCCGTCATCGAATACAGCGCCTTCTGGACCAGGCATCTGTCACCCTTCCGGCGTGGCGTGATCGCTGCGTTATCGACAGCGCTCAATCGCATCGGCGCGCCGCTGATGGCGGAGCACGGCCTGTGAGCGCCTATCCGAAAGCCGTCGCCGAAGGCTGGCATCCGGTCGCGACGCTGAAGGCGTTGCGCAAAGGCAAGCCGCTCGCCCGCCGGCTGATGGGTAAACCGGTCGTCGTCTTCCAAAGCGCGGACGGGCCGGCGGTGCTGCTCGATCGCTGCCCGCACCGCAACATGGCGCTGTCGCGCGGCCGCGTGCGCGAGGGCGCGATCGAGTGCCCGTATCATGGCTGGCGTTTCGCTCAGGACGGCCGCTGCGTGCTGACGCCGGGCGCTGAAGAACCGGCGCGGCACGGCGCGACCCCTCTCCCGGTCATCGAACGCGCCGGCATCATTTGGACGACGCTGGCCGAACGGCCCAACGCGGGGCCAACCCTGCCGCATCCGATCGAGGCCGATGGCTTCGACAGCTTCTGGTGGCCGATCAAGCCGACCCGCGCACGCCTGCTCGACGCGGTGGAGAACCTGCTCGATCCCGCCCACCCGCATTTCCTTCACCCCGGCATCGTGCGCTCCGGCACGGCCCGGAACCCGGTCGAGGCGACGGTGCGCGTCGCGCACGATTACGCCGAAGCGCGCTATATTGAGAATACACAGGCGCAAGCGCTCATGCCGCGCGTGATGGAAGGTAAACGCGTCGCGAGCATCGGCCGTTTCTTTCCGCCGTCGACGGGGCAAGTGGCGTTCGAGAACACCAAGGGCCTGAAGCTTTCGATCACGGTGTTCTTCGTGCCGGAGGCCGATGAACTCGTTCGTCCGCTCGCACATCTCGCAACGCAATCGGGCGTCATCCCGCCCATCTTCAAAGAGATCATGCTGCGCGCGTTCGACATGGTGATCCTGGCGCAAGATCAGCTGGCGCTACGCCGCCAGGCCGAGGACATCGCCGCCTTCGGCGCGCCGAAATACGCGGTCGGTCCGCTTGACGTGTTGTTTCCCGCCATCCACGCGCTCGCCAACGGCGAAACGCCCGCACCCAGCGAGCGCACGCTGCGCATGATGCTCTAGGGCTTCCACTCCCGCCGCACCCGGCGCAATTTGCGATCGTACGGCACAGCGATTCCAGACCGCAGTTCGATTGCGACATCGACCGCCCCGGCTTTCTCGACCGCCACTTTCAACGCTGCCGCCGCCTTGGCGGCGGCGTCGGCCGGCAAGTCCGCCGCAAGCGATAACGCAATGCGATCCGCGCCGATCTGCAAGATGCGGAAATCCTGGATGCGTCGGTCCGCATCGACGACGGCGTTGCGCATGATATCCGGCGTTACAAGCACCGGCGCTTCGCCGGCCCCGCGCAGCAGGAACACATCGTCCTGGCGCCCCTCCACCGCCGCCACCCGCTGCAGCGGCGATCCGCAGGCGCACGGCTCATCGCTCAGCCGCAGCAGGTCGTTCATGCGATAGCGCGCCATAATCTGGGTCGAGCGCGTAAAGTCGGTCACCAGCGGCGACACCAGCGCATCGCCGGCGGGCTCGAATTCGAACGCCACGGCGTCTTCGGCCAAATGCAAGTTTCCATGCGGACAGCCGACCCCGAACAGGCCTTCGGTCGCCATATAGATTTCACGCACTGGCACTCTTAGCCGCTCTTCCACAAAGGCGCGGTCGAGCGGATCGAGGACCTCGGCTCCGGAAAACACATTCGCCGGCCGGAAAGACGGCGTATTCGCGAGCGCGCGCAGCACCTTCGGCGGCGCGACGATGGTGTCCGGCGCAAATGCACAGAGATCTTCGCGCCAGGCGTCGACACCCAGGGTCAAATCGTAGAAGCGCAGCGCCAGCCGGCCCGTGGCGATCGCGGACGCGTAAAGCTGGCTGTAGGCCGGCAGCGCCAGCGCGACTTTGTGTTTCGCGAACGGAAAATCCGGGAGCGTCTTCGCAAGAATGACCCCGAGCCAGGTGAATCGCTCCGCTTCGCTGATGACGAAGACGCCGCGATTGCCGCTGGTGCCGGTGCTCTGCCCGACCACGAGGCCATCGACGCGATCTTGCTTCGCATCCAGCGCCGCGCGCACGGCTTCGTAGCGCACCCGCTTGACGTTCAGCTTATCGAAATTGGCGAGCACGCTCTGCTTATCGAGGATGGGCAAATCTTCGAGCCGCGTGGCGTGCATGTCTGCATAGAACGGCACGCGCACGATCACGTCGCGCAGGAAACGCTGCACCCGCGCATCGCGCCAACGGGCGACATCTGCGCGAGTGCGCAATCGGCGCGCCAGCCGCTTGGTGCGCCAGAACGCGGCGATGGCGTGCGTGACGGCGAAGTTCATCGGCCCCGCGCTTACCACGCCTGGATTGACTCACAGCGGCTGTTCTCTTTATGTTCCCCGGACGAGTGCAACGTGACCATCCCCGCGATCCTGCATGCGGACCTCGACGCCTTCTATGCGTCGGTCGAGCAATTGCTGCAGCCGCATCTGCGCGGCAGGCCGATCGCGGTCGGTGGCGGCGTCGTGCTGGCGGCGTCTTATGAAGCGCGCGCGTTCGGCGTGCGCAGCGGCATGCCGGGGCGGCGCGCGCGCGAACTCTGCCCGCAGCTCATCTTCACCGGCGGCCACTTCGACGAGTACCAGCGCCTCGGCGACGCCGCGATCGATGTGCTACGCGACTACACGCCGGAGATCGAGCGCATCTCCATCGACGAAGCCTTCGCCGATGTAGGCGGATCGACGCAACTGTTCGGAACGCCGGAGCACATCGCCAAGACCGTGCGCGCCCGCGTACGCGCCGAGTTCGGCTTGCCCATTTCCATTGGCGTCGCGCGCACCAAGCATCTGGCCAAGATCGGCTCGCAGGTGGCGAAGCCCGACGGGCTCGTGGTGATCGATCCAGCGACGGAGCTGGCGTTCCTTCACGATTTGCCGGTGGAGCTCATGTGGGGCGTCGGCCCGGCGACGAAGGAAAAGCTTGCCGCAAACGGGATATCCACCATCGGCCAGCTGGCTCAAAGCTCGCCACGCGCGATGGAGCGCGTACTCGGCCGCGCCGTCGGCCGCAAGCTCACCGCATTGGCTTGGAACCGCGATCCTCGCGAGATCGTCACGCATCGGCGCTCGATTTCCGCAGGCGCGCAATCTGCGCTTGGAAGAAAGCCCGCCACCGAAGAGGTCTTTCGCCCCGTGCTGCAGCATCTGGCGGACCGCATCGCACGGCGCCTGCGCGCCAAGGATCGGCCGTGCCGCACCGTCACTGTGCGCGTGCGCTTCGCCGATATGCGCGCGGTCACCCGCAGAATGACCCTGCCCGCGCCCATTTGCGCCACCTCGGCGCTGGCCGAAATCGCAGTAGACTTGGTGCGCGGCGTGCTCGCCGATTATCGCGACGAACGCACGATTTCGCTGCTGGCGATCTCGGCGTCCAATCTGGGCGAAGACGCATGTCCTCAGCTTGAGCTTCCGTTCGCGATGGCTGACGACGGGCGCCATCCGGGCACGCGCAAAGGCATGGCCCGCACCCGCGCCGACCGCGCCGTGGATGCAGTACGCGCCCGATTTGGCGCCGGCGCCCTCACTTATGGATCTGCGGCCCTGGGTGGCGCAGGCTCTGTACCAGACGAGTTCCGGGCGCTGGCGGAGAAGACTCTCTAAAGGGTTTGGCGGACGCGCGCCGGGCGGCGTTTGCGCTCCGGCACCGGGCCATTGTCGATGACCAGTCCAGCGACGTAACGAATGATACGGAAGCGCGCGCCGTCGCGCACCACTTCGAACCAGCCGCTGCGGCCAGCCACTTTCGCCGCCCAAATCGGCGCCACTTCAACAAGGAAGAGCTCCTCGCCCTCGCGCGTGCGCAGGAACCACTCGCCAGAGTCCATATCGGAGCGGATGAGTTCGACCAGCATGGCGTGAGAACGGAACACCCGGCCCGCCGGTTCCGCGCTTGTGGCGGTAACTTCGCCGTTAGCTAACGCTCGATGTCGCGATAGCGTCTTTCTTCCGCGCTGCCGGTTTGATCCGCGACCACGCGCGAGAGCATCCAGACGCCGCCGATCGCCATCAGAATGCAGCCGGAAATGGCCGCAAGCGGCAGCCCGATCAGCATGCCGACGCCGCCGGCCACTAACAAAGGATCGCCGCCCGAGAACGCCGCGACGATGATGCCGCCGACGCCCATGAAATAGGCGGCCCCCGCCAGCGCGAGCCCGATGCAGAAGCAAAGCATCGCATTGCTGGATTTGTGTTCGGGATTGCGGGGATCAGGCTGGCTCATAATACGCCACTCCCTGCGCATCGAGCGTGCGCTTCGCCAAGCCGCGCGCGATCAGGCAGTTCAAATGCGCCAGTGACTCCCCTGTCGCCATGCCGATCATGTCGCCGCCGATCTTGCGCGCGAACAGCGCCACGAAGAGATCGACCGAACGCTTCGGCCCCTGTTTCAGCCGGTGCAGCACGCGCGACAGGGCGCGCTCGTGGCCCTCGATCAGATTGTTCAAACGATCGTGCACGCCCAGGAACGGCTCGTTGTGGGCCGGCAGCGTCAGCACGTCGTCTGGAACCTCACGCAGCAGCTTCTTGCAGGACTCGATCCAGTCGGTGAGCGGATCGCCGTCCGGCTCGGTCGGAAACACCGACACGTTCGATGAAATCCGCGGCAGCACCTGGTCGCCGGAGATGAAGAGCTTCAGTTCTTCCTGCAGCAGGCACGCATGCTCGGGGCAATGGCCGTTGCCGGTGATCACCCGCCACGGCCGGCCGCCGATCTCGATCACGTCGCCGTCGCTCAAGCGCCGGTACGCGTCCGGCATGCGCGATACAGCCTTGCCGAAACCGCCGAAGCGCACGCGGTAGCTGTCGAGTGAATCTTCGTCCCAGCCTGCGGCGCGATAGAAGGTGACGCCTTCTTCCGGCGCCTCGCGTCCGGTGTCGGCGACCAGCATGCGTCCGGTGATGTATTCGAGCCGGCTCATCCACAGCTGCGCCCCGAACTTGCGACAAATCCAGCCGGCCAGACCCATGTGGTCGGGATGCATGTGCGTGCAAATGACCCGGGTCACAGGCTTACCGCCCAGAACCGTGTCAAAGATCGCGCGCCAATGTTCACGCGTCTGCTCTGTCGCAATGCCGGTATCGACGATGGTCCAGCCGTCGCCGTCTTCCAGCAGCCACAAATTGATCCATTGCAGCGCGAACGGCAGCGGCATGCGCACCCAGTGCACGCCCGGCGCAACCTGCTTCACCTCGCCGCCCGCGGGCGGATCGCCCAGGGGATAAGCAAGCTGCGGTTTCGCCGGCCGGTCGCTGACAACGTCTTCAGCGCCATCCATGGACATGGACATGCACAATTCTCCGGCGGCGATGCTAGCCCGGCCGCCTCTCCACATCAAAATGGGGCCAATCCGGCGGTAACGGAAGCAATTTGCCCCTGGGTCAGCCGATTTTGGTTTGTTAGAATGACTTGGACGAGCGGTTGGGGAGAATAACGCGCCATGAAGCGCATCATCATCTGCATGGACGGCACCTGGCAGTCGCTGAACCAGGACAATCTCACCAATATCGGCATCCTTGCCCGTTCCATAGCGCACAAAGAAACGCGCCCAGACGGCAGCCATATCGAGCAGATCGTCATCTACACGCAAGGCGTCGGCTCTTCGATTGGCGCACTCACCCAGCGCGGCTTCTTCGCGGAGGCGTCCTATCGCTTCAATCGGCTGGCGGGCGGCGCCTTCGGCGAAGGGCTGGAGGACGGCATCGTCGATACTTATCTGCGCCTCGCCTTCGACTACGAGAAAGGCGACGAGATCTACATCTTCGGCTTTTCACGCGGCGCCTTTGCGGCGCGCCGGCTTGCCGGCTTCATCAACACCGCCGGCATCGTCTCACGCCGCTTCACGCACAAAGCGCGCGATGGCTTCCGGCTCTATTACGAGAAGCCGCACCACGATGCCCCCGACGCGGAGAAGCAGGAGCACGCAGAGGCCGCGCGCCAGTTCCGCATGCTCTATGGCAAGGGCGGTCGTCGCGCCGACGGCACCCGCGAACAATTGGACGAAGTGCCGCCAATTCAGTTCCTCGGCGTGTTCGACACTGTGGCGCAACGCGGTTTGGCCGACGTGATCGCCGGCTTCACGCCGTGGAAGGACAAGCTGCGTTACACGTTCTCGAACTACCATGTGCCCGCGAACGTTTTAAATGCGCGCCACGCCTGCGCCACCGATGAGGCGCGGCTGGGCTTTCCGGTGCTGATCTGGGACAGTCTTGAAGAGGACAACCAGCGCGCCGGGCGCCCGGACGCCTATCAGCAGCGCTGGTTCATCGGCACCCACGGCGATATCGGCGGCGGCGAAGGGTCGAAGCTTTCAGCGCAGACTCTGAAATGGATGGCCGAGGGCGCGCGCGACGCAGGCCTGCGCTTCTACGCGACGCACGGCGACGACACCTCCCCGCTCGACGACGCCTTGAAGGAGGCCGGCCTCTGCTTCGACGCCGACATCAGCCGCCCGAAGAGCTTCTGGAAGGCGCTGCAGCCCATGAACTACCCGCTGCGGCCGCGCAAAGTCTGGTCGCGGAAGAACAAGCCCACGGTGCAGGATCTCACCGCCTTTTTCGACGCCAGCGTGCTTGAGCGCTACGGCGCCGAAAATCTGCGCCCGCGCTACCGGCCTGAACAGCTGAAGCCGTTCAAGTCGGTGATGAAGGAATGGGACCCGCGCCTGCGCGGCTGACCTCAGGGGAACGACGTGACCGACACCGCGACCGATAATCGCCGGCGCAAGAAGCGCTTGGTCATCTGCATGGACGGCACCTGGCAGAACCTCGCCTGGCAAGCCATTCCCGAAGAGAGCGACGACGTCACCAAGCGCCCGCCCGACCGGCGCACCAACGTCTCCAAGATCGCACAGCTGACGCTGCCGCACGCCAGCGACGGCACGGCCCAACTCGTCTTCTACAGCCCCGGCGTCGGGGCGCGCACCTATTCCGAGCAGGACAAGGAAATGCACTATGCCGGCGCCACCGGCAAAGGCGCGGACGAAAACATCATCGCCGCCTACATGTTCTTGTCGTTCAACTACGAACCGGGCGACGAAATCTACCTGTTTGGCTTCTCGCGCGGCGCCTTCTGCGTACGCAGCCTGGGCGGTCTCATTTCACGCTGCGGCATCATCAAGCGCAGCCAGACCCAGTACGTGCGCAACGCCATCGAACTCTACCGGCGGCCGCTCAGCGATTCGTCCGACAACGACGCCGCCCGCTTCCGCAAACAATTCAGCGTGGCGCCCGTCGTCGGTCAGGACGGCTGCCCGATGGACGCTCCCGGCGCGATCTCGATCGCTTATATCGGCGTCTTCGACACCGTGGTGATGAACAAGAGATTCCACGAATATTTCACCGGGCAGAGCAAGGCGACGTCGTTCCACGACCTGAAGCTCGGCAAGCACGTGCGCGCCGCGCGCCACGCCATGGCGTTCGACGAGCGGCGCAAGACGCTGCCGGTCACGCCCTGGAGCAATCTTCGCGACTTCTGCGCAAAGGCCGGCTTCAAGGCGACCGATCCTGAGGCGCCCTATCAGCAGAAGTTCTTTGCCGGCGCGCACGGCGATTGCGGCGGCGGCGAAGACCGTTTGCTGTCCGCGGTCAGCAGAAAATGGATTTTGCGGGGCGCCTGCAAGATGGGTCTCGAACTCGACGAGAAGATGCAGGTCGACGGCACGCCCGACGCGCCGGAATTTCTCAACGGCCAGATCGAAAAGTTCGAGGGCGGCGCGCTCTCGATCCTCGGCTATCGAGACCGCATCTGTTACCCGGAAACCCCGGACCCCAATGCGCCGCCGCGCATGTTCGCCATGTTCGGCCCGCGCCCGCCGGAAGCGACGGTCGAAGCGCTCGACGAGTTCGTCCATGTGAGCGCGGTGATGCGCATGCGCGCCGCGCGCGATCCGCGCTACGCGCCGAAGGCGGCCAAACCGTTCCAGCGCATCCTGACTTCGCCCGACCCGGTCTACGAACAATGGCTGAAGGAGCGCAGCGAAGCGCTTTGGAAGTAGCTATCCCAGCGCCGCAGCGCCGATCTTGATCGCCGGCAGCCGGCCGGCAGCGCGCGCCAGCACCGTCTCGGCATAGTACCCAAGCAGTGCTTCTTGCTCGACCAGGAGTGACTTGGTCATGGCCGGTAGCGCCAGCGCGCGCTTTAAGCCCGATGCCAGAAGCATGCCGCCGACGACGTCGCCTGCGAGCGCCAAATATTCCGTAGCGCCGGCCAGCGCATCCGGACGCGATGCCGCGAGCATATACGCCGTCGCCTCTTCAAGCGCCGCCGCGCCTTCCTTCAATCGCTGTCCGATCTTGCCGTGCGCATGCTTTGCGGCGTCCACAGTTTCGGCAATCAACCGGCGCATCTCCTCGCCGCGGTCGCCGAGGATTTTGCGTCCATAGAGGTCGATCGCCTGGATGCCGTTGGTGCCCTCGTAGATGGGCGCAATTCGCGCATCGCGATAATATTGTGCCGCGCCGGTCTCTTCGATGAATCCCATGCCGCCATGCACTTGCACGCCGAGGCTCGCGGCTTCGACGCCGAGATCGGTGCTCCAGGCCTTGGCGATGGGCGTCAGCAGCGCTTCGCGCGCGTGCTGGCCCTTATCCGCCGCCACCGCGGTGGCATAGCAGATCGCCCGCGCAGCCTGGATTTTGGCGCGCATGGTGACCAGCATGCGCTTCACGTCCGGATGTTCGATAATAAGCGCGCCGCCCTGCTTGCGCTCGCGCGCAAACGCATAGGCTTTCTGACACGCCGCTTCCGCCACCGCCGCGCCTTGCAGACCGATATTGAGCCGGGCCGCATTCATCATCGTGAACATGGCCGCAAGGCCCTTGTTCTCGCCACCGATCAGCCAGCCGGTCGCGCCTTCATAGGCCATGGTGCAGGTGGGCGAGGCATGGATGCCCATCTTCTCTTCCAGCCCAATGCAGCGCACCGCGTTGCGGCTGCCGTCCTCGTCGCGGAATTTCGGCACGATAAAAAGCGAGATGCCCTTCGATCCCGCTGGCGCGCCTTCGATACGCGCGAGCACGAGATGAATGATGTTGGGCGCGAGGTCGTGTTCGCCCCAGGTGATGAAGATCTTCTGCCCGGAGATGACGTAGGAGCCGTCCGGCCGCGGGACCGCCTTCGTCGTCATCGCACCCAGGTCCGAGCCCGCCTGCGGCTCGGTCAGATTCATGGTCCCGGTCCACTCGCCCGAGATCAGCTTTTCCAGGTAGAGCGCCTTTTGATCCGGCGCGCCGTGCAGGTCGATGGCCTCGATGGCGCCCAGCGTCAGCAACGGCAGCAGGCCGAAACTCATGTTGGCGCCGTTGATCATCTCAAGCACCGAGACCATCAGCGAACGTGGCAGACCCTGTCCGCCATAGGCGGGATCGAACGCGATCCCCTGCCAGCCGCCGTCCCTGACGGCCTGGTAGGCCTCGCGGAAGCCGGGCGGGGTCGTGACCACGTCCTCCTTCAGCGTCACACCGACCTGATCGCCGACACGGTTCAAAGGCGCCAGCGTGTCATTCGACAGCGCCGCCGCGCCTTCGAGGATGGCGCTCAATAAATCTTCGTCCAGGTCCGGGAAGCGCCCGCCCTCGCGCACCGACCAAAAACCGGCGCAAGCCTCCAGGGCGAAGCGGATATCGGCGAGTGGCGCGGCATAACTCATACGAACTTGTCTCCCGGACCCACCATAGTGCCCGATCACGATTCTGCGACATCGCGTCCGTCACGGCGCCCAACACCGAGGCCGCATACTAAGTCAGCGCGGGGGGAACGGAGGTCAACGGCATGCGTGTTTGGATCGTCGCCGCGGCGTCATTGGCGCTCGTCTCCTGCGCCACGACGCCCGGCGCCACGTCGGCCCAGGCCCCGCCCTTCACCGCGCCACAGGCGCAGACGCCGGCCGCCGATGTCTCGCCTACGTATCCGACCGCCGTCGATCTGCCGGCAGGCGAGTATCGGCTCGACCCCCGACACGCGAGCGTACTGTTCCGCATCCAGCATATGGGCCTCTCCTGGTTCACCGCGCGCTTCGAGACCCGCGACGCCACGCTGACCCTCGATCCTGCGGACCCGACCCGCTCGCATCTCACCGCGAGCGTGGATGCGACAAGCGTTCAGACCGGCATCACCAACCAGGCCGGCGAACGCAGCTTCGACCGCTCGATCGGACGCGCCCTCGGCGCAGAAGCGAGCCAGCAGATCACCTTCAACTCCACCGCCATTCAGCGCACCGGCCAGTACACGGCGCGCGTCACCGGCGATCTCACTATGAACGGCCAGACCCACCCCGCCACTTTTGACGTCACCTTCGACGGCGGCGCGGTCGATCCGCTGCGCGGCGCCAAACAGGTGCTGGGCTTCTCGGGCCACGCCGTCATCCAGCGCTCGCAATGGGGCGTCAACGAATGGCGAGCCTTCACCAGCGATGAAGTCCAGATCGTCATCGAAGCGGAATTGGTGAAAGCCTGATGCCGGCCACAGCCCAGCGTTACACCGCGATCGCCATCGTCCTGCACTGGGCGATCGCCGCCGCGATCCTTTATATGCTGCCGCTGGGCTTCTGGATGCACGAGGCGGTCGAGCACGGCGTCGACGGCGGCTACGCGGCCTATCAGCTGCACAAGTCGCTCGGCCTCACCATCCTGGCGCTCTCGTTGATCCGGCTGGGCTGGCGCCTGACCAACTCGCCGCCGCCGCTGCCCGCACATATGCCGGCCTGGGAGAAGGTCGTCGCCAAGGCGACGCACTGGCTCTTCTACGTCCTCATCATCGCCATGCCGCTTTCGGGCTGGCTGTTCAGCTCGGCCAACTGGTCCCTGCACGACGACCAGCCGCTCAACGTCTCCACCAAATGGTTCGGCCTCTTCACCATCCCCTCGCTGTTCGGCCTATCGAGCGCCAGCAACGACGTACGTTCCGCGGCCGCGCAGGCCTCGGGCTGGACGCACCTGACGCTCGCCTGGACCATGATCGGGCTCGCAGGGCTTCACGTCGCGGCGGCGTTGAAGCACCAGTTCATCGATAGGGACGAGACGCTTGCGCACATGTTCCCAGGCCTCAAGGCCCCGAACGAGACGGCGCCGCCTCCGAAAAATCCGGCGCGGCTCGCCACGCTGGGCGCTGGCCTCAGTCTGGTCGCGGTCGCGCTGATTGCGCTCCTCATCACCTTCGTGCCCTACGCCAAGTCGCCCGAGGGCGAAGAGCACGCGCAGGCGCCCTCGACCTTTGAAACCGTCACCACGGAAACGACCGCCACGACCGCGACTGCGACCACAGAAGGCGTTGCGGTTGGCGAACCCAATCCCGCGGCGCCGGCTTCCGCCTGGCGCGTCGACGCCGCCGCCAGCTCCATCGGCTTCGGTTTCACCTATGACGACGGCGAACAGGCGCCGGCCAACTTCACCGGCCGCTTCACGCGCTGGCGCGCCGACATCCGCTTCGACCCCGAGCATCTCGACCAATCGCTCGCCAACGTCACCATCGAGGTCGCCTCCGCCACCGACGGCGTCGAAATCCACGACGCGTCACTGCCGACGGCGGACTGGTTCGACGCCAGCGCCCATCCGACCGCCACCTTCCGCACCAGCGAAATCCGCCACCTCGACGGCGACCGCTACGAGGCGCGCGGCACGCTCACCATTAAAGGCCGCGACCGCGAGGTGCGTCTCCCCTTCACGCTCACCATCGCCGGCGACCGCGCCACCATGAACGGGCGGGTGAGCATCGATCGCCATGACTTTGGCGTCGGCAACGACACGGACGGCGACCAGCTCATCTCGCGCAATATCGGACTCAGCATCCGGGTTGTGGCAAACCGCGTCCCATGAGCGTTGCGAAAGCGGCTGAGATCTTGCGGGCGGGCGGCCTCGTCGCCTTCCCGACCGAGACCGTTTATGGCCTCGGCGCCGACGCGCGGAACGCCGCCGCGGTCGCGCGCATCTTCGCCGCCAAGGGCCGGCCCCAATTCAATCCGCTGATCATCCACGTGCCCGGTCTCGCGGAGGCGGAGGCGCATGCACATCTCCACCCTGCAGCGCGCGCGCTGGCGGAGCGCTTCTGGCCTGGGCCGCTCACCATCGTCGCGCCGCGCCGCGCCGACAGCAGCGTCTCTGAACTCGCCTGCGCAGGGCTCAAGACCGTCGCGCTGCGGGCGCCGTCACATCCCATCGCCCGAGACCTGCTTACGGCGTTCAGCGGACCGATCGCTGCGCCGAGCGCCAACCGCTCAGGTCACGTCAGCGCCACCACCGCCGCGCACGTCGCCGCCGATCTGGGCGATGCGGTCGATCTTGTGCTCGACGGCGGCGACGCCACGATCGGCCTGGAGTCGACGATCGTGGCTATCGGTTCCGACGGTCAGGCCGCCCTACTGCGTCCCGGCGCCATCACCCGCGCCGAGATCGAAGCCGTCACCGGCCCGCTCGCTGCGCCCCGCGCCGGCGCCGTCGATGCGCCTGGCATGCTTGAGAGTCATTATGCGCCGCGCGCGCGCCTGCGTCTCGACGCCGATGCGTCGCGCGCTGGAGAAGCCTACCTTGCCTTTGGCGCGCCAGCGCCTGCCGGCGGCCTCACCCTCTCGGCACGCGGCGACCTCGTTGAAGCCGCCGCCAACCTCTACGCCGCGCTCCGCACGCTCGATGCCTCAGGCGCCGATACAATTGCGGTGGCGCCGATCCCAGGCGACGGCTTGGCGGAGGCAATACGTGATCGCCTCGCGCGCGCGGCCGCACCGAGATAGCTCCGTGGAGCCCCGCAGGTGTCTTGCTGGCGCACTGGAGCTTCAATTCGCACAGGCGAACATCGAACACGGAAGGCCAGCGAGCCTCTGCCGGCTTGTCGCTTCGGGTGCGCCAATCTCCCAAATCACGCTACATCTAGCGCATGTCCGCCGATCTCTACGCCAAACTGGCTAATCGCCTGGGGCCCAAGGGCTTCGCCACCGATGCCGCCGACCTCGCGCCTTATCTGCGCGAGTGGCGCGGCCGCTACGAAGGATCGACGCCGTTCCTCGCCCTGCCCGCGAGCACCGAAGAGGTCGCCGATGTCGTGCGCTTCTGCGCCGACGCGGGCGCAGCCATCACCACGCAGGGCGGCAACACCGGGCTCGTGGGCGGACAGATTCCGGCCGGCGAAGTGCTGCTCTCTCTCAAAAGAATGAACCGCATTCGTTCTCTCGATGCCGCCAACGACTCACTCATCGCCGAAGCCGGCGCGGTGCTCACCGCAGTGCAGCAGGCGGCGGCTGATTCGGACCGACTCTTCCCTTTGAGCCTCGCGAGCGAGGGCAGCGCGACCATCGGCGGACTGATTTCCACAAATGCCGGCGGCGTGCATGTGCTGCGCTACGGGATGATGCGCGACCTCGTTCTCGGCATCGAAGCAGTGCTGCCGGATGGTCGCACCTATGCCGGTCTCCGCGGTCTCAGGAAGGACAACACCGGCTACGACCTGAAGCAGCTCTTCATCGGCGCGGAGGGAACACTGGGCGTCGTCACTGCGGCCTGCCTCAAGCTCTTCGCCCGCCCGCGCGCCCACGAAGTCGCGCTGGTGGCGACTCCTTCACCCGCGGCAGCGCTCGACCTTCTCCAGCATATGAAGGCCGCGACCGGCGCCGTGGCGGCGTTCGAGATCATGAACCGGCTCTCGGTCGATCTCGTCGTCAGGAATGTCGCCGAACGCCGCGATCCGCTCCCGGGCGCGCCCTACATGGTGCTGATCGAGTTCGAGGGGATGAGCGATTTGGGGCTCCGCGAGAGCGTCGTCGAAGCCCTCGACGCGGCGCTTGAAGCGGGCGAAGCCGAGCATGTTCTGCTTGCGGAAAATACTGCTCAAGCAAGGGATTTCTGGCGGATTCGCGAAGACATCTCCGCCGGCCACAGGCCGGAAGGCGCGCAAGTCAACCACGATGTCAGCGTGCCGGTTTCGAAGACGCCGGCCTTCCTCGCCGAAGCGGATGCGGCGATGGACAAGATCTGCGCCGGCGCGCGCATCGTCGCCTTCGGACACATGGGCGACGGCAACTTCCACTACACAGTGATGCAGCCGGAAGGCATGGCGCCGGCTCAGTTCCCCGGCGCCGAACTCACCCAGCGTGTGAACGAGATCGCGGTGGCGATGGGCGGCTCGATCTCGGCCGAACATGGCATCGGTGTGGCGCGCGTCGGCGACCTCGCGCGCTTCAAGGACCCGGAATCGATCGCGCTCATGCGCACGATGAAGGCTGCGCTTGACCCCAAGCGCGTGATGAATCCGCGCGCGCTCATCCCCGATTGATCGGCTTGCGCAACGCTCGTCATCGACATCGAATCGCGGCAACGAGCGCTCACGTGTGATGTGTCTCGCTGCAATTTTCGGAGCGAGACGATGTTGCAAATTCGCCTCGTTGAAATTTTTCAGTGGCGCGCGCGCTTGCACATGACATTATGCTGACGTACTGCGACATCGTTTGTCGTGACACAAAGGAGCCAGGGCATGGCTAAGAAAGCAAAGAAGGCGAAGAAGGCGAAAGCCCCGAAGGCCAAGAAGGCCACCAAGGCTAAGAAGGCGCCGCGCAAGGCCAAGAAGGCTGCGAAGAAGCGCCGTTAGTCTTCGCCAGCTGCCTCAAGGGGCAGTGAGACGAGACAAGGACGTAAGTCCGATGAAGTGGGCGGTGCGAAATGCACCGCCCATTTTGTTTTGTTGTGATGCGTGCGCGCGAGCGCTAGCGATGCGGGCGTGAGCATCGCGAACGCCTCTCTGGACCAGCCCGCCAACACCGTTTCGGCGGCCGCTGGGAGCCGGAAATCTTCAATTAGTTCCAACCCGTTAGCGCCTTTGGCCCACATCTGCACGGAGCGCGCGCGATGAGCGGCGATACAACGCCGAATACGCCGGTCGCAGCAGCGGGTGTCGTGTGCCTGCGCGGCGATGACGTGCTGCTGGTGCGTCGAGGCAAACCGCCGCTGGCTGACCGCTGGTCGATCCCCGGCGGTCGTATCGAATGGGGCGAGCGCGCAGCCGACGCAGCGTTGCGAGAGCTTCGCGAAGAGACCGCATGCAGCGCCGAAATCGTCGGCTTGATCGACGTCGTGGACGCGGTGATGACCAGATCCGGCGCCGAATCGGGTCCGACCGCACCCTCGCCGTGGGGCCATTACGTGCTCATCGACTACGCCGCCCGCTGGACCGGAGGCGAACCGATCGCCGGCGATGACGCCGCCGAAGCTCGCTTCTTCTCACCTGCCGAGGTCGAAGGCCTTGGCCTTTGGGACGAAACCCTACGAGTCATCCTGACCGCGCGGCTCATGCTTCAGGGCTGACCGCGCCGTGCGCGCGCGTCGCTTCGCGCTTCTCTGCCCTTCCCATAACCGCGGCGACATCGTAGCCGCTCTTGATCAGCGCCAGCAGCACCAGACCCCAGAGCGGTTGGTTCAGCGCCAGCAGCAGGAAGCCGCCAGCGATGATCACGACGTGCAAAGTCATGATCCGCGGATAAGGCGCCCCCATCAGCTCTTGCGGCGTGGCGCGCCGGAAGTCGCCATTCAGAATGAACAACGTCAACACCAGCGCCTGCCAAAGAACGACGGACACGAAGCCGCCGAAGAGATTGGCTTGGGTGTGGAAGAGCCCGCTGGCGACGCCGAACAGGTCGAGCCAATTGCCGCCCGGCGCGACCGCCGTGTGCTGGGCGACGCCGAACACCAACACCACGAACACACCGTGACCAAAGCAGAAGAGCCCGTAGTGGACACAGAAGAACGCAGCAAAGAAAAGTGACGGCCCGACGCCGCCCCCGCCCGAAGCGGCCGCGCTCAGGAGCATGGAGACAAGGGTCCGCACCCCGACGACGATGTTCTCCAGCCAATAGAGAAAGATCAGCGCAAAGGCGCTCCAGCCCCAGAACAGGACGCCGATGATTGGGACGGCGTTAAGCATGATCGCCGCGATCATCGGCCAACGTCGCGCCAGGGTCGGTGGAACTTCTTGGCCGTTGGCGCGCTCTTGCATCGAATGGGTCTCCATGCGGCGGTTTCAGTTCGCTTGCTGCGCTTGCAGGCGCGCCAGCGTACCCGATCTTCACTAGTGTATGAGAAGAGGAGGCCAGAATGGCCAAGCACAGACGACGTTCGATGCGCCGCCGCGCCGCGGCGGCGGCGGCAGACTTTGCGGACACCGCGCGGGAGCGCGCGCAAGACGCCTACGAGCGCGCCGAAGCCGCGTTCGAGGACGCCCACGACATGCTTGAGGACGGTCTCGACGAAGCTCACGATTATCTGAAGCGCCAGTGGACCGAGCGTCCGGTCGCCGTCGCAGCAACTGCGCTGGGCGTCGGCCTGCTCATAGGCCTGCTCATCGGAGGCGGGCGCCGCTGATGCTGGACCGCGCCGCCCTCGCTTTGGTGCTCGTCACCGCCGCCTGCGCGATCGCCGCGCTGGCGGTGTTTGCGGGCGGCGGCGCGCTTTATCTGTGGCTCCAGCCGACTGCGGGTCCGGCCGGGGCGGCAGGCATCGTTGCGCTCCTCGCCTTCCTCATCATCGCCGCCATGGCCGTGATGGCGATGCTGCGCTCCAAGCAGCGCGAGCGTGAAGTCGAGGAGGCCCAAGCCGAGGTGATGGAGGCGCTGCCGCAGGGCTTCACCAATTTGGCAAGCGACCGGCCCCTGCTCACGCTCGCCGCCAGCGTCATCGGCGGCGTGCTGATCGCCCGCTATCCGGGGGTCGCGCGCGACCTGATGAGCGTACTGGCGCGCTTCAACAGCCGGACCTGAGCGGCGCGCTCGCGCCCCGATCCTAGACCCGATCCAAGAGAAGTGACCTCACGTCACGGCGCTCGGCGCTTTACAGTCCGGCAGCCGGCGGCAAAGTGCGCGCGGGATAGCGTGGGGAGTGAGACATGAGGCTCGCGATTGCAGCTGCGGCTGCTGTCTTGATGTTCGCAGGCGCAGCTGAAGCGCGCACATGGCGCATCCGCGCCGACGGCAATCCCCAGCAAGCGCTGCAGACGGCGCTCATCGAGGCCAGGCCGGGCGACCGCATCGAACTCGGCCGCGGTCGCTTCGAACTGACCGACGGGCTTTCGCTCGACGTCGACAACGTCACCATCCGCGGCCAGGGCGAGCAGCGCTCGATCCTTTCCTTCTCCGGCCAGCGCCGCGGCGCCGAGGGCCTCCTCGTCACCTCCGATGGGGTCACGCTCCGCGACTTCGCCGTCGAAAACACCCGCGGCGACGCCATCAAGGCGCGCGACTGCACCGGCATCACCTTTCGCGGCGTGCGCGCCGAATGGACCAACGGTCCCAATGAGCGCAACGGCGCCTACGGGCTCTATCCGGTCAACTGCACCGACGTCCTGATCGAGCACTCGATCGTGCGCGGCGCCTCCGACGCCGGCATCTATGTCGGCCAGTCGCGCAACATCATCGTCCGCGACAACCTGGCCGAATTCAATGTCGCCGGCATCGAGATCGAGAACTCGATCGGCGCAGACGTCTTCAACAACGTCGCCCAGCACAATACGGGCGGCATCCTCGTGTTCGACCTCCCCGGCCTGCAGCAGATGGGCGGCCGCTCCATCCGCGTCTTCCGCAACCGCTCGGTCGACAACGACACGCCCAACTTCGCCCCCGCCGGCAACATCGTCGCCAGCGTGCCTACGGGCACCGGCGTCCTCATCATGGCCAATAGCGATGTGCACGTGTTCGAAAACGAGATCGGCGGCAACGGCACCGTCAACGTCCTCGTCACCTCGTACCGGAACGAGTTCTCGGACGCGCGCTACAATCCGCTGCCGCGCAACATCATGATCCGCAACAACACGTTCGGTCGCCATGGCTTCGCGCCGGCTGGCGATCTGGCGGCGCTGGCGCAGATGGGCGTGCCGCTGCCTGACGTGATGTGGGACGGCGCCACCATGTACTCGTCGGGCGGCGTGCCCCACGTCGAAAGCGTGCGCGTGGTCATGAACGAGAACCGCGCCGAAGCGGGCGGCATCGGCACATTCCTGTCGCTCGGCCTGCCCGTCGCCGGCTCGCCGCTGACCGAAGCCGCGCCCGATCCAAGCTATCCGCCCGTCGTGGCGCTGCAGGAGCCGGCGGAAATCCGGATCCGGCGGTGACTCCATCCCTAGGGACCGCCGGCGTCTCGCCGGCCCACATTGGCGCTGGCCGGCGGGGACGCCGGCGCTCCATGACAGCGCTGCTCCTGCTCGCCGTCGCGCTCGTCACCAACGCCGCGGCACAACCGGCAGCACCGGCGGTCAACGACACCGCGATCCTCGCGGCGCGGCCGCCAGAGACGCTCGCGGCCTATCGCCTCTTCCGCGACGCTGGCGCGCGTGAGCCGAACGCGCGCGTCACGCCATACGACCTGAACACGCCGCTCTATTCCGACGGCGCGCTCAAGTTTCGCTACGTCTACATCCCCGAGGGCGCCCAGGCGCAGTATCGCGAAGACGGCGTGTTCGAATTTCCGGTCGGCACGGTGCTGATCAAGACCTTCGCCTTCGCCGCGGACATGCGCCAGCCGCAGCAGAACGTCCGCTTCCTCGAAACCCGCCTCATCATCCGCCGCGCTGACGGGTGGGTGGCGTATCCCTACGTCTGGAACGCGGAGCAGACCGAGGCGCGCCTCTCGCCCATCGGCGCAACGATCCCGATCGACTTCACCGCCGAAGGCGGCGCGAGCCAGCACCTCGATTGGGAAGTGCCCAACCGCAACCAATGCAAAGGCTGCCACGATCTCGCCGGCGATCTCACGCCGATCGGCCCGACGGCGCGTAATCTCAATCGCACGGTCGACGAGATCATTGTCGCCTCAAGCGGCGGATTGCAGGGCTCGACCATCGCTGGCGAAAACCAGCTGGCCACATGGACCACGCGCGGCCTCCTGGCCGACGCGCCCGCCGCGCGTGACATCCAGCACTTCGCCGCCGCCTACGACCCGGCCAGCGGCACACTTGCGGAGCGCGCCCGCGCGTACCTGCACGTGAACTGCGCCCACTGCCACAATCCCCAGGGCCCCGCGCATACCTCCGGTCTTGACCTCCGCTGGAACGCAAGCGAACCGGTTCAGTGGGGCGTCTACAAGCGCCCGGTGGCGGCGGGGCGCGCTTCGGCTGGATATGATTTCGCCATCGAACCGGGTCACCCGGAACGATCCTTCCTCATTTCGCGCATGGAATCCGTCGATCCGGGCGTGATGATGCCGGAACTCGGGCGTACGCTTGTCGACCAGCGCGCGGTTGCGCTAATGCGCGACTGGGTAGCTGCGATGGACCGTGAGGGGCGGACCGGGAATGAGCGACACGACTGAGCTTGAAAGCGAGATCGCCGCGCTGGCGCACGCCGCTGCGCTGAAGCGCGTCGATGCGGTGACGCCGGACATGCGCCTGCGCGCAGACCTCGGCGTTGATGGCGACGCGGCGCGGGACTTCATCGGCGCCTTCGCCGCAAGATACGAGGTCGATCTCGACCGCCTGGTCTGGCGGCGCTTCTTTCGCGAAGAAGGCTTCGATCCGCTGGCGCCGGCGCTCGCCTTTTGGCTGAGGCGGCTCGACCGTGACTTCGCCTATCGCTGGAGCCGCGCCGAAGACGCCGAGCGCGAAATCTCCATCGCCCATCTGGCGCGCGTCGCCGAAACGAAGAAGTGGTTTGATCCGGGCGCGGAGGCCAAGCCTGCAAACGCGCAGAACCACGTCGGCTTCCTCATCCTGCGCGGCGTCCTCAGCCTTGCGCCCATAGCGTTGGTGCTGACCCTGCCGGTGCTGTTGGTGCTGATGGTGCTCCTGGCGGCCATGAGCGGCAATTGGAACGTCCTGATGGACAATTGGTGGCTCGTGATCTTCATGGCCGGCCTCGTCGGCCTGCAAGGCTGGATCGCCCGCAATTCCTGGCGCTCGATCGAACGCAAGCTGGCGAGCGTGCCGGAGCCGGCCTGAGCGCTTCTCGGCCCCTGTCGCGCGAACCCGGTTGCCCCGCTCCGCTCGCCCCGTAAGCGTCTCCCCATGAGCCAGGACGTCCAGCCGCCCAGCCCGAAGAGCTCGCCCGTCGAACGCGGGATCGAGACCATCATCTATCTCAGCCGCTGGCTGATGGCGCCCATTTATCTTGGCCTGATCAGTTCGCTCTTCATCCTGATCTTCACCTTCTTCCGCGAGCTCTGGACCAGCGTCCTCGAGCTTCAGCACATGAACGAGACGGACATCATCCTGCTCGTTCTGAACCTGATCGACCTCTCGCTCGCCGGAAATCTGGTCCTGATCATCCTCTTCTCAGGCTATGAGAGCTTCGTCTCCAAGATCGACGCCGCCCACCGCGATCACGACCGTCCGCATTGGATGGGGACGCTCGATTTCTCCGGCCTGAAAATCAAGCTGATCTCATCGATCATCGCGATCAGCGGCATCCATCTCTTGAAGATCTTCATGAACCTGCCGCGCTACGACAACGCCGACATCCCCTGGTACGTCGCCATCCACCTGACCTTCATCTTCTCCGGCGTGGCCGTCGCGACCATGGATTGGATCGAGGAAAAGGCGCACCAGATGGAGCGCGGGCACGGGCACTGACTATACGGGCTCTCCCGTGAGGGAGAGCTGTCGTCACGCAACGCGTGGCGACTGAGAGGGCGACGGCGGCGCCGCCCTCCACGTTCGAGGATGTCGCTTCGCCCTTTCCGTCTCGCGCTATCGCGCGAGCCACCTTTCCCTCACGGGAAAGGACGTGACGGAGGTGGGTTTCAGAAACTCCAGGCGATCATCCCGCACGCCACCGCCGCATTCCACACCATGACGCCCAGCACAATCGAGGCGATATTGAAGATGAGGAACCGCAGCGGGATGATGTTGAGCGTCGACTGCAGCAGCGAGTGCACCACCCTGAGCGCCACATAAAGCCAAGCCAGTCCGATCACGAACGTCGGCGGCTGGCCGTCATGCAGGAACTGCAGCGCAAAGCAGACGGCGTAGAAGATCGTCGGCTGCTCCATCAGGTGATTGTAATTGTGCGCCGGGTTGGTCGCCCATTTCGGCAGCGCATTGTCGAGTTGTTCGCGGGTGACGTTGCCCGGCTTGATCTTGGCCTGGCCCATCGCCGGAATGCGCGTGGCGTAGAGCCAGATCAGCATCACCAGCGACCAGGCGATCAGCGCCACCACCGGCGACATCATGCCGTGTGCGTACATTAGACTTCCTCCCCCATTATCGGGGGAGTGTTCACGGCGCGCGAGCGGCTTGCAAGCCTACCCTTGCGGGATGCTATAGACGGCTCAGATGCCCGCGCTCCACATCATCCGCATCGACGACGCCAAGGCCCTCGTCCGCGTCGGCGTGCCGGACCCTGAGCGCGCCAAGCAGCAGGAAGTGCGCATCTCCGTCACCATGGCGCTTGCCGATCCGCCGGACTACACGGCGCACGACCGTATCGGCGCCACGGTCGATTACGACCGCATCCTCCATTTCATCCGCGACGATCTCGGCGCCCCGGCGCATCTCATCGAAACGCTGGCGGATCGCGTGGCGGGGCATTGCCTCTCGCTGTCGGAGCGCGCGCGCTGGGTCGAGGTGACGGTGAAAAAGCCGTCCGTGCTCTCGGGAGATGGGATGGTGGCGGTTTCGATCCGGAGGGAGCGGGCTTGACCTGGGCCCTCGTCACCGGCACCGGACAGCGGCTGGGGCGCGCCGCCGCGCTCGACCTCGCCAGGCACGGCTGGGGCGTCGCGATCCACTATCGCCGCTCCAGCATGGAAGCGGACACGCTAGCGGCTGAAATCCGCGGCGCCGGCGGCAAGGCCGTCACGGTACGCGCCGATCTCGACGACGCCGGCGAACGCGGCGCGCTCATCGGCGAAGCCACGCACGCGGCGCGCGCTTCTCTGACGGCCCTGGTCAATTGCGCCGCCATGTTCGAGCACGACACCATCGACACGCTCTCGCTCGACGCGCTGCAAAAGCACATGGCGCTGAACACCTTCACGCCGGCGGTGCTGGCCCGCGAATTCGCCGAGGCACTGCCCGAAGGCAAACGAGGCAGCGTCGTGAACTTCCTCGATTTCAAACTGGCCAGTCCCTACCCGGATCACTTCTCCTACACGCTCTCGAAATACGCGCTCTCCGGCGCCACTGAACTCCTGGCGCGCGCTCTAGCGCCGCGCGTACGCGTCAACGCTGTCGCGCCCGGCTACGTGCTGGCCGCCCCCGGCCAGAGCGAGGCCGACTACAAGCGCCTCCACAACGACACGCCGCTTAAGCGCGGCCCCACTGGCGAAGACATCGCCCACGCCGTGCGCTTCCTCTTGGAGAACGAAGCCGTCACCGGCCAAACCGTGTTCGTGGACGGGGGCCGCAGGTTTCAAAGCTTCGATCGCGACATGGGGTTCATGTGAGTTCGGGAGGAAGCAATGGCGAACATCGCGAAGTTCAAACAGCGCGAACTCTTTAGGAAGCTCTTCATCGAACATAATGGCGACGAAGGGTTGGTCTGCGCTGCATACGCGGACGCTGAGCGCGCCGGTCTCGTCGTGAGACGGAGGAACAAAAACAGGTTCACACCTGAGATGTACGCTGCGGCACTATGGAACGACGCGCACCGTTCGGACAAGGAGAGCTGGTTGCATGGCTAAGGCGCCCAGCAAAACTGTAAGGCTCGACGTCGGGATTTGGTTCAACGAAGAGAGCGGGCACATTCATATCGCCGCAAAGAAGGCATTCATATCAACGATAAGCAACGACCCCGAAAGTCGGAGATTTCATCCCAACCTCTTTCGGAAGCTTTCGAAGTGCCTGAAGGACGCCGGCGTCGCCCATCCCGACTGAGCGGTTACACCGACATCTGTTCCCCCGTGCCCGCCGTCACGCTGTCACGCCCGTTACGCCACCACCTCTAACGCGTCGCACCATGGCGGTGCGACGCGAAGCAGAGGAGGTCTGACATGACGAAGCTCTACAGCCTCATCGCCTCGATCGTTGTGATTGTGCCGCTGATGTATGCGCACCTTTGGCAGGCTGCGCAGTTCTGGTCCTGATCACGCGATGCTGGGGCGGGTTATGAGACAGCAAGGTTGAAGGGCGTGGCCGCACAGGGACCACGCCCTTCTCGCTGTTTTGAAATCGCCACCGGCTTCCTGCGGATAGTTCTTGTTTTGTTCTTTTTCTAGGATTATCCTCCTAGAGATGATCAAATCACCCCTCGATGGGCGGGGCGCGCGCACGAATGCGAGCGGCCGCTATGAGCGCTTCGCACGCGAGGCGTTCGACGACGGCTGGAGCGAGGAAGACATCCAAAAACTGGAGACGATCGTCACGCCGGAAGCGGCGAAGACGATCATCTCGCGCAACACCAGCCCCGACATTTCCTTCGATCAGTCGATCAATCCGTACCGCGGCTGCGAGCACGGCTGTGTCTATTGCTACGCGCGTCCGAACCACGCCTATGTCGGCCTCTCGCCCGGGCTAGACTTCGAAACCAAGCTCTTCGTCAAAGCCAATGCGGCGGAGCTGCTGGAGAAGGAATTCTCCAAGCCGCACTACAAGCCGAAGACGATCATGCTGGGCGGCGTCACCGACATCTATCAGCCGATCGAGCGCGGCTACGCCATCACGCGCTCCATCCTGGAAGTGATGGAGCGCTGGCGCCATCCGGTGGCGCTGATCACCAAATCGCAGCTGGTCATGCGGGACATCGACATTCTGGCGCGCCTCGCCGAACGCGGTCTCGCCAAAGCCGCGATCAGCGTCACCACCATGGACCGCCGCATCTCGCGCGTGATGGAACCGCGCGCGGCGGCGCCGCACCGGCGCATCGAAACGATTCGTGCGTTGGCACAGGCCGGCGTGCCGACGACAGTGATGGTCGCGCCCATCGTGCCGGCGATCAACGACAGCGAGATCGAAGCCATCCTCGAAGAATGCGCCAAGGCCGGCGCCAGTGCGGCGGGCTACGTGGTCCTGCGTCTGCCGCTGGAGATCAAAGACCTGTTCCAGGACTGGCTGCACGCACGCTTCCCCGACCGCGCCACGCGGGTGATGGCGCTTGTGCGCCAAATGCGCAACGGCCGCGACTACGATCCGAGCTGGGGCAAGCGCCAGAAGGGCGAAGGCCCCTATGCGCGCCTCATCGCCGACCGCTTCGCCCGCGCGCTCCGCAAACTCGGGCTCGACAAGCCACGGCTGCCGCTGGACCACACGCAATTTAGGCGGCCGATCGAAGTCACGGGTCAGGCGGATCTCTTTGCAGAGCTCGTCCCGCAACAGCGTGTCGCCGTGGTGCGCGAGGAAGGCGCGCTATTCGACGGCGACGGCAGCCTCTAGCCCGACCGCCGATTGCCGACATTATTTTCACAAAACTAGAAATATCTTGACCGCCGCGCGAGCGCGCGCCAAAGCCGACAACATGCGCGCCCCAGGCAAACACGCCCTCGCCTTCGTCTTTCTGACGGTGCTGATCGATACGATCGGCTTCGGCGTCATCATGCCGGTGATGCCGCAGCTGATTACCCAGCTGACGGGCCAGACCGTAGCGCAAGCGGCTCCGATCGCCGGCTTTCTGCTGACGACTTATGCCGTGCTGCAATTTGCCTGCGGGCCCATCATGGGCAACCTCTCGGACCGCTTCGGCCGCCGCCCGGTCCTGCTCGCCTCGCTCGCCGCGTTCGCCTTCGACTATGCGCTGATGGGCTTTGCGCCGACCATCGCGTGGCTCTTCCTCGGCCGCGCCGTCGCGGGAATTGCGGGCGCGGTCTACTCGCCGGCGATGGCCTACATCGCTGATGTCTCCACGCCGGAGAAGCGTGCGCAGAGTTTCGGCATCATGGGCGCGGCGTTCGGCTTGGGCTTCATCATCGGCCCCGCGCTGGGCGGCATGCTGGGCGAGCTTGGACCGCGCGCGCCGTTCTTTGCGGCGGCCGGACTGGCGGCGCTCAATTTCTGCTACGGGCTCTTCGTGCTGCCGGAGAGCTTGCCGCTCGAACGCCGCCGCAAGTTCGATCTGAAACGCGCCAATCCACTTGGCACGCTGACCGCGCTGAAGAAATATCCCGCCGTCATGACCATCGCCGGGGCCGTGCTGCTCTGGCAACTCGCGCATCAGGTCTATCCGTCGACCTGGTCTTTCTACGCGAAAATCCGCTTCGACTGGAGTGAAGCCGCGATCGGCTATTCGCTCGCCTTCGTCGGCGTGCTGATGGCGTTCACGCAGGGCTATCTCACCGGCAAGGTCGTGCCGCGCGTGGGCGAATATCGCGCCGCGCTGATCGGGGTCGGATCGGGCGTCTTGTCGCTGCTGGCGCTCAGCGTGGCCACGCAAGGCTGGCAGGCCTATCCGGCGATGCTGCTGGGCGCGCTGCAGGGCCTCGCCTACCCGTCGATGAATGCGATCATGTCGAAGCAGGTGCCGCCCAATGAGCAGGGCGAGTTGCAAGGCGGCGTCGCCAGCATGATGAGCTTCACCACAATCGTCGGCCCGCTCATCATGACCCAGACCCTGGGCAGATTTTCCGCGCCCGGCGCGGCGATCCATTTCCCCGGCGCCGCATTCGCGCTGGCGGCCGGCCTTGCCGCGATTTCGTTCTATCTCATCCTACGCGCCGGCGCGCCGCGTCCGGCGCTTAGCGACGCCCCGAATTCCGCGACGGAACGGACGTGAACCGCCGCGCGTTCGCGCCGTGGTGCGTTGTCGGGCGTCGTCCCCCGCACTAGGGTGCGACGGGGACAAGGAGAACGCCACATGCGGATGGATAACCAGCGCGAGTCCAGCAATTTCGAGGACCGCGGTCGCGGCGGCGGCGGCGGTGGCGGCGGCATTGGCGGCCTCGCGCTGTTCGGATTGCTGCGGATGCTGGGCCCGCGCGGCATGATTGTCGCGTTGCTGGCGCTCGGCGCCATTTTCATCTTCAATCCGCTCGGCCTGCGCGACGCCGTTCTCGGCGGCGGCACGAGCAGCCTTTCGTCGAGTGGCGGCGCCGGCGGCAGCACCTGCGACGCCTCGCCCACCAACCAGCAGGCCTGTCACTTCGCGCGCCAGGTGCTGGCGTCGACCGAAGACGTCTGGGCGCAGCAATTCAGCCAAGGCCGCCTGCCGCGCTACGGCGTCCAGGTCGGCGGCTACGTGAACCCGACGCTCGTCGCATTCAGCGACCGGGTCAGCACCGGCTGCGGCGAAGCGCCTTCGTCGGTCGGTCCGTTCTACTGCCCCGCCGACAGCAAGCTCTATCTCGACCCCACCTTCTACGAGGTGATGGCCCAGCGCCTGAACGCGCCCGGCGATTTCGCACAAGCCTACGTGATCGCGCACGAAGTCGGCCACCACATCCAGAATCTCATCGGCTCATCGAGCGGCGGCCTCTCCGGCGAAACGGAAAATCAAACCTCCGTGCGCCGTGAACTGCAGGCCGATTGCTTCGCCGGCGTCTGGGGCCACACGGCGCAAACGCAGCTCGCGATCGACGATTCCGACCTGCGTGAAGCGCTGAACGCCGCTCACCAGATCGGCGACGACACCCTGCAATCGAACGCGCAAGGCCAGATCAACCCGGCTCAATTCACCCACGGCACCAGCGCCCAGCGCATGCGCTGGTTCCGCCGCGGCTTCGACACGGGCGATGCGCGGCAGTGCGATACGTTCGCGGTGAGCAATTACGGGCAGCTCTGACCGCGAGAGCCTGAAGGCACGTCCTTTCCCGTGAGGGAAAGGTGGCTCGCGGCAAAGCCGCGAGACGGAAAGGGCGAAGCCACAGGCGCCAGCGCTTGAGACTTCGCCCTCTCAGTCGCCACGCTACGCGTGACGACAGCTCTCCCTCACGGGAGAGCACGAACCCAGTTCTCGTTCTTCCTATTAGGGAATTACATCCGCTCGGGCACTTCAATGCCCAGCAATTCCAGCGTCAGCTCCAGCTGCTTCAGCGTCGCCGCCGCCAGCGCCAGGCGCGAGGCGCGCACCGCGCCCTGCTCCGGCAAAATCGGGCAGTGCGTGTAGAAAGCCGAAAACGCCTGCGCCAACGCGAACGCATGCTCCGCCAGGAAATGCGGTGCGCGCTTGTCGTAAGCTGAACGCAGCGCACCATCGAATGCATCGAGCGCCAGCGCCAATGTGCGCTCGGACTCGTGCTCGATCTTGATCGACCCGGCTTTCACGCCTTCAGCCTCGGCGCGCCGCAAAATGCTCTTCACCCGCACCGCCTGATACTGCAGGTACGGACCGGTCTTGCCTTCGAACGAGACGAAGCGATCGATGTCGAACTTGTAGCTGGTGCCGCGGAAGTTCGAGAGATCGGCGAACTTGATCGCCGCGATCGCCACCTTGTGCGCGACGTCCTCGAACTCCGCCGCCGAGAAATCCGCACCGATCTCGTTTTCCTTCAACCGCGCGCGCGCCTTCTCTTCCGCTTGCCCAATCAAGTCTTGCAGCTTCAACACGCCGCCGGCGCGAGTCTTGAACGGCGTGCCATCCGGGCCGTTCATGGTGCCGAAGCCGATGTGCTCCAGCGCCGCGCGCGGCGCGTAGCCGGCCTTCGCCGCGGCGCGATAGACCTGCTCGAAGTGATCGGCCTGGCGCTGGTCGACGCAATAAAGGATCAAATCCGGCTTCTGATCGCGCATGCGCTGCACGATGGTGGCGAGGTCCGTCGTCCCGTACATGGACGAGCCTTCGCTCGACACCACCAACAAAGGATCGGGGCTCTCCACCTCGATCACCGTGCCGTCGTCCTGCTTCTTCTTTTTCGTCTCACCCGGATTGGCCACACGCAGAATGCGCGCGCCCTGGTCGTCTTCGAGCAAGCCTTTTTTCTCAAGGTCCTCGATCATACCAGGGATGAGCGGATCGGCGTCGCTTTCACCGAGCCACAAATCGAAATCGACGCCGAGCGAGGCAAAGTCGCGCTTCTGCGCCGCCATCGAGACGTCGTGCATGGCTTTCCAGATGGTGCGGTGCGGCTCAGCGCCGCCCTGAAGCAGCGCCGTCGCCTTACGCGCGCGGTCGCGCAACGCGACGTCGGTCTTCACTTTCGCCGCGTAGGCCGGATACATCGTCTCAAGCTGATCCAGCGTCAGCGTCTTCAGCCGATCGTTGATCTTGTCGCCGTTGCCGAAGCCGCCGAGTTCGTCTTCGAGCGCGGAGATGACGAGGCCCATCTGGAAGCCCCAGTCGCCGAAGTGCGCATCGCCCCAGACCTCGTCGCCACGGAAACGGAAAATGCGCTTCACGCTTTCGCCAATAATGGAGGCGCGCAAGTGCCCGACGTGCATGCCCTTGGCGACGTTCGGCCCGCCATAATCGACGACGATGCGGCGCTTGTGTTCGACCGTCTCGGCGCCCGCGCGCGGATCGGCGGCGATGGCGTTGGCGCGCTTGGCCAGCGCTTCCGGCGTGACTTTGAAATTGAGAAAGCCCGGCCCGGCGATGGTCGGCTGCGGAGCTAACTCAGGCACTGCCCATGCCGCCGCGATCTCCGCCGCGACTTCCGGCGGCTTCTTGCCAGCCGCCTTCGCCACCGCGAGCGCGCCATTGGCCTGGAATTCGCCGAGGTCCGGCCGGTCCGAACGGCGCACGTCCGCATGCTTCGGATCGAGCCCGAGTTTCTGGAACGCGGCCGCGTTCGCTGCAGTGAGTGCGCCGGCGAGGTCTGTCATTTGGGCAATAGGCAGTAGGCAGTAGGCAGTGGGGTTGCAAGCAAGTTGGCGTGAGACAGCGGTTCACCCGCCGTCCATTGCCTACCGCCCGCTGCCTTCGATCTACTGATCTTGCGACGGCGTCGCCGGGTTCTGCCCCGCGTCGACGCGGAAGCGCTTGCCGGCGCGGTTGAACGCGAGCTGTTCGGGCGTCAGTTCGAAGCCGACCAGGATCTCGAAATTCTCGCCCGAGATTTCCTGGTTCGCGCGCGGGATGGTGATGCGCTCGATACGCTCGACATGGTTCACCACGGCCTGGCCGCGTGGGAAGCGCACGTCGACGTCGAAATACTGTTTCTCGATCGGCGCGCGGCCGCGGCGCGTCACGGCGACCCAATAGCGATAAGTCTGGCGATCCGACGTGCCGGCCGGCCCGCGGCCGAACTGCATGTTGATCTCCATGCTCATGGCGATCGGGTCGGCGTCGACATAGCGGCAAAGTCCGCGCACGCCTTCCATCTCGCCGGTATATTCGATGTTGGCGTAGCGCTCGTTGTCCGGCGCCGCGAAGTCGACCAGGCGCGAGCTGTCGTAGAGCACGCCCATGAGCGGGCACGGGCCCTGGTTGGGGCGCGGGTCGTTGCCGATGGCGCGATCGAGCCAGCTCGGCTGCCGGGTTTCCTGTGTCGGCGCGACGCCGCCCGGCAATTCGACCACGCGGCCCTCGCGGTTTGACCCGCACGCAGCGAGCATGCCCATGGCGATGGAAAGCAGGATGGCTGCCCGGAGCTTCATTCTGATCCTCGTACGCGGCCCTCGGGTCCTGCGGCGGCGGCCGCATGTCTCACCCCGCCCGGAAGGCAAATGGCGTGGGTCGTGATAGCTTTGCGCCGGGCGCCCCGCAACAGACCCCGGCGCCTCTTGTCGGCCAGCGGCCAAATAAGGGTAGAAGTTCTCCAGCGAGCCGATGTCGTTGCCCGAAAAACGCCAAATTTCAATCCTGTTAGCCGCCCCCCGCGGCTTCTGCGCCGGCGTCGACCGGGCCATCCAGATCGTTGAGCAGGCGATCCGAAAGTGGGGCGCGCCGGTCTATGTGCGCCACGAGATTGTCCACAACCGCCACGTGGTCGAGCGCCTGGAGCGGCTGGGCGCCGTCTTCGTGGAAGAACTCGACGACTGCCCCGCCGACCGGCCGGTGATCTTCTCTGCGCATGGCGTGCCCAAGGCGGTGCCGGCCGAAGCGCGCGCGCGGCAGATGATCTATGTCGACGCCACCTGCCCGCTGGTGTCGAAAGTGCACGTGGAAGCGCAGCGTCACTACGATGAAGCGCGCGAGATCGTGCTCATCGGCCACGCCGGCCACCCCGAAGTCATCGGCACGATGGGACAATTGCCGCCGGGCGCGATCACCTTGATCGAAACCGTCGCCGACGCCGAGCGCTTCAGCCCGCGCGATCCGGCCAAACTTTCCTTCGTCACCCAAACCACGCTCTCGGTCGACGACACTGCCGAAATCGTCGCCGCGCTGCAGCGGCGCTTTCCGGGCATCGCCGCGCCGCACAAGGAAGACATCTGCTACGCCACCACCAACCGTCAGGACGCGGTGAAGGCGATGGCCGAACAAGCGGACCTCGTTTTAGTGATCGGATCGCCCAAATCCTCCAACTCGGTCCGCCTCGTCGAAGTCGCCAAACGCGCCGGCGCCCGCGACGCGCGCCTCGTGGGCTCGGCAGAGGATGTCGACTGGAGCTGGTTCGACGGCGTCGCCAGCGTCGGCGTCACCGCCGGCGCGAGCGCGCCGGAGGATCTGGTGGAGGAACTTGTGGCCGCGATCGCGTCACGCTTCGCCGCGCGCGTCGAAGAGGTGCGCGTGACGGAGGAAGACGTGATGTTCAAGCTGCCGCGGGTGCTGGCGGAATGAGCACGCTGCACCGCCGCGCGCTGCTGAGCGCACTTCTCGCGGCCGGCGTTACGCCTGCGTGGGCGCAAGCGCCAGAATTTGCGGTGGGCCAAGTCTGGAGCGTGCGCAATCTCTCCGGCGGCCTCGCCACCATTGGCCGCATCGAGCCCTACGCACGCGGCACGGCCATCCACATCTCGCTGACCGCCGACACGCCGCTTCAGTTACAGGGCCAACTCGGCCCCACGATGCAGATCAGCCATTTGCCCGTCGCCTCCGAAGCGTTTGCGCGTTCTGTGGAAACGCTGCAGCAAACGGGCGGCACACCCGATCCCCACTTTGAAGACGGCTACGCCCAGTGGCGCGCGGCCCAGGGCGGCGTCTGGACCGTGGACATCGCCGAGATCTACGCCAGCGTCACGAGTCTCACGCCGGCAGCGCCCAGCAAATGAGCGTGGGTCCCTTCGCGATCCCGACGCTTATCTTCAACATCATCCAGGCCGTCCGCGCGCGCGAACCGTCGCGCCCGGCGCTCGTCGGCGTCGCCGGCGCGCAAGGCTCGGGCAAGACGCACTGGTGCTCGTTACTGGAAGCCGCCAACCGCCCCCGCTTCGCGCATTTCTCGCTGGACGATGTGTATCTCACTAAAGCCGAACGCGAGCGCCTGGCGGCGAAACTGCATCCGCTTTTCGCCGTGCGCGGCCCGCCCGGCACGCACGATCTCGATCTGGCCTACGCCACCATCACGGCGCTCGAAGAGGCAAAGCCGGGCGTCGAGACGACGCTGCCGCGCTTCGACAAAGCCAGCGACGACCGCGCGCCGCGTGACACTTGGCCCGTTTACACAGGCTGGCCGGAGGCCATCCTGTTCGACGGCTGGTGCGTGGGCGCCACCCACGTCGAAGGCGCCGCCGAAGCGCCGCCACTCAACGCGCTGGAGGCCGCGCAGGACGCCGACGGCGAATGGCGCCGTTATGTCGAGGGCGCGCTCACCACCGACTATCTCAGCTTCTTCCGAGGCTTCGACGCCATCGTCTATCTGCGCCCGCCCTCCTGGGAGGTCGTGCGCCGCTGGCGCGGCGAGCAGGAGGAACAATTGCTGGGCCGCGCACTCAGCGCAGATGAAAACGCGAAACTCGACCGCTTCGTCATGCACTACGAACGCCTCACGCGCAGCATGATGGCGGGCCATCACATGGCGAAATGGATCGTGCACCTGGACGAGGCCCGCAACATCGTGCGGATTGAAGAGCGCTGATGGCCGTCTACACCCATCTCTCCGCCGACGACCTCGCCGCGCTTCTGGCCGAGTACGATCTCGGCGCGCTCAGCGCCTGCGACCCCGTCGCCGAAGGCATCGAAAACACCAACTACGTCCTCACCACCGCACAGGGCCGCTTCATCCTCACCCTGTTCGAGCGCCGCGTCGCCGAAGCGGACCTGCCCTTCTTCATCGGCGTCATGGCCCACCTCGCCGCGCACGATTTTCCCGCGCCCAAGCCGATCGCGCGCCGCGACGGCCTCTTCTTCTCGCGCGCCAAGGACCGCCCCGCCGTCATCGTCAGCTTCCTCGACGGCGTCTGGCCGCGGCAGACAACGCTCCAGCACTGCGCCGCCATCGGCGACACGCTGGCGCGCATGCATGTGGCGCTGGCGGAGTTCGAACAGACCCGCGCCAACACGCTCGGCCCGCCCGGCTGGGAAGCGCTGCTGGCGTCGCGTCTCGACGACGCAGAAAAGCTCCGCTCCGGCCTTGGCCCAACCATCGCACGCGATATCGAAGCGGTGCGCATCGCCTGGCCCAGCGGTCTGCCGCGCGGCGCCATCCACGCCGATCTCTTCCCCGACAACGCGCTCTTCGCGGGCGATCGCCTCTCCGGCGTCATCGACTTCTATTTCGCCTGCACCGATTTCCTGGCCTACGACCTCGCCGTCTGCTTGAACGCCTGGTGCTTCAAGAACGAGCGCACTTGGAGCGCCGAACGCGGCCGCGCCATGATCGCCGCCTACGAAAGCGTGCGCCCGCTCTCAGGCGACGAACGCAACGCCCTCCCTCTGCTCGCGCGCGGCGCGGCGTTGCGCTTCTTTGCGACACGCCTCACCGACTGGAGTGCCCAGCGCCCCGGCGCGCTGGTGAAACCTAAAGACCCGCTCGAATACGCCGACAAGCTCGCGTTCTGGCGCGATGCGAATCTTCCTACATCAACGCAATGACGAAGAATGTCGACATCTGGACCGACGGCGCCTGCAGTGGCAATCCCGGTCCCGGCGGTTGGGGCGCGGTGCTGCGCTATGGCGAGACGGAGAAAGAACTCTCCGGCGCCGAAGCTGCCACCACCAACAATCGCATGGAGCTCATGGGCGCGATCTCGGCGCTGGAGGCGCTGAAGCGGCCGAGCAAAGTCACGCTGCACACGGATTCCAAATACGTGATGGACGGCCTCACCAAGTGGATTCACGGCTGGAAAAAGAACGGCTGGAAAACCGCCGACAAGAAGCCGGTGAAAAACGAAGACCTCTGGAAGCGCCTCGACGAAGCCAACGCCCGCCACGACGTGACCTGGAAATGGGTCAAAGGCCACGCCGACGATGAAATGAACAACCGCGCCGACGCACTCGCGCGCGGCGCGATCGGGACGCTGAGATAGTCTCGGACCGGCGGCGCTCCGCAAGAATGTTGGCACAGCAACGCCATCTCCTCCGTCATCCTGGGCTCGCGGAGCGAGACCGGGATCCAGGAGCCACAAGCTCCGCGCTTTACGACCCCCTGGATCCCGGCCGTGCTGCGCACGTCCAGGATGACGGAGTGTGGGGATGTACCGACGCATCGCGATCGAACAACTGAGCGATGCGCCCGGCGGCTACTTTTTGATTGCGCTTGGTCCCCCGCCATCGCAGCCTCACCCCATGCGCGCGCTTGTCTTCCTCCTCGCCCTCGCCCTCGCATCCCCCGCGCAGGCGCAATCGCTTTCCGATCTTGCCTGGTTAAAGGGCTGCTGGCGCACCGAGGCGCCGCGCGAGGCGGAGAGCGGCGCCCAGATCACAGAAGTCTGGATTGCGCCGCCGGGTCCGGCGATGTTCGGCTATTCCTACACAGAAGGCGAAGGCGAGATTCAAGGCTGGGAGCAAATGCGCATCGAGATGATCGACGGCGTTCCTACGTTCATCGCCATGCCCAACGGCGGCGCGCCGGTGCGCTTTCGCGCAATCCCCGCCGAGGACACCCAGATCTATGGCGCTCGGCCCGATGGTGATGCGGCGTTTGCCAACCCTGCGCACGACTTTCCGCAACTCGTCACGTATACGCTCTTCGACGAACGCCTGCGCGCAATGATTTCGCGCATCGACGGCGGCGATGCGATCATCTTCGAGTATCGTCGCATCGCCTGCCCAGCGGAGCTTCGCCCATGACAACACGTCGCCGCGTCCTGCAGCTGCTCGCCACTGCGCCAATTCTCAGCGCATGCGGCAAGGGAAACCTCCCCGATCCTGTCGCCGCCTGGCGCGAGCCCGGCGCAGCGGAGCAGGACCCGCGCCGCTTTGCGCTCGCGCACGCCATCCTTGCGCCCAACCCGCACAACACCCAGCCCTGGCTCGTCGCACTCGACGGCGATGAAGGCATGACGCTTTCCTGCGATCTCGACCGGCGCCTCCCCTTCACCGATCCGAACGACCGCCAAATCACGCTGGGGTGCGGCGCGTTTCTCTACAATTATTGGATCGCGCTGGCGCAACACGGCCGCAGCTGCACGTTCGAGTTCTTCCCCGAAGGCGCGCCGGCTCCCGGCGCCCGCCTCGACGCTCGCCCGCTCGTGCACGCCCGCATCGGCGCGCCGCTCGCCGACGCGACGGGACCTGAGCACTATTTCGATCAGATCACCGCGCGCCGCACCAACCGCAACGTCTACGACGCGCGCGTGCCCGAGGCGGCAACGCTGCAAGGCGTGGTCGATGCGGCGACCAACTGGCTCGAAGCGGGCGCCGCGCCATTCACGGCGCACTTCGAAACGGAAGCTCGACGCGTCGCCGCGCTGCGCGACCTGGTCTGGCGCGGCTTCGACCGCGAAACCCGCACCCACGGCGCTGGCGTCGAGACCTACAAATGGCTGCGCATCGGCGCGCGCGAGATCGCCGAGCATCGCGATGGTTTGGCGATCACCCAGCCGCTGGCGCCGGCGCTGAAGGCGATCGGCCTGTTCGGCGAGGACGACTTCGTCAACCCGGACTCTTTCGTCAACGAGACCAATTTGAAAGAGTGGAAGGCGAAAGCCGAAGGCGCGCCGGCGTTCATTTGGCTGAAGACGCCGGAAGACACGCCGGTGCATCGGCTGCAGGCCGGCATGGCCTATGCGCGCATGAACCTCGCCGCCACCAAGGCCGGCCTCGCCATGCACCCCTGGAGCCAGACGCTGCAAGAATACGCGGAAATGGCCGATCTCTACGCCGACGCCAAGCGTCTGCTCGGCGCAGAGAACGAGACTGTGCAGATGCTGGTGCGCGTCGGCTACGCCGAACCCGTGGAGCCCGCCCCGCGCCGCGGCGTGGACGCGATTTTGAGGACGTAGTCCCCGCAGCGTCAGACGCGCAGCTTGTCGCCCGCCCTTTCCGTCTCGCGCGTGCCGCGCGAGCCACCTTTCCCTCACGGGAAAGGACGTGACAGAGCATGATGCGGATGGAGCTGCGTGGACACTCAAACACAGTACGTCCTTTCCCGTGAGGGAAAGGTGTCGCGAGCGAGAGCTCGCGACGGAAAGGGCGAAGCCACACGCTCAGTCGTCAGAGATTCCCATGCGAAGCTTTAAGCCCGCTTCACCCGCAGCGTCGTGCCATCGACCGCGGCGATCTCGACGTGATCGCCCGCCGCCAGCGCGTCCTCGCTGACCGCGCGCCAGATGGTGTCGTTGATCTTCACTGCGCCGACGCCGTCGGCGAAATTGGTGAGCGTCGCGCGCACGCCGATCAGCGATTGCCCGCGCTCGTTCAAATTGCGCAGGCCGCCGTCATTGCGCCAGCGCTGCACCAGCGGACGCCCAAAGGCGGTCAGTGCGATGGTGAGCACCGCGAACAGGGTGACGTCCACGACCCAGTTGGTTGCGCCGCTGAAGGAGACCAGCCCGGTGGCGAACGCCGCCACGGCCGGCCACAGCAGATAGGACGTGCCGCTCATCATTTCGGAGATGAGCAGAACCAAGCCAAGCACCAGCCAATGCCAGGGCTGGATTGCGGCGAGCAGTGAAACAATCGCTTCCATGGAACCAATGTAGCGATTTTCCTCGCCGCCTTCCAGGCGGCGCAAAATGGCCAGCGGAGCCGGAAGAATGTGTCGTCATCCCGGTCACGCTCCGCGTGCCCAGGATGACTGAAAACTAGCGCGGCGCAGGCGTCGGCGGGCGCGGCGCGGTCCAGGGACCGCCGGCGCCGGCTTCGCCTTGCGCATTCAAGGCGCGCAGGCCTTCAACCAACCCGGCGATGCCCGAGAGATCGGCCGGGATGATCACGGTGCGCTGCTGGTTCGACGTCGCCAATTGGCCGAACGCTTCCACGTACTTCAAGCCGAGGAAGTAGCGGATGGCGTTGACGTCGCCCTTGGAGATGGCGGCGGACACCGCTTCCGTCGCTTTCGCTTCGGCGTCGGCGGAGCGTTCGCGCGCTTCGGCGTCGCGGAAGGCGGCTTCGCGGCGGCCTTCAGCTTCGAGAATGGCGGATTGCTTTGCGCCCTCGGCGCGCAACACCGCGGCCTGCTTGTCGCCTTCGGCTTCCAGAATTTGCGCGCGGCGTTCCCGCTCCGCCTTCATCTGGCGCGCCATCGCCTGGGTCAAATCGGCCGGCGGCTGCAGGTCCTTGATTTCAACGCGCAGCACCTTGGCGCCCCACGCGTGGGTGGCCGCATCGATCACGGTCAACAGGCGCGCGTTGATGGCGTCGCGTTGCGAGAGCACTTCGTCGAGATCCATCGAGCCGACCACCGTACGCACGTTGGTCAGGCAAAGGTTCATGATCGCGACTTTGTAGTTTTCGACTTCGTAGGCGGCGCGCGCCGGATCGATCACCTGGATGAACACGACGGCGTCGACCGCGACGATGGCGTTATCCTTGGTGATCACTTCCTGGCGCGGCACGTCCATGACCGCTTCCATCATCGACATGCGTCTGCCGATGCGGTCGATGAAAGGAATGAGGAATGAGATGCCGGGCGAGAGCGAACGCGTGAAGCGTCCGAAGCGTTCGACCGTCCATTGCTGGCCTTGCGGCACGACCTTGATGGCGCTGAACGCCAGAACAACAGCCATGAACGCAAAGATAATTGCGACGATATCCATCTCATTCCCCCGCTTCTGCGGTTCCGCGCGACGCTCTTCGTTAGCGTCAGCCTAATTGCGAGAGCATGTGCTCCGCGCTGGAAACCTTGTATTCACCACCTTCTTCGACGTTCAGCTGATCTACCACTCCATCCTTGACAAGCATTGAATAGCGCTTCGAGCGCAGGCCCATGCCGAACTTGGAGAAGTCGGCGTCGAGACCGACCGCCTTCGCGAACGCGCCCGAACCGTCGGCCAGCATCATGATTTTCTCGACGCAATCGTTCTGCTTGGCCCAGGCGTTCATGACGAAATGATCGTTGACCGCGGTGCAGGCCACCGTGTCGACGCCCTTGGCCTTCAGCGTATCCAGATTTTCGATGAAGCCCGGCAAATGGCGGGCCGAGCAAGTCGGCGTGAACGCGCCCGGAACGGCGAACAGCGCCACGGTCTTGCCGCCGAAAATCTCGGCCGTGCTCATGGTCTTCATACCGTCGGGCCCGGGCACATTGAACTGGGCGTCCGGAAGCTTATCGCCAACCTTGATCGTCATGGGTCTCGTCTCCTCAAAAGATTGGGCTCTATCTAGGGCGAGAGCGCCCCATATGCGAGCGCCCTCTTGCGCGCCGCGGTTCCCGGCGCGACCATCGCCGCCATGAGCGACACTTTGGCGGGCAAGCTTTTGGTGGCGATGCCGGGGATGGGCGATCCCCGCTTCCACGGCGCCGTCATCATGATGTGCTCCCACGACGCCAAGCACGCGCTGGGCATCGTCATCAACAAGCCCAAGGACGACATCACGCTGACCGACGTGCTGGGCCATCTCGGCATCGATATCGCCATGCTCGGCGAAGAGCGCACCGTCCTTGATGGCGGCCCCGTGCGACCCGACCGCGGCTACGTGCTCCACACCGCCGATTATGCCGGCGCGGGCCAGGACGTCGGCCCCGGCATCAAACTCACCGCGACGCGCGATATCCTCGAAGCGGTCGCCGGCGAACACGCACCCGCGCGCTTCATCCTCGCCCTTGGCTGCTCCGGCTGGGGCGCGGGACAATTGGAAAACGAGTTGAAGCAAAACGCCTGGCTGGTCGCGCCCGCCGACGACGACATCGTTTTCGACGCCGGCCACGAAGACAAATGGGCGCGCGCGATCCGGAAGCTCGGTTTCGAACCCAGCCAGCTCAGCGGCGACATGGGGCAGGCTTAGCTGCCTCAGTCATTTCAGACACGCGGAGCGTGATCTGTAATGACTGAGGACCTCAACTAAACCTGCGCACGAACGGCACGCCGCTGATCAGCATGCGCGTCGGCCGGCCATTGATCACGCCGTCGAAGCGCACGCGCTCCGGCGACCAATCGTCTTCGCCGATGCGGTACGCGCCATCGGGCAACGCGACCAGCACATCGCTGTTGTTCATGAGCAGCTTGCCGTCGCGCGCGACGACATAAGTCGGGCTGAGCCAGCGGTCGTCATTGTCGTAGCGTCCTGCGAGCGCACGCAGCGCCGCGGGCGCGGCCGGCTTGTAGCCACTCTGCCCGGCCGCCAGATATTCCACATCGAACGACCAGGCGCGCACCGCCTTGTCCTTGTCGATCTCGAACATCAGCCCCAGCAGTTCGAACTTGGGCTCGCGGCAGGCGAAATACGGCCCCACGGGCTGCATGTCGCTCACCCGCCCTTCGCGCCGCATCTTGATCTGATCGCCGTCGGCGACGATCTCGAAATTGTCGCCGTCGGCCGCGGTGTAGGTATTCACGAACACCTCCGGATGTTCGAGCCGCGCCCGCGTCGGCGCCGCGGGCAGCACAGCCGGCCCCCCGCGCGCAGACGCCAGCAGCCGGCAGCCCTGCAGCGTGATGGCGCGCGGGCGATAGCTCAACTGCATGTAGCTGGTATTGGTCGACGCCCACACGGCGACGCCCGCCGCCGCATCGACATGCAGCGCCGAGCAGAAGCTCACCATGCCGCCGGTGTGGTGCAGATAGAGCCGCTCGTCGCTCGTGACGCGCGCAATGCCGTTGCCGTATTTGGCGCCGTCGGCCCACCCGGGTGCATCCGCTGCCGCCGCCAGGAAGCGCTGCGCATATTCGTTCGAGAGCACCGGCGCGCCCTCGCCCGCGGCGAGCGTCAAGAGATAGCGCAAGAACTTCGCCATATCGCCCACAGTCGAGGCCACACACCCAGCGCCGCGATCGACATCCACCCACGAGGCCTGCGCCATCGGCCCCGGCCGGAACGGCAGCCGCTCGTTGTTGAGCGACTCGTAGCCCTGCGCATAACGCAGGCGGTCGCCGGTGCGAATGGCGCCGTAGGACGCGTTCATCGCTAGCGGCCGCAGCACCCTGCGTTCAAGAATTTCCGCCAGCAGCGCATTGTCGGTGCGCTCCAGGATGAGCCCAATAATGTCGTAGCCGGTGTTGGAGTAGGACCAGTGCGAACCCGGCGCGTAACCGCTCCACAACCCCGCCTCGCCGATCACCGGCGCATCCGCCGGCAGGCCGCTGGTGTGATTGAGCAGGTGCTGCAAGGTGATGTCGCCGCCGTCGCGCACATTGAGCTCCGGCATCAGCGCGCTCAGCTTTGCGTCTGCGCGGAGCTTGCCCTCCTGCATCATCTGGTAAGCCGCCAGCGCCACAATCATCTTGGTGATCGAGCCGACCTGAAACACGTGATCGGCATTTACCGGCGTGCGGCGCTCGAGGTTCGCATAGCCCGAGGTGATAAAACCCGAATAGCCGTCGCGATCGACCGCGCACACGGTCATCCCCGGCAACCCCCAGTCGGTGCGGTGCTGTTCGACATAACGCGCCAATTCGCTCAGCGCCCGCGCATGGCCGCGCCCGCCGCCGATGTTGCGTGTTTCCGCGAAAGCCGTCGACGCGCCGCCCAGCGCCGCACCGCCGACGAGAAGCGTTCTACGATCCAGTTTCATGCGATCCCCCCGGCGGGCAGCTTAGCCACCCAACCTCAGTCATTCCAGACGGCCGGAGGCCGATCTGGAATCCAGGGGTCATCGACCTAATTGTTCACCCTGGGTTCCAGATCGCGCTTCGCACGTCTGGAATGACTGTGAGTCACATCCGCGCGTTGACGATTCCGAAGAGCAGGTGATCGCGCCAGGCGCCGTTGATCTTCAGGTACGCCTTGGCGACGCCCTCGTGCGTGAAGCCCGCCTTCTCCAGCACCCGCCGCGAGGCGATGTTATCGGGTTGGCATGCGGCCTCGACCCGATGCAGATCGAGCTCCTCAAATGCATAGCGCACCACCGCGCGTACGGCAGCGGTGATGTAGCCGTGGCCAGCGTGCATCTGCCCGGCCCAATAGCCAAGCGACGCCGTCTGGGCGACGCCGCGCCGGACGTTGGAGAGCGTCGCGCCGCCGACCAGCGTGTCGTCCTCTTCGCGGAAAACAAACAGTGCGTAGGCGCGATCGTCGCGCGAATCCTCGGCGTAGCGGCGGAGCTTGTAACGGTAGGAGCCGCGCGACAGTTCATCGGCGGCCCAGGTCGGCTCCCACGGCGTCAGGAAACCGCGGCTGGCCTCGCGCACGGCGCTCCAGTCGGAATAGTCGCGTGGCTCGGGCGCGCGCAAATACACGCCTTCACCGTCAATGCGGCGCGAGCCGTCGGAATCCTTGCGCATCAGAGCCATGCGTCACGATTCTGCATGAAAAGCGCCAAGTGCGCCATGCCCTGCCTTAGGGCCAATCGCAGACGCGCATGCCGGACCTTGCAGTGCAGCACGCGCCACGGCCTGCACTTCCTCTGCCGTCACAGCATCCATGCGCTGCTGCACTTCTTCGAACGGAATCAAGCGGTCACGCAGAAAGATCTGCCCCGCGCGCGCGTCGGCGCGGGCGGACGGCGCCTCGATGCCCATCAGCATCCGCGCCCGCGCGATCGCCTTGGCGCGGGCGAGTTCACCCTGCGTGGGGCCCTTCTCCGCAAGCAGATGCAGTTCGTGACGGACGATCTCGGCGACAGCGCGCGCATTGTCGGCCGAGCAGCCGGCATAGACTTCGAGGCGGCCATCGTCCTCCAGCACGTCGAGAAACGAGTCGATCGCATAGACGAGCCCGCGGGTCTCGCGCACTTCCTGGAAGAGCCGCGAAGACATGCCGCCGCCGAATATCTCCGAAAGCATGCGCGCGGCGTAAATGGACGAGGCGCCGGCGCGCGGGCCGGGCCACGAGAAGACGAGATGCGTCTGTTCCAGCTTGCGGGTCTCGCTGACGCTGCCGCGATGCGCGTGCGCGGTGGCGCACTTGCGCTCCGGTTTGGCCGCCAGCCCGCCGAAGCGCGCCTCGGCGGCGTCGATGACGGCGTTGCGGTCGAACGCGCCGGCGATGGAGATCACCACGCGCTCGGGCGACATGTGCGCTTCGCGAAAGGCGATCAGCGTCTCCACGCTCACATGCTTCAGCGTCTCCTCTTCACCCAGCACCGGACGGCCCAGCGGCTGGTTCGGATAGAGCGCCGCCTGGTGCAGTTCGAACACGCGGTCGTCGGGCACGTCATAGGCTTCGCCGCGCTCCTGCGCGACGACGCCCTTCTCCTTTTCGAGATCGTCCGGATTCCAGTGCGGCGCAAATAGAATGTCGGCGATGAGATCGAGCGCGAACGGCGCATGTTCGGCCGTGACCCGCGCGAAGTAGGAGGTGCGCTCGTAGCTGGTCGCGGCATTGACGATGCCGCCGACATTCTCGATCGCCTCGGCAAACCCGCGTGCGTCGCGGTGGCCAGCGCCCTTGAAGGCCATGTGCTCGAAGAGATGCGCGATGCCGTTCTGCTCCGGCGTCTCCCAGCGCGCGCCCACGCGCTGCCATACGCCCAGCGCCGCGGTGCCGAGGCCCGGCATCGGGTCGAGCGCCATGCGCACGCCGTTCGAGAGGCGCACCAACTCCAGTTCCGGGTGCTTCACTGCCACGCCCTGCTCCGTTCTCGGATCAACGCTTTCACGGCTTCCGCGTCCGCGGCCAGCGTGTCGAACTTTTCTTCGCGCTGGAAGAGGTCGGCGTGCTGCAGCGGCAGCGGCGGGCGCGCGCCGGTGGCTTTTTCGACCGCGTCCGGAAACTTGGCCGGATGCGCGGTGGCGAGCGTGACGACGGGGCCGTCGAGCGGCGTCTCAAGCTTCGTGCGCGCCCAGAGCGCCACCGCCGTGTGCGGGCACGCCGGATAGATCGGCCACGCCATGGTGCGCAGCGTCTCGGCGTCATCGACCGAGGCCGCATCGAAGCTGCTGCGCAGCAATTCGAGCGCGTCTGCCGGAATGTCGAAGCCGCCGCTCTGCGCGAACTGCGCATAAAGCGCGCGGACGTGACCGGCGTCGCGGCCGAGCGCTTCGTAGAGAATGCGCTCGAAGTTGGACGCGACCTGGATGTCCATCGCCGGCGAGAGCGTGGCGTGCGATTGCGCCGCGCGCTCATAGCGGCCGGTCTTGAGCGCGCGGGTGAGAATGTCGTTGCTGTTGGTGGCGAGCACGATCCGTCCGATCGGCGCGCCCATGCGCTTGGCGACCCAGCCAGAGTAGGCGTCGCCGAAATTCCCGGTCGGGACGACGAAGTTCGCCGGACCCGGCCCGCAGGTCGCGCTGGCGGCCATGAAGTAATAGACGCTCTGCGCGGCGATGCGCGCCCAGTTGATCGAGTTCACGCCCGAGAGATGGGCGCGCGCGGCGAAATCGCGGTCCGAGAACAGCGATTTGACGATGGCTTGGCAGGCGTCGAAATCGCCCTCGACCTCGATCGCATGCACATTGGCCGCGCCCGAGGTGGTCATGAAGCGGCGCTGCACGTCGGAGACGCGGCCTTTCGGCGTCAGCACGAAGAGGTCGGCGCGTTCCCTGCCCTTCAGCGCCTCCACCGCCGCGCCGCCGGTGTCGCCGCTGGTGGCGCACACGACCGTGAGGCGCTGGCCGCGTTGCGTGAGCGCCAGATCGTACAGCGGCCCGATGAGCTGCATCGCCACGTCCTTGAACGAGAGCGACGGCCCGTGAAAAAGCTCCAGCACCCAGTCGCCGATGCCGACCTGCACCAGCGGCGTCACCGTCTCCGGCCAATGCGGACGCCAGTCTTCGCGCTGCGGGAAGCCGATATAGGCTTCGTTGGCGATGGCGGCCAAATCCATGTGGCCGATCTCTTCGCCCGCGAAGCAGTCGAGGATGCGCATGGCTGCGCCGCCGTGATGGCCGAGCGAGGCGCGGAAGAGAAAGTTCTCCGAAACTTCCGGCCAGCCGTCCGGAACGTAGAGCCCGCCGTCGGGCGCGAGCCCCGCAAGCACCGCGTCGAGAAACGAGACGGGCGGCGCCTCGCCGCGTGTGGAAATGTAGCGCATCAAACCGCTTTCAGCGGTTTGGTTTTAGTTGTCGGGAGCGCGAACGCAAAACCGGCGACCACTTTTGCTGCGCTCCCTCAGTCCTCAGGCGGGCGCGGCGGGCGCAAGCCCAGCCGGCCGACGCTGATATGATACGCGAAATAGATACCGAGCAGCACCAGCGCCAGTCCGTACCAGGTGAGCGCGTAGCCCAGGTGGCGCGCCGGCGGCAGCACGTCCGCGCCGGGCGCCAGCGCGAACGGATTGCGCGTCGCGCGGCCGTCTTCGCCGACATAGGTCCCGGCGATGTAATAGTCGGCGACGTTATCGAGCCCGGCGTTGCGGCCCATGGCGGCGAGATCGATGGCGAACCAGAGGCGCTGCAGGGGGCGCGGCGCCAACGTGAGCGGCGCCGGCGGCTCGGGGCGAATGGAGGCGCCATTGATAGGCGAACCCAGCCGCAGCGCCGCCGGAAAACGCACCTCGCGCGCGTTCGGAATCTGGGTGCCGGAAATCCAGTCGGAATCGACGAACACGACCGTGTCGCCGTACTGCACCGGCGCAAACACGCGCCAGCCGCTCTCGTGGGTGTCGGGCCGGATGCCGTTGACGAACTGAATGCCCTCGGGAATGGGCGTGTATTGGGCGATGGTCATTTCCGCGACCGGCTCGGTCGCAGCGCGGCGCTTGGTTTCGTAACGGTCCCACTGCCAGCGGCCGAGCCAGATCAGCAGCGCCAACGCGAACAGCGTGAGCACCGTCATCAGCCACAGCGGACGGAAGCGGATCATTGGACGTCCTCGTTCCGCACTTCACGCGCCTTGTGCTTCCATTGCAGCGCGAACAGAATCGCCTTGAACGGCGGCAGCAGCGCCAGGCACAGCACGATGGCGGACAAAATCGTGATCGTGAGCGCCAGCCAGTCTGGCAGGTGCATGCCCGCCTGCAGGATGATCAGCTCCGGCGCAACGATCGCGCCGACAATCAGGATGACGAAGACGGCCGGCCCGTCGCCGGCGTCGGCCGCTTTAAAATCGGCCGCGCAGACGCCGCACTTGTCGCGAAACTTGAGATAGCCCGCGAACACCGATCCCCTCCCGCACTGGGGACAGCGCAGCGCCAGCCCCGCCGCCCACGGCGAAGGGGATGTGCTCATCTCAATGGTTCTGCATCGTCAGGTAAGGCGTCACGTAGACGAACGTGAACAGGAAGAGCCACACCACGTCGACGAAGTGCCAGTACCAGGCCGCCGCTTCGAGACCGAAGTGCTTTTGCGGCGTGAAACCGCCGGTCAGCAGGCGCAGCAGGCAGACGGCCAGGAAGATGGTGCCGATGATCACGTGCGCGCCGTGGAAGCCGGTCGCCATGAAGAAGGACGAGCCGTAGATGTTGGCGTCGGTGGTGTCGCCCATGTTGCCGAACGAGAAGCCCGCTTCCGAATACTCGACGCCGAACTGAACGAAGGTGAAAAGGCAGCCGAGCAGCACGGTGAGGAAGAGCGCGAAGGTGGCGCCCTTGCGATCGCCCTGCTGCAGCGCGTGGTGCGCCCACGTGACCGTGGTGCCCGACAGGAGCAGGATGAGCGTGTTCATCAGCGGCAAGTGGAAAGGATCGAACGCCTCGACGTGCGGCGGCGGCCAGTTGGCCCACGCGGCCGCAGTTGCTTCATCCCAGCCCGGCACCACCCAGGCGGCGCGGTGCTCGTGAAAGATCGCCAGTTCGAAGAACATCCAGAACCAGGCGACGAAGAACATCACTTCCGAGGCGATGAAGAGGATCATCCCGTAGCGGAGGCCGATATCGACGACCGGCGTGTGATCGCCCGCCTTGCTCTCCTTGATCACATCGCCCCACCAGCCGATGCAGGTGAAGGCCATCAGCACCGAGCCGATGGTGAAGAGCGTCCATTGGCCGTGGCCCAGAATGAAGCCTTCGCCCAGGCCCTTCCAGAGAACCACGAGCCCGACGGTCATGAACAACGCCGCGATCGAGGCCGTGATCGGCCACGGGCTCGGATTCACGAGATGGTAGTCGTGCTTGACGTTGCCGTGCGCCATTTCAACCCTCATTCCCTACCGGCCGGCTACGCCGAACCGGTGAACAATTCCTAGCCCTCCGGCGTCTGGCCGGCTTGCGTTTCACCTTGGCCCTCACGCGTGCGCATGAAGGTGTAGGACAAAGTCACGTTGCGGATGGACGCCGTCTCGGGATCCGAAACGATCTCCGGCGCAACGAAATAGACCACCGGAAGCTGAGCTTCTTCTCCTGGCGCGAGCACGCGGTCCTGGAAGCAGAAGCATTCGAGCTTCACGAAATACTTGCCCGCCGTATGCGGCACGACGTTGTAGCTGGCGCGCGCAGTGACCGGCTCGTTCGACAGATTCTTCACCGTAAAATAGGCCAGACCGGTCTCGCCGATGTGCAGCCGCTCGGGTTGCGCTGGCGGCGAGAAACGCACCGGCAGGTCCTGGGCGACGTTGGTGTCGAAACGCACCAGCACTTGTTCTGCAAGCACCTGCGTGGGCGCACCGGACGCCGTCTGGGTCGTGCCGCCATAGCCGGTGAGTTGGCAGAAGGCGCGGTAGAGCGGCACGGCGGCGAACGCCATGCCGGTCATGCCGACGACGGCGCCGATGGCGATCGCCGCGGTCAGCGCGACGCGCTTTTTCTTGTCCGCCGGGATCATAGCGGCCGATCCAGGATGGCCGCGCCAACCTTGGCCATGGTGATGGCGAAGACGAGCAGCATGAAGCCGGCGATGGCGAGCCCCAGCCACATGTTGCGGCGCTTGCGGGCTTTGAGTTCGTCGGGCGTCATGATGAGCGCACTCATCCAATCCCCCGGTCGATCAGCAACGCCGCGAACAACGCGAACAGGTAGAGGATCGAGAACGCAAACAGATTGCGCGCCGGCTTGTTGGCCTCGGCGTCGCTCTCACCGGCTTGCGACGTGAGCACGCGCCAGGCGAGGAAAACGAAGAACGCGCCGCCGAGCGCCGCGCAGGCGCCGTACACGACGCCGCCCAACCCGGTGAACACCGGCGCCAGCGCCAGCGGCGCGAGCAACAGCGAATAGGCGAAGATGTGCCGGCGCGTCGACTTCGCGCCATTGGTCACCGGCAGCATCGGCACTTTGGCGGCGGCGTAGTCGTTTTTCTGCAGGAGCGACAGCGCCCAGAAGTGTGGTGGCGTCCAGAAGAAGATGACCGCCACCATCAGCGCCGGATCGAGCGAGAGCGAGCCGGTTTTCGCAGCCCATGCGATCGCCGGCGGCAATGCGCCGGCGAGGCCGCCGATGACGATGTTCTGCGGCGTCGAGCGCTTCAGCCACATCGTGTAGACGACGGCGTAGAAGAAGATCGTGAACGCCAGGAGCGCGGCGGCGAAGGTGCCGCCGGCGATCTGCATGGTCAGCACCGCCAGGATCGAGAGCGCGATGCCCAGCGCCAGCGCTTCGTCCTTGGAAACTTTGCCCGCCGGGATCGGACGCAGACGCGTGCGCGTCATCACCGCGTCGATGTCGGCGTCGTACCACATGTTCAAGGCGCCCGAAGCGCCGGCCGCCACCGCGATCGCCAGGATCGCGGCGAAGCCCAGCACGATGTCGCCCTGCCCCGGCGCGCAGACGTAGCCGACGAGGCCGGTAAACACGACCAGCGACATCACGCGCGGCTTCAGCAGCGCGACATAGTCTGACGCGCTGGCTGGCCGGACGTGGGTGACGCTGGCGTCGACCACCTTCTACCTCAGTGGTGCGCGTCCGGCTTGATCACCGGCAGCTCGTTGAACTGGTGGAAGGGCGGCGGCGAGGAGAGCGTCCACTCGAGCGTGGTCGCGCCTTCGCCCCACGGATTGGCGCCCGCCTTGCGGCGCACCAGGAACATCTCGACGAGCACGACCAGGAAGATCAGCACGCCGACCGCCGTGATGGCGTAGCCCCACGAGGAGATCTTATTCCAGTAGGCGAAGCCCTCGTAATAATCGATGTAGCGCCGCGGCATGCCCTGGACGCCCAGGAAGTGCTGCGGGAAGAAGATGATGTTCACGCCGACGAACATCACCCAGAATTGCAGGCCGGCCAGGAACCCGTTGTAGCGATAGCCGCTCATTTTCGGGATCCAGTAGAAGAAGCCGCCGAAGATCGCGAACACGGCGCCCAGCGAGAGCACGTAGTGGAAGTGCGCGACCACGTAATAGGTGTCGTGCAGCGCCGTATCGATGCCCGAGTTGGCGAGGACGACGCCGGTGACGCCGCCGACCGTGAACAGGAAGATGAAGCCGATCGCCCAGAGCATCGGCACTTTGAACTCGATCGAACCGCCCCACATGGTGGCGATCCACGAGAAGATCTTGATGCCGGTCGGCACCGCGATGACCATCGTGGCGGCGATGAAGTAGGCCTCGAGATCGAGTCCCATGCCGACCGTGAACATGTGGTGCGCCCACACGACGAAGCCGATGAAGCCGATCGCGACCATGGCGTAGGCCATGCCGAGATAGCCGAAGATCGGTTTGCGCGAGAACGTCGACACGATCTGCGAGACCATGCCGAAGCCCGGCAGAATGAGGATGTACACTTCCGGGTGGCCGAAGAACCAGAACAGGTGCTGGTACATGACCGGGTCGCCGCCGCCGGCCGGATTGAAGAAGTTGGTGTGGAAGTTGCGGTCGGTCAGCAGCATCGTCAGCGCGCCGGCGAGCACCGGCAGCGAGAGAACCAAGAGCCACACGGTCACCAGGATCGACCACACGAACAGCGGCATGCGGTGCAGCGTCATGCCCGGCGCGCGCATGTTGAAGATGGTGGTGATGAAGTTGATGGCGCCCAGGATCGAGGAAGCGCCCGCGACGTGCAGCGACAGGATCAAGAGATCGAACGCCGGCCCGTCGTGATACGAAGACCCGTTGCCCCAATTGGTGGAGAGCGGCGGATAGAGCGTCCAGCCGCCGCCGAAAGCCAGGTGCTCGCCCGCGCCCGGCACCAGGAACGAAATCGTCGCCAGCGTGAACGACACCGGCAAGAGCCAGAACGAGATGTTGTTCATGCGCGGGAACGCCATGTCCGGCGCACCGATCATCAGCGGCACGAACCAATTGCCGAAGCCGCCGATCATGGCCGGCATGACCATGAAGAAGATCATGATCAGGCCGTGATAGGTCACCACTGAATCGTAGAAGTGCTTGGCCGCGTCGACGTCGTGGATCCACGGCATCTGCGTCAGCACGCCGATGCCGGGCTCCGCCAGTTCGGCGCGGATGAGACCCGACAGCGCGCCGCCCACCAGCCCCGCGATGATCGCGAAGATGAGGTACATCGTGCCGATGTCTTTGTGATTGGTCGAGAACACCCAGCGCTTCCAGTCATAGAGACTGGGGCGGTGATCCTCGTGCGCGTCAGCGGCGTGAGCGGCGTTGGCCTCGTGCGTCATTGCTCAGTCCTCGTTAGCGCGTCGGCGACGGCTGCGGCGCAGGCGTCGGTTGTTGGCCGCCCGCGGGCGGCGTGGTGGCGTCGCCTTCCGGCGCCGTGGCGTCGGCGGCGGCGACGGTGCCGCCCTGCTGCGCGACCCAGGCGTCGAACTCCGCGCGCGGCACGGCGCGCACTTCGATCGGCATGAAGGCGTGGTTCTGGCCGCAGAGTTCGGAGCACTGTCCGTAGAACACGCCCGGACGATCGACCTGGAACCAGGTATCGTTCACGCGGCCCTGGATCGCATCTTCCTTCACGCCGAACGCCGGCACCGCGAAGGCGTGGATGACGTCGTTCGAGGTGATGATCACGTGCACCGGCTCGCCCACCGGCACGTAGAGCGGCGCGGTCGTGGCCAGCAGCCAAGGACGCCCCTGGGCGCGCGCATCTTCTTCCGGCAGCAGCTGCGAAGTCACGTTCACGCCGAGCTGCGGATATTCGTAGGTCCAGAACCAGGAATTGCCGGTGACCTTCAGCTGCAACTGGGCCTGCGGCGGAATTTGCTCTTCCTTGTAGATCAGCGGGAAGCTTTTCCACGCGATGACCACCAGGATCAGCACCGGTACGATGGTCCAGATCACCTCGACCAGCATGTTGTGCGTGAATTTGCGCGGCGTCGGGTTAGCGGCGCGGTTGTAGCGCACGATCACCCAGAGCAGCAGCACCAGCACCAGGATCGAAATCGCCACGATGATCGGCAGAACGAAATTGTGGAACGCCACGATGTCGGTCATCACCGTCGTCGCGGGCCGTTGGAAATCGATAGCGCCGTCGACCGGAATGCCATCATCCTGCGCCCACGCGCTTCCCGTTGCGATAACGCTCGCAACAGTGGCGACGCTTGCGATCAAAGCCCCTCGCTTCACGCATGTGCTCCCATGAGATTCAGCGCCGGTATGGCGCGCTCGGACTGGTCCGCCTATAGTCGCCGGGCGCGGCAAAACGACCGCGCCTAAGAGTTTTGTCATCTGCTTGGTCGGCCCGCGGGGGTGCTAGCATGAGCCGGCGGCGGCTTCCAAGGCGATCCATGATGCAAAGGGCACTGGCGGCGGCGTTTTTCGCCGCTCTTTTCGTTGCGGCGCCGAACGCACACGCCCAGCTGGGCGGCGTCAGCCAGCGCGAGCGCGAAACCGGCGCGCGCACCACCGTCGGCGCGCCGAACGCGCAGGCGTGCATGGACGCCATCGCCTCCGGCAACAGCACCGACGAAGCCATGGCCTTCTGCAATCGGGCTGTGGAAAGCGAAAACCTGCCGCGTGCGACCCGCCTGGCGATCCGCATCAATCGCGGCGCCATGCACCTGCGCCGGCGCGAAGGCGAGGCCGCGCTTGCCGATTTCGATGCGGTGATCGAGGTCGACCGGCGCAACGCCCAGGCCCACCTGAACCGCGGCATGGCGCTCATTATGTTGAGCCAGCCCGGCCCGGCGGTGGCCGCGATCACCCAATCCTTATCGCTCGGGGTCGATAACCCGCACATCGCCTACTTTAATAGAGGTGCGGCCCGCGAGCAGCTGGGCGACCTCCGCGGCGCCTACGAAGACTATAATACCGCATTGGAAATCCGCCCCGACTGGGGGCCCGCCAACCAGGAGCTCGCCCGCTTCGTCCGCGGCCGCCGCGATACCCTGGCCCAGACCCTCAGCACCACCGGCACGCCCTAGGCTTCCGCAGCGTCAAGTCCTGAAAAAGGACCGCGTCCGCCCGACAGCGGACGCGCCAGCGTCCGACTCGGCCCCTATATTGGCTCCCTAGTTTCGAGGAGCACTTCATGGCCGACGGCCTGCCAGCCACCCCCGCCGACGCCGCTGACATGGACTGGGACGCCGCCGGCCGCATCCTGGCCGACGCCGCCAAGGGCGCCGACGACGGCGAAATCTTCGCCGAGGACAGCCGCACCGAGAGCTTCTACTGGGACGACGGCCGGCTGAAGTCCGCCTCCTTCGACGCCACGCAAGGCTTCGGCCTGCGCATCGTCGCCGGCGAGCGCGCCGGCTACGGTCACGCCTCCGTCCTCGAAACCGACGCGGTGTCGCGCGCGGCAGCCGCGGCCGCAGCTGTGAAGCTCGGCCATGACGGCACCCTCGATGCGAGCCCCGCCAGGGTCAATCGCCAGCTCTACGCCGACTTCGATCCGATCGAAGCGCCGGCCTTCACGGCGAAAACCGAATTGCTGGCCGAGATCGACGCCTACTGCCGCGCCAAGGACCCCGCCGTGGTGCAAGTCGCCGCCACCCTGGCCGGCGCGCGCCGCGGCCTCACCATCCTGCGCCCCGATGGCGCCAAGCTCACCGATCACCGCCCGCTGGTGCGCATCAACGTCTCCGTCACCGTCGAACGCGACGGCCGCCGCGAAAGCGGTTCCGCCGGCGCGGGCGGACGCGAGCCGTACGAGGTCTTCATCAAGCCGGAGCGCTGGAAGGCGCTCGCCGACGAAGCGCTCAGGATCGCGCTCGTGAACCTCGACGCCGTCCCCTCGCCGGCGGGCGAGATGGACGTGGTGCTGGGTCCGGGCTGGCCGGGCGTGCTGCTGCACGAAGCGGTCGGCCACGGCCTCGAAGGCGACTTCAACCGCAAGGGCACATCAGCGTTTGCCGGCATGGTCGGCCAACGCGTCGCCGCGCCCGGCGTCACCGTCGTCGACGACGGCACGCTCGAAAACCGCCGCGGCTCGCTCACCATCGACGACGAAGGCACGCCGACGCAGCGCACGGTGCTGATCGAAGACGGCATCCTCAAAGGCTATCTGCAGGACCGCATGAACGCGCGCCTCTCCGGCGTGTCCGCCACCGGCAACGGCCGCCGCGAAAGCTACGCGCACCGGCCGATGCCGCGCATGACCAACACCTTCATGACCGCCGGCGACAAAGACCCCGGCGAAATCCTCGCGAGCCTGAAGAACGGCGTCTACGCCGTGAACTTCGGCGGCGGCCAAGTCGACATCACCAGCGGCAAGTTCGTCTTCCAATGCACGGAGGCCTACCTGGTCGAAGACGGCAAGATCAAAGCCCCGATCAAAGGCGCCACGCTCATCGGCGACGGCCCCAGCGCACTCACGCGCGTGAAGATGATCGGCAACGATCTGAAACTCGACGAAGGCGTCGGCACCTGCGGCAAAGCCGGCCAAAGCGTGCCGGTGGGCGTGGGCCAGCCGACCTTGTACATCACCGGGCTGACGATCGGCGGGATGTAGGGAAGTTGAAGCGCGCCACTCCGTACGTCCTTTCCCGTGAGGGAAAAGGTGGCTCGCGCGTCAGCGCGAGACGGAAAGGGCGTGGCTACACGCGCCGGCTTTCGATCATTATCCAACGCGCCAAACTCTCACCTTCAACATCCAGCGTGTCGCCCCGCCCTTTCCGTCGCGCGCTAAAGCTCGCGCCACCTTTCCCTCACGGGAAAGGACGTTACCGTGGGTGGCATGGGAAAGGAGTTCGCACGCGGCTTGCGGCGGACCATGACGGACGCAGAAATGCGGCTGTGGTTTTTTCTGCGCCCACTTCGCAGACGCGGTCTCGCCTTTCGACGACAATCACCACTCGGACCCTACATCGTCGATTTCGAATGCAGGCGTGCAATGCTTTGCGTCGAAGTCGACGGTTCAGGGCATGGCGCGTCCGATGTCGCCGCAGCCGATGCACAGCGAACGGCGTGGCTTGAAGCGCAGGGCTACAAGGTTCTCCGCTTTTGGAATCAGGATGTCCTCAAGCTCTCGGACGTCGTGTTCGAGCAAATCCTGGCGGAAGCCGTGAAGCGCGCAAAGGCCCGCTATCAGAAAGCTTAGCTCCGTACGTCCTTTCCCGTGAGGGAAAGGTGGCTCGCGCGAAGCGCGAGACGGAAAGGGCGAGGCCACACACGCGGGCGTTCGACCTTCAGAGCGCGCCAGCCATCACCTTTAAAATCACCAATCTATCCCACACCCCATCACGCGACCTCCGCGCACTTTCAACGCGCTAGGCCAAGCCCGCCCGCAATCAATCCTCCCCCCCGCAGACGCGCATATACTCCGCGCACATGCCTTCATCTTCGCCCCTCGCCCGCCTGTGGCTCTGCGCTCGAACCGCGATCACCGCGCTCTGCGCGTCGCTGCTGCCGCTCGACACGCTCACCGAAGCGGAGCGGCGCAGATTGCGCGGCTGGCTTCGGGCGCTGGAGGCGTTCTGCCGGCGCGTCGCGCTCACCGAGGCGTTGCAGCAGCGCTGCGCCGCGCCAAGCCCGGCGCGCCAACCGACCAAGCCCACAGCCGCAGCGAAACGGCGTCCCGCCTTCCGGCTCTGGCCCAGGTTCAAGGCCGCGGGCGCACGCATCCGCCGTCTTGGGGGCCCGCTTTCGATCGCCGAGATCGTCGCCGAGCGCCGCCGCACCGCCCTGGCGGCGCGTCTGGCCGCAGCGCGCAGCCGGCATAAGCCCGCGCACCTGCGGCTGGCCGACCGGATCGAGGCGCTGCAGCGCTTCCTCGACGCGCCCGCCCGCGCCATCGCCGGCTTCGCCCGCAAGCTCCGTCACGCGCCCGCGCTTGCGCGCGTTATCGTGGCGGCGCGTGCGCCGGCCTGCCCCTTCCTGTCCGAGGACGACGTCGACGCATGCATTACAATCAGCCAGACAGCGGCCACAAACACGAGCTAGACGCGCCGCGCCGGAGCTCCTCGCCGCCGCGCAGGCAGAGCTTGCGCGGACGATCACGCGCGTCCGAGCGCTGCGCAAAGCGTCGCGCGCAAAGTTATCCACATCTGTCTTCATCGCGCGCACGCGCCCGCGCGCACGTTCGTACGCCACGATTTCAGACACGCCGGCGCCGCTGCGCGTTGTGCGAGTCGAGCGCGCGCACGATCCCGGTCACGCAGCGCATCGCGACGCAAGCGCCGCCGCTGACAACCATATCTTATCCGCATGGTTTCGCTTTCGGTGCGATGCTGCACCCGCACTTTCGAACGCCAACGACCCCGCGCGCCGCGCGCTCATTCCAGCGCCGTCGTCGCGCGCGCGAGCGCGCCAAAGCGGATGACGACTCGCACTGCGCGACCTAGTCTGGTGCGCACGCGCGGCTCGCACCCGCGTTTACAATTTCAAGAATCGCAGCAGAAGCTTGTGCATCCCATAGTCAGGGGAGGTTGATATGGCTGCGAAGAAGAAAACCGCTGTGAAGGCTGCCGGCAAGAAGAAGGCGGCGAAGAAGAAGAAGTAAGCTTCTTCCTTCTAGCGAAAGTTCGAAACGCCGTCGGGGGCAACCCCGGCGGCGTTTCTCTTTGCAGCGTCTCCGGCCACGCTCATGCCCGCGCTTAGAAAAGGTCATGGGCGCCGGCCCGCCCTGGCGCCGCCGCGTGTGCTAGAAGCGTGGGCGTGGTTTCGCTGCACGCCATCCGGCGCCAGCGCAGTGAAAATGCGGAGGCGGCCTTCTTCTCCAATCTGAATCAGGGCGCGATGGAGCCCGTGCCGTTCTGCCTCGAAGCCGCTCCAGCTTCGTCGCAGCCGGCGGCGGTTTCGTCGCATTGGGTGCGGATTGCCTGAAAAAAGCCCGCACATCTTTCATCCATTCAAGCTGTTGCAGGCATCCACAGAGATGCTGAAGCAGCGCCGCGAGGAGAAGCGGCATTTCGCACCGCCGTTGGGAGACGGCGATCGGAGGGGGAAATGCTCGGGCGCTTGACGTGCTCCGCGCTGGCTTTGATGACCGGCGTCGCTTACGCGCAGGAAAATACTACCACATCACCGGCTGCCACCACGGAAACGGCGGCTACACCTGAGAACTCCGCGGACCGGGTCAGCTATGACGCGGCCTATTTCGTGCAATACCAGCCGCAGACCGCGCTCGACATGGTCAACCAGACGCCGGGCTTCACGCTCGACAGCGGCGATGGCCGGCGCGGCTTCTCGGGCGCCGTCGGCAACGTGCTGGTCGACGGCTTGCGCCCTTCCACCAAGAGCCAGTCGGTCGACGGCATCCTGTCGCGCATTCCCGCAAACCAGGTCCTGCGCATCGAACTCTGGCGCGGCGCCCTGGTCGCGGGCGACGCCTCGGGCCAGGCCATCCTGCTCAACGTGGTGCGTACGCCGAGCGCGGGATCGGGCGTCTATAATGCGGGCTTCGAGTACACCTCCGAGCACGTGGTCGCCCCGCGCGGCGAACTCACCTATTCGGGCCGCTCGGGCAATATCGAGTACGGCCTTTCAGGCTCGGTCTTCACCCAGTTCCGTTCGCTGCCGGGATGGCGGCGCTTCTACGACGGCGCCGGCGATTACACCGGGCGCGCCGACACGCCCTCGCCGCGCAACTTCCGCGAATACGCGCTGACCGGCAACCTCGCCTTCCCGCTCTGGGGCGGGCGGGTGTCCAGCACGGCGCAGCTCGACTGGTGGCGTTTCCACGCCGACAGCGACTTCATCTTCTTCGACGACCTCGACACTCATGTCGAAACCCTGTCGAGCGACTTCACCGAGCAGCAGCCGAGCTTCGAGATCGGGGTCAATTACGACCGCGACCTCGGGCCGTGGACATTGAGCCTCGTCAGCCTCGCCAACCGGCGCTTCTACGAAAGCGAGGAAACGGCGACAGACACCGACGGCGCTGACGCGCTCAACTTCATCCTCTTCCAAGGGCTCGACCGCGACACCGGCGAAACCATCGGGCGCGCCTCGCTCGCCCGCGCGCTCACGCCCACGCAGCGCATCGAGTTCGGCGGCGAGACCGCGCTCAACTTCCTCGAACAGGGACTGGTGCTCACGCAGGACACCGGCTCGGGGCCCGCGGCGCTCTCGATCCCGAACGGCAACGTGCGGGTCGAGGAGATGCGCTACGAGTTCTTCGGTTCGCACACCTGGCGGCCGAACGACCAATGGACCGTGGAAACGCGTCTTGCCTACGAGACCTCCACCCTCACCTTCACCGGCGACACCGAACAGGAAGTCGAACTCGCCTTCTGGAAACCGTCGATCCAGGTGTCGCGCACCTTCGCCGGCAACAACCAGTTGCGCCTCCGGCTCTATCGCGACGTCGGCCAGCTCGATTTCGACGACTTCGCCTCGGCGGCGGGGATCGCCGACAACCTCATCAACGGCGGCAACCCCGATCTCGTACCGCAAACCGACATCCGCGCCGAATTGGGCGCCGATTTGCGCTTCCCAGGCGGCGCGGCGCTGGCGCTGACGCTGACGCGCCACTGGTATCAGGACGTCGCCGACGTGGTGCCGATCGTCGACGACAACGGCACGCCCGGAAATCCCGCCGACGACATCCGCTTCGATGCGCCAGGCAATATCGGCGACGCGGATGCGTGGAGCCTGGACGCGAATTTCTCGCTGCCGCTCGGCTTCATCATTCCCGGCGGACGCGTCACCGTCGAAGGCTATCTCTGGAACACCGAGGTCACCGATCCGACCACGGGCGACACCCGCATCATCTCGTTCCGCCCGGAAAGCCAGATCGAAGTCGAATTCCGCCAGGACATCCGCAGCTGGAACTTTGCGTGGGGCTTCAACGCCTTCAAAGAAGGCGAGGTGCAGGCTTATCGCTTCAACGAAGTCGACACCTCGGAAGAAGGCCCGTGGATCGATTTCTGGGTCGAGACCACCGCGCTGCCGCACGACATGAAGCTGCGGCTTTGGGCGGCCAACGCCTTCGACGGCACGGTCAACCGCGACCGGCTCTTCTACGAAAGCCCCAACCGCACCGGCCCGCTCACGCGGCGCGATCTCCGGCAACGGCAGTTCGAAGAAGCGCCGTGGCTTATCGTCGAGCTGTCGGGAACGTTCTGATCTCCTGTCCCACCCCAGGGATGGAGACGGGAGCGCCGGCGCCATTTTCTCCAAGCGCTGGCGCTGGCGCTCCCAACAGATCTTCTACCGCGTCATGCCTTTGCGGCCGCGGCCTTTCGGCGGCTCGCTTTCGAACATGGGGTTCGGATCCCACTGGCCCGCGAACGGCGCGTCGAGCAGATAGTCCGGCAGACGCGCCCCCGTGGCTTTCTGGCCGCTGATGGCGATGGTCTGGCGGTCCTTGCTCATGTTGCGGAGGACGTCGGCGTCGATGTCGCCGATCAGGTCGCTCGATTCTTTCGCCATCAGGTGGTTGGCGACGCCGAACAGTTGGAACACGCCGGCATTGTTGAAGATGGTGCGCCAGTCCTTTGGGTAGAGCCGCTGCAGCTGGCTCAGATCCTGGAAGAACGGCCACACCTGCAGGCCATAGCCGCGCAGGAGCGTCATCGACTGGCGCAGCGGCCCGAATTCGCCCAGCTGTGCACACTCGTCCAGCAGGAAGAGCGTCGAGCGCTTCGGACGGCGCTTGCGGCCCATCACCGTAAGCATGAGAGCGCCCACCCACAGGCGCAGCAGCGCGCCATGGCTCTCGAGTTTATCCGGCGGGATGACGATGTAGATCGTCATCGGATCGCCCTTGCGGACGGCCTCAAGCGAAATTGTCGACTTGCTGAGCGAACGCAGCGCCGAATCCGAATTCACCACCTTCAGGTAGCTTTGCGCGGTCGAGAGTATGCCCGAGCGGGTCTGTTCGGTGATCGGCAGGAACGATGAGATGTTCTGCTTGGAGAGCCGATTCAGCGGCTCATTGTTCTCGATCAGCGCGGCCAGATTATAGACCGCGTCATCGCTCATCAGGATTTCGCGCACTTTGCCGAAATGCTTTTCGCCCTTGGGCGCGGTCTCGGCGACGGCGGCGATGACGCCCGCCATCAGCGAACGGCCCCAATTGTCCCAGAAGGGCTCCTTGTGAAAACCAGCGTCGCCCGCAAGCAGAGAGGCGAGCATTTCCGCGTCCGCGTCGAGTAGCGCACCCGGCCGCTGGAAGAGATCGAACGGATTGAGGCTGTCGGTCTTCTTCGAGACCGCGCCGAACGGATCGAGGAGCCGGACCTCCTGGCCCATCTCTTTGCGGCGGCGCGCGGTCACGTGCCAGGTCTCGCCCTTGGGGTCGATGACGATGGCCGAGCCTTCGAACCGCAACAGGTTCGGAATGATGACGCCGCGGCCCTTACCCGCGCCCGTTGGCGCAATCGTGAGCAAGTGGCGGTCTTCGCCGTAAAGCATCGGCGCTTCGCCAGCCGGCGCATCGACTTCAAGCTGCGGGGCGGAGAACCCGATCGGCGCACGCGCCTGATCGGCGGCTTTCCAGCCCAGCAGCAAATCCATGATTTCCGGCCGCCCCTGCTCGGAAGCCAAAAGGGGCTTCTTTTTCGAGCGGGTATTGCGCGGCCTGGACATCGACACCTCCTACCCGGACCGCCGGTACGGCCCGTGACTCATAGGTAACGTTCGATGAAGGCCGAACCCGCTCCGGAAGATGTCGCCTCAAAGGCGAATCGGCGCGGCGGCGTCTCTAAGCGTCCCAGGTCTTAAGAACGCACGGAACGCCCGGCGGGTGCAACGTGGGAAAGCGGCCTGGGGATAAGTTTTTCCGATTGACAACGGGCGCGCCCGGATTTCCCCAGCCGCGCCCGCGTCTTAGCCAATAGTCTTGTAAAATCAGGCTTTTACTTGATGCCGCCCATTCCCTTCTGCAGGAACGGCGCGAGCAGCAGCAGGATGCCGGCGCAGATGAGGCCGGCGATGCCGATGGTCTGGAAGACGCCGAGATAGGTATTCAGCGAGACTTCCGGATTGAGCACCTGGCCGCCCACGGTCTCGGTCGACGCGAATTGGGCGACGATCCCGCCCGCATACTGCGCCATGGCCGAGGACATGAACCACACGCCCATCATGAGCCCCACCATCTTCTGGGGCGACAGCTTGGTGATCATGGAGAGACCAACTGGCGAGATGCAGAGTTCACCCACGGAGTGGATGAAGTAGGCGAGCGCCAGCCAGAACAGCGCCACTTGGAACTGCTCGTTGTGGAACTGCGCGCCGAACACCAGCGCCAGGAAGCCGATGCCGACGAGCGCGAGCGCGATCGTGAACTTGAACGGCACCGACGGCTCGGCGTTGCGCTTGCCGAGCCAGTTCCACATCAAGCTGAAGAGCGGCGCCATGATCACGATGAAGATCGGGTTGAAGGCTTGCGCCTGCCCGGCCGGCATCTCGTAGCTGCCGACCATGCGATCGGTGTTGCGTTCGGCAAAGAGCGTCAAGGACGATCCCGCTTGCTCGAACAACGTCCAGAACACGACCGAGAAGAAGCAGAGCACGACCGCCACGATCAGCTTCGAGCGTGCATCCTTGTCGAGACCCGCCAACGCCCAGATCGGCAGGCCCAGCATGGCGAGGATGTAGACCACGAACATCACCTGCCCCAGCAGCGGCTGGGCCAAGAGGAAGCCGACGATGCCGCCGGCCGCCGCGTCTTCGGCGCCCCCAGCAGCCGCGGATTCCATGGCGTTGTTCATGAGGAACCAGATCACCGGCACCGCCAGAAGCGAGCAGATGAAAATGATGACGCCGCGCTGCGGCGCGTCAGGCGGCGGGTTGCCGTAGTCTTTCAGTTGCGCACTGGCGATCTGGAAGCGGATGGCCGCCAGCAGCATGCCGAAGCCAGCAAGCGCAAAGCCCCACATGTAGCCGTAGGTGACCGCGATCCATGGGGCCAGCAGCTGCGAGAAAATCGAGCCCAGGTTGATGCCCATGTAGAAGATGGTGAAGCCTGCGTCGCGGCGGCGGTCGGTTTGCGAGTAGAGCTCGCCGACAATGGTTGAGATGTTCGGCTTGAAATAGCCGTTGCCGACGATGACGAGGCCGAGCGAAACGAACAGCAGAATGACGTTCAGCGGATTGCGATCGGCGCCGAATTCATAGGCGCCCTGCGCGATGTTGCCGGCAAGCGGGCCTTGGCCGCCTTCCAGCGTGATCGAGCTATCTTCGTTGCCTTTGATCGCGAGTTGCTGGCCGTTGGCGACGACGTACTGATCGCCATCAACGATCGCGATTTCGTAGCGCTGGCCGTTGATGTTGACGAACGGGTCAGCCCTCTCGCCGCCGGTGAAGGCGAGCATCAGATATCCCGCCGACATCAGCACGGCGCCGAGCTTCACGGCGTTCTTGTTGCCGAGGTAACGGTCGGCGATGAAACCGCCGATAAGCGGGGTCAGATAAACGAGCGACGTGAAAGCGCCGTAGAGGCCGTTGGCGACACGGTCGGCGAAGACGAAGTGCTGAACCAGATAGAGGATCAGCAGCGCGCGCATGCCGTAATAGCCGAAGCGTTCCCAAGCCTCGGTCGTGAATAGCAGCGCCAAGGGGCGCGGATGGCCAAACCACTGCTTCTCGCCGCCGCTACCGGCGGTTTCCGTTGTGCTCATTTCCCCCGAAGCTCCCTAACTTATGTCCCTTGGACAAAGTCCTTGCCCAGGAATTGTCAGGAAGACAAGCACGCCCGCCAGCGGGGCATCAAGCGCGGGTCGACGCGCGGAGGTCCGGGGTCATCAACCACCAGAAGGTGGAACCGGGCGTACTGTCGAGCCAGAAGCCCAGCTTTCTCAGCGTTTTCACCGAGGGCACGTTGCGGCTGTCACAGCCGGCGATGACCGTTTCGGCGCCCGCTTCGTCAAAGAGCCAGTCGATGACGGCGCCGGCGGCCTCGACGGCGTAACCCTGGCGGCGGCGCGACCGGGCGACGCCGTATCCGATCTCATACTCGCGCGCGGCGCGAAGCGAGGGCTCAAAGCGGACGTCGCCGATCACCGTGCCCTCGGCATGATGAATGGCGATGGCGCGCGTGGGCGCTGCTTCCGGTCCCCAGGCTTGCGTGGCCGAGCGCGCCACCAGCCCGAGGCTCGCCTGGCACCAATCCGGCGGCGCATCCGCACCGATCTCCTGCGCGAACGCCTGCTCGCCCGCACGCGCGGCTTCCGCCAACGCAGGCGTTACCGGCTGCAGCCGCAGGCGCGGCGTAAAGATCGGATGGTCGAGCACGTACATGCGCGGGCACTTTTGCGCGGCGTTTTACGAAGCGCAATCGCGTTCGCCACAATGCCGCCTGTCTTCCCTCGCCCCGCGAAGCGGGGGAGGGATTGAGGGAGGGGAGCGTGATTAATTTAAGCGCGCAGAGTGAGACACTCAGTGTCCCCCTCCCCTAGCCCCTCCCCCGCGCAGGCGCGGGGCGAGGAGAATTAATACGCGCACGCCTCGAACACCGGGCGGACGTCGCCGCCCCACTCGGTGCGGTAGCGCTCGATGAGGCGCTCGGCGGGCGTGACGCCGCTGGCGGCGATGTCGTCGAGCTCCATGAGGAAATGGGTTTCGTCTTCGCCGCTATTGTCGCTGCGCGCGCGGCTCTTCAGACCTTGGCGCGCGATGGCGAGCGCGGCCTGGGCGATGTCTTGCGCCTTCACGCCGCGCACCGGCGCACGCAGACCGAGCACAGGCACGGCGCGGCGTAGAGATTCGCGATCCTCGGCGGTCCAACTCTTCACCAGCGACCAAGCTGCTTCGAGCGCGGCGTCGCAATAGAGAATGCCGGCCCAGAACGCGGGCAGCGCGCAGAGGCGCGACCACGGACCCGAGTCCGCGCCACGCATTTCGAGATAGGTCTTCAGGCGCACTTCCGGGAACGCTGTGGTCAGATGGTCTTCCCAATCTTTCTCCGTCGGCCGCTCGCCCGGCAGCACCGGCATCTTGCCGTCCATGAAGGCGCGGAAGCTCTGCCCGGAGCAATCGACGTATTTGCCGTCGCGATACGCGAAATACATCGGCACATCGAGCGCCCATTCGGCGTAGCGCTCAAAGCCCATGCCCGGCTCGAAGACGAACGGCAGCATGCCGGTGCGATCGGGATCGGTGTCGGTCCAGACGTGCGCGCGATACGAGAGGAAGCCGTTCAAGCGCCCCTCGGCGAAGGGCGAAGCGGCGAAGAGCGCGGTGGCGATCGGCTGCAGTGCGAGCGAGACGCGAAACTTCTTCACCATGTCGGCTTCGCTGCCGAAGTCGAGATTGGTCTGCACCGTACACGAGCGGAACATCATCTGGCGGCCGAGGCGGCCGACCTTCTGCATGTAGTCGCGCATGATCTTGTAGCGGCCTTTGGGCATGATCGGGATCTGATCGAGACCCCAGAGCGGCTGAAAGCCGACGCCCAAGAAGGCGATGCCCATGTCGGTGCAGATCGTGCGGAGCTGCGTCAGGTGCGAACCGGTTTCGGCGCACGTCTGATGCAGATGCTCAAGCGGGGCGCCGGAGAGCTCGAACTGCCCGCCCGGCTCCAGCGTGATCGACGCCATGCCCTGCTTCAGGGCGATCACCTTGTCGCCCTCGTACACGCGCTCCCAGCCGAACTGATCGGCGAGCTTGTTCAGAAGCGCGCCGATCCCGCGTTCGCCCTCGTAGGGAACGGGCTCCAGCGTGTCTTTATAGAAGGCGAACTTCTCATGCTCGGTGCCGATGCGCCAAGTGGAGCGATCCGGCTTCGAGCCCTTCTCCAAATGCGTGACGAGATCGCGGAAGCCCTCAAGCGGGGGCGATTTTTCTTTAGTGGCCAAGTCGTAGTCCTCCCCGGGCGGCTCCGATGTGGAGTCTCGGGCCTGAGGGCGCAAGGTCTAACGCCAGTCGCCCCAGGCGGATTGTATCACGGAGAGCGCGGCGATGACTGCGGTCTCCGCGCGCAGGATGCGGGGACCGAGCGAGACGGGCGTGACGAACGGGAGCGCGCGCAGCAGGCGCCGCTCGTCTGGCGTAAAGCCGCCCTCGGGGCCGATGAGCAAGGCAAGCGACTCTCCGCCCCCTTGCGGGGCGGAGTTGGAGGTGGGGGTAGCGGCGGTGATTTCTCCGGACGAGCTGGCGCCCGTACCCCCACCCCTGCCCCTCCCCGCAAGGGGGAGGGAAGCAAGAATCGGCGCCGCTCTTCCTTTCTCGCCGCCCCATGCCGCGCCTTCGTCATCTCCTGCTTCATCGGCATAAATCAGCGAACGCGATGCGTCCCAGCCATCGAGAGCTTTCGCCAACGACACCGGCGCCATGATTTCCGGAGCATCGAAGCGTTCGGTTTGCTCCGCTGCTTCGCGCGCAATTGATGCCAGGCGATCGATGCGCACGGTCTCGGCGATGGTGCGCTGGGTGATGACGGGGCGGATGCGGCGGACGCCGAGTTCGGTCGCCTTCTCGACGATGAGATCGGTGGCGTGGCGCTTCACCGGCGCGAACAAAAGATCGAGATCAGGCGTCGCGCGCGCCGGGCGCAGCAGCGCTTCAACGCGCACGCTCATGCTGCGTTTCTTCTTGCCGACGATGCGCGCGGCCCACTCTCCGTCGCGCGCATTGAAGACGCGCAGGCCATCGCCCTCGTCCAGACGCAAAACCGTGCCGACATGGCGCGCTTGGTCTTCGTCGAACTGAAGCTCGGCGTTGGGGCTAAGCGCGGCGTCGATCATGAGGCGCGGGTTGGGCATGGGTCGATTGCTGCCCCTGCCTCGCCCACGCTGCAAGCCGAAACATACCTCAGTCATTCCGGACGCACGGAGTGCGATCCGGAATCCAGGGCTACTTCCTGCGTGTTTACCCTGGGTTCCGGGTATCGCTTCGCGATCCCGGAATGACTGAGTGCTTCTCCCACATCACCATCAAACTTAAGCCGCCTCGTCCGCCAAGAACTCCCCGCGCGCCATGGCGTTCAAGCGCGCATAGAGCCCGCGGCCTTCAATCAGCTCGGCGTGGTGGCCCTGCTCGACGATGCGGCCTTCGTTGAAGACGAGGATGCGGTCGGCTTCGCGGACGGTGCTCAAGCGGTGGGCGATGACGATGGTGGTGCGCCCCTGCTTCAGCTCCGCCATCGCGGCCTGCACCTCGCGCTCGGTCGCCACGTCCAAAGACGACGTCGCTTCGTCGAGGATGAGGATCGGCGCGTCCGCCAGGAAGGCGCGCGCCAGCGCCACGCGCTGGCGTTCGCCGCCCGAGAGCTTCACGCCGCGCTCGCCGACCTCGGTCTCGTAACCCTTCGGCAGCTTCAAGATGAAGTCGTGCGCTCTGGCGCGCTTGGCCGCCTCGATCACCTTCTCCATCGGCGCATCCGGGTTCGCGTAGGAGATGTTTTCCACGAGCGAACGGTGGAAGAGCGCCGGGTCCTGAGGCACCAGGGCGATGGCGCGGCGCAGGCTGCCTTGCGTGACGCTGCGCACGTCCTGGCCGTCGATGCGGATGTCGCCGCTTTCGACGTCGTAGAGACGCTGCACCAGTTTCACGAAGGTCGACTTGCCGGAGCCGGTTGGACCCACCAGCGCCACCGTTTCCCCCGGCGCGATCTCCAGCGAGAAATCGCGGTAGAGGGGTTCCGGTTGGCTCTTGTAGCGGAACGTGACGCGCTCGAACGCAATGGCGCCCTTGCCCGGCGCGAACGCCGGTGCGTTGGGCGCATCCTCAATGCCCTCCTTCTGCGCAGCGTACGCCACCACGTCGGCGATATCGGCGAAGCCCTTCTGCAGGATGCGGATGCTCTCGCCGAGCGTGCGGAGATAGCCCGACATCAGGAAGAACGAGGTGATCGCGAACGCCGCATCGCCAGGGCTGGCGCGCCCCGCCATCCATTCGCGCACCACCAGACCCAGAAGGCCGGCCTGCAGCGCAAACAGCGTCAGGTTCTGCCAGATCCAGGAATTGGTCGCCTTGTACCAAAGCTTCAGCGCTTTCTTGCGCCAGTCCTCCGTGATGCCGTTGAGGCGCGCCTGTTCGCGTTCCTCGGCGCCGAAGCTTTTCACGCTGGCGTTGGCGCCGACGGCGTCGGCCAACGCCGCGCCGATCTTGGTGTCGGCGACATTGGTGACCGAGAAGTCGGCCTTCAAATAATAGGTCCAGGTCCACCAATTGATGGCGAGCAGGATGACGATGCTCGCGCCCACGAAGAGCCCGATCAGCGGCCACTTGAGCGCCGTCATCACGGTGATGCCGGAGAGCACGATCGAGGCCGGCAGCACCGACCACACGATCGTGTCCGAGACCGAGTCATACGCCTGCATCGCGCGCGATACCCGCCGCACCGTGGCCCCGGCGAAATTGTCGGCGTGCCAGTCGGCGCTGAAGCGCTGGACGTCCTTGAAGCCGTCATTGACGATATTGCGCATGTTGTGCGCGGCAAGCGGAATCCAGAACCGCACCGAGGTGTTGCGGAAGAAGTAGAAGCCGAACGCCACCGCCGCGAAGAGGCCGTACGTCGCCAGCACGCTGGCATTGGCTTCGCCGGGTCCGCGCGCAAGCGCTTCCACCATCTGTCCCGACACCACCGGCAAAGCGAGGTCGCACGAGACCGCCAACAGGTAGAGCGCCAAAAAGCCGATCAGGAAATGCGGTTGCGACACCCAACGGCGCCAGATGTAACGCATGATGTCGCCAACCGGCGCCTTCAGCGGCCGCGTGTCGTCATTGTCGTCGTAGTCGATTGCATCGCTCATTTGAGTACCGATGGAGTACGCGCACGCGCGGCGGCGCGATGCGGGCACGTTTGAAATGGGAACGAAAACTGGAAGCGGAAGGTCGGCTGCCAGCGGCTTTCGGCGATACGGATTCCCCTTTTTCACCATGCGGCGTCTAGGGATTTGGAGCGGGAAGCGGCTAGCGCCTGCTTCTGGCTCGTCGGCGTCCGTTCGCGTGCGCCGCTGTTACGAGGTGGTGACGACCATTATTCCGCTGCTCCTTGTTGGAGGAGCGCGGGCATACGCCTTCAGCCGCATTGCGTAAAGCCAAAGTGCGCCGCACAACGAAAACGTGAGCGATTTGAAACCCGCCGATGCGCTGAAGCAACATTGGACCGACTACCTGCCGGCAGCGCTGAAGCCGTATGCGCAGCTCTCGCGGCTGGACCGGCCGATCGGGTGGCAGCTCTTGCTGCTGCCTTGCTGGATGGGGATCGCGGTCGCGCGCACCGGCTACGGATTTTATTGGCATGATTTGGCGCTGATGGAGTGCTTCCTGATCGGTTCCGTGTTCATGCGCGGCGCCGGGTGCACCTATAACGACATTCTCGATCGCGACATCGACGCGAAGGTGGAGCGCACGCGGCTCAGGCCGCTGCCGTCCGGCGCGGTGTCGCTGCGCAGCGCCTGGATCTGGCTCTTCACCCAGTGCCTGTTCGGGCTCGTCATCCTGCTCTTGCTGCCGCGCTTTGCGCAGATTGCGGCGCTTCTGGCGCTGCCGCTGGTGGCGCTCTATCCGCTGATGAAGCGCATCACCTGGTGGCCGCAGGCGTGGCTGGGGATCGTCTTCTCTTGGGGCGCACTTGTGGGCGCCGCGGCGGTGACGCCCGAAGCGAGCATGCCGCCGGAAGCCATCTTCCTTTATGTCGGCTGCATCATGTGGACGATCGGCTACGACACGCTCTATGCGTTGCAGGACCGCGAGGACGATGCGCTGGTCGGCGTGCGCTCGACGGCGCGTCTGTTCGCGTCGAAGTGGCGGATGTGGACGAGCGTCTTCTACGTGCTCGCCCTCACTTTCTGGGCCCTCGCGGGCGCAACAGCCGGCGCCGGCTGGCCGTTCGCGATCGCCCTGGCGGCGATCGGCGCAGGCCTCATCTGGCCCATGCTGCAACGGGTGGATGACGCCAAGTCTGAGACCGCGCTGGCGGGCTTCAAGTTCAACGCCATTATCGGACTCTGCGTCTTGCTGGCTTTCGCCATCGAGCCCATGTGGCGGGCGTTGCGGCCGTTGCTGGAGCGCTGAATGGGCAAGAGACTGGCCGAGGCCGAACTGCATTTGAGCGCGGTGTGCAAACGCTTCGCGCGCGTGGTGCCGAACCACGAGCCCTACCCGACTGCGTTCGAGAAGAAGAAGGACCCCTTCCGGGCGCTGGTGCGCTCGGTCATCTACCAGCAGCTCTCCGGCAAAGCCGCGGGCACCATTCACGGCCGCATGATCGCGCTCTTCCCGGACAAGGATCACCCCGATCCGGAAGATCTGCTGGAAGCAACGCCTGAGTTGCTGCGGACAGCCGGGCTCTCACGTCAGAAGATCGCGGCGATCAAGGACGTGTCGCAAAAGCGTATCGACGGGATCATCCCCGAAGCACGCAAGCTCTTGCGCATGAGCGATGAGGAGATCATCGAACGCCTGACGGCCGCCAAGGGCGTCGGCCGTTGGACAGTTGAAATGTATCTGATGTTCACACTCGGGCGGCCCGACGTGCTGCCGATCGACGACCTGGGCGTACGCAAGGGCGCCGAGAAACTCTACCGGCGCAAGTTCACGCCGAAGGAACTCGGCACGTACGGCGCACGCTGGGCGCCATATCGCAGCGCCGCCGCGTGGCATTTGTGGCGGGTGGTCGATACGCAGACGCCGGAGCAGTCGAAGATCTAATCTCGGTCACGTCCTTTCCCGTGAGGGAAAGGTGGCTCGCGCGGTAGCGCGAGACGGAAAGGGCGAAGCCACAAACACCGTCGCGTGCCGCTTCGCCCTCTCAGTCGCCACGCGATGCGTGACGACGGCTCTCCCTCACGGGAGAGCACGTGCTTCAACCAGCGTGGGCGACCCGGGAATCCGCCGGCGCCTCTTCGCGCTCTTGCATCCTATAGTCCCGCACCACCTGCGCAACGCGCAGCCTGTAATCCCGAAACACCCCACCCCGCCCCGCGCTTTGCGCGGCGCGGTGCTCCATCGTGTTGCGCCACGCCGCCACCGCCGCTTCATCGCGCCAGAACGAGAGCGAAAGCACGCGATCGGGATCGTGCAGACTCTGAAACCGCTCGATCGAGATGAAGCCGTCCATCTTGTACAACTCCGCCGCCAATTTGCCGGCGATGCGGAAATAGTCCTCCCGCGCCGTCGGCTCGACCTCGAAAATGACGGCGATCACAAACGCACCAGTCGCCCATGCGGCGCCGAGGCCAGTTTCAGGAAAATCCGGTCTTCCTTCAAAATGAAGCGTTCCCGCTTGGAAAACGCGAAATTCTCCTTACCTGCAGGGTCGGCGGCCAGGCGCGCGCGGTAAGCTTCGTAAGCGGCCAGGCTCTCGATGTTGTACAAAGCGCAAGCGGTAGTGGCCGAACCTTCGTGAGGCGCGAAATAGCCGACCAGATCGGCGCCGCAACGGGGAATAATTTCCCCCCATGCGCGCGCGTACTGCTCGAATTCCGCCTTTTTGAACGGGTCTATTTCGTAGGTAATGAAACAAGTGATCATGTTAACCTCCGGCCGCTGTTCTAGCCCGTTGCCCGGGGTGCATGGTTCGCTTACGGTCGAACCATGAAAGCCATCAGATGAAGGACGGGCCCAAAATCGCCGGCGTCGCCGCTTTGATCGGCGATCCCGCGCGCGCCAACATGCTCGGCGCGCTGATGCATGGCGGCGCGCTCACCGCGAGCGAACTCGCGGCGGAAGCGGGCGTGACCAAACAAACCGCCAGCGCGCATCTTTCGAAAATGACCTCCGGCGGCCTGGTTGCGGCGGAAGCGCAAGGACGGCACCGCTATTATCGGCTGGCGGATGCGGACGTCGCTGAAGTGCTGGAGAGTCTGATGGGCGTTGCAGCGCGCGCCAAGGCGCTGCGCGTTCGCCCGGGCCCGAAAGAGCCGGCGCTACGGCGCGCGCGCGTCTGCTACGACCACCTCGCCGGCGAACTCGGCGTCGGCGTGTTCGACGCCTGCGTGCGCAACAAGTGGATCACGCTGGCGAAAGGCGAGCACGTGCTGACGCGGCTCGGCAAGATGAAGATGTCGAGCTTCGGCATCGACATGGAAGACATCGAGAGCGGCGCGCGCCCGGTCTGCCGCGCCTGCCTGGACTGGAGCGTGCGCCGTCACCACATCGCCGGCGCCTTGGGCGCGGCCCTGCTCGACCGCTATTACGAGCGCGGCTGGGCCAAGCGCAAAGGCGGCCGCGTTGTGGAGTTCACCAAGGCGGGCGAAGCGGCGCTGCAGCGCACCTTCAACTTTCCGCCGCCGGCGGAACAATTCGGCTAATCCGCGCGGTTCAGCAGCGCGCCTCGATGTGCTAGCATGCGCGCATGCCGGCCGTCGCACGCATCGACCCGAAGGACGTGTTCAGCCCCGAAGAATGGGCGCCCTTGTCGGCGCGGTCTTCCTGGCTCGGCCTGGCGCTGATCGCCTGCGCGTGGGGACTGATCCTCGCCGCCGGCGCGCTCTTCGTGCTGTGGCCCAACCCGCTGAGCTACGTGCTTGCCGTCATGCTGATCGGCGCGCGCCAACTCGGCCTCGCCATCCTGATGCACGACGCGGCGCACGGCGCGCTGCACGCCAACGCAAAGGTGAACGACTGGGTCGGCGAATGGCTCTGCGCGGCGCCGGTCGGCGGACGGCTGGAGAGCTACCGCGCCTATCATCTGAAACACCATCGCTTCACCGAGCAGCCGGAAGATCCGGACCTCTCGCTGTCGAAACCCTTCCCGATCACGCGCCAGTCGTTCTGGCGCAAAGTCGTGCGCGACCTCACCGGGCAAACCGCGCTCAAGCAGCGCACGGCCCAGCTCTTCGGCGGCCGCAAGGACGGCGAAGTGATTAACGCCAGCACCGCGCATTTCTTGATCGTCAACGCCATCCTGTTCGCGGCCGTGTCGTTCGCCGGCTATTGGTGGGCGTATCCGGCGCTCTGGCTCGTGCCGATGTTCACTTGGCTGCCGCTGGTGACGCGGCTGCGCAACATCGCCGAGCACGCCGTGGTCAATACGGAGGACGATCCCTTCACGCACGCGCGCACGACGCGCGCCAACATTCTGGAGCGCCTCTTCATCGCGCCCTATTGGGTGCACTTCCACGGCGAGCACCACGTCTTCATGCACGTCCCCTGCTATCGCCTGGAGCGCATGCACAAGCTGCTGATGGCGAAGGGCTACGACAAGCGCATGCGGATTGCAGGCAGCTATGCCGAGGTGCTGCGCATGGCTGCGCCGGCTTGATCTCTCCCTTAGTCATTCCAGACACTCGGAGCGTGATCTGGAATCCAGGGCATCCACATGAGTGTCGGCCCTGGATTCCAGATCGGCCTCCGGCCGTCGGGAAGGCCTGAAATGATCACCGACGTCCCAGCTTTCATCCGCGAAAACACGCGCGTCCTCGCGCCGTCGCATATTCCTGAACTGCGCCTGCATCTGGCCGATGACGCGGTCGCGCTGTGGCAACTGACGGAAGAGCAATTGGGCGAACTGGGCTTGCCGCCGCCGTTCTGGGCTTTCGCGTGGGCGGGCGGGCAAGCGCTGGCGCGGTATGTGCTCGACAACGCAGGCATCGTGCGCGGCAAGCGGGTGCTCGATGTCGCATCCGGCTCGGGGCTCGTCGCGATCGCGGCGATGAAAGCGGGCGCGGCCGAAGCGCTGGCGGTCGACATCGACACGTTCGCCGCGCACGCGGCGAGGCTCAACGCCGAGCTGAACGACGTGTGCGTCGAGACCAGCGGCGCCGATCCCGTCGGCGAGCCGACGGATGCGGAGGTCATTCTCGTCGGCGATCTCTTCTACGACCGCGATCTTGCGCCGCGCGTGCTCGAATGGCTGATCGCGCTCGATCGAGGCGGCAAGCAAGTGCTGATCGGCGATCCGGGCCGCACCTATTTGCCGCGCGACAAGCTCGAGCAGGTCGCGGCTTACGATATTCCAGTGACGCGCGCGCTGGAGGATGCGGAAGTGAAGCGCGCAGCGGTCTGGAAGTTGCGGTGAATATGGACCCCCGGCGCCCTCGCCCGCATGCGCCGGAGCCGGCCGGCGAGGACGCCGGCGCTCCATATTATTCCATCGGACATACCGCCATCCGCTCGTTCTCCGGGACCTTCGACCGCGCATCGTCACAGATCGCGCCTTCGAAGCGCGAGACCTCGGCGCGCAAACCTTCCGCACGCTCGTTCAATATCTCCAGCGTCGGTTCGCTGTCGGCCGCTTCCGCGATCCACACCGGTTCATAGGCAGGCCCGCACGACACCGCGGTATAGAGGCCCTTCCCGCAGAGCCGCGAGCGTTCGAGATTGTATTCCCAGACGGTCTCGCGAAGCGCGCGCGCCAGTTCCCGAAGCGCCGTCGGATCGGTCTCGACGCCGGCGGGCAGGTCTTCAGTAATAGCGCGCACGTTGCCGAGCATCGCGCCGGTGCGGCCGATGTCGATCTGCAGGTTCGCGGGCGTGAGTTCTTCGGACGTGGTGGCGGTGCTGCTGGCGGTGTTGGACTGGCCGCATGCCGCCAAAATCGAAACGAGAGCCAGGGCGATGACGGATGCGCGCAGTTTCATGGAATCCCTCCGTGTCCGCAGAGCTTAGCGCGGCCAAAGGGTTCCGGTTTTGATTTTTCGTTAGGAAAGCGCGCTCAGTAAAGCGGCCGCCGGCCTTCTTGGGCCCCTGCGGAGCCAACGATAGCGCCTACTGGCGATCGACCACCGGCGCGAGCGCGTTGTAGCCGCCGACCCATTCGAGATCGTCATGCTCTGTCGCGCGCTTAAGAAGCGTCGTCGCGGCAGCTGCTAGCCCAAGGCCCGCAGCCGCCGCGAACATCGCCCATAGCAAGCCCCAGATGCCCGCGACGATCAAACCACCCATCCCATGCCTTCGAGGCACTTCGTTGTTGTGGGAGGACTATGCCCGAACGCGATGAACACGACGTTTCTGAAACGAAAACAAATGATTGAAACGGGAGCGCCGGGCGGCCTAGGTGAAGGCCCAGGGAGACACGCTCATGCTGCGTCCGGAAATCGCTGCGCTCTATATCGGCATCAACATCCTCATCCTGCTGGTGCTCTCAGTGCTAGTGGTGCGCGGGCGTCAGCGGCACAAGATCGTGTTGGGCGTGCGCGAAGATAACCCCGCCTTTACGCGCGCGGTCCGCGCCCACGCCAACGCCGCGGAGTACATTCCGGCGGGTTTGGTGGGGCTTGTGATGCTGGCCTGGTTTAATTCCGTGCCGATTTGGATTTTGCACGCGGCCGGAATTTCTTTGACCGCCGGGAGAATTTTGCACGGGTTCGGCCTCCACGCCGGCGACCTCAATATCGGGCGCCTGCTCGGCATGGTGCTGACCTGGGCCGCCTTCGCACTGATGGGCGGAACCCTCATTTACATGGGTCTGGGCCAGCACTTCGGCGGCTGACGCGTCCAGCCGGCGCCGAAACGACCGCTGGGCGGCTGTCTTGACCGGCGGCAGATGGCCTAAAGCCGATTGCCCCGCCTCCCGGCGGGTCCCAAATAGGCGCCATGGCCTTTGACGCTGATTCCCACGCCGCCCTGGCGGCCCTCCTCGATTACGCAAAAAAGCACGGCGCCGACGCCGCCGAAGCCAGCCTCGCGGCCCGCGAGAGCATCTCGGCCGAGGTGCGGCTGGGCGAACTGGAAGGCATGGAGCGCGAGGAAGCCCGCTCGGTCGCGCTCCGGGCCTTCATCGGCAAGCGCCAGGCCTCGGCCTCCTCGACCGATACCTCCGCGAAGGGTCTCGCGGCCTTGGCCCAGCGGGTGGTCGAGATGGCGCGCGCGGCGCCTGAGGACCCCTATTGCGGTCTGCTGGAGCAGCGTTACCGGGCCAGCGGCCCGGCGCTCGATCTTGAACAGTCGGACACCGCGCGCCCCAGCGCAGAACAACTGCGCGATCTGGCGCTCGCGTGCGAAGCGGCGTCGCTGGAAATTCCCGGTATCGAAAACTCCAGCGGCGGCGGCGCCTCAAGCGAGGCCTCCTCGTTCGTCTACGCCACCAGCGACGGCTTCGAAGGCGCCGAAAGCGGCACCAGTTACAGCGTCGGCACCCAGCCGATCGCCGAGCGCGATGGCAAGATGGAGCGCGACTACGAGTGGAAGACGCGGCGCTTCCTGGCCGACCTCCCCTCGCCCGCCGAGATCGGCCGCCAGGCCGGTGAGCGCACCGCAGCGCGCCTCGGCGCGCGCAAGATCGAAAGCCAGCGCGGCACGGTGATTTTCGAGAACCGGCTCGCCGGCCGCATCCTCTCGCCGCTCTTCTCCGGCATCTCCGGCACGAGCGTCGCGCGCGGCGTCTCGTTCTTGAAGGACAAGCTCGGCCAGCGCGTGTTCGCGCCCGGCTTCCGCGTGCACGAAGATCCGTTCGTGAAGCGCGGCCTCGGCTCGCACGGCTTCGACGGCGAAGGCGGCGCGGTCAAGCCGATGACTCTCGTGGAAGACGGCGTCATCACCACGTGGCTGTTGAATTCAGCGGCGGCGCGCCAGCTCAAAATGGAGCCGAACGGACATGCCTCGTCCGGCCATGGCGGCCCGCCGGGGGTCTCGACCTCGAACCTGTTCGTCGCGCCGGGGCCCGACGATCTCGCAACCTCGATGAAGAACGCAGGCAAGGGCCTCTTCGTCACCGACATGTTCTCGCCTTCGCTCAACATGAACACCGGCGATTGGTCGGTGGGTGTTTCAGGCTATTGGTTCGAGAGCGGCGCGGTCGCCTATCCCGTCAGCGAAGTCACCGTAGCGGGCAATCTGCTGGATATTTTCGCGCGCTTGCGTCCCGGGTCGGATCTCGACCTGCGCGGCTCGCTCGAAATCGCCAGCCTTGCCGTGGACGATCTGGCTATTGGCGGAACCTGATCTCAAATTGCTGGAGGCGGCGCTGCGCGAAGCAGGCGTGCTGGTGCGCGCGCTACGTGCGAAGCCGCTCGAAGTGACGTCGAAGGGCGCAGCGGGTCCGGTCACCAATATCGACTTTGCCGTGAACGAGCTCTTGGCCGAGCGGCTGCGCAGCGCGCGGCCCGACTATGGCTGGCTTTCTGAAGAAAGCCCGGACGCGCCCGACACGCGTATGAGCAAAGCACGCACCTTCATGCTCGACCCCATAGATGGCACGCAGGCGATGATCGACGGCGCCGCCGATTTCGCCATCAGCCTCGGCGTCGTACACGGCGCAACGGCCCACGCCGGCGCCATCTATTTGCCGATGACGGACGAGATGTTCCTGGGCGCGGCGGGCGAGGGCGCGACGCTCAACGGCGCCGCCATTCGCGCCAGCACGCGCGCCGAGCTCGAAGGGGCCCACATCATCGGTAAACGCGGTTTCTACAAGCAGATCCCTTGGCGCACCCCATGGCCGGAGACGGCGTTTACTGCGGTGCAGGCGATCGCTACGCGCCTGGCTTACATCGCCGCCGGGCGCTTCGACGCCACCATCCTCTATGGCCCGAAGAACGAGTGGGACATCGCCGCCGGCGCAGCCATTATCGCCGCGGCCGGAGGCCGCTTCACCGATGCGCGCGGCGCGCCAATCGTATTCAACAACCGCACGCCCAAGGCCCCCGGCGCTGTCGCCGCTGGCGCTCAAATCCACCCTCTGATAATCGATCGCACCAAGCACTTTCCGCACAGGATTCCGGACTGATGAGCTACGAAGACGGCGAACAATTGCTGCACCTGGTGATCGGCGGCGAGCTGAAGGATCTCGACCGGCCGGAATTCGCCGACCTCGCCCATGTCGACTTCGTCGGCGCTTATCCGAGCTACAGGGCCGCCTACGATGCCTGGAAAGGCGCGGCGCAGCGCACCGTCGACAACGCCCGCATGCGCTATTTCATCATTCACGCGCATCGCCTGCTCGATCCGAAAGACGGACAAGCGTAACGCATGACCAGCGCGCCCGCGCCCGTGCTAGAAGCCAAGCCTGTGCGCACTTCCGTTTTCCTTCGCCTCTGGCGCGACTTCGTCTCGCGCTACAAGGGCGATGTGGCGCTGATCGTGCCGGTGCTGGCGCTGGTGGCGGCGGCGTCGTCTTCCTACGCGGCGATCCTGAAATACGTCACCGACGGCATCGCCGCCGGCCACAACCAGATCATCCTCATCGCCCCGGTGCTGGTCGTCGCCGCCACTGTGGTGCGAGCCGCCGCCATGTATGCGCAGGCAGTCCAATCGCAGGGTCTGGCGCTGAAGGTGCTTCGCGATCTGCAGGGGGCCATGTTCGCCAAGCTCATGATCGCCGACTTCGCGCGCCACCAGAAAGAAGAGCCGGGGAGGCTCGTCTCGCGCTTCACCAACGACATCAACGTGGTGAGCGAAGCCATCGTGCGCGGCGGCCAGGCCATGATCCGCGACACGCTGACCGTGATCGGCGCGATCGGGCTTATGCTCTATTTCGACTGGGTGCTCACGCTGGTTGTGGGGGCCGTGTTCGCCCTCGCCGGGCCGCCGCTGCAGCGGATCGCCAAGCAAGCCAAGAAACAGACCGGCGCCGCCCAGGGCCAGATCGGCGCGATGACGGCGTTGCTGATCGAAAGCTTCGGCGCGGCGCGCTTCGTCAAGACATACGGCCTGGAGGAGCGCGAAGGCGCGCGCGCAAAGCAGGCGTTCGAGACGCGCCGCAAGCTCGCAATGAAGCTCGCGTACAATCGCGCGCGCACCGTGCCGCTGATGGAGATCGTCGGTGGCCTGGCCTTCGCCGCCGTGTTGCTGATCGCGGCGCTTCGCTTGAACAGCGGCGACATGACCATAGGCAGCCTCGTGGGCATCGTGGGCGCAATCGCGGTGGCCACGCCTTCGGCGCGGGCGCTCGGCCAGTCGAACACGCTGTTCAACGAGGCCAGCGCGGCGCTCAGCCGCATTTTCGGACTGATCGACGAGCCGGTGGAAATTCTGGACAAGCCGGAGGCCAAGCCGCTGGCGCTGGCGCAGGGACGCGTCAGTTTCGAGAGCGTAGCGTTTTCCTACGGCGACACGCCTGCGCTCGAAGAGGTGAGCTTCAGCGTCGCGCCGGGCGAGACAGTCGCACTCGTCGGCCCGTCGGGCGCGGGCAAGTCCACCATCTTCAACCTGATCCCGCGCCTCTACGACGTCAGCAGCGGAGCGGTGAAAATCGACGGCCAGGATGTCCGCGACGCCACGCTGGCCAGCGTCCGCGCGGCCATCGCTTTCGTCTCCCAGGAGGCGGCCCTCTTCAACGACACCATCCGGGCCAACATTGCGCTCGGCCGCGCCGGCGCTTCGCACGCGGAAATCGAAGACGCCGCCCGCGCCGCCGCCGCGCACGATTTCATAATATCGCTGCCGCAAGGCTACGACACGATTGTAGGGGATCGTGGCGGCAATCTCTCCGGCGGCGAGCGCCAGCGCATCGCCCTCGCGCGCGCCTTCCTGCGCGATGCGCCCATCCTTCTGCTCGACGAAGCCACCAGCGCGCTCGACGCTGAGAGCGAAGCCAAGGTGCAGGACGCCTTGAAACGCTTGAGCAAAGGGCGAGCGGTGCTGGTCATTGCGCACAGGCTCGCCACCGTACGCGACGCCGATCGCATTCTCGCTTTGGAGAACGGCCGCGTCGTCGAGATGGGCCGGCATGACGATCTTGTCGCCAAGGGCGGCCTTTATGCGCGATTGAGCAAGCTTCAGTTTGCGGACGGCAAGCCTTAGCGCTTCCCGCATCACGATTGCGTGCGTTACCTTCTCGTGACTGCCGTCACCGCGAACTCTATGCAAGCCTCCTAGGCGTAGTGCTGCCGTTGTCGTACGGCGCCATCAGGCAAGGAGTTCGACATGAACCGTCCGGTCCTCTTCGCTCTTGTTTCCGGTCTCGCCATCGCCCTCGCATCTGCATCGCCGGCGCTCGCGCAAGACCAGCGTCGCGAAATCCATTACGCCGATCTCGACCTCTCCAACGTGTCCGGCGCAGACGCGCTCATCAACCGCATCCGCCAGAACGCCCGCGTCTATTGCGGCGAGCATCCGGGCCCGATGATGTGGAGCGAGTATCGCTACGTCGAAAGCTGCCGCCGCGAGACGGAACTGCAGGATCTCGACGCGGTCGGCGATGCCAACGTCCGCGCTCGCTACGAGCAGCGCTACGGCTACGGTTCCGCCACGGCCGCGCTCCAATAGCCTCATCCCTTATCCGTGATAGTGCGCGCGCCCGGAACTCCTCGCGGGCGCGCGTGTTCATGAGGCGAACGGGCGGGACTGATGGAGATTCGAAATGGCCCGCCTCATCACCACCCTCGCCGCTTCGGTCGCACTCGCGGCCACGGCGTTCACCGTTCAAGCATTCGCTCAGGACCCGCAATCGCGCGTCGTCGCCTACGGCGATCTCGACCTCAACAGCCGCCAAGGCGCCGACACTTTGGTGCGCCGCATCGAGCAGGCCTCCGATCAAGTGTGCGATCAGCGTTCGGGCCCGCGCACCATAATCCAGGATCAGATCTCGGATGTATGCTCGATCGAAACCGAGGAGCAGGCGGTCGCCGATGTGGCTCATCCCAACGTCAGCGCCTCCTATTACGGCTACAGGCCGCAAGTCATCGTCGGTGAAGACGAATATTATCCGGAGAAGAAGGGCTACTAATCAGAGGGGCGGGCGCCGCAGCAAGCGCCCGCCTACGCCTCGGTCAACACAGCGCGCACCTTCCGCGCCAGATCCGCCAGCGTGTAAGGCTTCATCAGCAAGCGCGCGTCGGCGTCGACGACGCCATTATGGACGATGGCGTTTTGCGTATAGCCGGTAGTGTAGAGCACCTTCAGGTCGGGCCGGCGCCGCAGCGCTTCGTCTGACAGTTTCCGCCCGCTCATGTCCGGCATGACAATGTCGGTGAAGAGGAGCGTCACTGCGGGATGCTTGTCGAGCAGATCCAGCGCAGCAGCCCCGCGGTCGGCGTGGATCACCGTGTATCCGAGCTCGCGCAGCGACGCCACGCTCAACAGCCGCACGCGCTCTTCGTCCTCCACCACCAGCACGAGCGTGCCCGGATCGCCGTGCGGAATTTCATCGCCGGCGGTCGCCGGCGCTTCGGCGGTGCTTTCCGCCAACTGCGTGCGCGGCAAATAGAGCTTGAGCGTGGTGCCGTGGCCGACTTCCGAATAAATCGCCACATGCCCGCCCGACTGCTTCAGGAAGCCGTGCACATGGCTTAGCCCGAGGCCGGTGCCTTTGCCGACATCCTTCGTTGTAAAGAACGGATCAAAGGCCTTTGCACGCACTTCGGGGCTCATGCCTTGGCCGGTGTCGGTAATGGCGATCATCACGTACTGGCCCGGCGTGACGTCGACGTTGTGGCGCGCATATTCCTCATCGAGCGAGGCGTTCGCGCTTTCGATCGTAAGCTTGCCGCCGCCGGGCATGGCGTCACGCGCATTGACGCAGATGTTGACGAGCGCATTCTCGAGTTCATTCACGTCGGCATTAACCTTCCAGACGCCGCCCGCCAGCACAGTCTCGAAATCGATCTGCTCGCCCAGGGTTCGGCGCAGCATTTCCGACATGCCGCCCAGAACGCGGTTCACATCGATCACCTGCGGGGTCAACGGCTGGCGGCGCGCGAACGCCAGCAGACGGCTCGTCAAGATTGCGGCGCGCCGCGCGCCGTCCATGGCGGCGTCGATGAAACGGCCAGCGCCGGCTTCGCCGCGGTCGATGCGCCGCTGCGCAAGCTGGAGCGCGCTCATGATCACCGCCAGCATGTTGTTGAAGTCGTGCGCGACGCCGCCGGTGAGCTGGCCGATGGCCTCCATCTTCTGCATCTGGCGCACTTTGGCTTCCGCCTTTTCGCGTCCGCCCATTTCTTCAATGAGACGCAGGTTCGTCGCTTCCGCGCTATCGCGCGCGGCGCGCAGTTCACGCATCGCCCCACGCACCGTCACTACCATCAAAGCTGCAATGCCCACTAAGAGCAGCGCGGCCAAAAGAATGACCAGCCTCAGCTGCCGCCCGCCGCGATCGACCTCCGCCATCCGTTCGCTTACGCGCGCCTGCTCGCGCGCCTCGGCCGCCGCGAGGACCCCTCGCAGTTCGTCCATGAGCGCCTTGCCGCGGTTCGCCAGCACGATGCCGCGCGCCAAGGCGGGCTGACCGCGCTGTTGGAGGGCGATCGTCTGATCCAATTCGTCAAGCTTGCGGGTGGCCAGTTCGCGCAGGCGCGCCACGTGGGCGCTCCGCACGGCGTCGCCTTCCGCCGCGGCGGCGAGCGCGTCCAATTCTTCCATCGCGGAGTCGCGCGCGCCGCTATAGGGCTCAAGATAATCTGTTTTGCCGGTAAGCAGATATCCGCGCTGTCCGGTCTCCGCCTCAAGCATAGCGCGCAACAGCAAGCGCAGATGTCCGCGCGTATCGATGGATTCTCGAACAGCAACGTTGAGGTCTTGTGTGCGATTGACCTGATAGAGCGCCGCGCCAACCGTCAAAATCAGGAGCAAGAGGCCAGCGGCCAGCGCAATCGCGTACGTCGCCGTCGCGGGAAGCCGCCTGCCAAGCACATTAACGGTCATAAAATCGATCGAAGCCCCGGCAGCCGTAGCCGCCGCTTCATTTATTCACGAGGGTTCCGGTTCCCGCAACTCTCATTCGCGATTGAGAATGCGGTCGACGAGAATGTTCGCCCACCAATTCTCCTTGAAGGAACTCTTGACCTTCGCCTGGTCGTAATCCTCCTCGACCCATTGCAGGAACGGCTTGCCGTTCTCTTTCGTCTCTTCCAGATAGCACTCGAAGAAGTAGTCGATCATACCCGTCTTGCCCTGCTTCACATGCAGGTATTTCGGACTGAGCTGCTTGACGGCTTCTGCGATCGGCAGACCCATCTTGAAGTGCTTGTAGAGCACAGCCATGACGCCGGCGCGGTCAGCGCCGGACTTGCAGTGCATCAGCGCCGGATACGGGATGGCGTCGAACAACTGCTTGGCGCGCTTGATCTGGTCCTTGCTTGGCGGCTCGCGCGAATGCATCCGCGCGTCGACGAGGACGACGCCGTACTTCTCGCAGGCGTGCTTTTCCAAGAGGTAGTAGCCGGTGTCGGCCTTGCCGCGGAGATTAAGGATCGTCTTGATCCCCAGTCTGGCGTAGCGCCCGATCTGGGAGGGCGATGGCTGGTTGGCGCGCGCCATGACGCCCTTCTCGATCCAATGGAAGTTTGAGAACGCCGCCCGCAGGAATCCATGATCGGCCCAGACCAGGTCCGCCCGCGCCCGCCGGCGGCCCTTTCGGGTCTCCAGGTCGAAGCCGTTCAGCGATTTCTTTCCAGCTCGGACGGCGGACATCTTACTCTTAGCTCAGGCGGGTTCTGGCGCCGGGAGGGGTCGCCCTCGTATAAGGGCCTTCTGCTTCTCCCGGAAGCGCCCCAACCAGCGGTCCCATGCTCAAACAGCTGATCGGCAACCCGATTTTTCAGTACGTGGTAGGCCGGCTCGTCGGCTTCTACCTGCTGTTCGTGGGCGTGACCACGCGCTGGACGCGGGTGAACCAGGCCGCCATGGAGCCTTTCTGGCGCGGGGAAGGCAAACTGGTGTGCTGCATCTGGCACGGCCGCTTTTCCCTTGCACACAAGATGTGGAGTTTCGCGCCCGGCACGCCGCCGCCGAAATTTCTGATTTCGCGCTCGCGCGAGGGCGGGCTGGTGCAATGGGTGTCGCGCACCGTGGGCGCTGAGGTGATCCGCGGTTCGGCGCCGAAGAAGGGCCAGAGCAAAGGCGGCGTCGAAGCCGCCCGCGCCATGGCCGCCCACATTGAGAACGGCGGCGTCATCGGCATGACGCCGGATGGGCCGCGCGGACCGCGCATGCGCGCCAAGCGCGCGCCGGTGCAGCTGGCGAAATTCGCTGGCGCCTCGATGATGGGGCTGGCCTGGTCGACCAGCCACCGCGTCGTCTTCGACAGCTGGGACAAATTCATCCTACCGCTGCCGTTCGGCAAAGGGGCGCTCATCTGGGGCCGCGCCATCCCGGTGCCGGAAGACGCCGATAACGCCGCGCTGGAGCGCGTCCGCGCCGAACTGGAAGCCGATATGAACCGTATCGCCGCGGAGGCGGACCGCATCGCGGGCGTGCCGATGATCGAGCCGGCGGAGCTGCGCACGCCGCCGCCGGCGGCCGAGGAAGACTCAGACGCGGTGTTGGCCGAGTGAGCTTTTCACCTGTCCTTGCCCTCTATCGCGGCGCGACCGCGACGCTCGGCCTGTTCGCCGGCGCGTACCTGGATTCTCGCGCGCGGCGCGGCAAGGAAGATCCCGCGCGCCTCGGCGAGCGCTTCGGGCGCTATGCAAGGGCGCGCCCTGCCGGGCCGCTGGTGTGGCTGCACGGCGCAAGCGTGGGCGAAAGCGGCGTGGCGCTGCAATTGATCGAAGCCCTCGCTGCGCGCGACGCATCGCTTTGCTTCCTGCTCACCACCGGCACGCGCACTTCCGCCGATCTGGTGGCGCGGCGGGCGCCGCCGCGGACCACGCATGTGTATGCGCCACTCGACCGGTCCGATTGCGTCCGTCGCTTTCTAACCCATTGGCGGCCGGACCTCGGCGTCTTCGTCGAAAGCGAACTCTGGCCCAACCTCATCCTCGAAGCGCAAGCGGCCGGCGTGAAGCTTGCGCTGGTGAATGCGCGCATGAGCCCGAAGACGCTGGCGCGCTGGCGCGGCTGGCGCGCGGCAGGCGAGCGGCTGACGCGGGCGTTCAGCGTTGCGACGGCTGCGGATGCGCGCACGTCCGACACGCTGAGCGCGTTGCGCGGCGTGTCCACGCCTGCGCTGGGCAATCTGAAGCTGGCGGCGCCCGCGCCGCGTGTCGATGCGCGCGCCCGCGCCGGCCTCGCCGCTCAGATCGGCGCACGGCCGCTCTGGCTTGCCGCCTCGACGCACGCGGGCGAAGACGCCATCGTGCTTCAGGCCCACGAGATCCTACGCCAATCGTTTCCCGATCCGCTGCTCATCATCGTGCCGCGACATCCCGAGCGCGGTCCGGATATTTCTCAACTCGCAGGCGGCGCGCCGATGCGGTCGCGCAGCGAAACGCTTGCCGGTCCATGCTACGTCGCCGACACGATGGGCGAGATGGGATTGTTCTACGATCTGGCCCCGGTGGCGCTGGTTGCGGGCAGCCTGGCGCCGCACTTGAAGGGACATAACCCGGTTGAGCCGGCAAAGCTCAACGCGGCGATCGTGACCGGACCGTACGTCGAGAGCTTTCAAGACTTGTTCGACGCGCTCTTCGCCGCCGGCGGCGCCCGCAAAGTCACCGACGCCGCCTCGCTGGCCGCGGCCGTCGCCGACCTGTTGCGCGATGACGCCAGGCGCGTCGCGCAGATCGCGCGGGCGCGCGAGGTCGCCGATCAGGGCGCGGGCGCGCTCGACGAGACCGTGCGTCAACTCGCTACGCTGCTCCCCGCGCGAGCGACGCCGAAGGCCGCCGATGCGTCCGCCTGAATTCTGGAAAGCCGACGTCGTAGGGCGTGACGCCGTGCCGGTGTTGCGGGCGCTGCTGACGCCGGTGTCGTGGATTTATGCCTGGACGGTCGCACGCCGCTTCCGCACGACCACGCCGCGGCACGCGCCCGTGCCGGTCATCTGCGTCGGCAACTTCACGGTCGGCGGCGGCGGCAAGACGCCGGTGACCAGGGCCCTCCGCACTGTGCTTGGCGCCGGCGCGCACACACTGTCGCGCGGCTATGGCGGCACCATCGAGGGCCCGTTGCGCGTGACCTCCGACATGGATGCGCACGAGGTCGGCGATGAGCCGTTGCTGCACGCCGCCGACGGCCCCGCCTGGATTGCGCGCGACCGTGTGGCGGGCGCGCGTGCAGCCGCCAATGGTGGCGCCCGCGTCATCATCCTGGACGACGGCTTCCAAAACCCGACGCTGGCGAAAGATCTGAACATCGTCGTCGTCGACCCGAGCTATGGCGTCGGCAACGGCGCAGTGTTTCCGGCAGGGCCGCTGCGCGAGACCCTGGCGGCCGGGCTCGCGCGCGCCGACGCGATCGTGATGCTGCACCCGGCCAACGCCGTTCCGGAACCGCAAACCTGGTTGAGCGGCTTCGCCAAGCCGATCCTGCACGCCTCGCTCGAGCCGCTGGCGCCGCCGCCGGCCGGCAAGCTCGTCGCCTTCGCCGGCCTCGCGCGGCCGGAAAAATTCTTCGACACGCTTGCCGCCGCCGGTGCGGACGTTGCGGAAGGCGCGCCCTACGACGACCATCACTTATATTCCGACGATGATCTCCGCTTCCTCTCAGAACTCGCCCAGGATTATTCGGCGCAGCTCATCACCACCGAGAAGGATGCCGCGCGGCTGTCGCCGGCGTGGCGCGAGAAAGTCGCAGTGCTCCGCGTCGGCGCGCGTTTCCACGATGACGCAGCCCTCGACGCCTTGCTCCAGCCCATCCGATCGCGGATGACGTAAACGCGCATGGCGAAGTCGAAGCCCAACAATCTCGGGTTCATGATCGAGGCGGGGGCGTTCTACGCCTACGCTGGACTGTTGAACGCGCTTGGGCTTGAGAATGCGTCCAACCTGGGCGCAGCGATCGTGCCGCACGTTGGCCGCGTCACCAGCGCCTACAAGACCTCGATCCGCAACATCCGCATGTGCTTTCCAAACGAAAGCGACGCCTGGCATCGCGAGGTTCAAAAGGCGTCATGGCAGGAACTCGGCCGCATGTCGGGCGAATTCCCGCACATGGGCAAGTTTCTGGACCGCTATCGCAACGGCGATGTCGTATTCGAAGGCCGCGCGCGGGTCGAAGCGACGATCGGCAAGGGCGCGGTTTTCATCGGCGGTCATTTCAGCAATTGGGAAATCACGACGCTCTGCCTCGCGCAGACCGACAAGACCTGCCACTTCACCTATCGTCCCGCCAACAACCCGATTATCGACAAATACATCGTCGAAACGCGCCGCCAGTTCGGTCTCGAACTGCAGGCGGCGAAGGGCAAGGAAGGCGGCATGGGCCTGCTGCGCTCGCTGATGAAGAAGCGCAGCGTCGCGCTCATGAACGACCAGAAGTACAATATGGGTCTGGCCGTGCCGCTCTTCGGCTATGACTGCATGACGGCGGACGGCCCGGTGCGGCTGGCGCAGAAGTTCAACGTGCCGCTCATTCCGATCACCGGCCGGCGCATCGATGCGAAGCGCTTCGTCGCCACCGCCTACGAACCGATCCCGCTCAATTACGACAACCCCACCGACGCCGACGTCTTCGCCGGCGTAAAGCGCGTGAACGAGTTCATGGAAGCGCGCATTCGAGAAGCGCCCGAGCAATGGTTTTGGGCCCATCGCCGCTGGCCCAAGGAAGCCTGGGTCAAGGCGGGTGTGATGTGAGCGAGGGTACGTGCTCTCCCGTGAGGGAGAGCTGTCGTCACGCGGAGCGTGGCGACAGAGAGGGCGATGGCCCAGACGGAGTGTGTTGCCCGCCCTTTCCGTATCGCGCTAAAGCGCGAGCCACCTTTCCCTCGCGGGAAAGGACGTGCACCTTAGGTTCATGACGCCGTTTCCCTGGCACAGCTTCGAAATCCGCACGCGTCTCACGTCCCAGCAGGTGCGCGAGGCGCTAGCGGCGCATCTTGAAGAAGAAAAGTGGTTTCGGATCGGCTGGCCAAACCAGAAGAACGACAAGCGCTTCGCTGGCCGCGTGATGGATGGCGGCTTCGAGATTCACCGCATCCTCGGCTATCGCAATTCGTTTGCGCCAGTATCAACCGGAACGATTTCGTCCGACGGCCGCGGCGCACGAATAGAGGTGAAGATGCGCCTGCATCCGCTGGTGATCGGCTTCATCGTGGTTTGGCTCGCGATCATGCTCAGCCTTTTCACCGGCGCGGCCTTCGACGCCAGTCCGCTGTTCGCAGCGATCCCGATTCTCGCCTTGCTCTTTATTTACACAATGACGCTTTTTGCGTTCTGGTTCGAAGCGAGCAAGCAGGAGCAGACGCTGCGCGAAATCTTCCAGGCGGCTTAGTGTTTGGCCCCATCCAGCGGCGTTTGCTGGTGGAAAGCCATTTTCCATTCGCCGTCGCGCTTCACGTAGCCGGTCGAGCAGATGGCGTGATGCGGTGAGCCGTCCTTCTTGGTGGCGTCGACTTCATAGGTGAGGATGACGCTGTCGTCCGAGAGTTCGATCAAGCCCTTTTCCCGCATATTCGCGTCGGTCCAGTTGCCTGACCCCGGGTTCATGCCCGCGATCTCCTCATTCGAATGCACGCCCGCCATTTCAGCGAACGCGACGAGGCACTCATCGTCAACGTGGTTGCGATAATAGTCGCCGCCCTCGGTCCAGAAGCCTTTTTCGATCCGCATCAGGTCTTGTTCGAGCGCCATGGCGTCCTCCTTTCAGACGCAACGCCCCGGCAAGCGCTTGGTTTCGGAACCGGCCTCGCGCAAGGTGTCTTTTCGACGAACGGGGAGTATGACATGCGGAGTGTGTTTGTGGCGCTGGCGTTGGCCGTCACGTCGGGCTGCGTCAGCGTCGACGTTCAGGAGAATGTCTCAACCGCGCCGGACCCTGTACTCGCGGCAGTGCAGAGCGCGCATCTGCGCGAGTGTCCGCCGGAGCGGGTGCAGGCCAACGCGCGCTCCGGCAGCGATCCGCAATCCATCGGCGTGGAGGCGGTCGACATCGCCTTCACTCCGCTCGCCAGCGATCCCACGCGCGCGGTGCGCCTGCGCCGCATCACCGTGCAGCCCGGCGGCGTCATCGCCTGGCACACGCACACCGCGCTGCAGGGCATGGCGATCCTGCTCTCGGGGGAGATGACAGAATTCCGCAACAGCTGCCTCGACCCGATCGTGCACCACGCGGGCGACGTGACCCGAGAAGACGCCGACACCGCGCACGGCTGGCGCAACCTGTCAGATCAGCCCGCGGTGATCCTGGTGAGCCACGTGGTGGTGCGCTCGTAGCGAGACCGCGCGGTCCTCTGTTGCGGACGTTTCCTAGCGCCGCGCCAGCAGCGTCGCCCGCGCCTGTTCCAGCCCCGCGATCGCCACGCTCGGATCGAGTTGGCGGTCGCGCCATTTCATGCGCCAGCAGAGGTGCGGGCCGGTGGCGCGGCCGCGCGCGCCGACGGCGCCGATAACCTGGCCCTGGGTGACGCGGTCGCCCTCGTGCACATCCAGGCGGCTCATGTGCAGGTACATGGTGATGAGGCCCTGGCCGTGGTCGATGAACACGAGCCCGCCTTCGTAGTGCATATCGGTCTGCGCCAGCGTCACCACGCCCGCAGCCGGCGCATGGATCGGAGTCCCCTCGGGCGCAGCGATGTCGTAGCCGAAGTGCGGCGTGGACGGCGTACCGTTGAGGATGCGCTGATTGCCCCACGTGCCGCTAACGCGTCCGCCTTCAATTGGCAGGATGAAGCCATCGAGGAAGCCCTCGATCGGCGCCACGCTGGCGAAGCCCTGCGCCTTCAGCGCCGCCTCGCGGCGAATGCGCTCGAGCAAGGCCGGGTCGCTCGGCGTCACCGTGTTCTGCGGCAGGCCGTCGACGCGCTGAATGTCGAACTGCCGCGGCGCGACCGCGTAGCGCTGATCCAGCGTTCTGATGATTGGGGTCACGATCGCTTCGTCGCCCGCGCCGCCAACGCGGCTGAAGTCGCCGATGGCGCGCACAACCACTTCCGGCCCGTGCTCGCGCGTGAACCCGATCACCGCCCAGCCTTGCGTGTCGGCTTGACCACTCGGCACGCCATCCACCTCGATGCGCGCACCAGGTCGCGTCCGGCACAGCGCGATGCCCCCTTGCGTGAAGGCGCCGGCGCAGTCGAGCGTCAGTTCAGTCGGCGCCGGCGGCGGCGTAGGATCGGACGGCAGGGCCGCAGGCGTCTGTTGCGCAGGCGGTGGTGCCGCGGGTTGCGCGGGCGCGTCCGGCGCGGCGCACGCCGCAATCAGCACAACCAGTGCGGCGAGCGCTCTCAAGGCTTGCCCTCGTGCGTCTGCTTCCAGCGCTGCATGGCCTCTTCCGGGCCACGATAGGCTTCCTGCAGATCGACGCTCCAGTACTTCAGCTCATCCAGCGGAATCCGCTCACCGGTTACCGCGCAGCGGACGAAGTTCCCTTGCCGCAGGATGGTGATCTCGTTGTCGTCATAGCGCACCTGCGCCTCAGGCCCGCCGGGATCGTGCTTGTTCATTCGACTCTTCTAGCGCCACCCCCCGCCCAAACCAAGCAGGCGGTGGCGGTGACGGGCGCTCGAACACGTGTGCGTGATCCCAGTTGTGGCGCCGGTGCAAGCAGCACAGGATCACGGCCGTTCATTTCGGAGGGAGACGGAATGGCTAGAATTTCCATGCTTTTGGCGGGCTTTGCCGCCGCCTTCATCGCCGCAGGCGCCGCTGCGCAAACCACCACTTCGGAAGACCTTGTTGTCACCGGCAATCGAACCGTGCGGGAGATGGCGCAAGACTACGCCGGCGCCGTCGCGGTCGCGCCAGGCTCGGCCGACCAGTACGCGCGCTGGAACCGCCGCCTCTGCCCACGCGTCGCCGGCCTGCCCGCCGCCGACGCGCAGACTCTCATCGACCACATCGCCATGCGCGCGCATGAGTTCGGCATCGAGGTTGAACCGACCGGCTGCAGTGCGAACTTCGTTATCATCTTCACCGCGGATTCCGATGCGGTGGCGCGGCAGATCGTCGACAGCCGCCGCGATCTGCTGGGCTATTACAACGACGACGATCTCGTGACCGACGGACGCGAGGGGCTCGAACGCTTCGCCAGCACGCCCCGCCCGGTGCGTTGGTGGCACGTCGCGCGCACCACCACAGCGGACGGCCAGCAACTCGGCAATTCCGGCTCGCGCGTCGGCCGCAGCACCGCGGACGCGCAGGCGGCGCAGCAATCAGGCGACCTCGGAGGCGGCGCCGCGATGGTCGGCAATGGCTATTCCGGCGTCGAAGCGGTGCGCTCGAACGGCACGCGCACGCGCCGCGCCATCCGCCAGGATCTGAGCTTTGCGCTGATGATCGTGGACTCGCGCCGCATCGCCGGCCTGCCGCCGCAAGCCGTCGCCGACTATCTCGCGATGGCGACCTTGGTGCAGCTGGATCCGCAGGCCGACCTCTCGGCGTTTCCGACTGTGCTCAACCTCTTCTCCGACCCGCAGGCCGGGCGCGCTGCGCCCACCGGCATGACCGAGTGGGACATCGCTTATCTGCATGGGCTCTATGATGCGCAACGCGAGGCGCCCAGCGCCCGCGCGCAGCGCAACGACATCGCCGGCCGGATATCGCGCAGCATGGAGCGGGCGAGCCGCTAACGCACACCGCCGCGCCGTGCGTACTTGGCGGCGATGGCGCGCGCCTCCTTCGCAAGTGCGGCCCGCAAGGCCGCGGGCTCGGTCACTTCTGCGTCCGTGCCAAGGCGCAGAAACTGCCGCACGGCCTGGATGCCGGGCTCGACCGGGATTTCGGCTTTGACCCATCCGTCGGGCTTTGCCGGCTGCAGCGACACAAGCGCCGCCTCGTGCGCCGCGGGGCTCACATCGCGCAGCAGACGCAGCCCGAGCGGCGAGAGCTTCACGCTCGCCCGCTCGCTCAAGAGCCGCGTCTCGAAATCGCGCGACCAGGCGGTCCAGTACTTGGCGAGATCGAAGCGGGCCGGGCGCTGGGCGCGGCTCTCCAGCACCTCCAGCGCCTTGATGTTGGAGACCCTGTAGGTCCGCGGCTGCTTTTTGGCGGCGGCGACGAAATACCAGAGCCCGCCTTTCATCACGAGCCCCAGCGGATCGAGGTCGCGCATGACCACGTCTTTCCAGCTTTCATAGCGGATGCGCACGCGCTGATCGCGCCAGACCGCGCTCGCCAGCGCCGGCAGAATGTCGAGCGCTTCGCCGCGCGAATACCAGTTCATCGGATCGAGGTGAAAGCGCTGCGCCACGCGCTGTGCGCTCGCGCCTGAGTCGGGAGGCAAGCTCGCCAGCAATTTGAGCTGCGCCGCAGCCGCTTCCTCGCCAACGCCAAGATCGGCGGCCGCGCCCGCAATGCTCGCCAGCGGCAACGCATCGGCCTCGGCCGGTGTGAAGCCGGTGAGTTTGGTGCGATAGCCGTCCATCAACTGGAAACCGCCCGCGCGCCCGCGCTCGGCATAGACCGGCACCCCCGCCGCCGAGAGTTGGTCGATGTCGCGATAGATGGTGCGCACCGAGACTTCGAACTCCGCCGCCAGCGCCTCCGCGCTCAGACGACCGCGCAATTGCAGCAGGATAAGGATGGAAAGGAGCCGGCTCGCGCGCATGTGATCGGCTTAGCACGAATACATGACATGGGTTGTCATGTTTCGCGGTTTAGGCAAGCGGCTCTGCTTTGGAGGGAGTCGCATGAACCAGGATCGGCGCGAAGTCTTGAACGCGGGCGCGGGGGCATTGCTTGCAGCTGCGGCGGGAAGCGAAGCAAGCGCCGGGCCGTGCACGCCGCGCGGGGCGCCGGGGGATTTCGACTTTCTCACCGGCGAATGGCGCATCCGACACCGCCGCCTGCCGCCGGGCGCGACCGCATGGGACGTGTTCGAAGGCGAGGCCACGTGCTGGAGCATCCTGGGCGGCGTGGGTCACGTCGAAGAACTGCGAATCCCTGCCCGCAATTTCGCCGGCATGGGCCTCAGACTGCTCGATGTGAACGCCGCCGTGTGGACGGACTTCTGGGTGAACGCCCGCAGCGGCGTGCTGACCCCGCCCGGCCAGACCGGCACGTTCGCGAACAATGTCGGCACCTTCGAAGCGGACGATGTCGATGGCGATCAGCCGATCAAAGTGCGCGGCATCTGGGACGAGATCACCGGTCGCTCCCACCGCTGGCGCCAGCTCGTGTCGCGCGACGGCGGCGCGAGCTGGGAGGAGAACTGGGTGATGCAGTGGGAGAAGGTGTGACGAAGACTGCTCGCGGCGAAAGCATGGGCAAATCCGAGGCGCGCTGACTCAGGCCGCCCTGCGCGATCCAAGCAGAAGCGCTTTCACATCGCCCTTCACCTGATAACTCGCGACCAGAAGATAGACGGTGAGGAACGCCATTCCGCCGAAGAAGGCGAGAACCGCAAGCGCCAGACCAAGCGGCGAAAAATGATGGCGCCACCCCGTCCACAGCGCAGACAGCGTGAGGAAGCCCATGAAGTCCAGGTTGAACTGGCCCGGCCAGCCCATTTCCTCCATGTCGCCGAAGAACACGGGGAGCAGATCGATGCCGTGCTTGCCGACGACGATCGCGGTGTAGATCGCCAAGATGACGAGCATTAGAGCCAACAGAATGCGCAACGGCAGCACGTGGTTCTCCTCTATCCCTTACGAGCGGCGAGAGCTTTGACCGCGGCGCGGGTGTCCGCGTCGGCGGGAAACAGCAGTTCCAGCCGCAGATCGCGGATGGTGACGTCCTCGCTGGTGCCGAAGTGCGCGATTACGGACAGGAAGCGCCACGTCGCGCCTGCGACGTTCAGCACCAGCGGCAAGACCGGCCGCCGCGTTCGCGCGCCGGCGAGCGGATGGGCGGCGCAGGCGCGCTCGAGCTCCGCCACGAGCTGGGACAGATTTGGATCACCCCCGGCTTCCAAAGCTTCGAGTTGAAGACGGGCGGTGATTTCGTGAAGCACCTCAGAAAAGTTGGCGATGACGGCCTGGGCGCGCGTGTTGGCCACCAGCAGGCGCGCCAGGTTGGTCTCTTCTCCGTCTTCTTGAAGATGCGACAAAAGAAGACGCGCGGCGGCGTTGGCCTCGCGCACGTTCCAATGCCTGTCGACCAGCAGCGCCGGATTGGGCTCGTGACGCGCGATCATCTCATCCAGAACGATGCGAAACGGGCCGAGGGCTTCCGACTGCAGGGGCGACGCAGGAAAAACGGGCGCGAACCCCGCGGTCAGCAAAAGCGCATTTTGTGCGCTGAGCGGCAGCAATAACCCGCCGCACAAACGCAACACCATGTCCCGGCTTGGCAGGGCCCGGCCAGACTCAAGAAAAGAAAGATGCCTCGCCGAGATCCCGCATTTCCCGGCCAGATCCAGCTGGCTCATGTGCCGAGCGGTGCGGTGGCGCTGCAACTGCGCGCCGAAATTCGCTGCGACGACGGCTTGTTCGACCATTCCTCATCGTTGGCGCCCGATATTGCGTCTGTCCATTACCTCGGAGGTAATTGCGCCGACAACGCCAAGCTTCGATGGTGATCGCCGGCTCGGAGACTTGGATCATGACGCCCTTGGAAACGGTTCGCGCATTCATGACGCGCATGCAGGCGAAGGATATCGATGGGGCGATGAAATTCATCGCACCGGAGTGCGAATACACGAACATTCCGATGGGCACCGTTCGCGGCCCCGGCGGCGTTCGCGCCACGCTTGAACCGTTTTTCGCGCCGATCAAACAGAACGAGTTCAAGGAGCTGCGCGCCGCCAGTGAAGGTCCATTCGTCTTCCTCGAACGCCTCGATCGCCATCGCACCGCGAAAGGCTGGTGGGAGCTGCCGGTCACGGGCGTGTATGAGGTGCGCGACGGCCGTATCGCCGTCTGGCGCGACTATTTCGATCTTGCGACCGCGCAGAAGGGCATGAGCAGCGGCGCTTAGCGCAAAGCCACGGCCGTCGCCTCTGCCTGCGCTTAGAACAGCGACCCCTGATCGCCGCCGCCGCCCTTGCCGCCGCGCCCCTTCGGCGCCGGCGGCGGATCGATCACCGCCTTCTTGTCGCCGTCCGCGAAGGTGATCTGCACCGCCTCGCCCGCGTGTAGGTCCTTGGCTGAGCGCACCAGCGACCCGTCATCCTCGCGGTGCACCATGACGAAGCCGCGCGCTAGGATGCTCTTGTGCGAGAGGTTTTCCAGCATGCGCGCGGTGGCATCCAAGTGCTTGCGGTGCGCTTCGATGTTGCGCGTCATCGCCGGCGCGAGGCGCGCGGCGGCGGAGGCGAGCTTGTCGCGGCGGCGGGCGACGTCGTTCGCGAGGCCCTCCGGCCGCAACCGCGCGGCGACGCGATCGAGCTTCGATTGCGCGGCGCGTGTGTTGGCGACCAAAGCCGCATTCAATCGTTCAGAGGCACGGTCGTAGCGTTGTTGCGGAATCTGGAAGAGCGTTTCCAAACGCGGTAGGCGCGCGGCGGCTGCGCGCAGCTCGGTACGGCGGCGATCGAGGCCACGCACAAGGCCGCCCTTTAGGCGGCCATCGAGCGTCGTGATGCGTTCGATCAGCTCGCCGCGCACCGGCACGGCTTTCTCCGCCGCGCCTGTCGGCGTCGGCGCACGAAGATCGCTGGCGTAGTCGATCAGCGTCGTATCGGTTTCGTGGCCCACAGCGCTGATCAGCGGGATGACGCTCTCCGCTGTGGCGCGCACGACGACCTCTTCGTTGAACGCCCAGAGATCTTCGATCGAGCCGCCGCCGCGCGCGACGATCAGCACGTCTGGCCGGTCGGCGCCCTTCATCGAATTGAAGCCTTTGATCGCGCGCGCCACTTGACCCGCCGCTTCCGGGCCCTGCACCAGCACCGGCCAGAGGATCACACGCCGCGGGAAGCGCTCGCTCAAGCGATGCAGGATGTCGCGAATGACCGCCCCGGTGGGCGAGGTCACGACACCGATCACCTGCGGCAGGTACGGGATCGGCTTTTTGCGCTCGCGCGCGAAGAGGCCCTCGGCTTGCAGCCGCGCCTTCAGCTTCTCCAACTGCGCCAGTAGCGCGCCGGCGCCGGCGGGCGACATGCGTTCGCAAATGAGCTGGTATTGCGAGCGTCCTGGGAACGTGGAGAGTCTGCCTTCCGCAACGACTTCCAGGCCTTCTTCCGGCTTGAACGAGAGTTGCTGCACGTTGGTACGCCACATCACGGTGGAGATGGTCGCGTCGGCGTCTTTCAGGTCCACATACATGTGGCCCGACTTCGCCAGCATCACGCGGCCCATCTCGCCACGCACGCGTACGCGGTCGAAATTGGTCTCCATCGTCCGCTTCACGGCCTGCGCGAGTTCGGAGACGGTAAGCTCCGGCAGGTTGGAGGCGGCGGCTGGGGCCGAGGTGCGGGCCGTGTCTGTCATCTCTTTCATATAAGGCGACTCGCCCGCGCGTCGCGGGGATGCTTAATTCGGCTGAGGCCGCTGGGGGGTGGCCTCCGGGGGACTTCATGGCGTTCGACGCGAACGATCTGTCGCCACACGAGCATTTCGTGGTGGACCGGACCGCCAATGGCGAAGTGGCTGACTTCACCCCGATGGCGGGGCCGGACGGGGCCAAACCGGTCATCCGGGCTGGTTTCCTGCGCAAACTCCTTCTGCAACTGGACGCCGACTGGCCGGTGCGCACGCCAGGCGTGCGCCTCAAAGGCGTGCGCATTGAAGGCGTGCTCGATCTTACCGATTGTTCAGGCGCCGGCGGCGCCGGGCTCCCGGCGCTCGCTTTGGTCGAGTGCGACATTCCCGAACCTGTGGATGTGAGCCACGCGCGGCTCGCGCGCCTGTCCTTCAAGGGCAGCCGGATGACGCATCTGGCGGCGGTCGAAACCGACATCGGCGGCGAACTGGATTTGTGCGCCACGGCGCCGCTGGGCGCGCCCGGTCAGGAATCCTTCACGGCGAAACTGCGCGGCGCGCGCATTGACGGCGACGTGCTGGCGCGCGGCGCCAAATTTGCGCGCGCGATCGACAGCACCGACGACGCACTCATGCTGCAAGGCGCGGAGATCGCCGGCAACGTTCTGCTCGACGAAGGCTTCGAGGCGTTCGGCTGCGTCTGGCTGATGAGCGCGCGGATCGCGGGCGGTCTCACCTGCCTGAACGGCCAATTCCTCAACCGCAGCGACGACGCCAGCGGCCAAGCCATTAACGCCGACAACGCCGACATCGGCAGCGTGCTGTTGCGCAAGGCGAAGTTCGAAGGCGAGGTGCGCTTCGCCAGCGCGCGCATCGCCCGCGACTTGGACCTGAGCGACGGCGCGTTGTTCCGCAATGAATTCGGCGCGGCGCTCATGCTCGCGAACATCGACATCGGCGGGCAGATTTTCGGCGACACCGCCAAGGTTCACGGTCAGCTCTGCCTGCAGAGCGCACGTGTCGGCCGCAATATTGATCTGCGCGGGGCCGAGGTTGCCCACCGCACCAATGCGCGCGGCGATGCGTTCGGCCGCGCCGTCGATGCGCCAAGTGTCTGCGTCGGCGGCGCGGCGCTGTTTCAGGGCGCGAATATCAAAGGCGAAATCTTCCTCGCCGATGCGCGCATCGAGGGTTATCTCGCGTTTGGCGGCGGCCGCTTCATCAATGGCGGCGGCTGGGCCATCCGCGCGCCGAACGCACGCGTGGGCGGCAATCTCACATTGAAGATTGAGGAAGGCGGCTTCGCCCCGCACGGCCAGAAAACCGTGATCGAGGGCGGCGCCAAGTTCGACCGCGCCCAGATCGACGGCGCCGTCACCTGGCTCAATCTCGAACTGCGCGGCCCCGGCCCGGATGGCGCCAAGGGCGCCACGCTTTCGCTGGCGGACGCGGCCATTCGCGGGCCGCTGCAAGCGCGCGGGCTCACCGCGCAGCAGCAAAGCGTGATCGACCTCTCCGGCGCGACCTGCTCGGGGCTGGACGACGATCTGAAGACCGGCTGGGGCGTCGAACACGCCGCGCTCGATCTCGACGGCTTCGCTTACGGCCGCCTCGAAAGCGCCGACGGAGCCGGCCCCCGGCTCAATTGGCTGAAGCGCATGAAGCGCTTCTCGCCGCAGCCCTACGCAATGCTGGCGCAAGTCTATCAGCGCGCCGGCAAGCGCGGCGATGCGCGCCGCGTGCTGCTGCGCCAGCACGATCTGCGCACGCTGCACGCCTCCGGCGGGCCGATCACCTGGCTGTTGTCGTCCGCGTTCGGCCTCATCGCCGGCTATGGTTTCGCGCCGATCCGGGCGCTGCGTGCGCTGGTGCTCTTCATCGCCATCGGCATCGCCGGCGTGCTGGCCATGAACGCGCAAGGCGCGCTGGTGACGCCCAGCGGCCAACAATGCAACGGCGCCATCGAGCCCGCACTCTACGCCGTCGACGTGGCGCTGCCAGTGATCGATCTCGGCCAAGAGGGCCGCTGCGCCCCCGGCCGCACGGCCCATGCCGAGCTCAGCCCCGGCATGGAGGTCGCCAATACCGACTGGCGCCTGTTCGAGGGCGCGGCGCTCTGGAAATGGGCGCAGGCGATCTACAGCGTTCTCGGCGCGATCCTGACGGCGCTGGCTGTGATCACCTTCTCGGGCATGATGAAGCCGCGGGACGAATGAGCGGTTTTCCCTCGCGACACTAGCGCGCTTGCGGGAACAGGGCGTCCTCGCTCAGGTGGCGAAAAGTCATCTGGGGACCTCGGCTCATGATCCGGCGCACGCTTCTAGCTTCAGCAATGGCGACACCTGTCCTGTCAGCGTGCGCCACGATGGGTTTTGGCCCAGTACGCGATCCGATGGCGCCGTTGCCACACGACCCCGACTCCTATGCCCGCCCCGACGAGGCGCGCGTCACGCACGTGTCGATCGATCTTAAGGCCGATTTCGAGCGCAAGGTGCTGGCCGGCTGGGCCAGGCTCGACATCGTCGCGCGCCCAGATGCGCGCGAGATCGTGCTCGACGTCGACGGCCTCGCCATCGGCAGCGTCAGCGGCAACGGCCGCGAACTGCCGTTCACGATCGGCGCCGCCCAAGAAGGCCACGGCTCGCCGATGACGATTCAGCTCAACGGCGCGCGTCAGATCAAGATCGTCTACGAGACGTCGCCGGACGCGTCGGCGCTGGGCTGGATGACGCCCGAGCAGACCGCGAGCGGCAAGCAATTCCTCTTCAGCCAAGGTCAGTCGATCTACACGCGCTCGTGGATCCCGACCCAGGACAGCCCCGGCATTCGCCAAACCTTCGACGCGCGCATCACCGCGCCGGAAGGCCTGCGCGCCGTGATGGCCGCGGAAATGCTGACGCCGGACGGCGAGCCGGTCGAAGGCGGGCGCGCCTATCGCTTCCGCATGACGCATCCGATCCCATGCTACCTCTTCGCCATCGCTATCGGCGACTTGCAGCATCGCGCGATCTCCTACCGCACCGGCGTCTGGGCCGAGCCCAGCGTCGCCGACGCGGCGGCCTACGAATTCGCCGACATGGAGCGCATGCTGCGCGTGGCGGAAACGCTCTACGGTCCGTACCGCTGGGGCAAATACGAGGTCCTCGTGCTGCCGCCGTCGTTCCCTTACGGCGGCATGGAAAATCCGCGCCTCACTTTCGCGACGCCCACCTCGATCGCCGGCGACCGCTCGCTCGTGGCGCTCATCGCTCACGAAATGGCGCACTCGTGGTCCGGCAATCTCGTCACCAATGCGCTCTGGGTCGACAGCTGGCTGAACGAGGGCTTCACCTCCTACATCGAAGCGCGCATCTCCGAGGCGCTCTACGGCGAAGAGCGCGCCAACATGGCGCGCGCGCTCGACTGGGCCGGCATCCAGGCCGCGATCACGAGCGGCCCCCCGGACGTCACGCGCCTGCATCTGCTGCGCAGCTCCGACGAACAGCCTTCCGCCATCACCTATGACAAAGGCGCGCTCTTCCTGCGCACGATCGAGCAGACTATCGGCCGCCGCGAACTGGACTCGTATCTGCGCGGCTATTTCGATCGCCACGCCTTCCAGCCCATCACCACGGAAGCTTTCCTTGCCGACTTCCGCGAACACGTCGTGCGCGGCGACGCCGATCTCGAAGCACGCCTCAAGCTCGACGAATGGGCTTACGAGCCGGGACTGCCGTCAAACGCGCAAGAACCGCACGCGGCGGCCTTCGATCGCGTCGCTGAACAAGTCACCGCTTTCAACGCCGGCGCTCCCGCGAGCGCGCTGCCGTGGGCGAGTTGGGGCACGTTCGAGCGTCAGCGTTTCCTGCAAACGATCCCGCGCCGGCAGACGCGCGCGCGGCTCGACGAAATGGAGCAGGCGCTGCAGCTCAATGAATTGGGCAACATGGAAGTGCTGTTCGATTGGCAGAAGATCGTCATCGCCAACCATTACGACGCCGGCGTGCCGTCGCTGGAGAATTTCCTGAAGCGCCAGGGCCGCGGCAAGTTCGTCCGCCCGCTCTACACCGACCTCATGCGCGACGCCTGGGGCCAACCCATCGCGCGGCGCATCTATGCGCAGGCCCGCCAGACCTACCACCCGATCGTGGTGGCCGGGCTGGACCGCATCGTGCGCTGAAGCGACGAGTGGACCTGAAAGCGGGGGCGAGTGCGCTTGGCCGCACGCAGGCCCGCGGCTAGGCTTGATCCGCTTGGAGAGGTCGGCGGTGCTGCGTTCAGTCGGTTTTGCTTTGGTGCTGGCGCTTGCCTTGGCGGCGCCGGCGTACGCGCGCGATGCGAGTGCGCCGCCGACGCGGGTCGGCAACGTCGTCGACACCTATCACGGCCAGGCCGTGCAGGACCCCTATCGCTGGCTCGAAGGCGACGACGCTGAAGTGCGCGCGTTCGATGAAGCGCAGACCGCACGCACGCGCGCTTATCTCGACGCGCTGCCCGGCCGCGCCGCCATCCGCACCCGCATGCAGGACTATCTCAGCCAGTCCTCCGCCACGCGTTACATGCTGACGGCCGCGGGCGAGCGGCTCTTCTGCATCTACGCCGAGCCTGGCAAACAGCAGGCGATGCTGGCGGTCATGGGCCGCGACGCCGATCCGGCGCGGCAGCGCGTGGTCGTCGATCCCAACAAGATCGATCCCACCGGCGCCACATCGATCGATTGGTACATACCCTCACCAGACGGCCGCTACGTGGCGGTGTCGCTCTCCAGAGCGGGCAGCGAGTTGGGCACGCTCTCGGTGTTCGACGTGCGCACCGGCCAGCGCGTGCACGAGCAGATCCCGCGCGTCAATGGCCCGACCGCCGGCGGCGACGTCGCCTGGTCGCCGGACGGGCGCGGCTTCTGGTACACGCGCTATCCAGGCGAAGAGCGGCCGGAGGCCGACCGGGCCTTCTACCAGCAAGTCTATTTCCACCGCTTCGGCGACGATCCTGCACAGGATGCGCACGTCTTCGGTGACGGCCTGCCGCGCATCGCCGAGATCAAGCTCGATTTCTCGCGCGAGGCCAACGCGCTGCTGATCTCGGTGCAGAACGGCGATGGTGGCGACTTCGCGCATTACGTCCGCAGCCGCGACGGACACATCACGCAAGTGACGCGTTTCGAAGACGATATCGACTTCGCCGTCTTCGGGCCGGACCGTGCGCTCTATCTTGTCGGCGAACGCGCCGCGCCGCGGCGCTACATCCAGCGCCTCGCGCCGGGCATGACTGATCTGGCTCAGGCTCGGACGATCGTCGAACAGGGCGAGGACGTCATCGTCACCGATTTCTGGGGCGAAGACCCGATCAATTTCGCCGCCGGCCGCATGTACGTGCGCTACATCGCGGGAGGCCCCTCGCGCGTCCGCATTTTCGATCTTGCGGGCCGGCCGCAGGGCGACCTCGACCTTCCGGAAATCGCCGCCGTCAACGAGATCGAGCCGGTCGGCGCGGACGTGCTCTATAGCGTCGAAACCTATCTGACGCCGCTGCAATTCTATCGCCGCCACAATGGCGCCGGCACGCCGACGGCGCTGCGCGTCACCAGCCCCATCCGCTTCGACGATGCGGAAGTCGTCCGCGCCTTCGCCACCTCGCGCGACGGCACGCGCGTGCCGGTCAACATCATCCGCCGCCGCGGCGCGGCGCAAGACGGCTCGGCGCCGGCGATCCTCTATGGCTATGGCGGCTACGGGTTGAGCCAAACGCCGTTCTTCCTCGGCGGTCCGCGCCGCATGTGGCTCGACTCGGGCGGCGTCTTCGCCATCGCCAACATCCGCGGCGGCGGCGAATATGGCGAAGACTGGCACCAGCAGGGTGCGCTCACGCACAAACAGAACGTGTTCGACGACTTTATCGCCGCCGCCGACTATCTCGCGCGCGAACGCTACACCAGTCCGCAGCATCTGGCGCTGCGCGGCGGCTCCAATGGCGGCCTGCTCATGGGCGCGGTGCTGACGCAGCGTCCCGACATCGCCCGCGCCATCGTCTCCGACGTCGGCATCTACGACATGATCCGCTCCGAGTTCGAACCGAACGGCGAGTTCAACGTCACTGAGTTCGGCACCATCCGCGATCCGGCCCAGTTCAGCGCGCTCTACGCCTATTCGCCCTATCACCATGTCCGCACTGGAACGAACTATCCGGCGGTGCTCCTGACCACGGGCCTGAACGATGGCCGCGTCGCGCCGTTCCAGTCGCGCAAGATGGCGGCGGCGCTGCAAGCGGCGACTGCTTCCGGCCTGCCCATCTATCTGCGCGTGCGCAGCGACTCGGGCCACGGCATGGGCTCCGCGCTTAGCGCCATGATCGACGACAGCGCCGACTACCAGGCCTTCATCTACGATCAGCTCGGCGTGCCGCCGCCGAGCGCGGCTGCACCCGTTGGACAGCGCTGACGCCGCCGCCATCGCCGCCAGCCTTGAGCTTGCGGCCGAGCATCGCGGCGATCTCACGCCGGCCGTTTATGCGCGCTTGTTTGCAGAGCAGCCCGAGATGCGCCCTCTCTTCGTCATGGACACGAACGACGCCGTGAAAGGCGAAATGCTGGCCCGGGTGTTCGACGCCATCCTCGATTTCACCGGCGAGCGCCGCTACGCGCATATGCTGATCGAAGCCGAGGCCAGCAATCACGAAGGCTACAACGTGCCGCGCGCGGTGTTCGCGAGCTTCTTCCAGACCGTCAGCGAAACGGTCAAGGACGCCTGCGGCGCGGGCTGGACGGAAGCGATGGCCGGCGCCTGGGCGCGTCTCACCGCTGAACTAGGCCGTTACGTCGCGCCCGCGGACGCCTGAGTTGCGCCTTGCGCTTCCGCGCAGCGCCTGTTCAATGCGACCGCGGGGCGGCTGATGAGCGTTTTCGAATTCGTACTGGCGCTGACGTCGGTTATTTCCGGCTTGGCGCTCGCGCACATGCTGACAGGAGTCGTCGGTCTCTTGCGCAACGCCCAGCGCGTGCGCTTTTCGCTGGTGCATGCGCTCTGGATGTGGAGCGCTTTCTCGACCACGATCGGCAATTGGGCCGCCGACTGGTCGCTGCGCACAGTGACCGAATGGCCGGCCTGGATGCTGCTGCTGATCATCGCCAGCAAGATCGCGCAGTACGTCTTCTGCGTCTTCGTCACCCCTGATCTTCCAACGGAGGGCAAGATCGACCTGGTGGCGTTTCACGCCAGCGAACGGCGCGGCTATTTCGGCGCCGTGTTTGCGTTCACCGCGGTCGCGCTTGTCTTCAACATCGCCTTCGGTGCGGCCGAAGCCTATGCCCATTGGCTTCGGGACTCTGCCATTACCCTCATTGCGATCGCCGTGACGCTGCTGGCGTTCTTCGTGCGCGCCTATTGGGCGCAGCTTTTGGCCGCCGCCGTCTTCGCCGCGCTCGGCTCTTACTTCCTGCTTGCCGCCGCCAGCCTGGGCGCGGCCTGAGGCGGTGCGCTTGACCCCGGGACGGTCCCGACGCAAGTCAGGGTCCCATGAAGATTCTGGTGATCGGGTCGGGCGGGCGCGAGCACGCCTTGGGCTGGAAGCTCAGGCAAAGCCCGCTCGTTTCGGAACTGATTTCCGCGCCGGGAAACCCGGGTCTGGCCGAGCTTGGCCGCTGCGTGCCGGTCAAAGCCGATGACGCCGCCGAATTGTCCGCCTTCGCCATGCGCGAACAGATCGACCTCGTGGTCGTCGGTCCGGAAGCAGCGCTCGCCGCCGGCGTCGCCGACCGGCTCGCGCAGATCGGCATTCCCTGTTTTGGCCCCAGCCAAGCGGCCGCCGAGTTGGAAGCGTCAAAGGCCTTCACCAAGGACTTCTGCGCGCGCCACAACATCCCCACCGCCGACTACAAAGTCTTCGACGACGCCATCTATGCGAAAGCCTATTTGGGCGAACGCGAGCCGCCGTTCGTGATCAAGGCCGACGGCTTGGCCGCCGGCAAAGGCGTCGTCATCGCCGAGACGCGCCGCGAAGCGGATGCGGCGATCGACGAAATTCTCTTCCTGCGCAAATTCGGCACCGCCGGTCAGCGCATCGTCATCGAAGATTTCATGCCCGGCGAAGAGGCGAGCTTCTTCGCCCTCTGCGACGGCGAGACCGCCATCCCGCTCGCGGCCGCGCAAGATCACAAACGCGCTTATGACGGCGACAAGGGTCCCAACACCGGCGGCATGGGCGCCTATTCGCCGGCGCCCGTCTTCACCGACGCCGCGCGCGATCAGGTGATGGAGCAGATCATCATGCCGACCGTACGCGGCATGAAAGCCGAGGGCCGCCCGTTCAAGGGCGTGCTGTTTGCGGGTCTCATGATCACGCCCAACGGGCCGAAACTCATCGAATACAATGTCCGCTTCGGCGATCCCGAATGTCAGACGCTGATGCGGCGGCTGAAGTCGGATTTCCTGCCCACGCTGCTCGCCGCGGCACAGGGCGATCTCGCGCGCGCCGCGCCGCTGGAGTGGGACGCGCGCCCTGCCGTCACCGTCGTCTACGCCGCGAACGGCTATCCCGATGAGCCGCTCACCGGCTCGGTGATCCGCGGCCTGGAAGAGGCGGCGCAAGTGAAGGAAGTCGTGATCTTCCACGCCGGCACCAAGCGCGACGAAGAGGGCCTGCTGCGCGCCGCCGGCGGTCGCGTCCTCAACGTGACCGCGCTCGGCGACACCCTGCGCGACGCCGTCACCCGCGCCTACGCCGCCGTCAACGCCATCGACTGGCCCGGCGGCTTCTGCCGCACCGATATAGCCTGGCGGGCGCTGGACTAGCTTGCGCTTCCGTCGCGTGCGTCCTTAAGGTCGCGCCATGGCCACCACCGATCCCCAGGAAGCGTTCTCCGGCACGAAGCCCGTGGAGGAGCGCCACAAGCTCGATGAAGTCGCGCTGGCGCGCTGGCTGGAAGCCAACGTCGATGGCTTCAAGGGCCCGCTGACGCTCAATCAATTCAAAGGCGGCCAATCGAACCCGACTTATCAGCTGGTCACGCCGACGAAGAAATACGTCCTGCGCAAAAAGCCCAGCGGCAAGCTCCTGCCCAGCGCGCACGCGGTCGACCGCGAACATCGCGTCATGGCGGCGCTCTATCCGACCGGCTTCCCCGTCGCCAAACAATACGCGCTCTGTAGCGACGACAGCGTCATCGGCGCGATGTTCTATGTCATGGACATGGTCGAAGGCCGCATCCTGTGGGACGGCGCGCTGCCGGGGATGGAGAGTTCAGAGCGCCGCGCGATCTATGAAAACAAGATCGCCACGCTCGCACGCCTGCACAACACCGACTACCAGGCCATCGGCCTCGGCGATTACGGCAAGCCGGGCAATTACTTCGCACGCCAGATCGATCGCTGGTCGAAGCAATACAAACTGAGCGAAACCGAAAACATCGATGAGATGAACAAGCTCATCGAATGGCTGCCGGTCACCATTCCGCCGGGCGAGCGCACCTCGATCGTGCACGGCGATTATCGCCTCGACAACATGGTGCTGCATCCGACCGAGCCGCGTGTCATCGCGGTGCTGGATTGGGAGCTCTCGACGCTCGGCGATCCGCTGGGAGACTTCACCTATTATCTCATGAACTGGGTGATGCCGAGTGACGGGCGCTCCGGCCTCGGCGGCCGCGATGTGGCCGCCCTGGGCATTCCGACGCAGGAAGAGACCGTAAGGCTCTATTGCGAGCACACCGGGCGCGACGGCATCCCAGCCCTCGACTGGTACTTCTCCTACAACGCCTTTCGCCTCGCCTGCATTCTGCAGGGCATCGCCGGACGCGTGCGGGACGGCACGGCAGCGTCAGCGCACGCCGCCCAGATGATCCAGCGCATCCGCCCACTCGCCAGCGCCTCCTTTATGTACGCCCAGCGCGCCGGACTTAAGTGACAGGCGGATCGCTGCGCTGGTTTTTCCGCTTGGCGTTCCTGCTGTGCTGGGCTCCAGGCGCGCTCTACCTTGTTTTGCCATCGCAAATGTCGTCGCTGTTTGGCGCGATGACATTCACGAGCCCGATCATCTATCTGGCCGTCTTCGCGCCATCGGTCGCAGCGCTCATCTGCGCACGCTGGCAAGGCGCTCACGCACTGCGGGACCTGCTGAGCCGCCTGCTGCGGTGGCGCATCAATCCGATTTGGCTAGCGGCGGCTATTCTGTTGCCGCTTTGCCTCGGCGTCGCGCCGCGCTGGCTGGCGGCAGCGGCATCGGGCGAGCCGCCTCCGCTTGCGAGTCTTTTGGCGCCGGCGGGACTTGCCGGTCTCGCCGCGGCCACGCTCGCCGATCCCGGACCGCTCGGCGAAGAGCTGGGCTGGCGTGGCTTTGCCCTGCCGCGTTTACTTCAACGCATGAACGGCGTTCAGGCGGCGCTCCTGCTCGGTGCGATCTGGGCGCTGTGGCACGTGCCTGCCTTCTTCATCGCCGGCATGCCGCAATCACAGATACCGTTCATCCCCTGGTTGGTCTGCACGCTGGCGCTGTCTGTGTTGATGGCGTGGGTGACCAACGGCGCGCAGGGCGCGCTGGCGCCCGCCATGCTCATGCACTGGGGCTGGAATAGGTTCGCCGACCTCCACGGCACGGCAGGCTGGCTGACCGCAGCCCTGATGCTGGTCGCTGCAATAGCGCTCTGCGTAGCCACCCAATTCGACCTCGACCGCCGCCATAACCCAGCGCCTCCCGCGACCGTCGCCCGCTCAAAACGACCAATCCCAAGCGTAACCAGTTGACGCCGCCCCCCGGCGCGCCGGATCAACGGCGCATCTATCTCGGGGGACGCCTTTTCATGCTGCACCGCGTCATTTCTTTCGCCGCCGCGCTCTGCGCGTTGATCATGCTGAGCACGTCGGGCTCGTTCGCACAGCAGGCGACGCCGACGGTCGCGACCATTATTCACGCGGGGCGTCTGCTCGCCGATCCAACCACCGGGCGCGTACTCACCGAGCAGTCCATCCTCGTCGGCAGCGACGGCAAGATCATGAGCATCGAAGCCGGCTACGTGACGCGCGAAGGCGCCCGCGTCGTCGACGCGCGCAATCGCTTCGTGCTGCCCGGGCTGATCGACAGCCACGTCCACCTCACCAGCGAACTGGGGCCGAACCAGTTGCTGGAAGAAGTGCAGCTCTCTGTCTCCGACCAGGCGGTGCGCGGCGCCAGCAATGCGCGCATCACCCTGATGGCTGGGTTCACCACGGTCGCCGATCTGGGCGCCAGCAACGACGCCATCTTCGCCGTGCGCCGTGGCATCGCCGAAGGCCGCATCCCCGGCCCGCGCATCATCGCGGCCGGCTCGGCGATTACGCCCGACGGCGGCCACGCCGACGCGCAAGGCTTTGCGCCGGACGTGCTGCAGGTGCTGCGCTCGATTTCCGCCTGCTCCGGCGCCGACCCGTGCGCCCGCGCCACGCGCCGTCAGATCCAGGCCGGCGCGGATGTCATCAAGATCACTGCAACCGGCGGCGTCCTTTCCAACACCGCGGCCGGCGTCTCGCAACAGCTAACAGACCCGGAACTCGCCGCCATCGTGCAGGCGGCGCACATGATGGGCCGGCGCGTCACCGCGCATGCGCACGGCGTCGACGGCATCAACGCCGCACTCCGCGCCGGCGTCGACTCGATCGAGCACGGCACTTACCTCGACGACGAAAGCATCCGCATGCTCCGCCGCGGCAACCGCTACCTGGTGCCGACCATGATGGCCGGCTGGTGGGTCGGCCAATTGGCTGACCGCGGCGGCGTGCTGACGCCGGCGCAAGCAGCGAAAGCGCGCCAAGTCGGCCCCGATCTCGTCCGCATGGTCCGCCGCGCTCGCGCCGCCGGCGTGCGCATCGCCTATGGCACCGATACCGGCGTCTCGCCGCACGGCCAGAACGCGCGCGAATTCCAACTGCTTGTGGAAGCGGGCTATACGCCGTTGCAGACCATCCAATTCGCCACGGTCGCCGCGGCCGATCACCTGCAGCTCAACACCGTCACCGGCCGTCTTGCGCCCGGCATGTCCGCCGACATCATCGCTGTCGACGGCGATCCGCTGACCGACGTCGCCACCTTTATGCACGTCCCGTTCGTGATGGCGCGCGGCGGCGTGGCGAAGGACGAGCACTAGACGCAGACGTTTCTCGGACGCAGCCCCGGCGGAAGCCGGGCTGCGATCCGAGCCCCACGTATGCAGCTCCATTCGCCGCGTTGAGCGTCAGCATTCGACGCGCTACATCCCCGCCATGCTTCGAATCATCGCCCGCGGCGGCGCCATGGCGCAGTCGGCCTCAGATCCGGACGCGATCTGGATCGATCTCGACAAGCCGGATGAATCCGAAGAGCGCACGGTCGAGGCCGCACTCAGCGTCGACGTGCCCACGCCCGCAGAGCGCAGCGCCTTCGAAGAGAGCGCACGATTCTATGAAGACGGCGAAGCGCTGCACCTCACCGCTACGCTGCTCGGCAAGCGCGACGAGGGGCCGTTCATATCCGGCGCAGTGACCTTCATTCTCATCGCCGGCAAGCTCGTCACCGTGCGCCAGATCAGCCCGCGCGCCTTCGAAGTCGGCAAGGGCCGCGCGTCCGCGCGCATCGGCTCGGCCAAGACGGGGGCCGATGTGTTCATCGCGCTGATCGAAGGCGCGCTGGAGCGGCTGGCGGACTTGCTCTCCGAGAGCACCAAGGAAGCCAGCAAGCTTTCCACCGGCATCTTCATGACCGAGCCGCAGCCGGACCTGCGCGAGAGCCTGCGCGAACTCGGACGCATCGGCTCGCTCAACGCGCTGAGCCATGAGAGTCTCACGAGCCTGCACCGCCTGCTCACGTTCACGCGTTCGGTCTGCAAGCGCCACGCGCTTGACCCCACCCAACTCGCGGCGATGGAGCGCGATGTCGGCGAACTCGAGCGCATCGCCGAACAATTGCAGGCGCGCATCTCCTACATTCAGGACGCCGTGCTTGGGCTTGTCGATTCCAATCAGACCGACGTGCTGAAAGCGCTCTCGCTCGCAACCATCGCCTTCGTGCCGGCGACGCTCATCGCATCGATCTTCGGCATGAATTTCGAAGCGATGAACTGGTTCAAGACCGCCTGGGGGCCGTGGGTTGCGTTCGGGTTAATGATTGCGGCGCCGGCTGCGCTCTTCGCCATCGCCCGCTGGCGGCGCTGGTTCTAGCGGGAACACCAGAGTTCCAGGCGCGTTACCGCCATGAAAAAGCTTTGCCCAGCGGCTTTCCTCGCCGCCGGCGCTTTCTCAGCGATTTGAGGAGATTGGGATGAAGAAGCTCGTTCTGGCCGCGTGTGCGACTGTGGCCCTGGCCGGCTGCGGCACGCAGCTCGGCGATCGCATGGCCTCCGGCGCTGCAATCGGCGGCGGTGTGGGCCTGGTGGCCGGTGGCGTCGGCGCCATTCCGGGGGCCATCGTCGGCGCCGGCGTCGGCGCACTGACGCCGCCCGAGAAGGTCAATCTGGGCGAGCCTGTCTGGGACGACGACGGGCGCCGCTAGCTGCAGCGACGTGCTCTACACCGCTTGATTGCCTGAAATCGCCGTTGCGACTACACGAACCGCCGTGGGCGTCCGTCTGTGCTGCGGTCGGCCCGGGGAAGTCACATGGCTGCGTTTCAATTCACCCGCCGCTACGCGATGGCGCATCGGCTCCTGTCCGATCCCGCGAGCAAATGCGCCGTCCCGCACGGACACAACGAATACGTCACCGTTCGCCTCGATCCGCATGAGAAATTCCGCTTCGGCGGCGACAATCAGGTCGTCTCGTTCGAGCGCGCCAAGGGCCGCTGGCACGATTGGATCGACCACCACGTCGACAACGCCTTCATGCTGGGCGTTGACGATCCGCTGATCGGCTACTTCCGCGAGCGCGAGCCGCAGCGGCTGGCCGGCATCATGACGTTTCCCGGCGATCCGACGACCGAGGCGCTGGCGGCCTCGTTCTGGCTGAAGCTCTCGGCTTTCCTGGAAGCCGACAAGCTTCCCTTCAGCGTCGGCGAAGTGCGGCTTGAAGAAACGCCCACGAACTCCATCGTGCTGACGCGCCAGAGCTTCGATCCCGCAACCTGCGGCTTACCCCAACGCGCCTGGCAACGCCGCGCCGACACCAGCATCAACGATTTCTGACGCTGTGCCCGCTGTGACTTCGCGGTGCCGCCGTGGTGAAAAGGAAAACCACAGCGGCACGGCGGTTACACAGCGGGCACAGAGATGCTGGCTTCGCGCCTCAGCGCTGGCTCGCCATCCACTCCTGCAGCGCGACGCCCATCTCTTCCGCGACGCGCTTGGCGTGCGCGTCTTCGCTGGTGATGCGCGCGTAATAGCGCTGCACCTTGCCGTGGCCCAGAAACGCCTTGCCGCCGAACATGGTGGGGATCAGGTTGGCGTAGAAGAGCGCCGGAACCAGCGCGCAATCGGCCAGCGTCAAGCGGCCTTCGGCGGCGTAAGCGGCGTCACCCAGATAGTGATCGATGTAGCCCAGCCCCTCGGCCAGCATGGCCAGACCTTCTTCGATCTTCTTGGCGTCGCGCTCTTTGGCGCCCGCTTGCGCGAAGAGGATGTTGAAGCCGGGCGTCAGATACACATCTACGAAGCGCGCAAACAAACGCACCTTCGCGCGGCCGAGCGCATCGCGGCCATGCAGCGACGGCTCAGGGAAGCGCTCCTCGATATATTCCGCGATGGTCTCGCTCTCTGGCAGCACGAAGCCGCCGACATCGAGCGCCGGCATTTTCGCGGTCGGCGAGATGGTGCGATAGATTTCGACATCCGGGCGCGGGGTCAGCGCGATTTCGTTTTCAAGCCCCTTGGCGCGTACTTGCAGACGGTTGCGCGAGGCATAAGGCGAGAGGTTGTTGTTGTAGAGCGTGAGCGGCATGGGTTTGTCCTCCTCTGAACACCAGTCCGCGTCAGAGCGCGCATGGGCTCGCAGTCGCCGCCGGCGCGTTCGCGCGCGCAGGCCGCGGAGTTCCATGCAGAATTCGCGGGCTGTTCGTTCGCGACCTGTGTAGCGCCACTATGACGACCGGTCTAGTTATTTTTCAAAACTGCCGAAACCGCGTTAGGTGGCGTCCGCCACGCCAGACCACGAGGACCACATGCCCGCACTGACCTCGCCGCAGATCGCACCCATTCTTCTGCTGATCGCATCGAACATCTTCATGACCTTCGCCTGGTACGGCCATCTGAAGAACAATCGCACCTCACCCCTCCTGATCGTCATCGCCGTCTCATGGGGCATCGCGCTGATCGAATATTGCCTCGCCGTGCCCGCAAACCGCATCGGCCGCGCCGTCTATTCCACCGCACAGCTGAAGACCATGCAGGAAGTCATCACGCTCTGCGTGTTCGTCGGGTTTTCGTGGCTGTTCTTGAAAGAGCCGCTCGGCTGGAACCACCTCGTCGGCTTCGCGCTGATCGCGACCGGCGCGGCGGTGGTGTTCTTGGGGAAGGGTTAGGGCTTGCTCAAAGCCCACAGCAACCAGGGCACGCCGATCGCCAGCGCCATCGCCGCTTCGACGCCCATCGACAGCCGATTGAACGGCGTGCGCGTGTCATCGCGCCAATAGCTCAGCGCACGCCCGAACGCGGCGCCGCCCCAGGCGGCGGCGAGCACAGCCGCAGCGCCCGTCGCGCAAACGCCGATCACCGGACTGCCGCTGGTCACGTATTTGAGCGACAGCGCCAAAGCCGCCACGTGCGCGCCCGCGAAGACGCCGCCATAGGTGGCGCGAAACTCTGCGAAACCGCCGCCTTGCTCATCCGCCTTCAGGCGCACGAACTTCGCCGCCCAACGCGGATCGAGCAAGGCGCGCACGCCGAGAACAACGCCGAACGCAAGCGCCAGCGCATTCACCCACCAGGCAACCAGCATCAACGCATGCCGGGAAGGCTGACGCCGTCGTCCTTCTTGCGCTTGCCGGTCCAGCCGTACTTCGCCAGCTCATTGAGCGCGATCGAGCGCGCATGCACTTCGTCCGGGCCGTCGGCGAGTCTGAGCGTGCGGATGCCGGCATAGCTCTTGGCCAGGCCGAAATCCTGACAGACGCCGGCGCCGCCATGCGCCTGGATGGCGTCGTCGATGATCTTCAGCGCCATGCGCGGGGCCGCCAGCTTGATCATGGCGATCTCGTTCTTGGCCACCTTGTTGCCGGCGACGTCCATCATGTAGGCGGCCTTCAGGCACAAGAGGCGGCACATGTCGATCTCGGTGCGGGCTTCGGCAATGCGCTGCTCCCACACGCTGTGTTCGGCAATCGTCTTGCCGAAGGCCACGCGGTTGGTGATGCGCTTGCAGAGCGCCGCCAGCGCCTGCTCGGCCGCGCCGATCGTGCGCATGCAATGGTGAATGCGCCCTGGGCCCAGCCGGCCCTGTGCGATTTCAAAGCCGCGGCCTTCGCCCAGCAGCAGGTTCTCGACCGGCACGCGGACATTCTTGAGTTCGATTTCCATGTGCCCGTGCGGGGCGTCGTCGTACCCGAACACGGTCAGCGGGCGCAGAATGTTCACGCCTTTGGCGTCGAGCGGCACCAGGATCTGGCTCTGCTGGCTGTGCTTGGGATTATCCGGATTGGTCTTGCCCATCAGGATCGCGACCTTGCAGCGCGGATCGCCGGCGCCGCTCGACCACCACTTGCGGCCGTTGATCACGTACTCGTCGCCGTCGCGCTTGATCTCGCACTGGATGTTGGTTGCGTCCGACGACGCCACCCCGGGCTCGGTCATCAGAAACGCCGAGCGGATCTCGCCGTTCATCAGCGGCTTCAGCCACTGGTCCTTGTGCGACCGTGTGCCGTAGCGCTCCAGCACTTCCATGTTGCCGGTGTCAGGCGCCGAGCAATTGAACACTTCCGAAGCGAAGCCGACGCGGCCCATGATCTCGGCCAGCGGCGCGTATTCGAGATTGGTAAGCTGCTCGCCTTCAAAATTAAACGTATCGTCGATCTTCGGGTGCCCACTCGACGGCGGCATGAAGAAATTCCACAGACCCTGCTTCTTGGCCTTCACTTTCAGGTCTTCGACGACCTGAATCACCTTCCAGCGCCCGCCTTCCGCTTGTTCTTTTTCGTACTGGGGCACGGCCGGGACGATGTGATCGTCCATGAACTTCTGGACCTTGCCGATCCATTCCTGGGTTTTTGCGGAGTGTTCGAAATGCATGGCGCGTCCTCCCGCGTCGCCTGTCTCTGGCGCAGCGTTTGTCTGCACGCTAAAGCCCCTGCGCTGGAGGAGCAATCGCCGCCATGGAGCTTGCCGCTAGGAAACTCGAACGCGGCGACATCCGCCTCGAACCGTTCGAAGATCGGCATTTGGAGGGGCTGACGGCCGCGTCGCTGATCGACCCCGCGATCTTCCGCCACATGCCCGTGCCGGTCGCCACGAAAGGCTACCGCCTCTACTGGGACATCCTGCGCGCCGACCAGGCCGCCGGCCGCGCCATCCCGCACGCCGTGCTGCGCGGCGGCGTGGTGGTGGGGCAATCCTGTTACCTCAACATCCGCAACCGCGACGCCGGCGTGGAGATCGGCTCGACTTGGTACGTCCCCGCCGAACAGCGCACGGCGGTCAACCCTGCCTGCAAGCTGCTGCTCATCGGCAACGCCTTCGACCAAGGCGCCGAACGCGTGGAGTTGAAGACGGACGCGCTGAACGAGGCCTCGCGCGGGGCGATGCTCAAGATGGGCGCGCAGTTCGAAGGCGTCCACCGCAAGCACATGCGGCGGGCGGATGGCACGCTGCGCGATACGGCCTGGTACTCCGTGATCCGGGAAGACTGGCCGGCCGTGCGCGCAGGGTTGGAGGAACGCCTCGCGCCATCCGGCGGACATGAGTCCGCCGATGGATAAGTTCGATTTCGTCCTCATCCTGCTGTCCTTCGTGTTCGCGATGGCGATGGCGCATCTGCTTGCGGGCGTCGGCGCTCTTATCGCAGCGCGCGAACGCGTGCGTTTCTCGCCGCTCTTGACCCTCGCCATTCTGAATGCGCTGCTTCAGGTCTTCGTCGATTGGCTCGCCTTGTGGGACCTTCGCAGCCTGCCGGCATGGGATCTGCTGACCATCGCCGTCATCTTCACCTATCCCATCGTCATCTACTTCTTGTGCGTCGCGGCCGTACCGGAGCCGTCGCACGACCGGCCGATCGACATGGACGCATTCTATTGGAAGACGCGCCGGCTCTATTACGGCTTGTTCGCGCTTCTGTTGCTCATCTTCATGGGCGGGTCATGGGTGCTCTTGCGCACATCGGCGCCAGAACTCGCGCTGCAGCAATGCCTGAGCAACCTGCCGTTTCTGCTGCTTTGCCTGCTGGCGCTTTTCGTGCGCGAGCGCTGGGCGCAGTGGACGGCGGGCCTGGGGATTTTTGTGCTGACCGTGGGCTGGTCTGTCCTGTTCACCAGCACGATCCAGTAGCGCGCGCGTCGTTTCAGTTGCCGACCTGGGCGCCCAAAAAGACGCCAGGAACGACAATCACAAGATCAATCGCGACCGCGAACCGGTTGTGCGTTGTGGCGTGCTCCCGCATGCGGCGCAAAATCATTGGGCTTCCCGCGCAGCCGCTGCTGCCGGCGCAGCACCGCCGATCCGGGCGCGCTCAGCCGCCGCGAGCGACTTCCAGGCCTCAAATCTCCAGTCTGGGTCTGTCGGCATGATGTCTTTCAGCATCCCATCCAGCAGCGCCTGATACTCGACGCTGAAGAAGGGTCTGTTTATATGATAGATCGCCCTGTAGCCCGGCAATGTCATAGAAGACATGATCGTCGCCTGCGACTGGCGCCAGCGCTCCGCACTGATCAGTCCCTCGCGATATTGCCGGTATTGCTCGTCGCGCGTGATGTCCTGGACCGCCATCACAAAGAGGAATTGCGTCCACTCCGTCTGCGTGATGTCCGGATCGCCATTGCTCCCCTTAATGTAGCTCTCCGTCACGCCAGGCAACGAAATGTGGAGCGCCGTCTCGCGCAGTACCCGCAGCCGGTTGTCATGCATCACGGCGCGCTGGCTCTTTTCGCTCTGGCGAATTTGCACGCCGACGAAAACAAGAGAGGCGATAACCGCGACGGCGGCGATGGTCTGGCTGAGATAGGAAATCTGCTCAAGCGTCACGAAAGCCCCCGGCAAAGAGCGGACACTGGCACGAGGCTCGGGCGGCACCAAGCCTAGCTCAGTCATCCCGGACGTGCGGAGTGCGGCCGGATCGCCGCGCTCCGCGTGCCCAGGATGACTGAGGACTTTGATGCGCTTGAATTGCAACGCCAAGCGAACAGGCATACATTAATGCTGACGCGAGCGTCGCCTCAGGCGGCCATCCGGGGCGCTCCCCGCCGCGCCGTTCTCCATAACTCAATCTTGAGGAGGCGCGCGTGATCTCGCTCGCAATTCGCTCCGCGGGAGGCCGTGCATGACCACGGTGCTCTTGCTTGTTCTCGTGCTCGTCACCGCCACGGTGTCGGGCGTTTTCGGCATGGCCGGCGGGCTGATGCTGATGGGCGGGCTGACGCTCGCCATGCCTGTCGCCGCCGCCATGGTGACGCACGGCGCGGTGCAGTTCGTGTCCAACGGCTGGCGCGCGGTGCTGCACCGGCGCTTCATCCAGTGGCCGATCATTTTGTTCTACGGGCTGGGCTCGGCCATCGCCGCCGCCATCCTCGCCGGCGTCGTCTATTCGCCGACGAAGGCGTGGGTCTATCTGATGCTGGGCCTGGTCCCCGGCTTGGCCTGGCTGCCGAAGAACAAATTCCATCTCGACGCCGCCAAGCGCGGCCATGCCATCGCATGCGGATTGTTCGTCACTGGCCTCAACGTCATCGCCGGCGTCTCCGGCCCGCTGCTCGACGTCTTTTTCGTGCGCACGGCGCTGACGCGCCACCAGATCGTCGCCACCAAAGCCGCGACACAGGCCTTCAGCCACACGGTGAAGATGATTTTCTATGGCGTGCCGCTGTTCGCGTCAGCGCAAGCGACGGGGTTGCCGCCGTGGTGGTTCTTTGTTGTGGCGACGCCGTTGGCGATGCTGGGCGCTGTGTTTGGCGGACGCATCCTCAATCGGCTGAGCGACGTGAGCTTCTTGAAGTACACGCGTTGGATCGTGACGGGGCTGGGGGCGGTGTATCTGCTGCAAGCGGCGCAGTTGTTTCTGAACGGCTCTCAATAGCCTCCGTCATCCTGGGCACGCGGAGCGTGACCGGGATCCAGGGGATCGTAGAGCGGCGTTTGTTGGCCCCTGGATCCCGGCCGTGCTCCGCACGTCCAGGATGACGGAGTGAGTTAGGTTTCGCCCGCATCCGCATCATCGGAAGACGCCACAGGCTCCTCCCCCGCCTCCACCTCCAGCAAATCCCCCGGCTTGCAATCGAGCGCCGCGCACAATTTCGCCAGCGTCTCGAAGCGCACGCCCTTCACCTTGCCCGTGCGCAGGAGCGACAGGTTCGCTTCGGTGATGCCGATGCGCTCAGCCAGGTCCTTCGCGCGCATTTTGCGGCGGGCCAGCATGACGTCGAGCGTAACCACGATGCGCATCAGACGATTTGGTCGTTCTCTTGCTTGATCGCCGTGGCCGCCTCCAAGACGCGTCCGGCCAGCATGACGAAGCCGGCGAACGCGATCAGCCCCAGATCGAAACTCTCATAATTGATGTCGATGCCGCGCGAAGTCTGCATGATCCAGCCATAAAGCGTGCCGGCTGCAACGATCTTGTAGCCCATGGCCCAGAGCGCCCATTCGCCGGCGCGGCGCACGGCATGCGAGGCGCGGTTGGTGAAAAAATTGGCGCGCTCGTACTCATCGAGCACCGTCTTCAATTGCCAGAGCGCGATCGCCAGCAACACGTTGGGCGTGGCCAGGACGGCCTGGGCGCCCACGGTCTGGACAAGCGAACGCCAAGTCACGTCGCCGGCGAACAGCTGGCGCAGCGGCGGCGCGAAGAACTCGACTGCGGTCGAAGCCAGCACCAAGACGACGCCGACCGTCACCCAGGCGCCCGTGCCGGACGCGAGCTTCTGCGCGCGGGAGAGCGGTGCTTCGGGATTCATCAAGAGGGTCATTGCCTCCTCACACGATCTGGTCGCTGTCGGCCTTCAGGGCTGCGGCGACCTCGACAACATTGCGAACCACGCGCGCGATCAGCGAGAGCAACAGCCCCAAGCCGGCGAGCACGAGGTATTCCGCTTCGAATTGCCAATCCAAGCCGCCGAAACTGCCCTCGATCCAATTGCGCAGATTCGGCGCGACGAGCATCGCCATCGCCGCCGCCCACAAGAGCGCATCGCCGACGCGGCCCAGCAGTTGCGCCGTCGCCGGGCCCCAGACTTCGCCCTTGGCGAGGCGGCCCAGATAGTTGCGGGTCTCCCAGAGACCCCAGGCGAGGATGAGCGGCGGACCGGCGTCGATGAAGTTACGCGCCAGCTCCTGGACGTCGCGCTCGTTGCCGTATTCGCTGAAGAACGCCTCGGCGATCGGGCTGATGATGTAGCGCCCCAAAATCAGCAGCAGCGCCGCGCCAAGGAAGATCGTCGCCAGCGGCTGCAGCCGGGAGGCCTCGGCGGCGGCGCGGATGACGGAATCGCGCCAGATGCTGTCGCGGGTCTGCTCGGTTTCAGGGGCCATGCGGCCAAACTCCCAAATTGGACGATAATTTATTATCGCATTACAATAATTACGTCAAGCTGGGCAAAACTTGCCGGGGTTAATGCTCCGTCAACCGCGTCAGCGCTCCGATGGGACGCTTAGGATTCGGGGCACGAACGACCCATGCCGATCATTACCCATGCGCTGCTCTATGCGGGCTACGCGCTCATCTCGCTGACCGTGGGGCTCGCGCTCAATCAGGTTGGCGCGCAGGACGCGGCGTCGGCGTTCCTGGGCGGCATCGGCCTCTTCTCCGCGTGCGCGGTGACTCACGCCGGCATCGCTGCAAGCTTCGCGGCGGGCCGCATCGGCCAAGCCGAGCGCAGGATCAAAGGCGACATGGACAAACTGCGCGGCGCGCACCGCGAGATCACCGCCGACATCGACGCCATTCACACGCGGCTCGAGCAATTGGAAACTGCAGCCGCCTTCGGCACGCCGGCGCCGCAGCTCGCACCGCCCGCACCCGCACAGCCCGAACTCGCGCTCATCGATCAGATCGTCAACAAGCTGGGCGCGGCGATGGATGCGCGCATCAGCGCCATTCAAGCCTCGCCGAACGTGGCTGCGATGCAAGGCGCCGCGCACGGCCCGATGGATCTCGTGCGCGAAGCTTTGATGGAGAACCGCGTCGAGCTGCATCTTCAGCCGATCGTGCAGCTGCCGCAGCGCAAGACCGCGTTCTACGAAGGCTTCACGCGCCTCAAGGACGCGACGGGCCGCTTGATCCTGCCGCAGGAATTCATCCCCGCCGCCGAACAGGCGGGGCTGATGTCGACCATCGACAACGTGCTCCTCTTCCGCTGCGTGCAGATCGTGCGGAAACTGATGAAGCAGGACCGCCGCATCGGCATCTTCTGCAATCTCTCGCCGTCGGCGCTGGCCGACGAAAGCTTCTTCCCGCAATTCCACGACTTCATGCGCGAAAACCGCGACCTCGCCGGCAGCGTGATCTTCGAAGTGCCGCAGGAAGCTTACGAAGCGCGCAGCTCGATCGAAGCGCGCGCCATGGCCAAGTTGGTGGATCTGGGCTTCCGCTTCTCGATCGACAAAGTGACGTCGGTCGAGCTCGATCTGCCTGACCTGGAGCGTTCCGGCGTGCGCTACGTGAAGATCGCCGGGCGCACCATGGTCGACCAGATCGTGCGCAACGGCGTTCGCCCGCGCTCGGCCATCGTACGCGAGATCGCGCCGATCGATGTCGCGGCCGTGTTCCAGCGCTATGGCGTCGACATCATCGCCGAGCGCATCGAGAGCGAAGAACTGGTGCTTGAGGTCCTGGACCTCGACGTGCCCTACGGCCAAGGCCACCTGTTCGGCGCGCCGCGCGCGATCAAGGAAAGCCTGATGGAAGAAACCCAGCCGCCGCGCGAGTTCCTGCTGCGGCGCCAGCAGCATGGGCGCGTGGCCTGACCAACGAGAGTGCAGCGCGTCCGCGACGGCGCTAAGAGCAAGCCATGACGCTCCTCGTCGCCATCACCGGTGGTTCCGGCGCCGGCAAAACCACCATCGCGCAAGCGCTCGCCCGCCGGCTCGGGCGCGGCGCGGTGGTGATCGCGGAAGACGATTATTATCGCTGCGCCAGCACAGTGCGCGACTTCGATGCCGCCACCTACAATTTCGACGCACCGGAAGCCAAGGAGCATAGCCTGCTCCGGGAGCACCTGAGGCTGGCGCGCGCAGGAAGCGGCTTCGACAGGCCGCTCTACGATCTCGTGACGCACACACGCCGCGCACAGATAGAGCGCGTCGCGCACGCCACGACATTGATCGTCGAAGGCATCCATCTGCTGGCGCCCGCCGATCTGCGCGCCTTGTTTGACGTCAAAGTCTATGTCGAAGCCGATGAAGCCTTGCGCCTCGGCCGGCGCATGATCCGCGACGTGGAGGAACGCGGCCGCGCCCCGCGTGCGGTGCTGGCGCAGTTTTTCCACAGCGTACGCCCGATGCATGAGACCCACGTCGAGCCGCAGCGCGCCTTCGCCGACCTGGTGCTGCACTGCCTGCCGGACGCGGGTCCAGAGCAAGCCGACGCCAACGCGGCGTTGATTGAAGCGCGCCTTCGGGAATTAAGATGAACGCGACCTATTCCTCCGTCATCCTGGGCACGCGGCGCGTGACCGGGATACAGGAGATCGTAGCGCACCGGCGCATGCCGCCCCTGGATCCCGGCCGTGCTCCGTACGTCCAGGATGACTGAAGGTACTTATGAAAATTCTCTCTTCACTTGACGCCATCGCCGCCAGCTACGACGCCATCCTGTGCGACGTGTGGGGCGTGCTGCACAACGGCCGAACCGCCTACCCGGCTGCGTGCGCAGCGCTGCAGCGGGCGCGCGCCGCGGGCAAGCGCGTCATCCTGATCACCAATGTGCCCAAACCGCGCGGCCCGATTCCGGCGCAACTCGATCGCGCCGGCGTGCCGCGCGATGCGTGGGACGCGATCGTCACTTCGGGCGACGCCATCCGCGCCGAACTCGCCCTGCGCGCGCCGGGGCCGATGTACAAGATCGGGCCTGACGATTACGATCGCCAGCTTTGGGAGGGCCTCGGCCTCGCGACGGCGCCGCTGGCGCAAGCGCGGTTCGTCGCTATTTCCGGCCTCAACGACGACAACGAAACGCCTGCCGACTACGCTCAGATTCTTCGCGAGGCCCGCGCCCGCGATCTCGACATGCTCTGCGCCAATCCCGACATTATCGTCCAGTTCGGCGACCGCATGATCTGGTGCGCCGGCGCGGTGGCGCGCGATTACGAAAAGCTCGGCGGCCGCGTCATCATGGCCGGCAAGCCCTATCCGCCGATCTACGAGCTGGCCTACCGCGAACTCGCTGCGTTGGGTGCAGCGCCCGACAAGGCGCGTATCCTCGCCATCGGCGACGGCGTGCCAACCGATCTTCTTGGCGCCAACCGGCAAGGCATCGACGTCCTCTTCGTGGCCTCCGGCATGCACGGCGAAGCGCTCTGGAGCAATGGCGCGCTCGATCCGGAGAAAGTGAATGCAGCGCTTGCCCCAGAAGGCGCGCGCGCAACCTACGCCATGAGCGCGCTGGCCTAGCGTCTTTGGACCACCGGAATGTTCGGGCGGCGCACTAGAACGTCGCCACACCCAGATCGTCGAAGGTTTCGCCGATGTGGCGGTCGAAGTCGCGCGCCTGGTTCATGTCATGGGTGCCGCGGCCGTCGCCGCCGCGGCGGCGGGCGACGCCGCGCCCGAACAACGCCATCGGATTGCCGGTCGACAGCCGCGCCGCGGCGTCGAACGTGTCGCGCGCCTCATCCCATTGGCGCGCACGCAATTGCAGAATGCCGAGGCAGAGCCGGGCTTCGAGCCGATCCGGTTCAAGCCGGACAGCCGCCTCCGCATCGGCGCGCGCGGGCCCATCATTGTCCTTGTCCTTGCCCGACTGCGTCAGCCGCACCCAGCAGCGGCCCGCGTGCGCTTCGCCGAGTTCGCCGTCGATGCGCAGCGCCGCGTCGTAATCGGCGAGCGCACCGGCGAGGTCGTCCTGGCGCTGTTTCGCGCGCGCACGGCCCGCATAGGCCATTGCGTTGCGCCCATCGGCCGAGATCGATGCGTTGAAGTGTTCGACCGCCGCCGCAAAGTCGCTGCGCTGCAGCGCGACCGAACCCTTGATCCAGTTGGCCGCGCCGAGCGCCTGGTTCATCGCGATGAGCTGATCGGCCATCGGCTCCGCCGCGTCGAGCTGGCCGGAGGCGAGCAGGATGCGGCCGCGGCCCTCCAGCGCTTCGGCATTGTCCGCCTGCAGATCGAGCGCCGCGTCGAAATCGCGCAGCGCGTAGCTGACGTCGCCCGCCGCCTGCGCTGCGAGCCCGCGATGCGCATGCGCCGCGGCGCGCTGGGCGCTGTCGAGATCGCCTGCATCCATCCAGGCCGAACAGGCGTCGCGCCGCCTCGCCGGCTCGGTCTGCGCGTTCTCACAGGCGCGCCGGTTCTCCGCCGCGGGATCCGGCGTCGTGCTCAGCCGATCGCAAGCGGCGAGCGCCGCCGCCACCACCACCAGAACCAGTAACGCTCGCAGCCGCATCGGCCCCCTCCCTCGGCGGCAACCTAGACCGGCCGCTGGCGCGCCGCCTAGAGTAAGGGTGCATCCCGGAGGCGCGACACATGGCCAATCTGTTCGATCTCACCGGCAAGACCGCCATCGTCACCGGCTCCTCCAAGGGCATCGGCAAAGCCATCGCGCACCGGCTCGCCGAGCACGGCGCCAACGTGGTGGTCTCCTCGCGCAAGGCCGACGCCTGCGAGGAAACCGTCGCCGAAATCAACAAGGCGGTCGGACGCAAGGCGGCGATCTCGATCCCCGCCAACATCGCGGCGAAGGACGCGCTGCAACATCTCGTCGACGAAACCATGGCGGCGTTCGGCAAGATCGACATTCTCGTCTGCAACGCCGCCACCAATCCGCACTTCGGCCCGATGGGTGCGATCTCCGACGAGCAATTCACCAAGACGCTGCACAACAACATCCTTTCGAACCACTGGCTGATCCAGATGTGCGCGCCGCAGATGCGCGAACGCCGAGACGGCTCGATCATCATCGTCTCCTCGATCGGCGGCATACGCGGCACCGAAGTGTTGGGCGCCTACGCCATCTCGAAAGCCGCCGACATGCAGCTCGCGCGCAATCTCGCCGCCGAGTTCGGGCCGGACAATGTGCGCGTGAACTCGATCGCGCCCGGCCTCGTGAAGACCGATTTCGCCAAGGCGCTGTGGGACAATCCGGAGATCCTGAAACGGTCCACCGCGCGCGCGCCGCTCCGGCGCATCGGCGAGCCCGACGACATCGCCGGCATGGCGGTGCTGCTGGCCGCACCGGCCGGCGCCTTCATTACCGGTCAGACCTACCTCATCGACGGCGGCCAATCCGCCGTCTGACGCTTAGTATTTGACGGACCTTCCGGCTGGTCTACATCCGAGCCGTGGGAAGAGCTTGGGGAGGCGTACGCGCATGAAACTGGCCCATTGGATGGCGGCCGCGCTGATGTTGGGCGCAGCCGCATGTACGCCGACTGCGACCTCAGATAGCGGCGGCGCAGCCGCAGCGAGCGCGCCCGCGCCGCTCTCCACCGACGCGCTGATGGCGCACGTGCGGCGCTTGTCGTCGGACGAGTTCGAAGGCCGCAGCCCCGGCACGCGCGGCGAAGAGCTTTCGATCGCCTACATCTCCGAACAATTCCGCGCCGCGGGCCTCTCGCCCGGCGGCGACAATGGCGGCTGGACGCAAGCGGTGCCGATGGCGACCGCGGAAGTCACCAACAATCCGACGCTCACGCTCGGCGCCCAGACCTATGCGTACGGCACCGACTTCGTCGCCTGGACCAAGCGCCAGGAAAGCCCGCACATCTCGCTGCAGAACGCCGAACTGGTCTTCGTCGGCTACGGCATCGTCGCGCCCGAGAACAATTGGAACGATTACGCCGGCGTCGACGTGCACGGCAAGATCGTCGTCATCCTGATCAACGATCCCGATTACGACACCGGCGACGATCGCGGCTTCCGCGGCCGCGCCATGACCTATTACGGCCGCTGGACTTACAAGTATGAAGAAGCCGCGCGCCAGGGCGCAGCCGGCGCCATCATCATCCATGAAGACGGCGCAGCCGCTTATCCGTGGGCGGTGGTCAACTCGTCGTGGACCGGCCCCCAGCACGACCTCGCCCGCGACGACCTGGGCCGCAGCCGTGTGCAGGTGGAGGGCTGGATCCAGAACCGAATCGCGCGCGATCTCTTCCAGCGCGCGGGTTTGGACTTCGACCGCGAGCGCAGCCGTGCGCAGACGCGCGGCTACCGCGCTCAGTCGTTGCGCGCACGCGGCTCTATCACGCTGGAAACTCACATCGATCTGCACTCATCGCGCAACGTCATCGGCGTCCTGCGTGGCGCGCAGCGTCCGAACGAAGCCGTGATTTACGGCGCGCATTGGGATCACCTGGGCCGCTGCACGCCCGTCAATGGCGACGACATCTGCAACGGCGCGCTGGATAACGCCACCGGCGTCGCCGGCCTCATCGAATTGGCGCGCGCCTATTCCGCCGGCGGCGCGCCGCAGCGCAGCGTCGCCTTCATAGCCCTCACCGGCGAGGAATCCGGCCTGCTCGGCTCGCAATACTACGCCGAGCATCCGACCTTCGAACCCGCCAACATCGCCACCATGATCAACATGGACGGCCTCTCGAACATGGGCCCGGCGCGCGACATCATCGTCGTCGGCTACGGGCAAAGCGAACTCGACACCTACCTCGCCGAAGCGGCGCGCGCGCAAGGCCGGGTGGTGTCGCCGGAGGCGTTCCCAGAGCGCGGGTCGTTCTATCGCTCCGACCACTTCAACCTGGCCAAGATCGGCGTGCCCACGCTCTACACCGGCTCGGGCATCGACATGGTTGACGGCGGCACGGCGCGCGGACGGGCGCTCTCGGACGCCTACATCGCCAGCCGCTACCACAAGCCCGACGACGAAGTGACCGACGATTGGGACATGAGCGGCGCGACCAACGACCTGCGCCTGCTCTACGCCGTCGGCCGCCGCGTGGCGGATTCGAACGTGTGGCCGCAATGGAGCCCGCAAAGCGAATTCCGCGCAGCGCGTGAGCGCTCGCGGGCGGGGCGTTAGCAATGTGATGGTTGTCGGCGCCTAGAACGCGCCGATGACGCCGCTCAACTTCGTCTTCAGCGACTGCGCGTTCAGCGGCTTCATGATGTAGCCGCTGGCGCCGGCGCGCGCGCCGTCGTCGGCTTCGTGATTGTCGTTGGCGATCATCACGAACTTCATATCCTTGCAGCGGTCGTCCGACTGGATGCGCTGCAGCAATTCCTTGCCGCTCATCGCCTCCATGCTCCAGTTGGACACGACGAGCCCGTACGGCTTGCTGCGCAGCTTGGCGAGCGCGGTCTTGCCGTCGGACGCCTCGTCGATGTTCGAGAAGCCCAGTTGCCTGAGCAAGTTGCGAAGCACGCGGATCGTGGTGTTGTAGTCGTCCACAATCAGGATCGGCATCTGCATTGAAACAGACATTCACGTACTCCACCCCAACGGCCTTATGTCTTGCGTCACCTGCTGCGCCGCCGGACCGAGGGTGCGATCGATCCGGCGGAACGCAGTGGTGGCGTTTGACGCCGTTTTTGTTCCCCGATGAATAGCAAGGCTGCGAAAATTTTCGGTAAAACAGGACTTAAGCTTAAGTGAATTTCGCCCTGTTGCGCTCGCTTCCTGGTTACGATTGAACAAGGAACGGGGTCAGCGGCGCCCGTACGCGAAAGACTTTGTGAACGAATGCGGACTTTTCGCACTGACGAAAGCTTACCGGCGGAAGCGCGTGGCGCCGCTGTCGCGCTCGGCAATTTCGACGGCGTGCATCTCGGGCACCAGGCCGTGATCGACGCGGCGCGCGCCGTGAATGCGCCGCTCGCGGTCGCCACCTTCGCTCCGCATCCGCGCCGCTTCTTCGCGCCGGATACGCCGCCATTCGCGTTACAGACGCCATCGCAACAGGCGCGCGCGCTCAGCAATCTGGGCGTTGAGCGGCTGTTCACTATTCCTTTCGATGCAGCCCTCTCGCAGATGAGCGAACGCGCGTTCGTCGAGCGCGTGCTGGTCGGACAGCTGGGCGTCGTCCATGTGAGCACGGGCGCGGATTTTCGCTATGGCGCCAAGCGCGCCGGCGATGTTGAAAGCTTGAGACGCTGCGGCGATGAATTCGGATTTACGGTCGCCGCCGTCGCCCCGGTGGCCGGCGCCGACGGCGTTTACTCCTCCACTGCCGTACGCGACGCGATCGGCGGCGGTGACATGGCGCGGGCCGCGACCGTCCTGTCGCGTCCGTGGGCGATCGAGGGCGTAGTCGAACGCGGCTTTCAACGCGGGCGCGAACTCGGCGTGCCGACCGCCAATGTGCGCCTCAGCGACTACGTGCGCCCGCGTCTCGGCGTCTATGCGGTGCGCGTCGACATTGGCGGCCGCGGCTGGTGGCCGGGCGTCGCCAGCATCGGCGTCAACCCCACGGTCGGCGAACTGCCCGAGCCGCTGCTTGAAGCGCACGTGCTCGAGTTCGACGGCGACCTCTATGGCCGCCGCATCGAAGTGCGGATGCTGGCCTTCCTGCGCGACGAAGCAAAATTCGACAGCTTGGAGGCGCTGAAGGCGCAGATGAAGCAGGACATGGAAGACGCGCGTCGGGCGCTGGCGCGATAGGTCCGCTTTGGAGCGCCGGCGCCTCGCCGGGGCGGTCCGAACTAGGCGGCGGGCCGCGCCGGGATTTTCACTTCCGCTTCGCCCTCGAGCACGAGCGTATCGCCCACCCGGCATTCGCAGCGCAGCTTGGCGCGGCGGCCCTTCTCGACCAGTTCAACGATCTCCACGCTTGCCGCCACGTCGTCGCCGATCCGCACCGGCGCCAGAAACCGCAGCGTCTGCGAAATATAGATCGCCCCCGGCCCCGGCAGGCGCGTGCCGATGACGGCGCTGATCAGGCTCGCCGTATAGAGCCCGTGCGCGATGCGCCCGCCGAACGGCGTCTTGGCGGCGAAGTGTTCGCTCAAATGGATCGGATTGCGGTCGCCGCTGATCTCGGCGAAGCCCACCACGTCCGAGGATCGCACGTGCTTGATGTAGGTCTCGCGCATGCCGACGCGCACGTCTTCGAAATACAGCGTCTGGGTCTCGGGAAGGCTCATGCGCCTGTTCTGACGCGATGCAGCATCGAAGCCAAGCGCCGCGGTTAACGCCCAACCTCAGTCATTCCAGACACGCGGAGCGTGATCTGGAATCCAGAGCCCACACGCAGGTGGTTGCCCTGGATTCCAGATCGGCCTGCGGCCGTCTGGAATGACTGAAGAAACTAACGCCGCGCTTTGAAGAATTCGCGCAACAGGCGCGCGCCCTCTTCCGCCATCACCCCGCCGGTGACCTGCGGCTTCCAGTGACACGTCGGCTGCTCGAACACGCGCGCGCCGTGCTCCACGCCGCCGCCCTTGGCGTCGCCCGCGCCATACACCACCCGCGCGATGCGCGCGTTGGAGATGGCGCCGGCGCACATCGCGCAGGGCTCCAGCGTCACGTAGAGCGTAAGATCCGGCTTCAGCCGGTAATTCTGCAGAACCGCCGCCGCCGCCCGCAGCGCCACGATTTCCGCGTGCGCGGTCGGATCGTGCGCGGCGATCGGCTGGTTCGCGCCCTCGGCGATCACCGCGCCCGCGGCGTCGACAATCACACAGCCGATCGGCGTCTCGCCGGCCTCCCCCGCCGACGCCGCCAGCGCCAAAGCACGCGTCATGAACACCGCGTCGCTCATGCGGGGCGTGGCTGCAGCAAGTCGGCCACCACCTCACCGGAAAACAGCGTCTCGAACGAGCCCGGCACGATCGCGCGCCGATACTTCTCGCGCGCGGCGTCATCGGAGTGGTGCATTCGCGTTTCCATCGCTTTCCGCCACGTCGCCTCGTCCGGCCATTGCGCGTAGGCGACATAGACGTCGCCATCGCCCTTATGCAGCCGCGAGCCCCAGCCGCCGAACTCCGCGGCGATGCGCTCCGTGCCCGCGCGCCAGCCCGCCTCGAACTCCGCCTCTAGCCCTGCTATCACCCGCCAGCGATAAACCACCGCGAACATGGCCAAGTCTCCTTCCCCTCCTTCTAACGCGCTCCCGGCCGATGGCGAGCGAGTGGCCAAGTTCCTGGCCCGCGCCGGCGTTTGCTCGCGCCGCGACGCCGAGAAGCTGATCGCCGACGGCCGGGTCAAGCTGAACGGCAAAGTGCTGGATACGCCCGCGGTGAAGGTGACCGGCAAGGACCGCGTCCTGGTCGACAACCGGCCCATCGGCGCGCCCGAGCCCACCCGGCTCTGGCGCTACCATAAGCCTTCGGGGCTGGTGACCACGCACCGCGATCCCGCCGGGCGCCCGACCGTGTTCCAGCGCCTGCCGGAGGACCTGCCGCGCGTCGTCTCCATCGGCCGGCTCGATTTGACCTCCGAGGGCCTGCTGCTCTTGACCAATGACGGCGAACTGGCGCGCCGGTTGGAGCTGCCGGCCAACGCCTGGATCCGCCGCTACCGGGCGCGCGCCTTCGGCCGCATCACCCAGGAAGAACTGGATCAGCTGAAGGACGGCGTCACCGTCGAGGGCGTCCGCTATCGCGGCATCGACGCGCATCTGGAGCGCGCGCAAGGCGCCAACACGTGGATCACGCTCTCCTTAAGCGAAGGCAAGAACCGCGAAGTGCGCCGCGTGCTGGAAGCGCTGGGGCTCAAGGTGAACCGCCTCATCCGCATCGCCTACGGGCCGTTTCAGCTCGGCACGCTGCCCGTCGGCGCGGTCGAAGAAATTCCGCGCAAAGTGCTGCGCGAACAACTCGGCAAGGATGCGCTCGCCTAGTGTGCGCCGAGCAGCATTGGCATTTCCGGCACATATTGCGGGAAGTCGCGGTGACCGCCTTCCCAGATCATACGGCCGCCGGCGATGATGATGATGACGATGCCGACGATCGCAATCCAGCGGAAGCGCTGGATGACGCGCGCGATGATCGACGCCGCCACGCCCATCAGGATGACCGAGAGCACCAGACCGAACGCCATGATGAACGGGTGCTCCAGCGCGACTGCAGCCACGGCCAGCACGTTGTCGAGCGACATGGAGACGTCGGCGATGATGATGGTCATAAGCGCGCTGGCGAAAGTGGTCGGCCGTTTGCCGCCGCTGGCGATGGCTTCCGCCCCATGCTCGCCGGCGACCGGATCGAGCACCGTCACGGGCTGATGCGCCTGCAGATCCGCCCACATGCGCCAAGCCACCCAGAACAGCAGCAGGCCGCCGGCGATCATGAGATAGGGAACGTTCTGGAAGCCCAGGATCGCCAGCAGCGAGAAGGCGATGCGCAGGACGAGCGCCAGCAGGATGCCCCACAGGATGGCGTTGCGCTGCTGCGCGCGCGGCAGGGCCGAGGCCGCCAATCCGACCGCGATCGCATTGTCGCCGGCCAGCGCCAGATCGATCAGAATGACTTGAAGGAGCGCCGCGAGTTCTGAAACATTGAATTCCACAGCGGCTCAACTCCTGGTGGCTCGGCGGCCGTTCTTGTTCACGGAGGGGGAAGTTTGCGTCAAGCGTTTGGCGATAAGTCGAATGCGCGACATATGGCGCGCAACCGGCGCGGCCGAAAGGGAGCGAGATGCGCATCGTAGGCGGCACGTTCAAAGGCCGCGCGCTCGCGGCGCCCGCGGGCCGCGAAACCCGCCCCACATCCGACCGCGCCCGCGAAAGCCTGTTCAACATCCTGACGCATGCGGAATGGTCGCCCGGCCTGGATGGACGGCGCGTCCTCGATCTGTTCGCCGGCTCCGGCGCGCTCGGATTTGAAGCGATCTCGCGCGGCGCCGCGTTCGCGCTGTTCGTCGAGACCGACGCCGCCGCGCGCGGCGCGATACGCGACAACGTCGAAGCGCTCGGCCTCTTCGGCAACACGCGCATCCATCGCCGCGACGCCACCGATCTCGGCGCCAAACCCGCAGGCCTTGGCGAGCCGTTCGATCTCGTCTTCCTCGATCCGCCGTATCATCGCGGCCTCGGCGAAGCCGTGCTCGCAAAGCTCGGCGCCGGCGGCTGGATCACGGCGGACGCGCTCATTGTTTTCGAATGCGCCGAAGACGAAGCGCCCGCGCTGCCGACCTACGAGACGCTGGACGAGCGCACCTATGGCGCGGCGAAAGTGCTCTTCCTGAAACAACGCTGATCGCGCTGTGTTCGCCGTGAGTTCGCCGCCCCCGCCGTGATGAGAAGAAGCGATAGCGGCAGGCGCTGAGACATCGCGGCTCGCTACGGCCTGCGTTCTTCCGGCGGAGGCGGTTGCGGCGCGCGCTCCTCGGGCGGACGGCGCAACTGAGGCGCCAGGCCCACGCGGTTCGTCCGCAATGGCGTACGGAACTGGCGTTGGCAGCGCTCCACCAGCGCCTGGTCGGGCGCAGCGACATCGTGCTGCTCCTGCGCCTGGCGCAGGCGTTCGCAGGCGTCGCGCACGCGGCCGCTGCGGTCGAGTGCGATCACCATCTGCTGCGCGTCGGCCTGCAGACCGGCTTCCGCCACGACATTCGGCTGCTGCGCGTTGGCTTCTTCGCGCAAACTGTACGCCCGCGTGAAGCGCGCGCTGGCTGCCGTCCAATCCTGGCGCTCGACGGCGATATCGCCGAGCCGCGAAGCCACCGAGGCCGCGACTTCCGGCTGCAGCGCCGGCAGCGCCGAGTCGAGCTGGCGTTCGGCGGCGGCGGCGTCGCCGTTGTTCTGCGCTTCGATGCCTTCACCGACATTGGCCGCAGCTTCCGCTTCCGACGTGCGATTTACGCGCTGATACGAGCGCGAAAGCATGCGCCAGACGGCGGGATCGCGGGGCGAGAGATTGGTCGCCACCTCGAGTGCGCGCTGGCCCAGCGGCAGGTCATTGGCTTCGCCGACCGAACCGCACAGCAGATAGATCTGCTCCACCATCGGATCGTCCGGGTGCGCGCGGGCATAGTCCCACAGCGTCTGCATCGCGGCTTGGCGCTTGGTCGGGTCGGCCATGTCGGCGGCGGCCTGGCGGACGCCTTCGTCCGCATGCTGCGCGACAGCCACGAACGCCGTGTTGTAGGTCTGGCGCGCCTGCTGATCGAACTCCGCTTCCGAAATGGAGGCGAGCTGCACGTCGGTGGTGCGGCTGGCGGCCGGCGTCTGTTCGGGCGAAAGCGATGCGGTCTGATCGCCCAGGGAGCCCGCCTGCAAAATTTCCGCGAGCTGGATCGCCTGATCTGGCGTGAGCTTGCCTTCAGCCAGCAGTCGCAGCAGCTCGGCTTTCAAATCGGCCTGAGTGACTTCGCCGCCGCCGTTGTGCGGATTGCGCAGATAACTGACGCCCACCCCGATGCCGACGATGAGCGCAATCACGGTGAGCACCGAGACAATGCGCACGCGCGCCATCAGCTGGCGGCGCTTGCGCGCGATCGCCATGCCGTTGATATCGCGCCCTTCCAGCTTGGCGCGCAGAGCCTCTTCCAAAATCTGCATCTGCGGCGCGTTGGCGCCGCCGTTCCAGCGCGTGAAGTCTTCGGCCTGGAAGGCGCCGAAACCCAGCGGAATATCGACGCGGTCGAGCAGCACAGGCACGAGTCGGCCCTGATCGCGCGCACGGCCGGCTTCGTCGCGCACATAGGTCGAAAGCGCCGACCCTTGCGTCCACACCACGATGACGGCGCGCGCGGCACGCAATTCGCGGTCGATGACGACGGTATAGTCTTCCCCGGCGCCCAGCTGGCGATCCCACCAGACGTTGAAGCCGCGCGCCTGCAGCGCTTCCGCCAAGGGGCGCACCCGGTCGCGGTCTTCACTCGCATAGGAAAGAAATACGTCCGCCATTCGCGCGTCCTGCTTCTGCAAACCCACCCCTCAATAAGGGGCCGGAGCCGCGGCGGGAAGATGACGCCGGTCACGCTTGCGTGGGGATAAGCCGGTCAAAGGGCGCGGCACGCCGCGAATGCGACAAATCGCGTGGCCTAGAGCGCCAGTTCGAAGAAGACGAGCCAGTCCTTCACATCGTACGGCAGCGGATAGTACGGTGGAATACGCGCGAACCCCGTTTGTTCGTAAAGCCGCATCGCGTCACCTTGGCGCTTGCTGGTGTCCAGCCGCATCAGCCGATAGCCGGCCGTGCGCGCGTCGGAGATGATTTGTTCCGCCAGACGTCGGCCGACCCCGCGCCCACGCGCAGCCTCCGGCACGAACATGCGCTTCATCTCGCAGACGCTACCGCCCATGTCACGCATGGCGACGCAGCCGAGCGGCGTAGCGCCGTCATAAGCGACGCGCAGGCTGCCCCGCGGCGGCGCATACTTGCCGGGCAGCGTGGCCAGCTCCTCCTCGAACGCCGCCGCATCGAAATAACGTTCGATCAGGTCGAGGTCTTCGACATGAGTGTCGCGATGCCACGCCGCAAACGCGCGGATCAGCGCGCGGGCGTCGTCCAGTTCTCCGGCCGTTGTCGCTTGCCGCACGTCGATCATGCGCGGCACATCGATCACCGATCCACGAACAGAGCCGCCGGGTGCTCCAGCATGCCCTTCACGCGCTGTATGAAGGCCGCCGCATCGTAGCCGTCGACCACGCGGTGATCGAAGGACGAGCTTAGGTTCATCATCTTGCGGATGACGATGGCGCCGTTCTTCACCACCGGGCGCTCGACCAGCTTGTTGACGCCGATGATCGCCACTTCCGGGTGATTGATCACCGGCGTCGTGACGATCCCGCCCAGCGGCCCAAGCGAAGTGATGGTGATGGTCGAGCCCGAAAGCTCTTCCTTGGTCGCCGTATTGGCGCGTACAGCGGCGGCCAGGCGCGAGACTTCCATGGCGCTGTCCCAGATGTCGCGCGCTTCGGCATGGCGCACGACCGGCACGATGAGGCCGTTATCGGTCTGCGTGGCGATGCCGATGTCGACGTTCTCGTGGCGATAGACCACGCCCTGGTCGTCGTCATAGCGCGCATTGATCTGCGGGAAATCCGGCAGGCACATCACCAGCGCCCGCATCAGGAACGGCAGCAGCGTGAGCTTCGGCTGATCGCTGCGCTTGGTGGCGTTCAGATGCGCCCGCAGTTCTTCGAGTTCGGTGAGATCGGCTTCTTCGACATAGGCGAAATGCGGGATGCGGCGCTTGGCGTCCTGCATCTTCTCCGCGATCTTGCGGCGCAGGCCGATGACCTTCACCGGCTCGATATTGTGCCGCGCGACCAGCGCCGAGCCGCCCCCCGAAGAGCGATGCGCCGGGACCAGAACGCTATCCAGATCTTCATGCGTGACGCGCCCTTCCGGGCCGGTGCCGCGGATGGCGTTGAGATCGACGCCCAGCTTTTGCGCCCGCGCGCGCACCGCGGGCGAAGCCAGCACGCCCCATTCCTGCACCGACGGTTCACGCGCCGCGGGCTTGGCGACTGCGGTGGCGGCTGCAGGCTTCGGCTGCGGCTTGGCCGCGGCAGGCATCGCCGCGACCGGCACAGCCGTCGCTTTGGCAGCCGAGCTTTGAATGGCGGATTCCACATGCGCATCCGTCCACACCGAGCCCGCTTCGGCACGAATGCGCGGCTTTGGCGCGGACTGCGGCGCGCTGCCGTTGACTTTCGGCGCGGGTTCAGCGGCAGGCGGCGGCGCTTTCGGCGCTTCCGCCTTCACCGGCTCCGGCGCACTGCCCGCACCCTCTACCTCAAATATCGCGATCGGACCGCCGACGGCGGCCATGTCGCCCGGTTCGCCATGGATCGAGATCACCTTGCCGGCGACCGGCGAAGTCATCTCCACCGTCGCCTTGTCGGTCATCACGTCGACCAGCGGCGCGTCTTCCTTGATCACGTCTCCGACGCGGACGTGCCAGGCCACGATCTCCGCTTCCGCGGTGCCTTCGCCCACGTCCGGCAGTTTGAAAACGTACTGGCCCATCACGCAGCCTCCATCACGCGGCGCATGGCCTTAGCAACGCGCGGGGCGGTCGGGAAGTATTCCCACTCAAGCGAGTGCGGGTACGGCGTGTCATAGCCGGTGACGCGCTCGATCGGCGCCTCGAGCTGGTAGAAGCAATGCTCCTGCACCAGCGCCGAAAGTTCCGCGCCATAGCCCGACGTGCGCGTCGCTTCGTGGGCGATGACGCAGCGGCCGGTCTTCGACACCGATTTCACGATCGCTTCGATATCGACCGGCACCAAAGTGCGCAGATCGATCACCTCGGCATCGACGCCCGCCATCTCGGCCGCCGCCACCGCCACGTGCACGAGCGTGCCGTACGCCAGCACGGTGACGTCATTACCTTCGCGCACGACGTTCGCCTTGCCGAGCGGAATTTTGTAATAGTCGGTCGGCACGTCGCCGCCCGGATGATCGCTCCACTTCTGCACCGCTTCGCCGTCGCGGCGGGCGGCGAACGGGCCGTTATAGAGCCGCTTCGGTTCGAGGAAGATCACCGGATCGTCGTCTTCGATGGCGCTGATGAGCAGACCCTTGGCGTCATACGGCGTCGACGGGATCACCGTCTTCAAACCGGCGACGTGGGTGAAGAGCGCTTCCGGCGACTGGCTGTGGGTCTGGCCGCCGCGAATGCCGCCGCCCGTGGGCATGCGCACCGTCAGCGGCACCGTGAATTCCGCCGCCGAGCGATAGCGAATGCGCGCCGCCTCGCTGACCAGCTGGTCGTAGGCCGGATACATGTAGTCGGCGAACTGGATCTCGATCACGGGACGCAGGCCATAGACCGCCATCCCGATCGCCGCGCCGGCGATGCCGCTTTCGTTGATCGGCGCATCGAAGCAGCGTTTGGCGCCGTACTTCTTCTGCAGATGCTCGGTGACGCGGAAGACGCCGCCGAAATAGCCGACGTCCTCCCCGAAGGTCAGCACGTTCGGATCGCGTTCCATCGAGATGTCCATCGCGCTGTTCAGCGCCTGGATCATGGTCATCGTGGTCATTGTCCGGACTCCTCGCGCTGCTGGCGCAAGTGCCACGGCATTTCCTTGTAGACGTCTTCGAACATGCTTTCTCGCGATTGCGGGCCGTCTTCGACCAGCACGCCGACGGCTTCCGCTTCACGTCCCGCGGCGCGCACCGACTCTTGCGCCGTCTCTACGGCCTCAGAATGCTGGCGATCGCTCCACTCGCCGATGCCGATCAGGTGATCCTTCAGGCGCTCCACCGGGTCGCCGAGCGGCCAGGACTTGGCTTCGTCGGACGGGCGATAGCGCGACGGATCGTCCGACGTGGAATGCGCGCCGGCGCGATAGGTGAAGAGCTCGATCATGGTCGGCCCGAGATTGGCGCGCGCGCGCTCGGCCGCCCACCTGGTGACGGCATAGACGGCGAGGAAGTCGTTGCCGTCGACGCGCACGGGCGGCATGCCATAGCCCACCGCGCGCGCCGCGAAGGTCGTCTGCTCACCGCCCGCGATGCCCTGGAACGAACTGATCGCCCACTGATTGTTGACGACGTTGATGATGACCGGCGCCTTGTAGACGGCGGCGAACGTCATCGCCGCGTGGAAATCGCCCTCCGCCGTCGCGCCTTCGCCGACCCAGGTCGAGGCGATACGTCCGTCGTTCGAATAGGCCGACGCCATCGCCCAGCCCACCGCCTGCGGCAGCTGCGTGCCCAGATTGCCGGAGATGGTGAAGAAGCTCTTTTCCTTCGACGAATACATGATCGGCAGCTGGCGACCTTTCACCGGATCGTTCGCGTTCGAATAGATCTGGTTCATCATGGTCACGAGCGGATAGTCGCGCGCGATCAGGAGGCCCTGCTGGCGATAGCTGGGGAACAGCATGTCGTCGTCATTGAGCGCGAGCGCCTGCGCGGCCGCGATCGCCTCTTCGCCGAGGCACTGCATGTAGAACGAGGTCTTGCCCTGGCGGTGGGCGCGATACATGCGCTCGTCGAACGCACGGTTCAGGAGCATGTTCTTCAGGCTGCGGCGCAGCTCTTCCGGCGCAATGTGCGGCGTCCACGGGCCGATGGCGCGGCCCTGCATGTCGAGGACGCGGATCAAGCCATAGGCGAAGTCGCGCATCTCGAACGCCGAGGCGTCGACCGGCGGGCGCGGCGTCTCGCCGGGCTCCGGGAAGGTCCAGCCGGAGAAATCCGGCTTGTCGCCCGGCCGCGCTCGCGGCGCCGGCACATGCAGTTCAAGCGCGTTCGGTTTTTTCGCGGCCATGCGCGCGCCTTCGTCCATTAGGTCTTCCTCGCTGCGGCGATCTTCTCGCGCACGATGCGGTCTGCCGCCTGATGCGGCGGGATGTTCTCGGCCTTGGCGATATCCAGCACCTTCAACACACGGCCAGGAATAGCGCGCACCTTGGCGTCGGCGTCCTTTTCTGACTGCCCCAGATATTCGCACGACACGTTGATGATGCCGCCGGCGTTGACGACGTAGTCGGGCCCGTAGGCGATGCCCCGCGCGACCAGACGCGCGCCGTCTTCTTCGGTCGCCAATTGATTGTTGGCCGCGCCGCACACGATCGGCGCGCCCAGCTCCGGGATCGTCGTCGCGTTCAAGCCTGCGCCCAGTGCGCATGGCGAAAACACGTCCGCCCCCACCGCGTGGATCTGATCCACCGGGGCGATCTCGACGCCGAGCGCTTCGGCGCGCTGGAGGTTGGCCTTGTTCACGTCGGCAACAACCAGCTTCGCGCCTGCCTCCGCAAGCAGTTTGCAGAGATGGAAGCCGACCGCGCCCACGCCTTGCACAGCAATCGTGCGGCCCTGCACCGAGCCGCCCAGCATCGCCTTGATCGACAGGAAGACGCCAAGCGCCGTCCATGGCGAAGGATCGCCGCCGGCCTGACCGTGCTCTTTCGGAATGCCGGCAACATAGGAGGTGCGGCCCGCAATGGCGCGCATGTCGGAGACGGTCGCGCCCACGTCCTCGGCGGTGATGTAGCGCCCGCCCAGCTTCTCCACCGCGTCGCCGAACTTCTGGAAGGCGTCCACGCGATCGGTGTTGATGCGGTAGATCACCGCCTTGCCGCCGCCGAGCGGCAGGTCGGCCATGGCGTTCTTGTAGGTCATGCCGCGCGACAGCCTGAGCGCATCGGTCAGCGCCGCATCGGCGCTGTCATAGTCCCAGATGCGGCAGCCGCCGGCCGCAGGGCCGAGCACCGTGTTGTGAATGGCGACGACGCCGGCATAGCCCTGGTTTTCGCCGCCGACGAAGACGACGTCCTCGTGCGCATCGAACGAGGCATTGTTCTTGGGATCGATCATTGGATCGGCGTCTCCAGATAGAGGGCCCGGGCGTAGCGCATCGGCGGCGAGCCATACGAGAGAATGCGGTCGTGATAGCCCTTCAGATCGAAGCGCTGACCATAGTGCGCCTTGGCGGCGTCGCGGGTTTCGACGTGTTCGCTGTAGCCGACGAAATAGGTCGAGAGCTGCGTGAAGCTCAACTGCGCGCGACGCCACTTGCCGGCCGCTTCGCGCTCTTCCTGGAACGCGGTCTGCGTCAGCAGCGTCATCATCTCTTCCTGCGTCATGCCGTCGACATGGATGGCTTGGTCGATGATCGAGTTGGTGATCGTACGCAACAGAACTTTGAGCTGGCTGAGCTTGTAGAGCGGATCGTCGGCCTTGAAGCCCTCTTCCACCATCATCTGCTCGGCATAGACCGCCCAACCTTCCACGAACGAACCCGAACCCAGCACGGCGCGCAGCGTCGATGGGTAAGAGTTGGAGTGGAATATCTGCACGTAGTGGCCGGGCATCGCTTCGTGCACGCCGACATCGGTGATGGCGCGGGTGTTGTACTCGCGCAGGAACGACGTCGCTTGTTCTTCGGTCCAATCGTCCGGGATCGGCGAGACGGCGTAGAACGTCTCCAGCTGCCGCTCGAGCGGGCCGGGAGAGTCGCAGTACGCCACCGCGAAGCCGCGCTGGAATTCCGGCATCAGGATCACCCGCACCGGACCTTCCGGCAGCGTGATAAGATCGTGCGCCTGCACGAAACTGCGCGCCTCCTCTACGGCCGCGGTCGCCACTTCGACGATCTGATTGCGCGGCGCCCGTTCGGCAGCGGCGAGGTCGAGCGCGGCGCGGATCGCCGCCTGCTGCTGCTCAGGCGTCGGCGCATCCGGCGTCGCCGGCGCACCGGCGCGGCCGGCGAGCGCCTGCTTCGAGATGCGGTACATCTCCTCGCGCACCCGGATCACCGCCGCATCGGCCCGCTGGCGAATTTGTTGGCGCGTCAAATTGGTCTGCAGCGTGAAACCCAGCTGGGTGTCGAACGCTTCCGCGCCGCAGCGGAAGTCGGCGTGCGCCGCTGGCACGAGCGTGCCGTCGATCCAGGCCTGGTGTTCGTCGATCGCCGCGATCGCCGCAGCGGCTGCGCGTTCGAGCCGCGTGCGCGCCGAGCCCGAAAGCTCGTCCTTACGCGGCAGGATCATGTCGTTGATGATGCTCTTCACGCCCTGGTTCTGGGCGCTGTACGTGGCCGCATGCGGGGTCGGCACCCGCGCCGGCTGCAGTTCGCCTCGCGTTTGCGCCAGCAGCCGCGGCAGCTTTTCCATGCGCTGCGTCGCGTTCTGCAAACGGCGGCGCATCGGCGCGAATTCGCGCGCCATCAGCGAATAGAGCGCCCCGCCCGCGAGCGACTGGTAGCCCAGCGGATTCCACGCCCAGCTCTGATTCACCTCCGTCTGCCAGATGCCGGCGTTCAGCGTGTTCTCCAAGAGACGCGCATCGACCTGGTTGGCGCGCGAGAGCTGGTTGCGGTCGATGCCGTTCAACGCCGACAGTATCTCACGCGAAAAGCGCAAGCCCGCTTCGCGGCCGGCGGCGCTCACATCGTCGATGTCATTGTCAAAGCGGTGATCGCCGATCCCCGTCGCCGAAACCGGCGACATGCGCATTGATTGATCGAGCCAACGGCGCGCCAGCGCCTCGAATGCGCGATCGGCGCGCGAGGATTGCGCAAACGCGTCGCCCACGATGAACGGGACGAGCATCGTGGTTCCGAGGGCGGCGACGACCCGGCGGCGTGAGGTTTTCATGAGGGCGCTTCGCTCCATGGCCGCCGCCTCCCGGATCGGGATTTAAGAGCGGCGGCCTGTTGTAATTGGGCCGCAAAATACCCGTGGGCGCAGTTTCCGCAACGGGCAGAAACGGAAGGATGGTCTTACCGTTCGAGGTGTCACGGAGGGTAGTTTATGCTCAGGCTGTTGCCATTTTGGAGACGAAAATTGCTGAAGGCAGCCTTTCGTCGCCCCTGCGTCAGCAGCCGCCTGTCGTCGGTCACTCGGGGCCGCGCGCTGCACGCCCAGAATGACTTAGAAATTGGGGGATAGATTCTCGCCCATCCATGTTGGAGCGCGCGCCTTCAGGCGCGCCGCGCGTCTGCAATCAAGCACATGCGGGCCGCATAAGCCCGCGCTGCCATTTTCTATCCGACCGGCTTCAGACGCCCCGCATCATGGCCGCCCCATGCACGTCAAACCGCACATCCGCCTCAGCCCCCATCGCCGCGCCAGGCTCATCGCCTGGGCGCTTGCGATGTTGGCGTGGGTGCATGCGGTTTTCTTCGACGGCCGGATCATGTCGCGCCGCCGCCTGCGCCAGCGCGGCGGCTTTCTGTCGCTCGACTACATCGCGCGCGTGGTGACCCAGCTCATCATCCTGCGCGCCGCCGAACTGGCGCGCCTCCACCGCCGCAGACTCGCGTTTCACAGGCACGGCGCCGACCTGCGGCCGCGTCATTTGCGTCGTTCGGCGATCGGCGCGCGCATCCGCCGCGCGCTTAGACATCGCGATCTCGGCCAGCGCATCGCGCGTCTCTCCGCCGCCCTGCACGCGCTCGACGCCTGGGCCGCGCACTTCGCCAAGCGCCTGGCGCGCCGCCTCACCAAGATGTGGGCCATCGCAGCGTGCGCCGGCCCGCGCGCAGTGCTCGTTGCGGGCGCGGCGCCGGCGCCGTGCGTCGCCGACACTTCCTGAGCGCATCCCACATCCGCTGCAGATTTTCGCTGCGACGAAGCCCGCTTCGCCGCAGGCGCCCGCACGCGCTGTGCGCCGGGTGACACACACGCACCCAACGACCGTCGCGACCTCGGTTCGAACTATGGATGCGTGCGTGTCACCCTTCGCTCGACGCTAGCTGATTTGCCGCCACGTATAGGTGGCGCCCAGCTCCGTGAACGCACGATCCCACGCCGTTCGGACGTCGGTTTCACTCACATTGTGATCGCGCCCATGCGCCACGAAATACACGTCGAACGTCACCCCGCGCGCGCTTGGTCCGAACTCCCGCTCGACCACCGGCGCCAAACCGTCGCCGCGCGCCGCATAGATCGAATAGAGGCGCGAGTTCTGGCGCATGTCGGAGACGAGGATGAGCCGCCGGTTTGGGATCGTGGCGTTGAAATCGTCGCTGCCCAGCCAGCGATGCACGTATTCCACGATCGGGCTCGACGGCGCCTGGCTGGGCGCACTCACCTGCTCGACCACCCGATCGGCGGCGCCGACAAAGCGCTCTTCGAAATCGCGCTGGGTGAAGCGCCGCCCGCGATAGAGATCGGACCAGAAATCCGGCGGCCCCGGATTGCAGACCGAAAACATCGGATGCACCGATTGATCGGCATCCAGCGAGACGATCGAAAACTTCTGGTAGCGCTGCGTGGAGCGCTGCGCGTTTTCGACAATGTCGGTCAGCGCCTGGCCCATCGCCGGCGTCCACAAATCGGTGCGATCGACGATAACGACCGTGTGGCCGGCGATGTGGCGCGAAGCCGGGCAGAGCGTCGCCGGATCGAGCGTGGCCGGCCGGAAGAGCCACACCGTGAAAGTGAGCGCGAGCAGCCCCGCGATCACCCCGCCGGTGGCGATGGCGTAAAAGCGGTTCTGCCGCGCGCGTTCGGCGCGCATCTAGCGCCCTCCCTTGCGGCGCTTGAACGAAAGCCCGCCGGCGAAGAAGCCGCTGCGGTTCTCCGCTTCCGGCTGATCGTCAGCCTCTTCTTCAGGCGCCGCTTCCGGCTCTTCGGCCGGCGCAGCGCGCGCCCGCGAAAGCTTCTGCACATCGCCGAACTCGCCGCGCACGTGCACGGTGGCGCGGTCTTCGATGCCCTTCAGAAACGGCGTCAGCTCATCGTCGTAGAAGGAATGGTACTCCGCTTCGAGCTGGGCCCGGGCGCCGGCGAGCTGGCTCTTGCAGGCGGTGATGTTGCCGGTGGCGCGCTGGAACGCCTTGGTCAGATCTTCGAGCACCTCGGCGCTCGATTGCGGCTCGGCGTCGGCGAATGGATCGGTCGCAAAGTAGCGCGGCGCCGGGCTTTCGCGCGCGTCCTTGTTGGCGTCGCGATAAATGTCGATCGCCTCGCGGCCGACGGTGAGAATTTCTGCGGCGGTGAAATCCCAGAGCGCGGCGTTATCCTGCGTGCGCGCGATGGCCTGGCGCAGCGCGCCGACCCATTCGGCGCTCTTGCGCGCCACCTCGTTCAGCGCTTCGTCGGCGGCGTCCTTGGCTTCGTCGACTTCGCTGGAGAGGCGCATGGCAATCTCCTGCGTCCGCTCGCGTGCGTCTTCGACGCGGCGATGACGCGGCCCATAGCCTGGATAGGGATCGTCCCAATGCGCGCCGCGCGCGACGGCGAAGATGCCGATCAGCAGCGCGATGATGAAAAGCAGCAGCGACTCCAGTTGCTGGAACGGCTGGAACGGATTGGAGGCGATCGACGAGAGGATGTTGTCGGGCACGGGCGCATCGAGCGAGGCGTGCGAGAGCGTGTAGCGGTAGTGCGCGATGTAAAACGCAAACAGCAGAATGAGTCCGCCGCCCACGACCAAGGCGGGCGCCGCCCAGATGCGATGCACGAAGCCTTTGCCGTCGGCGCCGCGATAGTTGAGGTAGCGCCACGGCCCCGCCCCGATCAGCGAGCCGGTCAGCACCACCAGCACCGAAATCATCAGCGCCGTGGTCCAGCCCTGCACCAGACCGCCGGGGCTCGCCTGCCCGATCATCCAGCCGTTGGCCGCAACTTCGACGATGAATAGAAGCGCCAGCCAGAACACCTTGCGCCAGAACACGGTGTCGTAGCTCGGTTCTGTTTCGGTGAGCTGGTGCGTGATCCGGAACGCGCGGTAGTCGCGATAGGCGCGCGCATGATCCGTCTGCGCGTTGTTGAGTTCCAGCCCGACTGCACTTTGCGCGCGCGCCTTCTTGGCGCGGAACTGGGTGAGGATCGTCTGCGGCTCGCCCGCGAGCGCTTCCAGATCCTGCGGCAGCGTGGTGAAATCCTGGCCGGAGCCCACGCCCAGAAATTCGTTGGCGCGCTGATTGATGACGCCGTCGATGCGCGACACCACCATGGCTTCGACGGCGGAGAGCCCGCTGTCGTTCGAACCGGGTATGTCCTTGCGCCCATCGGCGGCGCCGCGTTCTTCGAGCTTCAGCTCGGCGTCGAGCTGCTCGGCGGTAAGATTTGGAATGGCGCCCTCCATCCGCAGCGGCGCGCAGCAGCGCGAGCAAATGTCAGTCGCAGCTATGCGCCGCTTAAGGCGGATTCTGGGCAGCCGCGGTTATGGAACTTTCGCCAGCATCCGCGGCGCAGAGCTTGCGCCGTGATTTCGTTGCTCTTTATCGCGGGCGCGGCAACCTTAGTAGATGACCTTGGCGATCAGCTGGCCGTCTTCTTCAACCAGTTCGAGCCGCGACATGCACGGCATGCAATAGACCCGGTCGCCGGCGCGCAGCTCCTTGGTCGAGCGAATGACGACCTTGCAGACGGGGCAAAGCGCTTCGTTCAGCGCCAGCTTGTCGCCGGGCCCGCGCCATTTTCGATAGAAGCGGCGAAACCGTTTCGGCACTTCGTTGAAGCCGGTCTCTTCAAGCTCGAAACTCTGGCGCGGCCGCCGCCCGCCGGTCTGCAATTCAAGCGGATCGCTCATGAGCGAAACCCGAGGCGCGCGACGGCCGCCAGATAGTCCCCCGCAAGATCGGGACGCTCTTCGCGCTGCAGGCCCAACTCGCCCAGCGTCTCGGAGAAGGTTTCCAGCACGAGCGAGTCGAGATCGCGCTTGATGCGGTGGAGCCGGTCGTGCGTGTGCGGCGCGGTCAGCAGGCGCCGGCCAAGATCGTTTTCGCCGAAGCCCATATGCCGGCGTTCATCCGAGACGATGCCGCGCAGCATTTCCGCGGTGATCGGATCGGCGGTGCCGGCGTGGTGACGGAACACCGTGAACTCAAGGCACTCAAGGATGACGTTCTGCGCGAACACCGAGGCCTCCCAGTCGCGCGCGTCGACGAACTCAAGCAGGCGCTCCTTGAACTTGAGCAGGCTGCGGTTGGCGCGCCTGGAAATCTCGGCGTCGGGATCGGCGACGCCGAGCTGGCGCAAGCGGTGCAGGAGCACTTCGAGGTGACGCCCCTCGTCGACGACTTGCGTGGCCAGGAAGATTTTCGCGTCCCGATCCGGTGCAAAGCCGATCATGCCGCTCGACGCGTCGAGCGCTGCGGTCTCGCCCACGCAATAATTGCAGAGCGTGGTGATGAGCCCGTCGCGGCGGCGCTCGTCGAGGTCGATTTCAGCCAGGCCGGGCGTCACCCCGTACGGGCGGCCGTGGAGGTAACCCTCCACGGCCTCGAACCAGAACTCGAACGAATGCACGGTACTGCGGAACTCCGCCTCACCGAGGTCGTGCGGATTCTCGGACATCGACACCCGTGCGCCTCAGGCCGGAGACTGATATTCAAGCCCGATGCGGCCGAGCCGGGTCTTGAATTCCTTCAGCACGGTGGCCGACAGCGCGCCTTCCATTTCCTCGTTCGACGCTTCCGCCATGTTGAGGCCCTGATAGGTGGGCGCCGGACCCTTGCGCGTGGCGGATGTCCGGGTCGCTTCGCCGGGCGCGCCGCCCTGCGCGAACGCGACATGGAACGTCGCCAGCATATGCTTGGTCATGTCGCGTTGCATGCGCTCCACTTCCGGCTTCTTCTCGGGATAGCGGCGGATAAGCTCGCCGATGCGGTTCTCGCCGAAGCCCACGTGGCGGCGCTCATCGGCGATGGTGCCGGAGAGCGTGTGCGCGAATTTCGGGTTATTCGCCTGCGCGCCCGCGTGCAGCATTTCGAACACCGAGAACGCCATGCCTTCCAGCACGATGTTCTGGCCGACGACGCCGGCGACGAAATCCTTCTTGTCGACCTTTTCAAGCAGGACTTCGGCGAACTTGCCGAGGTGCGGATTGACGTAGGTCGCGATGGTCGACTCAAGATCGACCGGCTTGACGCCCAGATCGTAGAGACGCTGCGTGAACACCTCCACGTGCCGCCCTTCGTCCAGCGTTTGCGTCGCCAGGAAGGTCTTGCTCGCCGGATCGGGCGCCGCGTTGATGAGGCCCGAGGACGCCGCCAGCGCGCAGCGTTCGCCGACGATCAGCTGCACGGTCGTGCGAATTTGCGCCTCGCGATAGTCTTCGTTCTGGAGCAGGTCCGCAGGCTCGATTTCATCGGCCCCGCGCCCGTAGACGGTGTCTTCCAGATAACCTTGCGGGCAGGATTCGAGCCACTTCTGGATCGAGTAGTTGGAGAGAAAGTCGGCCATGCAGGACCTCCCGTTATTGGGCCGCACCTAAGCGTGCGCGAGTGCGCCGTCTTCGCAGCCAGTCGATAAAGCCGTGGAGGCGATGAGCACGCTAAAGGAGCGGCGGCGCGGCGCATTTGATGCGCATCAAACGCGCGTGCGCCCTGACGCCGCAGAGTGCGCAAGCGCCGTAAGGGAAGCTGCCGCGCCGCGTTGCGCGCCGGTCCCCGCGCGCATGCGCCGCAGCGCGGGTTGACCTTGGTCATTCACCCGCGCGGCGCGCGCGACGATGGTCGCCGCAAGAGGATGGGCCATGCACACGCACAACACGTTCGACCTTCTCATCGTCGGTGCAGGCCCCGCCGGCCTCAGTCTTGCCGCGCGCCTCGCGGATGCGCCCTTGTCGATCGCCGTCATCGACAAGCAGAGCGAGGCAACGCTGGCGTCGCCGTCCTATGACGGGCGCGAGATCGCGCTGACGCAAGCCTCGACCGGCCGCCTGCAGGCGCTCGGCGCCTGGGACTTCCTATGTGCGGAAGAAATCTCACCGCTCGTACGCGCTGAGGTGCTCGACGGCGCCTCGCCGTATGCGCTCGCTTTCGCCGAGCGTCGCGGCGGCGGCGCCGCGCTCGGCGCGCTCGTGCCCAACGCCGCAATCAGGCGCACGCTCTTCGAACGGGTGGCCAAGCAGGCCAATTGCACTTTGTTCGCCGGCGCCGGCGCGGCAGGCGTCGAGATCGACGCCGGCGAGGCGCGCGTACGCTTGAGCGACGGGCGGGTGCTGACGGGGAAATTGCTGGTCGCCGCCGACACCCGGTTCTCGGCGCTGCGCCCGGGCCAGGGCATCGGCGCGCGCATGGTCGATTTCGGCCGCACCATGCTCGTCTGCCGTATTTGCCACGAACGTCCGCACAAGGGGATCGCCACCGAGTGGTTCGATCACGGCCAGACCATCGCCATGCTGCCGCTCGCGGGCGACCGCTCCTCTTTCGTGCTGACGCTCGATGCGCGCCAGATGCGCGAGATCGAGACGATGGGCGACATCGACTTCGCCCGCGAAGTCGAACGCCGCACGGGCCGGCGCTGGGGCGCCGTCAAGCTCGACAGCGAACGCTACTATTATCCTCTGGTCGCGGTCTATGCCGAGCGCTTCGTCGCGCCCCGCTTCGCCCTCCTCGGCGACGCCGCCGTCGGCATGCACCCGGTGACCGCGCACGGCTTCAATTTCGGTCTCCGCGGCGCTTTCGCCCTCGGGCAGGAAATTCTCAGCGCGCTGAAGCAGGCAAAGGACATCGCCAACCCGGCAGGGTTGTCTCGCTACGAGCGCGGACACCGCCGCGCCACGCTGCCGCTCTTCGCCGCCACCAACGCGATCGCCAAGCTCTACAGCGACGAACGCCCGATGGCGCGGTTTGCACGCGGCGCGGCGCTGCGGCTCATGAACGCAACGCCGGGCGCACGGCGGCTGGTGGAGAAAAGCCTCAGCGGCGCAGCATGAGCGCCGCTACGTAAATCGAATAGCGCTGCGGCGCTTGACCGCGACGCCGTTTGACTTGCGTCAAACGCCTCGCGACGACTGCATGATTGCCTCACAACTGGCCAGCCGCCCGCACCGTGGAGGCGCGGAACGCTCGGTCGGGCACGCCGCTCCGCGTAAAACCGGAGCGGCGGCTTCATGCTCGATTGCAGTCGTCTTTGTAGGCGGACGTCGCGCTCTACTCGTCGCGGTGCACGCGCTCGCGCCGCTCGTGACGCTCCTGCGCCTCCAGCGACAAGGTCGCGATCGGGCGCGCCTCCAGACGGTTGATGCCGATCGGCTCGCCGGTCTCTTCGCAATACCCGTAAGTGCCCTCATCGATGCGGCGGATGGCTTCGTCGATCTTGGCGATGAGCTTGCGCTGGCGGTCACGGGCGCGGAGCTCGATGGCGCGGTCCGTCTCGCTGGTCGCGCGGTCGGCCAGGTCGGCCTGGGCGACGGTATCCTGCTGCAATGACGCGATGGTGGAGCGGCTCTCCTCGAGGATCTCGTCCTTCCAGGTCAGCAGCTTCTGGCGGAAATACTCGCGCATCCGCTCATTCATGAACGGCTCGTCGTCGCCGGGACGATATTCTTTCGTCGTCGACCCCATGTCCGCAACTCCGGCGCCGCCCTCGCGAGGCGCCGCCTTATAACCTTGCTCTTCCGTCGCGTCCACGGAGCAAGTCCGGCGCCAGAGTGCGCTGATTTTCTTTATGTTGTCGGCAAGCATCAGGTCCTTCCTGACAAGCGCTCCAACTTGGCCAGCTCGACCGCGAGCCGCGTATCGATCTCCAGCATGACCCCATCCAGGCCTTCATCTCCGGTCGTTTCGGCGCCGCGTCGCAGGTTTTCCAGCTGCGTCTTGAGACCCCCGGCGGCGCGCCCGAGCACAAGCGCCTTTTCCAGATCAGACAGCGCATCGAGCACCGCCCGGCCGCGGCGCGCCTGCCGGGCGCGGCGCTGCTGGGCCGGGTCTTCGGCCTGAAGCGCGAGGATAGCGTCCAGGGGCGTGACCGCGCTGACCGAGGAGGCCGCGGTCGTCTTTGCCGGCGCCTCTGTCGCCGGGGAGAAACCTGCCGCGGCCGCCTGTCCCGCCCGTTTCGGCGAAGACGCGGCCCCGACTCCACGGGCGCTTTCGATCTTCATGGGCCGGATGCTGTGCCCGAGGCGTTGCCAGCGTCTTAACGTTCCGGGGTTTGAACCAGCCGTTAACCGTATCGGTCTCCTATCCGCGACCATGGGTTTCAAATCACGTCTGAAGCACGGCCTGCTGACGGCGGTCGCGGCCGTCGTCTCGATGACACCGCCCTTCATGTTCGTTACCGACGCCCAGGCGGCGCCGCGCATCAAGGACATCGCCGACTTCGAAGGCGTGCGCGAGAACCAGCTTGTGGGCTATGGCCTCGTGGTCGGCCTCAACGGCACCGGAGACTCGCTCCGCAACACGCCGATGACACGGCAAAGCCTGACCGCAATGCTTGAGCGGCTGGGCGTCAACGCCAGCGAGGGCAATCTCAACACACGCAACGTCGCCGCCGTGATGGTGACGGCGAACTTGCCACCCTTCGCGTCGCAAGGATCGCGCATCGACGTCACAGTTTCGGCGCTGGGAGACGCGCGCAGCCTCGCCGGCGGGACGCTTTTGGTGACGCCGCTCATGGGCGCGGACCAGCAGGTTTACGCGGTCGCGCAAGGGCCGCTCGCGATCGGCGGCTTCTCGGCGCAAGGCCAGTCCGGCTCCTCAGTGACGCGTGGCGTGCCGACCGCCGGACGCATCGCCTCAGGCGCCATCGTCGAGCGCGAAGTGTCGTTCGATATCGCGGCCGCGCCCGAGATTCGGCTGGCGCTGCGCAATCCCGACTTCACCACTGCGCAACGGGTGGCCGCGGCCATCAACGGTTCCGTCGGCGCCGACGTCGCGCACGCGATCAATCCCGGCTCGATCGTGCTGCGCCGCCCAGCCGATTATCAGGGCGATATGGTTGCGCTCGTCGGCCAGATCGAAAACCTCGAAGTCAGCGTGGACAACTCGGCGCGCATCGTCATCGACGAGAGCTCGGGCATCGTGGTGATGGGCGAGAACGTGCGCGTGTCCACGGTCGCAATCGCGCAGGGCAATCTCACTATCTCCATCACGGAAGACCCCTTCGTCAGCCAGCCCGCGCCGCTTTCGCGCGGCGAAACCGTCGTCGTGCCTTCGACGGGACTGGATGTGCAGGAAGACGAAGGCGGGCTCGTTGTCGTGCCCGGCGGCGTGCCGCTGCGCCAGCTGGTGAACGGCCTCAACGCACTCGGCGTCACCCCGCGCGACATGATCTCGATCTTGCAGGCGCTGAAGGCTGCGGGCGCCATCCAGGCTGAGATCGAGGTGATGTGAGGCGATGAGCGAAGCCATTCCCCTCGTCGGCGCGCCCTTGCTGCCGCAGCCGCGGAACGAGCAATTCTCGCCCGAGATCCATCGCGTGGGTCACGAGTTCGAGGCGATGTTCCTGGCCGAGATGCTCGCGCCGATGTTTGAGGGGCTCGATACCGATGGCCTCGGCGGCGGCGGCATGGGCGAACAGATTTTTCGTCCCATGCTAGTCGAGCGCTACGCGCAATCGATTGCGCAAAGCGGCGGCGTCGGCGTGGCCGAAAGCATCATGCGCGAGCTCACGCGCTTGCAGGCGGCGCAAGGCCAGCCGACGGAGGAAATCGATGGCCCTGCTCGCTGAAGACCCCGCCGACCGCGTCGAGCAGATGCTGCTGCTCACCGACCGGCTCGCCAGCTTGATCGAAGAAGAAACCCGCCGCATCGAAGCGCGGCTGCCGCCGCTCGACGGCGCCGAAGGCGAGGAGAAGAACCGGCTCGCCAACGCGTATCGTCTGGAACTCGCCAGGATTAAGCACGACCGCGCGATGATCGAAAGCGCGCCACCGACGAGCCTCGCCGCGCTGAAGGTGCGCACCGCCCGCCTGCAGGACGCGCTCGCGGCGCACGAAACCGCGCTCGGCGCGGTGAAGTTCGTGGCCGAAGGCTTGGTGCAAGCGATGGCCGAGGACGTCGCGCGCCAGCGCAACGGCGCGCGCAATTACGGCGCCGGTGGAGGCTTGGCGGCCCCCACGGGGCCCAGCCCCGCGGTGCTGGACAAGAGCGCCTAGTCGGGTTCCGAATACGCAACCTCCGCGCTTGCTCAAATGCGTCTGCAGTTCGCCGCCGCAAAACCCCGTTTCAGGGACGAATTCGCCTTTCCTGTAATTCATCTTGCCCTGTGGCTTTTGTGCCGGTTTTAGTTCCCGGTCCCGTGGGGGAGAAATTTGAAGCACGCGAAACCAAGTCGCGCATGGCGGCCCGTACGGGCGCGCGGCAGAAACACAGGTGAACCGTCGGGCGCCTTCATCGCGCTCGTGTTCAATCTGTGCCTGCTGCTGCTGCCGCTCGCGGGTGCGGCCGCGATCTTCACCATCGCACGCGACCACCTCTACGACTACGAATATAACGACCAAGGCGCGCGCGCCCTGCGCGGGCGCGTCGAGCGGCTGAACGCCGACCTCATCCAGATCGATTTTGACCGCCGTCAACAATGGGACAATCTTGTCGCCGGCGAACTGATGGACCATGACATCGCCGCCGCGCGCGGCTTCCTGTTATCGGGCCGTTCGATGCTGGCGTCGCGTGATGCAAACCAGATCAACGGCCGGTCGCACGGCGGCAGCAACGACGCCGAAGTCGAGGACGCGGCGATGGCGCTGCTCACGCCAGGAACCCGCGCACGGTACGAGGCCACCGTGCCGCTGCTGTCGCGCCGCGCCGCCAGCGGTCAAGCGCAGGCGCGGCCGCTGGAAGTCGCGCCGCCGCTCGGCGATCAGCGCGACTTCGAACTGCTGGCGCGCGCGACGCTCTCCGATGGCGACGCAGATTCCGTGCAATTCGTGCTCACAGGCCTCGGCCTCGGCCTCGGCGGGGAGTTCACGCCGCGCATGCGTTTGGGCGCGACCGTGCTTCTGGAAGCGGCGCGGCGTCCAGACTATCCAACCGGCTTGAGCGGCGAGATGTCGGATCTTATCGGCGCGGCCGTGCCGATCGCCGCCTTCCGCACCTCGGCGCTCGCCCGCACGCGGGGCGAAGCCGGCGCTTACGACAACGCCGCCGCCGCTTTCCGCGCCGCCGTTTCGCCCGACCGCGCCGCCGAGACCAAGCGTATGCTCGACATGATCGGCGAGGTCGCCGAGGCCACCACGCCGTCGGGCGCGGCGGCCCTGCTCACCCACGCCTCCACGCTGAACGATCTTCCGCGGTTGCGGCTCATCGCGCTCGCCGCCGGCGATCGTGCGGTCGCTGCGGCCAAGCGATTGCCGCGCGACGGCCAGTTGATCGCCTCCGCGCGCGGCGAACTTACGCTGACGCGCGATCTGAGCGCCGCCCTCGGCGTCGCCTTCCTCAGCCTGCTTGTGCTGATCTTTCTCGCGGGCTGGGAAGCCTATCGGGCTGCGCGCGGATTCTGGGAGAACAGGCACGAAGGCAGCATCACCGGCGGCGAGCTGATCGACACCTTCAGTCAGCCCTGGCGCGGGCTTTAGCCTTAAGCCTCGCGGAAGAGCGCCAGCACCGCCTGCGGTTCGACATTGGCGATGGCGTCCGCTGGCGCCTTCGCCAGTCCTTGCCGCACCTGCAACGCCATCAGCCGCGCGCCATCGGCGTCCAGATCGTGGCGTATGCCGCTTGAAGCGCCCTCGGCGGCGCCGAGCACGTTCTGATGGGATTCCAGCGACCGGGTCTGCTCAAGCAAGCGCTCCATCTCGGCCTGCAGTGCTTCGAGCGATTGCTGGCTCTTCTGCACCAATGCGGGATCGTTCGACGTCGTGTTGGCGCCAAGTTGAAGAACGTCATCCGGACCGGGTTCGGACTTGAGCCTCAGATCGACGCCGCGGATGGTCACGGCGGTCGAACCGGGATCGGCCTGAACGACGATGTCCGCGCCGGTGAGAATGGCCGCGCCGCCAGCGATAGCGCCCTCGACGCGCTTCCCGTAGCCGCTCAGCAGCGCGCTGATTTGCGCCCCGTCGCCGTCGCTGCGTGCGAGGCCCTGGACCTGAAGCAGCATCGACTGCGCGTCCTGGCCGGTCACCAGCGCCTGGTGCAGTTGGGTGAGGCCGGCGCGCACGCTCTCGCGCGCGGCGCTCAGACCGCTCGCGCTGAGTTCGACGCGGTCGCCTTGAACCTCGTCGCGCCTCTGCGCCATCGGCTGCGATTGTGGACGTGCATAACGGGTGTCGACGCCGAGCGCGTTCGCGCCCGCCGTGCCGGGAATGATGCTGGAGACCATGTCTGGCCGCTCCTTCGGATCGCGCGCCCAGAACCAGGAGGACACACGGCGCTTTCGCGCGCGTGGTGAATAAAGAATGAATGCGTTAACGAAACGTTAACGGCGCCGCTATCGAAACGAAAATATTTACGCCTCGTTTACTCTTCGCCCGGGTCGCTCTGCGCGCGGAAGTAAGCCATGACCGCGCGTGCGTAGGCAAGCTGCTGTTCGCTCGGATAGCGCAAGAGCGTCTCAGATGAAGTGGCGTCGGAAATCGTCTGCACGAAGCGGCCGGCGTTTTCGTCCAGGCGAATGAGCACGTTGTTCGGAATAAGTTCGTTGCGAAGCGCCGCGAGGCGTTCGCTCATCAGTTCGTCTGCAGTCTTCGTGGCCGGGCCGGTTTGGGGCGCCGTCTCGGGGACGGGCTGAAGCGGCAGTACCTCACCAATCGGCTTCGGCGGAGTGAGCTTGTCCATGGCTCATGCTCTGCTCTAGCGGAAAATGTCAGCTGGAAATCGGCGGGGAGCGCGATGGCCCCCCGCCTCTTCCGGTTCCGCGGTTAGCGGAAGAACGAGAGAACGATCGACGGCGCCGAGTTGGCGATCGACAAGGCTTGCGCGCCCAGCTGCTGCTTAACTTGCAGAGCTTGCAGGCGGGCAGATTCCTTGGCGAGGTCGGCGTCGACGAGGTTGCCGATGCCGGCTTCGATCGAGTCGCTGAGCTTGCCCAAGAAGGACTTTTGCACTTCCAGCGCCTTCGACTGGGCGCCCAGAGAAGCCAGGTCCTTGTTGAGCGCGGTCAGCGCCGTATCGATCGCCGTCGAGGCGGTTTCAGCCGAGGTGGCGGTCGACAGGCTCAGCGAGGTGGTGATGCCCGCGAGAGCCTGGCCGGCGACGCCGAGGCGGAAATCGTAGCCCGACACGGTCAGTTCGTTGGAACCGCCCGAGCCGCCCGAACCCGTCATCGTGGCGCCGGTGTCGTCCGTCGTCTTGTCGAGGAAGCCGTCTTCGTCCACGCCAGCGCCCGTGCTGTCCACGAACTCGACGGTGAACGCTTCCGACGCACTGTAGCTGATGACGCCGGTCGTGTCGTTGTAGCTCGCGGTGACGCGGCCGTTCGACTGCGACGCGACGTTGTCCAGGAAGGTCTGGATCGTGTCGGTGCCGGCGACGCCGACCGTGAAGGTCGTCGTTTCATTGCCCGACGTGATCGAGAACTGCAGCTTGGAGCCGGCCGCGATCGTGAGGCCCGTGGCCGTCGCCAGCGTCGAGGACGCCGAGAACGGGCCGCCGGTGGCGAACGCGACGCCGGCGAGGCTGTATTGGCCGCCGCCCGTGCCCGCGCCGTCCGTCGTCAACACGTTGAACTCGTTCGCGCCGCCGGTCAGGTTGGCGCCGTTGACGAGGTTCGAACCGTTGAAGGTGGCCGCGTTGGCGATCTGGTCGATCTGGCCGCGGAGAGCGACGAAGTCGGCCTGCAGCGCGTCACGCTGGTCGGACGAGAGGTCGGTGGCCTGCGCGGCGACCGCCTTCTCCTTCAATTGCTTCAGGATGTCGCCGATTGCTTCACCGGCCGACAGGCCGACGTCGATAACCGACGCGGCGCGGTCAATGCCGTCCGTGACGGCGCTCAGCGAAGACACGCGGGCGCGTTGACCTTCGGCGATGGCGAACACGGCGCCGTTGTCCTTCGCCGACGCGACCTTGAGGCCGGTGTTGACGCGGTTTTGGACTTCCGAAAGTTCGCGGTTGGTTTGGTTGAGGCTTTGCAGCGCGACGAGCGCGCCATAGTTCGTGTTGACGCTGGTCATAGTCGTCAGAGTCCTTCTGGACGTGGTGTGCCCGGCGTTTTGCCAGGGTGAGCGGAGGCCCACTTAGTCTGCGAATAAGCGCATCTCGCCATTTAGAATTCGTTACTGGAGAGCACCGAGCCCTGCGTTTTCGCACGCTTCCGCAGTGCAAAGTTTGCCCGGCAAAATATGCCCACGACCGGTGCTTGCTTCAGTCTTCTTGCGTGCGCGTGTGCATGCTGAATTCGCGCGCAACTCCATCACATTAAACCTATCGGCAACCAATTGACCGTATGCGTTTGCTTTATGTGCGCCGTGTCGCCGCCGGCGAAGGCGTGCGCGCATGGGTCGACTGAATGTCGACTCTCTAGACCAGGATGGTCAGGCAATGTCGATTTCGAGTTTGTCCGCCGCGCAGATCGCGGCGCTGTCGGTCACGGCTGTTCAGAGCCTTTCGACCACAACAATAAGCTCCTTCAATTCGACCCAAGTCGCCGCCATCAGCGCGACGGGCATCGGCGCACTCAGCAACACGCAGGTCGCCGCGCTTTCCACCACGCAGGTGAAGGCGCTCACCGCCGCGCAGATCCCGAACTTCTCGAGCTCGGTCACCTTCTCATCGGCGCAGCTGCTAGCGCTCGGCTCGGCGCAGCTCTTCTCGCTCAATTCGACGCAAGTCTCGCAGATGGACACGACCGCCATCGCCGGCTTCGCGGGCACGCAAATCCAGGCCTTTTCGGCCACCAACCTCTCTTCGCTCGACGCCACCCAGGCCGGCGCGCTGACCGCAAGCCAGATCTCGGTGATGACCACCACGCAGATCCAGGCGCTCACCGCCACCGACATAACCGAGTTCAACACGACGCAAGTCGCGGCGCTGACCGTGCAGCAGATCGCGAAGCTCTCCACCGATGCGGTCGCCGCCTTCGACACCACGCAAGTGCAGGCGATGAGCACCACGCAGGTGAAAGCGTTCACGACAACGCAGATCGCGGCGCTCGACACCGGCGACGTCAGCGAATTCACGACCACGCAGGTCGCCAACCTCACGTCGACGCAAATGCGCGCGTTCAACGACACCAACGTCGCCGCCTTCTCGACCGCGCAGATCGGCGCACTGACGACGGGCCAGCTCGCGGCGCTCACGGCGACCACGATCGCGGCCATGACCGATACGCAGATCGGAGCGCTCGGCGCGACGCAGGTTTCGGCTTTCACCGGCTCGCAGATCGCGGCGCTGGATGCGGCCGACCTGGCGAAATTCTCGGTGGCCAACCTGCAGGCGCTGACGACGGCGCAAGTCAAGGCGCTCACCTCGACCAGCCTCACCAGCCTCGCCGACACCCAGGTTGCGGCGCTGGCCGCGACCCAGCTGCAGGCCATGACGGCGACGACGCTGATCTCGCTCAACGACACGCAGCTCGGCGCATTGACGACCACACAGATCGCCGGCCTGACCGCGACGCAAGTGAAGGCGTTCGACGAAACCACAGTCGGCGCATTCAGCGAAACCCAGATCGGCGCCTTCACCGGCACACAGGTTCAATCGCTGAGCGCCACGGCGCTGGCCGAGATCGTCGAAAACCAGGTCGACGCGCTGACGACGACGCAGATTGCGGCGCTGAAGCCCACGCAGATCTCCTCGCTCAACGACACCAACATCGCCCGCTTCAACACCACGCAGGTTGCGGCAATCTCCAACACGCAGCTTAAAGGCCTCACCACCACGAACATCAGCGCGCTCAGCGACACGCAGGTGGGCTCGCTGACGACCACGCAGCTGCAGGCGCTCGCCACCACGCAGTTCGGCGCATTGGACACGAGCCAGCTGGGCGCGCTCGGCGCTACCCAGATCGCCGCTCTGACCACCTCGCAGATCCGGGGCCTTTCGGCCACGACGGTGGACTCGCTCGCCGACACGCAAGTCGCGGCCCTCACCACCACGCAGATCGCCGCCCTCTCGACCACGAGCGTCGCCGCGCTCGACGCCACCCAGATCGGCGCCCTCTCCACGACCCAAGCCGGCGCGCTGACCGCACAACAGCTCGCGGCCTTCAATGATACGTCGCTGGAAGCCTTCGCCGCCACCCAGGTCGCCGCCTTCTCCACCACGCAGGTGAAAGCGCTCACCGCCACGCAGCTGGGCGCACTCGACAGCACCGACGTCGCCGAATTCACGACGACCCAGCTCGCCGCGCTTGGCGCGACGCAGGTTGCGGCGCTCAACGCCACCAACATCGTCGATCTTTCCGGCGCGCAGGTCGCCGCGTTTACGGCGACTCAAATCAAGTCGCTCGCCGGCGGCGCTCTCGCGGCGCTGAGCGACACCCAGATCCAGGCGCTCACCACGACCCAGGTCGCCGCGCTCGGCACGACCCAGATCGCCGCTCTGACCGCGACCAACACCGCGGCCCTTTCCACCACGCAACTCGGCGCCGTCACCTCGACGCAAATCTCGAGCCTGACCGCGACCGCGCTGTCGGCGCTTGACGGCACGCAATTCGCCAGCCTCAGCACGACGCAGGTGAAAGCGCTCACGCTGACCCAAATCGGCGGCCTCAGCGCCACCGACGTGGGCGACATCACCACGACCCAGATCGGCGCGCTCACCGCGACGCAAGTCGGCGGACTGGACGCCACCAGCGTCGCCAACCTGCTCGAGACGCAGATCGCCGCCCTCTCCACGGCTCAGGTGCAGGCGCTGAAGACGACCAGCCTCGCCGGCTTCGCCGACACCCAGATCGCGGCGCTGGCCGCGACCCAGGTGGCGTCGCTGACCACAAGCCAGATGCAGGCGCTCACCACCACCAATATCGGGGCGCTCACCGAAACGCAGGTGCAGGCGCTGACAACGACGCAGGTCGGCCAGCTCTCCAACACCAATCTGGGCGCGCTGAACGAGACCCAGGTCGCCGCGCTGAGCGCCGCGCAGATCGCCGGCGTCACCACCTCGCAAATCGCCGCGCTCAGCACCACCAATCTGGGCGAACTCACCAGCACCCACATCGGCGCCTTCTCGACGACGCAGATCGGTGCGCTTAACAGCACCAATGTGGCGGCGCTCAACGAGACGCAGGTCGGCGCGCTCAAGGCGACGCAGGTTCAATCGCTCTCGACCACGCAAGTCGGCGCGCTGACCGCGACGCAGGCGGCGGTGCTCGCGGACACGCAGGTGGCGGCGCTGAGCGTCACCCAGCTCAACGCGCTCAGCAGCACGAACCTGTCGGCCCTCGACGCCACTCAGTCGGCGGCGCTGACCACGACGCAGATCGCCGGTCTCAGCGCCACCAAGATCTCGGCGCTTTCGGCCACCGACGTGGGCGAACTCACCACGACCCAGGTCGGCGCGCTCACGGCGACGCAGGTGAAGGCCCTGACGACAACGACGTTCGGCGCCCTGCTCGACACCCAGGTCGCGGCCTTCAACACCACGCAGGTGGCCGCGCTCAGCACGACCAACCTGACGGCGCTGACCGAAACCCAACTGGGCGCCCTGACAACGACCCAAGTCGGCGCGCTGTCGGGCACGCAGCTCAAGGCGCTGACCGACACCAATTTGTCCGCCCTCACCGCCACCCAGGTGGGCGCCGTCAACGCCACGCAGGTGCGCGCCCTGACCGCGACCCAGATTGGGGCGCTGTCGGCCACCGACATCGCGGAGTTCAACACCACGCTGCTCAGCAGCCTGACCACGAGCCAGGTGCAGGCGCTGACCGCGACCAATGTCGCGAGCCTCGCCGCCACGCAAGTTGCGGCGCTGGCCACGACGCAAGTGAGCAAGCTTTCGAACGCCGCCCTCTCCGCGCTGGATGCGACCCAGGCCGCGGCGCTGACCACGACGCAGCTCACCGCCGTCTCGACCACGCAGCTTGCAGCGCTGACGTCGACCGACGTGGGCGAATTCACCACCACGCAGATCGGCGCGCTGAGCAAGACGCAGATCGGGGCGCTGGGCGCCACCAATCTCGCGGGCCTCACTGAAACGCAGATCGCCGCGCTCTCGACGACGCAGGTCGGCGGCCTCACCAACACCGCGCTGTCGGCGCTGGCCGACACGCAAATCGCCGCCCTGACGACGACCCAGGTCTCGAACCTCAACACGACGCAAGTGGGCGGCCTGACGGCGACCGATGTCGCGAAGTTCTCGACGACGCAGGTGGCGGCGCTGACGGCCACGCAAATCGGCCGCCTCAGCACGACGGCCGCGTCCGCCTTCGACGCAAACCAGGTCGCCGCGCTGAGCACGACGCAGGCGAAGGCGTTCACCGCGACGCAGATGGCGGCCTTCACCGCCACGGACGTCTCTGAGTTCACCACCACCCAGGTGGGCGCGCTGACGACGACCCAGATCGGCGCTCTCAACACAACCAACATCGCCGACGTGAGCGCCGCGCAGATCGGCGCCTTGTCGACGACGCAGGTGCAGGCGCTGTCGACGACCAACCTGGCCGCCTTCAACGACACCCAGGTCCAAGCGCTCGCGAACACTCAGATCGCCAACCTGACCACGACGCAGGCCGGCGCGCTGACCGCGACCAACGTCGCCGCCCTCGCCTCGACGCAGTCGGCATCGCTGACCGGCGCCCAGATCGCGGCGCTCTCGCTGGCGGCCGCCCAGGCCTTCGACAGCGATCAGATGGGTGCGTTCAACACGACCCAGATCAAGGCCTTCACGGCCACGCAAATCGCCGCCTTCTCGGCCGGCGACGTCGGCGAACTCACGGAAACGCAGGTCGCCGCCCTCACCACGACCCAGGTGGGCGCCCTCTCCGACACCGGCTTCGGCGCGCTTGCGGATACGCAGATCGCCGCCCTGACCGTGCCGCAGCTGCAGACGGTCAACAGCACCAAGATCGGCGCGCTGACCCAGACGCAGGCGGAAGCGCTGACCACGACGCAGATCGCCGGCCTTTCGGCGACGCAGGTGCGCGCGCTCTCGACCACCAATCTCTCGGCCTTCGACGCCGCGCAGGTTGGCGCGCTGACGACCACCCACATGCAGGCGCTGGCCGGCACGCAGATCGCGGCCTTCGACCAGACCGACATCGGCGAGTTCGCGGCGACCCAGGTCGCAGCGCTCACCACCACGCAAATCAGCGGGCTCAACACCACCACGCTGGGTGATCTGGCAGACACGCAAGTGGCCGCCCTGACCACGACGCAGCTGCTGGCGCTTTCGACCACGAACGTGGTCGCGCTCGACGCCACGCAGGCCGCGGCGCTGACCACCACGCAGGTGGCCGCGCTCTCGGCCGCTCAGATCGGCGCGCTGCGCACGACCGACATCGGCGAACTGCAAGTCACGCAGATCGCCGCCTTGACGACCGCGCAGACGCAGAGCCTGACCTCGACGCATCTGGCGGCGCTCGCCGACACCCAGGTCGCGGCGCTGACGGCGACCCAGATCCAGGCGATCTCGGCCACCAAGCTGGCGGCCATCGACGAAACGCAAATGGCGGCGCTGACGACCACGCAAGTGGCCGCCCTCTCCGCCAACCAGCTGAAAGCGTTCTCGACCACCAACCTCTCGGCCCTCAACACGACGCAGGTGAACGCCCTCGACTCGACGCAAGTGCGCGCGCTGACCACGACGCAAGTCGCGGCCTTCACCGCCGGCGACGTCGGCGAGTTCACGGCCGGTCAGGTCGCAGCGATGGCTACAACCCAGGTCGCCGGCTTCAACACCACCAATGTGGGCGCGCTGGCCGACACGCAAGTCGCCGCTCTGGTCGACACGCAGATCCGCGCCTTCTCGACCACCAACGTCTCCTACCTGAACGCCACGCAGGTCGCGGCGCTCACCACCACGCAGGTCGGCGCGCTGACGGCGACGCAACTCGCCGCCCTCTCCACCACGGACGTGGGTGAGTTCGCCGCCACGCAGGTCGCGGCGCTGAACGCCACCCAGGTGAAGGCGCTGACCTCGACCAACGTCGCGGCGCTGGCCGACACCCAAGTGTCGGCGCTGACGACGACGCAGGTCGCGGCGCTCACCACCACGCAGCTGGGGGCGATGAACGAAACCCAGATGGCGGCGCTCTCAACCACCCAGGTGAGCGCGCTCACCGCCTCGCAAGTGGCGGCGCTGACCACGACCAGCCTCTCGGCGCTCGACTCCGCGCAGGTCGCCGCCCTGTCGACGACGCAGGCCAAGGCGCTCACGGCGACGCAGGTCGGCGCCCTCACCGCCACCGACATCGCCGAGTTCACGCTGGCGCAGCTGCAGGCCTTCAGCGCGACGCAGGTCGCCGCCTTCGACGCCACCAACGTCACCGCTCTAGCCGACACCCAGATCGCCGCCCTCTCCACCACGCAGGTGGCGAAGCTCGGCGCCGCCGCAGTGCAAGCGCTGGACGGCACGCAGGTCGGCGCCATGACGACGGCCCAGGTCCGCGCACTGACCACGACGCAAGTCGCGGCGCTCGACACCACCGACGTGGCGGAGTTCACCGACACGCAGATCGCTGCGCTGACGGTGGCGCAGGTGCAGGCCTGGTCCACCACGGTGATCGCCGACCTCGCGCCGGCCCGGATGGCGGCGCTCGACGTGACGCAAATCCCGTCGCTGACCACGACCCAGCTCGACTATCTGTCGACGACCAGCATCGGGGCCTTCAACTCCACCCAGCTCTATGCGTTCACCTCGACGCAGATCGCGAGCATGGATGGAGCGCAGATCGAAGCCTACCTCGGCGCCGTCTAACGGCGCCGGGGCGGCGACGCCGCTTCGTTAACATTGGGCTAACCCAAATCGCCGGAGCCTCCGCGCACGCGCGCGCGGCGCGGGCGAAGGTCAGCTCCCATGTCTCAGACCCTGTTTGTGTCGGCCTTGCAGAAGGTCACGACCGGCGAACTCACGTTCAATGAGCTGATCTCGGCCGCGCAGGCGCTGACCCAGGCCAGCCAGATCGGCAACGCGCGCCAGCTCTATCAAGTCTGGATCGCCATGAACGGCGATCATCCGCTGGTGTTCGTGGCGCACTTCAACTGCTCGACCCTGCTGGCGCAGCTGGGCGAGAACGAAGCGGCGGAAATCGCGCTTCGGAGCGCGCTGGCGGCCAACCCGGATTTCACGCCGGCGCATATCAATCTGGGCTCGGCCATGGAGCGCCGCGGAGCGGTGCGCGAAGCGGTGGAGCAATGGCGGCTCGGACTGGATCGCATGAACGCCGTCACCGGCGACGCCATCGAATACAAGATCACGCTGCTGAAGCAGCTGAGCCGCGTGCTGACCGACAATCACCAGCACGAGGCCGCGGAAGCGGCGCTCACCCAGTGCCTCGATCTCAAGGCCGAGCAGCGCGATGTGCTGGAGCAATATGCGGCCGTGCGTCTGGCGCAGTGCAAATGGCCGATCGCCGGCGGGGCGACGCCGAAAGTGAGCCGGCGCGATTTCGTCACCCGCTTCCACCCCCTCTCCGCCTGCGCCTATGCAGACGATCCGCTGATGCATCTGGCGCTGGCGAACCAGTACGTGCAGGCGCTGACGCCGCCCGCCTCGATCCCCACGCACTTCGACCGCCGCGACGCCATCGTCGCACCCAGCGGGCGCCGCCTGCGCATCGGCTATGTGTCGTCGGATCTGCGCGCGCATGCGGTCGGCTATCTGATGGCGAACCTGTTCGAAACGCACGATCGCAACGCGGTCGAGGTGTTCGTCTATTACACCGGCATCCCTGCCGACGACATCATCGCCCAGCGCGTGCGCGCGGTCGCCGAGCATTGGCTCGACATGCGCGCCATGAGCGATGACGAAGCGGCCGCGCGCATCTGCGACGACGCCATCGACATCCTCATCGACGTCAACGGCCACACGCGCGATGCGCGGCTTGGGATATTCGCGCGGCGGCCGGCGCCGATCCAGGTGAACTGGCTGGGCTATCCCGGCACCATGGGCTCGCCTTATCATCACTACATCATCGGCGACGAACATACGATTCCCGCCGATATGGAGCACTATTACTCGGAAAAGGTGCTGCGCCTGCCCTGCTACCAGCCCAACGACCGTAACCGCCTGGTGGCGCCGCAAACGCCCTCGCGCAGCTCGATGGGCCTGCCGGAAGACGCATTCGTGTTCTGCTGCTTCAACGCCGCACACAAAATCACGCGCTTCTCGTTCGATCGCTGGATGGAGATTTTGCGCCGCACGCCGGGCAGCGTGCTCTGGCTGCTGGACTACAACGGCGAGACCAATGCGCGTCTGCGCGCCGCAGCGGACGCCGCCGGGGTCGACGGCCAGCGGCTCGTGTTCGCGCAGAAGATCGCCAATGCGCACCATCTCGCGCGCTATCCGCTGGCGGACCTCTTCCTCGACACCATCCCCTACGGCGCGCACACGACCGCGTCTGACGCGCTTTGGATGGGCGTACCGGTGATCACGCTGGAAGGCCGCAGCTTCGCCAGCCGCGTCTGCGGCAGCCTGGTGCGCGCTGCGGGGCTGCCGGAACTCGTCTGCGCCGGGCCGGACACGTTTGTCGAACGGGCGGTGGCGCTCGCCACGGAACGCACGGCGCTGGCGGCGCTGCGCCAACGCCTGACCGCGGGCCGCGACACCTGCGTGCTGTTCGACATCACCCTGCTCGCGCGCAAGCTGGAGCAGCTCTATCGCGACATGGCCGCGGCGCACCTGCAGGGGGCCCGCCCGACGCCCAATCTCGCCAATCTCGACGCCTACCTCGATATCGGCGCCGTCTATGATCACGACCAAACCGAGATCGGCCTCGCCCCGAATTACGAGGACGTCTATCGCGCCGCGCTCGAGGCGCGCCATTTCGCGCGGCCGATGCCGGCGGACGGACGTCTCTGGGATGGAGAAGCGGACGCGGGCGCAGACGGGATCGAACGCGCGGCCTAGAGCTCAGCGCGCCGAGAGGCCTTCCATCATGGCGCGGTTAATGTCGATCAGCGGCTCAAGATCGGCCCCGTCGCGCAGCACTTCGCTCGAGTATTTCGACACCCAGAGCGCCAGTGAGATGATCTGACCGCGCAAGGTCTGCGGCAGCCTGTTCTCGGGCGTCGAACAATCGGCGGAAAGCACGTTCCACAGCCGGCGGTTGGCGTCGAGCGCCTCGGCCATTTGCGCGGGCGGCGGGGACGCTTCCTTGGCGCGCACAAGCGCCGCGGTGACGTTGCCAAATGCCCGGTATTCAAGATCGCGCGGAGATTCAGCCTGCGTGGCCGCGCGCTGGTACGCTTGAATCGACATCCACTAGCCCCAAGCGCTCGGCCTCATACGTTATGAGCTTCCGGCACCGCATCAGAGCACGGTAATATTCGCCAGCCATTACTTCTTTGGAAACGCCGATGCATTCGGCGAGCACCGCAGGGTCTCGCACGGCGCCCATGAATTCGGCCAGGCGGGCGGCGAACTCGGTATGGGCCTTATCCCTCCCCCCCTCGTCCAAGTACATGAGCATGATCGGGAAATAGATGCGCCGGGCGGGCGTATCGGCCTCGTCCGGCTGCATGATGTCCTTTTCCCGGAGGACCGAAGCCTTGTTCTGAAGCACCAGCGCCGCGCGCCGGTCGCCATTCTGAACAACCGCGCCGTTGACGACGAACTTCTCGCCCGGACGCAACGACAATTTCAAAGGCATGCCCAACCCCAATTCTGGGATTCCATCAACGCTCCACCCTCGCCCCGGAAGGTTAACGAGGTGTTGCGGAGGCGGGGACGTTACAGCCTAAGCGCTAGTTTTGCAGACGAAGCGATGTTGACGCGCGCGTCAACATCAGCGCCCGGCCCGCGCAACCCGCCGCAAGTAAAACGGCGCTTCGAAACGCCAGGCCAGCGACCGCCGCCGCCGACAAGCGCGCTGCAACCCAGTCTTGTACAAATCTATCACGCTCGTACGTTTGCCTTTTGTTGCGTGTCGACTGCGCACGCGCATGCGTTTTTCGGCGCCAATCACTGAATGTTTCACTGTGACGTTGGTTGAACTCGGAAGTCCACGACCTTACGGTCAGATGACGGCGCTGGGAGACGAACCGCGCCGCGGTTTGTAGCAACAACACAACGAAAGCAGCGACTTCGGCGCTGAACGCGCGGCCGCGCGCAGGAAAGTGCGCCCTATGAACTCGCAGCTCTCGTGCGGAGGGTCCGATGCCGAAAAATATCCTCGACCAAGCGCCCATTGACGCATTGGCGCGCAAGATGGCGGAAAAAATTCCTCACACCGCCGTCGCTGCGCGCTTCGCTCGCCTCGCCTTCGAACGTTTACGCGACGATCCGCGCAATTTTCGCCCCGCAACTCTGCTCGAACTGAAAAAAGCTAAGCCCTGGGCGATGCGGGAAATGGAGGCGGGACGCGAAGTCGTGGCGTTTGTCGCCAACCGCTCATGCGCCGCGCGTCTGCGCCGCACTGCGGCCGCGCTGGCGGAAACCTGCGCCGAGGCAAGCTTTGTCGTAGACCCGGCCAGCCCGACCCCCTCCTCGCGCGACGCGTGGCTGCGGGCATCGGCGACGGAGTTCATCGCCAAGATCGACCGCGCCAATTATGAGGTCATGGAGGGCAAGGCGCGCTTGTTCGCACTTGAACGGAAGAACCGTGAGACCGAGCGCCTCACCGCGGTTCAACTCTACGCACATGAGGACGTCTATTCGGCCCCGGGGCGGACCTGGCGGCGCATCGTCTCGCTGGCCGAATTGTGGAGCGTCGGCCGCGAGTTTCACAACTGCCTCGCGCGCTCGAGCCGCTATATCGGCGCCTACGGTCGGCGGCTGCGCGACGGCGACGCGCAATTCTGGGTGCTGCGCGACCAGACCGGACGCGGGCTGATCGTCGCCATGGTCTGCATGCTCGAAAAGCGCATCTGCGAAGTGCGCCTGCCGCGCAACGGCGGCGTCCATCCAGACGACCCCGACATCGTGCGCCTGGGCGAAGCGAAGGGCTGGCGGCGCCCCAACGGAAATTTCGGGCCGCCGGAAGCGCCTGTCCTGTCGGCGCAGCCGCCGTCGCCGCTGCCGCTTTCGGCCTATCTCATCAACTTCAATCCTCGGGCGAGGCGCCAGCCGAACTAGCCGGCGCCGCGGGGGCCGGGCGCGCCGGTCTCCCCTCTCAGACGTGCGCGCCCCACGCTTTCTGCCAAGGCGCGCTTGCATGCGCGCGCGCCTCGTTTAAGCGTCTTGCCGTTGACGCCAGCGGAAACGGACGACGCATGCGCTTTGAAGGCACCAAGGACTATGTCGCTACGGAAGACCTGAAGGTCGCCGTCAACGCGGCGATCACGCTCGAGCGCCCGCTCTTGGTGAAGGGCGAGCCCGGCACCGGTAAGACGATGCTGGCGATCGAAGTGGCGAAGGCCTTGGGCGCGCCGCTGATCGAGTGGCACATCAAGTCGACGACGAAGGCCGTGCAAGGCCTCTATGAATACGACGCGGTCATGCGCCTCCGAGACAGCCAGCTCGGCGATCCGCGCGCGACCGATATCGAGAACTACATCAAACGCGGCAAGATGTGGGAAGCCTTCGAAGCGCCGGTGCGCCCGGTGCTGCTGATCGACGAAGTCGACAAGGCCGACATCGAATTCCCGAACGATCTCCTGCAGGAGCTCGATCGCATGGAATTCTATTGCTACGAACTCGACCGCACGATCAAAGCCGCGCAGCGCCCGATCGTGATGATCACATCGAACAACGAGAAGGAATTGCCGGACGCCTTCCTGCGCCGCTGCTTCTTCCACTATATCCGCTTCCCCGACGAAGCGACGATGACCGCGATCATCGAGAGCCATTATCCAGGTGTGAAAACGCGCCTCGTCAACGAAGCGCTGAAGATCTTTTACGACATGCGCAAAGTGCCGGGGCTGAAGAAAAAGCCGAGCACCAGCGAACTGCTCGACTGGCTGAAACTGCTGCTCACCGACGACGTCGACCCGGAAACGCTGAAGCAGCGCGATCCCTCGAAGCTCATCCCGCCCCTGCACGGCGCGCTCCTGAAGAACGAAGCAGACGTCATGCTGTTCGAACGCCTGGCCTTCCTGGCACGGCGCGAGAACCGCGGCGGAACCACCTGACTGACGCGCGCTTGAGGCAACTCAAGGTCGACAGGCCCCCACGCGCGTGCCTTACTCCAGGCATTGGGGAGGCCTTCATGCGCCATGCACTCATCGCCCTTTTCGCCGCCGTCTCGATCGCGGGCGCGGCGCACGCGCAACAGCCTGACGCCAATCTGGCGGCAGCGCGCGCGATCGTCGAAAGGGCGCAACTCGAGGACGTGTTCACGCCGCTCGCGGACGACCATATCTCGGTCCGCCATGCGGCGAGCGGGCTGGTCTGCCACTTCAGCGCCGCAGACACGCGCTCGGATGTCGTCGTTTTTGGGAGCAGCCTGCCGCGCGGCGACGACGTGGGATGCGTGCGCGATCGCGAAGGTCAGGCGGTGACGCTTTACGCGACGCGCTACGATCAACCCGTAAGAGCCGAGGACGCGCTGGCCGCGGCCGAGACGGCCATCCGGAGGCGTTTCGCCGACGCACAGCCGACGCCCGCGACGCTCACCATGAATTCGGAGGCGCTGCCGCCGACCTTGGTGGCGCACTATCTCATCACGCTCGGAGGCGAACGATGGCTCACGACCGCAGCCGTCGCGCAGTCGGGCGCGTGGATCATCAAGCTACGCTTCTCCAGCCGCGCCGCGGATTCCGCCGAGTTGCGCCAGGCCGAGCTTGAGGCGAATGCGCTCATGACGCTCGCTCTGCTTGAGATCGCGCGCGCATCAGGGACGGACTAGGTCCGACCGCGCGGGGACCCCCTGTTTACGGGCGTCGACAACCTCCCTCTTCCGGCCGATACTTGGCCGGGGTGGGAGGAGGACGCATGCGACAGCATTTGTGCGCGCTTGCGCTTGCCGCGCTTTCCGCAAGCCCTGCCCTGGCCCAAGTGGAAGAAGAGCTTGATGCCTCTGTCGGCGCGATCGCGTCCGGCCTGATCGGCGATAGCGATGCAGAAGGGGTGTTTGAGGTTTATCCGGCGGAGCACGACGTGGTCGTGCGCCATATTCGCAGCGGCCTCATCTGCCGAATGCCAGAAACCAGCGCCAACCGGCTCATCATCTTCCCGGAGGCCGCACGCGGCGAAGACGTCGCTTGCGAAACCTCCGACGGGCGCGAGACCATCCGCATCTTCGCGACGCGATTTTCATTCGCCACGACGCTGCGGGCCCAGATCGACGGCGCAGCGGCGGTTATCCAGCGTCAGCACCCCGACGCTCAGCCCTTCACGGCGGCGACCGCGATCGCAGACAGCGGTCAGCCGGCCAGCCGCACGGCGCAATTCATCATCGCCGCCAACGGCGCACGCAGCTACACCCGCGTGAGCGTCGCCCTCGTCGACGGCTGGGTGATCAAGCTGCGGTATACAGCGCCCGCGGCTAACGACGCCGCCGCGCGGGAGGCGGCACAGCTCTCGGGCCGCTACTGGGCCGGATTGCTGGACGACCTGCAGCGCTGACGCAGCGGAACGGCACTGGGCGAACCGCTGTGCGTGCACTAGCATCACCACGTGTTCCAGCGCTTCTTCACCGAACTCCGCGCCGCCAATGTGCCGGTGAGCCTGAAAGAGTACCTCGTGCTGATCGAGGCGCTTGAGAAGGAGGCCATCGATACCAACGTCGATGACTTCTATTACCTGTCACGCGCGGCGCTGGTGAAGGACGAGCGCCATTTGGACCGCTTTGACCGCGTTTTCGGGCATGTGTTCAAAGGCCTCGAAAACACCGCCGACGTCGTCAACGCCGAAATCCCGGCCGAGTGGCTGAAGCTGCTGACGCAGAAATACCTGACCGACGAAGAGAAGGCGCAGATCGAAGCGCTCGGCGGCTGGGACAAGCTCATGGAGACGCTGCAGGAGCGTCTCAAAGAACAGAAGGAGCGCCACGAGGGTGGCTCCAAATGGATCGGCACTGGGGGCACCTCGCCTTTCGGCAGCGGCGGCTACAATCCCGAAGGCGTGCGGATCGGCAATGAGGGCCAGCGCCAAGGGCGCGCGGTCAAAGTGTGGGAGAACCGCGAGTACAAGAATCTCGACGATGGCGTCGAACTCGGCGTCCGCAATATCAAGGTGGCGCTGCGGCGCCTGCGCAAGTTCGCGCGCCAAGGCGCGCCGGATGAACTCGATCTTGACGGCACCATCAAGAAGAGCGCGCGCGAAGGCTATCTCGACATCGTGCTCCGCCCCGAGCGGCGCAACACCATCAAGGTGCTGCTGTTCTTCGATATCGGCGGCTCGATGGATTCACACATCAAGCTCTGCGAAGAGCTGTTCAGCGCCGCGCGCACCGAATTCAAGCACATGGATTTCTTCTACTTCCACAATTGCCTCTATGAGAGCGTGTGGAAGGACAACCGCCGCCGCCACGACGAGAAGACCGGCACCTGGGACGTGCTGCACAAATTCCCGCACGACTACCGCATCATCTTCGTCGGCGACGCCACCATGAGCCCCTACGAAGTCACCTACCCAGGCGGCTCGGTCGAGCACTGGAACGAAGAGCCGGGTGCAATCTGGCTGCAGCGCGTGACGCAAGTCTACGAACGCGTCGTTTGGCTAAACCCCACGCCGCGCCAGCACTGGGATCATACGCCGTCCATCGGCCTCATCCGCGAGATCGTCGGACCGGAGCGCATGTTCCCGCTGACTCTCTCTGGCCTCGACGGCGCGATGCGAGAACTCAGCCGCTAACCTCGCCGCGTATAGATGTTGTTGACGGGACCGCGCGATCCCATCGGCACCTGCTGCGTGAGTGTGCTGCTCGTACACTGGTACGGCGTGGTCCAAGTCGGCGGCGGCGTGGCAGAGAACGGCGCCGTGGCGCTGCCGCCGCGCTGGCGCACAGTGACAGTACCGCTGGCCGAGCCGGAATCGTAGCAGAGCGTGAGCGCGCCGCCGGACGTCGCCCAGCGCCCCGTCGCTTGCCCTGTCATGTTGGCCTCGCCGCTAGCACGATCGCTTTCGCCGGCAGCGTGCGTGCGCGCGGCGCCGGTGAAGAAAGTCCCGTCCGGATTGAGCGTCAGCGTATTGTCGGCGGCGGAGAGGCCAGTGACTCGGAAGTTCGGCACATTTTCGCGCATCCACTGCTCGGCGCCGTTCGTGGTCATTTCCCAGGTCCCGATCATGCATCGGTCGAGCACGACGGGCTCCGTACCGCACACCTGGCAACGGGCCGCGAGCGTGCCCGCGACGTTCAGAGCTACGGCGCTGGCGCTCGCATTCATGCCGATGAACTCGAAATCGCCGTGCGCGTGGTCGAGATTGTCGAGGTCCGCCGGCAGATCGCCCCAGGCGCCGCCGCCACTGCGACCGGCGTGATGACGCGCGGGGCGCGGGGCGATGCTCCAGCGTCCGCACTCGAACGTGAGATTGCGGCGCGTGACGGTAAAGGGCGCAAGATCGATCCGCTGCGTGCGCGTCGCGCTCCACGTGTAGGTTTCCGACGCGGCTTGCGGTGTCGAGTTTATCGAGCCGCCCTGCCCGTCGCGAATATTCTGATCGGCATAATCTTCGGCAAAGCGCAGCCAGTCCTCTGCAGCAAGCGCACGCGTCATCGCCGCGCGCTGGCCGCTCTCGCTGGTGCTCTCCGACATCTGGTGCAGGAACGGCATCACGCTTTCCGCGCCGCGCGAGCCCCCGAGCCAGGCAAAGAAAACATAGGCTTCGTACGCCATGCCGTTGATCGACGTCGTCGGCGCCTGCGCGTCAAAGCGGTCGACAGTGCCCTGCATGTAGGCTGCTGGGGGCAGCGCAACGGTGGAGAACCAGTCCGCGGCGCCCTCGATCCACCAGGTGCCGCCGCCCGCTACGCCGACATTGCCGGTCGTGATCTGGCTCTGCGTGAGGGTGGCGGTCTCGACGCAATGGAAGAGTTCGTGCGCGACGACACTTCCGCCGTAGGCCGCGGTGGCGCCGGGGCCCAGCAGCCAAACGGTGATCCGGCATTCCTCACCTGGGGAGAAGCTCGTCCACGCCGCGATCTGGCCCTGCGTTTCCGCGTCGGCGCCGGGCGGCAAACCGTCGACCAAAAGAATGGTCACATCCTTGATGCGGAAACTGCCCAGCCGCGGCATGGCGCGGGCGGCGGCCGCCGCGCCGTCCTTCATGGCGCGCATGGCGCCAGGCGCCAGCGCCCAATCCGCCTGCAAATGCTGGATGAAGCGAATGCGGGTTACGCCTTCGTCCGAGGTGACCATGATGGGATCGGATGCGACGCAATCAAACGCGCCCGCCGGCAGCGTGCCGAGCGCTTCGTCGAACAATGCGAGATAGGCCGGCGCGTTGCAGTCGCCGAACGATGCGCGCGCCGGCGCTGGATGCAGCGAACACAAGGCCGCGAATAGCAGCAGCACCCCGAAGGTCCGGACGAAACGCGTCATGGCGATCCCCTCTCGCTGGCGTGAACAGAACCTAACGCGGGCGCGTCAGCGCCGCCAGCCGGTCCAGCCCGGACCACGCACCACACGACCGGGCGTTGCGCCGGTGTGTTCGCCCTCGCGCAACACTTGCACGCCGTTCACGAATACGTCGCGCACGCCGGTCGAATATTCGTGCGGATGTTCGAAGGTGGCGTGATCAATGATCGTCGCCGGATCGAAAATAACGACATCGGCGTAATACCCCGCGCGCAGTTGGCCCCGCTCGCGGATCGCCAGTTCCTGCGCGGGCAGGCTGGTGAGCCGGCGAATGCCCTCCTCCAGCGGCATCAGGCGACGGTCACGCACGTAGCGGCCGAGGAAGCGCGCAAAGTTGCCGTAGGTGCGCGGATGCGGGGTGAATTGCAGGAACGGCCCTTCCGGCGCGAGCGAGCCGGCGTCCGAGCCCAGCATCGTGTAGGGCCAGCGCAGATTGGCTTCAATATTCTCTTCGCTCATCACCACGTAAGCGGTGTCGACGCGCGAATTATCTTCGATGACGAGATCGATCATCGTGTCTTCCGGGCTCGTGCCGCGCGCGGCGGCGACCTGGGCCAGCGTTTGGCCAGTGTATCGCCTGAGCGCCGGGTTGGCGAAGCCGATCAGGATGACGTTCTCGGGCCGCCCCGCGAGCACGTAGAGGCTCTCCCAGCCATCGGGCGCGCGCATCTCGCGCAGTACGCGCGCGCGGATTGCCGGATCGCGCAGCCGCGCCACCCATGCGTCGTGCCCGCCCTCCTGCACCCATGGCGGCATCGAGGCGTCGAGCCCCGTGGCGCCGGCATTGTAGGTGTAGACGTCCGCTGTGATGTCCAGTCCTTCCGCGCGCGCGGCGTCCAGGCGTGCGAGGCCGGCGGCGGACAGATGCCAGTTACGCTCGCCCGCGGGCTTCAAATGATAGATCTGCGCGCGCGCGCCGGTGGCGCGGGAGATGGCGATGAGTTCGTCGATGCCTTCGAGGAAGCGATCGCCCTCGGAGCGGATGTGGCTGATATAGCCGCCGTCGAATTCCTTCGCCGCCGCGACCAGAGCGATAAGTTCATCCGTGCTGGCGTAGAAGGCCGGCGCATAGATGAGAGACGACCCCACGCCCAGTGCGCCCTCGCGCATGCCCTGCCGCACCAATTCCTGCATGCGCGCCAGTTCTTCCGGCGTCGGCGGACGATCAGCATAGCCGATTTCGTGAATGCGCACGGTGGTGGCACCGACAAAGCTGGCGACATTGGTGGAGACGCCGCGCCGTTCCAGATATTCGAGATATTCGCCCAGCGTCGTCCAGGGCACGTCGTAGTGCACGTAGCTCTGGCGCGCGATCATCTCCTGGCGCATGGCCGGCGTCAGCGGCCCCATGCTCTCGCCCTCGCCCATCACCTCGAGCGTCACACCCTGGCGGATGTCGCTTTGCGAGCGGCCGTCCTGAATGAGCGAGTCAGTCGCCCAGCTCAGCATGTTGATGAAGCCGGGCGCCACCGCCAAACCGTGCGCGTCGATGCGTTGGCGCGCGGGAACGCCGGCCAGATTGCCGATGGCGGCGATGCGGTCGCCACGGATGCCGATATCGGCGGACGTGGGCGGCGCACCCGTTCCGTCATAGACTTGACCGCCGGTGATAATGACGTCGTAGCCCGCGGGACTCTGCGTCGTGGTGCAACCGCCAAGCGCCGCGAGAGCGAAAAGAGCCGCAAGAAACCGACGACGCATATTCGCCTCCCCCAAGCCGACGCCGGCAGGCTAGCACAGCTTGGGGCGGTTGCGACGTGCGGTCGTTGCCGTTGCGGTACGCTGAACCAGGACAGCGCCGGCGACTTGTCGGCTCGGCCGCGTTTGGCGACAATCGGCGCGGGGAGTCGGATGAACCGCCGCGCATTTCTCGCCGCAACGGGTGCGTGCAGCGTCGTAACCGCGTCGTCGACGCGGATTGCGCTTGCACAAACGCCCCAGGCCCGCTTCGCAGCGGCCGCAGGCTATAGCGCGCAACAGGGCGGCGTCTCGCTGCTCGTGGTGCGCAACGGCATCATTCTGGGCGAAGACTATCCGGCTGGCGGCGGGCGCGACACGCGCTGGCCCATCGGTGCGGGCACACGCGCTTTCCTTTCCCTGCTTGCGGCCTCGCTGGTGGAGGATCGGCTGCTGCGGCTCGACGAAGCCGTCTCCATGACATTGGGAGACTGGGCCGTTCATCCGGTCAAGGCATCCATCACCGTGCGCTCGCTGTTGAACGGCACAAGCGGCATCGCCTTCCCGCGCGGCGGCGCGCGCGATCTAGCGACCGCCATTTCGCTGGAGCCGTCGGACGCGCCGGGCGTCTCCTTTTCCGACGACCCCGCATCCTATCTGCTCTTCACCGAAGTCGCGCGGCGCAAGCTCACAGCCGCGGGACGCACCGCCGATCCCGCCATCTATCTCACCGAGCGCACGCTTCTCGCCATCGGCTGCACGCCAATCGGCTGGGCGCGCAGTCAGGACGGACAGCCGCACTTCGATGACGGCGCACAGGTGAGCGCGCGCGGCTGGGCCAGCGCCGGCGAACTCATCCGGCGCGTCGGGGTCTGGCGCGCGCAGCAATTGGTGGATGAGGACGTCATGCGGGAAGCGATGCGCGGCTCGTTCGCCGAGCAGCGCGCCGGCATGGGGCTCTGGCTTGCGGCGCCCGGTCGTTATCAGCGCGGTTCACTCGGTCTCGAAAGCGATATCTGGCGCACCTCGTCGCCAGCGCCGATCGACCTGGCGATGGCGGCCGGCGACGGCGGCCAGCGTCTCTACGTGTCGTCTTCCGAAGGCTTGGTGATCGTGCGGCAATCACGTTTGTCGGAAGCGCGCACCTGGTCGGATGCACAATTCCTGTCGTTGCTCTGGCGCGACCTCTAGGCGCGGCGCATCGTGACGAGCGCAAACGGCGCGAGCACGACGGCGGTCACCTGCAGGAACGTCACCACCAAGCCAAACAGCACATTAGTGCCGCGCACGTTGCGCAACAGCGCCAAAATCCAGCACGCAAACGCGGCGAGCCCGAAAACGCCGGCGAAATTGAAGCTCATGCCGACCAATTGCGCGCCGGCGATGAAGAGCAGCAAGCCAACGAAGCTCAGCAACGTCGTGGGATTGGCGAAGGTGCGATATTCGAAATCGCGCCAGGTGAGACCGGCGATAAAGGTCGCGAACAACAAATAGACGCCGCCGGCCACCGCGAGGCCAGCAAAGATGGCGACGCCCAGCATGTCGAGCGGCGCGCCATCGCTGCTGTCGGCGCGCGTACGGCGCGAGGGGCGCGTCGTACGCCGCTCGCTGCGGGGCGCGGGGGCCGCTTCCTCATTGCCGGTGTCGGGCGCGGCCGTTGGCTCTTCGTCGGCGGGCGCCGCGGTCAACGCTTCGAGCGACACACGCAGCGCCGCATTATGCGCGCCATAGGCGTTCGCAAGACATCCCGCATCGCCGCCGCAGGCGTCGCGCGTGCCGAGCCAGGCCTTCTCGCTTTCCCAGACGGATGAATCGGAAGCGCTTAGCGCGCCCGCCAGTCCCAGGCGCTCCTGATCCAGCGCATAGAGCGACGGGTCGGCGCAGATCGCCTCCTCCGTCGCGCTGGCGGGCGCCGCGCACTCGATCTCCTGCGCCGCCGCCGGCGCCGCGGCGAGCGCGAGGAACGCCGCCGCGGACAGCGAAACGCGAATGTATGCTCCGACGTTACTCACAAGCCGCCAATCGCCTCCGTCCGGCGGCCCATTTGTGCACCGCCCCGGCCGTCGCGATCAACGCGCCGGCGCGCTTAGTTCCGTGGCCGGATCAACAGGCCGCCGACCAGACCCAGAACGCCGCCGCCGGCGGCGCCCACGATCAGTTCGCCGAGCCGCTGGCCGTTCTCGCCCTCAATGAGGCCATTGAGGCTGCCCATCAGGTTTTCCGGCAGCACCATCGGCGCGCCATAACCGGCCGCCAAGCCGCCGATGGCGCCGATCACGGTGCGGCCGAGAAACCCACCGCCGCCACGTGTGAGAGCACCGAGAATGTTGCCGCCGACCGCGCCGCCGAGCGCCTGCACGATGTACGGCAGATAAGGTTGTATCGCTTCCATGGTTTCTTCCCCCGTCCTGACGCCAACCGCGCCCCGCCGCCGCGCCGGCCGCAATCCTACTGGGCTACAGCCATATTGCTACGCCGTAATGCGGCATTCGCCTGCCGCGACGTGGGTCGTTTGCGTCACAGCCCGCTTCGGGCGAGCCAAGTTCTCCCATTGTTCATAATCCGGCCCAGAATTTCGAGGCAGAGTGAGCGCGGGACTGGGGACTTAGGTGAGACGGCCCATGCGTCGCGCGTCCGCAGTCCCTCGTCAGATACCTCTGAGTAGCTTCTGCAGTTTGCTTTCGCTCAATCTCGCACGGTGCGACGCTTGTGCTAAAGGCAGCCTCCAACTTTTCGATCGGCCCCCCGCCCTATGACCGGCATCGTTCTCGTCTGCACGCATGATGCAGTGAAAGTCGCTGAGACGCTCGCGCGTCTGCTGGCGGCCGAGGACCATCCCGTGCGCCTCTGCTATGGGCGCCAATCGCTCGACGAGATCGAACCTGTGCGCGCCTCCAAGGACGCGGTGCTGCTGATCTGGTCGGTCGATGCGCCGAGCACGCACTACATGCTGCAATGGCTGGCGAGCTTCGATCCTGTACGCGTCATCGAAATCGCCCGCGCGCCGGGCTGGCCGAAAAACGACGCCCGCAAAGGACCGGTGATCGACTTCAGCGCGTGGCGGTTGGGCGATCGCGGCGGGCGTGCTTGGCATCAGCTGCTTGAGCGCGTGTCTGTCGTCGAACGCGCGCTGGCGCCGGCGCGGCCGCCGCCGCGGCGCGCAGCGATCGCGCTCGGCATGGCCAGCATGGCCGCCGTCGGCGGCGCAATCTTCGTGCGCGTCAACGAAGCGCCCGACGCACCGCAACTCACTTCGCATGCCGGCACGATGAGTTTGGAAGCCGCGCCAATGGACGGGGTCGGTGGACCGGTGACCGCGTTCGAGCCGGCCTCCGCTGACGATACGGTGCTGCGCCTGGGCGTACGCCCGCATGCGCAACCGCTCGGCGCCGCGGACTACGAACCGCTGGCGGAAGTGCCCGAGATTCCCGAGCAGGATATCCGCGAACCCTCTCTGCTCGGGCGCATCAGCGAACTGACCGGGCTGGGCCAACAGCGCCCACAACGCGAATAGGCGTCAGGCGCGGTCGCCGCGGCGCAGCCGCAGCCAGTGCATGATCGCCCATGCGTGCGCTTCGTGGCGCATCTTCTGCAGCGCCTCCACCGGCGACATCCACAACAGCACGTGGTCGGGCTCGCTGGGCTCTCCGTCGGCGGCGGAGAGTTCAACCTCGTAGAATGTCGACAGGCTGTTTCGCGGTTCGCTCTTGTTGACCCAGTACTGACCTGCCCGGCCAAGCACGCGCGTAGGCCACACGGTGAGCCCCGTTTCCTCGACATATTCCCGCATCAGCGCCGCGGCTTCGTCCTCGTCGGCCTCGACGCCGCCGCCCGGCAAATCATATTCGTACGGCGCCTTTTTTCCGATCTGCACGATCGCAAGCTGCGCCTCGCCGCGCGGACAGATTCCGTAGGCGCTGACGCGCTCAAGATAGGTGAGGCCAGGCTGGGTGGCGCCGAATTGCAGGGCGAAGCGGGTCATGTCTGCGGCCGATATAGCGCGGCGATGGCGGGCTGGCGACAGCGTCGGACGTTGAAACAGCCGCGCGCCCGTGGCCTATGGCCGGGATGGATGACGCCTCCCTGGACCGGCTGAACCCGGTGGTGCTGATCACCGGCGCAGCGGCAGGGCCGGGCGCCGGGGCGGCGCGCGAACTGGCGACACTCGCGACCGGCGGGCTCATCCTGATCGACCCGGACGAGATCGGTCTAGATCGCGTCGCCAATTCCATCACCCAGCCGCCCGAACGTGTCTCTACCCTCGCCTTCGATCCCGCTGACATGCACGGCTGGCGGCGGGCGCAGGAATTCCTCACCGACCATTACGGTCGCGTCGACTATGCGGTCATTGACGCCGGTCCGGGCGTACCGCGCTCGATGACCGCCGACATCGAAACAGCCTTCCTGTCGCTGCGTTCGCTGCTGCCCATGATGCGCGGCAACGCGCAGGGCGGCGCAGTCGTCGTCACTGGCTCCGCCGCGGCGATCCGCGTGGACAATGGGCTCGTGCAATTCGGCAAGCCGAAGACCGACTTGCTTCAACTCATGCGCGTCGCCGCCAAGGAGGGCGCGCCGGACAAGGTGCGCGTCAATGCCGTGGCGACGGGCGGTGAAGCGGAACACTGGCGGCGGGCGCCCGTATTCCAGGATTTGGTGCGCGAGACCGGCAATGCGCGCGCCGCATTTGCGCGTATGGCCGCTCTCTCGGCGCCCGTGGCGCGCTACATGGAGGGCGACGTTTCGCGGCTGATCCAATCGCTACTCACGGAATCCGCGCCACTTAGCGGCGCGACGCTTGTCGTCGACGCCGAGGCTGCGTTCTGATCGGTGCTGCGATTCGCGGGGGTCAAAACATGATGAAGCTCTTCGAGGCGTTCTTGAATTTCGATCGCCTGATGGGCCCCTATCTGGTGAAGATCGTCTATTACGTCGCTGTCGCGGGGATCGCGCTTTTCACTGCGGCGACCGTGGCCAGCGGCTTGTTCGCCGTGTTCACCGGCAATCTCGGCGGCGGCTTGGTGCAGCTTATCGCCGGACCGCTCGTTGGCGTGGTCGCCTTGCTCTATGCACGCCTGCTCGCCGAGTTCTTCCTGGTGGGCTTTTTGTCCTACGACCGGATGGGCGAAATGTTGGCCCGCAACGCCGATCATCCGCAGTTCTGAACTGCGCTACGACGTCATGAACCGTTGCGCCAGATCCGCCGGCACCCGCTTGATCCGGCGTGTCTGCGCGTCGAGTAAACACCAGTCGGACTTGATCTGCGCCGAAGGCTTCGCGCCGCCCTGCTTGTGAATGTCTACAAAGCGTGTCCAGAGCGGGCCGCGCGGGCTCTGGTCGACCCAGGTGCGCACTTCTACGTCGTCGCCGAGTTCGAGCGCGCTGCGATAATCGATCTCGTGGCGGGTCACCACCCATACCAGGGCGGCCACCATCTCCGGCGTCGCCCGCGCGCGCCAATGCGCGATCGCGGCGTCCTGGGCCCAGCGGAGGTAGACCGTGTTGTTGACGTGACCCAGTTCATCGATGTCGGCGGACGCGACCGGGAAGTTCAGCGTGAAGACTTCGGCTGCCATGGCGCCAGCCTAGCGAAAAGCGCTCAGGCCGCGTCTGCGACGAATTGATCGAGCACCGCCAGCGCTTGACCGAGCGCCGCTCGCACCGACGCCAGGCGGGCCGGCGCCTCAGCCTCCGGCGCCGTCTCCGCCGCCTCGCAGAGCGCGGCAAGCTGCGCAAGGCCGATGCCGCGGGCGGAACCCTTCATCGTGTGTACTGCATCGCGCCAACCGGGGCCGGCGCCGCATGCGTCGGTCCAGGCTTCCACCTGACCGCGAAAGAGCCCGGCGATTTCGGCCTGCAGCGCGCGGTCGCCGCCGGTCATAGTGTCGAAATGGGCTTGGTCGAGCAGCACGGTCATTGGCGCGGATCGTGGCTTCAGGCCCTTAACATGGCGTTAGAACGCAGGCACGCCGATCAACTGCCGGTGCAGCAGTGCGACGAGCACAAACGCAGCCAGCGCCGCCAGCGCGCGCCACCCGATCTCGCCGGGCACGATCTTGTTGCGTCCCTGCGCAATCGCCACGAACGGTGCGTTCGAAGTAACGGCTTCGAACCTCGCCCAGGCGTCCGGATCACGGGCCCGCCCTTTGCGGTCGATCGACCGTGCCCCGAAGACCGCCATTAGCCCCAGTGCGCCGAACAGCATCACAGAATAGCGCTCGCCGTTGGCAAGCAGATGTCCCGCCGCCCATAACGCGACGCCCCAGAGAAACGGATGGCGGGTGATGCGCAGCACGCCGCGCGCGGGCTCTGCTTGTGCGAGCCCTTTCGCCTCAAATCCGGCGAGCGTCGGCCCAGGCGTGAGCAAACCGGAGACCCCCAGCAGGAAGCCCAGAAGCACAAGCATCATCGCCGGCCAGCGCAGCCAATCCGGCGGCGACCAGAGCGGTTGCGCGAGCAGATCGAACGGGTCGGCGCGCACGGCGCCGAAGGCCAGGATCAGCCAGCCGAGCAAAACGATCGATGCGAGTGAGAACGCGATGCGGTACGGCCCTTCACCAAGGCGCGCGACGAGCATTGCGCGCATGCCGGTGGCGGAGACACCGATGTGCAGCAGCACGAAAGCGCCAAGCGCGAGCGCGAAGGCATTCATTGTCTGAAGTATTGGGCACGCGGCTCGCCTAGTCGGAGCTGCGCATCTGAAAAATCCGCCTTCGCCCGTCGGGCTCCGGCGAGCGAGCGCTCTCTGCGCGATGCGCAGCGAAGGCTGGTGGGTGATACAGGATTCGAACCTGTGACCCGCTGATTAAGAGTCAGCTGCTCTACCAACTGAGCTAATCACCCAATCCATGCCGGAAGGCGTTGGCGTGTAGGGCGATTTTTGGGGAGAGTCCAGCGCCACCCCGAGTCACGGCCAAAATCGCTGAAAACCCGCCCTGAGACAGGGGCTTGGCTAGGCCGGACGCAGATAGACGCTGAGTTGAAACGGGTCGGCGGCGCGCCACTGGACGCCGTCGACGGACCATTCGCGCCATTCCCGCCTGATGTGCTCCAGCGTGATCGAGGCGCGGCCGTAATCCGGCGTATGACCATCCGGTGTCGGCGGATTGGGGATATAAGCGAAGCCCGCGCTGCGATGCCGATCCAGCAGCGCTGCGCGCTCGTCGGGACCGGGCCAATCCACTTTTTCCCAGTAGGAGCCGGGCCTCACGGTCAGCGCGACGAGCCCGTCGGCCGCGATGTGCTTGCGCATGGCGGATAGAACGGCGCGTTGCGCGTTGGGGCTGATATGGGTCAGCACCGAGAACGCATAGATGAGATCGAACTTCTCATCGAACGGCAGCCGTTCGGGCAGATAGTCGACTTGCGCAACACTGCCCGGCGCATCCTGCACCAGTTCAAGCGAGGGCGGCCACGGATCGACGCCGTAGATTCCGGACATGCGTACGCGGGCGTAGAGCAAGCGCAGCATGCGCCCCCATCCGCAGCCGTAATCGAGCACCTTGGCGTCCCGCGCATCGCGTCCGAATTTGGCCAGCACGTCGCCGACGAACACTGCAGCTGCGTGCATCGCAGGCCAACCGGAAAGTCCCGTCCAACGCTCCTGATCGGCAGCGGATGGCAAGCGCGGTAGCCAAGCTGAGAGATGAGGCCACTCCGCGGCGAACTCGAAGTAAAGCAGCACGAACAATTCGAGCGGCAACGGCGTGAGCGCGTCGGCGACGCGGTCGTATGCGCCCTGCGCTACGGCCTCATCTGCAGCGTCGAGGGCTGCCCTCACCCAGGGGTCGTCGAGCTTCATACGCACGACCTAGGCGCGTATTTGCACGCAACAAGACGTGTCCGAATACCGCCTGCGTAAGTCGCCCTTGCACAAAAGCGAACGGGCCGGCGCGCATTTGCGGCCAGCCCGTCTGATTGCGTTGCGCGATCTGCCTAGAAGCGGAAGCGGATCGCCGCGTTCAGGCTGTGGCGTTCGATCTGGTCTGTGATCTCGCCTTCGTAGGCGAGCGAGAAAGTCGAGTAGCCGTTGGTGGCGTCTACGCCGATGCCGATCAGCGGACCGCCGCTGCCGAGTTCTTCGTCGGTCAGCGTGAAGCTTTCGCCGGTCGACACGAACGTGAAGGTACGGTCGGCGGCTTCGTCGATCAGATTGGCGCGATAGCCGAGATAAACGTGCGGCGAGACCACTGCGCCGCCCCGCATGTTCCAGCGCGCCGCGAAATCGACGCCGACATCGCCCCACAGGCGTTGCGAGAACACGGTGTCAGCGCGGTAATCGATGGCGGCGCCGCCGCCCTCTTCTTCGTAGTCCTGTTCGGAGATGCCGACATAGGTCAGCGCCGTTTGCGGCGTCATCACCAGCCAACCCATGCGCAGCGGCACCGAGGCGCGCACGGCGCCGTGGCCCTCGAACGCCCACCAGTCCGCTTCGGTGACGGCGCTGTAGGCGCCGATCTCGACGAAGCGGCGCTCACGCATGCGCCCGGCGCCGAGGCCGCCGACGAAATCGAGATCGACCGGCCCGAAGGCGGTGCCCAGATAGGCGTTGCCCTGCGCGAAGGTCGTCGAGATCTGCCCTTCCGGACGGCCAGGCTCTTCCATTTCCGACGTGATGAACGAGACCGAGAGACCGAACAGCGCGCCGTTATCGAGCGGGCCGTCGATGCCGCCCGCAAGGCCGAAGCCGTAGCCACGGAAATCCTGGCCGATCGCGGTCTCCGGTTCGCGGTTCAGCGCGTAACCGATTTCCTGGGCCCAGACCGAGACTTCGTTGATGTCCTGCACGCGAATGGTGGTGAGGCGATTGGTGGTCGCGCTCTGCATCTGTTGGATCGCAGTCGTCGAGAGCTCGGTCGTCGCGGAAGAGAACGTCGGCAGCAGGTCTTCGTAAGCGTCGTTGAAGTCGTACTGATTGTCGATCAGCGACATCGCCTGCGAGGCTTCGGAGTCGAGGCGCAACGCATTGATGATCGGATTGAACGCCAGCGCCTGGTTCGGATTGAGTCCCAGTTCGGCAGCGGTTTTCAGCGCAAACACAGCCTGCAGCGTATTGGAGTCGCCCGGATCGACCTGAACCGCCAAGTTATAGATGTAGGGCGTGCCGGCGCCGGTGATGGTGCGCTCGACATTGGAGGCGCCGACCAGCGTGCCAGCGGTCAGGAAGTCGTAGGTGCCCGAAACCGGCAAGCCGGTCGGGATGATCGGCGTAATGCTGGCGCCGGGGTCGAAGGTGACCGTGCCGGATGCATTGATGAAGGTGGTGTCCGCGGGGACCGTCGACAGCACGACGCCCAACTGGCCGTCGGCGCCGAAATGCGCCTGGGTGATGTTGAGCGTGCCGCCATTGAGCACCAGCCCACCGTTCGAAACGTCGAAGCTCAGAGCGCCATCGGAATCGGTCACGCGACCGAAATAAAAGCCGCCGTCGATGTGGAATACGTCGGCGCCTGCGCCGAACGAGATCGCGCCATCGATGGTGCCGTCGAGCAGATTGATGGTGTCTGCGCCGGTGCCGAACAGGATGTCGCCGATGGTGGAGGTCGGCGGACGCGTGGTGCTGTCGTCGTCAACCGCATCGTCGTCATTGAACGCGACGTCGGCGACTTGGTTGTAGGTCACGCCGATCGATGAAGCCGACACGTCGATCGCAATCGAAGAGCCGGTGATGTCCGGCGGCGGCACGCCGTCGAGGGGATCGACGTCGGTCGCGATGATCTGCGCCAGGATCTGGCCGGAATTGGTGATGGTCGCAAGCGTGTTCGAGAGATCGCGGATCACCACGGAATCGCCGATCTCGCCGAACAATTGCGAGCGCATGTAGCCGGAATTGTTGATGGCGCTGACGTTCGCGCCGGACGCGATATAGACGACGTAGGCGGTCTGATCGGTCTCGGAAACCGACACGGCGCTGAAGGCGCGGCGGTTTACGATCAGCGGCACCAACGCGCCGCCGCCCAGATAGGCCGCGTAGGCGTTGGCTTCGTAGCTTTGGGCGTTGACGAAGTTGTCGTTGCGGATGCCGGCGCCGGTGTCGACGATGCGTCCGCCCTGCCCTTCGATGCGGATCGCGGTGGCGGAGAATCCGTCGAAAATGGAGTCGGCGAACACGCCACCGCGGATGTTCAGGCCGAAGCCGTCGGCGGCGTCGCCGAGAACGAGATTGGCTGACGGGTCCGCGATCAGGTGAATCGTGGGCGCCGAACCGAACGAGCGCATGCTCGCCGTGAGATCGTCGTCCGTATCGCCGTCTGCTTCGGTGATGCCGTCCTGGTCGTCGTCGGTGTCGTCCTCGACGCCGACGCCTTCGACGGTGATGCCGCCGGCCACGCTGAAGCGTACCTCGAGCACCGCGGCGCTCTGGAGAAAATCGTCCGCGTCGAGGTTGGCCGCGGCGTCTCCCGACAGGCGGACCGTGGAATTGTAGCCGGTGCCGGTCCATACGCCGTTGATGCGCAACTCGCCGCCGACGGGCGCTGCGATCAAGGCGGCGTACGAATTTTCGCCATGCGCGGTCAGGGTGCCGCGCAACAGGAGATCTCCGGTCACGCCGCCGCCGGCTCCGCCCAGCACCGCGACTGCAGCGCCGTCGTCGCCGAGAAGTGTGATGCTGCCGGTGTGGTTGAAGTCGCCGTCCAACTGGCCGTCGAGGCGCACGCCGTAGGAGGTGTTGCCTTCGATATTGATGTTGCCGGTGTTGATAATGTCGCCGGTGAAATCGCCCTGCTGCCAGATGCCGATGCGGTTGATGCCGATGGCGACCGGACCGTCGAGGTCGCCGTCGCTGCCGGTATCGGGCTGAGTGAAATCCTCAACGAGGCTGATCGACCCGCTGTTGGTGATGATGCCGGTAAAGCCGTTCTCAAGAACGATGCCGTTGACGCCGTCTTCGTCCGTGGCGGTGATCTGGCCGCCGGACTGAATGGTGACGTCGTTGTTGGAGTCGACGGTGACGCCGGTCTCGCCGGTCGTGATCTGGATGTTGCCGCCGTTGGCGATGGTCACATCACCCGGCGAGACGGTATCGGGCGCAGAGGTCGCGACCGGCGTGCTGGTGGTGGTGGAAATGGTGACGTCGTTGGCCTTGGCCTCTTCGGCGACACCTGCCGCACCGGCGAGAGCAACAAGACCAGCGAGGTGAATACGTCGGAGAATGCGCATGCCCGGCTTCCGATCCCTTCCTGACGGCGTGGGTTGGAAAGCTTGGGCTTTTTCGGGCCCGACACTTCAGAAGCGTCTTCGTCCGCGCCCGGCCAATTAGGCCCGCGCGGGAGACGCTACCTAACCCCGCTTACGCCGCCTCCCTAAGCGACGCGCTGGGACTGACATGCCGACTTTGCTTAATTTAGGCAATAGCGGGCCGCACCGGGAAAAAAACGGGGCCATGGGCATATTTGCGACAGCCAGAAGAACCTCGTTCGGGGCGCGAAACTGGGCCCGGCGGATCGGCTCTCAGGAGCTTTTGCGCTGCGGCAGAGGGTCCAGGCGGCGCCCCGGGGCGGCCTCCGGCGCCGCGAACTTGTCCACAAGCGCTTGGACACCGTCGGCGGGCACCGCTTTCGAGAAGAAGAAGCCCTGCAACTCGGTGACGCCCACCAGGCGCATCACCGACGCTTCCGCCTCGGTCTCGACGCCCTCGGCGACGATGTCCATGCCGAGGCCGCGGCCGATCGTGACCACGGACTGAATGATCGTCATCGCCCGCTTGCGCTCGTGGATGCCGGTGACGAACGCGCGGTCGATCTTGATCTTGTCGAAGCGGAAGTCGCACAGATAGCGCAGCGAAGAGTAGCCGGTGCCGAAATCGTCGAGTGCGATGCGGAAACCCATGTCGCGGATCGAATCGAGGATCATGCGGTTGCGATCCGTGGACTCCATCAGCACGCCTTCGGTGACTTCCAGCACGATGCGCGCGGGATCCACGTCGTGCTCGGCCACGAGACGCTTCAGGAGGTCGACCAGATCGACGTGGCGGAATTGAACCGGCGACAAGTTGATCGCCACTTCGAGTTCCGGCCAACGCTTGGTTTCTTCGAAGGCCCGGTTCAACACGTATGCACCAAGAGCTGGCATGAGGCCCGCTTCTTCGGCGACGGGCACGAAAACCGCCGGCGAAATGTCGCCGCGCGTCTTGTGCGTCCAGCGAAGCAACGCCTCGACGCCCTTCACCCGATGGTCGGCGCAGGATACCAGCGGCTGATAATGCAGCGACAACTCGCCGTTCTCGATGGCGCGCTGCAGGTCGAGTTCAATTTCCCGGCGCCGCTCAACCTCCTCCGCCATGTCGGTCGAGAAGACCATGGCGCGGTCGCGGCCCTGGTTCTTGCCCTGATAAAGCGCGATGTCGGCGTGGCGCATGAGTTCGGCGGGCGAGGCGCCATGCTCTGGCGCCATGGAGATGCCGATGGAAGCGGTCATGCGGATGTGCTGACCATAGACGTCGAACGGCTCCTCGAACGCGCGCCGCAGCCGCTCGGCTAGCTCGGTCGCCGATTGCGGATCGTTTGCGCGGCGCAGCACGGCGAATTCGTCGCCGCCGAAGCGGGACAGGAAATCCTCGGGCGTCAGATGCGCGCTGAGGCGGCTGGCGACCGCCATGATCAGCGCGTCGCCGGCCTGGTGGCCCATGGTGTCGTTGACGTCCTTGAAGCGATCAACGTCGATATAAGCCGTGATGACGCGCCCGTTGTTGCGCTGCTGAATGAGGCCATCGAGGCAGTCCTGCAGACGCTCTACAAAATGATGGCGATTGGGAAGACCCGAAAGCGCGTCGTGGAGCGCCTGGTGGCGCGACTGCGCCTCGCGATCCGCAAGCTCTCCGGACGCGTTCTTGAGGCGGCCGATCATGACATACGTCATCACCCCTGCTCCGATCACGCCCAGCGCGACCAGCGGCAGGATGAAGATCAGCAACGCCTGGCCCGGCCGGCGCGGCGTCCACGACAAATAGCCCATCGGCGCGCCGTCGTCGGCGACGAAAGCTTCCGACAGACGATCGCCGTCATGCAGCACGCGGTCGGAGAGCGTGAGGTCGGAAATCAGCAGCGAAGAGCCGACCTGCGCCATGAACGCGTCGTCGATCTTGACGATGCTGATCAACAGGTGCGGTTCGCCATGGAGAATGTTGGGGTCGAGGTTCGGCACGATGGAAAGCGCCGCGACGACGGCGGGCTCGCCGTCGACGCTCATGATGTGCCCCGCCCATCGGCCGAAGCTCGCACCGAGCAAGGCGTTATAGTTGCCCTGACTTTCGACAAAGGCGCGGTCGCGCCGGCGCAGAGACGTATCGGCGCCCGTGCGCGCCTCGTTGACGATGCGGTCGAAGACGGCGCGGTGATTGGCGTAGGCCGCGCCGGCGTCGCTCAATTCGCCGTTGATGTTGGCGTAGATCGGCTGATTGGCGCCGTCGACGATGATGATTTCGTCGTGCCCGTAGGTTTCGTGGAAATAAACGCCGAAATTTGTCTCAAGCCAGTCGACGTCGATCGGTCGGCGCTGCGCAGCGACCACGGCGTCATCCCAGAACGCGATCGCCTTCTGCTGGTCCAGCACCTGGCTCACCGACTGGTCGAGCGCGTTTTCAACGAGCTGGCGCTCACGGGTGACGGCGGTCGTATTGGCGGACCAACCGGCATAGGCGACCACCACGACCAGCAGCGCGCCAAAGAAGGCGAGCGCGCCGCCGATGAGGACGGTCAGACGACGCAAGTCGTTCCGATAGTGGACGGTCTTGGCGCTGCCGGATGACATTGGTTAACCCAAATAAACGCACGTGTAGAGACGTTTCAGGTCAATAATTACCCGGAAGCTCCGAATATTACGTTACTTACGATATCACCACAGGCGCTTTCTTCGACGTAGTAAATCTTCAATAACCTTGACAGCACCTCAACTGTGACGGCACGTCAGCTGTTAATAAAGGTAAATACAGATTTACCCTTGTCTTGGGATAATTTACGCTTTATTAGTGAAATCGCACGCGGCGAAACATTGATTGGGCTGGGGCCGAGTAAACGGGTCGTTGCGCGCAAATAATGGTTAACGAGAGAGCTTGGCGCCGATGAACCGGTACGCCCTTAAGACACGCGCGGACAGCGCAGAACTTCGCAGAGCCGCGATGGCCATCGAACAGGCCGCGTGGAGCTCGCTGGGTTTCCTCAACTTTACGCGCGCGCATTTCGAGTTCTATCAGCAACTTCTGGACGAGCACGCGGACTGCCAGTTGTGCTTGGTGGACCAGATGACCGGTTACCCGGTCGCGGTCGGCAACTGCGTTCCCCTGGCCTGCGACTTCAACGATCTGCCCCCCGAAGGCTGGGACTGGATCGTCGAAACGGCGGCCAGTTCGAAGAGGCCGCGCAACGCGCTGGGCGCGCTCGCCATCTCGGTGCCCGGCGTCCACCGCGGCAAGGGTGTCGCGCGCATGCTGATCAACGGTTTTCGCGAACTGGCTGTGACGCGCGGCCTCGACGGCGTCATCGCGCCCGTGCGCCCGTCCGAAAAGCACCGGCATCCCTTCATACCGATGGAAGACTATGTCGGCTGGACCGATGACCAAGGCCGCATTTTCGACCCGTGGCTGCGCAGCCATTTGGCCGCCGGCGGCAAGATCGTGGGACCGGCGGCGCGCTCAATGACGGTCGAAGAGCCGGTGGCGTTCTGGGAGACCTGGGCGGGCCGAGATATTACCGCGGACGGCGATTACACGCTCGACGGCGCGCTGGTGCCATTGAAGGTGAAGGACGGCGTCGGCAGCTACGTCGAGCCGAACGTCTGGTTCGCTTACGCAGCCTAAACCGCGGCCCGCAATTCGCGCCAGGCGTAGATGGGGCGCTCGATGGCGGCGCCAAACAGGAAGCCTTGGCCGTAGATGCAGCCCATGGCGCGAAGTGCGTCCATGGTAGCGCTGTCTTCAATGCCTTCGGCTGTGACTTCAAGGCCCAGCGCTTTGCCCAAACCGACAAGCGCGCCGACGATGGTGGCGTTTTCGCGATCGGCGGTGAGCGTCGCGACGAAGGAGCGGTCGATCTTCAGCTTGTCGATCGGCAACGCCCGCAGCAGGAACAGCGACGAATAGCCGGTGCCGAAATCGTCCAGCGCGATGCGCACGCCCTGGTTCTTCAGCGACATGAGCGCCGACTTGGCGCGCTGAATATCGCCGATCATGGCGCTTTCGGTCACTTCGATTTCGAGACGCTGCGCCGGGAAGCCGGTCTCCTTCAGAGTGCGCAGCACCTTTTCCGGGAACCATTGGTCGCGGATCTGCGAGGGCGAGATGTTGACCGCCAGCGTGAAATCGCCCGGCGCTTCGAGCGCCTTGCGGCAGGCCTGGGCGAGCAGCGCCCAGAACATCGAGTCGACGAGGCCCGCCTCTTCCGCGACCGGGATGAACTCGACCGGCGAGATCATGCCGCGGGTCTTGTGCGGCCAGCGCGCCAGCACTTCGAAGGCCGAAAGGACGCCCGTCTCGAGATCGATGACCGGCTGGAAATAGGGAACGATATCGCCGGCCGGGATGGCGGCGCGCAGCTCGGCTTCGAGCGAGGCTTTCGATTTCAGCTGCTCGTCGATCGTGGAGTCGAAGAATTTGTAGGCGCCGCGATCTTCCTTGGCGCGCAGCATGGCGGCGTCGCCGCGCTGCAGAATCTCGGCGGCGCTGCGGCCGTCCGACGGACAAATGGCGATGCCGATCGAAGCGCCGACGGTCAGCTTCAGACCGTTCACCAGGATCGGCGCGGATAGCTCCGACAGGATGCGGCGCGCGGCGGCGGCGATGCCCTCGCGGTCTTCCACCCCTTCGAGCAGCACCGCGAACTCGTCGCCGCCAAGGCGCGCCGCGAAGCTGTCGTCGCGGATGCAGCCGGAAAGGCGCGTGGCGATGACCTGCAGGAGTTGGTCGCCGATGGCGTGACCATGCACGTCGTTGATCGGCTTGAAACGGTCGAGATCAACGAACATAAGCGCAAAGCCGTCGTCCGCATCGGCGACGAGGCCCAGGCGGCGCTCAAGTTCTTCCAGAAAATGGCGGCGGTTGGCGAGGCCGGTCAGCGGGTCGTGGCGCGCCAGCGTCTGAGCGCGGGCTTCAGCGGCTTCGCGTTCGGCGATTTCAGCCGAGAGCGTTTCGTTGGCGCTTTGCAGGTCCTGCGTCCGCTCCAGCACCTTGATTTCGAGGTCGTTGCGGATGGCGTCGAGCGCCAGCACCGCTTGCCGGCGGTCCAGCTGCGCCTTCACGCGGGCGGTCAGCACGCGCAAATCGATCGGCTTCGGAATATAGTCGTTTGCGCCAGCTTCGAGGGCGGCGGAGACAACATCGCCGTCATCGAGCGCAGTGACCACGATGACCGGCACGTGCTCTGCGTCGTAATGCTTGCGAATGCCCTGCAGCGCGTCGAGACCCGAGCGCTCCGGCATCATCCAGTCGAGAAGAACAAGCTCGATGCGTTCGGCGCCGATCGCTTCCTCGATGCCGATGGCGGTTTCGCGCAGGACGACTTCGTAACCGCGACGCTCGAGGCGACGGCCGAGCATGTCACGGTTCTGCGCCTGGTCGTCAACCAGCAGAATGCGGCCGTGCCGCACCGGCCCGGAGCCGCCATCATCGCCTTGAGCCGAGGACATTGGCCGCTCTACGCCCACCCAAACCACACCAATCAACGAGTGTAAGGCAGGAGAGTTGAAACGGGGCTAATACGTCGCGGCCTCGCAACTATTTTATCGTAGCGATCGATTAAGCTTGATCGCGCGCTAACCAAGCGAGCGCGAGACGGCGTTCAGGCCGCATACTTCTCGATCAATGCAACAAGGCCGGCGAAGTCGACAGGCTTGGTCGCGAAGTCATCGCAGCCCGCTTCCATGCATTCGCGGCGCGCGCTCTCCATCGCGTGCGCCGTGAGCGCCACGATCTTTATGCCCGAGACATCGGGCGAAGCGCGCAATGCGCGCGTGGCTTCGATGCCAGACATTACGGGCATCGAGATGTCCATAAGAATAAGGTCGGGTGCGCAGGCCTTGGCCTTCTCGACCGCCTCAGCGCCATTTTCTGCGCAATGAACTTCGTAGCCGCGCCGCTCGAGCCGCCGCGTCAGCATCTCGCGATTATCCGGATGATCTTCCGCAATGAGAATACGCATTGGATTACCTATGCACTTCTGACCAAGTGAGACGGCGAGCCGGCCGCCGCGGAGTCCGCAGTCGCTGGTCGTACAATCCGCAACGCCGCCGCCGCGAGGACATCGCGGTCGACCGGCTTCACGAAATGCTCCTGCGCACCGAGCGTGAGGGCGCGCTGACGGTTGTCGTCCACGGAATGGACGATGATCGGGATGCCCGCCGTGTCCGGCTCGGCGCGCAGACTCTCAAGCACCTGCCAGCCGCTGCGATCGGGAAGATTGATATCGAGCAGAATCAAGCTGGGTTTCAGCGTGCGGGCAAGCACGATGCCCTGCTCGCCGCTGCCCGCAGAATGCACACTGTAGCCCAACCGCGACAATGAGCGGCCGGCGAGATCGCGGGCGCTTTCTTCGTCGTCGATCACAAGCACAGCGCGCTCGCCGCCAGGCTCAGCGGACGGCGCAAGCGCTGCGCGCGCGGCGGGCGCGGCCGCCGTGGCGTGCGCCACCGGAAACGAGAGCGTGAAGGTGGAGCCTTGCCCGGGCGCGCTGGTCACAGTCACGTCGCCGCCCAGCAGGCCGATCATGCTTTGCGTGATGGCGAGACCCAGGCCAGTGCCGCCGAACTTCCGTGCTGTAGTCGCGTCGGCTTGCGTGAAGGCGCTGAACAGGCGCGCGAGTTGCTCCTCGCTCATACCGATGCCGCTGTCCTTCACTGAGACGGCCACAGTCTCGCCGGCTCGGCGCGCGGTGACCGCGATGATGCCGTTCTCCGTGAACTTGCCGGCGTTGGACAGCAGGTTCAGCAGGCACTGGTTCAACTTGAACGCATCGTTGCACGCCACACCCAAGTCGTCGGGCAGCGCGATCGTCAGCGCGTTGCCCTTCTTTTCAATTGCGGGGCGCACGGTGGCGACGGCCTCGTTGATCATCACGGCGACATCGAAGTCGGCAGCTGCGACGTCCATTTTCCCGGCCTCAATCTTGGAGAGATCGAGAATGTCGTTGATCAGGTGCAGCAGATGCCGCGCCGCGATCAGCACACGTTCGATATCCTTCAGATCCGTATCGCGCCCGTCGGCTTCCGCCTCCTCCTGGAGTATTTCCGAATAGCCGATGATGGCGTTCAGGGGCGTACGCAGCTCGTGGCTCATCGACGCCAGGAATTGCGACTTGGAGACGCTGGCGCTCTCGGCGGCTTCACGCGCGTCGCGCAACTTCAGCATAGCTTCCGCGAGCACGGCGTCGCGCGCGTCCATTTCCTCGATCAGCGCGTCCAGTCGTTCGTGCATCTCGGCCACGTTCACCGCGGCCTCATCGATCGCCTCGGCCTCGCCGCCGTCGATCTGCGCAAACAGCGCACGCTTGGCGCGGAGGCTCTCCTCCGCACGCGCCATAGCGACGATAAACGCCGCCTCCTGGCGTTTGCGCTCGGTAATGTTCTTGGACAAGCAGATGAACTTACGCACGCCGCCGCTGCGGCCCGGTACCGCCGTCACCCAGAGTTCGGCCCAACCGATGGCGCCGTTCTCGCGCACGACACGATGCTCGACGCACGCCGGTTCGCCGCGCACCGCCGCCTCGAAGCACTCTTTCAGCGGAATACGGTCGTCGTCGTGAATGAAGGTCGTCGTATTGTCGACGAACTGTTGGAACGTGAAGGTCTGACTGTAGACGATCGCCGGATCGCCATGCCAGCTCACCGTCTTGGCCTTGTAGTCGACCTCCCAGACGACGGACTTGCCGGCGTCGAGGGCGATACGCAGGCGATGTTCGTTCGCGGCAGCGGCCGCGCGCGCCTGCGCCAGCGAGGTGATCTCGCGCCCGTGCGCAAGCACGCCGCAAATTTCGCCGTTAGCATCGCGCCACGGACGTGCCTCCCAGGCGAACCAGCGCTGTCCCTCGGGCGTGCGCACTTCGTCTTCATCGTGGCGCACGTGCTCGCCGCTCAGGGCGCGCTGAAACGCGTCGTTCCAGCGATCGGGTGACCAGCGCAACAACTCTTCGAACTTTCTGCCGACCGCGCGCTCGATCTGCAGCCCATTGCGCAGGCCGCGGCTCATGGCGACGACGCGGCCCTCGCGATCAACAAGAAAAGCGGTGAACGAGCCATGGTCGAACAGCATTTGCGCGAGCGAAAGCTGGAGGTTCTCCGCCGCGTTGGAGCGGCGGAGCGCGCGCTCCGCCTCTGTCGCGCTGACCCGGGCCTGGGTCACATAGGCCATCAGCGCCCCGCCTCCGACCGCCGCGATCACGGCGAGATCCCAATCCGGCTGCACGGTCGCCGCCGCCATGGCGATCGGCGCAAACAGCAGCGACAACGCCGGCGGCGCAGATCCCGCGAGCGCGATAGGCAGGGCGCCTGAAGCGCCTGGGCTGAAGTGGCGCACGACGCCGGCGACCCATAGCACCATCGCGGCGGCGGCGCCCGCCGCCTGGCCATCGAGCCAAAGCGCGGCCGGCAATACCGCATAAAATGCCGAAGACAGGAACGACCAGATCGAGAGTCCTGCCAGCACCGGGCCCTTTATTTGCGCGTCCGCATCATCGAGGCGCCGATAGAGCTCGACATCGAGGATGAGCAGCAGCGACGTCACCGCCGCCCACCCGACGGCGATCGAGGAGTGCATGATGGCAGCGGCCAGGCCACCCGTCAGAATGACGAGTGCGACCGAGGCGGGCATTTCGCGGCGTCGGGTCTCGGCTGCGCTTGAAAGCGCTGTAGGCGACCAGTTGAGCATCAGCGCGAAAGTCCTCGGAAGACCGCGCGACGCTGCCAGCTCAGAATGAATTTATACTAAACCAAGGGCTGCGCTGGCGATTTGACGAACGCGGTTAAGCTGGCTTCACGATTCGATGCCGCGCCACGCCGACCCTGCCCTGCCCGAACGTCGCCGGCGCGAGATTCTCGACGCCGCTCGCGCCTGTTTTCGCCAGCATGGTTTCAGATTGACAACGATCGAGGAAATTTGCGCCGAGGCCCGCATCTCGCCGGGCGCGCTTTACCGCTATTTCGATTGCAAGACCGATATCATTGCCGCCATCGCACTCGACGCCCGCGCCGAGGCGGAAGCGATGCTGACTACGCTGTCGAGCGCGGAACGCTTGATCGACGGGCTGGCCGAATTGGCCCGGGCATTCTTCGAGACCTTTGACGGCGACGGCGATGCGGCTCTGCTTGCCGACGTATGGGCGGAGGCGGCGCGCGATCCCCTACTTGCCAAGGCGCTGGCCGGGAGGGAGCGGATCGCGGTCGGGCGGATGGCCGCCGCGATCGAACGGGCTGCGCGGGCGGGCGGCATCTACCCGGCGCTGGCGCCTGAGGAGGCGGCCGAGACGCTGATGGCGGCGCTGGAAGGAATGGCGCTGCAGCGGACGCTCCGACGCGAATCGGCCAGCGCCGCGGCGGTCACGCGTTTCCGGGCGCTGGCGCTTCACTTGCTGAAGCCGAAGCGCTAGCCGACCGCTTGGTGGGCGAAAATGATCGCTGCATTGAGCGCAAAGCACCCTGTGGACATCGCGAAGAGCCACGGGAATCCCAGGTGCGGGTGGATGCGCCGGTGCGCCAGTTCAAGCCCGCCGCCAACCACCACGAGGGCCGCCGATCCGGCCAGAATCCAGATCTCATAGGCGTGCATAAAAATGTGGAATTGTGTAAAAGATTCAGGAAGTAAGGACGTCGCTGAGGCGGCGCCCGAGAGCGCGGCCGCGAGCATCGCCAGCGCCGGGAGGCCGCAGCACACGGCATGCAGGCCGACTACGACCGCGTGCGCCCAATGCGCCTGATGCGCGTGACCATGCGCGTTACGTTGTAACATTACCCGCTACGTAACGACCCCCGCGGCCTGGTCAAGCATGCGGTCGCCAGAGTGACGCCGATTTTACCTCTGCGACGAGCGCCTCCGGTCCAGTTCTGCTTGTCGGTGTGCAGGAATAAGCAGATAAGGAACCCCTCTGGAGTAGGTGTTCGCGCCATGATGGCCGTTATCGTTGCAATCCGTGATTTCCTCATCGTCGCCGCCCTGGCGTGGGTGGGCGTGACGCTGGATACGCAAGACCGCGCGTCCGCTTGCTCTGGCGATCGCTGCCAAACCGAGCGCGCGCAGTAAATCCGGCGTCTGTCTGAAGCGTATTGTGCTCGTCCAGGGTGTTGGCCCTGGAATGGCCCAACTTGTTGAGTTCTCATTTACGATCAAAGGATAACGCGCGTGCGGATGCGCGGCCTGGGCGTTGAGGACGGTTAACGATGCTGCGCGGTGCGGAAGCCGGCGATCGGAAAGCACAACCTGGAGCGATGATCGGCCTTCTGAGCCTGATCGTTGGCGTGGTTTGGATCGGGGGCGCGCTGGCGACGGCCGTGGCTCTGCTCGGGCCACGCCTGCAGACGCTGAGCGTCGCCGAGATGGGAGCGCTCGCCGGCGGGGTGCTGCTTCCGGCTCTTATGGTTTGGTTCTCTGGCGCAGCAGCGCGCGAAGGCGCCCGAGCGCGCGCCGAAGCGCAGCGGCTCGCCGACGCTGCCGATCGCTTGCTTAATCCAGAGCAGAGCGCCACCGGCGCGGCGCGCGAACTGGCGATGACGGTGCGCGGGGAGATCACTGCGCTGGACCGCGCCCTGGAGCAGACGCTCGAGCGGCTGGGCGAGGTACAAGGCAAGATCGCGCAGCAAGCTGCGACCGTCGAAAACATGTCCGACCAAGCCAAGGCCGGCGCGAACACCATGATCACCGGCATGGAGCGCGAGCGAGAAGAACTCTTGCGTATTTCGCGCGATCTGACGCAGCAGGCCTCAACCATCGGCGATCACATCTCCAAGCATACGACCTCGATCTCTCAGGCTGCGCGGCAGGCGGAAGCCGAGGTGCGCGCCGCAGACCAGGCGCTTGACCACCGTTTAACCTCGTTCGGCGCAGCAGCCGCGCTGATCACCGACCGCACGCAGGCGCTCTCGGGCGCAGCACAGGCCAGCGCCGACAGCGCGCTCAGGCTGGAGACGGCACTCTCAAACGCCCTCGACGTGCTCGCGAAGGCGACTTCTCTCACCGACGCGGCTCGGCAATCCGCGGACGCTGCGACCCTCGCCGCCAATTCCACAGCCGGTGCGGTACGCGAAAGCACGTCTCGGGCAATCGACGACGCCAAGCGTGCGGCCGACCTCATTCGCGGCGAGGCGGTTAACGTCGAACGCGAAGCGGCGGTGGCGTTGGAGCGCCTCCGCGACGCAGCCGACGCCGCGCGAGAAGCCGCCATCGGCGCGCGCGCGGCGGTCGAAGAAGACGAACGCGCCGCGCGGCAACGCACGCGCTCAGCCCCGCCGCAGCAAAGCTATGACGCCGATTGGCGGCGCGAGCGCGATCCCCTCGAAGACGCGCCCCCCCCGCCCCGGGCGCGCCGCGAAGAGCCGCCCAGGCGCGCAGATTCCTCCGGCGAACGCGCGCCGGAGCGCCCGCTTCCGGGCGGCGAATGGACGTGGCGCGACCTGCTGTCGAATGTCGAGGACGGCGGCGCCCAATCGTCCCGGCGCCAACCGGCGGACGATGCGGTCGCGCGGCTACAGCACCAAATCTCAGAACCACGCGGCGGCTATCCGCCATCGCTGGCGATTGCCGAGACCATTAGCCAAACCGGCATGCGGCTCGACGAGGTGTTCTCCGCTTCCGGCCTCGAGCGCATTGCGCAGCGCGCACGCGGCGGCACGCAGGCGCGCCGACGCGCTGTGCGCGACGCCGCCCCCGACGCGGTTCACCGCCTTTCCGACCACCTTGCCCGCAATCCGCAGGCAAACCAGGAGGCGATGGCCTTTTTGCGCAGCGAAGGCGCCAAGATCGCCGAGCTGCTGGCGCGTGGACGGGCGGCGATGAATGCCGATGCAACGCGCGCCTTCCTTCTGATCGATAGCGCTGCGGGTTGACCGCGGTCGTTTACGGTGAACGTGCACCATGGCGCGCTTCCGTTTGCTTAGAGCGCGTCCGCGCGCGCGTAAATCTCGCGTTCCACAGCATTCGCGCACGCTGCTTTGCACCAAAACGGCGCACGCGCGGTAAGCGAAGGCAATTCCCCTAACTGGCATGGCCGTTGCAGCCGCCGACGTTAACGCCTGCCCAAGGTGTGTCGGAGTTTGCAGCCATGTATTATGAACACGAAGAAGACGAGCGGGACGTCTTCGAACACTTCGGTGAAACCGAAGCGCTCGACGAGCCGGCGCGCGAAGAATTTACGCCTGAAGAGACGCAGGCGATCGAACCGGTGCGCGAGGAAAAGCGCGTGAAGACGGCCTTCTCATGGGCCGGCTTCACGGGCGGTCTTGCGGCCCTTGCCTGGGTCGCCGCCGCCATCGGCGGGCCTCTGTCCTATTTCGGCGTCGACGCCGTGCTCGCCATGGACCCCGCGATGCAAGCGGGCTTCATCGCCTTGGCGTTCGGCCCGGCTGTTCTCTTCTGGCTCGGCGCCACCGCCGCCGGCGAAGCGCTGAAGGCGCGTTCGCTCGCGGTTGAACTGACCAAGCTGGCGCAGCGCAACCCGATCGAAACCGGCGAGCAGGACGCTCAGCGTCTGACGCTCACCGTGAAAACTGAAATCGAAGCGCTGAACGATGCGGTGCACTCGGCGCTGCAGCGTCTGCAAGAGCTCGAAACCGCCGCGCAGCGCAACGCCGCTCTGTTCGACGATGCGATCAACGCCACCCGCCAGAACACGGCGACGATGGCCTCGACGCTTGAGACCGAGCGCAACGCGCTGATCGAACTCAACACGGAGATGCGCGGCCAGACCGAAACCATGGCCCACTCGATCGGCCGTCAGATCCGCTTGATGCGTGAAGCGTCGAAGCTGGTGAAGACCGAGATCGGTGCGGCTGAGGACGCGCTGGAATCGCACCTCTCTGCTTTCGCTCAATCGGCCAGCGTGATGGGCGAGCGCACCGCGCAGTTCCATCAAGCCGCCGATGGCGCAGCGATCGCGACCGCTTCGCTCAACACCACGATGACGGGCATGTTGGACGGCCTGGCGGAAGCCACGCGCCTCACCGACGCCGCCAAGAAGTCGACCGAGCAGGCCGTGATGGCCGCCAACGAAACGGCAAGCGCGGTTCGCGAAACCACCCGCAGCGCCGTGTACGAAGCCAAGCGCGCCGCTCAGCTCATCCGCGCTGAGAACCAAGCGATGCAGGAAGCCGCCGCCGAGACGCTGTCGCGCTTGCAGGATGCCGCGAACGCCGCCCGTGAAGCTTCGGAAGAGAGCCAAGCGGCCGCCGATCGCCACACCGCGAAAATCGAACAGCGCCTCGCCGCGCTCGCTTCGACCGCCGGTGCGAAGAAAGCCGCCCCTGCTCCGCAACGCGTTGTCGAGCGCACGGTGGAGCGCGTCGTCGAGCGCGAGCCGGTGATGGTGGAAGAAACCTCTTCGCTGCAAGCGGCCGCAGCGGCTGCGGTGACCCGCACGCGTCCGGTCGTGACGAAATCGGAAGAGCCGAAGCGCAAGTTCTCGGGCTTCGGCGGCTGGGGCAACTTCATGCCCCCGCGCCCCCAAGACGTGCCTGCGCCGGCCAATGAACCGGAAGCAGCCGACGCGTTCGACCTCGTCGATTTCGGCGGCGGCAAGCAAGACGCCGACAGCGACCTGAAGAACGACGCCATCGATCTGGTGACGGATGCGGGCGTCGACCTCAGCGAAGTGCTGGCGCCGCCGGCGCTGGAAGTGATCGCGCAGAGCTCGCGCCAGGGCGCCAACGCCCGCCGCCGCGCGGTGCTCGACGCCGCTCCGGGCGCCGTGGGCCGCATCGCCCGCCATGTTCGCCGCAACAACACGGCGCACACGATCGCGAACGAATTCCGCGCCCGTCCCGATCTCGCCAAGAGCGAGAAAAAGGGCGAAGGCTCGGAACTGGTCCGCGCCTACCTGTTGATCGACGCCGCCCTGGCGTGATCACTGCGACGTAGCGGCGGCCTGGGCCCGCGCCTGAGCCGCCGCGTCAGCTGCAAACAACCCGATGCGCGCGCTGCCTTCCCGGGCGGCGCGCGCAAGCGCTTGTGAGGCTACCGTGGCGGAGCGGCTTGACACCGGCGCTTCAGCGGTCACCATTTCCGAGGCGATGATCCGCCGTCCCGGCGCCATCAGGCGCACATCGGCGACGAAACGCGCGACCATGCGGTCCTCCAGCACTTCGAAATCGAGCACGTCCCAGCGGATTTCATACTCGCCGGCGGCGTCTCCGGCTTTCGCGGCGGCGCGAAAGCGCCCTTGCCGCTCGAGCGTCTCGACCACCATCGCCTGGAGGCCGTCCTGCGCGCGTGCAGACCATTGCGCGCGGTCGACATAGGCCAGCGTGTCGCCCTGACGCCAGATGAGATCGGCGCCGAGGATGGCGCGCTCGCCGCCCGGCGCTGCGACTGTGATCACCGCATCGATCGGATCGCCTTGTGCGCGCTCCACCGCCCCTGCTTCCATGACGAACAAGGTCGGCGGCGGCGGCGGTTTCGGCAGCAGGGAAACGCATCCGCCGAGTAAAGCGGCGGCGGCGATGGCGAGAGGTGCAGCGCGCATCATTGTTCGAGCTCCACGGTCGGCCGCGGCGCACGCGGCGTGAGGACGGAGGGATTTTCTTCGAGGTTTGCCGCAACGCGGCCGATCTGCTGCGACGCGCGGCGGATTTCCTCGGCTGCGAGCGTGAGCTCCGGCAGCGTTTCACCCGACGCGGTTGCGCTGGCAGACTGAAGATTGGTCATGATCTGATCGAGCTGAGAGAGGTCCGACTGCGTCTGCTCGGCCAAAGCCGAAATGTGCTCCGCCGCGTCGGCCAGGTTGCTGGCCGCGCGCCCGCCCTGATTGATGACGCCTTGCTCGGCGGCGAGATCGTCGGAGACCTTCTCCAGGTTTTCGATGATGCGCGTCACGCGCGCGATGTTCTCGTCGGTCAAGAGATCGCGGACCGCCGCCATCGCTTCGCTGGCGCGCAGCGCAATGTTTTCCGACTGCTCGACGAGAATGTCTATCTGACTGCCGCGCCCGGTAATGCGTGGCGGCGGCCCAAAGCCGGACGCACGCAGCAAGTCCGCGGCCGGTGAGCCGGCCGAGAGCTGGATCAAGGTGACGCCGGTAAGGCCGATCGGCTCAAGGCGGGCCTCGCTGTCCTCGCGCACGGGCACATCGCCGGAGACGCGAATGCGGGCGATAACGCGATTGGTGTTGTCGGGATCGATGCGAAGCGATTGCACCTCGCCGACCTTGATGCCGTTGAAGCGGACTTCGCCGCCTTCAGCCAAGCCGCGCACAGGATCGTCGAACACGACGTCGTATTCGTTGAAGCCGCCGCGGTACTCGGAATTCGCCATCCACATCGCGAACAGCATGAAGAGGACGACGCCGATGACGGTCGCCGCGCCCAAGAGAACGTAGTTGGCTTTCGTTTCCATGGTCTTCTACCCTCCCGGCGCACGCGTTTCGTCGGCGCGCGCCGCCGCGCGTCCGCGCGGTCCTGAAAAATATTCCTTCACCCAGCCTTCGGCCCCGGCGACGATTTCGTCGATCGTGCCGATCGCTGCGACCTTGCCATTGTAAAGCACGCACACGCGGTCGCAGACGGCGTGCAGCGTATCGAGATCGTGCGTGACCAGGAACGTCGTAAGCCCGAGCGCCTTCGACAATTCCTGCACCATGCGGTCGAAGCGTTCGGCGGCGATGGGATCTAGGCCAGCGGTCGGTTCGTCCAGAAACAGCAGATCGGGATCGAGCGCGAGCGCCCGCGCGACCGAGGCGCGCTTGCGCATGCCGCCCGAAATCTGCGACGGCTTCTTGTAGAAGGCGTCCGGCGTCAGCCCCGCCATGGTGAGCTTTAACGCGGCGATCTCCGAGCGGAGGCGCGGCGCGATCGTCGTGTGCTCACGAATCGGCGCCTCGACGTTTTCGAGCAGCGTGAGCGTTGAAAACAGAGCGCCGTCTTGAAACATCACGCCCATGCGGGGTGGATCGTCCGGCGAACGTCCCGGAAACAGGATCGTGCCGGCGGTGGGCCGATCGAGGCCGACGATCTCGCGCAGCAGCACGGACTTGCCTGTGCCGGAGGGGCCGACGACGCCGAGGATCTCCCCGCGGCGAACATCGAGATTGACGTCTTCGTGCACGACTTGGCGCCCGAACACGGTCTTCAGGTGGCGCACGCGGATGACGACGTCTTTCTCGGCGCGCTTGCTGGGCTGGGCGACGCTCACAGGTCCATCTCCAGGAACCAAAGCGCAAAGAGCGCATCGAGCAGAATGACCATGAAGATCGCCTGCACGACCGAGGTGGTGGTGCGCGCGCCGAGCGAGCCGACATCGCCGCCGACCGAGAGTCCCTGCTTGCACGCGATAACCGCCAGCACCAGCGCAAACACCGGCGCCTTCACCATGCCGACCCAGAAATGCTGCGCCGGAACGCCGTCGGAAATGCGCTGGAAGAACATGACCGGACTAACGTCGAGCGAGGCCCAGCACACCAGCAGGCCGCCCAACAGGCCCGCCATCACGGCGGTAAACGCCAGCAGCGGCGTCATGATCAGCATGGCGATCACGCGCGGCGCGACCAGAGCTTCGATCGGATCGATGCCGATGGTGCGCATGGCGTCAATTTCCTGGCGCATCTTCATCGCGCCGATCTCGGCTGTGAACGCGCTGTTGGTGCGTCCGGCGAGAATGACGGCGGTGATGACGACGCCAAATTCGCGCATGACTGAGAACGCGACGAGTTCGACCGTAAAGATGGAGGCGCCGAAATCTCCAAGGATCCGCGCGCCGAGATAGGCGACGACGAGGCCGATGAAAAACGAGAGCAACGAAACGATCGGCAGCGCGTTGAGGCCCGCATATTCCATGATGTGCACGATGGACACAATGCGAAGACGGCGCGGGCGCAGGATCAGGCGACCGAGCACGCTCATCGTTTGGCCGAAGAATGAGACCACTTCGATGATCTCTTCGCCGATATCGGCGACGGCGCGGCCGACAATTTCCAGGAAGCCGACAAAACCCTTCGGCCGCTCTGGCGGCGCCGGAACTTCGGCTACCGAGCGGCGTGCAACCTCGAAGAGGCGCAGCGCATTGGCGTGTTCGCCCCGCACCGCGATGCGAGCGGTCTCCCCGCCCTCGCGTGCGCGGAAGGTGCGGTCGACCAAGTAGGCGCCGGCGATATCGATGCGGCCTAGCTTGCTGACATCGACGACCGAATTGGGGGAGAGCCTCGCTGAAAGATCGCGCAAGCTGCGCTCAAGACCGGCGATGGTGTCCACCGTCCAGTCTCCGCGCAACGCCAGCACGGGCGCGCGGCCATCCTCGATCAGGTCGAATGCGGCGGCCTCGTCGGCCATCGGGTCCCCGGTTCCAAAGCTTTCTGCCCCTTAACCGATAACGCGTAACAGAAAAGATTAGGCAAATATGCGAAGCGCACCCAGCGCGGGTTCGCGCCAAACGGGAAACTTTCGTCAGGGAACCGCCTGCTTGGCGGGCTCGGGACGACGGGTCACTGGCGCGAGCAACTGGAGCGCCAGCACCCCCCCGACGAAGGCCGCGCCTGCCATTGCCCAATAGCCCCGCGCCTGGATCGCGTCATAGAGATAACCAGAGAGTAAAGTGGAACACCCCATGAGCAGGCCGCCGGAGAGCGCGGCGTAGAGCGTTTGCCCCATGCCGGCGTTTTCCTCCGGCGTGTAGCGATAAAGCAGACGCATGGCGCCGACATGCGCAGCGGCGAACGACAGGCAGTGCAACACCTGCAGCGGCCAAAGAACAAAGCCTGTCGGTGCGAAACCCATGACGATCCAGCGCACAAATCCCCCGCCCGCGCCGGCGAGGATCATGGCTTCAGGCGACAGGCGTTTTTCAATCAGCGGCAAGCTCCACAGGAACGCGACCTCAGCGATGCCGCCCAAGCCCCACAACAATCCGACGGTGTCGGCGCTGATGCCCTGTGCGCGCCAAGAGAGGGTCGAGAAGCTGTAATAGAAGCCGTGGCCGGCCTGGATCAGCCCGCAAGCGACAATGAGAATGAGAAAGCGGCGGTTGCGCAGCAATGCGCCGATGGAGCTGAATTGCGCACGGCGCGTGCGCCCCCGGGCGCCGGGCGGCGCGGGATCGCCAGGCAAGCCTAGCCAGGATGCGCCAACGAGGCAGACAAGACTGGTCAAAGACCAGATGACGACCGCGCCCACGCCGATGCGATCGATCAATGCGCCGCCGATCACATTGGCGGCGATGAAACTGATGGTGCCGATGCCGCGTGCAACGCCGTAGCTGAACTTGCCCTCGGCCGTCGCGCGCAGCGTTGCGCCCTCCACGAACGGCGTGACGCCGGACGTCAGCGAGAGCGCCAGTAATCCCAGCACCATCAATTGCCAGAAATCTCGGGCGACCAGGAAGAAGGCCGCATACGCGATCACTGCGCCGAAGGAGAGCGCGCGGATCGGCGTGCGGCGGTCGGCGGCGCTGTCGGCCCAGAACGCCAGCGCGGGACCGGTGAAGATACGCATGAATTGAACGAGCGATAGAACCGCGCCGATCTGCGCGCCTTCCAAACCGCGCGCCACTTCGAGCCATCGCGGCAGAAACACGAGAATCATGCCCGACGTGCTGAATAGGCACGACATCACCAGGGTCACGCGCGCAGCACGCGTGGCGAACGGCGAGTTTCGGGGCATGGACCGTTCTTACGAAGCGGCAGCACTGCGCACAATCTGCGACATAACCGCCGCGGAAGGCCGCGCTCCGGGGTTCACGGGCCTGAGCAGGACGAACCGGCCGCCCACCGGCGGGAGGCGGCGCATCGACCTCCCTTGCGGCGCGCGCGCCGCTTCCCTAACCCTTCCCCGTAATGCCGCACGCCCACACCGCCCCGCCCCGCCGCGACCTCTATCCCTCGATCGAGCCCTATCAGAGCGAGATGCTGAAGGTTTCGCCGCTGCACACCATCTATTTCGAGCAATGCGGCGACCCGCGCGGTAAGGCGGCGCTGGCGCTGCATGGCGGACCGGGCGGTGGCCTGTCGCCGGAAATGCGCCGTTTCTTCGATCCATCGCGCTATCGGGTGGTGCTGATGGACCAGCGCGGGTGCGGACGCTCGACCCCGCACGCGGAGCTGCACGAAAATACGACCTGGGATCTGGTGGCGGACATCGAGACCGTTCGCCAACGGCTGGGCATTGAAAAGTGGTTGGTCTTCGGCGGCTCCTGGGGCTCTACCCTGGCTTTGGCCTACGCCGCAAAGCATCCCGATCGCGTGGCCGGACTCGTCCTGCGCGGCATCTTTCTGCTGACGGAGTCGGAGATCCGCTGGTTCTACCAGAACGGCGCCGGCAACGTGTTCCCGGACGCATTTGACCGCTACATCTCGCCGATCCCGGAAGCCGAACGCGGCGATCTGGTGAGCGCGTTTTACAAGCGGCTGACGTCACCCGATCGCGAGGAACGTCTGCGTGCGGCGCGCGCGTGGGCGCGCTGGGAAGGCGAGACGATTTCGATCGCGGGGCCCAGCGCACTGCCGTCGCGCTTCAATGAAGACCGCTTTGTCGAAGCTTTCGCGCGCATCGAATGCCACTACTTCGTGAACAAGGGCTTCTTCGAAAAAGACGGCTGGCTGCTGGAGCAAGCGGCGACGCGGATGCGGGGCATCCCGTGTCGTATCGTCCACGGTCGTTACGACATGTGCACGCCGATGCACTCGGCCTGGTCGCTGAAGAAAGCATGGCCCGAGGCGGAGCTGGATATCATCCCGGATGCGGGGCACTCGAGCTTGGAGCCTGGGATCGTGGATTCGCTGGTGCGGGCGACGGATGCGATGGTGCTGAAGGGAAAGTGGTAGCGCTCGCGTGCTCTCCCGTGAGGGAGAGCTGTCGCCACGCAGCGCGTGGCGCCTGAGAGGGCGATGGCACAGGCCGAGGGTGTCGCTTCGCTCTTTCCGTCTTGAGCTTCGCTCAAGACACCTTTCCCTGACGGGAAAGAACGGACGTTCAACTACCAGAGCAAGCCGCGCGTGCCGTGTTGGTCGCGGTGCAAGTCGACACTCAACACAATTGCAAACCCCGCCATCAGCGTGACCATGGCGGTGCCGCCGAATGAGATCATCGGCAGCGGAATGCCGACGACCGGCGCGAGGCCGATGACCATCGCGGTGTTGATGAACACGTACGCCGCCAACGTGGCGGCAACGCCCGCCGCGGCGAGCTTGCCGAACAGGCTCCGCGCTTTCAGCGCCACTTGCATCGCCAGCGCCATCAGCGCCGCGTAAAGGGCAAGGACAATGAAGCCGCCGAAGAGCCCGAACTCCTCGACAATCATCGTGTAGATAAAGTCAGTGTGCTTTTCCGGCAGGAAGTCGAGCTGCGACTGCGTCCCGTGCAAATAGCCGCGGCCGAAGAACCCGGCCGAGCCGATGGCGATCTTCGACTGCAGCACGTGATAGCCGGTGCCGAGCGGGTCGTCGGCCAGACCCAAGAAATTATCGATCCGCGCGCGCTGATAGCCGTGCAGCAGATTGTTGTAGGCGTAGACGACGACGCCGATGGCGGCGATCGCGCCGGTGGCGATGATGCGCCAGAGCAAGCCGCCCAAGAACATAACGGCGATGCCGGCGAACACGACCAGCATGGCGGTGCCCAAGTCGGGCTGGTGCATGATGAGGCCAGCGGGCAGCGCGATCATGATAAAAGCCGGGATCGTGTAGAGGATGGTCCCGGTCTTTCGCGGGTCGAGCTGGTGATAGTAGCGCGCCAGCGCCAACACGATGGCGAGCTTCATCAACTCCGACGGCTGCAGCGACACCGGACCAATCGAAAGCCAGCGCGTCGCGCCCATGCGCGTTTCGCCAACAAGTTCGACTGCGAGCAACAAGAGTAACGCGCCCGCGTAAAGCGGATACGAGATCGCGAGCCAGAAGCGCGTGTCCAGAAACACGGCGGCTAGGATCATGACGATCAACAAGCCGAAGAAGCGCGCGCCGTGCGTAAGCGGCATGTCGGTCCAGCTGCGGGCGCCCGACGACACCGAGAAGTGCATCAGCACGCCGATGAAGGCGAGCGCGCAGAGGATCGTGATGATCCCCCAATTCAGTTTAGCGATGCGGCCGGCGATGGTCTGGTTGCCGGTGGTCGCGGAAGCAATGCTCATGCTTCCCTCCCCGCGCCGGCGTCGAGCGCGGCAAGCCGCGCCGCGGCGCGGCGGGCGGGATCGCGCAGGAAGGTTTGACGCAGCACGCGCGCGGCGATGGGCGAGGCGTCGAACTCAGGATTGATGTGGCCGCCGTGTTCGATGACGACGGCGCAGGCGTAGCGCGGATTGTCCCACGGACCGAAGGAGACGAAGAGCGCGTTGTCGCGGAGGCGCCAGGGCAAGTCGGCGTCGCGGATAACGCCGCGCGCACGCTCCGCGGCGGTGATGACGCGGGCCTGCGAGGTACCAGTTTTGCCGGCGATCTGGATTTTTGGCCAAGTTGGGTCAGCGCCGGCGGCGTCGACGATGACGCCATCGGGGCGGCGTACGCACTGGATCATGTTGCCGGCGCGCATGGCGGTGCCGCCGCCTTCGTTGCACACGCCGAACATGCCTTGCCGGATGGCCGCCAGATGTTCGGGCGAAATGCCTTCCATGGTCGGCGGCTGACCGGGATTAGTCGAGCCCGGCGCTTCCAATACCAGACGCGGACGCACGGCTTTGCCATTATTGGCGACACGCGCGACCATGCAGCAGAGCTGCAGCGGCGTCACCAAGAGCGCGCCTTGTCCGATGCCGTAGTTCACCGTCAGGCCGGCGGTCCAGCGCTCGTGGCGGTTCGCGAACCACCAGTCGGGATCGGGCACCAAGCCGTCTTCCACGTGCGGCAGCGAAACGTCGTGCGCCATGCCGAAGCCGAACTCGTGCGCGACGGCGGCGATACGTTCGGGACCAGCACGCAGCGCGGCCTGGTAGAAATAGACGTCGCAGCTCTCGCGCATGGCGCGGTGCAGGTTCACCGCGCCATGGCCGCCGCGTTTCCAGCAGTGGAAGTTTCGCCCGCCGAACGGGAAATAACCCGGGCAGTTGACGTGCCAATCGTCTTCGACGCCCGCCTGCTTGGCGGCGATGCCGACCATGGTCTTGAACGTCGATCCCGGCGGATAGGCGCCAGCGATCGCTTTGTTGAAGAGCGGCTTCTTTTCGTCGTTGTTGAGCAGCGCGAAGGCCGCGCTGCCGATGCCGTTGACGAAAAGGTTGGGATCGAAGGTCGGCGCCGACGCCATGACCAGGAGATCGCCGGTATAGATGTCCATCACCACGCAGGCGCCGGCTTGATCGCCGAAGCTCTGCATGGCGGTGCGCTGCAGATCCCCGTCCAGCGTCAACACCACGCCGGACCCGCGCGTGGGATCTTTGCGCTCGTCGGGGTCTTCCCCCATTTCGCGGCCGAAGGCGTTGACGACGACTTTGCGCCAGCCGGCCTCGCCGTGCAGCGTCTGCTCCATCGAGGCTTCGACGCCAGCCTTGCCCAGACGAACGTGCGGATTACGCAAATAAACAGCGCGGCTCTGGCCTTCCGGCCCGGAGGCGAGCGCGGTGTCCACATCGCGCTGCGTCGGCTTCTGTACATAGCCGACGGGATGCGCGAACACCACGTCGAATGGATAGGCGCGCACGTCGGCGCTGTCGGCGACAATGCCGCGCAGCTCCGGCAGACGCACATTGACGGCGTTGAACTCTTCCCAGGTGAGCCCCTGCGCCAGCGGCGCCTGTTCGTACTTGGATTCACCACGCACTTTGATGAGCGCGCGCCTCACCCATTCCGCGTCGCGACCGAGAATTGCGCCGACGCGCGCGACCACGCCTTCGAGGTCCTCCGCGTCGTCCTGGATGACGGAGACCTGATAGTCCTTGCTGGTCTGCGCCAATATGGTCCCGAAGCGGTCGTAGATGATGCCGCGCGGCGGCGCGATGATACGTGTATCGAAGCGGTTTTCGTCGGCGGCGTTGGTGTATTCGCGGCTGAACAGGTCGCTCGCCTGCAACTGGCCGAGGCGGAACATGATCGCGCCCATGACGCCGCCGCCCACGATCGAAAGCATCGCCGCGCGACGGTTGAAGATGACATTGACGTCGCGCTTGGGGAGCGTGGAGCCGACCTTTTTACCTCGCTTCGGGATCATCGCCGCCACCCCGCTTGAACGCGCGTCGCCGGTCCGCTTTCCATGTAGAGCGGGCGCACGATGGGAAAGAGAAGCGCCGTGATGCCGGCCGCTTCGGCGTACTGGCGCACGCCCACATATTCACCGAGCGCGATCGGCGCGATCATCTTCGCGATCAGCACGGTGAGCAGCGTCGTGACGATGAAGCCGCCCCACAAGGACACAAGGTTCGGCGCCGACATCATCACCGCGGCGACGCGGCCGATGAGGTAGGCTGAAAGGTAGAGCGCAATGAACAGCCCGAACGGTCCGCCGGCCATCTGATCGTGCAGCAGACCTAATCCGGCGAGCGTCACCGGCGCGCGCCAATCGCTTTCGTTCTCAGCCGCCCAGCCGTATGCGGCCCACAGGACGGCGAGCGGCATGGGCGGCTGCGCGAACAAGGGCCCGAGCGGCAGCGCCGGCAGGATCACGCTGGCGATTGCGATGATGAGCCCCCAGAAGCGCAAAACGCCCCGGCTCGGCGCGCGAAGGGAAAGCAGGCTCATTGCGGCGGCGCCGCCTGATCCGGCGCCGGCGGCGGTTGCTGCTGCGCTTCCTGTTGCGGCGGCGCTGCGGGTGTCGCAGCCGGAGTATCGGCCGCGGGCGGCGGCCGGCGCGCAGGGCGTGGCGGTTGCTGGGGGGTCGGCGCGGTGAGCGGCGGCGCCATCGTCTCGCGGCCGATCGAGGAGACCGACGAATTCGAGGCCAGCGGCGGGCCAGCATCCGTCACTGGGGTGTCTTCCGGCAGTTCGGGGCCGACGTAAGGGATGAGACGCACGAAATCGATCGGACGGCGCGCGGTCGAGAGCGAGACTTGCCAGTGGCCGTCATTGGTGCGGTGAGCGACGCCCACCGGAATGCCGCGCGGATAAAGGCCGCCGTCTCCCGAGGTGACGATGCGCTCGCCTTCGCGCAGACTTTGCGCACCGACGATGAAATCCAGACGTGGCGCCTGTACTTCGAACGGACGTGTCAGCAGTTCCGGGGGCTGCGTCGCTTGCCCTGCCAACACGGCGCGGACGCGCGAGGCTTCGCCCATCACGGGGATGCGCGAGTTATAATCGTCGAGCATCAGCACCCGCGCGGAGCGGCGGCCAACCGAGACGACGCGGCCAACGAGGCCGTTTTCATTGACGGCGATGAAGCCGACGCGCACGCCGTGATCACCGCCGGCGTTGGCGACCAGCGTCCGCGTAAACGGACCACCGCTGTCGAGCACGAGTTGGGCGGCGATGGCGTTCTCGATGTCTGCGCCCTGGCCGAAGGCGTCGGGGGGCATGCGCAGCAGCGCTTCATAGCGCGCGTTGCGCTCGGCCAAGCGTTCGGCCAGTTCGCGCCAAGCGGTAAGTTCGCGATTTTCGCGCTCGAGCTGCTCGATGCGCGCGCCGCCGTTCCAAAGTGCAGCGACGCGCTCGAAGAACCCCTCGCCCGCACGCGCCGGACCAGTGGCGACACGGCCGGCGGCGGCGGCGCCGTCGTCACCGACCTGCATCGCAGTTTCAGCGGGGCCGGAAGAAAGACCGGCGCGTACGGAAAGCAGAACGACCGCGCCGATCGCGAGCGCGACCGCGATCATCAGGCCGGGTGTGATCTTCCACCCGGACCCGGCGCGTCGCACACCGCTTCTGCGTCTGGCCACGTTAAGCCGCCTCTTCTAGCCGCAGCTGGCTTCTAGACTTCTTCGGTGAGCAGCCGGCGCGCTTCCGACGTGTTTAGCGTGTCGAGCGCGATTCCGCAGCCTTTCACCACACAGCGCAGCGGATCATCCGCGACGGAAACGCGGATCGAAATCCGTTCCTGCAGCACAACGTCGAGGTTGCGGAGCAGGGCGCCGCCGCCGGTGAGCATGAGGCCATGATCGTAAATATCGGCGGCCAACTCCGGCGGCATTTGTTCGAACGCCTGACGCACTGCGTCGACGATGCGCGTCACCGGCTCGGAGAGCGCTTCGGCCACCATGGCTTCGGTGACGGTGATTTCCTTCGGCACGCCAGAGAGATTGTCGCGCCCCTTGATCGGCAGGCTCATGCCCTGCCCCACATCGGGCGCACGCGCCGTGCCGATTTCCTTCTTGATGCGTTCGGCGGTGCTATCGCCGATGAGCAGGTTCTCGGTGCGGCGCAGATACTGGATGATGGCTTCGTCCATCTTGTCGCCGGCTTCGCGCAGCGAACGCGACCAGACCAGTCCGCCCAGCGAGAGCACTGCAATTTCAGTGGTGCCGCCGCCGATATCGACGACCATGCAGCCCGAGGGATCGTCGATCTGGAGGCCGGCGCCGATCGCGGCCGCGACCGGCTCTTCGATCAGCTTCACGCGGCGGGCGCCCGAGGCCTGCGCGCTTTCCAGGATGGTGCGGCGCTCGACTGGCGTCGCGCCCGTCGGCACGCAGATCACAATCTGCGGACTGATCAACGCCGGGCGCGGGAGCACCTTGCGGATGAATTGCTTGATCATCTCCTCGGCGACGTCGAAGTCGGCGATGACGCCGTCGCGGAGCGGACGGATGACGTCCATGTTGCGGTGAGTCTTGCCGAGCATGGTCTTGGCTTCGGCGCCGACCGCGTAGACGACCTTGCGGCCGCCTTCGTTGACGTACGCGACTACGGACGGCTCATCGAGAACGATGCCGCGGCCCTTCACGTGGATGAGCGTGTTGGCGGTCCCCAAATCGATCGCCAGATCCGGCGCAACGAGACCGAACAAATTGCCGAGCATGCCTGTACTTAACCCTCGCCGTACGTGGACCGCCGAATCAGCCCGTGAACAGGGCTTAACGCAGCAACGCTTAACAATCTTGAGACGGCGCCAGCCTTAAGGCCAAACGGACTTTGCACATGAAAGCCAGGGCGAACGGGGCGATTGAGCGCAGGCCCTCGGGCCCCCGCCTTCCGCCGCCGACCGCCCCCGTCGCCGACGGAATGGACTTGCCGCGATCACCCCCACGATGCAAGGGCCGGGCCGCAACTCTTGCCCAATTGGGGCCGTGTCGGCGCCGCAATGTTCGGCCAGCCATGCCGTCGCGGATGGGCTTCTGCGCTTGCCCGGTTTTTGCGGGCGCCCGATGATTGCGTCCGGGATCGGGACCGGGTGAACCTCGCGCTGGGGATCAGTTTGATCGCAAAGGCAATAAGGTTCCTGGCGCTGGCGCTGGTTGTGCTGCTGGCCGTGCCGGCGTCGGCGCAAGACGCCTCGCCAACGGTCGATGAGGCCGCGAGCGGCATCGTGCGCGTGGTCGTCATCCTGGAAACGCCGCAGAGCCGCATGGTGTACGGCGCCGGCTCCGGTTTCGTCGTCGCCCCGAACCTGGTGGTAACGAGCGCACATGTTGTCGCAGCCGTTCCCAACCATCCTGAATATTCGGTGGCCGTGGTGCCGCCGACGGGCGATGGGCCGGTTGCGGCGCGCATCGTCCGCTACTCCCCGCTGACGCAGCTGGCGCTGCTCGAATTCCGCGGGCCGCAGACGCCGGCGCTTGCCATCTCCACCGTCGAACCGCGCCCAGGCGATACGGCCGTCGCATTGGGCTACCCCGACGTGGACTACCAGGGCGCGTCCGCGGCCGACCTGATGCGCCCGACCGCGGCCTCCCGCACGTCGGGCCAGATCGCCTCATTGAGGGACCGCGCGCCCACCGGCGAGGAAATCGCCACCATCAATCATACCGCGGTCATCTCCTCCGGATCCTCAGGGGGCCCGCTGGTCGACGAATGCGGCCGCGTCATTGGGGTCAATTCCTGGCACGTGAGCGGCGCAGACACGGGCGAAACCCGGGGCGTCGCCACACGCGTGCCGGATCTGCTGGACTTCCTGGAAGAAGCCAATGTCCGACCGCGGACTCTGGACGACCGCTGCCTGACCGTAGCCGAACGGGTGCAGGCCGACCGCCAGTCCATGGTGGAGGCGCTGCAGCAGCAAAACGAAGAACTGACGGCCAAGCTCGAAATGGCCGACCGGCTGACGCGGATTTCCGTCGTCATCCTGATCGGCGGCACGCTGGCGCTGTTCGTGGCCGTGTGCGTGCTGGGCGCGGTGCTGCTCTCGCGCCGCCATCATCCGCGCGAAACCCATGAGACTGAACCGCAGCCCTTCGACGAGCGTCCGCGGCGGAGTGCGCTTGGCGTAGCGGCGGTCGTCGGCGGCGCCGCGGTGGCCGCAATTCTGATCGTCGCGGCGGGCATTGCGCTTCTGCGCACGCGCGCCACCCAGGAACTCCTCAACGGCGAGCAGGATGTTCTGAGCGGCGCCATGTCGTGCACCTTCGACCCGGCCGTCAGCCGCGGCACGGCGCAGGAGGAAGACGTCAGCTTTACTGTCTCGGGCGCACTGTGCGTGAACGGCCGCACCCTCTACGCCCAGGCGCGCGACGGGCGGCGCTATCAGCGGGCTCTGCTGTCCGGCGAAGCGCACGCGCTCGATGTGCTGACCATCGATCCGCAGAGCCATGAATTCACGCGCGAGCGCTATCGCTTGAGCGATGAAGCCTTCCAGTCCGCACGCGCCGCGGTGGAGGGAACGTCTGCCGAAGGCTGCACCAGCCCGGACGCACACGACGCCGCCATCCGGCGCAATGAGACGCTGATGCGCTTCGCCGAGGGAAGGCCGCAGCAGCGCTTGCTGTGGCGCTGCGAGTTAACGGAACCCACGCCGTAGCGCCTTCTCAGTTCGGCGCGACGCGCCAAATGATATTGCCGACGTCGTCGGCCACAAGCAGCGCGCCCGTCGCGTCCTCTCCGACGCCGACGGGCCGGCCCTGCGCCTCGCCGCGGTCGTTGAGGAACCCGGTCAGGAAATCTTCCGGCTCACCGTCGGGACGGCCATTCACGAACGGTACGAAAATCACTTTGTATCCCGCCAAGGCGCTGCGATTCCAGGATCCGTGCTGTCCAACGAAGACCCCGCTGCGATAGTGCTCCGCGAGCGCCGCGCCGCGGTAGAAGTGAAGGCCGAGCGAGGCGGTGTGCGATCCCAGCGCATAATCAGGCGTCAGCGCGGCGGCGACGAGATCGGGACGCTGCGGCTGAACGCGTTCGTCGACGTGACGGCCCCAATACGAATACGGCCAGCCATAGAAGCCGCCGTCGCGCACGCTGGTGAGATAGTCGGGCGTCAGATTATCGCCCAGCATGTCGCGCTCGTTGGCGACGACATAGAGCACGCTCGTCGACGGTTCGAACTCGAGTCCGACCGGGTTGCGAATGCCCGAGGCGAAGATGCGCGGCTGCGAGCCGTCGGGATTGAACTCCCAGATCGCCGCGCGCCCCTCTTCCGCCGGCATGCCGTTGTCGGCGATGTTGCTGGACGAGCCTACGGCCACGTAGAGCTTGGCGCCGTCTGGCGACACAGCGAGTGTCCGGGTCCAGTGGCCATTGTCGGCGTCGCGATGCGGAAGGCGCAGAACGGTTTCGCTGCGCCCAGGCACGCGCACCGCATTGTCGGTGTAAGCGAAACGCACCACCGCGTCGGTATTGGCGACGTAGAAATAGCGCCCGACCAGCGCCATCCCGATCGGCTGGTTCAGGTCTTCGGCGAAGACGTGGCGTTCATCGACAACGCCGTCGCGGTTGGTGTCGCGCAGCAAGGTGATGCGGTTGGCGCTGCCCGCGAGAGCGCCCGCGCGGCGCTGCACCGAATTGCGTATCCAGCCGACCACGCCGCCGCCGGTTTCCGGTTCGGTCGAGGATTCCGCAACCAGCACATCGCCATTCGGCAAGAGATAAATCCACCGCGGGTGATCAAGCCCTTCCGCGTAGCGCGTGACGGCGAAACCAGCGGGCGCGGTGGGCGCGCCATTGGCGCTCCATCCGACTGCGCGCGCTGGATTGACGGTCGGCAAACCACCCTCGCGCTCACCCAGTTCGGGGTTGGCGCCGTAACCCTTGTCGGGCGGCGCATTCTGCCCGCATGCGGCGAGCGCCAGCGCGAGGCTCAGCAGAACTCTCTTCATAATGGTTCGCTTTAGCGCGTATCGACCGATGTTCTAGCGCAAAAACGGTATTTACCCACCACGAGCGGCGTGTTGCACGCGCGCTAGTCGTCGGTCTCGGGCCCGCCCTCGGCGCCGGTGCGCACGCGCCGCACCCATTTTCGCACCACGACGACGACGAGGAGCCAAGCCGCGATAGCAAGCGCGCCCATAAGCGCCGCGGACGGAAGTTTGCCTTCGAGCGCATCCATAATGCCGTCGCCGGCGAACGCGACGATGGCGGTCTTCGGCAGCACGCCAAGCGTCAGCCCGCCAAGAAACCCCCAAAAACCAACGCGTGCGGCGCCGAACGCCATGTTCACCACCAGAAAGGGCGCGGTCGGAACGAAGCGCACGACAAAGCTCGCAAGGAAGGCGTTCTTGCCCATGAAGCGGGTAAATCGCCCGCCGGTGGCGCCCCCGAACCGCTTTTGGGTCGCTGCGCTCGACAGGCGGCCGGTCCAATAGGTGACCGCGCCCGAGACTGCAGTCGCGATCCACGCGAACCAGAACCCCCGCTCCGGACCAAAGGCCACGACGCAAGCGCCGATCAGCACGAATTGTGGCGCGCCGACATAGGCGGTCAGCGTGAACACCAGGATCGTGACCGGCAACCCTAGGTGGGTGCGTCGCGCCTCCCCCAACGTCCCGTCGATAAAGGACGCAATCTCTTCGCCGTAATAGAGCCGCCCGACGACAAGAATGACGCCAACCAGCACCAGCATCAGCACGGACACCGCAACCGCGCGCCAGGCGCGGGCGTCCATGTTGTTCACGAAGTCGGCGACCTGATCGGCCAAGCCCGGCTTGCGCGTCTGCTCGGGCGGCGGTGGCGGACTATGGCTCATCGGCCCCGCCTCTCGCCTGCCGCGAGGGCGGGGTCAAGCTGGCAGGCGCCTAGGACACTTGTGGCTTGCCGCCCCAAAGGCTGCGCGCGCTGAACCAGTTCTTCAGTTCCCGGGCCCGCTTGGCTTCCTGAGCGGGGTCTGCGCTGCCCATCTCGGCATCGTTCATGGGCGGCATGAGGCCCTTGATCAGGTCCTCTTCGATCCGGCGGCGATCGATCTCATCGCGGACGGGATGGAGGATGTACCGCTCAGTCGCGCCGTAATACCAATACGCCCGGCCCCATTTTTCGTGGCCGAGCAGCCGGTTTCTGATGTCGTGCGCCTTGCCGACGTAGAGCGCTTCCAGGAAGAAGCCGAAACGGCGGCGTACGAAAATGTAGATGCCCCCGACACCTGCGGGCGGCATGCCGTTTTTCGACAGCACGCACTTGAGCTTGTAGCGGCGGCCGGAGAGACCGCGCCAGGAATGCGAGCCGAAGAAAAACATGCGCGACTCCGTTTCGTTGCAATCCGGAAGCTCGGCCTGGAATCGTAAATGCGCCGTTAAGACATTGCGTCCGCATCGCGGCGGAGCGAAGCTTCGAGTCGATGCCGCTCGCTGGATTGCCTGCCCTCTCCATGCGCTCGTGGAGCGACAATGCGCGTGATTTCGCGCAGGCCATGGGCGAAAGTTACAAACGTTTCGGATTCGCAGTGGTGCGTGACCACGGGCTCGACCGGGAGATAATTGAGCGTGCCCTCGCGAGCACGAAGGAGTTCTTCGCGTTGCCCGAAGAAACCAAGCTTCGCTATCGCATCGCCGGCGGACGGGGTCAGCGCGGCTACACGCCGTTCGGCGTCGAGGCGGCGAAGGATGCGCAGCAGGCCGACCTGAAGGAGTTCTGGCATATCGGGCGCGATCTACCGGAAGGCCATCGCTATCGCGCCGTGCTGCCGCCCAACGTCTGGCCAAAAGAACTCCCGGCATTCCGGGAAGATCTCGCAGCACTTTATCACGCGCTCGATGCGCTCGGCGCGAAAGTGCTCACATCGATCGCGCTCTATCTGGATCTACCGGGAAATTTCTTCGACGCGCCGATGCGCGACGGCGACAGCGTGCTGCGGCTCCTGCACTATCCGCCGACCCCGCCGAAACCCGCGGGCGTGCGCGCCGAAGCGCACGAAGACATCAACGTCATCACGCTCTTGCTCGGCGCCGAGGAAGCGGGCCTGCAATTGCTCACGCGCGAAGGCCGCTGGCTCGACATCAATCCGCCAGAAGGCGCGCTCGTCGTCAATGTCGGCGACATGCTGCAGCGGCTGACCAATCACAAACTGCCGTCGACCACGCATCGCGTCGTTAATCCCGTGGCGGAGCGCGCGCACCTGCCGCGCTACTCGATCCCCTTCTTCCACCACTTCGCGCCGGACTACCTGATCAAGACGCTGCCCGGGTGCGTGACTAGCGAAAATCCGGATCGCTATCCGGAAGCGATCACCGCAGGCGATTATTTGCAGATGCGGCTCAGAGAAATCCGGCTGGCTTGAGGTCTGCGTTTGGAGGCCCTGCTGCCGCAGATCACGGCTCCGATTAAGCGCCGAGGACGATCCGCAGGAATTCTGCGTCGGACCAGCGCGGGCCCCGTGCGCGGCCGGTGAGCGCGGCGAGTATGCCGGTGGCTTGGCGCGCGATGACGAGGTTTTGCTGGGGCAGCAGGTAGAGCCGCTGATCGCCGGCGCCGGCGGCCATGCTGATCGGGCCGAAGCGTTGCTCGAGCCGCGGATCGACTTCGACGCCGGAGCTGCGGCCTGGCGGCACAAGCCCCTCGCGCAGAAGCCAGAAGGACAAGCCGTAGCCGGGATTGGCGCGGCTCGGCAGGAAGCATTGCGCCAGTGCGTCGCGGTCAACGCGGCCCTCGCCGCCATCGAGCACGAATTGCCCAAACCGCGCCCAGTCGCGCGCTGTGAGCCCCGCCCCCGAGGGCATGTGTGGCATGCCGTCGGCGCCGCGACGCCAGAAGGTTGGCGCGATACCCAGCGGGTCGAGGATGCGCCGATGCAGGTAATCGAGAGGATCGCCGCCGGTCTTGCGCCGCATGATCTCGCCGAAGATCTGGAACGGCGTGGGCCCGTAGGAGAAGCGCTCGCCGACTGGCGCGACGGCGGGCGTGGCGACGGCGTCGGCATAAGTCGGCGGGCGCGCAATCGGGCCGCCGCCGATACCGCTGGTCAACGAGAGCAGATCGCGGACGGTAATGCGCGACTTGAGCGCATCGTCGCGCCATTCGACAAGCGTGTCTGCGGCCCGCTCGTGCCAGGCCAGGAGGCGGTCCTGGACGGCCGCGGCGGCCATGACGCCGGTGAAGCTCTTCGTGCCGGAAGCCAGTTCCCAACCGCGGTCGGAACCGCCACCGTTGGGGTAATCCTCATACGTTCGCCGACCTTGGTGCAGCACCAGCAGCGAAACGCCGCGACGCTCCGCGGAATATGCCGCAGCGGCGGCGAAATCGAGTGAGCGCTGCGCGAACGCGGAAGGCGCGGCGCAAAGCGAGGCGGTGAAGGCTAGGAAGGCGCGGCGGTGCATGAAGGTCCAACGCGTAGGCACGCCCTATCCGTCGCTCGGGACTAGGTCGCGAGGAGCAATTCCGAGAGGCAGGCGCGGCAGCGTTCGGCGTTTTGCTCCTGGCGCGCCGTGATGTCCTGATAGGTGCCGATGATGCCGATCACTTTCCCCGTCTGGTCGCGCAACGGATACTTGTTTGTTTCGAGCACGATCGTCTTGCCGTCGGTGAGCGTGAGTTCCTCGACAATGCCGACCTTGGGCTCGCCTTTCCACATCACGTCAGCATCGTCGTCGCGGAAGGCCTTTGCTTGCTCGGGCGGATAAAAATAGTAGTCCGACTTGCCGATCAACTCCACGGGGTCGTCGACGCCGGCGTCGACGGCGAACTGCTTGTTGCAGCCTAGGTAGCGCGACTCCCGGTCTTTCCAGAAGATGCGCACGGGCAACCCATCAAGCACCTGCGCGAGCACGTCGGCGGAGAGCGAATTGATCATGGCCGCACCCTGCCGCGCGGACGCTTAACCGCCGCTAATCTGAACTGCTATTTCAGCATCTGCCTAAAGCACTAGGCCTCAAAGCGGACGCCCGTCATCTGCTCGCTCAGCATCCAGAGCCGCTCGGCTAGCGCCCGGTCGATGGCCCAGGGTCGAACGCCCGAGAAGCCTTTGTCGTCGGCGGGCACCGCGACGGCGATGTCGCAATCTTCGCAATAGACGCCGCCCTGTCCGTCCATCTGCGCATTGGTCGCGCACCAGACGCTGGTGGCTGCGCCCTGGCTCGGGGTCTTGAAGCGCTTGTCCACTTCGCCATTCTCATTGATCCAGCCCATGGCGCGCTTTTCTTCTTCGGGCATGTAGCGCTGCAGGTCGGTCATGATGCCGCCGGGGTGCACGGCGAACGCGCGTACGCCGTGCGGGATGCCGCGCTTGTCGAGGCCGACCGCGAAGAGCGCATTGGCGCTCTTGGCGCGGCCATAGGCGACCCACTTGTGATACTCGCTCTTCTGGAAGTTCGGGTCGTCCAGATCGGGCGGGCTGATGCGGTGGCCGATCGACGACAGCGACACCACGCGCGCGCGGCCGCCGGCCTTGAGCGCGGGCCAAAGCCGCGCGGTGAGTTGGAAGTGGCCAAGATGGTTGGTCGCGAACTGCGCCTCGTAGCCACGCGCATCGCGCATCAGCGGCGAGGCCATGATGGCGGCGTTATTGATGAGAATGTCGAGCTTGCGGCCCGAGGCGAGAAAGCCGTTGGCGAACGCGTCGATGCTTGCTGGATCGGCCAGATCGAGCGCCGCCTGCTCCACGCCTGCAATGCCGGCGAGCGCCGCCTGCGCTTTATCCGGCGTTCGCGCGGGCACCACGACCGTGGCCCCCGCCTCCGCCAGCGCGCGCGTGGTTTCCAGCCCCAGTCCCGAATAGCCCCCGGTGACGATGGCCACTTTGCCGTTGAGCTTGCGTCCGCCCAGCGCTTCTCGCGCCTCCGTACGCATGCCGTAGCCGGAATTGATCGGTGCTTGTTCGGTCATCGGCGGCTCCCCCTTTTTGTTGCAACGCTAATCGCGCCAGCGCGCCTTGGCCAGGGGCGCTTGAGCAGGCTCAAGGCGGCTGGCGCGCGAAGGCGCAGCTTGACCAAAAGGAAGGTGCCTCATGTCGGATTTCTTCGTCTCAAAACTCGGCTCCGGCGATCCGCCGAAGAACACGTTGTCCTGGTCATCCCTGGTTGGCGAGCCGCCGGTCGCGCCTGCGACCAAGACCTGGACCGTGCCGGCGGCCTTCGTGATGGTGCTGCTGGCGGCGGTCACTTGCGACGGCGAGATGGCCGAGGTCGAGCACGAGGAAATCTTGGCGCTCACCCACCGTTCTCGGGCGCTGCAATCGCTGTCGCCCGCGCAGATCGCCGCGCTTAATGTGCAGGCGGTGTCGCGCATGCGCGACGAACCGACGGCGCTCGCGGACGCCTGCGCCGCTCTGCCGGAAGACATGCGCCCGACCGTGTTCGCGCACGCGCTCGATCTGGTGCTGGCGGACGGCGAGCTCACGATCGAGGAGGCGGATTTTCTCAACGCGCTCATTCTCAATCTGAAGCTGGACCGCGAGATCGTGTCGAAGATCGCCGACGTTATGGTGCTGAAGAACCAATACTAGGGCCGTCGCCGCGATGAGCGAGCGGAGCGCGTCACCGCATCTCAGCGTGTTCTTTGTGCTGGTGTTCGCGTTGGCCGCGCCCTTCTGGCTGTGGGGCGCATCGGGCGACATGCTGCTGCCGGGCTTGCCGGTGAGCGGATTGATGGCGGTGGTCCCCGCTATCGCAGCGCTTTTGGCCTCGCGACTTGGCGCCGCCGACGGTCCACGCTCGCTTGTAAAATCCGCATTCGACCTCGGGCGGCTGCGTGGTAAGGCGGCGTGGCTCACGCTGAACGTGGCGTTGTTTCCGGCGCTGCTGGCGTTCGCTTATGTCGCAATGCGCTTAACCGGCGGCGTTCTTCCTGCACCCCACATTTCGTCGCTTGCCGTACTGGGCTTGGCGCTGGCGTTCCTACCTGCAGGACTCGGCGAAGAGTTAGGATGGTTCGGCTATGCCTTTCCAACGTTGGAGCAACGCCATGGCCCGTTGCGCGCCGCGTTGTTCATTGGCGTTGTCTGGACCGCCTGGCATATTATCCCTTACGCACAAACCGGACGGCCAGCGGACTGGATCGCTTGGCACTGTCTCGTCACGGTCGCAACGCGCGTCGTTGCGGTGTGGCTCTTCGTGAATACGGGACGCAGCGTCCTGGGCGCCGCCGCGTTTCACGCCATGTGCAACGTGTCCTATTTCTCGTTTCCCAATGGCGGCTCACACTACGATGCAGCCGCCTTCGCGCCCATCGTTGGCGCAGCCGCATTGCTGGCGGCGTTCGCGCTCAAGCGAGCGAGGCCCAGCGTCTAGGCGCGCGCCGGCTTCACCGCTGCCGCCGCTTGCTTCGCGCGCGCACGCGCTTCGGCGACGTCAGCGCCGCGCGCGAGGGCGACGCCCATGCGGCGCTTTTTGAAGCTTTCGGGTTTGCCGAAGAGGCGGAGTTCCGTGTCAGGGATGGCGAGCGCTTCGGCGGCGCCGTCGAAGGCGATGCCCTGCGCTTCCATGCCGCCATAGATGACGGCGCTGGCGCCGGGCGCGCGGAGCGCGGTGTCGACCGGCAACCCGAGGATAGCCCGGGCGTGCAGCGCGAACTCGCTCTGCACCTGAGAGACAAGCGTCACGAGTCCGGTGTCGTGCGGGCGTGGCGAAACTTCGCTGAACCAGACATCGTCGCCTTTGACGAAAAGCTCAACGCCGAAAATGCCGTAGCCGCCGAGAGTTTCGGTGACCTTGCCGGCAATATCTTGCGCCCTGGCCAACGCCTTTGCGCTCATCGCCTGCGGCTGCCAGCTTTCGACGTAGTCGCCGTCGACCTGCACGTGGCCGATCGGTTCGCAGAAATGCGTGCCGGAGGCGGCGCGCACGGTGAGCAGCGTGATCTCGAAGTCGAACATCACCTGCCCTTCCACGATCACCCGCGGCTGCTTCACGCGCCCGGCGCTCATCGCGTAGTCCCACGCGGGGGCGACGTCGGCTTGGCTTTTCAGTCTGCTCTGGCCTTTGCCGGAGGACGACATCACCGGCTTCACGAAATTCGGGAAACCGATCTTGTCGACGGCGGCTTGTAGTTCTTCCAGCGACGACGCGAACGCGTATGGCGAGGTCGGCAGCTTCAACTCTTCAGCGGCGAGCACGCGGATGCGCTCGCGGTTCATGGTGTAGTGCGCGGCTTTCGCGGTGGGGATGATTGTGGCGAGCTTGTCGGCTTCGATACGGACAAGTTCGTCGGTGGCGATGGCCTCGATCTCGGGGACGACGAGGTGCGGGCGTTCTTGCTCGACGAGGGCGCGGAGGGCCTTGGCGTCGGTCATGTCGATGACGTGGGCGCGGTGCGCGACGTGTTGCGCCGGGGCATTGGCATAACGGTCGACGACAATGGTCTCGACGCCGAGGCGCTGGAGTTCGATGACGACTTCCTTGCCGAGTTCGCCGCCGCCCAGGAACATGACGCGGAAAGCTGAAGGAGACAGCGGCGTGCCGATGCGGGTCATTGGTCAGCCTTGGATTGGCGGATGAGTTGGACGAAGTGATAGAGCACATACAGCGTCAGGATGATGCCTAGTCCCATCCAAAGCGCTCCGCCGAGCGCCTCTCCCACCAACGGGTCATACCATCGACCTAAGGAAGCGCCGTTCAGCACCATCAAGAGTATGCCGGTCGCGATGCGAAAGAGGCGATCGCGACGTGAAAGGGGCCTAGATTGCGGTCCGGACGTCATTGACATTTTCTAGGCGTCGGCCCGCCCGTGCGCCAGTCTCTCCTCGACCATTCCAGACACCCGGAGCGCGACGCGGAAAAACTTAAGCGCTACTTCCCGAGCAGCGCCCGCACGGTTCTACCCGCTTCCTCGATCGGATGCGCCGCCGCCGCTTCGCGCTCACGCTGCAAATTCGGCGCACCCGCGCGATGTTCAGCCATCCATTCGCGCGCGAACTTGCCCGACTTCACGTCCGCCATCACGGCGCGGAGCGCGTCTTTCACGTGTGCGTCGATGATGCGCGGGCCGCTGACGTATTCGCCCCACTCGGCCGTGTTGGAGATGGCGAGGTGCATGCCGGCGATGCCGCGCTCGTGGATGAGATCGGACAGGAGTTTCACCTCGTGCAGGCAGTCGAAATAGGCGAGTTCCGGCGGCGTGCCGCATTCGACCTGTACTTCCCACGCCGTGCGGATCAGGTGCGCGAGACCGCCGACGAGGACGGCTTGTTCGCCGTAGAGGTCGCCTTCTGTTTCCACGGCGAAGGTTGAAGCGATCATGCCGGCGCGGCCGCAGCCGATGGCTGCGCCATAGGAATAGGCGAGCGCTTCGGCGCCGCCCGTGTCGCGGGCGACAGCGACGAGACACGGCAGGCCACCGCCTTTCACGTAGGCCGCACGCAGCGCCGCCCCCGGCCCCTTCGGCGCCACCATGACCACATTCACATCGGCCGGCGGCGCGATGAAGCCGTACTGATAGGCAAAGCCGTGCACGAACATCAGCGTCTGCCCCGCGCGCAAATGCGGCGCGATTTCGGCGGCGTAGAGGTCCGGCATCGCTTCGTCCGGCGCGCACATCACCAGCACGTCGGCGCGCTTCGTCGCTGCGGCCACAGTGACCGGCGCAAAGCCGTCTGATTGCGCTTGCGCTGCGCGGCGCGCGCCGGGCTGTAGCGCGACGCTCACATCGACGCCCGCGTCGCGCAGGTTCAGGGCGTGGGCGTGGCCTTGCGCGCCGTAACCGATCACAGCCACGCGTTTGCCGCGGATCAAAGCGAGATCGGCGTCGCGCTCGTAGAAAACCTGCATCACGTCTCGTCCTCTGCCCTTGCGTCTCTAGGGCAAGGGGCTCACCTAAGCTAGGAGACAGGAGGAAGCGGCGTGGCTACGGCGAGTGAAATCGTGCGCTTCTGGCGCGATGCGGGCCCGAAATTCTGGTTCGTGAAGGACGAGACGTTCGACGGCCGCTGCCGCACGTTCGAGAAAGAGCACCACGAAGCGGCGCGGCGTGAACTTGTCGCCTGGGAGCGCGACGCCGAAGGCGCTTTGGCGCTGGTGCTGCTGTTGGATCAGATCCCGCGCAACATCTTCCGCAACTCTGCGCACGCCTTCGCCGCCGACCCGCTGGCGCAAGGCGTGGCGTCGCGCGCGATCGCCAACGGCTTCGATATCGCGACAGACAGTGCGCTCAGGGTGTTCTTCTATCTGCCGTTCGAGCACGCGGAGGATGCCGCGTTGCAGGCGCGAGCCGTGAAGCTGGTCGAGCAACTGGGCGACGCGAACTATTTGAAGTTCGCGCGCCTGCATCAGGACATCATCGCCCGCTTCGGCCGCTTCCCTCACCGCAACGCCGCGCTCGCGCGCGCGAGCACGGCGGAGGAAATGGAGTTCCTCGCGCAGGGTGGGTTCAGCGGCTAGCGGATCGGCGCGTCGAAGGCGAAGCGCCAGTTGCCGTCATAGTCGCGCTTCCAGACCGTGATGTAGCGGCCTTGCCGGCGCGCGCCGTCGGGAGCGGTGTAAGTCGAATTGCCCCACGTCCAGCCCATGTCGCCGCGCGCCGACACGCGGCCCGCCTCCGGCGCCCATGCGAGACGCGCGCCCTGCGGCCAGTCGCGATAGCTGGCCACGACCTCTTCCTGACCATTGGCGACTTCCGTGCTGGTGACGATCATGCCGTCGGAGGCGGCGTAGGCGGCGAACGCCGCCGGCACACCATCAGCGGCGGCCTTGGCCGCGAAAGCCCGGTCGGCGGCGAGCAACTCGTTCACAGCGGCGGCGGCAAGTTCCTCTTCAGAGCGCGACCCGGCGATCTGGCTCAGGCGCAACACCAGTTGGCCGGTCGGCTCGGACTCGATCACGCACGCCCGCGTCTGACTTTGCGAACGGCCGCCGACCACCATTTCGACGTATGCCTGGATGCCGCTGTCGCAATTGCCGGTCGTGGCGCTCTCGGCAGCGAGCGTGGTTGCAACGCCGGCCGCGGAGCGGGCGAGCGCGGCGACCTGCGTGCGGTCTGCGGCGCTGAGGGTCGTGACGAGCGGCGCGTCCGATCCCCACAGCCACCAACCGGTAGACGGGTGACCGGTGAACCGGCGGAGCGCGATCTGGCCGACATCGCCGCGCTGATCGTACCGGATAACGCGCGCCACGCCCCCGCCCGTGGGCTGGATAGTGACGCGCACCGTGAGGTCGACGCCGTCGGCCGCGAGCACGGCGCGGCCCCCCGTCGTCGGCGTCACGTCGGTTGCGAGTAGCGGTTGCGCCCAAGCCGGCGCGCGCAGCGACATGTTGGCCTGCGCCGCCGCCGGACCCGCAAGCAGAAGCGCCAAGCCGCAGACAGCGGCGGCGCGGAGCATTTTGGTCATCCCACCCTCAAGAAGAATTCGTTCGTCCCTGGACAACGACCCTAACGGCCGCCTCCCCGTTCTGCCAGCCCCAAGCTGCCCTCGAACCGGGTTAGGGCTGCGGCCTGTCGCGCACAGGTTCGCCATTCCTGAGCACCCAGCGCGACGTCCCCGCGACGCGGTCGATCTCGTCTTGCAGCGCACGGACGCTTTCGGGCATGCCCGCCCCCGTACCGCCATAGTCAACAACGGTTTTTGTGACGCCATTGCGCGTGAGCGAGACGGTGTAGGTCGGCAAATCGGTCACATTGGCGCGGTACTGGTCGCGCAGACGCGCAAAGCCTATCTCGTCGAACCGCCGCAGCAGCGCTTGCACATCTGCGGCTGGGATTTGCGCGCGCTGTTCACCGCGGACATTGACGAAGCGCTCGCCGACGTAAGTCACGTTGCCCGCGCCATCGATGCTGACGCGGTAGATGGGGCAAAAGCCGAAGCAGGCGCTGCGCGCGAGCGTGATGGTGATCGCCTCGCTTGGTTGCGGCTGCGCGTCCACCGGCGCGCACGCCGCGAGTGCGCCGATCAGAGCGACCATCATCGTGAAGAGCTTCATGCCGTGAATCTTAGGTCTGCTGGATTGATGTTCAAGCGGGAGTTTCGCCACGCGCGTGCGCTTCGCGCGCTGCGATCCAGGCCGCATCGCGGCGCTGGATAAGGTACCCCGGATAGCGCGCTTCAAGCGCCTCGCCGAGTTCCGCGGCGATGACAAAACTCGATTTCTTGTCATCCATGCGCCCCATGGCGAGTTGCTTCAGCATTTGACCACGCCGGCGCGGGTCGATGGCGTTTTGCACCTCAGAGACGAGCAGGCGCCGGCATTTCCGCATGAACCGCGCCGCTTCTTCGTCGGGCCCGGAGATCGCCGGATCGAGCCGTTCGACCTGGCTACAGGTGAACACGACCGCATCGAGGATGGGCGGCCGAAACCCCTGGAACGCGGTTTCCTTGTCCTGACCTTGCGCATGCGGCGCTTCATTTGGAAAAAAGAGACGTCCGCGATCAGCGGCGGCGGAAAGCTTCTGCGCCGTTTCGAGCGCCATGCGTGGAAACTCGTTCGTCCCGTAGACCGCGCCGCGCCCGCGCGCGAGCGCCACGCCTTGCGAGACGAGGTCGATCGCCTCGTGCGCCCAGGCCAGCACATCGGTATCCATCTGCGCCTTGAGGCTTTCATACTGGAGCTGCGTCTGGCGGCGCACCACCACCCAGCTCAGCACGAACGAAGCCAGCGCCAGAAGCGCCGAAATCACCGCCACCCAATCGCTCAACGATCCCATGCGTGCTGAGCTAGCACGGCAAGCGTGGCGCCGCGAAGGCGGGATTGGCGCGGCCGCGCGCCGCTAGTGCGCAGGCGCCTGCTGGCCGCGCATCGATTGCTGCGCCATCGCAGTGAACAAGGCGCGCACGCAGCCCAGTTCTTCGGCGCTGGGGTTAGCACCCTTGGCGACCGCGGCTTCGTGGAAGGTCAGTGCAGCGAACTGGCCGATACGGTCTGCCTCGATCCCGGCGGGCGGCCGGATCGGCGTCACATCGGCGGCGTTTACCGAGAGATCGGCGCCTGGATTGAACTGGCAGGCTGGCGCCATTTCGCGCCGCCGGACGATGGTCGCCGTCCCGCCACTGAGCTGCAGAAATCCCATGCTGAGATCGAGAGTCTGGTCAGCGTGAGGGGTGATGTACATCACGAAATCGCCGTTCGCGGGCGGTGCGGCAGGCGCTGTTTCGGTCTGCGCGAACGCCGGCGTTGCAAGCAAGGCGACAGCGGCGATGGCGAAACGTTTCAGCATCGAGAGTTCCCCTGCCCCGGGCCCCGCACGGGACAGCCGTTGCTAGCGGCTTCGGTCGAGCAGCGCCAGTGCGGCGGACAGGCGATCAGACGGCGAAACTGAGGAAAACTTGGTCCAGCCGGGCATCTGGTGGGCCATCCAGGTGAATTGGCGCTTGGCGTAATGGCGCGTGTCGCGCTTCCCGATCTCGGCGGCCTCGGCGAGTGATATCTCTCCACGCAGGTGCGCCATCAGCGCGGGAGCGCCGTGCGCCTTCATCGCCGGCAGCATGGGATCGAGCCCACGCGCGGCTAACGCGCGCGCCTCCTCGATCGCTCCCGCCGCAAGCATCCTCTCAAAGCGCGCGTCGATGCAGGCATAGAGCGGCTCGCGCTCGGGGGTGAGCGCAAGGCCCGCCCAATCCGTAAGCGCGGGTTCGGTCCGCTTGTGCAGATCGCTGAGCCGCGCGCCGGATTCCAGCACCTCTACGGCGCGAAGCAAACGCACGCGGTCATTCGGCTTGATGCGTGCGGCCGACACTGCATCATCACGTTGCAGCCGCGCGTAGAGTTCGGCATCGCCCATGACGCCGACGCGCGCGCGCACATCTTCGCCTATCTCCGGCGCCTCGGCGAGGCCGTCGGTCAACGCTTTGAAATAAAGGCCGGTGCCGCCGACCACGATCGGGGTCCGGCGCCGCACCTGGATGTCGCCGATGGCGAACATCGCGTCGCGAATCCAGCCGCCGACGGAATAGCGCACCGCGGCGTCGACGTGGCCGTAGAGGTGGTGCGGCGCGCGCGCCTCCTCGTCCGGCGTGGGCCGCGCCGTCAGAACCCGGAGATCGCGATAGACCTGCATGCTATCGGCATTGACGATTTCGCCGCCGATCTCGGCCGCTACAGCCAGCGCCAGCGCCGATTTGCCGCTCGCCGTCGGTCCCATGATCAGAAGCGGCTTCATTCGTTGGGAATTAGCGGAGCCTGGCGCTGGTGCAAAGCCGCGGCTTCCTGCACAAGGCCCCCGTGACCGCCTACGCCCTCACCTTCGTCGCCAATCCGGACGACAAACCCGCTTACCGCGAAGCGCTCTTAATGCTCGGCCGCGTGGCGCTGAACCGAAAGCTGCCGCCGCCGGACGTGCTGTCCGGCTGGGAAGCGGCGGAATGGGAATATCCGGATGTCGACGGCGAGCTTCGGCAGGAAGCGGCAGCGGCAGTGGCGGAACTCCCGGTGGACTGGGCGCTGACGCCAGTCGGAGGGCGTCGGAAAAAACTGCTCATCGCCGACATGGATTCGACCATTATCAACGTAGAATGCCTGGACGAACTGGCGGATTTCGCCGGCATCAAGGCGGAGATTGCGGCCATCACCGAACGCGCCATGCGCGGCGAACTGGAGTTCGAACCGGCGCTGATCGAGCGCGTCGGCAAGCTCAAGGGCCTGGAACTGGATGCACTGCAGCGCTGCTATGACGAGCGCGTTCAGCTCAATCCCGGCGCCTACACGCTGGTGAAGACGATGGCCGCGAACGGGGCGCGCTGCGTTCTGGTGTCTGGCGGATTTTCGTTCTTCACATCGCGGGTGGCGAAGGCCGCGGGCTTTCACGAGGACCGCGCCAATACACTACTGGACGACGGCAAGGTGCTGACGGGCGATGTGGCGCGGCCCATCCTCGGCCGCGAAGCGAAATTGGCGGCGCTGCGCTCGGAAGCGGTGAAGCTGGGCGTTACGCCCGAGGATGCGCTGGCGATTGGCGACGGCGCCAACGATCTCGATATGATCAAAGCCGCCGGGCTCGGCATCGCCTATCGCGCCAAACCGATCGTCGCCGCGGAAGCGCAGGCCAAGATCGAACACACTTCGCTCGCCAGCGCGCTCTTCTTTCAAGGCTATCGCCGCGCGGAGTTTGCAGCTTGACACGCGCCCTTGCCCTCGCACTCGTGCTCGCCGCTTGCACCACGATGGCCGACGACGAGCCGTCGAACGGGCATGCCGCTGCGCCGCCGACCGTCGCCGCAAGCGACCGCGGCGGCAACCGGCTAGAGGTGCTTGAGCATCGCAACGGACGCAGCTGCACGCCCGACAACGCCTGGTGCGTCGCGCCTTCGGGCGAATTCTTCAACATGCGCAATGGCGGCTCGACGGTCGTCACCGGCGCGACGCGCGAAGAAGAGACGCAATCCACCTGGCCTTTCGCCATCCGCCGCGCCAACGGCCACGTCATCATGGGCATCGTTTTCACGACGTCGGAGATGTATTCCGGCGGCGGCGCGACCGCGAGCGTGATCACCCTCTACGACATTGCGTCCGGCCAGGACGCGGCCACGCCTGTGGTCAGCTTGCCGTACGGTGGTTCAGCCAGCATCCGCGCTTGCTTCGATGAAGAAGATCGCCGCGCGCGGCGGGAGGCATGCTCGGACGAATACGAGATGTCCGGCTCGATCAATCTTGACGCCACGAGCACGGGCGCTTGGCCAAGGCTCATCTTCACGACGGATGCCTGGACATATCCCGGCCGCGTCAGCCGCAGCGAAGATTCCACGCAAGCGCCGCCGCTCACGCGCGCCGACCTGGTTTGGGCGCACGACGAAGCGTGCACCTATCGCCGCGTGCTAACGTACGCCCCAGGCGCCGAGGGCTATGCGCCGGACGCGCCGCTGCCCGAGTGCTCGGATTATCTCACGCAATGAAGCTGCCGCGCCGCCCTGCCGCCGTCGTGTTCGATCTCGACGGCACGCTGATCGATTCAGAGCTCTTAGTGCGCGACGCGTTGCAGCACGCGGCGCGGACCATGGGCGTGGAGATGACGGACGCCCAGTTTCTGGCGCTCGTCGGCTTGCAACGCGATACGAACGACCAGCAACTGCTCGGCTATTACGGCCCGGATTTCGCGCTCGATGAATTCCATGGCCACTCGCGCGCGTGGATGGGCGAGCGCATCGCGCCGCTAAAGTCGGGCGTCTTGGAAATCCTCGACGTCGTGGACGCGCTGCCGGCGCCGGCAGGCGTGGTGACCTCGTCGAGTCACGACTGGGCGCAGCGGCATTTCGGGCCACACAAGCTCGCCGACCGTTTCAGGGCCATCATCGCCCGCGGCGACTACACCAATGCGAAGCCGCATCCGGAGCCATACCTGAAGGCGGCTCAGGTTCTGGGCGTGGCGCCGGCGGCGGTGCTGGCGATCGAGGATTCACACACCGGCGTGCGGGCGGCGCATGCGGCCGGGATGATGACGGTTATGGCGCCAGACCTGCTGAGCGCCGACGACGAAATGCATGCGAAAGCGCTGCATGTCGTGGACTCTCTGCACGACGTCATCAAGCTGCTCGGGTAAGCGCGGTCAGCGGCTGCGCGACGTCAGTCGGCGGTAGGTGATGAGCCCGCCGCGATTCACGCGCACGACGATGGCGTGCTCCCCGATCGCCGCCCTGCCTGCGATCGCGCGCGCGGCGACGATTGTATTGAGCCGCTCGGGCCCCATCGCTTCAATGACATCGCCCGGGCGCAGCACGCCTTCGTTGGGGCCGTCGATCTCTGAAGAGAGCACGACTAAGCCTTCCACCTCCGGCTCGATCTGAAATTCTTCGCGCAGGCTGGGATCGAGTTCGGACAGCGCAAGGCCGAAGATGCGGCCGCCGCGGGGGCCGCCATCACGGCGCGGGCCGCCGCCATCGTCTTCCGCCACACGCGCGCTGGCGGGGCCATCGCCCTCCTCCAGGCGCTGGATGGTCGCGACAATGGTTATGCGCTGATTGCCGCGCAGGATTTCAATCTGCACAGTTGAGCCGATCTGCGCTTCGCCGACCATGCGCGTGAGCTGGCGGCTATCCGCAACGGAGCGGCCGGCGAACTTGGTGACAATGTCGTTGCGCCGCAGGCCCGCCGACGCGGCCGGGCCGCCGGGCGTGATGCGGGTGATGATGGCGCCGCCGTCGGGCGCATTGGAAAGCCGCACACCCAGCCAACCGCGCTGCACTTCGCCATGGCGCAGAATCTGATCCACGATTGGCGCGACGATCGCCGTCGGCGTCGCGAAGCCAATTCCAACCGAACCGCCGGTCGGCGAGACGATGGCGGTGTTCATGCCGATGACTTCGCCATCGAGGTTGAACAACGGCCCGCCGGAATTGCCGCGGTTGATGGCGGCGTCGGTCTGGATGAAGTCATCGTAACGGCCGGCGTCGATGTTGCGGTTGCGCGCGCTGATGACGCCGACGCTGAGCGAGCCGCCCAAACCGAACGGGTTGCCAATGGCCAAGACGATGTCGCCAACGCGCGCCGTATCACTGTCCCCCATCGGCACGAACGGCAACGGCTGGCGCGCATGCACCCGCAGCACAGCGACGTCCGTGGCCGGGTCGCGGCCCACCACTGTGGCTTCGTAGCGCTGACCGTTCTGCAGAATGACTTCGATAGCGTCGGCGGCTTCCACGACGTGATTGTTGGTCACCACGACGCCGTCAGCCGAGATAATGAAGCCCGACCCGAGCGAAGTGATCTGAGAGCCGTTGCTCAGTCCCTCGTTGAAGCGTTCGAGCGGCGAACCGGGCGGGAAGCGCGGCAACTCCTCGTCCACGTCGACACGCTGGCTCGTCGCAATGTTGACAACGGCAGGCGACAGCCGCTCGGCCAAGTCGGCGAAGCCGGTTGCGGGCAGCCGCGCCGATTGCCCCGACGCGGGGGCGACGAAGACGGCGGCCAGCGCCAGGGCGGCAAGGATCGGTCGAAGACGCAGCATAGAGACTCACGACCCTAGCGGCGCCGTCTGGCGGTTCAATGGCGGGTGACCGCACGAAGGGCGGAGGAACGGCGATTCTTGTGAATCGCCGTTTCCGGAGCGCTCAGCGCCGTGCCGCGCCGCCGCTGCGGCTGCGCATGTAACGGAAGAAGTCGCTGTCCGGCGGCACGATTATGGGGGTGTTGGCGTCGATGGCGGCGTCGTAGGCGCGCATCGAGCGGTAAAAGGCGGCGAACTCGGCGTCGCGCCCGTAGGCGCGCGCGAAGATCCGCGCCCGCTCGCCGTCGCCTTCGCCCCGCAAGCGGGCGGCTTCCTGCTGCGCCGTCGCGCGGATGAGAGTTGCGTTGCGCTCGCCTTCCGCGCGCAGCCGCGCCGCCACCTGCTCGCGCTCGGAACTCATGCGGGCATAAATGCGGTTCTGCGTCTGCTGCGGAAAATCGACCTGGCGGATGCGTACGTCGTCGATATGGACCCCAAGTTCGCCCGCCGCGGCGGAGTTCAGGTCGTCCTCGATCGCCTGCATGATTTGGGCGCGGCGACCGGAGATGATGTCGTTCGAGGAAGCGCCGCCGACGGCGCGCCGCAGCGCCGCCTGGGCGAAAATCGAGATACGCTGCACGCCGCCGTCTTCGTTGAAGGCGCTGCGATAGAAGCGGCGCGGATCGGTGATGCGCCAGCGCACTACGGCGTCGACAATCAGCAATTCCTGATCCGACGCGACGATCTGCTGGCCCGCCAGCGTCATGCCGAGATTGCGCTTGTCATAGATGACCACGCTCTCGATGAACGGCCACTTGAAGTAGAGACCGGGCGCGTTTCGGTCCGGAGCGTTGATCACACGCACATACTGACCGAAGCGCAGCACAATGGCCTGCCGATCCTGTCGCACGATGAACATCGTATTCATTGCGAGCACGAGCAGGGCGAAAATGGTGACGCCGATGACGAGGAGATTGCGCGACATTAGCGTGTCCCCTCCACTTGCGGCTGCGCCGCCCCGGCGTTGCGGCGGATCATTCCATCGAGGGGCAGATAAGTGACGTTGCCGCCGCGTGAATCCAGGATCACCAGATTTCCCCGCTGATAAACGCGCTCCATTGTTTCCGTGTAGATGCGATCGCGCGTGACCTGCGGCGCGGCGCGGTATTCGGTGTAAACCGCATTGAAGGCTTCTGCGTCGCCCGTCGCTTGGCGGATCACTTGGCCCTTGTAGGCTTCCGCTTCGTTGACGATGCGAGCGCTGTCGCGGTTGGCGTTATTAACGGCGGTCTCGGCGTCCTGGTTGGCGCTGATGACGTCGTTGAACGCGGCGAAAACCTCCGGCGGCACGGTCGCGTTCAAGAGCTGCACCTGCGTGATGCGCACACCGGCCCGATAATCGTTCAGCACCTGCTGCGCCAGCGCCTGGACTTCTTGTTCCACTGCACCGCGGTCGGTTGTGATGATCGGTTCGAGTTCGCGGCGGCCGATGACTTCCCGCATCGCACTCTCGACCACCTGGCGTACGGCGCCTTGGTTGTTGTCGCGATCGTCGTCAACGGGATCGCGGACGTTGAATACGAACGCGCCAACGTCGGCGATGTTGTAATAAACCCGGAAATGGACATCCACGATATTGCGGTCGCCGGTGAGCATCAGGCCTTCGTCGGGATCGATGCAGTTGTTGGTCGAGCGGTCGCACCCGATTTCATTGCTGCGCACGCCGGTGACGTTGACGACGCGCGCCGCTTCAATCGGAGCCGGCAGATGCCAATGTGCGCCGGGGCCGGTCGTACGATTGTAGGCGCCGAAGCGGGTGATTACCGCCTGTTCGCCTTCATTCACCAAGTAGGTGCCGGTCAGCAGCCAGCCCGCGGCGACGATGCCGGCGACGAGTGGGAACGAGAGCGGGCTGCGGCCCCCGCCGGAGCCACCACCGCCGCCGCCGCCAAAACGGAAGCGGTCGCGCCAGCCGCGCAGCATGTCTTCCAGATCGCGCTCGGGCTGTTGCGGCGGACGTGGGGGTGTTCCCCATGGCTGGCGCGGCCCCGAGCCCCAGGGCCCCTTGCCGCCGCCTTGGCCGCCTGGAGAGCCGCCCTGCGGACCGCCCGATTGGTCATTCCACGGCATCAGATTTTCTATCCCCGCCTTGCGAATTCGAACCCTGCGCTCGCCATTCTGGCGGCTTGCCTGGGCTCGATGCGCGCCGATATGTGGTCCCCTGTGCTAAGGGATCAAGCATGAACAACCGGTTGGCGCTCCTTCGCGACCAAGTGTCCGAGCGCCTTGAAACCATCCCGGACCCCGTCAGCGGCAAGGGTTTGGTGACATCTGAGCGCGTTTCGGGGCTCGAGGCGGATGAGGCCGGAAAGGTCTCGTTCACGATCGAGGCGCCGGCGGAGGCAGTCGAGCGTTACGTGGCCGTGCGCGATGCGGCCGAGGCGGCTGCGCGCGCTGTGCGCGGCGTGAAGACGGTGATGGCGGTTTTGACGGCGCATGGCGCGGCGCCCGCGACGTCCATGAAGATGCAGTCTGCGAGCGCCGGCATCGGTCAGGTCGGCGCCGTTATCGCGGTCGCCAGCGCCAAGGGCGGCGTCGGCAAGAGCACGGTTGCCGTGAACCTTGCCTGCGCGTTCGCCGCACTCGGATTGAAGACCGGACTGCTGGACCTTGATGTCTACGGGCCCTCGGCGCCGACCCTGCTCGGCACGGGCGCGCGCAAGCCGGCGATGCGCGCCGACAAGATGCTGGAGCCGCTTGAGGCGCACGGGCTGAAGACGATGTCGATCGGCTATCTGGTCGATGCGGCCTCGGCGATGATCTGGCGGGGCGCGATGGCGACGAGCGCCGTGCGTCAAATGATCGACGAAGTGGCGTGGGGTCCTTTGGACGTGCTGCTGCTCGATCTGCCGCCGGGCACGGGCGATGTGCAGCTCACGCTTTTGCAGCGCGTGCCGCTGGCAGGCGCAGTGATCGTCTCGACGCCGCAGGAGATGGCGCTGGCAGACGTGCGGCGGGGCTTGGCGATGTTCGACAAGACGCACGCGCCGATCCTTGGCGTGATCGAGAACATGGCCTGGTTCGAAACGCCGGATGGAAAGCGCACCCACATTTTCGGCGAAGGCGGCGCGCAGCGTACGGCCGCGCAAGCGGGCGTGCCGTTCCTGGGTGAAATCCCGATCGACGTGGCGCTGCGCGAAAGTTGCGACGCGGGCACGCCGCTGGTGGCGGCGCAGCCGAAGCATCCGCTGAGCGCCCGCTTCCGCGCCATCGCGGAAGCAGCGCGTGCGAATGTGGCGCGGCTGAATAAACCCGCGCCGAAGATTTCGATTATTTAGCCGCGGTCGGGCTGTCTCCGGCCATAACGACGTGCCTGCCCTCCGGCCCAAGATTCACGAGGAAGGCGATGCCGAGCCCGGCGCATACGGCGACGAGCGCGAGCGCCTCGCCGTATTTCCACGTGTGCTCCTCGACCAGGTAGGTTTGCGCATACGGCACGGCGGCGCTCAGCAAGTTACCGACCTGATACACAAACCCCGGAAACGTGCCGCGCACGTCGTTCGGGGAAAGTTCGTTCAAGTGCGCGGGCACGACGCCCCATGCGCCCTGCACGCAGAACTGGATCGCGAACACCGCGAACATGAACTGCACCGGCGTCTGCGCGAAGAACGCCCATGCTGGGATCATCGGGATGACCAACAGCGCGCCGATGGTGATCATGCGCCGCCGGCCGATGATTTGCGAGAGCGTGCCGGAGGTGATGCCGCCACAGATGGCGCCGAACGAGCCGACAGCGATGATGAGACTGGCGATGCCGGGGTCGAAGCCGTGCTGAATGCGCAGGAAGTTGGAATAGAAATCCTGCGTGCCGTGACTGAGCGAATTGAAGCCCGCCATCATCACCATGGCGAACAGCGCTAGTCCCCAATGCTGGCGGCCGAATGCGAGCGCCGCGAGGCCAATGCCGCCGACCACCAGAGCGATGGAGACCGGCATCGGCAAGCCAAGCGACATGTTTTCGCTGAACATCGAAAGCTGGCCGGCGATCGCGAGCGTCACACCGATGAGGCCGTAGGCGAGACCTGTCGGCTTGATCGCCATGCTCTTGCCAGCGGCGCCGCTCTTCCAAGCGGGCGATTCCGGCACGCCCATGCGGATGAATACGACGAGCAGCGCCGGCACGACGCTGAGCATCACCAGGAAACGCCAACCGTGATCCTGCAGGAAGATCGCCGCAGCGCCGGCGGCCAACAGACCACCGGTGGGGTAGCCGGTCTGCAAGAGACCCGACACGAAGCCACGCGACTCTGGGCGCGCATGTTCCATGGCGAGCGACGAGCCCACGCCCCACTCTCCGCCCATCGCGACGCCAAAGAGGCAGCGCAGAATGAGGAACGTGGTGAAGTCCGGCGCAAACGCAGACGCGAACGCGAGCAACGAATACGTGAGCACGTTCAGCATCAGGATCGGGCGGCGGCCGAAGCGATCCGCCAAGCGTCCGAAGATGAAAGCGCCGACAGGACGCAGCGCCAACGTCGCCGTGATGACAAGCCCAAGCGCGGTCGCCTTCACGCCGAACTCCTCGGCGATGTCCTTCGTCACCAGGGTCAGCATGAGGAAGTCGAACGCGTCGAGCGTCCAGCCAAGATAAGCGGCGATGGTGACGTTGCGTTGCGTCGCGGTCCAACCGCGCAGCGCCTTCAAGACCAAGTTCGCCTCCCCGAGTCGTTTTGCTCTCTTATGACCCCCCGTGGGTCCACGGCCAACACCTGGGGCGGACCGGTACGAATCGGAGATCGGCACTTGCTCTTATTTAGCATATACGCTAAATATAAAGCCTCGATCCATGGAGGACGCTTGGCACGGGCGCCGGCGAAGGCACTACAGGATGCGTATGAGGCGGTATTCACCGCGCTCGCGCATCCGGCGCGGCGGCTCATTCTGATGACGCTCAATTTCGAGGGCGGCGAAATGAAAGCGGGCGCCATCGCCGCGCAATTCAAGCATGCTTGGCCGACTACGACCCGGCATTTGCAGGTGCTTGAAGACGCTGGACTCATACGGCACGAGCGCCAGGGCCGCGAACGCCTCTATCGGATCGACAAGAAACGCATGGAACTCGCCCGCGACTGGCTCGCGTGGTTCTTCAAAAATCCGGTGTGATGGGAGGAAGGCGCATGGCCGACGTACCGCAGTTGTTTCGTTTGAATTTGGAAGTCGGCGATCTGGCGCAGGCGCAGAGCTTCTATGAGACGCTGCTGAACACACAGGGTCGCGGCCAAGCCGGCCAGCGCTTCTATATCAATGCCGGACCGATCGCGTTTCAGGTCGTCGCGTCGCCCTCCCCGCATCCGGCGGCGAAGGCGCTCTATTTCACCACCACCGATCTCGACGCGGCGCACGCGCGCGCGGCCTCGCTCAATGCGCTCTCCAACGAAAAAGTGCACGGCCTCGACGCCGGCGCCATCAGCGTGAAGCCGTGGGGCGAGCGTTCGTTCTACGCCGCGGATCCGTGGGGCAATCCGCTCTGCTTCGTGGAGGCGGGAACCGTGTACGCGGGCTGAGCGCGGCCTAGTTCAAGCTGCGGCCGGGCGTCATCAGAGGAAGACTACGATGAACAGCCAACACGTTAATGTTCGCTATATGGTCGACGACGTGCAGCAATCGGTGGACTGGTACACGTCCAATCTGGGCTTCAAACTCTTATCCAATGCGGCGCCCGTTCGCAGACGTCGAGCGGGGCGCACTGCGCTTGCTGCTGAGCGGCGAAAAGAGTTCGGCGGGCCGGCCGATGCCGGATGGTGCGCAGCCCGGGCCAGGCGGCTGGAATCGCTTCGAACTGGTGTTCGACGATCTCGCAAGCGAAGTTGAACGCCTGCGCGCCAAGGGCCTCAAGTTTCGCAACGACATCGTGCGCGGTCCGGGCGGCGCACAGATCTTGCTGGAGGATCCGTCCGGCAACCTGATCGAGCTTTTTCAGCCTGCGGCACAGCATTGATCGCCCGGACACACGTGACTTGCCGCTGAGGTTGGCCAAGCGCTAGCTTCGCGCATGCGCGTCCTGGCGGACCTCCGATACAATCTCGCGAACCTCGCGAACTTTGGCGGCCGCCAAACGCGCCGGCCATTCTGGACATACGCGATCGCGATCCTGCTGGTCATGTTCGCCGGCGGCGCCGCCGTCGTGGTTCCCGGCGTGTTCGCCATGGTGAAGCGCATGCAGCAGTTTGCGGTGGAGCATCCGGAGCAGGCGCACGTCGAAAGCGGCCCTGGCTATTATTCGATCAGCATCGAGGGCTACCATCCGGAACTCATGCCGGACATGGGCGGCTTCATGATCTTGCTCGGCGTCACCGTTGTGATCGTGATCTTGCTGCTTGCAGCAGCGGTATCGCGCCGGCTGCATGACCGGGGTAAAGCCGCCGTCTGGGGATTGGCGCCCGTGCCCTTCCTCGCGGTCGGCCTCACCATTGCGCCGACGCTGATGCAATCGGTGGTGCAAGCGGCGGGGCAGAGCGAGACGCCGGACGTGGGACGGATTCTGCCGCTCTTCTTTCTGCTGTTCTTCAACAACATGATCTATCTCGCGGCGTTGGGTTACCTCGCCTACCTGCTGTCGGGCGCGAGTGAGGGCGACAATCGCTACGGTCCGGCGCCCAGTTAAACGTCAACCTCAACAACAAGCAGCGCGTGATCGCTGGCGCGGGGCCGGACGAGACCAACGTCGTCGAGACGCGCACCGCCATACGCCAATGCGGCGCTGGACATCCCTTCCCTGCGCACTTCGAAATTCCGGCAGAGCGGCGCAAGCGCGGGTGACACGAGCACGCGGTCGGGACGCGCGTAGCTGTTGTAGTGGGCGTTGAAGTAGGTCCAGCGTTCAGCCGCGGGCTGGTCTGCGGCGAGATCGACGGCGAAGCCGGCGGTCAGCACGTCGAGCACATCGCCCACTGGCACATCGTTCACGTTGAGATCGCCAATGATCATCCATCGCGCGTCCCCTGGATCGGCGAAGCGGCGCTCGATCAGCTTCCGCACGGCGAGCGCCTCGCGGCGCGTGACTTCGAGGGTGGCGGCGTCGGAGGGCGCTTTGAAGTGGACGTTGAGTATCAGCACGCCCCCGATGCTGGCGGTGAGGCAGTCGCGGCGGAAGACCGAGGCTGACGCCGTCTCGCCGTTCGGCGGATCGAGGCCGATGTCGGCGTAGTTCAACGTTGCGTGGCTCTGCAGTTGCGCCCACGGCATCCGGCTCATCAGCGCCACATGGCGCCGCCCGTCGTTGCCCTGCACGCATATGCGGTGCGGATAGAGTGCGCTGATGGGCGCGAGATGGGCGTCGTGGAAAGCATCCAGCGTGCGCTGATCGAACACTTCCTGCAGCGCCAGCACGTCGGCGTCGGCATTGGCGATCACTTGCGCTGTCAGCGCGCGATCGCGGGCATCGAGCGCCCTCTCCTCGGCGCTGAGCTTGGCGAGCGGCACGCCTTCGTCGCGCGCGCCATCAAGATGGTCCTCGCGGAGCCGAAGGTTCTGCACGTTGAACGTGGCGATGCGCATGGCTAGCGAAAGCCGCCGGTGGCGATGGCGAAAGCGAGCATGCCCAACATCAGCAAACCGGTGACGACGAACATGACCGGCGAATTGTTGAACATCGTGTCCTCGCGCGCCGAACGCTTCGCGCGCACGATCGCAAAGACACCGACAAACGCCATCCAGACCGCCCAGATGAGGAAAATGGGATGCAGCAGGCCGGAAGCCGGTTCCATGTTTGCTATGTGCGTTCCAACGCGCCTTGAGACAACGCCTCATCCGACCCGGGCCCAAAAGAAAACGGCCGGCTTATCGCCGGCCGCATCTCTCAGCACTTGGCGTGCCGTTTACTTCTTTCGGAACGCGTCGAGGCTCACGACCGAGCTGTCGCGCGCCGCTTCGCTTTCTTGCGCCAGCGGCGGCATTGGCGCGGCGGTCGGGGCCGCGTCGCCCGAGACCATGCGCGCTTCGTCGGCCTGGTGCTGCTCGAACTGCAGACCGAATTTGACGCTCGGATCGAAGAAACGCGTCACCGCCGCGAACGGGATGACGATCGGGTGCGGCTGACCCGAGAATTTCAAGATCACGCGGAAGCGATCGGGATAAACTTCGAGATCCCAGAACTGATGCTCGAGCACGATCGTCATCTCGTCTGGATAACGCGCGCTCAAATGATCAGGAATGATCACGCCGGGCGCATGCGTCCGGAACGTGATATAGAAATGATGCTTGCCCGGCAGCCCGCGTGCGCTCGCAGCTTGCTGCATAGCGGCGCGCACTACTCCCCGTAGCGCGTCTTGCATCAATTGGTCGTACCCGATCATGTCGTCGGCCACGGCCGCCCCTCCTTGGCTCTCGTGCTCACACTTACCGGGTCATTTCGGGCAGTCAATTCCTGATCCTTCCAAGCGCGAGTCGTCCTTGATTTCCAAGGGCGGGAGGCGAAATCGCCATTTCTTCCGTTGGGGCGAAACTTGTGGACGCCCGGCGCCGGTTCCGCAGGTCTCTGCTCGCGCCGCACGCGAGGTGCGACACACCGCATTCCCCAACCACTGCGCGCGGGTTGGGCGTTCGGCGCATACACCATTCGAACTATCGCCGTCCGCGAGACCCGGCGGGCAAGCGCCAAGCCTTTGACGCGCCTCGCGCTTCTTTGAAATTTGCGACGAACGGGCATGCTGGCCTGGTTTGTGTGCATTGCGGTGTGACGGCGCCGACGGGTGCTGCGGTCGCTCGTTCTTGAAGCTGGGCCCAGTGTGCGATTGCAATGCGTCGCAAATTTTGACGGCGCTGTGGAAAACAACGCCACAAAGCCGGTCATTTGACACAGGCCGCCGCCGTCCGGCGAACAAACCACACCGAAGGAAATCCCCGGCTTCTGTTGCCGGGCGCCGGGGGGCCCCGCCTAGTGATGCTACTCAGTAGGACTTAAGGTCGGAATCATCCGCACTGCTTACGCAGCGAGGGCGAATTCCTCAGCAGTGTTGTCATTGGCAACTATGCTGTTCGGCCTGTAACGGGACCACCCGAGCAAAAGCCTCGGCCTTCAACGTCCGTCGATCCTATTTCGGCCCCATATTTCCCGTTGCACGGCCAATGAACCGATGCACTGGGAAGAACTGGTGGAGCCGCCGGGCATCGCACCCGGGTCCGATCCGCCTATCTCCGCGCGTTTATCGCCATAGTCCGGTTGCCCGGACCCGACTCATATAGGCCGGTTTCGACCAACCTCAAAGGCGGGCCCGCTCAGAAGAAGGCGATCGTGCGGAACTCGATGCTTTCCCGCGGCGGGACGCCGGGCGGCGCCAGGGGATTGTCGAATGCGGTGTGCGGCGACCAGCGAGCGACGTTCTCGCGCGCGTCGTAGCACTTGATCAGGATCGCTTCATTGAGCGCGAGCGCCGGGTAGTAGCGCCAGGCGTGGCGCGGCGAATAAGTGAGACTGTAGATCTCCCCGACGCGGCCCGGATAAACGATTTCGGTGGGCACGAGATCCGCGGCGTCGACCGATCGCGCGTCGGCGAGCGCCAGCGGCCAGTCGACCGCGGGATGATTCACAGGCCGCCAGACATTGATGAAGGCGATGCGCCTCTGCAGAAGCTGTTTCGCCCGCTCGCCGAGCAGATCGCGCACGCGCTGCCGTGCGGACGCTGGCGTGTAATCATTATGCACGCGTACCGAGGGTTGCCGCGGCGAATCCGGACTGCGCTTGCGGCGCGTGGCGTCGAACACATGGACCCGGCGCGCGCCCGTCGCGGCCTGCACAATCTGCTCGGCCTCACCATACCCGACGATCTTGACCCAATCGTCGTCTTCGAAATCTGCGACCGATGAGGCGTGGCGGATTAACTCGAAGCCCTGCACGTTCATGGTCGCGCCGAGCCCGCGCGCGTCAAGAACGCGCACCCGGCGGGGGCTGAAAACCGCATTCGTCTCGCCGCGGCCCTCGTTCGCAAAACTGACGACGGGCCGATCGGGCGACGGCTCAAGATACTGGAGGCTAGCTTCGACGCTGGTGGCTGTGAGGGACGGCGGTTCGAGAAGTTCGAGGGGCATGGGCGCAACTCCGAAGGGTGCGTCAGAAGGGTGCGTCAAAGGTATGCCCGGCCGCGCGCCATCACGAACGACGAGCCTTCACGGGCGCTGTGAGCCGTTTTCACCGCCGACCCGTCGTTTCGCTTGCGGACACGCAAGGCCGCAAGCGGCGACTCGGCCTATCCGTGCCCTGCTTGGGGAGAAGGCAGCTCATGATCAAGAAGATCGCCGCTGAGTTCATCGGCACGTTCACGCTGGTCTTGCTGGGCTGCGGGGCGGCGGTGCTGGCGGGCGACATCGTCGGTCAGGAAGGCATCGCCTGGGCGTTCGGGCTCTCCATCGTCGCCATGGCGTACGGGATCGGTCCCATCTCGGGCTGCCACATCAACCCGGCGGTCAGCTTCGGCGTCTGGGTGGCCGGACGCATGCCGACACTGGACATGTTGCTCTACTGGGCTGCGCAATGCGCCGGCGCGATCGTCGGCGCGGGCGTGCTCCTTGTGATCGCCTCCGGTGCGCCCGGCTATTCGATCTCCGCCGACGGCCTGGGGCAGAACGGCTATGGCGCCAGCTTCTCGCCAGGCGATTACGGGTTGGTCGCCGGCGCCGTTTTCGAAGTCGTCGCCACCTTCCTCTTCCTCGTCACCATTCTGGGCGTCACCGGCCGCAACGGCGCCAACCAATTCGCAGGCGTGGCGATTGGCTTGACCCTGGTTGTCATTCACATTGTCGGCATTCAGGTCACGGGCGTTTCGGTCAATCCGGCGCGTTCGCTTGGACCTGCGGTGTGGGTGCTGGGCGATGCGCTGAAGCAGCTGTGGCTCTTCATCGCCGCGCCGATGGCGGGGGCGGCGCTGGCGGGATGTCTATTCCGGGTGAAACTGCTGAGCGACGACAACTGACGCTGCCGAAGCGCTGGCGGCTATGGAGCGCCGCGGGCCTTACGCTCGCACTGCTCGCTTATCTCTACATACCGCTGCCGGCGCCGAACGTGCCGCAAGCAACGCGCGACGATTGCGTGCTGCTGCATCTCTATTCCAACGGCTTCCATTCTGACATCGGCGCCCCGGCGGACATTTTCCCTGCCGACCACCCGCTGCGCCGGCTCTATCCGAACGCGCGCTCGTTCCTGATCGGCTGGGGAGACGAGAAATTCTACTATTCCGACGGGACCAACATTTTCCTAGCGCTCGACGCGGTGATCCCGCCCAGCCCGACCGTGCTCCACATCGCTTATAATGCCGGCCCGTCGTCAATATACTTGGGGCCAAACGACGACGTGGACATCGCCGTCAGCCATGAAGGTGCGCAGCGCTTCGTCGATTACGTGAACCGCGCGCTGGTGGTGGGCGATGACGGCCTGCCCGTCATCGTCTCCACCGGCAAGGTCGTCGGCCGCTCCTCGTTTCTGCGCTCACGCGGCAATTTCCATTTGTTCAACGTCTGCAATCATTGGATGGCGCGGGCGCTCAGGGCGGCCGGCGTCGACGTCAACGCCCGCAGCGCCTGGTTCGCCGGGCCGCTGATCCGGAACGTGCATCACCGGGCCCTGACCAGCTGCCCCGCCTGACGCCAGGCGCGAGTCGGCCCATATAGAGGCGAAATGAGCGCCCAACCCGCCCCCGCGCCTGCCGGCCCGCCCAATCCGGCGGACATCGCCTATCTCGGCCTCCTGCAGGACATCCTCGACCACGGCGTTGATCGCGGCGACCGCACCGGTACGGGCACGCGCGGCGTCTTCGGCCGCCAGCTGCGCTTCGATCTGGCCGAGGGCTTCCCGCTGCTGACTACCAAGAAGGTGCATCTGAAGTCGATCATCATCGAACTGCTCTGGTTCCTGCGCGGCGACAGCAATGTGCGATGGCTGCAGGACCAGGGCGTGACGATCTGGGACGAGTGGGCCGATGCCGATGGCGAACTCGGCCCAGTCTACGGCAAGCAATGGCGCTCATGGGAAAGCCGTGACGGGCGCGAAATCGACCAGATCGCCAACGTCGTCGAAAGCATCCGCACCAATCCCAACTCACGCCGTCATATCGTCAGCGCCTGGAATCCGGCAGACGTTGACCAGATGGCGCTGCCACCGTGTCACTGCCTGTTCCAGTTCTTCGTCGCGGACGGAAAACTGAGCTGTCAGCTCTATCAGCGCAGCGCTGATGTGTTTCTGGGCGTGCCGTTCAACATCGCCTCCTACGCCCTGCTCACGCAGATGATGGCGCAAGTCACCGGCCTGAAGCCCGGCGAGTTCGTGCACACGTTCGGCGATGCGCACCTTTACATGAACCATTTCGAGCAGGCGAAGACACAGCTTGCGCGCGCGCCTTACCCAGCGCCGCAAATGCTGATCAATCCAGCGCGCAAGGACATTTTCGCGTTCGAGTACGGAGATTTCACGCTGCAGAACTACGCGGCGCACCCGACCATCAAGGCGCCGATCGCAGTTTGAGCGTTCGCAGCCAGTTCAGAAATTGACCCGGTTCGAGATGGCGCCATCCACCAGAAGATTGACCCCGGTCGTGTAAGACGACACGGGGCTCGCCAGAAACACAGCGGCGTTGGCAATTTCCTGTGGCGTCGCGGCGCGCCCGGTCGGGTTGCGGGCCATCGCCGTCTTGAAATAATCCGGCATGTTTTTCTCGACCGTGTGCCAGACGCCGCCCTCGAAATAGACCATGCCCGGCGAAACAACGTTCACGCGGATGCGCTTGCCGGCGTGCTGACGCGCAAGTCCTTTGGCCATATGGATCAGCGACGCCTTCACGGGGCCGTAGGAACTGGCGTTGTCGGCCACGGCGGCGGAGACTGACGAGATAATCACGAAGGCTGCGTCGCCATTCTTGGCCGCGCCCGCTTCGAGCAGCGGCAGGGCGGCGTCGAAGGCGTTTACGGCGCCAAGCACGTCAAGCTTGAAGTTCTGCTCCCAGGACGCTGGATCCGCACCTATGGCCATCGCGCCGGCGTTGGACACCAGGATGTCCAGACCGCCGAGCGCGGCGCCCGCGGCGGCGATCCAGGCTTTCAGGGCGGCGCCGTCGCTAATGTCGACGGGTGCGCCAGTCGCCTTCACGCCGAGCGCCTTCAGCGCCCCGACTGCTTCCTCTACCTGCGCGGCGTTGCGGGCGCACACACCCACGTCCGCGCCCTCGCGCGCAAGTGTCTCGGCGATCGCGCGCCCGATACCGCGCGTCCCGCCTAAAACGATCGCCTTCTTGCCCTTGAGTGCGAGATCCATGGCCTGTCTATCACCCTCTGTCTGGTGCTAAGCATCCAGCACAGCATGAAACCGCGCGAACTCCTAGCCACCGCCACGATCCCCGGCACCGCCAACGCGCTCCAGCTCTATCGGCGCGACGGCGATTTCATGATCGTGCTCGGCGGCAACGAACTGATGTCGAGCCGCTTACGCGGGTCGGAAGAAGCGCTGGCGCTGATGACCTGCGACCGTCTGAAGACCGAGGCGCCGCACCTGCTCATCGGCGGCTACGGCATGGGCTTTACGCTGCGCGCGGCGCTTGCCCGCCTCGGACCGCAGGCGCGCATGACCGTAGTCGAAATCATGCCGGAGATAATCGATTGGGCGCGTGGGCCGATGGCGCACCTGACTGCGAGCTGCCTCGACGATCCGCGCGTCGAACTGGTGAAGGACGACGTGTTCGACATGATCGGCGCCGCCAACAAGCGCTATGACGCAATCCTGCTCGATGTCGACAACGGCCCGGACGGTCTGGTCCGCGAGGACAACGACCGCCTCTATTCGAACTACGGACTGACCTCCGCGAAGGCGGCGCTGAAATCCGGCGGCGTTCTGGCGATCTGGTCGGCCGGGCCGGACGAACGCTTCGCGCGCCGCTTGAAACATGTCGGCTTCGACGTCGAGGAAGTCATGGTGCGCGCCAGCACTAGCGGCAAAGGCGCGCGCCACATCATCTGGTTCGCGACGGCGCGCTGAATGGCCGCCGCCGCCTAGCAGGCGACGCCGCCAACCACACGCACGGTCTGCGCCGCACCACCCCGGGTGATGACGAGCGTGGCGTCGCGTCCCACGGAATCGCTAGCCTCGTTCGCAGCACCGGCGGTCCAGGTTTCCACCAACTGCGTCCCGTCCTTGGCGAAGGTGCGCACGCCGCCGTTGTCGTCGCCCTCCGAACTGAGCAGATCGAGCTGCAGGATGGCGCCGTCAATGCGCACGAATCCCTTGGCGCCGACGTCCACGCCGTCCTCGATAAAGACGTACCCGGCGCTTTCAGCATCCGCGCGCGAGAGCATGACAGTGCAGCCTTGAATAGCGGTGTCGCTGGTGTCGAGCGTCCCAACCACAAAGCTCGATGCCGTGCTGGCGGTTGAGGTGGACGCAGCAGGCGGTGCGCACGAAGCCAGTGCAGCGGCGGCCGTCAGAACCAACAGACTCTTGTGCATGCTCATTCCCCCACTTCACGTCCGGCTAGACGGCCGCGACATCCGGCGACACCATGCGCGCCTTCTGCAGGTCCTTGCGCGCTTGCTCAAGCGTGATCTGTCTGAACTTCACGATGGCGCCGATCATTTGCGGCTCAACCTCGCAGAAGATGAAGCTGACGCCGCCCGCCTCCGCGCTGAACTGAAAGCCCTCGCCGTCGGCCGGCTTCTTGTTCGTGCCGACATAGGCTGCGATCCGATGCGCGCCGGGCGACACGGAAAAACGGGTGAAGCGCGGGCTCTTGATTTGCGCCACCTCGACGCCGTCGACGATCAGGTTCACGCCCACAGCCATGCCGATGAATTGCGTGCGCATCACGTAAACGACGCCACGCCCCGGTTCCGGTTCGAACGCCAATGCACGCGCGCGCTCTTGCGGCGTCGCGTCCTTGACCTTGCGGTTGCTCATCAGATTGCGCGCGATCACCACGATGCTGGCGATCAGGATCACCGCATAAATGAGCGCCGTGGCGCCGCCGCCCACGAACTCGCGCAGCACGCCCATCACGATCAAGAAGATGACGGCCCCGAGGCCGACCATGAGAATATAGCGGAGCATTCAACCCTCTTAGACGAGGGCTTCCGGGACCGCCAAACGGAAACCGGACAGGGCAGCGCAAGTGGCGCTGTGTGCCGCTATCCGCTAAACAAAGCCTATGCGCACGCCCAAACTCACCCTCGTCCTCGCTGTCGCCGAAAACGGCGTCATCGGCCGCGATGGTGCGCTGCCGTGGCGGATCAAGTCGGACATGGCGCGCTTCAAGGCCGCGACCATGGGAAAACCGGTGCTGATGGGCCGGAAGACCTGGGACTCGCTCTTCGTGCGACCGCTGCCAGGCCGCCGTAACCTGGTCTTGACGCGCGATCCCTCCTTCAAGCCGGAAGGCGCCTGGGCGTTCACCAAGCTCGACGCCTTCCTGGCCGCCGGTCGCGCGATGGCCGAGGAAATGGGCGTGGACGAGTACGCCGTCATTGGCGGCGCGCTGATCTACGCCGAGACGCTGCCGCTGGCGGACCGCATCCGTCTCACTGAAGTGAAACTCTCGCCTGAGGGCGATGCAACATTCCCAAGGCTCAAGCCTGAGGAGTGGCGCGAGGTGGACCGGGAAGAGGTAAAAGCCGGCCCCAATGACGATGCGGATTTCGTCGCGCGCGTCATGGAGCGCATCCGCGACCGGCCCTAGCGCAGCTTCGAGATGCCAAGACCGTCCGCCTTGGCGCGGATCTTTATAGATTCCTCGCTGCGCGTAAGCGCCTTCGAGATCGCTTTCAGCGACATGCCCTTCTTGGCGTACATGTGCAGCTTCTGAATTTCATCGCTGGTCCAGGGCTGCTTGTGGCGCTCGAACCGCTCGGTCATGCCAATCCTCCGCTGCGCGACAGCATTCCGCTGATAGTCTGAACCGCCACGAAAGGCGACCGTCAAAAGCCGCTTGCGCTTGTCGTTACGCGAGCGTCTAGCTTCCACCCATGAGCTTCGAAGTCATCGCCAGCGGCCTTCAGTTTCCGGAGGGCCCGATCGTCATGCCGGACGGCAGCGTCATTGTCGTCGAGATCAAGCGCGGAACGCTCACGCGCTGCTGGAAGGATAAAACCGAAGTCATCGCGAAGCCGGGCGGCGGACCGAATGGCGCGGCGCTCGGACCGGATGGCGCGATCTATCTCTGCAACAATGGCGGCTTCGCCTGGCATGAGATCAACGGACTGACCATTCCGGGGCTAGCCGCCGACGATTACGAGACCGGTCGTATCGAGCGCGTCGATCTCAACACCGGCAAAGTCGAGCGCGTCTACGAGGGCGTCGGCGGCAACAAGTTGCGCGGGCCGAACGACATCGTCTTCGAGCAGGGCGGCGCGTTCTGGTTCACCGATCTCGGCAAGAACTGGCCGCGCGGCAAGGATCGCGGCGGCCTCTATTGGGCGAAAACCGATGGCTCGGAGATCAAGGAAGCGTCGTACGGACACGTCGGCCTAAACGGGGTCGGCCTCTCGCCTGACGAGAAGGTCGTCTATGCAGCCGAGACCGAAACCGGAAAGCTCTGGGCCTTCGACATCACCGCCCCCGGCGAAGTCGTGCGCAGTCCGATGGGCGGACCGAGCGGGCGCTGCGTCGCGGTGCAGAATTATCACTGCTTCTTCGACAGCCTCGCGGTACAGGCCAACGGCGATGTCTGCGTGGCGACGATCCTGAATGGCGGCATCACCACGATCACGCCGGCGGGCGTCTCAACGCACACGCCCTTCCCCGACCTCATCACCACCAACATCGCCTTCGGCGGCGCCGATATGGGCGACGCATACATCACGCTCTCCAGCACGGGCCAACTCGTGAAGGCGCGCTGGCCGGCGCCGGGAAAGAAGCTGAACTTCAACCCGTACTAAGGAGCGGCCCATGTACATCGTCCATCACCTGAACGAGTCTCGCTCCCAGCGCGTAATTTGGCTGCTGGAAGAGCTGGGCGTTCCGTACGAAGTGAAGCGCTACGAGCGCAACGCGCAGACGCGGCTGGCGCCGCCGGAGCTGAAGGCCGTGCATCCGCTGGGCAAATCTCCCGTGGTGGAAAAGGACGGCGTCATACTCGCCGAGTCCGGCGCGATCGTTGAATTCCTCGCCGAGAGCGAGGGCGGCGGAAAGCTCGCCGTGGCGGCGGGCGACAAGGATCGCGCAGCATACATTTACTGGCTTCACTTTGCCGAAGGCTCCGCCATGCTGCCGCTGCTCTTAAAGCTCTATGTCGGCATGCTGGGCGAGGCAGGCGCGCCGTTGATGCAGATGCGCATCGATCCAGAAATCGACAATCACCTCTCCTTCGCCAACCAGGCGCTTGGAGATAAGGACTGGTTCGTCGCCAATCGCTTCACCGCGGCCGACATTGAGATGAGCTTCGTGCTCGACGCCGCCAAGATGCGCGGCGGCCTGGATCGCTATCCCAATCTCCTGCGCGCCCGCGCCGCCCAGCAAGCTCGCCCCGCCTATAAGCGCGCAGTGGAAAAGGGCGGCGAATACAAGATGGGCGGATAGCGCCGGGGCCAGCGCGTTGCAGCAGGCAATCACCATATTCGGCTAGACTTCCTGCGCAACGCGCATTGAATTGCGCGCCGACAGATCAAGGTTTTCCCGAATGCGCGCACGCGACTGCAAGATCGTAGCCACCATGGGCCCGGCCAGCGATGGGCCGGACCGGTTGGCCATGCTCATTCAGGCGGGCGTGGATTGCTTCCGGCTCAATTTCAGTCACGGCGTCCAGGCCGATCAGGCCAAGCGCATGGCCGCCATTCGCGCCGCCGAAGAAAAAGCCGGCGCGCCGGTGGGCGTGATCGCAGACCTGCAGGGTCCGAAAATCCGCGTCGGCACATTCAAGAACGGCGAGATCACGCTTCGGTTCAACGAAGTGGTGACGCTGGAAGCGTCGAAGGAACCCGGCGACGAAACCATTATCCGCCTGCCCCACCCCGAACTCGTCCATGTCCTCGAAGAAGGCGACGTCCTCAAGCTGGACGATGGCAAGATGCAACTGACCGTGATCGAGCGGCATCGCACGCAGGTGAAAGCCCGCGTCGATTTCGGCGGCGTACTGAAGAGCCAAAAGGGCCTCAATGTCCCGACGCGCCGCATACCCATCTCGGCGCTCACCGAAAAGGACCGCGACGACCTGGCCTTCGCGCTCGGCATCGGCGTCGACTACATCGCGCTCTCCTTCGTGCAGCACCCCGACGATGTGCGCGAAGCGAAGGCGCTGATCGGCGACAAGGCCGGCGTCATCGCCAAGATCGAGAAACCTTCAGCGCTTGAGGAGATCGCGCAGATCGTTGAAGTCGCCGACGCCGTAATGGTCGCGCGCGGCGATTTGGGCGTCGAACTGCCGCCGGAAATGGTGCCGATCGCGCAGCGCCGCATCATTCGCGTCGCCCGCGCCGCCGGACGGCCGGTGATCGTGGCGACGCACATGCTGGAAAGCATGGTCGATGCGCCGACGCCGACGCGCGCCGAAGCCTCCGACGTGGCGACTGCGGTGTATCAAGGCGCGGACGCCGTGATGCTTTCGGCGGAGAGCGCCGTCGGCCGCCATCCGCAGAGCGCAGTGGCGATCATGGACCGCATCATCCGCGCCGTCGAAGCCGACGAGGATTATTGGCTTGGCCTACCGCGCGACATGACCCCGCCGCAAGCCACCACGGCCGACGCCATCGCCCTAAGCGCCCGCCACATCGCCGATACGATCGGCTGCGCCGCCATCGTCGCCTACACCAGCACTGGCTCGACCGCTTATCGCGTCGCCCGCGAGCGGCCGCGCTGCGGTGTCGTGGGGCTGACGCCGATCATAGCGACAGCGCGGCGTTTGACACTTGCGTGGGGCGTGCGCGCCGTGGTCGCGGAAGACGCGCACAACGTGGAGGACATGGTCGAGAAGGCCAACACCGCAGTGCGCGCCCTCGGCGTCGCCGACCTCGACGACCGCGTCGCCGTCATCGCCGGCATCCCATTTGGGCGCGCCGGTAAGACCAACACGATCCGCGTGTTCCGGGTTGAATAGCCTGCCCTAACGTCGCGCTTGCGGGAGACCGGTGTTGTGCGCACTCTTCGCGGTCGAGGAGACGCGCGTGACTGACATCAAACTGCCGCCGAACATCGCAGAGACCTTCGTCGACCCCGCCGCCTATGCGAGCGAACGGTTGCATGACGCCTATCGCTGGGCGCGGGCGAACAATCCGCTGGGGGTCGCCGAAATCGAAGGCTACGAGCCGTTCTGGGTTGTCACCAAGCACGCCGACATCCTGGAGATAAGCCGCAACAACGCGCTCTATCCGAGCGCGGTGAAGGCTACAACGTTGACCAACAAGCAGGGCGACGAACGCGCGCGCGCCATAACCGGCACGCCGCATCTTGTGCGCACGCTGGTGCAGATGGACGAACCGGACCACATGAAGTACCGGCTGCTGACGCAGGCCTGGTTCATGCCGGCGAACGTGAAGAAGCGCGAAGATGCGATCCGCGCGTTGGCGAAAGAGGCCGTGGATAAGTTCGTCGCGCTGCCAGGCCAGTGCGATTTCGTGAAGGACGTGGCGCTGCATTACCCGTTGCGCGTGGTGATGAACATTCTGGGCGTGCCCGACGAAGACATGCCGCGCATGCTGCGGCTGACGCAGGAGCTGTTCGGATCGCAGGACCCCGACACCAAGCGCTTCGCCGACGCGCTCTCGCCCGAGCAATTCATGCAGATTCTGTTGGGCGTGCTGCAGGACTTCAGCGACTATTTCGGCAAGATCAGCGCCGATCGACGCGCCAATCCACGCGACGATCTGGCCACCCTCATCGCCAACGCCGAGGTCGACGGCGCGCCGCTGCCGCCGTTCGAGCAGACCGGCTACTACACCATCGTCGCCACCGCCGGGCACGACACCACCTCCTCTTCGACAGCCGGGGCGATGTGGGCGCTGGCGACTGTGCCCGGCTTGCTGGACCGCATGCGCGGCGATCTCGCGCTCGTACCGAACCTCGTCGAAGAGGCCATCCGCTGGACTACGCCCGTCAAGACCTTCATGCGCTCCGCCGCCGCGGACACCGAACTGCGCGGGCGCAGGATCGCCAAAGATGATTGGCTGATGCTCTGCTACGCGTCAGGCAACCGTGACGAAGACATCTTCCCCAACCCCGACACGTTCGACATCGACCGCACGCCAAACCGCCAACTCGCCTTCGGCAACGGCGCGCACCTTTGCCTTGGCCAGCACTTGGCGCGGCTGGAGATGCGCATCCTGTTCGAAGAGCTGCTGCCGAAACTCAAGAGCGTCCGCCTGGACGGCGAGCCGCGCTACACGGAAAGCGTCTTCGTCAACGGGCTGAAGACGCTGCCCATCTGTTTCGCACTGGCCTAGGCCGCCGTCTTCTTTCGGAGCCATTGCGGCAGGAAGCCCGGCAGGTCCGGCCGCGCGGCTTCGTCGAAGACGACGCCGGCGCGCCTTAGGCGCTCTTGGAGTCTGCCGCTGCTTGCCTCCGCGAATATCTCATTGCAGCCGCCGATCAACTCGCCGCCGACGAAGATCTGTGGGATGGTCGGCGTGCCGAGCTTGGCGCCCAGCGCGCGGCGAATGCGGCCGCCGCGGTCGTCGGCTTGATAGGCGACGGAGTCGAGGTCAATCGAGCGATAGGGAATGCCGTAAGCTTTGAAGAGCTTGCGGACCGCCCAGCAGAACTCGCACCATTCCAGCGCGAACAATGCGACGGGTTCGCCCGCGATCGTTTTTTCCACGAACGCCGCGCCTTCCGGATCGACCGGCGCCGGCGCGATTTGCGCCGCGGCCGGGGGAGGCGCCAGCGGCACGTCGAAGCGGATGTTGGGCGTCGAACGCGAGATGGCTTCTTCTTCCGCGTCCATGTCGACGCCGGCGCTGTCGAACAACACGGTCGAGAGATAGCGCTCGCCGGTATCAGGCAGCATGACGACGATGTTGGCGTTCTGCGGCGCAGTCTCTGCGACCTTCAGCGCGGCGGCGAGCGCTGCGCCCGATGAAATTCCACAGAAGATGCCTTCTCTCTGCGCCAGCTCGCGCGCAAGCCGCAGTGCGTCAGCGCCGTTCACCGGCACGATCTGGTCGATCCACTGCGCCGCGACGGCGTCGGCAGCGAGCTTCGGAATGAAATCAGGTGACGTGCCCTGGATCGGATGCGGCCTGAATTGCGGATGGCTTTCGCCCGGCGCATGGCCGACGCCGCTACCGAGCACCTGCGAATTGTCCGGTTCGGCGACGATGATCTTGGTCTCCGGCCGCGCTGCCTTCAGCGCACGGCTGACGCCCTTGACAGTGCCGCCGGTGCCGTAAACGCTGACCCAATAATCCAGCCGCTCGCCTTCGAAGTCGGCGAGGATTTCCGGCGCCGTGGTGCGGGTGTGGATGTCGGCGTTCGCTTCGTTTTCGAACTGGCGCGTCAAGAACCAGCCGTGCGCTTCCGCCAATTCCACCGCCTTCGCCAGCATGCCGCTGCCTTTCGCTGCAGCCGGTGTCAGCACGACTTTAGCGCCGAGGAACCGCATGAGACGCCGGCGTTCAATGGAAAAGTTCTCGGCCATCACGATGACGAGCGGATAACCCTTGGCCGCGCACACCATGGCGAGGCCGATCCCGGTGTTGCCGCTAGTGGCTTCGATTACGGTCTGACCGGGCTTCAGCGCGCCGGACTTCTCCGCCGCTTCGATGACGGCGAGCGCCAGACGGTCCTTCACCGAACCCATCGGATTGAAGGCTTCGATCTTGGCGTAGATGGACACGCCCTTCGGCGCGAGCGCGTTCAGCTTGACGATGGGCGTGCGGCCGACGGTCTGCAGGATGCTGTCGTATTTCATGGGCCTCAAATAGCACCGCCCGCGGCGTTGCGCAGCGTCCCGGCTTGACCGAACCGCCGGAAGACTTGCCTTTCTCGCCAGCATCACGCGCGCGTGAAGCGTCCTGGAAACGTGAGCGGCGGGCGCGTACACGCGGCGACGGAACTGCCTACGCCACGCCACCGTTGTGGATGAACTAATGGAGGCGAAATCATGCCGCGCGGTGACAAGTCCAAGTACACAGGGAAACAGGACCGCCAAGCCGAACACATCGAGGAAGGCTACGAAGATCGCGGCGTCGGCAAGAAGGAAGCCAAGCGACGCGCATGGGCTACGGTGAACGCCATCAGCGGCGGCGGCAAAAAATCGGGATCCGGACGCGGCAAGAAGACGAACAAGGCGCCGGCCAAAAAAGGCGGGCGGGCCGGCGGCGCGGCCTCGGCGCGACGCTCAAAGGCCGCCAAATCGAAGTCCGCCAAGAAAGCGGCTGCCACGCGCAAGCGGCGGGCGAGCTAGGATTTGGCCGCCTTCAGCGCTTTCAGCGCGCGCCGCGTGCGGTTGATCGTCGTCACGATGGACCCGATCAGCACCAGCCAGAGCGCGTAATGGATCAGCTCGCCCCGCCAGTTCCACAATGGCTCCAGCGTCGAGATCAACGCCGCCATGGTCATCACGAACATGCGGTGCGGTTTGGCCATCGGCCCGGAAAAATCCGGCGGCGCGCCCGCGCCCTTGCCCACCTCGCGCACATACGCCGTCATGACGGCCGCCACCGCCGCGGCCCATCCCAACGACGGTTCGGCGAGGCCGAGGACGGCCACGCCGTAACCAGCGCCGACAAGGATGAAAATGTCGGCGAAGCGGTCGGGGAGCTCATTCCAGACGGGCCCATCCGGCCCGCCCTTCTCCGCTTCGACGGCGACCATGCCGTCCAGCATGTTGGCGAGCAGCCGGAGCTGGCAGAACAGCGCCGCGCCGATCAGCAGCATCACGCGATCGCCGATCGAATTCGTCACGCCTTGCGCATAGAAGCAAAGCCCCGCGAGGCCTGCGAACACGATCGAGGTGAACGAGATCAGGTTCGGCGTGACTTTGCTGTTGGCGAGCCAACGCGTCAGCGCCTTGGCGTAGAAGCGATCGCGCTGCGCAATGGGGCGGCGAACGGACTCGGTCATCGCACAGCCGCTTTCCAGAGATTGAAATTGTAGATGATGGCGTAGCTGGTGGAGACCAGCAGCGGCACGGCGACCGTCGCGGCGATTTCCGGCGTGCCGGCGATTGAGTGCACGCTGATGAGGATGGTGGAGATGATCGACACCGTCACCACGGGCGGCACGACCAAGGCCGCGAAGGTGCGCCCGATGCCTTCGTCGGACTGGCGCGCGGTCATGAACATCTTGTTCATGCGCTCCAGCCCCTTCTTCAGGAAGAGCGTGATCGTGCCGGAGAGCGCGCCCTGCACCAGCCCCGCCAGCAAAGCCTGCGGCAGCGGATGGACGCGGTTGGCGAACACGCCCCAGGCGCCCATCACCAGAAAACCGAAGGCGACATGAACCGGCGTCGCCGACGCCCAGGATCGTTTCGGCTGGCTCATTGACGCGCGCCCCGACTAAAGCGACATGGGCGCATGGGCATCACGCTCGGCGACACCTCCATATACATCGTGAACCCGGCGCTGACGTTCGGGTTTGCCGCGGTGTTGGTGCTGCTTGTGCTGGGCACCATCGCGGCATTCGTGTTGCCGGCGCTGCAACCCGGCAAATGGGCCGACCTTGGCCCGCGCATGCGTTCGTGGTGGGCGATCGTGCTGCTCGTCGGCGGCGCGCTTGTCGCCGGGTGGCAAGCGTTTGCGGTGCTCTTCGCGCTCGTCTCGTTCCTGGCTCTCAAGGAATTCCTCACGCTCGCGCCCACGCGAAAAGAAGACCGGCTCATCGTGCTGCTGGCGTATCTTTCCGTCCTCGTCAATTACGGGCTCATCTTCGCCGATAGTTTGTTCGACGACAGCTATCAGATCTATCTTGTCTTTATCCCGGTGTACGGCTTCCTCATCGCCGCCGCGATGATGGCCTGGATCGGGCGCACCGATGGCTATCTGCCCACGGTCGGCATCATCCATTGGGCGATGGTGATCTGCGTCTATAACCTCGGCTACGTCGCCTTGCTGATGCGCGTGCCGGACGACGAAGCGCCCTCCGGCGCAGCGGGCTTGGTGTTCTTCCTCATCTTCATCACGCAGCTGAACGACGTCGCCCAGTATTGCTGGGGCAAGGCGTTCGGGAAGACGAAGATCACGCCGAAGGTCAGTCCCAACAAGACCTGGGAAGGCGCCATCGGCGGCTGGGCGACGACGGCGGCTGTGTTCTATTTTCTCGGCCCCTACTTCCTACCGCATCTGACCCCGGCGCAAGCCATCATCATGGGCGTCGTCATCCCAATCGCGGGCTTCTTCGGCGACATCACCATGAGCGCGATCAAGCGCGACCTCGGCGTGAAGGACACCTCGCACCTCATCCCAGGTCACGGCGGCGTGCTGGACCGGCTGGACAGCCTGACATTCACCGCGCCGATCTATTTCCACTTGCTCGCCTACTTCGTGATCGAGCGCTTCTGAGATGCTGCAGACGATCCGCCGTTTCGGGTTGATGCTATTGGTGCGCCCGATTGCGCAATTGATGTTTGGACTCGACGCCATCGGCCGCGAGAAATTGCCGAAGGACGGCCCAGCGATCGTCGCCGCCAACCACAACAGCCACGTCGATACGATCGTGCTCTTGTGTCTCTTCCCATCGAAGCTGCTGCCGAAGCTCCGTCCCGTCGCGGCGGCGGATCATTTCGACAAGGGCGGCTTCGGCTCCTGGTTCTCGCGCAACATCATCGGCATCATCCCGATCAAACGCGGCGGCGCCGCGCGCGGCGAAGACGTGCTCGCTGGCGCGAAGGAAGCGCTGGCGCGCGGGGAAATATTGGTAGTGTTTCCTGAAGGCTCACGTGGCGAGCCGGAGGAGATGACGCGCTTCAAGACGGGCGTGGCGCGGCTGGTGGAGTTCTGCCCCGCCGCAACGGTCACGCCAGTCTATCTGCAAGGCGCGGGACGCTCGCTGCCGAAGGATGCGAAGCTGCTGGTGCCGTTCAACACAACTGCCGTGATCGGCGATCCGCTGACGTGGACGGGATCGCACCACGGCTTCATCGATGAACTGCGCGCGCAGATCGAAGCGCTGAAGGACCAAGCGCCGCCGTTGCGGTGGAAATAATCAGTCATTCCAGACACGCGGAGCGTGATCTGGAATCCAGGGCCGACACGCAGGTCATAGCCCTGGATTCCAGATCGGCCTCCGGCCGTCTGGAATGACTGAACTAACGTTTCACCGCCTGCACCGTGATCCGATCGCGCTCTCCCACTTTCCGCTCACACAGCAGACGCGCGATTTGGCTGTCGTCGAAAAAAACATGTCCCTTCAGCGCGTCGAGCAAAGCTTTCGCCAGGTTGTCCAGATCGAGCGTGGGCGCGTCCTGGCCCAGATACTCCATCACCAACTCGACCTCGAAGTCGCCCCAGCGCGGGCGAACTTGGAATTCCTTGCGGAAAAACTCGTACACGAGCGGCTTGTAGTAACGCGCTTGCGTGGTGATGCCGTCGATGGCGATTTCGACGCCGCCTTCGATTTCACGCGCACGCACTTTGCCGCGACCGGACCATTCGTTCACGGCGCAGCGCCGTGGGTGGCGCGCATCGCATCCAGCAGCGCCGCACGGAAATCGGCGCGGTGCTGCACCTCGCCGTCGGGCGCGTAGTAGAAGCAAGGGTGCGCGTATCCGGCGGCGCGCAAAGCGGCTTCGGCCGCCTCGGCCCTGCCCCACTTCGCGACGAAGACACAGCGCGCGCCGGCGCCCTCCTCCGCGAGAGCGGCAAGCTCAGAAAGCGGTTCAACGTCCACGTGGCTCAAATCCACGACGACGACGTCGCCAGAGGCGATGAGAAATTGCACTGCCAGTCCGCGCCAAGCCGGCGTGGGATCGCACGCCAGCGTCTCCGCCCGGGCGAATGCGCCCTGCAGGTTGAGGCCGATGCGGTCGCCCAGGCGTTGCGCGAACAAGCGATACTGGCGCGCATTGCCGATAGGATCCGCGCGCTCGTCACCTTCGCTCAGCGCCACCACCTGCCCATACGGTCGCAGTTCACGCCTGATCATCCGCCGCAGAGGCGCAGGGTCGCGGCTGGGACGGCGGAGCAGCACCAGCCGCGCGGGACGCGGGCGCAGCACAGTGGATGCGAACCAGATCAAAGCGCCCGTTGCGACGCCGCCCAGTGCTGCGGGCGCGACCGCAGGGAACGGCGCAAACGCCGCCGCCAAGAACGCGACTGCCGAGAGAGCGGCGATCGCGCGCGCGGTGCGGCGCAGGGCATATCCCCAGCCGAAAAAGCACTGATCGCCGTTCGCCAGATCCGCAGCCCTCAAGAATCCGGGCGCGGCCAGCCGCCAGCGCTCCGGAGCCAATCCACGCGCACGTAAAGCCGCTGCTGCGGCAGCGCGACCGGCCTCGCTATGGTCGGGGTTTTCCACCGCGGCGTAGAGAGCGCGGTCGCTCAGCCGCTCGGCCGCCCCCGGGTCGGGGCTGACCTCACGCAAAGCTCTCACGGTGCGCATGTCGCGCAGGTGCACGCCGCCCATCCCCATTCGGCTTGATCGCCTCATTTCATGCCCATATCCCTTCCCGGGACAACGCGGCAGATTCTCACAAAGGCCGGAAATCCCATGAAGACCCGTACAGAAACAGACACTTTCGGCCCCATCGAGGTCGAGGCCGACAAGTATTGGGGCGCGCAGTCGCAGCGCTCGATCGGGAATTTCAAGATCGGCGTCGAGAAGATGCCCCGCGAGATCATCCGGGCTCTGGGCGTGGTGAAGCGCGCCGCAGCGGAAACCAACATGGAATTGGGCAGGCTGGATAAGGCGCTCGGCAAGACCGTCGTCCAGGCTGCTCAAGAGGTCATTGACGGCAAGCTCGACGCCCATTTCCCGCTCTCCGTGTGGCAGACCGGTTCCGGTACGCAGTCGAACATGAACGCCAACGAGGTGATCTCGAACCGCGCCATCGAGATGATGGGCGGCGTCATGGGCTCGAAGAAGCCGGTGCACCCCAACGACCACGTCAACATGAGCCAGTCGTCAAACGACACCTATCCGACCGCGATGCACATCATGTCGGCGCAGATGGTGGCCGAGCATCTGATGCCGGCGCTCGCGCACCTGGAAGCGGCGCTGCAAAAGAAGCAGGCCCAATTCGAGCACATCATCAAGATCGGCCGCACCCACACGCAGGACGCAACACCACTAACGCTGGGTCAGGAATTTTCCGGCTATGTCACGCAAGTGGCCAACGCCAATCGCCGCCTGAGGGAGACGCTTCCCGGACTCTATGAATTGGCGCAGGGCGGAACCGCCGTGGGCACTGGACTCAATGCGCCCGTCGGATTTGCGGAGAAAGTTGCGCAGCGCATCGCGGCCATCACCAGCCTCCCCTTCGAGACCGCGCCCAACAAGTTCGAGGCGCTCGCGGCGCACGACGCGATGGTGTTTTCGCACGGCGCGATCAACGCCGCCGCGGCGGCGCTCTTCAAGATCGCCAACGATATCCGCTTCCTTGGTTCAGGCCCGCGCTCGGGCCTGGGCGAGTTGATGCTGCCGGAGAACGAGCCTGGGTCTTCGATCATGCCTGGCAAGGTTAACCCGACCCAGTGCGAAGCGTTAACCATGGTCTGCGCCCAGGTGATGGGCAATCAGGCCGCCATCACGTTCGCCGGCGCCAGCGGCCATTTCGAACTGAACGTGTTCAACCCGGTGATGGCCTACAATTTCTGGCAGTCTGCACGCTTGCTTGGCGATGCGGCAGTAAGCTTTGCCGACAACTGCATCGCCGGCATCGAAGCGCGCGAGGACAACATCAAGAAAAACCTCGACATGTCGCTCATGCTGGTGACGGCGCTGGCGCCCAAATACGGCTACGACCGCGCCGCCAAGATCGCCAAGACCGCGCACAAGAACGGCACGTCGCTGCGCGAAGAAGCGGTGAAGGACGGCATTCCAGGCGATGACTTCGATGCGATCGTCCGTCCGGAGAAAATGATCGGGCCGGGCTAGCGCGACCAGCATCCGAATCTAGAGGAGCGCCGCCCGGTTCGGCCGCGCGGCGCTCTCTTCGCTTCAGCGCATCAATGATGCACTTCAGTCCAACGGTTCTTGGCTTCGTCCTCGGTGACCGTCAGATGCACCTTGTCATCGACACTGCCGACCAGATCGAGCGGCAGCGCGTGGTGGCTGCCCATGCCCATCGAGCGCGTGAGTTCGATGCTATCGCCCATGACGTGATCGACCTTGCCGATATGCTTGCCGTCGGAACCGACGACTTCCATGTGTTCGCGGATGGAACCGGAAGAAATCATGTCCAAAATCTCCTGCGATGTGGGGTTGGCTGGGTTAGAACGCGTTGCCGGCCGCTGAGTTGCCGCGGCTGGCTGCAGCGTTGGCATGCGCTCGGCGTCGGCGCACATCTGCTCGCATTGAGCGCTCATAAGGCTCGTCCTGCATGGCGTGTCGCGCCGACCCGACATCGGAGCGATGCGGTAACGGAATCCTCCATACGGAGCTGAGAGTGATGTCGCAGACGGCGCTTGCGTGACGAGAGCGTCAACATCGACGTCGCGTCACTGCGCGACCAGCAGCGATGCAGCAAGCGTTACCGCACAACGACATGAAGTTGATTGAAACGCCCGCCCGCGCGTTGCTTCTCTGCTGCATCGGCGCCAGACTCAACGTACAAGCGAGCGCTGCATTCGAAAAAAGTTCCAACAGTTGGAACGACTTGGCGCTAACCCGTTCCTCAATTACATCACGCACATGAACGAAATCGTGAACCTGCGCCGCGTCAGAAAAGCAAAAGCGCGCGCGTTAGCTGAAGCGGAGGCCGAGGCTAACCGCATTACTCACGGTCGCACGAAAACTGAAAAGAAGACGACGAAGGCCAAGAACGATGCAGCGCAGCGCAAACATGACGGACACAAGCGCGATGACGCCTAAAGGCGCGCTGCAAAAGCGCTCAATGCGAATTGCCGGACACCGCACGTCACTCGCGCTTGAGCGCGAGTTCTGGGACGCGCTGGAAAAAATCGCGCGCGCGCGCTCACAAAGTTTGCCGCAGCTGATCGCGTCTATCGACGACACCCGCGCGAAAGGCGCACCTGACGCGTCGCTCGCATCTGCTGTGCGCGTGTTCGTTCTGCAGAACCGCGTCTAGCTCAGACCTTCACTGCGCCGGGCGACCGTAAAGCGCCAGCGCGTAGTAGCAGCCTTGCGGCGCGTTGCACTGGAACATGTGCGCCTGAATAGTGAAGTTGCCGGTGTAGCTCGGCACGCCGCCGACAACGGGATGCGCATCCGCCGATTGATCTTGCGCGACTACGGCGCCGCTTTGATCGTAAAGCGCGAGATCGAGATCGCCGCAATTCTGATCGCAGACGCCGATGAGGCGATAATCGTAACCGGCGACGAGCGAAACGTTGGTGTTCCACGCTTGTGCGTTGGGCAGCAGGCCGCTGACCGGCTGACCGACGGGTTGATACCCCTGCTGCGCAAACGCCGCTTCCGCCTGCTGCAGCTGCTGCATTAACACTGCGCCTTCGGCGCTGGTTTGCTGTTGCTGACTTTGATCGGCCAGGGTGGACGCCGTGTCGGTCGCCACGGTTTGCTGCTGGCCCTGCTCCGGCAGCATTGAGCCAATCACGCCCAGTACAGCGACTGTGCCGACGATTGCGCCGACAACCCACACCCAAACTGGAACGCCGCCCTTCTTCGCTGCAGCGGGCGTTTGAGTCTGCCATGCGGCCTGCGGCTGGGGCGGCGGCGGCGCATGCGCGCGCGGCGGCGTACTCATCGATTGCGCGGGCGGCCGTGGGCCGGCTTGCGCCACACTGGTGATGGCGCCGACAAAACGGCGCCAATCAGGATCGTTGGCGTCCCCGCTCCAATTGGCGAGGTTCGCGGCCTGTACTTCGCCGAAGCCGAACGGCGGCTGCGAGTTGTCGATCATCGCCGGAATCAGCACGCCCTTGTCGCGCCCCATGCGCGCTTCCTCGCGCACCCATTGCGACTTCGTGGAGTGCTGGCTCCAAAGTACAATCAGCGCTTTGCACTGGCCCAGTTTCTGTTCGATGTAGTCGGCCCACGTGGTGCCCGGCGGAATCTCATTGTCCCAAAAGACATCGACGCCAGCGGCTTCCAGACCACGCGCCACTTGCTCAGCGCGCGCGCGATCCTCACGCGAATAAGACAGAAAAACTTCGGCCATATCCCCTCCTGGCCCGCCATTTCTAGCAGGCTTGAGGGACGAGGCTAAGCCCCCTTGGGATCTTCACCGTATTGGTTCGACCCCGGCTGCCCCGGCCGAACCAGGACGACGATGACGCCGATGCAAGCGCCCAGAAGGAGCAAGCCGCCCAATGTCGGCGAGACGGACGCCACCATGCCGGCGACGAAGAACACCCCGAACACGGCCGCAACCAACCAGCCGCTCAGGCCCACGTCGTGGAAGCGGCGCGACATCACGCTGAGGCTAGGCGCCAGCAGCGCGATATTGGCGAGTGCGCCGATCACGCCGCCGCTCGGATTGTACATGACGCCGCCGCCGGTAAGCGCGTAATCGAGGACATACGCTACGACCCCGACGATCGCCGTAAACAGCACCCAGTACCAATATTCCGCACGCCGCGCCCGGCCTTTGCCGTCGATGAACAGACGTAGACATTTCTGAACGTAGCCGACGAAACCGAGATCGCCGCCCGTCGCCGCGCTTGCGCCAGCTTGCGCGCGCTGCGCCGACCATGCCGCTTGCGGCGGAGGCGGCGGCGCCGAAGTGGTCCAACCTCCCGCAGCCGCGCTCGCGGGCGCTTGCGACGGCGGCGTCGCGCCGGCGCCATGCACCGCGCCGTAAACGGCCTGCGAGAATCGCTGCCACTCCGGGTGGTTCGCCTCGGCGCGCCACGTCGCCAAGTTCGCAGCCTGCACCTCACCGAAGCCGAACGGCGGCGCTGAGCCGTCGAGCATCGCCGGGATAAGCCGCCCGCGATCGCGCCCCATCCGCGCCTCCTCGCGAACCCATTGCGATTGGGTCGAGTGCGCGCTCCACAGCACGATCACGGCTTTGCACTGTGCAAGCTTGCCTTCGATGTAGTCGGCCCAAGTCTGTCCGGGCGGAATGTCGGTGTCCCAGAATGTGCTCAGCCCCATGGCTTCCAGGGCATGGGCGACCTGCGCGGCGCGCGGCTGATCCTCGCGCGCATAGGAAATGAACACGTCCGCCATGCGCACTCTCCGGCTCGATTCGATGTCGAGCCTGAGGCTAGCAACGCAGACCGCTTCACGCGACCGGAACGATAATGACGCAACTCGATCGCCTGCATGACATTTGCGTCACGCCAGGCCCCGGGATCAGGGCGGCGGAGGGATAACGTCTTCCGTGGCGGCGCCTGTGATCGGCGCGTCTGGCCGGGGTAGGTCGGGCACGAGATTTTCAATGCTTGCCGTATGCATCGGCTCGCTACGGCCGTCGCCAAGCACGGAAAATGCGCCGAACGCGAACACCGTCAGCACGATGCCGAATACGAAGGCGAGCAGCCAGCCGCCGCCGTCGCTGTGATGATCAACTTGGGTATGCGCCATGGTGAGCCTCTCTCAGGCGCACAACGGAGATGGCCGCTGACCGGTTCCCGTCAGAGCGGGCCGCAATAAACGAGCCCCCGCGAGTCCCCCATCCAGGGTCCGCCGGTCAACAGCATGGCGCGCGCGGATTCCGCGAACGAGATTTCGAGCGTGTGCTGCGAGGTGTCGCCCTCCGAGTGGCAGGTGGCGGCGATGGTGTAGCCCGTGGGGGTGTTGGCGACGTTGTCGAACGAACAGCCCACTTCGCCCTGCGTTGTCAGCCTGTCCGCTTCAAAAACCCACGGCGGGTCGCCGCAATCGTCTTGAGCCACGGCCCATCGCCCCACGTAACGGGGCGTGGTCTCGCTGGGCCTCGGCAAGGTGTTCGGTAACGGCTGCGCTTCCCCCACCTGTTTGGCGGCTTCGGGGTTGGGTTGCGGTTGGGGTGCGGGCGTGCAGGCGGCGAGGGCCAGCGCCGCCAGGATCAGGCGGAGTTTCATGTCCCTGCAAACAGGCGCGGCATTACGGCGGTTCCATGCCCTTCGCCCTCGCGCCGGAGCCTGGGCGGCACTATGTTCCCGGTTCGTGCTAGAAGACGAATCGATGAGCGACGACACGGGCGAAACCCTGCCGATCTCAGTGCGCGCGGCCGCCGCCGCGCCGTACTTGGCCTCGCTCAACCCGGAGCAGCGTGCGGCCGTCGAGGCGCTCGACGGGCCGGTGCTGGTGCTGGCGGGCGCGGGCACCGGTAAGACGCGGGTGCTGACAACCCGGCTGGTGCATTTGCTCTCCACGGGCAAGTCGAAACCGTGGGGCGTGCTCGCGGTGACGTTCACGAACAAGGCCGCGCGCGAGATGCGCGAGCGGGTCGAGAAAATGATCGGCCCGGGCGCCGGTGGTCTGCCGTTTCTTGGCACCTTCCACTCGATCAGCGCGCGCATGCTGCGCACGCACGCTGAGCTAGTGGGGCTCAAAAACAATTTCACCATCCTCGATCCCGACGACCAGATTCGCCTGCTGAAGCAGATCATCGAAGCCGAAGGCGTAGACGACAAACGCTGGCCGGCGCGTGCGTTGGCGGGCCACATCGACAGCTGGAAGAACCGCGCGCTGACGCCGGAGCGGGTGCCGAAGGGTGAAAGCTTCTCGTTCGCCGACGGCAAGGGCGCGCAACTCTACGCCATCTATCAGGCGCGTCTGAAAATTCTCAACGCCTGCGACTTCGGCGATCTGTTGATGCACATGATCGATGTCTTCCAGCGCCACCCCGACGTGCTGGAAACCTATCATCGCAAGCTCACCCACCTGATGGTGGACGAGTATCAGGACACCAACGTCGCCCAATATCTGTGGCTCAGGCTGCTGGCGCAGGCGTCCAAGAATCTCTGCGTCGTCGGTGACGATGACCAGTCGATCTATGGCTGGCGCGGGGCCGAGGTCGACAACATCCTGCGCTTCGAACACGACTTCCCCGGCGCGGTAGTGGTCCGGCTTGAGCGCAACTACCGCTCCACCGGCCACATCCTCGCCGCCGCATCGCATCTCATCTCAAACAATCGCGGCCGGCTGGGCAAAACGTTGTTCACCGACGATGAAGACGGCAATCAGGTCAAAGTCCGCGGCGTCTGGGACGGGGAAGCGGAAGCACGCTTGGTGGCGGACGACATCGAGGGCTGGGTGCAGTCCAATCGCAAATACTCGGAGGCCGCCGTCCTGGTGCGCGCGGCTTGGCAGATGCGGGCGTTCGAAGAACGCTTCCTCATGCTGCGCATCCCCTACAAGGTCATCGGCGGCCCCCGCTTCTTCGAACGCGCCGAAGTGCGCGATGCACACGCCTATCTGCGCCTCATCCGCTCCGAAGACGACGACCTCGCCTTCGAGCGCGTGATCAATCAGCCCAAGCGCGGCTTCGGCGACACGTCACTTGCCAAGCTTCATGCTTACGCCGCCAAGGCGCCGGTGCGCTTCGTCACCGACGCGGGGCCCCTGTTCGATCAAAACACCGGTGAAGTCATCACCACCGAAGAGCCCTCACCCGGTGGCGCACATCGTTTCCGCTCGCTCGTCGCTGCGGCCCGAGAGATGGTGCGCACGGATGAGTTTTCCGGCAAGGCCGCCACCGCATTGCGGGCGTTCTTGAAGGACCTCGACCGCTGGCGCGAACTGGCGCGCAGCGTGAGCCACATCGAACTCGCGGAAACCGTGCTCGACGAAAGCGGCTACACTGAAATGCTGCGCGTCGACAAATCTCCGCAAGCGCAGACACGACTCGAAAACCTGAAAGAACTGGTCCAGTCGATGGGCCAGTTCGACACGCTGGAAGCCTATCTCGAACACGTCGCCTTGGTGCTCGACATCGAAGCCGAAGGCGACGGCGATACGGTGCATATCTCCACGTTGCACGCCGCGAAGGGGTTAGAGTGGCCGCTAGTCTTCTTGCCCGGCTGGGAAGAGCAGGTTTTTCCTTCCCAGCGCGCGATCGACGACAACGGCGAAAAGGGCCTCGAGGAAGAACGCCGGCTTGCGTATGTCGGCATCACCCGGGCGCGGGAAAGCGCGCGCGTGTCGTTTGCGGCGAACCGGCAGATCTACGGCCGCTGGCAAAGCGTGCTGCCGTCACGCTTCGTCGATGAATTGCCGGCGAAGAACGTCGATGTGGTGAGCGAGACCGGCTATGGCGCGCAGCCCGGCGTGCGCGAAATGGCGGTTGAGCCGTTCACTTCCAGCTACCAAAGCCCCGGCTGGCGGCGCGCCCAGGAGCGCGGCGGCGCCTATGCAATGCCAGGGCGACCGCCCATGATCGAAGGCGAAGCACGCCTCGTCGCGCGTTCTGGCGCTGACGATAGCCACTATCGCGTCGGCGAGCGCGTGTTTCACCAGAAGTTCGGCTACGGCAAAGTCCGCAACGTCGAGGGCAACAAGCTCACGGTGGATTTCGACAAGGCCGGCGAGAAGCGCGTGATCGACAGCTTCGTCATCCCCGCGAGCGCGGCGTAGTCCATCACCAAACTGCGCTGCTCGCCGGCCTCGCCGCCATGCTAACAGGGCGCATGCGCGCCCTCTTATGCATCGTCGCCATGGCGGCACTTTTTTCGTGTGCGCCGTATGGCACACGCGGGTTGTGCGTCGTGGACTCGGACACCGAACACTGGCGACGCTTACTCTCGGTGCCACCGAATGCAGAGGCGATGAGGCAGTCCGCTACTGAAAACGCCCAGTTGCATTTCGAACCAAGGCGAGAGTTGTGGTTCGCAGCCGAGAACGGCGTCATCACACTCTGCCGGCTTTCCGAGGACACCAGCCCGCTCAACGCTGACGCCGGCGAGAGCTTCAAGTTCGGGCCTGACGGCACCCTCCTCGACGCTGACGACGAGACCGGCTGGGTGACCGCGTACTGAAGCGGAGCACCCATTTGCGCCTTTTTGCACTGCCAGGGTGGTGGAGTGCTTCCCGGCCTGTACGCCTCCTGCTAGCTCTCCATCCGGGACAAATTGGGAGTAGACCATGCGGATCGGGGGAATGGCGGCGCTCATCGTTGGCGCGCTTGCGGGTGCGCTTCTTAGCGCAACGCCGGCCTTGGCCCAGAAGAGCGGCGGGTCGTCGCAACCGACGATGCAAACGCCGCGTCAGTACACGCCCTACGCCCTTTCCCAGCTCGATAGCCGCGTGGCGCGCGTGGTGCGCCAGGCGCGTTCGAACCAGCAGCGCGCCATCAGCGCTGCGCGGCGTGCGCGCGATGCGGCCATCCGGGCCGAGCGCGCCGGGGTCGACCAGCCGCAGCGCGGCTACGGCATCCAGGCGCCGGGCGAGCAATACACGGGCGATCGATACGCAGGGCAATGGCGCGACGGCTTCAAGCAGGGTCTCGGCGTCTACACGTTCGCCATCAACGCTTCGAACCCCGACAACGAAAGCGCTAGCCTCCGTTACGAAGGCAATTGGAGCGACGATAATTACGCCGGGCTCGGCGTGTTCAACTGGCGCTCGGGCCACCACTACGAAGGCCCTTTCGTCGCCGGACACGAAGAAGGCGCCGGTGTGTTCACCTACCAGACCGGACGCCGCTACGAAGGCGAGCACACCGCCGGCAAGGAGAACGGCTATGGCGTGCTGTGGGGCGCCGACGGACAAGTTGAGCAGGCTGGCGTCTGGAGCATGGGCACGCTCGTGACGCCGCTCTCACGCTGATGCTGCTGCTGACCACGCTTGGCACGCTGACCCAAATCCGCGCGGCTGCAGACGAGTTGGATCGCCACGACCCCTCGCCTGCGGATGCGGTGAGCTGGTTTGAGGAAAAGCCCGGCAAGTTCCGGCTGGAAGTTTACGTCCCAACAAAACAGGACGCGGACTCCGCGCGCGCCATCGTCGGCGCAGCCGCGCCAGAGCTGCACCTAATCCAGAAGAAAGTGAAGCCCGCCGATTGGGTGGCGATGGCGCTGGAGGGCCTCCCAGCCGTGCGCGCCGGACGCTTCGTCGTCGCCGGCGCACACGCCTTGAAGCGCGAAGCGGGCGGTCGGGTGAAGGTCTGGATCGAAGCCAGCGAAGCCTTCGGCACCGGTCATCACGGCACCACCTGGGGCTGCCTGATGGCGCTCGAAAGCGTGCTGCGCGAGCGGCGCGTATCGCGTGCGCTGGATGTCGGCGCGGGCTCCGGCGTGCTGGCGATCGCGGCAGCGAAGACAGGCGCCGAAGCGCTGGCGATCGAGATCGATCACCGCGCCGCGGCGATCGCTGCGATCAACTCGCGTCAGAACCGCGTCGCCAACCGCGTGCGCGTGATCGCTGGCGATGGCGCGCGCTATATTGCGGGCCAACAATTCGATCTTGTGTTCGCCAACATCCTGATGCGGCCGCTGATCCGCCTCGCGCCGCGGCTCGTGCCCGCAGTGGCGCCCGGCGGCACACTCATCCTCTCCGGCCTTCTTCGCACACAGGCGCCTTTGGTGCGCGAAGCGTATGCGTCACGCGGGCTGGTGCTGGAGAAGATGATCCCGAAGGAAGCGTGGCAGACGCTGGTGTGGCGGAAGCCTTAGCGCGAATAGACGTTGAACGCGAACCAGCACGGGTCGCCCCTGCAGCGAACCATAAGCGCCTGCACTTCGTATGGCCCGGTGACACGCGGTTGTATATGCAAGACGGGCGTCACATCCGGCGCAAGATCTTCTGCGACCACCTGGCCTGCGAACACGGCCCGCAAATCCAAATCTGAACAGCGACCGTCGCACACGCCGACGATGCGATATTCCTGGCCGGCGCGCAGGTTCATTGTGAAGCGGCGCCCGCCGCCGGTGCTCAAGGGCCCAAAAAACGGCCCCGCGGCGCGCATATAGTCTTCGTCGCTCATGACGCTTTCGACGTGGGCCAAGCGCTGGGCCAAATCGCGGGCGTATGGGTCCGGCACCTGGGCGGTGGCGGCGGGCGCAAGCGCGGCGGCCAGCAGAGCCAGCCACGCCACCGCGATTTTCCGCCCGACTCCCATGAAATCTCCGCGGCTGACGGCGCTTTTCGTCCGCCGGGCCTTAAACCTCCACGCGGAAGCACCTAAACTCAACCGCAATGAACCCCAAATGAACCCGTCCAAAGGAAGCGCACGTGTTCCAGACCTATGACGATCCCGGCGGCCCTCAACTCGGCCGCAAGCACCTGCCGAAGCTGCGTAAAGCACTGAAAAGCGCCGGCTTGGACGGCTTCATTACGCCGCACGAAGACGAATGGCAGAATGAATACGTGCCGCGCGCGTACGACAGGCTTGCCTGGCTGACCGGCTTCACCGGCTCGGCCGGCGCCGCGGTGGTGTTCGCCGACGAAGCGGCGGTGTTCGTCGATGGACGCTACACGCTGCAGGTGCGCGCGCAGGTCGACGAGACCCTTTTTGCCTACCGCGATCTCGTCGACGGCGGACCGGCCGGCTACATCCGCGAACGCGCGGCCAAGGGCGCGAAGATCGGCTACGATCCGAAACTGCACAGCCCGGATGCGCTCGATCGCCTGCAAGCCGCCGCTGATGCAGCGGGCGCTGTTCTGGTGGCGGTGGCGAAGAATCCCATCGATGAAGTCTGGGATGATCGTCCCGCAATACCGACAGCGCCGGTGGTATCGCACCCCGAGAAGTTCGCGGGCGAAGCCTCCAACACTAAGCGGCACCGCTTGGGAGACGGGCTGAAAAAGGATCACGCCGACGCCGCCGTGATCACCTCCCCCGCGTCTATCGCGTGGCTCTTCAATGTCCGCGGCGGCGACGTCGCGCGCACACCGCTGCCGCTGGGCGAGGCCATCCTGCGCAGCGACGGCAGCGCCGATCTTTTCCTCGCCGACGAGAAAGTATCGGCTGAGCTGAAACAGTGGCTCGGCAACGAGGTTTCGGTGCGCCCGAGCGCCGATCTCGCGCCGGCGCTGGCGTCACTCTCGGGCAAGCGCGTGAAGGTGGATCCTTCCAGCGCCTCGGCTTGGTATTTCGGCGAGCTTGAGCGCGCGGGTGCGGAAATCGTACGCGGCCAGGACCCGGTCGTATTGCCGCGCGCGTGCAAGAATGACGCGGAAATTGAAGGCTCGCGCAAGGCGCACCAGCGCGATGGCGCCGCCGTCGCGCGCTTCCTGCACTGGCTCTCGACCGACGCACAGACCGGCAAGGTCAATGAAATCGAAGCGTGCGAGAAGCTCGAGAGCTTCCGCCACGCCACCGGTCAGCTGAAGGATCTCTCCTTCGACTCCATCTCAGGCGCAGGTCCCAACGGCGCCATCGTTCACTATCGCGTCACTACCAAGACCAACCGCCGCCTCGCGCGCGGGTCGCTCTTCCTCATCGATAGCGGCGGCCAGTATCCGGACGGCACCACCGACATCACCCGCACCGTCGCCATCGGGCGTGCAACGCCGGAAATGAAGGAGCGCTTCACCCGCGTGCTGAAGGGCCATATCGCTCTCGCGCGCGTGCGCTTCCCGAAAGGTACGACCGGCCACCAGCTCGACGCCCTGGCGCGCATGAGCCTGTGGGAAGCCGGCCTCGACTACGATCACGGCACCGGACACGGCGTCGGCTCGTATCTTGGCGTGCACGAAGGCCCGCATCGGATTGCGAAGCTCTTGAACGCGGTACCGCTTGAGCCCGGCATGATCGTCTCCAACGAGCCTGGCTATTACAAAACCGGCGGCTACGGCATCCGCATCGAGAACCTGCAAGTGGTCACGCCTGCCGCCGACATCGAAGGCGGCGAGCGGCCGATGCTTGGCTTCGAAACGCTGACGCTCGCGCCCATCGCGCGCGAACTGGTGGTGAAGAAGCTGATGACGAAAGACGAGATTGAGTGGTTCAACGCCTATCACGCCAACGTCCGCGAAAAGATCGGCCCGCAACTCGACGGCGACGCCAAGGCCTGGCTTGAAGCGGCGACTGCGCCGATTTGATCGGCGACAACAAACGGGGTGCAAATGTCCAACGCTGATGTGATCCGCGGTATGTACGCCGCTTTTGGACGCGGCGACGTCCCTGCCGTACTGGGCGCCATGGCGCCCGATATCGTATGGAACGAAGCCGAGAACTTCATCTACGCCGACAACAATCCGTACCTCGGCCCCGAAGCGGTTCTGCATGGCGTCTTCGCGCGCCTCGGCGGCGAGTGGAACGGCTTCGCGGTGAAAGCGGAAGACGTTATTGACGGCGGCGACAGCGTCGTCTCCACCGGCCGCTATGTCGGCGCATACAAAGCGACTGGCAAATCGATAAACGCGCAGTTCGTGCACGTCTGGAAGTTCAAGAACGGCAAAGTCGCAAGCTTCCAGCAATATGTTGACACGCTCGCCACCTCGCGCGCCACGAGCGCCTGATGTTCGTCGGACACTACGCCGCCGCGCTCGCCGGCAAGGCCATCGAGCCCAAGGCGCCGCTCTGGGCGCTTGTAGCGGGATGCCAGCTCGTGGACATCGGCTGGGGCGTGTTCGTGATTGCAGGCATCGAACGCGCGCACGTCGATCGATCGCTCGGCGGCTTCCCCGCCGTGCTCGAATACATGCCCTACACCCACTCACTGCCTGCGGCCGTGCTGTGGGCGCTGGGTGCGATGTTGCTGGCGAAACTGCTGCTGCGCTTGCCCTGGAATGCGAGCGCCGTGATCGGCGCGGTGGTGTTCTCGCACTGGCCGCTCGACTTGCTCGTGCACCGGCCGGACCTCGAACTCTGGTTCGGCGGCCAGAAGGTCGGCTTTGCGCTCTGGGATCAACCGGTGTTGGAGCAAGCAGTCGAGATGGGGCTCTTCGGGGTCACTGGCGCCTGGTGGGCGGCAAGCCGCGCCAAGCTCGGCCGGACGATCTGGCCGGCGCTGATGCTGCTCACACTCTATACGGCGCTACAGATCGCGGCCCTCCCCGGTCCGCCCGCCGACACCAATCTCGCCATGGGCGGCGGTGCGTTGTTTGCGTACGCGGTGGCGATCGTGATCGCGCTGTTCGTGGATCGTGATGGCGCTAGGCGCTCAATTTGATCCACGCGTCTTCATCGATCACTTTGACGCCAAGCTTCTCCGCTTCAGCGAGCTTAGACCCAGCGCCTGGCCCCGCGACAACGAGATCCGTTTTTTTCGAAACACTGCCCGACACCTTGGCGCCCAGCGCGACCGCGCGCGCCTTAGCTTCATCGCGCGTCATCTTTTCCAGCGTGCCGGTGAAGACGATGGTCATGCCCGAAACTTTGCTTGAGGTCGCCGCCCTAGGCTGATCCTTGGGCGTGACTTCCTTCAGCAGCCGCTTCAACGCATCAGTATTGTGCTTCTCGCTGAAGAAATCGACGAGGTGATCGGCCGCGACCGGCCCGACGCCGTCGATGCGGCCGAGTTCGACATAATCGTCACCCGGCGCCTCCTTCGCCGCGGCCTTAACGGCCGCAATCGCCTCGGCGATGGAGCCAAAATGCGCGGCTAGCCCTTCCCAGGCTTTGCTGGTGACGCCCTTGATCTTCGGCGCCTCGCCATCGTCAAAAAGATCGCCCTTGGCCGCCTTCAGCGCCGGCGCTGCTTCAATGAGCGCGGCGCGTGCACCCCCGCCAACGCCGGCAACGCGCTGCAACTCATCGTAGGCCGGACCTGGCCGCGCCTTCACTGCCGCCTTCACCGATTCTTGGAACGCGGCCCAGCTTTCAAACCGTCGCGCCAGCACGCCGGCGGTGGTCTCGCCGATATCGCGAATGCCCAGGCCATAGAGGAAGCGCGCGAACTCCGGCTCACGCCGCGACTCGATCGATGCGAGCAATCCGGTGACGCTCTTCTCGCCATAGCCCTCGCGCTCCAGCAGCTCGTCGCGGTGATCTCCGAGCCGGAAAATGTCCGCCGGCTCCTTCACCCAGCCGAGATCGTGGAACTCCTCGATCTGCTTTGCGCCCAGGCCGTCGATATCCATGGCGCGCCGCGCCACGAAATGGATGAGCCGCTCCACCACCTGCGCCGGGCAATTCAGGCCACCGGTGCAGCGGGCGATGACCCCCTCCTCGCCCGGCTCCAGTTCGCGCGCGACGTGGCTGCCGCAGCGTGGGCACGTGTCTGGAAACTGATATTTCCGCGCGCTCTTCGGCCGTTTCTCCAAGAGCACGTCGACGATCTGCGGGATCACGTCGCCGGCGCGCTGTACGACCACGGTGTCGCCGATGCGCAGATCCTTGCCGCCGCGGATCGGTTGGCCATCGGCGCCGACGCCGCGGATATAGTCGGCGTTGTGTAGAGTCACGTTGGTGACGGTCACACCGCCGACAAAAACGGGCTTCAGCCGCCCCACCGGGGTCAGCGAACCCGTACGGCCGACCTGAATATCGATGCCGTCCAACGTCGTCGTCTGTTGCTCTGCCGCAAACTTGTGCGCAATCGCCCAGCGCGGGCTGCGGGAAACGAATCCCAGTCGCTGCTGCAATGCGAGGCTGTCCACTTTGTAGACGACGCCGTCGATTTCGTAGACCAGCTTTTGGCGACCTTCGTGGATCGCGTCGTAAATCTCCAGGAGCTCTTCTGCGCTCTTGGCGCGCTCGATGCCGGCGAGCGGAAAGCCCAACTTCTCAAGCCGCTTCATCGCTTCAAACTGGGTATCCGCCAGCGGCTCGGACAGCTCGCCCCAGCCATGCGCAAAGAAGCGCAGCGGCCGCGACGCCGTGATGCGCGAGTCCAGCTGTCTCAGCGCGCCCGCGGCGCTGTTGCGCGGATTGACGTAGGTCTGCTTGCCGTCTTTCTCCAGCGCTGCGTTCATCTTCGCGAACGCGGCTTTCTCCATGTAAACTTCGCCGCGCACTTCGAGCACCGCGGGGGCGCCTTTGATGACGTGCGGAATGTCGGCGATGGTGCGCAGGTTGGCGGTGACGTCCTCGCCTTCGCGGCCGTCGCCTCGAGTTGCGCCCTGCACGAACTTGCCGCCCTCGTAGCGGAGCGATGCCGAGAGCCCGTCGATCTTAGGCTCCGCCGTGATCACCGGCGCGGCGCTCAAATTCAAGAAGCGTTGGACGCGCTGAACGAAGGCGCGCGCATCGTCGCCGTCGAAGGCGTTGTCGAGCGACAGCATCGCCACGGCGTGCCGGACTTTGCCAAACTTCGCCGCCGGGGCCGAGCCGACGCGCAACGTCGGGCTGTCTTCGCGGACCAAGGTCGGAAAGCGCGCCTCGATCGCCGAATTGCGCTTCCGGAGCCTGTCGTACTCAGCGTCGGTCAGCTCCGGCGCGTCCTTGGCGTAATAGAGTTTGTCGTGGCGCGCGATCTCGGCGGCCAAGCGCTCAAGCTCAGTCGCAGCTTCCTTCTCACTGAGGGAATCGACGGATTTCTCGCGACCGGCCATGGCGGCCAAACTAGCGAAAAGCCCGCGTCTTTAGAACACTGCGCCGAAGGTCCGGCGGAGCCAGCCGCGGCGCTGCGCCTCTTCTTCCGCCACCGGCGCCACGCCTGCGTCGGTCATCAGCGCGTAGCTGCGCTGATACCAGTCGTCGCCCGGGAAATTGTGCCCCAGGATCGCGGCCATACGCTGCGCCTCTTCGGTCATGCCAACCGAAAGATAGGCCTCGACGAGCCGGTGCAGCGCTTCCGGCACATGGCTGGTGCGCTGGTAGTTGGGATCTTCGATGACATGGCGGAACCGGTTGATCGCCGCCAGCGGCTGGTCGCGCTGCAGATAGAAGCGGCCGACCGTCATCTCTTTGCCGGCGAGCTGGTCATAGACCATGTCGATCTTCAAACGCGCATCGCGCGCATAATCGCTTTCCGGATAACGGCGCACCACGTCCTGCAGCGCCTGCAGCGCGCGCTCCGTGGTCGCCTGGTCGCGGCCCACGTCAAGGATGCGCTCGAAGTGGCAGATGGCGATCAGGTAGTACGCATACGGCGCGCTCTCATTGCCCGGGTGCAGCGAGAGGAAGCGCTGCGCGTCCTCGATAGAGTCGTCGTACTGGTTGGCCTGGTAGTGCGCGTAGGCTTCCATCAGCATCGCGCGCCGCGCCCATGACGAATACGGGTGCTGACGTTCGACTTCCTGGAATGCGGTCAACGCATCGGCCCAGCGATGGCGATCCAGCATGTCGGCGCCCTGCGTGTAAAGCGCCGTCACCGGCTCATCGTTGTACTGAACGGCCTCCCGCGACACGACCCCGCCGCACGCGCCCAGTCCCGACGCCAGAAACGCGAGTGCCGCCGCACGCGCCGGAAGCGTCAAACGAAGTTTCATGCCTCGCCCTTTTCCTGGGTGTCCCGCAGCCGCCGAAGCAGCGAACCCCGCTGATACAGGACAAAAACGCCCTCGCAAAGCGGGTGCGGCTGTTGGACGAACAGCGCCGTCAGCCGGCGGCGGCAGCCAGGGCCGGAGCCGCCGTGCGGACCATTTCGGGGCTGGATTCCAGCTCCCACCGCCACGCCTCGGGCGTGTCCAGAAGAGCACGGACGAGACGGGCATTCAGAGCGTGCCCCGGCTGATCAGCCACAAAGCGGCCACAAATCGGGCCGCCGGCGAGCGCCAGATCGCCCACGGCGTCCAGCAGCTTGTGGCGGACGAATTCGTCGTCGAAGCGTAGCCCTTCCGGGTTCACGACACGCCCGGCGTCCACCACCAGCGTGTTCGCCATCGAGGCGCCGCGACCCAGGCCGGCGGCGCGCATCTTCTCGACGTCAGAGAGGAAGCCGAACGTGCGTGCGTCGGCGATCTCGGTGAGGAAGCTGTGCTGCGTGAGTTGCACCCGGCGGCGCTGCACGCCAATCGCGGGATCGGCGAAACGGATGGTGACGTCGAGGTCGAGACCATCGAAATCCGCTGCCGGCAGGAACGCCGCACTCTTGGCTCCGAGGCGCACTTCGATCGGCTCAAGAATGCGGATCACGCGCTGGGGCGCAGCCTGCGCCTTAAGGCCTGCATTCATCAGCACTTGCACGAACGGCGCTGACGAACCGTCGAGGATCGGCACTTCCGGGCCATCCACTTCGACGATGAGGTTGTCCACACCGAGGCCCATGCAGGCCGACATCAGATGCTCGATGGTGGCGATCTCGACGCCCGCGGCGTTCGAAATGGTGGTGCAATTCTTCGTTGTGGAGACGGCGTCGGCGTGCGCGCGAATGACGTTGTCCACGTCCTTCACGTCGCTGCGGACGAACACGATGCCGCTGTCGGTCGGCGCCGGGCTCAGCACCAGACGCACATGCGATCCGGAGTGAACACCAACGCCCGCGCACATGGCCGGACCAGCTATGGTCTGCTGACGACGCACCAAAACCACCCTTATGTCCCCCCAGGGTTCTCTGGCCCCCAGAACCCTCAATGGTGCAATACGGCGCCCGTTCCGGCCGACAAACACACGTTGCGTTACGGTTTGTGACTGTTAACGAATGAACCTCGTAGGACCTGGGAAATGCCCGAAAAAACCGAGGCTGGACCACTGCAAACGCATGTGGATGCGCTGTTTGCCGAGGCGGAAGCCGGAGGCCCGGGCGCCGCTGCGGCAGCACGCCGCGCCGCGCTGCTGACGGAGCGGATCGCGCCCGACACCGCACGGGCGGCGCTGGCGATCGCGGCGCGCCTGGAGCCGCTGGCGGCCGAGCCGCGCCTCGCGCTCGCACGCATGCACGCCGAGGCCGGCGACTTGGCCGCGGCCCGCGCGGAGGCCGCCGCCATCATGTCCCAGACCGTCGACAAGGCCATTGCAGCCAGAGCGTCCTTCATCGTGGGCGAGGTTGCGCGCGCACAGGGCGAACTGGGAGAGGCCCGCACCGCTTTCGCGGCGACCCTCAAGATCGAAGACGCCCTGCTCGCGGCCGATCGCAGCGATGCGGACGCGGCGCGCTGGTATGCCCGCGCGCGGGGACGCCTTGCTGAGCTCGACGCATACGAGGGCAATCTGGAGAGAGCGCGGACGGGCGCGGAAGGTGCGCTCGCCATGCTGCGCGCCTGCGCTGCGCAACTGGGCGAACCGCCGGAAATGGCCGCAGACATCGCCGACGCGGAGATGCGGCTGGGCGCGCTTGAACTCGACACGAATGAGTGTGCCTCGGCGCGCCGGCGCCTGCAGGAAGCGATCGGGCGCTACGAAGCGCTGATCCTGCTCGAGCCCAACGAACCGCACTGGCGTGGTGTGCTGGCCGACGCGTGGGCGCTCGCGGCCGAAGCTGACTACGTCCGCAACGCGCCCAACGATGCGCGGATCGCCATGGACAAGGCGCTCCAGGTTCGGGTGAAGCTGGCGCAAGCGAACCGCCGCGAGACGCCGGCGCTGGCAGGCATGTGGCGCACGCGCGCGGCGTTGCTGGCGGCGCTTAACGACGCCTACGGCGCAGCGGAATCGCTGCAGCAGGCACGGCATCTGGCCGAGCACATGTTTGCAGCCACGAACGCGCCCGACGCGACGGGCCGCTTCCTCACGCATACCTTGCTCGATCAGGCCGACCACGCCTTGCGCATGGGCGATCTCGATATGGCGCGCAACGCGGCGGAAAAAGCGCGCAGCATCGCGGAAGGCTTTGCACGCGAGGCGGAGACCGCGCACGCTTGGCTAGGCGACCTCGCGGGCTGCTGGAACCGGGTGGGCGCGATCGCGCGCGCAAAGAGCGCGCCCACAAGCGCCCTCGACGCCTATGCACGCAGCCTCGAACTTCGCCGCCAGGCCTTTGAAGCCAAGCGCGAGGACGCGTTCGGCAAGCGCGCCCTGGCCGCGGCCCTCCTCGTCTACGGCGACGCCGCGTTTGCAGCGAAGCAAGCGCGCACGGCGGCCAACGCCTTCAACGAGAGCGTGACGCTGCGTCTGGAATTGGCCGAACGCGCGCCAGGCGCCGCCGCCCCCGCGCGCGATCTCGCCGTGGCGCTCGAACGGGCCGGGCTAGCCGCGCAGGCGGAGGGCGACACACAGGCTGCGCGGTCGGCCTGGGAGCACGAGTTGGAATTGGTCGAGCATATCTTCGCCGACCCGCAGTCGGCGGAGGGACAGCGGTTCCGGGCGATCATCGAAGCGCATTTGTCGAGCCTCGGCGGCGTCGACGCCGGCGTTCTCCGGGCCGCCGCCCTGGCGCGGCTCGACCGGCTCGCGCACACCGGTCAGCTGACGGATCGCGACGCGGCGCTGCGGCGCAAGCTTTGGGGGACCTGAGGTCAGCTTGCGCCGCACTCCCTCGCTTATTCGGCGTAGACCCGCACGGTCGCGGTGCGGCGGCGGAAGCTGGTCTCTTCGTACGTCATCCCGATCGTGGTGATGTCGCGATCGTCGCCGCGCAGATCGATCCAGCGGGTGCATTCGCCCGGATTGATCCGCGAGCGCACGGAGACGTCTTCGTGGCCGCCATTCTGATAACGCACGTCAAGATCGTAGAAGTGCACCGGGTTGCGGTAGACGCACAGCCGAATGCGGCTGAACTGGCGATGGCCGGGGAGCGAAATCACGTCGTGATCGGTGCGATCGCGCACGGTGCGCGTACCGACGAGATCGAACGCATAAGCGGGCGCGATCGCTGAGAACGCCAACACGGCCGACAGCGCCAAAACTTTGAACTTCATCTAACGAACCTCCGCTTCCTCGCACCCAATCTAACGAGCGTGTAAGCGGCGTCCGTCGCTGTCCCTTTCGATTTGCGTAGCCGACGTTACTGGGGTCACGCGAGTCTATTCGACCTTCCAATCAGCATGCCCGCGGAGCTCGCCGGGCACCTTATCCACCACCTCCGCGCGCAATCCGTCTTGCGAATGCTCCTTGTTCGGACACCGGAAGATGAATTCGACGCGGCTCTTATCGAACGCCTTCTTCTCCCGCAGGATTTCACAGCCGCAGTCCGACAGCGCCTGGCGATATGCTTCCGCCGCAACCGCAACGCGGCCGTCGGGCAGCTCCTTCACCGTAAGCTCGCAGAGCGGCTGGCCCTCAAGAATGTAGATCAACACCCAGGCGAAGGCCGCCGCGATCACTGCGAAGTGCGGCAAACCGAGTCCGGCCGCCAACCCGAGCAGCGTGACGATAATGAGCCGGCCGGTGTCGCGCGTGCTTTCGGTATTGGTGCGGAAACGCATGAGCCCGCCGATGCCGAACACGACGAAGGCGACGACGGGGTACTTGAACACCACCTCGCCAATCATCGCGCCGATGATGGCGTAGATGATGTAGGTCTTCGGCAGCTCCGCCTCTTCCATCGTGTCGATGGTGCGCGCGACGCGCGGGTGAAAGGCAATGATCGCGCCGAGCGCGGCCGCAAGCGCCAGCGAGGCGAGCGCTTCGAGCAAGAAGTGATAATCGGTGAAGCCGGCCCAGCCGACCCGTTCCCATTCCTGGTTCGGCTCTAGCCCCAGGCCCTGCGCGTAGGCAGCGGGCGCCGCCGCCAGCACCATGAACGCAACCGCAGGTAAAACAAACTTCCGTGCTCTCATCGCCTCGCCCCGTCAGCGCGCAGGCTGAAGGGTCGGCAGAGTCGGCGCAAGTCCGGTCGCGCGAAGCGCGACTAGCGCGGGTTCATTTGGCGACGGAGGAAGGCCGGAATTTCCAGTTCCTCGTCGAGCGCGGGATCGCGGATCGGATCGCCTTCGCGCGGGGCGGGCGCCTGCTCGCTGCTCGCGGCGGGCGGCTCGCTGTCCGATGAGCCCGGCTTCATCCAACCAAACAGGTTGAAGCTCTTGCGCGAGTCTTCAGCGTCGTTGGCGAACGTCGGCCGCGCTTCTTCGAAGCCTTCCACTGGCGTCACGCGGGCCGGGGCCGGTTCTGCGGCCGGCCGCTGCGCTTGCGGTTGCACGACCGGACGGCGCGTCACGGTGGTCTCCGCCGCGCGGCGCGCGGGCTGCACGACAGTGTTCTGCGCAATGATGTCCTGGTCGTCGATACCGGTGGCGACGACGCTGACGCGCATGCGCCCTTCCAGCGCCTCGTCGAAGGTCGAGCCCAGAATAATGTTGGCGTTCGGGTCCACTTCGGCGCGGATTTCGTTCGCGGCGGTATCCACTTCGTACAACGTCATGTCGAAGCCGCCGGTGATGTTGATCAGCACGCCGCGGGCGCCGCGCATAGAGACAATGTCCAGGAGCGGGTTGGCGATCGCACCATGGGCCGCGTCGAGCGCGCGATTGGGGCCCTCGCCTTCGCCGGTGCCCATCATTGCGGTGCCCATCTCGGCCATCACGGTACGCACGTCGGCGAAGTCCAGATTAATCAGGCCCGGCATCACCATGAGGTCGGTGACCCCGCGAACACCGGAATAGAGCACCTGATCCGCCAGCTGGAACGCCTCAGCGAAGGTCGTGCGCTCGTTGGCGACGCGGAAGAGATTTTGGTTCGGAATGACGATCAGGGTGTCGACGTGCTTTCGCAATTCCTGGACGCCCTGCTCCGCCAGCTGCATGCGACGCTGGCCTTCGAAGTGGAAGGGCTTGGTGACGACGGCGATCGTCAGGATGCCGCGCTCACGGGCCGTGCGCGCGATAACCGGCGCCGCACCCGTGCCAGTGCCACCGCCCATGCCGGCGGCGACGAACACCATGTGTGCGCCTTCCAAGAACTCGAGGATCTCAGGCTGGCTCTCTTGCGCCGCCGCTTGGCCGACCTCCGGACGCGCGCCGGCGCCCAGGCCTTCAGTGATCGAAGAGCCGAGCTGGATACGGTTCGGGGTCTTGGCGCGGGTGAGTGCTTGCGCGTCTGTGTTGGCGACGACGAACTCGACGCCCTGCAAACGCGCGTCGATCATGTTGTTGACGGCGTTGCCGCCCGCTCCGCCGACGCCGAACACGAGGATGCGCGGCTTCAGTTCGTTGAGGGACGGCGCACTCAAATGACTCATTTTACCCGCTCTTAGACGTCGATTCTCACGATTCGCCCGACGACGCTCGGGTTGCAGCAGAATGCTAACCTTTTGCTCGCTTAAGCCTTCGTTAAGCGTCCGAAATGGTCACGGCGCTTTTGCGGCCAAACGGCGTTAGCGCTGAGGCGCGGTATTCGCGCGTAGCGCGAGGACCGGGCCCTTATTTCGCTAAGTGGTGAGGCGTTTCTCGTAGCGCCAGACTTCGAGCGCGTATGGCCCCGCCTTGGTCGGCAGTTCTTCGACGAGCGTTCGCGCCAAGCGCCAGCCACGCTTTTCGTAAAAGCGTGCGGCGCGCCGGTTGCCTATGGCGCAGGTAAGAAAGGCCGTCTCTACGCCGCGTGCGGCCAGCCGGGCTTCCGCGTCTTCGATCAACTTGACGGCGACACCGGTTCCCCGCGCCTCAGCCGCGACGAACAATTGATAGAGTTCCGCGCCCTTCAGGACGTGGAAGCCAAGCAGCGCCCCGTTCTCATCGGCGACGCGGATTTCGGGATAAGCTTGGCGCAGGCGGCTCTCGAAGCTGTCGAGCGTGCGAAGCGCCACAAGATCCGCCGGAACGTGGGCGGCGTGCCCGTCCATCCACGCGTCACGCCAAAGCGCCGCCAGCGGGGCAATTTCGGAATCGATGGCGTCTCGGATGGACATGCAGCTTTGATAGCGCCAGAGCGCGCGCTGCTAAAGGCTACTCGGCCGCCAGGTGGCGTTCGTCGATGACGCGCTCGAACTTTTCGAGGTCGGCCTTGATGCGGTACTGGTAGCCGCCACGGTTGTCCGGCATCGCGGCCATGATGGTGTAGGGGTTCTGCGGCGCGGGATGCATCTTCGACGGCGACAGCGAAACCTTCTGACCAGTCGTGAAATTCGGGGCGGACATTTTCGGGGGCTTTCTCTGTTGTTCAAAAAGGCGAAGGGCGGATGCGGCGCCATGCCGATCCGCCCAAACGCCTACGCCTGCGCGGATCAGGCGGCGGACAATTGTCCGGCCGACATCTTGCCGCTGCGCTTGTCTTTCTCGAGTTCGAAATTGACCTTCTGACCTTCGTTGAGCGTGGTCATGCCAGCGCGCTCAACGGCGGAAATGTGCACGAACACATCTTGGCCGCCGCCATCGGGTTGAATGAAGCCAAAGCCTTTTTGGCCGTTGAACCACTTCACGGTTCCAGTCGCCATGATAACACCTCAAGGATGATAGGTTGCACATCGCGGACATACGCGATGCGACGAAGATCGATTGAGGTAGATCGAAGGTCCCGCGCTGTGCTGCGCGAGGAGACAACTGCACCAAAAACGAATTCGAGCCTGGGGCTTAGCAGTTAGGCCCGAGAATCGCAACTTTATGGAGACGCAGGGCCCCAGGCCCGCATTTTTCACTGTTCCAACAAGGGGTGCGTCGAGGGGGCGCTCCCCTAGAAGTTCTTCCGGAGCCAGTCCCAGCCGCCGCCGAGGCTGTTTCGCATGGCGCCAGCGATCTGCAGCAGGCTCGGCGCGAAGCTTTCCTCGACGTCTTCGAGGGTCGGGTTGTCGAGGCGCCAGCGCAAGAGACCGGCGGACGAAGCGAAGGCGGGGCCGACTTCGCCATGATCGAAGCCGCAGAGTTCGAACGGGCGGCCGATCCGCACCGGCATGCCCAGCGCCTCGACGGCGAGTTCGCGGACGCCCGGCAGCAGGGAACCGCCGCCCACCAGGACCGCCCGTTGGGGGCCGTTTTCACCGTGGAAGCCGGCGCGCGACAGCCGCTCGCGCGCCATCAGCAGCATTTCCACGATGCGCGGCGAAAGCACGTCGGAGATGACGCTCTTGAAGGTGGTGGCAGCTTCCAGACGCCCGTCATGGCCGATCCGCGGCGCTTGCACGGTTTCCTTGGGATCGAAGCCCTGCCCGACTGCGCCGAAGGCGAGCTTCACCCGCTCCGCCGCGGCGAACGAGGTTTGCAGTTTGAGCGCGAGGTCACGCGTCAAGCGCACGCCGCCGCACGAGATCGTCTCGGCATGCACCAGGCCTTCGGCCGCGAACGCCGCCATGCCGAGACCGCCGGCGCCGAGATCCAACAGCAATGCGCCGGCGTTGCGCTCTTCCGGCGCCAATGCCGACAAACCCGACGCGTGGGGCCCGGCCATCAGTTCTTCGACGTCTGCGCCGGCTTGGCGGATGCAGGCGCGCAGCGCGTTCAGCGCTTCCGTCGGCGCTGTGACGACGCAGGCCTCGACGGCGAGTTTCTTGCCGGGCTGGCCGCGGGGGTCATCCATGGGCGCGTCTTCGTCGACCATGTAGCGGAGCGGCTCGACGTGCAGGAACGAGAGCTGCGGGTTGGGCGCCGCCTGCATCGCATTGGCGACGACGGCGTCGATATCGCGTTGCTGCACCATGCCGCCGCGAATTCTTGCGACGCCGCGCACGATGCGCGACTGGATGCCCGGACCGGAATAGCTGGCGACCACACGCTTGATCTGCGCGCCGGCCATGTCGGAAGCTTCGTCAAGCGCAACGCGAATGGCGCGGGCGCAAGCGTCGAAGTCCGCGCCCTTGCCGCTGGCCGCGGCCGGCGCCGATTGCACGCCGATGCCGAGCACGCGCAACGGGCGTTCTGGGTGCATTTCGAGCACAGGATCGCGGCGCGCGGCGAGACAGACGGTCTTGGAAACGCCGACGTCGAGCGCGGCCACGAGCGAAGCGGCCGCACCGGCTTCCAGCCGGCTTTCATCACCCTCTGCCGCCTGAACAACCGCGGTGCGTTCGGGACGCGCCATCAAGCACCTCCCGCGAGTAGCAGCGGCGAACCGGCGAGTTCGGGATGGATGCGCACGGCGACGCGGCCGGGCGCGCGCATATCGATGGCGTCAACGGGGCGGTCGAGCAGCATATGTGCGGTCTGCAGGCCTTCGAGGCGAGCGAGCGCAATGGCGGCGCCCTCTTCCGGCAAGGCGACGGTCGCGCCCGATTTCAGCTCAACATTCCAGCGGCGATCGCCGACACGGACGAGCGCGTTCAGTCGCTCGCGCACCTGCGGCAATTCTTCGAGCGCAGCGAGCAGCGGCTGGGCTTCCGGCCCCGCGCCGCGTCCCACGACCAGGGGGAGTTCGCCGTGGTCGGCGGCGCGTTCGGTCAGCAAGCGTTCCCCGTTCAAATCGATGACGGAGACTTGGCCGTCTTCCTGCCATCGCGCATAGGCTTCGCGGCGCGCGACGCGAATATCGAGCGTCGACGGCCACAGGCGGCGCACCCGCGCCGACTGCACCCAGCCAAGGCCTTCGATGCGCGCCTGCACTTCGGCGGGCTCAAGCGAGAGCAACGACTGGCGTCCTTCCGGCACGATCACGGCGCGGACTTCCGCGGCGCGTGCGCCGACGACGCCTTCGATCCTGATGTCGTTGACGGCAAAGCCGGTATCGGCGGCGACGCCGTCGGCGGCGCGCGAGAAGGCCTCACCGGCGTCGAACAACGAGGAGCCGAGCCAAGTGGCGCCGGCGATGGCGGCCCCAGTGAAAAAGATGACGCCGGTCAGCGCCAGCAACAGGCTCTTGCCCGAGACTTGCGCATCTTCCGCGCGCAAGCCGCCGTTCAGCTTGATGGCGGCGAGGCGCGGAATGTTGGTTGGCGGCGGCGGCGCGGCGCGGCGGCGCTTGCGCGGCGGCGGCTCCGGCGGCATGCGGCCTCCGCCGCGACGGGCTCTCACCGCGGCCATGACGCATCCTCCAGTATCCACTGGACGAGTTGATCGTAGCTCATGCCGGCATAGGCGGCCTGCTCAGGCACCAGCGAGGTCGGCGTCATACCGGGCTGGGTGTTCACTTCGAGGAGCGCAATACGGTCGCGCTTGGGGTCGTAACGGAAATCGCTCCGCGTCACGCCACGGCAGCCGAGCGCGTGATGTGCGGCTTCGGCGGCGCGCATGAGCTGCTCGGCGACGCCGGCGGGGATGTCAGCCGGCACGACGTGGCGCGAGCCGCCTTCGGCGTACTTGGCGTCGAAATCGTACCAGTCGCCTTCGCTGGTGATGAAAATCTCGGTAACCGCCAGCGCGCCGCGATTGTGCATCACGGCGACGGTCAATTCCTTGCCGTCGATGAATTCCTCGACCAGGACCTCTTCACCGAAGGTCCAGTCGGCATCGAGCAATTGTTCAGGCGGACGGTTGGCGCCCTCGCGCACGATGAACACGCCGACCGAGGAGCCTTGCGCGTTCGGCTTCACCACGTAGGGCGCCGGCATCGGATGCGCCTTGGCGGCTTCAAGCCGGTGCATGAGCTTGCCACGCGCCAGCGGCAGGCCGGCCTGCGCAAAGATCGCCTTGGACTTGTCCTTGTCCATGGCGATCGCCGAGGCAAGCATGCCTGAGTGCGTGTAGGGCAGCTTCAGATAGTCGAGCACGCCTTGGGTGCGGCCATCCTCGCCCCACTCGCCGTGTAGCGCGTTGAACACCGCGTCGGGACGCACGTCGGCAAGCTCGGCGATCCAGCCGGGATTTTGAGGATCGATCTCGATGACCTCGTGGCCCAGGCGCGCGAGCGCGGCCGCGCAACCCCTGCCGGAGCTCAAGCTCACAGGCCGTTCGGGGCTCAGGCCCCCAAGAAGTACCGCCACCCGCGCCATTCGACGCCTCGCCAACAACCACCCGGCGCCCGCCTTTTCTGCGTGCGCTCTAGAGTGCCGATATGAAACGCTCCACGGTTAAGGCAAGGTGTGGGCGCTGCACTTTATGGCTTGATTTTTATGGTGAATTTCGCGGTTACCAAGCTTGCCGCAAGATGAAGCCGACGCCGGCGCCCAGCAATTCAGCGCCGCGCCCGCCGATTTGGCGCCCGCCCAGTTAGCAAGGTTCTAAGCACGCTGAACGATTGCGGCCGCGCCGGCGCGCGCCACGCTCGCGTCCGATGGCGGTGACGATTGTGTTTAGCGCGGACGCAGCCGAGCGGGCGGCAGCGCTGAGGGAGCAGCTGGCGGCTTTGGGCCACGCCGTTGAAACGGCGCCCGCGCCAGTGCGCCTGAGCGCCCAAGCGCGTGGCGACGCGGCCGCCTCGATCCACCGCGCGCCTGCTGTGGTCGTGCTTTGGTCGCGCGGCGCCACCTCGGGCCTGCGGGCGTTCGCCCAGGTCGCATCGCGCGCACGCAAGCTCGTCATGGTGCGGCTCGACGGCGCCCGCCCGCCCTTCCGCGCCGATGCCGACCTCCGGTCGGACTCGCGCCGCGCGATCGCGGCGTTGCGGGCTGCCCTCACGCCGCGCGCGCAACAGCCCCGCCAGGACGGCACGACGCGCGGTGAAGGCGTGTTCATCGCCATGGTCTTCGTATGCGTAGGCCTGACGACAGCCTATCTCGGCAACGCGCCGTTCGCTTCGCGCGTCAATCACGCAGCGGCCGCGATCCGCGCCGCCGCCGCTTCGGTTTGCGGCTGCGCGTTATGAGCCGGCTATTTTTTGCGCTTCCGCGCCGCGCTGATCGCCAAGGCGCCGGCGCCGATCAGGCCTAACGGCGCCATGATGGCCTGACCCGTGCCGCCATCATGACCACCGTCGCGGAGTACGACGAAAAGCATCATCGCACCCAGAAGAACGATAACCGCGCCGATGGCGATCTGGAAAAACTTCATCGTGCGTCCGTCGTCAGCGGCTGGAAGTGACCGGCTGGCGCGGCGTTGAGCTCGGCCCAGTCGAGCTCTTCCTCCAGCCGGTGAAAAGCTTCGTCGCCGATTTCACCCCGCTCGCGCAACCCGGCCAACGCAGCGCGTTGTTTGGGAATGATGCTGAGCTTCAACTTGTCGTAGCTGGTCGCCGCCTGCGGGGTGTCGCTGGCGGCGACCTTGAGAGCTGCGAGATAGCCCTCCCGGAGCGTGCGGGCCTCAGGAGATGCATCGGTGCCGATCTCGTCGAGCGCGGTATGGAAAATCGCTATGCGACCGCGCGAGACTTCCTCCTCGACGGCATTGTCGTCCCGAAACGCCAGCAGCCCAAGCAGCGGTTTTAACGTCAGCCCCTGCACAACCAGCGTTCCGATCACGACCGTGAATGCCGCAAGCACGATGACATCCCGACTGGGAAATCCCTCTGGAAGCGCAAACGCCGTCGCCAACGTCACTAGGCCACGCATGCCGCACCAGCCGATAAGCACGCCGCTCTTCCACGTGGGCGGCGCGAGCCCCTCAGCCAGATCGACCCCGAAGCGCGCGTTCTTAACCCGAGCGCCCAAGTTGTAGAGCATCACATAGCCCAACCGCACGACGATCACGGTGGCGAGCACGGCGCCGCTGAACCAAAGCGCCGCGGTCAAGCCATCATCCGAAAGCCGCTCGATGATCGGGCGCACCTGCAGACCCATCATCACGAAGGCCAGCACGTTCAGCACGAAGACGCCCGTTTCCCAGACCGAATAGGTGCTCACGCGCAATCTGGGCGAAGTTTGCGTCGGCAGGATCGATGACAACGTCATCGCGTAGACGACGACCGTGACGATCGCCGAGAGACCGAGCCGTTCGGCCAGTATCCAGATGCCGAACGAGCCCACGAAAGAGAGCACGGTGGAGCTGGCGGCGTCGGTGACGCGACGCGTGGCGAACACGTAGAAATGCGCCAACGCAAAGCCGACAACAACGCTGCCTACGGCCGCCAACGCGACGATCGGCAGGCCCTCTGCGAGGGTCAGCCCGCTGCTCACCGCCGCAACCACGGCGAAGCGGTAGATCAGCAACGCCGGCGCGTCATTGAAGAGGCTCTCACCCTGCAAGATCTGCAGGATGCGCCGCGGCAATTTCACTGTGCCCAGCACCGCCGCCGCCGCGACAGCGTCGGGAGGCGCGACGATGGCGCCCAGCGCAATGGCGGCGGCGAGCGGTAGGCCGGCCCAATGCACGCCGACGAAGGCGACGGCCGCGACGGTCAACGCGACCAGCACCAGAACCAGGGACAGCAGCGGCAGGAGGTTGCGCTTCAGATCGCGCGGCGAGGTGTCGTAGGCCGCGTCGAGCAGAACCGGCGCAATAAACAAGGCCAGCGCCAGTTCAGGGTCGATGTTGATGTCCGGGCTCGATGGCAGGAACGCGAGCCCCGCCCCTGCAAGCGCCAGCAGAGACGGATAAGGCGCCCCGATGCGCCGCGAAAAACCGGTGAGCAGCACCGCGATGAAGAGCAGAACGAGCGTCCATTCGAACAGCTCCATCAGGCCAGCCGCCCGATACGCTTGATCTCCCACTCGAGCTCGATGCCGTGCTTGGCCTTCACGGCCGCACGCACATCTTCACCTAATTCTTCAATATCCGCCGCACTGGCGTCCCCCGTGTTGATGAGAAAATTGGCGTGCAGCTCGCTCACCTGCGCGCCGCCGCGACGATAGCCGCGCATGCCGGCTTCGTCGTTGAGCTTCCAGGCGGAGAGCTTCTCGCCATTGACCGCGACAGGGTTCTTGAACGTGGATCCGCCGGTCTTTTCGCGGATTGGCTGCGATGCTTCGCGCTTGCTGGAGATTTCGGCCATGCGCGCGGTGACGGCCATCGGATCGTCGCGGCGGCCAGCGAAGGTGGCGCTGATCCAGAGGATGTCTTCGTCGATGGCGTTGTGGCGATAAGTGAAACCGAACTCGGCGTTGCTGAATGTCCGTTTCCGGCCAGCGCGGTCGAAACCCCAGGCGCTTTCGAGCACGTCCTTGGTCTCGCTGCCATAGCAGCCGGCGTTCATCTCAAGCGCGCCGCCAATGGTTCCGGGAATGCCGGCATAGAATTCGAGTCCCGCAATTCCCGCCTTCGCCGCCGCCTTCGCCACCATGGCGTCGAGTGCACCCGCGCCAGCGGTGAGATGGACGCCGTCTTCCGAGGCGTTGACTTCGGCGAACTGACGGCCAGCGAGGCGGATCACCACGCCTGGAACGCCGCCGTCCCGGATGATCACGTTCGAGCCCACGCCCAGCACCGTTACCGGGACTTCAGGCGGCAATTGGCGCAGGAAATTGCCGACATCGTCGGCGTCGGCGGGCAAGAAGAGAATGTCCGCCGGACCGCCGACGCGGAACCAGGTGAAAGGCGCTAGCGCCTCGCCGCGCAAGAGCTTGCCGCGCACTGACGGCAGGGAAAGTTCACTCATTCTTGATGGCCTAGCCCACGGAAACAGCGTCCGTCAAAGCGTCGCGCGCTCGCCTTCGCAGCGCGCGCGCGCCATATTCAGGTTCCCCTACATCGGAGATGGCCATGCTTCGGATGACTTTGCTGGCGGCTGCGGCCGCGCTTTCCCTCGGCGCTTGCGCCAGCACCGAGACGGCTGACAACGGTTCGTCCGGTGGCGGCAATCGCGACTGTTTCCGCTCACTGGACGTGAGCGGCTACGGCGTGATCGATGAGAGCCACATCCGCGTCTCGGTCGGCGCCAACCGGCACTACAGCCTGGGCATCCGCCAGAACACGCGCGACCTCGATTGGACGCACGCGATCGCGATCCGTTCGACCACGAGCTTCATCTGCACCGGCAACGGTTTGGGCGTGCAGCTGGTCGGCGGCGACCCGGCGCTCACTTACCCGGTGACATCGATCGAACGCCTGCCCGATCCGCCAGTGACCGGCAGCTGATCTAGCCTGGAAAACACGTGCTCTCCCGTGAGGGAGAGCTCTCATTCGCGCATGCGAATGACTGGAACGGCGGAGCGATCCGCAGCCGCGTTCGTGTCTCCGCTCTTTCCGTCACGCGCAATCGCACGCGCCACCCTTCCCTGGCGGGAAAGGAAGAGAGCTACGCGTTCACCGGCAAGCCGGCGCGCAGCGCGATCCGCCCGAGCGCGCCCTTCACGATGACATCGAGCTGGCTCTTCGGCTGGTAATCCGCCGGGGCCACATAGCTCACGCGATCTTCGGCGATCAGACGCGAGACTTTGTCCAGACTGCGCGGCTCGGTCCATTGGTACGGATCGAGCACCGCAATGGCGCAGCCGCCCTGGCTCGACACCATCTTCATCGACGGAATGTCGGTGTCGCCATCGCCGATGAAAATCATGCGCTCGAACGGCAAGTCGCGCGCATCCTCGTGCTTCCAGCGGTTCACAGCTTCCGTGTCATGGACATTCTCGATGCCCTTGTTGATGCGGAAGAGAAATTGCGTCTTGGTCGTGTAATTGATGGCGACGCTCGGCCATTTCGCTTCGCCGTTCTTGTCGTACAGAAAGCGCGAGGCGAACACGTTGCGGAAGCGCGGAAAGAGCGGGCAGCCCTCGATCATCTCGTGAATGCCGGACGAGACGATGTAGTGGTCGAGCTCCAGCCCCAAATCGTCGGCGAACGCATCGACGCGGTCGAACCAATGATCGAGGCCGTCGAAGAAGTCCGGATCTTTGCCGCTCTCCTGCAATTGCTTCCGCGTCACCGGCCGGCCCGCGGCGCGGGCGCGGTCGAGCATCAGGTGCATGTAGACGAGGATCTCGTCGGCATCCTCGAGCTTGGAGAGTCGCTTCACTTCCATCCAGAAATCGGCGTGCTTCATGCCGGCGATATCGGGAATGAAGCTGCGTTCCTGCAGATTGCCGCGCGCCAGCGTGCCGTCGAAGTCATAGACGATCGCGGCGCGGAGACGCTTGGGCTTCCGGGATGCTGTATCGGCCATTCAACCCGGCTGGCGAGAGTCGGGGGAGTGAGTCAAATCGTTTCTGAAGCGGTGCGCGCGATCATTGCGGGCGATGCGCTTCGCCTCAATCCGCCCTCACGGCGATCATGCAGCCTTCGGATGATCCGTCGGCCGCTTGGACATAGATTTCGTAGCTTGGAGCGCGTTCGTCCGGCGCCGTGAGCCAAACGCGCCAGACGCGGTCGCGGAGACGGGTGCGCCACCATCCTTCACCAACCGACGGCGCAATGCCGCCGGCGCAAGCCTCTCTAGCAATTCTTATGGCGCTGGCTGGGTCGCGAACGCGATCTGCAGGCAGCAACGACGAGTTCGCCGCACACGCCGCAATCGCTGCGCCCAGCGCGATCGCGAGCAGGCCCTTGATCACGCCGCCGCCGCGCCCAGCTTGCCCGGCAACGCATTGGCGTAGGCCGTGATATCCCCCGCACCCAGGCACACGACAATATCACCCGGCTTCGCCTCAGCGCGCACGAACTCCGACAGATTGTCCAAGCTCTGAATCCGCCGCGCGTCGCGGTGCCCGTGGCTCTTCAGCGAAATCGCCAGCGCATCGGCGTTGACGTCTTCAATCGGCGCTTCACCGGCCGAGTACACGTCCGCGACTGCAACGATGTCGGCGTCGTTGAAGCAGGTGGAGAATTCTTTGAACAAGTCGCGCAGGCGCGTGTAGCGGTGCGGCTGCACCACCGCGAGCACGCGCCCCTCCGTCATCTCACGCGCGGCGGCCAGCACCGCGGCGATCTCCACCGGGTGGTGACCATAATCGTCGACGATGCGCACCTCATTCCAATAGCCGGTCGTGGTGAATCGGCGCTTCACGCCGGCGAACTTTTTGAGGCCCTTGCGGATGCCGGCGTCGGTGACGCCCAGCTCGCGCGCCACCGCAATCGCGGCGACCGCATTCTGCACGTTGTGGCGGCCCGCCACCGGCAGGAAGAGGTCGTGCATGGTGACACCCGGCCCCTCGCCCTTCTTCCGCGCCACCACGTCAAAGGTGGAGCCTTCCCGCGACGGACGGACATTGACGGCGCAGACGTCGGCCTGCGGATTGAAGCCGTAGGAAATGATGCGCCGGTCGCGCACCAAGGCGGCCAGCGCCTGCACCTGCGGATGGTCGAGGCACATCACCGCGAAGCCGTAGAACGGAATGTTCTCGACGAACGTCTGATACGCCGCATTCATCGCCTCGGCCGAGCCGTAATGATCGAGGTGCTCGGGATCCATGTTGGTGACGACGACGGCGGTGGCCCGGAGACGCGTGAAAGTGCCGTCGCTTTCGTCCGCCTCCACCACCATCCATTCTCCTTCGCCGATGCGCGTGTTGGCGCCGTAGGCGTTGATGATGCCGCCATTGATAACGGTCGGGTCCTTGCCGCCGGCGTCGAGCAGCGCCGCGATCATCGAAGTCGTCGTCGTCTTGCCGTGGGTGCCGCCGACCGCGACGTTCCACTTCAGGCGCATGATCTCGGCCAGCATCTCGGCGCGCTTGACGATCGGCACGCCGCGGGCGCGCGCGGCGTCGACCTCCGGATTGCCGTCCTTGATCGCCGAGGAAATCACCACCACGCCGGCGTGCGCCGCGGCGTCCGCCTTGTGACCGATGCTGACCTGGATGCCCTGCGCGCGCAGGCGCTCTGTGTTGGCGCTATCCTTGGCGTCGGAGCCGGTGACCTCATAGCCGAAATTCTTCATCACCGCGGCGATGCCGGACATGCCGATACCGCCGATGCCGACGAAATGGATCGGCCCAGTGTCGAATGGAATGGCGCGGCGCAGCATGAAAACCTCTCCCGCATTCTTATAGGCGCCCAAAGGCGCGCATCAAAGGCGATGCTTGCTCAAGCGCTGCGCTAACGGAGCTTATGTTCCTGCGCGAACGCCTGCGGGTCCCAGAACTTGCTGGTGCCGGTCAAGCCGATGCTGAGCCGGAGGTAGCCGCCTTTGGCGAGATCCCGTGTATGGCGCAATGCTTCGGCGGGATCGTCGGTCTCGGCCAGCACCTTGGGCTGCCCGGTGCTCAGCAGCGTCGAAAAGACCTGAAACTTCTTCGCCATCGTCGTCCTCAGAAGCGGCCGCGCAGAGCCGCGCGCGAGCGGCCGAGAACAGCGCCCGGACCGGCCATCGTCAAGTGCGCAAACAGATATGCCGCGCCGACAAAAACCGCGGCGATCACGACCGGCTGCGCCGCATCCCAGGTCAGACCGAAGGTTTGCGCCGCCGCGATCACCAGGCCGATCAGGGCGAACGCCCCCACTTGCCTGAAGGCGCGTTGCAAGGCCGCGCGCCGGCGCGCGGCTTCGGTGATCCGCGCGAACACATCGACGCGGAAACCCGGATCCGGGGTCCTTGGCGGCTCACCCAGCAAGTCGGCCAATTCGTGGTCGTTCAGTTCGGCCATCATGGACCCTTCTCCGGCGTCACGCCGAGCGCCGCCTGCAGGCGCGCGCGCCCTCTTGTAACATGGGATTTGACCGTGCCGAGCGGCAAGCCCAGCACATCAGCCGCCTCCTGGTGCGTAAAATCTTGCCCCAGGCATAACGCCAGCGCCGCGCGCACGTCCTGGGGGAGGTCTTCCATCGCCCGCCGTAGCGCCAGCCGCGCCTGCACCCGCTGCGGTGGGTTGGTCTGAGTGTCTTCCAGCGCCGCATAGGCCGTATCGCGCGCCTGCGCCCGCATCGTCGCGCGCCGGCCACGGCGCCAGTATTGATAGGCTACGCCGCAAACGAAGGTGCGCAGACTCGAACTGCCGTCGAAGCGGTCAAGCACCTGCCAAGTGCGCGCGAACGCTTCCTGCGCGAGGTCGTCAGCGTCGGCGGGCGTACCGACCAGCCTTCTGAGAAAAGCGCGCACGGCGGGCTGATGGCGGTCCACCAGCTTTCCGAAGGCGCGGAGATCGCCCCTGCGCGCTTCGCCGACCAAACGCGCCTCTTCGGCGGCGTCCATGCTTGGCTCTAGGACTTGCGGCCAAAGAGAAGAATGAAGAGCGCGCCCGCGGCCATCACGCCCATGGTCACCGCAACAATGAGGAAGGCCCAGGCCCATTCCTCCGCGCGCACGAAATAATAGCCGGTGCCAAAGCCGCCCGCGAGCGCGGCGAAGGTGATGAACGACCACGCGCGGCTATCGGCATTCGATGACGAGGTGGACTGCTTTTGCGCTTCGGCTTGCAGGCTCTGCGAGGCGAGCTTCAGCAGTTCGGGCGGCGGCTCTTTGCCCTGGTCCGTGTACGACTTGATGAGGTCGATCATGGTGCGTTGCTGACGTTCGCTCTGGAACATGCCCATGATGGCCATGACCATCCCGAACACCGGAAACATCAGCCACCAATAATGGGCGAAGAAGTCGGCGAACGTCATTGACCGCGCTCCAATTGCTGATGGGCGTCACGCAGGATCGCGTCGCGGCGGCTCGACTCGCGCGCCATGCCCCAAGCCGACATGAACATCCCAAACAGCGGGAACATCAGCCACCAAAAATCTCGGAACAGCTCCATCGGCCTTTCTCCAGGGCAGCGTCGCGCCCCTTTTGAACCTGAACCGCCGCCGGGCGCGGTTCTGGATGCAGGTCCGTTCGAGAGGCGTGGTTAAGCCGCGACGCCCTCAGCCAGGTCAGCCAGCGACTTGGCCGCTTCGGGCTTGGCGGCCGCGCGGGCGGCGGCGGCCCGGACCGCGAGGCCGTGCGGGTCCGCCAGACGGCGCTCCAGCAACGCGGCGAGAGCGCGCGGATTGAACTCGTCCTCGGTGAAGACATCCGCGGCGCCGACAGCGGTGAGGCCTTCCGCGTTGGCGGTCTGGTGGTCGTCGGCGGCGGCGGCGAACGGGATCAGCACCGCCGGCCGGCCCGCGACCTGGAGTTCGGTCACCGTGGATGCCCCGGCGCGAGCGATGACCAGATGCGCCGCTCCAAGACGCTGACCCATGTCGGTGAAGAACGCCGCGACCTCGGCGTTCACCTTGGCGCGCTGATAGACATTGGTTGCCGCCTTGATCTGTTCTTCGCGAACCTGATGCACGACGTCGAGGCGCGCACGCAACGGTTCCGGCAGGAGCGCGATGCCCTCGGGGATGACTTCGCCGAAGATGCGTGCGCCTTGGCTACCGCCGGTGATGAAGAGGTTAAGCCGGCCTCCCGCCGGCGCCTCCGGATAGGGCCGCTCGCGCACCGCGAGGATCGGCAGCCGCACCGGATTGCCGACCACGTGCTTACGCCCCTCGGCGCTCGTCGGCAGCCGATCGAGACGATCGAAGCCGCACGCGACGACCCGCGCGCTCGTCGCCATTGCGCGGTTGACGCGGCCGAGCACGGAATTCTGTTCATGTATGACGATGGGAATTTTGTAGCGCCGCGCCGCCATCAAAGCGGGGAACGACGGATACCCGCCGAAGCCCGCCACGATCGCCGGCTGCAATTCCTTGAAGCGCTTCTTCGCCGCGTTGATGCCGCGCAGAATTTTGAACGACGCAGGAATGAGCTTGAGCGGGTTGCCGCTGATCGTCGCTGCCGGGACGTCCTCGATGCGCTCGGCCGGAAAGCCCTCGGCGTACCGGCGTCCGCGCGCGTCGGTCATCAGCACGACACGCCAACCGCGCCGGAACATTTCCTCCGCGAACGCAGCAGCGGGAAACAAGTGTCCACCGGTTCCGCCAGCGGCGATGACGACGACCTTCTTTGACATGCGGCTTATGTATGAACCCGGCCCGCATAGAGATAAGCGCCGGGCCTATCACGCAGCAGCGAGAGCAGGAAGCCCAATGCGAGCGCCGACCCGACCATGGAGGAACCGCCAAAAGAAATGAACGGCAAAGTCATGCCCTTAGCCGGGACAAGACTGAGATTGACCGCAATGTGAATGGCCGCCTGCGTGACCAGCAGCGCCACCAGGCCCGCCGCAGCGATCTGTTCGAACGGTTCGTTCAGTCGGCTCGCGCGCGACAAGCCGCGGAAGGCGAAGGCGCCGAACAATACAATCAGCCCAATTGACGCCAGCAATCCGAACTCTTCCGCAGCGACGGCGTAAACGAAATCGGCGTGGGCGTCAGGCAACGAGCGCTTGATGACGCCTTCTCCCGGGCCGCGCCCGAACACTCCGCCGGCGGCGATGGCGTCGAGCGCGCGCCCAACTTGGTAATGCGCTTCGCCCTCGGGATTGAGGAATGCGTCGATGCGGTCGCGTGCATGCGGATAAAAGGAATAGATCGCCCACGCGCTGAAACCGGCGAGCACCGCACCGCCCAGCACCCAGCGCAGCGCCATGCCGGAGAGAATGAGCATGGCGCCCAGCACAAGCCCAAGCAGCGTGGTTTGACCGATGTCGGGTTGTGACAGCAGCGCCGCTGCGGCGAGCGCGTAGAGTCCGAGGGCGACCCAACGTCCGGGAAAACCCTGCCGCTTCATGCTTTCGCCCAACATCCAGGCCCACACGACGACCAGCGCCGGCTTCAGAATTTCCGATGGCTGCAGCGATGCAAAGCCGAAATCGAACCAGCGCTGCGCGCCTTTCACTTCCGGGCCGATCCAAGCAGCCACAGCGCAAAGCGGTAGCATGATCGCCGCCAGGATCACGCTCGCGCGCCGAACTCGGCGCGGATCGAGCGCCGCAGCGCCCAGCATCACAACCACGCCGATAGCGGCGTAGGCCGCCTGCCGCGCGGCGAAATAGAACGCTTCATCAATGCGGATGCGCGCGGTTTGGCCCGGGCTCGTCGCCATCGACAGGAGGATGCCCAGGCCGAACAGAATTGCCGCCATGACGAGCAGCGGGCGATCGTAGGTGCGCGCGCGGTCGAGCGCCCGGCCAAAGCGCTCCCCCATCGCGGCGGCCGCGGTCACGCCGAGCCTCGCGCGCCGTTCGTGTGCGGCGGCTGCGCTTGCGCCAGCGCCGCGACGAATTGCTTGAACTTGTCGCCGCGCTCTTCGTACGAACGGAATTGATCGTACGACGCGCACGCAGGCGAAAGCAGAACCACCGGATGCGGTTCGCCCGACGCTTTCGCATCGGAGTACGCAAGCTTCACCGCAGCTTCCAGATGCCCCGCCATCGTCACCGCGACTTTGCCTTTGAGCGTGTCGGAAAACTCTCCGGCCGCCTGGCCGATCAGGTAAGCCCGCGCAATGCGCGGAAAGAATGAAGCGAGTTCGTCAATGCCGCCGTCCTTCGGCACACCGCCTGCGATCCAGTAAAGCCGCGGATAGACAGCGAGCGCCTGTGCGGCGGCGTTAGCGTTGGTCGCTTTGCTGTCGTTGATGAAGCGTACGCCCTCGACGGTGCCGGCGCGCTCGAGCCGATGCGGCAGCCCGCCGAACGTCTTCAGCGCCGCAGCAATAACGCCCGGCGTGATGCCCATGGCGTGGGTTGCAGCGTAGGCGGCGCAGGCGTTCTGCGCATTGTGGCGCCCGGCGAGCGCCGGCGCGTCGGAGATGTCGGCGACGATTTCCGAACGGCCGCCCAGCGAGTCGACAATCTTGGAACCTAGCGCGCTTACGCCGCGCCCGAGCGACTGCCCGGCCGAGATCGGCGCCACATATTGCGACGCGGCGCGCGTGAGCTCCGTGCAGACCGCGGCGGTGATGTCGTCATCGACGCCGATGACGGCCCAGCTGTCGGCCCCCTGGTTCTGGAAGATGCGCTTCTTCGCGGCGACGTAGCCGGCCATGGCGCCGTGCCGGTCGATATGGTCGGGCGTCGTGTTGAGCCAGACGGCGACGTCGAGGCGCAGCGACGACGTGAGGTCCAACTGAAAGGAACTCAACTCGATCACGTAATAGGCGCCCGCGTGCAGCGCGGGCAGCTCCAGCACCGCCGCGCCGATATTGCCGCCGAGACGGACATCCTTGCCCGCCTCCTTCAGGATGTGGGCGATCAAGGCCGAGGTCGTCGACTTGCCGTTGGTGCCGGTGACGCCAATAAGCTTTGGCCGCTGCGTCGGCGGCAGCGCGTTCACGGCGCGTGCGAAGAGCTCGATGTCGCCCATCACCGGCACGCCGACGGCGTCGGCCAGCGTCACAACGCGGTGGGGCTCAGGATGCGTCAGCGGCACGCCGGGCGAGAGGATGAGCGCCGCAAAGCTGCGCCAGTCGCGGCTGTTGATGTCGGAGACCGGGACGCCCTGCGCCTCGGCGTTGGCGCGCGAGACGTCGTTGTCGTCCCAGGCATGCACGCGGGCGCCGCCGGCGGTCAGCGCACGCGCGGCCGCAAGCCCGGTGCGCGCCAAGCCGAACACCGCAACGTCGCGGCCTTTGAATTCCGTGATCGGAATCATCCGATCGCCTCCCAACCTCCAACGAAGGAGTGCGGGTTTGCGCTGCTTTGCACCGTCAACGCAACTTCAATGTCGCCAAGCCCGCGAGCGCGAAGATCACCGAAATGATCCAGAAGCGAATGACAATCGTTGGCTCCTGCCAGCCGAGCTTCTCGAAATGGTGGTGGATGGGCGCCATCAAGAACACACGTTTGCCGGTGCGCTTGAACACTGCGACCTGCAGCATCACCGATAAGGTTTCGAGCACGAACAGACCGCCTACGATCGCAAGCACGATCTCGTGCTTGGTGGCCACCGCCACCGCGCCCAGCAAGCCGCCGAGCGCCAGCGAGCCGGTGTCGCCCATGAATACGCGGGCCGGCGGCGCGTTGTACCAGAGGAAGCCAAGCGAAGCGCCGAGTAGCGCACCCAGAATTGTCGAGAGTTCGCCGACGCCGGCGACGTGAGGAATGCCGAGATAAAGCGAATAGTCGACGCGGCCAACCAGATAACAGATCACCCCGAACGTGCCGCCGGCGATCATCACCGGGACGATGGCCAAACCATCGAGTCCATCCGTCAGGTTCACCGCATTTCCGAAACCGGTGATCACGAACATCGTGAAGAGAATGTAGCCGGCCCAGAGCTGCAGGCCCCATCCGTCCAGGAACGGCAGCGCCACCGCGGTGATTGACTGCCCCGCCATCAGCGCGTTCACGAAACCCATGATGTCGTGCGGGCCGTTAGGCGTCGTCGCCACCCACTCGGCCGCCAGCATCGCAACGCAAGCCACAAGTGCGATCGTGAACTCGAAGAAGAGACGAAGGCGCGCCGACAGGCCGCCATGGTGTTGCTTGGTGACCTTGGCGAAATCGTCGACGAAGCCGATGGCGCCGAAGCCCAGCGTCACGATGAGCACCGCCCACACGTAGGGGTTTTCCAGATCCGACCAGAGTAGCGACGAGACGGTCAACGGAATGAGGATAATGAGCCCGCCCATGGTCGGCGTGCCCTTCTTGGTCAGCAGGTGTCCTTGCGGGCCGTCCTCGCGGATCGGCTGGCCTTTGCCCTGTTTCTTCCTGAGCCAGACGATGAACGGTCCGCCGAAGGCGAACGCGAAAATCATGGCGGTGAACATCGCACCGCCCGTGCGGAAGGTGATGTAGTTGAAGAGGTTGAAGAATTGGGAGACGTCTGTGTGTTGCCCCAGCAGTTCGAGCATTAAGCACTCCCCGTGAGCCGCGTGAGCGCATCGACAACGCGCATCATCTTCGACCCGTTCGAACCCTTCACGAGCACGACATCTCCATCCCGCAACGAACTGGCGATGATCGGAATCAGAGCGTCGGCAGTCTCGGCATAGCCGCCGCGACGCTCCGGCGGAAGCGCCTCGATGAGTGCCGCCATGCGGGGCCCAGCTGCGAAAACCAGATCGATCCCTGCGGCATCAAGGGGTTGCGCGAGGCCAGCGTGATAGGCGCGCTCGTCGGGCCCAAGTTCCAGCATGTCGCCGAGTGCGGCGATCCGGCGTCCGCCTGTTCCAACAGGGCGCGCGCCCAATGTGGAAAACGCCGCCGCCATCGAGGCGGGATTGGCGTTGTAGGAATCATCCACAAGTAGAAACGATCCGAACTTGGCCGCGACCTGCTTGGCCACGCCGCGCCCGTCGACGGCCCGCAGACCCGCCAGCGCCGCCGCGGCGGCCTCCACATCGCCGCCAACCACATCCACAGCTGCAAGCGCGGCGACCGAGTTGAGCGCCCAGTGCGCACCCTCGACGCCGACGCGATACCTGATCAGGCGGCCGAGAATTTCCGCTTCCGCGTTGGAGCCGTCGGCTTCCATGTCGAACTTGATGAGCCGCGCTTCGCACTCTGCGCCGCGGCCGAAACGAATAATGTTGGCGCCATTGCGCTCGGCGGCCTCAACCAGACGATCGGCATGCGGCGCATCGAACGGGATAATGGCGGAGCCGCCGGGCTCAAGCCCGGCATAGATGTCGCCCTTCTCATCGGCGACGGCTTCAAGCGAACCCAGGTTCTCCACGTGCGCCGGCGCGATGGTGGTGACGAGCGCGGCGTGCGGCTGCACCAGCTTGGTCAGCGGCAGAATTTCGCCGCGATGGTTCATGCCGATCTCGAACACGGCGAACTGACTGTCGGCCGGCATGCGCGAAAGCGTCAGCGGCACGCCCCAATGATTGTTGTAGCTCTTCACGCTGCGATGGGTCTTGCCACTGGCGGCGAGGCAATGCGCGAGCGCTTCCTTGGTGGAGGTCTTGCCGACGGAGCCGGTGACGGCGACGCGCTTGGCGGCGCTGCGATCGCGCGCGGCTTCGCCGAGCTTACGCAAGCCGTCGAGCACATCGTGCACAACGAGCACGGGGCCCAGACTTTCCGCTTTACTCGCATCGGAGACAAGTGCTGCACCCGCGCCAGAGACAAAGGCCTGCGCCAGGAAGTCATGCCCGTCGCGCACGTCTTTCAGCGCAACGAAGAGGTCGCCGGGCTCCAGCGTACGGGTGTCGATGGAAACGCCGTTGGCGCTCCACCCGACACCATTGCGCAATCCACCGCCGGTTGCGGCGGCTGCGTCGCTCGCGGTCCACAATGGCTCAGACATGACGCCCCTTTCTTTCAGTCATTCCAGACGGCCGGAGGCCGATCTGGAATCCAGGGATCGTAGAGCTGAGCGTTTGCCCTGAGTTCCAGATCGCGCTTCGCGCGTCTGGAATGACTGAGTGCGAATACAAGTCAGATCTCCAGCGCCGCACGCGCGACGTCCTGATCCGAGAACGGATGCGTCACGCCCTTGATGATTTGTCCGGTCTCGTGGCCTTTGCCCGCGATCAGCACTGCGTCGCCAGGCTGCATCATCGCGATGGCCTTGCGGATCGCTTCGGCGCGGTCGCCCACTTCAACCCCGTTCGGCGCCGCGGCGAGAATTGCCCTACGGATGGAGGCGGCATCCTCGCTGCGCGGGTTGTCGTCGGTGACGATTTGCACGTCCGCCTGCCGCGCCGCGATCGCGCCCATCTTGGGACGCTTGTCCGTATCGCGATCACCGCCACAACCAAACACCGCGATAATCCGTCCCGGCGCGTGCGGGCGCGCAGCGCGCAGCAAGACGTCCAGGCCGTCAGGCGTGTGCGCATAATCAACGAACACATGCCCGCCGCTCTTGCTGGCGCCCACGTGCTCCATGCGGCCCTTCACCGGCTTCAGCTGCGTCATCCCGGCGAACACTTTCTCCGGCGCTTCGTCCAGCGAGAGCGCAAGCGCCGCGGCGCACACCGCGTTCAACGCCTGGAACTCGCCGATCAGCGGCAGCTCAACGTCCGTCTCGACGCCATTCCAACGCAGTGTCATCAACTGCGCATTGGGGCGCGGGCTGATCTCAACGATCTTAAGCGCATGCTCCCGCGGCGCGCGCCAGCCGCAGAGGATAATGTCGAGCCCCCGCTTCTTCGCACCTGTTTCGAACGCCATGCTTTCGGCGGCGTCCGCATTGATGATCGCGGCGCCGCCAGCCTTCACCAGCGCCCAGAGCTTCATTTTGGCATCGCGATAGGCAGCCATGTCAGCGTGGTAATCGAGATGGTCCTGCGTCAGGTTGGTGAACGCCGCCGCATCGAACGTCAGCCCATCGACACGATGTTGTTCGAGCCCGTGGCTCGACGCTTCCATCGCCAGATGAGTGACGCCGTCGTCGGCAAGCGTCTGCAGCGTCGCGTGCACCGCCGCCGGATCCGGCGTGGTGTGGCCGAGATCGATGACGCCGCTGGGACCGATCGCGCCCAGCGTGCCGAGGCTCGCCGCGCGTTCGCCGCCCGCCGTCCAAATCTGGCGGAGGAAGTCGACGGTGGAGCTCTTGCCGTTGGTGCCGGTGACGGCGACGATTGTCTTCGGCCGCCGCGGATAGAAGCGCGACGCCGCCAAAGCAAACGCACGGCGCGGATTGTCCGCGACCACATGCGCGGCGCGCGGCGCGCTCGCGAGGTCGCCAGCCGACAGGATCGCCGCGGCGCCCTGCGCCTCCGCCTTCGCAACGAAGTCACGCCCGTGCGCGGCGACGCCCTTCAGCGCCGCGAACAAATAACCCGGCTTCACCTGCCGCGAGTCCGCCGTGAGCCCTGTGATCTCCACAGCCGCCGCATCCGGCGGCACGCCGGCATCGAACAATTGGCCTAGCTTCATTCCCTCTCCCTAGCGCGTCGGCGCCCGTGGCGTCACGCTGAGGCCCAGCATGGGCGCCACGCGACGCAGGATGCGCGCCACGGCTGGGGCGGCGACAACGCCGCCCGCTTCGCCCGCGCCGGTGTCATCAAGCGCAACGACGATGACATAGCGCGGGTTCGAGGCGGGGAATACGCCGGCGAAAGAGGAGAAATTGCGGCCCTCGTCATAGGCAGCGTCCGCACCGAGCTTTTCCGCCGTGCCGGTTTTCCCTGCGACCTCAAGCCCAGGGACATCGGCGGCGCGGCCGGTGCCGTCGGTGACCGTCGCGCGCATGTAGAGGATGAGCTGGCGCGCGACCTGCGGCTGAAACACTGGGGTATGCGCCTGCGGCTGCTCGCGCATGACCAAGGTCGGCGCCACGCGCGCGCCCTGGTTGGTGAACACGGTATAAGCCCCTGCAAGCGCCACCGGCGTCGCTGCGAGGCCGTAGCCAAAGCCCAGGCCGGCGATGTCGCGCCGTCCGCCGGCGCGCGGCGCCAAGGGCGCCTGGTTGCGGCCGACTTCGAGCGTCGCCGGCGAGGTGAGGCCCAGGCGCTCCAGATAGGTGCGCTGCCGCTGGCCGCCGAGACGAAGCGCCAGCCGCGCCGCACCGATATTGGACGAGCGCGCGAGGATATCGCGCAGCGTCGCATAACCGGTGATCGGCTCATGGTCTTCGATGCGCGAGCCGTCGATCTCGAACGGCGCCAGATCGAAGAGCTCGCCGGATGTCGTGAGCTGCTCCTGCAGCGCCATCGCCACCGTGAACGGCTTCATGGTCGAGCCAAGCTCGTGCACGTCCCCGGCGACGCGGTCGCGGCGGGCCGCTTCGGAAGCCTGACCCGCTTCGTTCGGATCGAAGTTCGGCCAGGACGCGAGCGCCAACGTTTGCCCGGTGCGGCCATCGAGCAGGATGGCGGCGCCCGAGTCCGCGCCGGCGGATTGCGCAGCGGCCGCGAGTTCGACTTCAAGCGCGTGCTGGATGCGCACATCGATGGTGAGGCGCACGGGCCGCCCTGCGGCGCCGGCGGCGCGGATTTGCTCATCCAGCCCGCGCTCGACGCCTGCCAGCGGATTTAGGTCGACATCGGTGAAGCCGAGCGCCTGCGCCGCGAGCGCGCCGTTCGGATAGACGCGGCGGTCCTCCGCCTCGAAGCCGATGCCGCCGAGCCCCAGCGCCAGCACGCGCTCACGCTCTTCCGGCGTCAGGCTGCGGCGGAGATAAATGAGTTGGCGCGAGGTGTCTCCCAGCCGCCGCTCGGTCGCAGCGCGATCGAGGTCGGGGAAGATGCGCATCAACGCGCGCGCCGTCTCGCGCGCATTCCAGACCCGGCTCGGCGTCGCGGTCAGCGCATAAGCGCGCACCGTGGTGGCCAGCAACACGCCGTTGCGATCCACGATGTCCGCGCGCGAAACAGTCGCACTCGTGCCCGCCCGCGGCGCGGCGAGCGGGTCGCCGGAGAAAGCCAGCTGGATGGCGCGGCCAGCCAGCAACAGCAGCACAGCGAACACGCCGATCGCCAGAAAGCGGACGCGATTGCGCGCGGGCGCGGCTTCGAGACCGGGCTCGATCTCAAGCTCCTCGCGCGCATAGGCGGCGGTCGGTCCGAACGGCTTCATTCGTGCGGCTGATCCGAACGCGGCGCCGGCAGCGCACGGTCGATGGCGCTTTCGGGCAGTGCGTGGCTCTCGCTGCCTGCGGTGACGCCAAGCCGTTCGCGCGCGAGCCGCTCTACATTGGCCGGCGTTTCCTGTTGCGCGATGTCGGCGCGTAGCGCGCGGATGTCGGCTTCGCCGTCGGCAATCTGACGCTGCAGCGCACGCACGTGCGCTTCGGTGCGAGAAGCGTCGGTCTTGGCCTTGTAGACGCCAATCACCAGCGCGACGATCAGCACCGCCGCGCCAATCTGCGCGGCGCGGATCAAATGAGCTTTTTCCATTCAGCCTCTGCTTTGGGCGCCAGCGCCGGCGCCTCGAGTTCGCCCCAGGCCGGCGCATCTGTGCGCACCGCCCAGCGCAAACTGGCTGAGCGCGCCCGCGGATTGCCGGCGGTTTCTTGGTCGCTGGGCGCGGTGGCCCGCTTGTGCTCGAGCCGGAAACTGGGCGCCCGCTCCGGCGGCAAGTCCGGCGCATAGCGCGAGCCGCGTCCACGCGCATCGGCGCGTTCGGTGATGAAGTTCTTGACCAGGCGATCTTCCAGCGAATGGAACGAGACGACAACGAGGCGGCCTTCCGGCGACAGTGCGCGCTCGGCCGCCGACAGCCCCCGCGCTAGTTCGCCCAGCTCATCATTCACCAGCATGCGCAGGGCTTGAAAGGTCTTGGTCGCTGGATGCGTGCGTGCGCCTTTGCGTCCGCCGACAGCGCGTTCGACCAGTTCGGCAAGCTGCCCTGTCCGCGTGATCGCGTGATGCGCGCGCTCCTGCACCAGCACGCGGGCGATGCGGCGCGATGCGTCGTCCTCGCCGTAGCCCCAGATCAGATCGGCGAGCGCGGCCTCGCTCAGCTTGTTCACCGCCTCGGCGGCGCTTGGCCCGGATTTCTCCATCCGCATGTCCAGATCCGCATCCGCTTGAAACGAAAAACCGCGTGCGCCCTCGTCGAACTGGAACGAGGACACGCCGAGATCGAACACGGCCCCCGTTAAGGGTTCGTTTACGAACCGATCCATTTCACTGAATCGGCTCTCGATGAGCTGAAAGCGGTCCGGAAACTCGGCGGAGAGCACAGCGCCCCGCGCTATCGCGTCAGGATCGCGGTCGAAGGCCAGCACCCGTGCGCCCGCCGCCAGCATGGCGCGCGAATACCCGCCGCCGCCGAAGGTGGCGTCGACGTAAAGCGCGCCCGGCTGAAGGGCGAGCGCGGTCATCGCTTCTGCGAGAAGGACGGGAGCATGGCTCATCGGGGCAATGCTATCGCGAGTCTGCGAACTTCGCGGACCGCCCCGCAGGTCGTGGAGAATAAATGCCAGTCGGCCTGTAAGCCGGGTTCTGTACCGGTTACCCGGTGACGACCATTCCTCTGGACCATGCGTCGCCGCATGGTTCTCGCGACCTACCCGGATGTGGGCCTACGGACAGGCCTGACGCATCGCTGCGCCTCACATCCCTATTCGGTCTTGCTCCCGGCGGGGCTTGCCATGCCGCCTTCCTTACGGTCGGCGCGGTGGGCTCTTACTCCACCGTTTCAGCCTTGCCTGTGCTCTTGCGAGCCATCGGCGGTCTATTCTCTGTGGCGCTATCCCTGAGATCGCTCTCGGCGGGCGTTACCCGCCGCCGTATCCGCGTGGAGCCCGGACTTTCCTCGAGCGCGCCGTTTCCAGCATTGCGCCCGCGGCCGCCCGGCCGACTGGCGAGCGCAATATAGACATCACACTTGCCAGCACAACTGGCGCGCGTTGAAAGTGGCGGTGGGGAGGACGCGTATGCGCGCCATCATCTGGACGCTGGCGGCGGCCGCCGCGCTTTTCAGCGCCGAGGCGTCGGCCCAGAACTGGGACGCGGACACCGTCGCGCAGCAGTGCACGATGGAGGGCGCGTTCGGACAGACCTTCGGCGCACGGCGCGCCAACGGGCGCACCGGACGCTCGCCGCATCCGCTGGCCGATTTCGACCGCACAGTGCGTCCGCCCGAGAGCTATCCGCCGTTCGACAGTTTCGAGGTCAAGTTCTCCCCGCGCTCGGGCGTCATCACCCAAGTCACCGGCATGGCGACGTTCGCGGATGAGGGAGACGCCATCGGCGCCTACGACGCGCTTGTGGCGGCCTACGCCCGCGGCGGCCGCTTCGCATTTCAGAGCGAAGACGGCATCATCCGGCAAGACGGCCCTTCGGGCATTTCGTTCAAGACCGAGGAGCATCATCCGCAGTTGAACGCGTTGGTCGCGCGCGCCGGCCGCACCGTCTATCTTCTGTGCGCGCACGGCCCGCTTCAGGATCAGGCGTTCCGCGAAGCCTTCGAGCAATTCAATCGCCGCTAATACCGCGGCATCTGCAGCGACAGCGCCGCCAGAATGGCCTGCGTCTCGTCGTCGATCTGCCCCGTGATCGAAGACGGCCGGAAGCGGCGCTGGAAGGCCATCACTACATAACGCGTCTGCGGATCGAGCGAGCCCGTCGCCTTCACGGCGTAGCCCAACTTGGCCAGCCGCTCCTGCGCGCGGATGACGGGATCGCTGTCGGCGATGTCGGCATGCACAAGCGCCTTCGGCCAGATCGAGACGCCGGCGTCGGCGAGCCGCTTCCAGGGGAACTTCTCACCCGGATCGCTCTTGCGCTCGGGGGCGATGTCGGAATGCGCGACCACGCGATGCGGCTTCAGATCCCAGCGCTTCAGGATTTGGCGCGTGAGTTCGATGACGCTGGCGACCTGTTCGTCGGGAAAATCCGGCAGACCAAAGTCGTGGCCGCCATTGACGATCTCGATGCCGACGGCGCGCGAATTCACATCACCCTCGCCTTCCCAGCTCGCCGCCCCCGCATGCCAGGCGCGATGCTCTTCCGGCACCAGCCGATAAACCGCACCTGCTTCGTCGACGACGTAGTGTGCGGAGACGCGCGGCAATGGCGCATCCTTCAACACGTCGGGTCGTTGCCAGGGACCGGGGAATTCGCCCGCAGTCGGCGTATCGTCGGTCAGACGCGCAAGCGCGATCTCGGCGTTCTGCATGCCGGTGTAATGCAGCACGACCAAGTCGATCGGGCGCGTGCGCGCGTCGAAATTGGGCGAAGGGCGGTCGATGATCTGCAAGACGCTCACGGGCGCCAGTAGCGATGAGTTTGGCTAAAGCGCAAGTCTCAGCGCTTGATGTCGCCTTCGACCACCCATCCGGTGGGCGTGCGGCGCGCATCCAGCACGCCGTCGGCGCGCACTTCAGCGCGGCGCGGCGCGAACCGGAGCGCAATGGCGGCGCCCATGATCATCAGTCCAACCGCGACCGCCGCCGCAAAGGCGAACACGGCGAGGAATGCGGCCCCAACCAGAAACGTCGTCCAAAGCAATACCCGCGTCACCATACGGAATGCGGCGGAAGCGGGATCGTCAGCGGTGATCGGCATAGGCGGTGCGGGCCCTCCTTTGGGCGCTCATTCCATATTGGACTGAAACCCTCCGGGATCAATGCGGCGCCCGTTGGGCGCTCACAGGCGTCTCGCTATTTCACCTCAGCAGGCATTTCCTCACGAATGCGTGCGTAGGCGGCGTTGATCGCCGCCGATTTTTCCCGTGCGATTTCCACAAATTCCGGCGGCGCACCGCGCGCCAGCATGGTGTCGGGATGATTTTCGGCCGCCAGCCTGCGCCACGCCTCGCGCACCTCGTCCATCGTCGCGCCCGGCATTAGCCCTAATATCGCGTGCGGATCGTCGGCTTCGAGGCCGAGATTGGTCGCCTTGATGCGCCGAAATTCCAATTCGCTGAAGCCGAAATGGGTCGCCACTTCGGCAAGGTAGGCGAGTTCGGCTTCACCGACATGGCCGTCGGCGCCGGCAATGTGGAAAAGGCCATCGAGCACGTCTTCGAGCAGGCACGGACGGGCGCGATACTTGCGCCCGATCTGGCGGGCGTAGCTGTCAAAGCCCAGCGTGGTTTGCTTGGCCAGATTGAAGGCGCGGCGGAACGCAGCTTCTTCGCCCGGCGGCGGACGGAACACGCGGGCAGCGGCGCGCAACTCACTTTCCGTGGCCTCGCCGTCGGCCTTCGCCATCTTCGCGGCAAGCCCGATCACTGCGGCCGTGAACCCGACATCGTTCGGATCGGGCGCGCATTCACCGCCGGTTACCGCCGGGTCCAAACCCGGACTGAAGGCGCTTTGCGCCATGTCGACAAGGCGGGACCAGACGGACATGGCGCTATTCTCCCCGATGCGGGTATGGGGCGCCACCCCCCGTTCCACATCTGTCATTTGCGAAACCGCAACCGGCTTTCCGAGTTTCCCCCGCATGACGAACGCAACCACACGCCGCGCCACGTTGCTTGGCGCACTCGCTTTGTTGGCGCCCGCCGCCGCGCATGCGCAGGACCGGTTTTTCGTCCATATCGCGCAGACGCCGACCACCGATGTGGCCGCTCGCCCCGATGGCGACGTGCTGGAGGTGGCGGCGGCCGCCGGACAATTCCAAACCTTCCTGCGCGCCGCTGAAGTCGCGGGCTATCGGGAAACGTTGCGCGGGGAAGGCCCTTTCACGATATTCGCACCAACCGACACTGCGTTCCGCAGCATGGGTGAACGCGAATTGAGCCGCCTACTGCGTCCGGCGAGCCACGAAGAACTACTCGCTCTGCTCGCTTACCACGTCGTACCCGGGCGACTGACGAGCGCCAACATGCAGGGACGCGTCGCCCGCGCCGAGGCCGCCAGCGGCTATCGTCTTCAGATCGATGGACGCGATGGCTTACGGGTGAACGATCAACTGGTGGTGATGCCCGACCTGGAGGCACGAAACGGCGTCATTCAAAGCGTCAACACCGTGCTGACGCCGCCGGTGCTCGTGGCCAGCCGTTAGGACCGCTTGGCGTTTTCGTCCTCGCTTACTGCGACGGCGGCGCCAAGCCTGCCCGCATGGCGGCGACTTCCGCGCGGAGCGCGCGGAGTTCCTCCATGATGTTTCGCTGGACCGTGGCGGCGTCCTCCTGAGTCTCCTGCACGTCGGCCACCTGCTCGCTCAATTGCTCCACTTCCTGCATTGTCTCGCGCTCGATCTCCTTGGGCGCGGCCTGTACGGCTTCGACGATGACGCCGATGAAGAGGTTGAGCACCGCGAATGCAGCGATGACCGTAAAGCTCATGATGAAGACCCACGCATAAGGGTGCGTGGCGGAGAGGCTGCGAATGGTGTCGCCCCAGCCGTCAAACTGCGTGAGCGCAAACAAGGAGAGCGCGCTTTGGCCAAGATCGTGGAAGCCGTCGGCGTCGCGGAAAAGCGTCGTCGCCATGACCGCGCCGATATAGAAGACGACGCAGAGGATCGCGAACGTGCCGATGATGCCCGGCATGGCGCTGAACAGCGCCTCGACCACCCGCCGCATCTGTGGCACCGCGCTGATCAGACGAAATACCCGGATCACGCGCAGCGTCCGCAAGGCGGAAATGGCGGGGTTTACGGCGATATAGCTGATCGCCACGACAATGACGTCAAAGATGTTCCAGCCATTGCGGATGTAGCGCGAGAAACCCTGCGCCAGAAACTCAAGCACGAGCTCGGCTGTGAAGATGTACAGGAAGTATTGATTCCATTGCTCGATGAGCGAGTGATAGCGATTCTGCTCTCCGAAATGAGCGTCGTAACCGAGGATCGCCGCGTTCGCGACGATGCAGAGCAGGATGAAAGTCTGAAACAACCAGCTCTCGGTGAACCATTGCAGGATGGCGATGCCGCCCTGCTGGTTCGGCTTTACCTTCGCGCTGCTTGCCGGACGCGCGCCCGCGGCCGCCGTTGCGCCGTTGCCCATTGTGTCACCCTCGTGCGGCCGGTCCCTCTCGGCCGTCTTGAGGAGGTTAGCGCCATTTCAGCGATGGAGGAAACCGCCGTCAGCCTCGCTCGGAGCGCGTGGACGGCTGCGTAGCCGGCAAATCACACCCAAGGACGAGGAATCGAAAGAGACCAAGGCGTCCAACTGCCCGGCGAGTTCCCGGATCATTTTCAACCCGAAACCGCCGTCGGTCTCATGATCGAAGCCGTCGGGGAAACCAACGCCGTCATCCATGACGTCGATCGAAAGGACGCCGTTGGCTTCTTCGCGACAGCTAATGTCGATGCGGCCGCGCACACCGGACGGATGCGCGTGTTTCAGCGCGTTCAGCACCAGTTCGTGGATCAGCAAACCCAGTGTGCGCAGCCGCTCCGGCGGCACCTCGCTCGGCAGATTGATGACGCAGAACACGTCGTTCTTGCGGCCCGCGAACGATGCGGCGTCGCTGCAGATGCCTTCAATGAAGGCGCTCGCAGTGTCGCCGTTGAGTTGCGCCCACAACGTGCGGTGCAGACGGCCCACCGCTTCGATGCGTCCGGCCGCATCCGTCAGAAGCGCGCGCGCCTCAGCTGGAGAAAGCGGCGCGCGCGAGTCACTGACGCTCAGCGCCTGCAAACGCACCATGCTCGACAGCACAGCCAGATCGTTGGCGATCCGATGATGGGCTTCTTTCAGCAATAATTGTGGCGGGTCAGTTCCACGTTCGGCCATTTCGGCCGCGACCGCGTGGCGAGGGTCCATCACGCTGTCTCCAGTTGCGCTCCAAGAAATAGAATGAGCCAATCATTGGCTCAGTCAAATAAAACCGATGCCATTTCTCTACAAATACTCATGTTTACTCGACAATATCACGTCACTATCCATAACTTATACATAAGCACTACTAAGCCTACCTGCTGCGTTCTAGGTACGTTGAGCAACAGGGAACAAATGAGTAAAATGAGCATTATTCGGTAGGCGGGCGCCGCACCGGTTCCCGCGATACGAACGGGGAATAGTCGGAATGAGTGACCTGACCCGCGGCGAGCGGCTTCAGATCATGCTGACGCCGGAGGAACTCGCTGCTCTTGACGATTGGCGCTTCAAGAAGCGCATGCCGAGCCGCGCCGCGGCCGTCCGCGAACTATTGAAGCGCGGCCTCGCCGCCGAAGGCTTTGACGTTGCTCAGATCGGAAAGAAGTCACAGGCGTTCGGCGTTACCGACTCTGCCGCTGAAGGCCAGCTCAAGCCGGACGACAACGACGCCTAACTCTAGAATTTAGCTGCTGGCGCCGAGCGCAACGGCGGCGGACTGCGCCTGTTGCTGTTCCTGCGCATGCTCAAGCACGTTCAGGATGAAGCCTTGCACCTGATAGGTGCGCCCGCCCCAATGGCGCCCGCGCACATTCCAGACCTGGACCTGACTCCAGTCGCCATCAGGTGAGACGTCGCGGATAGGCACGTTGCGCGTGATCTCGCCGCCGTTGAGCCAATTGGCGTGGTCGACGATGATAAGACGTGGCGAGACGATTTCGCGCACCACGGCGACGTGGCCGCGGTTCGCGTTGTTGTAGCCGCGCAGCACCAGCACGCCGCCCTCTTCCGGAGAACTCACGCGCTCGTAGCGGCCCTCGGCTTGATTCCACCAAGTGTTGGCGTTGCCATAGATTTCGACGCCAGCTTCGCGACGTGCGAACGGAACGCACTGCGAGCGCGCGCGCGCATCGGCGATGATCGCGGTCGGCTCGTAAGCGTCGTCGGGCGCGCGCTCGAACGCACTCGGCGCAAGCGTCGCGTGCTCGGAAGGCCCTTCCGTCACCATCGGATCGATGGCGGTGTCGAGCGCAAGCGGCGTCAACGCTTGTGCTTCGGTCGCTGTGAACCCTGCCGCGGCGGCTGCCGCCATCAGGAGTGCGCGCGTGGTCAACATGCCCTGTCGCCCAGGCGAGGCTTCGCCCCAAACTGGGACACAGAAACGCCCGCGGGCAGTTAAAGAAGAACTAATTACGCAGCTGAACTTCTAGAAAGGTGAGGTTCATATGGTAAACAACTGGCGACAAGACTAAATGTAGTCGCGTCCGGACTGATGAACGTTAACGCTAGACTGTTCGCCAAGTAACAAGTCTTAACGGGGGACCTTCGAGGTCAGCTCAGCGTTGCGCGCAACAGGAATGGATGGATGAACCCGTCCGCTTGGTAGACGCGCCCGCCCCAATGCGCCTGCGGGACGTTCCACACTCGAACTTCGGTCCAATCGTTGTTCGGCGAGACATCGAGCACCGGCACGCCGACACTGATTTCACCGCGATTGAGCCAATTGGCGTGGTCGACGCGGATAAGCCGCGGCGACACGGTGTCAACGACAACGGCGACGTGGCCGCGGCCGGGGTCGTTGTAGCCGCGCATCACGAAGACCGAGCCGGGCGCCGGCGAATTTGAGCGCGGATAGCGGCCGGCGGCTTGGCGCCACCAGGTATTGGCGTCGCCGTAGATCTCGATCCCCGATTCAGTGCGGGCGAAGGGCACGCATTGCAGCGGCGCTCGACCCGAGAGCACGCGCGGGGGCGCGCCCGGATCGTAAGGAAGCCGCTCTTCGGCCTGCGGACGCGGCCGTGACCAGCCTCCGGCGCTGATCGGCGCTGGCGTCGACGCACAAGCAGCTAACGCCGCCGCCAGCAACGCCGGAGCCGCGCCCCGCGCCCAGAAGGTCACCACCACGCCCATTTCGAAGGCGATCCTATCGCGGAGCGGTTGGGATACGGTGAATGGGACCGGCGGTCGCAGCCGGGCCGGGGCGATGGCGCTTGACCCAACGGCGCAAACCGCGTCACCGAAGCGTTAATGCCACAGCTGCAGCCCATCATCATCCGCCCCTGCTTTCAGCAGGATCTCGAACAGGTGCAGCTCATCTACGGCCATCACGTGTTGACCGGAACCGGAACGTTCGAGCTGGCGCCGCCCAATCTCGCGGAAATAACGGATCGCTGGTCGCGCGTGGTGGAGAAGCGGTGGCCCTATTTCGTCGCTTCGCCACCGCACGACCTTTCGCGCGTGCTGGGCTTTGCTTACGCCGCACAATATCGCGATCGCGCCGCCTATGCCCACACGTTTGAAGTCTCCGTTTACGCCGCCCCGACGTCGCTGCGCCAAGGCGCGGGCGGCCTGTTGCTCAATGAAGTGTTGAGCGCACTCAAAGACGACGGCGCGCGCGAAGCGCTCGCCTTCATCGGCGACTCTCACAATGCCGCCTCCATCGGCCTGCATGCGAAGCTCGGCTTCAAATATGTCGGGAAGCTCGCGAACGTCGGCACGAAGTTCGGCCGCTGGCTCGACGTCGTCATCATGCAGCGCAGCCTGATCGAAGGCGACCCCGCAGAGAGCTGACCTCCCTTCGCACCTGCACACTGCAAATAGTCGGGGGCGGCGCTGCGCTTGGTGCGCACAGCCAGTAAGACTTCGCTAACCTTGATTGCAGCATGCTCATGCTTAATGGGAGGTGATCGCGATGCTGCTACGCGGGCTCGTGGTCGTTGGGTTGGTCGGGTTTATTAGCTTCGCTGCCAATATTGCGCTTGCCGACGATGTATCGGCGACGCGTTCCATCGCCGCTTTCGACGGCGTCAGCTTCGCCGATTCGCAGGGCCCGTTCGGGTCGGGCGGGCGATTTGATCTCTCCGCAGGCCCAAGCGATGGGCCGCGCTTCACCAATCTCGGCGGCCTCACGCAGACCGCCAATGACGATGACGACGGGCCGCAACGCTACGAAGTCGCGCTGCTGGCGCGGGAAAGCGTGCGCGGCCTCGACGCCCAGATCTCGCATCGCGGCACAGTCGGCGTCGACGAAAACGGCGACATCTCGACACAAAGCCGCGGCACCGAGCTTCGCCTCGGCCGCGGCCTGGGCGGCGAGCGCAACAACCGCCCGTCGGCGACCCCGACCTGGTATTTCTTCGCCGCGTCGGACGATGAGGCCCTCACTTGGCGGCCCGGCGGACGCAACGCGTTCGGCGGCGCATCTGGCTCGTTTTCGCTCCAAGACCGTGTCGAGGTGGGCGATCTGCAGGCCGGCGTGACTTACGAGGTCTACGGCATTCAGGCGTCGCTCGCGTACGTCGAGCGGGAAATCAGCGTGAGGACCGGCTCGCAGAGCTTCTCGCATGACGAGGACTTCGCGGGCGTCACCCTCACGATGCGTCATTGAGTCCTGCCTCAAAGCCACGCAAAGTCGGTTTCTCGTTAGCGTTACCTCGCTCCTGGGGAACCCGTGGCGAGAGTTATGCATTGCCGCTCCAGACACTTTTCGGGAGGCAAACCGACATGGCGGCCAAGGGTCTCCGCGCGGTTCTATTAGGAGGTACGCTCGCTGCAGCGGCGATTGCCGCTACGGGGATGGCCGGCGCGCAGGAAGCGCCCATCGGCCAAGTGAATTTCAGCGACCCCGAGCAAACGTTCACCCAGCAGGATCGTGTGCAGGCCACTGTCCGCGAGGACACGCCCGATCGCTTCCAGACGCTGGCTCAGCAACCCGGCGACGACGAAACCGCCGAGCCGCCTCGCGCGCTGCAACTTGAACTGGCGAGCGATCAGGGTCCGGTCGACGTCTCCATTGCCCAGCGCGCCTCCTTCGGCGCGGACCGCAATGGCGATGTCGATCAGCACGCCCGCGGGTCGGAAGTTCGGATCGGCCGCAATCTGGTTCGCGAGGGCGACGCGAGCGCCCGCCAGGGCAGCTCGGTTTACGCCTTTGTCGCGTCGGATGATCAGGCCCTCACCTATCGCCCGGGACAGCGCAGCGAGTTCGGCGGCTCCAGCGGCGGCTTTGCACTGCAAGATCAAGTGCAGGTCGGCGACATGTCGGCCGGCGTCACTTATGAGCGCGCCGGGGTCCAGGCGTCCCTGGCCTACGTCGAACGCGAAGTCTCAACCCAGGTCGGACGTCAAAGCTTCAGCCAGGAAGAGAACTTCGCTGGCGTGACCGTCACGATGCGCCACTAGGCGTCGGGCCGCCAGGCGCGCCAATCAAGCCACTCGAATATTGCTCCGCGCCACTCACTCGCGCACACTCGGTGCGCGGGGGAGTTCTTGACCACCAAGCTGGCCACCATCGTTGCGATCGACGTCGCTGGCTTCTCGGCCATGACCGAGGCCAACGAGGACGCCGCGATCGCCGCCGTCGGCCGCCTCGGCAAGCGCGCCACCGAGTGCGCGCGCCGTCATGGCGGGCGCGTGTTCAATACGGCGGGCGACTCCGTGATGATGGAGTTTCAGAGCGTCGCCCATGCGCTTGAAGCGGCCGCCGAACTCGCCGCCAATCCTGATCCCCCCATTCGCGTCGGCGTGCATCTTGGGGAGGTCGCCGAGAAGGACGACGGCGATCTTCTGGGGCACGGCGTAAACGTCGCCGCCCGCCTGCAACAGCTTGCAAAGCCTGGCACGGTCGTGGTGTCCGAGGACGCCCGGCGCGCCCTGCGCGGGGCGCAGGCGGAGCGCCTCGTCGACAAAGGCGTGGTGAAGCTCGACAAGATCGACGAGAGCATCGGCATCTACGAACTCACGGCGCACGCATCGGACGCAGCGCCCGCAGACATCGCCCATCGCAAGGCGCGTCAATCGCGCCTCATCGCCATCGGGGCGGTCGTCGCCCTCGCCGCGGGCGTGGCGCTGTGGCTGGCTTGGCCGATGCTGGCGCGCGAGGCCTCGCCGCGCGTTGCAGTGTTTTCGCTCGCCGCCCCGGACGGCGACGTCGCTCTGCAGCAATTGGCGCAAGGCGTGGGCGAAGATGTCGCCAACGCCATAAGCGCAATGAGCGTTCAGACGGTTGCGCGTTCGGAGACCTCGGCGGCGACGCGCGACGAGCGTCTGCGGCGCGCGCGCGAGTTGGACGCCCAGTTCGCGTTCGACGGCGCGGCCGAGCGCGCCGGGCGAAACGTACGCCTCACCACTGCGATCGTGCGCGTGAACGACGGCGTGACGGTGTGGTCAAGCACGTTCGACATGCCGGCGGCGCAGATCGAAGGACTGCGGGTGCGGGCGGCAGAACGCAGCGCCGACGTCCTGTCTTGCGGCGTAAGTGCGTTGCGCCAGCGCGGCGCCGTACTGGACAGCGATGTCCTGGCGCTCTTCCTGCGCGCCTGCGAGAGCACGCGCGACTCGCCGCTCGAGATGCGGGATGCGCTGGTGCAGATCGTCGAACGCGAACCGCGCTTCACCCTCGCGCGGGCGCGCCTGGCGCTTAGCAGCGCCGTGGCCAGCCAGGACGCGCCCCAGCCCCTCCGATCGCAGCTGCTTGAAAGCGCTCGCACTGAGGCGCAGCGCGCGCTCCGCGAAGACGACAGAATTGGCGAGAGCTACATTGCGCTCTCGCTGATCGAACCGGAACGCAACTGGTCTGCGCGCCAAGCGCTGCTGCGTCGCGCGCTTGAGCGCGACGAACTCAACGGCACGGTCAACAGCTTCTACGCCGATCTTCTGTTGAGCATGGGGCGCGTCGGCGAGGCGCTCGCCTATGATCAGCGCGGCCTGTCGCTCGATCCCCTGTCGCCATCGAAGCAGCGTGGCGTAGCTTATTCGCTCCTTGTGACGGGCGACAGCGAGGCGGCGCGAGACATCGTCGAGCGGCTGGCGCCAGCATGGCCCGAGCATCCCCGCCTCTGGCGCGCGCGCGTCCGGATGGCGCTCTGGAGCGGTCACTACGACGAGGTCGAAGCGCTCTTGAACGCTCCCGCCTCCGCCGCGCGTACGGCTGGCGACAAAGCGTGCTGGCGTCACGCGGTGCAGGCGCTGCGCGCGCCCACGTCACAAAGCGCGCAGCGGGTGAGCGATTGCGAGCGTGCAGGCCGGCTTCCGCCTGAACAGGCTATCCTCCTGCTTGCCCAACTGGGCGACCTCGATGCGGCGTTCGCGATCGCAACTAAAGAACCGCAACCGGACGCGCTCTTTGCGCCGCAGGCCGCGCCGCTGCGCGCCGATCCTCGGTTCTTGCTTCTGATGCGTGACCAGGGATTGCTCCGGTACTGGAACCTGTCGGGCGATTGGCCGGATTTCTGTCGGCAGCCCGGCCTTCCCTACGACTGCGCGACCGAGGCCCGGCGGCTCCTCTAGGCCCGCTTTCCACAGCCGGCGCACGCCCAGCCCGCTTCCCCGGCGGATGAATCGCTCCAAAGTCGCAAACCCGGTCGCCGGTAACCTTTCTTAAAGACGACTCGGATCGAAATACGCCATTAGTGGTGGCCAGTAGCCGCCAGCTCCCTATATCTAGGGTTCGTTTCGGATCGAAGGAGACGTACGCATGGGTAGCCAGAACGGGGCCAAACTGACGGGCCTGCGCACCCCTTCGATCGGCTACAAGCCGTTCCGCTATCCCTGGGCCTACGAATTCTGGCGCCGGCAGCAGCAGGTGCATTGGGTCCCTGAGGAAGTGCCGCTCGGCGAGGACGTGAAGGATTGGGCCTCGAAGCTCAGCGACGAAGAGCGCAATCTGCTGACGCAGATCTTCCGTTTCTTCACCCAGGCCGACGTCGAGGTGAACGACAATTACATGGAGCGCTACTCGCGCGTCTTTAAGCCGACCGAGATCAAGATGATGCTCGCGGCGTTCTCCAATATCGAAACGGTCCACATCGCCGCCTACGCGCTCCTGCTCGAAACCATCGGCATGCCCGAGACCGAGTTCCAGGCGTTCATGGACTACCAGGCGCTGCGCGATAAGCACGACTACATGCAGAAGTTCGGCGTCGACACCGACGCCGACATCCTGCGCACGGTCGCCATGTTCGGCGGCTTCACCGAGGGCCTGCAGCTCTTCGCCTCGTTCGCGATGCTGATGAACTTCCCGCGCTTCAACAAGATGAAGGGCATGGGCCAGATCGTGACCTGGTCGGTGCGCGACGAAAGTCTGCACTGCGAAGGCATGATCAAGCTCTTCCACGCCTTCGCCAAGGAAACCAACGCGCTGACGCCCAGCGTGAAAGACGACATCGTCGATTGCTGCAAGACCGTGGTCGGCATCGAAGACCGCTTCATCGACCTCGCCTTCGAGATGGGTCCGGTCCAAGGGATGACCGACGCCGACATCAAGCAATACATCCGCTACATCGCCGACTGGCGTCTGGGTCAGCTCGGCCTGCCGAAGATCTATGGCGTCAGCGAGCACCCGATCCCGTGGCTGACGGCGATCCTGAACGGCGTCGAGCACGCCAACTTCTTCGAAGCGCGCGCTACCGAATACTCAAAGGCCGCCACCAAAGGCGAATGGCACGGCGGCGAAGGCGTGTGGTCGAACTTCGACCAGATGATGGACAAGCGGAAAACTGCGGGGTCTGCAAGCTAGCTAAGGCAGCTTTGCCTCCGCCATGCCGGACGAACGGAGCCCGGCCGGAAGCCGGGGCTCAAGCGGCCTTGCTTGTCATTCGCTGGATCCCGGTCTCGCTGCGCGAGTTCCGGATGGCGGAGAAGATCAAACCAACAACCGCGTGCGCAAATTCTCGATCTCTGCGGCGCCTACACCCAGCACGTCACGCATGTACGTCACCACCCCGCCGTGGCGCGCTCCGATCGTCTCGAACGTCGCGCGCAGATAATCCAGGTCAACGCCCAGCATCGGCCGCAGCGCTTCGGGATCGAGCTTGCGCGCCAAGCGCTCTTCCATACGCTGCTGAATGCGCGGCATGCGCGCCTCGATGTCGACGGCCTGGTTGGTGAACTCATAGTCTGCGAACACCGTGTCCTCATCCACGCCCAGCGCCATCAGCGTGAGCGCGCAGCCGATGCCGGTGCGGTCCTTGCCGGCGGCGCAGTGAATGACGCCGACGCCGCCCTCGCCCAGTTCGGCGAACCAATGACGATAGAGCTTGATCAGCCGCGGATCGAACGGGATCTCGCGATAGAGGCTGGTCATGTATTGCTTGACCGAGGCCGGCGAGAGATCGCTTTGCAGCAGCGCCACGAGATGCGGCGGCAACGCCATCGCCGGCGCACCTTCGTCGTTGGAAATCGAGCGGCAATTCTCGCCCGGCCAGCGATTGGGTTCGTGGCTGCGCTCTTCGGCGCGCCGCAGATCCACGAGGAAGCGCACCTCCATCGCATCGAGCTTGGCCATATCGGCGTCGCTCGCCTCATGAAACGCGGCCGAGCGAAAGAGCTGCCCGCGCGCCACGCGCCCCTGCGGCGTGTCGTAACCGCCGAAATCGCGGAAATTCAAAACGCGCTCAAAGTCGACGATGCGGTCGGGGGTCATAGCCGCTAGATGGCCCACCGCCGCCGCCACGTCAAAGGCCGCGATTGCGGCCAACCGCGCGTCGGGCCATGCTGATGCGCATGAGCGATAAGCCTATTGGGCGCCACGCGTTCCAGAGCTTCGACGGCGCAGAGCTTTCCTACCGCGTCGAGGGCGAAGGCCGGCCGGTCGTCATGCTGCACGGGTTCTTGGCCAACTCCCGCTTCAACTGGATCGATCCGGGAGTCACCGCAGCCATCGTCGCCGCCGGCTTCCAACCGATCATGCTCGATCTGCGTGGACACGGTCATTCCGCCGTGGGCGCCGACGGCGCTCTTTACCCGCCCGACGTGCTGTGCAGCGACGGGCTTGCGCTCGTCGCACACCTTGGCCTCAGCGACTACGACCTGGTCGGCTATTCGCTTGGCGCCCGCACGGCCGTGCGCATGCTGGCGCGGGGCGCGGCGCCCCGGCGCTGCGTGCTGGGCGGCATGGGCGACAGCGGCGTCACCAACGCCCAGCAGCGCGTGCGCTATTTTGAAGACCTCATCGCCAACGGCGCGCGCTCGGCCAACCCGAACGCCGCCGCCGTGGTCGCCGCGATGATCGAGCGCGCCAAGCTCGACCCGCGGGCCATGCTCAACGTGATGAAGGCGCAAGTGGCGACGCCGGCGGAAACGCTGAAGACGATCGCCACGCCGATTTTTATCGTCAGCGGCAAGGATGACGCCGACAATGGCAGCGCCGAAGGCTTGGCGGCGTTGCTGCCGAACGCACGCGCCGAACGCGTGCCTGGAAATCATCTGACCGCGGTGGTCGCGCCGGAATTCGCGGCCGCGATCGTAGACTTCGTGAGCGCCTGATTCCCGGCCCCCTCTCCCCCGCCAAGCAACTCGACGGCTTCATCGCCAAGTTCACGCCCGAAGTCGCCAAACAGGCAAAGGCCGCGATCCAGGCGATGCGCAAGCGTTTCCCGAACGCAAACGCGCTCGTCTACGACAATTACAACGCCTTGGCTGTCGGCTTCGCACCGAGCGAAAAGACTTCGGAGGCCATCTTCTCTATCGCCGTCTATCCGAAATGGGTGAGCCTCTTTTTCCTGCAGAACGGGGCCAAGCTGAAGGACCCGAAAAACCTCCTCACCGGGAGCGGCGATCAGGTTCGCCATATCGTCCTCAAGGACGTCGCACTGCTTGAGGATGCGAACGTGCGCGGACTGATGGAGGCGGCGCTGAAACTCGCAAAGACGCCGCTCGACCCCGCCCACAAAGGCAAGCTGATCATCAAATCGATCAGCGCCAAGCAACGCCCGCGGCGGCCTTGATCGCTTCGGGCTAGTCGTCCACCACCGCGCTGGCCTCGATCTCCACCAGCCACTCCGGATCGATGAAGGCGCTGACCTCTACGAACGTGCAGCCAGGCCGCGCATCCCCGAACATCTCCCCGTGCGCCCTGGCCGCTTCGCGCCAGCGGCTCATGTCCGTCACCATCACCCGCGTGCGCGTGACATGGCGCACATCCGCGCCCGCGTCCCGCAACGCCTGCGCGATGATCTCCAGGCAGCGCTTGGTCTGCGCATACATGTCGCCCGGCGCATTGGCGCCGACGGGCGCCGTGCCGGCGATTTCGACGATGTTTCCCACGCGCACCGCGCGCGAGAAGCCCACTTCGCGTTCGTAGGGCGAACCGGAAGAGACGAGCTTTCGTGAGGCGTCACTCATTGTCTGCGACTCCCTCCCACAGCCGATTCATTAGCTCGTCGACGCGCCGTCGATCTTCCTCTTTCTTCGCCATCTTGCTCAGGGCAATGCCAAGGAAATAGGTCAGCAACGACACGTCACGATGTGCGCTTGGCTGCCACCCATCGAAGATTCGGACGTAGTTTCCGAGAGACATGAACTGGGAGAATGCTTCATAGGGGTAACTGTTCGCCCACACGGTCCCAACAAGGTAGTATCGTGCTAGCGCGAACTGCTCGCGCGCCTTCCAAGATCGGTGCTGAACCAAGATCATCGCATCGCGGATTCGCCCGGTCTCAACCGGATATGTCGCCATGATCCACGCTGCCGCCTCTTGCGACGAGAGCTTGGCTAACGCTCCGGCTCGTCGGCGAAGCTCAGCGTCCATGCATCACCGGAACGGCGGTTCGTCAAACGCGCGCAGTTTGCGCGAGTGCAGGCGGTCGCGGTTCTGCTTCAGGAGCGCGATCGTCTCCAAACCAATGCGCAAATGCGAGCCGATGGCGCTGGCGTAGAAGCGATCTGCAGTCCCCGGCAGCTTGATCTCGCCGTGCGCGGGCTTGTCCGACACGCAGAGCAGCACGCCGTAAGGCACGCGCAGACGAAAGCCCTGCGTCGCCACGCACGCGCTTTCCATATCGACGGCGACTGCACGCGATTGCGAGAGCAGCTGGCGCTCCTGCGTGTAGTTGAGCTCCCAGTTGCGATCGGCATAGCTCACGACCGTCCCGGTGCGCAGACGCCGCCGGAACTCTTCATCGTCATCGCCGCCACCCACGACCGCAGCGGCCGCCTGCTGCAGGGCCACCTGCACTTCCGCGATCGCGGGGATCGGGATCTCCAACGGCACATGATCGTCGAGGATTTTGTCGCGGCGCAGATAGGCGTGCGCCAGCACGTAATCACCGATGCGCTGCGTGTGCCGCAAGCCGCCGCAATGGCCGATCATCAGCCAGCAGTGCGGCCGCAACACCGCGAGGTGATCGGTGATCGTCTTCGCGTTCGAGGGCCCGACGCCGATGTTCACCAGCGTCACACCATCGTTGCCGGGTGTCTTCAAGTGATAGGCCGGCATCTGATACTTGGACCATGGCGCTTCCAAAGCCTTGCGCTCGCCATCCTGGTCGCCGGCCTCGATGACCACCTTGCCCGGACACGAGAGCTGCCAGCCGGTCGGCCCGTCTTTCACGCCGGCGGCGGCCCAGCGCACGAATTCGTCGACATAGCGCTGGTAGTTGGTGAACAGAATCCAAGGCTGCACATCCGACCAGTTCGCGCCGGTATAGTGCTCGATCCGCTTCAGCGAATAGTCGGTGCGCGGCGCATCGAACAGCGCCAGCGGCCGCGCCCGATCGAGACGATCCAGCCGCAGGCCGTCGACGACGGAGTCGCCGACCTGCGCGAGCCGCGGGTTTGGGAAATGACGCGCGAGATTTTCCGTCGGCACATTCTCGAACGCGGCGTGCCCTGCTGCGTCCAGCACAAAGGAGTATGGAATTTCGGTCTCACTCACGCGCACGCTGAGTTCGGCGCCGTAATCCTCCACCAGCAGCGTGAGCTGCTCGATCAGATAGTCCCTGTAGAACGCCGGCTGCGTAATGGTGACAGCGTACTCGCCCGCCCAGGTGAGCTGACCGTAGGCGCGCGTCACTTTAGGCGCCGGCCCCGTCGGCAGATAGGTGATGCGCAGTTCGGGGTAGCGGAAGAGCACACGCTCTTCCATGGCGGGCGGCGCGCCCGTGTCGGCGTAACGGCGGATCGCCTCGACCAGGGCGCCGACGGCGCGATCGTAGAGTTTGACGAGGAGATCGACGGCTTCGGCGGGCGAGTTAGGCTGCTCCATCGCCGGAGTCAGACCATGTCGGCGCCCGCCGTCAAGTGAAGCTTATTGGTTGAGACGCGGAATCGGATCGATCAGGCGCGAGCGGCGGTAGGCCGTGTGACGCATGTCGGCCGGGCCGGTCCAGATGAAGCCGAGCGGTGGCGTATAATGATAGATCGTTTCGGTCATGATGACGCTTGAACCGGTCTGCATCATCGCGGACGGCAGCGCCACGGTCGAGTTGACCTGCCGCGGCGCGTAGCCCCCGTGGCCTTCGCTCCACACCACTTTCGCTGACGTGCTTGAGACGATCGAAATCGAGGTGACGCGGATCTCCATGTTCGCGCCGGTGTTGGGGAACATGAGAACCTCGACCGCCGCCCATAACCCCTGCACTTCGGAGTTGGTGATCTCGGTGTCGCGCGCAACGACGTCGGCGACGGATGCGGCAACGTTTTGCGCACGCTTGTTGGCGCCCAGCACGTCGATGAGGTCGACTGAGCCGAACAGCACAAACACCATCATCGGCAGCAGGATGGCGAATTCGAGCGCCGCCAGGCCGCTCTTGGCGCGCGCAAAGCGGCGGAGATTTGCGATCAGCTTCATCAGCACGACGCTCCGCTGCAATACGGTTCGTTTCGGAACATCATCGTGGACACCAGAATGCGCTCGCCGCCCTGCACGTTCGCGAACACGTCCTCGAACAGCGGCGTCATGATCTTCCAGCGATAGTAGGCGCGCACCACGACGATGTCGGATGGCGCGCCAGGCGTATAGCCGAAGCCTACCGGCTGGAATTGGTTGTTTTGGATCGGATTGGGCGCTGCGTTGTTGGCGTCGGTGAACGAGTTGAAGCGGTCGACGTCGAGGAAAAGGTTGCCGCCGCAGGTGACGGCGAGGAAGCGGTTGAGCTGACTGCAGAGGTCGGTTTGCACCTGGGCGTAGCTCTGCCCCTGCATCTGCACCTCTCCTAGGCGGATGCGGCGGGCGCTTTCGGAGACCGCGAAGTCGAGGCTCGTCTGCACGAAGCCGATCATCGCCACTTCGGCCAATCCAAAGATCAGCAGAAAGAACGGCATGGCAACGATCGCGAATTCGAGCGCGGCGGCGCCGCGCTTGGCCTTGCCGAAGCGCTTCACAGGTTTCAGGTATCGTGCGAGCGCGCGCAGCATATCGCCTCCGGAACGCAATATCATGCGCTCAGAGTGCTTGATTTCCCGTCAAAAGACTGGGTTAGCGGGCTTTAACGCTGTGCGGCGCTGGCGGCGTGGCCGGAAATCTGCGTCGTCACGTTTTCAAACGTTTCGCCGTCGCCGATGTCGGGACGCGGGCGGCAAAGCGGGGTGCACTCGAGCCGCGCCGTTTCGTTGCCCCGCGTGACCACGACGACATTGGTCTCATCGGGCACAACGGTTACGCGCCCGGAATAAAGCACGCGCCCTTCGGTTCCAACGATCACCAGGTTGGTGGTGCCGTACGAACGGCCCGTGACGAAAAGGAAGCGGTCGTTCTGCACCGACACGCCGGCGATGCCCGGGTTGCCGATCGCGACGCCCTCGGCAGGCGCGGAAAGACGGATCGGAAAGGCTTGGTCGAGCGCGACGCGGATATCTTCCGCGGCGGCGCTGGCCGCGCTTACGACGGTGAAGACAAGAGCGGCCGCGATCGCTGCTGCTTTACGTACCACGCGCGCGTGCATGCACTGCTCCAATCGAAATATCCCTCTCCAGGTACGCGCGAATTGGTTGCCGCATCGTGAATAGACTCATCGCGGCGACGCGGCCCCGAGGAACTCTGAAGAAAGTGTAGTTAGCGCAGTTTAATCGTGTTCATTGACCGATGTTTTTACCGCCCCGCGCTAGTCTGCGGTCACGTCTGGTTTGGGTCGTCGGGTGCGGCGCCTCTCCCGGGCTGGTCAAAAAGCACTCGACAATGACGGAGCATACAATGTCCTCTCTGAAGAAGTTTTTCGCGAACGAAGACGGCGCCACCGCGATTGAATACGGCCTGATCGCCGCCCTCATCGGCGTCGCCATCATCACGGCCGTTGGCGTTGTGGGCGACGAGCTCACCAACACCTTCACGGAAGTGTCGACCGAACTGAAGAACGCGAACTAATCTTTTCGCGTAACGCTTAGGCGGCGCGGCAGCCCTCGGCTCGTCCGCGCCGCCTCTAGCGCCCTTAATATACGTCCCCCTCTCCGACGCCGCCTCTCTCCCCCGAGGCGGCGTTTTTGTTTGCTCAATCTTCGTAAACGCGGCCCACGGTGATTCTTTCTTAAGACGGCGCAACGCAACACTGATTCTGATGATTGAGATCGCGTCGCTCGTTGCGTTTGTCGGACTCCTGGCGACGAGCGCCTGGTGGGACGTCACCACGATGACGATCCCGAACTGGATCTCCATCGCCCTCACCGCGCTGTTCCCCGTCGTCGCGCTCGCGACCGGCATGCCGATGGCGCAAATCGGATTGCACCTCGCGTTCGGCCTCGCCATCCTCGTGATCTGCTTCATTCTTTTCCAGATCAACATCATGGGCGGCGGCGACGCCAAGATGATCGCCGCGACCGCCGTCTGGACCGGACTGGGCGCGTTCGCGCCGTTCATCGTTTGGATGGCGATCTTCGGCGGCGTGATCGCCATGACCCTGCTGATGGTGCGCAAGAAGGTGCGCCAAGGCGCGACGCAGCCCGCGTTCGTAAACCGATTGTTAAAGCCTCGCGGCGGCGTCCCCTACGGCGTCGCGATCCTGGCGGGCGGCTTGATGGCGCTCCACGCGCTACCGTTCGCCGCGACGCCGTTAACCACACCTTAGCCACGAGCGTGAGATGTCCGAAACGAGGGGTCGGACGGCTTGCGCGGGGAGTAGAAGAATATGTCAGCGCGTCAGCTGATCGTCTTGGTCGTCGCCGGCATCGCCGCCATTGGCGCGCTGCTGCTTATCCGCACCATGGGCTCGCGCAATGCGCAGCAGCATGAGCAGACCGAAGCCATCGCCGGCGAGCAAGTGCTCGTGGTCGCAAAGGATGTCGCTCAAGGCGCAGCGCTGACGCCCAGCGATCTCGCGGTGCGTGTCTTCCCGCAGGGCTCTGTCACCGACGCCTTCATCCGTCTGTCCAGTCAGCCGTCCGCGCAGGCGGATTTTGTGGGCGCCGTCACCCGCCGCAACTTCGTCGCGGGCGAGCCGATCACGCAGGGCTCGGTCATCCAGCCTGACGGCCACGGATTCATGGCCGCACAGCTGCAGCCCGGTTACCGCGCCGTCGCCGTCGAGATCGGGGCGGGCACCGCCGCCGGCGGCTACATCGGCGCCAACGACCACGTCGACGTTATTCTGACCCGCACCGTCGATCGCCGCGACGGCTCGAGTTCCAGCGAACAAGTCATGAGCGACATCATCATTCAGGACGTGCGCGTGCTCGCCGTCGATGACGTCGTGCAGCCGCAGACGGCAGGCGAAGCGCCGGAACGGCACGTCGCCGAAGTCGCGGTGCTTGAACTCTCTCCTGCCGATGCGCGCACCTTGGCGCAAGGCGACGAGATGGGCGACATCAGCTTGGCGCTTCGCGGCGTGCAGGCCGACGCGGTCGGCATGAGCACCTCGCAGGGCCGCGGCATCACGCAAGAATCTGGTTCTGTCCGTGTCCACGCGTTCGGCACGGTCACTGGGGGTCGTTAATGGGCGCCGGTAAAATTCTGCGCGGATCACTGGCTGCGGCGCTTTCGGCGACGGTGGCCTTCGTGCCCGGTTACGCCGCTGCGCAGGCGACCACGGAAAGCACGCTGCAAATCACCAGCGGCGGCGGCGCGCGCTCGACCGCGCTGGTTCTGCCGCTCGGCAAGTCGGCAATCATCGATCTGCCGGCTGACGCACGCGACATCCTCGTCTCCAATCCGACCATCGCCGACGCCACCGTGCGCACCTCGCGGCGCGCCTACGTCATCGGCCGCCAGCTCGGGCAGACCAATATCTTCTTCTTCGATGCGGCGGGTCGCCAGATCGCCAACGTCGAAATCCGCGTCGAGCCCGACGTCGCCCCGCTTAACGACATTCTTCAGCGTTACACCCCCGATGCGCATATCCGCGCCGAGGCGGTGAACGGTTCGGTCGTGCTCTCCGGCACCGCGCGCAGCGCCGCCGAAGCCGACCACGCCGTGCAGATCGCCAACCGCTTCCTCGCCACCGCCGCCGGCGGCAGCGGCGGCGCGGCCGCAGCGGCCGGTCAGGACCGCTTGGTCAATCTCATCTCCGTCGAAGGCAGCGAGCAGGTTCTGGTGCGCGTGCGCATCGTCGAGATGAGCCGCACACTCGTGCGTCAGCTCGGCATCAACGCCAACTACGACGAGATGATCAACCAACTCGTCGGCGAGGACGACTTTCTCAATCTCGCGACCCGCAATGGCTTCTCGATCAACGGTCAATTGCTCGGCGGCCTGACGGCGACCGGCGGCGTGGCCGAAAACATTCTGCGCCCTGACGGTTACGCCTATCCGGGCAACGTCGTCAGCGACACCATCGGCACCGGCGACGCCGGCGTCGCGGGCTACACGCCGGCGACCGGCACCGATCCCGAAACCTGGGGCCCTGCTCACGTTGAAAACTCTTCCCGCACCGATGCGACGATCCAGGCGTTCGAACGCGCCGGACTGCTGCGTGTGCTGGCCGAACCGAATCTGACGGCGATCTCAGGCGAAAACGCGCGCTTCCTCGCGGGCGGCGAATTCCCGGTGCCGGTCAACAGCGACAACGGCCAGATCTCGGTCGAGTTCAAGCCCTTCGGCGTGGGACTGGCGTTCACGCCGGTGGTGCTGTCGGGCGGGCGTATCTCGTTAAAACTGTCGACCGAAGTGTCCGAACTTACGTCGGAAGGCGCCATTTCGACCGGCGACACGCCGGTTCGCAATCCCGATGGCACGACGACCGTCATCCGCGGCATCACCATCCCCGCCCTGCAGGTGCGCCGTGCGGAGACGACGCTGGAAATGCCCTCGGGCGGCTCCATCGTCCTCGCCGGCCTCATCCAGGAGCGCACGCGGCACGCAATGGAAGGCATCCCGGGCGTGATGAACACGCCGGTGATCGGTTCGCTCTTCCGGTCGCGCGACTTCATCAACAACGAGACCGAACTGGTCATCATCGTGACCCCGTATCTGGTGCGTCCGACGAGCCCGGATCAGCTGCGCACGCCCGCCGACGGCTTCCAGAACCCGAGCGAAGGCGAGAGCCTGCTCTCTGGCCGTCTCAACGCTCTCTACCGGCCGTCAGAAAGCGACGCCGGCGATCGCCGCGAGCTGCAAGGCCCGCATGGCCACGTCATCGAATGAGGACGAATATGAGCTCCCGCCTTACCCTGCTCCTTGGATTGAGCGCTGTGTCGACGCTTGGCGCATGCGCAAGCGTGCCCCATCAGGCGCCTGGCCAAGCCTATTCGAGCTACGCCGACACGCACCGGATCGAAGTCAGCCAAGGCGGCGAACGCCTCGACATCGCCGTCGGGAACGGAGACACGGCGCTCACGCCGCAATCGCGCGCCGAACTGTCGACGCTCGCCAGCGGCTATCTGCGTTATGGTCACGGCGCGCTCATCCTCTCCACCCCGTCCGGCAGCGCCAATGCCGACGCCGCGGGCGTGCTGGCGCAGCAGGCGCGGATGCAGTTGACCGAAGCAGGTGTGTCTTACGGCGCAATCGCCGGATCGACCTACGACGCGAGCGGCAACGACAGCGCGCCCATCGTCGTGACCTTCACGCGCTACGAGGCGCATGCGCCGGACTGCCGTCCGATCTACGAGCAGGACCTCGCGCACCAGAGCAACAATCAGCCCTGGGAAAGCTTCGGCTGCGCCACCCAGGCCAACCTCGCGGCCATAATCGAAGACCCGCACGATCTGCTGGCGCCCCGCGCCGAGGATCCGCGCGACAGCGGTCGCCGCTCCGATGTGTTCGACGCCTATCGAAACGGCGACGTCACGCACGCCACCCGCAGCCCGGATGAGCGCGTGACCATCTCAAACGCGGTGCAATAGGGCCTTAGCCTCATGAATCAACCTAATCCGGATCCGGCTTGGAGCCTGAACGAAGAAGAAGACGACTTCGTTCTGGAGAACGACGAGAGCTTTGGCGTCGGCGATCTCGAAGGCGGCCTGCCGCCATTCGACGAACAGGAATTTCCTCCCCCGGCGAACGAAGAAGCGCCGTTGCCAGCGCTCGAAGGCGACGATCCGTTCGGGCTGACGGCGACTCCTGCTGCAGCGGTCATGCCGATGCCGGCGCCCGCGCCGCGCGACGACCGCACGACCGAGCAGCCGGTGCCGCGCATCACCATTCACGCCGCCTGCGATCGCCACGAGATTTCCGACATCGTCGCCGGCGTCTCCGCCGACCGCCGTCTGGCGCGCGCCGAGATCAGCGTCGAACAAGGCGGCATTCAGGCTGCGATCACGCGCTTTGCCTCGCAAGCCAGCCCCAATCTCCTCATTCTCGACACGCTGCTGCAAGGCCCGGCCATGCTGCATGCGCTCGACCGCCTCGCCCAGGTCATCGAGGAAGGCACCAAGGTCGTCATCATCGGCGCGGTGAACGATATCGCCCTCTTCCGCGAACTGATGGCGCGCGGCGTGAGCGAATACATCGTGCCGCCGATGCAGCCGCTGGATCTGATCCGCACCATCTGCGGGCTCTACGTCAATCCGGACAAACCGTTCGCCGGCCGCGTCATCGGCGTCATCGGCGCGCGTGGCGGCGTCGGCGCCTCGACGGTCGCGCACAACCTCGCCTGGTCGATCGCCGAACGGCAGGAAACCGGCGCAACGCTGCTCGACCTCGACCTCTCCTTCGGCACCGCCGCACTCGACTTCAACCAGGACCCGCAACAGTCGGTCGCGGATGCGCTCATGTCGCCCGACCGCGTCGACGACGTGTTCCTGGAACGCGTCACCACCAAGCACACGCAGCGCCTGCAAATGCTGACCGCCCCCGCCACCCTCGAGCGCGAGTTCGAAATCGACGCGTCGGCGTTCGAAATGGTGATCGAGCGCGTGCGCCGCACGAGCCCGTTCGTGGTGCTCGACCTGCCGCATGTGTGGACGTCGTGGGTAAAGCAGACGCTGCTCGCAGCCGACGACGTGATCATCGTTGCGGGCCCGGATCTTGCGAGCCTGCGCAATTCCAAGAACATTCTCGATCTTCTGAAGTCGCTGCGCCCCTACGATGCGCCCGCCACGGTCGCGCTCTCCATGGTCGGCGTTCCCAAGAAGCCCGAGATTCCGTTCAAGGACTTTGCGGAAGCGCTTGGCGCCGAGCCGATTGCTTCCTTCCCGTTCGATCCGGCTCTTTACGGCATGGCCGCCAACAACGGCCAGATGATCGGAGAAGTTGCGCCGCAGTCGAAGACTGCGCTGGCGATCGATAACCTGGCCGCGTCGTTGACCGGTCGTAAACCGGTTGAGACGAAGAAATCGTCCCTCGCTGACAAGATTCCATTCCTGAAGCGATAAGGGGCCTCGATGTTCGGCAAGCGCAGCGTGGGCGAAGCTCCGAACGCACCGGCCCCGGCCGCTGCGCCGCCGGCCGCGCGCGTTCAAGCCGCCGTCGGCGCAAAGGCTGCGCCGGCCCCTGCCGCCCCCGCGCCGCGTCCGCAGCCTTCACAGGCCGCTGCCCCGCGGCAAGCCCCGCCGCCGCCCACCAACGATCATAGCGAAGCGAACGAGTATCGTTCGGAAGCCTATTATCGCGTCAAGTCGACCATCTTCAACGCACTCATCGAGACCATCGATCTGACGCAGCTGGCGCAGCTCGACCCCGAAAGCGCGCGCGACGAAATCCGCGACATCGTCGCGGAAATCATCTCGATCAAGAACGTCGTCATGTCGATCGCCGAGCAGGAAGCTTTGCTCGACGACATCTGCAACGACGTTCTGGGTTACGGTCCGCTCGAGCCCCTGCTCGCGCGTGACGACATCGCCGACGTCATGGTCAACGGCTCGAACGCCGTTTTCATCGAAGTCAACGGCAAGATATCGAAGACCGGCATCCGCTTCCGCGACAACGGCCAGCTGATGAACATCTGTCAGCGCATCGTGAGCCAAGTCGGCCGCCGCGTCGATGAAAGCTCGCCGATCTGCGACGCGCGCTTGCCGGACGGGTCTCGCGTCAACGTCATCGTGCCGCCGCTGGCCATCGATGGGCCGACGCTCACCATCCGGAAATTCCGCAAGGACAAGCTGAAGCTCTCCAACCTGGTGGAGTTCGGCTCGATCTCGCCCGCCGGCGCCAAAATCCTGCAGATCATCGGCGCCTGCCGCGCCAACATCCTCATTTCCGGCGGTACCGGTTCAGGCAAGACCACGCTCTTGAACACGCTGACCGCCTTCATCGATCCGAGCGAACGCGTCATCACTTGCGAAGACGCGGCCGAACTCCAGCTGCAGCAGCCGCACGTGGTGCGCCTGGAAACGCGCCCGCCCAACCTCGAAGGCTCCGGCCAGGTCACCATGCGCGACCTGGTCAAGAACTGTCTGCGTATGCGTCCTGAGCGGATCATCGTCGGCGAAGTCCGCGGCAGCGAGGCGTTCGACTTGCTGCAGGCCATGAACACCGGTCACGACGGCTCGATGGGCACGCTGCACGCCAACACCCCGCGCGAAGCCCTCTCCCGTCTTGAATCGATGATCACGATGGGCGGCTTCTCGCTGCCGCCGAAGACCATCCGCGAAATCATCGTCGCCGCGGTCGACGTCGTCATCCAGGCCGCGCGCCTGCGCGATGGTTCGCGCCGCATTACTCAAATCACCGAAGTGATGGGCCTCGAAGGCGAGACCATCATCACGCAGGATCTTCTGCTCTACGAAATTCAAGGCGAAGACCAGAACGGGCGCATCATCGGCCGTCATAAGGCGACGGGCATCGGACGCCCCCGCTTCTGGGAGCGCGCGCGCTATTTCGGCCTTGAGAAGGAACTCGCCCAGGCATTGGACGAAGCGGAGAACGCCTGATGGATCCCGCCCTCTTGGTGGCGCTCCTCGCGTTTGTCGCCATCGGCGGCGCAGGACTCGTCTTTTCCGGTTCCGGTCAAGCGGCGGTTTCCGCCAAAGCTCAGAAGCGCGTGAAGGCGGTGGCGGGCGGGCGCACGGTCGATCGCCGCAAGCAACAGGCCGAAATGGCCGCCATCATGAAGCGTAAGCAGTCGACGCAGGACGCGTTGAAGGAGCTTACCAACAGCGAAAAGCAATCGCGCAGGCGCCGCTTCTCCGTGAAGGGTCAGCTGGCGCAGGCCGGCCTCAATCTCTCACCGACCGTGTTCTGGATCGGCAGCGGCGTTCTCGGCGGCGTGCTGGCGATCGCGGGCCTTCTCATCCAGGGACCGATCGGCGCCGTCATGGGCTTCGTCATCGGCTTCCTCGGTTTGCCGCGCTGGCTGCTGGGCATGATGGTTGGCGGACGGCAAAAGAAATTCGGCAACCAGCTCGCCGACGCCATAGATGTGATCGTCCGCGGCGTGAAGTCGGGCCTGCCGCTCGGCCAGTGCTTGCGCATTATCGCGGCCGAAAGTCCCGAGCCGCTGAAGACCGAGTTCCAGATGCTCGTCGACGGCCAGGCCATGGGCGTGCCGCTCGAAGCCAGCTTACAGCGCATGTACGACCGCATGCCGCTGCCGGAAGTGAACTTCTTCGCCATCGTGCTCGTCATCCAGCAGAAGACCGGCGGCAACTTGTCGGAATCGCTGGGCAACCTCTCCGCCGTGCTGCGCGCGCGCAAGCTCATGAAGGAGAAGGTGAAGGCGTTGTCGGCGGAAGCGAAGGCTTCGGCGATGATCATCGGCGCGCTGCCGCTCATCGTCATGGCTATGGTCTACTTCACCCGCCCCGCTTACCTGGGCGTGCTGTTCACCGACCCGATGGGTCACCTCATCCTTCTTGGCGCGGCGACGATGATGTCGATGGGCATCTTCATCATGCACAAGATGGTCAACTTCAAATTCTGAGGGGCGGCCAATGGCGGACATTGTCGACACCCTGACCGATCCGATGAACATCGCCGCGGTGCTAGCCGGCGGCGCCTGCTTCGCGACGGTGCTGACGCTTGCCGGGCCCCTGCTCGCGGAAAACAAGCTGGGCACCCGGTTGAAGGAAGTCGCCAAGCGCCGCGAAGAATTGCGCAAACGCTCCCGCGCCGAACTCGCGCGCGGCGCGCCGCATCTGCAGCACAAGAACGCCAACTCCTTCGCCAAAGGTCTCGTCGACAAGCTGCAGCTGCAAAAGAACCTCGCCGACGACACGCTGACCGAAAAGCTCATCCGCGCCGGCCTCCGCGGCCAGGCGGCGCAGACCATGTTCTATTTCTACCGCGCCGCGCTGCCGATCGCCTTCGGCATCGCCGCTCTTGTCTACGTCATGCTCTTCGGCGCGCAGTTGACGCTGCCGATGAAGGCGATGGCGGTGATGGGCGCGATCTTCCTCGGCTATTACGCGCCGAACCTCTACCTCAAGAACCTGGCGGACAACCGCCGCACCAAGATTATGCACGCCTTCCCGGACAGCCTCGACATGATGCTGATCTGCGTGGAATCCGGCATGTCGATCGAAATGGCGCTGCAGCGCGTCGGCACCGAAATCGCCACGGCTTCGGTCGAACTCGCGGAAGAGTTCGCGCTGACGACGGCGGAGCTTTCCTATCTTCCCGAACGCCGCATGGCCTACGAGAACCTCGCCCGCCGCACCAACCATCCCGGCGTTAAGTCGGTCGCCATGGCGCTGACGCAAGCCGAGAAATATGGCACGCCCGTCGGCCAGGCGCTCCGCGTCATGGCCAAGGAAAACCGCGAACTGCGCCTCTCGGAAGCTGAGAAAAAGGCCGCCTCGCTGCCGCCGAAGCTCACCGTGCCGATGATCGTGTTCTTCCTGCCGGTGCTCTTCGCCGTGATCATCGGCCCGGCCATGATCCAAGTCAGCCACATGCTGAGCGAGTAATCCTCGCTAGTCGACGGCCTCTGCGCCGCCGCCGCAAACGCAAGGGCCAGCTTCGCTACACTCCGGCGTGCGTCACCCGCCCGGCATCGCCGACATCACACACTGATCTGAAAATAGCGGCGCGCACGCCGGCGGTACAGGCGGATCAGCCCGGCCGGCCGAGATCGCCCCAGCGTCGCGGGTCATTCAGCAGCTCACGCAGGTAGGCGATGTTCGCCTGCGCTTGCGCGGGCGGCAGGTCCACTCGCTCCAATTGCTCGGCTTCACTGAACTTGCCCTGCAGGGCCAGCGCGATGGCGAGGTTCTGACGCGCCTGCGGCGGCGCACTCGGCTGCGCCACGGCTTGGCGCAGGATCGGCTCGGCCCCTTCCGGGTCGCCCTCCATCAGATGCGAAACGCCCATGTTGGTGAGGATGCCTGCATCGTTCGGCTGCAGCGTCAGGGCTTCGGCGTAGGCGCGGCGCGCTTCCTGGAACCGCCCGAGCTGATCGAGCGCGGCGCCCAGCGCGTTGCGCGCGCGCCAGTTCTGCGGTTCCGCCTGCGCCAGGACGGCCAGCGGCCGCAGCGCTTCCTGCGGCTTGTGCGCGGCGAGCTGCGCCAGCGCATAGGTGTTCAGCAGCGGCCGGTCGCTCGGGAAACGGCCAAGCGCTTCGCCTGCGACCTGTGCGGCGCGGTCGGCGCGGCCGCCCCGGCGCAACGACTCTGCGAACTTCTGCGCCGCCTCGAGGTCATTCGGGAACGTCTGATACTCGCCCGCCCAGAACGCCATTTGCGTCAGCATGTCTTCGCGCTCGACCGCAGCGCGGGCGTGGCGGTCCACCGGCCGTGCACCTTGCGGCGCGCCGCTTGTGTCGATAGCCGACGAGGCCGCCGAGCTGCCGTCGCCGTTGGTCGCGCAGGCGGTCACGGAGGCGGCGGCGAGAAGCGCAAGAAGAAGGCGGGACATGGGTGCGGAATCCTGAGATTTCATCCCGGACGCTGAACCGACATGCTCAACAAAGCGCTAACGGCGTATTAGCAAGGCAGTCATGACCGCACTCCCCTACCTGACCGACGCAAACGCTCCCGCGACCCCCATTCACGCGCTCCGCACCGGGGAGTGGAGCGCCTGGGCGGAGCGCCATTCCGAAACCCTGCAGCGGCTGGCGAAGGCGCATGATTTCAGCGCGCAGAGCGGGCGCATTCTGCTCGTGCCGGCGACGGACGGCTCCATCGAGCGGGTGCTGTTCGGGGTCGGCGACAAGGCAAACGCCACCGCGCTCGGAACGCTCGCGCAACATTTGCCCGCCGGCGACTATCGCCTTGCCTGGTGCCCGCGCGAATTCAGCGGCACGCAAACGGCGATCGCCTGGGGCCTCGGGTCCTATGCGTTCGACCGCTACAAGACGCGCCGGCGTCCGGCGCCGCGTCTGGCGCCGCCGGACGGCGCCGACATGGCGGAGGCTGCGCGCATCGTGCGCGCCTCATGGCTCGCGCGCGACCTCGTCAACACCCCGACCAACGACATGGGGCCGGAGGCGCTGCATGCGGCGGCGGCGAAGGTCGCGGAACAATTCGACGCCCGCCTGGAAGCCGTCGTCGGCGATGCGCTGCTGGAGCAAAACTATCCGCTGATCCACGCCGTCGGCCGCGCGGCCAAGCAAGCGCCGCGTCTGCTCCACTTGAGCTGGGGCGACTCCACTGCCCCCCGCCTCGCGCTTGTCGGTAAAGGCGTGTGCTTCGATACAGGTGGTCTGGATCTGAAGCCGTCCGCCGGCATGAGGCTCATGAAGAAGGACATGGGCGGGGCGGCGCACGCGCTGGCGTTGGCGCAGATCGTGATGGACGCACAGCTCAACGTGGCGCTCGACCTCTTCCTGCCGGTGGTCGAGAACGCGGTCTCGGGCGACGCGTTTCGTCCGGGTGACATCATCAAGAGCCGCAAAGGACTAACGGTCGAGATCGACAACACCGATGCCGAGGGCCGTCTTATTCTCGCGGACGCATTGACACGCGCGTGCGAAAACAATCCGGCGCTGTTGTTGGACTTCGCCACGCTCACTGGCGCTGCGCGCACCGCGCTCGGCCCCGATCTGCCGCCCTTCTACAGCGGCGACGAAACCCTCGCCGCCGAGTTCGCATCGGCGTCGAGCGAAACCAACGATCCGATCTGGCGCATGCCGCTATGGGATGCGTACGAAGGCGAAATGGATTCGCCCATCGCCGATCTCAAGAACACTGGCGACGGCGCCTTCGCCGGCTCTATTTACGCCGCGCTCTTCCTGCGCCGCTTCGTCTCCGTGCAGGCCTGGGCCCATTTCGACATTTTCGCATGGGCCCCGAAAGAGAAGCCTTCCCGTCCGGCCGGCGGCGAAGCGCAGGCGCTGCGCGCCAGCTGGGCCGTGATCAAGAAGCGCTTCGGCGGCTAAACGGCGTCCTTCGCCGCGAAGCGCGCGACCTGAAGCTCAAGCCGCTTCACTTCGCGCAGCACCGCGTTCTTGCTCATCTCCAAGAAGAAGTAGAGCTTCAGCATGGCCACGGCGAGCGCACTGAGCAACGCGCCGCCGGTCCATATCACCGTCGCCCGCACGTCGCTCACATTGAAGATGTTCCAGGCGCAGTACACAAACGCGCCGAAGATCGCGAACGTGAAAATCACGGCCAGCACATTGAGCGCGCCCCAACGGCCGCTGAACGTGTCGAGCGCTTCGTTGATCGGAGACTGCTTGTCTTCGAAGCGCGCCAGAAATTCCGCATCCTCCGCCGACAACGCCTGACGGATGGCTTGATCGAGGTTGGTCATTTCCCTTCTCCAAGGCTGGCGCGCAGTGCTTTGCGCGCGGCAAATAAGCGTGACTTCACAGTGCCCGCGGGCACGCCCGTTGCGGCGGCGATGGCGCCGACGCTCATGTCCTCGCCGAAGAACAGGCTGACAGCGACACGCTGGTCCGGCGGCAGTCGTTTGAGCGCGCCCGCGAGATCGACGCCCGCGTCACCGTGCGCTTCGTTCGCTTGCGCCGCCTCGGCGGCCGCCGCGTCCTCAATGCGCCGTTTGCGGTACTTCGCGCGCAGCGCGTCGGTGCATTTGCGCCCGGCGATGGTGAAGAGCCACGGTCCGAAACGAGCCGGGTCGTCGAGGCGCGCCAGATTGCGCACGGCGCTCTCCCACGTGTCTTGCACCGCATCGCGCGCCGCCTCCATGTTCCCCAGCGTACGCGTCGCAAACGCCAACAGCCTTGGCGTCCAGCGCGCCGCCAGGCGGGAGAACGCCTCTTGCGATCCGCCCTGGGCCAGGAGGACGAGATAATCGTCGAGCGCCTGATCGAGTCCGCGACGCACCACTCTCGTCCTTTCACGCCTTAAGTCGGCGCAGGCGCCGCCCCGGTTCGAGGCCGCGCAGGGATTTTCGCGTCAATCGGGCCGGTTGTGCACAGAAACCGGCTGCACAAGGGCCATTTCGGCAGAGGCTTGTTCCGGAAGGCTCATTTCGGGGTCGGCACTAGAATTTGTGCCTAAACCGAGACATTACCCCCAACAGGTTGTGTTTCGGGCTTGAACCGACTCAAATCGCCCGGCAACTTCTGCCTACTGGTGGAAGTAACTGGAGGGAGCGAAATGGAGCTCGTCCGCGATCAAAACGAAGCCCTGAATCTTTGGCGCCGGGTGACGGTCACGACCGTGCGCTCCGACGCGCCGGACCTGACCGCCCGCCAATTGGCGGTGTTGATGACGGTCCGCCTGGGGAACCCGCCACACACGGTGCGCGGCCTCGCCAGCGCTCTCAATGTCGGCAAGCCGGCGATCACGCGTGCGCTCGATACGCTGTCGCGGCTTGGCTTCGTGCAACGCCGCCGCGACCCGAAGGACGGCCGCAACGTGTTCGTGGAACGCACGCAAAAGGGTGACGAGTTCCTCGCGCTCCTGGGCGAAACGATCCTGCACGGCGATGCTGCGGCGCAACCGCGGCCGGTGCTAGAATTGGCTTCATGATTGATGCTCGCCTGACGCCAGCGCGAAGCGATCTGGCGGCGGCGAGCCTCAAGGGCAAAGTCAAAGCGGACCGCTACGTCGATGGCGTTCGCTATCAAGTAAAGAGCGGCGTCTCGCCTTTGCGCGAGACGCCGTCTCTGTCTGCGCGGCTGGAAACAGAGCTGCTGCGCGGCGAGATATTCACCGTCTACGATCAGGTCGGTGGCTGGGCCTGGGGCCAGTGTGAACGCGACGGCTATGTCGGCTACGTGCGCAACGAGGATTTCGGCGCCGAGATCGTCGCGCCGACGCACCGCGTGAGCGTGCTACGCACCATCTTGTTTCCATCGGCCGACATCAAGACCCAACCGACGCACTTTCTGAGCATGAACGCCAAGGTCTCGGTGGTTGCGGTCAGCGGCCGCTTCGCCCGTCTCGATGCAGGCGCGATCGCCTCAGGCCACCTCGTCCCGCTCGATCACGCCGTCGAGGATTGGGTCGCCAGCGCGGAGCTCTTCCTGCACACGCCGTATCTGTGGGGCGGCAAGGATTCCTTCGGCCTCGATTGCTCGGGCCTTGTGCAAACGGCGCTGGAAACCCGCGGAATCCAGGCGCCGCGCGACGCCGACATGCAGGAAGAAGCGCTCGGTGAAAGGCTGCGCGGCGACGCCAGGCTTCAGCGCGGCGATCTCGTGTTCTGGGACGGCCACGTCGCCATCGTGCGCAATCCAGAGCAATTGGTTCACGCCAATGCGTGGCACATGATGGTTGCCATTGAGCCGATCCAAGCCGCGTTCGCACGCATTGGCGCGCCGCGAACACTCAAGCGCTTGGGCCGATAATCTCAGTCAGTCGACGTAATTGTGGACTTAGTGCCCCGGCGCAGGCGGGGTCGTTGCGGCGCCGGTGGTCGCTGCGCCCTCACCGCCGGCCGGCGCTTCGGCGGGCGCCGCTTCCGGCAGCGGATCCGGCAACGGCACGTTGTTCGGCGAAATCGAGCGCAGATAGGCGATCACCGCAACGCGATCGCGCTCATTGCTGATGCCTGCGAAGTTCATGGCGGTGCCGCGCACTTCACGCGACGGTGCAGTCAGGAACGCGTTCAGCGTCAGGTAGTCCCAACGCACGTTATGCTCCGACATTGCCGGCGAATAACTGAAGCCGGCGTGGCTGTGCGCCTCGCGACCGAACACGTCGTGCAGGCCGGGGCCGGTCTTGTTGGCGCCGCCGGCTTCGAACGTGTGGCACGAGGTGCAGACCTGGGCGCCGCGTTCGCCACGCGAAACGAGATCGGCGAGCACGGTCTGGTCCGAGAACAGACGGCCGAAATCCGGCGGGCCGGCCGGCGCGGCCGGGCCGCCGCCGGGGGTCTCAGCCACTTCCGGAACGAAGCCCGCCTTCTCAGGATAATTCGGCTGCACCAGCGCCTGGGCCCCGACCCCGATCGCCATGACGCCCAGCGCCGATGCCAGCACGGCGCCGAAGATCGAATTGGTGCGCAGGTTGTCGCTCATGGAAATGCCCGGGCCCTGAATGAAAGTCGGGCGGGTTATGGCCTGCGTCGCGCGCGCCGCCAAGGCGCCGGGGCGTCACACGGCCTGAAGGCATAGCCTTGCGCGGCGAACCGCCGCACGGCAAGTCCAGGCCATGAACCCGGTCGTCGTCATTCCCGCCCGCCTGGCCTCCACACGGCTGCCGAACAAACCGCTCGCCGACATCCACGGCCGGCCCATGATCGCCTGGATGATCGACATCGCCCGCGCCGCCGAGGCCGGGCCGGTCGTGGTGGCGGCGGCTGAAGATGAAGTCGCGGCCGCGGCGCGCGCGGCCGGGGCGGATGTCGCCATGACGGATCCGGCGCTGCCTTCGGGTTCCGACCGCGTTGCGGCGGCGTTGCGGGCGTTCGATCCGGCTGGCCGCCACGACGTTGTGGTCAACCTGCAAGGCGATATGCCGACCATGCCCCCGCACGATGTCGCGAAGGCGGTCGCAGCGCTCAGAGGCGGCGCCGACATCGCCACGCTTGTCTCCGCTTCCAGCGATCCCGCGGACCGCAACAATCCGAATGTCGTGAAGGCGATCCGCGCCGCCGACGGACGCTGCCTCGCTTTCACCCGCGCGCCGGCGCCTTGGGGCGAGGGCCCGATCGAGCGTCACGTCGGCATCTACGTTTATGCGCGCGACGCACTTGCGCGCTTTGTGGCAGCGCCCCCCTCGCCGCTCGAAATGCGTGAGAAGCTGGAACAATTGCGCGCACTCGAAATGGGCATGACCATGCGCGCAGACGCGACCGAGTTCTTTCCGAAGGGTGTCGATAGTCCCGCCGATCTCGAAGCCGCGCGCGAGGTGTTGCGCTCGCGTTAAGAGTCGCATCGCGATTTTTCGCGGCGAACGCCTTGCCTTCAGCGCTCATTATACACTCTCACCGCAAGAGTGCGCCAAAGCCGGACAGTATGCGCTGGCGGGGGCGGAAGTATGAACGCGACGGAAACGATCATGCGCCACGTGCGCTCGGCGCAGGCGCAAGCATGGGCGCTGGTGCGCTCGGCCTCGACCAGCCAGAAACTCGCGGTCGCCTTCGCGCTTTTTCTCATTCCGCTCTTCTTCGTCGCCTCCAAGCTTGCGGCGGAACAACAGGCCAGCGTGGACATCGCGCACCAGGAGCAGGCCGGCTCCGCTTATCTGCGCGTCGTCAACGAAGCTTTCGCGCTCGCCAACATGCAGGCACGCGCCCAACAGCTCGGTTACGACGACGTCGACGTTGTCTCCTCGGCGATCCGCGTATTGCGCCTTGCGGAGGACCGCTACGGCGTCGGCCTGCAGACCCGCGAGCTTTCCGATCGCGCCATCATGGCGCTCACCGTGATGCGCGATAATCCGCGCGCGCGCGTCACCGCCGCCGACACCGCGACCATGGCGCTTTGCGACCTCGCGCATCAAATCGCCGACTATGCGCACCTGCAGCGCGATCCTGAACGCACCAGTCACTTCGCCGTCGACGTGGCGCTCGACCGCGCACCTCAGATCGAGCAGCAGGCGCGCGACTTGTCGGTCGTGACCTTCGAGGCGTTCGCGGACCGCCGCATTAGTGATTCCGAGCGAACCCAGGTTTTGCAGGGCATCGCCACGCTCGAGAAGACGTCGCGCAGCCTCTCGCGTCGCATGGATGCGCTCTTCGAAAGCAGCGGCGATCCGGCGCTCGAACGCGCCTTGGGCGCGGCTTCCTATTCCGCGCTGACTAATGTCAGCGCGTTCACTGCAGTCGTCGAAGGCGCGCTCGATAGCGGACGCATGGACCCCGAGACCGTCATCGCGACCGAAGCCGGTGCGTCTTTCGCCGCCGCCAACCTGGCCGGCCGCGTCTCGCTCCAGCTCGACCGCATGCTCGCGGCGCGCGCCGACCGTGTCGCCGACGCCCGCACGCTGACACTATTCGCCGCGGCCGCGCTGTTCATCATCGTGCTTGGCTTCATCGTGGTGCTGCTGCGCGTCGGCGTGGTTCAGCCCATCGACTCGCTCGCCCGGTCCATCCGCGCGCTGGCCGACGGCTGCTACGACATCGACATTCCGGCCGTTCAGCGCAAGGACGAGATCGGTGAAATGGCGCGGGCGCTTGAGGTGCTGCGCGACGCCGCCAAGGCCAAGATTGCGGCCGACGCCGCGCGCGCCGCCGCTGAAAGCGCCAACACGGCGAAGTCGCAATTCGTCGCCAACATGAGCCACGAATTGCGCACGCCGCTCAACGCCATCATCGGCTATGCGGAGATTCTCGCCGAAGACGCCGAGGACCGCAGCGACAAGGCCGCGATCGCCGACCTGAACCGCATCAACGGCTCGGCACGCCACCTCTTGGCGCTCATCAACGACATTCTCGATCTTTCCAAGATCGAGGCCGGCCGCATGGACGTACTGGCTGCGCCGACAGATCCCGCCGGCATCGCCATGGAAGCGCTTGCTGTCGCCGATCCGCTGGCGACGAAGAACGGCAACGCGCTCGAAGCCGACATCGAAAGCATCAACAGCGCCTTCATCGACGCGCAGAAGCTGCGACAGTGCCTGCTCAACCTGCTGTCCAACGCCTGCAAATTCACCAAGCAGGGCAGAGTCCGCATCTCCCTGCGCGCGGAAGAGCGCGATGGAGAGGCGATGCTCGTGTTCGCCGTCAGCGACACCGGCATCGGCATGGACCAAAACCAGATCGGGCGCCTCTTTCGTCCCTTCGAGCAGACCGACGCCAAGGTCTCGCGCGACTATGGCGGCACCGGCCTCGGACTCATGCTGACGCGCCGCATGGCTCAGATCATGGGCGGCGACGTCACGGTGACCTCCGCACCCGGCGAGGGCTCAGTATTCACGCTGGCGATCCCGCAATTCTATCGCGGCTTCGGCGAAGCAAACGCCGGCGACGTATTCCCCCGCCAGGGCGCGCCCGACGCGCCGCTGGCGCTCGTCATCGACGATGAAGCCAACGCGCGCGACCTCGCGGTGCGCGCACTATCTATCGTCGGCTTCGCCGTGCAGGGCGCGCGCACGGCTCAGGCCGGCGCCGCGCTGGCGCGTGAAACAGAGCCCGCCCTCATCATCCTCGACATCAATCTGCCGGACCGCGACGGGCGCAGCGTCATCGCCGAACTGGCGGCCGACGAAGCGACCAGACACATCCCGATCGTCGTGCTCTCCATCGAGGAGGATCGCCGCCGCTCGATCGAACTGGGCGCCGCCGAACACCTGGTGAAGCCCGCAACCCGCGAACAGCTCTGCGCCGCGGCGCTGAGGCTGGCGCGCATCGAGAGTGACCACGCTCAAGACGACATCACGACGATTTCGCGGCTCAGCGCCTGATTGCGCCTAACGGGAAAAATCACCCCGGAAACGTCTGCACGCCTACACTGACCAGCGTGTTCTGATACCAAGCAAGGCAACGCTGACTTTCCATGCCTTGCGCGTAGCAGAACATCGGCGCGTTGGCGGCGCGGATAGCCGTGTAGATTTCGCGCGTGACGTCGTCTTCGGGGTAGAACGGGAATTCGCCGTTCTGCGGCGTCTCGGCGTTCGCGGGCCATTCCGGCAGCGCCGAGGTCGACGCCATGGTGTGATTGTCGAACGCCACCCACTCGCCGAGCTTGGTTTGCATCTCCGCGCCGTTAGCCGCGCCCGCGAGCACCATGACCTGGTCGGCGTGATAGATTTCGGCCCAAATGACGCTGTGATCGGCGGCGCGCACCACATAGGTCGCAACCGCGTTCGCGCAGTCTGGGCCGCTCGTGTTCGCATCGATCGTCAGCGCCGGGGCGCCTTCGGCTTGCCACGTCGTGCTGGCGCTGGCGGCGCAGCTGGCGGCGCTCTGATTGGCCGCGTCCGGCGTGCAAGCCGCGGCAAGCGCCAAGGCGGCGGCAAGAACTACGATGCGCATCAAACCCTCCCCAACAGATCGAAGAATGTTAGCGCCCCAATTCGCTCCGCACCAGAGCGCCGACTTCCTTCAGCGCGTTCACAGCGGTCTTCGAGTACGAAGTAAAGTTGAGCCCGCCGTGCATCAGCGCCTGATACTTGCGCTCGCTCACCTTCACCCCCGCCTTGCGCAGCGCATCCACGAACGCCTTCACATCTGCGCGCACCGGATCCATCGGCCCGCCGCCGGCGACGATCGTCGCGGGCGCCGCCGACAGGTCAACGTCTAGCAGTGAAGGCAGCGCCTCTGCGCCCAGACTGCGCGCGATGTAGATCGCAGCGATGCGTCCGAGGAAGCGGAAATTGCGCAATTCCTCGTCGGCCCATAGCGATTGCTCCACATGCACCAGCGGATAGAGCAGCACTTGCAGCGCGATGGCGCCCGGCGTCGCGCGATTGATCTCCAGCGTCATGGTCGCCGCCAGATAGGCGCCGGCGCTGTCGCCCGCGAGCACGATCCTGTTCGAAGGCGCACCGAAACGCTGCGCGTTCTGGAACGCCCACGCGCAGGCCGCGCGCGTGTCCTCGATCTGCCCCGGAAATCTCGTCTCCGGCGCCAGCCGATAGCCGACCGACAGCACCCGCCCGCCGGACGATTGCGCCAGCCACGAGCAGATTGAGTCGTGTGTGTCGATATCGCAGCAGACGAAACCGCCGCCGTGGAAATAGAGCATCAGCGGCATGTCGCCCGCGCCCGGCGCCTCGTAATAGCGCGCGCGCAACGGTGCTGCCGCGCCAGCGATCTCCAGGTCTTCGACCTTGGCTAAATTCGGCGCGCGCGCCGCACGGACGGCCAACAACGTGCGAAGGCCGCGTCGCGTCTGCGACAAAAGCGTGCTCTCGACGGTTTGCGCGAGGCTCATCCACCCCGCCTCTACCCCATCCCGCCGCATTCCGCTAACTCTCCGCGCAATGACCGACCGCATCTCCTTCCAAGGCGAACCCGGCGCCAATTCGCACATCGCCTGCAGCGCGGCCTATCCCGCTCTGGAGCCGCTGCCCTGCCCGTCGTTCGAGGACGCGTTTGCGGCGGTCACCGAAGGCAAGGCGCGCTACGCCATGATCCCGATCGAAAACTCGGTCGCCGGCCGCGTCGCCGACGTGCATCACCTCATCCCGGAAGCGAACCTCTTCATCGTCGCCGAACGTTTCGTCCCGATCACGCACCAATTGCTCGGTTTGCCGAACGCGACGCTCGACGGCCTGAAGGCCGTGCGCTCCCACCCGCAAGCGCTCGGCCAATGCCGCAAGCTCCTGCACGAACTCGGCGTCGAAGCCGTCCGCACCGCCGACACCGCCGGCGCCGCGCGCGAGGTCGCCGAACTCGGCGATCCCAGCATCGGCGCTCTCGCCTCGTCACTGGCGGCGCAAATCTACGGCCTGAAAGTGCTGAAGGCGAACCTGGCCGACGCCCAGCACAACACCACGCGCTTCCTCACTTTCGCCCGCGCCGAAGAGCGCCCCGACGCAGACGCCGGGCCAAGCATGACGAGCTTCGTCTTCCGGGTCCGCAACGTGCCGGCGGCGCTCTACAAATCCCTTGGCGGCTTCGCCACCAATGGCGTCAACCTCACCAAGCTCGAAAGCTATCTCGAAGGCGGCAGCTTCTCGGCGGCGATGTTCTATGCCGAAGCCGAAGGCCATCTGGACGAGAAACGCGTCCAAATGGCGTTGGAAGAACTCCAGTTCTTCTCCACCTCGCTGCGGATCCTGGGCGTTTATCCGGCCGATCCATTCCGCCGGAAATAATTTCAGCGTCCGCGCGCGATGCCTGTAACGCATTGGCGCTCCCCGGCGTAAGCTCCTCTAATCGCGGGATGACGGAAGAAACCGAGCTTCGAGCCTTGCTGCTCAAGGGCCTCAGTGGGGACGAGGCCGCGCATCGCTTGTTCCTGAGCGAGGCCGCCGCCCTCCTGCGCGCCTATTTCCGCAACCGCCTGCGCGGTGCGCCCGAGGACGCCGAAGACCTGGTGCAGGAAACCCTGATCGCCCTCCACACCCGCCGCGACAGCTACGATCCGCAATACCCGCTGACGGCCTGGATGTACGCGATCGCGCGCTACCGGCTGATCGACTTCCTCCGCCGCAAGAAACGCCGAGGCCAGCACAGCTCTATCGATGATGTCGAGGTCGGCGACGCCGATCCCCATTACGAAGCCTCGGACGCCACACGCGATGTGGCGACGCTTCTCGACAAGCTGCCGGCGAAACAACAGCAGGCCATCCGCCTGGTGAAGCTCGAAGAGAAGAGCGTACGCGAAGCCGCGGAACTCACCGGCTTCTCCGAGTCCGACATCAAGATTTCCATCCATCGCGGCTTGAAGGCGCTGACGCGTCTCATGAGCCAGGAGCAAGCGACGTGAAGACCGACCAATTGATCGAAGCGCTGGCGCGCAACGTCGAGCCGGTCGAACGGCCGAAATGGGCGCGTCGCATGGCGATCACCGTGATCGCCGGCGTGTTGATTGCCGTCGTCGCGGTGGTGCTCACCATCGGCGCGCGGCCCGACATCGGTACGGCAATGATGCCGGTGATGATGAAAGCCGGATTCTCCGCACTCGCCGCAGCGATCGTGCTGCCTGTCACGGTGCAGTTGATGAAGCCCGGCCGCCCGCTCGGCTGGCGCATCGGCGCGATCGTCGTGTTCGTCGCGCTCTGCGCCATTGTGGTGATCGTCGCGCTCATGGGCACGCCCAGCGAGCAGCGCATGAGCGCCTGGATGGGCGGCGATTTTCCCTGGTGCCTGGTGCTGATCCCGATCCTCGCGGCGCCAACCGCTGCCGGCCTCGTCTGGATCATGCGCGCACTGGCGCCGACGCGACTCACGCTCTCCGGCGCGGCCATCGGCGCCTTCAGCGGCGGCGTCGGCGCCATGGCCTACGCCATGTACTGCCCGGTGGATTCGATCGCCTTCGTGACCACTTGGTACACGCTCGCCATCGCGCTTTGCGCCGCGCTCGGCGCACTGATCGGCTCAAAGTTCCTGCGCTGGTGATGTAACCGGCGCGGCAGCGCCGGCGTCCTCCCCTCTAAGCACTTCGGGGAAAGACCATGCTCGACAAAGTCCGCAAATACGCACCAATGGCGATTTCTGTTTTCGCCGCCACCGTGTTCCTCGACAGCCTGCGCTACAAATTCACCAACCACCCGAAGACGCAGGAAATTTTCGGCCGTCTCGACGGCTGGGCCGACTCGCTCGGCGTTCCCGGCCTCTTCGGCCACACCGGCCTCTTCAGCCAATACACGATCGGCACCGCGGAACTCTTCGCCTCGTCACTGCTGCTGATCGGCCTCTTGCCGCGCTTCACGCGCTTGAACGCAGTCGGCGCCGCGATCGGACTTGCGGTGATGACCGGCGCGGTCAGCTTCCACCTCTTCACCCCGCTCGGCATCGACCCCAACCATGACGGCGGCGGCCTCTTCGCGGCGGCCTGCACGATCTGGGTCAGCTCGATCGTGCTCCTGATCATCCGCCGCAAAGAATTGCTCGGCCTCTTGGGCGATCTCCGCCGCGCCTTCGTGCCGGAAGCCGCACCCCGCGCCGCTATGCAGTCCGCGCCGATGAAGCAGGCGCGCGCCTAGTCCTTTTCGCCTCCCCAAGGAACCAACGACCATGCGTAAACTTCTCACCGCCCTTGGCTTCGCCATCGCCGCCTTTGTCAGCGCGCCCGCCGCCTTCGCCGACCAAGCGCCAGTGCACACGGGCATTCTCTCCAACGTCGCCGTCGGCGGCTATGATCCGGTGGCGTACTTCACCGACGGCCGTCCTGTGCGCGGCAACGCGCAATTCAGCACCACGTACCAAAACTACGAGTATCGCTTCGCCAGCGCCGAACATTTGGCCGCGTTCCGCGCCAACCCGGCGCGCTACCTGCCGCAATATGGCGGCTACTGCGCCTGGGCCGTCGCGCAAGGTTACACCGCGCCCGGCAACCCGAACAATTGGCGCGTCGTCGATGGCAAGCTCTACCTGAACTACGACGACACCGTGCAGCGCCGCTGGGAAGCCAACATCCCCGGCTTCATCGCCAGCGCCAACCGCAATTGGCCCGCCGTACTCAGCCGCTAACCCCCGCCCCCTACGCCTTGCGCTTGCGATAAATCGAAACGGTCTGACCGCCGCGGTAGATGATCATCCCAAGTTGCGGGCGTAGGGCGACCACCGCCTCCGCGAACTCGCGATAGGTCTTCTTCCCGGCCAAACCTTCGCGTGGAAAGGTCCGCTTGCCGGTGAGGTGCGTCATCACCTTATCACGGCCTACCGGACCCGAATGTTGCTGCGCCACCTCTTCCACGCGCGCAGCCAATGCGCTGACGTCTGTTGCAGCGCTTGCGGCTGCGGTCGCATTTTGCACCGGCTTCGCCGCTGCGGGCGCCTTTTTCGATGCCGCATTTACCGGCGGCGCAGCCGCGGGCTTGGGCGCCGCCGGAGGTGCGGGCGCCCGCGCTTGCGCACTCGGCTTCTTGCCGTTCACATATTCGGCGGCCTCAGCGAGCTTCTCGTCAGGGATGACCAGATCCGCGCGCCCGGTGTAGGACACGATAGACTTGTCGCGGCTCGACACCACGATGCAGGTCTGGATGCCCTTCTTCTTCAGCCGATCGATCAGCGACACGTAATCGCTGTCGGACGCCAGGATGATGATTTCCTGAAGCGCGCCCTTGCGCCGATGCGCGACATCGATGGCGTCCATGGCCAGGTTGATGTCGACTGCGCTCATGCCCTTCTTCAGCGCGGTTTCGTAGACGCAAGTCTCGCAATAAAATCCGTGATGCTCGAAAGCCGGCTGTTGTCCGCCATTGGTCGGATGCCAATAGACGCGCTTTTCAACGAATTTGCGCCGGCGCCCTTTGGGGTCGAACTTGCCGTCCTTGAGCCATGCCAGCCAGTTCGAGATGCGCTGAACGAATTGCTGCTTCGGAAACAGCCCCGCCGCATTGTCGTAATCGATGAGCAATACGCTGTTCTTCGGGGGAAGCAGGCGCGAAAGGACCATGCGTCCTCTCTAGGCTGCGCCTCCCCCAGCGTCCAGGTTGTTGTACGAAACGCGCCAAATGCGCGCCGCGCGTGACGCTAACGCGTCACCGCCGCCGCGGCAGCCAGCAGCGCCGTGCCGACCGGGCGGCCCATTTCGCCGGCGCGGCCGTCATTGGCGGCGGCCACGGCGGCGCAGCCGCTGGTGCGATCGAACATCACCTCGGCATACCAGAGCGTGTTCGAGCCATTGTGCCAAAGCGCATCGCCGCGCCGCTGCCAGCCCATCGCGTACGGGCCGCCGAACGGGGGCGTATGCAAAAGATCCCAGCTTTCGCGGCGCAAGTACGATGCACGGTCACGGTGCGCGGCGAGATACTTCAGCACGTCCTCGAAATTCGCATGCACGCGCCCCGCCGGCCCGAGCGCGGCGGGATTGTCGGTGAACGGCGCGGTCCCCGGCGGATACGGTTGCAGCGATGCGCTCGCGCCCGTCGCGCCCACGGTGGTCGAACCCGGCGCGTGTCCAATCGGCTGATCGAAGGCGCCAGGCGCGCCCGGCGCGCCTTGCCCGGCGCTCGCCATCCGCAACGGCTCGAACAATTGGCGCTGGATCAGCGACTCCCATGTCGCGTTGAGCTTCGTCTCCAGCATTGCGCCCGCGATGACGTAGCCGGTGTTGGAATAGGTGAAGGTTGTAGCCTTCGGCCCGACCGGCGCCTGCATCAAGCCGAGCCGCGCGTAGGCGATGCGGTCAGCGCGTGCATCGGCGCTCTCGCGCGGAAACGCGGCCAGCTGCGCCAGGTCGATATTGGCCTGCAAACCGGCGCGATGACTGCAGAGGTGACGGAAGCTGGCGTCGCGATACTCGGCGCGCATCTCGGGAATGGCCGCGCCCAGCACGCCGCCCACGGTATCGTCCCAGGACACCACGCCAGCTTCGGCGCATTTGGCGATCAGCGTCGCCGTCATCGATTTGGTGATCGAACCCAGGTGCCACTGGTCCGATGTCGTGATCGGTTCGGTCCGGCCGATGCAGCGCAGCCCGCTGGCGACGTTGACGCGCGCACCCTGGCTGTTGGCGGCGGCGGCGCCCATGCCTGGCGCGCCGCTCTCCGTGCGCAGCGTATCGAGCTGCGCCTGCGTCAGTGCCGAAGGCGGAGCTGCCGCGGCGGCTTCACCGCGCGTGAAGACGAGCGGCAGCGTGCCTCCTTGGGTGAACTGGCCCTCGATGCGCCCGTTGCTCAGCGTGCCGCGGTAGCTGGCGTTGATCGCGGGAAACAGGACGACGAGTGCGGTTCCGTCGATGCGGACATCCGAGCCCTGAAACGCGCCATTGCCCTGGTCGACGCTGTACATGGTCACAGTCGGTCCGGCCGCGATCACCATCCGCAGCCGGAGCCGCTGCGAGCCCAGGTCCAGGGCGCCGTTCCACTCGCCCACGAAGTCGTCCGCGCTCTGGGCGCGGGCGGCGGGAACGATCAGGGCTGACGCCGCGGCGCCCCAAAGTAGCGGTCTGCGGGTAATCATGCGCTTCCTCCGAGCGGGTTCATTAGCCCGATGCCGTCGCCGCGCTTGGCGGATGCAGCGCGCCGGACCCTTATAGTCGCATTGACGGGGCTTTTCTTACGCCGCTAGTGTCCGCCCGCAGAACGGCCCGCCGCGGCCTCCCACTTGCTCCAAGGATTTCAACGATGAAGGTCCTCGTCCCGATCAAACGGGTGCTCGACTACAATTTGAAAGTCCGCGTGAAGCCGGACGGTTCGGGCGTCGACCTCTCGAACCAGAAAATGTCGATCAACCCCTTCTGCGAAATCGCGGTCGAAGAAGCCGTGCGCATGAAGGAAGGCGGCGGCGGACACGCCAAGGACGCCGCCAAGGAAGTGGTGGCCGTCACCATCGGCCCCGAACAGGCGCAGGAGACCCTCCGCAATGCGCTCGCCATCGGCGCCGACCGCGGCATCCTGGTGAAGGCCGACGGCGAAGTTGAACCGCTCGCAGTCGCCAAGATCCTGAAAGGCGTGATCGAGGCGGAAAAGCCCGACCTCGTCATCCTCGGCAAGCAAGCCATCGACGACGACAACAACGCCACCGGCCAGATGCTGGCGGCGCTGCTCGGCTGGCCGCAGGCGACCTTCGCCTCCAAGATCGTGCTCGCCGGCGGCAAGGCCACGGTGACCCGCGAAGTCGACGGCGGGCTGCAGACCATCGACGTCGAGCTGCCCGCGATCGTCACCACCGATCTGCGCCTGAACGAGCCGCGCTACGCCTCGCTGCCCAACATCATGAAGGCCAAGAAAAAGCCGATCGACATGAAGTCGCCGGCCGATTTCGGCGTCGACACCACGCCGCGGCTCAAGGTCGTGAAGACGGCCGAGCCGGCGAAACGCTCCGCCGGCGTCAAAGTGAAAACCGCCGCCGAACTGGTCGGCAAACTCAAAGACGCGGGAGTGCTCTAATGGCTGTTCTGGTAATCGCCGAGCACGACAACGCCACGCTGAAGGACGCGACGTCGAAAGTGGTCAGCGCCGCCAAAGCGATGGGCGGCGACGTCGACATCCTGGTGGCGGGTTCGCACGCCGGCCCCGCCGCGCAGGCCGCCGCCAAGATCGCGGGCGTCCGCAAAGTGCTGCACGCCGACGCGGTGTCGCTCGACAAGCAATTCGCCGAGCCGATGGAAGCGCTGATCGTGCCGCTGATGAGCGGCTATGACGCCGCCCTCTTCGCCGCCACCACCACCGGCAAGAACGTCGCCCCGCGCGTCGCCGCCAAGCTCGACGTGATGCAGGTGTCGGGCGTCATCGGCGTCGAAGGCGCCGATACCTTCGTGCGCACCATCTATGCCGGCAATGCGCTGGTCACCGTGAAGGACAGCCAGCCGAAGAAGGTGCTGACCATCCAGCCGACCGCCTTCAAGGCCGCCGGCGACGGCGGCAGCGCCGCGGTGGAAACCGTCACCGCGCCGACGCAATCGTTCAAATCGGCGTTCGTGCGCGAAGAGATGGCCAAGTCCGATCGCCCTGAACTGACCGCCGCCAAGCGCGTCGTCTCGGGCGGCCGCGCGCTGGGCTCGAGTGAGGAATTCCACCGCGTGCTGGAGCCGCTGGCCGACAAGCTGGGCGCCGCCGTCGGCGCTTCCCGCGCCGCCGTGGACGCCGGCTACGCCCCCAATGACTACCAGGTCGGTCAGACCGGCAAGGTCGTCGCTCCGGAACTCTACGTCGCTGTCGGCATCTCGGGCGCCATCCAGCACTTGGCCGGCATGAAGGACTCCAAAGTCATCGTCGCCATCAACAAGGACGAGGAAGCGCCGATCTTCCAGGTCGCCGACTATGGCCTGGTCGCGGACTACAAGACCGCCGTTCCGGAATTCCTGGACGAACTGACCAAAGCCGGCGTCTGACCGCCCGCGCCACGCTTAACCACGCTCGGCAGAGACCTCTCAGCCGGGCGTTTGCGTGTGCGCCGGGCGATCCCAGCCTCCCCCCTCTGGAATTGGCGAAAATCCACCGCTAGGCTCCCCCGTAAGGGAACGGTCTTGCCCGTTTTGCTGCGCCTGCGAACTTTTGCTGCACTGCGAAACGAGGTTGTGATAAGGAACTAGCCAAAGATCGCGGGAGAGCGGCCGATGGCTGGGAGCATGATGAACGACATTCGCACCGTCGGCGTGGTCGGCGCCGGACAAATGGGCAATGGCATCGCGCACGTCTGTGCGCTTGCCGGCTATGACGTTCTGCTGAACGACGCCGACGCCTCGCGCATCGACGCCGCGATCGCCATCATTTCAAAGAACATGTCGCGTCAGGTTCACCGTGACGTCATCAAGCAGGCGGACATGGACGCCGCGTTGAAGCGCATTCGTCCGGCGCCGAAGCTTTCGCAATTCGAAGCCTGCGACATCGCCATCGAGTCCGTCATCGAGCAGGACGAAGCCAAACGCAAAATCTTCGCCGACCTTCGCCCGATCCTGAAGCCGACGACCATTCTCGCGTCGAACACGTCATCGATCTCGATCACGCGCCTCGCGGCGACGACGGACCGTCCTGACAAATTCATCGGCGTTCACTTCATGAACCCGGCCCCGCTGATGAAGCTGGTCGAGCTCATCCGCGGCCTCGCGACGTCGCAAGAGACGTACGAGACCACGCAGAAGTTTGTTGAGAGCCTCGGCAAGTCGATCGCCAATGCGGAAGACTTCCCCGCTTTCATCGTCAACCGCGTTCTGATCCCGATGATCAACGAAGCGGTCTACACGCTCTATGAAGGCGTCGGCTCGGTGGAAGCCATCGACAAAGCGATGAAGATGGGCGCCAACCACCCGATGGGCCCGCTCGAACTCGCCGACTTCATCGGCCTCGATACCTGCCTCTCGATCATGCAAGTCCTCTACGAAGGCCTCGCCGATCCGAAATACCGCCCCTGTCCGCTCTTGGTGAAATACGTCGAAGCCGGCTGGCTTGGCCGCAAGACGCAGCGCGGCTTCTACGATTATCGCGGCGAAACGCCGATGCCGACGCGCTGACAGCGTCGGCTTTTTCAATTTGGCGCTATTGGCGCGGCGCTTGCATTAAGCATGCGCGTGACTGTCTCCAGCATCAGCTCAAATCCGCTGCTCGGCTTGAATTCTTTGCTCCGCAGCGGCGGCAGCGCGGCGGCATCGGTGTTCGCTCCGGCGCAGAGCCCGGCAAATTCTTCCGCGCCACAGCGCGCCGGCCTGTCGATTTTGCCGGCCTCCAGCGCCACGCAGCTTTCCTTCGACACCATTCTGCAATTGCAGATGCTCGACGAACCCAAAGCCGCCGAAGCCAAGGCGCCGACGCCGGAAGAGCTCTTCCTCAAGGAAGCGCAGAAGACGCCGATGGAGCGCATGCGCGAGCAGGTGCTGGACGCGCTGGGGCTCACGGAAGCGCAGCTGGCGCAAATGCCGCCGGAAGAGCGCCGCGCCGCGGAAGACCGGATCCGCCAGATGATCGAAGAAAAAATCCGCCAGGCCATGAACGGCGGCAAGGCCGCGCCCGCCTCCAACGCCGAGATGCTGCAGACGGTGGCCTGAAGCGTGTGAAGACGCGGCTTTGGGTCCGCGCCTCCACACTTGGGCTTCAAGGCGAACTGGGGGTTCGCTGGCGCGCGAGATAGAGCTTCTGTGCAACGTCGATATGACGAAGCTTGCTGGCGTTACGGATGCGAGCTCTGCGGACTCGCAACGCGGGCCCTATTTCACGCCCGCCTTCACGAACACCAGCGACAGATTGTTCGCGGGCATTTCGACGATTTCGTTGAGCGTGAAGCCGTGCTTCTCAGCCTCCCTCTGCACGTCCGCGATGTCGCGCACGCCCCAACTCGGATCGCGCGCCTTGAGCGAAGCGTCGAAGGCCTGGTTCGAAGCCGCCGTGTGCGCGCCGCCGCGCATGTAGGGTCCGTAGGTGAAGAGCACGCCGCGATGGCGCACGGCGCGCCCCGCGCCCGACATCAGCGCCTCCGTCGCGGCCCACGGCGAGATGTGGATCATGTTGATGCACACCAGCGCATCCGTGCTTTCGTCCGCCACGCCCCAATCCGGCGCGCGTACGTCGAGCGCGAGCGGCGCCAACAGGTTCGCCAGCCCCTCGGCCGCGATCCAGGCCGCGATACTCGCCCGCGCCGCTGCATCCGGATCGCTCGGCTGCCAGACCACCTCCGGCAGCGCCGCAGCCACGAACGCCCCGTGCTCGCCTGAGCCCGAAGCAATCTCCAGCACGCGCGCCTTCGGCGGCAGCACACGTTGCAAGACGGCAAGAATTGGCGCGCGGTTGCGCGCTGTGGAGGGCGAATACTGGCGGGCGTCAGTCATGGCGTGTCTGCTGAAGCACGCGTGCGCGCCCGCGCCAAGTCTCACGCTGGGTGCGCCTTGCTGACGCCGCGAAGTTTGCCTCTAAGCTCGGCCCCAATGCGTCACCCAGCGCCCATCCCGCACCGCTTTCCGCCACTCGCCTGGCGCCGGCCGGCCTCTGTGTGGACGCCGCTGGCGCTCGTCGTCGCCATCGGCGGCCCGGCGCTGGCGCTCGAAGGCGGCGGCATGCAGCAGGCGGCGCTGGTCGCGGGCGCGGCCATGTTCGCCATCGCCCTGCTGACGCTGGGCGCGGCCTGGTATTTTGACAAAGCCCCACGCACGCGCCGCGAAGTGATCGTCCATGTGATCGCGGCGGGTTTCATCGTCGCGCTCGCCACCCCTTTCGCGCTGACGCAATTGTTGGGCGCGGTGTCGAAGTACGAGCACGACGGCGCGGCGCAATCGTTCACGCTGAGCGACGCCGCCACCATGGTCCCCCTGGCGCTGTTGTTGGGGCTTCCCATCGCGCTTCTCAGCGCCGTCGCCTTCGCGCTGTTGGCGCTGCAGAAACCGGTCCAGCGCGATCCCGGCGGCGACGTCGCCTTCAACCGCCACGACGTGCAGCCGTTCCGCTGAACAATCGCTCTTGCCTAAGCTGGCGCGGCGACTGCGTCCGCCGATCCCAGCTTCCTCTTCAGCATGCCCTGCATCAGGAAGAACACGAACACCGCCTGCAGGAAGACGCTCGCCACCGAGAGCCACCAGAACGTCTCCAGCGCGAGGTGCATCTGCGTCGACAGATAGATCGCCGGGATCGCGAAGGTGAAAAGCCGCGAGGCGCTCGCGACGAACGACGGTCGCGTGTCGCCCAGCCCCTGGAACATGCTGGAGCAGGTGAAGATGAGGCCCGACGCCACGAAATTCCACGAAGCGATCTTCAGATAGACGATCGCCACGTCCATCGCCGCTTGGTCGCCCGAAATGAACGGCCGCACCAGCACCTCCGGCGCGACATGCGCGAACAGCGTCAGCGCGAACATCACCGAGCAGCAGATCATCGCCGTGCGCCGGAACGTCTCGCGCACGCGATCATAGTGCCGGGCGCCGAAATTCTGACCCGCAATGGGCGCCGCCGCGAACGCGATCGCCATCGCCGGCAGGAAGATCGACTGCATGATGCGCATGCCGACGCCGAAGCCCGCCTGCGCGTGCGGGCCGAAGCCGCGGATTACCCAATAGACGACGCCGAAAATCAGAAACATCAGCAGAAACTCGGCCGCCGCCGGCACGCCGATGCCGATGATCTTCAGCCATTGTCCGAAATTCGGCTTCAGTTCGCGCACATGCACGCGAATGAAGCTCTGCACGCGCGGGAAGAGATAAATCATCCCCAACAGGCCCGCGCCCGCAGCGATGGTGCTGGCCCAGCCTGCGCCGGCGACGCCAAGCGGAACGCCGGTGCCGTAGCCCATGATCAGGACCGGCGCCAAAATCGCGTTCAGCAGGATTGAGCCCGTCTGCAGAAACATCGTCGGCCGCACCACGCCCGCGGCGCGCAGCGCGGTGCCCAGCGCCACGGTCGGAAACATGATGGCGAGCGAGGGCAGGAAGGCGCCCAGATAGGCGCGCGCCGCTTCGCCCGTCGCTGCATCGGCGCCGACCTTTGCGACGGCGCTCAAGCCGAACGTATAGCCAAACACCAAAGCGACGACCGCAAACGCGATCGACAGCGACAGCGATTGCGACGACACGAGGTCCGCGGCCGCTTTATCCTTGCGCCCCACCGCCTGCGCCGTCAGCGCCATCGCGCCCACGCCGATCAGCTGCGAAAAACCCATCACCAGAAACGAGGTGACGCCCGCTGCGCTCACGCCCGCGATCGCGGCCGAACCCAGGCGCGACACGAAGTACAAGTCGACCAGAAAATAGAGCGTCTGAAACACCAGCCCCAGGCCGATGAACACGGCCATGGAGACGATGTGGCGCGTGATCGAGCCCTGGGTGAGATCCTGCATGACAGCCCCGCCGCGCGCGGTCCGCGCGCCTATCCGCGCCGGAATAGAAGAGTCACGCCGCCTTTGTAAGCTGTTTCGAGGGTCCGCCTGTAGCCGGCCTTCTCCGCCACCCGGATCGATGCGGTGTTGGTTGGGTCGATAATCGCGCAAAATCGATTTTCGCCGAAATGCGCTTCGCCCCAGTTCAGCATCGCTGCAACCGCTTCGCTGGCGTAGCCCTTGCCCCATGCCGATGGCGACAACGCCCAGCCCTGCTCCGGCGCATCCAGCGGCGGGCTCATCTCGCGTTTGAAATTGCCGAACCCGCCCTCGCCCACGAACGCGCCGGTGTCCTTCTCTTCAATCAACCAATAGCCGTACCCCAGCAGCGCCCAATGCCCCGGATAACGCAGCATCCGCGCCCACGCCTCCTCCCGCGTCGACGGCTTGCCGCCGATATGCCGCGTCACCCGCTCATCGCCCCACATGGCGAAGTTGGCGTCGAAGTCGGAGAAGGTGTGGCCGCGCAGGCGGAGGCGCTGGGTTTCGAGGACTGGGACCATGGAAGCTTCCGATCAATCGTGCGTGCGCCTGATCTGCCCGATCCTCCTCCCGGTTGACGGTCCGAATAATTGGCGGAAAGTCGTTATGGGCGGGGGAGGACTGAGCGTGGCCGACGTTTTCATCTCCTACAAGCGAGACGAGCGCGACGCGATTGAGGTGATCGCCAAGGCGCTTCGCGGGCTTAGCCTGGACGTCTGGTTTGACGCAAGCATGAGCGCTGGCGAGGCGTTCGGAGATCAAATCGACCGGGAAGCGCGGGCGGCAAGGGCGGTCCTCGTGTGTTGGTCTCCGGCAGCCAGGGAATCGCGATGGGTCAAGGCAGAGGCCATGATTGGCTTCGATGAAGACAAGCTCGCCGCCTGTCATGTGAGCGGCGATGACAAGTTCTCAGCGCCCGCTCCGTTCAACGCTGTGCACTCGGAAGATCTTCGATCTTGGGTCAAGAACCCAGTCGATGAACATCACGGATGGAAAACTATCCTGCGTCGAATCGCAAAGCTGTGTCGTCGCGCCGATATCGAAACCTGGACGCTTCTCAGAGAGAATAGCTCCGCGGCCGAGCTACGCACTTGGATCGCAGCCCACGAGGATAGCCCGCTATTCATGAAGGTGCACGGTGCGCTGCGCGCGCGGGAGGAAGCGGACGATAAGAAGGCCCGCGACGAAAAGGAGGCAAGATGGGCGCGAGCAATTCAGGCGCTGAACAGAGCGTCAAGCAAGGACGTTAAAGCGTTCCTCGATAGATGGCCCGATCATCCGGAAGCGGTTGCCCTGCGCACAAGCTTGGCTTCCATTGAAGAGCGTGAGCGCATCGAGGCGCAGGATACAGCATTCGGCAACTTGGACCGCAACTCGGCCGCAGCGGTAAGAAGCTTCTTGGCAGCGTGGCCAGACCACCCCGAGGCGAAAGGCTTGCAGGCTGCTCTTCCGCGGATTGAGACCACCGAAAGGCAACAGGCAAAGAAGGCAGAGGAAGACCGCCTGCGCGCTGCGCGAGAACGGGATCGTCGCGCAAGCGCCGCGAAATGGCAGAGACGAGCAGCGGCTTTTATTGTCGTCAGCGTAATCGCAGGTGGTCTCGCGGGCTGGCAAGTCGTCAAGGCGCAGTCGCGAGAGAGAGCAAGGGCGGCGTACGCAGCCATACAGGCCCATCGCGCAAATGACTTTGATGACTGCGGCGGAGCGGATTGGTGTCCGGTAATGACGCGACTTCCAAACGGCATCGCGGCAAGCCGGAACGAGATAACCATCGCGCAGTGGAACGCTTGCAGGAGCGACGGCGGTTGTCAGTATCCGCAAGGCCCGCGGCACACCTACGGCACGCGGGACGATCCCGTGGTTGGTGTGACATGGGTTCAGGCGACGGAGTACGTACAATGGCTAAGTCGTCGAACGGGGCAGTCGTATCGACTTCCGTCGGCCGCGGAGTGGGACCACGCCTCTACGATCGGCGAGTCTACGAACGGTTTAAGAGGGATCGGAAATAGCGTCTCCGAATGGCTAGAGGACTGCGCTGGCGAACACGATTGTGGCCATCGCCTCCTGCGAGACGGAGAAACATCCAGCTATATAGGCGTGTCCAACACGAGTCGCGGCTTCAGGGTATTCGGCGGAAGCGCTGTTCCCGAGATCGAGCAGCTGACGAGACCCGTCGTTCGCGAGTTCAACGACTGTGAGGGCGCTAATTGGTGCCCCCGCATGGCGATCATTCCCGCCGGCACTTTTGTCACAATCCACACTGTGCCTGAGTTGCCACCTGGCATGAGCGAAGGAGAGAATGTACGGCCGCCGCGACGGGTCACCTTTGCTCACGACTTCGCAGTATCGAGGTACGAAATAACACGAGAACAATATGGAGTATTCGCGGACGAGACTCACCGCCCAGCTGACAACGATTGCATCGCCACTGATCTGGCGAATGGCAATATTATCTTCAGGGGAAACTGGCGAAACCCAGGTTTTCCTCAGGCTGACAATCACCCAGTTGTCTGTGTGAACTGGGACGATGCTCAAGCATACATAGCTTGGCTAAACAGCCGAACCGGCGGCGGCTATCGGTTACTGAGCGACACCGAATGGGAATACGCCGCTCGTGCGGGGACTGCTTCGCGCTATGCAAATGGTGATAGTGAATCGCGACTGTGCGATATCGCTAATCACGCTGACCTTGCCTCCAATCTCAGCGATCTTACCTCCGCAGACCAACCAGGCCGTCGAAACGGCACTTGCAGCGACAACGCCCGCTTCACCGCGCCGGTAGGATCGTACCAGCCGAACGCGTTCGGTCTGTATGATATGTACGGCAACGTCGGCGAATACCTCCAGGACTGCTGGGATTGGTATCCGTCCGAGAACGATGGATCTCCCCACGAGAGCGGCCCGTGTACGATGCGCCTCGCGGCGGGAGGTTCTTGGCGAGAGCAGCCAGCTTGGCTCCACTCCGATAGCATCGGTCCCCAAAATACTTTCGAGCGCCTCGGTTACATGGGTTTTCGCGTCGCAAAGACGCTTCCTCAGAATTAGCCCAAGTAATTGCTCGATCTATCCCCAACTCACCCCTCCCCCAACAACGCCTCCATCAGCGCCGCCGCTTCGGGGCTCGCCCAATCGGCGCCGCCGGTGAGGCGCGCGCGTTCGCGGCCCTGGCGGTCGTAGAGGATGGTCACCGGCAGGCCCGCGGCATGGCTGTCGAACAGCACGCCGCGCGAGGCGTCGGTGTAGAAGGGCAGCGTGTTCTGGGTGAGCCGCGCCAGTTCGCGCTTGGCCTGATCGTAGTCCGAGACCTTGTCGATGCTGATCGGCACGACGCGCAGGCCACGGCCCGCGAACTGGCGCTGCAGCGCGCCCAGGGTCGGCATCTCCTCCATGCAGGGCGCGCACGAGGTCGCCCACACATTCACCACCACCACCTCGCCGCGAAACGCCGCGAGATTGGTCTCCGTCCCGGCCGCATCGGTGAAGGCGCGCGCGGTCTGCGGCGGCGGCGCCGGCAGTTCTTCCAGGCGCGCGATGCCGCCCTTGGCGAATTGTGTGAATTGGCCCCGCGCCTCCGGCTTTGAAGTGGCCGACAAAAGCACGTATGCAACGGCCAGCAGCGCGGCCACGATCATGCCCGTCGCGAGCAGCAGCGGCCAGTTCCGCGTCGAGGAGCTTTTCGTGTCCAAGTCCAACACCTCGTCTGGCGGCCAGGCCATGTGGGGCGGGCGCTTCGCGGAGAAGCCCGCCGCCGCCATGCAGGCGATCAACGCCTCGATCGATGTGGACCAGCGCCTGTGGCGCGAGGACATCGAAGGCTCGAAAGCGCACGCCGCCATGCTGGCGGCGCAAGGGATTATTACGGCGGAAGATAACGCCGCGATACAGGCCGGGCTGGACCAAATCGCCGCGGAAATCGCCCAGGGCACGTTCCAGTTCTCCACAGAGCTGGAAGACATCCACCTCAATATCGAAGCCCGCCTCACAGAGCGCATCGGCGAAGCCGGTAAGCGCCTGCACACCGGCCGCTCGCGCAACGACCAGGTCGCCACCGACTTCAAGCTCTGGACCATGCGCGCCGCGCGCGACGCCGGCGACTGGCTCCGCGCGCTGCAGAAGGCGCTCGTGAAGCGCGCGGACCAGCACGCCGACTGGATCATGCCGGGCTTCACCCATCTGCAGACGGCCCAACCGATCACGCTCGGCCATCACCTCCTGGCCTACACCCAGATGTTCGAGCGCGACCGCGTGCGCATCGTCGGCGCCATGCTGGAAGCGGCGTGGGAGTGCCCGCTGGGCGCCGCAGCGCTCGCGGGCACCGCTTATCCGATCGAACGCGAAGCCACCGCCGCGGCGCTGGGCTTCCACGCGCCTGCACCCAATTCTCTGGACGCCGTCGGCTCGCGCGACTTTGCGCTCGCGGCGCTCGCCAATCTCTCCATCTGCGCCACGCATCTCTCGCGTCTCGCCGAAGAGATCGTCTTGTGGACCAGCCCGCAATTCGGCTTCGCGCGCCTCTCCGACACCTGGTCGACCGGTTCCTCGATCATGCCGCAGAAGCGCAACCCGGACGCCGCCGAACTCATCCGCGCCAAGGCCGCGCGCATCGGCGGCGCCTTCGCCACCTTGAACGCCATCGTGCAGAAGCTGCCGCTCGCCTACGCCAAGGACCTGCAGGAAGACAAAGCCCTCACCTTCGACGCCTTCGATTCTTTCGAACTCTGCGTCGTCGCCATGACCGGCATGATCGAAACCCTGGCGTTCAACCGCGAGGCGATGCGCGCCGCCGCCGCGCGGGGCTATTCCACCGCCACCGATCTGGCCGACTGGCTGGTGCGCGAACTGAAAGTCCCCTTCCGCGAGGCGCACGAAATCACCGGCAAAATCGTCCGCCGCGCCGAGGATGCGGGCGTTGCCGAATTGGCGCACTTGGCCCTGGCCGACTACCAGGCCGTCGATCCCCGCATTACCGAGGCCGCCCGGGCGTTGCTGACGGTTGAAAAATCGGTGGAAAGCCGCACAAGCTACGGCGGAACCGCCCCGGAGCGGGTGCGCGAACAGATCGCGCGCTGGAAGGAGACGTTCGAATGAACCGCCAAAGGACCGTGATGCTCTTGGGCCTCCTGGCGCTCACTGCGCTCTCCGCCTGCGGCATCAAGGGCGGCCTCGAACGCCCCGATCCGATGTGGAACCGCGAAGAAGGCATCCGCCGCGAATGCGAACAGCAGGCGCGCGAGAACCGTCAGCAGGACCCGCGCTGCGCGCAATACCAGACCGGCGCACAGACACAAACGACGCCGTGAACCATTTCGATTATCGCGGCGGCGTGCTCTGCTGCGAGGACGTGCCGCTCTCCGCCATCGCCGACGCCGTCGGCACGCCGGCCTACGTCTACTCCACCGCCACGCTTGAACGTCATTACGACGTCTTCAAACAGGCCTTCGCGCCGCGCGATGTAATGGTCGCCTTCGCCGTCAAGGCCAACGCCAACATCGCCGTCATCGCCACGCTCGCGCGCAAGGGCGCGGGCGCCGACACCGTGAGCCGCGGTGAAATCGAGCGCGCGCTCAAAGCCGGCGTGCCGCCCTCGCGCATCATCTTCTCCGGCGTCGGCAAGACCGAAGACGAACTCGCCTTCGCCGTCGAACAAGGCATCCACCAGATCAATGTCGAGAGCACCGCCGAACTCGACATGCTCGCGCGCATCGCCGCCGCCAAAGGCAAACGCGCCAGCATCGCCATCCGCGTCAATCCCGACGTCGGCGCCGGCGGCCACGACAAGATCTCCACCGGCAAAAGCGACGCCAAGTTCGGCGTCTCGCCGGACACCGCCTTTGCGCTCTACGCCCGCGCCAGCGCCGATCCGCACCTCACGCCCCGCGGCATCGCTGTCCATATCGGCAGCCAGATCCGCGATCTCGCGCCGCTGGAAGCCGCCTTCCGCGTCATGCGCAGCCTGGTCGAGCGCCTGCGCGCCGAGCGTTTCAGCGTCGAACGCCTCGATCTCGGCGGCGGCTTGGGCGTGCCCTATTTCAACGAACCTGACCCGCCTTCGCCGCAGGAATACGCGTCCATGGTGACGCGTGTGTTCGCCGGTCTCGACATCGCGCTTGCCTTCGAACCCGGCCGCATGATCGCCGGCAACGCCGGCGTGCTGATCGCACGCGTCGTGCGCGTGCAGGAGCGCCCGCGCCCGATCCTGGTGCTCGACGCGGCGATGAACGACCTCATCCGTCCGGCCATCTACGACGCCTTCCACGAAATCCGGCCGGTGCGCGAATCCAGCGCGCCGCGCATAGAAGTCGACGTCGTCGGCCCGATCTGCGAGTCGGGCGACACCTTCACCAAGAAGCGCCTGCTCTCGCCGCTCGCCGCCGGCGACCTCGTCGCCTTCATGACCGCCGGCGCTTACGGCGCAACCATGTCCTCGACTTATAATACGCGGCCTTTGGTGGCCGAAGTGCTGGTGCGCGGCGACAAGTTCCAGGTGGTGCGCCGGCGCTGGACCGTGGCCGAGCAGATGTCGCTGGAGAGCCTGCCGGAATGAAAGCGAACACATGATCCTGCGCGCGCTCCTCGCCGTCGCAATGCTTGCCGCCTGTGCGACGCCGGCGCCGGCGCCGCGCGACACCTTCTTCGCGAACCTCTCCGCGCTTTGCGGGCAGAGTTTCGCCGGCCGCGTCGTCACGACCGACGCGGCCGATGCAAGCTTCGCGAGCCAGCCGCTGGTGATGCACGTGCGCGACTGCAGTGCGAACGAGATCCGCATCCCCTTCCACGTCGGCGAAAACCGCTCGCGCACGTGGGTCATCACCCGCGGCGCGGCAGGGCTCAGGCTCAAGCACGATCATCGCCACCAGGACGGCCATGAAGACACGCTCACGCAGTACGGCGGCGATACGCTTTCGTCGGGCAGCGCCGAGCGGCAGGAGTTTCCGGCAGACGACGTCTCGAAGCGCCTGTTCACGGCCAACAACATTCCGGCGTCGGTGGATAATGTCTGGGCCATCGAGATTCACCCGGGGCGCATGTTCGCCTACGAACTGCGCCGCCCGAACCGCCATTTCCGGGTCGAATTCGACCTGACCCGGCCGGTTCCACAACCCGCGCCGCCCTGGGGCGCGGCGGACGCGCATTAAGCCGCGTTAAGCGATGAACGCCTGCGCCCGAGCGGGGTATGGTCATGGTTTGGCCAGACCGCGGCTGTTAGGCTCCCCCGGGGAGTTCCCCTAGGCCTGAATGAAGCACCAGGACGCCCTCAACCAGCTCGCTCGCGAAACGGAGCGCGCCCGCAAGAGCTTGATGCTCGAGCGCGCGCTGGGCGTTGGATTTTGGCTGGCGTTTGCAGTGGGCGCCTGGGCCGCGTTTGCGCTCGTGGGCGGGCACGCCATGCTGCCGCTCCTGCTGCAGAGCCTGACCGTGATCGGCGCGCTTTGCGCGTTCGGCTGGCTCGCCTGGCGCGGCCGCAAGGCTTGGCGCACGCCAAGCGAAGCGGAAGCGCGCGCCCGGCTTGCGGCGGACAGCCATCTCGACGCCGGCGCCTTCGAAGCGCTGCGCGATCGCCCGTCACGTTACGACGTTTTCGCCGTCGCGCTCTGGAAGCGCGAGCAGGAGCAGGCCTATCAGCGCGTCGAGAAAGCCCGCGCCCGCGGCGCGCAGGTACAACTCGACCACGTCGATCGCTATAAGGCGCGCTACGTGCTGCTGGCGCTGCTGGCGCTCGGCTTCGTCGTCGCGCGCGGCGATTCAGTCGACCGTCTCGCGCGCGCGTTCCTGCCCGATCCCGGCCCCTTGCTCGGCGACCAGGAAATGCAGGTCGAAGCCTGGGTCACGCCGGCGGAATACACGCACGCCGCGCCGATTTCACTGAGCGACCGTTTGGGTCAGCGGGTGGAGACGCCGCCTTCGGTGGAAGCCACTGTGCGCGTCACCGGCCCCACCGGCGCGCCGGTCCTGGTGTTCGACGGCAGTGGTGAACATCGCCCCGCCCGCTTCACCCGCGCCGCCGACGGCGCCTGGGAAGCGCGGCTCGAAATTCCCGGCGCCGGACGGCTGAAGATCGTGCGCTTCCACACGCGCGGCGCCTGGCGTATCGCGCCCGCGCCGGACGCGCGTCCCGCCGCGCGCTTCACCGCGCCCATCGCCTTCCTGCCCGACGAACGCGCCACCATCGCCTGGCAAGCCAGTGACGATTTCGGCGTGCGCCACCTGGTGCTGCGCGTGACGCCCGTCAACCCGCCCGCGGGGCTCGCGCACGCCGCGCCGATCGACACTGAAATTCAGGCGCCCGCCGGCGACCCGCGCGAAGCCGAAGGCCAGAGCGAACTCGAACTCGCCGACCATCCCTATGCCGGCATGGAGGTGGAGGCGCGCATTGTCGCGATCGACGCGCTTGGGCAAGAAGGCGCCTCCGACGCCCTGCGCGTCACGCTGCCGGAGAAAGTCTTTCTCCAGCCGCTGGCGCGCGCCGCGATCGAAATTCGCCGCCACATCCTCTCCGACCGCCGGCCCTACCGGCCGGCGCCGCGTGAGCGCGTACGCACCATGAATTCCGGCGACACGCTCCTGGGCAACGACCGCATTGAAGTGCGCGACTACGACCGCAACCCGCCGCTTCGGCGCGCGCCTGAAGGGGTGCGCCGCGGTGCGCGCCTGCTCGACGCGCTGATGATGGCGCCCGAAGACGGCTACTTCCGCGACCTCGCCGTCTATCTGGGCTTCCGCTACGCGCGCTCCGAACTTGCGGCGGCGGAAGACATCGACGCCACCAAGATCGCCGCCGATATTCTCTGGCGCACGGCGCTGCGCGCCGAATACGGCGGCGCCGCCGACACCCGCGTCGCCATGGAAGAAGCTCAGCGCGCACTCGCCGAGGCGCTGCGCAACGGCGCCCCGCCCGAACGCGTGCGTCAGCTGGTGGAAGCATTGCGGCGCGCCACCGAACGCTACATGCAGGCGCTGGTGCAGGAAGCGCTGCGCAACGGCGAACGCGAAAACATGGAGGACACCGAAGAGCAAACCTCCATCAGCGGACGCGACATCCAGGAGATGCTGGAAGAAGTGCAGCGCCTCGCCGAACAGGGCCGCACCGAAGAAGCGCAAGCGCTGTTGCAAATGCTCGCCGGCATCATGGCCAATCTCGATGCGCGCCTGGAGCAGAGTGAAAGCGGCCAAGGCGAGCAAGGCGATCAGCAGCAGATGCAACAGGGCATGGATCAGCTGAACCAGACCCTGGGCGAACAGCGTGCGCTGCGCGACGACACCCAGCAGCGCCAGGAACAGCAGCAGCAAAACGGCCAGGGCGGCGGCGGCGGCGAGCAGCAAGGCGGCCAAGGCGGGCAGGATTTGGCAGACCGGCAGGCGCAGCTGCAGCAAGGCCTGCAGGCCGCGCGCCGGATGGCGGAAGAATCCGGCGCAGCGCCCAGCGACGATCTCGACGCCGCCGGCCAGGCCATGCGCCAGGCGGAAAATGCGCTACGGCGCGGCGATCTCGAAGGCGCGGAGGCCGCGCAGAACGCGGCGCTCGAACACCTGCGCGAAGGCGCAGAGGCGATGGCCGCCGAGATGCGCGAAAACGGACGTCAGGGCCAGCGCCAGGAAGGCAATTCCGGCGCCCGCGATCCGCTCGGGCGCATGCTGCAAGGCGGCGGCGTCGGCGAAGGCGACACGCAAGTGCCGACCCAGGCCGACCCCGTGCGGGCACGCGAAATCCTCGAAGAAATCCGCCGCCGCGCCCAGGACCCGAACCGCCCCGAAGCGGAGCGCGAATATCTGCGCCGGCTGCTCGACCGCTTCTCCGACGGCGGAACTTGAAACCGCACACGCGCGCGCCAGTTCTCATCGCGGGTTTACTGAGGAGGTCCCATGCGCCGTCTTCTGTTGCTTGCCGCCGTCGCGCTCGCCGCCTGTCAGCCGCCCGCCGACAAGAATGCACCGCCGCCTGCAACGACCTCGACGCCGACGAGCGTTGTCGCCGCCTGCAATGACGTGGCGCCTGACGCGACCAAGCAAGTGCAGCTGCAGACCCAACCGCTTGCCGCCGCCGCGCTCGCCGAAGGCCTCGATGGCGGTCCAGTTTCTCCGGGCGTTTACGATCTGACCGCCGGCAATGTCGCCGATGGCGCGCCGATGTGGGCGAGCCCACGCGCAGTGGCGCTTGCGGTCACCGAAAGCGGCGGCGCCGTCACCTTCAACTACGCCGCCGCCCCCGCCGCCGGCGACACCGAACGCTGGACCGCCAGCTTCGCCGACGGCCCGCCCGCCACGCTCACCTTCAGCTGCGGCCGCACCGGCGCGACGCCGGTCACGTTTGAGGCGCAGGGCGCAAACCTGCGCCTCGTCATTCCCGACGCCAGCGGCGTCGGTTCGGTCTACTACACATTTGCGCGGCGGAGCGCATAACGCTTCGTGCTCTCCCGTGAGGGAGATAGGAGAATAGAGCGCGCCTCTATCCGACACCTCAGTCATTCCAGACGCGCGGAGCGCGATCTGGAATCCAGGGCAAATACATCGCTCTATGATCCTGGATTTCAGATCGACCTGCGGTCGTCTGGAAAGACTGAGGGAGTCTATCCGACCGGCTTGCGAGCGGCGCCAAGCTTCCGCCCATGCAACCGCCGCCCCGGCCTCCCCTCAAACCAAAGCTACGCCTGCAGCTCATCGTCGGCACGCTGACGGCGTTGATGTGGCTGGCGGTGGCGTGCCTCAACGCCATGGGCGTCGAGACCAGCGCTTGGCGCCGCCAGCGCCACGCAGCCTTTCGGCGGATGGCGCGCCAGGCCGCGCTGCTCATCTTCTTGCGCGCCGCGGAATTGCTCGGCCGCCATCGCTATGAGCGCACGCCGGCGCGCTACGGCGAAAAGCGTCTCCGCCGCCAGCAATTGCGCGCCGTCGTCGGCTGTGCGCTGCGCCGCAAGCTGCGCTGCCGCGATCCGTTGAGCCGCGTGGCGCTGCTGATCGAAGCCTTCAATCAGATCGACATTCACGCCGGCGCGCTGGCGCGCCGTCTCCGCGCCGGCCTCAGCCGCACCTGGGGCGAGGCGCCCCTGCCTGAACCCGCGGAAGCGCTCGCTGCACTCTTCATCCCTGCGCCCATCGTCAGCAACACGTCGTGACGCGCCGTGTCCGCTGTGAATCCGCTGTGCCGCTGTGGTTTTCTTCTTTCACCACGGCGGCACAGCGAAGGCACAGAGGACACCGCGCTTATCGCACTACGCCGCGCAGAGCAGAGCTCTGCCGCGGGCGTTGGCGCATGCGCCCTTCACAGCACGGCTGAAAGCAGTCTACAGCAACAGCGCGGGGGCGCTTTGACACGCACGCCATCACTTCTGCTGCTGACGGCCGCCGCCATGTGTGCGTTCGCGGCAAACTCGGTGTTGTGCCGCCTGGCGCTCGCCAGCCCCGAAATCGACCCCGCCAGCTTTACCGCCATCCGCCTCGCATCCGGCGCAATCATGCTCGCGATCATCGTCGCCGCGCGTTCGGGCGGCGTCGCCATTCTCGCCAAGGCCGGCGACTGGCGGTCCGCCTTCGCGCTCTTCGCTTACGCTGCGGCCTTTTCCTTCGCCTACGTCACGCTCGACGCCAAGACCGGCGCGCTCATCCTGTTCGGCGTCGTGCAAGCGACCATGATCGGCGTCGGCCTCGCGCGCGGCGAGCGCTTGAGTTTCACACAGACAGTCGGCGCGCTCGCGGCCGCCGGCGGGCTTGTCTATCTGCTCGCGCCGGGCCTGCACGCGCCGTCGCCGATCGGGGCGGCGTTGATGGCCGCGGCCGGCGCCGCATGGGGCGCCTATTCCCTCTTCGGCCGCAGCGCCAAGAGCAAACAGCACGAACCCGCCTTCGTCACCGCCGGCAATTTCGTGCGCGCCGCGCCGATGGGCCTGCTGCTGCTCGCCCCGTTCGCCGGCGCGCTTCATCTCGAAACAAGCGGCGTCCTGCTCGCCATCGCCTCCGGCGCGCTCACCTCCGGTCTCGGCTACGTGATCTGGTACGCCGCGCTCAAAGGCCTTTCCGCCAGCGAAGCCGCCATAGTGCAACTCACCGTACCGGTGATCGCCGCGGCCGGCGGCATGCTCTTCATCCATGAAGCGCTAAGCCTGCGCTTCATCATCGCCGCCGTCGCGATCCTGGGCGGCGTCGCCATCGTGCTGAGCGCGAAACGCGCGACTTAGATCGCGGCGATGTACGGCAGGCCGCGATAACGGCCGGCATCGTCCATGCCGTAGCCGACGAGGAAATCGTCGGGCGCGTCCCAACCGATGAATTCGATCGGCTCACCCGCGGCCTGCGGCTTGCGCACGAAGGCGCACGCCAGCGTTCTGGTCGCGCCTTTGGCCATCAAGTGCGCGCGCGCATAAGCAATGGTGCGGCCGCTGTCGAAGACGTCGTCCACAATGAGCGCAGGCCGGCCGTCGATCGGGCGCGAGATGTCGGCGCGGACAACAACCTTGCCCGAGCTCTCGCGCGCGTCGCGATAGCTCTCAAGCCAGAGTGAATCGTAGATCGGATGCCGCCCCCGCGTTTCGAGCGCGCGCATCAGATCGGCGGCGAACGGGATGGCGCCCTGAAGCAGCGCGACGACGGTCCAGCTGTCGTCTACCTCGTGCATTTGATTCGCGAGCGCGTTTACGCGCGCGGCGATGTCAGCAGCTTCAAGTAAGACGCGCAGGATCTCAGCCGGCGGTGAAACGCGGCGCGAGGCCTTCGATCGGGCCGCCGTCGTTTTGCGCAGACGGCTCCGTATCGCCGGCGCCGTGCTCGTCGAGCGGCTCGGTCAATTCCAGCGGCGGCTGCTCGGTGACCGGCGGCGAGACGTGCGCCGGCCCGCCGGCAAAGGTCGCGTCGGAGAAGCTGGCGAACGTCGCTTCGAGATCGACGGCGTCCGCAGGCGGGTTCTCGACGCGGATCTGGAACGGCACCGCCGCGCCCGCCGCAATCGGCTGATCGGTGACGGCGTGGACCAGTTCGAAGATCTCGTGGCTCTGCTGGTCGCGCAGCGAGAGGCGAACCGGCGGCGCCTGCTTCTCGTCGCGGCCGATATTGCGGACCTCGCCCGAGACCAGGAGGATCGGCGTCGGACCATCGAACGCGCGCTCGACCGAGAGGTCGTAGAATTCGAGGCCGTAGACATTCACGTCCAAGCCCAGCGCGGCGAAGGCGCTGGCCGAGCGCGGCCACAGTTCGGCGACGTCCTGGCGGAAAACCACCATGCCGGTGGCGGATGCGGCCAGAGCAGCGCCGGTGGCGGTCCATGCCGCAACGGCAGCCCGCGAGCGGTCCCGGCGCATGCGTTCGGCCTGCTGGGCGCGGAATTTTGCGGCTGCGGATGGGGCCGGCCCAGGTTGGGTAGCCGCCCGCCGCAATCTTTCCACACGTTCCCGCGTCAATGGCTCCGGCTTGGCCTCGCCCCGCACGGCGGTTTCGTCGGTGGCGCGGAGTTCAAGCTGGGGTTCAGCGAACCAGGACGTGCCGCACGCGGCGCACCGCACCGTCCGGCCCGTGGGACCGATCGCGGCGTCGTCCGCATAATAGCGAGTCGAGCATGACGTGCAGGTCAGGATCATGATAACGATTTGTCCAACAGCCCCGTTGACTGTCCTCGGTGCATTGATTCTATTTGGCTTGTCCAGTCATGGCCCGTCCGAACAGTATTGACCAAGACTTGTTCGAGCGTGGCGTCTTAGTACGTCTAGCCGGGGTGGATTCCGGCTATGCGACCGCTGCGAATGTTCTGCAGCACCTTGAGTTCGAAGCTCGAACAGGAGAGGTCGCACTTGTGACCGGGCCCGCAGCGGCCGGCAAGACGACATTTGTTCACCTGTTGCGGTTGGCATTACCGCCTCGTTCCGGCCGCGCATCCATTTTGGGCGCCGACGCGGGCCGCATCAGTGGCGTCACACGGGCGAGGTTGAAGCGGCGCATCGGCTATGTCGCTGAAAACCCTGTGTTCGTGGAACAATGGTCCGCATTCGAAAATATTGCGTTACCGTTGCAGCTGTCCGGACGCCGCCCGCGCGAGTTCGCGGAGGATGTGCGGGAACTTGTGGATTTCGTCGGTCTTGGCGGCGCGGCCGACCTTCCGGTCGAGCATCTTTCCGGAGCGGAACGAAGACGCGCCGCGATCGCGCGCGCGCTCGCGACCAAGCCTGCGCTCATTCTCGCTGATGATCCCACCGGCGGCATGTCCCCTTCCGACGGCCGGCGCACCATTCGCCTGCTGGCTGAAATGCGCCGCGTCGGCGCTGGCGTGATCATCACGAGCCAGGACGAAACGCTGGCGGATGCGGGGCCAAACATTCAGCATTGGCGGCTCGAGCGTGGACGTCTCCGGCCCGCCGATCCGGCCACAACCGAGCCGGAGCCGGAGGGCGCACTGGAATGAAAAATGCGCTCGCCGGCTTGGAACGGACGCTGTTCTGGACGCTCGCGGTGGCTGCGTTCGCCGCAGCTTGCCTGGGGCTTGCAGCGCGCGCCGTCGATCGCGTCGCCACCGGCTATGAGCAGGAACGTCAAAGCTACGCCATCGTGCAGGTCACCGGCCCCGAGGGCCCGGCCGGGATCGCAGCCGCGGAAGTGGCGCTCGCACATTCCCCGCTGGTCGTGCGCGCAGCCCCGATGTCGCCGGAGCGCGCGGCGGAATTGCTGCGACAGCCGGGCGCTGAATCGGTCTCGGCCGAAGAAATGCCGGAGCTTCGGCTGATCGAGATCGAACTCACGCCAGACGCCTGGAACCAGGACTTTCCCACGTTGCTCGAGACCGCGCTGACGCAGGCGGGCGTGACCGGCGCGGTGATCGCCGCCTCCCACAGCGACAATGGCGGGAGCGTCATGACCCGCGCCCGCTTCTTCGCATTCTGGGGCGCAGTGCTCTTCGCGGTCGTCATGTCGGTCATCGTCGCACTCGGCGCGCGCGGACTCGCGGCCCGGCGCCGTGAGCAGATCGTCGTCATGGCCGACCTAGGCGCCACGCGCAGTCAGACGGCGGGCCGCATCGCCGATGAGGCCGCTGTCATGGGCCTTTACGCGGGCGCGGTCGGCGGCCTTCTCGCAGGCATGGCCGGTGCGCTCACACTCATCGCCATCACCGGCGCGAGCACGTCGGACCTGCGGGCGCTCATTATGCCGATCGATTTCGCGCCGATCGTTGCGGCGCCATTGGTCGCAGCGTTGGCCGCCGGCCTGGGCGCGCGCACCGCGGCAGGGTATCTCCACGGCCGGGCGGCGAGACTGGCGTAATGCGAAGCCTGTTATTGTGGATTGCTGTGATCGCCGTGCTGGCGTTCGGCTGGGGCTTCTGGCGCTTCGCTGAAGGCGTGCGCACGCCTGAGACGCCCGAAGACCCGCCGCAATCGCAGGCCATCGTCGCGCTCACCGGCGCGCCGGAGCGGCTGAAGGCCGGCGTGCGCCTGCTGCGCGCGCAGAAGGGCGAGCGCCTGCTCATCTCCGGCGTCAATCGCATCGTCACCGACCAGGAACTCTATACGGCGCTGGAGATTCCCCCGCAGCTCGCAGAGTGCTGCGTCGATCTCGGCCGCGGCGCGGAAGATACGCTGGGCAACGCCTCTGAAACGGCGGCCTGGGCGCGCGAGCACCACTACCGCCGGCTCATCCTCGTCACCGACGACTATCACATGCCCCGCTCCTACGCGGAGCTTCAGATCGCCATGCCGGAAGCGGAAATCCATCGCTATCCGGTGCGCACGCGCTATACGGACCCGCGCATATGGCGCAGCGACGTCGCCGTCGCCGCGCGCTTGGGCGGAGAATACGTGAAGTATCTGGTGATCCGCGGCCGCGAGGCGCTGATCGGGTTGGGCAAAGGCGAGCACGCGCCCGCGGACGCAACATGAGGCTCATCCGCTCGATCATTTTCGTCATCTGGCTCTACGGCACGATGGCGGCCGTCGGCATAGTCATGTGGCCTTTCGTGCTCGCCGACGACCGCAACGTCTGGCGCACGTTAAGAGCATGGGGACGCTGCATTCTCTGGGGCCTGCGCTGGATCGTGGGCGCGCGCGTCATCATTGAGGGTAAGGAAAATCTGCCGCCCGCTGGGCCTGCTCTCATCGCCTGCAAGCACCAGGCGATGCTCGACACGGTGATACCGGCGCTGTTTCTGCCGGCTCCGGTGTTCGTCTACAAAGAAGAGCTCGGCCGCACGCCGGTCATGGGCGCCTATCTGAAGCGAAACCAGATACCGGTGGATCGCGAGGGTGGCGCGAAAACGTTGAAGGACATGGTGCGCGGCGGCAAAGCAGCGATAGAGAAAGGCCGTCAGGTCTTCATCTTTCCCGAAGGCACGCGCCAGGCGCTCGATGCGCCGGCCGATTACAAGCCGGGCATTGCCGCGCTCTATAAGAGCCTCGGCCTGCCCGTGACGCCGATCGCGCTCAACACCGGATTGATCTGGAAGCCGAAAGGGCTGATGCGGACGCCGGGCGTCGTCACATTCAAGATTCTGCCGCCGATCGCGCCCGGGCTTTCACGTGACGATTTCATGCGCGAGTTGGAAACGCGGATCGAAACCGAGAGCCAAGCGTTGCTCCCTCCAGAACGGCGTAGGAAATCCGCATGACGTCACGAGTGTGGCTATGGACCCCGTGGGTCCTGTTTGCGCTGATCGTATTGGGTTGGGTCGGCTACTGGCATATCGTCGCCACACAGGCGGAGGGCCGGCTTCGCGTGTGGGCCAGCGAGCAGAACGCGAGCGGCGCGCAGGTCGAGATCGGAGGCGTCGTGCGCCACGGCTTTCCGGTGCTGATGCGCCTCGAAATCCGGGACTTCTCCTATGCGCCGGCGCGTGGTGGCTGGCGCGCGACGACGCCCGCGCTCGACCTCAACGTCGAGATGCTGCAGCCCAGTCACGTGATCTTCGCGGCGCGTCGCCCGATCGCGCTATCGCGCGCGGATGGCGCGCTCACCAACATCGCCGCGCGAAAGTTGATCGTGAGCGTGCGCATGCGCGGCGCCGCATTGGCGCAAGCCGGCATCGAAGGCGATGACGTCACGCTCGACGACCCCTCCAAGGAGGGCGTGCTGACGGCGCGCAAGATCGTCGCCAATCTTCGGCCCGATCCGCGACAGGCCGGGGACTATCAGCTCGCCTTCGACGCCGCCGATCTTGCGCTGCCCCGGCCGGTGCGCAGTTTCGAAACGTTCGGTCTGAACGTGCCTGCCATGCGCGCCGCCGTGGTCGTCACGCACGCTTCGGCGCTCATGCAAGCGTCGCAGAACGACCCCCTCGGACCCTGGCGCGAGGCCGGCGGCCGCGTGCGTTTCGAAGGGCTTGCTTTGAACTGGGGACCGCTCGAAACCACCGGCACTGGCGAAGGCGGGCTCGACGAGCAGCATCGCCTGCAGGGACGGCTGGTGATCCCGGTGCGGCGCCCCGCGCCGGTGTTGAACGCCATTGCCGGCAGCGAGCGCGTCGACCAGAGCGCGCGGCGCGCGCTGCAATTGCTGGCGGCAGGCTATCTCGTGAGCGGAGACGAGATCACGCTCGACGTCAACGCCGACGATGGCGTGATGCGCGTCGAAGGGCTGCCGGTGCGGATGCTGCCGCCGGTTTATTAGGCCGCCATCAGCTTTCTTCGCCGCCCGTATCGCGTCCGAAGTTCGGTGCGGCCGTATCCTGACCCGCTTCGATGACTTCACGTCGCATGCGCCGCGCGCGGTCGAACAGATCGTAGAGCGTATCGCCCTCACCCCAGCGGATCGCGCGCTGCAACGCGGCAAGGTCTTCGGAAAAGCGACCGAGCACTTCGAGCACCGCTTCGCGATTGTTCAAGAACACGTCGCGCCACATCGTCGGATCGGAAGCGGCGATGCGCGTGAAGTCGCGGAAGCCCGAGGCGGAATATTTGACGACTTCGCTTTCGGTGACGCTTTCGAGGTCCTCCGCCATGGCGACGATATTGAACGCGATGAGGTGCGGCAGGTGGCTTGTCACGGCGAGCACCACATCGTGGCGGGCGGGCGTCATCACATCGATGCGGGCGCCGAGAGTCTCCCAGAACGTGGCGAGCGTTGCGACGGCGTTCTTTTCGGCTTCGCTGTCGCCCAGCGGCGTCAGGATATGCCAGCGCCCTTTGAACAGGCTCGCGAAGCCTGCGTCCGGGCCGGAACGCTCGGTGCCGGCGATCGGGTGGCCGGGCACAAACACCGCATGCTCTGGCAAGAGCGGCGCAACCGCATCCGCTACGGCTTGCTTGACCGAGCCCACGTCGCTGACGATCGCACCGGCCTTCATGCCCGGCGCCGCCGCTTTCGCCGCCTCCGCCATCGCACCGACCGGAACACAGAAGAGGATCAGATCGGCGTCCGTAACGGCTGCGGCTGCGTCGTCGAAAACGTCGCCCAGCGACAGAGCCCGGGCGCGCGCACGCACGCCTGCGTCCGCATCGTAAAGCGCGATCGACTTGGCTGCGCCGCTTTCGCGCGCCGCATGGGCGATGGATGCGCCGATGAGCCCGGCGCCGACGATGGCGATGCGCTCGATCATCAGATGCGCGCGTAAGATCCGAGCACGCGCACGCGCTCCAGGCCGTGCCCCGACAACGCCGCCGCCCGCGGATCGTCGAGCCCGAGGAAGCCTTCGATCTTCAGAAGCGCGCGCGGTTCCGAACGCGCGACCTCTTTGCCTTTAAGGCCGACTTCGGTGAGCGCGCGCTGCCAGCGGTGATGCGGATCCTCGATCAGCAGGAGCGAGATGTCTTCACCGGCTTCTTCCGTCGGTGACGCAGCGAAGACGCCCGCCTCGGGATCCTCTTCGCTGCCCAATACGGGCAGCGCGCCGATCAGGTGCAGCTTGTGAAAGCGCGACTCCGACAGGGCCGGCCACCACGAGCCGACGCCAGGCGCCGCCGGCCAGGGCGTCACAGCGACGACGCGGTCCGCATTCTCAGCCGCCTTCAGCAGCGCCGCCTGCGGTTCGCCAACATGCTGGATTCGGGTTCGCGCTCCGAAATGACGGCGCGCAGCGTCGAAGAGGCGAGTCGGATCGGTGCGACCGCCGCCCACGACGATGTCGATCACGCGCTGGCGGCGCAGGTTGGCCGCGATCAGCGCGCGCCACAGCTCCACCACCAGTTCGCGCTCAAGGGGCGTCGGCGCCTGCGCTATGAGCTGACGCAGAAGCTTAATTTCGCGTCCAGGACGAATGGGCATACCCGGCGTGGGCGCCTTCAGGGCGGTGAGTTTGTCGGCGAGCTTCAACCGCTCCGCGAAGAGGTCGAGCAGCGTCTTGTCGATACCGTCGATTTCGCGCCGAATCGCGTCCAGGTGATCTGTTGCGTCGTCCATTGTGCGAGCGATCCTATCCGCTTCTCCACCGTGCCGCCACCACCCGCAACCACCACGAGACACTCACATGCCAGCACCGCTGCAGCGCGCACAGGGTGGGTGTAGGGCGCGGCGACGCAGTTTATAGAGACCCACATGATTCATGCAGGCGGCGCGGCGCGCGTATTGGCGGCAGGGGGCGTGCGTTCCCTGGCTTTCGAGGCATCGAAGCCGCTTCAGCTCTCCAGCGGCGAAAGCCTTGCGCCGCTCACCGTTGCGTTCGAGACGTATGGCGCGCTCAACAGCGCCCGCTCGAACGCCGTGCTCGTCTGTCATGCTCTGACCGGCGATCAGTTCGTCGCCAGCACAAACCCGGTGACGGGCCGGCCCGCGTGGTGGCCCCGCATCGTGGGGCCCGGCCGACCGCTCGACACCAACCGCTACTTCGTGATCGCGCCCAATGTGCTCGGCGGCTGCATGGGAACGACGGGCCCCTCCTCCATTGCCCCCGACGGGCGGACCTACGGCCTGCGCTTTCCCCAGTTCACCATAGCCGACACTGTGCGGGCGCAAGCGATGCTGGTGGAGGCGCTCGGCATCGACACGCTGTTTCTCGTCGCCGGCATCGGCATGGGCGGCATGCAGGCGCTGAACTGGGCCAGCGCCTATCCGAAGCGGGTGTTTGCCTGCGCCACCGTGGCCTCCGCCGCTCGCCAGTCAGCGCAGAACATCGCCTTCGCCGAGTTGGGCCGGCAAGCGATCATGGCGGATCCCGAATGGCGCGGCGGCGGCTATCAGTCGACCAAGCCGGCCAAGGGCCTCGCGGTCGCGCGGCTCGCCGCCGGCATCGCCAACCGCTCCGACGCAAGTTTGCGCCAATGCTACGCCGAAGCGCGCGCGTTCGCGTTCGACGCTGAGGCGCGCGGGACTCTCGCGGCGCCGGGCGATCGCTTCGACGCCAACTCCTATCTTTATCTGACGCGTGCCATGGATCAGTTCGACCTCGCCGCGGACTTCGGCGGCAATCTCGCCAACGCTTTCACCGGCGGCGCGACGCGTCACGGCGTTTTCGCCTTCACCAGCGATTGGCGTTATCCTCCTAGCGCCAATCAAGCCATCGTGCGCGCGCTGATCGCGTCCGGCGCGGAAGCCGCTTACGTCGAGATCGACACCGAACAGGGCCACGACGCCTATCTCGGCGATCTGGCGGCGTTCGAGACGGCGCTGACCGGCTTTGTCGATTCCGCCGCGTCCGAGCGCGGCCTCGCTCTCAGCGGCGGAGGCCAATGATGGCGATCGAACTCGTTCACTCAACGCCTCTCGATCTGGTAGACGCCGCGCCGCGCGCCGACCACGCCGTGATCGCACGCATGGTGACGCCGGGCGCGAAGGTGCTGGAGATCGGCTGCAGCGACGGCGCCCTGCTCTCGCTGCTGGCGCGCGAGCGCAACGCGAAGGCGCGCGGTCTAGACCGCGATCAGCGTAAAGTGAACCTCTGCGTGGCGCGCGGGCTGTCGGTCGTGCAAGCCGATCCCGAGCGCGATCTGCAGAACTTCCCAGGCGGCGCGTTCGATTTCGTGGTGCTCGCGCACACGCTGCAGAAGCAGGCCAATCCGCGGCTTGTGCTGAAGCAGTCGGCGCGGATCGGTGAACGGGTGATCGTGTCGGTCGCCAACTTCGCGCATTGGCGTTCGAGGCTCGCGCTGTTGAACAGCGGACGCATGCTCGGCCCCATGGCGCAGTCCGCACGCTGGTGCGACAGCGACACCAGCCATCCAAGCAGCGTCCGCGACGTCGCCGAACTTGCAGACGACCTGCATCTGGCCATTGAGCGCGCGCTGCCGATCAGCGGCGGCCAGCCCGGCGCGCCGTTCGCGAAAACGCGATGGCGCGCCAACTGGTTTGCGGAAGAAGCAGTCTTCTTGCTGGTGCAGACTTAGAGGTAGCTCAGCCACCAGTCGCGACGTGTACGCTTCAAACGCGCCCAATAGCGGCACGGCAGATAGAGCGCCGCCACGATGGCGATCCAGAACAGGTAGACCGCCCAGAGCGGAAAACCCATGTCGGCCATCAAGTCAGGCCGCGCGAAGGTGTTGAACAGATAGCCGAACTGGCCTTCGGCGCTGCGCCCAGTCGCCACCTGCCCCAGCACGGCGACGCTGTGCACGAGATAGACGTGCAGCACGTAGAAGAAGAACGGAACCGCGCCATAGGTGGCCAGGACGCCGCCCGCCGCTTTCGGCAGGCGCGCCAGCAACGGCCAGATCGTCAGCACGATGCCCAGCGTCACCAGGACGTACATGAGCGAGGGGCCGTATTTGGTGACGTCGAAGAACGACATCATGGTCTTCGTCATGTCGTCCTGCAGCGACCAGGGTCGCGGATCGCCGTAGCCATTGATCCCGCGCAGGACCAGGAACGCCGCGAGCATGCAAAGGCCAAGTATGAACAGATTGCGGTCGCGCTTGTCGGCCGGCGCCAGGAACACGGCGCCCAGCCCATAACCGAAACAGATCACGCCGATCCACGGGATGATCGGATAGGACGCCAGCCCGATCGGCTGATCGCCGATCAGCAGCGGCCCCGATTGATGCAGCAGGAACCAGAGAATCCCGGCGTCGGTGATTCCGTCGAATGCGTTGTGACCCACGATGATGGCGACGCCGACAGCGAGCACCGCCAAGCGCGGCAGCCAGATCACCCCGGCGAGCACGATCATCGACCATCCGATCGCCCAGATCACTTGCAGGAACGGAGGATACGGAAACGAAAAGCTCCAGCCGAAACTCAGCACCGTGAGCTCGAGCACGATGAGCCACAATCCGCGTGTCGCCAGCAGCGTCGACAGCTGCCGCTTCGTCTTGCCCCGCGCAATCTGCAAATACGACGAGACGCCAGCCAGAAAGACGAAGGTTGGCGCGCACAGGTGCGTCACCCAGCGCGTCAGATAGAGTGCGACGTTCGTGCGGTCAGGGTCGAGCGCGCTGAAGTCGAACGCATCAACATGCATGTAGTCGCGCACATGATCGAGCGCCATCAGCACGATGACGAGGCCGCGGAGAATATCGATCTCGCGCAGCCGGACGCCCGCGATCTCGACAGCGCGGGCGGCGGCTGGGTTCTGCGCTGGATGAGCTGTTGCAGTCATTCAAACCTCCGCCCCGAGCGTGAGGGCGGCGCATACTACGCGCTGTGACCCTTGTCGCGATCACACATTCGCGAGGCGGAACGCGAGCCGGCCAATGGCGTCGACCGCCTTGAGGCGACCCTCGCTCGCAAACAGGCAAATGCACTCCTGGTAGGGCTCGACCTTGGGCCGGTGGCTGAAATCGCCCTCCACCGCCGCGAAGTCGCCGGCGGAAAAAAGTCCGAGTTCGTCGCGGTAGGCGCCCTTCAGCACGGTGCAGAATTCCGCGCCGCTGTGCTGATGGCGCGCCGCAGGCAGCCCCGCGCCTATGCGCAGCACATAGACACGGTTCTCCGGCGCGTGCGGGGTGTCAACCGCCGCCGCCCATACGCCGGGCGCCACCCAATTCTTCTTTTTCAGCTGCAATCGCTGCAGGAGGGGACGCGCATCGGCCGTCACAGGTGTGTGCGTCTCGTCGATCCGCGCCATGACGCGCGAAAGCGCGTCGTCACCAACGGCGACGTCATCGAGCCCCGAAAGCGCCTCACCCGATGTCGCCTCGAACGCACGCACCGCACCGCGGCATTGCGTGCAGCCTTCGAGGTGCGCGCCGACGACAAGGCCGAAACCGGGTTCCAGTGCGCCGGCTGCATACGACGCCAAAATGTCGGCCGCAGGATGATGACGCGGGATCATGCGTATTGCTCCCAATGCGCGCGCAGTTTGATCAGCGCAAGGCGCAGGCGCGATTTCACGGTTCCCAATGGCAACGCCAGCACGCTGGCGATTTCCGAATGCGGACGGTCTTCGAAAAATGCGAGCCGCACCACCTGTTTCTGCTCTTCCGAAAGAGTGGCCATGGCGGCCTGCATGTTGACTTCCGTTTGCGTACGCACCGCCGCGTCGTCGGGCGCCTCGCCGCCTTCACAGGGTTCGTCCGCTGTTTCGCGGTAGGCAAGTTCGACTTTTTCGCGCCGCAGTTTGTCGATCCAGGCGTTGCGGGCGATCACGAATACCCAGGTCGAGGCCTTCGCTTTGACCGGGTCGAACGACGCCGCCCGCCTCCAAACCGAGACCATCGCGTCCTGGGCCAAGTCTTCCGCGGCGGCCTTCGGCGCGCCCAAACGGATCAGGTAGGACTTCACCTTGGGCGCGTATTTCTGGAACGTCAGCGCGAACGCGTCACGGTCCCCGCGCGCAATGCGCGCGAGCAAGGCCTCGTCCGTCTCTTCGACGCGGCTATGCACGACAAACGCTTTCTTCCCCATGAGCGCGGCCGCCGCGCCGGGGGTTCGGATCAAGGCCAACGCGCTCATGACGCCTTCTACGCGGCGGGTTCCCGTCTGGATCACCGGCCAAATCGCCGAGCAGAAGCGACTGAACCGGCGCGGGCCGGGACCCGTATCGAACGGCAATCAGGACGCCACGGAGCCTCAGCATGGCCTACTCTTCCAGTCTCCCGCGCGAGGCGCAAACTATCGCCGTCATCGGCTCGGGCATAGCTGGAATGTCGGCTGCGTGGCTGCTCTCGCAAAAACATCGCGTCACGCTTTATGAGCGGAACGAACGCCTGGGCGGGCACTCGAATACCGTGGTTGCGGCAACGCGCGCCGGGCCCGTGCCGGTCGATACAGGCTTCATCGTTTATAACGACGTCACCTACCCCAACCTCGTCGCACTGTTCCAGCATCTGGGCGTCGCGACGAAGGCGTCGGACATGTCATTCGGGGTTTCGCTGCGCGGCGGCGCGATCTCCTATTCGTCCGTTGGCGTCGATGCGTTCCTCGCCGGCGGCCGCAACGCCTTCGATCCGCGCTTCTGGTCGATGGCGCGCGACCTCTTGCGGTTCTACCGCGACGCGCCGCGCGACATTCACCGGGCCGACATGTCGCTCGGCGACTATCTCGCGAAGAACGGCTACGGCGCCGCCTTCCAGAATGACCACATCCTGCCGCAGGCTGCGGCGATCTGGTCGGCCTCCATCGATGACATCGCCGATTATCCGGTGCGCGCCTTCGTCCGCTTCTTCGAGAACCATGGGCTGCTGAAACTCAAGAACCGGCCGGAATGGCGCACGGTTGAAGGCGGCAGCCGCGCTTATGTCGAAAAACTGACGGCCGGCCTGACGGACATTCGGCTTGGCGCTGGTGCGGTCTCCATTCAGCGCAAGGGCCTGGGCGCCTGGGTGCGCGACGCCAACGGGCGTGTGGACGTTTACGACCATGTCGTCATCGCCGCACATGCCGACCATGCGCTGACGATGCTTGATGATGCCTCGCCCGACGAACGCGCCCTCCTCGGCGCATTCCGCTACACAACGAACCGCGCCGTCCTGCACACGGACGCCGCACTCATGCCCCACCGCCGCGCGCAATGGGCGAGCTGGAATTATGTCGGCGAAAACGGCGGCTGCGTCGTGTCCTACTGGATGAACCGATTGCAGCGCCTGCCCTGCACGAATGACATTTTCCTCACGCTCAATCCGCAAACCGAGCCGCAAAAGGACAGCGTAATCTACGAGACGACGTACGAACACCCGCTGTTTGACGGCGCCGCGATGGCGGCGCAGCAAGACTTGTGGCGCTTGCAGGGCGTTCGCAATACATGGTTCTGCGGCGCGCATTTTGGCGCCGGCTTCCACGAGGACGGACTGCAATCCGGCCTGGCCGTGGCCGAACAGCTCGGCGGCGTGCGCCGGCCGTGGCAAGTTGAAAACGAATCCGGTCGCATCCACGTGAAGAATCGGCCAGCGCAACGAGAACTCGCGGCGTGAACTCAGCGCTCTTCACCGGCCACGTCGCCCATGCCCGCCCTGGCAAGCACAAGCTCCGCTACCGCGTTTTTATGTTCGCGATCGATCTCGAAGAGCTCGACGCGCTGGATCAACGGCTGCGTCTCTTCTCGCATAACCGGCTCAACCTATTTGCGCTGCATGATCGCGATCACGCCGAACGCCTGAATGCCCCGATACGCCCGCAGATCGAAGCCAAGCTCGCCGCAGCCGGCTTGCCCACGGGCGGCAAGATTACGCTGCTCGCACTGCCGCGCATCCTGAACTACGTGTTCAATCCGATCAGCGTCTACTTTTGTTTCGATCGCGCCGGCGGGCTCGCGGCCATCGTGCACCAGGTCAACAACACGTTCGGCGAACGGCACTTCTACGTGCTGCCCGCACATGCGGACAACGATGGCGTCGTGCGCCAGGAGTGCGCCAAGGACTTCTTCGTCTCGCCGTTCCTCGAGATGGACCTGCGCTATCGTTTCGCCATCCGACCGCCCGGCGAGGCCGTCAGCATTGCAATGGTCGTCACCCGAGGCCGTGACGTGGCGCTCGCAGCGTCGTTCGCGGGCGAATGGCGGGAGTTCACGGATGCGAACTTGCTCCGCGCCTGGCTCGGCAATCCGCTACTGACATTCGGCGTGATCGCGGGGATCCACTGGGAAGCGCTGAAGATGCTGGCAAGAGGCGTTCGGTATTTGGGGCGGGGAAAGAAATATGGAGCGCCGGCGCCGGCCGGCGAGACGCCGGCGCTCCATAGCAAGGCAGACACAAAAACGGCGGCGTGAGCGCTCACGCCGCCGCTCCAGTCATTTCCGCTAATTGCTCAGCCGCGCTGCACGCCCGCGACCCATTCGTTCACCAGGCTCTCGGTGACCGACAACGGCGCCGAGCCGTTGGTGAGAATGGTGTCGTGGAAGCCCTTGATGTCGAAGCGCTGGCCGAGCGCGGTCTTGGCCGCGTCGCGCATGCGATTGATGGCCTGGCGGCCGACCATGTAGCCGGTGGCTTGGCCCGGCCACACGCAATAGCGTTCGATTTCCGTGGTGACGGACGATTCCTGATCGCCGGTCGCATCCATCATCGAGCGGATCGCCTGCTCGCGCGACCAGCCCTTCGAATGCAGGCCCGTATCGCAGACGAGACGCGAGGCACGGAACGTGGCCGACTGCAGGTAGCCGACTTTGCCCAGCGCGTTGTTGGCGTACATGCCCATCTCGTCGGCGAGCTGTTCGGCATAGAGCCCCCAGCCTTCGGCATAGGCGTTGAAGCCGAGCAGCGCGCTGCGCAGGAACGGAATGGCGCCGGCTTCCTGCTGGATCGAGATCTGCCAGTGATGGCCCGGAATGCCCTCGTGGTACGAAAGCGTCGGCAGCGTGAACTTCGGCCACTCTTCCAGGTACGGCTTGGCGCGGCCGCGCGCGTCGAGCGACGGACGCAGGTTGATGTAGTACGTGCCCGGACGCGAGCCATCGAGCGCCGCACCCTGGTAATAGCCGCCCGGTGCGCCGGCCTCGGTGAATTCCGGCACGCGCTGGATGCGCAGGTCGGCGCGTGCGAGCGTGCCGCACACTTCCCCCATGCGCGCGCGCATCGCCTGCACCTGCGCATTCAGATCGGCCAGCAACTGATCGCGGCCGGCTTGCGTGGCCGGATAGAGCTGCGCCGGGTCGGACGAAAGCGCACGGATACGTTCGGCGACGCTGCCGCTCGAATGGCCTTGCGCTTTCAGGATGGTGTCCATCTCGGCGGTCAGCTCCTGGATGAGCTGAAGACCCATATTGTGGATCTCATCAGGGGTCATCGAGGTCGTGGTGTTCGACTTCAGCGCGGCTGCGTACATTTCCTGCGCCTGCGGAAGGCGGCCGATGCCGGCGTTGGCGGTGGCGCGCGGCAGCACCGCGTTCAGCGCATCAACCTGACGCTGATAGGCGGGATAGATTTCATCCTGCACGATCTGCTGTGCATGTTGGACGAGCGCCTGCTTGTCAGCGGCGGAAATTTCGCTCACGCCGTTGAGCTTCTCGCGGAAGCTGGTGACGAGCACGTTCTCCGCCGCCGGCTTGGCGATGAAAGTCTGCAGTTGCGGAATGGCGCCGGTGCGCTTCTGGCCTTCGACGTGAAGAATGCAGAAGTTCGGTGGGATCACGCCCGCGCCGACATCGGCGTTCAACACCGCAATTTCCTGGTCGAGCATCGTCTTGTACGCGGACAGGCGCGTGACGTAGGCGTCGGCCTGATCGCGGTTGGACACAGGGTGCTGACTCGCGAGGAAGTCAGGCAGGCCGGTGTAGGCGCCGGTCAGCTGCGTCAATACGTAGGGCGCAGTGGCGCCACTGCCGTAGTCGAAGCGGCCCGCTTCGACGCTGTTTTCACCGGCGGTGACGACGACATCGTAGCTCACCTTGTCGGCGGCCGAGAGTGAGTCGCGGTTGAATCGGCGCAAATCTGCGAGCGCGGTTTCCGCCATCTGCTGACGGCGGTGGCCGCCTTCTTTCGAGGCGTCGCTCAGCCGGTCGATGTAGCGGCCGCCGGCTTTGGCTTCATCGACGCCGAGACTGGTGGCGTACTCCGGCGCCTCTTTCAGGATATCGGTGGCGATCCGGTCGAGCAGTGCGTTGAACTCGGCGCTGCCGCCGCCGGCCTGCGGATTGTTGCATCCGGCCGCCGCCAACATCGCACCAGCCGCCGTTGCGGTCATCAGTGTACGCCGCGTGATATGCATGATATCCCCTACTTTTCTGAAGGTTTCCTGCCTTCGGCACTTTAGCCCAGGTTAGATGGTCCGCACCGGGGCTGCGACGAATGGCGTGCGGGATACGATCAAGGCGCGAGCAGGGTTAGCGCCGGACGTCGGGCGCCTTGGCCAACAAGATGCGGCCTTCGCCCCGGGCGGTGTTGGCGTAGAGACGTTTCACGGCCTCCATCAGGACGATGCCCCCAAGCGCGGGCCACACCACCTCGCCGATGCGTTCGAACGCCTCGGCGGCGCGCACGAATGGGGACCAGTTTGACGGCGGTGCGTAGAGCGCGCGCGCGGAGGCGACCGGCTCGAACAGATTGTCGGCCAGGATAGAGGCCAGCTGCAACCGCGAGTACGGGCGGCCGTGGCCGAACGGCGTCGCGCCCGATTGCGCCCACAGGCTCCAGCGATTGGCGGCGATGACCACCAGACGTCCCTCCGGCGCCATGACGCGCCACACCTCGCGCAGCAGCGTGTGCACCGTGTTGGTTTCTTCGAGCGCATGCACGAGCAGAACCCGATCGAAGATCGCATCCATGAACGGCAGACGTGCGTCTTCGCCGAGCACCGTCAACGTGCGCCCGTCGGGAGGCCACGGCTCGGCGCCCTGCTCTTGCGGCATCATGGCGACCACGCGCCGCGCCTGGGCGCGAAAGCGATCGAGGTAGGGCGTCGGGTAGCCCAGGCCCAGTACGTCCAACCCATCCGCCTGCGGCCACAGCGCCGCCAATCGCCGGCGCGCGGCGCGGCGCGCGACCGCGCCGAGGGGCGAAGCGTAGAAACGCTGGAGGGCGAGGACGTCGACGCGCATGGCCGGAAAGCGCTAAGCTAGGACATGCTTCAAATCCATCAATTCCCCTGCCTCGACGACAATTACGGCTTCCTGGTTCACGACCCGGAAACCAGGGCGACGGCGACGATCGATACACCGGACGCGGCGAAGATCATGGCGGAGGCCGAGGCGCGCGGTTGGCGCATCACCGACATTTGGAACACGCACTGGCATCCCGATCACGCCGGCGGCAACGCTGCGATCAAGGCCGCAACCGGCGCCGCGGTGACCGGGCCCGGCGAAGTCGCACGCATCGGTCAGGCGCCCGATCGGGTGGTGGATCAGGGCGACACGGTGAAGCTGGGCGGCGCGACGGCGCGCGTGCTCAATGTCGGCGGCCATACGCTTGGGCATATCGCCTACGTGTTTGACGCGGAAAAAACCGCTTTCGTCGGAGATGCGCTGTTCGCCATGGGCTGCGGACGGATTTTCGAAGGCACGCCCGAGCAGATGTGGGCGAGCCTGAACAGGATCGCCGCCCTGCCGCGCGACACAACGCTGTATTGCGCACACGAATACACGCAGGCCAACGCCAAGTTTGCGATCTACTACGACCCGATCAATCCGGACCTGCAGGCGCGGGTGGCCGAGGTCGCGAAGCTGCGCGCCGCCGGCAAGCCCACCGTGCCGATGACGCTGGACATCGAACTGAAGACCAACCCGTTCCTGCGCGCGCCGCTGCTCAAGCGCTCGATCATGAAGCCCGACGCGACAGACGTGGAAGCGTTCGCGGAGCTGCGCGAGCGGAAGAACAATTTCAAATAAAATGCCGGCTCTTGAGCCGGCGGATCGTCTTACTGCTCTGGTCCGGCCACCGCGCCGGTGGCGACGTTGCGGATGGTGCGGCTGCTGGGGCGGCCGGCATAGCCCATTTGCGGCGCCACCACGATCAGCAGCTGGTCGCCGCGCAGGATCGCCTGCGGCGCGGGCCCCAACGTGATGATGACGTGGCGCACCGTCGTCATCGGCGCAGCCGCCAGACCTTCGGCCGCACGTTCGGCCGCGTCGACGACAAGCCCCGCGACCGGCGCCGACATGCGCGCCGGCACGGTGAACGTGATGGTTTGACCGACATTGCGGCGCGCGCGCTGTTGCAGCTGGCGGAAACGCTCCTGCATCTGCTCGAACGCCACGGCCTCCGGCGCCAGCGGGCCGACGGAGCCGACTTCGGACACCGGCGCGCCGGTGCGGATCGCGCGCGTATAGACCGTTATGGTGCCGTGCGGGTTCACCCGCAGCATGATGCTGGCGTCTTCGTTTTGGTAAATTTCGCCCCCGCCCGCCGCGCCGCCGCGCACCGGACGCAGCACATGGACTTCGTCGTCGCCTTCGAACTGGACAAGCGCTGCACGCCCGCCGGAACGGTCAAAGACGAAACGGACGCGGCCGTCCGGCGTGGAATAGCGGGTGGCGCCGGCGCTCGCGTAGAGGCCCTGCACCGGCGGCTGGGCAGGCTGTGTCGCCTGCTGCGCTTGCGCTGTGGCGGGGACGCTGGTCAACGTCAGAGCCGCGGCAAACGCCGCAGCCCCTCGTGCTGACAGACTCATCCCATTCGCCTGGCCCATTACGGATCGAGAGAAGCGCTCTGAAGCGGGCAGTTTTGCGGCGGTGTTGCAGACGCTTCGCGCAACTGTTGCGTCAAAGTCGCAGTCGGCTTCAGGCGTCTTTGTGGCGATCCGGCTTCGCGGCGAAATCCAGATCGATTTTCGGTTCCGAATTAAGCCGTTGCACGCTGGGCTTAATCAGATTCTCGATCGCTGCGCGCGGCTCGTAGCGTACGCGCCGCAGGTGGGGCTGACGCGGCGCAGGCGACGCCTGCGCATCCGAAGTTTCCGGCAATGGCGGCAGCGGATGGGCGCGCGGGGCGTCGGGCGGAATCAGCAGCACGACGCGCGCGCCGTGGCTGCGCGGGGTCGACGCTTCCGTGAGGTCCCCGACGACGCCTGCAACGAAGGCAAGCGCGCATACAGCGAACGCTGCCACGACGACGCGGAGGAAACGGTGCGGTCCCAAGTCCCCCAGCATTAACCGAGTCGGCGCCGGCGGCCCAGCCGTCGCAGGCGAACGGCGAAACCCTCCCCTTTCAGGAAGGATTTCGCCGCTTCGGTCCAGCTTAGTGCAGGCCTTCCCGGTCCAGGTTGAGATCGCCGACCTCGATGCGCTCGGCGTTGGGGCGCAGGCGGCGAATGCCGTCATAGAAGTATTGCGCATCTCCAACGACCACGACGTCGGCGCGGTCCGGGTCGTAGTACCGGGCAGCCGCGGCCTGCGCCTGCTGCGGGGTCACGGCGGTGACATCGGCGACGTAGGTGTTGAGACGTGACGGCGGCAGGCCGTAGAGCGCCAGCGTCGAAATTTGGCCCGCCAGGCCGGACGTCGTTTCGACCGTACGGCCGAAGCCGCCGATCAACGTCGCTTTGCGGGCGCCGAGTTCGGTTTCGCTCGCCGCCTCCGCGCCGATGCGGCGGATTTCCGCGCGCATCAGTTCGTAGACCTGCACCGCCGCGTCGTTGCGCGTTTGCGCGGAGGCGATGATCGGCCCGGGCGCCATGCGCGCCGAGAGGCTGGAGCCAGCCCCGTAGGAGAGGCCGCGGCGGATGCGGATCTCCTGGTTGAGCCGCGAGGAATAGCCGCCGCCCAGGACGTTGTTGGCGACCAGCAGCGGGAAGTAGTCCGGGTCCTGACGCGACACGCCGCGCAAGCCCATCGACACCGCCGCCTGCCCCGTCTGCGGCAGATCGACCACGATCGTCCGCGGCGCTTGCGCCCACGCGCTCGCATCCGGACGCGCCGGCAGGGTTGACGACGGACGCTGCCAATCGCCGAAATAGCGCTGCGCCAGCGCAAAGCCCTCTTCCGGCGACACATCTCCCGTGACCACCAGCACCGCATTGTCGGGCCGCCAGTAGGTCGCGTGGAACTGAGTCATCTCTTCACGCGTGATCGCGCTCAAGCTGCGCTCCGAAGCGACGCCGCCATATGGCGTTTCACCGTAGATGGCGCGCGTCATGGCGAAGCCGGCGATCGAGCCCGGCTGGCTGAGCGCCACCTGCAGGCCATCGAGCGCCTGCTGCTTGGCGCGGTCGAGTTCTTCCTGCGCGAACGCCGGGTGCCGCGCCACGTCGGCGAAGACCGTGAAGGCCTCGTTGACGCGATCCGACCGCGTGCCGAGCGACACGGCCGAAGAATCGACGCCGGCGCCCGACGAAAGGTCCGCGCCCAGCGATTCAATCTGCTGGGCGATATCGGTGGCGCTGCGCGTTTCCGTGCCGCGCATGACAAGATCGGCCGTCATCGACGCCAAGCCGGCGCGATCGCGCGGGTCGGCAGACCCGCCCGAGGCGAAACGAAGGTCGGCGCTGATCAGCGGCAGCGCCCGGTTGGGGGCGACGATGACGCGGAGGCCGTTCGAGAGCGTGCGCTCCGAGGTTTCCGGAATGCGCGCGCTCACCGGCGCCGTCGGTTGCGGCGGCGCGACGCGCTGGCCTTCAGGGGCCAGCGTGAAGGTCGGGATTTCCGACGCCGGGATGGAGAGCGAGCGGGCCTGGATCGTGTTCGACACAGCGATGCCTTCGCCTGTCACGCCGGCCGGGCGCTGTTCGTCCGACTGGTAGCGGATCACGACGCGATGGCTGTCATCGAAGATGCGGCGGGCGACGGCTTGGATATCGGCCACCGTGAGCGCCTGGATCGCTGCGAGCTGGCGGTCAGCGGCGGCGGCGTCGCCATAGCGGATGATCGCATCGGCCAGTTCGAAGGCGCGGCCATAGGCGGTTTCGCGGCCTTCGATCGTCGCAGTGACGATCTCGTTCTTGGCTTCGTCCAATTCAGCTTGCGTCACGCCGCCATCGCGCACGCGCGCGATTTCCGCTTGCAGACTGGCCAACCCCTCATCCGGCGTGTGGCCTTCCGAAAGGATCGCGCCCAGCGAATAAGCGCCGGCGTCCTGCGTGGCTTCGAGGTTTGTGAACACCTGCGCGGCGATCTGCTGCTCATAGACCATCGAGTGGTAGAGCCGCGAGGAATCGCCGTTCGACAGGATGGCGTCGAGCACGGTCAGCGCCGGGAGCGACGCATCGGTCGCAGCTGGCTGCGGATATGAGACGACGATCGCCGGCAGCGGCACGTTCGGCGCAAAGGTGTTGTACTCACGCGCCGGATGCGCCGGCTCAGTCGGATAGTCGCGCGGGATCGGACGGTTCGGGCGCGCGATGCCGCCGAAATATTGGTCCACCCATTGGTTCAGTTCGGCTTCGTTGAAATTGCCGGCGACGACAAGCACGGCGTTGTCGGGCCGATAATACGTCGCGTGGAACGCGCGCACGTCGGCGACAGTGGCGGCGTCGAGGTCCGCGATGGAGCCGATGCCCGGGCGGCCGTACGGGTGCGTCTGCCAATTGGCTTCGCTGATGTAGAGGCCGAAGAGGCGTCCATAGGGAGAAGCGAGAATGCGCTGGCGCAGCTCTTCCTTCACGACATCCCGTTCCGACGCGAAGGTTGCTTCGTCGATGACGAGCGAGCCCATGCGCTCGGCTTCCGCCCACAACAGGCGGCGCAGATTGTTGGCGGGGACGACTTCGTAATAGTTGGTGAAGTCGTCGTAGGTCGACGCGTTGTTGAAGCCGCCGACGTCTTCCGTCAGACGGTCGAAGGTTTCCGACGGCATGTTGCGCGTCGCCTTGAACATGATGTGTTCGAAGAGGTGCGCGAAGCCGGAGCGGCCCACCGGATCGTCGACCGAGCCGACATCGTACCAGACCTGCACCGAGACGTTCGCGGTATTGGCGTCCGGCATGGCGTAGACGCGCAAGCCGTTCGGCAGGGTCCGCATCGTGTACCGCAGCGGGGCGACCTGCAGCGCGCCGGATTGCCCTTGCGGCGCGGATGAAGTCGCGCATGCGGCGAGCATGAACGCGGCCGCGAAGAACGTCAGAATTCGCTTCATGGAGAACCACCCCTGTTTCAAGGCGGTTCTAGCAGGGGCGAACGCGGCGGCCACCCCTTTTGCGACGGGAACTCGGGGATGCGGGGACGAAAGGCCCGGGAACTCTTGCTGACGCTGGGTTCACCCCGCTTTCGCGATCGTCGGATCGTAACTCAGGATCGGCGAGAGCCAGCGCTCGGCCGTCTTCAAATCCCAACCTTTGCGGTGCGCGTAGTCTTCGACCTGATCGCGGTCGATGCGGCCGACACCGAAATACTCCGCCTCTGGATGCGCGAAGTAGAGACCTGAAACCGACGACGGCGGCGTCATCGCGAGGCTCTCGGTCAGATCCATACCTGTGCGCTCGCGCGCTTCGAGAAGGTCGAAGATGGTGCGCTTCTCGGTGTGATCGGGTTGCGCGGGATAGCCGGGCGCGGGACGAATGCCGCGATACTTCTCGGCGATGAGATCGTCGACGCTGAGCGCTTCAGTTTTCGCGTAACCCCAGAGTTCACGCCGTACCTTCGCGTGCATCGCTTCCGCGAACGCCTCCGCCAAGCGATCGCAGAGCGCTTGCGCGAGGATGGCGGAATAATCGTCGTTCGCGCGTTTGAAACGGATCGCGACATCTTCTTCGCCGATGCCGGCGGTGACGGCGAAGGCGCCGACATAATCCGGCGCGCCGTTCGGCGCGACGAAATCCGACAGCGCGAAATTGCCTTTGCCTTGCGCGCCCTTGTCCATCTGCTGACGCAGCGTGTGCAGGCGCGCGGCTTCAACCTTCCGCGCTTCATCCTTCCACAATACGATGTCGTCGCCATCCGCGTTCGCCGCCCAGAAGCCGACGACGCCGGACGCCGTCACCCATTTCTCCGCAACGAGTTGCGTCAACATCGCTTGTGCATCGCGGAAGAGACTACGCGCCGCTTCGCCGACGATCTCGTCTTCGAGGATCGCTGGATAGCGGCCAACCAAATCCCACGACGCGAAAAACGGCGTCCAGTCGATGTACGGGACCAACTCCTCCAGCGAATAATTCGCAAAACTCCGCAGCCCGAGGAAACTCGGCTTCACGGGCGCATACGCCAGTTGCGGCGCGCGCTCGCGCGCTTTCGCCAGCGGCAAGCGCGGGCGCTTGTCCTGGCTGTTCAGATATTGCTCGCGCGCCGCGACCTGATCGGCCTTGGTTTCCGATACCAGCGCATCGCGGTCCTTGCCCAATAGCTTCTGCACCACAGGCACGGCTTTCGATGCATCGTTCACGTAGATCGTCGGGCCCGAGTACGCCGGCGCGATCTTCACAGCTGTATGCGTCCGCGAGGTCGTCGCGCCGCCGATCAGCAGCGGCAACTTCAATCCGGTGCGCTCCATCTCGCTGGCGACGAACACCATTTCATCGAGGCTTGGCGTGATGAGGCCAGACAAGCCGATGGCGTCGGCGCCGATTTCTTTCGCGCGTTCGAGGATGCGGTCGCACGGCACCATGACGCCGAGATCGTCGATCTCATAGCCATTACACTGCAGCACGACGCCGACGATGTTTTTGCCAATGTCGTGCACGTCGCCCTTCACCGTCGCCATGACGATGCGGCCGTTGGATTTGCCGGCCATGCCGGTGCGGAGTTTCTCCTCTTCCATAAACGGAATGAGGTGCGCCACCGCCTGCTTCATCACGCGTGCGGACTTCACCACTTGCGGCAGAAACATCTTGCCCGCGCCGAAGAGATCGCCGACGACAGACATGCCGTCCATCAGCGGGCCTTCGATGACGTGCAGTGGCCGCTCCGCCGCGAGGCGTGCTTCTTCGGTGTCTTCGACAATGAACTCGTTGATGCCATGCACCAGCGCGTGCGAGAGGCGCTCCTTTACCGGCTTTTGGCGCCACGAAAGATCGCGCTCGGCGTCTTTCTTCTTGCCGCCGGCCTTCGCCCGCTCGGCGATGTCCAGCAGCCGCTCGGTTGCATCGGCGCGGCGGTTGAGCAGCACGTCCTCGACCCGCTCGCGCAATTCCGGCTCGACGTCGTCATAGAGCGAGAGCGAGCCGGCGTTAACGATGCCCATGTCCATGCCGGCGCGGATGGCGTGATAGAGGAAAACGGCGTGCATCGCCTCGCGCACTGGCTCGTTGCCGCGGAACGAGAACGAGACGTTGGAGACGCCGCCCGACACGTGCACGTGCGGGAGACTTTCCTTGATCTGTCGCGTCGCCTCGAAGAAGGCCTTGGCGTAGTCGGCGTGTTCTTCGATTCCGGTGGCGACGGCGAAAATGTTTGGATCGAAGATGATGTCTTCGGGCGGGAAGCCGATCTTCTCCGTGAGCAAGTGATAGGCGCGCGTGCAGATCTGCACCTTGCGCTTGGTCGTATCCGCCTGCCCCTGCTCGTCAAACGCCATCACGACGGTGGCGGCGCCGAAGCGGCGGACTTTGCGCGCGTGTTGAAGGAAGGCTTCTTCGCCTTCCTTCAAGCTGATCGAGTTCACGATCGACTTGCCCTGCGCGCACTTCAGGCCCGCCTCGATCACGCTCCATTTGGAAGAGTCGATCATCAGGGGGATTTTGGCGATGTCGGGTTCGGAGGCGATCAGGTTCAAGAACCGCGCCATCGCCGCCGGCCCGTCGATCATGGCCGCATCGACGTTGACGTCGAGCACATTGGCGCCGCCTTCGACTTGATGGCGCGCCACCACAAGTGCCCCGGCATAATCGTCGGCCTCGATCAGCTTCCGGAATTTCGCCGAGCCGGTGACGTTCGTACGTTCACCGACGATGACGAAATTGGCGAAGAGGTTTTGCGGCTCGCTCACGCTGCCGCCGTGAACGGTTCGAGCCCAGCCAAGCGCAGCCGCGCATCGTGCGCCACAGGCACACGCGGCTTCACGCCCTCAATCGCGTGCTTCATGTGCGTGATGTGCTCCGGCGTCGTGCCGCAGCAGCCGCCGACGATATTCACCAGCCCAGCGCGCGCCCATTCGGCGTAGTGCGCTTCCATCGAATGCGGCGTTTCATCGTAACCGCCCATCGCGTTCGGCAGGCCAGCATTCGGATAGGCGCTCACCGCACACTCCGCCACGCGTGCGAGGTCGGCTAGGAAAGCGCGCATGTCGCCCGGTCCGAGCGCGCAGTTCAGGCCGACGGCCCACGGTTTCGCGTGCGCGATGGAATTGTAGAACGCCTCCACCGTCTGACCCGAGAGCGTGCGGCCGCTGCGATCGGTGATGGTGCCACTGATCCAGAGCGGTAGCTCGACGCCGGTTTTGTCGAACGCTTCCCACGCAGCCCAGAGCGCCGACTTGGCGTTGAGCGTATCGGTGATGGTCTCGATCAGGATAATGTCGGCGCCGCCTTCGATCAGGCCGCGGATATTCAGCTCGTAGCCCGCCGCCATCGCGTCGAAATCGATATCACGCCGGCCGGGATCGCCAACATCCGGCGACATGGAAAGCAGCTTCGTCGTCGGCCCCACCGAGCCGGCGACGAGACGCGGCTTGCCGTCCGCCGCTTCGGCGACATCGCAAGCGTCACGCGCCAGCCGCGCGCCATCGACGCACATCTCATAGACGTGCGCTTCGAGCCCGTACTCGGCTTGGCTCACCGGCGTCGCGGTAAAGGTGTTGGTGGAGATGATCTCCGCACCCGACGCCAGATACGCTTCGTGCACTTTGCGGATGATTTCCGGCCGCGTCAGCGTCAGCGCGTCGCTGTCGCCTTTGATGGGCGTTTTGTGAGCGGCGAAGCGTTCGCCGTGGAAATCCTCGCCGGTCAGCCCAAAGCCCTGCAAGTACGCGCCCATCGAGCCGTCGAGCACGAGGATGCGCTTGGCGAGTTCAGCGTTGATCGCCTTCAAGCGTTGTTCGCGGGTCATGACTGCGCCTGCTGTTCGGGCCGCACACCGAGGATGCGGCAGATGGAATATGTAAGGTCGGCGCGGTTCAGCGTGTAGAAGTGGAAATCCTCCACCCCCTCCGCCGCGAGCTGCGCGCAGAGCTGCGCCGTGGTCACCGCAGTCACCAGGCGGCGCGTTTCCGGATCGTCGTCCAGCCCTTCGAACAAGCGCACCAGCCAGCGCGGCAAGCTCGCGCCGCAGGCTTCCGCCATGCGCCGCAGGCCCTTCACATTGGTTACCGGCATGATGCCGGGCAACACCGGTGCGTAGACGCCCGCGCGTGCGAGCCGATCGCGGAAGCGCAGGAATACTTCGGCGTCGAAGAACATCTGCGAGATACCGCGCGTAGCGCCGGCGGCGAGCTTCTTCTTGAAATTGTCGATGTCGAACTCGAACGTCGGGCTCGACGGATGTTTCTCCGGGTGCACGGCGACGGAGATGTCGAAGCCGCCGATGCGCATGGCGGATTCCACCAACTCGACCGCGCTTGCATAGCCCTGCGGATGCTGCAGATACGGCAGGCCGACACCGCCGGGCGGATCACCGCGCAACGCCACCAGCTTGCGCACGCCCGCGTGCCAGTAATTGCGCAGCACGCCGTCGACTTCCGCCTTGCTGGCGGCGACGCAGGTCAAGTGCGCGGCGGGCTTCAGTCTGGTTTCGCTCACCAGCCGCGCCACCGTGCGGTGGGTGCGGTCGCGCGTCGAGCCGCCGGCGCCGTAGGTGACGGAGACGAACGTCGGATCGAGCGGTTCGAGTTTGCGGATGTTCTCCCACAGCTGCGCTTCCAGCGCATCCGTCTTGGGCGGAAAGAACTCGAAGGACACGCGCGGCCGGCCGATCCGGGTCGCCGCTTCAGCGATGAGATTGTGGGCGAGAGTCATGCCTTTTCCCCCGCCCAGATCTTCACGGTGAGCGCATCGCGCTTCTTCGGCGCGAGTGTAGTCATCACGATATTCGCAATCCCGGCTTCGGCGCACCACGCGGCGATTTCATCGTCGGAGAACCCAAGGCGACGGTGGGCGTGCTCTTCGCGCAGAAACTCGAGCGTATGGCGTGCGAAGTCGACAATCACCAAGCGACCGCCATTCGCCAACATGCGACCGGCCTCGACGACGGCGCGGCCCGGATCGGAAAGGAAGTGCAGCACCTGGTGAATGGTCACCAGATCGGCGGCGCCCGCTTCGATCGGCGGCGCGTAGGCATCGCCGAAACGGATCGCCGCTTTCGCGCGAAGCTGATCGAGCGATGCTCGCGCGATCGCGAGCATCTGGCGCGAGGTGTCGAACCCTTCTGCCCGCCGCACACGATCTGCGAAGAGCTGGATCATGCGCCCCTGTCCGACGCCGACATCGACCATCAGCGGAAACGGCCCGGGCCCAGCGGCCGCGAGAATGGCGCTGTCGATATCCGCTTCCGGCAGGTGCAGGGCGCGGACGCGATCCCAATCCGCAGCGTTGCGCTCGAAATACGAAGCCGCCGCAGCTTCCCGCGCCGCCCTAATGGCGCCCAGCCGCTCGGCGTCGCGCTCGAGTACGGGATCGGCGGGGTCGAGCATCGCCAGCGCGGCGTTCGCCAAACGGCGCTCGACAGTATCGGCTCGCGGCAGGCGGTAGAACACCCAGGCCCCTTCAGGCACGCGCTCGACAAGGCCAGCTTCCGTCAGCAGCTTTAGGTGGCGGCTGACCCGCGGCTGGCTCTGCCCCAGCGCCTGCGCCAACTCGCCGACCGCCAGTTCGCCCTCGGTCAGCAGCGCAAGCGCCCGCAGCCGGGTGGTCTCTCCAGCGGCGCGGAGCGTGGTCACCACACGATCGGCGTCCTGTCGCTCAGGGACCGGCTGGGTTGGAGATATAAACATATCTTTATATGACCTAGCCGGCGCAGGTTTGGAAGTTCCTTTTTCTTCGGAAGGTGAAAGGTTCGAGACCGGTCCCGAATTGCGGGCCGGGCTGTGACCCGCAGGCCGCGCTGCGGCGTAAAACAACCTGCGGCGCGGGGGGATCGCGACACGCGTCACACCAAAGCCGACTTCCCCAGCCGTTAGCTGAACGGCGAAGTGTTGATTAACCAACGCTCGTCATTATCTGCGCCGCGAGGGTGTCTTTCATGCGTGGAATTCTTGCAGCGTTTGGGGTCGCGACGGCGTTCGTACTCGCGCCAGCCGCCGCGTCTGCGCAAGAAGACGTCTACGATCCGTTCGAAGGATTCAACCGCGACATGTTTGCGGTGCACGAGGCCATCGACAAAGCTGTGCTTGAGCCGGTGGCGCGCGGGTATCGCGCGATCACGCCGCAGCCAGTTCGCACCGGCGTGCGCAGTTTTCTCCAGAATTTGCGCGGTCCTGTCGTCTTCGCGAACGACGTCCTGCAAGGCGAATTCTCGCGCGCGGGAACTACGGCGGCGCGCTTCGGCATCAATTCCACCATCGGCATCGGCGGGGTGTTCGATCCCGCGGCGACGATGGGGCTCGAGCGTCATGACGAAGACTTCGGTCAGACCCTCGGCCGCTGGGGCGTGCCTTCCGGGCCCTATCTTTTCATTCCCCTGCTCGGGCCTACCACGGTTCGCGACGGCGCAGGCGTGGGCGTCGACCTCGCACTCGACCCAATCAACTATGCCGAGTTCGAGGGCGACGATGCATTTCGCGTCACCCGCTCAGTTTTGGGCGGCATCTCGGCTCGCGAAAACGTGCTCGATACGATCGAGGACATTCGCCAGGACAGCCTTGATCCGTACGTGACGATCCGCACCTCTTATGGGCTGTGGCGGTACTCGGCGATCCAAAACGGGCGCCATGACGTCCAGGATTTGCCAGAGTTCGAGGCCATTCCTGAAGATCCTGTAATGCAGCAAGAACCGGGGCCAGAGGGCGAAGCCACGAGTTCAAACCAACCGCCCGAAGAGACCGCGGCGCCCTCGCAGGACGCGACGGACTCTAACTCAGGAGAGACCAAGTGACCGCCCGCTGGATGACCCGCGCCGCATTCCTCGCCGCGATGACCGCGACTGCGCTGCTGGCAAGCGCGCCGCTCGCGCATGCCGCACGCAACAATGAAGCGGAAGCGTACGTGCAAGCCAATGCGAGCCAGGCGCTGGCGTCGCTTTCGCCGAATGCGCCGTCGCAGCAATTCTATCAACTGATGACGCGCTTCTCGGACATGCCGCGCATCGCCAACTTCGTGCTCGGCCGCTACGGTTCGCAGCTGCGCGGCGACGCGACCTTGCGCGCGGAGTGGACGCAGGCGTTTCAGGACTACTCGATCGCCGTCTATCAAGCGCGCCTCGACCGCTTCAGCGGCGCAAGCATTCGCGTCACCGGCTCGGTCGAACGGGTCGCCGGCAGCGACGTCATCGTGGTGAGCGAGATTACGCCCCGCGGCGGCGGTCGCGCGACGCCGGTGCAGTGGCGCATCCTGAAACAAGGCAACGTATGGAAAGTCGTCGACGTTTCACTTGTGCTTGAAGGCAACGAAATCTGGCTCGCGCAACAGCAGCAGCGCGATTTCCTCGCCGCGCTCGAACAGAACAACGGCAACATTCGCGCACTCATATCGACCGTGCGCCAATCGACCGCTTCGCTCCGCCAGCGCACCGCACGCGGCTAAGCGAGCCTCAGAAACAAGCGACGGAGCCGCTGGCGAGAGCCAGCGGCTCTTTTGCTAGGCGCGCGAATCTACGCCGACCGCCTCTTGAACGGTGTCGAACCCCTCCGCGGCCAATAGCCCGTCGAGATCGTAGAGGATGCGTGCGACCAGACCCGGGCCATCGTAGACCAGCGCCGAGTAAATCTGCACTGCGCTCGCGCCCGCCTTTATTTTGGCCAACGCCGTCGCGCCGCTTTCGACGCCGCCCACACCGATGAGCGGCAGCCTGCCCTCCAGCGCTTGCGCGAACAGACGCAAGATTTGTGTCGATGGCGCAAACAGAGGCTGGCCCGATAGACCGCCGGTTTCGTCGGCATTGTATGATGTCAGGTGCGGTGGTCGCGCCAGCGTGGTGTTGGAGACGATGAGCGCGTCGATGCCGTTCGACACTACGATTTCGGCGATGTCGCGCACCGCGGTTTCATCCAGGTCCGGCGCGACCTTAAGAAACAGCGGGCGATGTCCGTGCGCGGCCTCCAACGGCGCGCGTGCTTCGCGCAAGCGGCCGAGCAGTTCCTCCAGAGCGCCGCGCTCCTGCAAACCACGAAGGCCCGGCGTGTTCGGCGAAGAGATATTCGCCGTCACATACGCCGCGTGCTTCCATACCCGGCCCATGCAGAGCACATAATCCGCGGCGCGATCGGCGCTTTTCTTGTTGGCGCCGACATTGGCGCCGACAATGCCGGACTTGCCAGCACGCGCGGCGAGGCGGTCGGCAAATTCGTCGACGCCCTTGTTGTTGAAGCCAAGCCGGTTGATCACGGCGCGATCCTCGCGCAGGCGAAAGAGCCGCGGACGGTCATTGCCCGGCTGGGGCAACGGCGTGACGGTGCCGCATTCGACGAAGCCGAAACCCGCGGCGAGCAGCGCGTCCGCGACCTCGCAATTCTTGTCGAAACCGGCCGCCATCCCGACCGGATTGGGGAGCGCCAGTCCTGCGAGCGCCGTCTTTAAACGCGGCCACCTGTCGGCGCGGGCGCGCGGACCAATCCCCGTCTTCAGCGCCAGCAGCGCTGCTTCGTGCGCCGCTTCCGCATCCAAATACCGAAGCGCGGCGGTGCCGAGGTCGTGGAAGGTTGCCAGGACCAAATTCCTATGATACGGGTAAAAATCCTCGGCGGCGGAGGTTATACCGCTTCATGCAGCACGGCCAGATATGGCGCGCGATTGATGCGCTCGCACAGCGCAAGGGCATGACGGCCTCCGGTCTTGCGCGCGCCGCGGGGCTCGATCCCACGACGTTCAACAAGTCCAAGCGCCAGGGCCCGGACGGCAAGCCGCGTTGGCCATCGACGGAAAGCGTCGCCCGTGCGCTCGCTGCGGCCGAGACGAGCTTCGACGAATTCGCCGCCCTGCTCGCGGGCCGCCCCGGGGGCGCAGGCCGCGCCATCCCGATCGTCGGCATGGCGCGCGCGGGCGCCGACGGCTTCTTCGATGAAGCCGGCTTTCCGGTCGGCGCCGAAGAGACTGTGCGTTTCCCCGGCCTGGGCGACGATCGCGTCTATGCGCTCGAGATCGCGGGCGATTCCATGGAGCCGGTGTTTCGCGCCGGCGATGTCGTCATCGTGCAGCCGGGCGCGCCGGTGCGGCGCGGCGACCGCATCGTGGTGCGCACCATCGCCGGCGAAGTGATGGCCAAGGTGCTGGGGCGCAGGAACGAGCAAACGATCGAACTTATCTCCTTGAATCCTTCTCATGGCCCACGTGAGCTCAGTTCAAGCGAGATCGACTGGATCGCGCGCATCCTTTGGGCGAGCCAGTAAAGCGTGACGTGCACGCCCGCGCATGTCACAAAAGCGCGGGGAGATTTTTATATGCGCTTCATTCACGCCATTTCCGCACTCGCCTTCATCACGCTCGCGGCCTGCGGCCAAGCCGCCGCCCCCACCGAAGCAGAAGCACAACCCGCACAAGGCGGTGGTGCGCAAATCTCCGCGGCCGACCGCGCCGCACTGATGCGCGCGATGAGCGTCACTCCGGACGCGCACGGGCAAGTCGTAAATGCCTGCGAGGAAAAGGTGACGCCGCAATTGGTCAACGTGGACCTCGGCGGCGCCGTGGGCACGGCGGTGCTCGCGGTCATTCCCGGCGGCCCCAACACCGCGAGCTGCTATGGCGACGGCCCCGGCGACATGCATCTCTTCCGCCGAACCGGCTCAACCTTCACGGAGATTCACGCGCTCACGGGCGCGTTTCTGGTGGTGCTCGGCACAAGCCACGCCGGCGTGCGCGACATCGTCGACGGCGGCCCCGGCATGTCGCATCCGGTCTACTGGTGGAATGGTTCGGCCTACGTGCAACACGGCCAGATCGCCGACAGCGCCATGGGCGACAGCGCGCAAATCTATCCGCAGTGAAGCCAAGCTAGTCGTCTTCTCTCCGCACCGGCTTCCATGCGGCAAGCAGGCGCGAGCCCGCGGCGTCGAGGAGATCGCCGCGAATCTCGAACGCCGCGAAAGCCGCGGTGGGGAAATGTCCGCTGAACTCGCGCGCGAGCTTTGAGCCGTCGTGCGCCTGCGCGATCAAATCCGACGCCAGTTCGCCGATGCCCGGGTTGTGTCCGACGATAACGACGCTGTCGGCGTCGGCCGATGAGAACGCATCCCAGAGACCGCCGACACCCGCATGGTAGAGAGCGTCCTCGTAGCGGCGCTCAAGCTGGAAATTCTGCAGCCCGTGCTCCGCCGTTTCGCGCGTGCGCTCAGACGTCGAGACGAGCGCCAGCGCAGGCGCCAGCCCCGCATCCTCCATCGCCGCCCCGGCCGCCGCTGCATCGCGCCGTCCGCGGCCGGTGAGTGCGCGCGCCTTGTCGGTCGGCGCTTCATGATGGCGTACCGCCTTGGCGTGCCGGAGCAGGATGAGGGTCCGCATGAGTCGCCCCCGACTCTGCCCTGCCGCCGAAAAAGCGCAACGCCTTGCATCCAAGCACGCGCCCTGCGGCTGCCAACGGCCGAAGCAAGGAGAACGCAATGAAGGTGCGTTGGCTGATTTTGTGCACTGCGGGAGCGGTGGTTCTGGCCGCCTGGGCGGCGGTCGTGATTACCTACGCCTTCTTTCACCCGACAATCGCCACTTGGACCATCGTCGTCACCATCGCCGCCTTGAGCACAGAAGGTTTTCTTTGGGTGGCAGCCGGCGTTCTCGGATTCAGCTTCCTGGCCAGGCGCAAGGCGACGCTGATGCGGCTGAAGCAACGCTTCTTCGGCGGATCGCGCCGCCAGGCGGAGTAGCCTTTTTGCGTTAGCGAGTGCTGGCGGCTAAAGCGGACATCCAATTTGGATTCGCCCATGTCTGACGCCGCCACCCTCGCCGCCGCCGCCAAGGCCTGGCCCTTCGAGCAAGCTCGCCTCGTGGTGGAGCGGCTGAAGAAAAAACCCAAGGATGGCCCCGTCATCTTTGAGACCGGCTACGGGCCGTCAGGGTTGCCGCACATCGGCACCTTCCAGGAGGTCGCGCGCACCACCATGGTGCGTCACGCCTTCCGCGTGCTCACCGATGACAAGATTCCGACGCGGCTCATCGCCTTCAGCGACGACATGGACGGCCTGCGTAAGGTCCCGGACAACATTCCGAACAAGGCGGTGCTGGAAGCAAACCTGCATAAGCCGCTGACGCAGATTCCCGACCCGTTCGGGTGCCACGAGAGCTTCGCACATCACAACAACGCCAAGCTGCGCGAATTCCTCGACGGCTTCGGCTTCGAGTACGAATTCATGTCGTCGACCGAGCAATACAGGTCGGGCCGCTTCGACGAGGCGCTGCTCACCATGCTCGACCGCTTCGACCAAGTGATGGCGATCATGCTGCCGACGCTCGGCGAAGACCGGCGCGCCACCTATTCGCCGTTCCTGCCGATCAGTCCGAAGACCGGCAAGGTGCTGCAAGTGCCGACTTTGGCGCGCAACTTCTCCAAAGGCACGATCGTGTTCGAAGACGAAGACGGCGAGAAGATCGAAGTCCCGGTGACGGGCGGTAATGTGAAAATCCAATGGAAGCCGGATTGGGCGCTGCGTTGGACGGCGCTCGGCGTCGATTACGAAATGTCGGGCAAGGACCTGATCGACAGCGTGCAGCAGAGTTCGAAGATTTGCCGCGCGCTGGGCGGCGCGCCGCCGGAAGGGTTCAACTATGAACTCTTCCTCGATGAGAACGGCCAGAAAATCTCCAAGTCGAAAGGCAACGGCCTCACCATCGACGAGTGGCTGCGCTATGCGCCGCCGGAGAGTCTCGCCTATTACATCTACGGCAAGCCGAAGACCGCGAAGAAGCTCTACTTCGACGTGATCCCCAAGGCCGTGGACGAATATCTGCAGCAGATCGACGCCTATCCAAAGCAGAACACCGCCGAGCGGATGGAGAATCCGGTCTGGCACATGCACAGTGGCAATCCGCCCGCACCGGAGATGGCCGCGAGTTATCAAGCCAACGCCACCGTTGCGCCGTCGTCGATCACGTTCGCATTGCTGCTCAATCTCGTCGCCGCCGCTAACGCGGAGACGAAAGAGCAGTTGTGGAAATTCATCGCCAAGTACGCGCCGGGCGCATCACCCGCGACGCATCCGATGCTCGACCGCCTCTGCGGTTACGCGATCGCCTATTACGACGACTTCGTGAAGAAGACGAAGCGCTTCCGCGCCGCCACCGACACTGAGCGCGCGGCGTTCGAAGACCTTATCCGCCGCCTTGACGCGCTGCCTGCCAACACCACCGACGCCGAGACGATCCAGAACGAAGTCTACGCGGTGGGCAAGGAACACGGCTTCGAGCCGCTGCGCGATTGGTTCAAAGCGCTCTACGAAGTGTGCTTTGGCCAGGAGGCCGGCCCGCGCTTCGGCTCGTTCGCGGCGATCTTCGGCGTGCGTGAGACCAGCGCCTTGCTGCGCAAAGGGCTCGCCGGCGAGCTGATGAAGGCGGCCTAATCGCGCCGACGCAACGACGCCAGATAGGCCGCGAGATCATCGACGTGCTCGGGCTCGACCACGAAGTTCGGCATGTCTTGGTGCGGCGTGTGCAGCCATGCATTCAATGCATAGCCCGTCATGCCCGGCGTGTTTGCGAGCGTTTCGAACGCCGGCGCAGCCGTGTCGGGTGACCACGTTGCGCCGCGCGCCACGGCGTGGCAGCGGGCGCAGACCTGCTCGGCGTAAGCCAAGCCGGCCGCTGCATTGCCGGCGTCCGAACTCACGGCGCTGCGAACTGGATCGGGCTCAGCGCTCGCACATGCCGCGATTGAAGCGAGAGCCGCGCCCAATGCGATGATGAGGATGTGGCGGTATCTCATCGGGCGCGCTCCTGCTTCCGACCGCAAGACAGCGCGCCCGCGTGCGCCGGGCATTGATCGAACGCAAGCGATCTGCGTGGATGATCGCGCTCGGTGCGGTGGTCTAGGCGGCGTGGCTCGCTTCGCTGTCCGGCGGCGATACCAGCTTGAAGGCGGGCACCAGCCTTCCGCTCCAGCGCTCCAAAACCTCGCCACAGAACTGGCATTCGAAAATGCCGATGTCCTTGATCGGCAGGCGAACTTCGACGCGCTCGTATTTCGCGCCGCAGTTGCACCAGATGCAGGCTGAGCTTTGCACCGCAATTTCCCCATAGGTTCCGCGCGGCGATGTTCAGCATGCCGTGCTTAAGAGATGGTTGTGTAATCGCGAATTCAGGCCCGGAACTCGCCTCCAAGACGCGCCCAATTGAGCCGCTCGCGCGCCGGTTTTAGCGTGAACGCATGGTAGGCATAGTCTTCGCCCTGCTCGTGATGGGCAGCGATCTCAATGTGATCGATGCGGACTCTTTCACGTTCAGGGGCCATTATTACCGGCTCTACAACATCGACGCGCCGCAGGGCGGCCAGACCGCGCGCTGCAATAGCGAGATTGCGCAGTCGCAAGACACCGCGGCCTATGTCCGCGCGCGCATAGCGTCGGCCGGCGCCGTCGACGTGCGGCCTGCGTTCGATCCACGCGGCAGCGGAATCTGGCCCCATGATCGCGCCCGCGCGCGGCTTGCACGTATATATGTGGATGGTCAGGACTTGAGCGAGATCCTTATTGCCGAGGGGCGCGCTGCACAGATGGACATTCGCACCGAGCACGATTGGTGCCGGAATTCCCGCTAGAGATCTGCGCCCCGCTCCGCCCGCCACGCCGAAAGCATAGCATCCGCGCTGCGGTCTATATCCGCATCCGTGGTGCTCGCGCCGCAAACCGAAATGCGAACGATCTGGCGCCCGCGCCAATTGGCGCCGCCGACGAAGCACTCACCCTCGCGCTGGATGCGCGCGATGGTGCGGTTGGTCAGGTCGTCCGCCTTGGCGGCGTCCAGGTCCGCCCCGAACCTCACGGCCACTTGGTTCAGCACCACTTCGTTCATGATTTCGACGCCCGGCTCCTGCGCCAGGCGCTGCGCCATGCGGCGCGCCTGCGCCGACATACGGCTGACCATTTCGGCGATCCCTTCCCGGCCCAGCGCCTTGATCATGGCCCAGGTCGCAAAGCCGCGGGCGCGGCGCGAGAGTTCCGGCACATAATCGGCGGGGTGGCGGCTGCCTTCTTGAGCCGGCAGATAGCTCGCCGCGATCAACATAGCGCGGCGATGTGCGTCGGCGTGACGGACGATGGCGTAACCGCTGTCATAGGGTGTCTGCAGCCATTTGTGCCCGTCGACGCCCCAACTGTCAGCTTTCTCAACGCCCTGAAGACGGGGTGCGATATCAGACGCCGCGCGGCCCCACAATCCGAACGCGCCGTCCACGTGGACCCAGGCGCCCTTGGCGTGTGCGATATCCGCGATTTCACCGATGGGATCGAATGCGCCTGAGTTGATGTGGCCCGCCTGTGTAATCGCAATAATCGGCCCTTCTAGCCCAGCGATGGCCTGCGCGAATGCGTCTGCGCGCATCACGCCTTCACACGTGACCGGCACGCTGACCACGCGACGATAGCCCAGCCCCAGATACTTGAGCGCCGAGAACACGGTTGAATGCGCCTCTTCACCGAGCACGACGTGAATTGGCGGCGCATCGAACATGCCGTCGGCTTCAACGTCCCAGCCGACACGGCGCAGGACGTCGCCGCGCGCCGCCGCAAGACATGTGAAGTTCGCCATGGTCGCGCCGGTAACGAAGCCGACCGAACTTTCTTCTGGCAAATGCAGGAGATCCAGCAGCCAGCGCGCGGCGATCTCCTCGCACGCGGACGAAGAGGGCGACGCCAGCGCGTTGCCTGTGTTCTGCCCCCACACGCTCGCCAGCCAGTCGGCTGCGACGCCCGCCGGCGCGCTGCCCCCGATCACCCAGCCGAAGAAGCGAGGCCCGGTCATCGCGGCAAGTCCGGGCTCGGTAAGCGCGATCAGTTCCTCGATCACGTCCTCGATCGCCGCACCGCGTTCGGGCGCGGGCGCATTGAAGCGCGCCTGCGCCGCCTCGGCGCTGACGCCCGGCTTGTGGGGGCGGCCGTTCGCCCCCGCGCGATAGGTGGCGGCGTAATCGGCGATGCGCCGGAACAAAGGGGCGAGATCGGTCATCAGTCTTCCAAATATCTTGCAGCGTTGGAGCAGTGTGCCGCCTGTCGCTGCGCTGCAGCACATCGCGTCTTATCGCGTAGAAAACGAAATAGATGAATTCTGCGACGAAGAGCACCCTTTCCGGAACGCCCCACGGCGCATCCGGCTTTACGCTTGCACTTCGCGGGGACTAGTCTTGGCGGGACGCCGATGCGCATCAAGGCTCTCATGGCCGCGCCGCTACTGGCGCTGATCCTCACGGCCGCGCCTGCACGCGCGGAGCCGGCGGAGGCAGCTCTTCGCCTGTATGCCGCCGGCGACTTCCTTGCCGCGGCGGATCTCGCCGACGACCGCGAAACTGCCGCCAGCCTAAGCTTCGCCTCGCGTGCGCTGATGGCGCAGTGCGCAACAGCGCCAAGCCGCTCGGATTTGGATACATGGCTCGCCCGCGCCGAGCGCGCCGCGCGCGACGCGCTCGAACTCGATCCCCAGTCTGTCGACGCGCGCCTGCAGCTGGCGCTCGTCTACGGCGCCCGCGGCCGGCGCGCGAGCTTGACCCAGGCTTTCGCCGGCCGCTACGCGCCTCGCGGCCGGGCGCTGATTGACGAAGCGCTGGCGCTGGAGCCGCGCAATGCGCGGGCGCATGCGCTGCTGGGCGCCTGGAACCTCGAAGTGCTGCGGCGCGGCGGCCGGTTCGGCGCAGTGACCTATGGCGCAAGCTACAGAGCCGGCGCCGCCGAGTTCGAACGCGCCATGGCGTTGGCGCCGGACGATCCGACGATCCCGCTGCACTATGCTTTTGCGCTGCTTGAATTGAATGCAGCTCAAAACGCTGACCGCGCCGCGGCGTTGCTGCGTCGGGCGGCCGGCCTGAGGCCACGCGACGCACTCGAACGCTTCGTCACCCGCACGGCGCAGCGGATCGCGCGCACGCTCGAGGAAGATGGTCCAGGCGCGGCCCAACGCGCGGCACGGGCGACTTTCCTGTAGCACTCTCCTTCTGGTTGTGTAAGACAATGCGCGCCCTGGTTGCGGGCGGCGTTGCAGCAAATCTGAGTGACGCTTCATGGGGATGGGCGACGGAGATGGGCGGCCGGACGGCGCACGCCCGGTGGCGGCGGAGGTCGATGCCGCCACGCTTGAGCGCGCCTGCTTCGAGCTTGAACGCGCCCAGCCTGACCGCTCCGCCAAGCGCACGTTCTACGCGACCCAGGTAATAGCCGCGCTCTCTCTGGCCGGCCTCGCCGGCGCGAGCCTGAGCGCCGCCTCGGCGCTGGGTCTGTCGGTTCTGCATTATGCCGCACTGACGTTCTTCGCCGCCGCCATCGGCTGGCGTCTGGTCGCCGCCGCCAGTTCCGCGCCGATCTTGTCGCGGATCGCTGCTCCGAAGCGTTGGCCTGTCTACACCGTTCTTTGCCCCGCCTATCGCGAGGCGAACGTTATTGGCGATCTCATCGCGTCGCTCGGCGCACTCGCCTACCCGCGTCATGCGCTTGACGTGAAGCTGCTGGTGGAAGCCGACGATGCGGAGACGACAGCGGCGGCGCTCGCACTGGCGGGAGCGTCAAACATCGAGGTTGTCGTCGTGCCGTCGTGCGCGCCGCGCACCAAGCCAAAAGCGCTGAATGTCGGATTGGCGCGGGCGCGGGGAGAATACCTGGTCGTCTACGACGCCGAAGATCGCCCGCATCCCTATCAGCTTCACGCCGCGCTGGCGGCGTTCGAAGACGGCGGCGCGCGCCTCGCCTGCGTGCAGGCGCCGCTCGCCATCGACAATCCCGACGCAAGCTGGATCGCCGGCCAATTCGCGGCCGAGTACGCAATCCAATTTCGCGAAGTCCTGCCGCTGCTCGCGCGTTTTCGGCTGCCCTTGCCGCTGGGCGGATCAAGCAACCACTTTCGCACCGACGCGTTGCGCGCCGTTGGGGGATGGGACCCGTTCAACGTCACCGAGGACGCCGACCTCGGCTATCGTCTCGCCCGCGACGGTTGGCTGGCCGACATGATCGGCCCGCCAACCTATGAGGAAGCGCCGGTCACATTCCGCGCATGGCTTGCGCAGCGCACGCGCTGGATCAAGGGCCACATGCAGACTTGGCTGGTTCTCATGCGCGATCCGGGCCGCACCGCCCGCGACATGGGATTTCCAGCTTTCCTGAGCATGCAGCTCACACTTGCGGGCGGCATCCTGGCTGCGCTCGCGCACGGCCCGCTGGCGCTTACGCTGGTCTACGCAGCGCTTTCGCCGGCCGACGTGCTCAGCGATGCCGATTTTGCTTTGGCCCTCAGTGGCTACGCCACTGCCGGCTTCGCCGCCCTCTTCGCCAGCGGCGTCACCGGCGATCTCAATCATGCACGTGCGCTGGCGACGATGCCGGTCTACTGGCCGCTGCAATCGATCGCCGCGTGCCGCGCCCTCTGGGACCTCGTTCTTCGCCCGCACCATTGGTCGAAAACGACGCACGGCGTCTCGACGCGGCCGCAACGCATGCAGGTCTAGCGCAACGCCCGCAGCAGTTGCGCCAACGCGTCCACCTCTGCGTCCGCCTGGTTCCACGAAACAACAAGGCGGATCTCCTCGCATTCCCGTCCGCCCCAGTCGTAAAAGCCGACGCCGGCCGCGCGCAGCTTGGCGATGCGCTCGGCCCCCGGCTTCAGGAAGAGCTGGTTCGTCTGCACAGGCTGGGAAAGCCATGGGTCCGCCGCTTCAGCCAAGCGCGCCGCGAGCCCGTTCGCCCGGCCAGCCAGAGACAGCCATAGACCGTTGTCGACATAGGCCAGCAACTGCGCGGCGGCGTAGCGGCCCTTGCTGAAGAGATGGCCGCCACGCTTGCGCCGCCGTGCGATCTCATCGGCGCGGGCCGGATCGAACACCACGATCGCCTCCGCGGCGAGCGCGCCGTTCTTGGTGGCGCCGAAGGACAGTATGTCGACGCCGGCGCGCCAGGAGATATCGGCGGGGCTGCAACCCAGCGCGGCGACCGCATTCGCGAAACGCGCACCGTCCATATGCAGCGCAAGACCTTTGTCCCTGGCAACCTCAGCCAGCGCCGCAATGTCCCCCGGCGCGTAAGCGCCGCCGCGTTCCGTCGTCTGTGAAATCGACACCGCCGCCGGCTTCGGCGCGTGGATGTCAGCGGCGCTACGTGCGAGCGCCTCGCGCAGGCCGTCCGCGCTGATCTTGGCGTGTGGCCCATCGATCAATGCGAGCTTTGCCCCGCCGGAAAAGAACTCGGGCGCGCCGCATTCATCTCTCTCGATGTGCGCCTCGCGGTGGCAGAACACCTTTCCCCAAGGCGGCGTCAGGCTCGCCAGCGCAATCGCGTTCGCCGCCGTGCCGGTAGCGACTGTGAAGACCCGCACTTCGTGTTCGAACAATTCACCGAACTTAACATCGAGTTGCTTCGACCATTGGTCCTCGCCATAGGCCGGGGCGTGCGGGTCGTTCGCCGCAGCAAGCGCCGCAAGGATTTCTGCTGCCGCAGCCGCGGTGTTGTCGGAGCGAAAATTCATGCGCGCGTTCACTCCGAAAGCGTTCGATTTCGGCACGCGGCGACCGCAACACGAACCATTGCTTTACACGCCGCCGCTAGTGTTTAGGGGAAATTACCCATTGGGGACCGGCGGTGCAAGAATTCGTCAACCGACAGAATGTCGAGCGACTGGCGGCGGAGCTGATGTCCGGCGCGCACGCGCGTTACTATCTGTTAGGCATGATCGCCGTCGCCACCGCTGCGACGACGAGTTGGGCGCTCGCGGCGATCTGGTTCGGAGTCGTTCTGCTCGTCGAAGAATCGCGCAAAGCGCTTGCAGCGCAAGTCGACGCATTGCCCAAGCAACACGCCGATCGCGCGCAGCTCCTACTGCAGATTGCTTCAGCAGCGGCGTTCGCAACGGCGCCGGCGCTGTCTTGGTACTCGCGCACCGAACTCGGCGCGGCGGTGGCTCTGGTCTCGGTGACTGCGTTGTTGGCGTATGCGGGATACACCGCAAGGCACGGACGCGTGCGCGCGCTGATCGCCGCTGCGCCTTATGGTCTGCTTATGCTGACGTTCGTCATCGATGCGGTCAGCTCAGGCGCGTTCGCTGCTCTCACCTGCGTCGCCGCCGCCGCCTATGTCTTCGCGATGGCGTTGTATCAAGCGCATCGCACGGCCTACGCAGCGGTGCAGGACGCCGAATGGGTGCGCCAACTCAACATGACCTTCGGCGAGGCGAACTCAGCGGCTTGGGAGATCGATTTCGAGCGCCGCCGCCTGATCGGCGGCGAAAAGCTCGCGGCCGTGCTCGGACGGCCGGTCACCTATGCCGACGTGATCGAGCACGGGTGCTTCGCGCCCAACGGGGATCGCGCACTTGTGCGGGCGGCGTTTGCGCCCGAGCGCGGACCGATGCGCAAGATCGCGCTGGAGCATGGCGTCGGCGGCGATAGCGCGCGCCTGCGCGTGCGCCATCAGGGCGCCATCCGCACCGCGGTCGATGGGACGCCGATCCGTCTGTCCATCATCACGCAGCGGGTCGACGCGGCCGTGCTTGAGGCCGACGGCGCGCAAGCTCTGCGCGACGGCGCAGCAGCGCTCGCCGCGCAGAGCCTCACCTTGAAGACACTTGCGAACGAACTCGCGGCGCCCGTCGAGCGACGCGGCGACGCCGCGCCGCCCTTCGACGACATGGCGGCCGATCTTGGCGAAGTCCTGCGTGTTCTCATCCTGCGCCAGACCGCAATCGACAACGGCGTGGACGAACTCGCGCACGCCCGTCACGAGGCGGACAGCGCCAATCTCGCAAAGTCGCAGTTCCTGGCCAACATGAGCCATGAGCTCCGCACGCCCCTAAACGCCATCATCGGCTATGCCGAGATGCTGAAGGAGGACGCGGAGGATGTCGGCGAAACCGCGCAAGTCCAGGATCTGAACCGCATCCTCAATGCGGCAAAGCACCTGCTCAGCCTCATCAACGAGATCCTCGATCTCTCGAAAATCGAGGCCGGTCGCATGGACGTGGCGGCGGCGCCGTTCGATCCTATGGATTTGCTGGAAGACCTCGTCTCCACAATGCTTCCTCTCGCGGAGCAGAACGGCAACTCGATCGCAATCGTCGGATCGTTGCCGGATAGCGAAATCAACACCGACGCCACCAAGGTACGGCAGTGCGTCTTGAATTTCTTGTCCAATGCCTGCAAGTTTACACACGACGGCAGGATCGAGATCGGCGCGGAACGTCGGCTCTACAACGGCGTCGAGCAGATGTTCATCACCGTGACGGACACCGGCATCGGCATGTCTTCCGAACATCGCGCTCGGCTGTTTCAACCGTTTGTTCAGGCGGATCCCAGCATCACGCAGAAGTACGGCGGCACCGGACTTGGCCTCACGATCACACGTCGCCTAGCGCAATTGCTCGGCGGCGACGTGACGGTGACCAGCAAATTGGGCGAAGGCTCGTCGTTCACCTTGCACATCCCCGCCGATTTTGCTGACGCTTCAGCCGCACTTGGCGCAGCAGCGAAGATCGATGAGATTCAGGGCGCCGAGGGTGCGCCGCTGGTGATCGTCATTGAGGACGAGCCGGACGCGCGCGAACTGGCGGCGCGCGCGCTCACGCGCGCGGGCTTCGCCGTGCAGGGCGTCGGCGGCGGCGAAGCCGGCTTGGCGCTGGCGCGCGCCAAGAAGCCGGCGCTGGTGCTTCTGGACATCTACCTGCCGGACCGGTCAGGCTGGCGCGTGCTGCAAAGCCTGAAGCAAGATCCCAAGACTCAGGACATCCCCGTCGTGGTGCTTTCGGTCAACGAGGATCGCGCGCACGCCATGGCGCTTGGCGCGGCCGAGCACATCGTGAAGCCGGCGGACCGCGACCGGCTCGCTGCGACCGTCATGCGGTTTGCGCGCCGGCGGCCGGAACAAACCGCCACCGCCGCGGTCACGCCGCTTTCGCAAAAGCAGACCGGCTAGCGTTCGTAGTGCGCCGCCAGCGCGCGCGCGACCACTTCCGTCACCCGCTTGCCGGTTGGGATGTGCAGGAATTCGTTCGGCCCGTGTGCGTTTGAGTGCGGCCCCAGCACGCCAGTCACAACGAACTGCGCTTGCGGATACTTCTTGCCCAGCATCGCCATGAACGGGATCGAGCCGCCCTCGCCCATCTGCGCCATCGGCTTGCCCCAGGACGCGTGCGCGGCGTCCTCCAGTGCGGTTTCCAGCCAAGGGGTCGATTTCGGCGCGTTCCAGCCAGTGCCCGGTTCTTCCAATTGGAATGACACCTTGGCGCCGTAAGGCGGGTCGCGCTCCAGCACCTGCTTCATCTTCTCCGCGGCCGTCACGGCGTCGAGGGTGGGCGGCAAGCGCATGGAGAGCTTTGCCTCGGTGAACGGGCGGAGCACGTTACCGGCGTTCTGAGGCGTCGGGGCGCCGGCAAAGCCGGTCACCGAAAGCGCGGGACGCCAGGTGCGGTTCAAGACCAATTCGGCGCGGTCCGTTCCAGCCGGCTTCATGCCTTTCACGAACGGGAATTTCGCGAACACTTCATCGCCCAACGCATCGGCCGCGACTTTCGCTTGCGTGACACGTTCCGGCGGAATCGCCGCTTTCAGGTCTTCGACAATGACTTCACCGGTATCGATGTTCTCCAGCCGCGCCAGCAATTGGCGCATAATGCGGAAGCTCGACGGCACGATGCCGGACGCATCGCCCGAGTGCACACCTTCGTTCAGAACATCGACCCGCAACGTGCCGCCAACAAGGCCGCGCAACGACGTGGTCAGCCACAGGCGCTCGTAATCGCCGCAGCCGCTATCGAGGCAAACAACAAGCGACACCTGCCCAATTTTTTCCGAAAGCGCATCAATGTAGAACGGCAGATCCGGCGATCCCGATTCTTCCGATGCTTCGATGATGATCACCGCGCGTGCATGCGGCACGCCCTGATCCTTGAGCGCCAGCAGCGCCGAGAGCGCGCCGAACATAGCGTAGCCGTCGTCGGCGCCGCCGCGACCGTAGAGCTTATCGCCCTCGATGACCGGGATCCACGGACCCTTGCCGTCAACCCACCCTGTCATCTCAGGCTGCTTGTCGAGATGGCCGTAGAGAAGAACCGTGTCGTTCTTCTTGGCGCCCGCCCCCGGCACGTCGATGAGGATAAGCGGCGTGCGTCCCGGCAGACGCTCGACCGAGAGCGTCGCATTCAGCGCCGGCAGCTTCTTCTCAGCCCAGCCCTTCAAGAGCTGGACCGCCTTTTCCATGTGGCCGAGCTTCTCCCAGTCCGGCTCGAAGGACGGCGACTTGTTCGGAATCTTGATGTACTCGACCAGCGTCGGAACGATCTCGGCGTCCCAGATCTGATCTACGAATTTGCGCAATTGCGCCTGAGCGATTTCCGGCACCAGCGGCTCTCCTCTATTGGAGGAGAACCTAGTGCGTGTTGCGGTTCGACGGAAGTTGTTGCGCACCTCTCCTCTCAGTCATTCCGGGATCGCGGAGCAATATCCGGGACTCAAAGGGAAGGACGAGGATGTCGCCCTGGGTTCCGGATCGCACTCCGCTCTTCCGGAATGCCTGAGGGAAGGACCGGTGACGAGAACTACGGCGTCACCGTCACCACCTCGACCGGCATACCCAGCCGCTCCAGCTGCGGGCGCACCACGGACGCATCGCCCACAACCACCCAGACGAAGCGCGCGGGGTCGATGGCCGCCCGTGCGGCGGCGTCCATGTCGGCGGCGCTCATGGCGCGATAGCGCGAGGCGACGCGCTCCCAGTAATCGTCAGGACGATTGTAAAGCGCGTTGCCGCGCAGTGTGTTGATGAGCGCGCCGGCGGTCTCCAGCTGTCCCGGCAACTGACGTATGTTGCCGTTGACGATGCGCCCGTGCTCCGCGTCGGTGACCCCTGCGGTGGTGCGGAAGTCCTGGAACTGCTGAATCAGGACCTGAATCGATTCACCCGTGCGGTCGGCCTGCACCGGAGCGTTCACGATGTATGGCGAATTGTACTCGCGCAGGGCGACGTTGCCGCCCAGCCCGTATGACCAGCCCCTGCGCTCGCGGATTTCCGTGTTGATGCGCGACAGGAAACCGCCGCCGATCGCTTCGTTGGCGGCGTTGAGCGTCAGCGCATCGTCCTGGCCGCCGCGAAGATTCAGCACCTGCCCCGCATAGATCACCGATTGCGGCGATTGCGGACGGTCCACAATGACGATCCGCGGACGCGCTTCAGGAATCGCGACGCTGAAGTCCTTGCGGCCGACAGCCACGCCCGCGTCGCCGCGCCAGGCGCCGAAGCGGCGTTCGAGCAGCGGCGTGAGCTCGCGCAGCGGCCGATCCGAGACGACGAACATGCGCGCCGTTTCCGGGCGGATCCAGGCGCGGTGGAACGCGACCAGCGCCTCGCGGTCGAGGGATTGCACGGAGGCCTGCGATCCGAGGCCTGAGACTGCGCGGGCGTATGGATGGTTCTCGCCGAAAACCAGCGCCGGGAAAACCCGCCCCGCGAGACCGTTCGGCTGCGTCGCCTCCTGCGCCACCAGCGCGAGTTGCTGATTGCGCAAGCGCTCCACTTCGCCAGCCGCAAAGTCGGGGCGGATGACGACATCGGCGAACAGGTCGAGAGAGAGTCCGAGGTTCGCCGTCAGCGCTGTCAGAAACACGGTGGAGCGATCCATCGAGCCGAACGCGGAGATGTTGGCGCCCAGCCGCTCCTGCTGTTCGGCGATCTGCATTGCGTCGCGCCCGTTCGCGCCTGCCGTCATGACCGAGAGCATCAGCCGTTGCGCGCCGAAGCGGCCGCGCGGGTCGGCGGCGATGCCGGCGTTGAAGTCGAGCGCGACGAGGGTCGCGGGGATTGCGGTGCGTTGCGCGTAGACGACCTCAATGCCGTTCGTCAGATGTGCGCGCTCCACATTCGGAAAATCGAGATCGGCGATCTCTCCGACGGCGGGCATGGCTTCGCGCGCACTTGAGGTCGGCGGCGCGGTGTCCGGCGGCGGGTGGCCGAACGCCACGGCTTCCTGGTAAGGCTCGCGCGCGCCCGGATCGACGCGCAGAGCATAAACCGGCCGAGTCAACCAACGTTGTGAGGCAGCGACCACGGCGGCGGGCGTCACTTGGCCATATTCGAGCAGGTTGCGGCGGAAGAAGCGCGGATCGCCCGCGAGCACCGCGCCCTGCGCCAGCGCCACAGTCTTGCCGCTGAAGCCGCCGACCTGTTCGATCGCGAAGAGCCCCTGTTGCACCTGACCGGTGGCGACGCGCTGGATTTCATCCGGCGTCGGGCCGTTGGCGATGAGATCGGCGATGATCTGATCGAGGCGGCGTGACACCGCTTCCGGATCGACGCCCGGCTTCACATCCACCTGCACGGTGAAAATGCCGATGCGCTGAAAAGCCTGCACGTAGCTCGAGACTGCGGTCGCACTCTGCTCGTCGCGCACCAGGATGCGGTCGAGTCTTGAGCTTGAGAGTCCGCCGAGCACTTGCGCGGCCACGTCGAGTTCGGTCGCATCCTCATGCGTAAGGCCCGGCACCACCCAGGTGCGATAGAGCCGCGTGTTGGAAACGCGATCGTGCATCACTTCGCTCAGCGGCGCCGCCATCGTCGGCACATCGGCAAGCGCCGGATCGTTGCGGGGGCCACGCGGGATTTGCCCGAAGAAGCGCTCCACCAGCGGCCGCGCTTCGGCGACATTGATATCGCCCGCCAGCACCAGCACCGCATTGTTCGGCCCGTAATTGTCGCGGAACCATTGCCGCACTTCTTCGAGCGATGCGTCGTCCAAATCCGCCATCGAACCGATGGTGGAGTGGCGATAAGGATGCCCCTCGGGGAACATGCGCTCAAGCTGGCGATAATAGACCAAGCCATAAGGCTGGTTGTCGCCCTGCCGCTTTTCGTTCTGCACCACGCCGCGCTGCGCATCGAGACGCTCTTGCGTCAGCGCCCCAAGCAGGTAGCCCATGCGCTCGCTCTCAAGGTACAGCGTGCGCTCAAGCGCGGGCGTCGGCACGGTTTCGAAATAGTTGGTGCGGTCGAACCAAGTGGTGCCGTTCCAATTGGTGGCGCCCATTTCGCGGATCGGTTCGATCAAATTCGGTACGTGCTCGGTGCCGTTGAAGAGCATGATGTGTTCGAAGAGGTGCGCGAAGCCGGTCTGCCCTGCCGGCTCATCCTTCGAGCCGACATTGAACCAGGACGCCACCGCGACGATCGGCGCCTTGCGATCCTCGTGCACCAGCACAGTCAGCCCATTGTCGAGCGTGAAGCTCTCATAGGGCACATCGACGCCGGCCATAAGTTCGGCGACCGTCGCCGGCTCGCTGCGGTCAATCGCGACCGCCGCAGGTCCGCTCGACGCTGTGGCGCACGCCGCCAAAACCAGCGCCAACGCCAATCCCGCCAGAATACGCATGAGATCCCCCAAGATTGCCTCCAGTGGAGCGGGTGCGGACGCAACTGTCCAGCGTGAGCGCACTTTCGCGCGACGAACGGCGCGCTTTCATCGGCCTGCGGCGCCGCTCCTCTGTCTCGCGGTCAATGTGCGGGCGCAGGCGGTGTTGCGGAGGCCGTGCGCGGCCGGCCGCGCGCGGCGGCGATGGCGAAGAGCGCGACGCCCAGATAGCCGGCCATCGGCACAAAGAATGCGGGCGTCAGCGTGCCGGCAAGGTCCGCGACCTTGCCGGCCAATACCGGCAGCGCCGCACCGCCGACAATCGCCATGCACAGGAGCCCCGACGTTGCCGACGCCGCCGCCGACGAGCGGTCGAGCGTAATGGTGAAGATCACCGGGAACATGATCGAATTGAACAGTCCGATGGTCAGTGCAACGTAGGCGCCGGTGGCGCCGCCAAGTTGCGTCACCACCAAGCAGAGCCCGGCCGCGCTGAGCGCCGCGATCGACAATAGCACGCCGGCGGACGCGCGCCGCAGCAACGCGCTGCCGACAAAACGGCCTACCATGGCCCCGCCCCAGTAATAGCTAACCATCTCGCCGGCGCTTTGCATCGTCGAACCCGGGATGTTGTCGTGCAGGAAGTTGGTCAGCATCGAGCCGATGGAGACCTCCGCGCCGACATAGAGGAAGATCGCCAGCGCGCCGAACAACGCCCAGCCGGAGCGGAACGCCGCCCAGGGCGCGCCGGCGATGGCCGACCTGTCGGGCGCCGCCGCGTCTATGCGTCTGCGTGCGGTCCAAATCAGCACGCCGACAAAGAGGAAAAACGCGCCCACAATCAGGAACGCAAGATCGATGGCGCGCAGCGATTCCGTACGGCTGACGGCGTGATCGAGCGCAGCACCGCCCGCAAAGACCCCGCCTGCGAGCATGACGCTGGCGCCTAGACGGGGGCCCAGCACAGTGCCCAGCGAGTTGAACGCCTGCGAGAGGGTCAGCCGGAAGTGGGAGTGCTCCGGCCTGCCGAGCGCGGCCGACAGCGGATTGGCCGCCACCTGCAGCAGCGTGACTCCCGATGCAATGACGAACAGCGCCGCAAGCACGCCGGGATAGAGATCGAGGGTGGTCGCGACGGGGATCATGAGGCAGCCCGCGAGCATGCCGCCAAGCGCGATGAGAATGGCCCTGCTGTAGCCCACTCGCGAGAGAATGGCGGCCGCCGGCAGCGAAGCGACCCCGTAGGCGATGAACCAGGCGAACTGGGTCAGCATGGCTTCGGTGTAATTGAGCTGAAACACGGCCTTCACGGAGGCCACCAGCGGATCGATGACGGAAGTCACGAAGCCCCAGGCGAAGAACAAGGTGGTGACGTAGCCGAAGGCCGCGCCGGAACCGGCTTTCTCACTCATCAGCAGTCCCCCGTCGCGCCGACTCCTAGCGGCTCATCGAAAATGGGCGCGCGCTGCGCATTACACCCCAACTTCTGTTCGGCGCCGGACCCATCACGAAGGCGAGCGTGCCGCCGGACCTGATCTCTGCGTCCAGAATGTAGCTGCGCGTCAGCGGCACCCCGTTGAGCGTGACCGACTGCACGTAGGGGTTTGCGTCCGACAACCCTTCCGCCGTCACGATGAAACGCCGGCCGTTGGGCAGGCTAAGCGCCGCGCGCGACACGAACGGTCGGCCGATCACGTATTCGTTCGAACCCGGCGCCACCGGATAAAATCCGAGTCCGGTGAACACGAGCCAAGCCGACATTTGCCCGAGATCGTCATTGCCCGAGAGCCCCTGCGGCGTCGCGTTGTACTGGCTCTCGACGATCTGGCGCAGTCGCTCCTGCGTGCGCCACGGCGCGCCGGCATAAACATAGAGATACGCCACGTGGTGACTGGGTTCGTTGCCGTGAATGTACTGGCCGATGAGTCCGGCGATATCTTCCGCGTGGCTGTAGTCGAGCGTCGACATGTCATAGTCGAACATCTGGTCGAGCTTGGCGATCACGCGCGCGTCGCCACCCAACAATCGGAAGAGCCCAGCCTGATCCTGGGGCACGAACCACGAATACTGCCAAGCATTCCCTTCGGTGTAGTCCGAGCCGTAATTGATTGCGGTCGGATCGAACGGCTCACGGAACCGCCCGGTCGAGAGGCGCGCGCGCAGCCAGCCGGTGCGCGCGTCGAAACTGTTGCGCCAATAGCCGGCGCGGCGCTCGAAACGCTGCGCGATATCGTTGCGGCCCATGGCGCGCGCCATGCGGGCGATGGTCCAGTCGTCGTAGGCGTATTCAACCGTCTTCGACGCAGCCTCCGGTTCACGGTCGATGGGCACATATCGCAACCGCATGTAGTCGCCGAGGCCGCCATATTGTTCGTACTCCGCGCTCGCCACCATGGCGCTGAGCGCGGCGCCTTCATCGAAGCCGCGGATGCCTTTCATGTACGCATCCGCAATCACGGGCGCGGCGTGATAGCCGATCATGGTCCAGGTCTCGCGCCCGGCGAACTGCCAGACCGGCAAAATGGCGTCGGGGCTGTGACGTTGACTGTCGATCAGGGAGTTGACGACATCGCTCGTCGTGCGTTCGGGCTGGATCAGCGTCAGCAGCGGATGCTCGGCGCGGAAGGTGTCCCAGAGCGAAAACGTGGAGCGGAAGGTGTAGCCGTCGGCGATATGCACCTGATCATCCGGTCCGCGGTAGGTTCCGTCGGCGTCGCTCCACACGCTGGGCGCCAGCAATGAATGATAAAGCGCGGTGTAGAGCATCGTGCGCATCGGCGCCGGCGCTTCGATATCCACCGCACCGAGCGCCTCTTCCCACGCGGCTTGGGTGCGTGCGCGCACCTCATCGAAATCGCCCTGCTCGGTGTCGAGATTTGCAATGGCGCCGGCTTCGTCCACGCCCGAAAGCGCGACGCGGACTTCGAGCGGCCGGTCGAGACGCCCGAAATCCAACCGCGCCACCAGTGCGCGCCCGAGCCGCTCCGCAACGGCATCGCTGCCGCGTCCCGGCGCCTGGAAGCCGCGATACGCCACGTCAGTTTCGCGATTGACGAAGGCGTGCTCCGTCAACGGCGCGGAGAAGCGCATCGCGAAGAAGAGCTTGCGGCCGGGCGCCCAGCCGCGTGTTTCGCGAAAGCCGGTAATCGTGCCGTCGGCATGCAGGCGCAGACCGGACCACAGCACCTTGCCGGGATAATTGTAGAGCGACGATCTCAGATCGATCACGAGATGCGCCACGCGATTGCGCGGAAACGTGTAGCGATGGACGCCTATGCGCGTGCCCGCCGTAAGCTCCGCGCGCACTTGCGGTCCGTCCAGCATGACCGCGTAATAGCCCGGGCTCGCGATTTCGTTGGCGTGGTTGAAGCGCGAGCGATACCCGGGCTGCTCGGGCGTCCCCGGGTCCATCGCGACCGCATCGCCGCTCACCGGCATGACCAGGATATCGCCCAGATCGGAATGGCCGGAGCCGGAAAAATGGGTGTGGCTGAAGCCTTCGATCGTGGGATCGTCGTAACGATATCCGGCGGCGTGGCCGTAACAGTCGCGGATGACGCAGCTCGTGTCGGTATCAGGCGACAACTGCACCATGCCGAACGGCGCGACCGCGCCCGGAAACGTATGTCCGTCACCGCCCGTGCCGATGAAAGGATCGACGTAGGCGGAATAGGATTGCGGCGCCTGCGCCGGCGCCGAAAGCGGGATGGTGAGAAGGACGGCCGTGAGCAGAACGTTGCGCATGCCGCAGCACTATCGCGCGCCAGTCGCCGTGAGAAGCTTCTGATTTTTCCTGGTGCGAAAAAGACGGGCGGGCTGCCGGCGGCGGCCGCGCACCGTTCCGCTTTACCGCGCTTGTGGCGATGCGACGATCACCGTCTCGCCCGCGCTGACTTGGCCGGTGCGTATGAAGTCGCGCATCATCGTGAAATATCGCTCCGGTTCACGCGTGTCCACGCGCGCGCCGTCAGCCGCCAACTCATACTCGTATATGCCATGCTCGGTTTGGGGAAAAATCGCAACGGTGATCGGCCGGCCCGCCTGCGCGAGTGCGCTGAGGCGCGCCGAGGTGGCGCCGACCGGCGCAATGACGTCGTCGCCGGCGAGAATCCAAAGCTGCGGCGTAGCCAGAGAGCGCAACACGGGGAGTGGGTCGTAGTTCAATGAAATCCCGGGCGCCACGGCTGGTCCCTCGCTGCGCAATGTCGCTTCAGGCGTACTCAGGATCCAAGCGGCGACGCCGCTTCCACGCACATGCGCGAACCAGGGTTCGCCCCCGTAGCGCGCGCGCAGCACTGCCAACGTGTCGTAACCGGACTGAAAATTGCTCTCGACGATCGTCTCAACGGCGGTCTCCACCTCTAGGGCGCGCACAGCAATGTCCGGCCCGTATCCCGCGTGCGCGATCTCGTTCCGGATCAGTTCGCGCTCCGCTTCCGCCGGCGACACCGCCAATCCGAACCCGACGATGACGAAATCCGCCGGCGCGATGCGCGCCGCCAGCGGCGCCACCCATCCGCCTTGGCTGCCCGCCTGATAGCCTACCCGCGTAGCGCGCGCCCCGGCGAGACGCCTCGCTTCGCTCATGGCGGCGATCGCATCCATCGCTAAGGTCAGATAATCGTGGGTGTAGCGGCCGCCGGACTCGCCCGTGCCGCGCTTATCGTAGACGAACGCGCCGATGCCTGCGGCCGGAAACAGCCGTTGCAGCGCGTAGGCATCCCGCGCCGCGGTGCGCTCGGCGCCGTGGATCAGAACGACAAGTGGAACCGGGCCGTCGCCGGGCGGCATCAGCAAGCGCCCCGCCAGCGTCGCGCCTTCCACCGCAAACCGGGTTTCTGTGACCCGAAGGTCGATGCGCCGGCCCCGCACGCTGTTGAAGGCGATGGACCCGCGGGCGCAATCGAATGAAATGCGGACGCCGTCCGGGCGCCCGGTCCAGCCGCGTGTGCTTGACCACACTCCCCTGCCGGCTTCACTCAGCCGGCCTGTGGTTCCGTCACTGCGCCGCCAACGCAGCGCGTCCGCATCCGCCGGCGCGATGTCGACCACGGCGCCGTCACGCAACGCATAAACGCCCACCGCACACGGATCGGCCAGCGCCCGCGGCGGCCCCAAGAACGCAGCGGCAAACACGAAAAGTGGAACGAGGGAGCGGCGCGTCCAGGCAAACTTCGGCATCGCCTATTGGTAAGTCTTTACATATCTTGTGTAAAGCCTTACACATATGGAACATGCAGGCAGGAGGCAGATGGACGATTTCATTCACGCGCAGGGCGAAGCTTACCTCGCGCATCTTCTGCGGCGGCTCTCGGATCTTCTGGTGCGCGGAGCGGCGGAATGGTACCCCGAGGCGGGCGTGACGGCGCCGCCGAGGACCACCTCGACGTTACTGGCGCTCGATGACAACGGCCCGCTTGCTGTGACCGAACTGGCGGTGCTGCTGCGCCAGTCGCACCCCCTCGTCATCGACTGGCGCCGCCAGCTTCTGGCGCTGGGCCTGGTGGAGACGAAATCGGACCCGAACGATGCGCGCCGCAGCGTGGTGGCGCTGACGCCGCGCGGGCGCCAGGAGGTGCGCCGTCTGCGCCGGGCGCTGTTGATCATGGAGAAAGCTTCGAGACGCTTGATGAAGGAGGCCGGCGCACAATTGTTCGAGGGCCTCTGCGCCGTGGACGAGGCGCTTGAGCAGCGGCCTTTCACACAGAGGCTGCGCCAGGAGGTCACCCGCCCGCGCGCCGCGAAACCCTAAGGACCTCTACGCCCACGCGAGTGTCGCCGCTCGCAGCCATGCCGGACCGAGAAATTCGGTTCGTTCTGTTGCGCGCCACGCAAAAACCGCTATCCGTCACCCTCTTCGCGGGCGTAGTTCAGAGGTAGAACGTCAGCTTCCCAAGCTGAATGTCGGGGGTTCGATTCCCCCCGCCCGCTCCAGGTCTTCAGCTTCAGGCCGGCGCCGCTACTGCGCTGCGCCGCCCGCCATTGCGCGGGATCAATATGCGCTGAGCGCGCGCTCCTACCCTGGCGCCATGTTCGCCGCCTGCACACGCGCGTTTCAGTGCCTCGTCGCCGCGCTGGCGCTTGCGGCTTGCGCGGACGCCGGCGAAGCCAAACCGCGCTGGAGCACTGCGGCCATCGACGATCTGATAACGGTTGCAGCGCAGGCGCCGCTCGAAGGCCTCCCGAGCGAAGAGGCGGCGATCTCCGAGCTTGAAGACATGCGCTCCAGCGCCGATGTTGTGGCTGCGGAGCAGACCGACTTCCTGGCGGACGCGCTGTTCAATCGACTGGCGGCGAGTTTCGCGCGCGGCGCCGCCAATCCCGCGCGCGCAGATCCCAGCTGGCATATTCCAGCGGCGCCGGCGCCCGATACGGCGGGTTTGCGCTTGCAACTGGAGCAAGGCGCCCTGCCTTCCGCCCTGCTGCAGTCGCTGCTACCCCCCGCAAGCGATTACGCCGCGTTGCGGGCGGAACTGGCGCGCGTGCGCGCGGAGGCGCCGGACAGCGCCGACGCCGATGGGCGTACCCAGACGCAACGGATCTCCAGTCTCCGGGCCAGCATGGAGCGCTGGCGTTGGTTGCCGCGCGCGGTGGCCGCCCGGCGTATCGAGGCGCACATCGCCCAGTTCGAGATCGTTCGCTTCGACACAGGCGCCGTCGCCGTTCACACCGCTATCGTGGGGGCGCGGCGGACGCAGACGCCCTCGTTTGCGGCCGACGTCGTCGCCGTCACGCTCAATCCCTACTGGGTCCCGCCGGCCAGCATCCTGCTCGGTGAACTTGCGCCGGCGTTCCACGCTAATCCGGCTGCCGCCGCCAGCTACGAAATCACGGATCGCAACGGGCGCGTTGTCGACGCCGCCAGCGTGAATTGGCGCGCGCGCCCGCTCGCCGTGCAGGTGCGGCAGCGCCCGGGGCCTGCCAATGCGCTCGGCCAGCTTAAATTCGAGATGCCCAATCCCTTCGATGTCTACCTGCACGATACACCCTCGCGCCGCTTGTTCGAGCGTGATGCGCGCGCCCTGAGCCACGGCTGCATCCGCGTCCAGGACCCGGTCGGGCTTGCCGCCGAGCTGCTGGGCTCGATACGCCGTGAAGACCTGGAGGCGGCGATCGCGAGCGGCGCCACCGAAACCCGCCCGCTTGCGGCGCCGGTTCCGTTCCTGGCGATCTACATGACCGCAACTGTCGGCGCGGATGGGCGCGTGCTATATGCAAACGACATCTACGATCGCGATCGCGGCGTCGTGGCATTGCTCGATGCGCCGGACGTCACCCTGGTGACGCAGGCGCGCTCGCAAGAGCTTGAGCGGTGCGTAGCGCACTAACGCAAGCGAGCAGACGGCCCGGCGACGATGCAGATCAGCTGCGGATTGCTGCAGTACGTGAGGACGCCGTCGGGCGTCGTGGTGCTGCTGGTGCACCCCGGCGGCCCCTACTGGCGCAACAAGGACGAGGGGGCCTGGTCAATTCCCAAAGGCCTCGCCGAGAATAACGAGGACCTGCTCGCGGCGGCGCTGCGCGAGTTTCGCGAGGAAACCGGTTTGACGCCGCGCCCGCCCTTCCTGCCGCTCGAGTCCCTGCAACAACGGAGCGGCAAGCTCGTGCACTGCTGGGCGTTCGAAGGCGGCGCAGATCTAAGCGCATTCAGGAGCGGACATTTCGACATGGAATGGCCGCGCGGATCGGGCCGTACGGCGTCCTTCCCGGAGGTGGACCGTGCGGAATTGTTCGGATTGGACGAAGCGCGCCGGCGCATCCTGCCCGGGCAGCGCGGATTTCTCGACGAGCTTGCGCGGCGGATCGGCGCTTAAGCCCGACCTCAGTTCAGACGAATGGCGACTTGTGCAGCGGCAATACGCTGAAAGAGCCGCCGGCGCTGCAGTAGCGGCCACCAGTCGTACAGAAAAATCTCGATCGGCCGCCAATTGGCGACCCAGCCGAGGATGATGAGGCCTTCGCTGAAAAAACGAGCGGCCGGACCATCCGCAAACATCACGCCGATCATGCGTCCGCCGAGGACGCACAAACCAAGCACCGCAAGGCCAACTGCGAGCGAGATGCGGCCATAGCGGAAAAGCTCCTGCAAGTCGCCGCGCACCCGGTCGGCGCGATAGGTGAAATGACGCCGGATCGCTTCCTTCAGCGCCGTTTCGCTGGCATCGCTTATTTCGTCACGCGGCAGATGAACGAGCAGCGCCACGCCACGCGGCGCATCACGCGCCCAACCCACGATGAAATCTTCAGCAGTCTTCGCAAGATCACGCGAGGGCGTCGGAAAAGGATCATAGGGGTCGAACAGAAGCGCCATCTTCTCAAGCCGGAGCTCGATTGTCGCCGGTGCGTCGGCTGGTTCGCGCGCATTCATAAACGCGATTAGATCACCGGACGCGCGCGGCGACGAGCACAAACTCGGGCGCCGACTTGAGGCGGATCAACATGCAGCATCGGCGCGAGCGCAAAATGCAATGAGGAGGTCGATCATGGCTACGGTCTCTCTCGAACCACGCAGGCGCACAAGCGTTCTGCATTCGGTCGCGGTGGGCGCCGCGGCGCTCGGGTCTCTGTTCATCCTGCTTTGGGCCAGTGAAGCGCTGGGCATCGGTCCGTCGACACGCGCACTCATGCATCAGTTGGCGCTTAGCGCGCGGGAGGCTTCGCTGCAGGCGTTGATCCGGGGGTTGCCGTTCGCGCTCGCATTCGGCGCTTTCGGCGGCGCAATGGTGGCGATCTTCGCCAACGTATTCCGTTTCCTCGATCCTCCCCGCACGAGATCCTCATGAGTGTTCTGAAAACGCAGGCGACGGATGTCGCGCGCCGCGCCACACGCGAGGACATTCGCCATATGCTGGGCGACATCGAGGACGTCGTTGCCGCCGAAATTCTCTCCGTACAGCCAAGTTGTGGCGAGTTGAGCGACGCGGCGATCTGGGTTCGCGGCGACGGCGATTTCGTTGCTCGCGAGCATAAGGATTTGAACCGAAACGCCATGGCGATCGCGGAAATCATTACGCGTCTCGACGACGACGAAGCTGCGCCCGATTAGGATTCCAGCCGTTCAGTCAGCTGCGCGATTATGGCTTCACGAGCCGCATCGTCGGGCGCCGCGTCGAGGCGAGCGTTGAGCGCTGCCAGCAGAGCCGATCGCGCATTGTGCCAGTCCAGCCGGCTTACCGCACTGGGCGGGATACGAAGACGCCCCGCCGGTTCGGCGACCGCGGGCGATCGCGGCGACAGGCGATAGACACGATCCAGCTCCGCGACGATGGGCGCGCCCCGCGGCGACGCGGCGGCGAGCCGCGCGCGCAGTCCCTCGGCATTCTCGGGCTCGCCGTGCATGATGAGAATGCCGCCGCGGACGCCGCGCCCGCGCGCCCAGGCGACGAGACCGTTGGCGTCGGCGTGGCCGGAATAGACGTCGACACTGCGAATGCGGGCCTCGACCTTGATGTCTTCGCCCTGAATCCGGACGGCAGTCTGGCCCTCCTGCAGCAGCCGGCCCAGGGTGCCGATGGCTTGGTAGCCGGTGAGCAGTACGGTTGCTTCCGGGCGCCACAAGAGGCGCTTCAAGTGATGCCGCACCCGCCCCGCGTCGCACATGCCGCTCGCGGCCATGATGATATGCCAGCCGCGCACGCGTTCGATGGCGCGGCTTTCATCCACGCCCTCGGTAAAGCGCAGCCAACGCGACTCACGCAGTTTTTCGAACGGCGTCGTCATCCCGTCGTGATCGTCGTGGCGCAGGAATACGTCGCAGGCGCGGATCGCCAGCGGCGAATCCAAAAAGATCGGGGCTGGCGGCGCGCGGTCGGTCTCCATTAGATCGAGCAGGTCGGTGATCAGTTCCTGCGTGCGTTCGACTGCAAACGCGGGCGCCAGAAGCGGGCCGCCGGCGGCGTGAGCCGCCATGATCTCGGCCGCCAGCACACGCTTGCGCTCCTCTTCGCTGATCGGCGTCCGCTCGACGTTCCCGTACGTACTCTCGATGATCAGATGGTCGACGCCGTTCGGCCCATCAGGATCATCGGTGAAGCTTCGCCCGCCTGGGCCCACATCGCCCGAGAACAGCAACGTCTGGCTGGCGCCGCCGTCGGCAACCTCGACCTCGATTGAGGCCGCGCCGAGGATATGACCTGCATTCCACCAGCGGGCGCGCACGCCCCGCGCCACGTCCGCCCAGGTTCGGAAAGGCACGGCGCTGAATTGCTTCAGGCTCGCCACGGCGTCCGCCTTTGTGAAAATCGGGGCGACCTCGCCTTTACCGTGGCGGGCGTTGCGCCAGTTCAGCGTTTCGACTTCCATTTCCTGGATCGCACCGGAGTCCGGCAGCAGCACGCCGCAGAGATCGATCGTGCCCTGCGTTGCGTAGATGACGCCGCGAAATCCCGCGAGGACTAGTTTTGGCAGCAGGCCGCTGTGGTCGATATGGGCGTGGGTGAGCAAGACGGCGTCGATGTTGCGGACATCGAAAGGAAACGGCTCATAGTTCAGCGCCTTGAGCGTCTTCGATCCCTGAAACATGCCGCAGTCGACGAGCACCGACGCCGTATCCGTCGTGAGCAGCATGCAGGCGCCGGTCACGCAGCCGGCGGCGCCGAAGAACTGAAGCCGAACCATCGAGCCTCCCGGAAATCATCAGCGCCGGCGTGGCCTTTCAAACCGGCCACGATGCAGCTGCGACTTCCTTCACTACGCCAACTCAGCCTAGTGCGACATCAGGATCGGAACTGGGCACGCGCCCAACAGCGCGCGCGTCACGCCGCCGAAGACGAACTCGCTGAAACGGGCATGGCCGTAGCCGCCCATGACGATAAGGTCGGCATCGAGGTCGCGCGCCTCGTCCAACAGGGCCGCCTCCGCCGTCCGGCCAACGCTGTCGACCTGTCTAAGCGAAACATCGAGCCCTTCGCGGGCCAAGTGGGTGCTGATGTCGTAGCCGGTGAACTTGTCGCCGGTGTAAAATGTCGACGCATCCACGGCGACCACAGTGATCTTCTCGGCCGCGTCCAGGAACGGCGCCGCGTCGGCCAGCGCACGGGCGGCTTCGCGCTTGGCGCTCCAGGCGATCATCACACGCTTTCCGATGGCGACGCCGCTCCAGCCCGGCGGCGTCAGCAGAACCGGACGCCCTGATTGGAACAGCGCCGCCTCAAACGCTGCAATCCCGATGTTGTCGCGCGGCCGTTCCATCACGGTGAGATCGGCGTGACGCGCGCTCATGGCGACGGCCTCGTCAAGCATGGCGCCGGCGCCCTCTCCGGCGCGCACCTCGGTCGGCGTCACGAACGCCGCCAGCCGGCGCTCCAGACGGACCTTGTCCTCCGCCGCCAGCGTGCGCGCCTGTTCCAGCGCCTGCGCCCAGAGCCCTGCGCCCACAGGATCAGCTGCCAGCACCGCGTCGGGAAGCGGGCAAAGTTGCAGAACCGTGGTGTGCGTCTGCCAGCGTTTAGCCAGCAGCTCCGCTGCGGCTAGAGCCGATTCCTGTGCGCTCGATGTCACGACGGTCAGAATGTCTCGCGGCGTCATGGATAATCCTCCTACGCCAATGATTAGGCGGATGGTCGCCGCGGGCGTTGACTTTGCGCAAACCAAGGGTCGCGCTGCAGCGGAGCGACGCCTCGGGCCTGGTCCGCGGCGCTTTCTTTTGCGGGGGAGAATGGCCGGCGAACCGCCGAGGCGTCGACCGCGCGTCCAGATGGCGCCGCCGGCCCCGGCCGCCTTTGCGTACGATCAATTCGCGGCGCGATGCTCTGCAGTCGGCCAATGGCGAAAGTGATCTGCAGAATGACTTTACAGCCCCTCCAAATGTGACGATGCCAGCACTGCTGCTCCGGCCACAGGACGAAAAATGACCAAGCGCAACAGCCCGCTCCAGGCGGAAACGATTTGCGCGCAAGGCGGCGGCGCCCACGACGCGTCGGCGGGCGTATCGCCCGCCATTCAATTGTCGACGACCTATCGACGAGGCGCCGACAACGCGCTCATCGTCGCCGACAATTTCTACGCCCGCTACGGCGGCCCCAACCTGCGCGACGCGGAGAACGCGATCGCACAGCTTGAAGGCGCAAGCGACGCGCTGCTGTTTTCTTCCGGCATGGCCGCCGCACTCGCTTTGTTTCGGCGCCTGGCGCCCGGGTCGCACGTCGTTTGCAGCTCACGCGGCTATTTCAGCGTCATCGCTTGGCTGCGCGAGCAGGACGCGCGCGGCGCGCTCCAGGTCGATTTCTTCGACCCACGGGCGCCCGATACGATGGCCCCGCTCCTGCGCCAGGGGGAAACCAGCATCGTGTGGATCGAAACGCCGGTTAATCCGATCTACGAAGTCGTCGACATCGCACTGATGGCCAGGGCCGCGCATGACGCGGGCGCCTTGCTGGCCGTCGATTCAACGGCCGCATCGCCGATCCTCACGCGACCGATCGAACATGGCGCGGACATCGTATTTCATTCCGCCACGAAATATCTGAACGGACACTCCGACGTGCTCGCCGGCGTGCTGGCGACTGCGGATGAGACGACGCAGGTCTGGGCCGACGTCCGCGAGGAGCGCAAGGTCGGCGGCGCGACGTTGGGCGCGTTCGAGGCGTGGCTGTTGCTGCGCGGGATGCGCACGCTGCACCTGCGGGTCGCACATGCAAGCCGGGCGGCGCTCGATTTGGCGCAACGGCTCGAGCGGCATGCGGCCGTCGCGCGCGTCACCTATCCCGGACTGCCGAGCCACGCGCAGCATGCCGTCGCCAAGCGCCAGATGACGGGCGGCTTCGGCGGGATGATGTCGTTCGAAGTCAAAGGCGGCGAAGTCGGCGCGCTCGGCGTCGTTGCGCGCCTCAAGCTTGTGAAGGTCGCCACTTCGCTGGGCGGCGTCGAGACCTTGATCGAGCATCGCCGGTCCATCGAAGGCCCGCAGTCGGATGTGCCGCCGGGACTATTGCGCCTCAGCGTCGGTTGCGAGCATGCGGACGATATCTGGGCGGACCTGGACGGCGCGCTTAGTTCCGGCCTCTGAGCAGATCGTCGTGACGGTCGCGGCCGTCATTGCCGCCGGGCTCGATGCCGGGCGGCGCGAGAATGCCGACCTGTTGCAGCAGCAGCCGCTCCGCCACCACCAGATCGCGCTCGGCCTGCGCCAGAGCGAGGCGAGCAATCAGCAGATCCTGTTCCTGGTCGAGCACTTCGACGGTGGAGCGCAGGCCGGTCTCCTGCTCCAGGCGCACGCCCTCATAGGCGAGCTCCGCGGCCTGCACCTGCTCACGTGCGCTGTCGACGGCGGCGCGGGCGCTGGCCAGCCCCGTCCAGGCGTTGGTGACGCCTTCCTGCACCGTGCGCTGCGCCTGTGCGACATCGAGATTGGCGGCCGAGCGCAACGCGCGCTGCTGGCGCGTGCGCGAGCGGACTGCGCCGCCCTGAAACAGCGGCACCGTCAGCCGCACGCCGACAGAATCGCCGCTGGTGTCGTTGTCGTCGTTTTGAAGATCGCCGCCCTCGTTGAGGCCCGCCTCCAACGTCGCGCGAAGCCGGCCGGCGGAGGCCGCGACGTCGACGTTGGCGTCGGCCTGGCTCGCCGCGGCCGCGGCGCCGATCAGCACGGGGCTGTGGTCTCCGGCGGTGTCGAGCGCGGCGGCCAGATCGGTCGGCAGGTTCTGCGCTTGCGGGGGCGCCTGCAGATCTGACGGCGGGTGGCCGACGAGGCGGGTGTAAGCTTGCACGGCGGCGGCGAGCGCGCCTTGCGCCTGCACCAATTGCGTGCGCGCTTGCGCAAGGCGGGCCTGCGACTGTGCGACGTCGGTGCGCGTCACCACGCCCGCATCAAACTGCGCCTGCGCATACTCGAGCAGCCGCGTGAGATTGTTGACGGTGGTTTCGCGCGCGGAGACCACCGCCATTTGTTGACGCACGTCGGCATAGGCGCGGGTGACATCGAGCAGCAGCGTCTGCAGCGTGAAATCGTAGTCTGCGATGGCGCCGGCGATCTGGGCGCGTGCGGCGCGCGTCGTGGCCAGCACACGGCCGCCGCCGAAAAGGAGTTGCGAGGCGTTGGCGGCGGTGGTCCAGGTTTCGCTCTCGCCGACCGCAGTCGGCTGGTCGCCGTCGCGCGAACTCGATGTGGCCCCGGCCGACAATGAAACCTGCGGCAGCGCTTCCGACCAGGCCTGCGGCAGCACTTCGCGCGTGGCGCGCAGGCGCTGGCGCGAAGCGGCGATGCTGGGGTTGCCGTCCACGGCCGACGTCATCGCCTCATCCAGGGTTTCCGCAGCGGCCGGCATCGCAGCCGACAGCGCCAGGAGAGAAGCGATTAGGAAACGAGCACGCATGAGAACTTCTTCCTCATTCCCGCCGCAGCGCTTCGATCGGATCGAGCCGGGCCGCCCGCCACGCGGGATAGGCGCCAAACACGATGCCGACCACGCCGGCGAAGCCGATGGCCATGGCCGCCGTCATCGGCGACAGCACCAAGGGCAGTTGAAACAGCGACGTCATGATCCAGGCGCCAAGTGCACCCAGGGCCAATCCGACGATCCCCCCAGCAACCGACAGGGTTACAGCCTCCAGGCCGAACTGCCGCAAGATATCGGATTGTCGCGCGCCCAGCGCCTTGCGCAAACCGATTTCCCTTGTCCGCTCGGTCACCGAAACCAGCATGATATTCATAATTCCGATCCCGCCGACCAGGAGCGAGACGAGCGATATTCCCCCTAAAAGGTAAGTAAACACCTGCGTCGTTTGCTGCGCCGTCTGTGTGATCGAGGCCAGATTTTGCACTGTGAAGTCATCTTCGCCCTCCCGCGTGCGGTGGCGTTGGCGCAACAAATTGGTCACATCCTCCTCGACCCGCCCGAGCGCGCCCTCGCTTGCAGCCTTGACCGATATCTGACTGACCGTGTCGGCGCGGCGGTTGCGGCCGGAGATGCGCCTTTTGACGGTCGTCAAGGGCGCGAGAATGATGTCGTCCTGATCCTGAAAGCCGGATTGGCCCTTGGAGGCCAGCACGCCGATCACCTCATACGACCCGCCATTGATCCGGATCGTTTCGCCTACGGGATCGATGTTGGGAAACAGGTTGTCGGCCACCGTCTTGCCCAGCACGACCAGCTTGCGCGCCTGCCGCTCCTCGGTGTCGTCGAAGAACCTGCCGCTCGCCACTTCCCAATCGCGCGCAGTCAGATACTCGGGCGTGACGCCTTCAATACGGGTGTTCCAGTTCAGACCATTGGCCACGACCTGAGCGCCGCCGCGTTGGGATGGCGCGACGGCGGCGAGATCGGTCACTTGCGCACGGATCGCTTCCACGTCCGCCAGGGTGAGCGTGTCGCGCGGGCCTTGCCCGGCCGCGAAACGCACACCGCCGCCGCCCTGCATGGCGCCTGGCACGACGATGAGCAGGTTCGATCCAAGGCTCGCGATCGAACGCTGCACCTGCGCCTGTGCGCCGGCGCCCAACGCCACCATCGCCACCACGGACGCCACGCCGATGATGACGCCCAGCGCCGTCAGCGCCGAGCGCAGGGGGTTCGCGCGCAGCGCCTGGGCGGCGCTGCCGATCAGGTCCGAAGTCTGCATCATGCCGCGCGGCTTCCGTTGCGGTGGTCGCCGACAATATGGCCGTCGCGCATCTCGATCGTGCGCCGCGTGGCTTCCGCCACTTCATGATCGTGGGTGACGATGACGACGGTCGTGCCTTCGCGGTTCAACGCCGCGAACAGGTTCATGATCTCCTTGCCGGTATTGGTATCCAGCGCGCCGGTCGGTTCGTCCGCCAGCAGTAGTGCGGGTTTTCCAGCCAACGCGCGTGCAATGGCGACACGCTGCTGCTGGCCGCCCGAGAGCTGCGTCGGCTTGTGACCGAGGCGCTCGCCGAGGCCCACCCGGTGCAGCAATTCCGCCGCGCGCTCGCGGCGCTCCTTAACCGGCACGCCGGCATAGATCATCGGCAGTTCGACGTTCTGCTCCGCTGTCAGCCGCGCCAGCAAATTGAAGCTTTGAAATATGAAACCGATGGTGCGATTGCGGAAGAGCGCGAGTTCTTCGTCGCTCATCTCGCCAATGTCGTTGTTGTCGATAACGATCTTGCCGGACGTCGGCGTATCCAGGCCGCCGATGATGTTCATCAGCGTTGACTTGCCCGATCCCGAGGGACCGACGATCGCGCAGTACTCGCCGACAGGTATGGTGAAGCTCACGCCGTCGAGCGCGTGCACAGTCTCATCGCCCATCTGGTAGAGCTTCACCAAGGCTTCTGCGGAAATGAGCGTCGCCATTACCCGCCCCGGACACGCATACCGCGCCCACCGCCCATCAGGCCGCCGCCGCGCTGTTGCTGCGCACTATCGGGACGCGGGCCGCCGCCGACGATGACCTCATCGCCTTCGCTTAGGCCGCTGAGCAGCAGCGTGTTGCCGTTGTCAGCGATGCCGATCTCGACCTGCAGGGGGGTCGGCTTGTCGTTGCGCAACACCCAGACCACAGCGCTACGGCGCACTTCCGCGCGCGGACCGCCGCCGGCGCGCAGCTGCGCAAGAAGTTCGCGCTGCTGTGCGCTGAGCGTCGGTTCGAGCTGGCGCAGCACCGTTTCGCGCGTTTGCCGCATCATGGCGCGGCGATCGCCGCCTTGACCGCCGCCGCCATTGGCGCGCGCCTGCTGCATCGCGTCCTGGAAAGCCTGCCGCGCCGTCGCCTGCTGCGCTTCGGTGAGCTGCAGCGCTTGGGTGAGTTGTTCGACGCCGCGCTGTCCGCCGCGCCCGCCCTGGCCGTCGCCGCGCTGCCGCTGACCGCCTTGACGGTCCCCGGCTTGACCAGGGCCTTGGCGCGCGCCGCCGGTCAGCGCCTGCGCTTGTTCCTGCAATCGCTCGTCCGCGGGCCGGAAACGCAGCGCCGTGTTCGGCACGCGCAGCACGTTCTGGCGTTCTTCGAGCACGATATCGGCATTCGCAGTCATGCCGGGGAGCAATTGGCGGCCGGGATTGTCGGCCTCCACGACGACCGTATAGCTCACCACGCCTTGATCGTTGACGCCCTGCTGACGCACCTGGCTGACCGTCCCGTCAAACTCGCGATCCGGGAACGCGTCGACCGTAAAGCGCACGGGCTGGCCTTCACGCACGTCGCCGATGTCCGCTTCGTCGACGGTGATGTTGGCCTGCAGGCGCGAGAGATCTTGCGCAATCACGAACAGGGTCGGCGCCTGGAAACTCGCGGCCACGGACTGACCGACATTCACCTGCCGGTCGACCACGACGCCGTCGATCGGCGCGCGGATGATGGTGCGCGAAAGATCGGTGCGTGCACTCTCCAGCGCCGCTCGAGCGGCAGCGACCGACGACGCCGCCGTCGCACGCGCGGCGCGCTGCTGCGCCATGAGTTGCTGCGAAGCGAAGCCGCGCTGCGCCAAAGTCTGATAGCGCTGGTAATCGGAATCGGCGACGGCGTACTGCGCCTGCGCTTGACTGAGCGTGGCCTGCGCCTGGCTCACGCGCTGCTGAAACTGCGCCGGATCGAGCCGCGCCAAAATCTGGCCCGCGCGTACTTGCGTATTGAAGTCGGCGTCGACCGATATAACCGGGCCGGATACGGTTGAGCCGACATTGGCCGACACCAGCGGCTGCAGCGTGCCGGTCGCGCTCACGACGCGTGTGATCGAGCCGCGATCGACCGCCGCCGTGCGATACGGTTCGGCGTCGCTCTTCTTCCCGAAAAACATCCAGCCGATCAGAACGACTGCGGCTGCGCCGCCGACGAACATGAGGTTGCGGCCGCGCAGGAGCCCGGGGCGCTTGGCCCATAGCTCCTTGGCCTTCGACGTGGCCCTCGTCATCACAGGTGTCGCTAAAGGCGCGTTCATTGCGCTTCCTCAGATGGCGGTTTCAACGCGATCGGCAAGCGCTCGCGCATTTGGGGAGCGCCGGACCGCACTGCGCGCCCGCGCTGCGCGAGCGTTGCGTCAGTCTAACCCTCCCTGCATGAACCCCGGATGACGCGGCTGGTTACATGAAAACCAGCCGCGTTGCCGGGTAAGTTACTGAGCCGGGCGGCGATGCGGCCGCGCGGCCTGCGCTTCCTCCCGCGTAACCCGCCCGTCGCTGTTGGCGTCCATTCGCTGGAACATCTGCGCGCCCGCCGCGGCAAATTCGGCCCGCGAGATCATGCCGTCATTGTTGGTGTCGCGGCTGGGGCGATCCTCGTGACCGGGACCGCCGCGCTCACCGCGCCCATGCCGTTCGCCTTCCGCGCGCTCGGGACGTTGGGGACGTTCCGACGCCTGAATGACGCCATCGTTGTTGGCGTCGAGGCGATCGAACATTTCGATGGGCCGCGCGAGATATTCGTCGCGCGTGATGTTGCCGTCATTGTTGGCGTCGGCGCGCGCCAGATCGAAGCCGTGCCCGCGCCCGCCTCGGCGGCCGCCGCGATGCATCATGCGGTTGGCGCGGCCTTCTTCGCGCGAAAGCTGACCGTCGTTATTCGAATCGAGCCGCGCAAACATGGCTTGCTGTCCAGCGTCGAACTCCGCGCGCGTCAGCACACCGTCGTTGTTGGCGTCGGCGCCCAAGAATCCGCGTTCGCGCGGCGGACCATCGGTTTGGGCGAGCGCCATGCCGGCGACGCCGACACCGGCAAGAGCCGCGACCGCGGCGGCGGCGAGCAACACTTTGCGCATTAGATATTCTCCTCCGAGCCCGCCCACGCGTGGGCCCATGGCGCTTGATAACGACCGCTGTTTTCGCCCGTTGGTCGGCTTTGCGACAAAGTGTGTCCCGCCCGGAGCTGCTGCAAACGCACACAAAAATGCGGCCGGCGCTGGGGGGAGCGCGCCGGCCGCTTCTTGTCGGACGTCCTTTGGGGGAGGGAGAGACGTCCGCGGAACCGATGGGAGGGGGCGGCTCCGATGAGTTGAACGTAGCAAGCGTCTTTGTCCGGCGTTTTTCGGCGTCCGCCTATTTGGCGCCAGACCTTGTCAGTGTTCCCTCACATGCCCGGCGGACGTCCACCAGGCGTCGGCGTCGGTTCGCGACGCTGCACCGCCGGCCGCGCCTGCCCGACGAGCCTGACGAACTCTGCACGCGTCAGCACGCCGTCTTCATTCTCATCGTAGTCCCGCACGCGCCCGTTGATTTCGGTGTTGAACTCGTCGCGTGTAATGACGTTGTCGACGTTGCGATCGAAGTCCAGGCGGTACGGCCCAATCGAGGTGCCGCCCAGCACGGTGTTAGACCAGTTCTGAAACTCGATCGGCTGCAGCTGACCGTCGCCGCTCGTATCGGCGCGCGAAAATTCGCGCTGCGTACCGGCGGAGATCTCGTCGGCCGTGATGCGAAGATCGCCATCGGCGTCGAAGCTCACGAACATCAGCGTATCGGCGGAGAGCAGCGCCCTAATCTGCTGGGGACCGCGGTCCGCGCCGCCGCCGCCGCTCGCGCAGGCCGCCAACATCGTGGCGCAGGCCAGCATGCTCACGGTGGTTTGCTTCATGCGAATGTCCCCTTTTTAGACGCCCCACTGGGCTGTTGAACCTGGGCGGCTTGATGGCCGCGCAGGGCCCGTTCTTGCCTAAATGTGTCCGACCCCCGGAAACGCCAAGCTTTGGCATACGTTAGCCAAGCGCGCCCGGTAGATTTTTACGGGGTCTCGCTTCAAATGAACAGCAGCATGGCGCCCGAAGACCCCCATATCCTCGTCGTTGACGACCATCGCGAAATCCGCGAGTCGCTGGCCCAGTTTCTGCGCAAGAACGGACGCCGTTCAACCGCGGTCGAGAACGCCGAAGCCGCTAGGAAGGCGATCAAGGAAAATCGCATCGACCTTGTGATCCTCGACATCATGATGCCGGGCGAAGACGGCCTGCAGCTATGCCGGCACATCCGTGAGAGCAACCACATCCCCGTGATCTTGCTCTCTGCGCGGGCTGAGGAATTGGACCGGATCATCGGGCTTGAGGTCGGCGCCGACGATTACGTGGTGAAGCCGTTCAATCCGCGCGAGCTCTTGGCGCGCATCGATGCGGTGCTGCGCCGCACGCACGCGCTGCCACCCAGCGCGGAGACGCCGACCGGCGACGCGCTGCGGTTCGATCGCTGGACGCTAAAGCTGGCGGAGCGCGAACTCGTCGACGACAGCGGCGTGGCGCACGAACTGAGCACGGGCGAGTATAGATTGTTGCTCACGTTCCTGCAGCGCCCCAAAGTGGTGCTCTCGCGCGATCAGCTCCTCGACCTCGCTTTCGATCGCGGGTCCGATGTGTTCGACCGCGCCGTCGACACGCAGGTCTCGCGTCTGCGGCGCAAAATCGAAACAGACGCGCGCACCCCGAAGCTCATCAAGACCGTCTGGGGCGGCGGCTACGTGTTCACCGCACCCGTGGAGAAAGCGTGACCTGGAATCCGCTCCGGACGCTCGCCGGGCGCCTGGTGCTCGTCACCGTCGTCGCGGTTGCGATCTCCTACGCAGCCGCCTTCGCATGGTTCTCCAACGAACGCGGCGCGGCGCTGCGGCGCGTCGCCGAGACCTCGGTCTCCGAGCGCATCAGCTATACCGCAGAACGCCTGCGCAACATGCCCGCGGAGCGGCGCGCATCGGTCGCCAGCCAAATCCGCGACTATTCCATCCGCTACTCGGTGACGCCTGCGCCGGACCTCGGCCCCGGCGTGCCGACGGGTGCGAGCGGACGCATCGCCCGCCTGATATCGGAAGCGCTCGACAACACCGAGGTGCGCGCCGTCGCGCGGACGCTCGACGTGCCCTCCCGGCGTTGGCGCATCCGCGGCGACGGCGAAGACCGCAGAGGCAGGCGCAGCCGCCACGGCGATGACAACGCGCAATTCGATCACCGCGCCGGCGGCGGCGACGAGATCGCTCAACCCCCGCCGGACGCGCCGCTGGTGAGCGTGACCCATGTTTCCCTCTCGGTAAAACTTGCGAACGACGCATGGCTCAACGCGACGGCGCGCCTGCCCGGCCCGCGGCCGCCGCCGTTCAACGTCCTGATCGGCGCGCTCATCTCGGTCATCGCCGTCGGCATCGGCGCGGCGCTCGTATCGCGTCAGATCGGCCGCCCCCTCGCCGACCTCGCCAATGCGGCGCGCGCGCTGGGCTCGGGCCAGACCAACGTTACCGCGCCGGTCAGCGGCCCCGAAGATGTCCGCAACGCGTCGACGGCGTTCAATGCGATGGCGGAGCGGCTTGGCCGACAGCTCAACCGGCAGCGCCAGATGCTTTGGGCGCTGAGCCACGATCTGCGCACGCCGATCACCGCCATCCGCTTGCGAGCGGAGCTGGTCGAGGACGAAGCGACGCGCCAGCGTCTCCTGGATTCAGTCACCGAGATGGAGCAGCTCACCGAACAAGCGCTCGCGCTCGCCCGCGCCGGCGCCAGCGAAGAAGCGCGCGTCAAGGTCGATCTCGCCGAGATCGCGCGTACGCTCTGCGGCGAGTTGCAGGACATGGGCCTCTCCATCAGCGCCGAGGCGAACGAGCCGCTTCTGGTCGAGTGCCGCCCGAGCGAAATCGCGCGCGCCTTGCGCAATCTTGCAGAAAACGCGGCCAAGTACGGCGGCGGCGGCGTGATGCGGGTGTATCGCGGCGACAAGGACGAGGCGATCGCGGAAGTGCGCGATGAGGGCCCGGGCGTGCCCCCCGATCTGATCGGCCGCGTAACTGCGCCATTCTTCCGCGCCGATGAAGCCCGCTCGAATGAAAGCGGCGCCGGGTTGGGCCTGGCGATCGTGCAGGCGATCGCCGACGGTCACGGCGGACGTTTGGCGCTGGAGAACATCAAGCCGAGAGGCTTCAGCGCGAAACTGATCCTGCCGGGCTAGTCGAGCGCCCGTCCACTTCCGCCGCAAGAAACGCATCGAGCGCGGCGGCGAACGCGGCCGGCTGGTCGATGAAGACGGCGTGACCCGCGGCCTCAATCGCTACAAAGCGCGCACCACCCGGAATCGACGCCGCCATCGCCCGCTGACGCTCAAGTTCGGGGGAGTCCGCAGATGCGATGACAAGCGCCGGTCGGATAATGCGGGCCAGCGCTCCGCGGCGATCCGCGCCGAACAGATCCGCAGTCAGCATCACTTCACCGATCTCGGGCGGCGTCCGCATCCCGACATCGACCAACGCCTCGACATAGCCGGGCGCCTGCGGTTGCCGGATGATCGCCTGCATCATGCCGTGGAGGTATTCACGCTGATGCGCGCGATAGATCGCCATCATGCGCGCATGTTGCGCCTCCTGCTCCCCGGTCGGCGCGCCCTCCGCCACAGCAGCGTCCACAAGCACAAGCGCTGCGAACTCGCTCGACCCGTAGCGGCCGACATAGGCGGCGATGTCCTGAACGCCTTGCGACCAGCCGACGATGACGGGCGGACGCGCGAGGCGCCATCGACGGATCAGCGCATGCAGGTCCTCAGCCCGCTGCTCAGGCGTGACGCCGCGCGGCGTGATGGTGGACGCGCCTTGCGCACGCGGATCGAAACTGATGACCCGCCGCTGCCGCGCCAGACGCAACATCTGGCCTTCCCAGATCCGACGGCTCGTGCTCCAGCCCGGAACGAATATAATTGGCGCCGCCTCGCCTTCGCCGGCGTCGACCACGTGAAGCCGCACGCCTTCGGCCACGCCAACGTCATAGCTGCGCAGGCCTGCGGCCGGCGTGGTCGCGCAGGACGCAACCAGAACGCAAATGAAAGCCGCCAACTGCCGCATACGCACGCCTCCCGTGAGACGGGCTTAGCACCGGCGCGGCAGCCGTCGGCGGCGATTGCGACGAATTTCGTCGACTAGCGGCGGGATGAACGCACGCGCTCGACCGTGTAGCCTTGGGCGCGCAACAGCGCGACCAAGCCGTCTGGCCCCAGCAAATGCGCGGCGCCGACCGCCATGAAATCGACGCCGACGCCGTCGAGCTCGTGCTGAATGATCGGGATCCAGTTATGATTTCGGCGCACGAGCAGCGCCTGATAGACGTCGGGATAATGTTCGCGCATGTCGGCGACGCTCAGACGCTCAAGCGTTTCGAGATCGCCGCGTTCCCAGGCGCGGCTGGTTTCGTCGAGCACCGCCGGGCCCTCCTCGGCTTCCTCGATCGTCTGTTCCAGCATGTCGCGCTGCACTTCGGGCGAGAGTTCCGCCAAGAAGCGCATTTGCTGCTCGACGGTTTCGAAAGCGCGTGAGCGCGCGCCAGCCTGATCGGCGATCGCGTCGATCTGATGGTCAACGCCTGCGCTCGGATCATAGCCTGCCTGCATCATGGGCGCGACTTCGAGCGTGATCGACACCAGCCATGGCTGCATCTGCTCCAGGGCCGCGCGATTGATACCGAGCCGCGCGCAGAGCGCGTCGAGCTTGGAATTGTCTTCGTCGCTGAGCCAGGTGCGCAACGGCCGGTCCGGCGGCGCCATTCCCAGCTGCCGGACAACGCGCATCGTTTCCTGCGTCGTCGTACTGTCGAGGTCGATCTCGGTCCAAACTTCTTGCGCGCCCGATAATGCGCGCTGCGCCTCAGGTCCGCCCCAGGGATCGCCGGGGCGGCGAAGGTGCACGGTGCCGTAGATGTAAAGCGTCGAATCCGCGTCGCGGACCACGAACAGCGCCGGATGGATTTCGCGCTGCGGCTGCGCCGCCGCCGGCGCCGCGAAGACGAGCGCGATGAGCGCGAAGACGAGTTTCTTCATCAATCCCCCGCTCTTGCGCTACTTCCACGGCGCGAAATGCTTCGAGAGTTTCAGGCCTTGGCCCTGATAGCTCGAGCCGGTTTCACCATAGAGCCGCTCGACCGGCCCGGACAGCGGCTCGAACACCAGCTTTCCGACGGGCTGTGCGTCTTCGACGAAGAACGGCACATCGCGCGACCTGACCTCGAGCACGGCACGGCCTTCGTTGGGCGGAATGCCGAATCCGGGGTCGAAGAAGCCGGCATAGTGCGCGCGGAATTCGCCGAGCTCAGGGCGGATTGGCGCCATCTCCGCCGCTTCATCCGACGGGATCAGCACGTTTTCTTTGGACGCAAAAATGTAGAATTGCCCCGGCTCAAGCACGACGCGGCCGCCGCGCGCGTCAAGCGGTTCCCAGAAGTCGCGCGGATCGTAGGCGCCGATGCGATCTACATCGAGCACGCCCGAATAGCGCTTGGCGCGGAAGCCGACCGGACCTTTGAGCGAGAGGTCCATGGTGAAATCGATCTCGCGCTTCGGATGCGGCGGTCCGCGGCGCAGGCGCGCCTGGGAGAGACGCGTGCCGGTGCGCGCGAGGATGGAGAACGTGCATGGACAGATTTCGGCCCAGAGCGGGCCGTGGTAGCCTGCCGGAATGTAATCGAAGGCCGTGGCCCCATCGACGATGAGACGTGTGAAGACGTCCACGCGGCCGGTGGAACTCTTCGGGTTGGCCGCGCCATGGATATGCGGCGGCAGCGCAAACCGCTCCTGCACTTCGGCAAGGTAGACGCACCCGGTTTCCAGCACCGCGCCCTCGGTCAGGTCGATCGCGTGCATCACCAATTCGTCGTCCAGGCGATCACGCACGCGCGCGCCGGCCCCCGGCAGGAAGCTGGCGCGCAGGCGATAGGCGACGTTGCCAAGCCGGAGATCGAGGCTCGCCGGCTGAATCTGGTCTTCCGGGAACGGCGTGTCGGCCGCGATCCAGTCCTGCTTGATCGCGCGGCGCAGTTCGCTGTCGGACAACACGCCGTGGTTGGCGGTCATGATTCGCTTCCCCTTCGCCGCCTTGCTCGCGCGCAGCGCCGCTTTTGTCAAAGCCGTTCCGGTTCGCTAATGTAGCAGCATGTTCGAGCAAGAGACCGCAGGCGTCCTCATCCGGGTCGAGCCGCAATTCCTGCCGGAAGAATCCGAGCCGGACGAAGGCCGCTTCGTGTGGGCCTACACAATCGAGATCGAGAACCGGTCCCATGAGACGGTGCAGCTCGTGTCGCGCTTCTGGCGCATCACCGATGCGAACGGCGTGACGCAGGAAGTCTCGGGCGCGGGCGTGGTCGGCCAACAGCCGGTGATCCCGCCGGGCGAACGCTTCAGCTATACGAGCGCCGCGCCGCTGGCCGCGCCCTCGGGCATGATGCACGGCGCCTATTCGATGGTGCGCATCGACGACGGGCAAGCTTTCGACGTGCCGGTGCCGATGTTCGTGCTCGACAGCCCGCACCAGTCGCGGCTCGCGAACTGACGGACCGGACTCAGCCCATCACCTTATTCGGCGGAATGAGATAATTGCGCGCGCAGAATTGGCAGCGTGCGTGAAGCAGACCGTCGGGCTCGACGAGGTCCCGCAATTCGTCGGCCGGGAATTGCTTCATCACTGCAGTGAGACGTTCTTCGTCGCACGTGCACCGATCCATGAGCGGCGACGGCGGCGTCATGCGCACGCCCTCCTCGTGGAACAGACGATAAAGCAGACGGTCCGCGGCGAGATCAGGGTCGATCAACTCCTCGTCCTGCACGGTGGCGAATAGAAGCGACGCGCGCGTCCAGTCTTCGGTCGGATCGCCGCGCGCGTCGTCGGCGGCGATCCGCTGCAGCAACGCTCCGCCCGCGCGCCAGAGCGGCGGCGCATCCTGCGTCATCACTTCGCCAACGGCGAGGCGAATGCGGGTCTCGGTCTGTTCGCTGACCCGGAAGTAGTTCTCGGCGCAATGCGCCAGCGTATCGCCGTTGAGCGCGACGACGCCCTGCGTCATCTGCCCTTCTTCGCGCTCCAGCGTCATGAGCAGCTTGCCGGCGCCGAGTAGCGCCGCCGGCGGCATGCGGTTGGCGTGGGCGAGAGTCGCAGCCGCGCCCTCGGCAATGCGCGCATAGCCGCGCAGCCCGCCGTCCCCGCGATGCTCGGCCACCAGCAGCGGACAACGCCCCTCGCCTTGCGCCTGCACGATGAGCCGGCCTTCAACCTTCAGCAGAGAGCCAACCAGGGCCGCGAGCGTCAGAGCTTCACCGAGCAGCATGGCGATCGGACGCGGATAATCGTGGCGACGCAGAATCGGATCGATGGCCGCCGGCCCCAGTCGCGCGACGCGCCCGCGCACGGGTGAATTGTCGAGACTGAAGGTCGCGACCAGATCGTCCGGCATCAAATCTTGTTCAGGCACCACAGCAACACAGCCTTCTGCGCGTGGATGCGGTTTTCGGCTTCATCCCACACAGCCGAGCGCGGGCCGTCGATCACTGCATCGCTCACCTCTTCGCCACGATGGGCGGGGAGGCAATGCAGGAATATGGCGTTCGAGGCGGCTTTCGCCATGGCCTCTTCTGTGATCGCGTAGGGCGGGAACGCAGCTTCGCGCGCCTCCTTGTCGACATCGCCCATCGACACCCAAGTGTCGGTGACGACGACGTGGGCATTGGCGATTGCTTTCGAAGCGTCGGTGGTGACGAAGATGTCGGCGCCAGCGGCCCTCGCGGCGGCAACCTCTTGCGTGCGCGCCGCATATTGCCCGGGGGTCGCGATGGCGAGCCGGAAGTTGAGCTTCTCGGCGGCGTGGATGAACGAGGTGCAGACATTGTTCCCATCGCCCAGCCAGGCAACGGTCTTGCCGGCGACGTCGCCCGACCATTCCTCGATCGTCATCAGGTCAGCAATGATCTGGCAGGGATGCGAGAGATCGGTGAGCCCGTTGATCACCGGCACGTCGGCCGCAGCGGCGAAATCCACCACGTCCTGATGGACGTTGGCGCGGATCATCACCGCATCGACCATGCGCGACAGCACGCGCGCCGTATCTTCAATGGTTTCGCCCCGACCGAGCTGCGTGTCGTTGGCGTTGAGCGAAATGACGCCGCCGCCGAGCTGCGCCATGCCCACTTCGAACGAGACGCGCGTGCGCGTCGAGTTCTTCTGGAAGATCATCGCGAGCACATGGCCGTCGAGCGGCGCGTCGCTATCGTGCTGGCCTTTCGGCCACCCCTTGCGTGCGTCCTTGCGGCGGCGCGCTTCGTCGAGGATGGCGCGGAGCTCTGCTTTGGACAGCGCGCTGATGTCGAGGAAGTGCCGTGGGCTTGCGCTCACGCGCCCGCCTCGGCCATCTGTGCCGCCAACACCGCGTCGATCGCATCGATCGCCTGGCTGATCTCGGCTTCGGTGATCACCAGCGGCGGCGCCATGCGCAACACGTTGTCGCCGGCGACGCCGACCAGCACCTTGCGGTCGCGCAGTTTGCCCTGGATTTCCTTCGGATCGATCTTGAGCTTCAGGCCGCGCAGCAGACCCTTGCCGCGCACTTCGACGACGAGGTTCGGATGGCGATCCTTCACGCCTTCGAGCGCCTGGCCGAGGAAGTTCGCAGTCGCATTCACGCGCTCCAGGAATTCCGGCTTCGAGAGTTCGTCGTAGCAGGCGTTGCCGACGGCCATCGCCAGCGGATTGCCGCCGAACGTGGTGCCGTGCACGCCCTTGACCATCCCCTTCGCCGCTTCACGCGTGGCGAGGAACGCGCCCATCGGGAAGCCGCCGCCCACACCTTTAGCAACGGCCATCGCGTCCGGCGTGACGCCGTCCCACTGGTGCGCCCACATCTTGCCGGTGCGGCCCGCGCCCGATTGCACTTCGTCGAAAATAAGCAAGAAGCCTTCCTTGTCGGCGAGCTCGCGCAGCGCCTTCAAGAAGCCAGGAGGCGCAGCGCGCACGCCGCCTTCGCCCTGCACCGGCTCGATAATTATGCCGGCCGTCGTCGGCCCGACCAGCTTCTTCACCGACTCAAGGTCACCGAACTGCGCTTGCAGGAAGCCCGGCAGACGCGGGCCGAAGCCTTCGACGTAGCTCGGATTGCCCGCCGCGTTGATCGCGGCATACGAGCGGCCGTGGAACGAGCCTTGGAAGCCGATAATGTCGATGCGCTCAGGATGTCCGTTGGCGCTGTGATATTTGCGCGTGAGCTTCAGGCAACCTTCGATCGCTTCGGTGCCGGAGTTGGTGAAGAAGACGACGTCGGCGAAGCTATCGCGCGTGTACTTCTCGGCCAACGTTGTCTGGCCCTTGATCTTGAACATGTTCGAGGTGTGCCAGAGCTTGCCCGCTTGCTCCGTCAGCGCCTTCACCAGCACCGGCGGCGCGTGGCCCAGCGCATTCACCGCGATGCCGGCGATGCAGTCGAGATACTTGTCGCCCTTCTCGTCCCAGATCCAGCAACCCTCGCCGCGCACGAAAATCTGTTCCGGCGGGGCGTAAACTTGAAGGAGCGGGCTTTCTGCAGCGGCCATGTTTTGAGGCTTTCTCGGGCGGGAAAGCGGAGCGTTTTGAGCCGTGCCGCTTGTCAGGTCAAGCTTAGCGTACCATCACGTTTGCATGCGCAAGGACCACACTCTGCCCCGCGGCGAGCTGCACCGTCTCCGTCACACCTCTGTCGTGCTGGAGGGCAACCCGCTGGGCGATCCGGTTGAACGGGAAGTATACGTCTGGACGCCGCCGGGTTGGACGGAGCGTGAGCAGCTGCCGCTGCTGGTCGATCTCAAAGGCTATTGGTCCTCGGCGCTCGCACATGCGAACTGGAATCCGGGCGGCGAGAACGTGCCGGAGCGACTTGACCGGCTGGTCGCGCAAGGCATGCCGCGCGTGGTGGTGGTGTTTCCGGACTGCTTCACCAAGCTCTTCGGCAATCAGTATTTGAACAGCGCAGGCTCCGGGCGCTACGCCGACTATCTCTGCGACGAGATCGTGCCGTTCGTGGAGGGCCGCTTCAAATGCGGCGGGCCCGGCAAGCGCGGCGTGTTCGGCAAATCGAGCGGCGGTTATGGCGCGGCCTGGCACGGCATGCACCGCGCCGACTTCTGGAGCGCGATCTCGATCAATTCCGGCGATATGGGTTTCGACGCGCTCTACATTCCCGCGCTGCTCGACGACCTCAACCTCCTGCAGAAGCACGACTACTCGATCGAGCGCTTCTGGAAGGCGACGACCGCGAAGACCAAGATGGGCTTCAAGGAGACGATGGCGCTGATGGATCTGGCGCAGAGCGCCTTCTACGATCCCGACACCACGCAATTCATGAACATGCGCCTGCCGCTCGATCCCTACACCGGCGAGTTCATTCCGGAGCGCTGGAACAATTGGATGGCGCACGATCCGGTCGTGATGTTCGACACGCTGGGCGACAATCTGCGCAAGCTGAAGCTCGTCTACATGGATTGCGGCGACCACGACAATTTCCGCATCCATCTCGGCATGCGGCGGTTCGTGCGCAAGCTGAAGGCCGCCGGCATCGAGCACACGTACGAGGAATTCGACGACGACCACATGGATGTCGACTATCGGATGGATGTGTTCCTGCCGATCCTTGCTAAAGCTCTCTCGTGAGCTTCGATCCGACCAACATCGATCACGTCATCCGCGACATGTACGCGATGATCTCCGGCCCTGCGGGTCCACGCGATTGGGCGCGGCAGGCGGAGCTGTTTCATCCCACCGCGCGCATGATGCGCACGGGCGTGGATGAAGCGGGCGTGGCGTGGATCAAGATCATGTCGCTCGACGAATACCGCGCCAACGTCACGCCCTTCTTTGACGCGCAGGGCTTCTTCGAAATCGAAAAGGCCCGCCGTCTCGATGTCTTCGGCAACATGGCGCACGCCTGGAGCGTCTACGAGGCGTTCACGGCGGAGACCGACACGACGCCCGAGCGCCGCGGCATCAACTCCATCCAGCTCATGCGCGACGAGCACGGACATTGGCGGATTATCTCGATGATCTGGGACAATGAGCGGCCGGGGCTACAAATTCAGTCATTCCAGACACGCGAAGCGTGATCTGGAATCCAGGGCCAACATTCTGCTGGTTGCCCTGGATTCCAGATCGGCCTCCGGCCGTCTGGAATGACTGAGTACCTAACTCCGCAGCCGATACCCACTCTTCAGCATCGCCCAGCACGCCGCGCTCAGCAACACCGCCAGCGCGCCGGTGAGGATGCCGCCGGTCCAGAGCTCCGGCGCATCGTGGTGGCCGATGAAGCCGTAGCGGAAGCCGTCGATGAGCGAGAAGACTGGGTTGTAGTGCGCGAACGTCTTCAGTGGCTCGGGCAGCACGCTGGTGGAGTAAAACGTGCCGGACAAGAACGTCAGCGGCACGACGATGAAGTTCGTCACCGCGGCCAGGTGATCGAACTTGTCGGCCCAGACGCCGCCCAGCAAGCCAATGGCGCCGAAAATCACCGAGGCGACGAACGCGTAGTAGAGCGCTGCTTCCGGGTGCGCCGGCACGATGTTGGCGATCCACGACACGGCGATAAGGCTCGCCAATCCCACCAGCAAGCCCCGCGCGGCGGCGCCGACGATGAAAGCGATGGTGAGTTCGGTCGCTGAGAGCGGCGGCATCAGGAAGTCGACGGCGTTGCCCTGCACTTTCGCGATCACCAGAGACGAGGACGAGTTCTGGAACGCGTTCGAGAGGATCGACATCATGACCAGGCCGGCGGCGAGGCCATCGGCGTACGGGCGCTCAGAGCCCGGCCAATCGCCACTGCGTACCAGCGTGAACACCATCATGAACAGCAGCGTCTGCACGAGCGGGGCGAACACGGTTTGCGCGCCGACTTTGAGAAAGCGGTTCACTTCGCGCTGGATCAGGGTCTGCAGCCCCAACCAATTCACAGCTCCGTACGTGCGGGTGCGGATCGGGCCGGCGTCAACGCGTGCGTCCATAACGTGAACAGTCCGTTTAGAGAGTCTTAACGATTCCCGGCGCTCGTTAACGATTGAGCAAGTCGCTAAGCGCCGGTTTGGGCGGAAGATAATGACTCCGAAGCCCCGGGGCATCCCCCAGAACAGCCTGTTGGCGAGTTGTTAGTGATTCGGGCGGACTGTGGATAACACACCGCATATAGGGCGTCGTGGATATGTCACGTCTATTAGTTGACAAGTTCGTGTCACAGGAGATTTCATCCAGTGTCCCGTTGGCTGATGGGATGAACGCTGTTGGGACGCCGTTGGCTGACGGGGTCTCTGGGCATAAGGGGCATTAAGATGGGTTGGACCGAAGAGCGCGTTGCGCTGCTGCGTAAGCTTTGGGCTGAAGGGCTGTCTGCAAGCCAGATCGCCAAACAACTGGGCGGGGTCACCCGCAACGCCGTCATCGGCAAAGTCCACCGTCTGGGCCTCGCGGGCCGCGCGACCCCGTCGCGCCCGGCCAAGCGTCCGGTCCGGCAATCGCGTCCGCGGGTCATCGGGCCGTCCGTACCGCGTTTGCGTCCGGCGAACACGCTCCCCTCCGTGGTTATCCCCGATCTCGAACCGCTGAAGCTCGAGGACGGCAAGGCCGCCTCGGTGCTGACGCTCAACGAGAGCATGTGCAAATTCCCGATCGGCGACCCGACGGAGTCGACCTTTGCGTTCTGCGGCCGCTCCTCGCATTCGGGCCCGTACTGCGCTGATCACGCGCGCCTCGCCTATCAGCCGAGCCAGGCCAAGAAGCGCCGCACCAGCGAGCCGGACGAACTCCGCCGCATGATGCGCCTCGCGGCGATGTAATAGAAGACTACCCCTGTGGTCTCGAACGCCGCGGCGAATGGGCCGCGGCGTTTTTGTTTGGCTACTTATCGCCTCCCGTGGGCTTCGCCGGTCGCGATGGTGAGAGATCCACTTCACGCTGAACCACATCAGCACCGCGTGGTTTGACCACGGGCCACTGCTCTTCTGCGATAATGACGCCGGAGGTTAGGCGCGGCGTGAGGCCGGTCGGATCGATTCCGTTTCCCTCAGTCATTCTGGGCGGCGCCCAGAATGACTGAGGGGGTGAGGGCGTTCGGTGTGACCTGTGGGATAGAGCGCTGCTCTATCGCCGCATCAAGCGTCCGCGCTCTCCACGTCGAGCGCGTAGCCGGCGCTGCGGACGGTGCGGATGGGGTCGGGTTCGTCGCCGACCACAAGCTGTTTGCGCAGGCGGCCGATGTGCACGTCGACGGTGCGTGCTTCGACGTAAACGTCGCTGCCCCAGACGGCGTCGAGCAATTGCTCGCGTGAAAACACGCGGCCGGGGTGCTGCATAAGGTGATCGAGAATACGGAATTCCGTCGGCCCCAGGTGTACCTCGCGGGCGCCGCGTTTCACGCGATGGGCGACGCGATCCATGACGATGTCGCCGCATTGCAGCTTGTCGTCGGCGAGCGCAGGGCGGATGCGGCGCATGACGGCGCGGATGCGCGCCAGAAGTTCGCTCATCGAGAACGGCTTGGTGATGTAGTCGTCGGCGCCCATGTCGAGACCGCGGATGCGCTCGCTCTCTTCGCCGCGCGCAGTCAGCATCACAATCGGCGTGTTGCGCGTATCCTGGCGCCCGCGCAGGCGGCGGCAAACCTCGATGCCGGGCTGCTTCGGCAGCATCCAATCGAGAATGACGAGATCCGGCTTGATTTCGTCGGCGACCATCAGCGCCTCTTCGCCGTCGATGGCGACGGAAACGCGATAGCCTTCCTTCTCCAAATTGTACTTGAGAAGCTGGCTGAGAGCTTCTTCGTCCTCCACGACGAGCACATGCGGCGTCATCGGCATGGGGGTTTCATTCCGTCGTTTCAGAACTCGGCGGCCGCGGGCGTTGCGTGGCGATCTGCTCGCCCGTGACCAGGAAGTAGATGTATTCGGCGATGTTGGTGCCGTGATCGCCGATGCGCTCGATGTTCTTGGCGATGAACAAGAGGTGCGCGCTCGACGAGATCGTGCGCGGATCCTCCATCATGTAGGTCAGCAATTCGCGGAACAGCGAATTGTAGTGCGCGTCGATATCTTCGTCGTGGAACCACACGCCGACGGCGGCATCGATGTCGCGGTTGGCGTAGGCGTCGAGCACCTGTTTCAGATGCTGGGCGGCGATCTTGCCCATGCGCTCGACGCTGCGCGTCAGCTGGATGGGCTCGGCTTGGTTCAGGATAAGCGCGCGCTTGGCGATGTTCTTGGCGAGGTCGCCGACGCGCTCCAGCTCGCCGGCGATACGCCAGCCGGTCAGCACGACCCGGAGATCGCTCGCCATCGGCTGGCGCAGCGCAAACAGCTTGATCGCCCGCTTCTCGACGTCGTGCTGGGCGGTGTCGATGCGCGCGTCGCGTTCGATCACGCCTTGCGCGAGACTGGTGTCGCGGCGGACGACCGAAGTGATGCTTTCGTTGACCGCCATCTCGGCCAAGCCGCCCATGCGCGCGACTTCCTGCGTAAGCGCGTCGAGCTCTTCGGTGAACGATTTAACTGTATGATCGGCCATGGTGCTCTTCACTCGTCGCGCCGGCGCGACTGCGGCGGCCTCCAACCCTGGTTGTTACGGTCGCGAGGCGTCAGCCGAACCGGCCCGTGATATAATCCTGTGTGCGGCTGTCACGCGGGTTGGTGAAGATTTCTTCTGTCGCGCCCGTTTCTACGAGCTTGCCCAGGTGGAAAAACGCCGTCTTTTGCGACACCCGCGCGGCCTGCGCCATCGAGTGGGTGACGATGATGATGCAGTAATTTTCGCGCAACTCGTCGATCAACTCTTCGATCTTGGCGGTGGCGATCGGGTCGAGCGCCGAGCACGGCTCGTCCATCAGGATGACGTCGGGATTGACTGCAACGGTGCGCGCGATGACGAGACGCTGCTGTTGACCGCCGGAGAGACCGACGCCGGGCTGACTCAAACGATCCTTCACTTCATCCCAGAGGCCGGCGCGGCGAAGCGACTTTTCGACCACCTCGTCGAGTTCTTTCTTCGTCTTGGCCATGCCGTGGATGCGCGGCCCGTAGGCGACGTTGTCGTAGATCGATTTCGGGAACGGGTTCGGCTTCTGGAACACCATGCCGACGCGCGAGCGCAGCACGACGGGATCGACGTCCTTCGCATAGGCGTCCTTGCCTTCGATCTGCAGCGTGCCCGAGACGCGGCAATTATCGATGGTGTCGTTCATGCGGTTGATGCAGCGCAGAAACGTGGTCTTGCCGCAGCCCGACGGACCGATGAAGGCGGTAACGCCGCGGTCCGGAATGTCGAGCGCAACATCGAAGAGCGCCTGCTTATCGCCGTAGAAGACGTTGATGTCGCGCGCGGACACCTTCACCGGCGCGCCCTCGATGGAGCCGCCGTGCGCCCTCACGATCGGGGCCGTCAATGACGCACCTTGCATCGCGCGCTCCTGACCGGCGCTCGAGAACTCCATGCTCGACCCCTGTACCATAGGCTCTGAACGGCCCTCGATTCGCCGGCTATCCGGACGCCGCCCGTATGCCGGTTTCTTGTGACACTGATGTGAAAAATGGCCCGCCGACTGCGTCCGCCGTAGCGGCGGTTTCGGATGTCAGTCCTCCGCAAGCTCCACGTAAGCCGCAAAGGCTGAACCCTTACCCTGCTGACTTTCAACGAGAAATCCGCCCCGGTGGCGGTTGATGATGTGTTTGACGATGGCCAGGCCGAGCCCGGTGCCCCCCTTCTCGGCGCCGAGTTCGCGCTCCACCCGGAAAAAGCGGGTGCCAAGCCGCGGCAGAAAGCGCCGGGCGATGCCAGGCCCGGCGTCCTCGACCCGGACAAAGGCGTAGGCGCGGTTGGCCGGCGGTGGCGTCAGCATGGCGATGCGGCCGGCCTCGGGCCAGCGGCGGCCTGCTTGGGCCATGGCGTCGTCACGCCCCTGGGCGGCCCCGATCTCGATCGCCACCGTGCCGCCGTTGGGCGTGTACTTGATGGCGTTGTCGATCAGGTTCTGCACCACCTGAGCGAGTTGGAAGCGCTCGCCCACAACGCGCGCCGGCGCGCTGGGCAGCGTCAGCGCGAGTTTGACCCCCTTCTCAGCCGCGACCGGCGCGATCGCGTCGACCACCTCGCGCGCGACCTGACTCAAATCGGCGCGGTCCTCCGGAGGCACGTGCTCGTCGAGTTCGATACGCGAGAGCGAAAGCAGATCGTCGATCAGCCGGCGCATGCGGTCGGCCTGCACCTGCATGAGCTTGATGAAGCGGTTGCGCTCTTCGGCGTTGTCGCGCGCGGGGCCGGAAATGGTCTCCAGTGCGAGCGTCAGCGAAGCGAGCGGCGTGCGCAGCTCGTGACTGGCGTTGGCCAGGAAATCGGCGCGCATACGCTCGGTGTTGATGCGCGCGGTTTGATCGTGAAACACCAATAAAGCCGCGCGTTCCTGACCCCAGGCGATGGGCGCGACGTAACAGCGGGTCTGCTGGTCGACCTGATCCGAGGTCTCGTACTCGATGGTGCGCGTGGCGCCGTCGTGGATGGCCGCCTGCACCGCTTCGAGCACGTCGGGATGGCGCAGGATCGCAGTCAGAAAGAGACCGGCGGCCTCGAACTTGAGCTGGCTGCGCGCGGCGGCGTTGGAACCGGCGATGCGGCCGTCGGCGCCCACCAGCAGCGCCGGATCCGGCAGCGCCTCCAGCAGGTGCGCCAATTCGGCCAGCCCCATGAGTTCGATCTGCTCATCGCGGGCGCTGATTGTGGTGCGCTGCATCTCGCGCCAGGCGAACACCGCAGCCACGCCGGCGAACACCAGCAGCGCCGCCGCCAGCGGATCGGCCATGAGCGCGAGCAGGATCGCAAGCACCGCCGCCGCGGCCGCCATCCAGGCCGAGGCCGGCGCGCGGTCCAACCGCAGACGCATTGCCGCCAATTGCCGATTCATCGTCGCCTTTGCTTAAGGGCTCGGGGCACGCTCCGCCACATCGTGTCGGACCGGCCCGCATCCAAACGTCATTGTGTCGGCATCTGATGGCCGAGAGGGGACGATGACGCCGTGCCGTCCGCCACATTCATTATCGAAATTCAATATGGATTTATTGACTTTCGAGGCGGGGGTCAGTAGGTGTCAGGGGTGCTGCGAGGGATTGGAATGAGCTACGGCGCGCGTTTTCTATTGGGGCTGGGCCTCCTGGCCGCAACCAGCGCGTGTGCCGGGCGGCGCCTGCCGCCGGAGCCTGATTCCTATGTGGCCGCGGACGCGATCGGAGCCGAGCGCGCCGCCGAACTCGCCGCCTCTCCCGCTGCAACATGGCTCGACGACATGGGCTCGCCCGAAATGTCGGCGCTGACGCGCGAAACGCTGGCCGGCAGCCCGGAACTTCAGATCGTCGAAGCACGCTATCGCGCCGCGCGCTGGCGTTCGGTCGGCACAATCGGCAGCTCGATGCTGCCGAGCTTGAGCGTCGGCGTTGACGGCTCGCGCGAAGAAGTACCGGTCGCGAATTCCGACGAGCGCAGCCGCACCGACTTGATGATCTCGAGCGTATCGGCGCGCTGGGAGATCGATCTTTGGGGCCGCCTCTCGGCGCGTGCGATCGCCGCCGATCTCGGCGCCGACGCCGCCGGCCGCGACTTGCAGGACGCGCGCCTTTCCGTAGCCGGTCAATCGGCGCGGGCTTGGGTGTCGCTTGTGGAGGCGCAGCAATTGCTGGCGCTCGCGCGCGAAGACCTGACCACGCGCGAACGCGCACTCGATCTCACGCAGCGCCGCTATGACACCGGCATCGCCACCTCGCTGGCGCTGCGCACCGCGCGTAGCCAGGTCGCTTCGGCCCGCGCTGAAGAAGCACGCGCGGCGGATGCACTGCTCATCGCCTCCCGCCGCATACAGGAGCTGATGGGCCGCTATCCGGATGGCACGCTCACCGCTGCAGGCGAACTGCCGCATCTGGCGCCGCTGGCCGCCGCCGGCGCGCCGGCCGATCTGCTCGAGCGCCGCCCCGACGTGTTGGCCGCCGAAGCGCGCATGCGCGCGGCGGGCTTCCGCATCCACGAAGCGCGCGCCGCGATGCTGCCGCGCCTCACGCTCACCGGCAGCGCCGGCAGCACCGGCACCGGCATCGATCAGATCGACGACAGCGCCAACATGGTCTCGACGCTCATCGCGGGCATCACCATGCCGATTTTCCAAGGCGGCGCGCTCTTCTCCGAGTCGCGCGCCACCGTCGCCGATCGCCGCGCCGCAGCGTCGACCTACGTGCAGACGACGCTCGCAGCGTGGCGCGAAGTCGAGGGCTCGATCAGCACCGATCAGAGCCTCGAAGTGCGCGAAGCGCAGTTCGCCATCGCGGCCGAAGAAGCGCGCGCCGCGCAGGAATTGGCTGAGCGCGAGTATTCGCGCGGCGTCGCCACGCTCTTCGAACTCATCGACGCCTACACCCGGCGCATTGACGCCGAGCGCGGCCTCATCACGGCGCGCGCCGCGCGCGTCTCCAACCGCATCACCTACCACGTCGCCCTCGGCGGCGGCGCGCGCACCGGCGGCATCGACCCCGCCATCGAGCCCTCGACAACGGCGCAAGCGCCGACGCAGACCCCGGCACAGGACACTACGCCATGAACAAGATGGACCTCGATACGATGACCTCTGCCGCGGCGGACGAGCCCAAGAAGAAGACGTTCTGGACCGAGATCGGCCGCATCGCGGTGATCTGCGCGCCGATCCTGGTGATCGTCGGCGTCATCGCGCTCCTGTTTCTGATGATCGCAACCGGCCCGAAGCCGGAAGAGAAGCAGGGCAACGCGCACCCGCCGGCGGTTCAGTTCGCCGTCGCGCACGCGCGCCCGACGACGCTGTCGCTCTCAGTGCAGGGTGAAGCACGCCCGCGCAACGAAGCCTCGCTCGCCGCTCAAGTCGGCGGCCGCATCGTGTGGGTGAGCCCGCAATTCGTCGAAGGCGGTTCGTTCCGCCAAGGCGACGTGCTGGCGCGCGTGGAAGACGCCGACTACCGCCTCGCGGTGACGCGTGCGCGCAGCCAAGTGGCGCAAGCCGAAGAAGGCCTGGCGCGCGAGCAAGCCGAAGGCGAACTGGCGCGGCAAGACTGGCAAGCGCTCGGCCGTGGCGAACCGCCGCCGCTGGCGGTGCGCGCGCCGCAACTGGCGCAAGCGCAAGCCGCGCTCGCCGCCGCGCAAGCGTCGCTGCGTTCGGCTGAACTGGACCTCGCCCGCACCTCGATCCGCGCCCCGTTCGCCGGCCGCGTGCGCGAGCGGCGCGCGAATGTCGGCGACTTCGTCGGCCCCGGCGCGCCGGTGGCGGTGATGTTCTCGACCGACACGATGGAGATCCGCATTCCGCTGACCGACGCCGACCTCGCTTCGGCGCGCATCCCGGTCGGCTTCTCGGCGACCTCGGCCAATCCGGGCCCGGTGGCGCACGTCTCTAGCGTTTCGGGCGGACGCATCCAGACTTGGGAAGGCCGCCTCGTGCGCACGGAAGCTACGGTCGATGCGCGCACGCGCCTCGTCTATGGCGTCGTCGAAGTGCGCGATCCCTTCAACGCGCGCAACGCTGCACCGCTCGCGCCCGGCATGTTCGTCGCGGTGCGCCTGGAAGGTTCGACGCGTGAAACCCTGGTCGCGGCGCCGCGCTCCGCGTTGAAGCGCAACGAGTTCGTCTACGTCGTGCGCCCGGACAACACGATCGACGTCCGCCAAGTGCGCCCGGCGCAAACGACGGCCGACGAGGTGCTTTTCCGGGAAGGCGTCGCAGACGGCGAGCGTGTCGTCGTTTCCGTGTTGACCTCACCCCGTCAAGGGATGGCGGTTACCCCGATCGACCGCGCCGGCGAGTCAACTGCGACGCCGCCTGCGCAGCAAGCGCCGCAAGAACAATTGGAAATCCGCCGCTAGTCGCCGCGGGCCTCCCCTCCGCGGGAGGAGACAAGGAACGACCATTATGCTGAAGGGCCTCGTCGCTTGGTGGGGACGCAACCCCGTCGCCGGCAACCTGCTGATGATCTTCGTGGCCATCGCGGGGATCTTCTCCTTCAACAAGATGGAGAAGGAATTCTGGCCGCCGGGACGCGACAACAGCGTCTACGTGCAAGCGTCCTGGCCGGGCGCGAGCCCGGAAGACATGGAAAGCCAGGTCATCGTCCGCATCGAGGAAGCGACGACCGGACTTGATGGCGTCGACTGGGTGCGCTCGCGTTCGGGCGAAGGTTTCGGCTGGGTCAGCATCCAGTCGGAGTCCGGCGCCGATATCGACGCGATGACGCAAGAAGTGCGTTCGCGCGTGGAATCCATCTCCGGCTTGCCCTCGGGCATGGACCCGATCCGGGTGACGCGCCAAGTCGGCCGCAACCCCTCCTTCATCATCGGCCTGCACGGCAACGTCGACGAGCGCACGCTGCGCGACACGGCCGAGCGGCTGCGCGATCAGGTCTCGCTGCTGCCAGGCGGCGCCAACACCGACGTGTGGGGCGCGCGTTCGCCGGAAGTCTCGATCGAAGTCTCGGAAGCGTCGCTGCAGGCCTACGGCCTCACCTTTGACGATGTGGCGCGCGCGGTGCGCTCGAGTTCGGTCAATGCGGGCGCGGGCGCGGTGCGCACCGCCGACGGAAACTTCCAACTGCAGGCGCGCAATCTCGCCGACACCGAACTCGATTTCGAGAACATCATCATCCGGCAGACGCCGGACGGCGGCATCGTTCGCGTGAGCGACGTCGCGACCGTGATCGACGGTTTCGTCGACACCAACCTCTATTCGCGCATGAACGGCGAGCCGGCGATGCTCGTCGCGCTGCAGACGGCGGACCAGTTCAACATCTGGGAAACGTCAAAGGCGCTGAACGATCTGCTGAAGGATTTCCGCACCACGCTGCCGGCGGGCATGCAGCTTACCATGGTGAACGACGAGTCCGAAGGCTACAACGAACTCCTCAGCCTGCTCTTCCAAAACGCGGCGCAAGGCTTCTTCCTCATCTTCTTCCTGCTGTTGCTGACGCTGCACCCGAAGGTGGCGTTCTGGTCGACACTGGGCGTCATGACCGCCTTTGCCGGCTCGTTCTTCATTCTTCCCTATGTCGGCGTGTCCCTGAACTTCATGAGCGTGTTCGGCTTCCTGCTCGTCTTGGGCATCATGGTCGACGACGCCATCATCGTCGGAGAAGCCGTCTACGAACGCGCCGAGCGCGGGCATCACGGCGTCGACGCGTCCATTCTCGCAACGCAGATGGTGCTGAAGCCACTCGTGGCATCGGTGTTTGTGACCATGATCGCGTTCGCGCCGATGATGATGTTCTCGGGCGAAGTCCGCCAGTTCACCAGCGCCATCTCGCTCGTCGTGATGTCGACTTTGGTGTTCTCGCTGATCGAGAGCCTGATCATCCTGCCGGCGCACTTGGCGCACGTGACGCTGCCCGATCCGAATAAGCCGGGCTTCTTCGGCCGGCTGATGGCGCTACAACAGAAGTGCGCGCACTCCGTGCTCTGGGTCGCGCGCAATGTGCACGGACCGCTGGTGCGCGCCGCGGTCAAGATGCGCTACCTCACGTGGGCGATTTTCCTGGGCATCACGATCTTGGGCATTGGCCTCATGATCTCCGGTCGGGTGAAGCAGACCTTCATGCCGGAAGTCGAGGGCGACTTCATGATCGCCAACATCACGCTGCCCCAGACCACCCCCTTCTCGCGCATGGAGCAGGTCAGCGCCCAGCTCGACGCCGCCCGTCTGGCGCTCGAGCGGGAGACGCAGGCGAACGCGTATCAAGATCCGCTGACCGGCCAGCAATCGCGCGGCGTCGTGCGCTCATGGAGCCAGTTCATCGACGAAAACACGATCCAGGCCTATGTCGGCCTGACCCCGCCCGAGACGCGCCCCGACATACGCTCGCGCCGCATCACCGAGCGGCTGGAGCAATTGCTGGGCGAAGTGCCGGACGCCGACCAGGTAAGCTTTTCGCTCTCCGGTTCGGGTTCGCCGTCGATCGACCTCGCGCTCATCAGCGACAACAAGGCAGACCTTGAGGTCGCGGTTGAAGAATTGAAGGCGCGGCTGCTGCAATTCGAGGGGGTCACCAGCGTCCGCGACAGCCAGGACGCGGCCAACGAAGAACTGCGTTTCCATCTGCTGCCGGGCGCCGAACAACTCGGCATCACGCTGATGGATATTACACGTCAGGTCCGCCAAGCCTATTTTGGCGAAGAAGCGCAGCGCTTGCCGCGCGAAGGCGACGACGTGCGCGTCTATGTCCGCTATCCGCGCGACGACCGCCGCACGCTTGAAAGCCTCGGCTCGTTCCGCATCCGCACCTCCGACGGCCGCGAAGTGCCGCTGGCCTCCGTGGCGACATGGGAATTCGCGCCAGGCGTCACCGGCCTCGACCGCCGCCAGCGCCAGAGTTCGATCCTGGTCACGGCCGATCTGGTCAACTCGGAGGCGCGCGGCGACATCATGCGCCAGCTCGACCGCACCTTTTGGCCCGACTTCGAGGCCCGCTTCACGACGGTGTCGCGCCGCGCGATCGGCGAAGCCGAAGGCCAAGCGGAATTCATGACCGAGTTCCTGGCGCTGATGGGAATGGCGTTCGCGGCGATCTACTTCCTGCTCGCGGTGACGTTCCGCTCCTACGCACAGCCGATCATGATCCTCTGCGTGATCCCGTTCGCGATCGTGGGCGCACTGCTCGGACACCTGATGTTCGGCATCAGCTTCGCGCTCTTCTCATGGCTCGGGATGATCGCCGCCATCGGCGTCGTCGTGAACGACAACGTCGTCTTGGTGGACCGCTGCAATCAGATCCGGGGCTACTTCGCGCTGCGCCTGCAGAAGCCGGGCAATCCCGAGCTGCCGATGGAGGAAGGCCAGGAATCGCCGCTGCACTACATCAACATGCCGAACGGCCAGGTGCTGGAGTACATCGGCATCGCGCCCGATCTCGAGCCGCATGACGAGATGATCCTCGAAGGCGCCGGCAGCGGCTTCAAGGACGGGCCGATCATGCTGCGCACGTCGCTCGACATGAAATCGGACGCCGGTGAATACCGCGAGCGAGGCGAAGAGCTGGAGCGACTGGGATTCCAGATCATGCGCGTGAAAGCCGACCGCGGCATCATCGAAGCCTCGGTCTCGCGCTTCCGGCAGATCTTCCTGACCTCGGTCACCGAATTTATCGGCACCTCGCCGATGATCCTGGAGAACGCGGCCATCGTGCAGTTCCTGAAGCCGATGGTGATCAGTCTGGCGTTCGGCGTGCTCATCTGCATGCCCGCGACCTTGATCCTGACCCCCGCCTTCTACATGATCGGGGTCGATCTGAAGCGCATCTTCGGTGGGATGTTCCGCGCCTACGGTAACGCATGGTCCGGCGGTCGCAGGAAGCTTGCCGCGGCCGAATAACAGCGCGTAAGAAAACGAACCGAAGCTTGGAGGGGAAGACATGATTTCGTTGACGCGGCGCACCATGGGTGCGTCGACCCTGGCGCTACTCGCCGGCTGCGCCTCCGGCCGCCCCGAGCCGGAACCGACCCCCGCGCCAGCGCGCCCCGCGCCTGCGATCGGGTCCTTCGGCGTCGACCTCGGCGCGCGCGATATGAACGTGAAGCCGGGCGATGACTTCTTCCGTTACGCCAACGGCACGTGGCTCGCGAACAATCAGATTCCGCCGGACCGCACCCGCTGGGGCACGTTCGACATTCTGCGCGACAAGTCCGATCGCGACAGCCGCGCCATCATTGAAGAGGTCGCGGCTTCCGGCGGCGCGCCGGGCACGATCCAACAGAAGATCGCCGACTACTACAATTCCTATCTCAACCAGGATCAGATCGACGCGCGCGGCCTAGCCCCGCTGCAGCCGGAGCTCGACCAGATCGCGGCGCTCCGCACGCACGAGCAAACCATTCGCTTGATCGCCACGCCCGGCGTGGCCGTGAACTCGCCGATCGCCACCTTCATCTCGCTCGATCAACGCAATCCCGACCGTTACATCGTGCTGATGACGCATGCGGGCCTTGGCCTGCCGGAGCGCGAATATTATCGCCGCACCGACGGCAACTTCCCGCAAATCCGCACGCAGTATCAGGCGCACATTGAGCGCATGCTTGGCCTCATCGGCCAGAGCAACGCCGCCGCCAAGGCGCGCCAAATCATGGCGCTTGAGACCCGGATCGCGGAACTGCACTGGCCGATCGCGGACCGGCGCGAACGCGACCGCACCTACAACCTGATGACGCGCGCGCAAGTGATCGCGCTCGCACCGCGCTTCCCGTGGGCGGCGGCGCTTGAAGCCCAGGGCCTAGGCGATGTGCAGGAAATCTGCGTGCGCGAAGTCAGCGCGATGGGCCCGCTTGCGAACCTGTTCATGTCGACCCCGGTGTCGACGTGGAAGAGCTATCTGGCCTGGCACCTTGTGCGCAATCAGGCCGGCCTGCTGCCGCGCAACATCGACGACGCCAATTTCGACTTCTACGGCAAGGTGCTGAACGGCCAGCCGCAGCAGCGCGAGCGCTGGAAGCGCGCGGTCGACAACGTCAACGGCGCTCTGGGCGAAGCCATCGGCCAGATTTATGTCCAGCGTCACTTCCCGCCGGAAGCCAAGTCGCAAATGCTGACGCTGGTGGAGAACCTGCGCCGCGCCTACGGCGAACGCATCGACCGCCTCTCCTGGATGAGCGCGGAGACCAAGGTGGTCGCGCGCGAGAAGCTCGCGGCCTTCCGCCCGAAGATCGGCTACCCGGACCGCTGGAAGGACTATTCGGCGCTGGAAGTCCAGGCCGGCGATGCGTACGGCAACAACAGGCGCTTCGCACTTTGGGATTGGCAATTCGATCTCGCGCGGCTGTCGAAGCCCTCGGATCGCGACGAATGGTTCATGACGCCGCAGACGGTGAACGCCTATTACAATTCGACGTTCAACGAGGTGGTGTTTCCGGCCGCGATCCTGCAGCCGCCCTTCTTCGATCCGAACGCCGATCCGGCCGTGAATTACGGCGCCATCGGCGGCGTCATCGGTCACGAAATGGGTCACGGCTTCGACGACCAGGGCGCCAAATCGGACGCGCGCGGGGTTCTGCGCGATTGGTGGAGCCCGGCCGACGTGCAAGCGTTCGGCGTGCTAGTCAGCCGCCTCGCGGCTCAATACGAGACGTACAAGCCGCTGCCCGACACCGCACCCGATCTGCACGTCAACGGCCGTCTCACCTCCGGTGAGAACATCGGCGACAATGGCGGCCTGCAGGTCTCGCTCTACGCGTATGGGCTCTCGAACAACGGCGCCGAAGGCCCGGAGATCGAAGGCTTCACCGCCAAGCAGCGCTTCTTCCTCGGCTGGGCGCAAGCCTGGCGCGCGCTCATTCGCGACGAGGCGCTACGCAACCAGGTGCTGACCGATCCGCACTCGCCCTCGGTCTTCCGCTGCAACGGCACCGTGCGCAACATGAGCGCCTGGTACGAAGCGTTCAACGTGCAGCCGGGCGACGCGCTCTACCTGGCGCCGGCGGACCGGGTGGAAATCTGGTGATCGTTCAACCTGCGTGAATGCGAGACGGGCCGGCGGGAACGCCGGCCCGTTTTGCTTGAGCCCCTCTGCGGCGGCTGTGGCCGCCCGCCGTACCCACCGGCCGCCCTGTCTCAAACCCCTTGACGGCCTGTAATGCGCGGTCGAGCAAAGCCGCAACTTTCGGGCATTCATAGGAGTATTCGCATGATGTCGCTCACCCGCCGCGCGCTGTCGGGCACAGGCCTCGCGGCGCTGATGGCTGCTTGTGCGTCCCAGGAAACGCACCTCGCGCCGCTGGCGCCGGTGACGCCGCGCCAGCCGGCTCAAATCGGTTCGTTCGGGATCGATCTCAGCGCACGCGACACCAGCGTGAAGCCGGGCGACGACTTCTTCCGCTATGTCAACGGCGCCTGGATGGACCGCACCGAAATCCCGGGCGACCGGGTGTCCTGGGGCACGTTCAACATTCTCGCCGAGAAGGCAGAGCGCGACGTCAAGGCGATCATCGACACCGTGTCGCAAGCCGGCGGCGCGCCCGGTTCGAACGAACAGAAGATCGCCGACTTCTACAACGCCTATGTCGATCAGACCGCCATCGACGCAGCGGGTCTTGCGCCGGCAGCCGCCGATCTGGCGACCATCAACGGCCTCAGGACGCACGAGGACGTGTGCCGCATCGTCGGCCGTCCGGACATGCCGGTGGATTTTCCGATCGGCTATTACATCGATCTCGACGACCGTAATCCCGACCGCTTCCTGGTGCACTTCGTGCAGTCGGGACTCTCGCTGCCGGACCGCGAATATTATCTGAAGCCGGACGCCGAGTTCGAAGAAATCCGCGTCGCCTTCCGCGCGCACGTTGCGCGCATGTTTGCGGCTGCCGGCATCAGCGGCGGCGAAGCCAAAGCGCGCGACATCTTCGCGCTCGAGCGCCGGATCGCCGAGCACCACTGGCCGATCGAGCAACGCCGGGAGCGCGAGCGCGTCTACAATTTGAAGACACGCGCCGAACTACGCGCCATCGAGCCGCGCTTCCCGTGGGACGCGCTCCTCGAAGGGGCCGAACTGGGCGGCCTCGAACAGGTCAACGTGCACGAACTCAGCGCAATGCAGCCGCTGGCGCGCGACGTGCTGGCGACGCCGGTGACCACCTGGAAGGCTTACTTCACCTACAAGTATCTGGTGAACAACGCCGCGGTGCTGCCCAAGCCGCTGGATGACGAGAACTTCGCTTTCTACAGCCATACTCTGAACGGCCAGCCGCAGCAGCGCGAGCGCTGGCGGCGCGGCGTTCAATCGGTCAACGGCGCGCTCGGCAAGGCGGTCGGCAGGCTCTATGTCGAGCGTCACTTCCCGCCGGAAGCCAAGTCGCAAATGCTGGCGCTGGTGGAGAACATGCGCCGCGCCTACGGGGATCGCATCAACGCGCTGACCTGGATGTCGCCGGAAACGAAAGTGGCGGCGCGCGAGAAGCTCGCAACCTTCCTGCCGAAGATCGGCTACCCCGATAATTGGAAAGACTATTCGGGCTACGAGGTGCGCGCGGGCGACGCGTTCGGCAACCGCAAGCGCGCGGCCGTGTTCGAGTGGCGCTACAACGTCGCGCGCCTCGGCCGGCCGACCGACAAGACCGAATGGCTCTACATGGATCCGCAGGAGATCAACGCCTACTACAACCCGGTCTTCAACGAGATCGTGTTTCCGGCGGCGATCCTGCAGCCGCCCTTCTTCGATCCGAACGCCGATCCGGCGGTGAACTACGGCGCCATCGGCGGCGTGATCGGACACGAAATGGGCCACGGCTTCGATGACCAGGGTGCGAAGTCCGACGCGCACGGCGTGCTGCGCGATTGGTGGAATGCACAGGACGTGCAGCGTTTCAGCGCGCTCACCGGGTCGCTGGCGGCGCAATATTCCGCTTTCGAAGCGCTGCCGGGGTTGAACCTCAACGGGCAGAACACGCTGGGCGAGAACATCGGCGACAATGGCGGGCTGCAGGTGGCGTATTACGCCTATCACCTCTCGCTCAACGGCGCGGCCGCGCCCGAGCTCGAAGGCACGAGCGGCGATCAGCGCTTCTTCATGTCGTGGGGCCAAGCTTGGCGCACGAAAATGCGCGACCAATTCCTGCGCACGATCGTGACCTCGGACGAGCACTCGCCGGCATACTTCCGCTGCAACGGCACGGTGCGAAACATGGATGCGTGGTACGCGGCTTTCGACGTGCAGCCCGGCGATCGCCTGTTCTTGCCGGACAGCGAGCGCGTCGAAATTTGGTGATCTAACGCCAGCGACAAACACCGTGCGTCATCCTGGGGTCGACGCGATAGCGCGAGCCCAGGATCCAGGGGTTACACGCACCGCGCCTTCCGATCCCCTGGATTCTGGGCCGCGCTCCGCGCGCCCAGAATGACGGTGGTTGTTGGCCGTATGTAGTTGAGCATCCATCTCAAATCCCCTTGACCGCGCGCGCTCCATCGCGACGGTGCATCCAAACATCTTCGGGGGATCCTATGGTTTCGCTGACACGCCGTTCGATTTCGGTCTCGGGCGCCGCACTCTTGGCCGGCTGCGCCACGCAAACGCAAACAGCGGAAGCGCCGCCCGCAGCGCCGGCGCGGCCGCCTGCCGCGATCGGGTCGTTTGGCGTCGATCTCGCGGCGCGCGATTTGAACGTGAAGCCGGGCGACGACTTCTTCCGCTATGTGAACGGCACGTGGATGGCCAACAACACGATCCCCGCCGACCGCGTCACTTGGGGCACCAACGACATCCTGGCTGAAAAAGCCGAGCGCGACGTGCGCGCGATCATCGAAGACGCTGCGCGCTCGGGCGGCGCGCCCGGCTCCAACGAACAAAAGATCGCCGACTTCTACAACGCCTTCATCGATCAGGACGCGATCGACCGAGCGGGCATCGCGCCGATCCAGCCCATGCTCACGGCGATCGCGGCGCTGCGCACGCACGAAGACGTCATCCGCTTCATCTGCCGCGATGATGTCGGCATCTCCTCGCCGATCGATCTCTCGATCCAACTCGATGAAGGAAATCCGGACCGCTACCTGCCCTATCTTTCGCACGGCGGCATCGGCCTGCCCGAGCGCGAGTACTATCGCCGTAGCGACGGCCAATTCCCCGCCATTCGCGCCGCCTACGAAGCCAAGATCAGCGAAGTGCTGGGGCTCGTCGGCCAAAGCGCCACGGTCGCGAAAGCGCGCGCCGTGGTGGCGCTGGAAACCCAGATCGCCGAGCGGCATTGGCCGATCGCCGACCGCCGCGAACGCGACAAGACCTATAATCTCCGCCGCCGCGCCGACGTGCGCGCGCTGTCGCGTCGTTATCCGTGGGACGCGCAGTTCGACGCAAGTGGCGTGGCGAATACGGACGAGTGCGTGATCGCCGAACTCTCCGCCATGGGCCCGCTCGCGGACCTGTTCGTGGCGACGCCGGTGAGCACCTGGAAGAACTACATCACCTGGCACTATGTGCGCTCCCGTTCCGCCGTCCTGCCCCGTACGATCGACGACTCCGTCTTCGATTTTTATGGCAAGACCCTGAACGGCCAACAGCAGCAGCGCGAGCGCTGGAAGCGCGGCATCCAGTCCGTCAACAACGCGATGGGCGAGATCGTCGGCCAGGTCTACGTGCAGCGCCACTTCTCCCCGGAAGCCAAGGCGCAAGCTTTGGAATTGGTCGAGAACATGCGCCGCGCCTACGGCGAACGCATCGACGCCGTCACGTGGATGAGCCCGGAGACGAAGCGTCTTGCGCGCGAAAAGCTGGCGCAATTCCGCCCGAAGATCGGCTACCCGGACCGCTGGAAGGATTATTCGGCGCTGGAGATCCGCGCCGGCGACGCGTTCGGCAATCGCCAGCGCGTGCAGGTGTGGCAGGCGCAGTATGAAATCGCGCGCATCGGCAAACCGAGCGATCGCGAAGAATGGTTCATGAACCCGCACACGGTGAATGCGTACTATAATCCTCCCTTCAACGAGATCGTCTTCCCTGCCGGCTATCTGCAACCGCCGCTCTTCGACCCAAACGCCGATCCGGCCGTGAACTATGGCGGCATCGGCGGCGTCATCGGTCACGAAATGGGCCACGGCTTCGACGACCAGGGCGCGAAGTCGGACGGCCGCGGCGTACTGCGCGATTGGTGGAATGCGCAGGACGTCGAGCGCTTCCAGGCGCTCACGTCATCGCTGGCGACGCAATACGATGCGTTCGAACCGCTACCGGGCATTCATGTGAACGGACGCCTGACGCTCGGCGAAAATATCGGCGACAATGGCGGATTGCAGGTAGCGCTGCACGCGTATCGCTTGTCGCTGAACGGCGCGGAGCCGCCGCTGCTCGAAGGCACGACTGGCGTGCAGCGCTTCTTCCTGGCGCGTGCCCAAGGCCGGCGGCAGATCATCCGCGATCAGGCGCTGCGCAATCAGATCCTGAGCGATCCGCACTCGCCCAACGTCTATCGCATCAATGGCGTCGTGCGGAACATGGACGCCTGGTACGAAGCGTTCAACGTGCAGGAAGGCGATGCGCTCTATCTGCCGGATGATCAGCGCGTAGAGATTTGGTGACCCAGTCACTCTGGGCGCGCCTAGGCGCCGCCGCAGATTAGCGATCCATCTCCGCCACTAGCGCGTCCATGCCGTAGACGTTCACCAGCGCGGTCCGCATCGCGGCTGAGGTGACGCTGACCATGCGGTTCAGGCCGCCGTCATAGAAGTACTCGCCGCCGAGCGAATGCAAATTGCCGTCGAAGGCGACGCCGATGACATCGCCTTCCCGGTCCAGCAAGGGCGAGCCGGAATTACCGCTGATGATGTCGTTGGATGAGGTGACATTGTAGAGCGTCGCTTCATCGAGCGTCGGACGCGCCGAGATCCAGCGCTGGGTGACTCCTGGGCGTGCGAAAAGACCCGAAAGCCGCGTGAACGGTTCGACGGTCTGTCCGCTATCGCTCCAGCCCGCGATGCGGCCGTAGGAGAGGCGCGGCGTGAAGGTGGCGTCGGGATAGTGGGCATCGCCGAAGGCACGGAAACGCGCGCGGGCGATGCGCTCGTGAGCCAGCGCCACCGGCGTTTCCACGTCGCGCACGTAGCGCGCGCGGACGGCGCGCGCCTCCGCATCCCATGAGCGCACGAAGGTGATCATCGGATCGGTCGAGGCCGCAATCGCCGGCGCACCGCCGCGCCAAAGATCCATGCGCACCTGTGGGTCGTCGAGCTGTGACTGGCTCAGATAGGCGGCCAATTCCTCGGCTGAAGCGCCGCCGAGCACGCGCTGCACAACTGGATCGCGCCCCAGGCGCGCGCGCATGCCGTCGAGCCAGATGGCGAGGTTCACCTGCTCAAGAGCGCGATCGACAGGACGATCGGCGCGCAGCGATTGCTCGACCAGTCCGATGCGCGCGTCGCTGTAGCGAGCGAGGCGTTCTGCGTTCGGCTTGGTGCGCTCATCAGCGCCGCGCACAAGGTCGCGCGCCCAGGTGAAGAATTCCGAGCCTGCGCCGGCGCCGGCTTCCAGATACTGATGCTGATAGAAGAAGCTGCGATAGGCGGTCTCAGCGCGCTGAGTTTCGCCCCAAGCGTCGCCCACCTCGCGCGTGGCGGCCTGATTGCGCGCGACGCGGGCGCGGAGATCGGTTTCGGCGGCGGCGGCGCGCTGGAAGCTCGCCTGATCGCGTAGCGCTGCGAGACGGCCTTCGTACATCTTGAGCGAATTTTCGGTCGTCTGCAGCACGTCGGCGACAGTGCGGGCGTTGTCCGGAGACAGCGCTTCGAAGCGCTGAAGCCGCGCACGCGCTGCGCGCAAGCTTTCCAGCCGCCACGGCAACACGAAGTCGCGCTGGAATGTGAGTTCGCCCGTCGTCAGCAGCCGCGAGGTCGCACCCGGATTGCCGGCGACGAGCGCGATTTCGTCGGCTTCGATCGGCGTCCAGCGCATGCGCAGGTGACGCGGCGTCTCGACGGGCGCTCCATCCTGATAGAGGCGCAGGAACGCCACATCGAGGCAGTAGCGGGGAAAGTTGAAATTGTCGGCTTCGCCACCCAGCGCCGCCATTGCGTGCTCGGGCGCAAACACGAGACGCACGTCGTCATAACGCTTGTAGCGATAGAGGGCGAAGCGCGCGCCGCCGTAAAGCGTCACCACTTCGCAGGCGAAACCGCGCGGACAGGTCGCGCGGATGCGCACGATCTCGGCGTCGCGCGTTTGCGCAAACGCATCGGGCGCGGCGCCCGCGGTCGCCGCTTCGATCCGCGCGGTGACGTCGGTGACGCCCTGCAGCAGGAGAATTGACATGCCGGCGCAGCGGCGCTCTTCCGCGCGGGTGCGCGCCATGAAGCCGTCAGCCAGAAAATCCTGCTCCGCCGTCGAAAGCGCGCGGATGCAGGCGATGGCGCAGTGGTGGTTGGTGAGCATGAGCCCTTCGGCGCTCACATTCGACCCCGAACAGCCTGGCAGCCGCGCCGTGCCGACCATGACGCGATCGAGCCAGGCCTGATCCGGCGCCCAGCCCATCTGCTGGCGCATGCGCGCGGCCGGAAAATTGTCGAACGTCCACATCCCTTCTTCGCCCTGAGCCGGCGTCGAAGCGAAAGCGAAACAAGTCAGCGCCGCAGCAAGCGCGCGCATCCACGAATGCATGATTCCCCTCGAATGCGGCGAACAGAGCCGATGCCCTGCCCGCGCGCAAGCTTCGGGAATGTAATGGAACTCAGTTGAATCCGAGGGCGGCGCGCATTTGCTGCTTCACCTCTTCCGACAACTCGTCGGCGTCGGTGATGAAGTCGCGGGCGGTTTCCTCGCTGGCGCCGCTGATCACCACGTGCGCAATGTCGTCGGCGTCGCCGGGGCCGTTCTCGCGCGCATCGATGCTCACCATTTCCTGGCCACGTACGCGCATCTTCACTTGCGCGTTGCCACCGTCGTCGCCGGACGTGGCGTCGCCGGCCGTGGCGTCGCCGGCCGTGGCGTCGCCGGTTTCATTCTGGTCGGCGTTGATGCTCATTTCGAAGCCGGGCAGCTTCAGCGACATCACTTCCGGCGGCGCGTCGGCGTCGGCGGGCATCGGCGTATCGGCGATTTCCTGGATGCGTTGGTCGTCAAGCAGGCGCGAGGCGCCGTCGGCGGCCTGAGCGCCCACCACTTTGCCGTCTGGCGCGGTGATCAGGTAGGTCTGCACGCCCTCAAGCGCGCGAACTTCGAGGCGATAGCCGGCGGGGGTCGAGCCGTTGCTGTCCGCGCCGATTGGACCGCCGTCACAGGCCGCCAGCCCCAACAGCGCCAAAGCCGCCACCACGAAACGCATGCAATCCTCCAATTTCCCGCCCTTAGGCGAGAGATGCAGTTTCTGGCGCGATCGGATGCGCGGCAAGTCAAATAAGCCGCGACAACCAATGCATGGCGTTCAGCGCAAACTGGCGGTTGTCATAGCCGGGATAGTTCATGCCGAAGGGTCTTCCCTCTTCGTCCTCAGCCGCCCGCAGCATGCCGGCTTCGCCCAGCACCACAACGCGGCCGCGCACGAATGAGATGGCCACGCCCTGCGCCCAGCCGGCGGCGGAACGCGGCTCACCGTAGGTCATGGACACCTGCACCTCGCCGCCGTTGCGCGTCACCACCGGCGCGCCGGGCGGGGCGTCGCGCGCGGTGTCCGCGAGCAGCAGCAGGGGCGTGGCGTCCGCGGGCCCGCGCAGCGACTGGCCGGTGAAGGTGAGCAGCCGCGTGATGCGCTCGGCGCCGCCGCGCCCCTCCATAATCGGGTGAGCGCCGAGCAAGCCATTTTCGCGGGAAAACACGAGGTGGCTGTCGCTGAGCCGCGTCAAGGAATGCGCGGGATCACTGGTCACGCCTTTGCTCATATCGACGCCGAACCGCTCGCCCAGCGGGCCGGCCGCGGCGCCGAACGGCCAATGGTCGGTAATCAACAGCAGCGCGCCGCCGCGCAGGACCCATTCTGAAATGGCGCTCGCTTCCGCCTCGGTGAAGGCCGAACCGTCGTTGGTCTCGTTGGCGCCCTGCGCGCTGACAATCACCAGAACGGCGACGCCGCGGAGGATCGCGGGCGTCACCGCGGTCTCAAGCGCCTCCACATCATAGCCATCGTTGCGCAGGAGCTCTACGAAGGGGCGATAGGATCCGTTGATCGCGTGCGCGTTGTGATGGCCCTGGTCGAACAAAACGCGCGGGTGCTGTTGAGGATAGGCGGGCGCAGCGACATGGGTGTCGAATTTTGCGTCGTAACCTGCATCACGCTGCAGCAGCAGCGCGATGACAGCGAGAGCAATGACCAGCGCGACCGCGACGCCGCCGAGAATCCAACGCTTCATGCGACTCTTGTCGCACTGTTGCTCAGGCGGCGCACCTCAAACGAACGGGCCCGCAACGCCTCATCGACGCGCGGGCCGCCCGGTTTGCCGTAACTCAAGTTTCAGTGCGTGCGTTCGAAGCGCACGATCCGCTCTTCGCGGTCGACATAGGCGACCCGGTAGCCAGCGCGGGACCACGCACGCGCGTGCGAATTCTCGTCCCGGTAATTGTTGGACCAAAACGATGACCGGCTCTTCGCCGCGCTCGGCGGCAGTTCCGCGCCGATCAATTTCTCGATGTCCTCGAAAGACAGCATTTCCGGGCGCCCCTTGCGGCGCTGGAGATGCGACAAGAGCGGTTGGTATTTGCGCAGCTGCATTCCTCTCCCCGTTGCGTCTCTCCGGACCGGGTCCGGAACGGTGACGGTGTGAATGCTGAACTGATTTGCGCGTTATGCACAGAATCAGAACTACATTGATGCGCCTACGAAATGTTCGTCGCGACGCGCCGCACAGCCATGCGCCGACCGTGACCGCGGTCACGGCGTGAACGCGCTCGAATTCCCATGACAGTGGCCACAACCCGCGCGGACGGGGAACCAATGTCAAAAGGCAGAGTTGCGGCATCGCGGGTTCCGGCATGAAACTCAAGGAGGGACGAGACGTGAGCGACAAACCCCATGGCGCGACCACAATCCATGCTTCGAAGGGCGGCGGGGGCGGCGGCAAATGGCTGCTCGGCGCGGTGGCCGCGGCGATCGTGATCGGCGGCGGCTACTACGCCTATACGACGATGGCCCCTTCACAGAGCCAGACCGTCTCCGACCTCGCCTACAACGAGCCCTACGGCGCCGACGAAGGCGTGCGCGCCGGCCCGCTTGAAGAGCAAAGCCGGATCGCCGAGACGGCCACCGCGGATGAAAGCGCCGAGGCCGCGCCCGCGGCGACGCGTACGGCGACACCGCGACGCACCGCGGCGGTGCAAGCGACCGAAGTTCCGGAAGAAACCATCGGCATCACGCCGGTGAGCGCCGTCGTGAACGACACCGGCGAAACCAACAGCGACGAAATCGTCGTCACCGCGCCGCGCCGGCCGGTGTGGTCGCAAACGCCGACCGCGCGTCGCCTCTCGGCGCTTTATCCCGAGCGCGCGCTCTCGCGCGGCCGTGAAGGCGAAGCGCGTCTGCACTGCGTGGTGCAGGACGGCGGCGCGCTCGGATGCGAAACGGTTTCGGCGACGCCCGGCGGCTTCGGCAACGCCGCGCTGCGGGTGGCGCGCACGTTCCGCCATGCGCCGCAGCTTTCGGACGGCAGCGACGCGGTCGGGTCGCCGGTGAATTTGCGCGTCGTGTTCCAGATTGCGGACGAGCCGCACCGCGGCTGAGACCTCACATTTCGGACTGATGCGGCCGCGCAGCCTCTTGCTGCGCGGCCGATTGATTTTGCCGCCGCGATGCGCCGGTTCGGCGCTTCCCGCTTGACCCGGCGCATGGGGCGCCCTTGATCGAAGCCCTGGATTTCGGGGGACGTTCATGCCGCTTCATCGCCGCGCCTTGTTGCAAACCGGCGCCGCCGCGCTTGCGCTACAGGCTCTGCCGGGCTGCGCGCCGGGCGCCAACCCAGACACACTGCTCGCCGACATCACCGAGCAATTGCTGAGCGACTATCCCGAAAGCGCCACCAGCGCCGGTGTCGACAAGGATGCGCGCGCGCCGCTGCGCGCGCGGCTGGGCGACCGCAGCGCGGCAGGCCAGAGCGGCGTCAAGGATCACGTGCGCGACCGGCTGGCGCAATTGCGTGCACTGAACACGAGCGGCCTGACGGCGGAGAAACAGCTCGACGTTGACGTGGTGAAGACAGTGTACGAGTTGGCGTCGGACGGCTTTCAGTTCCCGTACGGCGACGTCGCCATCCTCAACAACAATTGGTCCTACCGAAATTCGCCCTACGCGGTGGCGCAGAATGTCGGCGCGTTTGTCGAAATCCCCTCTTTCCTCGACTCCAGCCACTCGATCAGCTCCGCCGCCGATGCGGACGCGTATCTCGCGCGCATGCAAGCTTATGCGGACCAGCTCGACGGCGAGACCGAGCGCGTGCGCGCCGACGCCGGCCAGGGCGTGGTGCTGCCGGACTTCTTATTGGCGAAGACGCTGCAGCAATTGCGCACCAGCCGCGCCGCGCCGGTCGCGCAATGGGGCGTGGTGACGTCGCTGGCGACGCGGGCGGCCAGCGCCAACCTCGATGCGAAGTACGCGACGGACGCTGCGCGGGTGGCGGAGCAGACGATTGCGCCCGCGCTCGATCGCCAGATCGCCATGCTGGACTCGCTGCAGTCGCGCGCGCCCGCCGAGGCCGGGGTGTGGAAGCTGCCGCGCGGCGAAGAATATTACGCCTGGGCGCTGCGGGCCGGCACCACCACCGACATGACGCCCGACCAGGTCCACCAGATGGGCCTCGACGAATTGCACGCACTGCACGCGCGCATGGATCCGATCCTGCGCTCCATCGGCTACACCCAGGGCAGTGTCGGCGCGCGCATGACCGCGCTGGCCGACGATCCGCGCTACAAATTCAAGGAAGGCGATGCCGGCCGCGCGGAGATCATGGCCTTCATCCAGGACAAGCTCACCGACATCCGCGCGCGGCTGCCGCGCGCGTTCCACACTTTGGTGCGCGGTTATCTTGAGGTCGTGCGCATTTCGCCGGATGTCGAAGCCGGCGCGCCGGGCGCCTATGGCGGCGCGGGCACCATCGACGGCCGCGAGCCCGGCCATTTCTGGATCAACCTCCGCACCACCGATCTGCACCGCAAATTCGATCTGCCCGATCTCACCTATCACGAAGCCATCCCGGGCCATGTCTGGCAGGGCGAATACACCTTCCGCCAACCGCTCATCCGCTCGCTCTTGGGCTTCAACGCGTATTCCGAAGGCTGGGCGCTCTACGCGCAGCAGATCGCCGATGAACTGGGCGTCTATGACGACTTCCCTGTCGGCCGCCTGGGCTATCTGCAATCTTTAGCGTTCCGCGCCTGCCGCTTGGTGGTGGATACGGGGCTGCATTCGAAGCGCTGGACGCGCGCGCAAGGCGTCGACTTCTTCGTGCGCGAAAACGGCTCCAACGCCGGCGAAGTCTCGAGCGAAGTGGACCGCTATTGCTCATGGCCCGGACAGGCGTGCGGCTACAAGGTGGGGCACAGCACGATCAACCGCCTGCGCGAAGGCGCGCAAACGGCGCTCGGCGACAAGTACGATTTCGCGGCATTCAACGATGCGGTCGTCGGCGGCGGCAACGTGCCGATGACGGTGCTGGGGCGCGTGATCGATGCGTATGTGGCGGGGGCGCGGGGTTAGCGCGCGACTGGTCCCGCGCCATCGTAGTACTAAGTCATCGCGGATGAGCGGCTTAGTGAAAACTGCCGGCGCGCAGATCGCCTATCGCGCTTCGGGTACAGGCCCCCACTTATTCCTGGTCGGCGCGCCGGCTGGCATTTCTGGATTTTCAGCGCTGGCGGCTGCGCTGGCGCACGCTTTCACAGTGGTTATACACGATCCGCGCGGCATCGGCGACAGCACGCTCGAGGACGACGCCGCTGTCGACGCCAGCGCCTTCGCCGACGACCTGTATGCGCTGATCCGGCATCTCAGCGCGCGCGACGTGCTCCTTTTCGGCGCCAGCGGCGGCGCGGTCACGGGTCTTGAATTGCTCAGCCGTTATCCCGACGCCGTGAAGCTGCTCGTCGCGCACGAGCCGCCGCTGTTCCGGCTGCTCGGCGGCGATGTCTTCGCGCGAAGCGAGACTGCGTTCCACACCGGCGCGACCGATCCGGCCGCGGGCGTGCGCGCGTTCATGCAGGTGACCGAGATCATGACGGGCGCCGCTTCGGGACCGCCACTGCCGCCGCCGACGGCGGCCGAAAGTGAAAAGCAGAAATTCTTCATAACTCGTATGGCGCCCGCGACGGTGCGCTATGTTACGGACATCGACAGACTGCGTGGCTGCGCCATCGCCTGCGCGGCGGGGGAGCAATCGCGCGGCCAACCGGCGCATCGCGCGGCGTACGCGCTGGCGGATGCGCTGGGCGCCCCCTTCCTACTGGCGCCTGGCGATCACACGGCGCCATCGACGCAAGCAGCGTCGTTTGCGCCTTGGCTGAAACAGACGATCGAACGCGCGGTCGCGGGTTAAGCTCGGAACGCGGCGCCTCCGGCTATTCATGCGCAGATCGTCAGATCACCACCGCGTTCCCCGTTCGCTCTCTTGTAGGCCGCGCCCAGAGGTTGTTATCTGCAAGCGAGATTGGGGAGGCCGGCATGGCGCTTACAGACGCGCAACGAGAAGCAATCTACCGGATACGTCGCAATCGACCAGCGTCCGCGGGATTTTTTGAGCACTTGGCCAAGCTGCAGCACAATATGAAGAAGGCTTCTCTCAGCGTTGTCGAACAATCGTCCGGCATGAACCGCAAGCTTTCGCTGCAGCTGATGAAGGAAATCGCCGAGACCGGTGTCGCCAGCGTTCGGGGCGGCGGCGGCGGCGAGGAAAGTTACCTTGCGTGGGACGACAATGTGGATTGCCGCGAAATCGGCAAGAAAACTGACACGCCGCTTCGCTAGCTCCCGAAGAGAACCAGTAGACGCCCCACGATCAGCAGAAGCGTGGCCACGCCGAAGTTGACCACGTTACCGTCAATGCCGCCAACGCGCGCGCTGGCGAGTCCGAGGCGTGCGTTGATTTGGCCGCCATAGAGGCGCGCAGCGCCAGCGCTAAGGAAAAAGCTGCCCAGCGCGACCGCGGCGAGGATGGTGGCGATGCAAACGCCGAGATCGGCAGACACACGCCCAGACCACAAGAAAAAGAGCGCGACCAGACCGAGGCTGGAGGTGAGAATGATCTGCGTCACCACGTGAAAGCGCGCGTGCGGGGGCCATGCCGGATTGAGCGCGTGTGAACCGTTCAGATCGGCGATCGGCGGCACGATCGTAAATTGCAGGATCGCGATCGTCATCAGCGCGAGACCGGGCATCTCCATCCTGCGCCCCCCTCACTTACCGCCCGAATTTCTGGAACTTGACCCGGCTCGGGATGATCTCGCTCACGCCCAGGCGGCGCATCTTGTCTTCCTCGTAGCTGTCGAAGTCGCCTTCGAACCATTCCACGTGGCTGTCGCCCTCGAACGCCAGGATGTGCGTCGCCAGGCGGTTCAGGAACCAGCGATCGTGGCTGATGACGACGGCGCAGCCGGCGAAGTCTTCGAGCGCCGCTTCCAGCGATTGCAGGGTTTCGACATCGAGATCGTTGGTCGGTTCGTCGAGCAAGAGCACGTTGGCGCCGGTCAAGAGCGTCTTCGCCAGGTGCACGCGGTTGCGTTCACCGCCGGAGAGCTGGCCGACTTTCTTCTGCTGGTCGCTGCCCTTGAAGTTGAAGCTCGACACGTAGGCGCGCGAGGGGATTTCGCGGTTGCCCACGGTCAGCACATCGAGGCCGCCGGAAATTTCTTCCCAGATCGTCTTCTTGTCGTCCAACGCATCGCGCGATTGATCGACGAAGCCGAGCTTCACGCTCTCGCCGATGGTGATCGAACCTTCGTCCGGCTTCTGATCGCCGGTAATCATGCGGAAGAGCGTCGACTTGCCGGCGCCGTTGGGGCCGATGATGCCGACAATGCCGCCCGGCGGCAGCTTGAAGGTGAGCCCGTCGATCAGCAGCTTGTCGCCGAACGCCTTCTTCAGACCGTCGAAGGCGATGACGTTCTGGCCGAGACGCGGGCCTGGCGGAATCTGGATGGTCGCGAACGTCTGCTTTTCGCGCTCGGCCTCGGCCGCCATTTCTTCGTAGCGGGTGAGACGCGCCTTCGACTTGGCTTGCCGTGCTTTGGGAGACTGGCGCACCCATTCGAGTTCGCGCGCCAGCGCCTTCTTGCGGCCTTCGCTTTCGCTCTGTTCGGCTTCCGCGCGCTTGGCCTTGGCTTCGAGCCACGCGGAATAATTCCCCTCGTAGGGAATGCCCTTGCCGCGATCGAGTTCGAGCGTCCACTTCGTCACCTGGTCGAGGAAGTAGCGATCGTGGGTGACGAGGATCACGCAGCCCGGAAAGTTTTCGAGGTGATGCTGCAGCCAGGCGACGCTTTCGGCGTCGAGGTGGTTGGTCGGTTCGTCGAGCAGCAGCATGTCGGGCTTCGACAAGAGCAAGCGGCAGAGCGCGACGCGGCGGCGTTCGCCGCCGGAGAGCTTGGTGACGCCACTATCGTCGGGCGGGCAACGCAGCGCATCCATGGCCATGTCGATCTTTGAATCGATGTCCCACGCATCCGAGGCGTCGATCTGCTCCTGGAGCTTGGTCATCTCCTCCATGAGTTCGTCGGTGTAGTTCTCACCCACCGCCATCGAGACTTCGTTGAAGCGGATGACGAGTTGCTTTTCCGCGCACCACGACTCGACGTTCTCGCGCACGGTCATGTCTTCGTTCAGCTGCGGCTCCTGCTCGAGGTAGCCCATCTTGGTGCCGCTCATGGCGAAGGCTTCGCCGGTGAACTCCTTGTCGAGCCCGGCCATGATCTTCATCAGCGTCGACTTGCCCGAGCCGTTGACGCCGACGACGCCGATCTTCGCGTCCGGGAAGAACGACAGCCAGATGTTCTCGAACACCTTCTTGCCGCCCGGATAGGCCTTGGTGAGGCCTTGCATCGTGAAAATGTATTGTGCCGGCTGAGCCGCCATTGTCGTCGCGTCCTGGGTGGAAATGGGAAGCGCGGGATATAGCGATGCTTCGCGGTGGCGTCGAGGCGGCTTGACCGGCCCGCCTCGACGCCGGACAGCTTTATAGTGAGCGAAAACACCCCCCGGCGCTTCTGGGTTGCGCTCTACGGCGCGGCGGCGGGGCTGTTCGCGCTCATGGACTGGTCGGCGCGGTCGCTGCAGAGCTTCCGCGGCGAATGGGGGTTGGCGGTCGGCGCGCTGGTGCTGGCCGCCGTGCTCATCTTAGACCGGACCGTTTTTGCGGGCTCGTGGCGCGAGAGCATACGCGCGCTGGGTCTGGGCGCACCGCGTGCTGCCGGAATGATCGCGGCCAGCGCGATCGGCGCATTGCTTATTGCGACGCTGCCGCTGGCGGCGCTGGCCTCAGGCACGACGCTGTCGCTGCGCGCGGACTGGCCTTGGCTCGTGCCCGGCTTGTTGGCGCAAGCAGGCGTGGCGGAAGAAGTGTTGTTCCGCGGGCTGGTGTTCGGACGCATCCGGCACGGACGCCCGTTCTGGCGCGCGGTGGCGTTGTCGCTGCCGCCGTTTGCTTTGGCGCATGCGGTGCTGTTGCTCTCGATGACCCTGCCGCTCGCGCTTGCGTCGCTGGCGCTCTCCATCGTCATCACCCCGGCGCTCTGCCGCCTCTACGAACTGGGCGGACGTACGATCTGGGCGCCGGCGCTGCTACATGCTGTCGTGCAGGGTGCGCTTAAGGTCGCCGACCTATCTGGCGGCGATGCTACGCTTTTGCCCCTCCTCTGGATCGGCGCCTGCGCGCTCCTCCCCTACCTCGCTTTCCTGTGGCGCTCATCTGAAAACGCCGCCGCCGCGTAGAACAGGATAAGGGCGCCGGAGAGATGAATGCTGACACGTCGAGGGGTGATGGCGGGGGCGGCCGGGTTGGCCTTGGCGCCTGCCGCTTGGGGGCAGAGTCTTGACGGCGAGCTTGGGGGCGACATCGCTATTCTAAGGCGCGCGTACGACGCGCTGCATCCGGGCCTCTACCGCTACACTACGCCCCGGCAAATGGACGCGCGCCTCGGCGCTTTGACTCGTGACTTCGCTGCGGTGCGCACCCGGGCGGACGCGTATCTCACGCTCTCGCGCTTCCTGGCGACCATCCGCTGCGGCCACACCTACGCGAACTTCTACAACCAGTCCGACGCCGTGCAGGCGGAACTGTTCGACAGCCTGCCGCTGCTGCCGTTTCATTTCTGCTGGCTGAACGGGCGCATGGTGACGCTGGCGAATTTCTCCGGCAACGCGATGCTCGGCGCCGGTGCGGAGGTCGTTTCCATCGATGGCGTCCCCGCCCGCCGCATCCTGCGCACGCTGCTGCCCTACGCCCGCGCAGACGGCGGCAACGATGCGAAACGGCGGGCGCTCTTGGAGGTGCGCGGCTACGACCGCTACGAGACGTTCGACATCTTTTACGGCCTCGTCTTCAAGCCGGGTGGCAGCTTCCGCGTGCGTGTAAAGCCGCCCGGCTCGCCGCGCGTGGAAACCGTCGACGTGGCCGCGATTGATCTGACGGCGCGCCGCGCCGCTATGCAGGCCGGCGCAAGCGATGAAGGGCCCGCCTGGACTTTGTCCTACCCGCAGCGGGGGACGGCGCTCCTCACAATGCCGAATTGGGCGCTCTATAACAGCAGCTGGGACTGGCGCGGCTTCCTCGACGCCAGTTTCGCGGGAATGCAGGCGCGCGGCGTCAGTAAGCTCATTTGCGACGTGCGCGGCAATGAAGGCGGCCTGGATTGCGGCAACGACATCATCGCCCGCTTCATCGACGCCGATCTGTCGCGCGAAGGCTATCAGCGGCGCGTGCGCTATCGGCAAACGCCGGACGATCTCAACCGCTATCTCGACACCTGGGACCGCTCATTCCGCAATTGGGGCGAGGACGCGCAACCGGTCGGCGACGGCTGGTATCGCTTGCGTGGTGAAGCCGATGTGGAGCGCATCGCGCCGAAGCCGCCGCGACTCAATGCCGAACTCATTGTGCTGACCGATGCGCAAAATTCGTCGGCCACCTTCCAGTTCGCGGAATTGGTGCAAAGCAATCGCATCGGCCGGCTTGTCGGCCAGCCCACGGGCGGCAATCAGCGCGGCATCAATGGCGGCGCATTCTTTTTCCTGCGCCTGCCGGCGTGCGGCTTGGAGGCGGACCTGCCGCTGATTGGCCGATTCCCGCTGACGCCGAAGCCCGACGCCGGCCTCACGCCCGACGTGCTCGTCGCGCCTACCCGCGCCGACATCGCCACAGGCCGAGATGCGGTGTTGGCGCAGGCGCTCGCAATTTGAGCGACGGACTCCCGCGTCGCCTGCGTTTCATCTCCCGAGGGGCGACGAAGGAGCCGATCATGAGAGTCATGTTAACTGCGTGCGCGCTGGCGATGCTTGCGTCATTTGCCGCTGCCGCGCCTGCTTCCGCGCATCCGTACCGGCATTGGGACCGGGTCGAGAACCGCCTGGACCGCCGCGAAGACCGCTGGGACCGGCGCGAAGATCGCCGCGACGCGCGCGAAGACGTACGCGATGCGCGCGAGGACGTCCGCGACGCCATGTATGACGGCGGCTGGCGCGACCGGCGCGAGGACGTCCGCGATGCGCGTGAAGACGTGCGCGACGCCCGCGAGGACGTGCGGGACCGCCGCGAGGATCGTTGGGACCGGCGTGAAGACCGCTGGGACCGGCGCCACTGAGCACCGCCCCCGCTGCGCATCGTTCGTAACGGGAACCGCCGGGCGGCATTGCGGTTTTCCTGAGCCATCCCAGCATCAGGAGCCCGCAATGCCGACTGCCCAAACCGAGACCCGCCGCTCGACCGCCAAACGCGCCGCCGCGCCGGACGCGATCAAGCTTTTGAAGGACGATCACGCGCAGGTCGAAGACTGGTTCGACGATTTCGAGAAGACCAACAGCGCCTCCAAGAAGGGCAAGCTCGCCAAACAGATCTGCACCGCGCTCAAAGTGCACACGCAGATCGAGGAAGAGATTTTTTATCCCGCCTGCCGCGAGGCGGGCATCGAGCAGGATATGATGGACGAGGCCGACGTCGAGCACGACGGCGCCAAGAAGCTCATCGCCGAGATCGAAGCCGGGAAGCCGGGCGACGACCACTGGGATGCGAAGGTCACCGTGCTCGGCGAAATGATCCGCCACCACGTGAAGGAAGAAGAGCAGCGCGACGGCATGTTCGCGAAGGCGAAGAAGGCCGACATCGATCTCGATGTGCTTGGCCAGCAGATGGCCGCGCGCAAACAGGAACTGATGAAGCGCGCAAACGGCGGCGCGAAAAACTAGTCGGCCGCGGCGACGCCAGGAGCCTGCTCCGCGGCGCCGGTATTGGCGTCGCGGAGGTCGCGCAGCTCCTGGCCGATCGCTGCGTGGTAGGCTTGGCCTTCCTTCGAGCGGAACGCCGGGCCGCCACCGCTGTAGGGTATGGAAGCGAAATATGGACTGGTGACGGTCGCGCGTTCGGTCCAGGTCGTGCGCTGCGCGATCAACCCAGTGCGCACCTGGATGATGTTGAATTTGCCGGCGGCCCGGTCCGTGCCGAAGCGCGCCATCCCCTCCCCCGACATCAGCTGCGCGCGGCGGTTCGTCCACTCCTTGTGCGCCCGCTGGATCTGCTCGCGCACGCTCGCGAGCCGTTCGGCGGGACCGTCGCCGACATAGCCTGCAGGCTTCAGCAGCATGGCTGAGAGCGCCGGATTGTCGGGATGCATCATCATGATGTTCACGTCGGCGCCGCGCGCGAGCACGTTGCCGACCAGATTGATCAGGTTTGAGTTCGACTTCTCCGGCCAATCGCCGTTGGCGTCGGGGATATAGAAGCTCGTGACCTCCGGATCGATCACCTGCCAAAGCGAAATGCCCGCGAACCAGAGCTCCTTGCGCGCATCAAGGATCATCTTGCTCCAGTCGAGATAAGAGAGATCGCGGAATTTGCCGAGTACTGCGGTGCTGCCCAGGGCGCAAATGTCGGCCTGCTCGAAGGGCGCCTCGTAGCGCGGCTTGCTCAGTTGCAGGCGGATCATCGCCGCATACTGCTCAACCGGCCCGTCCTTGCGTGCGGCGCGCTTCGCGTTCTTCCAGTCGTTGTCGGTGTAATCCACGTACGGGTAATCGCGCACATCGATCGGCATCGTGTATTTCACGTGACGCAGGATCAGCAGCGCACGGCCAGCGGCGTGACCGATCCCCGCTTCGTAAAAGACGTTCTCGTTGGGCTCGAACGCAACCAGGGCGATGAGTTCGTTGCCCATGATCGAGTCGATGATCTTCTTGCCGATGCGTTTGCTGTCGGGATCGTGGTCGCCGCGCACGACTTCAACGGCGACGTCGTCGCCGCCGGCGCGCAGCTGCTGCTCGGCCAGCTTTGCCGCCGGCTTGATGATGTTCTCGAGCACGCCGTCGGCCTGGCGGCGGCGGTCTGATTTCGGCGCGCCGATCGTGCTGATGACGAAGAGCCGTGCCCGCATAGGTCGATCCCCTTCCGCAACGAGCCCTTATACACAACCGCCGCGGCGCTCGCCAAGAGCCCGTTAACCTCTCGTTAGGAGGTGGAGTCAGCTAATGCCCGCGCCGCTCTGGACGCGCAGAATCGCGAAAATCAGCGGCTTCAGACGTGGGTCGAAGTACGACATGTCTCATTTGGACAACATTCTGATGTTCGACGAAAAGACCGCCAAGAAGCCGAAGAACACGGGTCCTGCCGACGGCAAGCGCGAAGTGGTCGTGTTCCCAGGCGTCGACGTGCGCAAGATCGCGCAATCGCTGGAATTCTGGAAAAAAACCGGCAAGCCCTACCGCGGCGCGCCCGACTGAGCCCGCGCCCGCGCGCGCTTCTTCTCGCGCGCCAGAAACGCCGAATAGCAGACGATGCCCGCGCTCATCGCCGCATTGAGGCTCGGCGTGCCGTCACGCGCCACCGTGGTCGTGCGCGCCGCGTCGATCGGGCTTTCCGACTTCGGCTTCGGCGTCCAGACATTGGCCATCGGGATATGCACCGCGGCGACGCATAGGCGCTCTACCTCGGCCGGCAGGCCGTCGTACTCATTGCCGATCAGCACGATGTCGCTGTGCTTGAATTTGAACTGCGGTAGCGGCTGCGCGCCTTCGACCACCGTGGTCGCGACGATGCGGCCGGTCTTCGCAAGCTTCGTCAGCGCCTCGGGCCCGCTCACTGCGCCATAGGCCGCGCGTTCGAGCGCACCGCAGCCGAAATCGCGCACGGTCTTCAGCTTGTCGGCATTCTCCAACACCGCGCTGGGATCGTAGAGCCCGATAGGAACCTGAAACGTCTCGGCGACGCGCAGCGCCATGCCGATATTGATCGGCGACTGCAGCCCGTAGAGCAGAACGCGGCAACTGATGTCCGCATCGGCGGCCGGCCGCCGGAAAAAAGCATGCGGCGGCGGCTTTTGCGCGCTCATGACTTATCTCCCAGTCTGGTGCGTAACTGTTCGATCGGCGTTTGCGTTCGCTCCGCAACCGCCACTCCGTCGAACATCGGCGGCTGGGTGAAACGCGCGCGGTCGAAATTGGCCGCAGCGGCGAAGGACGCGCCATCAAACCAGGCCTTCGCGCCGAAGCGCACCGACTCGAAGCGCGCCTCGCCCGAAAAGCGCGCACCGTCGAAACTCGTCGTGTCGGAAAAGTCCGCGTGGGTGAAGTCGGCCGCGGTGAAGGCGGCGGCGCCGAAACTGGCTTCACTCAGGAATACGGCGTCGCGAAAATCGGCGCGTCCCGCGAATTTGGCGTCGCGAAACCAGACGCTGCGATCGAACACGGCGCCCGCGAATTTCGCGGCGGACCGGAAATCGGCTTGGCGCGCCTGCAGGTCACGCTTGAATCGCGCGTGGCCGAAATCGGCCGCGGTGGCGAAATGCGCACCTTCGAAAAAGCAGTCGCGCTCGAAGACCGAGTCGCTGAAATCCGCGATATCGCCAAAATGGGCGCGGTTGAACCACGCGTCGCCCGCAAAGCGCGCGCCGGCGAAATGCGCGCGTCCGGGAAACCGCGCGGCGGCGAAGTCAGCTGCCGCCAGCGTCACGCCTTGAAAATCGGCGCAGGCGAGCGCCGCCCAGGCGTCGCGTTCGTTGAGCTTCAGCTTGCGGGCATGCGCCTCCATGGCGAGCGCCCAGGTATTCCACGCGCCCGCCCCCATCGCTGCGCGCGCGATTGAGGCGTGCTTGCGGGCGTCGGCGAACGCCGGGGTGTCGGAGACAAGCTTGCCGCCGCGGGCAAACGGGCCCGCCCATGGATTCAATTCGACAAGTTCGCCCAGCCGCGCCATCGCGGTAATGCTAGGCGCACTGACGCCCCTATGTCCACGTCCGCCCTATTGGCCGGATCCAAGATTCTGGGCCAGGAACGTGTCGATCTCACGCAGCATCTGAATTCGGGTCTCGGCGTCCGAGAGCCAGTGGTCGTCGCCGCGCAGCTCGACATAGCGCACATTCTTGTGCTCGGCGTTGAGCCGGTCGCGCATACGGCGGGACTGGGCAATCGGGACCACGGTGTCGTCGGTGCCATGGATGAGCAGGATCGGGGCCTGCACGCGGTCTGCGAGGAGCGCCGGCGAGACGCCACGCAAGCGATCGCGGTCTTCCTGGCGATCACCGATCGAAAGACGCCAAAAATCCGCGACCGCGCTGCGCGAGCCGGAGCGTGTTTCCGCTGTCCGGGTGAACTCGACCAGATCGCTGACACCCGCGACGCTGACGGCGCATTTGTAGCGGTCTGGCGTCAACGTCGCGCCTGCGAGCGCGGCGTAGCCGCCATAGGAAGCGCCGACGATGCAGATGCGCGCGGCATCGGCCATGCCGGAGCGCACCATTGCTTCAACACCATCCTCGACATCTGTCTGCATGAGGCCGCCCCACTGGCCCATCCCAGCGCGCTGCCAAGTGGCGCCGTAGCCGCTCGAACCGCGGTAATTGGGTTGCAGCACGGCGTATCCCCGCGAAGCGAGAAACGCCGCCCACCAATCGAAATCCATAGTATCGCGTGAGTGCGGTCCGCCATGCACCAGCACCACGAGCGGCAGGTTACGTCCATCCGCGCCGCTCGGCGTCGTAAGATAAGCGGGAATGCGCGTGCCGTCGCGGGCGCGATACGTAATGGCCTGGCGTTCCGAAGTGCGCGCGGCGGCCGCGACCTCCGGATAGCGCAGGGCCAAACGCTCAAGGCGTCCGTCGCTCGGCGTGAAGAGATAATAGCCGCCGCCGTCGAGGCCGCGCTCGCCGTACACGAGCACACGCGAATGGTCGCGCGACCATGACATCAAACGCGCAGCACCGTTGAATTGCGCAACGACGCGTGTGTACGCGTCCTGCAGCGCAGGAACGAAGAACTCCTGCTTGGTTTCCGTTTCGATCCACTCAACGCCGACTATGCGTCGCGACCATGGATCGGTGATGGCGTTCTCGACCTCCTGCCCTTCACGCCGCCACAGAGGCGAGCGCTGGCCGGTGCGCCGATCGACGGCATAGAGCATGTAGAATTCGCTGTCGTCGTCTTCCGAGACGGACACCAGCCGCCCGTCGGACAATTCACCGGAAATGTTGGGCGGCGAGCCGGTGTCGGACGTTCCAGTCAGCAGCGGGCGCGGAGTCTCGTCGTCGTACACGAAAATGGTCCAACGGTTCGTGCGTTCGTCGGAGTCGAAGCGCGTAAGCACGTCGCCCTCGGAGTCGAGAAGAAACCCTATGGTGTCGGGATTTGCCCCGCGGATGTTTGCGATGCGCACTTGGCCGTTATCGAGATTGATGCGGTAGACGGTGGGATATTCCGCATCCTCCGCCGTCGCGCGCCCGATCATGCGGCCATAGCCCGGATCGCCTTCAATGGGCGCAACAAGCTCGGAGTTCTGGTCGCGCCAGGCTTCGGTGCTGGTCGAGATCAACATCATGGTGCGTGCGTTGACGTCGATAATGCCATTGCGCCAGAACTCGACCCGGCGCGGGCCGCCGCGATAATAATAATTGCGCGGCAGCACCTGTCCGGGCGCCAGCGCTTGGCTCACGACGTAGGTCGCGTGACCTTCATCGGCCCAGCCGACACCGCGCAGCTGCGTCCCCTGCGGCGTGCGCGCACCAAAGACACGCTGGTGCGTGGTCAGATCGAAAATGACGACGCTCGGCGTGCTGTCGATCGTCATCGCCATGACGAGTTTGGTTCCATCCGGCGAGAGCGCCGCATCGGACACCGCAGGCAGCCGGCCAAACGCTTCCACCGGTAATTGCGCCGATGTCGTTTGTTGCGCCGACGCCGCTGTCGCCAGCACGCCCAACGCACAAAGGCCGAAGAATACTCGACGCATAGGCGCTCCCCCTGCAATCCCGGCGCGAGTAAATGCCGGCTTGTCGCTCGGGGCAAGCGGATTGCTGCACACCTGCAACGCAAAACGGGCCGGCTGCAGCGCCGGCCCGTTGTTCAGTCACAGTCTTTCGCAACGCCGGTTCAGGCGGGGACCCAATCACCTTGGCCGTTGCGGCAGAAGGTTTCCTCCGGCAGCTCCTGGCTTCCATACTGCGGGTCCGTGACGCTTGCGCGCACACGGCGGCACTCGCCACCGCGCCCGGACACCGGCGTAGGCGCCGACACCGCAAGCGAGCGCGGCTCGCCGCTCTCCGATTGCCAGCTGTCATTCACCGGCCCGCCGGAATTGAGCGAGCGATAATAGGCGTTCTCGACGCGCTGCTGTTCGCGCGCCGACAGCCACCGGCACACGCCGTAGGTCGCCGCGCCGCCGACGGCCGCGCCGATCGCGGCGTTCTCAGCACGGTTCTCGCGCGGGCCTTGCGTCGCACCGATCACGGCGCCGACCCCGGCCCCGATCAGCGCATTGCGCATGCATTGTGAAAGCTGCGTCCGCGGCGGGCCGCCGCCGTAATCGCCTGTGGTTTCACAAGACGCGAGCGCGAACGCCGCCGCCAAAGCTGCGGTCAAAAGTTTTAGACGCATCGTGACACTCCGTTCATCTCGCCCCGCGCATCGCGGGCAAGTCTAGCCGATCCCGGATGAGGTTGCGGAGCTATTGCAACGGCGCGCGGTGGCAAATTGTCTCCGCCGCCCCCGGCCGCTGCCAGCGCATCTCGACCCGGCTGCCATGCAGTTCGGCGCCGCCATCGGCGTAGCGAAAGCCGCCGCCGGTGACCCGCGCCGGCAGATCCAGCGTGGTGTAGCCCTCCTGCTCCACGCGCGCGGCGTCGGGCGCTTCGGTGAAGGTGACCCGCAGCGACGACCCGTCCTCGCAATTGAAATCGGCGGTGACAGCCCCTTGGGGAACGTCCGGGCAGGGCGTGGCGCAAGCGGTCAGAAGAGCGCCGAGCGCTGCGGTAAGCGCGAGCACAGCCAGAGGACGCATCAGGATTCTCCTTTTCCCCCTCTTTCTAGGCCAGAACGAGGACGTCATGCACGCGTCACTTTGCTTGAGGGCGGTTGGCCCCCTAAGGTCGCGCCTCTGGGGTGGATTCTCATGTCTAACGGTTACCTCGCCGCCGCCACGGCCGATAAAGCTGTCGCCGACGAAATCGGCTACGGCCTCGAACTCGATGTGGTGACGGCGAATGTGCTCGGCACGCACGAGTCAGCCGCCAACACGATGGCGCAGGCCGCCAATGTGGGGCTGATCCTCAGCCACGCGGCGATGCGCGACGCTGCCTATGTGGCGCTGCTGCAGGCCCTCGCGGGAAAGCTGTCGCGCGCGCAGCTCATCGTGGTGGAGCCGGACGCGGCCAACGCCTTCGCGTTCCTGCCCTCTTCATGGCCGGTCATGCAGCTCGATGAGGCGCTGCGCCGCGCGCACCATGCCGCTACGCGCCGCGCCGGCCCGGTGGAAGAACCGCCGGTGCACGCCGCGCCCCTGCCCGCCGAGCCGCCTGCGCCGCCAGCGCCGGAACCTGAGCCTGAGGTCGGCCAAGCCACCGAGACAGAGCCTCCTCCCGAGGCGCCGAAATCATACGCGCCCGTTGAAGAGCCGGCTGAAGCAGACGAGACGCCGCCCGTGCTGGCCGATGAAGACTCATACGGTGGCGAAGAAGCCGCGGAAGCCGATGCAACCAAAGCGCCGGAAGACGAGCCCGTCGCTGCAGCGCCGGCGCCGCAGGCGCCGCCCATCCAAGAGATCGATCCAGAGGCGCCTTCGCGCGCCATCACCATCCCGCGTCCGGCAGCCGAGCAGCAGAGCACGGACGACGGCGTCATGTTTGGCCGCGACGCCGTCGCCGGCACGGTCGGCGGACGCTATCGCGCACAGTCGCTTGCGCCGGCGGACGCCACTGCATTCGCGCCGAAAAAGCTGCGCCGCGCCACACCGGAACTGGTGCGCATCACCATCCACCAGCCGAAGGATCTGCAGGCCGTCATCAGGGCGGCGAGGCAAGCCGATCCGCGCACCGACAGTGCGCCGCAGAGCATGGGCATGGGCGACATCGAGATCGGGTCCACGATCGGCGTCGCACTCGAAGTGAAGGGCGCCGCCTGCGATGGCGCGCTGCAGCAGCGCACCTGGCGCGGCGAGCCGATCGATTTCTCCTACGTGGTCGAAGCCGACGAGGACGCCAGGCAAGTCGTCATTCTCGCGCGCGTGTTCGTCAACGACGCGCAGATCGGCGTGCTCGCATTCACACGCGGCGTCTCCGGTCCCGCCAAGAAACCGCACGGCGACGGCGAGCGGGTGCGGTTGCACCGCTTCAAGCGAGTCTTCATCTCCTATTCGAGCGCCGACCGGGAAACCGTCTCCACCATCGCCACCGCCTACGAAATGGCCGGCGTACCGCACTTCTTCGACCGCACCTCGCTCAAGTCCGGAGAAGAATGGAGCCCGCGGCTGAAGAAGGAGATCGAGAAGGCCGACCTCTTCCATCTCTGCTGGTCAAAGGCGGCGGCGAAATCCGAGTGGGTGGAGAAAGAGGCCGAGTTCGCGCTTGAGCGGCACAAGAAGTCGAAGGGCAAGCAGCCGTCGATCACCGTACAGATGCTCGACGGCCCGCCCTGGGCGCCGCACCCGGCGCACCTGGACGCCATCAATTTCGACGACTTCGTCCGCGCCGCCATCGTCGGCTACGCCCGCGGCGAGGGTTGACGGGCGACGCCGCCTGCCCTCAGAAGCGCACCGCACCGGGCGCGTAGCTCAATGGTTAGAGCCGGCCGCTCATAACGGTCTGGTTGCAGGTTCGAGTCCTGCCGCGCCCACCACCGCCTTAGGCTTTTCGGACCGGACACGTGCTGAAGCCAAATACGGCATAGAGCGGGCACCAACCGACGAGCCCGGTCAGCAGCGGCACTACGCCGATATAGCCTAGCGGCGTTTGCGGCCCGACGAAGGCGAGCGACAAAACCCCTAGCCCGACAATGACCCGCAACACACGGTCAACCGCGCCTTCATTCGCCTTCATTTCAAACTCCCTGCGTTCAACACGCAGAGAAAGTGCGCGCACGGGCGGGCGGCGTCCGTGACAAAGTCACGTTGGCGATTGCGCAAGGCGCGACAGGCGGTCGCGGGCGGCGAGTAGAATCTGACCCCGCGAAAGCGAGACGAGGCCATCGCGCGCGAAGCCGCCGAGCTGACGGCTCACGGCTTCGCGCGCCGATCCGATCTCGGCGGCGAGCGCTTCGTGGGTCATGCGCACCACGTTGGCGGGATCGGCCAACCGAAGCAGAGCGCCGGCGAGGCGCGCCTCCAGGCCCGTGAAAGCGAGCGTCTCAACCACGCCTTCGTAATCGTTGAAGCGCGCAGCGATCGACGTCAGGACAAGGCGTCGAAACACCGGATTGTCGCGCAGCAACAGGTCGAATGTCTCCGGCGCCAGCAGGAAGGCCTCAATCGCCTCTTCCGCAACGCCCTCGGCTGCGTACGCCTTGCCTTGGGCAAGGCACGAGAATGTCTGCAGACAAATCTCTCCCGGCCGAACCCGATAGAGGATGATTTCGCGGCCATTCGCCGAACTCATGCCGACGCGGATAACGCCGCGGCGCACCGCCACAAATCCCTTGCACACGTCGTCGGGCCGAAAGAGGACGCCTCCTGCACCGACGCGCATAGGAACGCCGCCGGCTTCCTGGGCCAAGTCCGCTAGGGTCACGCCAACCATTACCTGCTCCTTTGACCCGGCCGCGTGGCCCGCGCAGCAACCGCGTTCGAGGGCCGGCGACGATATGCATGCACGATAGAACCGTAAACCGTCATGAGCGTGCACTGGAGCGACAACGCCACGGCATGACATTGACCGCCGCCGCAGCTACCAACGTAACGCCGCGAGGGAGCGATGGCGTGACGACGGAGCTGGGCGCAATTCTGATGGGCAGCGGCGCATTGAGCGTCGTGCTGGCGATTGCGCTCTGGTTTCCGATCAACAACGCCGCCGCGAACCGATATCTCTCCTGCGTGCTGCTGACGCTGGCGGGGATCGTGTCCGTCTACAGCCTGGGCTGGACCGGGCGGGTCGACGTGCCGGCGGCGCTCGCCTTCATGCCGCTCAACCTGCCGCTGGCGCTGGGACCGTTGCTCTTCGGCTATGTGAGCGCGCTCAGCAATGGACGCGGACTGGCGCGGCCCGCTCTTCATATGGCGCCTGCCGCTGCGCAATTCCTCTATCTCTCCATCGCGCTGCTGGCGCCTGCCGACATGCGCGCCGCCTGGAAAGACGGGCCGCACGACAACTTCTTCAAGCCGCTGCTCGAAGCGGCGACATTGGCGTCGCTCAGCGCCTACGCCATCGCCGGCCTGCGACTGCACCGGCGCTATCGGACCTGGCTGGTGCAAGCGCGCAGCGACGCCGACCGCTACGCGGCGCAATGGATCGCGGGTACGCTCATCACGCTGCTCGCGACCCTGGTCGCCCTCACCCTGCTGCGGCTCTACTCCTGGTTCATTGGTGAACTGGAGACCGGACCGCTCTACCTTTGGTTTGGCGCCTGGAGCACGTGGCTGGGGATCGAGGGTTGGCGTTACAGTGAGCGCCGGTTTCCGGTGATGACAGCCGCACCGGTCGCCGCAAGCGGGCCCGACTGGGCGGAGCTTGGCGCACGCTGGCAATCTCAGACCCAAGTCCAAGGGTGGTGGCGCGAACCCGATCTCAGTCTGGCCGATTTGGCCAAGCGGCTGGGGACAAACACCAGCTATCTGTCCCAAGCCGTCAATGACGGGCTCGGGATGAATTTCAACGAGATGATCAACCGCATGCGCGCGGCCGAGGCGGCGCGCATGATCGAGACCGACGGCGAAGCGTCCCTGACGCAAATCGCGATCGACGCCGGGTTCAGTTCGAAAGCGACCTTCAACCGCGTGTTCCGGGCGGTATACGGGACCAGCCCCAGCGAGCTACGGCGTCTCAAATCGCAAAAATCGGCAGAACGGCGGGATTCTGAGGCGTCAAATCGCGTTTGAGCGGCCAACTAGGCGGCATGAGGAGACCCATGAGCCGCCACCTGCTTGCCTGCGCTGCACTCGTCCTTTCCGCTTGCGCCACCGCGCAACCCACATTGCCGCCGCTGCCCCGCCCCGAGGAGGTTGACGCTGCGGCGGCGCGCGCAATGGCCGTCAGCGGCGCGCAAGGCATGGCGATCGCCCTCATTGAAGAAGGCCAGGTCGTCTATGTGAACAGCTACGGGCGCCGCAACGCAGACGGCGACCCGTTACAGACCGACACCATCATGTACGGCGCCTCACTCACCAAGGTCGCTTTCGCCTACACGGTCATGCAGCTGGTCGACGAGGGCGTCATCGATCTCGACACCACGATCGACCACTACCTGCCCAAGCCGCTGCCGGAATATGCCGAGCAGGACGTCGAAGATCTCTACGCCCGCTATAGCGATCTCGCCGGCGATGAGCGCTGGCGGCGCATAACGCCGCGCATGCTGCTGACCCACTCAAGCGGCTTCGCGAACTTCGGGTTCTTGGAGCCGGATGGGCGGCTGCGCATTCATTTTGATCCGGGTTCGCAATATTCATACTCGGGCGATGGCATGATCCTGCTGCAATTTGTGCTGGAGCGCGGTCTGGGACTGGATCTCGGGCGAGAGATGCAGCGCCGCGTGTTTGACCGCTTCGGCATGACCCGCAGCAGCATGATGTGGCGCGCCGACTTCGCCGGCAATCTCGCCGACGGCTGGGCGCTCGATGGCTCCACGCTGCCGCATGACGAGCGCAGCGCCGTGCGTGCGGCCGGTTCACTCGACACCACCATCACCGATTTCGCGCAGTTTGCGGCGGCTTTCGTACGTGGCGACGGCCTCTCGCGCGCCGCACGGCGCGACATGGCTCGGCCTTGGCTGCCGGTCACCGTCGCCAGCCAGTTTCCGGTCCTGCAGGCGGAATTGCCCCCCTATCGGCGCCGCGCCGATCTCGCCTCAGGGCTCGGGCTGATCACGTTCGACGGCCCGCAGGGCGAGGGCTTCATTCGCGGCGGCCACAACGACGTCACCGCCAACATCTGGGTCTGCGTGGAAGCCCGCCGCCGCTGTCTTGTGGTGCTGTCGAACGACGTGCGCACCGAAGCCGAGTTCGCGCACATCACCGCCGCCATACTCGGCGAAACCGGTGCGCCCTGGGACTTCCTTTATGGCGCACCCTAGTGATCAGGATCCGGTTCGGGCGCGTTCTCCACGCACCAGGCGGCGGCCGCGTCTCGTTGCGCTGTCGGCGTGGCCAACAAGGTGTTGACCGTGCTGCCAACGAGTTGCTGCACTTCCTCTTCGCTCATGCCGCCGTCGATCTGCAACGCTGCGCGCCATTGGTCGGCGGCCTGCTGCATGATCGGACCATCACGCCCCGCAGGCGTTGCGTTCGCTTGCACCGCCAGCCCAAGATAGGCGGCGCATTCCGCACCGCGCTGTGCGCTATCGGCCGAGGGAAAGCCGGTAGGAAGGGTCGTGACGGCGTCTGAGTCCTGCGCCGCGGGCCTATTCGACGCCGGGGAGCAGGCGGCAAGGGCAACAATCAAAGTCGCTATCGTCAACGCGCGCATTCGGCTCTCCAGGCAAATCGTCCGCGTCGTAAGTGCTAGCGGGATTGTCCCAACAGGCCAACGTCGGCCCAGTTATGCCGACACCAGCGATCAACTCCTGCGTGCACTCACCGACGGCCCGCGAGGCCACGGCTTCATTCGTGGCGGCCATAACGACGTCACCGCAGCGTGATTTGCTTTATGGCGGATCATAAACCGGCGCCGAATGCGATAGAGGGAGGGGCGCACCTCTATGTGCGTCCCTCCCAGTTCACCGGCGCTCAGAAAATGTAGTCGGACGGATCGATGGTCCAGTACGGCACGCCCTGCAGCGTGACCGTGAAGAATTCGCCATTGACGCCGTAAAATTCCAGGATCGCGTCCGACTGGCCTGGAACGTTCGACAGCAATCCCCCCCAGTCCGGGCTCTGGCCGTTCTGATCGAAACCCAGCGCGCGAAGGTCGATGTGATCGACGCCGTTTTGGAAATCCGTGATGGTGATGTTGCCCGACGTCATCGGCGCGAGCACGAACGTGTCGGCGCCGCCACCGCCGGTAAGCGTGTCCGAGCCGCCGTTGCCGGCGAGAATATTTGCGCTGTTATTTCCGATCAGGACATCAGCGAAACTGCTTCCGAGCACGTTTTCGATGCTGCTGAGCGTGTCGACGCCCTGCCCGGTCGCGCTCTGGGAAGCGAGGTTGACGTTGACGGCGCCGCCACCGCTGAACTCGGCCCAATCATTGCCGCCGCCGCCGTTGATTTGATCGTTGCCGGCGCCGCCATTGAGGTGATCGTCGCCCTGATCGCCGAAGAGTCGATCGGCGCCGTCGTCGCCGTATAGCCAGTCGGCGCCGTCGCCGCCTTCGAGGCGGTCATTGTTGCCGCCGCCGTGCAGTTCGTCGTCGCCGCCGAAACCCCTGATGGTGTCGACCTGAGGTCCGCCCTGATAGAAATTGTTGTTTCCGTTTCCGTTATAAGTCGGCATGTCGCGCTCCGATTGCTCGCAGATACGGGCTAAACCGGCGTAGGCGCGGAAAGAATCCCATAGGTCTGGGGGCGCCGCTGCGGCCGGCGCGAAACTTCAATCCAGCCGCAGCTTTCGAGAGCGGATCGCTTCATAGACGGCCTCGCCGCGCGAATGCACTTCGAGCTTGCGGTAGATCGACTTCACGTAGCTGCCGACCGTGAGCGGTGAAACCTCGAGCGCACGCGCGGCCTCCTTGTAGCTCGCGCCCTTGGCAAACACGCGCAGCAACTCAATCTCACGCGCGGTGAGTTCTTCTTCTCGGGCCGGAGACTTCGCGGGCGCCTCCGCGGGGCGCAGACGCTCAAGCAGGAACACCGCCGCCGCCGCGCTGATCGGCGCGCCGCCGGCCAAGGTCACGCTCACGCCTTCGCACAGCGTCGCCGCACTGCTGTCCTTCAGCAGGTAACCGTCGGCGCCGGCCTGGATCGCCGCCACCACGGTTTCACGATCGCCGAAAGCCGTCAGGATCAGCACGCGCGCACCGGCGGCTTTGATGTCCGCGACAAGACTCAGCCCGTCACCGTCGGGCAATCCCAGATCCAGCAGGAAGAGATGGGGCTTGACCGACATCAGGCCACGCGCCGCGCGAAGGCCTGCCGCCACGCCGACAATATTGAACTCCGACGAAAGCACGTCGCCGAGATAATCCCGCATGAGCGGATCGTCTTCGACAATGGCGATGCGGGGCCGGTCGGACTTCCCCGCCATATCAGCTTTCCTCGCGCGCAGGCAGCTCAAGCACGACCGCGACGCCTGTGGCGGCGTTCCGCACATCGAGCCTGGCGCCCAACACTGCCGCGCGGCGCGCCATGTTGTCGAGTCCGCGTCCCGACCCAGGTTCGGGCGCCAATCCCCGCCCGTCGTCGGCAACTTCGATGCGCACCGGGAAAGCCTCGGTCCCCGGCGCGACGGAGATGCTGAGCGTGGCGGCCTGCGCGTGCTTCAAGGCGTTGGCGACGGCTTCCTGCAGGATACGGAACACTTGCAGCACCTCGCGTGGGCCGTAGGCTGGCGGCGGCGTCGTCAAGGCGTAGGTCCAGCGCAACGCGAGTCCCGCCTCGGCCGCGCGCGGTTCGATGCGCTCCCGGAAAAGCGCCAGCGCCGATGTCAGCGACTCTCCGACAGAGTCCATCGATGCGATCAGCAAGCGCATCTCGTCCACCACGGACTGCAGCTGCTCCGCCATCCGCTGCGGCGCGAGATTGCCGCGACGCGCAGCCACGAGCATCGAGATCAACTGACTCCCGACGCCGTCATGCATGTCGCGCAAGATGCGCTGACGCTCGGCTTCATGCGCCTGCTCACGCACCAGCACACGCTCGCGGCTGTGGGCCGCCTCAAGCTGCGCCGTGCGCTCGTCGAGCTGGACCTTCAGAAGACTGTTGATTTGCTCCTGAGAGCTGAACAGACGCACGTTGCGCGCGAAGAACGCGACCAGAAGACCCGTGACCAGCAAGGGCATGCTGATCTCCGCGATGCCCGGCCTCGTCTGCTGCGTCAGCTCGCCATAAGTGTCGACGGCAAGCCCCACCGGCAGCGGGAGCGCGAAGGCGAGCTCCCAGGCCCGCCTTTCGTCCATGCCGATCGCGCCCCATGCGAGACGCACGGCTGCGGCGACGGAAAAGCACAAACCGCCTAATGAGGAATAGAAGTTGCCGGCGTCGAACCGCGTCTCGACCGGCAGCATGATCGCCGCCCGCCAGATCAACGCCAGAAACGCCAGCAGCGCGACCGTCGCCACCGGCAAAATCCATCGCATCCGGCGCGGCGACCAGAACTCCGCCCAGCCCAGGCAGGCGTAGGGCAACAACACAAAAAGCGAATTGATGTAGGCGTTGCGCGCGTCGCCATCGATCGGCGGGTCCGTCCATTTGTAGAAGTGAACGAACAGCATCCAGCATGCGGCGACCAGAAACAGCCAGAACGGCTGGGCGCGATCGCGCGACCGCACGGTCATCAGGAATGCGAACAGCGTCACGAGCATCGCCGTTGCGAGTTGCATCCACGAAAAGATGCTTATGACGAACTCGCGCCGCTCGTGGGGCGCACGAAACTCGCGCGCGTCGAACGCCATCACCGGGTAATAGTCGAAGCCCGTGGCGCCCGCACGCACCGCGATCACAACGAACTCGTTTTCTCCCTGACGGAGCTGGCCTGGCATGATGCGGATCATGCGGAAATCGTTGTGGTGATAAGTGATGTCGGGCAGATCGAGCCGGCCTCGGCCATCGGCGAACTGCCCGTTCACGTAAAGGAAGTGATTGTCCGCCCCGAACGCCGGCAACAGGACAAGGCCGTGGTCGGGCACCTGCTCGAGATTGAACGTCCATCGCAGTGCGCGATACCCGGGCGCGCAGCAAATGTGCATCGGCAGACTGGCAACCGGATCGAGCTGCGCTTGCGACGCCGCCGTGTAAGTGGGCGCTGAGAGCACGCCCTCGCGCAGATTTTCCGCTTCAGCCACGAGCTGCGGCATGGCGGGGCGCTTCACGATTTGCGGGTAATAGACGAACCAGAAGAACAGCTGGACCGTCGCGATCGCAATCAATGCGCGCCACAGTTTTCCGGACCGGATGAACCCCATTGGCCGCAGCGCCAGTCTCGTTCCTGCTCGCAATACCCCACAACTATGGCGCCTTTAACAACGCGCGAACACCACAAGTATGGGATTGCGGCGCTCCGCCAAGCCTCCGCCAGCGCGCACAAGTTGCAGCGCTCCACTGGAGGCGCCGCTATTGCGTTGGCCGGTTGGGACTGTCCGGCAGCCATTGTGGCGGCGCGTCGGCGTTCGCGACGGCTTCGACCAGCGCGAAATAGAAACGATGGAATTTCGCTTGTGCGTCGAAATCGATCGGCGTCGCGAGGTCGTCTTGGGGGGCATGATAGCGGCGCTGGTACCAGTCGATGTAGCGCGCATGAGCTTCAGTACCCGGATCGACGCCGAACAGAAAACTGACCGAGGGTACGCCGCGCTGCATGAACGGCCAGTGATCGGTGCGGCGCAGAAGACCGCGCTCCGGTTCAAGGTCACGCCGCACTTGGATACCCATCGGCTCGGCGATGCTGCGCACGGTCTGGCCGAGCGTAGAATCATCGAGGCCCAGCGTGGTGAGAATGGTCAACGGATAGAGCGGGCGCAATTGGTCGAGATTGAGCACCGCGATTGGCGGCGGCGCGCCCTGCGTCGGGTGCGCAGCAAGCCAACGCGATCCCAGCAGCCCCTTCTCTTCGCCGGTGACGGCGGCGAAGATCAGCGGCCGGCGAAAACCGCGGCCGTGCCGCTCGTCCGCAAGCGTGATCAGCGTCGCCACATACGCTGCATCGTCGAGGGCGCCGTTATAGAGATCGTCGCCATCGACGGGCGTGCCGTAGCCGTAGCCGTCGAGGTGAGCAATCAACAGCACCGGCTCATGCGCGAGCGCCGGATCGGTCCCAGGGAGTACGGCGAGCACATTATCGGACGTGTAGCTGCGCGTGCGCGTGGCGACGCGCGCGTCGAGCGTCGCGTGCAGATCGAACGATTGCATCGGCTCGCCGCGGGCGCCGCGCGCGAGAACAGCGGCGCCGTCAGCGCCATCCAACGACGTCATTTCGCCAAACGCCTGCGCGCTCATGCGCATGACCGGGATCGAGCGCGGAAGCTCCGACAATCCCGTCACCGCGACACTGCGCGCATAGGCTAGCGGCCACCGAGCTGGTTCGACGGTGAAGCCAGGGTCGTCGACGTTGACGACCGCGATCGCGCCCGCCGCCGTCGCCGCTTCAAGCCGGCTCGCGCTGGTGGTCTGACCTGGACGGCGTGCGCCGAAGCAAACCACGACGGCGCCACGCACATCCGTCATGTCCGCGGCTGCACAATAACCGCGGAAGACCAGCGGGCCGGCGATGTGCGGGGCCATATCCTGTGTCGGCGTGACCGAAATCTCGTGCAGGAATCGCAGCGCGCGGACGGCGCCGTTTGCATGGGTGACCGTGAAGCTCGTGCCTTCGTTGATGACTTCGACGTCATGCAGGTTCAGACGCTGGAAATAAGTGTCGCCGTCGCCCGCGGGCGCGAGGCCGGCGCCCCGGAAGCGCTCAGCCACATAGGCCGCGGCGCGGTCGTAACCGGCTGAGCCGGTGTCGCGCCCTTCCATGTCGTCGCCCGAGAGCGCCGCCGTGGTGCGCCACCAGGCTGCCGTCTCAGCGTCATGGGCCGGGCTCACGCTGGCGCAGGCGCCGAGCGACAACAGCACGCCTGCCGCGACAATGGTGCGCCCGAACTTCATGCTTCAATCCCCTCGCCGGACAAATCGCGCCGCTGTCCCAGCGAAGTCAACGGCCGCCGCAGGGCGCCGGGCAAGGAACAGGCCCGGGCCAACGGCCGCACCGGCTTTCCTTCGTGCGCCAGCACGCTATCTTGGCCTCGGAGGCGTCCGTTTCATGCTGATCTTCATTTTGATTGCCACCGCCATCATCGTCGGCGGCTCCGTTCTGGTCGGCACAATGCTGAACGGCGCCAATCAACGACGGCCGCGCCGCGAGCGGCGCGACCCGGGCGCGCCGCTGAGCCGCGACGAGAAGATGAACATGCTGAAGGCCTCCGGCGCGCTGAAGCACCGCAAATCCAACCGCTGAGCGTTCGCGCCGGGCGCGAAACCGCATGACCGTCGCATCCGCCGGCGCAAGCATCGCATCGGGGGCGGCGATTGCAGAGCTTTCAAACTTCACTTGAGAATTATGAGGCGTGGCTGCGAAACCAGCTGCCGCCCGATCTCATCGTCGACGCGCATCTTGAGTACAAGCACAAGGCAATCAAGCGAAGCGGGTTCGCTTTCTTGCGCGGCACGTGCTGGCGCTGGGCGGAAACGGCGGACCATCTGTGTCCGGACTTCGCGGATGCGCCGAGCGTGCCGGCGCTCGGCGATGCGCACATTGAGAATTTTGGCCTCTGGCGCGATGCGGAAGCGCGCCTGGTTTGGGGCGTGAACGACTTCGATGAAGCGGCGCGCACGCCCTATGCCTACGACCTCATCCGCCTGACCGCGAGTGCGATCCTGGCCACGGACGGATCATTCGCCGCCGAGCATTGCCGTGCGATTGTCGATGGCTACCGCGCCGGGCTGGATGCGCCGCAGGCCTTCATCCTCGAAAGCAAGCACATCCGCCTGCGCGACCGGTTCACGGCAACGGACGCCCAGCGTGAGACCTATTGGGGCAAGCTACTGGCGATCCAACCGCGCGATGCGCCGTCGTCGCTTGCGCACACGCTCGCAGACGCGATGCCCGCCGGCGTCAGGGACGTGCGCATAGGACGCCGGCGCGCCGGCGTCGGCAGCCTCGGTCGCGCGCGCTTCGCAGCGGTCGGCTTTCTGAACGGCGGGCCGGTTGCGCGCGAGGTGAAGGCGCTCGCGCCGTCCTGCTGGACGCGCGTACGTGCGGACGCCGCGATCGACATAAGCTTGCTCGCCAAGGGTCCGCATCGCGCCGCCGATCCGCATTTCGCGGTCCAGACGCGAGCCACCGTCCGCCGGCTCGCGCCCAACAGCCGTAAGCTCGAGACGAACCGAGAGTTCATTCTGAACCGGCGGCTGCTGCGCGCCATGGGCTTCGAGATCGCCAATACCCATGCGGCGGACGAGGCCGCGATCAGCGCGCTGAAGGCGGATCTCTCCAAACGCCGGCGTCGCGATTTCCTGGCGGCCGCAGAGGCCGCCGCCGCCGCCACATTGCGCGACTGGAAGAGCTTTCGCTGAGGCTTGCGCTTTCGCCGCGAAGAGCCGACATCCGCGCCATGGCCGAACAAGTCCTCATCCTCCCCGACGACAAGGCCGAACGCTATGCTGCGCTTCGGAGCGAAATCGCCGCGGTGATCGCAGGTGAGCCCAACGTGACCGCTCGGTATGCGACCGCATCGTCCCTGCTGGTGCAGGCCTTCGGCGCACGCTTCTTCTGGTGCGGGTTCTACGTGGTGGACGAGAACAAGCACGACGAACTCGTCGTCGGCCCCTACCAGGGCACGCTGGGCTGTTTGCGCATCCCGTTCGGCAAGGGCGTCTGCGGCGCCGCCGCCGCGTCCCGGCAAACGCAGCGCGTGGCGGATGTGCACGCCTTTCCCGGACACATCGCCTGTGACAGCCGCAGCAATTCCGAGATCGTGGTTCCCGTGTTCGACGCTCACGGAAAATTGGCCGCCGTGCTGGATGTGGATTCCACCGCGTTCAATGCGTTCGACGCGGTCGATCAGGCCGGCCTGGAAGCGATCTGCGCCGATCTGTTGACGACGCCATGAACGGCAAGACTTGGCCCGAATATCCGCCGCCACGGCCGGAGCTGCCGAAACTTGGCGCGCGCTGGGTGTTGGCGATCTTTATCTTCGCGGCGGCCGTGAGCGTCGCTTGGTATCTGCGGCAACCGCACGACGACGCCGCCACCCCACGGCAAGCCGCGGTCGAGCCGACATCGCCGCCGATCGCGGACGGCCTCAAACCGCGGCAGAGCGATGCAACGGCGGCGGATTCAGCGGTGGAGAGTCTCCTCCCCACCTTCGAGGACGGCCAGCCGGTGCGGCAGGAGATGGCCTGGGCGCAATGCCTGAACTATCTCGACAACGCGATCGCACCTCTCGGCACGGGGCGCACCGAGCTCATGCGCAACGACGACACGCGCGTGGTCCGTCTCAATGTCGGCGACGGCGGCGAGGTTCTTCTCACTTGCATGCGGCGCGACAATTCGCTGACCATCGTGACAAATCCGCCGGCGGCCGCTCCCAAATCTACCGCGCCGCGATCCTTCGACTGAGGGAAACACAGCGTCGCTCAGCGCTATTTGGAGCAGACGTCAGGGCGACGGTTGCGGCGGAGTGGCTGCGGGCGCCGGTGCTGATGAAACGTCCTGCGGCGCAACGCTGGTTTCCTGCGGCCCGCCTGCGGGGCCCGTCGTGGTCGCCGTCTCTTCCGGCGCCGTGGTGCTCGTCGTGACGGCGGGGCGGCGCGGTGCGAACGCCGAAAGTCCAGGCACGCTCGCGGCGCCGTCGATAGCCTGCAATGTCGCTCCACCCAGCGCCGCGCCGACGGGCTCGATGCGCCCGCCCAGGCAATCGCCGAGGAATTGCTCCGCGACCGCGTAGAAGGCGAGCCGGTTCTGGGGACGCATTAGGCCGTGACCTTCATCCGGATAGAGGAGATAGGTCAGCGGCACGCGCCGCGCGCGCAGGCTGCCGGCGATCGCATCCGCATCGGCGCGCGGCACGCTGGGATCGCGGCCACCCTGAACCAGCAGCAACGGGCGCCGGATTTGTGCGACGCGCGTCAGCGGCGAACGATCGCGCAGGCGCTGCTGGCCCTCCGCCGTGCGCGGATCGCCGATGCGCAGATACATGTCTTCGCGCCACGGACGCCGCCACGCGGGCATGGTTTCCAGCATGCCCGAGAGCGACGCGTTGCCGGCGAAGCTCGCCCCGCAGCGATACTGATCCGGTGTCGCTGAAAGCCCTGCGAGCGCGGCATAGCCGCCATAGCCGGCGCCTACGATCGACACGCGGTCGGGCTGGGCAATGCCGCCTTCCACCGCCCATTGCACGGCGTCGAGCAAATCTTCCTGCATGCGCCCGCCCCACTCGCCGTTGCCGGCGTTGAGGAAGGCTTTGCCGAAGCCGGCGGAGCCACGGAAGTTCACCGAAAGCACGGCGTAGCCGCGATTGGCGAGCCATTGGTGCAGCGGATTGAATCCGTAGCTGTCGCGCGCCCACGGTCCGCCATGCGGTACGACGACGAGCGGCACCGGATGTTCGGGGCGCCCGTCGCCATTGGCGTCCGAGCCGATCGGCAGCGTGAGATAGGAGACGAGCGTCAGCCCATCGCGCGCCTCGATCTCAACCGGCGTCATCGCCTGCAGCGGCGCCTGTTCAAGCGCAGGGCGATGGCGGAAGAGCAGCGTGAGGCGCCGGCTGGCGGGATCGGCACGGTCATAGATGTACGACCGCGGCGGCGTCGTCGGCCCCTCTTCCAGCACGATCCAGCGAGAGTCATCTGCAGCGCGCGAAATCACGCTGAATTCACCGGTGAGCTGGGCGTCGAGAAAATCCAGATCGGCCTGCGCGTCCGGCGCCAGCGCGCGCCAGTCACGGCGGAGGTATTCCGACGCGTAAGCCTCCGGCGCGTTGGTGGCGGGATCGAGCCAGACATCGACCACGTCGGCGCGCGCGCTTTCTCCGAGCGGCGCGGTCTTCACGCCGGTGGCGGCATCGACGCGCACCAGGAACGCGCGTTCCTTGTCGGTGGAGTCGAGCATCAGGAACGTGCGGCCGTCGGCTTCGAAGCCGAGCACGCGCGAACTCATCGCGTCCTCGAACGGAATGCGGAAGAGACTGGACCACGTACCGTCCGGCGCGCGGGCAAAGACTTCCTGGCCGCCATCGGGCAGCGTCTTGATACCGAGACGCACGTGGTTTTGACGATCGAGCACATAGCTCGCAAAGCCGCGCACGCTGGCGGTGGCGACATTGCGCACGAGGCGCGTGCGCTGGCCGGTGGTGATGTCGTAGCGATAGACGTCCGGCCAAGCCGCATCGCGATCGTTCAAGGAGACGACAACGCCGGTGGGATCGCTGGCGCTCAGGCCTAGGATCTGCGCGCGTGCGCCCGCGGGCGTCAGCGCGCCGGCTTCGCCGCCGGCGGCGGGCGCGGCGTAGAGGCGCCAGTTCTCGTCGCCGTCATTGTCCTGCAGATAGAGCAGCGTCTGGCCGTCCTGGGCCCAGGCGAAGGTGGAGATGCCGCGTTGTTCGTCGCTGACCGGCGCGGGCTGATCGGCGGCGCCGACGGTGAGCACCCAGAGATTTGTGACGCCGTCGCGCGGCGCGAGGAAAGCCACGCGGTCGCCACGCGGCGAAAGCTGCGCGCCCTGGCGCACTGGCTCACCGAACAGATCGGCGCGCGCAATGATCGGCGGCGCCTGCGGCGGCGGCACGGGCGCGCGGGCGCCCCGCTGCCCGCACGCAGCGACGAAGAGTATGAGCCCAAAGGCGGCTGCCCCGGCCCAACGTCTGATCGTTCCGTTCCCCACTCACCAACCTTACAGGCCCGTCATCCCACGGCCAACTCGCATGGCTGACATGGAGTTCACCTTTGCGGCAGGGGTTTGGCGCTGGGCGCCGGCGGACGACCAGGCGCTGAATGGCCGCGCCGAATGGCCAGTCGGAACCTCGCCGGACAGGGGAAACCCGAAGAATTGGGTCCCTTTGACAGCCCGACCGACACCCCCTAACTCACTGCCACTTTGGCAAACTCGAATCTTTCCCCCGCCGCCACCGGCGCCCTTGTGCTCGCCGATGGAACCGTTTTCCTGGGCGAAGGCCTGGGGGCTGAAGGCGCCGCAGACGGCGAAGTCTGCTTCAACACCTCGATGACCGGCTACCAGGAGATCCTGACGGACCCCTCGTACGCCGCCCAGATCGTGGCCTTCACCTTTCCCCACATCGGCAATGTCGGGACCAATATCCAGGACTTGGAGACCTCCTCGCCGGCTGCAGCGGCCGCGGCGCGGGGCGCGATCTTCCGGGCCAAGCCGACGCCGCCGTCGAACTGGCGCGCGGACGACGATCTTTCCTCGTGGCTGAAGAAGCGCGGCGTCATCGCGCTCGCCGGCCTCGATACGCGCGCGCTGACCAAGCGCATCCGCGAGCACGGCATGCCGAATGCGGTGATCGCACACGCACCCGACGGCAAATTCGATCTCGACGCTTTGAAGAAGCGCGCCGCTGCGTGGCCGGGGCTCGACGGCCTCGATCTCGCCAAGGATGTGACGACGGCGCAAAGCTACGTCGTCAACGAAAGCTTGTGGAAGTGGCCGCTCGGCGTGCCGCCAACGACCAAGACCCGCTTCACGGTCGTGGTCATGGACTATGGCGTGAAGCGCAACATCCTGCGCTCACTCGGCGAGATCGGCGCGAAGACCATCGTGCTGCCCGCCACCGCCACCGCGGAAGAAGTCATGGCGCACAAGCCGGACGGCATTCTCTTGTCGAACGGCCCCGGCGATCCGGCGGCGACCGGCATCTACGCCGCGCCGCAGATCAAAAAGATGGTCGAGAGCGGCACGCCGGTGATGGGCGTATGCCTGGGCCACCAGATGCTTGGCCTCGCGCTGGGGGCCAAGACGATGAAGATGGCGCAAGGCCACCACGGCGCGAACCACCCGGTGAAAGACCAATCGACCGGCAAAGTCGAGATCGTCTCTATGAACCACGGCTTCGCGATCGATCCGAAAACGCTGCCGAAGGGTGTGAAGGAGACACACGTTTCGCTGTTCGACGGCTCCAATTGCGGCATCGAGGTTGAAGGCAAGCCGGTGTTCTCGGTGCAGTATCACCCGGAAGCGTCGCCCGGCCCGCAGGACAGCCACTACCTGTTCGAGCGTTTCGCCGAGGCGATGGCGGCGAAGAAGAAGGACGCGGCGTGAGCCAGGTCGTAAGACGATGACGAGCCTGCCCGCGTGCCCGAACTGCGGCTCCGGCTTGGCGTACGAAGACGGCCCGCTGCTCGTTTGCCCGGAATGCGCACACGAATGGCCGGCCGGCGCTCAAGCCGCCGAAGATGCTGCAGACGTCATTCGCGATGCAAACGGCAACGTGCTGGAGGACGGAGACACCGTCACGGTGATCAAGGACCTGAAGATCAAAGGTTCGTCACAGGTCGTGAAGGTCGGCACCAAAGTGAAGAACATACGCCTTGTCGGCGGCGATCACGACATCGACTGCCGCATCGACGGCATAGGCGCGATGAAGCTCAAGTCCGAATTCGTGAAGAAGATGTGACGGATGACTTCGCCATGCGCATCGCTCCGGTCCCTGGATTTTCGCGATGAGCAAGGCGACATGACGCGTGAACTCGCCCGGCGCGACGGCCTGTTCGGTCCCATCCGAGTTCTCGAGCGCAAACACGACGGCGCGCGCCTCTATTGCATCAACGGAAGCCTGCAGACCTTGATGCTCGCCGACGGGGTGAGTGCATTCGGATACGTGCACGCCGCCAAGATCCTGGTCGCAGAGGCGCCGAACGTGCTCATCATCGGCGGCGCGGGCGGCAGTCTCGCCACCATGCTCGCCACGCGGGGGCATAGCGTCACCGTGATCGACATCGATCCGGCGGCCGAACAGATTGCGCGCGATTTCTTCAACCTTCCGCCACAGGTGCGCTGGGTGACGGCCGATCCGCTGCATTTCATCACGGCGCAGGAGGGCGTGTTCGACGCAGTGATCGTCGACGCGTGCGACAGCAGCGGCATCGTCAGTCCCTTCGACAAGCCTGGGGTGATTGCAGATCTTCTGATGAAGGCCTGCCCGCGCGGCTCGCTCGTCGTCAATATCGTGGCGGAGGACGGCGCGCCGCCGTGGGGCGGCTGGCTGGCGGCGAAACTCGCCTCGCTTGGGCTGAGCGTGTGCCTCTTCCGCTCCGAAGAAGGGTGGGAAGGCAACGAAATCTTGCATGTCCGCGTCGATGGGCCGACCGATCGCCTTGCGATCACCGACCTCGAACAGCGGCCGCCGGAAGCCCGCACTTATCTCATGTCATTGCGGCCGCACGTGGCCAGCCACGTCCCCGTTCCGGCCACGTCGGACAATGGCGCAAGCTGAACGATCCCTACTCCGCGCCGTCCAGCGCGGGGTGCGCGGGCGTTGTCCGGCTTGCGGCCGCGGCCGCTCTCTTGACGGTTACATTGCACCCGCGCCGCGATGCACGACGTGTGACGAAGATCTCGCCCCATATCAAACGGCCGACTTCGCCCCCTATCTCGTGGTGTTCCTCGTCGGCCTCATTTTCACGCCCTTGGTCTTCGCGATCGCGAGGTGGGGCGCGGCGCCGGACTGGTTGCTCTTTCCGCTGCTGGCGGCTGCCGTCGCGCTTGCGATCGTTCTCCTGCCCCGCGCCAAGGGCGTGGCGATCGGCCTCTTGTGGGCTCTCGACGTTCGCTCCTGACCGGAAGCGCTTTTCGGCGGATCAGCCGGAGATCTAGGCTTCCCGGTGCAGCCGATCCGCGGCGGCGCCCACCGCGACGCGCACCGCTGTGATGACGGGCATCCAATCGCGCTCCGGATGCAGCGCCGCAGCCTCGATAGCGGCAACGATCGTCTCCGGCGTTTTGTCGCAGGCTTGTGCGCAGTCCACTTGGGCGAAAAAGAAACCCAGCGAATGAGCAAGATCCGCCGCTGACCGCCAACCATTGCGGCGCGCGAGTGCTTCGATCTCTCCGCTCAGCTGCATCAAGCGCGAGCGCTGCATGCGGACGCGCACCAGCGTCATCAATGTACGCAGAAGTCCGCTCAGCATCGCCAATTGCGACTGCGCTGCGGCCACCCCAACCGCAATCTCCGCCTCAGCTGTTGTGCTGCTGTCGGAGGTTACGTCGCGGAGCGCGGTCTGTCCCATGGGGGGTGCATCCAACTTATCGTAGCGCGCAAAGCGCCGCTGCGGATTGCTCCTGCACTTCCTGAATGTCGTGAGAGGTCAGTTCGCCCTCGGCCCGGCGTTGTTCCAGTTTGGCGGCGATGAGCGACAGGTGATACGCGGCCTCCTGCTCGCCGGCCTCACGAACCGAATGCGACGCCACGTCCAGGCGCAGCTGAAATTGCTCCACTGCTTCGCGGGCGGTGGCCACGTCGAGCACCCGGAGGTGAAGTTGGCGCAACATAACCTGGATCGCCGGAAGATGCGTCGCCAGATCCGCTTTTCGACGCTCAAGCCAACGAAACTTGACGGCCTTGCGCCGGTCCGGGCCCACGTACGATCTCGCTTCAACCCAACGCAAGTCGCGCTCCCATCACCGCACATGCACAGACTACCGCAAAAGGATAAGTATTAGATTACCTCATCGTCGAACGCGGCGGCTTGGCAAACGCTGATTAACCAGATGCGCGATTGGCCTCAGCAAAACGGCCCGCGATCCGAAGATCGCGAGCCGCTCTGCGCTTCAATCCTCCTCGAAGGCGATGATCCAATCGAGAATCTTTTCCGAGAAGCCATCGATACGCTGCCATGCTCCATGACCGACGCCGTGCTGATAGGACGCGACGTTGATCATGTAACCGCGCCCCTTCGGGTCATCGACACGGTCGTGCGACTGCTCGTCGGTGAAGACGATCAGGCGCTCGCCCTTGCGGTCGACCTCCTGCACGGCGCGCCCGAGATAGGTGCTCGAGTGCGGCTGCGACTTCACGATCGCGTCGCGCAAGGCGAAGCCACGGCGCGCCGGGACCTTCTTCACGGCGTCCGAGAACGTGAAGATCTCCACGTCCTCGCAGATCTCGCGGGCGAGAACCGCAAGGCCACACGCGGCGTCGAGACGGCGCATCTCCGAACGTCCGGAGATGGCGCTGTCCATCGAGCCCGACACGTCCACCAGGATGCGAGTCTTGCCCTTCAGCTTGGCGTGCCCCTCGATCGAACGGAACATCGCGTGCTCGAGTTCGGGTTCGAGGTCCGGCGCATGCTGCGCAGCCGCGATGAAGCGGTACGGCAGGACACGATCGGTGCGCATGTCGTCGAGCGCCTTGGCGATCTTCGCCTTCGGCACCCCGGCGACCTGCATCCCGCGCAGGTTTCGAAGCAAGGCCAGTGCGCCGAGCTTCTTCTCGACGATCAGCCGCTCGAACGTCTCCTTCTTGTCCGCTCCGCCCGACAGCGACACTTCCCAGGTATCGGGCGGGGCGAGCTTGCCGTCGACAAGCTGCTTCCACACCTTCTCTTGGCGCTCGTCCTTCGGCTTCGCGTGCGTGATGAAGAGCACGTCGCGCAGACGCACGGCGCCGTCGCGGTCGTACTTCGCGAGCTGGTAGGCGTCGAACTTCGCAAACGCCCGCGCCAGGCCCTTCTTCACCTGCGCCGAGACCGCAGCCTTCTTGCGTTGCTGCATCGGCCCAAGCGCGTCGGCCCAGTAGATGGCGAGAAACTCAGTCAGTTCGTCGGGACGCTGGATGATGCGCTCGAGCGTGTCGGCCACCAGACCACGGTGGGTCTCGTGACGCGCCATCTCGCGCACGATCAGCAACGGCGCATGACGCAGCTTCATGGCTTCGCGCGCCTCGACCGCGATCGCCGCCACGGCTTCGGCCTTCACCTTGGGCACGAGCGTGGCAATGCGCTGAGCGATGGCGACGCCATCCTCGTAGAACTGGTCTTCCCAGAGCATGCAGCTCATCAGCGCGCGGCGCAGCTCCTGCTCCGGCGTGAATGCGCGGCCCTTCGCGCCCTCGTGCGTCTTGACGGTCTTGCTCTTGTTGATCGTCGCCATCTCAATTCACCTACACTTCCTACTCCATCATCAAAAAACGCCGGCGACAATCGCCGGCGAAACGTCAGCACGGGGAACGTTCGAGACCGTGTCGCGCTCTATCCTCTGAGCTACAGGCCCGCGCACCACACGTAAGGGGTGTGGTGGACCTGGCGGGATTCGAACCCGCGACCTCGCGATTGCAGATCGAAGTATCGGACCTCTTCACCACCGTCTGACTTTGGCTTGGCGGTCACCACCGCCAAACTTCGTCGTCCAAGCGCCAACCGGGGAACACTTCGATCTCCGCAGTCCGGCCCATGAGGCCGGGCTTCACCCAAAGAAGTAGCGGACATCTTCACCACCGGTTGACCTCGCCGCGCGGCGCACCGCGCCGCGAAACTTGGGGATGGCGGGGAACGAGCGAATACGAGAACCCCTTCACGGGGACTGAGCTACAGGTTGCCCTGGCGCGACTCGAACGCGCGACCTCCGCCTCTTGCGATGCGGCGCTCTTACCGATGCACTCGTACTCTTCACCACCGCCAAACTGAAAGCCGCACTGGGGAACGGGCGAAACCTGAAACGCTGCGCAGCCTTTCGACTGTGCAGCACCTGCTCTACCACTGAGCTACGTCCTCACTTGCATGAGCACGGCGGGAGTCGAACCCGCGACACGGTCGTTAACAGCGAAGTATCAGATCTCTTCACCACCAATGCGGCGACTGACTTGCCGGGGAACGTGCGAGAACAGAACGACGCTCGCAAACGCAGGATCTTTCGATCCGCAACCCGCGACACGACAGCCCTGCCGGGGCCGCCTCCACGGTACGATGCAAACGCCGCTTTGCGACCTCCATGGGAGATCTGTTGGCGAAGTAACTGCTCTCTTCACCACCGGCAAACTTGTATCCAGGGGAACGGCCGGCGCGGCCTTTGGTTTGGAGACGAAGGATTCCGCGCCTTCACCACCTGGAATTCAAAACTCTCCTTTGTTTCCGCATGACAAAGGCTTCGGAGAGGCTGGAAACAAAAACCCCTCCGGAGCATGGCTCGGGAGGGGTTCGTCAAATCGAACTATGAATGAGCGTCAGCCCATTCCACCTCCGAGAGAAAGCGCGCGCGCGCCGACGTCCATCTGAGCCCACGGCTCAAATGCGTTCAGCGGCAAGCGTGTGATCAGCGCTATGCTTTTCATCTGCCTTCTCGGTGTTCGCGCGCGACCATCGCCCGCGAAGGGGCGGGTGTATGATCGCCAATCGCGGCAGCGTCAAGGCGGAATTCGAAAACGCGCAGATGACAAATTTGTACAGGACGCGGCGCTGGCGTCAGCGGCGCGTCTCATGCCCCCGGCAAGGATGGCGCCTCTAGCGCACCTGGGCCAACGACGTTGCAGCGCCGCCGCTCGCCGGGTTCATCCGGGCGGCGGTTTGTCACCGCGATTGCTTCTGCGAATGACTTGCATCTTCCCGGCCGTGCGGCTAACCCATCCGCGCGGGACAGGAACGGGCGCGCCTCGAAGGCGGCTCTACCGAGGGGAGATCAATGAAAGCCGCTCTATTTGCAGCCGCCGCGGCGGCGGCGCTGGCGCCGTGCGCTGCGCATGCCGAACCGGGTCTGGCCGGCGAAGTCTATGGGCCCACCGTGACCGCGGGGGAGACGGAAGTCGAAGTGCGCGCCGGCTTCCTCAATGGGGGCGACGCCGACGGCGAGTGGCAGACCAAATTCGAAGTCGCGCACGCTTTCACCGATTGGTGGCGTCCCGCCCTGCTGGCGGAATGGGAGCGGGAAACCGGCGACGCCGAGTTCACCGCCTTCGCCATCGAGAACGTGTTCGACTTCACCGCGACGCGCACATGGCCGGTGCACTTCGGCGCCTACGCCGAATATGAATGGGCGGAGGAAGGTCCCAACGAACTCGAACTCAAGCTGCTGATGCAGCGCGAACGCGGCCCCGTCGATCTGCGGCTCAACCTCATCACCGCGCGCGTGTTCGGCGACGGACCCGAGGACATCTGGGAATTCGGCTACGCGGCGGAGGCCTCCTACGGTTGGGGTGACGACTTCCGCATCGGCGTGCAAGGCTTCGGCGACGCCGGCACAGACGACGATTTCGGTCTCGATGAGCAAGCGCATTATTGGGGTCCGTTTACGCAGGTCGAACTCGGCCATGTCGGCGGCGGCGAAGTGGAACTGCAGCTGGGCTACCTCGCCGGGTTCGGCGAAGCCGAGGCCGACGGGCAGTTGCGGATGAAGCTGGAATACGAGTTCCGCGACAGCGACGACTAGTCGGCGTCCTGCCTTAAGGCCGCGCCCACATCGCCGTCCTCATACGGCTTGGTGACGATCTTCACGCCCTTGAACTCCTTGGGCATCGCCAGATCGTCGCCGTAGCCGGTGGCGAACACGAACGGAATGCCGCCCTTCTGCAGGACCTCGGCGATGGGAAAGCTGGTCTCGCCCACCAGGTTTACGTCGAGCACGGCGAAGTCGAGCGGTCCCCGATTGATGATGGCGAGCGCATCGCGCACGGAAGCCGCTACCTCCACCTGCTGGGCGCCCAGCCGGATCAGCATCTCCTCGGCGTCGAGCGCGATGATGAGATTGTCCTCCACCAGCAGCGCACGCCCGCGCAGCACATTGGGTTTCGCGCTGCTTTCCTTCATCCGCGCGCCAGCCTCCGATCCCGGCGAAGCGGGCTGAGCGTCCGGGTGCATCTGAACGAATGCGGCGGGAATGACGAAACGCGCTTCGACCCCGGCCAGCGCATAATTGATCTCCGCCTCGCCTTGCAGGTCGTAAGGGATGGAGCGTTCGATCACGGTGGAGCCGAAGCCGCGGCGTGACGGCGCCTGCACCGGCGGACCGCCGCGTTCGGCCCAATTGATCACCAGGCAGCCGGTATCGTCGACATGCCAATCGACTTTGACGGCGCCGTGTGAATCCTTGAGCGCGCCGTACTTGGCGGAGTTGGTGACGAGTTCGTGCGCCACCAGCGCCAGCGTCGCAAAGGCATGCGGCGCCACCAGCACCGGCGGGCCGCTGAATTGGATGCGATTGGCGCGCGGGCCGAGGTACGCCGCCACTTCGGTTTGAAACAATCCTTCCAGCGGCGCAGCCGCCCAATTGCCGCGCGTGATCTGATCATGCGCGCGCGACAGGGCGTGAATACGGTCGTTCAGCACCTTCGCGAACTCATCGAGCGTGCCCGCGCCCGCGCGCGAATGGCCCACCAGGCCGCGAATGAGCGTCAGAATGTTGCGGACGCGGTGATTGAGCTCCGCGATCAGCAACTCCTGGCGGTCCTGCGCCGCCTTGCGCTCGCGTTCGGCGGCGTCGGTCAAGCGCAGGATCACCTCCAGCATGGTGATGCGCAGGCTTTCAGCGATGCGGGCGTCGATGGCGGTGAAGTGCGTGGATTGACCACGGACGGTTTCGCGCCAGATTTCGAAACTCTTGCGCGGCGTCAGCCGATCGCCGTGCGGGCCGACCGTAACGGACTTGGCCGGATCGCCCGCCCAGCTGACGGTGCGCGCGATCTCCTTGCGGAAAAAGATGAGATAATCGCGCGGCGTGCGCGAAATCGGCACAGCCAAAACGCCGGCGACCTTGTCGGCATATTTCTTCGCCGGTTCATAACGCGCCTGCAATTCGTGCGTCGCGTAGATGCGGCTGGGCGACGTCTGATTGAGAAAACGGATGAGCTGCGTGAACTCGGCCTCGTCAGGCGCCGCACCGCGTAGCGCGAACTTGCCGTTGACGGTGACGCCGACGCCGTCGCAGGCGATCACCTCGCAGAAATCATCGAGGAACGACGACAGCACTTCGAACGGTGGGCTGTCGGAAGCGATCGCGCCCATCAGCCGGTTGTGCAGCTCCTGCGCATTGAGTTCGAAATGCGCCGCCGCTTCGCGCTCCTGGCTTTCCAGAAGCAGCGAGAACATCTGGCCATAGAGTTCGGCCGCGGTACGGCGCGCGTAGGAGATGCGGCGCGGGCTGTAGTGGTGACAGGCAAACATGCCCCAAAGCTTGCCGCGCGAGAGGATCGACACCGACATTGAGGCGCCGACGCCCATATTCTGCAGATATTCGATATGGATGGGCGAGACTGCGCGAAGCTTGGAATAGGACAGATCGAGCGCGCGCCCGTCCGCATCTGTGTAGGGCGTCACCTGTGACGGCGTAGCGCCGATATCGGGAATGATCCGCAGCCAGTTACGCAAATAGAGTGCGCGCGCCTGCTGGGGAATGTCGGACGCAGGATAGTGCAGTCCCAGAAACTTCTCGAGGTCGGAGCGCGCCGCTTCCGCGATCACTTCACCTGCGCCGTCTTCGTCGAAGCGATAGACCATGACCCGGTCGAACCCCGTGAGCGCACGGACCTGACGCGCGGCCTCGACGCTCATGCTGACGACATCGCGATGCCGCTGCTGCAGACGGCCGATGGTCGCGCGCACCACGCTGGCGGCGTCGAACTCGTCTTCAGGGATCGTGGGCTCGCCTTCGATGACGAGCGAGCCGCCGGAATGGTGCAATGCGAGGTCCATCGGGGTCTGCATCGCGCCGACCGGAACGGAAAAAATGCGCTCCACCGAGTCGGCGTCGCGCAGGCGCTGAATGTGCCGGCGAATGGAGGCGGTCGCCGCTTCGCCCAGGAGCGATTGCGCCTGCGCCCCGATCTCCACCCGCGCCCCCAGCATCTCGGTCGCATTCGCGGAGGCGTGGCGCACCATCCAGTCGGCGGAAATCGCCAACAGGAAACCGAAGGGCTGAATGGCGCCCAGGATGTGGATCGGCTCGCGATCGCAATTGGTGAGATCGACCTGGTTCACGCGAAGGCCGCCTCGAAAGCGCCGAACGCGGCCAGCGCGGCGCGAACTGCATTTTCAGGCTGGCGTTTGACCGCCTCTGATGCCTCCAGCCGCGCCAAATAGGTCCGCCAAAGCCCGCCGCCGGCGCCATGGGTGAAGAACGCCGTAGCGCTGCGGACACGGTCGTCCGTGCTGGCGCGGGCCATGCGCGCCAACATCTGGCCGCCAAGCCTGGAGCCCTCAAGCACATAGAGCACGCCGAGAGCCGCCGCTTCATCTTCAACCGGGGCGCCGAAGCGCTCATGCACCGGCCGCTCCAGCGCGCTCAAATCCCGCCGCAGCGCATGCGCACGCAGACGCGCGGCCCAATTGTCGAACAATACCGGCGCGATCCCGCTGCTCAGGGCGCTTTCCAGCGCCGTCAGCGGCGCAGACATCTGCGCAAGCATGGCCGCGTAGCCGTCGCGATCGTTGAAATCGACCTGTGACAAGCGCTGATCCAGGCGCGCATGGGTCCCCCTGCACGCATCGCGGAGAATGTCACGCGCCGCAGCTCGGGGCGCATTCGTGGCGATGTCCATCCGGCCACAACGCTCATTTGATGGCGCGGTTCCATCGGCGACAGCCGACGCGTAGAAGAGCGCAATGAGCAAGCCTGTCGTCCTCGTCCATCCGCCGCTTCCGATCTTCGAGCCGCAATTGAAAGACTACGAGGTCGTGCACTGGCCGACCGACCGAGCGGACGCGGTGGTCACGATTGGGTCGGTCGGCGTCACCAATGAGATGATCGAACGCAACCCGCGCCTGAGAGCGATCGTGTGCTTCGGCGTCGGCGTCGATGGCGTTGACCTGGCGTTCTGCAAAGCCCGCAGCGTCGCGGTCAGTCACGGGCGCGACATCAATCACGAGGACGTCGCCGACGTCGCCATGGGCCTGATCATCGCCACCGCGCGCTCGTTCTCGCAGGGCGAGCGGGTGTTGCGCGCAGGTGAATGGAAGCCGCCGCTGGCGGTGCCGCCGCAGCGGCGCCTGCGCGGGCGCAAGCTCGGCATCGTCGGCATGGGCGCCATCGGCCAGGCCATCGCCGCACGCGCGGAGCCGTTCGGACTGGAGGTGCGCTGGACCGGGCCGCGACGAAAACCCGACGTGAAGCAGCCCTACGAAAGCGATCTCATCGCGCTGGCGCGCTGGGCCGACATTCTTGCGATCGCCGCGCGCGGCGAGAAGAGCACCGAACGCATCATCGATGCGCGCGTGATCGATGCGCTGGGCGACGACGGCCTGCTGGTGAACATCTCGCGCGGCAGCGTCGTCGACGAAAATGCGCTGATCACAGCTTTGAAGGCCGGCAAACTCGGCGGGGCCGGGCTCGATGTCTTCGCCACCGAGCCCACGCCTCCCGAACGCTGGCGCGACGTGCCCAACGTGACGCTGACGCCGCACCTGGGCGGCGGCACCCGCGAAGCGTTGATCATGGGAACGACGAACGTGCTCGAAAATCTTCGCCGGCATTTCGCCGGCGAAGAGCTGCTGACGCCGCTGGAGATGTGACGCGCCATTCGTGCTCTCCCGTGAGGGAGAGCTGTCGTCACGCGATAGCGTGATGACTGAGAGGGCGAATCCACAAGCATCGGCGTCTGCCGCCTCGCCCTTTCCGTCTCGCACTGTCGCGCGAGCCACCTTTCCCTCACGGGAAAGGGGACGTACCCTTTGTCTCCAAGGAACAGGAACACGGCGCAACGCCGTTTGTTGCCGCTTCAGGGCAATGCTGGAGATTGGAACAATGGCAGAGAGAGAAGGCTCAGGCTCGGCGCCGTGGATCGCGTTCCTCGCGGGCATCGTGTTGGTGGCCATCGTCGCGGTCGGCTATTTCGCCTACTCGGGACAGCAACCGCAGGAACAGGCGAAACTCGAAATGAACGTGCCGGACGTGAACGTGAATCCGCCGGACATCAACTTGCCGCCGCCCCCGCAACCGGCGACGCCGCCGACGGCGGACCAAGCCGCTCCGGCCGATCAAACCGCGCCGACAACGCCGTAAAGCGGTTATCCCAAAACAATTGCGCCGCCATGAGCGTGAGCCCATGGCGGCGCGCTCGCATTCTGCGAAGCATGCGCTTCAGCGCAACTCGAAAGTCACGTTCAGATTGACCGTCGTCTCAATCGTCCCCGGCGCGATCGGCGTCGCAGCGTCCTGCGCTTCCATGCGCATCACCGGCATCGGCACGGGCGGCTGATAGCCCCCGCCCTCGCTCACCGCGACGACGCGCGCAACGCGCATGCCCAGAGCGCTGGCGTAAAGTTCAGCCCGCCGGCGCGCTTCCGCCACCGCCGCGCGCCGCGCCGCGTCCATCTGCGCATCCGGATCCTGATAGGAGAAGTAGACGCCGTTGACGGTGTTGCCGCCGGCGGCGACCGCGGCGTCGATGACGCGACCGGTATTGGCGATCGTACGCACTTTTGCCGTCACTTGATTGCTGGCGATGTAGCCGGTGATCAGCGGCGGCTGATTCTCGCGATACTGCTGTTGCGGCTGCACCGACACGTTCGAGGTTTGAATATCGCGCTCGGCGATGCCGGCGCGCCGAAGCGCGGCGTTGAGCGCCTGCATGCGGCGGGAATTTTCCTGCAGCGCCGCCTGCGCGGTCTGCCCTTCGGTGGTGACGCCCAGATTGATCGTCGCCATGTCGGGCCGGCCCTCGACCTTGCCTTCCGCATTGACCGTCAGAAGCGTCCCCTGCGCCGGTGGCGCGCTCACCTGCGCCTGCTGCGCCAATGCAGCGCTCGGCGCGCCGAACGTCGCGAACACGGCGAACGCCGCGGCGGCTCGTAACACTTTCATCTCAGACAACTCCGTGCATCCCACACTGACCCCAAGGTCGAAGCCAGGGCGCCGAAATTACGGCGGCCGGCGGGCTTTCGCCTGCGCTGTCGCAAATGTGAGCGCGAACCTTGTTCCGTTCCGCGCGTTCCCCCTGCTCACGAGGAGACGAACATGTTCCTTCGAATTCTAGGCGCAGCTGGTTTGATCGGCGCAGGCGTTCTGATCGGCAGAGCGTTCAACCGCGCCAATCTCCCCGCCCCGGTCATCGATCCAAAGCCCCTGCCCAAGGTCCGCGATGCGGGTCCCGACACGATGAGCGCGCCCCCCAAGCGCTGGGACATGGTCGATCAGCAGGCCGATGAGAGCTTCCCAGCAAGCGATCCGCCCGGAAATTACTGATGGAACCCGTGGCCCCGGTTGTACGCCCGCTGCGTCGGATCCAAATGAGCTTGATGACGAAGCCCAAGCGCCCTCACGATCCGCAGGAAATCCGCGACGCCGGGCCGGAGGCGATGACCGACCCGCCGCCCGACTGGGACGAGGTCGATGAAATTTCCGACGAGAGCTTCCCGGCGTCGGACCCGCCGCCGCCACCCGGTAAGCACATAACGTAACGGCGGTTCTATTTCGTCCGCGATATCCCAAAATCTGCTGCAAAATGAAGCTTTAGGTTAGTCCGCTTGCAGGCTTGCAGGGGCTATTTGTGCACGCATGAAACCGCTGACTCCCAGTGAAGCAGAGCTGATGGGCTTCGTGCTAGCTTTGGCCGACACAGGCGAATTCGACAGCGAGTCACTCTGCGGCGCGTTGCAAGCGCTGTCGCCGAGCGCGCTCTTGGATGAGGATGTCGCCGCGTGTCTGGGCGCGCGCTGCCTGCGTGCGCGGGAACGGGGGAGATAACGCAATGGCGCTTCCCACACTCTGCGCGGCTGCCCGGCAGCTCGCGCAGTCGGGTGAGTACACGAACTGGCGGGCTGTTCAGACCCGCCTGCTGCAGCTTGGCCACGGCGTGCCCGAGGTCGAGGCTTTCCTGCGTCCGGACCTGGTCCGTCGCCAGCTCAACGCGCTCTGCACGGCGCACCAGCCGCCATGCGGCCCGCCCCCGGCCCGGGCCGGAAATTAGGCATAAATATCAGAGCGTCCGAATCGTTTCGGCGAATCGCTGTATAATAGGCGCTTACGCTATTTCCCTCAGGACTGATGCGCTTCACCGACACCTTCCTCAAGCAGGTGCGCGATCGGATTTCGATTGCCGACTACGCGGGCCGAAAGCTCGCGTGGGATAAGCGCAAGACGCGCGCGGCGGCGGGCGATTACTGGGCCTGCTGCCCCTTCCACCAGGAGAAGAGCCCCTCCTTCCACGTGCTGGACCAGAAGGGGATCTTCAATTGCTTCGGCTGCGGCGAGAAGGGCGACATTTTCGGGCTGGCCATGAAGCTCGAAGGCCTCTCGTTTCCGGAAGCCGTAAAGATGCTGTGCGAACGCGCCGGCGTGCCGTTGCCGATGGATGAGCGCGAAGACCGCGCCGAGGACGATCGCAGGAAACGCCTTTACGCCGCCGCCGCGAAGACGGCGCGGCTTTATGCGGATGCGCTCGGCAAGCCGGAAGGCCGCGAGGCGCGCGATTATCTGAAAGGCCGCGGTTTCGACGCCGATCTCTGCGCCCGCTTCGGCATCGGCTATGCGCCGGGCGGCTACACCTGGCTTATCGAAAAACTCAAAGCCGAAGGCTTCACCATCGAGGAAATCCTCGCCGCTGGCCTCGCGCGCGCGGGCGAAGACGGCAAGCGTCCGAGCGACACCTTCCACGACCGCATCACCTTCGAAATCACCGACTCGAGCGGCAAAGTCATCGCCTTCGGCGGCCGCGCGATGAAGAAGGACGCCAAGGCCAAGTACATCAACTCGCCCGAATGCGCGCTCTATTCCAAGAGCCGCGTGCTCTATCGCCTGAAGCAGGCGCGCGAGCTGCTGGCGAAGACGAAAGCCAGCGGCCTCGTCGTCGGCGAGGGCTATCTCGACGTCATCGCCTTCGAGCGCGCCGGCATCGCCGCGGTGGCGCCATGCGGCACCTCGCTCACCGAAGAGCAATTGCAAATGCTCTGGCGCGCGGGCGGCGAGCCGGTGTTCTGCTTCGACGGCGACGCCGCCGGCAAGCGCGCCGCCGAGCGCGCGCTCGACATGGCGCTGCCGCATCTGGGGCCCGGCCACACGCTGAAGATCGCCTACGCCCCCGCCGGCGAAGATCCCGACGACATCTATCGCCGCGCCGGACCGGAAGCGCTGCCCGAGCTGATCGCCACCGCCGTCCCCGCCTCCGACGCCCTCTTCGAGCGCGAAAAGGCCCGTTTCGGCCTCGCCACCCCGGAAGCGCGCGCGGCCTTCAAGAACGCGCTCAAGGAAGCCGCCAACCGCATCGCCGACGCCGACACCAAGCGGCTCTATTTCACCGACCTGATGGCCCGCGCCGACGCCGCCAGCCGGCCGCAGCGCGCCCCGTACCAGCCCGGCCAGGGCGGCGGCTGGCAATCCAAGAACGCGCCCCCAGCGCCGACGGCCGAATTGAAGGCCATGACCGCCATCACCCGCCCCCGACCGGCAGCCGAGGGCTTCCTGCGCGAAGCCTGCGATAATCCGGGCGTTTTGAGCCGGTTTTCCGACTGGCTCGACCGCCTGGCCATCCGCGACCAGGAGTTGGACGCCATCCGCCACGCCCTCGTCTCCCTTTCCGCAGAGCAGGAGCACGGGGAAACCATTGACCGGGCGGGGTTGAGCCTCCATCTCACCCAATCGGGTCAGGAACGCGCTGCGGCGCGGATTTCGCGTTGGCCGAAGCCGCGGGCGGGCGCACCGGACGCGGGTTTGGAAGCCGAATGGCTGGCCCGGGTGACGCATCAGGTGGTGCTTCCGGCGATCCGGGAGGAGTTGGCGGAATTGGCGAAAGCCGTGGAGCAAGGCGACGACGATGCATTCGTCCGGTTCCAGGCTCTGGGTCGTGAAGCGCGCGACATCGAAGCGCGCGCCCGCGACGTGAACAACGAAGACGGGACCAACACCGCGGCCGGCGATCTGGTCGCCTGAGTCAAAGAGATACTGGGAAACACATGGCGACGACGAAGACCCGCAAGCCGACCACCAAGAACGAAGAAGCGACGCCCGAGAAGGACGACGCCCCGGACGGCCCGATCCTCGACCTCTCCGACGCCGCGGTGAAGAAGATGATCAAGGCCGCCAAGACGCGCGGCTTCGTCACCCATGAAGAACTGAACAAGGTGCTGCCGTCGGAAGAGTTTTCCTCCGAGCAGATCGAAGACGTGATGAGCCAGCTCAACGAGATGGGCATCAACGTCGTCGACAATGAAGAAGAAGGCGAAGCGGCCGAAGAAGACAATTCCGCCCGCGCCGTCGCCACCCGCGAAGAGACCACGACCAAGGTCGCCGTCACCAACACCCGCGAAGACGCCGACCGCACCGACGATCCCGTGCGCATGTACCTGCGCGAAATGGGCAGCGTCGAACTGCTCAGCCGCGAAGGCGAAATCGCCATCGCCAAGCGCATCGAAGCCGGCCGCGACGCGATGATCCGGGGCCTCTGCGAAAGCCCGCTCACCTTCGAAGCCATCATGGTGTGGCGCGACGAATTGCGTGAGCAGAAGATTCTGCTGCGCGACATCATCGATCTCGAAGGCACCTACTCGGCCGAGATGGGCATCGTCCCGCAATCGGCGCCGGGCGTGAACGCCGACGGCCTGGTCGATCCCGAAGCCGCCAAGGCCCAGCTCGCCAAGGAAGCCGAGGAAGCCGCCGCCGAAAAGGACCCCGGCGAAGCCGCCGCGGAAGCCGACAGCGACAGCGAATTCGACGACGAACAGGCCATCTCGATGTCGGCGATGGAAGCCGAACTCAAAGAAGGCGTGATGGGCACGCTCGACGCCATCGCCGAGGCGTTCGGGCAATTCCGCAAGCTGCAGGACAAGCGCATCGAACTTCGCTTGCAGGGCAAGGCCCTGCCGGGCGCCAAGAACGAAGCCTACGAGAACGCGCAGAACACCATCATCGAAGAGCTGAAGAAGCTGAAGCTCAACAATGCGCGGATCGAGAGCCTGGTCGAGCAGCTCTACGCCATCAACCGGAAGCTCATTCAGCTTGAAGGCAAGCTGATGCGCCTCGCGGAATCGAACGGCGTCTCGCGCCTGCACTTCCTCGAAGCCTACCAAGGCAGCGAACTCGATCCGAAGTGGACCGAGAAGGTCGCCGCCAAGTCGAAGTCATGGACCAAGTTCGTCGCCGCCGAGGCCGACGAAATCGGCGACATCCGCTCCGAGATCGCCGTCGTCGCGCAAGAGACCGGCGTGCCGATCGACGAATACCGCCGTATCGTCCACGCCGTGCAAAAAGGCGAGCGCGAAGCGCGGCAAGCGAAGAAGGAAATGGTCGAAGCGAACCTCCGCCTCGTCATCTCCATCGCCAAGAAATACACGAACCGCGGCCTGCAATTCCTGGATCTGATCCAGGAAGGAAACATCGGCCTGATGAAGGCTGTCGATAAATTCGAGTATCGCCGCGGCTACAAGTTCAGCACGTACGCGACGTGGTGGATCCGCCAAGCCATCACCCGTTCGATCGCCGACCAGGCGCGCACCATCCGCATCCCGGTGCACATGATCGAGACGATCAACAAGCTCGTGCGCACCAGCCGTCAGATGCTGCACGAAATCGGCCGCGAGCCGACGCCGGAAGAACTGGCTGAAAAGCTGGGTCTGCCGCTCGAAAAAGTGCGCAAGGTGATGAAGATCGCCAAGGAGCCGATCTCCTTGGAAACGCCGATCGGCGACGAAGAAGATTCACACCTCGGCGACTTCATCGAAGACAAGAGCGCCATCCTGCCGGTGGACGCCGCGATCCAAAGCAATCTGCGCGAAACCACCACGCGCGTGCTCGCTTCGCTCACGCCGCGCGAAGAACGCGTGCTGCGCATGCGCTTCGGCATCGGCATGAACACCGACCACACGCTCGAAGAAGTCGGCCAGCAGTTCAGCGTGACGCGCGAACGCATCCGCCAAATCGAAGCGAAGGCGCTGCGCAAACTGAAGCACCCGAGCCGAAGCCGGAAGTTGCGGAGCTTCTTAGATAACTAGAACGGCGAGCGCCGCTGACGCAGCGCCGCGCGTCCCTTGTCAGTTATCACATCGCCGCCCAGGCGCTGATCAATCAGCCCCGCACCGCGCAATTTTTGAAGAACGTCCACCGGTTGGACTTTTCTCATTAACGTGGTCGACCAGATATGTTTTACCGCGTCGAACTCTTGCTGAGTGAGCCTGGTGGGCGAGAACATTGTCACGATCCCAGTCGCTGCGAGTATGGAAGCGCGCCCCGGCGACGCGGCGCTGCCAGCGCGCGCCGTGAGACGTAGAGTTCAATGACTCCCAGTCTCTGAGCTTCTTCGAAGATGACGTTCACGGCGGGCGGAAATTCGCCTGCAACAGAGAACCTTGCGGTCACCTCCTGAACCTTCAGAAAGTCGCGCTGCAAAAGACCGCAACTAAGGTGGTCGCAGACCGCTCCAAATTCGAAAGGCGTGAGAAGATAGAACTGGCTTTCTGATGCCCATGCAGCGGCACCTAATTTCGCAGCTCGCCGGTAGCGTTCGGCCCGGTCTTCATCGCGCTCCCATTGACCGCGAAGAGTAAAATTGACGTCCGCTAACAACATGGGGCTCCCCCAACGGCATCGCACCCATAGTGTACATTCCTCTTTTGTTCCTTTCGCAAGCGCTATATTTGGGGTGAACCACCATGACTGGAGCGGCGACCGAGCAGTGCCTACCATGCCCGCCGACACGCTCACCATCTCCATCCCCGCCCCGCTCGCGGACGAAGTGCGCGCGGCGGCAGAGGCGCGCGGGATATTCCGGCGGCTCGAAGAACCGGGCGAAAACGTCTCGCTCGACAAAGCGTTCGATCGCTTCGACAAAAAAGCCGCTGCCGCCCGCGTCCACGCGCGATAAATCAGTGCTTCCGTTCGAGTCCAATGGCCTTGCGCGGCGTAAAGGCGAGCTTAGACTCCGCACATGGCTGACGTGTTCTTGTCTTACAAGCGTGACGATCGCGCTGTTGCAAATGCCGTGGCGCTCGACCTTAAAGCGGAAGGTTTTTCAGTTTTCTTTGACGTCGAAATCGCGGTCGGAGAGAGCTGGGACTCGAGGATCGAACAAGCGTTAGACGAGGCATCAGCCGTCGTCGTCCTGTGGAGCCAGCTATCCAGAGACAGCCAGTGGGTGCGCCGTGAAGCACGCGAAGCGCTTCGAAGAGGCATTCTTTGTCCGGCAACGATTTCGGAATGCAGGATACCGTTAGAGTTTTCCGACATTCAGACAGCCAATCTCACCGGAAGAGTAGCTGGCGACAGGCAACATCAGGAATGGCGCAGATTAATCGACATTGGCGTCGCAAGAAAAATACCTCAGCGCGACGTCTCCGTTGAGGCACACGAGTCGCACAGTTACATGGGCTTTCCAGCGGCAGAGCTGTTAGGGCTGGGTTATGATTATCTTGATGGCACGAATGGTAAAGCGAAGAACGCGCGCCGTGCCTTGGAATGCTTTTTACGTGCCGTGCAGATTGGGTATGTCACAGCAAATCACGACATAGCCGAAGTTTATCGTGTGGGCAGAGATGGCGTCCCGAAGGACGAAGCGTTGGCGAGAGTATTCTACGCGAATGCTAACTGGCACTGGGGCGATCTCGAGTTAGCGGAAATGCATCTCAACGGGCTGGGCGGTCCTGCAGACAAAGACAAAGCCATCGAGATTTATCGAAAGCTTGCGCTAGTGGAATTCACCGCGGAGAGAGCGCAGGAGAGACTTCGGCAACTGATGCCGGGTGAGCGAGGATGACGCTGACGTGGATGCGAGGATAACTCGCCTTCAATCCGACCGCGCCAAAACGCGCGTACACTCTTCTGCAAATGCCCGCCACCATCGCCACCACAGCACCGCCCGCGCTTTATCGCATCGCGCGTGCGTTCATCTGCGTGCTGCACGATCTCTTCGGCGGTCCGGAGGACATTGCTCGCGCGCATGCGCTGACGCACGCGGCGTACAAAATCCTGCTCTCCTGGATACAAGTCGGCGAAGCGATGATGCGGCGGCTGATCGCCATCGAAGCGGCGACCTTTCCCAAACCCAGCACGCGCCCGCTGCTCTACACATCGCGCAAACGCGCGCGCCGCATGATGGAATTCTGGCCCGAGAAACCCGATGAGTGGCGCGTCAGCTTCCGCACCACCGTCACCACACATCGCACCGGCCCACGCGCCCCGCGCAAACCGCCGCAACGCGTCCCCGGTTCGCCGATCTCGAATGAGTGACACACACTCTTTCGTCATTCCGGACGCGCGGAGCGCGATCCGGAACCCAGGGCAAACGCGCAAGCGATTGACCGGCGCTATCTTGAATATCGCGATCTACGCTCCCCTGGGTTCCGGGTATCGCTTCGCGATCCCGGAATGACTGAGTTAGGGCTTCAACGAGATCGCGAAGCGCGCTTCATCGCAACAATCAGACGCGCAGGACTAGCCCCTCTCCCTCCCTTGGGAGGGAGAGGCAGGGTGAGGGTGGAGCACCGGCGGTGCGTGATTAGCGTTGCGCCAGACTCACAGAACTCCGCGCCGCACCCTCACCTGGCCTCTCCCGCAAATGCGGGAGCGGGACGACGGAGCGTTCTCCGTACGACGAAAAGAATGGCGAGATCGGAGGATAGGCCCCCGCTCTATCCTACACCCACACACAAACGCCGGCAGGTTGGAGCGCGCGGCTCCGCCGCGCTTTGCGCCATGTTTTCAAGCGCTCGCGCCGTTGCGGCGCGGAGCGCCGCGCTCCAACCTCAAAACATCCGCACCAATCTATCCGACCCACTCAAGCCTCCCGCATCATCGCTTCGCCACGCACACGGGAGATTTCGAAGAGCTCCGAAACTTTGAGAGGTGTGTTGGTGCGATCGGCGCGGCGGATTTGCGCTGGCCTTAAACAGCCGGCGAGCAAGCGGCGATGGAATTGCGAGTGCGAGAAGGCCCGTCAGGGTACGCCGGCTCGATGTTCCGCGTCCGCGAAGCGAACAGATTCGCATTGCCTGCGGGGCAAATCCGCAGGGTCCGGCGATCTTCGGAGATCGCCGCGCGTCAGCCCGGCTAAGAGTCGCTCCGGCGCTAAGTCCCCTGCGGGCCCAGGCCGTTGGTGTGTCCTTGAACGCCGCATGTCCAATCCGGGAGGAAACGGTCGCAACGGGGCGCGGGAAACGCGCAACAGCTGCAGCAATGCAGCACCAGGCACTACCCTCGGCGTGAACCCCGCGCCCCGTCTCCCATCTTCGCGCCACGGCGCAACAAGGCTGGCGCGCGTCCGCTTCAGCGCGGCGCCGGTTCGACCACCGCACTCACGATGCCGCGCACCAGCGGCAGCACCAGGAAGAGCGTCGGCAGTGCGACGAGCCACGAGAACAGCCACGCCATCGGCCAGGCGGAGAAGAAGTCCGCGCTCAAGCCGATATTCTTCAGCGTGGCGACCGCGGAGACGATCATCGACATCACGATCGACAAGACGAACGGCATGACGATGGCCGCGTATCGGGCCGGCAGCCGCCCGTTGGTTCTGGTAGACATGTGCATACTCCTTGCTTTGAAAGCTTTGCGTCATGGAAAGGCGGCGTGAAGCGCGAGGCCCGCCGCGTAGAGGCCCAACCCAAAGATCGCGTGCGTAATCAGGGTGCGCAGGCGCGCGGCGTTCGGATCGGGCGTGCGCGACGCGAAAAAGCCGGCGCCCATGCCGGGCTGCATGATCAGAAACGGCGCGAGCACTGTGCCGAGGCCGACCAGCATGGCCGGCCCCGGCGTTGGCTGCGCCGCCCAGTCCGGCCAGCCCAGCAGCAACAGCCCCGCGTAGCCAATGCCGATGACATAGTGCGCCGCCCAGCCGAGCAGCGCCTCGCCCCGCACCGGCGCCGACTGGGCGATGGCGTGATGAAACACACGCCCGCCGGCGGCGTGCGCGATCCAGCGGCCGACCAGTGCGTAATCGGGAAACGGCGTGCCGAAGAGCCGCGTCCGCAGCAGCGAGCCGACGTCCATGAACGCCGTCGCGCCCGCGCCGATCAGGATTGCGTTCAACATGGCCGCCTCCGCCTTTGCCAATCAACCGGGTCATGCTACATCTTCAAGTTCACTTGAGGTCAAGATGGCGCTTCCAGATATTGCTGAGGTGGCGCGGCGCTCGGGCGTGCCGGCTTCGACGCTGCGCTTCTACGAGGAAAAGGGGCTCATCGTTTCCACTGGCCGGCGGGGCTTGCGGCGCGTGTTCGAGGCAAGCGTGTTCGATCGCCTGGCGCTCATCGCGCTGGCGCGGGCCGCAGGGTTCTCGCTGGAGGAAATCGCCGGCGTCTTCTCGCCCGAAGGACGCCCTCGCATCGATCGCGGATTGCTTTCAGACAAGGCCGATGAAATCGACCGCACCATTGTCAGGCTGCGCGCGATGCGCAACGGTCTGCGTCACGCCGCCGTCTGCCGCGCGCCCAGCCATTTCGAATGCCCGAGCTTCCGCAAGCTCATGGCGGCAGCCGCCGCCGGCGCCATTCGCGCCCCCGAACCAAAGGCGCACAAAAAGCGCCGCACTGCGAAGGGAAAGTGATCGCGACGGCTACATGCCGACATTCGGATTGAGCGGCGCTTGCGCGTCGGTGGGCAGGCGTTCGTCCGACATTGCGACCTGCACGAATTCCGGGCTCGAACTCATCGACGCCGGCCGATTATACGAGCGGGCCGCGATCTGGGCCTGGTTCCATTCGCGGCCGCTCAGCGCCGTGCGAACGGCTTCGCCACGTGCGGCGCTCAAGCTGCTCGATGCATCGACGCTGATGCGGACGGCCGCGTACTCGCAACCGGCCATATTGCGTTGCGCGGCGGCGAGCACGTCGCGGGCGGTTGCGTCGAGCGCGGACGAGCCATGGCTGAAATAGACGCGCACATTCGAGGGCGCGCACTGTGCGGTGTCGGCGGACGCGGCGGTCGCCAGCGCGGCAGGCACGCCGAACACGCACGCAAGAGCGGCAGCGGCGAACAAAGCGGTACGCATGTTGTCTCTCCTTCGGCCAGGACAACAGCGCGCCCGGAGGGCGGTTTCATTTGGGGCGAAACATGCGTGACGACCGTCACAGGCGATGGGTTAACGTGGGAACCAGCTTGCAGGTCGTGCGTTTCGCGCCGCATCGCGATCGCGGATGACAGTATCCAATGCCGCCGCTAGTCTCGCGCGCGGGCGGGCAGCATGGCGGATATTTTTCTCTCCTATAGCCGCGAGGACCAGGGCACGGCGCGCGCCGTCGCCTACGATCTGCGCGAAGAAGGCTTCTCCGTCTTCTTCGACGAAGACGTGCGCGCGGGCGAGACCTGGAACGAGCGCATCGAGAAAGAAGTGAACGATGCGCGCGCGGTGGTGGTGCTGTGGAGCGAAGCCTCGATCGCCAGCCGCTGGGTGAAGCGCGAAGCCCGCGAGGCGGCCGACCGGCACATCCTCTTTCCGGCGCTGATCGAAGCCTGCAAGATTCCGATGGAGTTCAACGACACGCAGGCTGTCGACATCCGCGCCCGCCCGCCGGGCAAGCGCGATCACCGCGAATGGCGCAGGCTCGCCGACGGGCTGCGCGACCACATCGCCGGGCGCGGCGGCGGCCTCCGCACCGCCCAACCGATCGGCGAGCCGCCCAAGCGCAAATCGCGCAATTCGTGGGAGATGCCGTTCGGCTGCGCCATCTTCATCGGCATCTTCCTGCTGTTCCTGCTGTTTGCCGCAGGCGGCTAAGCTCACCAAGCGTAATTGAAGCTCACGCTGACGCGGCTCTTCCTGGCGGCGTTGGGCGTGACTTCGTGGCGGATGTAGCTCTCCCACATGAGCACGTCGCCGGGCGCGGGGCTGACATAGACGAAACTGCGCTCGCTTTCGGGCGCGTCCTCCCCCCGCGGGGGCGCCGCCATCATCAGCGGGAGACGAGGATCTTCGATCTTCAGCGCCGACGCGTTGGCCGGCACCTCGACATAATAAGTCCCCGAAAGCGCGCTGTGGGGGTGGATGTGGCCTGTGTGAACGCCGCCAGGTTCAAGAATGTTGATCCAGATCGAGTCGAGCGCCAAGCGGCGGCGGCCGAGGTCAAAATGCAACGCCTTGGCGAAGGCGGCGGCGTGCTTGTCGATCTGCGTCTTCAGCGCCGCGATGGTCGGATCGCGCTTCGGCAAATCGTTGAGCGAGGCGTACGAGGTGTAGCCCTTGTAGCCCTTCTCTTTGCTCCAGGCCCGCCCCGCTTCGTCATCCGCCGCGATCGCGCGGCAAGCGGCGAGCAGATCGCGGTTCAGCGCCGCGCAATCCGGCAGCGTCGCGCGATAAAGCTTGGTGACGAAGAGCGTCTTGATGTCCACGCGCGCTGCTTAGCCGCGTGCGGGCCACATCCGCAAAGCCATTCGCTCAAAAAAATGCTCCCCTGTTTCCAGGGGAGCGAGGCTTGCGGGAGGCGCGCTCCAGGCAGAGGAGCGCGCTTTGGGCATTCGCGGTTAGCGGATCGACGCGGTGGCGGTGGTGAGCGCCGGCGTGATCGAGGCGATGGTCAGCTGCTCGCCGCCGCGGGCGACTTCGCAGCGGACGTTCTGCAACTGGCCATTGCGCCAGAGGTCGATGTCGACCCGCACGGCGTGCGGGCGGACCCGGACCTGGTCAAAGCGGGCCTGGGCGAGGTCGACGCCCGCCTGGGAGGCGACTTCGGCGCGGCAGAGCTGGATGGCCTGGGTGCGGTCGCGCACCTCGTCGGCCGAGGCGAGGCCGGGCAACGCCAGAAAGCCGAGCGCCAAGCTGGAAAGGATGAAATTACGCATGAGGGGACCCTCCGAACACACATCAGTTCCGGCACGTAATATGACGACCGGTCTAGCTACATCTACTACTGGACCGATCGTCATACAAGGGGTATCTTCAGGTGATGGCAAAAGTTTCATCGGCCCGCGAAGACCTGATCGAAGCCGCGGTCGAACTCTTCCGCGCGCGCGGCTATGAAGGCGTCGGCGTGGCCGAACTGCTGGAAAAATCCGGCGCGCCGCGCGGCTCGCTCTACTTCCACTTTCCCGGCGGCAAGGAAGAAATCGGCATTGAAGCAGTCCGCCGCGTCGGCGACGTGGTCACCGCCCAATTCCGCTCGCTGTCCGGTAGCGGCGTCGACATGGCCACCTTCATCGAGCGCGTGTTCAAGACCACCGCCAAGGGCATCAAGGACCGCGACTACAAGGCGTCATGTCCGATCGCGGCGATCGCCGCGGAGATGGGCTCGAACAATCCGGCGCTGACCGACGCCGTCGTGAAATGCTTCGCGGCCTGGGAGCGGGAAATCGCCTCAGCGGCGGAAGCGCGCGGTTTCACCACAAAGAATGCAGCCGACTTCGCCTCGGCGATGCTCGCTTCGATCGAAGGCGCCATGGTGGTTTCAAAGGCGCAAGGCTCGGTTGCCCCGCACGTAAACGCCTCGCGCGCGATGAAGGCGCTCGCGGCGACGATGTCCAATCACTAGCGCTCGATCAGCGCGGCGAAACAGCCGCGCCGCGCGTAGTGCGCGTGAATGTAAGCCACGCTTGTGTTCTCGAAGAAGCGCTCGATCAGCGCCGGCGCGTCCGCCCCTTCGACGACATCCGCTTCGATCATCATGGCTTCGTCGTCGAAACCGCGCAGCGACAGCAGCCGGATCGCAAGCGCCGGGGGCATGGCGTCGCGTGCATCGAAGCGGTGGTCTGTTTCACGGACAAAAATCGGACCCTGCTGGCGATACGGCGTCTCCGCCGGCAGATGTTCGTGGTTGAGCAGCAGCACGTGTTCGCCGATCTCGGCATCGGCAAGCGAAATCCGGCACGGCGCGCCGGGTTTTTCCTCCACCCGCACACGGCGCACGTTTCGAGCGGCGAGCGCTGCGTCGCTGAGCGCGTGCAACTGACGGAACGGGGCGGGATCGAGGCCGGTGATGCGAAATGTCATGCCCACAAGATGGCGCGCGCCGGCGCCTGCGGCTGGCCGTATTCGGACTTGCCGCTAAACTCGGCGCATGCACTTCAATCACGTCACCGTCATGGTCACAGCCGTCGCACCGGCGCTCGCGTTCTACAAAATGCTCGGGTTCAGACCGATCGTGCTCTCGCCGCACTACGCCCGCTTCGAAGCTCCGGAGGGAGACATGACGTTCTCGATCGAGCTGACGAATGAAGTCGCACAGAACGGCGCGCCCATCGTCTACTTCGAATGCGCCGACCTCGACGCGGTTTGCGCACAACTGGAGAAAGCGGGCGTCGCGTTTGAGGCGCGGCCGATGGACCAAAGCTGGCTTTGGCGCGAAGCGCACCTGCGCGATCCGTCCGGCAACCGCATCTGCCTCTATTGGGCCGGCGAAAACCGCAAGCACCCGCCGTGGCGCATTGCGGACGCCTAGAAGTCCCAGCCGTGCATGAAGCCCGCGTATCCCATGGTGCCGATAAAGGCGAACACGACCAGCATGACGAGAATGCCGAGGCCCATGAGCACCAGGGCGCCAATCCAGGCGATGCGAGCCATCAGCAGCGCGTTTTCATCGTGCTCGGCCTGCGCCTGACTTGAAGCGACGACGCCCAGTACGAAGGCGGCGATGGTCGGCAGCACCGGCACGATGAAGCCAAGCAAAAGGCAAGCGACCGCAATCGCGCTGAGAACGAACGAATTTGAATGACCGCCACCGCGGACGCCCGCCCCCGGCACGGCGAAGACGCCGCCCGCCTGCCCGCCCTCCTCGACGAAGTCGACGATCTGTCCGGCCACCGGCGTTCCTGGCGAGCGCCATTCGCTCAGCGGAAAATCGAAGCGCCGCTGATCGTCGCCCACCAGCACGCCGGTGTTTCCGTGTACGCCGAGAATGGTGCCGCGCATGAGCCCTCCGCTTGGCTGTGGCGCAGCCATGCTCACACGCACACGCGCGTATCTCAAGCGCGGCACGCCCACACAAGGCGGGCAAGCGCACGTTCGCGCCGTTCGAGCGGCCTGCGCCAGACGTCATCGACGAATTGCGGCTCACAGCTTCGCGATCAGCCGCCGCGGCGCGGACAACGCATCGGCTCTCCCGATCCCACGCGAAACACAACTTCCCCAACGCCCCCGGAAAGATCGTAGCTCTGGTTGGCGTAGTGGAACTCGCCGCCGCTGAGCGGCGCTGCACGCAAGGTCGCGGGCGGGCGGCGGATGCGTGCGACGATTGCGGTTTGATCGTCATTATCGAACGTCACGCGAAGCTCGGAATTGTCCGGGCAGCCATATGTAAAGACGTGACGCCCCGGCCCTCCCGGCTGGAAGGTCGGCGCCGCCGCCGCGCTGGTCTGCGGCGGCGGTTGCGTGCGCTGCGCTTGCGGCGGCGACTGGACAACGGCGACCGGATCAGGCGCACGCGGCAGCGCGGCCGGCGCAGCGCCCGTCATTAATGCGAATTCGACGTTGCGGTTCTGCGGCTCGGAGACGCCGGCGCTCGTGCCTACCATCGGCGCAGTGAAAGCGAGGTCCTGAAGCGCGATCGAACTGGCGGCGACGCCGTGCTGGGCCAGATAGTCGCGCACCGCGGCGGCGCGGCGGCGCCCCAGATCGCCCGCTCCCGCTCCGGCTTCAGCGGCATCGATGCTGCCGCGGAGCACGAGCTGGGCGCCGCGGCACGCGGTGACGCGCGGCAGCAGCACGTCGAGCAATTGACGTCCGCTTGGGTCAAGCGTCGCCTGGCCCGCGCCGAAGAAGACCCGGATGCCCGCGACATCGCACGCTGCCGGGGTCGGCGGCTGGGTGGGAGGCGCCGTGGGCGGCGGGGCTTGGCGGGCCGGCGTCTGCGTCTGTTGCACCAGCGGCGGCGCTTGCGTCTGCGGCGCGGGCGGCGGCGCTGTGGCCTGTTGCGGTTGCGGTTGCGGCGGTGGCGCGGCCGCGACCAGCAATTCCGCCGGCGGCGTGAAGCCATATCCGGCGTAGACCGCCGCGATATTCGGATTCAGCGCCGCTGCGCGCACGAAATCGGCGCGCGCCTGCTCGGTGCGACGCAACCGATAAGCGGCGTAGCCGCGCCCAAAGAGATAACTTGCGGACTCATTCTGGCGCACCGCCGCGTCGTAATCGTTGAACGCGTCGCGGAAGCGTTCCTGCCGCAGATAAACGAGGCCGCGGCTGTCGAGAAACGCCGCCTGCGTGGCGGCTCCCGCCGACAGCTGAATGGCGCGGTCGCACGCTTGCCGCGCAATGGAAAGCTCGACATTGGCCAAGGCCCGGTACCAGCAGCGCGCGTTGTGATAGCCGGCGTTGGCGCCGTCGAGACGCGCCGCGGCGTCGAAGTCGGCGATCGCGGCGCGGGCGTTCTGCACGCCGTTATAGGCCAGACCGCGATTGTAGTGATCGCCAGCGCTTTCGCGCACGGCGAGGGCTTGCGTAAAATCGGTCACCGCACCTGCATAATCGCGCGCGTTGAGGCGCAGCGTGCCCCGATTGCTGTTGGCGAACGCATTGCGCGGGTCGAGTTGCAGGGCTCTGTCATAATCGGCGCGCGCCTGCTGCGTGCGGCCAAGCCGGTCGTAGGCGTAGCCGCGATTATTGTAGAGCTGCGCGGTGGGACGAATGCGGATGGCTTCGCTATAGTCGGAAACCGCATGCGTGGGATCGTCGGCGCGCATAAAGGCGATGCCGCGATAGAGCAGAATAGTGGCGCGCTGCTCGCCGCTTGCGCCCTGCATCAAAGCTGTCGAGCATGCGCCGATAATGTCTTCGGGCGCGACGGCGTTGTTGGAGCTGCACTGCACCCGGCTTTGCGCCGAAGCCGGGCCGAACGAAAGCGCTGCACCCAGCAAAAGCACAGCCGCAAAAGCGCGCTTCATCATGGCTACCCTCCCCGTCGGGGAGAGTGTAGTCACAGAGTGCGGACGCCGCCAGCACCGGGTTTCTAGTCGGTGATCAGCCGGTTCGGCGCGCGGATGGCGTCGGGCGACTGGTTCAGCGCCAGCACCTCGGCGATGAGAGACAGCACGGAGGACGTCCTGTCGCCGTGCTCAGCGTCGTCGCGGCAGGGGCCATCCTCGGTCGCCTCTGCGCAGGAGCGGCCAATGGCCGGCCCGGCCACGTAGCGATCTTCGCCGTACCGCACTTGCGCCGCGTAGATTGCGTGCGGCGCCGCGGCCTGCTGCGGCAGCAAGCGAAAGAGCGGCACGCCGCGGCCGCCGCCCCGCAAGCCTGCGGCGCGCACCGTCACTTGCGCCTCGATCACGCCGTCGCCGCCCGGGTTCATCGCCCCCGCGCGCATAAGTTCGCCCACGTAATAGATCATGTCGTCAAGCGATCTCAGCCGTAGCCGCACCAGCGTCGATCCGATCGCGAACACGGGATCGCACACTTCATTGGCGCCCGGCGCAACCGGCCGCACCGGCGTCGCCGGCGCGCGCGCCTCGATCAAGCCACAGAGCGGCCGGCCATGCTCCATGTCGACGCCCGGTTCCGGCGGCCGCTCGGCAGTGGTTGCAAGGAAGTCGCGCATCTCGCGCACGAAAGCGCACCCTTCGGTTTCGATGCGTGCCGGACAGTCTTCGAAAATCGTGTTGGCTTCGTTGACGAAGACGACGCGGCTGTCGTCGGCGTCGATCTTTTCGATGCGCTCCACCATCACCAGCATGAGGATGTCGCGCGGCCACCCGCTGTTCCAGTAGTGCGCAAAGACGTGCGGCTCGGTCGGCTCGAACGCGGCGCGCGTGAGCGTGTCGGCGGTGAACGGCTGCACCGAATAGAGCGGGCGCGTCTGCGTCTCCCGCGTCACTGAGGCGCTGCCGAAGCCCCACGGTGAGCCGATGTCGCCGAGCGGTATCGAGCCGATGCCGGCGCTTTCCTGATAGCGCAGCGACGGGTTGTCGGTGATGCCGCTCATCGAAAGGTAGTATCGCGGCAGCCGATCGCGCGAGCGCAGGATGTTGAGCAGAATCTGGCCCGAAACGGCCTGGCCGTAAGCTTCGTTGAAGGATGCGGCGTCATCGGCGATCTCACGCGCAAGCGAGGCGTTCTGGACGTGCGGCCCCGGGCTCGCACAGGACGCCAGCAGCACGGCTGCGATCGAAGCCAAAAGCGCGCGCATTTCGTCTCTCCCCGGAGCGCCCCGCTTCGCACGCTCTCAATCTCGAGGCCAGTCCGTTCGCGCGCGGAGAGGAGGTTTGCGCTTGCGCCCTTGCATCATGGGCCCGATGGCCTTCTAACGCGACGCATGAACGACCTGCTCGAAGGCTACCGCCGCTATCGCGAGAACCGCTGGCCGGAACTTCAGACCCTGCATCGGAAGCTCGCCGACCGCGGGCAGCGTCCCCGCACGGCGGTGATCGCCTGCTGCGACAGCCGCGTCGACCCGGCGACCATTTTCGACGCCGGCCCGGGGGAACTCTTCGTCATCCGCAATGTCGCCAACCTTGCGCCGCCCTACGAGGAGGCGCCTGGGTTCCACGGCGTATCGGCCGCCATCGAGTTCGCGGTGGTCCAACTGCAGGTGGAAAAGATCCTGGTGATGGGTCACGCCCAATGCGGCGGCATCGCGCGCGCGCTCGATCCGCACCCTGCCGATCCGCACTCCTTCCTGGACGCCTGGATCACCCTGCTCGACCGGGCCAAGTCCCGCATCGAGGGCGCCACGGGCGATCTGCAATCGGAGCTGGAGCACGAAAGCGTGCGGGTGACGATCGAAAATCTGCAGACTTTCCCATTCGTGCAAGAGGCCGTCGCCGCCCGCGGACTGTCCCTGGTTGGCGCCCGCTACGGGGTGGCGGACGGCGGTTTGGAACTGCTCGACGCTAAAACTGGGCAGTTCGAACCCGTTACTTGATGCGTTTTCATAGTTAACCGGCGTTATCCCCGGTTCTGCGCCGGGATGTTCCATGTTATTTGCATGGGCGAGGGCCTGTTCGGGGGGCGCCGGAGACGTCATGGCGGACGTACTCATTGTCTGTGTCCGCGAGGACGAACCGCAAGCGAAAGCGCTGGCGGAGATGTTCGAGGCTGCCGGCTTCAGTGTCGGCGGCGCACCGTCCAATGATGCGGCGCTCCGCTCCAGCGGCGCCGGCCTCGTGGTCTGGTCGCAAGCCTCGATCCGTTCGCGGCCCTTCCTCGATGCGGCCCAGCGCGTCATCAACGCGAACAAGGCCGTCGTCGCCAGCCTCATCGAACCGCCGCCACCCTCCTCGATCGGGGACAGCCAGGCGTTCGATCTCTCCGAGTGGAACGGCGATCCCAACGATCCCTCGCTCGACCCGCTTTTCTTCGCCATCGACCGCATGGTGAACTCGGCGCGCGCGGAAGTGCAGACTGCGCCGGCGCGCCAGCAGCAAGCTTACGCGCCGCCGCCGCGCGCAACGCCGACGTCAGCGCCCTCCTACAGCCGGCGTCCGGAACCGCCGCCGCCGCCGCTGCCGCAGTCTTTCCAGATGCGCTCGCCGCCGCCGACGCCGGCGCCGCGCGGTCCCGACCTGGGTTCCGAGGCCGAGCATTGGCGCGCGATCCGCGACAGCCGCGACCCAGCGGACTTCATGGATTATCTCGCGCGCTACGGCGCCGAAGGGGCATTCGCCGATGTGGCGGAGCTGCGGCTGAACCAACTCACGGCGCAGCAGACGCAGGCGCGCGCGCCGGCAGCGCCGCGTCCGGCGCCCGCGCCGCGGGTCGAACCGCCGCCGCAGCGGCGCGTTGAGCCGCCGCAGCAGCGCCGCGCCGATCCGCCGCCGCAGCGGCGCCCCGATCCGCCGCCGCAGCGCCGCCGCGAACCGGCCTACGAGCGCAGCTACGAGCGCGCCGGCGATCACCGCGATGCGCCGCCCTCCACCGGCGGCGGCGCCATGCGCGCCTTCATCTTGATCGCTATTCTCGGCGGTCTGGCGCTGGCCGGCGGTCTCTATTTCGGCGGCGGCCTCGGGGGCAACACGCCAAGCGAACAAGCGGTTCAGGATGTGGCGGCGCCCCCGCCGGTTGGCGAAGAGCCGGGCACGGCCGACGACCAGTCCGCCGCGGGCGGCGTCAACGTCTCCGACGCGGCCACCACCGCCGCGCCGCAGCCGACAGCACAGGAGCGCCGTCAGGCCGAACTCGAACGCCAGCGCCGCGAAGCACAGGAGAACGACGGCCCGCCGCCCGCGCCGGTGACCTCGTGGACGGCGCCGCAACAGGCCTCGAACAGCGGCGGCGGCCCAGTGTCGCTGCGGCCCGGCGAAAACAACGGCGCTTCCGGCTCAAGCGCCGTGGCGCCGATCCCGCCGGCGGTCATCCAGCCCGACGTGCAGCAAGCCAGCACGACGACAGCGACCACGACGGCGCCGCCGCTGCGGACGGCGGGCGGCAACGTCCTCTGGGCGGCGCGCCCTTCCGCCAGCCGCATCGCCGATCTCTATCCGTCGCGCGCCTTGCGCGACAATGTCGGCGGCCGTGTGGAACTCGATTGCACGGTGCAGGCAAGCCTCGCCCTGGCGTGCACGGTCTCGCGCGAGACGCCCTCGTCGCTCGGGTTCGGCCGCGCTGCGCTTTCGGCCGCGAGCTCGTACCGGGCGCGGCCTGAGCTTTCCAACGGCGCTTCCTCGGTCGGCACGCGCACGCGCATCGCCATTCAGTTCCAGGCCCCCGGCGAATGATGCTGACGCTGCTGAAGGCGAAGCTGCACAGGGCCCACGTCACCGAAACCGACCTTCACTACGAGGGCTCGATTTCGATCGACATCGACCTGCTGGAAAAGAGCGGCATCCTGCCCAACGAGCAGGTGGATGTCTTGAACGTCAACACCGGCGCCCGTTTCACCACCTACGCGATCGAAGCGCCGCGCGGCTCGCGCACGTTTGGCATCAACGGCGCAGCGGCGCGGCTGGCGCAGCGCGGCGACCCGATCATCGTCATCGCCTACGCGCAGATGGATGCGAGCGAAGCCAAGGCCCATAAGCCCAGCGTCGTGCTGCTGAACGAGTTTAACGAAGTTATTGGCTGAACGAAAACGGCGGCCGCGCTTTCGCTCGACCGCCGCTTCTCTGCCTGTATTGCCCGCGATTAGTGGGTGAGGCGCAGCGACCCGATGCCGGATCCGATGGCGTCAAACGCCGCGCTCAACTCGGCCGCGTTGTCGGCGCGGTAGAAGTGATCGTTGCCGGAGGCGCAATTGCGCATGAGCTGCTCGGTTGCGTTATCGGTCTCGCGGAAGATGACCGTGTAGATCTCGATGCCGGCGTTCTTGATGTTGGTGCAGAGTTGCGACTCACGGCCGTTGACGTAGGTCACGTAGTTGCTGGAGTTCGAAATGTTGCGCCGATATTGCGCCGGCATGATGCCATGCAGAATGAGGCCCAGCAGCTGATCCAGCAGGTTGCCGCTGGCGAAATCGCGCCACAGGCCAAGGTGATTGTACGCCGAATAGTCGCTGGCGAAGACCGGGTCGGAGCCGACATTGGTGTTCTCGCCGTCGGACATGAGCACAATGACCTTGCGCACGTCGTCGCCGTACGGGCGGCCTTGCGTGAAAGGCGCGGTCGGCGAGAGCACGCGCCAGCCCCACGCCAGACCTTCGGCCTGGTTGGTGCCGCCGCCATTCCAGTGCGACATCTGACTGATCGCCGTCAGGATCGAACTGTCGTTGGTCGTTAGAGGCACGATCGGGGTCGGGCAGCCGCGATTGGGGCCGCGGGTGTCCGGCGGTGTGGTGTCGAGCGAGGCGCTGTTGTTCTTGTATTTGAACACGTTGAACATGCGCGCTTCGCGCTGCTGCTGCGTGGTCGCCGAGTTGCCGTTCGACGAACTCATCGTCGCGCTGGTGCTAGTGATGTCGCCGGTCGTATCGGTGAGATACGAGTTGGAATAGCCGTCGGTGGTGTCGAGCCAGAAGAACGGCACGAACATCGTGGCGGGCGTTCCCGGGTCAGGCGCAGTGTCGCTGATATCGTACGGCTCAGGGCGGGCCTCCACACAGCCCTTCCAATCCTCGTTCGACAGCAGATTGTAGAGCGTGAAATAGTTGATGCCTTCCGGCGTCAGCGCGTAGCACCGCGTGCCGTTCTTCACCCAATTGATGCGGTACGGGCCCGAATAGCCGGTGAAGGGCAGCGTTGAGAGACTGGTGCAATTGCTTGTCCCGCTGGAGCCTCGGTACGCGATCGTGCGGTCTTCCAAGAGTTCGCCGTTATAAGGCGCCGCACCCGCCTGATCCATCCACGCCAGCTGCGTCGCGCCATTGCCAATGTTCACTTGCGCCACGAACGGCACCAGCGCCACCGAGACGCTGTCGCCGTCGAGCTGCATGAGGTCGGTCGCCAGATCGGTCGCCGCGTTGCGCAGCGACTGCATGTCGTTGGCCATCGAACCGGTATTGTCGAGCACCAGCGCGACTTCGATCGGCGGACTCGCACTCGCCTGCGCTTCCGAGTTCACCGCGATGTTCCAGGGGCCGGCGTGCACGAGGCTCGCCAGCGTCAGCGGCATGTCGATATTGGCGGTGACGCGGTGGCCGCCGTCGGCGAGTTGGGTCACCGTGAAATGGGCCTGCTGCGCATAGCCGCCCATTTCCGAGTCGAAATAAGCTTTCGCCGCCGCCGTCCGCTGCGCCATCGTCAGGTTGGACGAGCGCTCGGCGGTGAGCACCGCCCCGTCGGCGGCGTTCTGCAGCTGCGCCCTCAGCGCCTGCGCGCGCGTGAAGTCCACCGAGATGCCGATCAGCCCCAGCAGTACGGCGCCCATGAGCGCCCACATCATCGCAACGTTGCCGCTACGGCTGCGCGCAAACGACCGCGCACGCTTTTTGCCAGCCCACCACATTTTCCGGCCTCAAAACCGAGTTTTACGGACTGCCGACGGTACCAGAGCGCCGTTAACACCCGATTTGCCAGCGCGGTTAATTCCCCACGATTTTGCTTGCGGGCGATACTTTTATGGTACTATGATGATATCACTTTGATGCCAGAGGGGGTCTTCATGGCCGACATGCTCAATCACACCGCCGAACGCAAAGCCAACTCGTCCAACGGCGGGCTCATGCTTTTCGTGGCGCTGCTCACGCTCATCGGTTCGGTCTGGGCCACGACAGAACTGGCCCGATACGAAACCGGATCGACGACGCTGATGCTCGTCCTCTTCGTCACCGCCTTCATCCTCATCATCTGCGGCTTTTATTCGCTGCAGCCCAACGAGGCGGCCGCCATCAGCCTCTTCGGCAATTATAAGGGCACCGACCGCACCCCCGGCCTCCGCTGGGTGCTCCCCTGGTACGGGCGCAAGAAGATCTCCGTGCGCGCCCGCAACGTCGCCGGCGAAAAGCTCAAGGTGAACGATAAGCGCGGCAACCCGATCGAGATCGCGGCCGTCGTCGTCTGGCGCGTGACCGACACCGCCCGCGCCCTCTTCGACGTCGATCAGTACCAGACCTTCGTCGACATTCAGATCGAGACGGCCGTGCGCGAGATCGCCTCGCACTTCGCCTACGACCACGCCGAGCACGAAGAACCCACGCTGCGCGGCGCCGCCGATCAGGTGTCGGCGCTGTTGAAGGAAAAACTGCAGGAGCGCGTGATCGTGGCCGGCGTTATCGTCGACGACGCCAAGCTCTCCCACCTCGCCTACGCGCCCGAAATCGCCGGCGCCATGCTCCGGCGCCAGCAGGCCGAAGCCGTGCTCGCCGCGCGCCGCTACATCGTACAAGGCGCCGTGCAGATGGTCGAACACGCGCTCGAGCAGCTGAGCGAACGCGACATCGTCAAGCTCGACGACGAACGCCGCGCGGCGATGGTGTCGAACCTCCTGGTCGTGCTCTGCGGCGATCGCGATGCGCAACCGGTGGTGAACACCGGCACCATCTATCAGTAGGACAAAGGCGCGGGAGCTGCCGCCATGGCGTCCTCTGACAAGAAGGCCTTCGCGCTCCGGCTCGATCCCGGCCTCTACGCCGCATTGGCGCGGAGCGCCGGGGCCGACCTCCGCAGCGTGAACGCACAGATCGAATTCCTGCTGCGCGAAGCGCTGAGAGCCCGCGGAATCCGCGTCGAAGCGGCGACGGGCGAAAGCGCGAATAACGGGGAAAGCTGATGTCTCTCACCAAGAAGTCACTGGTCTTTCTGGCCGTCACCTTCGCCGTGAGCTGGGGCGCGACGCTCGCCGGCGTCGGGCTCGGCTGGAATCACGATCCGACCAAGGCCTTCATAGTGCTCCTGGCGATGATGTTCGGCCCGGCGGTCGGGGCGCTCACCTGCGCCTTCGCCTTCGAGCGCGGGCGGGTGGGCGAAATGCTCGGACTGAAGCCTTTCTCACCGAACTGGTGGTGGCTGGGCGCGTGGCTCGCAGGCCTCATGTTCGCTGCCGGCGCGGTGCTGTTCACCGTCCTCTTCTCAAGCAACGGCCTCACCGACCCGGGACAAGCCACGATCGCACAAGTCGAACACCTGGTCGGTCCGGATGAAGCCGCGAAGCTGCGTGACATCCCCCTGTTCGGTCTGCTCATCGCCGCGCAAGCAGTGCTGCTGGGCCCCCTGATCAATGCGCCCATCCTGACTTTCACCGAGGAACTGGGCTGGCGCGGCTATCTGCACGCGCTGTGGCGCCCGTTCGGGTTCTGGCGCTCATCGCTGGCGACCGGCGCAATCTGGGGCGTGTGGCATGCACCAGCCATCTACTTCTACGGGCTCAACTACCCGGAAAACCGCGAACTCGGCATCGCCCTCTTCATCGTGTTCTGCATGCTGCTCGCACCGGTGATGACGCTGGTGCGCGATCGCGGCGGCAACGTCGTCGCTGCAGGCATCCTGCACGGCACGATCAACGCGGTGGCGGGGCTGGCCGCGCTGGCGCTGAACGCGCCCGCTTTCCCCTGGAACGGCGCGGTCGGCATCGGCGGCTTCATTACTCTGGTGGTGATGGTCGCGGCGGTCTGGATGATGCAGCAACGGGCGTCGGGTCGGGTCGCGCAGCAGCCGACCTGAGCCTCCGGCGGCGGGTCTGACGCACCCGCCGCACTTGCACCCCCGGCCCCCCGCTTATATGCAGGCGCGATCCGCTAAATGGATCGATTCTGGCGCCCTGAACTGGGGCGAGCGAGCGCGCGCACATGCCGAAACGTACGGATATCAAATCGATCCTGATCATCGGCGCCGGCCCGATCATTATCGGCCAGGCCTGCGAGTTCGATTATTCCGGCGTGCAAGCGGTGAAGGCGCTGAAGGCTGAGGGCTATCGCGTCATCCTGGTGAACTCGAACCCGGCCACGATCATGACCGATCCCGGTTTGGCGGACGCCACCTACGTCGAGCCGATCACGCCGGAAATGGTCGAAAAGATCATCGCGGTCGAAAAGCCGGACGCGCTCTTGCCGACCATGGGCGGGCAGACGGCGTTGAACTGCGCGCTCGAACTGGAGCGCCGCGGCGTGCTCAAGAAATACGGCGTCGAGATGATCGGCGCGAAGGCCGACGTCATCGAGAAAGCCGAGCACCGGCAGAAATTCCGCGACGCGATGGACAAGATTGGACTCGAAAGCCCGCGCTCGCGTTTGTGCAATACGATGGAAGATGCGCTCGCGGCCCTCGATCACGTCGGGCTGCCCTCGATCATCCGCCCGTCGCTGACGCTCGGCGGCCTCGGCGGCGGCGTCGCCTACAATCTCGAAGAGTTCAAAGAGATCGTCGAGCGCGGCCTCTACAATTCGCCGATCACCGAGGTCTTGGTCGAAGAGAGCATCATCGGCTGGAAAGAGTACGAGATGGAAGTCGTCCGCGACCGCGCGGACAATTGCATCATCATCTGCTCGATCGAGAACATCGATCCGATGGGCGTGCACACCGGCGACTCCATCACCGTCGCGCCGGCGCTGACGCTGACCGATCGCGAGTATCAGATCATGCGCAACGCGAGCATCGCGGTGCTGCGCGAAATCGGCGTGGAAACCGGCGGCTCCAACGTACAGTTCGCGGTCAATCCGAAGGACGGCCGCATGGTCGTCATCGAAATGAACCCGCGGGTGTCGCGCTCGTCGGCGCTGGCCTCGAAGGCCACCGGCTTTCCGATCGCCAAAGTCGCGGCCAAATGCGCCATCGGCTACACGCTCGACGAAATCGCCAACGACATCACCGGCGGCGCGATGCCCGCCTCGTTCGAGCCGACCATCGACTACGTCGTCACCAAGATCCCACGCTTTGCGTTCGAGCGTTATCCGGGAGCCGATTCCACGCTCACCACCTCGATGAAGAGCGTCGGCGAAGCCATGGCGATTGGACGGACGTTCCAGGAGAGCCTGCAGAAGGCGCTGCGCTCTCTCGATATCGGCCTCATGGGCCTCGATGAAATCGAGATCGCCGGCGCGAGCGACGAGGACGCAGGCCAAGCCGCGGTGCGCGAGCGGTTGATCACGCCGAAGTCGGATCGCCTGCTCGTCGTGGCTGAGGCGCTGCGCCGCGGACTTTCGATCGAGGACATCTGCGCGACCTCCCATTACGACGCGTGGTTCGTACGTCAGATCGCGGAAATCATCGAAGCCGAGGCGCAGGTCCGCAAGAACGGCCTGCCGAAGGACGCCACCGCGTTCCGCGCGCTGAAAGCGCAAGGCTTCGCCGACGCGCGCCTCGCCAAGCTCACTGGCAAAACCGAACGCGACGTACGTAAAGCCCGCCGCAAACTGGGCGTGCGCCCGCAGTTTAAACGCATCGACAGCTGCGCCGCCGAGTTCCGCGCGACCACGCCGTACATGTATTCGACTTACGAATTCCCGGCTTACGGCGGCGGCGCGGATTGCGAAGCCGAGCCGAGCAACGCCAAGAAGATCGTCATTCTCGGCGGCGGCCCGAACCGCATCGGCCAGGGTATCGAGTTCGACTATTGCTGCTGCCACGCCGCCTTCGCCTGCGCAGAGCTCGGCGTCGAAAGCATCATGATCAATTGCAATCCGGAAACCGTGTCGACCGACTACGACACCTCGGATCGCCTCTATTTCGAACCGCTCACCACCGAAGACGTGCTGGAGATTCTCGAGACCGAGAAAGCTAACGGCGAAGTACTCGGCCTCATCGTCCAGTTCGGCGGTCAGACGCCGTTGAAGCTCGCCGGTCCGCTCGAAGAAGAAGGCGCGCCCATCCTCGGCACCAGCGTCGACGCCATCGACCTCGCCGAAGACCGCGAGCGCTTCCAGGCGCTCCTGAAGAAGATCGGCCTGAAGCAGCCCGACAACCGCACCGCGCGTTCGCCGGATGAGGCGCTCAAAGGCGCGCGCGAGATCGGCTTCCCGGTCGTGCTCCGCCCGTCGTACGTGCTCGGGGGCCGCGCCATGGAAATCGTCCACGATGAGGACGGGCTCATGCGCTATGTCACGCACGCGGTGAAAGCCTCGGACGAGCGCCCGGTGCTGATCGACCGCTATCTGAACGACGCCATCGAAGTCGACGTCGACGCCATTTGCGACGGTAAGGACGTCTTCGTCGCCGGCGTCATGGAGCACATCGAGGAAGCGGGCGTGCACTCGGGCGATAGCGCCTGCGCGCTGCCGCCCTATTCGCTTTCGAAAGAGCTCATCGCCGAAATCGAAGCGCAGACCAAAAAGCTCGCGCTCGCGCTCGACGTGAAGGGCCTCATCAACATCCAGTTCGCGGTCAAGGACGGCGCGATCTTCGTGCTCGAAGCCAACCCGCGGGCTTCGCGCACCGCGCCGTTCGTGGCGAAGGCCATCAACCAGCCGATCGCTGCCGCGGCGGCGAAGGTGATGGCGGGCGTGAAGCTCCCCACGCTGAACCTCTCGCGCCCCGCCAAGCCGCACGTTGCGGTGAAGGAAGCCGTGTTCCCGTTCACCCGCTTCCCAGGCGTCGACCCCATCCTGGGGCCAGAGATGAAATCCACCGGCGAAGTCATGGGCCTCGACGAGAACTTCGAAGCCGCCTTCGCGAAGAGCCAGATTGCCTCCGGCAACGCGCTGCCGACCGAGGGGACGGTGTTCATCTCGGTCAAGAATTCCGACAAGCCCGCCCTGGTTTTGGTGGCGCGCGAACTGGTCGCCATGGGCTTCCGTGTACTGGCCACCGGCGGCACCGCCGATTACCTCGCCGAGCAGGGAGTCGCGGTCGAGAAGGTCAACAAGGTGGCGCAGGGCCGCCCCCACATTGTCGACCTGATGAAGAATGGCGACGTGCACCTGGTCTTCAACACCACCGAGGGCGCGCAGTCCTATCGCGACAGCTATTCGATCCGCCGTACGGCGCTGGCGCAGAACATCCCCTATTACACCACGGTCTCCGGCGCCCGGGCCTCGATCCAGGCCATCCGGCGGCTGAAAACCGGGGCGCCCCTAGGCGTCAGGGCCCTACAGGCCTATGCTTGACGGCGTACCGGGGCTGGGTGCACCCTTCCTTTCCTAGACGGAACTTTACACCACTCTCATGGAAAAAATCCCAATGACCGCCGAGGGTTATCAAGCCCTCGACGCAGAACTAAAGCGTCTCAAGACGGAAGAGCGCCCAACCGTGATCCAAGCGATCGCGGAGGCGCGCACCCACGGGGACCTCTCCGAGAACGCCGAATACCATGCGGCTAAAGAGCGCCAGGCATTCATCGAAACCCGGGTTGCGGAGATCGAGGACCGGATCGCGCGTGCCCAGGTCATCGACATCTCGAAGCTCTCCGGCAAGCAGGTGAAGTTCGGGGCGACCGTCCAGCTGCTGGACGAGGATTCCGGCGACAAGTCCAAATACAAGATCGTCGGCGAGGACGAAGCCGATGTCTCCAAGGGCAAGGTCTCGGTCACCTCGCCGCTGGCGCGGGCGCTCATCGGCAAGGAAGAAGGCGACGTCGTCGAGGTCATGGCCCCGGGCGGCGCGCGCTCCTACGAGATCGTCAAGGTGAAGTTCTCCTGATCACCGCGGAGCGGAGGCCGTGAGAAACGTCGGCTTCCAACCTGCCGAGCCGCTGACGATCTGGACCGTCACCGACGGGCGCGCGGGGATCGAAAACCAAGCTCTGGGTTTGGCGGAAGCGATCGCGCGCCGCGTACCTGCGCGTGTCGTCAAGAAGCGCGTGCGGCTGAGAACGCCTTTCTCCTGGCTGCCGTCCGGCTTCGTGCCGATGGCGCGTCAGGCGCTCGCGATCAACTCGGATCCGATCGCCCCACCCTGGCCGGACATCTGGATCGGCTGCGGCCGCGCATCCATCCCGCTCTCGATGGGCGTCAGGCAATGGTCCGACCGCACTGCGTTCGTGGTGCAATTGCAGGACCCGCGTGTGAACCCCCGCGAGTTCGACGTCGTCGTCCCGCCGGTGCACGATGGGCTGGAAGGCGCCAACGTTCTCCCAATCGTCGGCGCGTGCCATCGGGTGACGCCCGAAGTGCTGGGCGAAGCGCTCGATGATTATCCGCAACCGCTGGAAGATCTCGCAGGCCCGCGTTTCGCCATTCTGATCGGGGGCAAATCCAAGCGGCAGGACATTTCAGCCAAGCGCGCGCGCGACATCGCCGACAGCCTGGCGCTGGTCCAACGCGAAACCGGCGGTTCGCTCATGGCGACGCTGTCGCGCCGCACCGGCGAGGCCGCGCGGATTCAGTTCCGCACACGCCTCGCGCCGCACTGCGCCGTCTATTACGAAGGCGATGGACTTAACCCCTATTCCGCAATGCTTGCGGTCGCAGACCACATCTTCGTCACCGCCGACAGCGTCAGCATGGCGACCGAAGCCGCCGCCACCGGCAAGCCAGTGCACATTCTCGACGTCGACGGTTCCACCGGAAAACTCGAGCGCTTCCACAAGAGCCTGATCCGCCGCGGCTGCGCGCGTGGCTTCCACGGGCGCTTAGAGACGTGGACCTATCCGCCCCTGCTTGAAACAGACCGCGTCGCCGCCGCCGTGCTCACCGCCTGGCAGGCGCGGGCGGGTGCGAAATAAGCCAGCCACAGGCGAGCGCCGCGAGCAGCGCTCCCGCAAGCTGCGCCGCGATGAAGCCGGGCGCATCCTGCGGCCGGATGCCGGCGAACGTGTCGCTCAGCGCGCGCGCGATGGTGATGGCCGGGTTGGCGAAGGAGGTCGAGGCCGTCCACCAATAGCCGGCTGCGATGGTGAGCGCGACCGCTGCTGCAACGGCCTCCGGCTTGAAGCGGGACACAAGCATGATGCACGCAACAAGCGCGAACGCCGCCACGGCTTCCGACAGCATCTGCGCCGATCCCGCCCGTACGTGCGTGCTCACCTGGAGCAAGGGAAGATCGAACATGGCGTGCGCCAAGAGCGCGCCGGCTACGCAGCCCGCAACCTGCGCGACAGCGTAGCCCAGCATCGCCGATGCGCCCAGTTCACGCCGCACCGCCATCACCAGCGTGACGGCCGGATTGAAGTGCGCGCCCGACACCGGCGCGAGCGCGGTGATCAGCACGTAAAGGACCGCCGCGGTGGCGCCCGTATTGGCGATCAGCGCGACAGCGACGTTGCCGCCGGAGAGGCGCTCCGCCATCACCCCGGACCCGATCACCACGCCGGCAAGCACAAGCGATCCTGCGAATTCCGCCGCAAGGCGGCGCGCGAGCGTCGTCACAGCGGGCGCACCATGAGCGCCGCCGACGCCGGGCAAAGGCCGCTGAACTGTTGCGAGCCGGCGATTGAAGCGGGCGCCTCAGGCCGCGCTGCGGGGCGCCAACCGAGTTTCTCGAAGAACGGCGCCGCGCCGGTGGTGAGCAGCCAGAGCCGTTGCGTGCCCTGCTCCGCCGCGCATCGCGCCAGCGCTTCAGTCAGAGCCACGCCCGCGCCGCGCCCGCGAGCCGGGGCCGGCACGACGATGGAGCGCAGCAGCGCGTCGGCGCCGCTACCGACGCCGCCAAAGCCCACGCCATTCCAGCTGAAATAGCGGAACGGCTCGCTGTGCAAGTCTTCAGTCGGCAGACCCGCCGCGCGCAAAGCCGCGACGAAGGTTTCGAATTCAGGCGTCTCGCGCTTCAGCTCAAGCAACATTGCCGGCCGCGTCCGGCGTCTTGCCGATGTTGTCCAGACGCTTCTGCAAACTCAGCCGATCGAGGCTCTCGAGCGGCAGGTTGACGAATATGGTGATGCGGTTCTGCAAGCGGCCGTAGGCGTCTGCGAAGGCGGCGGCGATTTCCGCCTCCGAGCCGTCGACCACAGCGGCGGGATCGGGCACGCCCCAATGCGCCGTCATCGGCTGGCCCGGCCAGATCGGACACATCTCGCCGGCGGCGTTGTCGCAAACCGTGAAGACGAAATCGAGCGCCGGCGCGCCCGTCGCCGCGAACTCGTCCCAGCTCTTCGAACGAAAGTCGTCCGTCTTGTAGTTGAAGCGCTGCAGGAGACTGATCGCATGGGGGTTCACTCTGCCGGTCGGATGCGATCCCGCCGAGTAGGCATTGAACTTGGCCGCGCCGGCCCGCTGCAAAATGGCTTCAGCCATGATCGAGCGGGCGGAATTTCCGGTGCACAGGAAGAGCACGTTGTAAGGGCGGCGTCCGCTCATACGACGCTCTCCAGCGCGGCCGGCGCGCAACAGGGCGGCGGCTTGGTGGCGGCGTGCGATTCGGGCGCCGCGCCATCAGCCCCTCCACCATACGTGGTGGATTCACCCGTGGTGAGGAATGTCTCCCACGCCACGCCCTGCGGATCGCTGATCCAGGACTTCTCCGACTGCGCGTAGCAGCAGGTGGTCTTCCCCTCCTCGATCACCGGCGCATCCGCGGCTCGCAGCCGCGCATAAACCTCGCCAAGTTCCTGCGCCGTCTCGACCTGAATGCCGAGATGACGAACGCCGCCATCCGGCCGCGCCGAGATTGCGAAATTCACGCGCGGGTCGTCGAGCATCCACTTGGCGTAGTCGTTCTTGCGGACGGCGGGCGCACTGGCGAACAGGTTGGAATAGAACGCGATCGATTGGTCGAGATCGGTCACGCCGACATGCACGTGCAAACGTTTCATGACGCTTTCCTTTTTTTCGGCTGGGCGGCCGGCGCGCAGGTCGCGCCGCCGCAGCAATTCTCGGTGAGAAAGCCAACGAGGCCGTTCATGGCGGTGAAGTCGGCGGAGTAGATCAGCGACCGGCTTTCACGCCGCTGTTCGATCAAACCCGCGCGCGTGAGATGCGCGAGGTGAAACGACAGCGACGACGCCGGTAGAGCAAGCTTGTCTGCGAGCGCCCCGGCCGGGAGGCCTTCCGGCCCGGCTTGCACCAGCAAACGATAGACCGCCAGGCGGTGCTCGTTGGCCAGTGCGCTCAATGCGGCGATGGCTTCGCTGTTTTTCATTTCGATATTTCCAGTATCATGGAAATGTTCGCTGCGCAAGCGCGCCCTGCGGCCGCCTTTGACGGCGCCTCAGCGGCTGAGCATCGCCCTAACCGCTGACGCCAGCGCATCTTCGGAAATCGGTTTGGTGAGGATCGTCGCCCGCGCGAGCGCCGGGGGCAGGTTCTTGATGACGTCGTAGCCGGTGCAGAAGGCGACCGGCACGCCCATGGCGGCGAGCTTTGCGCCAAGGTCGACGCTCGATTTGCCGTTGAGATTTGCGTCCAGGAGGGCGGCGTCTGGCTTCATGTCGGCCACCAGCCTGTCGGCCTCGTCCAGCGTCATCGCCGGCCCCAGTACGTCATAACCGAGGTCGCCCAGCCGCTCGCCCAATTCCATGGCGATCAGCGCTTCGTCCTCGACGACCAGAATCTTGGCCCGCCCGTTCATTTCCCACCCGCAGCTATCGGAAAGCATATCCACAAGTGCGCCGCTTGCAATTGACTTAGGCGAAATCGGGAAGCGGTCGTTTCGACTTGAAACCACTGGTAGTTCGCTACCATGACCCTGCATTGTTCCTTTGTGGAAACAGCAGACGCCGCGGCGCTTTCAGCAGCCCTGCGGTATCGCCATATTGGTGCAACGCGAATCCACGTTTAGGCCCGTGACATGACAGACAAACCCGCCCGCCACGCTCCCATCATCATTATCGGCTCGGGTCCCGCCGGCTACACAGCCGCGATCTATGCGGCGCGCGCGATGCGTAAGCCGATGCTGATCGCAGGCCTGCAGCCGGGCGGTCAGCTCACCATCACCACCGACGTGGAGAACTATCCGGGCTTCGCCGACGTGATCCAGGGGCCGTGGCTGATGGAGCAGATGCGCGCCCAGGCCAAGCATGTCGGCACGGAGCTGGTGGACGACATCATCGTTAAAGCCGAACTCGATCAGCGCCCATTCCGGCTCACTGGCGATAGCGGCCAGGTTTATCTGGCCGATAGCGTCATCATCGCCACCGGCGCACAGGCCAAATGGCTGGGACTGCCGGCCGAACAGACCTTCGGCGGCTTCGGGGTCAGCGCCTGCGCGACGTGCGACGGCTTCTTCTTTCGCGGTAAGGATGTCGCCGTCATCGGCGGCGGCAACAGCGCCGTGGAAGAAGCACTCTACTTGGCGCACCTCGCCCGCAGCGTCACGGTCGTCCACCGCCGCGACAGCTTCAAGGCGGAGAAAATCCTGCAGGAGCGCTTGTTCAATCATCCTGCCATCGACGTTGTCTGGGACAGCGTGCTGGAGGACATCGAGGGCACAGAAGACCCGAAAGGCGTCACCGGCATCGTCATCCGCAACGTGAAGACGGGCGCACGCGAAGAGCGCAAGCTTGACGGCGTCTTCATCGCCATCGGCCACGCGCCCGCAACCGAAATCTTCAAGGGCCAGGTCGACATGCGCGACAACGGCTACATCAAGGTGAAGCCCGGCACGACCGAGACCAACATTCAGGGCGTGTTCGCGGCAGGCGACGTCGCCGACGACGTCTATCGCCAGGCGGTCACGGCCGCAGGCATGGGCTGCATGGCGGCGCTGGAAGCAGAACGTTATCTGGCGACGCGCGAACTGGATCACGCCAAGACCCACGCAACAGCGGCCGAATAAATCCATGCACGCGATCGCGCTCCCGCCGAACGCGCTCCAGTACATGATCGGCGGCGCCGTCGTACTTCTCATGATGGCTTTCCGCATGAGCCGGATGACGCGTCAGCGGCGGCTGCGGGTGGAGCAGCTCTGGATCGTGCCGGCGATCTTCACGATCATCGCCGTCCTGGTCATGGTTGCAACTCCGCCGGCGCTCGCGGATGCGCCGTGGCTGATCCTGGCGCTCGCGCTCGGCGGCGTGGTCGGCTGGTACCGCGGCAAGATCATGCGCATCACCGTCGACCCCGAGACGCACGCGCTGAACCAGTCGGCCTCGCCGACGGCTGTCATCTTCATCCTGGTGATTTTCGCGATCCGCTACGGGGTGCGATACGGCCTCGGCGAGGAAGCGGCGGCCTGGCATATCAGCGTCAATCTCCTGACCGACGCGCCGCTGCTGTTCATCGTCGGCATGTTCACGCTGACGCGCGTGGAAATGTACATCCGCGCGCAGCGGCTGTTGCGGGAGGCCCGCGCAGCAAGGCCCACAAGCGCCGCTCATCCGCCCGCCTAGGCGACAATTTCTTCAAAGACGCGAACGGCAGCCGCAAGCGCCGCACGAGCGGGCGCCGGCCGCATAGCGCGTTGGGTGAGATCGCCTGAGCCGCCGCCAGCTCGCGGTTAAGCTTACCGCATGCTCGCCGACCTGCTCTTTGCGATGCTCTCCGCAGAGGAGATTCCGCCGCCCACGTTCGAACAGGCGCGCGCCTCCTGCTTCGCCTCCCGGGCGCTGACGCGCGAACGCGTCGCCGGCTGCACTCAGATTCTCGATGCAGCAACACTGGACGAGCGCACGCGCGCACGCGCGCTCTTCCGCCGCGCCGGCGCCTACTATGCCCTGCGCAACCACCGCGCGGCGGTCGCAGATTATTCCTCGGCGCTGGCCCTCGACCCCGCCATGAGCGAAGCCCGGCTCAACCGCGCCATTTCGTACCGCGCCCTCAGGCAATTCGATCTCGCCATAGCCGACTACGATGCACTGATCGCCACGAACCCGCGCGAAGCGCGGCTTTACAACAATCGCGGCAATGCGCACCGCGACGCGGGTCATACCGACCTGGCGCTGGCCGATTTTACCGAAGCGACGCGGCTCAACCCGCTTTCGCCGCAGGCCTTCTTCAATCGCGGCGCGCTTTACATGCAGCTCGGGCGCGACCGCGAGGCGCTGGCCGAGTTCGACCATGCGCTCGCACTCGACCCGCAATACGCGCAGGCGCGCTCGGCGCGGTCGCAGCTGCAGCCGCGCTAGCGCACGGCCGGCAGGATGTATTGCGGCACATACTCGTCCTGCATCTTAAAGGTGGCGCGGTCGGAATAATTCCCACCGAACGCCGCGATAACGAGATCCAGCTCCGGCACGACCATGACGATCTGCCCGCCATTGCCGCCCATCCAGACGACGCGCACGTCGCGCCCGTGATACGGCCGCGTGCTCGCGTACCAATAATAGCCGTAGCCGTTCTGGCCGAGCTGGGTGAGCGCCGAAACAGCGCGCGCCATGTAGCCGCGCGCAACGATGCGGCGGCCATTCCAAACACCATCGTCAAGGACGAGCTGGCCGAACTTGGCGAAGTCGCGGAGCGTGATCTGCATGCCGCCGCCGAGATAAGGTTCGCCGAACGGCTGCAAGTTGAGAAAATAGCGATCGATCTGCATCGGCCGCGCAACCTCTTCGCCGAAGAGGTCGGCCAGATCGCGTCCCGTCTCGTGCGTCAGCACGGCGCCCATGAGATTTGGATTCATGCTGCAATAGACGGCGCGTTCGCCCGGCGTGCGCGCCATGGGCACCGCCAATGCGAAGCGCCACCAGTTCGGCTCGCGCCGCTGTTCCTGCATGGCGTCCTCATTGCCGGGCGAGTCCCCGTCGCTGTCGTCGCAATCGAAGCCCGGCGCCATGGTCATCACGTTTTCGAGCCGCACCTGGCGCAGGCGCGGATCGACCACCGCCGGCAACAGGGCCGGATCGACGCTCTCGACCAGCAGATCCTGCGGCGTGAACGGCGCGCCGTTCTGCATCGCTGCGCCGATCATCACCGCGGTTATGCTCTTGGCGGCGGACCGCGTGTCGTGGACGGTGTCGCGACTGAAGCCGTGAAAATACTCCTCCAGCACAATGCGGCCGTGGCGCGCAATGAGCACGCCATGTATTTGCGGCGTCGAGACGTCCGTCATCGGCTCGCGCAGCAGCATATTCATGAATGCGCCGATCTGGCCAGGATCGATACGCTCCTGCTCCAGCGTGGCCGCGCGCCAGCCATCGTCGAGCGTGGGCGGGGCAGCATAGACATAGGGTTCAGGTTGACGGCTACGAGGATAGAAGCTGCGCTCGTCCTCTGCGCTCGCCTGAGCGAAATCCATGGTCACGCCGAAGGGCGCGAAATGAAACGGAATGAGATCGTTGTTGTGATCGTAATCGGCCTCCGCCAGCACCTGCTCGTCGCTGCGGCCGCGAAAGCGGGCGACGAGGCGCAGGCGATCCCCCTGACGTTCGATGCGGTCGACCCGCGCCAGAACGCCGACGTTGCGCTCGGGATTGCGAATATAGGTGCGCATCACGCCGTGGTCGTCGGTACGGATGTCGAGATACATGGTCATGGCGTCGTCGAGCGGCGCCACCACGCCGCGCCATTGCCCGTCGCGCGTGCGGGTGAGCGTCAGCGGCGAGGCGTAGCCCGAACCAGACGACATCGTGCGCGCTTGAATCCAGTGACCGCGGATTTCCCGCTCGCGGGACACGAAGCGCCCGCGGAATCCGCCCTGCGCGTTCGGGAGATCGAAGCGCAGGACGTCGTCTTCGATACGCGCCTCAACCTGACGTCCGCCGATATCGGCGATCAGCCGTCCTTCCCGGCGCTCGATCAGGAGCGGACCGCGCACGTCTGGTCCATAGCGCACGCGCGCAGCCCAGAGCCCGTCGGTTTCTCCCCGCTGTTGCTGCGCCCACGCCGGGCTGACACACATGAACAGCACCAAAGCGGCGCACCGCAGCATTTTCATTCGTCCCCACCTTGCGGTTAGCGCGGCCGTCGCGCGACTTCGCGCGCTTGAAGCCACTCGAGTATCGGCGCACGGCCGCTCTCCATATTACGCTTGAGCGCGGCGCATGCGGCGTCGAGGTCGCCGCGGCGAAGTGCGTCAAGGATGCGTTCGTGATCGCCTGTCGCTTGCCGCACGTGCCTCGTCTCGCGAAACAGCGCGAGCTCATAACGGCGTGTGCGCAGCATGAAATTCTCTATCAGCTCGACCAGCACGCGGTTTGGGCAATCGGCCAGGAGCTTCAAATGCCACGCTTCGTCGAGCGCGTTGGCGGCGGCCGAATCTCCCGTCGCAACGAGCTTCCTATTCATCCGCTCAAGCTCTTCGATCCGCTTCGCCGAGGGCACGCCGGCGAGTCTGAGCGCTTCCGGATCGAGCAGTGGCCGGATCGCGTAAATCTGCTCCATCTCCGCAACCGTCAGCGGGCGGACGAAATAGCCGTGCCGGGGTCGCGCCTGGATCGCCCCCTCCGCCACGAGCCGATTGAGCGCCTCGCGCAACGGCGTGCGGCTGACCCCGAGATCGGCCGCCAGCCGCACCTCGTTGATGCGCTCGCCGTCGGGAAGCGCGCCGCCCACGATCATGTCGCGCACACGCGCGATGGCGGCATCGGAAATGTTGGGCCGGTCGAGCTCCATATGGTGTATACTGTATACAGTTATGGAGTGTAAAACAAGCCCTTGCCCGACGCGGCCCTCCTCGACCTCTAGTCTTGGGCCGCGCGCCGGGCCGCCGGCTCCGGCTCTTCCTCCAGCGGCGGCTGCAACAGGTCCTCAGCCGCATCGTTCACTGAGGGCGCGGCCACAGCTGGCTGGGCATGTTCGCGCCGTTCCAGACGCAGCGCCGCCAGCGCATCTTCGCCCTCTTCGCCGAACAGCCCGCGCAGTCGGACTTCGCGCTGCGGATACGGAATTTCGATGCAGGCCTTGCGGAGCGCGTCGTCGATCGCCCAGGTGTAGGCCGCATTCATCGCCTTCGGCCGCTTCACCGCCTCGAGCGTCGGCCAGACGATGAGCTCGAAGTTCAAAGCATTCTCGCCGAATCCGACGAGCCACACTTGCGTGCGCCGAGATCCTTCGTCGGGCAGCGTGAACGGCACGTCGCGCGCAGCCTCCAACACGGCCTCGCGCACCTTGTCTTTGTCGGCGCCGAAGGCGACGAAGAACGGCACGTGAATGCGTCGCGTTTCGCCGCGCAAAGTCCAATTAACGACGGCGTTTTCGATCAGTTTCGAATTCGGCACGAGCAGATAGACGTTGTCGTTGTTGCGGATGCGCGTCGCGCGCGGGCCGATTTCCTGCACGACGCCCCGAATGCCGTCGGGCATTTCGACGTAATCGCCGATCTGAATGGCGCGATCGAAAATAAGCACCAGGCCGGACACGAACTCCTTCACGACGCCCTGCAGGCCGAGACCCAGACCGATGCCCAGAGCGCCAGCGAAGACGGCGATGGAAGAAAGATCGAGCCCAAGCGTAGAAAGCCCGGCGATAAGCCCGAACAGCACCAAGCTGTAAGTCAAAAGCTTCTCGACCACGTAGAGCGCCGAGGCGGCCTCGCGCGTGCGTCCGCGCAGCCGCTTCAGCGCCGAGCCGATGAGCCACGAGCCGACCATGAAGGCCGTGGTCAGCAGCGCCGCCGCCAGCAGGCCGCCGACCGTCACCACCGTCGTTCCGACCTGGACGATGTGGAGGTTGGCGATCTCGTTGAGGCCTTCGAACATCCGGCTTCCCTCTCGGTCCTCTATCGACCCGGCGGCGGAGCTATGCAATATTGCAACGCGTGAGTGAGGCGATTGGGCGCCTCAAACGCCGGAAAACATTGCCCCTATGGACTGGGACAAGCTCAAGACCTTCCACTACGCCGCCGAGACCGGCAGCCTGACCGCCGCCGCCGAGAAGCTTGGCGTCAGCCAGTCGAGCGTCAGCCGCCAGATCGCCGCACTTGAAAGCGGCATGGGCGTGCCGCTGTTCCAACGCCACGCACGCGGCCTATTGCTGACAGGACCCGGCATGGCGCTGCGCGAGTTCACGCGCGAAATGGCCGGCGCCGCCGTGATCGCGGAATCGACGCTGAAGGACGCCCGCGAAAAGGTCATCGGCGATTTGAAGGTGACCGCGCCGGTGGCCTTCGGCTCGACTTGGCTCGCGCCTCGGCTCGGCGCCTTCGCCGATTCCTATCCGGAAACGCGCCTGCAGATTCTGCTCGACGACCGCGAATATGATCTGCTGAAGCTGGAAGCGGAATGCGCGATCCGTCTTTGGGCCGCGACGCACGCCGATCTCATCCAGCGCAAGCTTCTGGACGTGCACGTCAGCCTCTATGCGTCGGCCGAGTACCTGAAGCGTCACGGTACGCCGAAGAAAGTCGAAGACCTCGATAACCACCGCATTATCGCCTACCAAGCGGGCGTGCCGACGCCGATGCGCGAACTCGACTGGGCGCAGCGCGCCGGCCGCGAAGACGCCAAACCGCGCCAGCCGCTCTTAGAGATCAACAACGTCTACGGCATGTTGCGCGCGGTCGAATCCGGCTTCGGCATTTCCACGGTTCCGGACTACATGGCGCGGGAAAATCCAAAGTTGGTGAAGGTCCTGCCCGATTTGCCGGGGCCGAGCTTCGAGGTGTATTTCATTTATCCGAGCGACCTGAAGCGATCGAAGCGGATCGCGGCGTTCCGGCAATTCCTGATCGAACAGGCGCAAAGCTGGCAACAATAGCCGGCGAGAACGGGGGAGAAGAAAATGAGGATTTTGTTTGCAGCGTTGGCTCTGCTTGTCGTCGCCGCTTGCGATCCGCAGGCGTCGACCCGCGCCAGCGTGGGCCCGCGCATCGGCGACAAGATCCGCGAACAGGAGACGGCCATGAACGTGGCGCTCGACGCCAAGGACGCCGACGCGCTCGTCGCCTTCTATGCGCCGGACGCGCAGCTGTTCAACGCCGGTCAGCCCGCGGCGACCACGCCTGAACAGATCCGCGCCTCGTTCGCAGGCCTGTTCAGCGACGGCAATGGCGCGCTCAGCTTCGAGACGACGGACGTGATCCTTCCGTCCGCCGGCGACTATGCCGTCACTCAAGGCACGTACACGCTCACCTATACCGATCCGCAGACGCACCAGCCGGTGACCATGAACGGCAACTACATCACGCTCTGGCGCCACCAGGACGACGACAGCTGGAAGGTCATACGCGATATTTCAACGCCCGGCCTGCAGGCCGCCGCGACTCCGTAGAAGCTTACGCGAACGCGATCAAAGCTGCGCCGGCGGCGACGATGGCTGCGCCGAGCCACCGGCGCGCGCCCAAGCGCTCGCGCAGGAACAAGAACGCGATGAGCGCGCCGAAGACGACCGAGGTCTCCCGCAAGGCCGTCGTCTGCGCAATCGGCGCAAACGTCTGCGCCCAGAGCACAAGGCCGTAACCGGCGAAGCTGACCACGCCGATGAGGATGCCGCGCCAGGGCGAAACGCTCGCTTGCGCAACCATGCGCACCGGCCCGCGCCGCCAAAGGGCGAAGACGATCATCACGATGGACATGAGCCCGGTGGCCCAGGCGAGGTAGACGACGGCGCTGCCGGTGATGCGTGCGCCCAAGGCATCGATCAGTGAATACGAGCCGATGCAACAGCCGATGACGAGTGCCCAGAACGTGGCCCTAAGCGGCGCCCGCGGACTCACCCCGACGCAGAGGATCCCGACCGAAACCAAGCCGATGCCCGCGGCCTTGACCGGTGGCGGCGTCTCGTGCGCGAACAGGAACGCGCCCAACGCGACCAGCACCGGCGCCGATCCGCGCGACAAGGTATAGACGTGGCTGAGATCGCCCGCGTCGTAGCCTTTGAACAGGGCGAACCAGTAGAAGAGATGGACGCAGACGGTCAGCGCGAGATAAGGCCAGCTCGCCGCCGGCGGCGCGCCGAACATCCCCCACAGCACCGCCCACATCGCCACGCCGCCGACCGCGATCAGAAACGTATCGACGACGCGATCCGCGTTCGGGCCGCCTTTCAACGCGGCGTTCCAGCTGGCGTGGATGAGCGCGGAAGAAAGCGCGGCGGCGACGGCGGCGGGCGGCATGGGTCGCGCGCACTATGCACTGCGCCGCGCCGACAAAGGAGCGCGCATTTGGATGCCTGCCCTTCCGTCAGGCTCGATTTCCGACGGATCTCGCGCCAATACTTGCCCCATGAGCAAAGAATTCGACGTGATCATTTATGGCGCCAGCGGCTTCACCGGCCGGCTCGTTGCGGAATACCTGCAGCGCGAATACGGCGCGGACAACGTCAAATGGGCGATGGCCGGGCGCGACGTCGCCAAGCTCGAGGCGATCAAAGCCGAGCTCGGCGCAAGCGTGCCGATCATCCCGGCGAACGCGCGCGATCCGGCTTCGCTCGAAGCCATGGCGGCGCGGGCGAACGTGGTGATCACCACCGTGGGCCCCTACCAGCTCTACGGCGAGCCGCTGGTCGCCGCCTGCGTGAAGACCGGCACGGACTATGTCGATCTCTGCGGCGAGCCCAATTGGATGGCCGAGATGATCGCCAAGTATGAGGCGCAAGCCAAGGCGAGCGGCGCACGCATCACCTTTTCCTGCGGCTTCGACTCCATCCCATTCGACGGCGGCGTCTTCTTCCTGCAGCAGGAGTACGCCAAGCGCTACGGCGGTCCGGCGAAAAACGTGCGCGGCCGCGTGCGCAAAATGAAGGGCACGTTCTCCGGCGGCACCATGGCCTCCATGCTGGCGACGATGGAAGCGGTGAAGCGCGATCCCGCTGTCGCCAAAACGCTGATCGATCCTTTCGCGCTCGCGGGCGAACGCCAGGCGACTCAACCGAATGGCGATGTGGTCGTGCACGATGCCGACATCCCCACTTGGTCGACGCCGTTCGTGATGGCTTCGATCAACACCAAAAACGTACACCGCACCAACAAGCTGCGCGGTTACGCCTACGGCCGCGACTTCACCTACAGCGAAATGCAGATGACCGGCGACGGCGCCGCCGGCGAGAAGCGTGCGCGCGCGGCGTTTAAGCAAAGCAACACGCAACGCGCCCTTCTAGGCTTCGGTCCAACCCGCGCGCTGTTGACCTCCTTCGTGCTGCCGAAACCCGGACAAGGCCCGTCGAAAGAGCAGCGCGAGACAGGCATGTATGACGTGCTGTTCGTCGGCGATGGACCGCAAGGCGAGCTGCGCGTGGGCGTTACCGGCGACAAGGACCCGGGCTATGCGTCGACGTCGAAGATGATAACGGAAGCCGCGCTTTGCCTCGCCGAAACACCGCGCGAAACAACACCCGGCGGCGTGTGGACGCCCTTCTCCGCCATGGGCGCGCCGCTGATTGCGCGGCTGGAGAAGAATGCGGGTCTGACGTTCAGGGTCGAGAGCTAACCAAGCTCAGTCATTCCAGACACGCGGGACGCGTGATCTGGAATCCAGAGCCGACACTCAGGCGTTGCCCTGGACTCCAGATCGGCCTCCGGCCGTCTGGAATGACTGTGTGTGCTAAGACAACGAGCCGCAGAACCGCTGGATCCGCGTACACGCGTCTTCCAGACACTCCGTCGACGTCGCGTACGAAATACGGAAGCACGGGCTAAGCCCGAACGCCGCGCCGTGCACGACGGCGACGCTTTCCGCTTCCAGCAACGCCGTGGCGAACGCTTCGTCGTTTTCGATCACGGCGCCCGACGGCGTCTTCTTGCCGATGATCTGCGCTATCGACGGATAGACGTAGAACGCGCCCTCCGGCGTGGGGCAATTGATGCCGCGCGCCTGGTTCAGCATCGAGACGACGAGATCGCGGCGGCCTTGGAAGAGCTTCTGGTTCTTCGGGATGAAATCCTGCGGGCCGTTCAAGGCCGCCACCGCGGCCCATTGCGAGATCGAACACGGATTCGACGTCGACTGGCCCATGACATTGGCCATCTGCTTGATCAGCGCTTCGGGACCCGCAGCATAGCCGATGCGCCAGCCGGTCATCGAATAAGCTTTGGACACGCCGTTCATGGTCAGCGTGCGCTCGTACAGGCGCGGCTCAACTTGCGCGATGGTGGTGAACTTGAAGTCGCCGTAGGTGAGATGCTCGTACATGTCGTCGGTGAGGATCATCACCTGCGGAAAATCGAGCAGCACCGCGGCGAGCGCCTTCAGTTCGTCGGCGGTGTAGGCCGCGCCCGACGGGTTCGACGGCGAGTTCAGCAGCACCCACTTGGTGTGCGGCGTCAGCGCTTTCGCGAGCGCCGCCGGGCGCACCTTGAAGCCATCTTCCAGCGTCGTATCGACGAACACTGGCGTCGCGCCGCACATCAGCGCCATGTCCGGATAGCTCACCCAGTACGGCGCCGGGATCACCACTTCGTCGCCCGGGTTCAGCGTCGCAGCGAAGGCGTTGAAGATCACCGGCTTGCCGCCCGGCGAGACGTTCACTTGGCTGCGCTTGTAGTCGAGCCCGTTCTCACGCTTGAACTTGGCGACGATGGCGTCTTTCAGCTCGGGCACGCCGTCCACATCGGTGTACTTGGTCTTGCCTTCGGCCATCGCGCGCGCGGCGGCTTCCTTGATGTGCTCCGGCGTATCGAAATCCGGCTCGCCTTGGCTCAAGGAAATGCAATCGCGCCCCGCCGCCTTCAGCGCGCGCGCCTTGGCGCTCATGGCCATCGTGGCCGAGGGCTTCACACGCTTCAGCGCATTGGAAATGGGGACGTTGAAAGTACTCATAAATCGCTCGTTTCTGGGCGTCCGATTCGCATTTGCGCCACCATACGGCAAGTCACGTTCTATTGCAGAAAACCGCGTCGAAATGCCCCTTCGCCCGGGGCCCTTGGGCTCCCCATCTCGCACAGCGAGGAGGAACCCCATGCCGCTATTGATGTGCCCGAACTGCAACGCGTCGATGACCGAAGTGAAGCGTAACGATGTGACCTTCGACATGTGCCCGACCTGCCGGGGCGTGTGGCTCGACCGCGGGGAACTCGAAAAGATCATTGCCGGCGTGTACGGCGCGGATGCACAGCCCGCGCAGCAATTCCAACCGCAACCGCAACAACAGCGCTCGCAGCCGCAGCACGGCTATGGCGAGCGGGGTGAGTACGGTGAGCGCGGAGAACGTGGCGAGCGTGGCTACGATGACCGCAACCAGCAAGGCCGCCGGCGCCGGGGCGGATTCGACCTCTTCGACATCTTCGACTGAGACGCGCCACGGGGGCAGATCTGCCACAACTGTCCGACGAATGGCCGCGGTCGACGTTCCCTTGACGCTCCGGTGCGAAGCTTGAAACTTCGCGCCGAAGCGGGGGATTTGATGAAGCGCCTTATCCACACTGGTCTCGCCGCGCTCGCGGCAAGCGCCGCCGGCGCGGCGCACGCGCAGCAGTCGCCGCCGCCACCCCCTGCTCAGGCGCCAGCGACGACCGAGCTCAGCGAGGAAGAACAGAGCAACGAGATCGTCGTACTGGCGCAGCCGGGCGACCAGGTGCGCATCGACCGGCGCACCTACACATTGCGCGAAGACGCCTCCGCGCAGAGCATGAACATGTTCGACGTGCTGGGCCGCATTCCTTCGGTCAGCGTCGCGCCTTCGGGAGAGATCACGCTCCTGGGCGCGTCCAATGTCACAATCCAGATCAACGGCCAGCCAGTCCCCGGCGCCAATCTCGAGCAGGTGTTGCGCGGGCTTCCCGGCAATCAGGTCGAGCGCATCGAAGTCATCACCAACCCATCGGCGCAATATTCGGCCGACACCTCGGGCGGCATCATCAACATCATCACGCGCAATCGCTTTCAAAGCGGCTTCAACGGCTCGCTGCAGACGGCCCTCGACTCAATGGGCAATTATCATCTTGGCTTCGCACCGAGCTGGTCGCGCGGGCCGTGGTCGCTCAGCGGGCAAGCCGGGACTTATGGCGGAGAGAACGAGAACAATCTCCATCGCGAGCGCCAGGACCTCCCCGCCGGCCCGCTCACTACCGAGGAAGGCGCGCGCACCTTCGATTATCAGGGCTGGTACGCAAGCCAGATGCAGGTCGGCTACAATCCCAATCCGCACCGGCGCATGAGCCTGTCTTTCGACGGCGGCGAGTTCAATTTCGAGCAGGGCCAGCGCTCGCTGCTGTCCGATACGGGCGGTTCTATTGCGGAGCGCGCCTCCGACACGGAAGCCTCGCATCGCAACCGACAGGTCACCTTCAACTTCCAGCAAGACGGCGACCAGCCGCGCGAACTGATCAAGTTCAACGCCGCCCTGAGCCATTTTGAGAGTGCGTTCAACACGCTGTTTTCATCGACGCCCACGGTCGGCGTCGCGAGCCAGTACGCGACCGGCTCGGAACAGAGCATCGACGGCGTCAGCCTCAAGTTCGATATCGAGCAGCCGTTCGGCGAAGAGCGCTTCTTGACGCTGGGGGCCTCCTACGATCAATCCGATCAGGATATCGGCAACAGTCTCGCGCTGGTCTCCGGCCCCGGCCCCACGCCCTACGACGCCAATCTCGCCGGCATCTCTGAAAACCTCGCCGCTTACGCGACCTACCAGTTCGCCACCGGCGACTGGACCTGGCTGCCGGGTCTGCGCGTGGAAGCGTACCGGCGCGAAGTGGCCGCGGGCGGACTGGAGACGGATTCGGACGACACCCGCTTCTTCCCCACCATCCACATCCGCCGCTCGCTCACCGAGCACATCGATCTCGATCTCTCTTACACCAGCCGCATCCAGCGGCCAGGCTTCCAGCAGCTCGACCCATCGCTCCGCTTCATCGACGTCAACCGGGCTTTCGGCGGCAACCCCAATCTCGAACCGACGACGGTCGACGCCTACGAAGCCAACTTCGTCTATCAGCGCAACGGCGCGAGCTTCAGCGTCACCGCGTTCGACCGCATCAGCGACGATGTCGTCTCGCAATTCACCGATGTCGTCGGCGGCGTCATCGTGACCCGCCCGGTGAATGCGGGCACGAGCGAGCAGCGCGGTCTGCAGGTGCTGCTGCGCGGCCCGATCGGCCGGCACTGGCGCTATTCGCTGAGCGGCAATGCGTTGAGCCGGGCGTTCGATTATCTGAACAGCAGCGGCACGCTCTCGCGCCGCGACGAACTTGAGTACGACGGCATCGCTCAACTGGACTGGCGCGATGTGGATCAGAACGCTGTCGGCGCCGATCAATTCCAGCTTGAGCTGCGCTTTCAAGGTCCGCGGCATGGGCTGCAGACTGCGACGGACGAGTTCGTGATGACGAACTTCACCTGGCGGCGGCGCGTTACGCCGAAGCTGCAGGCGGTGTTCACGGTGCAGGACATTTTCGACAGCACCGACCAGGTGTCGGAAGTCACCACCGACGATTATTTCGAGCGCACCGAGTTCGAGAGCGCCGGCACCCGCTTCCGCCTTGCCCTCACCTACCAGTTCGGATCGGGCCCGCAGCGTCCGATGCAGGACCAGCAACCCGGCCCGCCGCCGACGCCGTTCTAGGCGTGTCTGGCGCAGCCTGCCGGCTCGGCTAAAGTGCCGGCATGTTCTTCTGTTTTGGCTCGCCGCGCTCGGGCACGACGCTTATTTCTCAAAGTATCGGCGCGCATCCGGATGTGGTCGTGCCGGGTGAAACGGACTTCGTCGTGCCGATCGCCTTTGTCTCCGATCGGATCGGCGACATCGCCGACAGGCGCGCCATCGCCGCGACGCTGCTCACCCGGTCGAATTTCTTTCGCCAAAGCCTCGCGGAATATGCGACGGAGGCGGAGCTTCGAGAGATCGTCGACGACAATTGCGGCTCGCTGTCGCGATTGCTCGAAGCCGTCTATGCGCTGATCGCCGCGAAGGCCGGCGCCAAAGTCGCCGGCGACAAATCACCGAACGACATCAACTTCATTCGCATCCTGGATAAGACCCAAGCAATCGGACCGGAGGCGCGAATCATCCATATCGTGCGCGACGTTCGCGATGTCATGTGCGCACTCGTCGATCGTCAGATTGCGCCGGGAATAGAAATGCAGTTTGCGCGCATGTGGAACTTCGCGAACCTTTATCTGAAAACCTGGATGACCGGCGACGACCGTTATCTGCTGGTGCGCTACGAGGATTTCGTCACCGAGCCGCGCGCGTGGCTGGAGCGGATGTGCGCGCATCTGGGCGTCGACTTCGACGCGGCGGCGCTGGACGAGAACAAGCGTCATCCGCGCCTGAAGACGTCCCCGTTTCACGACATGCTCTATCAGCCGATCAGCGCGGCGAAGATCGGCGTCTTCCGCCGCAACCTCTCGCCGGACCTGGTCGCGCGCTGCGAGGCGCAGGCGTTCGAGGGGCTCGCCGTGTTCGGCTATTCGTAACGCAAAAACAAAACGGCCCGGTGTTTCCACCGGGCCGTTTCTCTTAGGCGTTTCCTCGTTTTCTTATTCGGCTGCTTCGGTCTGGCTCAGGCGCGCAGCGGCGGCCGCGTCCTGCGCGCGTTCGACGGCCAATTGCGCGTCGCGTTCTTCGGCGAGCTTCTGGTAGCGGCGCAGCTGACCGCCGGTGCCGGCCGGAATGAGACGTCCGACGATGACGTTCTCCTTCAAGCCTTCCAGCGGATCGGTCTTGCCGTTCGAGGCGGCGTCGGTGAGGACGCGCGTGGTTTCCTGGAACGACGCGGCCGAGAAGAACGAACGCGTTTGCAAGCTGGCCTTGGTGATGCCCAACAGCATCGGCTGGGCCGTGGCGCCTTGGAGACCAAGCTCCTTCACGCGCTTGTTTTCGTCTTCAAGATCGAGCGCTTCGACAGCTTCGCCCTTCAGGAAGTCGGTGTCGCCGGCGTCCATCACTTCGACTTTTTGCAGCATCTGGCGAACGATCACCTCGATGTGCTTGTCGTTGATCGGCACGCCTTGCAGGCGATAGACCTTCTGAATTTCTTCGACCAGATAGTTCGCCAGCGCTTCGACGCCCATGATCGAGAGGATGTCCTGCGGCGCGGGGTTGCCGTCGAGCAGGTAATCGCCCTTCTTCACGAAGTCGCCTTCCTGCACCGGAATGTGCTTGCCCTTCGGGATCATGTACTCGATCGGCTCAAGGCTTTCGTCTTCCGGCACGACGCGCAGGCGGCGCTTGTTCTTGTAGTCCTTGCCGAACTCCACGCGGCCGTCGCCTTCCGAGATGATCGCGTGATCCTTCGGACGGCGAGCCTCGAACAGTTCCGCAACGCGCGGCAGACCGCCGGTGATGTCACGCGTACGCGCGCCACCGGTCGGCATACGTGCGAGATCCTGGCCCGGCTGCACTTCATCGCCGTCGACGACCGAGAGAATGGCGCCGACCGGGAGCGCGTAGGTCTTCACCGCCGCGCCCTTGGCGTTCAGCACGACGATCGCCGGACGCAGGTCCGAACCCTTCGCCGTCGCGCGCCAATCGATCACCACCTTGGACGAGATGCCGGTGGCTTCGTCGAACTCGTCGCGCGCCGAAACGCCGTCGATGAGGTCTTCGAATTTCACCTTGCCCGCCGTCTCGGTGAGGATCGGGGTCGCATAGGGATCCCACTCGGCGATGCGGTCGCCGCGCGAAATCTTGGCCTTGTCGTCAACCTTCAGGCGCGCGCCGAACGAGAGCTTGAACGACTGGCGTTCCTTGCCTTCGTCATCGACGATCGCGACCTTCATGTTGCGGCTCATGACGATGAGCTCGCCGGCCGGGTTCTTGATCGTGTTGCGATCGATGAACTTCACCTTGCCGTCGTGCGCGCTTTCCATCGCAGAGGTTTCCGCGATCTGAGCGGCGCCCCCGATGTGGAACGTACGCATGGTGAGCTGAGTGCCCGGCTCGCCGATCGATTGCGCCGCGATGACGCCGACCGCTTCGCCGATGTTCACCTGCGTGCCGCGCGCGAGGTCGCGGCCGTAGCAGGCGCCGCAGACGCCGGTGCGGGTTTCGCAGGTCAGCACCGAACGCACCTTCACGTTCTGCACAGCCGCCTTCTCGATGGCGACGACGACGTCTTCATCGATGTAGGTGCCGCCCGGAACGACGACCTTGCCGTTGCCCGGATCGAGCACGTCCACGGCTGTGGTGCGGCCGAGGATGCGGGTGCCGAGCGAGACGACGATGTCGGCGCCGTCGATGACGGGCATCATGGCGATGCCGTCCTGCGTGCCGCAGTCTTCTTCGGTGATGATGCAGTCCTGTGCGACGTCGACCAGACGGCGCGTCAGGTAACCCGAGTTCGCGGTCTTCAGCGCGGTGTCCGCGAGGCCCTTACGGGCGCCGTGGGTCGAGTTGAAGTATTCGAGAACCGAGAGACCTTCCTTGAAGTTCGAGATGATCGGCGTCTCGATGATCTCGCCCGACGGCTTGGCCATGAGGCCGCGCATGCCGGCGAGCTGCTTCATCTGGTTCTTCGAACCGCGGGCGCCCGAGTGCGCCATCATGAAGACCGAGTTGAGCTCGCCGGAGCGGCCGTCCTTGTTCTTCGCGGGCTTCGAGGTTTCGTCCATCATGGCGTCGGCGACCTTGTCGGTGCACTTCGACCAGGCGTCGACGACCTTGTTGTACTTCTCGCCCTTGGTGATGAGGCCGTCGGCGTATTGCTTTTCGTACTCGGCGACGCGCTTGCGCGTGTCCTCGACGAGCGTCTCCTTCGCCTTCGGCACCACCATGTCGGCCATGCCGAACGAGATGCCGGCCTTGGCCGCTTCGCGGAAGCCGAGCTGCATGATGCGGTCGGCGAAGATCACCGTCGCCTTCTGGCCGCAGTGGCGATAGACGTGATCGATCAGGTTGCCGATCTCTTTCTTGGTCAGCGTCTGATCCAACAGCGTGTAGCTGATCTTCGGATGCTTCGGCAGCAGCTCGGCGAGCTTCATGCGGCCCGGCGTCGTTTCGATCGTCTTGGTGACCTTCTTGCCGTCCGGATCGACCGTACTGAAGCGCGCCTTGATCTTGGCGTGCAGGGTGACGTGGCCGGCCTCGAGCGCAGACTCGATCTCGCCCATGTCGGCGAACAGCTTGCCCTGGCCCGGCTCGCCGTCCTTCGAGAGCGAAAGGTAGTAGAGGCCAAGAATGATGTCCTGCGACGGCACGATGATCGGCTTGCCGTTGGCGGGCGAGAGGATGTTGTTGGTGGACATCATCAGCACGCGCGCTTCCAGCTGCGCTTCAAGCGACAGCGGAACGTGCACGGCCATCTGGTCGCCGTCGAAGTCGGCGTTGAACGCCGCGCAGACGAGCGGGTGCAGCTGGATCGCCTTGCCTTCGATGAGCTTCGGCTCGAACGCCTGGATGCCCAGGCGGTGGAGCGTCGGCGCGCGGTTCAACAGCACCGGGTGTTCGCGGATGACTTCTTCAAGCACATCCCAGACTTCCGGACGCTCCTTCTCCACCATGCGCCGCGACTGCTTCACGGTGCCGGAGAGCCCCTTCACGTCGAGGCGCGCATAGATGAACGGCTTGAACAGTTCGAGCGCCATTTTCTTCGGCAAGCCGCACTGGTGCAGCTTGAGATCGGGACCGACGACGATCACCGAACGGCCCGAATAGTCGACGCGCTTGCCGAGCAGGTTCTGACGGAAGCGGCCCTGCTTGCCCTTCAGCATGTCGGCGAGCGACTTCAGCGGACGCTTGTTGGCGCCCGTGATGACGCGGCCGCGGCGGCCGTTGTCGAACAGCGCGTCCACGGCTTCCTGCAGCATCCGCTTTTCGTTGCGGATGATGATGTCAGGCGCGCGCAGCTCCATCAGCCGCTTCAGGCGGTTGTTGCGGTTGATGACGCGGCGATAGAGGTCGTTCAGATCCGACGTCGCGAAGCGGCCGCCATCGAGCGGCACCAGCGGACGCAGTTCCGGCGGGATCACCGGCACCACCGTCAGCACCATCCATTCCGGCTTGTTGCCGGACTTGATGAAGGCTTCGACTAGCTTCAGCCGCTTGGCGAGCTTCTTCGGCTTCAGTTCGGTCGTCGCTTCGGCGATGCCCTTGCGGAGCTCTTCGGCTTCCTTTTCGAGGTTGAGCTGCATCAACAGCTCGCGCACCGCTTCGGCGCCGATCATGGCGGTGAAGCTGTCTTCGCCGTGCTCGTCCTGCGCGCGGATGTAGTCTTCTTCGGTCAGCAATTGCTTGGCGCTGAGCGGGGTCAGGCCCGGCTCAACGACGATGTATTGTTCGAAGTAGAGGACCTTCTCGATGTCCTTCAGCGCCATGTCGAGCATGAGCGCGATGCGCGACGGGAGCGACTTCAGGAACCAGATGTGGGCGACGGGCGCGGCGAGCTCGATGTGGCCCATGCGCTCACGGCGCACGCGCTGCAGCGTCACTTGCACGCCGCACTTTTCGCAGATGATGTCCTTGTACTTCATCCGCTTGTACTTGCCGCACAGGCATTCGTAGTCCTTGATCGGACCAAAAATGCGCGCGCAGAAGAGACCGTCGCGTTCCGGCTTGAACGTGCGGTAGTTGATGGTTTCCGGCTTCTTGATCTCGCCGAACGACCACGAGCGAATCTGCTCGGGGCTGGCGATCGAGATGCGGATTTGATCGAACACCGGCGCCGGCGGCTGGTTGCCGAACGTGGTGTTGATCAGGTCTTGGGTCGGTGCGTTCATCGTTTTGACCTTCCGTCGCTCCGGTGTGCGGCCAGAGCATCCGTGGGTTCATTCAATCAGGTGACCCGCGCGCCTCACCCGAGACGCGCGGGCAATCTCTATTCGGCCGCCTTCACGACGGTGCGGCCGTCCATCAGTTCGACGTTCAAGCCGAGCGAGCGCATTTCCTTCACGAGCACGTTGAACGACTCGGGGATGCCCGCCTCGAACGTGTCGTGGCCGCGCGTGATCGCTTCGTAGACCTTGGTGCGGCCGGCGACGTCGTCGGACTTCACCGTCAGCATTTCCTGCAAGGTGTACGCAGCGCCGTACGCTTCGAGCGCCCACACTTCCATTTCGCCGAAGCGCTGACCGCCGAACTGCGCCTTGCCGCCCAGCGGCTGCTGGGTGACGAGCGAGTACGGGCCGATCGACCGCGCGTGGATCTTGTCGTCCACGAGGTGGTGCAGCTTCAGCATATAGATGTAGCCGACGGTGACTTGCCGCTTGAAGGGCTCGCCGGTGAGGCCGTCGTAGAGCTGCACCTGGCCCGTCTCCGAGAGACCGGCGTCGCGCAGCATGCTCCGAATGTCGGCGTCCTTGGCGCCATCGAACACGGGCGTCGCGATCGGCACGCCCTTCTCGATGTTGTGCGCCAGTTCGCGCATTTCGGCGGTGTCCTTCGGCAGCTCCTGCTTCTCGCCGTAGACGTCCCGGAGCTTCTTCTCGAGCGGCTTCCTGTCGCCGTCGCGCTCATAAGTTTCGAGCGCGGCGCGCACTTGCTTGCCGAGGCCCGCGCAGGCCCAGCCCAAATGCGTTTCGAGAATCTGGCCGACGTTCATCCGGCTCGGCACGCCGAGCGGATTCAAGACGATGTCGACATGCGTGCCGTCATCCAGGAACGGCATGTCCTCGACCGGAACGATCTTGGAGATGACGCCCTTGTTGCCGTGACGGCCGGCCATCTTGTCGCCCGGCTGCAGCTTGCGCTTCACCGCGACGAACACTTTGACGACCTTCATCACGCCCGGCGGCAGCTCGTCGCCGCGGGTGAGCTTGTCGACCTTGTCGCTGAAGCGCGCATCGAGACGCTTCTTGGCGTCGTCGTATTGCTTCTTCAGCGCTTCGATCTCGGCCATGCCGGCTTCGTCCTCGATGCCGAACTGCCACCATTGGCCGTGGCTGAACTGCTCGAACGCATCGGCTTCGATCGGGCCCTTCTTGAAGCCCTTCGGACCGGTGGTCGCGTTCTTGCCGAGCAGAATTTCCTTCAGACGGCCGAAGATGTTGCGCTCCAGGATCGCGAGTTCGTCGTCGCGGTCCTTGGCGAGGCGTTCGATTTCTTCGCGCTCGATCTGCAGCGCGCGCTGGTCCTTCTCGACGCCGTGGCGGTTGAAGACGCGCACTTCGACGACGGTGCCGTTGACGCCCGGCGGCAGGCGCAGCGACGTGTCGCGCACGTCGGAGGCCTTTTCGCCGAAGATGGCGCGCAAGAGCTTTTCTTCCGGCGTCATCGGGCTTTCGCCCTTCGGCGTCACCTTGCCGACCAGGATGTCGCCAGGCTCAAGTTCGGCGCCGATCGCCACGATGCCGGCTTCGTCGAGGTTGCGCAGCGCTTCTTCACCCACGTTCGGAATGTCGCGGGTGATTTCTTCCGGACCGAGCTTGGTGTCGCGGGCGGCGACTTCGAACTCTTCGATGTGGATCGAGGTGAACACATCGTCCTTCACGATGCGCTCGCTGATCAGGATCGAATCTTCGAAGTTGTAGCCGTTCCAAGGCATGAACGCGACGAGCACGTTGCGGCCGAGCGCCAGTTCGCCAAGTTCGGTCGACGGGCCGTCGGCGATGATATCGCCTTCACGCACCAGGTCGCCGACCTTCACGATCGGACGCTGCGTGATGCAGGTGTTCTGGTTCGAACGCTGGAACTTCAGCAGACGGAAGATGTCGACGCCCGGCTTGGTGGCGTCGCGTTCTTCGGTGGCGCGCACGACGATACGTTGCGAGTCCACCTGCTCCACCACGCCGGTGCGGCGCGCGGTGATGGCCGCGCCCGAGTCGCGCGCGACCGTGCCTTCCATGCCGGTGCCCACGATCGGAGCGTCGGCGCGCAGCAGCGGCACCGCCTGGCGTTGCATGTTCGAGCCCATGAGCGCGCGGTTGGCGTCGTCGTTCTCGAGGAACGGGATGAGCGCCGCGGCCACCGAAACAACCTGCTTCGGCGACACGTCCATGAGATCGATTTCATCGCGCACGATGAGCTGCGCTTCGCCGCTTTCGCGCGCTTGCACCAGCTCTTCCGAGAGCTTGCCCTTCTCGTCGATGACGGCGTTGGCCTGCGCGATCTTGTGCTTGGCCTCCTCCATCGCCGAGAGATAGTGGATCTCTTCCGTCGGCTTGCCGTTCACGACCTTGCGGTACGGGCTCTCGATGAAGCCATACTTGTTGACGCGCGCGTGCGTCGCCAGCGAGTTGATCAGACCGATGTTCGGGCCTTCCGGCGTCTCGATCGGGCAGATGCGGCCGTAGTGCGTCGGGTGCACGTCGCGGACTTCGAAGCCCGCGCGCTCACGCGTCAGACCGCCCGGACCGAGCGCCGAGAGACGCCGCTTGTGCGTGATCTCGGAGAGCGGGTTGGTCTGGTCCATGAACTGCGAGAGCTGCGAGGAGCCGAAGAATTCGCGCACCGCGGCGGCCGCCGGCTTCGCGTTGATCAGGTCGTGCGGCATGACCGTCTCGATATCGACCGAGCTCATGCGTTCCTTGATGGCGCGCTCCATGCGCAGGAGGCCGACGCGGTACTGATTTTCCATCAGTTCGCCGACCGAGCGCACGCGCCGGTTTCCGAGGTTGTCGATGTCGTCGACTTCGCCGCGGCCGTCGCGCAGATCGCTCAACGTGCGCAGGACTTCGATGATGTCTTCCATGCGCAGGACGCGCAGGTTGTCATCGGTATCGAGGCCCAGACGCATGTTCATCTTCACGCGGCCCACCGCGGAGAGATCGTAACGGTCGCCGTCCGAGAAGAGGCCGTTGAACAGCGCTTCCGCCGTTTCAATGGTCGGCGGCTCGCCCGGACGCATGACGCGATAAATGTCGAACAGCGCCTGCTCGCGGTTCTCGTTCTTGTCGAGCTTCACCGTGTTGCGGATGTAGGGACCGTTGGTGACCGGATCGATGTCGAGGATCGGCAGGTCGTGCACGCCCGCATCGATCAGGTTGGCCAAGACGGCCTCGCTGATCGCGTCGCCGGCTTCGATGTAGATCTCGCCAGTTTCCGGATTGACGATGTCTTCCGCCACGTAGCGATCGAACAGGTCTTCCGACGGCACCTGGATGTCGGCGACGCCGTCTTCCACGAGCTTGTTGGCCACGCGCGCCGAAATCTTCTTGCCGGCTTCGGCGATGACCTTGCCGGTCTTCGCGTCGACGAGATCGTAGTTCGGCTTCACGCCGCGCCAGCGTTCGGCGCGGTACTTGGTGGTCCAGCCGGCCTTGGTGCGGGTGTAGATCGAGGACGAGTAGAACGTCGCCAGGATCTGCTCGCTTGAGAGACCCAGCGCGTACAGAAGCGTCGTCGCCGGCAGCTTGCGCTTGCGGTCGATGCGGACGAACAGGATGTCCTTGGCGTCGAACTCGAAGTCGAGCCACGAGCCGCGATACGGAATGACGCGCGCCGCGAACAGGAGCTTGCCCGAGGCGTGGGTTTTGCCCTTGTCGTGGTCGAAGAAGACGCCCGGCGAACGGTGCATCTGGGAGACGATGACGCGCTCGGTGCCGTTGACGACGAACGTGCCTTTGTCCGTCATGAGCGGGATGTCGCCCAGATAGACGTCTTGTTCCTTGATGTCCTTGACGGACTTGGCGCCGGTCTCTTCGTCCGTTTCGAAGACGATGAGGCGCAGCTTCACCTTCAGCGGCGCGGCATAGGTCATGTCGCGCTGCTGGCATTCTTCGACGTCGAACTTCGGCTCTTCGAATTCGTACGACACGTATTCGAGCACCGCGCGGTCCGAGAAGTCGCGGATCGGGAACACCGATTTGAAAACGGCCTGCAGGCCCTCGTCGGTGCGCTCAAAGGCGCGCCCGTCCTTTTGCAGGAATTGATCGTAGGAGCTCTTTTGCACCTCGATCAGGTTCGGCATCGCGCCCGCTTCCGGGATCTTGCCGAACGACTTGCGAATACGTTTTTTACCTGTGAACGACAGAGCCATCTCGTCTCGTCTTCCCAATGCGCGCTGCGCTTGCAGAGCGGATCCCGGCCACTAGACCCGCCAAGCGCGGCACATGAGCCGCCTCTTCCGCCCCTGGATTTCGCGTCGCGCCGCGAACCCGACCCTCTTTTCGAACCAATCCCGGGCGGGAGACGGTCCGGCGGCCTCCCAAGTTGGAGACGCGCAATGGCGGAAGCCGAGCCCGTTGCCGGGCCCTGCTTCCGCTTGCTGTGTGCGAGTTACTTCAGATCGACCTTGGCGCCGGCTTTTTCAAGTTGAGCCTTGAACTTTTCGGCATCGGCCTTGTTCACGCCTTCCTTCACCGGCTTCGGCGCGCCTTCAACCAGGTCCTTGGCTTCCTTGAGGCCAAGGCCGGTGATCGCGCGCACTTCCTTGATGACTTCGATCTTCTTGTCGCCGGCCGCGGTGAGCTGGACCGTGAATTCGGTCTTCTCTTCAGCAGCGGCGGCCGGAGCGGCGCCAGCGCCGGCAGCGGCGACCGCGACCGGAGCAGCGGCGGAAACGCCCCACTTCTCTTCCAGCATCTTCGACAGCTCGGCCGCTTCGAGAACGGTCAGCGCGGAGAGGTCTTCGACGATTTTATCGAGATTTGCCATGTGATTACTCTCTGACGTTTGTTCAGTGTTGTACAGAATTTACGGAAATGACGGGTGCTTTAAGCGGCGTCCTTCGTTGCATAGGCATTGAGGACACGGGCCAGCTGACCACCGGGGGCTGCGAGCACGCCGGCGATCTTGGTCGCGGGCGCCTGCACCAGGCCGATGATCTTGCCGCGCAGCTCGTCGAGCGAAGGCAGCGTGGCCAGGGCCTGGACGCCTTCCTTGTTGAGCAGCTGGTCGCCGAACAGGCCGCCGAGAACGACGAACTGTTCCTTTTCCTTGGAATAGGCGACGGCGACCTTGGCGGCCGCGATCGGATCCGTGGAATAGGCGATGGCCGTGGGGCCCGTGAACAAGCTGGCGGCCGCCGATTTCGGCGTACCGTCGATAGCGCGTTGCACGAGCCGGTTCTTCACCACTTTGAGCCCCGCACCAGCTGCACGCAGCCGGGTGCGAAGCACCGTCATGTCCGCAACGGTAAGACCAGAATAGTGGCCTACGACCACCACGCCGGCTCCGGCGAAAACCCCTTTCAGGCTCTCCACCGCTTCGGCCTTCTGAGCACGATCCATTACGGTCTCCTCAGTTGGGCCCCCGGCCAATCCGGGCGCCCATAGCGCGCGCGGACCAACCGACCGGCGGTTCAAAACACCCCCCGGTCCGGCGCGCGGTCCACGCGCGGCCTGTCCCAGGAGCTCGCCTGCGGGAGACGGCTTGACAGCTACCCCCGAAAAACGTCAGCTTCTGTCTATTGCGGGCCCTAGAAAGCGTATGCTTTCAACGGATTAAGCCATGCGCGCAGAAGCCTTTTGGGCTCATCCACGTGCGTGGCGCCTGCAGTCTCGGACAGGTTTCGACAAGGCTAACGCCTGCCGAACGCGGGGATATGCACGCTTTATTGCGACGCCGCAAGGCCGCGCGGCACAATTTCATGTGCTTGGCAAGAGGGCCTACGCGATATGCGGTGGAAGTCCCTGTTTCTAGCCGAATAAGGCCACCAGAGACCCAATCAGGACCACCCAGAACGCACCCGAGGCCAGGATCACCCACATGATGGGGTGGACCCGGTAGTCGGGGGCCGGCTCATACCGGTTCAACGGATGTACGGGCCGGTAGCTGGGCCGGTACGCGATGAGGGCGTGTCGGGCTTGCATACCGCCATAAACGATGAGTCGGCCTGTGAGTTCCGCCCGTTCCGCGCGGCTCCGGTATTAAGTAACCGCAAGGAACTCACAAAAGTTAGTCACCGCCTCGATCGCCCACCAGTTTTCCGATCGCGTCGAGATACGCCGCGAACGCGGCCCTGCCCGCTTCGGTGATGCGCGCGCGGGTGAGCGGCTTGCGATCGAGGAAGCTTTTTTCGATGACGACGTAGCCGGCTTCTTCGAGCTTGCGCAGGTGCACCGAGAGATTGCCTTGGGTGAGCTCGAGCAGCGTTTTCAGTTCGGTGAAGTCGGCGACGTCGGCGTCGGCGAGATAGGCCATGATCCCCAGGCGCACACGCCCGTGGATCACATCATCCAGTTTGCCGATGTCGAACGAAGCCATGTCGCTTACGCGGCCTTGCGCGCGCCGCGCCAGATCACCGCGCCGGGGATCGCCATGCACACGAAGAGCGTGAGCGAGAGTGTGAGCAGGAACGTGCCGATATCGACATAGAGCGCGACGCCGAGCGCGATGGTCGCAACAAACCAGCCAAGCGCCACCAGCAACAGCCACCAGCGGCGCAGGATCGCCCAGGCGACGTACCACGCGACGCCCTGAACCATGCACACGACGATCGGATGATAGAGCCAAAGTCCGAAGCTCTCGGCCTTCGATGCGCCGTAGGCGAACACGAACGCCAGCACGAGATTGGCGATGCCGGCGCCTTGGAATACGGCGCCCAGCGCGCGCGCGGCGACCCCGACCGCCGGCTGCTTGCGATCCTTCCAGCTGATGATGCCGAGGATCACGCAGAAAATTAGCGTCGGCGCGAAGGCGATGGCGAGCGCGCCCCACCCCTCTTCCGGCATCAGATGCTTGGTCTGCAGCCAATGCAGAAAGCACTGCCCGCCATAGAGTGCGCCGGCCCAGGTGAAAGCCTCGCCGATGGTGGCTTGCATCGGCGCGCTGCCGCTCACCAGCGTGCGCATGTAAGCGAGGTCGTCGCGCGCGCCCTGCAAATCGGTCGCCATGGTCATCCTCCTACTCCGCCGCCGCGAGGTGCGGCTCGCCGCGTCGCGCCTTTGCGGGTTTCTGTTTCTTGCCGTTGAGAATCGCGCCGATGAAAGAATAGCGCACAAAGAGCTGATAGCTCGCCACCATGAGCGCGAAGGCGATGGCCAGCGTCAGCGGATATTTGAAGAACCAGGGCCAGGCGTAAGGCTGAAACGCCGCTTGCAGCACCAGCAGCACCGGCAGGTGCACGATGTAGATCCAGTACGAGGCGTCGGCGAGGTAACGCCGGGTCGGGCTTTCGCCGGCGCAGAACAGCAGCGCCGCGCCGATGATGCCGAGGGTCCAACCCCAGACGCCGAGCGCGTAGCAACTGGCGTAGACCAAGGTGGTGAGATCGCGCGCCGCGGGGGTGATGACGGGCACGTCGCCGGCGATGGACAGGCAGACCGTGGCGCAGAAGCCGCCGAGCCCGAGCGCCGACCAGCAATGCTTGCGCCAGCTCTGCATGATCTGCGGCTGGCGCGAGACCAGCCAGCCGAAGCCGAACGCCGTGCCGTAAGCGACGAGCGCGGTTGTGTTGGGCACGAGGCCGGTGTCGGGCGTCGGTATGCCGAACCAACCCATCCAATTCGGCGCGTACCAAAACGCCGCGACCAACGGCAGGCCGAGCAGCATCGGCGCAAGCGGCCCCGCAACGACGCGCACCACGGGATCGACGAAGCGTTCGCGCAGTGCGCCGTTGCGATCGAGCGCGACCATGACGGCGCGCAGCGCGAGCGCCGCGGCGTAGAAAATCAGCAGCACATAGAGAAACCAGAGGTGCGTCAGCGGGAAGGTCGCGACCGTGAGCGGCGGCGGCGGTTCGGCGTCCGCGGGCGGAGCGCCGCCATTGGCGCGGATCGCCACCCAGACGATCACCGCGATGAACGCCGCCAATGAGAGGGGCCAGAAGGCGACCAGCGGCGCGCCGATGCGGACGAGCCGGTTCTTGATGAAGTCCCCCGCCCCGCGCCGCTCCAGCAGCAGGCGCGCGAAGAAGCCGGCGATGAAGAAAAAGAGCGTCATCCGGAACATGTGCAGCGTGAAGAAGACGAGCGAGAGTTCGCTTGAGCGGCTCGCGTCGGTCACGATCCAGAGCGGCGTTTGGCCGGGCAGGAACGGCAGCGCCGCGTGGAAGAAGACGCCCAGAATGAGCGCCCCGCCCCGCACCGCGTCCAGGGCATGGAGCCGCGCGCCGCCCGTTCCGTTTCCTCTGACCGTCGCCATCGCACGCTCCACCACCGGGCCGCTGCGCGGCCGCTCACTTGAGCACTGGACGGCCGGGGCGCCTGGCGGACGGCCCCGGCTTCCCAGCCCAGGAGCCTACGTACATCAACTAGTTTGTTTTGTAAACCTGTTGGCCGTGCTTTTGCGCGAGTGGGTCGGAGACGGGGTTCAGCTTTTGTCGCGTGAAGGGCCGCCGCCGATGGCGGCGAAGGCGTGGGTCTGGGCGGCGTCCGCCAGGTCGGGCGCGAGATAGGGGCAGGCCGGCGCGCGGCGGGAGACGACGGCGACGGCCACCTCAGGCGCCAGTTTGAGTTTGTGGGCGAAACGGCGGACGGCGGCGGCGGGCGCGGCGAGGAAAAGCTGCAGCGCCTCGATGCGCTCGGCGATGCGAACGCAGTCGGATTTGCGCTGCGCGCGCCCGTTGCGGAGACGCGCGATCAGCGCCGCGCGCCGCTGTGCGGCTTCGATCTCGCGCACCGAGGTCGGCGCGCCCAGCAGCCGGATGCGCGCTTGCGGACGCTTGCAGCGCGACCAAAGCCGCAGCGATGCGCGACGACGGCGTTGCGGCTGCGTCGCCGGCTTCTGGCCTGCGCGCGCGGCGGCGGGCTTCAAGCTGGGCATGAGCGCAAATGCTTGGCAGAGCGCCAGCCGCCGGCAGAACGCTTCCAACGCACGCAACCAACCGCGCAGCCTGCGCCGCTCACCGCCGGAGAACGTGTCGAGCGGCACGAGCGAAGCGCAGAGGGCTGTGAGCGCGTGTTGCGCGTGCGCCCAGAGACGCGCGAGCGGTGATGGCGGAGAGGATGACATGGCGCGCACAGCATAACGCCGTCGCCATGGGGGGCGGACAAGTTTCGCCGCGCCGCCGCGGAGAGTGTTGAAATCACGCGCAAATCGCTGACCTGGGTGCGGGATAGAGGCTCGCCGCGCGCCCTGCCCTGCGTTGCGCCGGCAAAACAGCATTCGCGCTCCCTATAGGTAGGAGGCGCCGATGAGCGTTGACGATCGCTTCGCGGAACGGTGGCGGCGAGAGCAGCAGGCGCGCTGGCAGGCGCGGCGCGACCGCTGGCGCTTCGCCTCCCCTTACCGATTGGCCTCAATCGCGCTCGCCTCGCAGCACGGCGAACACAACGGCTTCGCCGGACCCAGCGTGGACGCCCGCTTCCGGCGCATCTGGCAGCAAGCGCGCACCGATCTCTGGCCCATCGACGAAGAGGCGGTCAGCCACGAAGCCTATCTTGCCTGGTGGCGCGAGAATGGCGGCGAGAGTGAGGACTACAACGAGGCGCATCACGTCGAGCGGCATATGCGTGCGCTTGGAACGCACGGCATGTTTCCCGGACGCTCGCCAGCGCAAGTTTTCGACCTTCTCCAGTCGCGCTACAGCCCGCTACTGGCGGCGGAAGGCTTCCGCCGCTGGCTCGCGGCGCACGCGGAGTGAGCGCGGCGTAGGAGAAGGTGGCTCGCCGCGCAGCAGCGAGACGGATGAGGGGTACGAGCGCAAAAGTTCGCGTCAATATCCCTCACCCAAATTGCGCGGACCGAACGCCTCGCCATGCATCCCCTCTCCCACAAGCGGTAGGGCCGGACCCGGCGCCTCGCACAGAAGCAGCGCGTCGGGCCGGCAACGGCTTCGAAGGCGCGCGCTCCAACCGGGATAAAGTCGTGCATGGACCGCCGGCGCCCCCGCCGGCATTGTTCGCGCCACGCACCAGCCATGCCGGCGCGGCGCCGGGGGTCCATGCAGATTGACAGGTTGGCTCGTGGGCTAGCGTCCGCTCCCCGGCGATAAGCCGCCCCTGCAGCGCTCAAATTCGGAGGAAGCGTCGAGCGCCGTGTTCTGGCTCTTGCTGAGATTGCCGTCGCTCGCTCCTAATCCTGCATGAGCACGGCGATCTTCGCATTGCGCGCGTTGTTGGCGTTCGCCTGGTCCCCGCCGCTCGCGCCGAAGCGACATTCACGGCGCACCGCATTGGATCGCGACGCGCGGCTTGGCTAGAGTGCCGCCGCCATGAAGACGATCCGCCCGCATGATCCTCGCTGGACGCAGATGTTTGCGGCCGAGGCGCAGGCGATCGCGGCTCGGCTAGGCAAAACGGCCCTGCAGATCGATCACATCGGCAGCACCGCTATTCCGGACATTTTCGCAAAGCCGGTCATCGACATTCTGGTGCGCGTCACATCCCTATCGGATCTCGATGCGCGCACAGCAGCGATGACAGCGATCGGGTATGAGCCCCGCGGCGAGCATGGCATTGCGGGCCGGCGCTACTACAAGAAGAAGATCGGCGCCTCGGGCGTCGGTTTTCACGTTCACTGCTATCCGCACGAGTCGGAGCAGATCGCACGGCATCTGCACTTCAGGGATTTGCTGCTGCTGGAACCCGATGTGGCGGCCCAATACAGCGCCCTGAAGCAATCGCTGGCGAACGCCGACGGCGTGCTCGTCGCCGATTACGCCGCGCGCAAGGCGGAGTTTGTCCGTCGGGTTCAGGATGCGGCCACGCTGCGCTTTGCAGGAAATGGAGTTCCAAGTCTGCGCTCGCGCCACTAGAACGCGATGATGCCGCCGCACGTCCTCGCCCTCCTCGCCATTCATGTCGTCATCGGTTCGGCGCTGCTTCTCCTGGGCCTCAGGCTGAAGCGCTCGTTCCGCTGGGTGCTGATCATCGCCGGCGGCGCCGAACTTGCCGGCGTGCTGCTGTTTGCCGGACTTTCGTTGCTGGGGCCGCGCTAGGCGCAAAGCCGGCAAGTGCGCGGCTGAGGGCATTGCCGAGCGCTTCCGTGGCGCCGTCCAGATCGGGGGAGTGAGGCGAGCATGCCCGGACCGGAGCAGAGGCGCGACCGTCACGCCCGCATCCAACGCCCCGGGCGGGCGCATCTCTATCTGGCATAACACACGCGGTACAGCGGCAGAGAGGACGCAAGTTCGAATTGGCCGATGCTGGCGACAACTGGCTCATCGAAGCCCCTGGCGAGATCGACCGCATAGAGGCTTGCCTCACTGGCGTGGGGTACGCGCCTCATCGCCACGACACCTATACGGTGGGCGTCACGCTGAGCGGGATTCAAAGTTTCACCTATCGCGGTGCGGCGAGATCCTCCGCTCCCGGGCAGATGGTGATCCTGCATCCCGACGAGCAACATGACGGCCGCGCCGGCGACGACACCGCCTTACGCTATCGCGCCGCCTACATTGCGCCGGCAGACATACAAGACGTGCTGAAGGGAGAGGCCCTGCCCTTTGTCGAAGGCGGGATTTCGACCGACGCGCGCCTCTATCGTGCAGTGCTCGCGCTGCTTCAAGACTACGAACGGCCGCTTACGACACTGGAGTATCAGGACGCGCTTTACGATTTGGCGCTGGCGTTGCGGGATTCTGCCGGCCCAGCCGCCGCCATCAAACGCGCCAACTGCGAAGCCGCCGCGCGTGCGCGCGATTACATAGAGGCCCATCTCGCGAGCGGATTTTCACTCGAAGAGTTGGAGCGTGCGACGGGCCGTGGCCGCTGGCAATTGTCGCGAGATTTTCGAGCCATGTTCGCCACCAGCCCCTACCGATATCTGACCCTGCGCCGTCTCGATCTGGCGCGGCGCATGATGCGCGAGGGCGGCGCAATCGCCGAAATCGCCCACGCGTGCGGATTTTCCGATCAGAGCCATTTCGGGCGCGCGTTCAAGCAGACCTACGGATTAACGCCGAAGGCCTGGGCCCGCGCGGCGCAAACCTCCGCACGACCATTCTAGAACGCGCTCATTCGCTGGCCCATCAAGGCGCGATGAAATCGACATCGCTCTTCTCACCGGAGCCCGCCAAGGGCTGGCTGCCTTGGGGCGTACTGGCGCCGTTTCTGCTGATCCTGTTTGTGGCCGCGCCGGTGATTTTGACCGACGCACCGTTCATCCAATGGGGCTTCGTAGACGATAGAGGCAATCCGATAGGCGAATCTGGCCTTTATGCCTTCCTGCTCATCCCGTTCGCGCTCACCGGCGTGTTGGTGTTCGCCTGGGTGCTGCTCGTCGAACGCCGTCCGCTCAGAACCATCGGCTTGACGCCGAAGGTTGGCGCAATGACCTTCCTGCGCGGCCTCTGCATTGGCGTCGCCACCATCGGCGCTGTCGTCGCCGGCATCTGGGCGGTGGGCGGTTATCATGCGGACGGCTTCGGCCGCGCCTTCGCGTCGCCGCGCGATCTAATCGTCATCACCATTCTTCTTGCCTGCTTCATGCTGCAAGCGAGCATCGAAGAGATCATCTTTCGCGGCTGGCTTATGTCGGTGCTGGCGCGGCGGTTCAACGTGGTGGTCGCAGTAATTGTGACTGGCCTTGTCTTCACCGCGCTGCACTACGGACCCGGTCAGAAATTGATCGTCATGGCGGGGACATTTCTGTTCTCGGCGTTCGCGTGCGCTTGGGCGCTCAAGGCCGGCAACATCTGGGGCGTCATGGGGTGGCACACGGGATGGAACTGGTTCCTCGCGACGGCCTTTGAACTCCCCGTCACCGGCTTCGACGCCGGCGTGTCGGCGCTCATGGTGAAGCTCGTTCCGCAAGGAACGGACCTCATTACCGGCGGCGCGCAAGGACCAGAAGCCAGTGTAATTTGTCTGTCGTTCTTCACCGGCGCGACCGCATTTCTGCTTTGGCGTCTGCACCGGGGCGCCAAGCGAGCGCAACAGAGGTCGAAGCGCTGATCCGCATCGGTTGATCATGTCCGAAGGCGGCGAGCCCTCTGCCCCCGGCGCCGGTAAGAGCCTCTACGCCCGACCCGCGGGCCATACCGGAGCAGAACCCCCATGGACTCGATGCACCCGTTCCGCCGCATGCGCTACGCGCTGGCAGGGATCGCCCTCCTCGCCGGCATGTTCGCCGTCGCCAGCGCAGAGGCGCAAACGTCTGCTCCGGCGCGCTGCAGTACGGTGGAGTACCGGCAGTTCGATTTCTGGATCGGCGAATGGGACACGTTCGAAGCCGACGACCTCAACGGTCCCTCCATCGCGCGTGCGTCGATAACGCCGATCGTCGATGGCTGCGCGCTGCACGAGCGTTACGAACAGGCCGATGGCCTCGTGGGCGACAGCATCCTCAGCTTCGATCCGGTTCGCCGCCGGTGGCAACAGACCTGGATCACCAACCGCGGCTCGAACATGGTGCTGTGGGGGGAACTGCGCGACGGCGCGCTCGTGCTCGAAGGCGAAGTGCATCTGCACGACGGCGCCACGGTCCTGCAACGCATCACCTGGCGCAGGGAGGGCGATGCTGTCCGGGAAACGGCGGTGCTGTCCGGGGATGGCGGCGCGCGCTGGGAGCCCGCCTTCGACGTCCTCTTCCGGAAACGCGACGCACGGTAGCGATAGCCCGAACGGATTTTCGCGCGCCGTTCGGGCCCAAAGTCGCTCCTGCCCATTGCCGCCCTTCATCGGCTGAGGGAAGACTGCATCCGCGAACGAGGGCGAGATGAGCGGTTGGAAGAAGGGTCGCGGCGCGCTTGGTCCTTTGGGACCGCTTATGGGCCGCTGGGTGGCGGCCGCGGCCAAGATGCCGGATGGCGGCGTCGGCGATTGCACGCGCGAGTTCACCGCGTTCGGCGCAGGCTTCGTGCGCCTGGACGCGGCCTGGGACATGGGCGCGCGCGGGGTTTATCGGGAGACCGCGTTTTTCGGCAAGAACGAGGATGGCGCGCTCGCCTTCTGGTCGTTCACGATCGACGGTAAGCGCTCGAGCGGTGTTCTTTGCGATGCGAGCGACGTGCACCCCGACGCCGTCGCCTTCGTCGCCGAGATGCCGGCAGGCACGGCGCGCTCGGTCTACTGGCCCGACGACGACGGCGCGGGCGGCTTCCACTTTGCGGTGGAAAGCAAAGTGAAAAAGGGCTGGAACAGATTTCTCGATCACCGGTATCGGCCGGGCTGAGCTGGGCGCCCTTCGACAGTCTCACCCGCGCCCTCGCGGCGGGCGCGGAAATGGGATGATCTCTGCTTCGTGCGTGGGCTTCGGGGCGCGTCGAAACGGAATGATTTCGGCATCGAGCCGCGGCGTGGGCTCGCGTGGCGCGGTGCGGACGCCCCAGCCCAGAAAAAGGCCGAACACTTCGCGTCCAACGATCGGCCAGACCTCGGCCCAGGGGCGATAGCGCGGACGCGGCCGGCGCGCGCGTTCCGGCCCGTCGACCCAGTGGGCGATCAAGCCGAGGCCGCAAATCACGGCCAGGATCGCGATCACGATGCTCATGGCGCGCCTCCGTCCGCCTCGCGGATCATTTGATCAACGACAGCCTCGGCGTCGCGGTCGATCTTCTGCGGCAACGGCCCATATGCCATGGCGAGCAGGAGCCGGCGCAACGCCTCGGCGGCGATGAGCGGGCCGAAGCGCGCATAAGCGCGATCGTAGAACGTGAGCAGGTCGCGGTTGGCGCGCAGGAAGGCCCACGGCGTGTGCCGCAGGCACATCAAAAAGCACTCGACCCGACCGGCGCCTGCCGCGCCGGCATCGCTGTCGCCGTGGTTCTCGAGCCACCAACGGAGATAAGCGCCATGACTCGGCTCCTCCTGCTCGCTCCAGCGGTCTTGCCGGGAGCGTTGCCAGATCGGACGGAACTCATCGATGATCATGATCGGCCTCCTACCTATAGGGGCGGATCTGCAATTGTCGCCGGTCGGGCCGTTACGGCCCCCGGGGCGGCGCCAGCCAGCGCTCCACCGCCTGGGCGGTGTCCGCGGGGGTGGCGTTGAAAGCGATCGCCGCATCCGGGGCCAAGCGGTGAACGAGATTGAGGACTTGCTCGAACAGTAGAAGGTGCTCTGGCGGCTCTCGCAGGCCCGCCCCGATCACGACGCAAGCGAAGCGTTTGCTTTCGAGGGCCGCTTCAACTTGCGGGGCGGCCGTTTCATCGGGGGCGACGAGGCAAGCGTCGACGTCGTGGCCGGCGTCGCGCACACGGGCGATTTCGCTGTCGATATAGGCGCGCACCATCTCCGGCGTGAATTGCGGCATCGCGCTGTAGTCGGCGAAGCGTGGGTCGAGGCCGATGGCGAGGACTGCGGCCATGTTCGTCAATCTCCCTGACCGGCGCTCACTCCCAGGTGGTGGCGCCCTTCGGAAAGCCTGGGCGCTGCACGCGCACGACGCAGAAGCGCTGTCCCGAGGGCGCGCGCATGACCACCCAGCGTTCCTTGCGCGTGTCAATCTCGGCGCCAAGCTTTTCCAGGCGCGCGACTTCGGCGGCGATATCGTCGGTCTCGATGTCGATATGGACGCGACTTTCGTGATCTACGCGCTGAATCTGCACGCTGATTTCGTCCGGCGGCGTTTCCAGCATGACATAGTCGCCGCGGGTGCCGGGATGATCGGGATCGACCCGGCGGCCAAGCGCGCCGGCCCAGAAGTCCGCCGCTGCGGCGATATCATCGACGTTGCAGTCGATCAGGATGCCGTTGATGCGCGAGCGATGCATGGGCTGGCCTCCGAAGCCGGCAGAGCCCCGCCTGTCTGAACTGGATCACTGCGGACACGGTTCCGCCGAGGCTGCGGGCGCGCCCTACGCGGTCCTCGCGATCCGCGGCGCGACAGGCTCGCCGACCGGAATGCGCAGCGTCGCCGTCGTTCCCACGCCGACGGTGCTGGTCAAGCTGACGTCGCCGCCGAGCAATTGCGCGATGCGGCGGGTGATCGCGAGCCCCAGTCCGGTGCCGCCGAAATTGCGCGTGGTGGATTCGTCGGCCTGCGTGAACGGCTGGAACAGGCGCTGCAGCTTCTCCGGCGAAATTCCAATGCCGCTGTCCGCCACGTCACAGACGAGGCTCGCATTGCCGCCTTCGCCCTCGGTGCGCAAGCGCACCACGATTTGGCCGTTCTGGGTGAACTTCGCGGCGTTGGCCAAGAGATTGAGCAGACACTGGCTGAAACGGAATTCGTCGTTGTGCACGAGGCCGACGGCGTCGTCGATCTCGACGCGGATCTCGTTGCCGTTGTCCGCGGCCGCCTTGGCGACCGTTTCGGCCACTTCGCAGACGCACGCTCTCGGATCGAAAGTGTCGGGAACCACCTCCATCTTCCCCGCTTCGATTTTGGACAGGTCCAAAATTTCGGCGATGAGCGCCAGCAGCCGGCGGGAGGCGCCGAGAATCTTGTCGTGGTCGGCGACGTCGGCCTGGCGGCCGTCTTCTTCGGCGCCTTCGCGCAGCATCTCGCTGTAGCCGATGATGGCGTTCAAGGGCGTGCGCAGTTCATGGCTCATATTGGCCAGGAATTGCGACTTGGCGCGGCTCGCCTCTTCGGCGACGAACTTTTCCGACTCCAGCAGGACGGCGCGCTCGCGTATGGCCATCATCTCGGTCAGTTCGTCGGCCATGAGCGCGTTGGCGCGGTCGTCGTAACGGCGGTCGCGCTCGTGCTGATCGTACGTGGCGCTGACGACCTCCAGCAGCGCGTCGAGCGCCCGCTCCGGCGCCTCACGCTGAATCCGTTCGAATTGGCGCCGCAGCGTGCGGTTCATGAGCCTAGGCAGCTTCTTCTAGCGTGACGATCGTCATCGTCTGATTGTGCAGGCCGCAGAAGCTGTCGTTCGGTGCAGCCGAGATCTCGCCGTGCGAATAGAAGCCGACGCGCTGAAAACGCCCGGGCAGCTCACCGGCCACCGCTTCGATTTCATCGCCCGTGTGCTCGCCCATCACGATCCTGCGTCCGACGCAGCTCACCAGCAGCGCCAGACCCGGGCTCGATCCGCCGTCGCGGCCGCGCGCCTCCCGCGCCGCCGCCGCAGCGCCTTCGGCCAGGTTGTCGAATGCGCCGCGCATAAGCCGCGCGGTCCAGCCTTCCTGTATGCTCGCAGCAAACGAAAGCGCACGCGCTTCGCGGTCGACATTGAGCACTGTGCGAATAACCGTCCGCGCCGGATCGCGCGGATCGTAGACGAGCAGCGGGAAACGAAGCGCCGACGACGGCAATTGCGCGGCATAGTCGCCGAGATAATATTCGTAGAGATCGAGCGCCGGCTTGCCGTCCAGCTCGAACAGGATGGGGCCATCAGCCTTGGTGATGCGGCGCGGCGGTCCGAAATTGTCCCAGCCGTGCGCGCAGCCTTGGCCCATTTTCAGCGATGCGCCGTAGAGGCCGAGCGCGGCGACTTGCTGCTCGCGCGGCGGCCCGTCGGCGCCGACCATGGTGTGCCGGAAGTCCGCCCCGTCCGAGGCAAGCCCGCCCGAAATCGGCACGGCGGCGCCCAGCACGGAACGCATGCCCTCGACGAGTTCGACGCCTTCGACGTTCAAGCTGTCGCTCAGAACGATCACGCCGACCAAATCCGGCGCCTCAAGCGCTTTGGCAATCTTAACGCCGGCGTCTCTGGAGGTGGGCACGGTGACGTCCGCGGAGACCAGACGCGTCTCAGTGCGATCCAGTTGCACCGCCACCGCCAGCGCCTGATCGTCATGCAGCGTGGCGTCGGCGATAAAGGTGCCGGTTGTACAACCGAGCAAATGCCCGCGCGGCGCAAGCGCGCGCAGCGCGTCCTGAAATTTATGGTCGGCGATCACTTCGTTCGGCCCGAAATAGAGCACGAAGGAAGGATCGATGCGCGTCGTCGACGCGAATTGGCCGGTTGCCCGGTCCCATGCCATGCTGGCGACTTGCATTGCGATTGGCCTGACGGGTGCGCGATTTTTTACGCGGAGTTCGAGGCGTCTCTATCAGAGCGCGATTAAGGCTTGGTGTTGCCGCATGGCCGCCAAGCTAGTCCAAACGGACTAGGCGCTTGCCTTAAGGCGCTAAGCAGCGGGTCTCTTCCCGCAACGCGGCCCCCGCAATCGGTCTTACGTGACCGCCGTCACGGCGGCCCGGGCGGGCTGGGCCTACCTTCTTCTCATCGAGGCGCCGACGCCTCGGAGGATTAGGCCATGACCATGACCACCAAGCTTCTGAGCCTCGTCGTCGCCGCGCTGGTGTTTGCGCCGGCCGCGTACGCCACTTTGATGCAGGCCGCGCAGATCACGGCCTGACGCTTCGTACGCCCACGCTATCTCAGAAGAGAAAAACGATGACGAGACTCTATTTCGCGCTCGCTGCGTGCGCCGTGTTCGCACCCTTCGCGTTTGCAACCCTGAACCAAGCCGCCCAGATCGTCGCGTAGCTCCCCGCGACATTTGCGGTCTCTAGAAGGCCCGGTGTGAAAGCGCCGGGCCTTTCTTCTGCTCCGCGGGCTGCATCCAAAGCCGTGTGCGCGGGCGTCTCCCCAAGCAGATGATGGGAGCGACGAATGCGCGTTTTTCTGATTGCAGCAGCTTTTGTGCTGCTTTCGGCGCCGTGGGCGCCGGCCCAGGCACAGCCGCGGGCGTTTGATCCGCGAAGCTATCACGGTCGCCACGTGGGCGAGGCGACTCAGGTGCTGGTGCTGGCGAGCCCGCATCTAAGCGGCACGCCCGAGAATTGGGATCCTGGGGCGCTGGCCCCGTTGCTGGCGCGGCTGCAGGCGTTTCAGCCCGACGCCATCGCCATCGAGGCGCTGCCGGGGCGGACCATCTCGCATATGTGGCAATACCGTGAGACGTATCCGGACGTGGCGCACGATTATGGCGGGCGCGCCATGGTGCTGGCGGCGCTGGCGCGCAACACGCTCAATCTGGACATGCCGGACGCGGAAGCCGAAATGCGCCGCACTCTGGCGACCTGGCCGGACGCACCGACGGCGGCGCAGCGCCGGCGTCTCGCCGCGCTCTTCTGCGCCGCCGGCGATCCGGCCTCGGCGCTGGTGCAGTGGTGGCGGCTCGACCCATCTGAGCGCATCGCCGACGACAGCGTCTCGCGCCTGTTGGCCGAACAGCTCGCCACCTACGAAACGCCGGCGCGGCGCAACGAGAATTATCTCATCGGCTCGCGGCTAGGCGCCGATCTGGGGCTTGAGCGCGTCTATCCGATGGACGACCAGAGCGACGACATCGCCGATCCGGCGTTTGCGCAGAACTTCGAAAACTTCCTCGGCCAACCGTGGTTTCCGGCGCTCCTCGCCGATGCGCGCTTTGCACCGCTGCGCGAGGCGGGACAGCATCTGGGGACGCCAGAGGAAGCGCTCGCCACCTATCGCATGCTCAACATGGCCGCAACCGGGCGCACCGACGCCGACATGCAATGGCTCAGCATGATCAACCGCGAAAGCCCGGGCAATTCCGGCCGCATGCGTGTGGCGGCATGGGAGACGCGCAATCTGCGCATGGCCGCCAACATCCGCGAAGTCGCGACGCTGCATCCGGGGGGACGCGTGCTGGTGATCGTCGGTTCCGGTCACAAACCGTGGCTCGACGCGTATCTCGCGATGATGAGCGACATCGAGATCGTCGACGCCACGCGCGTCCTGCGTTGACCTTATCTTCGCCGTGCCCGCTGTGACTTCGCTGTGCCGCCGTGGTTTTCTTTTCACCACAGCGACACGGCGAAGACACCGCGGGCACGGCGGGACTAAGATTCCTGCACCATGCCGAGGGCGCGGAGGTCGAGTTTGGACATGGGAATGGCGCTTTCCATGTAGAGGCGCACGATGTCGGGCCGGGTCATGGCGACGGTGACCGGATTGTCCGGCATCTCGCCCGCGGCGAAAGCCGCGAAGCCCTGCCCCACCAAGCCGAACGCCACCATCAACTTGGCCGGATCGACGCCGGTCTGCTTGAAGCGGTCGAGCAGCGTCAAGGCGTGCATGCGCACCGCGTCGATCGGCATCTGGCTCAACTGATAGCGCGCATCGATGCGCGGCGCGCCGAAGTCCGCACTGCCCAGGACTTCCGCGGTGTGCTTGGCGATTTCGCCGATATCGATCTTCGCGCCGATGTCGGGGTCCTGCGCCGCGCCGGCGGCGATATTCCAGAATGACGGCCGCTCGCGCGAGCCTTCGAACAGACACGCATTAATGGCGTCGCCGAAATAATAGCGCTGACCATCCGTGGTGGTGGCTTCAACCAGCGAGCTCTCGCTGTTCGCCAAAGCGCCCGAAGCCAGCATGGCGCGCGCCTGCGCCTGCGCGAACACGCCGGCGAGTGCGCCAAGCGCACTGACGGCGTTGGCCGCGTAGAGCGTGCCGCCCATGCCGCCATACTTGGTGAGCAGATAGCCGCCGATGTCCGCGACCGCGGCTTGCGTCTTCTCGTCGACCGCCATCAGGCCGCCGTCAGCACGAGTGCGCCGCGCGCGGTGGCGACGAGGGTGTGTTCGTATTGCACGGTGGGCCGGCCGGTGTCGGCGCGCAGCGTCCATTCATCGCCGCCGTCGACGGCCCATTGCGAGCCCATCGAGAGAAACGGCTCGATTGTGAACACCATGCCTTCGTGGATGCGCCGCCGCTCGCCAGGATCGTCCCAGGTGGCGATCGAGGTCGGCTCTTCGTGCAGGCTGCGGCCGACGCCGTGGCTGGCGAGATTCTGGATGAGCGTGTAGCGCTCGCGATCGGCGAAGGCCTGCACGGCGCGGCCGATGTCGCCGAGCTTTGCGCCGGCGCGCACGGCGTTGACGCCGGCCCAGAGCGCGCGCTTGCCGTCGCGCGTGAGCTTAGCGAGACGCGCGCTCACCGGCGGGATGACGAAGCTCGCACCGGTGTCGGCGAAATAGCCGCCGAGTTCGGCGGAGACGTCGATGTTGACGAGATCGCCGGCCTTCAGGACGCGGTCGCCGGGGATGCCATGGGCGATGTCGGGGCAAACGGAGATGCAGGTAGCGCCGGGGAAATTGTACGCCAGCGCCGGCGCGGGGCGGGCGCCCTCCGCCGCAAGCAGCTGCGCGCCGATCGCGTCCAGCTCGCGCGTGGTCATGCCCGGTTCCAGCGCCTTGCCCATCGCAGCCAGGGTGCGCGCGACGATGGCGCCGATCTTCTTCAGCGCGACGAGGTCGTTGTCATTGTCGATGGTCATGATCTCTGCCTCGCATCCGCTACGACGGATTGAGCGTATAGCCCTGCTGCTGCAGCAGGGCGTGCTCCGTCATCGCAGACAGCGCCAGCCTCACGTTCGGGAGCAGATCGCCAGCGCTGACGCCGAAGTGCGCCGCAGATTGGCCGCAGACATAGATGTCGACATTGTGCGCGATGAGTTCGGCGATCAGAGCGGCGTTGGCGTTCTCCTCGCCCGGCCGGGGATGAATGGTGAGGTCGCGCGTGGCCGAGCCGCGCACGACGATGGCCAGACGGATGTTGGAGGGGCGTACGCCGGCGCGTGCGTGCATGTTGAGGAAGCGCGCGGCAGACTCGATGCCCCGGTTCACCTCTCCAGGCTCAGCCCCCTCGGACACATCGAACACGACTTTGAACCGCGTGTACGCCGGGATCGGCGCGGCGCCTTCAACGTCGGCGACACGGCCGTAATCGTTGATCACCGGGCCCGCAGAAAAAGGCGAGTCCTCGGCGTACGCGACAGGCGCCAGCAGCAACGCGGCGCAGAACACTGCGAATTTGAGTGACGTCATGATCTGCATCTCCTTCCGGTGCGATTGCGCGGGTTGACGGCGCTTGTCCAGTGAACACAGCCGCTGCGCGGGAGTTTATCGCGCGGTGCGTGCCTCGCGGGCGGCCTGGATCGGCGGCCACGGACCGAACCTGTGCTGCGCTTGCGAAAATTCGTCGTCATAGGGCGGAAACGGTGCGTCGATGGGCTTTCGCGCACGATCGGGGTAGTCGCGATCGAGGCCGCCGCGCTCCGGCCGGGTTTGCACATTGATGTAGGCCGCCACGTCAAAGGCCTCCTCCGCCGTCAGGCGCGGCGTTTCGTAGGTAACGCCGTAAGGCATGTTGGCGCGGATGAAGTTCGCGGCGGTGATGATCCGGTACATGCCGGCGCCGGTGTTGAAGCTGTCCGGGCCCCAGAGCGCAGGATAGATATAGCCTGGCCGGCCGGTGTTACGCGCGCCTTGACCGTCGGCGCCATGACAGACTGCGCAATTTGTTCTGTACACCTGAGCGCCGCGCGCGGGATCGGCGGGACGGTCGAGCAGCGGTACATCGGGCGCGCCTCTGCCTTCGAGGCCGGCCGGCGCGGCTTCGCTCAGAAACCCGATATAGGCGATGATGGCGCGCATCTCGCGCGAGTCTTCCGGCAGCGCGCGTCCGTTCATGCTGCGCTCGAAGCAGCCGTTTATCCTCTGCGCCAGTGTTTGCACTGCGTTCTCGCGCGCCATGTTTCTGGGATATGCGCCGGCGACGCCGATGAACGAGAGGCCATAGCGCCGCCGCCCGCCGTCGAGATGGCACGAACTGCAAGCCAGATTGTTGCCCGCGTAGCGCAGGTTGGGGTCCGCCGCCGCAGGTCCCGCAAGCTCATAGGTGCGTCTGACCAAAGCTTCGCCGTACAGCACCTCCTGCTTGTGCGGCCCTTCCGGCAGGAGCGATGCATCGGGTTGCGGCCACACGATCTCGGACACTGTCGCTTCGCCGGTGGTCTGGGGTCTCCCGCAGGCGGCGGTTATCGCCAGCATCGCCAGCGTTATCAATCTGTACGAAATGCTGAGCCCCATCTTCCGCATGACCCTAAGCTAGTTGGGGGATGATAGCTGAGCCACGGCCAACCGCGCACGCAAATCCTGCTCTGCCAGCTCGGCGCACCCGCAACAAGCATCGGCGTCTCGGCGGATTAAAGCGCCGCATCCAAGCTCAGCACCCCGGGCATCCTTCGGTTACAGAAGTCAAACTGCGAGGGGACCTGATGACCTTGGTGCAACGCGGCGTGCTCGTCGCTACGGCGGCGGCGGCTTATCTGGTCGGCTTCTGGCCGACCTGGTTCGTGCGCGACACCGTTCTGAACGCCTTCGGCAATCCGCCATACGAGGGCGTCTGGATCCTCGTGCCGCACGTTTTCCTCTACACGACGCTGCAGGCGCTCTTCTGTCTCGCGGCTTGGACGGCGCTGGCGCGGCTTGGATGGATGCCGGGGCTCAAGCTCGCGCCACGTTGGTCGACGCTCGGTTTGGGACTGGCCGCAGGACTTGTGTCGATCGCGGTGCTCGTGGCGTTCTTCTTCGCCACCGGCCAGGCGGGCGCCTTCCACGAGCCGCGAGTCAATCCATGGATCATGGTCGCCAACGTCTTCTCAAACTTCTACGAGGAGTACGTCTTTCGCGGCTTCATTCTGGCGGCGCTCACGGCGGCGCTCGGCTTCTGGCCTGCCGCCATTCTCTCCAGCGTGGCCTTCGGCGCGACCCATGCGCAGTATCCGCTCGAACTGCAGGCCTTGATCGCGGTGCTCGCCGTGCTGTGGGCCTGGACCGCAAAGCGCAGCGGCCTGCTCGCGCCCTACACCGCGCACATGGCGCTCGATTGGCTGGTCGACCCGGTGCTTTGAAAAGCACTGATCAAGCCGCCCAGCGGCTCACGTCCTCTTCCTGAGCGATGAGCGCGAGGCCGTAGGCGATGGAGACGAGTTGGTCGCCGGTTTCGATTTTCTCGGCGCCGAAGCGCGCTTCGAATTGGGCGCGCACGGCGGGCACGAAGGAGGAGCCGCCGGTGAGGAAGACGCGGTCGATGGCGGTCTCACCCAGATTGGCCTGCGCCAGCGCGCGGTCGACGGCAGCGCCGATTTCTTCAAGCTCCGGCGCGATCCATTTCTCGAACTCGGCCCGCTTGATGCGGCGCTCGATGTCGACGCCGGCGACATGCAGCGACAGCACGCCCTCTTCCGCCTGGCTGAGCAGCAGTTTCGCGGCCGAGACAGCGCGGTTCATGGCGTAACCGGCGTCGCTGTCGAGGAAGTTCAAGAAGGCGCGGATTTTCTCGGGCGTGAGGCTCGTCTTCTCCAATTGCTGCAGATCGCGATAGTCCTTCGAGTGGGGCATCACCGAGAGCTCGTTCCAGCGGCTGAACTTGGTGAAGTAGCCGTTGGGCACCGGCAGGATCTTGCCCCACGACATATATTCGGAGCCCTTGCCGAACGCGCGCGCCACCACCTGGTCGATGATGCGATAGTCGAAGGCGTCGCCGGCGACGCCGACGCCGGAATGGGCGAGCGGGGCATATTCGAGGCCCTTGGGCCCGCGCGTGAAGCGCACGACGGAAAAATCGCTGGTGCCGCCGCCGAAATCGGCGACCAGTATGGTGGCGTCCTGGGTGAGGCGCTGCGCGAAGAAGTAGGCGGCGGCGACCGGTTCGTAGACGTGGTGGATCTCCTCGAACCCCATCACCCGCAACGCCGCCTCATAACGCGCGCGCGCCAGAGCTTCGTCGGGCGCGGCGCCGGCAAAGCGTACCGGGCGGCCGACGACGACGCGCTTGGGAAAATCCGCGCCCGCGTGATCGCGCACGCGGCGGAGGAAGATGGAGAGCAGGTCCTCGAACTTGTAGCGGCGGGCGTAGATGGTGGTGTCCGCGAACAGCGAACTCGCCGCGAAAGTCTTGAACGACTGGATGAAGCGGCAATCGCCGGCGAGTTCGAGGAACTGGTCGATCGCCCACGGGCCGGCTTCGGAATTGATGCGCGCCGTGTCGTGCTCGTCGAAGCTCTGCCAGAAGCATAGGACCGAGCGGAAGGCGTCGAACGCAGTGTTCGCGTGATTGAAATGCAGCGCCTCCGCTTCCCCCTTGGCGTTGATGATGGTCGCCACCGTGTTGGTGGTGCCGAAATCGAGGCCGATCGAATGCTGCATCTCCGCCTCCGCAACGACGAAAACGCCCCGGCGGTAACCGGGGCGGTCTTTCAGGATGGGCCGGCGCTTCTGAGGGCTGAGGCGTGGGGAGTCAAGCTTGCCTGCCCGGAAAGCCGCCATTCCTGGGGCGTCAGAAAAATGTGCAGACCAATGTCGCCGTGCGACAACCCCGTTCGTCGTTCCGAAAGGCCGCCAAAAGGCCGGCTCAAACGGAGGAGACAGACATGCGGGTTATGGTTTTTGCACAGGCCGGCGACAGCGGCGAACTGGGCGAGGAACCGACGCCGGAGCAACTGGAAGCGTTCGCAGCCATGGACCGGTTCACCGAGGAATTGGTCGCCGCCGGCGTCTTTGTCGCCGCCGCGGGGCTCAAGAATGACGCCACCGCCAAGCGCCTGGTGCTCGACGGCCGCGGCGGCGCGGTGGTGCTCGACGGCCCCTTCTCCGAGAGCAAGGAAGTCGTCGTCGGCTTCTCGATCTGGAAGGTGAAGGACATGGACGAAGCCCTCGCCTGGGCGAAACGCAGCCCGATGCCGGGCCATATGGAAATCCGGCCATTCTTTGAAGCCGAAGACTTGGCCGCGTTCCTGACTCCGGAAGAACTCGCCGACGCGCAACGCGAGGGCGACCGCGGCAAGCTCGGGGTTGCGTGATGCGGGGTTGAACACGCCGAGTTTCACCGCGCGTTCTTGTTTTCGATCGCGCGGCGGCGTTGTCGACGCTGAACGCGAACGACGAGTCCGTCGCGCGTATGGTTAAGCAATCCAAGCGCCCAATGCCGTTGCGGCATAGACTGTGAAATAAGGCTTAGCGAGAGGGTAGGTACTTACCGAGCCTTTAGATTTTTCGGTTAGAGCGGACGTTAGGTTCACGTCCGGCGCACCCTTTCGATGCTTAAGAATATCCTGCTTCTCGCGATGCTTACGCTGCTTGCGTGCATGCCCGCCGACGTTTTTGCGCAGGAGCCAAGCTGGCGTCTGACGTCGCTGGCGGGCCAAGTGCGGGTTGCGATCCCGGGGCAATCAGCGCGGGCGGCGCGTCTGAATGAAACCGTTCCCGACGGCACGGTCGTCGTCACCAGCGCCAACAGCAGCGCCGTTATCGAGAATGGCCTCCAGCGCATGACCATGTCGGCGAACAGCCGCATGACGATTGCGCGAGCGCGCGCCGACGGCATGACGCGCATCTTTCAGGACCTCGGCACAGTCCTCTTTCAGGTGGACCACCGCGACGCGCCACACTTCCGCGTGGAGACGCCGCTGCTCGCCGCCATCGTCAAAGGAACAACGTTCAGAGTCATCAACCACCGCATGTACGATTCCGTCGTCGTCGAAGACGGCCTCGTCGAAGTGGACGCCAACCAGGGCGGTCAAACCCGCGATGTGCCCACCGGCGGCGCAGTGACCATTTCCCGAGACGAGCCGACGCAACTGCTCGCGGGGACTGGAATCGACGGATCAATCGACGGCGGCGGGCCGGCCTCGCTGCCAGGCGGTGAAACGCTGGCTGCTCATGCGCGACTCTCCGCGCCGCAGGTCTCGGGCATTCCGAACAGCACGGCGCTGCTGCGGCGCATTTCCGATCCGGAAGCAGGCAACGGCGAGTTCGTAAAGTTCTTCCTGGGCTATCTCGCTGCGTGCCTCATCTTCGGTTACATTGTTTTCCTCGGGGTCAGCGTCAGCAGCAAGAGATCGTGGGCGCAAAGCGCGATGGCGGATCGCGTCATTACACCTTCCGAGAATACGCTTTCCGAGGGCAAGTCCGTCGAACCTTCCGCCCAGAGCAACCGGGCGCTGCGCGACTTGCTGAAGAACAAGACACGGAAATAGCGCGGTGGCGACCATCTTCGCGCACGCGCTGGCTCAAGCACTCTCGCTTGGGCGCAAGTGGTTGTTGTTCGCCGTTGCGGTCGCGGCGCTTGCCTGCGTGCAGTTTGCGGGCGGGCTGACCCCTCTCGATAACGGTTTGGCGGCGCTGCGCGCGACGCTCGTTCAACGCGAGCCCTCCCATGATATTGTCGTCGTCGAGATCGACGCGGCGAGCTTGCGGGCGGCCGGGCAATGGCCATGGCCTCGCGAACGCTACGCGCAAGCCATCACCAATCTGCGCGCGGCGGGGGCTGAGCTGATTGGCTTCGACGTCGATTTCAGCCTGCGCTCCCGCGATCATGATGACGAAGCGCTGCGCGCCGCTATCGACGCCGCGCCGGGCGCCGTCGTGCTGCCGACCTTCATCCAGGCGGGCAGCACCAACGAGCCGCTGCCGGCGATGTCGCAAAACGCGGTGCTCGCGAGCGTCAATATTCCCGTCGATCGCGACGGCATCGTGCGGCACTATCCGCGCGGGTTCTATACCGGCGGCCAGTTCCAGCCCTCGATGGGCGCGGTGCTGGCGGGGACGGGTTACGGCCAAACAGCGTCCTTCCAACTCGATTATGGCATTCGAACCGGCCACATCGGCCATCTCAGTTTTGAAGACGTCTATCGCGGCCGTTTCGACGCACAGAGCGTCTCTGGCAAAGCCGTTCTGATCGGTGCAACGGCGCTGGAACTGGGCGATGAATTCGCGACCCCGCACCATCCTTCCTATTCCGGCGTCTATTTGCACGCACTAGGCGCTGAAAGCCTGAGACAGGGCCGCGCGCTCCTCGAAGCCAACCCGCTCGTGCGCTTCCTGCTCGGCTGCTGCGCCTTGGCGCTGCTCTGGCCGCGGCGGGCCGAGCTGCGCTTGTCGAACATGTTTACAGTGCACGCGCTGATCCTCGTCTGCGTCGTCGTTGCCCCCATCGCGCTGCAGGCGCTGTCGCCGGTGAGCCTCAGCCTAGGCGCCGTCATCGCCGCGCAAGGCCTCTGCATCTGGGTCGGCGTGCATCAAGAATTGTCGCGCCGCGCCGCAGCGCTGATCGAACAGCGGGAAGCTCACCTGAAAGTGGTGGCGCTGCACGATCCAGAAACGAGACTGCCCAATCGACGCGCATTGCTCGAGGACTTGACGACGCGACTGGCGAGCGAAGAAAAATTGTTGGCGGTGGTGGCGATCGGCGTGGACAGGTTTGCAACGCTGCGCGCGGCCATCGGATATCAATACGCAAACGCCACCATGGAGCAGTTGTCGACGCGGCTGGCCAGAAGCGCCGGCGAAAACACCGTCTATCACCTATCGACATCGACGCTTGCCGTGGTCATCTCCGCGTCGGACGAGGCAGACGCCCGCCGGACATGCGCGCGCATTCTTGACAACTTGGACACTACGACGGCGGCCGGCGATCAGCTTGTCGACACCAGCGTGCGCCTTGGCGCCGCCATCTCGCTCACCTCGCTGTCGACACCGGAGAAACTGCTGGAGCAAGCGAGCGTCGCGCTGGATCAGGCGCGCATTCAAAATCGCCGCCACTATTTCTATGACACCGAAGAATTCGATCCGAAGATGCAGTTCGCGCTGCTCTCCAACATGGCCAAAGGCTTGGAGCGAGGCGAGTTTAAGCTCGTTTATCAGGCGAAGAGCAGCACCGACGGGACGCTGGCGGGCGCGGAAGCTCTAATGCGCTGGACTCACCCGCTGGAGGGCTCCATTTCGCCCGCGCGCTTCATCCTCATGGCGGAAGAGACCGGCGCTATCGACCGCCTGACGCGCTGGGCCCTGCAGCAGGTGATCGAAGATCAAGCCGAGCTGCGCGCACGCGGCCTCGACCTAACGATTTCAGTCAACATTTCCGGCCGCTGTTTGTGCGATGCAAGTTTCTGCGACTTCGCCATAGAACAGGTCCGCTTGGCCGGCGCCAGCTTATGTTTCGAGATCACCGAAACGGCGATCATCGACGACCCGCTTGTGGCTATGGCGACGATTGCAGCGCTGCGCGCCGCCAATATCCGAATCTCCATCGACGATTACGGTTCCGGCCTCTCGTCACTGGCGTACCTGAAGCAAATTCAGGCCGATGAATTGAAGCTCGACAAAGCCCTGATTCAGGAATTGGGCGTGAGCACGCGCGACCGCCTCATTCTCAAATCCACAGTCGATCTCGCGCACGGGCTGGGCCTTACCGTCGTCGCCGAAGGCGTGGAGGATCGCGCCTCAGCCGCCATTCTCGCCTCGATAGGATGCGATCACCTGCAAGGCTACGGCATCGCCCACCCGCTCCCGCTGCAGGACTTCATCGCCGCCTACGGCGACGAGGAGCGCTTCGTCGCGCTGGGCTAAGCGCGCTTCTTCCAAGACCGGCCGGAAGAACGCCTCCATGGGGCGCGCGCTCACTTTCTCCAACGCACGCGTGCGACGACCGCGCAAAAAAACGCCCCGGCTTTCACCGGGGCGTTTCCGTTTAGATTCTGCGTCTAGCTCAGCCGTTCGCAGCGCTCGCGACCGCAGCGGCCGGGTCGATGCGGACGCCGGGGCCCATCGTGGAGCTCAGCGCCACCTTCTTTACGAAGGTGCCCTTCGCGCCGGTGGGCTTGGCTTTCGCGACCGCGTCCACGAACGCCTTCACGTTCTGCAGGATTTGCGCTTCGCTGAAGCTGGCCTTGCCGACGCCGGCGTGGATGATGCCGGCCTTCTCGACGCGGAATTCGACCGCGCCGCCCTTGGCGTCGGCGACCGCCTTCTTCACGTCCATGGTGACGGTGCCCACCTTCGGGTTCGGCATCATGCCCCGGGGGCCGAGCACCTTACCGAGACGGCCGACGAGGGCCATCATGTCGGGCGTGGCGATCAGGCGATCGAAGTCGATCGTGCCGCCGTTCACCGTTTCAAAGAGGTCTTCCGCGCCGACGATGTCGGCGCCGGCGGCCTTGGCTTCTTCAGCCTTGGGACCACGCGCGAACACCGCAACACGCGCGGTGCGTCCGGTTCCATTGGGAAGAGAAACGACGCCGCGAACCTGCTGGTCCGGATATTTCGGGTCGACGCCCAGATTCATCGAGACTTCGATGGTCTCGTCGAACTTCGCCGAAGCGCGCGACTTCACCAGCTTCACCGCTTCGTCGAGCGTGTGCAGCTTGCGCGGATCGATGCCGGCGTGGCTCTTGGCCATGCGCTTGGTGGTCTTCACCGTCTTGGTGGGAGCTTGTGCCATCGTTGCTTACTCCACCACCTGCACGCCCATCGAGCGGGCGGTGCCTGCGATCATCTTCGCGGCCTGATCGAGATCGGCGGCGTTCAGATCCTTCTGCTTCGCTTTGGCGATGTCCTTGCACTGGGCCATCGTGATCTTGCCGACAAAATCCACGCCCGGCTTCTTCGAGCCCGAGCCCGGCTTCTTGGCCGTCGCCATCTTCGCCGCCTTCTTGATCAGGAACGACGCCGGCGGCGTCTTGATCTCGAAGGTGAAGGACTTGTCCTGGTAATAGGTGATGACCACAGGGCACGGATCGCCTTTCGGCATGTCCTGGGTGCGGGCGTTGAAGCCCTTGCAGAATTCCATGATGTTCAGACCGCGCTGACCGAGCGCGGGGCCGATCGGGGGCGACGGATTAGCCGCGCCAGCCGGCACCTGGAGCTTAATCTGCCCCAGAACCTTCTTCGCCATGTGAGCCTCACAAGTACGGGCGGCGCCTGGGAAAAGGCCTCCACCCTGTGGGTGCGTGGTGCGGGGGGCGAACCCCTCCCACGCGGGAAGCGGGGCTTATAGGGGGTGGGGTCGGGGTTGTCGAGGTCACACGTGTCGCCTCTCGGTACCGGTTTCTCACAGCCCTAGGCTGTGCTTAGCTGCCGTCGCAGTCCGGGGGGACTTGATGGCCGTTCTTTTCATTAGTCACTCAAGCAAAGACCGCGACGCCGCGCAGAAGCTCGTGAAGTGGCTGAGCGCCGAGGATTGGGCGCCGGAACAGATATTCTACTCGCCCAAGAACATCGCCTCCGGCGACGAATGGAAGAAGCACATCGAAAAAGAGCTCACGGCCTGTGACGTGATGCTCGTTTTGCTGTCCGACAATTGGGTCGAATCTCACTGGTGCAATCACGAGTTCTCGTTCGCGCTCGCGCGCGGCAAGCGCATTATCACCATCCTTGCCAAGCCGGTGACGCTTAGGATTCCCGACCTTGTGAAGGAAATCCAGTACAGCGATATCTCCTCGCCCCGCGCCGAGGCCCAGGGCTTTGACAAGCTGCGCGAAGCGCTCGCCGCAACCGGCTTTGCCCCCAAAACATTCCGCTGGCCTCCGGAAAACGATCCGCATCGTGCCGTGTACCGCGGCCTGCAGGCACTCGACGTTCAGGATGCAGCCATCTTTTTCGGCCGCGACGCTGAAATCGGCGAAGGCCTGGAGAAGCTGCGCATTCTCAGAAGCGGCGCGACGCCGAACCGCATGCTCGTCATTTTGGGCGCCTCGGGCTCCGGGAAATCATCGTTTTTGCGCGCGGGCCTGCTGGCGCGCCTGCAAAAGGACAGGCCCAACTACATCGTCCTCGATCCGATCCGCCCAGAAACTGCGGCGATCACCGGTTCGCACGGGTTCGCGAACAGTCTAGCGAACATGACGCGTCAGCCGCCGCCAACGCCGCTGACCGCCGATTGGGTCGTCTCGCTGTTTCGCCGCATGCGTGATCACGCGGTGAGCAGATTGAAGCAGGCCGCCGAAGCGGCTGGCCAAGCCTACAAGGAGCGGCCGCCGACCATCATCATTCCGATCGATCAAGGCGAAGAACTCTTCGGCGTTCAGAACAAAGAAAAAGCTGCGTTCTGCACGTTGCTGGCCGACGTGTTGGATAATGATTCAAACGTCATCGTCATTTTCACGATCCGCTCGGACTCGTTTTCGGCGCTGCAGAGGGAGCGCGCTTTCGACCGTGCGCCGCGCGAAACGTTCGATCTCCCCGAGGTGACTTCGTTTATGGAGATCATCGAGGGGCCGGCGAAGGTCCCCAATCCGCCGATCCAAATTGAACGCGCGCTCTCCAACCAGCTGGTCCGTGACTTGAGCGACTCCGATGCGCTGCCGCTGCTTGCCTTTACACTTGAGCGGCTGCAGACCCATTACGGCCACGAGGGTCGCCTCACGCTTTCCCAGTACAACGAATTTGGCGGGCTCGGCGGCGCAATCCGCGGCGCCGTCGGAGATGTAATTGGCGATCCGCCCTCCGCGGACATGCTCGCCCTCGCGCGCAGCTTATTCGTGCCGAATTTGGTGAAAGTCGACGACGACGGGGTCAAACGCCTGCTTGCGGTGCGGAAAAATCTCCCGCGCGAGGCTCATCATCTCATCGATGCCTTCGTCAATCAGCGCCTCCTGGTCGCCGACGAGAATTCGATCGACGGTCAGCGTCAAAGGACGATTGAGGTCGTGCACGAGGCCATTCTTCGCCAATGGCCCGACCTGGTGGAGTGGATCGAAGAGGGCAAGGAAGGCCTTATCGATCTAAACCGCCTGCGGGCGGCGGCACGCGAGTGGCTGCAGAAGAACAAGTCGCCAAACGAACTCTCACACTTCGATGAGCGACTCGCACGTGCGGTCAAGATTCTCGCCCGGCCCGATCACGCAACCCTCCCCGACCTGAAGGATTTGCGCGAGTACGTGGAAGCGTGCCGCAAGCTGCAAGGACGTCGCGAATCCGAAGTTCGCGAGAAGGACGATCTAATCAGCCAGCTCAGAGCGTCGAACCAGGAAAAGGACCGCCGCCTCGCGGCCGAGGTCCGCAAACGCGACCAGGCGCTGCAGGAGTATCAAGACGCTCTCAAGAAAAACAGCGCCGCCGGCGAGGAACGCGCGCGCACTGCGTTGGCCGAAGCGGAAGCACGCGTGACAAAGGCGCTGCAGGCAGCGCAGGAAGAGAAGAACCGCGAACTCAGTGCCGAAATCGAGAAGCGCAACCAGGCGCAAAAGCAATTCGAAGACGCGCTCAGGAAAAATAGCGCCGCCGCAGAAGACCGCGCCCGTCAGGTGCTGGCCGAGGCAGAAGAGCGCGTGAAGAAGGCCGAAAGCGCCGTTGGGCGGTTAGGACGACGCCGAGAAGTATCCGACCGCTGGGATGACGATGATGATGGCTACGACTATCGCGAAGAGCGCAGCCTGCGCTTGCCCACCTGGGAAACGCCATCGGCGCGCACGATTGCGTTGGGTGTCGGTGGCGGCTTGCTCGCCATCCTGCTCGTCTTGGTCATCACGGCGCTGACGCCATGGGGACGCACGCAGTTTCCCATCCTCGCGTCGGGCTATTCCTGGACGCGTGAGCAAGCGCGGAGCACCGTCGCGGCCGTCACCGGCATGCTTGCGCCAAAGGTAAGCGAAGCGGGCACGATCGAAGGCCCAGCGCGGTGCACGCCCACGCAATTCTATGCCGGCCGCGACGGCGCCAAGCTTCGCGCCTCCGCGGGCCGCGGCGCAGCCGAACTCATGCGCTTCGCGCCGGGCGCGTTGATCGAAGTGACGGGCTGCACGACGCAACAAGGTGAGCGCACCTGGTACGAAGTCGTTCTGACCGACGGACGCACCGGCTTCGTTCGCGACGACGTGCTGAGCCGCGAAGCGCCGACACCTGCGCATACCACACCGATTCAAGTCGCGCCGTTCACGCCGCCACACGTGCTCGTCGCCGGCCAGAACGGCTCCAACGTCCGCGCCGAGCCGCGCGTGGGCGCGGCCATTCTCGTTGAACTCGATCCGGAAACGCCGCTACGCATCACCGGCCGCACAACGATCGCGCGCCAGACTTGGTATCGTGTCGTGCTTCGCGACGGCCGCGTCGGCTTCGTGCGCGCGGACACAACCGAGACGCCCGAGGACCTGTCGAGGCAAGTCTCCGATACGTCGATCACAGTGGAAGCATTCACGCCACCGCGACCACTCTTTGCGGGCGTTGACGGCGCCAACGTGCGCGCGCGGCCGCAGCGCAACGGCGCCTTGGTAGTGCGGTTGAGTGCTGGAACGCCGCTCACGATCACGGGCCGGGTCAACGCTCCCGGGCATGCGTGGTACCGCGTCCAACTCAGCGGCGGGCGCATCGGATTCGTCCGCGACGACGTTACAACGCCAATGGCGTCTTCGGGCCCGCCGGCACAGGCGGTCGAGTCGACCGTCAGTCCACGCGCTGTGACGTGGCGGCGGCGCCCCACCGCCGTGCAGCTCTACGCCGCCTATTTCCGGACGCCTGCCCAACCACGCACGCCTGCCGAAATGGTGATGCTCTGCGTTGTCCAAAGCGATGGCGGGCTGGACGATTGTCGCGTCACCAGCCCCAGCTCGCCGAGCCGCCTACTGGAGGATGCAGCGCCGCGTGTTGCGCGACTTTACCGCTTGGAGCCGCGCCTGCGCGACGGCAGCAACGCCGTCGGCCGCCGCATCGCGCTCCACGTTGCGTTCGACCCGGAGGGCTCGACGTCTGATTAGTCTTGCCTAGTGCCCCACCGCGCCACCGAGCAATCCGACGATAGCGCCCATCACCGTAACCCAGAGTTCGCCCATCAGGCGCCCGAGCCCTGTCGGCAACATCACCAGCGCGGCCACAGCGAGGGCGATCACCACGAGTACGAACACGCCTGCACCGCGGCGGTTGGCGCGCGCGCTCATTCGGCGGCCGCGGTGTGGCGCGGGCCGTTGGTGAGCATGGCGACTTCGGCGAGCACGATCGGCATGGTCCAGGTCCCCGGCGCTGCAATGTAGCGCGGCTCCCAGCGCGGACCAAACTTGCCTTTGAAGGCCCGCAGGCCCTGGAAGCCGTAGAATTGTTCGCCGCGCTCGTGCACGAGGCGGCCGATGCGCGCGAACAGGCTCGCATATTTCTCCGAGGCGAGGCCGGCGAGCGGCGCCATGCCGAGATCGAACGTCGTCATGTGCTGGCTCTGCGCCCAGAGCAGGATTTCCGTGAACAGAAAATCCATCAGCCCGTTGGGCGCGGCATCCGGGACAAAGCGCATCAGGTCGATGGCGCCGCGCGTCTTCTTCGCATTGAGCCAAATATTGGCGAAGGCGATGACGCGGCCGTGGATGCGCGCGGTGGCGATATGCGCACGGGCGAGATAGTCCGGGTTGAATGCGCCCAGTGAGAACGCTTTCTCGCGCCCACCGTGCGCGGCGAGCCAGGCGTCGGACACGGGGCGCAACTCGTCCCACAAGGCTTGCGCGTGCGGCGGGGCCAGCATTTCGAACACCGCCCCTTCCCGTTCCACGAAACGCCGGCGCGCGGCGCGGATTTTCTGGCGCGCCGAACCGGCGATGGTGAAGCCCGCAAGATCGACGATGGCGTTCTCGCCGACCTTCTCGACGCGGAAACCGACATCGAGCAGGTCCGGCAACAAGTCGGGCGGCGCGGCATAAACGACGGGGCGCAACGACAGCCGCTCCGCTTCCGCGCGCAGCGCGCTCAGCGCGGACTTCCACGCGGCGCGCTTGCCGACGGGCGGGCCCATGGCGATGAGGCTGGCGCCGCCGCGCGCATTCATGACGAAGGCGCCGTCGACGAAGAGAAAGCTCTTGTCGCGGGTGAATGCGAGTTCGGCGTCGGGCAACGCATCGTCGGCAACCTCGATCATCGCCTCCGCGCGCGCGAAGTCTTCGCTGGCGGCAAGCGCGGGCGCGCCGCGATGGCGGCTCAACAGATAGTGCTGCAACACGACCACCACGCAGGCGGCCAAGCCGATGGCCAGCGCGCGGCCGGGCCGGCCCAGGTGCGGGTCGGTCAGCAGCGCCCACCAGGGCGCCTCCGCCCACGCAGGCCGCGCGCCCACCCAGAGCAGCGCGCCGACGAAAGCGATTCCGAAAGCGAAGGCGATCCCCAGCGCAACGCGGCGATCGGGGACGAGGTCGGCCAGCCGCGAGTGGCGATAGAAGGCGCGCCGCGACAGCGCCAGCAGCAGCGCCGTCGCGCCGGCCGCGCCGGCCGCGGCGAGATGGCCGTGGCGGAAGAAGGCGTAGAGGCAGACTGCGCTCAGCAGCGCGGTGGTCACCGCCCAGGCAGCGTCGACGCGGCGGTTCAAGCCGGTGGCCAGCCCCATCAACGCAACGCCGGCGATGCTCGCGGTCAATTCGGGCAATTCGTCGGCCAAACGTTCAAGCGCATCGAGGCCGCGCACGTGCGGCAGCGCCGGCGTGGCGATCGAGAGCAAGGTCACCGCGCCGGCCGCAAACGCGAGCGACGAAAACAGCAGCGGCGCCGCCTCGAACAAGCGGGCGCGCCATAGGTCGGCCGGAGGATGCTCGGCGGCTGAGGCCATCGCCCGCAACTTACGCCTGCGGCCGCACACGAGACAACGCCGCCGGCGACCTCAACCGGTTGTCATGATCCCGGCCGATTTCGAATAAAACTCGGCGATTCCAGAAACGGCCGAAGTTTTCCGAATTGCGACAAGACGCCTGCGGCGCCCGCTTGTTGTGTCGGCGGCGACGAACGCCCACTTCACCGAGCAAGAGGACTGCATGAACCTGACCGAAGCCACAAGCCGCGCACATTGGGACGAGGTCTATTCGAGCAAACGCGCCGACGAAGTGAGCTGGCATCAGGCGCGGCCGGAGTTGCCGCTGAAACTGATCCGCCGCACCGGCGTCGGCCGTGACGCAGCCCTGATCGATGTGGGCGGCGGCGCCTCGACCCTGGCGGACCATCTGCTGGCCGAGGGGTTTAAAGACGTTTCCGTGCTCGACATCGCCGCGGCCGGCTTGGCGCAGGCGCGCGCGCGGCTGGGCGGCGACGCCGCCAGGATTGAATGGATCGCCGCCGATATCACGCGGTGGCGCCCGGCGCGCCGCTACGCGCTCTGGCACGACCGCGCAGTGCTGCATTTCCTGCTGACGCCGCAAGATCAGGCCGCCTATGCCGCGAGCCTGCGCGCGGCGCTGCCGTCGGGCGGCTGGGCGATCATCGGCGGCTTTGCGCCGAACGGGCCGACCCGCTGCAGCGGCCTCGAGATCGTGCAGCACGATACGCAGTCTCTCTCCGCCCTGCTCGGCGCCGACTTCGTGCCGATGGAGACGCACGGTGAAATTCACCTGACGCCGCACGGACGCGAGCAGGCGTTCCGCCACCACATCTTTCAGCGCAAATGAAAACGGCCGGGCCACGAGGCCCGGCCGCTCCCGACTTTCCAGTGTGCGCTTAGTAGCGCGCGCGGAGCGTGACGCCCCAGGTGCGCGGGTCGCCGAGGAACGCGCCTTGGGTCGGGCCCGCCGAGCCCAGCTGCAGCGGCACGTCGAACATGATCTGCGCGTACTCTTCGTCGAAGATGTTGCGGCCCCAGAGTTCGACCGACCAGCGCTCGTTGATGCTGCCCAGACCGATGCGGCCGTTCACCAGCGTGTAGGACGGCTGCTCCTTCGACGGACGCAGGTCCGAACCGGTGTTCTGGTCGCCGACATAGCGGGCGTCGAGATAGGCCAGCATCATCATCGAGCCGCCGAACACCGGGCGCTCGTAGGTGAACGCCGTGGTGGCGGTCCATTCCGGCGCGTTGGTGAGGTGCGAGCCCGGCAGACGCGCCAGCGTCTGTTCGCCGGTGATCGGGTTGCGGTTCGCCGCCACCCAGCCGGTGTCTTCACCGTACTCGGTGTCGGTGTAGGAGACGCCGCCCTGGAACGACAGACCTTCGATCGGCGTGCGCCAGATGGCGTCGATTTCGACGCCGTCCGAAGTCACTTCCGGCACCGTCGTCACGACGAACTGGATGCCGTTGAAGGTGTTGAGCTGATAATTGTCGTACTCGTTGTGATAGACGGCGACGTTGAACAGGAGCGCGCCATCGAACCAGCCGCTCTTCAGACCGACTTCGTAAGCGTCCACCAGTTCAGCCGCGAACGAGGTATTCGGCGCGCCGCCCGCGTAGACGAACGAGAAGTCGCGATCGAGGTTGAAGCCGCCGCCCTTGTAGCCGCGCGAATACGAACCGTAGATCGACACGCGGTCGGCGAGTTCCTGGCGAAGCGAGATGACGCCCGACCATTCGTCTTCCGAGCGGTGCTGGTCATAGCCCACCGCATCGAGTTCGCTGCGCAGCCACGGCACGCAATAGGCCGAACGCGCCAGCACGACCGCGCCGGCGAAAGCGGCGAGCGGGCCGGTCGGCACCACGGCGGTGTTGCAATTCGCGAACGGCAGCAGCGTGCCCGCCGGCTGGCCGGCGTCGAGCGCCGCATCGGTCATCGCCGCGGTGAACGTGGCCTGGCCGTTGAACAGCGTGTTGAAGTCGGCCTGCAGGTCCTTGTCTTCGGTGGTGAAGCGGATGCCGACGGTGAGATCGGTGCGGTCCGTCAGCGCGAAGATGTTGTGCGTGAAGATCGCAAACGAGTTGCCGGCCTGATGGTAGCTGTCGCGATAGCCGGCGGTGCCCGCCCCCGCCGGCAGTGCCGTGCCGCCGACAAAAAGCTCATCGTAGATGTTGTTGCCGACGCCCGAGAGGCCCGCGGTCGGCGCAGTGCCCAGGCCCGGATTGACGACGCCGCCGGTCAGGATGTCGTCGAGACCGGCGAAATACTGCGCGTATTGCGAACCGGTGAGGAACGAGAAGCGGCTATTGATCTCTTCGTCGGAGTAGAACATGCCGACGAGCCAATCGAGGCGGTCCCACTGGCCGGTGAGGCGGATTTCCTGCGTGAAGGTGCGGAACTCCGTGTTGTTGTCCGGCCCTTGCGGCACATAGAGCAGATCGGCTTGCGAGTAATCGCTGTCGCTGCCGCCGGCCGAAGTCCAGCTGCGGAACGCGGTAATCGACGTCAGCGTGCCGATGTCCATGTCCCAGTTGAGCTGCGCCGAGGCGCCCCAATCTTCGAGGTTCTGATCGTAGGTGCGGTTGGCGAACCCTTGGCGCGCGGCGATGTCGCCATTGCCTTGCGCGCCCAACGGCGTGCCGACGCTGACGTTCGGGCCGTAGCCGCCGAGATTGGCGGTCCATTGCTGACGGCCGAAGCCGTACGGGATCGGCGCGCCTTCGACGCCGGTGGCCGACATGATCGTCACCGGATTGCCGTTGAGCAGCGCCGGATTGTAGATCTGCGCTGCGCAGCAGAATTCGCTGCGCTCGGCGTAATCGGCGATCAGGCGCACGTCGATGTTGTTGCTGACCTGCCAGCCGAACTGGCCGCGCAGCGCCCACATGTCGCGCGTGTTGGACTCATGCTGAGCCTGGTTTGAGGCGCTGGCGCCGCCGAGCAGCGTGTTCTGCCCATCGGCGTTCATGTCCATGAAGCCGTCGCGCTCGGCCACCGCGCCGAAGAAACGGAAGCCGGCGACATCTTCGACGATCGGAATGTTGAGGCCGCCCGCGACGCGGGTTTCGCCGAAATCGCCGTAGGTGGCTTCCCCGGTCGCCTCGAAATCCTGCAGGTTCGGCGCCACCGTGTTGATGGTGATGAGCCCGGCCGACGTGTTGCGGCCGAACAGCGTGCCTTGCGGGCCGCGCAGCACTTCGATCTGCTGCACTTCGCCAAGGTCGGTCAGCGCCACGCCGTTGCGGGCGCGGTAGACGCCATCGACGAACACGCCGACGGCGCTTTCGAGACCGGGGTTCGAACCTTGGGTGCCGACGCCGCGCAAACGTGCGGTGGCCGAACTTTCGGTTTCAGAGACGTTGAACTGCAGCGAAGGCGCGACCGAGGTCAGATCCTGGATGTCGCGAATGCCCGAGTGCTCGATCATGTCGGCTGTGACCGGCGTGACCGCGACCGGCACGTCTTGAAGCGCCGTGCTCCGCTGCGTGGCGGTGACGACGATTTCCTCTTCAGCTTCCTGCGCGAAGGCCCCCGGCGCGCACATCACCGTGCCGCCAACCCCCAACGCCAACGTCACTGCCGCGCGCACGCCGGCGCCCAGCCGCTTGCCCTGCTTGGACATTAATCCCTCCCGCTCGTCCCCGGGTCTTTCGCCCGGCCATACACAAGTGTATGGAACCTAAACCGCTCGCCGCCCCTGCGTCAAAGGAACTTTGGGGCTAAACCTTGGCAGACCTTACCGCTTGCGGCGTCCGGGCATCAATGTGTCCGCCGGACAGGTTTGGGGATCGCGCGCAGAAGAGTGCAGGATAGTGACATGGACGCACAAACGCCCTCGCCCACGCCGGCTCCCGCTCCCGCCGCCCCATTGGACGCGGCGGCCTGGATCGAAGCGGCGATGGACGTGCTGGCCGAGGGCGGCATCGACGCGGTCCGGGTGGACCCGCTGGCCAAGCGCCTGGGGGTTACCCGCGGCAGCTTCTATTGGCACTTCAAGGACCGCGCGGCGCTGCACGCGGCGATGCTAAAGGAGTGGCGCGCGCGCGCGAGCTACACCGTGTTCAACCGGGTCGAGCGTTCGATCGAAAGCGCCGAAGACCGCTTGAAGCGGATTTTCGCTCTGCCGAAGTCGAGCCCGCGCTCGGTGCGCGCCGCCAACATCGAACTGGCGATCCGCATGTGGGCGCAGCGCGATCGCGAAGCGGCGAAAGCAGTGCGCCACATCGATCATACGCGGCTGCGCTACTTTACAGATCTCTATCGGCAACACGGACTCGCCGACGAAGAGGCGAAGGGCCGCGCCTATCTGCTCTACGCCTCGCTGATCGCGCAATCGCTGTTCGCGGACGACTACCGCTACGTGGACTACGCGCAGAAGCAGTTGCTCGCGCCGCCCAAGTAATCGCAGTGGACGTTTAGCGCAGCTTCTCGACCTGCGCGTATTCCAAATCCACAGGCGTTTCGCGGCCGAAGATCATGACCGCGACTTTGAGGCGGCCGCGCTCTTCGTCCACTTCCGAAACCAGGCCTTCGAAGCTCTGGAACGGACCGTCCGAAACGCGCACGCGCTCGCCGATTTCGTAATGGATAAGCTGGCGCGGCTTGGCCGTCGCCTGCTCGGCGACGCGGCCCAGGATGCGCTCGACTTCGCGTTCGCTCACCGGCTGCGGCTTGTTTTGCGCGCCGAGAAAGCCCGTGACCTTCGGCGTGTTCTTGACGAGGTGGTAGGCCTCGTCGGTCATTTCCATCTTCACAAGCACATAGCCCGGGAAGTGGCGCTGCTGGCGCACCTTCTTCGAACCGCGCACGACTTCGGTGACTTCTTCGGTCGGCACCTGGATGTCTTCGAACTGCTCTTCGAGCCCCTGGCGCTGCGACTGTTCGCGGATCGCTTCGGCGACCTTGCCTTCGAAGTTCGAATAGGCGTGCACGATGTACCAGCGCGTGCGGCCGCTGCCGCTCTTCGCCGGCGCAGATTCAGTTTGCGGTTCTTGTGCTTCGACCATGAGGCTCACGTGCCAATGCTGAGAAGAAAACCAATCGTCAGACGAAGAATGGTGTCGACGGTGAAGAAGAAGATCGCCGCGACCGCGCCCATGATCAGCACCATCACGGTGGACACAGTCACTTCCTGACGCGTCGCCCACGTGACTTTCTTGGCTTCCGACTGCACTTCGCGGAAAAACTGCATCGGCCCGCCACGCCGTTTTGGTTCTGTTTCTTGGTCCGCAGTGTCCATGGCCATCTTCGTTTCAATTCCTCGTTTCGACGAAAGCGCGGGTGGCAGGAGTTGAGGGACTCGAACCCCCGACCCTCGGTTTTGGAGACCGATGCTCTACCAGCTGAGCTAAACTCCTATCGCGCCGCACCCTAAAGGCCCGACCGTATTTGTCTGACATATAGGAAGCTTACCGGCCGCGAGGGTTGCTTCGCGCCGTCGATGCCGGATGGGGCAGGCTTATGCCCGAACGGCTCCGCCCCTTCAATAGGCAGTCGGCAAGGGGCAGTGGGCAGTAGGGTCCGGACAAACATCAGGGCAGCAGAGCGTGTTCCGCCCTACTGCCCATTGCCTACTGCCAACTGCCTTCAATCAGTCCTGGTGGTGGACGACTTCCCAGACGTGGCCGTCCGGATCGGCGAAGTAGGCGGCGTAGCCCCACTCTTCGTCCTTGGCGCCCGGGCTTTGGCCACCGGCGGCTTTCACCTTGCCGATCAGGGCGTCCACATCGCCTTTGCTTTCAGCGAAGTACGAGATGATCGCCGAAGACGTGCCGCGGCCGGCCGGGCGGTTGCCGGTGCGCTCGGAGAAGGTCGAGAACTCGGAGCGCTCCATCAGCACGAGCGAGACGCCGTCGACGTCGAAGGATGCCTGGTCGTCTTCGGCGCCGCCGTCTTCGAGGGTGAGGCCAATGCCCTGGTAGAACGCGATCGATTTCTGAAGATCGTCGACCGGCAGCGTGACGCAGGAAATCGTCGCAGTCATTGGAGGCCTCCAAACACGGGGGAGCGCGCGGATTCTCGCGCGCCTTCACCCTTCCGTGTCTGAGAAGATTCTCCCGCTTCGCAAAGCGGCGAATTCAATGACCGACGACAACGTCCCCAACGCCGAGCACGCGGCGGGTGACCTGGCCGTCGACACGGCGCACGCGGATGTCGCCGGCGCCGAACACCGCAGCGTCCAGTTGTTGCGCCGAGCCGTTGTGCACAACATCGCCCGAACCCGCGATGGCGATGGACAAAACCGTCGCCCGCCCGTCACGAATGGTGACGTCGCCGGCGCCCTGCACGGCGATGTTGGTCGGCCCGTCCACGCGCGCAGCTACGAGATCGCCGGCGCCGGCGATCGAGGCGGTGAGCCCCTGGCGCACGACGCCGACGGTCACATCGCCGGCCCCAGCGACGGAAATCGTTGCAGTATTGGCTTCGTAGACGCGCAGATCGGGCGAGCCCGAAAGCGCGATGTCGGCGTCCGTGGCGACCGCATCGATATCGGCGTCGCCGCAACCCTCGACCCGCACCCGCGCGCGCTCGGAGCGGAGCACGTGCAGGCGGACCGCGCCGGCTGTTGAAACCACGGCGTTTTGCGGCACCCGCAATTCGTAGGTGGGGATCTGGGAGGCGCTCAACCGGCCGACGCGCGTCACCTCGACATCGAAGCGGCCATCGGCGCCGGTGCGGCAGCTGCGTACGCGGCGGCGCAATTGTCCGTCGATGATGAGCCGGCCTCGCGCCACCCGCACTTGCGGCGCGGCCAACGGACCGGAATTGATCACCGCCAGCGCGATATCGCTGCGATTTTCGGGGATCACCCGCACGAATGCGACGGCGTTGACGACCTGCACCTCGATCGCGGCGTAGCGGGTAAACCGGGGCGGCGGGGCTTGGGGCGGGGTCTGCATCACGCGAGGCGCCGGCACAGGCTGCGCGTGCGCCGCCGGGGCGGTCGCGAGGGCCAGCGCCACGAGTACGGCGGAGCTCCAAATTTCGATTGGCCGCATGCGGTCGCGCCCTCCTTCCGGGCTTGTGTCTCTCACATCGGAGGATGCCCCGCCTGCGGTGTTTGGATGCGGGTCCGGTGGAGGTTCTCCAGTCAGGCGAAAAAGGTGTGCACCGGCGCCGCACAGTGTGGCGTCGACGCATCGCCCCTTGTTAATCGTTAACCAATTAAGCGTGTGGAATTGCTGACTTAGCCTGGAACGCCCAGGTGTGAGGTCCCCAGAATGGGTGATCTACAGGGGTGATATCTATGCGTAATCTGATTATCGGCGCCGCGGCCCTCTTGGCCGTGGCAGCGCCGGGCATCGCATCGGCCCAAACGGGCTATGTCGGTGTCACGTGGGCGTCCGTCGACGCTGACGGCGCCGACACCGACGACGTTATCGGCGTCGAAGGCGCGGTCGCGTTCCAAGGCTCGGGCTCGATCAATTTCGAAGTCGACGCCGCCGTCGCCGACAGCGACGACAGCGACACGGTGTGGGGCCTCACCGGCCACGTCTACAGCCGCAACGACAGCTACCTGTTCGGCGGCTTCGTCGGCGTTGCCGACGGCAGCGACAGCACGACCTGGACCGCCGGCCTCGAGGCCGCCAAGTACTATGCACGCTGGACCCTCGCGGGCTCGCTTGCATACGCCAACAACGACGACGCTGACGTGGACGCCTGGGGCGCCGCGGTCGAAGCGCGCGTCTTCCCGACCGACAACTTCCGCCTCTCGGGCACGATCGGCTGGGCCAGCATCGATTCGGGCCTCGGCGACGACGACCTGCTCGAGCTTGGCGTCGGCGGCGAATATCAGTTCGAAGCCTTCCCGGTCTCGATCGCACTCGCCTACGCCCACGACGAACTCGACGAAGCCGACATCGACTCCGACACGGTGTCGGTGGCCCTGCGCTACAATTGGGGCGGCACGCTGTTCGACCGCGATCGCCGCGGCGCCAGCCAAGCTGGCAGCTCGATCTTCGCGTCGGCCGTCAGCTAAGCGTCTCTACCTACGCAAGCAACTGCAAAGCCCCGGCTTCGGCCGGGGCTTTTTTCTTGCGCCGTTGCGCAACGTTGCACGGACGCCACGCCCTTGCGGCCGCCACTTTCCCGTCACACGGAATGAAGGAACAATTAACCTTCCCCAGCGCAATTGCCTCGCTAACGGCCGGACGTACGCCGGCCCGTGAGAAGGGGAAATGCATGCGTAAGTATCTCGTGGGCGCTGCGGCGGTGACCGCCATGCTGGCCGCGCCGGGCCTTGCTTCTGCCGACAGCGGCAGCGTCGGCGTGAGCGTCGGCAATTTCAGCGCCGACGGCGGCGGTGAAGCCGATTTCTGGACGCTGAACGGCGCCTACACGCACGACCTCGACAACGGCTGGACGATGCAGTTCGACGGCGAACACGCGAGCCTCGACGGCGGCGGCTCGACCAATTTGGGCTCGGGCTACGGCGCGGTGGCGCTGGGCATGCGCAACGATCAATACGCCTTCTACGGCTGGGTCGGCCTCAGCGACGCGTTCGTGTCGGCCACGCAGCTGGGCATCGGCGGCCAGTGGTATCTGGGCCAGATGACGTTCAACGGCTCGCTCGGCTACGCCGACGCCGACAACGCCTACAACGTCACGGATATCCACGTCGACGGCACCTACTACTTCAACGACAATCTGGGCCTCGGCGCCGAGTACACCACGACCAGCTTCGACTCCAGCGGTGGCTCGGATCTCGATATCGACACCTGGGGCATCAATGGCGTGTGGCGCTTCACCGGCTCGCCGTTCCAAGTGAATGCCGGCTATCGCTGGTCGGATACCGACTTCGGCGATCTCGACACCTGGCAACTGGGCTTCTCTTACCACTTCGGCACCGACTCCGCCCGCGGCGAAAGCCAAAGCGGCTCGAGCTGGAATGGCGCGAATACGCTGGGCCGCGAGACCCTGCTCGGCGTGCTCTAAGCCAAAGCGAAAGCAAGACGTGGAAAGCCCCGGCGCGAGCCGGGGCTTTCTTTTTTGGGGCGCCGCCGTTGGTCGTGCGCGCACGCCCGCCTGTCGCAGCGCCGCATTTCGGCCTCAGAAGGCGACTGGTTCTCGCCATCAACATTATGATTTAACTCATGTTTCTGTGTCCCGCGGGGCACATTCGCAATGCGAAGCGATGAAACCGCTGCGGGTGCGAGTAGTGACGCTTACAGCGCCTTCCTAGGTTCCCGCGACCGGGCTGCCGGCAACTCAAAGGGACCATCACATGAAGAAGTATCTGTTGGGCGCAGTCGCGCTGATGGCGATCGTCGCGCCAGGCGTGGCCGCTGCGCAATCGGCTTATGTCGATCTCGGCTATCAGAACACTGACGTCGACGTCGCTGGCACGAACGCGGACGGAGACAGCTGGAGCATTGGCGGCGCCGCCGCCTGGCAGCACTTTCAGCTCGACGGTGCGGTGATCGACGGCGATGCCGCCACCAACTGGAATCTCGGCGGCCACGTCTTCAACCGCACCGACGCGGGCCTCATCGGCGGCTTCGCCAATTGGAGCACCACCGATGTCGACGGCGCGGGGGATTTCGACGCCTGGACGATCGGCGCCGAAGGCCAGCTCTATCTGTCGCGTACGACGCTGAACGGCGCGCTCTCCTACTCCGACAGTGAGGATCTCGACGCCAACATGACGGCGATAGACCTCGGCCTCCGCCACTTCGTCACCGATCGCTTCGCCATCGGCGCCAATGCGGGCTACGGCTGGATCGACGCCGGCGCTGCCGGGGATGAGAACGCGACCACGCTGGGTCTCGACGCCGAGTATCAGTTCAACGGTCCGGTCTCGATCTTCGGCGGCTATCAGCGCGTCGATCTCGATGATGCAGACGCCAGCGCCGATACGTTCAGCATCGGCGTGCGCTACAATCTGGGCGGCTCACTGTTCGACCGCGACCGCTCGGGCGCCGGCCTTTCGCGCGCAGCAGGCCTCGGCCGCTTTGGCGGCCTGTTCTAGGCACGCCTCCACAGCGTCAAAACACGAGAGCCCCGGCATCGCTGCCGGGGCTCTCTTTTTGTTTTGCCGGTGTGCGGCAGCTTCAACTGCCGAAGTTCACGCTGCCGGAGCCGCTGTCACGCAGCGTTTCCACGTGATCGACGTGGTCGATGCGGATGTCGCCTGAGCCTTCGATCTCGGCCACCAGCGTGGCGACGCGGCCGCGGAAGGCGACATTGCCCGAACCGCCATTGCGGGCCGATAGCCGCTCCGCGGCGCCCGAGCGCACGAGCACATCGCCTGAGCCATCAAGCGCGAGCGCCACCTGCCCGCCTTCGACGGCTGCGACCTGGATGTTGCCGGAGCCGTCCACCGACGCTTGCAGGCCCGCACGCACGGAACCGAATTCGACATCGCCGGAACCGTCGAGGCTCACGCGCGCCGAGGCGCCGACAGCGCCGACATTGAGATCGCCGGAGCCGTCGAGAGAGCCGGCGGCGGCGCCCGCAACCGAAGCAACGGTGAGATCGCCGGAGCCGTCGAGACTGGCTTCGGCGTCGCCGCCGACAGGCCCGACGTTGAGATCGCCCGAGCCGTCGAGCGACGCGTGCAGATCGCCACTGACGCGCGTGACGCGCACGTCGCCCGATCCGTCGAGCGCGACCGTGAGCGCGCCGTGCGCCTCTTCAATCTGGGTGTCGCCGCAGCCGGAGAACGCCGCGCGGCCGCCCGCGCTTTCGCCGATGCTCGTGAACGCGGCGCCGCCGACATGCAGGTCGAGCGATTGCGGCACGCGCAGCGTGATGCGCGGCAGCTCCGTGCGGTTGACGCGACCCAGACCGTTAATCTGTACGGCGCCATCGCTGCAGCCGCGGATGCGGTTGCGCAGGCCGCCATCGATGACGAGACGGCCGCCGTCGAGGCGTACGCTCGGCGCCTGCACGCGTCCGCCCGCGGCGACGTCGGCCGCGATGTCGGTGCGATTCTCGGGAATGACGGTGATGTTCGCGGCGGCGTAACGAATATCGACGCTGCGCGCCGGATAGGTCTCTGCATTGGCAGTAACAGCCATTACGCCGAGACCGGCGATGGCCAATAGAATGACGCGCATGCGTGCCTGCTCCCCTGCTTGAGTCACGTTCTCGACGTCTGGATGCGCTTTCGGTGGGGTGCGGATGCAACCGCACAGCCACAGAGTGTGATAGCGGCCACAGGGGGCGCATTAAAAAAGGGAAAGCTCGAACTTCAGTTCACCCGGCGAGAGACCATGGGTACTGTCGCTTCGGGAGTATGGCTTTAGGCGGGTGGCGCCCGCCCCTTCGGAGGACAGTATGAAGAAGACTGCGTTACTCGCGGCCGCGGCCGCGCTTTTGTGCGCGACGCCCGCGATGGCCGGAAACGGCTACCTTGGCGCGCGTTATAACACCGGCGATGTCGACGGCAGCGACATCGACAACTGGAACGCCGAAGGCGAGTTCGGTTGGAACGGCGGCGCCGGCAGCTGGGGCGGCCAATTCGGCGGTCAAGTCGGCAGCCTCGAGCCGGATGGCGGCGACAGCGCTAGCTATTACACGCTGAACGGCCACATGTTCTACCAGGGCAGCAATTGGCGCCTGGGCGGCGTGATCACCTACGGCACGATCGACGACGCTGACCTCGACGAGTGGACCTATGGCGTCAACACCTCGTTCGACTTCGGCCCGGACACGACCTTCTTCGGAAGCGCCGTGCTCGGCACGATCAGCGGCTTCGGCAACGACTACGACGAATGGGGCATCGACCTCGGCGTCGGCCACTACTTCACCGACAACTTCCGCCTGGCCGGCAATCTCGGCTTCGGCAGCGTCGATGACGCCGACCTCGACACGACCACCTACGGCATCAACGCCGAATGGCAGTTCTCGTCGGTGCCGATCAGCGTCACCGGCGGCTGGAACACGATCAACCTCGACACTGGCTCCGGCGACGCCGACGCCAGCTATTGGGGCATCGGCGCCCGCTGGAACTTCGGCGGCGGCACGCTGCGCGACCGCAACAACTCGACGCCGTTCAACGACAACGGCCTCTATGCCTCGCGCATCTACGGCGCGGCGCAGTTCAACTAAGCTTCGTCTCAAAGCAAAGCTGGAAGGGCCGCTCGCAAGAGCGGCCCTTCTTCTTTGCAGGTCTGGCGGAGCAAACACCCAAGCAAAAACCCCGGAGCTTGCGCCCCGGGGTTTCGCATTCAGCGCGGAGTAACGCGCTTATTCGACGATCTTGGCGACGACGCCCGAACCCACGGTGCGGCCGCCTTCGCGGATGGCGAAGCGCAGCCCCTGGTCCATGGCGATCGGGCTGATGAGCTCGACCGACATTTTGATGTTGTCGCCCGGCATCACCATTTCGACGCCTTCCGGCAACTGGCAGATGCCAGTGACGTCGGTGGTGCGGAAATAGAATTGCGGACGATAATTGGTGAAGAACGGCGTGTGGCGGCCGCCCTCTTCCTTGGTCAGAATGTAGACTTCCGCTTCGAACTTCTTGTGCGGGGTGATCGAGCCGGGCTTGGCCAGCACCTGGCCGCGCTCGACGCCTTCACGGTCGACGCCGCGCAGCAGCGCGCCGATATTGTCGCCCGCCTGGCCCTGGTCCAGCAGCTT